>NZ_AP041003.1:0-3311969 GCF_055386305.1 Nitrosospira sp. TNL200
ATTTTTCCCCCGGCCTGTGGATAAGTGAATGGGAACAGACTAGAATAATCAATTCTCCCGCTTTGAGCCCCGCTTATTTTTCCCGCACAGTACAAGAATCATGCCCGCAATGGAATCCTTCTGGCTATTCTGTCTCGCGTATTTTGAGAAGGAATTGAGCTCCCAGCAGTTCAACACCTGGATCAAACCGCTGCGCCTCGACAGTGCATCCGACACGGCCGAACCCACGCTTATCGCGCCCAACCGGTTTGTCCTGCAATGGGTCAAGGACAACTTCCTGCCGCTTATCGACGAGATGGCGGAACAGCATTTTTCGCAGGCGGTTAATTTCCAATTGAGGCTTGCGCACCAATCTCCCGCGAAAGCTTGTCCGCCAGGGATGAACCATGCCAAAGCGGTCATCGCTGTCGAGAAGCATGCCGCAAAGCCGGCGCAAAAAGTTTCCGGGGGAAGCAACCCCAGTCGGCTCAACCCGGCCTTCACATTCAACAGCTTCGTTACCGGAAAAGCGAACCAGTTGGCCCGGGCAGGCGCAATCCAGGTAGCAGAGCGGCCCGGCACTGCCTATAACCCTTTTTTTATTTATGGCGGGGTCGGACTGGGGAAAACGCACCTGATCCAGGCTATAGGTAACCTCGTCCTGGAACAGAACAGTAAAGCCAAGGTCCGGTACATCCATTCAGAACAGTACGTTTCAGACGTAGTGCGCGCTTACCAACATAAGGCCTTCGACGAGTTCAAACGATACTATCATTCGTTGGATTTATTGCTGATCGACGATATCCAGTTTTTCGGGGGGAAGAACCGCACGCAGGAAGAGTTTTTCTACGCATTCAATGCCCTGATAGAAGCGCACAAGCAGGTGATCATCACCTGCGACTCCTACCCGAAGGAAATTTCGGGAATGGAGGAACGGCTGATTTCACGTTTCGGGTGGGGCCTGACTGTTGCGGTAGAACCGCCGGAGCTGGAAATGCGCGTCGCCATCCTGTTGAAAAAAGCCTTGATTGAAAATATTGTGCTGGATGAAAACGTCGCCTTCTTCATTGCCAAGCATATCCGCTCCAACGTGCGCGAACTGGAAGGCGCCCTGAAGCGGGTGCTCGCCTATTCCCGGTTTACCGGCCACGGTTTGTCGCTGGACCTGGCGAGGGAAGCACTGAAAGACTTACTGGCAGTGCAAAACCGGCAAATCTCCATTGAAAATATCCAGAAGACCGTGGCTGACTACTATAAAATCAAGGTAGCTGAAATGTACTCGAAAAAACGCTCCCGCATCGTCGCCAGGCCGCGCCAGATGGCCATGGCCATCTCCAAGGAGCTGACTCCGCTTAGCCTCCCGGATATAGGCGAAGCCTTTGGCGGAAGAGATCACACGACTGTTTTGCACGGGTACCGCAAAATTGCCGAGTTACGCGCTTCCGATCCGGCGATCAATCGGGATTTTAATACGCTGCTCCACATCCTCAGAGGATAACATCAACCGGATAGGGTTGAGTGGATTGTGGATAACCAGAGAATTTTGCCGCAAGGACATTTATATCCCCAAAACATCCACAGTCGATACCTTGGCAATACCTGCTGAAAATGGGAGGTAGTCCCCTGATGTAACGAGGAATTTAATACTTATAACGAAGTTTCCAGCTATTTATTAACGATTATCTGGATTTAAATAAATGAAATTGATACAAACGGAAAGGGATACATTACTTAAGCCGCTACAGATCGTGACCGGCATCGTCGAACGGCGCCACACCCTGCCTATCCTTTCAAACGTGCTTGTTCAGACAACGAATGAAGAAATTTCCTTCGTAGCAACCGATCTTGAAATTCAGATAACCACCACGGCAAAAGAGGGAATTGAAAAAGACTCGGCACAGGCGGTCACCGTAGCGGCGAAAAAGCTCCAGGACATTCTGCGTGCTCTGCCCGACAGCGTCCAGGTAACACTGGAAACCGATGAAAATCGGCTTTTCGCCAAAGCAGGCAAGAGCCGTTTCACCCTGCAAACCCTTCCTGTGGAAGACTTCCCGAAGTTTCCGGAAAACCTGGAATCGGAGGCGAAAATAACCGTCAGGCAAAAGGAATTGAAGCACCTGCTATCCCTGGTTCAATACGCGATGGCTCAGCAGGACATTCGGTATTATCTCAATGGCTTGCTATTGCTAATCGAAGAAAATCATCTGAAGGTGGTTGCCACCGATGGTCATCGCCTTGCTTTTGCCCTCATGCCGCTGGATGCTTGGCAGGACAAGCGCGAGGTGATCCTTCCGCGAAAGGTGGTGCTGGAACTGGCCAAGCTGCTGGCGGAAAATGACGAACCCGTCACAGTGGAGCTTCTTCAGAACCAGATCCGTTTTACCTTTTCCAATGTCGTGCTGGTTTCCAAGGTCGTCGACGGAAAGTTTCCAGATTACAATCGGGTGATACCGGCCGGATACCAGAAACAGTTCAACGTAAACCGGGCGTTACTGTTGCAGACGTTGCAGCGCGCATCGATTTTGTCCAACGAAAAATTCCGTGGTGCGCGGTTGATCTTGACCTCGGACAATCTTCGCATCGTTTGCAGCAACAGCGAGCAGGAGGAAGCACAGGAAGATCTGGAGCTCGAGTATGATGGAGACGCGCTGGACATAGGTTTCAACATCACCTATCTCCTCGATGCTCTGACGAATCTGGACAGCGAAACGGTGCAATGCTCCTTTGGCGATGCGAACAGCAGCGCGCTTATCCAGATTCCTGGCGACGATCATTTCAAGTATGTGGTCATGCCCATGAGAATATAGGCTGCAGCCCATGCAACTATAAAACGGCATACCGCCCGTTTCGCGTTGATTTCTCCCGGAAAAACCCAGTGATCTGGTTATTACACCAAGAATTACACCCAAGGACACCCAAGGCAAGGCAATGGCAGACAAAGAACGGCAAAAAAACGCTAAATCGACTGATTACGGTTCAGACAGCATAAAGATCCTGAAAGGGCTGGATGCAGTACGCAAGCGTCCCGGAATGTATATTGGCGATACCAGCGACGGCACGGGGCTTCACCACATGGTGTTCGAGGTCGTGGATAACGCTGTCGACGAAGCCTTGGCGGGCCATTGCGACGAAATAGCCGTCATTATTCATCCCGATAATTCCATTACGGTGCAGGACAACGGGCGCGGTATTCCCACGGGGATAAAACAGGATGACGAATTAAAGCGCTCGGCTGCCGAGATCGTCATGACGGAACTCCACGCAGGCGGTAAATTTGACGATAATTCCTACAAGGTTTCCGGAGGTCTGCACGGCGTCGGCGTCTCCGTAGTCAATGCGCTGTCGGAATGGCTACGCCTCACCATTCGCCGGGACGGAAAAATCCATCAAATCGAATTCCATATGGGTGTGCCCGTCGCCCCGCTCGCCGCAACCAGCAAAACCGAAAGACGGGGGACCGAAGTGCATTTCCTGGCCAGCAAGGAAATTTTCGGTGATATCGAATACCATTTCGATATTTTGGCCAAACGCCTGCGCGAACTTTCCTTCCTCAATAATGGCGTCAAAATCCATCTGGTCGACCAGCGCAATGCCAAGGAAGAGCATTTTGCCTTCATTGGGGGCGTGAGGAGTTTTGTCGAATACGTCAACCGGACCAAGTCCGTCATTCATCCCAGTATTTTTTATGCTGCCGGCGACAAGGATGGCATACTGGTGGAAGTCGCCATGCAGTGGAATGACAGCTATACCGAGCAGGTTTTATGTTTTACCAACAACATTCCCCAGAAGGATGGCGGAACACACCTGACCGGCCTGCGCGCCGCGATGACCCGCACGCTCAACAACTACATCGAAAAAAATGAGCTGGGAAAAAAGGCGAAGGTGGAAACTTCCGGCGATGATATGCGGGAAGGCCTGTCCTGCGTATTGTCGGTAAAATTGTTCGAGCCCAAGTTTTCCTCCCAGACCAAGGAAAAACTCGTTTCTTCGGAAGTGCGCCCGGCGGTCGAGGAAATCGTCGCTTTAAAACTGGCGGAGTTTCTCCTGGAGCATCCGCTCGATGCCAAAACCATCTGCGGAAAAATCATCGATTCTGCAAGAGCGCGCGAGGCCGCCAGGAAAGCGCGTGAGCTGACCCGGCGCAAAGGCGTGCTGGATGGCATGGGGCTGCCGGGAAAGCTGGCCGATTGCCAGGAAAAAGATCCTTCCCTCTGCGAACTTTACCTGGTGGAAGGAGATTCGGCCGGGGGGTCGGCCAAGCAGGGGCGAGATCGCAAATTCCAGGCCATCATGCCGCTCAAGGGAAAGATCCTCAACGTCGAAAAGGCGAGATTCGACAAGCTGATTTCCTCGCAGGAGATTGCTTCCCTCATTACCGCGCTGGGCACCGGCATAGGCAAGGATGAATATAATTCCGCCCGCCTGCGCTATCACCGCATCATCATCATGACGGATGCGGATGTGGATGGATCTCATATCCGCACTTTGTTGCTTACTTTTTTTTACCGGCAGATGCCTGAGTTGATCGAACGCGGTCATATTTATATTGCCCAGCCCCCGCTCTACAAGATCAAGCATGGCAAGCAGGAGCGCTATATCAAGGATGACCATGAGCTGAAGCAATATCTCCTGGGTCTGGCGCTCGCCGATGCCGAACTGCATCCGGGCAATGGCAAGCCGCCCCTTACCGGCGAAACACTGGAAAAGATTGCCAACGAGTACCTGCTGGCGGAGGCCGTGATCGAGCGCATGAGCCGCATGACCGACAGCGAGGTGATGCACGCCTTGCTGCATCATCCCGATCTGGATCTGGACAGCGCCGAAAGCGCTGCCGAAAGCGCCGGCAGGCTCGAAGCACGCGTTCCCGGTGTAAAAATCATTCCCGAGTACGACGCGACAGCGGAAGAATACCGGCTGAAGATTGCACGAGTGCATCATGGCAACACCCGTGCAAGTTACCTGGACCGGGATTTTCTGCAAAGCAGGGATTATGCCCAAATCAAGCAAACTGCCGAGGTACTCGATGGCTTGCTGTCAGGAGATGCATACGTCCAGCGTGGCGAACAGAAGCAGGCTGTCAGCGACTTCAAGCAGGCGCTCGACTGGCTGCTGTCCGAGGTTAAGAAGGGCCTGGGGACACAGCGCTACAAAGGCCTCGGGGAAATGAACCCCGCGCAATTGTGGGAAACCACTATGGATCCAAAAAGCCGCAGGCTTTTGCGTGCTCAGATAGAGGACAGCATCGCCGCGGACGAAATTTTTACGACGTTGATGGGAGACGTAGTCGAGCCGCGCCGGGCCTTCATAGAAGGGAATGCGCTGGGCGTGCGCAATCTCGATGTGTAGAAAATCTGTCCAGGTTTCCTGTTATCAATGTAAGCTAGCTATGCTTCTCGGCTGTTGCCAGGATAAATACAAATATAATTTTCTTATTTCGAAAGGACTGAAGCCTCATGTTGTCCCCTAAGCTGACATTGGAAAACGTCGACCCGGAATTGTGGCAGGCCATCCGGGGCGAGGTGCAACGCCAGGAAGAATATATCGAGCTGATCGCCTCGGAAAACTATGCCAGTCCTGCGGTCATGCAGGCACAAGGGTCAGTACTTACTAACAAGTATGCGGAGGGTTATCCCGGCAAGCGCTATTACGGCGGCTGCGAGTATGTGGACATCGTGGAGCAGCTCGCGATAGACCGCGTTAAATCGCTGTTCAACGCGGAGTATGTCAATGTCCAGCCTCACTCCGGTTCTCAGGCAAATGCCGCGGTGTATCTTGCGGCGTTGAAACCGGGCGATACGATCCTTGGCATGTCGCTTGCGCATGGCGGACATCTGACTCACGGCGCATCGGTCAATCTCAGCGGAAAAATTTTTAATTCGGTTGCCTATGGGCTCAAGCCGGAAACCGAGGAACTGGATTATGACGAAGTTGCGCGCCTGGCAAAGGAACACCGGCCAAAAATGATTGTCGCGGGGGCTTCTGCCTACTCGCTGGTAATCGACTGGAAGCGTTTTCGCAAGATTGCCGATGAGGTGGGGGCTTATCTCTTCGTGGACATGGCGCATTATGCCGGCCTCGTGGCGGCGGGATTCTATCCCAACCCGGTAGGCATCGCCGATTTTGTTACCAGTACGACACACAAGACGCTGCGCGGTCCGCGCGGCGGCATTATCATGGCCAGGCCGGAACATGAAAAAGTGCTGAACTCGGCGGTATTCCCGCAAACTCAGGGTGGCCCGCTGATGCATGTGATAGCGGCCAAAGCCGTTGCTTTCAAGGAAGCCGCCGCCAGCGCGTTCAGGGATTACCAGGAGCAGGTCATCGACAATGCCAGGGTAATGGCGAAAGTATTGCAGGAACGCGGATTGCGCATCGTTTCCGGCCGCACGGACTGCCATATGTTTCTGGTGGATCTTCGCCCGAAGAACCTCACGGGCAAGCAGGCGGCGCAATCGCTGGAGTTCGCCCACATCACCGTCAATAAGAACGCAATCCCCAACGACCCGCAAAAGCCTTTCGTCACCAGCGGCATCCGCATAGGCACACCTGCCATAACCACGCGTGGCTTTACCGAGATCGAAGCGGAACAGCTCGCAAACCTGATCGCCGATGTGCTGGATGCGCCGGAAGACCGCACTGTGATTCTGGGCGTTGCAGCGCAGGCAAAGGCGTTATGCGCAAGATTTCCGGTTTACCAGGAATTTTCCGCTTGAAAATAGTATCAGCCGGATACCTGCAAGTGGCGCGAGTCACGGCTGCCCGGCTTATCTGCGCCAGCTTTGGCCCATGAAGTGTCCTTTCTGCAATGCGGGCGACACCAGCGTCATTGATTCGCGCGTCAGCGAAGAAGGAGACCGCATACGCCGCCGCCGCCGCTGCCCTGTATGCGACAAACGCTTCACCACCTATGAAACCGTGGAGCTGCGGCTTCCTCAGATAGTAAAGCAGGATGGCAATCGCTCGGAATTCAGCCGCGATAAAATGCTCACCAGTTTCATGCGAGCCCTGCATAAAAGGCCGGTTCCGACGGAATATGTGGATGCAGCCGTGGACCGTATCATCCAGAAACTCTTGAGCCTGGGAGAACGGGAGGTCCCCTCGCGCACGATTGGGGAAATGGTCATGCAGGAACTCTACAGGCTGGACAAGGTGGCCTACATCCGTTTTGCTTCCGTTTATCGAAGTTTCCAGGATGCGGACGATTTTCATGACGCGATCAAGGAAGTGCAAAAGGTGCAAAGGGTTCTCAAGATCCCGAAGATTCCCAGGCCGCCACGGCAGGCGGCGGTAAAAAAAACCTGATTCCGATCCACTATTGTCCAACGCCATACCGGGACGCTGGGCAAAGCCCTTGTTCCCAGGCGAAGGTTCGCGATGAACCAGTCTCCCACCCCGTTTTCGCCGGACGATCATGCCTGCATGGCTCGTGCCTTGCGGCTTGCTGAAAAGGGCTTGTACAGTACCAGCCCCAACCCGCGAGTAGGCTGCGTGATCGTGCGTGACGGCGTCATGGCAGGCAGCGGCTGGCATCAGTTCGCCGGCGGCCCTCATGCCGAAATCAACGCGCTCGCCGCCGCAGGCAGCGCGGCACGGGGCGCTGCCGCTTATGTCACCCTGGAGCCGTGCAGCCATCATGGCAGAACGCCCCCCTGCGCCGAGGCGCTGATAGCGGCCGGCATCGCGCGAGTGATTATGGCCATGGAGGATCCCAATCCCCTGGTGGCAGGCAAAGGCGCAGCGTTGCTACGGCAGGCGGGAATCGAGGTCGTTGCCGGTTTGATGGAAACGCAGGCAAAAGCGCTCAATGCAGGTTTTGTCTCGCGGATGACGCGGCAGCGCCCATGGGTACGGATGAAAATCGCCGCCAGCCTCGACGGCAGGACAGCCCTCAATAACGGCGCCAGCCAGTGGATAACGAGCGAGCCGGCGCGGCGTGACGGCCATCGGTTGCGCGCGCGCTCCTGCGCCGTGCTCACAGGCATCGGCACCGTGCTGGCAGACAACCCTGAGCTCAACGTCCGTTACGTGGAGACACCCAGGCAGCCTCTGCGGGTTGTTCTGGACAGCGGCCTGCATATTCCCCTGGATTCCAGAGTGCTACGAGAGGGGCGAGCATTGATTTTTACCGCCGGCGCGGACGAAGAAAAAATCGCCGTGCTGCGCGGCATGGGAGCAAACGTGATCCCGCTTCCCGGCACGGATGGGAAAGTCGATCTCGGGAAAATGATGCAGACGCTTGCCGGCCTTGAGATAAACGAGCTGCTGGTCGAAGCGGGACCCAGGTTGAATGGCGCGCTCATGCAGGCCGGGCTGGTGGATGAGCTAGTGATTTACCTCGCCCCTTGTCTGATCGGACACGTGGCACGCGGCATGGTGGAACTCCCGGAACTGGCAACTCTCCAGGAAAAGCGCGCGTTGATCATTCGCGATATTCGTTCAATAGGGGCGGATATCCGTATTTCCGCCGGCCTTGAGAAGCCGGGAATCTCTTAGGGCCTGTTAACATTTGTTTTGCGCCGGCGACGGTCGCGGAGCAGGCTCTGCAAGCGACGAGCAATGATGGGAAAACAGGTATTAACAAGCGCTAGCTTTTGACTGGATACTTGGTCAACTTGCGCTGCAGCGTGCGGCGATGCATATTGAGAATTCTTGCCGTCACGGAAATGTTTCCCTTGTTTTCATTCAGCACGCGCTGGATATATTCCCATTCCAGCCTGCCCACCGACAGCGGATGAGCGCTGATCTGCACCTCGGCATCCCCCGACGTTCGTTCGAAAGCAGCCATGATCTCATCCACATCCACCGGCTTTGCGAGGTAGTGGGTGGCGCCGAGCTTGATTGCCTCCACGGCGGTGGCGATACTGGCGTACCCGGTCAACATGACAATGCGGGTGCCCGGGTCCAGCGCCTTCAGCTTCTCGACCAGCGCCAGCCCCGAAATTCCGGGCAGCCTCAGATCGACCACGGCATATTCCGGCATGCAGGCTTCGGCGTATTCCGTGGCCTGCTCGACGGTATGCGCGCAGGTGACATTGAATCCCCGCTTGCCCATCGCCTTCGCCAGCACGGCGCAAAATGTCAGGTCATCGTCAACGATCAGCAAAACCGGGCGATCGTCCACCTCCGCTTCTGTCGCAGGGTCTGTGGTCATATCTATTGCCGTATCAGGGGTAAAGTAACTTGAGTGCAGGCGCCGCCCTCGCGGTTCGTCAGGCGAACACTGCCGCCACAGCGTTCGATATTCGCATTTGCCAGGAATAAACCGATACCGAAGCCTTTTCCTGGCGCCTTGGTGGTGAAAAAAGCCTGGCCTGCGCGCTGTATGGCTTCTCTGCTCAATCCTTCACCATAATCGAGTATTTCCAGATTCAGTTGCTCGAAATTCCAGGTCCCCTTGATTTCGACATGCTTCAAGGACGCATCCGCCGCATTGTTCAGCAGGTTCAGTATGGATTGGCTCAGCAGCTGCGTATTCAGGACTTGCGGAACCGGTTCCACGCCGCTGCATTCATAGGTGAACTTGACAGCGGGCCGCATGAGCTGCCATTTATCAAGGACCTGCCGGAGAAAGTAATCCACGGCCTGGCCGCTGCCGTCTTCAGCCCGGGCCTGGCCCGCATCCGCCAGCATCTGGGTGAGGGTATGCTTGCAATGCGTGATCTGGTCGCGCAATATGACGACATTGTTCTGGAATTCGCTATCTTCGAGGTATTCTCCTTGCAATTCTCCCGCCACTATCGCCATGGTGGCAAGCGGCGTCCCCAGCTCATGGGCGGCGCCAGCGGCAAGCGTGCCCAACGCGATGATCTGTTCATTGCGCAGCGCCTGCTCCCGCGCCAGGGCGAGATCCTTATCGCGTTCCCGTATGGATATGCCCATCTTTACTACGAACCAGGCGATCAGCACTGTGCTGAGCACGAAGGCCAGCCACATTCCGGACACATGCAGGTTGAACTCGCTGTTGTGTTCTTCATGATCGTGCGGCAATGGCACGTAATAAAACAGCAGCAGCGTGTAGCAGCTGATCGTAATCGCCGCCATCACCCAGGTGTAGGCCCACGGTAGCGCGGCCGCAGCTATCGTCAACGGCAGCAGGTACAGTGAAATAAATGGATTGGTCGAACCTCCGCTGAAATACAGCAGTGCGCTCAGCGCAAACACATCCACCACCAATTGAGCAAAAAACTCGATGCTCGACACCGGAAGATGGCGACGCAGGCGTAGCCAGGTTGCGAGGTTCAGTACCCCGAGCAGCACGGTTACCGCAACCATTTGCGACCAGGGCAAGTCCATTTCGAGCGCCCAGTGCGCCAGCGCGAAAGTCAAGCACTGGGCAGCGATGACGATATTCCTGAGCAGGAACAAGCGCTGCAGATTCTTGCTTAGCGGTGATTGGCTGAGATCGCTGAACATCATCATTCCTCGGTATTTCCCGCCTTCGGGAATACCGGAACCCGACATTAACCCATCTTTACCTTTACGGCCATGCGTCAAATTGCCGCACTTGCCGCACATCCCCTTATCCAGAAGGCGATAGGCGCATACAATAGGCACATTTGGCACATTTTATCCGAAGATGGAAAATATCCGATGTTTACCGGCATCATAGAGGCGATAGGCGAGATAACGCACGCCATTCCAGTGGAGGGCGGGGTTAGCCTGTGCATTGCGGCCGGTCCGCTGGATTTGTCGGATGTCAAGAAAGGGGATAGCATCGCGGTCAATGGAACATGCCTTACCGTGACTTCTGTCAGCGGCCGCAGCATTCATGTCGATGTATCGCGGGAAACGTTGCTCTGCACCCAGGGCCTGGATCAACCGGGCGGCAGGGTCAATCTGGAAAAAGCGATGCGCTTCGATGACCGGCTCGGCGGCCATCTCGTGAGCGGGCATGTGGATGGGCTGGGCGAGGTCATTACGCTTGAGCCGGTGGGCGGGAGTTGCTTGCTGGCAATAAGGGCCCCCGCGACACTGGCGAAGTATATTGCCAGAAAGGGGTCTATCACGCTCAATGGCGTCAGTTTGACGGTAAATCGAATAGCTGGAAAGGAGTTTGAAGTGAATCTCATTCCCCACACCCTGGAAAAAACCACCCTGCGCGAGCTCAAACCCGGCGGCAAGGTCAACCTGGAAGTCGATATGCTGGCGCGCTATGTCGAGCGGCTCGTCGCCACGGAAGGCTAAAAACATGGAATTGTCATGACTATCGATACCATCCAGGCGGTCGTTGCCGAAATCAGGGCAGGCAAAATGGTTATCCTCGTGGATGAGGAGAATCGCGAGAATGAAGGGGATCTCATTCTCGCAGCAGATTTCGTTACGCCTGAAGCGATCAATTTCATGGCGACGCACGGGCGGGGCCTGATCTGCCTGACGCTGACGGAAAGCCGCTGCCGCCACCTCAACCTGCCGCTAATGGTGTCCGCAAACCGTTCCCCGCTGGGTACCAATTTCACCGTTTCCATCGAAGCCGCCAGCGGGGTGACGACGGGCATATCTGCTGCCGATCGCGCCTGCACCGTGCGCGCGGCGGTAAACCCCTCGGCGAAACCGGAGGATATCATCCAGCCGGGGCACATTTTCCCCCTGATGGCACAAAACGGTGGAGTGCTGGTTCGCGCCGGACATACCGAAGCGGGATGCGACCTGGCAGCGCTGGCGGGGTTGAGCCCGGCATCAGTGATCTGTGAAATTCTCAATGAAGATGGCAGCATGGCCCGCCTGCCGGATCTGATTGAATTTGCCACCCGGCACCGGCTCAAGATCGGCGCCATAGCGGATCTCATTCACTACCGCAGCCGAACCGAAAGCCTGGTGAAGCGCATGGGTGAACGGATAATTCATACTGCTCATGGCGAATTCCGGCTGCTGGCTTATCTGGATAAAACTGTCAACGCTACCCATCTGGCCCTGGTCAAGGGAAAAATAGACCCGGATACCGAAACTCTGGTGCGGGTGCATGAGCCGCTCTCCGTTATCGATCTGCTCGATGTGGAAGATAATACCCATTCGTGGAGCCTGAACGATGCCCTCCGGACGATAGCCGAGGCGGGTTCCGGCGTGATCGTGCTGCTTCATCGAAGGGAAAATCCAGCGGAACTGCTCGAGCGGGTCTCCTTCACACCTGCACCCACGCACCCCGCCGCCGTCAGCGACCTGCGCGACTACGGAATTGGCGCCCAGATACTCAAAAACCTGAATGTGGGAAAAATGCGCTTGCTTGCCATTCCCCGGAAAATGCCAAGCATGGCGGGTTTCGGTCTTGAAGTGACCGGGTATTTGAAGCCTGAAGATAAAAACCGGCAAGGGCAGGTTTACTAAATTTGTTACGGGAGCATACACACATGGCAAGACATGACGATATTCTTGAAATCGAGCCCGATCTCAACGGTGGGGATTTGCGCATAGGCATCGTGATGAGCCGTTTCAACATCGATATCGGCGAAGGTTTGTTGAGTGCCTGCACCGCGGAACTGAGCAAGCAAGGAGTGCAGGAATCCAACATACTGCTGGTTACCGTTTCCGGCGCACTGGAAATTCCCCTGGCATTGCAAAAAATGGCGCTGACCGACCAATTCGACGCACTCGTGGCATTGGGTGCGGTAATACGCGGGGAAACCCATCATTTTGAGGTCGTGGCCAATCAATCGGCGAGCGGCATCGCCGCCGTGCAGCTCGATACCGGCATCCCCATTGCCAACGGCGTGCTTACCACGGATACCGAGGACCAGGCGCTGGCACGCGTGAGCCGGAAAGGCGCGGAAGCAGCGCAGGTCGCGCTGGAAATGGCAAATCTGCTCAGCCAGCTCGACGAAGTGGCGGAGTGATGCAGTCAAAACCGGCAATAAAGCCGCGTCCCCGCTCCGGTTCCAAAACCCGGCGTCATCGTTCCCGGGAACTGGCGCTACAGGGTCTTTATCAATGGCGCGTCGCCGGAGGCTCCGCCGAGGCCATCGAGGCGCAGCTGCACGAATCCGAGCAATATGACAGAGCCGACAAGGAATACTTGTCGGGGCTGCTGCGTGGCGTCCTGGCAGATATGCCGGAACTCGAAAGGCACCTTCAGCCGTATCTCGACCGGCCCGCCAGGGAGCTCAGTCCGGTGGAAATTTCCATCCTGTTGCTGGCGGCTCACGAACTCGCGAGCCGTCCCGAAATGCCCTATCGCGTCGTGATAAACGAAGCGGTGGAGCTGGCCAAAACCTATGGGGGCATAGATGGGCATAAGTACGTGAACGGCGTGCTGGACAAGCTGGCAGGCAAGCTGCGAACGATAGAGATCAATGCACAGGCTTGACGTTCTTGCTCATTGATGGTGCTTTCCGAATGCGAAATCATCCGGCATTATTTTACCCGCGCAGCTCCCGGCGCGATATTGGGCATTGGTGATGACGCTGCACTGATCAGGCCGTCGGCGGGGTCGGAACTGGCGGTCTCCACGGATATGCTGGTCTCGGGTACGCATTTTTTTCCCGGTGTCGATCCGCGCAAGCTGGGGCACAAGTCGCTTGCCGTCAACCTTTCCGATATGGCGGCCATGGGTGCGAGTCCGCGCTGGGCCATGCTTGCCCTGGCGCTGCCGGCCTCGATGCTGCAAGCGGATGAAAAGTGGCTGGAGCAATTCGCCGCCGGGTTTTTCGAACTTGCCGATGCTTACGAGGTGAATTTGATTGGCGGCGATACCACGCGCGGGCCGCTCGCCGTCTGCGTAACCATTATCGGAGAGATAGCGGCGGGAGCAGCCTTGCGCCGTAGCGGCGCCCGGCCGGGAGATGACATCTGGATATCGGGTCAATTGGGGGGCGCGGCTCTGGCGCTGGCGCATCAGTTGGGACAGATTACCCTGCAACCTGATGAGCTCGCCGCCTGCCTGCCTGCCCTGGAAACTCCGGTTGCCCGGGTGGGCCTGGGGCAGCATTTGCCAGGACTTGCGAACAGCGCCATCGATATTTCGGATGGTCTTCTGGCTGACCTGGGACATATCCTGGACTGTTCGAAAGTGGCCGGAGTGGTCAGAATGGCCGAGATAAGCTGTCCGGCATGCTTGAGGAAATATCTTCCGCAGTCTTTCGCGGTAACCTGTCTGCTGGCGGGAGGAGATGATTATGAACTCTGCTTTACGGCGCCACGAGCCAGGCGCCAGGAAATTGAAACGCTCTCCCGGAAACAGGAAGCTTCCGTGACGCGCATCGGCGAAATCACGGAGGGAACCGGGCTGACCGTGCTGGATGCGGCAGGGAGAGCCATGCCGCTGGATATTCAAGGATATGACCACTTCCGCCTCTGATACGCCGCCGCCAGCCCATCCGGCTTCCGATCCGCCGGGCGTGCCGGAATTTGTCTCTCCGCCCGAATCGCCGCGTGCCGGCAAAGCGTTTTTGCGGGCCCATCCTGCCCATTTTCTTGCTTTCGGTGGGGGCATAGGCCTGAGCCGCGTGGCTCCCGGAACCATGGGGACGCTGGCGATGTTTCCATTGTTCTGGGTGCTGGATCATTTTCTGAATGGGCTCGAATTTCTGCTGTTCATCGATCTCCTGTTCGTCGTTGGGATCTGGGCTTGCGGAGTGACGGGCAGAGCGCTGGGCAACCACGACCACGGAGGAATGGTACTGGATGAAATGACCGCTTTCCTGCTGGTGCTGCTGTTTACGCCAAAGACCCTGATCTGGCAGGCGTTCGGTTTCCTGCTGTTCCGCTTGTTCGATATCATCAAGCCCCCGCCCATCGGATACTATGACCGAAAATTGCGAGGCGGTTTCGGGGTGATGTTCGATGATCTGCTGGCCGCTTTCATGACACTGCTTTGCCTCGCCATATGGAAAGCATTTGTAATACCATCGGGGATATTCTAGGGAAGCGCTGAATAAATCTCCACAAGCAACGCGCTTAGCGAGGATTTGTGCAGCGCTTCCCTAGTACCTAGTATTGAAACATGTTAATTAAGAAACATAATGCCGCGCCATTTTCCTGTCCGCATCCTGCCGGGTAAACGACCATTCGATGCAACGGTGTTCGGCATTGCGACGCCGCTGCCAGGCATCGACTTCGGTGGCGAGCGTGGTTCGATCCGGCAGACGCCGATTCAGACACTGGCGATCCAGGATGCCGATTTCGATTTCAGCCATGTTGAGCCAACTGGCATGTTTCGGCGTGTAGTGGAATACGGCTCGACGCAGCAGCGCGCGGGCTTCCTTGACGCCGAGCACCTCCTCGAAGCCCTTGCGGAAATGGGTATTAAGGTTGTCCAGCACCAAGTGGACGCGCTGCGCCTTGGCATAGACCTGCTGGAGCAAGTACTGGACGAAGGTCACGAAGTCGGCTTTGGTGCGGTGGCCGGTGACTTTGACGGTTCGCTGACCACCCTTGGGTTCCACGGCCACGAACAGGTTGCACGTACCGGCACGCACGTATTCATAATCCAGCCGCACGGGTGTTCCGAGGCGCATCGGCAAAGGCGCACGAGAATCCTGGAGCAACTGTTTGCTCTTCTCGTCCACACAGACGACAGGTTCGTCCGGCCGCAACGGGTGAGCATAGAGGTCGAGCAGATCGTACATGCGTTGCCGATACTCCTGCGTCAGTGTACCGATACACCACATCAGTTTGCGCCACGGCTTGATGCAGTTTTTTTTAGCAGCCGGCGGATGGTCTCGCGGCTGATGGGGCCAATCCCCGCCTGCGCTTGCGCGGCCTGCTCCAGCAATTCAAGCGTCCAGCGCTTGGCGCCGGCCGGCGGTTGCGAGCAGGTCAGGGCGGAAATCCTGGCTTCGATGTCCGTATCGTACCGTCGAGGTTTGCCGGGGCGCGGGAGGTCATGCAACGCATGCGCCGCGCCGCCTTCCAGATATGCCGCCCGTGTTCTCCAGATGGCGGTACGACCGATGCCGAGAACCGCCATGATCTGGACTTCCGGTATGCCCTTGTCCAGAGCGAACAAGACGTGTGCCCGATTGACTTCCCGGGCGTGGTGCAAACCGATCGCGCGGTACGACTCAATCAATTCGCGATCCTCGTCGGTAAGATGCAATTCAGTCTGTCGCATGGCCAACTCCTCGTCACAGGATAAGTATGCGACAGCATAGCAAATGTTTCGTTAGTTATGTGTTTAAATACTAGTGCAGCGCTGCACACTAATTGAAATATATGAAACCCAGTATCCACGCGGCTTATAGCCTGATTATAAGTTCCATCAAGAGCGCTTTCCCTTTCCTAAAGGAGGTTCCGATGCCATGGAAGACCAGACACTTCAGGATTTATCGCTAAAGGTTGGGGCGGCGCTGGGTCAACAGGAGCTGATGCTTGCCAGCGCCGAGTCTTGCACCGGTGGCTGGCTCGGAGAGGCGATCACATCGGTTGCCGGAAGTTCCGCCTGGTACGAACGTGGCTTTATCACCTACTCGAATGCTGCCAAGCAGGAAATGCTGGGTGTGAATGCCAAGACTCTCGAACGGTATGGCGCGGTGTCCGAGGAAACGGCGTACGAGATGGCCGAAGGAGCTCTTGTGCGAAGCCATGCCCAAGTGGTGGTGTCCATCACGGGCATTGCCGGCCCGGATGGCGCCACGGAGGAAAAGCGCGTGGGAACCATTTGTTTTGCCTGGATCATGAAAGATGGTCTTGCCCGTACCGAAACCCGCCTTTTTGGCGGTAATCGTGAAATGGTGAGAGGCCAGGCGGTGGCGGGAGCGCTTCAAGGAATACTGGATCTGCTGCACGGCATTCCCCCTGCGGTGGCTTGAGCGAGCATCGCCGCCTTTAGGGCATCCCATACGCAAAGCCGCCGCACGGCGAGGACTTGTTCAGTTGCTTCTTAATGCAATCCCTGGGTTTGCCGGTGAGCGCTCGTACCGGACATGATTCGATCGCTGAAGGCGATGGCGATGGCGGAAAGTAGAAAAACGAAATGAATGCCTGTCTGTGCCATTATCGTCTTTTCGTCATATGCGCTTGCATTGATGAAAGTCTTCAGCAAGTGAATGGATGAAATACCGATGATGGCGGTGGCGAGTTTGACTTTCAGCACAGAGGCATTGACGTGCGACAGCCATTCGGGCTGATCGGGATGACCTTCCAGATTCATGCGCGATACAAAAGTTTCGTAGCCGCCGATGATGACCATGATAAGCAGGTTCGAGATCATCACCACGTCGATGAGGCCCAGCACGACCAGCATGATGGTGGTTTCGTTTATTTTCGTTGGCCGCACTGCGCCTTCGATGGCGACTGCATCCAGTATGTGCTGCAAGGCGGCCTGGTTTCCCATCACTGCGCCGATCAGATCGATCAATTCCACCCAGAAGTGATAGACATAAACGCATTGGGCAAGTATGAGCCCGAGATATAACGGCAACTGCAGCCAGCGGGTCGCAAAAATAAAATAGGCGAGTGGCTGGATTTTTATGCTGGTAAGGGGTGTTTCTTCATTGTTTTTATTCTTTTGCATTAGCGTTCCCTGCGTTCAAGAAAATAATCAGGCGATATTTTACATCTATCGGGAGGTAATACGTCATCAGGCCGGATGCCGGGTACGGCAGGGCCATGGCACGATATGGATAATGCGTACGCCAGCCTCAAGGAATACGACCGGAATATGACCTGCAATCCATGTCACAGGTATCAGGGCTTCCTTGGACCCCGGCTTCCCGCGGAGTTGGCACATATGCGATAATCGAACGATTCTTGAAAGGAAAAACCATGGACGAAAACAGAAGCAAAGCGCTCGCCGCGGCACTCTCCCAGATCGAAAAGCAATTCGGCAAAGGCTCAATCATGCGCCTGGGCGCCAGCGATGTAGCCAGGGACGTTCAGGTGATTTCCACCGGCTCGCTCGGGCTGGACATCGCGCTCGGCGTGGGCGGGCTGCCGCGCGGCCGGATAATCGAAATTTACGGCCCGGAGTCATCCGGCAAAACCACGCTGACGCTGCAGGTGATTTCCGAGATGCAGAGAATGGGTGGCACGGCGGCATTCATCGATGCGGAGCATGCGCTGGATCCGCAGTATGCGCAGAAAATCGGCGTCAATGTGCCCGAGCTGCTCATTTCCCAGCCGGACAACGGCGAGCAGGCACTGGAAATCGCCGATATGCTGGTACGTTCCGGATCCATCGATGTGGTGGTGGTGGATTCGGTTGCCGCACTGACTCCGCGCGCGGAGATCGAGGGCGAGATGGGAGAGCCGCAGATGGGCTTGCAGGCCAGGCTGATGTCCCAGGCGTTGCGCAAGCTGACCGCCAACATCAAGCGCAGCAATACCATGGTGATATTCATCAACCAGATCCGCATGAAAATCGGCGTCATGTTTGGCAGCCCCGAAACCACCACGGGTGGCAATGCGCTGAAATTCTATGCATCGGTTCGCCTGGACATTCGCCGGACCGGTTCGATCAAAAGAGGCGACGAGGTCATTGGCAGCGAAACCCGCGTCAAGGTGGTCAAGAACAAGGTCGCTCCACCGTTCAAGCAGGCCGAATTCGATATTCTCTACGGCGAAGGCATCTCGCGCGAAGGCGAAATCGTCGAGCTGGGAGTGCAAAACAAGCTTATCGAAAAATCTGGCGCGTGGTACGCCTACAAGGGCGACAAGATAGGACAGGGCAAGGACAACGCCCGCGAATATCTGAAAGAGCATCGTGACCTCGCGGTGGAAATCGAATCGAAGATCCGGGATGCCGTCGGGGTAGCCAGCCAGGCCGAGGTTGCGGCGGCGGAATAGTTTCGAGGGCAACCATCATGATGTCCTCATGACCGCCGCAAACGGCCCTAGCCTCAAGACTCGTGCCCTGAGTTACCTGGCCCGGCGCGAATATTCCCGGCTGGAACTGCAAAGAAAGCTTGCTCCTCATGCCATTACTTCCCAGGAACTTTCGTCCATGCTGGATGCGCTCGAAGAGCGTGGTTTTTTATCCGCCACCCGTGCTATGGAGCAAATCGTACATCAGCGCAAGAACCGGTTTGGCAGCTTGAAAATAGTCCACGAGTTGCGGGAAAAAGGCATAGAAGAGAATTTGATTGCGGGCATATTGCCTGGCCTCAGGGAGATGGAGCGGGAAAGCGCGCATGAAGTATGGCGAAAAAAGTTTGGCGTGATCCCTGCCAATGCAAAAGAATTCGGCCGGCAAATGCGTTTTCTGATAGCACGGGGATTTTCCGCTGAAGTGGCAAGCCAGCTATTGCGTGATCCAGACAGGGAAGAAGCATGAAGGAGCGCTTTAGCTTCTTGCCCCTCTTGTCGCCTGCGATGGCGGCGCTGGCGCTGGTCGTCATCTTGAGCGGTTGCGGCGGCATCAATCCGACGCTCATTAACGAAATCAATAGTTCACCCGTGAATTTTGACGGCAAGGAAGTCCTGCTCCAGGGCATCGTAAAAGATCCTACGCGACTTCCGCTGCTTGGGACCAAATCCTATGTATTGAAGGATGACAGCGGAGAGATCCTCGTTCTAACACAAGCCGATCTGCCTAAAATGAACGAGAAAATCAGCGTTAAGGTGAAAGTGGCGAATATCGCGATTATCAACGGCGAATCGCTGGGAACGATGATAACGGAGATATCGCGGCGTTAGCGGCATGGCTGCACCAATGAATGAACCAAGCCCATTTATCAAAATCGATATGAAAAGCAGCGAAATAAGGCAGCGGTTCCTGGAGTATTTCGAGTCTCGCGGCCATACCGTTGTGCCATCCAGTCCGCTCGTGCCCGGTAACGATCCCACCCTGCTCTTTACCAATGCCGGCATGGTGCAGTTCAAGGATGTGTTTCTTGGCCAGGACAAGCGGCCGTATGTGCGGGCAGCCAGTTCCCAGCGCTGCGTGCGGGCCGGGGGCAAGCATAACGACCTGGAAAATGTCGGGTATACCGCCAGGCACCACACCTTTTTCGAGATGCTGGGCAATTTCAGCTTCGGCGATTATTTCAAGCGCAACGCCATCCAGTTTGCATGGGAATTCCTCACCGTTGCGCTGGAGATTTCCCCGAGCAGATTATGGGTGACGGTATACGCGGAGGATGAAGAGGCAGCAGATATCTGGCTCAACGAGATAGGGATCGACCCGGCGCGCTTCACCCGCATTGTCACCATGGACAACTTCTGGCAAATGGGAGATACCGGGCCTTGCGGACCCTGTTCCGAGATTTTCTATGACCATGGCGAGCAAATTCCCGGCGGCCCTCCCGGCACGCCGGAGGCGGACGGGGACCGCTACGTCGAGATCTGGAATCTGGTATTCATGCAATACAACCGCGACAGCGCCGGCACGCTTCACCCTCTGCCGCGGCCTTCGGTGGATACCGGCATGGGACTGGAGCGTGTTTCCGCTGTGATGCAGCACGTGCACAGCAATTATGAAATCGACCTGTTTCAGGAGTTGATCCGGGCCGCGGCGCAGGCAACCCACACCACGGATTTGTCCAGCAACTCTCTCAAGGTCATTGCCGATCACATCCGTGCGTGCGCCTTCCTTATCGTCGATGGCGTGATCCCGGGCAACGAGGGGCGCGGCTATGTGCTGCGGCGCATCATCCGGCGCGCCATTCGCCACGGCTACAAGCTTGGTCAGCACTCCCCGTTCTTTTATCTGCTCGTCGAAAGCCTGGCGAACGTGATGGGAGAAGCTTTTCCCGAGTTGAACGCTTCCAGGGCGCGTGTAGGGGCGGTGCTAAAGCAGGAGGAGGAGCGCTTTGCCGAGACCCTGGAAAACGGCATGGAGGTGCTGGAGGCGGCCATGCAGGAACTGAGGGAGAATCAGGGAGAGGCCGCCCTGGACGGAGAAACACTTTTTCGCCTCTATGACACTTTTGGTTTTCCGCTGGATCTCAGCGCCGATATCGCGCGGGAGCGCGGCGTTGCCATAGACCAGACCGGCTTCGAGCAGGCGATGGAACGCCAGCGCGAGAGGGCGCGCGCCACGAGCAAGTTCGTCATGCAGGATAGCATCGCATACAGCGGCCCGCCCACCGCCTTTCGGGGCTATGAAAACATCGAGCACGAAGGCCACGTCCTTGCGATCTACCGCCAGGGCAGCCGGGTCGAGTTCGTCGAAGCGGGGGACGAAGCGGTGGTGGTGCTGGACCAGACGCCTTTCTATGCCGAGTCCGGGGGACAGGTGGGCGACAGGGGCGAATTGCTGGTTCCGAACGGTACCTTCGCCGTTTCCGATACTCAAAAGATTCAGGCAAATGTGTTCGGTCACCACGGTTTGTTGCGCAGCGGGCGGCTGGTTGCCGGGGACAAGGTGCTCTCCCGGGTCGACGCGCTGGCGCGTGCCCGGACCGAGCGCAATCACTCCGTCACCCACCTGATGCACAAGGCGCTGCGCGAGGTGCTGGGGTCCCATGTGCAGCAGAAAGGCTCGCTAGTGGATGCAGCCAAGACACGTTTTGACTTCTCGCATAACCAGCCGGTGACGGATGCGGAAATCCGCCGGGTGGAAGCGTTGGTTAACGCCGAGATTGTGGCCAACGCTGCGACGGGGGCCCGCATGATGACGATAGAGGAGGCGAAAAAATCCGGGGCCATGATGTTGTTCGGCGAAAAATACGGAAGCGAAGTCCGGGTCCTGGATATCGGCAGTTCGCGGGAGCTCTGCGGTGGCACCCATGTGAAGCGCACCGGGGATATCGGCTTCTTCAAAATTGTGGCCGAGTCCGGGGTGGCGGCCGGCATTCGAAGGATAGAGGCCATCACGGGCGAGAGTGCGCTGGAGTATGTCCAGGAACGCGAGGTGCAACTGGCCGAAATTGCAGGCGCGTTGAAAGCGCAGCCGCAGGAGGCGGCGCAAAAAATCCTGCAGATCGTGGAAAACGTCAGGTACCTGGAGAAAGAACTGGCGCGCATGAAGTCCAAGCTCGCCAGTTCGCTGGGGGACGACCTCGCCCAGCACGTGCGCGAAATCAGGGGTGTCAAGGTGCTCGCAGTCTGTCTCGAGGATGCCGACTCCCGCACTTTGCGCGCGACGCTGGATAAATTCAAGGATAAATTCAGGTCGTGCGTGATAGTGCTGGCCGGGATCGAGGATGGCAAGGTCAAGCTGATTGCAGGGGTGACAGCCGACCTGACGGCGAAACTAAAAGCGGGCGAGCTGGTCAATTTCGTTGCGCTGCAGATTGGCGGCAAGGGCGGCGGGCGTGCCGACATGGCTCAGGCGGGCGGAACCCGGCCGGACGATTTGCCCAGTGCGCTGGAAAGCGTTCCCGGGTGGGTGGAGGAGCGGTTGGGCAACTGATGCAGCATTCCTTCCGGCCCTGTCGCTTTTAACAGAAATCTTTTCCCCATTTCCATCGGTTCTATTTTTATTGAAAACAAGCCCCATATTGGAATAATGAAAACCAAACATTCCCGCCTTTTGATTCTCGGCTCCGGTCCGGCCGGCTATAGCGCGGCGGTTTATGCCGCGCGCGCCAACCTCAAACCCGTACTCATCACTGGAATGGCCCAGGGCGGGCAGCTCATGACTACTACCGAAGTCGATAACTGGCCTGCCGATGTCATGGGGGTGCAGGGGCCGGAATTGATGGAGCGCTTCCAGAAACATGCGGAGCGCTTCAATACCGAAATCATTTTTGACCATATACATACTGCCAAGCTGACGGAGAAGCCCTTTACCCTGATCGGCGACCAGGGCACCTATACCTGCGATGCGCTGATTATTGCCACCGGCGCATCGGCCCGTTATATCGGATTGCCTTCCGAAGAGACATTTATGGGCCGGGGAGTATCCGGCTGCGCCACTTGCGACGGTTTTTTCTACAAGGGGCAGGATGTGGCGGTGATAGGAGGAGGAAATACGGCGGTGGAAGAGGCGCTTTATCTTTCCAATATCGCTCGCAGCGTCACTGTCGTGCACCGGCGCGAAAAATTCCGTTCTGAAAAAATCATGATCGACAAATTGATGGAAAAAGTGAAAAACGGCAACATCAAACTGGAACTCGACCATGTCATGGAAGAAGTGCTGGGGGACAGTTCCGGCGTCACCGGCATGCGAATCAAGAACCTGTTGAACGATTCGACCAAAACGGTGGATTTGCAAGGTGTGTTCATCGCTATCGGCCATACCCCCAACACCGGTATTTTCCAGGGTCAATTGAAAATGGAGAACGGCTATATCATTACCCGCAGCGGAACCCATGGCGACGCCACGGCCACCAGCATTCCCGGCGTATTCGCCGCCGGCGACGTGCAGGACCACATCTATCGCCAGGCGGTAACCAGCGCAGGGACCGGCTGCATGGCGGCGCTCGATGCGGAAAAGTACCTGGACGTATTGACCTGAGCGGCCTCGTTTCAACCTGAATCCGGCAGTTGTAGCGAACTCATCACGCAGGCGAATGTCGATCATCGCGGAAAATCTTTGTGGATCATGGTTCCAAACTAAAAAAGAGCAGTCAACTACCGGATTCAGGTTCAATGACCCATTGAAGGGCAGGTATGAAAAAGCGGGAAAGAAAGCTGGCGGCAGAACTTCCTGCCGATCACATTGTTTCCTCTCCTGGTGCAGGCAATGACGATGCGGTCCTGTTTCGCGATGCCATCCGGGGAGTGGCGCCACTGGCGGATTCGGGCAGGATGAGTCCTCTTCCCAAGCCCCACCCGATTCCCATACCGCGGCAGGCTCCCGGCGAACCACCCACCGGGCATGGTGACATGCTTTCGGACTTCATTTCACTTGAGATTGCGGCTGGAGATGAATGGTCGTTCATGCGGCCTGGCATATCGCGCCAGACCTTGCGGCGGCTACGCCGCGGCTACTGGAGCATCGAGGCGCAACTGGATTTGCACGGATATACCCGTGATCAAGCGCGCATGGAACTGGCGCACTTTCTCGACGAGTGTGTCAGGCACGGCTTGCGCTGCGTACGGGTGATCCATGGCAAAGGCCGCAGTTCCAGGAATGGCGAGCCGGTGCTTAGAGCCAGGGTAGGAAGCTGGCTTTCGCAACGCGGCGAAGTGCTGGCTTTCTGCCAGGCGAAACCCGAAGATGGCGGCAGCGGCGCGGTACTGGTGCTGCTCAAGGGGACCAAGCCAGCCTAATGGTATCAAGTGGTATCAAGGAGCCCTGCACAAACCTTCGCTGGCGTGATCCATTCCAAGGTGGCCAGCCGGATACAGCCTACAGAGTCGGGTGGTTTTCGCGCGAGTAGGTCTTTTCGTGAAATTCCTGACAGCGTATGCAGCGTTGCGCGGTAGGATAGGCCATGAGCCGGTCAAAGCCGATTTCTCCCCCGCATTCGATGCAATCTCCAAAATCCAGTTCCGCCAGCCGTTTCAATGTCGTTTCCACCTCGCGCATCTCGCGCACTTGCCGATCCACGATGGCGGCGTTCAGGTCGAGCAGCATGTCGGCGACCGAGTCATCGCCGGGATCGGCCACGCTGCCGGCGAGGTCGACATAGCGCTGATCGCCCGAACGCTCCAGTTCGCCGCGGACTTCTTCCCGTAATTCCAGGTAACGTTTTTGCAGCCGTGCTTTGAGCTGGCCCAGCTCTTCATCGGTAAACTGCGCCATGATCCTGCTCCTCTAGTATAGTGTCACGCCTATGGAAAACATCACGCCGGTATTCAGTTTAGATCATCCGATTGCTGCGCCGGTAATCTGGCCAGTCAGCAGACGGTAGTAGACAGCCTGATCAGTTCTTCAGTTTTTTCAGATCCCCGATCACCTCTGCCGAGTTGCGCGACGTGCTGGCCGACAAATAAATCTTCGCTATCCTGCCTTCCGGATCGATCAGGAAGGTATTGCGTTTGGCAAGACTGCCATCGCTTCTAAGCGAACCGTAACGTGCGGCCATTTCGCCCTTGCTGTCCGCCAGAAGCGGGAAAGGAAGATTATATTTCCTGGCGAATTTGGCGTGGCTGGCGGTGTCGTCCACGCTTACCCCTACTACCTCGGCACCCAGATCCTCGATTTCGCCAATATCGTCGCGGAATTTGCATGCCTGCTCGGTACATCCGGGCGTGTCATCCTTGACATAGAAATACAATGCCAGCCATCTGCCGCGATAGTCGGAGAGCCGGTGGTTTTTGCCATTCTGGTCGGGAAGGTTGAAATCCGGCGCAGGTTGCCCCGGCTTGAGCGGCTCCTGTTCTTGCGCGCGGACTACGTTGATGGATCCGGTAAAAAGCAGAAATATCGCCAGCAATGCGGCGGAAGCGGTAAGCGATTTCATGGCATCTTTTCCTTTCAGTATTTTCAGAATAGACAGACTGCCTGTTTCAGCTATGTTCCTTGCAAAAATAACGACGGGCACCTTGTCCCTGATGCTCGGCGTGACCTCCGGACTACGCATTCAGTATACCTTGATGCGCCATTTCGCATAAGGACCGGCAAGCTGGCAAAGATTTTCCATCCTGCTCTTATTCCTGCTCCCGCGTCTGCCTGGCTGGCCATGCCCATGTCCGCAGCAGCAGCGCCGCGCCTGCGCCTAGCGTCCCGGCGAAGAGAAAAGCGGCCGCAGCACTCTGGAACTGCCAGATCGAACCGAACAGCAGCCCCGCCGGAATCGCCGCGATGCCTGTCATCAGATGATACCATCCGAAAGCTGTACCGCGCTCGCGCGGCTGGGCATGATCGCTGATAATGGCGCGTTCCGCACCTTCGCTTATCCCGGCAAGAAGGCCATAGAAAACACTCACTGTCCATAGCCCGATACTGTCATCCACCGCCGCCAGCAGCAGGAAAGAGAGCGAAAACGCCAGCCATCCGATCAGCATCGACGTACCGTGCCCCATGCTGTCCGCAAGTTGCCCGCCCCAGGTGGAGGTGGATGCCTTGGCCAGATTCAAGGCCGACCACAGCAACAGCAGTTCGACCACACCTACGCCCAGTTGGTGCCCAAGCAGCAGAATGAACGTTTCCGATGCCCGGGCGAAAGTGAACAGCATCAACACCAGAAGATAGCGCCGCATCGGCAACGACAGCAACGACCAGCGCAGCGGCGGCAGCGCTACCGGAGCAGCCGGGCTGCCGCGTGCCACAGCGGTTTTCTCATCCGTCTTTTCCGTGACGCCCAGGCCCAGGAGCAGCACCGCCAGGAAGCCCGGCGCCGCGGACCACAGGATGACTTCGCCAAGGCTCATGCCGGACCATGCCAGCGCCGCCGCCGCAGCAAGGCTTCCCGCCACGGCTCCGCCATTATCCAGTGCGCGGTGAAACCCGAATGCGTAGCCGCGCATGTGCGCGGGGGTCGCATCCACGACCAGCGCATCGCGGGGCGCGCTGCGCAACCCTTTTCCCATCCGGTCGATGCTGCGCAGCAGCAAGACCATGGGCCAGGAACCGGCCAGGCCCAGCATGGGCCGCGCGATATTGGAGAGGGTATATCCCGTGAGCGCCAGCCCTTTGCGCCGCCCGCTCATGGCATCCGAATGCCTTCCCGACCACAGCTTGAGCAGGCTGGCGACGGCGTCGGCAACGCCTTCGATCAACCCCAGGGCGAGTGGCCCCGCGGCCAGCACGGTTGCCAGCAATATCGGGATAAGCGGGATGACGATATCGGAGGCGAAGTCGTTGAAGAAACTGACGAGCCCGAGAACCATGACCGTGCGGGGAAGCTTCTTGCAAGCGGGAGAATTCTTGCCGGGACTGGCCGCTGGTTTATTCATACCAGCATATTAGCGTAAAATGCGGCAATCGCCCTGGTAGCTCAGTGGATAGAGCAACCCCCTCCTAAGGGGTAGGTCACACGTTCGATTCGTGTTCAGGGCGCCAAATCGAGAAGCGGCATTCCTGCCAGATCTCATTCTGCTCTGCCATTTAAAAACATGGTCGGGGGGTTGCCGTGGTTATGTCAGCGCGGGAATACCAGCAGACGAAACTCGAAAGGTTGCAGGAAAAACTGGCTGTAGGCGAAGAACAGCTAAATAAAGGAGAAGCGGTAGCCGGTGAAGTTTCTGGGAAGGTGGAAGTCCCGCTTTCTCAGGCTATTTTTTGCTTTGATCGGTTTCGCGCTTGAATATTGTATATGGCACGTCAGCATTTGCGGCGCATCTGGTTCGCTCGTGCTCATCGACAAGTCTATTACAGTTGTTGCGCTGCCAGGATTGGCCAATAGTGTAAAGCTGTTGCGATGAACAGCCGGAACAAAACAGAAAGATGGATAGGCAGGCAGAGAAACCCAGCCATTGGGTGCTGTCTGGAATAGGGATGTTCATCATAGTAGTAGTCTGAAGCTCGCAGGATTATCTGGCTGCCGCGATCATCGCGCTTGGAAAACCCCTCTCTCCTTCTGAAAGGTAATATTATTTACGAATAAATACCAGGTTACCATCTTTGCATGCCATTCCGGATTGCAAACGCTGCTTCAAAAACGATGCGTACGATCGCGCTTGTCGAGGCTTTCAAAGGCGCGCTGGTATTGCTGGTCGGCTTTGGCTTGTTTTCCCTGGCCCACCACGATGCTCAACGAATTGCCGAGCAGATAGTGGCGCATTCTCATCTGAACCCTGGCTCCCGGTATCCTCGTATCTTCCTCGACCTGACTGGGCAAATAACAGGACCGCACATCCCCCTGATTGCAGCGAGTACCGGCCTGTATGTCATTGTCCGGTTCGTGGAGGCATATGGTCTCTGGTATTACAAGAAGTGGGCTCAATGGGTTTCGGCGGCAAGCGGAGCGATTTATATACCTTTTGAGCTTCTGGAGTTGCGTGAGCATGTTACCTGGCTGGGTCTCGCCGCATTGGCGCTCAATCTCCTGGTAGTTGTTTTTATGCTTTACTTTGCGCTTCGTGGGAAGGAGATAGAGAAATAAAGTCTACTTAAGCAGAGAACGCGGAGTAAAGTGATGACGGGGCCACATTCCGGCAACCGGTGATCTGGTAGACAAAGCCGTTTGCCAGAATTTACAGTGTGCGCTGCAAGTCCTGCAGACAAGGGATTTTTGCGGGAGGTTCAGGTATGTTTTGGGCATTAGCATATGCGAATGGGGAATGGGAAAAGTGACAGAAAACGAAGAGTCATATAGGGAATCGGCTGATTCCTTGCCGGATAGTGGGAAGGCGGATTATGAGCGCAGGGAAACGGAGTTGATCGCGATTGGCGACAAGATGAAACCGCTATGCATCAGCATCGAGCAAATAGACGAGAGAAGAAAATTCCTCGAAAAAAGCAAATTGATGCCTGCGGTCTATGTTCTGGTAATTGCTGGCCTGGCCGTCAATTTTTTTTATGAGGGTGTTTACGGCGAATTGCAGGTTGGCACGGTCATGATGCTATTGGGAGCCGTGGCATACGTGGCATACAAGTACGATCTTCGAAATGAAGGCAAGAGGGCGCAAATGCTGCGCCGCGAGGAAGAGGCCTGTCTGGATGAATGGCTGGCCTGCGGGGCCAGCAGGGGCCGTTTCGAAGATTTGCGCAAGCTTTATCTGGAAGAGTTTTCAATACGGCAACCAGCCGGACGAAGCGAAGCGGAGATGGCGGAAAAACGCGTAGCCCTTGAGATCAAACTGAGTAAGTTCTGGGATGATGTCAGGTCGGAGTTGCACGGCGTTTTCCCTATCGTGCGGTAGCGCACCGATAGTCTCCCAGCGCGCGGGTTATCGTTTGCGTACGGCATTGTCCTGCGCGATCGCGGTGGCGAGCAAAAAACCGCGCCACCACGATTTCCCGAATAAACATCCTATTCAAGAGCAGCACAGGTGCCTATCGATGGAAACGCAGTTTCTTATCAACCGCCGCAACTAACGATGGGAGCTTGAAATGAACAAACTCATATCGACCGTTATTCTGACCACCTTCACGGCTGTTTGCAGCTTCGGTGCGATTGCTGCCGATACTTCGGATAACGCACCACGCGACTCCAAGGAAAAAAAATGGGAAGACAAGTATGGGAAGGGCGGAAAGGGGGACGAGTCGACTTCCAAAATAATGGAAAACAAGGAGTCCAAGAATTTATCTCCGAAAGAGAAATATGAATACAGGGATCAGGAAGAAATGAATAAGAAACCGTATAAGCAGTAATCCCGTATCAGACCAGATGGAAATGCGGCTCTATCTAAACAAGGGTGATCCGCGATGCCCGATGCTTTCGACAGGGGCTTGGTGGAAAAATTACTTTTCCCCCTCGCCCTATCGGCAAGCCTTTCAGACTCGCTTCCTCCTTCCTGTAATTTCAGGTAGAGCCGCTTCGCGATTGAGTGAATCAGGTTTTTTATACCCACTCCGTGGGGTTTGATATTCATTTTGCCCGCACGGTTTTCAAAAAGCTTCCAGGAAAACCTTATGCCTTATGACACTTTGGACGGCCTTCCGGAAAATGTGACCAACGTATTGCCCAAGCATGCCCAGGAAATATATCGTGCGGCATTCAACAGCGCATGGAATGAATATAAAGACCCCGGCGAAAGGCGGGGAGACGCTTCACGCGAAGAAACCGCGCATAAAGTCGCGTGGGCAGCGGTAAAGAAAGAATATGAAAAAGAGGGTGGCAAATGGCGCAGAAAATAAAACCGGGAACCGGCAAAACCCGGAACCTCAAGCATCCTCTTTATTT
Organism: Nitrosospira sp. TNL200; assembly: GCF_055386305.1. Taxonomy (NCBI): domain Bacteria; kingdom Pseudomonadati; phylum Pseudomonadota; class Betaproteobacteria; order Nitrosomonadales; family Nitrosomonadaceae; genus Nitrosospira; species Nitrosospira sp. TNL200. The sequence continues at coordinate 29,469 of NZ_AP041003.1, forward strand.
CCTCGCGGGAATTTCCAAGCCCCGGAAGAACTGATACACATCCGCCTGTTGCAGGTAAATGAGCTTGCTGCAGGATTGTGATCAGCAAACGAGCGATGCTTATCCCGCCTCTTTGCAGCTTCGCACATCCTCGGTCGCCGTCCTGCCATCCTTGAGCACCACCGTCTGCCGGATCGTCTTGCATTCGCCGCTGGCCTGCTGCGTCTGCGTTGCAGGCAGGACCTCGGCCGTGCCTCTCACTCCGCTATCCGGACTGCTGAAAGTCTGGGTCTGGCCGGTTTCGAAAGCTCTTTGCGAGGCGGTAGCCATTCTTTGCTGGTCGTCCTTTCCGAGATAGCCGCCAACGGTCGTGCCCACGTAATATCCCGCGACACCGCCTGCAACGGCCCCCAAAATGCGGCCAGCCGTGCCGCCTCCCAAGGCGGAGCCGAGGTAACCTCCTCCAATGGAGCCTGCAACACTGCCGAGTACCGCCCCGAAGCGGCGGGTTTCCGCGGATTGGCACGCGACCAGGAGAACAGTCAGTGCCAGAACCAAACAGCGCTTCATCCATGCGGGCGCGGTGGAATTCGATGCTTCGTCCATGATATTTCTCCCCGAATTTAATCTGTTACGATAGCTCCAGTTTACGTCAAGATGGGATGAGAGGGGAGAACTCATGCATAATCCCAGCCCATGGCGATTCATAACGACGGGGGCGCCGATTGACATTTTTCCATTTTTCGGCGTACATTTCCTCGTTTCCCTTATTGAAACGAAATGGATTACTTTTTTTACTGAAAGAACTGAAAATGAAAATCAAGAAAATAATTCGCCTGGCTGTACTCCTGGGAATGATGCCCATGCTTTCGGGTTGTTGGCTGCTTGCGGCCGCTGGAGTTGGTGCTTATGGCGGCTATAAGATGAAAGAAGACGGCTATACGCTGCAAAATCCCGTTACCAAGGAGAAGGGTAGCACCAGCCAGTCGAAATAAATAACCCGGGAACCCCGCATCATTTCTGCTGTGTCTGCAACCACTCGGTAGCCTGGCGTTGTGCCTCCGCAATCTGTACTGGCGTCATGAGTTTTTCCATCAGGTTGCGGTTGACTTTCGCATCCTCATGGTCAGCCGCGCTCGCGATGTTGAACCATTTGTCGGCCTCGACATAGTCTTTCTTGATTCCGCTTCCCTTATAGAAAAGCACGCCGAGATTGGTTTGCGCTCCCGCATGGCCTTGTTCCGCCGCCTGCCGGTATAACACCAGCGCCTGCGCGTAGTCCTGGGCGACGCCCTGGCCGTTGTCATATTTTACCCCAAGCGCGTACTGAGCCCTCGCATAGCCCTGCTCCGCCGCCTTGCGATACCAGGATACAGCCTGGGGCTCGTCTTTCGGCACGCCCCGGCCGTGGTCGTAGCGTACCCCCAGGTTGAACTGGGCGTCCGGATCGCCCTGTTCGGCAGCTTTACGGTACCAGGACACTGCCTGGTGATCATCTTTCGGCACTCCCTTGCCGCTGGCGTACATGGTGCCGAGGTTGTATTGCGCGGGCGCGTTCCCCAGTTCGGCCGCTCTTTGGTACCAGGATACCGCCTCCGGCTCATCCTGAGTTACTCCCCGTCCTTTTGCATACGCCACGGCGAGCTTGAACTGCGCCCGTGCATTGTCCTGTTCCGCGGATTTTGCATACCAGTTGGCAGCTTCCTGGTAGTTCTGCGCGACGCCTCTGCCCATGGCATAGGCGAGGCCAAGATTGAATTGCGCATCCGCATTCCCTTGTTCGGCCGCCTTGCGATACCATGCGAGCGCTTCCTCATCACTTTGCCCTACCCCGCGGCCTTTCGTATAAAGTATGCCTAACGCGTATTGTGCATCCGCATATCCTTCCTCGGCCGCCTTGCGATACCAGGAGGCTGCTTGTTGGTCGTTTTCATCGGTTCCCTGTCCCTTGAGATACATGTAGCCAAGTATTGCCTGAGCGGGCGCATGGCCCTGTTCCGCTGCCTTGAGGTACCAGGTCATCGCCTGCTTGTAGTCTTGCGCCACCCCCTGTCCTTTCGCATACATGACGCCCAGGTTATGCTGTGCCACGGCGTAGCCTTTGTCGGCCGCCTTGAAAAACCAGAGCATCGCCTGCTGATAATCTTGCACCACGCCCTGGCCGCGCAGATACATGAAGCCCAGCATCGATTGAGAGGGAACATCCCCCTGGTCGGCTGCCATGCGATACCAATGGGCCGCCTCCTGGTTGTTCTGCGGTACGCCTCGTCCTTTCGAATACATCACGGCCAGGTTGAATTGCGCGTCCACGTTTCCCTGGTCCGCGGCCCGGCGGAAGGCATCCGCCGCTTTTGCATAATCCTTGCCGAGGACGAATTTCATTCCCTCTTCGAAATCCCCGGCGAGAACCGGAAGGGCCATTAAAAACAACGCCAGCCCTGCTACTGGTAACAACCGCATATCCTACTCACATTATTTTGCTAAAAAGCCGCATCCGTTATACGCCGCTATTATTTCATGCCATTCCCGGTGTTTCTCGCGATGTAGCGCTGCATGACTGTCTTTGAAATCGCCGGATTCACTTCGTTTCGCGATCGTTTTTTGTAAATGAACGGGAAATGAACGACATTCTATCGCGTCCCGCGTCTCAAATCGTTGTGTTCGGATTTTTTAACGCCTGAGCGGTCATGGAAAGGAAAGAAAAGCCCAACATCCGACTGAATCGGAATCCGGCAGTTGACCGTTCTTTCTCAGTTTAGAGTCATGATTCACAAAGACTTTCTCGATACTCGACGTTCACCTGCGTGGCGAGTTCGCTACAAGGCGAATTGTGCAATTTTAGTGACACATGACTGCGTTGCAACTCCTGGTCTGCCCAGTATGAAGGAGAAGCGTTCTACCGGCCCGAGCAGGCTTCCAGCTTCTCCCACGCTATCCCGCCTTCATATTTTGTCCCGTTCAGCGTGGCTACCACGGTTTCGTCGTCGGTCTTTTTCAGCGTCAGAACAAATGAATAATCGGGAGGAATATCGGGGACAGATGCCGCATGGGAGGGGCCGGGCCGAGCATACCGCCCATCGATTATCGCGACCGGAGCCGCGTAACTGATCACGGCGTCGGGATTCCTGGGCGAGTTGCGGGCATAAATACCGGGAAAGTGGCTTAGCGTATACCCGTAAATCTCGGTTGCCGCAAGTTGCGGATACCGCCGCACCTCAAACTGGAGCTCACGAATCATCCACCGGCTATCCGACCGCAGGCCGTCCGTCACGCAACGCGCTAGCGCGGCATGATTTCCCGCAAATTTCCCTCCACGAGATTGCGTTTCTTCCTTAAGGCCGATATTTGCACACGAGGACAAAATGCCGGTCAATGAAATGAGGATTAAACTTGCAAATGATCTATCCATATGCAGCCGCCTGTACCTGTCGTCATTCGTGGGAACCGGCAAGAGGAAAGTGCGGAAAGAGCGAGCAGGTTCGGGACATGCCCCGCTTGCCAATCATGCGTTTCCTGTTGACAGTCCAATAAGGGATAGTGGAGGTAAAGGCGTAAACGTAGGCCAATAGCGCCGACTTGTAAAGCATCTTCATAAACAGGCAAGGCAAGAAATGATAGTTAGACAAGAGCTTCCGGTTCATGGGTGAATTTTTGAAGTGGCGCCCGCGGCGAGGGATGGAAGAGCCGGGCATTCAGGTGAGTGAGCAAAGCGGCGTTCGCATGTTGCACCTGGGTTCGAGCAGCGTGCAGAGCGCCATGAGGTTATCCGCGCCCAATGATCTGGAGCTCGCCTACACGCGCTGTATGATGGCTTTTCTGCCATTTTATCCCCAGTTGCGGAACATCCTGATGATTGGCCTGGGAGGCGGTTCGCTGGCGAAGTTCGTCTATAACCGCTTGCCGCAGGTGAACACTACTGTGATAGAAATCAGCCCGCAGGTGGTAGCTGCAGCGCGCGACTACTTCCTTCTTCCCCTCGATAACGCGCGCTTGCAGGTCATCACAGCGGAAGGAAGCACTTTTGTGGCGTCCCGCCCCGCCTGCGTGGATGTCCTGATGGTGGATGGGTTCGAGGACGGCAGCCAGGCGCTCTCGCTATGCAGCCAGGAATTTTATGATGACGCCTGCGCCGCTTTGAATCCGAAAGGTATATTAGTGATCAACCTGCTCAGCAGCGAAAGGGTGACGAAGGACTGCCTCAAGCGAATCGAAAACAGTTTTGATTGCAGTGTGGCGAGGATGACGGCGAAGCCGCATGGCAACCTGATTGTTTTTGCCTTCAAGCACCGTTTTGGGAGATCGGGCTGGGAAGAGGCGGCATCCTGCGCAAAAAAACTCGAAACAGAGCTTGCTCTGTCTTTCCCGGAATACGTCAGGCAGTTGCATCAGGGAAAATCCTTCTGATATCCCTGTCCTCTGCGGCAATTGCGCGTGCCGGCGAGCGAGGAGTAACCGCAAGCCCAGGATGCGCAAGCGTTGCGGTTATGGTAAAGTTCGCGCGGCACTTTGGGAAAGAAGCAGCAAAAAGGAGAGACTGATGGAACTGTACGAATCCGAGCATACGAAGTTCATGCGCGAGTTGTTCAAGAAAAATCCGAAACTGGCGGAGGATCAGAAAGAAGCGCGAGCCATATGGTGGGACAAGAAGCTGGACCTGGAAGAGCGCAAGCGCTTCAAGGAATCGGCTGTGCCGCAGAAAGGCTACGTCTATTTCGGAAAATAGCTCTTCAAGCCCTTACAAGATAACTCGGGACAATTCCGGACCATCATCTGCATCTGCAGGGCATCGAGCCCACACCGCAGACTGAGCTATTCCTGTTGCCCCGATCACGTGGTAAACCGCTATTGCGGCGAGGGAGCTTCACAGTGCTTCGAATACCCCCGCCGCGCCCATCCCGGTGCCTACGCACATTGTCACCATTCCGTATTTATGCCGATGGCGGCGTAAGCCATGCACCAGCGTGGCCACACGAATAGCGCCCGTCGCTCCCAGGGGATGTCCTAGCGCAATGGCCCCACCAAGCGGGTTAACCTTGACGCGGTCCAATCCCAGATCGTTGATGACGGCCAGGCTTTGCGCCGCGAAAGCCTCATTGAGCTCGATCCAGTCGATATCATCCTGCGCCAGGCCTGTCTGGTTCAGCACCTTGGGTATCGCCTTGATCGGGCCTATGCCCATGATCTCCGGGGGTACGCCCGCTACGGCATATCCCACGAACCGGGCGAGAGGGGTGAGGTTGAACCGCTTCAGCGCTGCTTCGCTTGCGACGATGACCGCCGCCGCGCCGTCGGACATCTGGGAACTGTTTCCGGCGGTCACCGTGCCATGCGCGTCGAACACCGGTTTCAATGTTGCGAGCGTCTTCACATTGGTTCCGGGGCGGGGGCCTTCATCCGTGTCGCGCACTACCGATACATCGCGAATTTCGTGCGTCGCCAGATCGGGACGTTTCTCCTCCACCGTGTAAGGCACGATTTCCTGCCTGAATTCGCCCGCCTCGATCGCTTTAAGCGCACGATCATGACTTGTTACCGCGAATTCGTCCTGGGCTTCGCGGCTGACCTGCCAGCGTTCTGCCACTTTTTCCCCGGTAATGCCCATCCCATAGGCGATGGCCACATTTTTGTCATGCGAAAAAATGGCGGGATCGAGAGACATCTTGTTTCCGGCCATCGGCACCATGCTCATGCTTTCCGTTCCGGCGCCAATCATGACGTCTGCATGACCGAGGCGAATACGGTCCGCGGCGATTGCGACCGCCTGCAATCCGGAAGCGCAAAACCGATTGACCGTCATGCCCGGGACACTGTCTGGCAGGCCCGCCAGCAGCAATCCGATACGCGCAACGTTCATTCCCTGTTCCGCTTCGGGCATGGCGCAGCCGGCGATGACATCATCGATAGCGGAAGGATCCAGGCTTGGGCACTTCGCTATCGAAGCTTTCAGCACATGCGCCAGCATGTCGTCCGGACGCACTGTTTTGAACATCCCCCTGGGCGCCTTGCCTACGGGTGTTCTCGCTGCGGCAACGATATAGGCGTCCTGAACTTGCCTGCTCATGATATTTACTCCTTTGGCTTACCCCAGCCCATTATGGTGCAGAATATGTGGTGCAGAATACCTATCCGGGATATGCACCCGAAACGCTCTTTTTCAAGTTTTTCTAGTTCCTTAGCGGCTTGCCGGTCTTCAGCGTGTGCGCCACCCGCGCCTGGGTCTTCTCGGTGGCAAGCAGTTCAATGAACGCGCTGCGTTCCAGGTCCAGGAACCAATCCTCGTTCACCACGCTGCCGGGTGTTAATTCACCGCCGCACATCACCTGCGCAATTTTGCTGCCTATCAGGTAATCGTGTTCCGAAATGAAGTTGCCTTCGCGCATGTTCACAAGCAAGCCCTTGATGGTGGCGATGCCGGTCGAGCCTGCCACAGTGATGTTGCGTGCCTTCAATGGCGGCCGGTAACCCGTCTCAGCCAGCGCGAGCGCCTGCGCCCGGGCCACGTACAGCAATTCGAACCGGTTCATCACTACGGTATCCGCCTGGCGCAGATAGCCTATCTCTTTTGCCTGCTCGGCGCTTTTCGCCAGCTTCGCGGTCGCGACGTTCTGAAAATAGTTTTTAAGCAATGGAAATGGGTCTCCCTCTTTTGCTTCCTGCGAGGCTCTCAAGGCCAATTCTTTGCAGCCGCCACCGGCAGGCAGCAATCCCACTCCGGCTTCAACCAGGCCGATATAGCTCTCCATCGTTGCCACGGCGCGGTCGCAATGCATCACGAATTCGCAGCCGCCACCCAATGCCAGCCCATCCACCGCGGCAACTGTGGGAATCATCGAGTAGCGCAGATCCAGCGATGTCTGCTGGAACTGCGCCACCATTGCCTCGACTTCCGCCAGCTTTCCCGCCATCAGCGCATCAGCAAGATTGAGGCTGCGGGCAGCCTTGAGCACGGCCGACTGCGCCGATTTTCTCAGTTTGCGTGCAAACATGCTGAAGACGGAAGGGGGCTCGCTGCTCTTCAGCCGCTCGGTAGCCTTTTGCAGATTGGCGCCGACGGAAAAAGGCGGCTCCGTCTGCCAGATAATGAGGGCGCGCCAGTTCCGCTCCGCTTCGTCTATCGCCTGCTGGATTCCTTCCAGCACATCGCTTCCTATCGTATGCATCTTGCTCTTGAAGCTGAGAATGGCAATGCCGTCATCCACGGAGCCATCCTGCGTGATTTCTCCCGCCATATGCCACATCCGTACTGCGTCCGTCTCGAATATCGTTTTGCCATACTGCGTCTCCTCGGCCAAAAGGCGGTCGGGGAACAATTGGCGGCGATATACGGGCAGAATCGATCTCCCGCGGAAGACATTGGCGGAAGGGGCAAAAGAACCATGCGATCTGTGCACCCCCTGAATTTCGGCATTCACAGCAGGATTTCCGGTCTGGCCCAATTCCTTCACCCAAATGGGCAGCGGAGTGGAACTCATGCTCGTTCCGGCAGCGATGTCTTCATCCAGCCAGTCCGCAATCCGGTTCCATCCTCCTGCCTGCCACAGTTCGAATGGCCCTTGACTCCACCCAAAGCCCCAGCGCATGGCCAGATCCAGTTCGCGCGCGTTATCCGCAATGGCGGCAAGATGGAATGCGCAATACTGGAACAGATCTCGGAATATTGCCCACAGGAATTGGGCCTGAGGATGCCGGTTCGCGCGCAGTTCTCCCAGTTTCGAGGCAAAATCTCCGCGCTTCAGCAACGCCTTGATGTTTTCGTCGATTGCATCCGACGAAGGAACGTAATTGCCGGTTGCGCGATCCAGTACCCGGATATCCCTTCCGTCTTTCCGGTAAATCCCCTGCTTTGTCTTCTGGCCTAGCGCCCCTCGATCTATCAAGGCCTGTAGCCAGCCGGGCACCGCAAAATAGCCATGCCAGGGATCATCCGGCAGCTTGTCGCGCATGGTGTTGATGACGTGCGCAAGAATATCCAGCCCGACCACATCGGCAGTGCGAAACGTCGCGCTCTTTGGGCGGCCTATGATCGCTCCGGTCAAGGCATCCACCATGTCGAAGCCCAGCCCGAATTTTTCCGCATGGTGTATGGTCGCGAGCGTGGAAAATATGCCTATCCGGTTGGCAATGAAATTAGGCGTATCCTTGCCCCGCACTACGCCCTTTCCCAGAGCGGTCACCAGGAACTTTTCCACGTTGTCGAGCATTGCCGGATCGCTTTCCTCGCATGCGATCAACTCCGCCAAGTGCATGTAGCGTGGTGGATTGAAAAAATGGATACCGCAAAAGCGATGCCGTAAAGCATCTGGAAGCGCCTGCGCCAGTTCGTTGACCGAGAGTCCCGAAGTGTTCGTGGCAAAGATGGCTTGCTCTCCCAGATGCGGTGCCACCTTTTTGTATAGATCCTTTTTCCATTCCATGCGCTCGGCAATGGCTTCAATCACGATGTCGCAATCACCAAGCAGCGAGAGGTGCTGTCCGTAATTGGCGGGTTGTATTGCGCCTGCCTTTGCCGCTATCGCCAGAGGCGAGGGCTCGTATTTTTTGAGCATCCCCACCGCCTTGATTACATTCGCATTGGGGTCTCCCTGTTCCGCGGGAAGCTCGAACAGAAGCGTTTCGACATTGGCATTGACCAGGTGCGCCGCTATCTGCGCGCCCATCACCCCCGCACCTAGAACGGCCGCTTTGCGCACGACGACTTCAGTAGTGTTCAATCATCCTCCCTCCAATCCAATCCAATCCAATCGATCGTTGCGTCCAATTGACCATGTTCGCTATTCTGCCGGAACCACTCGCGGTCTGCGATTATCGTCCACCGCCACGTAAGTGAGCACCGCCTCGGTTACCCTGTGACATATTTCCTCGTTTCCCTGCCGCAAACCACGCTGGGCATAGACGGAGACATCCACGGTGATGGAGGTGCGGCCAACCTTGGTGATGGCAGCGTAAAAGCTCACCAGGTCGCCAACGTAGACCGGCTGCTTGAAAACAAAGGAATTCACCGCCACGGTGGCTACCCGTCCGCGTGCGCGGCGTATCGCGGGAATGCTGCCGGCAATGTCTACCTGCGCCATGATCCACCCCCCGAATACATCGCCAGCATGATTGGTATCCATGGGCATGGGCACCAGGCGCAATATGGGGTCCGCGTTGGGCAACGACATGGGGGGTTGCGCTTCAGCGTTCATCTTATCTCCATGAAGGGTTGCAAAGGCAGCGCCACGGCAATCCGGTGTGCTCCGGGAACAAGCCTGCCTTTCCTGCTGTTCTTCCGCGATGCTGGCGGTGGCTGCGGGAGGGTCAATGTCCCTCGTAAAGCCGTGCCGCTTCCGTCTTGTAACGTTCCAGCACTTGTCCCCGGCGCAGTTTCAAGGTGGGTGTCAGCAGACCATTCTCGATGGTCCAGGGTTCCGTCGCCAGCGCCACGCGATATATCTTTGCATAACCCGGAAATTCGCGTATCTGCGCTACTATCCTTGCCAGCAGGATTTCTTCTAGCCTCGGATCTTCCCGCAGGTGATGCCAGTTCCGATCGAGGTTATGCTGCGTAGCCAGTGTTTCCCACTGGCTGGGATTGAGGACCACCAGGACGCTCAGATAAGAACGTCCCTCGCCGATCAGCATTGCCTGCTCGAATAATGCATCGCGCAAAATCGCCGCCTCCATGTCTGCCGGAGGAACCTTCTCCCCTGTGGACATGACGATGATTTCCTTCAGCCGTCCTGTGATGGTTATCCGCCCCTCGTCAATGCGTGCAATATCCCCGGAGTTGAGCCAGCCGTCCGGGCTCAATACTGCCCGGGTTGCCTCGGGATCATTCCAATAACCCAGCATCACGTTGGGACCGCGAATCAACAAGGCGTCGTTCTCGCCGAGTTTCACTTCCACTCCTGCAATCGGCCGTCCCACGCTCGAAGGAACGTTGTCTTCGAAGGTGTTGGAGCAGACGACCGGGCTGCTCTCGGTCATGCCGTAGCCCTGGAGAACGGGCAATCCCAATCCGATAAACACCCGCGCCGCTTCCGCCGGCAACGCCGCGCCGCCACTCATCGCTCCGCGGAGCCGCCCCCCCAATCTACTCATGACTTTCTTTGCCACCAGATTTTCCAATATAGGCCATAGCAGATGCGAAATCTTCCCGGGACTTCTGCCCTGCTGGTGTTCGAACCGGCTGTAGCCAATATCCACTGCAAGCTTGAACAGCTTGCGGTTCAACGCCGGGCCTTCGGCTAGCTTGGCGCGGACTCCCGAATAAACCCGCTCATAGATCCTGGGTACCGAAACCAGGATCGTAGGGCGGACAATCAGCAGGTCTTCCTGCAATTGCTGGATGGAACGGGCATAGGCGACCGTCGCTCCGCACATCATGGGAACATAATAACCGGCGGTTCGTTCGAAAGTATGGGACAGAGGCAGGAAAGAGAGAAAAAGATCATCGCGGGAGAGAGGCACAACGAGCGAACTGCCGTGCGCGTTGGTAAGGATGTTGTAATGGCTCAGCATCACGCCTTTGGGCCGGCCGGAAGTTCCGGATGTATAGATGATGGTGGCCATCTGATGGGGGTCGCGAGTAAAGGGCTGCTGCTCTTCCGCTTTTTCCGGCAGCCAGTCATGCAGCGCGCTCACACGGCCGTCGTCGCATTTTTCGATACTGGCTTGTACAGTCACTACGCGCATCAACTCCGTGAGTTGATCATGCACATCGCAAAATGTCTGCCATTGCGCCAACTCCTCCAGCAACAATATCCGAACTCCGGCATTGCGCAGGATGTAGGCAGCATTTTCAGGACGGTCGGCGGTATATAGAGGAACGACCACCAGCCCCAGCCTTAGCGCAGCCTGCTCGAACATGACCCATTCAGGGCAATTTCGCAGCATTATCGCTACTCGATCGCCCTGGGCCAGATTTTCCCTGGCAAGGGCCGTTTGCCAGCGCTGAATGCCTTCATCCATCTGCGCCCAGGTAAGATTGCGCCATTTGCCGCCAACGCGGTCGTAGTCCCGGTAAGCGGTTGCCTGTGGCGACCGGCGCACACGTTCGCTGAGCAGACCATCCAGAGTCCCGGCTATCTCGACGGGGATGAGGTCCGCTGGTTCCTGCCGCGTGTTTTGCATGTCCTGTTCGCTTTCGTGTTTTTGTCGGAGTCTATTGAACCTGAATCCGGTGGTTGACCACTCTTTTCTAGTTTTGAACCAGGGATTGAGGTTGAATCGGGAACTTGCGGCCAAGCGTTTTTCTTAACTGTTTTCCATAGGCTGTATGGTATCGGCACCTGTTTCAGCAGGCGTGTCGGGTTGGGATAAAGGCGTGGTGTCGAGGACGTCCTCCGGATGGATAGAAACCTCGGTAAAATCCGGTGAAAAGTCATCTACCATGATGACGCGGCGGCGTAGCGATTTCATCTTGCTCATCAACTCCAGCTCTGACTGGGTGATGACTCTCTGCTTGAGCGCGTAGGCAATCTTATCTTCGCCCTGCGCGGGAATTTGACCCGTTTTGACCGCTGCCCGCAGCTTGGCCTCGACCGCCTCGCACACGACGTCGCATTGCAACGCCTGTTCCAGCACGCTCAGTGGCTCGTTATCCGATGCCGGCAGATAAATGCCGGCAGTAAGGCGGTCACGGGCTTCGCCTGGAGAGAGCATCAATTTGGCTATCTGATGGCTCAGCTCGTCCGATGGCGGCGAAAACGGCTTCCCCAGGGGGAACACGATAAACCGCAAGGATCGTTTTGCAACGGGCCCGACGGGAAAATTATCCAGCACACCGTCGAACGCTTGCTGCATCCGATAAAGCGCATCCTGCAGCGACCAGTGCAATAATGGCTTGTCAGCCGTGGGAGCGCCATCATCCTGGAAGCGCTTCAGCACTGTGGAGGATAGGTAAAGCATGCTGAGGATATCGCCCAGGCGAGCGGACAATCTTTCCTTGCGCTTGAGACTGCCGCCGAGGACAAGGAGGGAAACATCCGCGAGCAGGGCAAAAGCAGCGGAAAAACGCGTCAGATGGCTGTAATAGGATTGCAGCTCGGGGTCTGTGCTGCCCGGAGCTTTGGCAAGCGATGAGCCTGTTATTCCATGCAGCAGCGCGCGCATTCCATTGCCGAGACTGAAAACCGCGTGCCCCCTCAGCGCGCGATCGAACTCGATGGAGCCCCGCACGGCATTGCTGTCGCTCGCCGCCTTGATTTCCGCCAGAGCGTAGGGATGGCAACGTATCGCTCCCTGGCCGAAAATGATCATATTGCGGGTTAGGATATTGGCGCCTTCCACGGTGATGCTGACCGGAATTTGCTGATAGTAGCGTCCGAGGTAATTGCGCGGGCCCAGGCAGATGCCTTTGCCGCCATGAACATCCATCGCATCGTTGATGGCCTGCCGCCCTCGTTCCGTGAGATGATATTTGACGATCGCGGAGATCACGGAGGGTTTCTCGTCGAGGTCCACCGCTCCGGCTGTCATGACCCGGGCCGCATCCATCATATAGGTATTGCCGCCAATCCGGGCCAGCGCTTCTTCGACGCCTTCGAAACGGCCGATGGGCATCTTGAATTGCGCTCGAACCCTCCCATAAGCCCCACTGGTGCGCGCAGCCAGTTTGGCGCCGCCCGTACTGGTGGCCGGCAGAGAGATGGACCGTCCGGCCACGAGGCAGTTCATCAGCATGCGCCAGCCTCGGCCTACTCCATCGCGTCCCCCGATTATCCATTCCATTGGAATGAATACATCTGTCCCCGAGGTGGGGCCATTCTGAAAAGCGGCATCCAGCGGAAAATGCCGGCGGCCGATATTGACGCCCGGCGTATTCGTGGGAATCAGTGCGAGGGTAATGCCCAGATCTTTTTCGCCACCCAACAGCCTGTCGGGGTCGTATAGTTTGAAGGCGAGGCCAAGAAGCGTTGCTACCGGTCCCAGGGTGATATAGCGTTTCTCCCAGGTCACCTTCATGCCCAGCACCTCTTTCTCCCCATTGAATTCGCCGGAGCAGACAATCCCCGAATCCGGGATCGCGCCCGCATCCGATCCTGCGTCCGGACCGGTAAGGGCAAAACACGGGACTTCGAGTCCTTTGGCCAGGCGTGGGAGATAGCGGTTTCTCTGCTCTTCGGTGCCATACTGCAATAGCAGTTCCGCCGGACCCAGCGAGTTGGGCACCATTACCGACACGGCGGCGGTGCCGCTTCGCGAACTGATCTTCATCACCACTTCGGAATGCGCCAGCGCCGAAAACCCCAGTCCGCCATAATGTTTGGGGATGATCATGCCGAAAAAGCCGTTGTCCCTGATGAACTGCCATACGTCTGGCGGCAGATCATGCAATTCCCGGGTGATGTGCCATTCATCCAGCATTCCGCACAATTGCTCGACGGGTCCCGTGAGAAAATCCATTTCTTCCTGACTCAGGGTCGGCTTGGGGAATGACAGCAGCTTATGCCAGTTCGGCTTGCCGCTGAACAGATCTCCTTCCCACCATACCGTTCCGGCATCGAGCGCCTCCCGCTCGGTTTGCGAAAGCTGCGGCAGCTTGTGGCGAAAAATCTTCAGCACCCGATCCGAAATGAGACGGCGCCGTATCGAGGGAACGAAAAGAATAACGCCGAGGATTATGCCCAGCGTGAGGAGTAGTGACGTAATCAAGTTGATTTTCCCGAAAAATTGAGTGGTGACGGCATCAGCTGCCACGGCCTGTTCAGCAGTTCAATTCTGCGCAGCGGCCCCATTGCGCAACCCCATTTTGTTATCCACTTTCTTGATACCTTCCATCATCCATGCGAGCATGGCTACGCGGTCGATTTGCGTCTGATTGTCTGCAATGCCGCTGAGCATTACTTCGCCGTTATGAGCTTCAACCCTTACATCCAGATTTTTGACATCCGGGTCGGACCGCAAGGCTTCCCGCAGGGCGCTGACCAGCGTAGCATCATCCACCGCTTCTTTCTCGGGAGGGGCGACCCAGGATTCATGCACCTTGTCCTCATGCCGGGTACAGCCGGGGATGGAGATTGCGCCTGCAAATACCGCAAGCGCCATGGCGGCGATAACTAATCTGTTTCTGCCTTTCATGTTCTTTCCTTTTCCCTGTTCAGAGATTCCTTAAAAAGCTTCTGAACAAATCCTCATGGTTCCATGCAGGCTGCACAAAATCGGCCTAATAGGCGCCCATGTATACTTTGGCGCGGTCTGGCATCCCCCGCCGCCGCCCGATCCCCGCTTGAGGACCGCTGCGTTGCATTCCCTGGCATCGTGGTTTCGGTTACGACCAACGTGCTGCGCCTTGCAATCATCCCGATTTTACCGCAACGCGTTTCCACAAGGACTTATTCAGAGGCTCCTTAATAAACCAGCTATTGAAAAAATATATAACTGCGATCATGAAACTTTCGATGTCCCCGGCGATTGCAAGCCTGCTTCCATGAGATGCCTTCGCACCTGGTCCGGAAGATCTTCCGCGAGGCAATCGAACTCCTGCACATGCCGCATCGAGCGCAACCAGGTCAATTGCCGTTTTGCCAATTGCCGGGTGGCAGCCAGTGCTTTTTGCCGCGTTTCCGCGATATCCATTTTTTTTTCCAGATGCATCCAGATCTGGCGGTAACCGACGCAACGCATCGACGGGCTTTCGCCGGTAATGCGAAATTTATCACGGATTGCCCGAACTTCATCAATCAATCCGAGTTCGAGCATGTCTTCGAAGCGCTGCGCGATGCGCTGATGCAGAACGCCGCGATCGCCAGGAACCAGCGCAATGGAAATGGCGCGATAAGGAATACCGGAAGCGCGAGACTTCTTGAAAATTTCCGACATCGGCTTGCCGGTCAGATAATATACTTCAAGAGCACGCTGGATTCGCTGGCTATCGGTTGGCTTGATCCGCGCGGCGCTGGCCGGATCGAATTGCAACAAATCTGCATGAATTTCAGGCCACCCACGCGTCTTGGCCCTGTCTTCGATCATCGTCCGCACGATGCCGTCCGCGGCGGGCAGCTCCGAAAGACCTTCGATCAGCGTCCGGAAGTAGAGCATGGTTCCGCCAACCAGCAGCGGGATGTTTCCCCGTTCCGTAATTTCGCGCAGAGCCGCCAGGGCATCATGCAGAAATTGTGCCGCAGAGTACCGTTGATGCGGTTCGATCAGATCGACGAGATGGTGCGGCACCGACGCCCTGGCTTCCTGGCTGGGTTTCGCGGTACCGACATCCATATGCCGATAAACCTGTGCCGAATCGACGCTGATGATTTCCACTGGGAAATATTTGGCTATGTCCAGAGCAATTCTGCTTTTCCCGCTTGCGGTCGGACCCATCAATAAAATTGCGGGAGGCGGGGCGGCATGATCCTGGCTTCCGCATTCTGGGATTTGAGCGGTCATGGAAGGCACGGGGCAGAATGTGACTTATCTTTTTATTTGCGCGGTTAGTCTCACTCTTTCGCTTTACAGCAATGTGGCGGGAAGCGGGCATGTCGATGCCCGTTTTCGACCTGACCTCGCACGAAGCGGCGAGCGACGAATGCTGCATGCGCCATGAGTTAGGGAAGCTGAACAAATCCTCGCTGGTTGTCGCCTTTCGCGCATTCCTTCCCCGGAGTCATTAAACGCGATATTCGTTCGAATGGCAAGGACTTGGTTTTTCGGGTAGAATTCCCCGGTTCCCGCGCGCCTGCAGCGCGTCCCGTTGTTCCACGCCCACACTACTTCATGATTCTTGTACTTAACCCGGATACGCGGGCGGACAGCCCAGAATATAAGCAGTTGCTGGTGCATCTCGCCAATCTGCCCGGAATATCAACTCGTGTTCATACTGAAGTTGGCAGCGAGCAGACGCTCACCGAAGTGTATTTGATCGGCAACACCAAGGCGTTGCCGGTCGAAGATATGCAGAGCCTGCCTTGTGTCGAGCAGGTGGTCCGGATTTCGGAAGAATATCGCGTCCTCGGCCGCCACAAGGACGACCACCGGCCTACGCATTTCGACTACAACGGAGTACGGTTCGGACAGGATACGCTCAACGTTTTCGCCGGCTTGTGCGCGGTGGATACACTCGAGCATGTCGAATTGATGATGCAGGCATTGCGTGACAATGGCCAGGTATGCACGCGCATGGGAGCCTACAAGCCCCGCACCAGCCCCTATTCCTTCCAGGGACATGGCAAGGCCTGCCTGCCTTATGTATTCGAGCTGGCCGGCAAATATGGCATCAAGGTGATTGCCATGGAGATCACCCATGAATCCCACGTCGAAGAGATCTGCGATGCGCTGTACCGGACAGGCAACGTCACAGGCGTCATGCTGCAGATCGGCACGCGCAACACGCAGAACTTCGAGTTGCTGAAAATCGTTGGGCGCCAGCAGGATTTTCCGGTGCTTATCAAGCGTGGCTTCGGAATAACGCTCGATGAGTCGCTCAACGCTGCCGAATACCTGGCTTCGGAAGGAAACCGGAAAGTCGTTTTCGGCCTTCGCGGCATGAAGACCAACATGGGAGATCCTCACCGCAATTTTGTCGATTTTGCCCACGTACCCGTAGTCAAAAGGCTGACCCGCATGCCGGTTTGCGTGGATCCTTCCCATTCTGTCGGGCTGCGTGCATCATCGCCCGATGGAATTCCCGATATCATGCATGCAACGGTCCAGGGAGTGATAGCTGGCGCAAACATGGTGCTGGTGGATTTTCATCCGGTTCCGAACAAAGCGCTCGTCGATGGTCCGCAAGCCCTCCTGCTCAAGGAGCTTCCCCTGTTTCTGGAAGATGTGCGCATTGCCCGGGAGGCTTACGAGCAGCGTGTTGCACTGGCGAAGCGCTACCAGGATATTTAAGAAAGCGCGCTGAATAAATCTTCGTTGGCGTCCATCGTATTTCCCCGATTCCCGCCACATTCATTCGAATCCCGGAATATTTTGAAGAGGGAGAGGAAATTTCCCGACTTGAGCAAGGTCATAGCCTCTTTGACGTGGCATTCCAGTACACATGTGGCTTGGCAAACTAGTAAGCTTGTGCGTCATCCCGGCTTTATTATGGGCCTGGACCAGCGGTGTGGCCGGGGCCAGGCCGGGTGTCGAGGAGACGCCGCCACCCAGCCTGACTGATGACCGTGGCCATCATGTACGCCTGAGCCATTTCTCCCGCCGCATCATCTCGCTCTCGCCCAGTATCACTGAACTGGTATACGCCGCTGGTGCCGGCGATAAGCTGGTCGGCGCGGACCTTTATAGTGATTATCCCTATGCCGTTAAATCGATTCCCCGCATCGGGGATGCGTCCAGCCTGGATCTCGAAAGAATTGTTGCGCTCGAGCCCGATCTTGTGATCGCCTGGCGCAGCGGTAGCACAGCTGTGGATATCCGAAGGCTGGAAAGGTTGGGGATGAACGTGGCGGCTACCGAAGCGAGCAGACTGGAAGACGTGCCGCGGTTGTTGCGGCTGATAGGGCAGTGGGCGGGAACGTCGACGCAGGCAGAATCAGCCGCGCGTGCTTATGAAAATGAATTGCGGACCATCCGGGACAGCTATGCAGGCCGGGAAAAGGTCAGGATGGTTCAGTTGATCTGGCGCCATCCGCTCATGACAGTAAACGGGAATCATATCATCAGCGATATCATAAGCATTTGCGGAGGCGTCAACATGTTTGCCTCCGCGCCGGCATTAACGCCCGTAATAGGCATGGAGAACCTGCTCGAAGTTCATCCGCGGGCAATCGTGAGCAGTATCTCGCCCCGATTTGACGGACGGGAAATTCGATTGGATGGGCGGATTGGCGGGAGCGCAATGGAGGACAGCGATGTGATTTTCATACACCCCGATCTCATACACCGCCAGACGCCGCGCATACTGCAGGCGGCACGCAAGGTTTGCGAGGAACTGGACAAAGTGCGTTTCGCCATCCGGAGCGGGATTGATCCTATGTAATGGAACTGGAGTTTCCGGTGGACGCAAAAAAGCGTCTTGAGGAAATACATGAATGCTTTAAAATAACGGGGTTACCTGTATTATCCGTCCATACACCTATCCATACTCATGCACAAGGGATGCGAACAGCCATGACCGTTAGCGACATCAGTGTAGCAAACATGACCAATGAACGTGGTTCTTATGGAGAACGGCCAATGATGAAAGTGTTGCTTGCAAACCCCAGAGGCTTCTGTGCCGGGGTCGATCGCGCCATTGAAATCGTCGAGCGGGCATTGGCAATACATGGCGCTCCCATTTACGTTCGCCATGAAGTGGTGCACAACCGTTTCGTGGTGGAAAATCTTGAGAAGAAGGGCGCGGTATTTGTCGAAAACCTTGATGAAGTTCCGGTGGGCAGCATTCTGATATTCAGCGCCCATGGAGTTTCGCATGAGGTGAGGCGGGAAGCCGAGGCGCAGCAGTTCAAGGTTTTTGATGCGACTTGTCCGTTGGTGACGAAAGTTCATATTGAAGTCGCGAAAATGCGCGAGCAGGGAAGAGAGATCATCATGATCGGCCACCAGGGCCATCCCGAGGTGGAAGGGACCATGGGCCAGGCCGAAGGGGATGGTCCGCAGATGTATCTGGTGGAAACAGAAGAGGATGTGGACAGCCTGCAGGTAGAGGACCCCACGCATCTGGCGTATGTTACCCAGACCACGCTTTCGGTGGATGATGCCACCCGTGTAATCAAGGCATTGAAGAGGCGTTTCCCCAAGATTACCGGTCCCAAGAAGGACGATATATGCTATGCCACGCAGAATCGTCAGGATGCGGTCAAAATGATGGTGAAGCAGTGCGATCTGGTGATTGTTGTCGGTTCGCCGAACAGCTCCAACTCCAACCGCTTATGTGAAGTCGCGAGAAATGCCGGGGTAGACGCGTACATGATAGACCGTGCGGAGCAATTGCAGGAAAAATGGCTTGAAGATAAAAACCGGATAGGCATCACGGCCGGTGCATCGGCTCCCGAAGTGCTGGTGCAGGAAGTTATCTCGCGGCTCAGGCAAATAGCGGCGGGGCACAGGGAGGTGGTGGTGGAGGAACTCAGTGGCGTAGTCGAGTCAGTGGTTTTTCCGCTGCCCAAGAATTGATTCATTTTCATCTTAAGGAAGCGCCGAACAAATTCTCACAGTACTTCCTTTGGTAATTTTCGTATCTCTGCGATAACGGAATTTATTGGCGCTGATGAAGCTTCCGTGAACTGGCTACGCTATTCCAGCCCCTTCTCAATATAATCAAGGCACTATTTCTGTTATAATTTCTCGATTTTCGCCCGCGCTTGTGTCATCTTGCAGCCATTCCGCATCGTTGGCGGAAAATTGGCGTAAGCCAGAGCATATTCCTCTGAAACGTTTTGTACCGGGATATCCGAAAGCGCCGATGCCCGGGCTTTCGGTTTGAACGCATCAGACGAGCTGGATGTATTGGGCGTTCTCGCCTTGAATAAAGGCTCTCCGGGTGTATTGCAATTTCCCTGTCATTCATGGAAATGAGGCGCAAAGGACAACTGCCGAAATATGAAGCCTTGTGCGGGATATGCGGATTTTTTTGTGGCGGCTTGTTTCTCAATCTGCCAAATTGATGGGCGCAACCGTTGTAAATCACATGCAACATATATTGGAAAAAGCCAGGAATATCCGGGCAATCATATTTGATGTCGATGGCGTCCTGACGGACGGAAGCCTTTATCTTACGGACACCGGAGAAGAGATCAAGGCATTCAATAGCCAGGATGGCCATGGCATAAAGATGCTCAAGTCGACCGGGGTAGGCATCGCTATTCTTACCGGTCGGCAATCTACCTGCGTGGATTTGAAAGCCAAGGATTGGGGTGTTACCCTGGTGTATCAAGGAGCAAAACAAAAACTCCCGGCGTTTGAATCATTATTGGAAAAGCTCCATCTGGATGGCGCGGCTTGCGCATACATGGGTGACGACTTGATCGATTTGCCGGTCCTGCTACGCTGCGGCCTTGCCATTACCGTTCCTGCCGCGCCCCCGCTGGTAAAAAAGCATGCGCATTATATTACCCGCTCTGAGGGCGGACGTGGAGCAGTGCGCGAGGTTTGCGAAATAATAATGCAGGCACAAAATACGCTGGAGGCTCATCTGGAGACGTATCTCAGGTGAAAGGCTGGTTGTTTTCGCGTCTTCCCCTCATTTTGCTTGCTTCTCTGCTGGCATTGCCTTTCTGGCTGAGTGAGTCCGCAAGGCCGCCTTCTTCATCGCAAAATGACGGCACACATCTGCCCGATTACATGATCGAAGACTTCTCGATCATCCGTATGAGCGTTGATGGCCTGGTTCGGCATCAGCTTTTTGCAAAAAGCATGAAGCATTTTCCGGATGATAATAGCATAAGCATGGAAAACCCCCGTTTCATTGATGTTGCATCCGACAAGCCGGCGATACAGATAAATGCGGACCATGCGAAGATGTCCAGCAAGGGTGAGGACGTTTACCTGACGGGCAATGTGATGGTGCTGCGAAATGGGGGCAAGGGTCGGGGAGAGACTACCATGACCACTAGCTTGCTGCATCTTGTTCCGGAGAAGGATATTGCAAAAACCGATAAGCCGGTAGTCATAACGGAGAAGAATGCCGTGATTAATGCGGTTGGAATGGAAATGAACAACCGCACGCAGACTACCCAGCTGTTGTCCCAGGTAAAAGTCGTGCAGAAGCAAGGGCGCTAGATTCGCTATTGGAATCACATGATGCCGGCTATAATATCCATATTGATATCATGGTTTTTGATCTCATCCACGGGGATCGCCTGGGCGGAAAGAGCCGATCGCGACAAGCCAGTACATCTCGAAGCCGATAAGGCCACGGTGCAGGATGCCAACAAGCTTGCGACTTTCATGGGAAACGTCGTTCTCGTTCAGGGAACGCTTACCATCCGGGCTGACAAGATGATCGTCAAGGAAGACGCCAATGGTTTTCAATATGCTACCGCATTTGGAAATCTTGCCAGTTTTCGGCAGAAGCGCGATGGAATGGACGAGTATGTCGAAGGTTGGAGCGAACGCATGGAATATGATGGCAAGGCTGACAAGGTGCAGCTTTTCAAGAAGGCGAGATTAAGGCGAGGCCACGACGAGGTGCATGGGGAGTATATTTCCTACGACGCGGTCAGCGAATTCTTTCAGGTAAATGGTCGCGGCGAAGCAAGCGCAAGCACCCCGGTTCAATCGGAGGGGAGGGTAAGGGCCGTCATTCAACCTAAAAGAAAGGAACAGAAATCAAACACCGAAGACCAATAAAATCAGTCTGGCCGCATTGATTCAGGCAGAGATGAGCGAGCTCAGGGCTGATGGTTTGAAGAAGCGCTACAAATCCCGCACTGTTGTGCGGGATGCGTCCCTGTCAGTGACGAGTGGCGAAGTGGTCGGCCTGCTCGGCCCTAATGGCGCAGGCAAGACGACGTGCTTCTACATGATTGTAGGGTTGGTGCCGGTGGATGGCGGCAGCATTTTTCTGGATGGGCGCGATTTAAGCCAGATGCCGATGCACGAGCGCGCTCACCTGGGCTTGAGTTATCTGCCGCAGGAAGCATCGATTTTCCGGCGGCTTTCCGTGGCCGATAATATACGGGCAGTGCTCGAACTGAAGAGTTATTCCGCCGATGAAATACAGCAGCATCTTGAAGAGCTCCTGCATGATCTGCATATCAGCCATATAAGGAACAACCCTGGCATCAGCTTGTCGGGAGGGGAGCGCCGACGCGTCGAAATTGCGCGGGCATTGGCGACCAGTCCGCGTTTCATTCTGCTGGATGAGCCTTTTGCGGGTGTCGATCCTATCGCGGTCCTGGATATCCAGAAAATTATACAGTTCCTCAGGGAGCGGGAGATCGGAGTGCTCATTACCGACCATAACGTTCGGGAAACGTTGGGTATCTGTGACCGGGCATACATCATCAGCGACGGCGCGGTACTGGCGAGCGGCAGGCCTGATGAAATTATTTATAATGAAAATGTGAGAAAAGTATATCTGGGGGAACATTTCCGGCTTTGAAAGAAGTCGATTCGCAGGGATCTGGTCAGAACATTGTTTTTCCATGCTTATGAAACCTACTCTCCAGTTTAAGCTGACGCAGCACTTGACGCTTACTCCGCAGCTGCAAGAGTCGATCCGGTTGCTGCAACTCTCGACGGTCGAGCTGGGCCAGGAAATCGAGCGGATAGTCCAGGAAAATCCGCTTCTGGAGCTGGAGGATGTTTCCGGTGGGGAGAGCGCCGAATACCGGAGCTTGTCACTCCACGATCAGACCGAGTCGCTTTCCTCTGCATTACCTGAAATCCAGGATGATGCCGAGGCAAAGATGCTTGCTGGTGGCGTTGATGCAGAAGCCAAGAATAGCCTGACAGATGAGCAGGACTGGTTCAACGACGAAGGGGCCGCGCGCAACTACCGGGATGATGATGAGGAGCGAGAGTATCCGCAGCAGGCGGCGGAACCGCCTAATTTGCGCGAACACCTTCTCTCGCAACTCAGTCTCAGCCAGATTCCGGAACGAGACCGCAGAATAGTCGGATTGTTGATCGACAGCCTGAATGACGACGGATACCTCGTGCAGGATCTGGAAGAGCTAGCGGGCTTGCTGCCGCCAGAGCTCGGGATAGGCATTGACGACCTGCGCATCGCGCTCGAATACCTGCAACATCTGGATCCGCCCGGTATAGGAGCCCGCAATCTGAAGGAGTGCCTGGTCATGCAGCTGCGTGTTCTGCCGGAAGACACGCCCTATCGGGATCAGGCGCTGCTTCTGGTGAACAAACATCTCGAAAGCCTGGCATCCAGGGATTTCTGCACCATCAAGAAGTTGCTGCATTGCGATGATGAGTGCCTGCGTTCCATCCAGCAGATGATCGTCCGGCTGAATCCGCGGCCGGGCACGACCTTCAGTTCTGCGGTGGCGCGCTACATCATCCCGGACGTGATTGTCACGAAGGTCAGCGGTAACTGGACAGCGAGCCTCAATCCGGAAGCCATGCCGCGGCTGAAGATCAACCGGCTTTATGCTGATATCCTGAAACGGAGCCCCGATGACTCGGCCCGCAGGCTATCCGGACAATTGCACGAGGCGAAATGGCTGATCAAAAATGTGCATCAGCGCTTCTCCACCATCCTCAAGGTTTCTGCAGCGGTGGTTGAGCGCCAGCGGCAATTCTTTGATCACGGAGCAGTGGCGATGCGCCCCATGGTGCTGCGGGAAATCGCGGATTCTCTTGATCTGCATGAATCCACGATATCGCGTGTGACGACGCAGAAATTCATGCACACGCCGCGCGGCATATTCGAATTGAAGTATTTTTTCAGCAGCCATGTGGGGACGGATACCGGCGGCGCGTGTTCCGCCACGGCAATCAGAGCTCTGATCAAGCAGATGATCAGTTCGGAGAATTCCAAAAAACCGCTGAGCGATACCAAGATCTCTGAAATTCTGGCGCAGCAGGGCATTGTGGTTGCCCGCAGGACTGTCGCAAAATACCGGGAATCCATTCAGATTCCTCCCGTCAATCTTCGTAAATCTTTTTAATCCAAGCCAGGAGGCATAATGAATCTTAACCTTACCGGTCATCACGTGGAAATAACTCCGGCCATGCGTGACTACGTCACTTCAAAGCTGAGCAAGATCACCCGTCATTTTGATCATGTTATTGATGTCACTGTGATTCTCTCGGTGGAAAAGCTCAAGCAAAAGGCCGAGGCAAACGTGCATGTGCGCGGGAAGGATATTTTTGTCGAAACCGATGGCGCTGATATGTATGCTTCCATCGATAGCCTGGTGGACAAGCTGGATCGGCAAATACTGAAGCATAAGGAAAAGAACGCGAGTTATCGCAACGGCGCGCTGAAGAACCAGGATGTGAATACGCCCGAATAATCCTTGTTGCGGGCAGGCGAGCAGAGGAGATACGTTGATTCGTGGATCGCACGCATGCTCCATTGCTGTTATCTGTTCGCTTAGCCCCGTTTCTTGAACCGGATTGCTTTTCCTGACGGATATTGAATGTCGCAAATCAAAATTTCGCAGTTCTTCGAGGATAAGCGGCAGAAGCTGGGATTGATCTGGCTTGCGGGCCAGGACGGCGGAGAAAAATATCTCGACGATGAGGATATCGCGAAATCCACGCAGGGCGTAATCGGACATCTTAATTTCATTCATCCGAACTGGATACAGGTATTGGGTGATACGGAAGTCAATTATCTCAACGGCCTTGCTCCCGCTTCTCTGGAACAGCACATGCAGCGCCTTGCTGGGAGCCGGTTATGGTGTTTCATCATCACCGGCGGAGCCGCCATGCCAGCTTCCATAGAGGCGCTGGCGAATTCGGCTGCCATTCCTCTTTTCTGTTCCCCTCTTTCCAGCCTGGAAGTAATCTGGCTGCTGCGCCCCTATTTGGGACGCGTCCTCGCTCCCTCCACCAATCGGCATGGCGTCCTGCTGGACGTACTGGGATTGGGGGTGATGATTACCGGCGATAGTGGCGTAGGCAAAAGCGAATTGGCCCTTGAACTGGTGAGCCGCGGGCACGGCCTGGTGGCGGACGATGTGGTCGAGCTCTACCGGATCGCGCCGGAAACCCTGGAAGGATGTTGCCCGCCCATGCTGCGCGATTTCCTTGAGGTGCGTGGATTGGGCATGCTGAATATTCGCACCATCTTTGGCGAGACCGCAGTGCGCCGCAAGAAGAACATGAAGCTCATCGTCCATCTTCAAAAACCGAGCAGCGCTGATTTGAGCTCCCTGGAACGATTACCGATCAATGATGTCAGCGAGAGTATTCTCGATGTCAATGTTCGTAAAGTCATCATTCCCGTAGCCGCCGGCCGCAATCTGGCCGTGTTGGTGGAAGCCGCGGTTCGTAATTATGTGCTGCAGTTGCGAGGCATCGATAGCGCCCAGGAATTTCTTACCCGGCATCAGGATGAGATGGAGAATGGGAAACTGGAATAGCACTGGAAAGATAAAACCTCTGAACGGGTTCAGCGCAAGCGGGAAGCTTCGCTGTATGATCGTGCAAGGCAAGAACGTGAACCATTCGCCGCAAACCCTCTCACCCCCGAGCCGGTAGCATGCGATTGATTGTCATCAGCGGCCTGGCAGGATCCGGTAAAAGCATCGCGCTTACCGTTCTTGAGGATAGCGGCTATTATTGCGTGGACAATCTTCCCGCCAGCCTGCTGAGCGAGGTTACCCTTTACTTGAAGGAGTCCGGCCATCAGCGAACGGCCGTCAGCATCGATGCCCGCAGCCGCGAGACACTGCCGTTGTTGCCGCAGCAATTGGCTGATTTGAAACACAAGGGTATGGATGTGCATCTGCTATTCCTTGAGGCTAAAACCGAGACGCTGGTAAAGCGGTTTTCCGAAACCCGCCGCCGCCATCCGCTCAGCGACGCGCATTCAACTTTGCCTGAATGCATACAGGCGGAACGGGAAATGCTGGTCGAAATACACGATCTTGCCAACCGTATCGATACCAGCGATCTGAGTCCGAGCACTCTGCGGGCGTGGGTCAGGGATTTCGTCGGTCTCGATCACGCGTGCCTCACGCTTTTTTTTCAGTCTTTTGGTTTCAAGCATGGCATTCCGCTGGATTCGGACATGGTATTCGATGTTCGATGCCTGCCTAATCCCCATTATGAGGCCGCGTTGCGGCCGCTCACCGGAAAAGACCACGCTGTAGTCCAGTTTCTCGATGCCGTGCCCGATGCGAATCGAATGTACGGGGACATCAGACGCTTTGTCGACGACTGGCTGCCGTGCTTCATCCGTGATAACCGGAATTATCTGACCGTGGCTATTGGCTGCACCGGGGGAAGGCACCGCTCGGTCTACTTCGCGGAACGCTTGGCGCGCCATTTCGGGGGGAGTAACCAGGTGCTGGTGCGTCATCGGGAGCTCAATCAATAGCTGCAAGTCGAGCGGGCTACAGTTCTTCCTTAAAGAGCGCCAGCAGGAATTTTAATGACTATGTGACGGAATGACTACTATGCGATCGGCTTGTTGAATGGAGGCGCGTAAAACCATCACATTGGCTTATACCGGCGCATCAGGCATGCTTTATGGCCTGCGTTTGCTGGAACTGCTGCTGGCGGGCGGACATCGCGTTTACCTGCTTTATTCGCAGGCGGCGCAGATTGTCGCCCACCAGGAATTGCAGCTGGTGCTGCCGTCCCGTCCCCGCGAGGCGGAACAACTATTTCGCGAGCGGTTCAATGCTGCGGAAGGACAGCTTCGGGTTTTCGGGCGGGAGGAGTGGTTTGCTCCCGTTGCCTCGGGTTCCAATCCACCGGATGCGATGGTGGTTTGCCCCTGTACCATGGGTACGCTTGCCGCCATTGCCGCCGGATTGAGCCAAAGATTGATAGAGCGCGCGGCGGACGTCACGCTGAAGGAAAACCGCAAGCTGATCCTGGTCCCCCGCGAGACGCCGTTTTCCGCAATCCACCTTGAAAACATGTTGCGGCTTGCGCGTAATGGGGCGGTGATCCTGCCGGCAAACCCGGGATTTTATAACCAGCCGGCAACCGTGCAGGATATAGTCGATTTTATAGTGGCGCGGATACTGGATCATCTCGGGGTAAGCCATTCCCTTGCACCTCGGTGGGGCGAGGACAATCAGGCAAGCCGAACCGGAAAGGATTGATTCCGTACCGGTGGGATGGTGGCTGCTTCTAATTCCGGTAATTCGCCGCGGCGCATTCCTCGGCGGAAACTGGAGCAAGGCTGTTTCCTGCGGTCCGATATATGCCGGCTTCAGTCACGACAAAGTCCATTGGAATATCGTGCGGCTGTGCATGCAAGTCCGCCAGCCGTGCTATTTCGAATGCTACGCCGATCGCCACCGGCCGCGGTACGCTGGAAGCCAGCGTACGGTCAAAATAACCGCTCCCATAGCCCAGGCGGAAGCCCCTTTGATCGAACCCGACCATCGGTATGACCATTGCTCCCACGGAAACCAGGGGAGTATTATCGGGAACAGGGATGCCATAAGCACCCGTTTTCATTGGGGCTTCGTGCCACCACTGGCGAAATTTCAATGGCTCATTCTTCCTAGTTACTTCCGGCAACGCAACGATAGCACCATGCCGAAGGATAAAATCCATCATCGGACGGGGATCATATTCTCCGCGATGGGGCCAGCAAAATCCTACCGCAACGCTTCGTAACCATGGAAAGCCGCATCTCAGCGATTCTGTGATGGCAGTGTTCCAGCGATAATAGTCATCCTCCGACACGGCTTCTCTCAGCGCCATCAACTCGGCGCGGCGCTGCTTTCTCCACTCCCGCCAGTTATCCATTACCTTGCCGAACCGTCCATCCGTTCCAATATAGAACGACTGACCGCTATTTCGCATGTTCCAAAGAGTACGAAGAGTGCCACAACATGCGGGATCCCGTCCTGGAGTCGTCGATTCTTGCAAACAGCTTTCTTACCGGCGCAGGAATTGCGGCGCCGAGTGCCTCATCCGGCGTGAACCATTTTACTCCCGCATCCCCTTCCGCGATTTCTGGCGAGAGGGAGACGACCTGAAGCGGCAAGGGCCGGATTTTCAGCCTGAAGTGAGTGAAGGTATGATGAAATTCGTCCATGGGTGGTAGAAGTCTGACTTTCATGCTGAAACGGCGCCTGCAATACGCATGCGTATCTTCGTCACCCGGCATTTCCGGGAAGCACCATAAACTCGCCCAGACTCCGGCAGGCAAGCGCTTTTCAAGCAGGATTTTTCCTTGCCTGATCAATATCAGCAAGGAAGTTTCCCTTTCCGGAAGCTTCTTTCCCGGTCTGCGCATGGGGAGTTCCCGTACACGGGATTCGCGGAAAGCCAGGCAATCCTCCCGCAGGGGGCATACCGCGCACTTCGGCCGGGCACGCGTGCAGACGGTGGCGCCCAGATCCATCAACGCCTGCGTATAAACCTCGATATGACTGCCCATTCCCGCGCCTACCGAGTCCGGCAGAAGTTCCTCTGCCTTTTGCCACAGGCGCCGCTCGTTCGTTTTCACCCCGGGGTAACCATCCATCCCGAAGTATCGCGCCAGGATGCGTTTGACGTTCCCATCGAGTATCGCATGGCGTTTTCCGTAAGCAAATACGGCAATGGCCGCGGCGGTGGAACGTCCCACGCCCGGAAGCCCCTGTATGGCATCGGCTTTATCTGGAAACTTCCCTCCGTGACCTTCGACGATCCGGCACGCAGCCTTGTGCAGATTTCTTCCACGGGAGTAATAACCAAGACCGCTCCACTGCGCCAGCACATCGTCGAGAGACGCGGCCGCCAGTGCGCCGATATCCGGATAGCGTTGCAGGAACCGCGCGTAATAGGGAATGACCGTCGACACCTGCGTCTGCTGCAGCATGATTTCCGAAATCCAGATAGCATAGGGGTCGCGCGTGTTCTGCCATGGAAGGTTCTTACGGCCGTGGAGTCCGTGCCAATCTATCAGTTTGGTGGCGAACTCAGGTATGCTCATATCGCGCGGGAGAAGGCTTCATTGCAGTCTGTCGCGGGATCGCTGGCAACACCCGCATCCCATTGTCGTCTCAGTTTAATGATGATTTGATCGCCCTGCAAACCTTCCAGTCACGCAGCTTCCCGCACCACCTCGCTCGCCGAGGCATACTCCGCGCTTTCCACTGCTTGGCGCATCATCATCGCCATTTCCGCAGTCAGCGCGATACTTACTTTCTCGACATTTGCCATGGAACTCTCCTTGACAAGAGCAGTAGTAAAGTTTACTTCCAATAGCAAGGGTTAAGGAAATGTTTGATGAAGGCATGGTGCCGGTGTTAATTACGGCCCGGTAAAGCGGACTGGTTACCAGAAGAAACTGGTAAAGAACTCGATGGACTGATGACTGGAGCGGGTGAAGGGAATCGAACCCTCGTCGTAAGCTTGGGAAGCTTCTGCTCTGCCATTGAGCTACACCCGCAAGGCGGGGAAGATTATACAACGGAACGCGTGAACCTACTTCCCGGCAATCATATCCTTACGGGACCTCCTTTCATCTGGTTCCCGGTATAGAGATCCCACTGGAGCGAGGCTGGCGGCCATGGGAGGGGAAACAGTACAAATATGATTATGTGCCATGCTGGCGAAGGCTCGCTGTCGCGTGTTTGATGTATGAACCCCGGATGATCGACTATGCGGACGCCGCCCCGTATAATTGCACGGGAAGCTATGCCATGACGCATGGCAATATCCATTTTCTCATTTTGAAATGATACAACTTATCGTCAACGGTCAACCTCAGCGCATCCCCCTGCCGCAAGAAACGGGCATGGCATCAAAGCCGGATCACCAGATTTTGAATATCACTCAATTGCTGGAGCATATGGGCCTGCACGGCAAGCGTATCGCCGTGGAACGCAACGGCGAAATTGTCCCTCGCAGCAAATTCGATCAGCCAATGCTGGCGGATGGGGATCGGCTGGAAATTGTGGTTGCGGTGGGCGGGGGATGACGTTCCTCGCTTCCCTCCTAACAAGTGCGATAAACGCCAACAGGAGTTCATGGATAATCTGATCATCGCGGGAAAAACGTATACCTCGCATCTTCTCGTCGGCACGGGAAAGTACAAGGATTTCGACGAAACGCGCGCAGCCGTCGATGCCAGCGGCGCGGAAATCATTACTGTAGCGATACGCCGCACTAATCTCGGACAGAATCCCGATGAGCCCAACCTGCTCGATGTGCTGCCTTTGTCGAGCTACACCTTCCTGCCCAACACCGCCGGATGCTATACGCTGGAAGAGGCGGTTCGTACCCTGCGCCTTGCGCGCGAGTTGCTGGATGGCCATAGCCTCGTAAAGCTGGAGGTTCTGGGTGATCCAAAAACGCTCTATCCCAACATGACTGAAACGCTGAGAGCAGCGGAGATCCTGGTAAGGGAGGATTTTCAGGTCATGGTATACACATCGGACGATCCTATTGCGGCCAGGCAACTGGAAGAGATCGGCTGTGTGGCGATTATGCCGCTGGCTTCCCTTATCGGCTCCGGCATGGGCATACTCAATCCGTGGAATCTTCAGATCATTATAGAAAACGCCGCTGTTCCGGTAATTGTGGATGCAGGTGTCGGCACTGCTTCAGATGCCGCCATCGCCATGGAGCTGGGTTGCGACGGCGTCCTGATGAACACTGCTATCGCTGCCGCGCGGAATCCGGTGCTCATGGCGTCCGCCATGAAAAAGGCGGTCGAAGCGGGCCGCGAAGCTTACCTGGCGGGAAGAATGCCAAAGAAAATCTACAGCGCAAGCCCCAGCTCACCCGTGAGCGGGGTAATAGCGTCCAGCAAGGGTAAATCAGTCTAGTTCACTTCCCGCCTTCCAGCCCACCGGCCTTTTCGCAGCCTTTCCGGTTTTCCCGATACATTGATCACTTCGCCCGAATAATGGCAGAGCATCGTCCGATTCGCAGCTTCGTTCTCCGGCAGGGGCATATCTCCAGCGCCCAGCGTCGCGCACATGATTCCCTGATGCCTAAATATGGCATTCCATTTACCGGCGGTATACTGGATCTCGACGATCTTTTTCGCCGGCGGGCACCCAGATTCCTGGAGATCGGATTTGGAATGGGCGAAACCACCGCCCTTATTGCCCAGGCGCATCCGCAACACGACTATCTTGCCGTCGAAGTCCACACACCGGGCGTGGGTGGTTTGCTGAAGTTGATCGACGAGTTCGGGCTGGCAAATATACGCATCATTCAGCATGATGCCGTAGAGGTGCTGCAGAAATCCCTCCCATCCGGTTGCCTGAGCGGGGTACATATTTTTTTTCCGGATCCCTGGCCCAAGGCGCGACATCACAAGCGCCGGCTGATACAGCCGGAATTCGCCAGGCTTTTATCCACGAGGGTGCAAAGTGGCGGCTATATTCATGCCGCCACCGACTGGGAAGATTACGCGGTCCAGATGCTACAGGTCTTTGGCGACGAGCCGCAGCTCGTCAATATCGCAGCAGACTATGCGCCACGCCCGGCACATCGGCCCATGACCAAATTCGAGTTGCGGGGCCTGCGGTTGGGGCACGGGGTATGGGATGTCGTGTTTCGCAAACGATAGCAGATCAAGAACTGCGGTCTGCCGCCTTTTCCGGATCGGGCAGGAAAATCTGCAATAAATCATTCAAAAACCGCCGGCCGGCGAGCGTGGGCGCGATCCGCATGCGGCCACGCGTTATGAACCCGCGCTGCTCAGCTTCATCGAGCTGATGCTGAATGCGCATTACGGGAATGCCGGTACGTTCCAGGAACATTCGAGTACTGAAGCCTTCCGTCAGGCGAAGGGCATTCATCATGAATTCGAATACCCGGTCTTCTCGCCCGACTTCGTGCTGCTCCATGACGGCATCAGCGTCGGATACATCTGGCGCCATCCTGACGAGGTACTCGCGCGGCTGTTTATAACGGATCTGGCGAATTATTCTGTCGGCGAAGCTGATTTTGCTATGTGCTCCCGCGCCGATACCCAGATAGTCGCCGAACTCCCAATAGTTCATGTTATGGCGCGATTCAAAGCCAGGCTTGGCGAACGCTGACGTTTCATAATTTACATACCCGGCATCGCCAAGCGCTTGCTCGGCCATTATCTGCATCTGGGCGGATAGATCGTCGTCTGGCAGCGGCGGAGGGTGGCGATGAAACAGCGTGTGGGGTTCCACGGTCAGGTGGTACGCCGAAATATGCGAGACTTCGTACGCGATAGCGGTTTCGATATCCTGACGCGCGTCCTGCAGGGTCTGATGCGGCAGCGCATACATCAGATCGAGATTCACATTGGAAAAATTCTCCCGGGCGATCTCGACCGCGCGGCGAGCCTCCGAGTCATCATGTACGCGACCCAGCGATCGCAGGTGCTTCGGATTGAAACTTTGAATGCCCACCGACAGGCGATTGATTCCGGCGGCATGGAAGTCCGCAAATTTTTTTGCCTCGAACGTTCCCGGGTTGGCTTCCAGCGTCACCTCTGCGAAGTGCTCCAGGGGCAGCAGGGCGCGAACGGCAGTGAGGATGGTGTCCAGGGATTGGGCACTGAACAGGCTGGGAGTGCCTCCCCCGAAAAAGATGCTTATCACCTTGCGGCCCCAGACCTGAGGCACCATCGTTTCAAGATCTCGGATGAGGGCAGCGACATACTCCGATTCCGGCAAAGAATTGGAATCGCGAAGCTCATGCGAATTGAAATCGCAATAAGGGCATTTTTTCAGGCACCAGGGGATATGGATATAAAGGCTGAGAGGCGGCAGCGACATAAGCCGCGGCGCGCGCGACCCTGGCATGAGCACAGGGGAGGTGCTTGGTTGCATGATTATTCGAAATGACTCGCCGTCCGCCGGGCAAGGCCTGCTCGTCCGTGACCGCGAGTCGAAGAGGCTGCTGGTGACTGGGAAAGATGGGAAAGAAATGCCGCATCCTGCCTGCGGCGCGATAGCGTATTCAATAACCGGCAACCCACTTAAATTTCTTCTTCCCTGATTTTATCCACCAATCGGGCCAGCGCCTGGCCACGATGGCTTATCCGATTTTTTTGCTCCATGGAAAGCTCCGCAGCAGTCCTGCTCAATTGGGACAGAAAAAAATAGGGATCATAGCCGAACCCTCTCTCGCCCCGCGGCTCCAGCACGATCTCGCCATGCCAGGTCCCATCGGCAATGATAGGCTGAGGGTCCTCGGCATGCCGCAACAGCACCATTACGCAGTAATAATAAGCCCGCCGATCAGGTTCACCAAGAAGGGTTTCCACCAGCTTCCGGTTGTTGCATTCATCCGATTTTGGCTCGCCGGCGTAGCGGGCGGAATGGATACCCGGCTTGCCATTCAGCCGGGGCACGCAAATACCGGAATCGTCAGCCAGGGCCGGCAAGCCGGTGCAAAGGCTGGCGTGCCGCGCCTTCAATAGCGCATTTTCGACGAATGTGACATGAGGTTCCTCCGGCTCGCTAACCCCGAGCGCGCTCTGGGGAAATATCTCGAATCCCAGGGGTTCCAGCAAATGCCGGATCTCTCCCAGCTTGCCCGCGTTATTACTTGCTATGACCAGTTTCCGCATCTGCGTATCAGAATATGCCTGTCCCTGCCGGCTTTCTCATCCAAATCTCATTCCGCATGCAACGCCGATTTTTGAATCCGGATCAACTCTTCTATCCCGGCATGCGCCAGATCCAGCATCTCATTCAATTCTTTCCGCCTGAATGGAGTTCCCTCCGCCGTCCCCTGCATTTCAACCAGGCCAGAATCGCCGGTCATCACGACATTCATGTCCGTATCGCAGCGGGAGTCTTCCTGGTAGTCGAGGTCAAGCACCGGCACGCCTTCATATATTCCTACTGAAACGGCTGCAACATGGGAGAGTATGGGTGTTTCCCGTATCAGTTGCTGTTTCAGCAGTTTTTCCACCGCGTCGTGAAGCGCGACAAATGCGCCGGTTATGCTCGCGGTGCGGGTACCCCCATCAGCCTGGATCACGTCACAATCGATCTGGACGGTGCGCTCCCCCAGTTTTGCCAGATCCATCACCGAACGCAACGAGCGTCCGATCAGCCGCTGGATTTCCATGGTTCGGCCGGACTGCCTGCCTTTGGCGGCTTCGCGCTGCATCCGCTCATTGGTTGAGCGCGGCAGCATTCCATATTCGGCAGTTAGCCAGCCCTGGCCCCTCCCGCGAAGAAACGCAGGCACTTTCTCATCCAGGCTGGCGGTGCATAGTATTCGGGTGTCTCCGCATTCGATCAGTACCGAACCCTCGGCATGTCTGGTGTAATGACGGGTGATCCTGACAGGACGAAGCTGAGCTGGTTGGCGGTTGCTGGGGCGTATGGGCATGGAAATTTCAGGGAGATAACATTCGGAAGAGCATCGCGGACAAAACGGCAATAATGGCTGGCGGCGCCGGCATTAAGCGGGATTGGCGCCGGAGGACAAATTCGTTATGGCATAATCCCCTGAAAGCAGCTCGATAGCAGTTTCCTATTCTAACGTATTAAGGACTTGCCAGTGGACAACTCGGTTGCCATATATAGTATGACCGGATATGCGGCGGTCACGAAAGAGCTGCCTTACGGTTCCTTGAATCTGGAACTTCGTTCCGTCAACAATCGCTATCTCGATCTCCAGTTTCGCCTGCCTGACGAATTGCGTCTGCTGGAGGCAGGGATGCGTGAATTTCTTTGCACCCGGTTGAATCGCGGAAAGGTCGAATGCCGCCTCAGCTTTTCAAGAATCGCGGACACGGGCGGATTGCAGCAGATTAACACCAATTTATTACAAAACCTGCTCGAACTGGATCGCGCTATAAGGGTGACCCTGCCTGACGCGCGCGGGCTGGAGGTTGCGGACATCCTGCGCTGGCCGGGGATACTCAGGCCGGAAACCTCGCCCGCGGAAAATCTGTCCGGCCCCTGCATGGACTTGATGCGGCAAGCTGTGGATGAGTTTGCAGCATCCCGTGCACGGGAGGGGGAAAAGCTGAAAGGCATTCTGCTTCATCGCGTCAGCAGGATGCACGCCTTGGCATCGGAAATAGTGCCTCGCATCCCCGGACTGCTTCTGGCTTTCGAGGAGAGGCTCAAGTCGCGCTTGCGCGAGGCCCTGGTAAACCTCGATGATGATCGCATCCGGCAGGAATTGTGGTTGTTTGCCAGCAAAGTGGATATAGATGAAGAATTATGCCGTCTCACCACCCATCTGGGGGAGGTGGAGCGCGTACTGGTCAAGGGTGGCGTTATCGGCAAGCGCCTGGATTTCCTGATGCAGGAGCTCAATCGCGAAGCCAACACCATAGGTTCCAAATCGATGGACGCGGGAGTATCGAAAATCTCCATGGAACTTAAAGTATTGATAGAGCAGATGCGGGAGCAGGTGCAACATTGAATAAAGTCTCAAGATTGAGCAACTGGGTACCACGGGCATCCCGTTCTACGTAAATGCTATAGGCCGGCTGGTGGTGCTGCGCTCAATTCTTGAGGAAAGAAAGAGCCGGCGCCAAGGCCCAAGTGGCAATCACCCGTCTTAAAACAAACGAAGTGATGAATGCTGCTGAACGGTTGAAAGTAGTGCTGGGAAAGCTGGATTGAGCCGGCAGATCAGTTTACGGCGGCTGGGTTTAAGCGTCGGATAGAAATCCATAGGTTGAGTTTGGGTAGAGTGCGGGGGAGACCTGTATACAAAAACACGTTTGTCTTTACATATTCTTATATATGTATATATTAATTACATATTTCTACACATGTTATGTTCATCTGTAAAGAGATGACCGAAATTTTTCCACTAACGAATCTGCAATCGGCTCGCTTCGACAGACCTGACATTCTGAAAAAACTGACAGTTGCGATGACCTGCCCCTCCCATTAGCTTCATGACGTAGTAGAGTCCGATTCTTAAAAAGGAGTGGACTATGAAGAAGCGATTCAGCGAAGAGCAGATTATTGGATTTCTGAAGGAAGCCGATGCGGGCATGCCTGGAAACTCGGTGATTTTCTCGGATACATCTCCACATGGTCGGCGGCGCAGCGCTTGATCGAAGCCGGCCGCGAAGACATACTTGAAACCTTCTTTGCCGATCTCTCCCGGCTTTGGGGGCCGGATGAGCACAAACGACCGGTGACGTGGTCCATCAACATGAGGCTGGGTCGCGTATGACCCAAGGCCATTTCCCCCATGACGAAACGGCCATTAAACTACTGCGGCTGATGCTGTGCAGCGTGCTGCTCCGTACGTGCTACTTTCGACTAAAAATCAGCCATGAGTCAGTTCGCCATCCTGTTCGGCGAATGATTCATTCAAGCCAGAGACTGAAAATTATTCAATCACCTTGCCGACAACTTGCGTTTTTTCTTACCCTTGTCATTTGCATGCTGCCCTGCCCGTCGGTTGCGGATCCAGTCGACGAGGTCATCCATGCCCAGGTAGTGCAGGTTCCCGATGGCGATTCCCTCACCATAGTCATCGACGGACACATGTCAAGGGTACGGCTGGCCGAGATCGATGCGCCTGAAGGTCAGCAGCCTTTTTCGGATCGATCGAGGAAATCTCTTTTTGATCTATGTTTCTGGGTAGAGGCGGAGCTGACGGGCATAACGAAAGACGAATATGGGCGCATGCTGGCGCGTGTGACGTGCAAC
Source organism: Nitrosospira sp. TNL200 (assembly GCF_055386305.1). Taxonomy (NCBI): domain Bacteria; kingdom Pseudomonadati; phylum Pseudomonadota; class Betaproteobacteria; order Nitrosomonadales; family Nitrosomonadaceae; genus Nitrosospira; species Nitrosospira sp. TNL200. The sequence continues at coordinate 65,534 of NZ_AP041003.1, forward strand.
GGGATCGATGCCAATTCAGAGCAGGTGAAACGTGGCCTGGCCTGGGTTTACGATGACACGAAAAATGACGCGCTGAGGGAGTTGCAAGCCAAAGCGCGGGCTGCGGGGCGGGGCCTGTGGGGAGCGCAATTTCCCCTTTCCCCGATTCCACCCTGGGAATGGAACGATTTTTTTTAGTATGTTCCATTGCCAACTTTCATTATGGATAATGCCGGATGAAGAAACCGGCATCGTCTTGAAAATCGGCGGGGTCCTCCTCATTTCACAGGCTTACAGCACGACGGATTGACATTCTCATGAGCGAATTCCTGCACCTGATCTGCCCCAATTGCCAGGCGATCAACAAGCTGCCCAGGGTTCGGCTCGACCAGAAGCCTAACTGTGGACGCTGTCATGAACCTTTATTCAAGGGTCAACCGGTAGAACTCACCTCGGCCACGTTCGGAAACCATATCGACCGCACCGATATACCGCTGCTGGTGGATTTCTGGGCTCCCTGGTGCGGTCCTTGTAAAATGATGGCGCCTGCTTTCGCGCAGGCTGCCGCAATATTGGAACCGCATATCCGCCTTGCCAAGGTGAATACCGATGCCGAGCAGGCGTTGGGTACCAGATACCATATCCGCAGCATACCCACGCTTGCCTTGTTCAAGGGCGGGCGCGAAGTGGCGCGACAATCTGGGGCCTTGAATACCCAGGATATAGTCCACTGGGCCAAATCACATTAGCATTAGGTTAAGAGCGAATTGCCGGATCCACCGGCATCTTGCATGCCGTAATCAACGCTCAAACCCGTTACATCCAGCTTGAACGCAGTCTTCCAGAGGCGGGACTCGCTGGCCGGAGGCTGCCGAAGAAGTTACCCATGGTCGATGAAGGTTGGGATTCGGCGTTCCTTGTCCGGCGGAAGCTGCTACACTTTCGCATGCGTCGGTGAACGGAGCAGCATCGGGATAGCGGGCGAATCAAATATGATGGCAACGCCAGGTAGTCTTTTCATTATCAGTGCCCCTTCCGGCGCTGGAAAAACCAGTCTCGTCAAGGCGCTGCTTCAGGCCGGCATGGATCTGAGCCTTTCCGTGTCATATACTTCCCGCTCGCCACGGCCCGAAGAGGTCGATGGCCGGGACTACCATTTTATAAGCAGGCAGGCGTTTGAACAGCGTCTGGAGCAGGGAGAATTTCTGGAGAGCGCATTAGTCTACGGAAATTTTTATGGCACTTCAAAAAAATGGATAAACGAAACCTTGCTCGTCGGGCGGGATATTCTGCTGGAGATTGATAGCCAGGGCGCAAGACAGGTGCGCAATATTTTTCCGCAATCGGTGGGAATTTTTGTTCTGCCTCCCTCGCTGGAGGTGCTGGAAATGCGCCTGAGGAATCGTGCCCAGGATAGCGCAGAGGCAATTCGTCGCCGCTCAGCCGCAGCACGGGAAGAAATCAGCCATGTGGCTGATTATGACTATGCTATTATCAATGAAAAGCTAGAGAAGGCCTTGCAGGATTTGAAATGCATCGTGCAGGCCGAGCGCCTGAAAGTGGCGAGGCAGCTTTCCCGCCATCATGATCTGGTAGCCCAGCTCGGCCATGCGCCTGCTCCTGAATCATAGCGTTGACGGGTTGGCGATATCGCCGGTTCGATTCAGCGGCACCCTGCACATTGGGCTCAGCGGCAATATTTTGTTTCACCGGATATTTTATAAGTTAAGTACATTCACATATTTATAGTGGGAGCAGGTTATGGCACGCATCACCGTTGATGATTGCTTGAAAAAAATTCCCAATCGTTTCGATATGACACTGGTCGCAACCATCCGGGCAAGGCAGCTCTCGATTGGTGGCACACCGATGGTGGAGTCCGCGAGGGACAAGCCGACCGTGATCGCACTGCGCGAGCTTGCCCAAGGAAAGGTGGGGATCGATATTCTCACGATGGGGCATCTGTGATCGAGGCCGCCGTATTGTTGTTGTACAGCAGTTCTGTTCAAAGTCCTCATCGCCTAATCGAGGTGACGAGTTTCAGTTTTTGTATCGCGAGGTGAATGCCGTTCTGAGAAACCCGTATACGGGCTAATCACAGCAAATGAAGGAAACAGCAGCGCGAGCTAGAGGCTTGCCGAATCCCTCTGTTATCTCGCCCGAGGCGAACTTCCTGTTTAGCGAGCTATCCAGCTATCTTAAACGGGAGGATGTTTCTGAGCTCCAGAACGCTTATCTCTTCAGTCAAAGCGCCCATTCCGGGCAGTTCCGGCAGTCCGGAGAGCCTTACATTTCCCACCCGCTTGCCGTAACTGGCATACTCGGCAAGCTGCGCCTGGACACCCAGACGCTTACCGCTGCCTTGTTGCATGACGTGATGGAAGACACGCATGTTTCCAAGGCCGAGATCAGTGACAGATTTGGTAATCCAGTCGCCGAACTGGTGGATGGCGTTTCCAAGCTGGACAAAATCGAATTTCAGACCCATGCGGACGCCCAGGCGGAAAATTTCCGCAAGATGCTGCTGGCGATGGCGCGCGACGTGCGAGTCATACTTATCAAACTGGCGGATCGGCTGCATAACATGCGTACACTGGAAGTGATGCGCCTGGACAAAAGGCGCCGCATCGCGCGAGAAACCATGGAAATCTACGCGCCCATCGCGAATCGCCTCGGGCTCAATAATATCTATCATGAGCTCGAAGAGCTGAGCTTTCGCTATCTTTATCCGACCCGTTACCGGGTTCTTTCCAAGGCTACAAAGGCAGCTCGGGGAAACCGGCGGGAAGTGGTCACCAAAATCCTCGATGCTATCAAGCAGCGCCTGAAGCTTTCAGGACTGGATGCGGAGGTTACCGGCCGCGAAAAGCAGCTTTTCAGCATCTACAAGAAGATGGCGGATAAGCATCTCACATTCTCCGAAGTCCTGGATATTTACGGTTTTCGCGTCATCGTCAAGGACGTTCCCTCCTGCTACATCGCGTTGGGCGCACTGCACAGCCTGTACAATCCCATTCCGGGAAAGTTCAAGGACTATATCGCCATACCCAAGGCGAACGGGTATCAATCGCTGCATAATACCTTGTGGGGTCCTTTCGGCACCCCGATCGAAGTCCAGATCCGCACTCCCGAGATGCACCGGATCGCTGAGGCCGGGGTGGCTTCGCATTGGCTTTACAAGAGCAGCGACGCGGATCTCAATGATCTCCACATGAAAACGCATCAGTGGCTCCAGAGCCTCCTGGAGACGCTCAGCGATTCCACCGACTCCCTGGAATTCTTGGAACACCTCAAGGTCGACCTGTTTCCCGGAGAGGTTTATGTGTTTACCCCTCATGGCAAGATCCTCGCGCTACCCAAGGAATCCACTCCCGTGGATTTCGCCTACGCGGTGCATACTGACATCGGCGACTGTTGCGTGGCGGCGAAGATAAATGGCGAGAATGCGCCATTGCGCACCAAGCTCAGGAGCGGTGACCGGGTGGAAATCATTACCGCATCGCATGCGAAACCCAATCCCGCCTGGCTCAATTATGTCGCTACCGGCAAGGCGCGATCGCATATCCGGCGCTTTCTCAAGACGATGCAATATGAAGAGTCCGCCAAGCTCGGAGAACGCATGCTGAACCAGGCTTTTTCTTCGCTCAAGGTCGATCTCCAGACCGTAAGTGAGACGCAGTGGGAAAAAATAGCCCGCGAAAGCGGGGCCAAGTCAAAAAAAGACCTTTTGGCGGACATTGGCCTGGGAAAGCATTTGCCTGCCGTGATGGCGCGGAGGTTGACGGCCCATCCTGGCGAATCCCTGGCCGCCACAAATGGCGCCAGCGACGTCATTACCATACTGGGCACCGAGGGCATGGCTGTGCAGTTTGCCAAGTGCTGCCGCCCCATACCCGGAGATTCGATTGTCGGCTTCATCAAGAAGGATCAGGGCTTGGTGATCCATATCCAGGACTGTCCCACGATCGCCAAAAACCGCGGGGGAGCGGATAACTGGCTGGATGTTGCGTGGGGAAAAGGCATTACCAGGCAATTCGAGGTCAGCATCAAAATTCTTGTGGCCAACCAGCGGGGCGTACTGGCAAGGGTGGCCGCGGCGATAGCCGATGCCGGTTCGAACATCGACAATGTCGTCATGGACGGCGAGGGTGCCTATACAACCATGACTTTCATGCTCGAAGTACGGGACCGCCACCATCTTGCCCAGGTCATGCGGGGATTGAGGCGTATTCCTGAAGTAGCCAGGATCAGCCGGATGAAAGGCTGAATCCGCGATATCGGAACAGGATGCGATCGATGCGAGCAATGGCCCGCATCCTCGCCATCGTTCCTACCGCTCATAAGACAGCGCCGGCGCCAGCCATTTCTCCGTTTCTTCCAGCGTCCAGCCTTTTCGCTTCGAATAATCTTCCACCTGATCCCTGTTTATTTTACCCACGGCAAAATAATCGGCTTCCGGATGAGAGAAATAGAAGCCGGATACCGCCGCGGTGGGCACCATGGCGTAGGATTCGGTAACGATGATGCCGGCATTTTCCGGCGCCTTGAGCAGTTCAAACAAAGGACCCTTCTCGGTATGGTCGGGGCAGGCCGGGTAGCCCGGCGCCGGACGTATGCCGCGGTATTCCTCGTTGACCAGTTGCTCGTTGTTCAGGCTTTCTTCCTTGGCGAAACCCCAGAATTCGCGCCGGACACGCCAGTGCATGTGCTCGGCAAAAGCTTCCGCCAGGCGGTCGGCTAGCGCTTTCAGCATGATGGCGCTGTAATCGTCGTGCGCCTCCTCGAAAGCCCGCACCCGCGCATCTATGCCAAGCCCGGCTGTCACGGCAAATGCGCCGATGGTGTCCCGAATTCCCGTTTCCTTGGGAGCGATGAAGTCGGCGAGGCAGAGGTTGGGCCGTCCTGCCGGCTTGGTGGTTTGCTGGCGCAGGTTATGGAAGGTCATCGCTACCTGCGTGCGGCCCTTGTCCGCATAAATTTCGATGTCGTCGTTGACCGTATTCGCGGGGAATAGTCCCACCACTGCATTGGCGCCTAGCCACTTCTGTTCGACCACTTTCTTCAGCATGGCCTGGGCATCGCGAAAAAGCGTGCTGGCGGCTTCCCCCACGATCTCATCCTCGAGTATCGCGGGATAACGCCCCGACAGCTCCCATGCCTGGAAAAACGGGGTCCAGTCGATGTATGGAATTATTTTTTCCAGCGGATAGTTTCTCAATGACCTCACGCCGATGAAACCGGGCTCGGGGGGAGCGTAGTTTGCCCAATCGGTTTTCAGGGCATTTTGCCGGGCTTGCGAAATCGAGAGCATAGGCGCTGGCCCCTTCTTGTTCTTATGCTGGGTGCGGACCCTTTCATACTCGGTCCGTATTTCCTCGACATAATTTGCCCGCAATTCGTCCGACAGCAGGTTGCTGCATACGCCCACCGCGCGGCTGGCGTCGGGTACCCACACGGTGACACCGCTGTAGTGTGGCGCGACCTTGACGGCGGTGTGGACGCGAGAGGTTGTCGCGCCGCCGATCAGCAAGGGAATGGTAAAGCCTTCCCGCTCCATCTCTTTCGCCACATGAGCCATTTCTTCCAGTGATGGCGTGATGAGACCCGACAGGCCGATCATGTCAGCCTCTTCGCGCCGCGCCATTTCCAGTATCTGGGCGCTGGGCACCATCACGCCCATGTTCACCACTTCGTAATTGTTGCACTGGAGCACCACGGTGACGATGTTCTTGCCTATGTCGTGCACATCGCCCTTGACTGTGGCGACGACGATCTTGCCCTTGGGCCGCGAATCGCCCAGCAGCTTCTTTTCCGCCTCGATGAATGGCAGCAGATGAGCCACCGCCTGCTTCATTACGCGAGCGGACTTCACCACCTGGGGCAAAAACATCTTTCCCGATCCGAACAGGTCGCCTACCACGTTCATGCCTGTCATGAGCGGCCCTTCGATCACCTGGATGGGCCGTCCGCCCTGTTGGGATATTTCAACCCGCGCCGCCTCCGTATCTTCCACGATGTAGGTGGTAATGCCCTTGACCAGCGCATGGGTCAGCCGCTCCTGTATCGGCGCATCGCGCCAGGAAAGGTCTTCCGTGCTTTCCTTGCTTTGTCCCTTGAAGCTTTCCGCAAACTCGACCAGCCGCTCGGTGGCGGCGGTGGCTTCGCCGCCGACCGGGCGATTGAGCAGCACATCCTCGACCCTTTCCAGGAGATCCGGAGGAATATCGGAATAAACCCCAAGCTGCCCGGCGTTCACGATGCCCATGGTCATGCCCGCCTGGACCGCGTGATAAAGGAAGGCCGTATGAATCGCTTCCCGCACCGGTTCGTTTCCACGGAAAGAAAACGATACATTGGATACGCCGCCACTCACCTTGGCATAGGGCAGCGTCTGCTTGATGATCCGAGTTGCCTCGATGAAGTCCACGCCATAGCTGTTGTGTTCTTCGATACCCGTGGCGATAGCGAATATGTTGGGATCGAATATGATGTCTTCGGGCGGGAAACCCACCTGATCGACGAGAATCCGATAGCAGCGGGTGCAGATTTCAACCTTGCGCTCTTTGGTGTCCGCCTGGCCCGACTCGTCGAACGCCATGACGATCACCGCTGCACCATAGCGGCGAGCCAGCTTCGCATGTTCGATAAACTCAGCCTCGCCTTCCTTGAGGCTGATGGAGTTGATTATGGCCTTGCCCTGCACGCATTTGAGGCCCGCTTCGATAACCGACCATTTGCTCGAATCGATCATCACCGGCACACGACTGATATCCGGTTCGGCGGCGATAAGGTTGAGGAAGGTGACCATCGCTTTCTGCGAGTCGAGCATCGCCTCATCCATGTTGATATCGATGATTTGCGCGCCATTCTCCACCTGGTTGCGGGCGACGCTCAGCGCCTCGGCATAATTGTTCCCCAGGATGAGGCGGGCAAACGCCTTCGAGCCGGTGACGTTGGTTCGCTCGCCCACATTCACGAACAGCGAATCATCGCCAATGCTGAGCGGTTCCAGTCCGGAAAGCCGCAGCTTCTTCGGAATATCCGGGATGCTGCGCGGTGGAATGCTGCTCACGGCATCGGCGATGGCCTTGATGTGTGCGGGAGTCGTGCCGCAGCAGCCGCCGACGATATTGACAAAGCCCGCCTGCGCGAACTCCTTGATCAGGCTGGCGGTATATTCGGGCGTCTCGTCGTAGCCGGTTTCCGCCAGCGGGTTGGGCAGGCCGGCGTTGGGGTGGGAGCTCACATATACTTCAGCCGTGCGCGAAAGCTCCTCGATGTAAGGACGCATCAATTCCGCACCCAGGGCGCAATTCAGTCCGACCGATAATGGGCGCGCGTGCCGTACCGAATTCCAGAATGCTTCAGGCGTCTGTCCGGAAAGCGTGCGGCCGGAGGCATCGGTAATGGTCGCGGAAATCATGACGGGGACGCGAATCCCATGGGTCTCGAAGTATTGGTCTATGGCGAATAGCGCGGCCTTGGCATTGAGCGAATCGAATATGGTTTCGACCAGGAGGATATCGGCGCCCCCATCGACCAACCCGCGAATGGATTCGGAATAATCCTGGACAAGGTCATCATAGGTAATCCCTCGAAAGCCGGGATCGTTGACATCCGGGGAAATCGATGCCGTTTTGGTCGTTGGCCCCAGCACCCCGGCCACGAAGCGCGGCTTGTCCGGCGTCTGCGCTTCCATGGCTTGCGCCGCTTCCCGTGCCAGTTGGGCGCCCGCAAAGTTCAGTTCGTATACGAGGTCCTGCATGTGATAATCGGACATCGAGGCCGCGGTGGAGTTAAAGGTGTTGGTCTCGACGATGTCGGCGCCCGCTTCTAGGTAGGCTGTATGGATCGACCGGATTATCTGCGGCTGGGTGAGCGTCAGAAGATCGTTGTTGCCCTTGAGGTCATGCGGGAAATCCGCAAAACGAGCGCCACGGTAGTCTGCCTCCTGCAGCTTGTGGCTCTGGATCATCGTGCCCATGGCGCCGTCCAGCAGCACGATGCGGCGCGAAAGTAGATCCTTCAGCAGTTGGGCGCGGGGGTGTTCTTTCATGGCAGGACTGCATTTTGACGGAAGCTGGATTCTACCATGTACCTGCCGGTATTTTCCCTTGGCACCCGGATGGGGCGAGAGGGGGGCCTGGATTGAAGAACCTTTGCGGAGGTTCCTCAATTTTCCGCTTTTGCCTGTTTTTCGATATGGCGCAAAACGCGGCGCGCGGACCTTAGCGAGCCTTCGATAAAGCCCTGGTAGTCGGAAAACGCTTCCCCGCACACGTGAATATTCTTCCGCGAAGAAGCACCCCCTTCCAGTGAAAATGCCTCCAGAAACTCCATGTGTTTCCAGGACATCACGCCCGGCAGCCAGCCGTGAGCCGCCGCGCCGAAAGGATTCTTGCCCCAGTCGCGCATGCCGCAGGCGAGCAGGCGGTCCTGGGTAAAATCATGGTGTTCGTAGTCTCTCGCAAACTGCACGAAACGCTGCCATAGTCGCGGATTTCCCGGTTCTCTCTCGATAGCCACGCCCCCGTTTCCAGAATACAACCCATGGCTGGAAGGGGGAGCACTCCCTTGCCAGGATATCCTCCGCAGCTTCAGGAACCAGGTCCTGGCTGTTTCCTGGTTTTCGAGCTGGGGGTTTTCCGACGGCTCCTGGCACGCCTGATCATCAGGCGCGCATTCGATCGTTCTCAGGTAATCTGACCAGAATGTGATGGCGGGGCGATCGGTATAGACCATGATCAAGCCTTTTGTCCGATCATGGCTTTTTACGTAGAGCAGTTCCCGGGTGGGGAGGTCTGCTGCGTAGCGGTTCAGGGGCCGGTTATCTTCCCACCAGGGCTGCTCGATCACGAAAAAGCACTTCAGCAGCGAAAGGCCGGCAACCGCATCCAGGGCCGCCTTGAGCTGCTTTTGCGGCCCCTTTTCGTTCCACGACAACTTTTCCAGCGGGCGCTTGGGCAGCGCGAGTATCACTCTTTTCGCTCTGACGACCCCGCTCTCGTTTTCCACGGTGATATCTATCTCATTCCCGCTGGACCGGAGATCGACAACCTTTCTGCCTTTCTGGATGCATAGCAAGGGACCTCTTTCATCGTGCAGCTTTTCCAGCAGCTTCCAGATTATCCGGCTCATGCCCCCGCGGATGCCGCGAAGCGATCCTGTCCCGCGTATCGCCCTGAGCCAGAAAATAATCCATTCCGCGGCATTCAGGTTCTCATGGACAAAATGGTAGTAGCTTCCCCAGTCCCTTATCTTGACCACGGCAAAATGGCTCAACACATCGCTGAGCACATTCCAGAATCCCAGGTTCCATAGCGGCTGCCCTCTGAAGCTCGCCTGCTTCCTGATGACATCCAGGTCTTCGTCGGTAATGTTGTGTATCCACTCCAGCAACTCCCCTTTCCAGTAGTGGCGATAGAAAAAGGCCTCGTCTTTCAGGTTTTTCCACTGTTCGTTGGCCGCATCGGTCTGCCAGGGTTTCGGCCCCGCGAGCTCGACCATCTCGAAAATGCGCCGAAGGGCCAATATCATCAAATCGAAAGGGGTTTTTTGCTTGGCTTCTTCCTCCCGCAGCGTAAATCTTGGCTCCATCGGATCTTCCGACGCATAGGAAGAAAACGGGACGAGGTCGTCAAGACTCTCTTCCTCTCCCGGAATCTGTTCCCGGATGCCCAGTTCATCAAGCAGCGCCTGCAATAATGGCTGATCACGCGGCTCGATTCTCATCGGACCGAATTCCGCGCGCAGGTATTCGATCTCCGATTGCCTTTCCGCCTCGCCATTTATCTTTGCCGGCTGTTTTTCAGTAGGCCCTTTATAGGGCGATTGCCTGTCGCCTTGCGGCGCAAGCGGATCAGGTTTTCCGCTTGTAAAATCCCAGTTGCAAGGGTCCCAGGTATCGTCGAATCCGATTGCTTCTCCGTTTTTTTCGCCGGTTCGCAGCAGCGACCAGGTTTCTATCCGCCCGCCGAACCGGTCGGAGGCCTCGAGTAGAAGAATACGGTTGATTTTGAGTCGTTCGCTTTGCTTGATCAGCTCGTGGCAGCAATACAAACCGGCAATGCCTCCCCCCACGATTACGACATCATAGGTAGGGGATTTCTGTTGACCATTATTGTCTGGCATCGCTTTCCTTCCTGGGACTGGAGAGAGGCGGATATCTTTGTACGGGAAGAGCCGGATTCAGGTTGATGGCTATCTTCCGGCTATAGCCACGCAGCCGGACAACCGTCGGAGTTCTTCCACCGAGTAATGATAATGAGGGTCCCGTGCCAGCGCGGCTTCAAAATATTCCACTGCTTCCGGCAGCCTGCCCAGATACCGCAAACACACGCCTTTGTTATGGTAAACCACCGCTCGGGTATCATCAATGGCGAGAGCCGCGTCATATAGCGGCAGCGCCTGCTCATGCTTGCCCGTGTCGAACAGCACGTTGGCCCATTCGTTGAGGGCGGGTGCATAGTTGGCGTCCAGGCTCAGCGAAACGCAAAATGCGGCGATTGCGGCTTCCGGTTCGCCAAGGTCGCGGCGGACCAGTCCCATGTTTCCCCAGTGCATGGGATTCCAGGGGGCCAGGCGCAATGCCGTGCTGAAATGGGCGAGGGCACTCCTGAAATCGTGACGAGTCCAGGCGACGTTTCCAAGTCCGCGCCAGACATCGTCGCAATCGGGACGCATGCCCGCCTGCCCCTCGAAAAACGATTGGGCGTCGTTCAGTCTTCCTTCACGCCAGGCTTCGTAGCCTGGCATGAGGTTCGGATCGGAGGGTGGCCAGTCGTTCCACTGCATGGTTGGATTTTCGTTAGGGTGACAACTGATAGCAACCGGCCAGCAGGGTCATATGTTCCCCCGGAGCAAGCGCGGGCCGCAGGTGCGCCTGCTCCGCGCCATTCAGAAAGACGATGCGGTTGGACAACCCGGTAATTCGAAGCACCAGCCCGCTTGCCGCATTGTCGCTCCGGAACACATGCAGCTGAAGCCCCGTGGAAGGCTGCGTGCCCGGTGCCCAGATAGTCTGCAAATAAACCAGCAGGGCTATCCGGCATGCTTCTTCTTTGTCGCAGTGCTCGCCCATGTGCTGGCCGGGGCCATCATAATAGGTATAGCAACTGGCGCTCCATGAGGGAACGAGCCGGTATCCAGTCACCTGCCGCAGATTTTCCAGCACCTCGGGCGCGGCGAGAAAATTTCTTGCATGCGGGCCGAGATAGGCGCGCAGATTGTGTTGCGAAATCTCGCCCGGACATCCATTGGCTATCAGGCTCCAGCTTGCACTCTCCCGTTGCGCCAGGGCTTCGTTCAAAAGCTGTGCGTGGATGTCAGCCTGAATGGCAGGGGGGCCATGGACTGCCGCCCCTCGGCTGCGAAATTCGGTGCGAAGGCGTGCAAGCGATTGCGGGTCGATCCGCAAATCTCTTGCGGGACGGGCGGGACCGGTCGCCGCATCCCCGATCGCTGGGCTGGTGGCTGCGCCGGGAGAAATATTGCTCACAGCAATGCCTCCTCGCGGATGAATTCCTCCATCAGCATGGCTCCAATCCGGGTAGGGGCTGCATGCTGCAGCAGCAACGCATTGGCCTGGATGACATTCTGTTTTTGCCGTTCATAGATCGCACCCGGGATCCATGCGCCATCGCACCATTCCCCCAGCTTGCGATGATATCGGCATACGTTGAGGAACGCGTGCACGCCGTCGATCAGTCCTTTTAGCGGGCGCAGATCCGGCCGCCAGGGCGAGATGAAGCCTGCTGCTTCCGCCTTGGGATCGTGGGCCTGGGCGATCGGATCGTAGAGCCGGAAAACATTCATCCGCACATGGCTCGATTCATGGCACAGCAGGTCGCCTATCCGCACCACCTCATCGGCGCTCATCAATATGGTTCCTGGCAGCTCCGGAGGGCTATGGCTGCGCGAATAACCGCGCTGCTTCAGGATGCAGAATGCTTTCACATGCCGGTGGATCGCGTGGAAAGCATACGGCCAGATCTGCTCAAGAAGCTCCAGCGCAAGAGATATCCGGTCTGCTCCTTCCTTGATCTCTTCATCCGTTGCCGGGTCGAACGGCGAAAGCAGCGGCGCGGCCTCGGGTGCGCCATTGAGTATGGCAAATCTTCCGATGCGGGGCAGCGCCGCAAGGCGGGGATGCTTGAACCCTGGCGGCAACCCGCTGCCGTCATTGGCCAGTGTGATGCTTGGACCGTCGCTCCAGACGAAATGCGTTTTGCCATGTTTTTCGACGACGGCGATGGTCGTGCCCTCCGTACCGCTGAGGAGAAGGGCGTGAATATGCGGCAGATAAAAAACTCCCTGATAAAACAGGCATGGCGGAAGGATAAAAGCGATATCGTGGACGTCGGGGTGATGAACAAGATGGCGTATACCTGAGAGCAGAAGCTTCGATTTATCGCCGCCACTCGTCCTGTCCGGATCATGCCGCACGGTATCCGTTTCCGCCAGCGGCGTGCTGAACAGGCGCATGCGGCTGTCCCTGGACAGGCGATCGAGCGCCGCGACGATGTGTCGCGCAAGCTGGAGCTCGCTTGCATCCACGAAATACATGGCTTCCAGCGCTGTGGAGAGGCGATGGCGGAATTGCTCCGACCGGGTCAGCGCAGCCAGCCCGAACAGCATATCGACGGTGTTGCCGGGTCCCGCGGGATAACACAGGCCGGCGCAGTCCGTCAGCACTTCCGCCGGGAGCTGTTCCTTGAAGCCGGGAAGGGAAATATCGGGAGCGTTCACGCTGTTACCGGCACGCCGGCGACGGGAGCGAAGTCGCGTGAGAAATGCCTGCCCTCGTTATTGAAATAGCTGTACGCATTCAGGTGGTCGAATGCCATTTCATCGAAAGACAGCCAGTGCATCAGATAGGGATACAGCGTTTTGTAAAAGGTGCATTCCGGGGTGCGATGCCGTACTGTGCCATAGCGCTCCCAAGCCTGGGCCGAACATCCGGACTGGCATAATTGCCTGTAAGAGCAGTTGCTGCATCCTTCGAGATCGGCCGGCCTGCGTTCGCGAATCTGTGCCATGACGTCGTTGCTCCTCGACGGCTGGGAAAGGCTTTCCAGACCGGGATCGAAGATATTCCCCAGCTTCAGTCCGGGCGACTGCGTGGCCCGTCCGCACGGGTAGATGTCGCCATTGGCAGCAACCGCCTGAAAGGTATCTCCCGCTCCGCAATGCGTCCGCATGCAGCGTGTCCTGCGCTGCTTGCTGGTTAGAAAATCGCACATGCTGCGAACGTTGTCTTCGAGCAGCGGTAATTTCCGGTCCACGATATGCGCCATCAGGCCTTTCATGAACCCGATGATATGTTCCTGGCTCAAGCCCACCTGGTTCCAGTTTTTCCGCGCATCGCCCAGATACGCGATGGGATTCAACCGGAACCCATGTATGCCCAGATCCAGCAGGGTGGCAGCCAGTTCCGCCGGATCATCTGCATTGGACCGGTTCAGGACTACCAGACCGCCAAAAGGCACTTCGAAACGATGGAGCAGATCGATTCCCCTGGCCAGCTTGCTGAACGATTCCTTGCCGTTAACCTGCGGCCGGCTTTTATTCTGCGCCTGGGCACCCCCATCTATGGAGATTCCCACCCGTATATCCTGTTCCTTCAGCCAGCGGACCCGCTCCTCGTTCAGCAACGTGGCATTGGTCTGTGTGCTGAGAAACAGCCTGCGGTTGCCTTTCAAAGGGTGATTGCGAATGTATGCCACCGTTTCTTTCATGAGGTCGTACTTGAGAAACGGCTCCCCCCCGGCGAATTCGAAAGCCAGGATATTACTCTCCGCCATGTTGAACGCGAGATCCACGGTTTTCCGGGCGATCTCGCTATTCATGGCAGGCATGGACGAGTTGGCGCCCGCGAGGCAATACGGGCAGGCGAGATTGCACTTTTCCGTAATGAGCAGTTCGATCAAATTGCCCTCGTCATAATTTGGGCCATCCGCGAACATCCGCTGGTCTACCGCGGCATGATTGTTGAGGGTCAATAACCCCCTGCGGTAGAGATGGGCGGCAAAGTCGAGCGCGGCATCCGGGCCGTGCTGCAGCATGCCGTGCCGCAACCAGCCGAACGGCTTGTTGTGCAGATGGGGAAACCACCTGGCTTCGCCTGGGCTGAGAAATGCCCATGACGCGTTTTCCGGGTGGATCGCGAGGGTGTCTCCGGAAATGTCTTCCAGAACCACCCCCTCCGTGCCCAGCATGGTCGCATCGCTCAGGCCGATTGTTCCGAACGGTTCATAATGTTTGCCGAAAGCTCCCGCCAGGTACTCGCCTTCCGCGCTTTCCCTGCTGGGCCTGCTGAAATATTTCATCCGTATGCCTCCTCGATAGCGGGCTGATCAATGCCGAATCCCAGCAGCCAACCGGGAACGTCGTTGCCGGCGATTCTCCAACTGCCATTCCTACCCGTGGCCATGAATGACGAAGACATGATTTCCTTCACAAGCGCATCTTCCATGCCGATGATTTGCACCAGTCCGGGATCATAGATCAGGCAAGGACCAGCCTTCTCCGAAACCAGTTTTCCGCCAGGAAACAAGCCGTAGCCGTGCGAAGCAGTCACCAGCAGGGGCGAAGACAGGTATCGTCGGATTTGCCCCATGTCCTCGGGCCAGTAATGCGAAAGAATGGAAAAATAGCGGTGGGCCAGGCTCGCTGTTGCGGCGCAATCCCAACTGCAGGGAAAATGCTGGATGATTTCCCAGCCGAAGTAGCGCGCGAAAATATTCGCGGTCCAGTCCAGCTTGCGGATTCCTTTGCCGGTTCCCGGGCCTGATTGCGACAAGAGCATGAGGCCCATGTCACCTTCATGATGAGAAGAGGCCGCAGGCCAGCGGTCCTCGAACGCCTCGCAGCAACAGCGCGGATAGCCCAGCAATCTGCCGAGGAATTTTTCCCATCCAAACAGCAGGCACAACCAGGCCATGAGCACAGTTTGTTCGTCCGGGCTGATCAGCAATCCCCGCCACGCCCCTGATCCCGCATGGGCGCTCGATACACTGGTCATGCGATTGCTGTAGCCGCCCTTGCAGGAATCATGCCGCGGCAGGAATTGGTGCGGTCCCAGCAGCGTGAAATAACTCCGCTGTCGGGCCCAGTTCGCCAAAGCCGTCAGGTTGCGCTCGTCACCGTGCATCAGCACCAGGGGCTTGGCGCCAGCGAGCAGCAGGCGTAACTGCGATTGACGCAGCATCGTCCTGTCCGGCTCGGTTCGCCACTCCGGCGGCCCCCACAGATTCGCATCATCGATCGTGACCGACAATGCCTCTGAAGGGGGACGGAGAGATTCGGGAACATCGGTGCATTCCCACTGCCACTGGCGCAGTGCCGCAACTGGCTCGCCTTGGAGCGCTCGCCTGAATTCCTGGGACTGGCAGGCAGCCGCGACGAACGTGTGAAGCAGCCCCTCGGCGCGGCCGGGCCAGGCCACGCCGAAAACCGGCTTGGAGTTCATCAACTGCCTGTGTCAGCGCGTGATACGAAAACCGCGCACCTGCAGATCCACCGGTCCGGAGCCCGGAATGGCCACCTGGCCCCCATCCGGCAGGGTCACGTTGACCAAGGCTGCTCCCAAATTGGTCCGGGGATCGAAATTGGCATGGCCACCACCATTGACGAATCCTGGAGGGCCTGAATTCACATGAGACCCGGCCTGGGCCAGATTGGCGACATTGATGCGATTGCCGGCCACACCCCTGGCAGGATCGAAATTGGCATGACCGCCACCATTGACGAATCCGGGAGGACCGGAATTGACATGCACTCCCGCTCTACCCACATTGGCGAGATTGCCGACGTTGGCAACATTGACCCGTGCTCCAAGATTGCGCGCTGGATCGAAATTCGCGTGGCCACCGCCATTGACAAATCCCGGAGGTCCCGAATTGACGTGGGATGATGGATCGAAGTTGGCATGACCGCCCCCATTCACGAATCCGGGAGGACCGGAATTCACATGAGCGACTGCTCCTCCGAAATTGCCGAAGCGGGAGGCAATCGCCCGGTTGGTTTCCGCCGCAATGATGGAATTCAGATCGGCGACGGTCAAATCTGCCAGCTTGGCATTCAAGGCCAGAGCGCGCGGTTGTGGGGCGGCAGGTGCATCGGGTTGAGGTGCTTGCGGGGAATCATCTGGGTTTTGTTCATCGGACATGGCTGACTCCTTTATTGTGGTATTGGGTCGGATAACTCGCGGGGTTGGGAGAAGGAACGCGCTGGCGGACCGAAACTATTGGCTCAAGAATAAGAGCATGCTTCCCCCCGGAACATGTTTCGGCCCAACCTTAAAACTAGTATGGGTAAATGCCGCTGTCAAGCTGCAGGATGATTAAATTTTTATTACGTGGGTTTATGCAGGAAGTATATGGCAAGGCGATCGAAGAATACCATGCCGCAAATAGCGTCATGGCGGCAGGCCGCCGAGGTTGCTCGTATTGAGAAAGGACGAGAGCGAAAGGATCAGGAAATCCGAAGCTCGGGCAGGCCTTCGGGCAGGTCCATGGGCAGGCCGTGGCGCAATCCTCCCCGTTGTTCTCCAAAAAACCTGACGATTCTTTCCGGCAACCAGGTCAGTCGGCCGGGAAACGGCGAGTCGAGAAATCCCGCATGCCCTCCCTCCTTCGGAAATTCCAGGACGACCGAAGGCGAAACCTCGGCATGTGCCGGCAGCGCTGAAGGCGGCATGAATGGGTCATTTCGGGCATTGATGACGAGAGTGGGCACCTCGACGTATTTGAGCCACGGTTTGCTGCTGGATCGCGCCCAGTAGTCTTCCGTATCACGGAATCCATGCAGCGGAGCGGTTACAATGTTATCGAATTCGTAAAGAGTGGTGCAGGCAGACACCTTGTTCGCATCGAACAGCCGTGGAAATTGATCAAGTTTGCCAAGCGCCTTGCGTTTGAGTGTATCGAGAAAGTGGCGGGTATACATGAGGTTGAAACCCGACGCCAGCACTTTCCCGGCGGTAGCCAGATCCAGCGGTACCGAAACCGCCACTGCTCCCTCGATTACCCCGCATGCTTGCTGCCCTTGCTGGCCCAGCCATTTGAGAAAAGCGTTGCCACCAAGCGATACGCCGACCACATATATTGGAAAGGCGGCGCCGGAGCCCCGGGTTTCGCTGCTTATCCGTTGCAGCACCCAGTCGATTTCTTCCGAATCGCCTGCGTGGTATGCGCGCGGCAGGCGGTTGGGCACGCCGGAGCAACCGCGAAAATGGACGACAGCGCCGCGCCAGCCCAGTTCGCGCAGCATCACCATGAGGCTCAGCACATAGTGGCTGTAAGAACTTCCCTCGAGCCCATGAAACACCACTACCAATGGCGCAGTGGGCTCGTTATCGAGCCAGTCTATGTCGATGAAGTCGCCATCTTCCAGTTCGTACCGCTCCCGCCGGTAGGCGATCGACGGCCGGGAAAGCCAGTAGGGATAAATGGTTTGTGCATGGCCGCCGCGCAGCCATCCTGGAGCGGTATAGGGCCTGGAGTACAACGGCGGCGACGAGATTTTCATGCTAGCACGGCTTTGGCAAGCCGCGAGCATCGCAGGGGGTCACTAACGGATACAAGGCAATGGATGCGTATGTGATCACGCCGACGATTCTAGCACCGCTTTGCCTGAAAAAAAAAGGTCTTCGTGAAGTGTTGTTTTTCGCCCTGCGGTTTTCCATTCCAGGAACAGGTTCCAATCATCAGTTCCCTGTTTGCCTCAACGGAGGATCAGCCGGACGGAAGCAGATACGAATGGGAGCGGGTGCCTCAGCTCCACCAGATCCGCTTTCATTGCAAGCACGGCGAGAAAAAAGAAAACAGTACAATTCTCATGCTCGTCATACCTGCGAAAGCAGGTATCCAGCGTGCGCAAAAACCTTGTCTCATTGTCTGAAGAGTGCTTGAAATTCGGCCCGGCTCGGAGTATCGGACTGTTATCTATTCATCTGGTCAGCAGATGGAAGAGATGTATTTCGTGATTCAACTTTTATCATGATCATAGCGGCATTTCGCTTCTATGCGGAGCTGAATGATTTCCTCGCGCCCGAGCGGCGAGAGCGCGAATTTTCATCGCCTTGCGCCCGGGACGCCACCGCCAAGCACATGATCGAGGCATTGGGAGTGCCGCATACCGAGGTCGAGCTGGTGCTGGTCAACGGTAAGCCGGCAGGCTTTGACCATCTTCTGGAAAACAACGATCGGGTCGCCGTTTATCCTCATTTCAGAAGAATGGATGTCCGGCCCTTATCGCCCATTTCCCCCTCTTTCGCGGATCATTTCCGCTTTGTGGCAGATGCCCATCTTGGCGGGCTTGCGCGCCTGTTGCGCATGGCCGGTTTCGATACGCTTTATGACAACCACTTTCAGGATGGCGAAATCGAGGAAATCGCCGGGCTGGGGAGGCGTATCGTGCTGACCCGCGACCGGGAATTGCTGAAGCGGCGCGCGGTCGTTCACGGCTGTTATGTGCGCGAAACCAGGCCGGCACACCAGTTGCATGAGATATTCACACGGCTGAATCTCGCACCGCAGGTCAAGCCTTTCACCTTGTGCCTGGGTTGCAACGCGCCCTTGCATCCGATTCCCAAGGCCGAAGTGCTGACGCAGCTGCCGCCATCGGTGCGGGAACGCTTCGAGCGCTTCTGCACCTGCGATATCTGCCAAGGCGTGTTCTGGGAGGGATCTCACTGGCGACGGATGCGGGAGTTGCTGGATCACGTCATATCATCGAGCTGATTTTTTAAATTCACATGGCGATAAAGCAGATTTGCGCGGATTGAGAGGCAAAGCTTCTTATGGACGGCATCGTGGCCTTACGGATTTGCGGCAAGATGTGATAGGATAAAGAATTGGCTGTAGGCTGCGGAGGAAGGATGGAAACCGAGCTTCCGCAAGCCCAATACCGGTAAATCATCCGGGTCGTTAGCTCAGTTGGTAGAGCAGCGGACTCTTAATCCGTAGGTCGAGCGTTCGAGCCGCTCACGACCCACCAATAAAACAAGGAGTTACAGGATAAAACCCGTAACTCTTTTTTCTCATCCGGAAAATGTAACCAGATTGTAACCGTGCTTTGTTCAATAAAGGACTGCCATGCTAAGGTTTGTATGTCTCGCGTTCCTTACTTGCGTTTTGGCAGCCTGTGTCTCAGCCCCCACTCGCTTTGATAGTCGCGCTTTCTCGCTTACGCAAGCTGGTGAGATACCAGCTTCCAGAACCCAACCCTTCACGGATTGTTTAATGGATGGGTTCGACGCCAGTAGTTTTATGCTAACAAATGTTTCTGTTAGGCAGCAGCGCCGCACCGAACGCTATCGCGTGGAAGTATTAACTCACTCATCAATTCTGCTCAGCGCTGATGTTTTTGACAATGGTCGTGTTGAGCTTTATGAAAGCTCGACTGCGGCTTTGATTAACTTATCTCGTGAGCGTAAAGCTTTTTCCGAGTGCCTCGACCGTTTCGGGCAGGCCGAGCTAGGCACAAAATAGGCTCTCCATAAAGAGAAAAAACCCGAGGACTGCCCTCTGGGGGGTCTATTCCAATCGTGGGGCAGAGCCTACATTACGAGGCTTGCTTCCTCCGACGCGCAATAAGTCCAATCACACCAAGCCCGGCCAGAAACATGGCATAGGTTTCGGGTTCAGGTACAATCAAAGCAGTCATGTGCAGGCTGGCGTGACCAGTATCGGCAAAGGTTTAAAGTGGACCCCTCAGTCAAGACAATATCAGGTTGAGTTTAAGAGGGTAGCTGATCACATGCAGCGGAACGGCGCTGCTCCGATTCGGTTTCTGAGTGAGATGTTTCTCGCTCACTGAATTTATCCACAATTCTTGCCCCGCCGCCCCTTGCTGTCTGGTAGACCTCGTTGGGCGTGCGATAGTCCAGCGACTGGTGTGATCTTTCCGTGTTGTAAAACACAAAGTATTCTGTCAATCCCAGCAGCAGTTCAGGCACGGTGGCATACCCTTTCAAATACACGTCCTCGTGCTTGACGCTGCGCCAGAGCCGTTCCACGAAGATGTTATCCAATGCCCGTCCGCGTCCGTCCATGCTGATGGCAATACCATGCGCCTTGAGCACTCTGATGAATGCCTCTGAGGTAAACTGGCAGCCCTGATCGGTATTGAATATCTCGGGGGGGCCACAGGTCTGCAATGCCTGCTCCAGGCAGTCTACACAGAACCCGCTATCCAACGTGTTCGACACGCGCCACGTCAGAACTTTGCGGCTGTACCAGTCGATCACCACTACCAGGTACACAAATCCCCGCGCCAGGCGAAGATAAGTAATATCGCTGCTCCACACCTGGTTGGGCCGTGTCACCTCTACCCCGCGCAGCAGGTACGGATAGACCTTGTGCTGCTGGGTGGCGCGACTGGTATTCGGCCCCGGCGCCATGCCCGCCAGTCCCAGCTTGCCCATGAGCCGCTGCACTCGCTTGCGGTTGATGCGATGCCCCATGCCGCGCAAGTACACCGTCATCTTGCGGCTACCGTAAAAAGGATGCCTTGTGTATTCGGCATCGATCTGCACCAACAGGATCAATTCCTGTTCGTCCGGTTCAACAGCCCGGTGCGGTGCATAGGTGGCGGAACGAGCGACCCCCGCCAGCTCGCATTGCCGGGTCAGTGCCAACTGATCATTGGGACTGACCCAGCGCTTGCGCTCTCCTATAGACTGATCCCGGACTTTTTTTTAAGCCAGTCCAGTTCCATCTTCAGCCGCCCGATCTCAGAGTAGAGTCGCTCCGGGCTGGCGGATGGGTCAACCGGCTTGGGGCCGCGCCTAATGTCGAATATCCCGGATGCCTGCCCCTGCAACTCCTTCTTCCACAACCCCACCTGGGTCGGATGCACCCCAAACTCCCGGGCAATCTCGTTTACCGTCTTGACTCCCCGGATCGCTTCAAGCGCCACCTTGGCCTTGAACTCACCACTGAAATTCTTGCGTTTCTTCTCACTCACTGCCTACTCCTTTTTATAGCAGGCTACCATCTTAAATCACTGTCCAGTATCTGGGGTCCACTATAGTTAGCCCTGTAACGAATGCGGTGGGGGAGTTCGGATCCAGTCCCGCGCTGGTTTCAATGCCTGTGATTCGAAACCTATCTACTCCCGCTCCCCCGAACATATGTTCTATACCCGCATTCAAGGTCGAATCAAAGGTCCATTCGGTGCCGTTCCATAAATACAGGCTGAACTGGTTATCACCGACGCCAGGGAGTAACACTGAAGTGAAGTTTGGCCCGGAATCCAGCAAGTAGTCATAGCCCACCGCTACCTGGGGATCGATATACAGTAGCTCACTGGGTATCGTTAAATCGAACTGCCATCCATTCGCCGAATTGGCTGTTGGCAATATAGGGTTCTGAGGAGTAAAACCTGGTGCGGCGGAATCGCCCGGACGTACTGGCCAAGCTTAGTAATTGTCGTCCTTGCCCCACCCCACTTCAGAGCCGAGCCGAAAAGTGTAAGTTTCCGCGTAACTTTTATCATCTAACAGTTCCTGATTGGTCCAGTAGTAAGAAGTGATAAAGGATGAGGATTGAATATTGTGAAACAGGCTGTACTGAGAGTTATGATAAGCAGCTATATCTCCTCCAGAGATTCCGCCCAATTCTTTTTTAAATAGGTTGTCCATCTCACTGTAATACGGTACACAGGACGAGCATAATAATTCATGTAACGAGGTACTGGGTAATCGCCAATCGCTATAGCCCCCATAGGTCAGATTGGCGGCCCATGCATTCGCCTGGGACCAGGTCATCTTGCCATCAGCATCAAAACCCGAAGTTTTCGCATAGTTCGCATCAGTCAGCCAGGTGATATTGCTATCACTATCGTAAATCAACCCATTTCCACGATCGAAAAGCTCCGCATGCGAGGAAAGACTATTTCCAAATAAGCCGATACACACGAAGATAATTAATTTATCTTTCACTGCTTGCTCCTATAATTAGAGGATTTATTAATGACGTTTTATATGTAATAAGATCTGAAGAAATGGTTTGTATCTCAATCGCTTAATCTCATCAATAACCGGTTTAAGTTTAGGCGTTTTTTTTACAAAAACCAACGAAAATGCTGAGGTAGGAACAAACTTCAGCCCGCATACAATAAAAAACCCGCCGAAGCGGGGCTTGGTGTTTACTTATCCCATCCACCCCAAAACAAGGAGGGAGGGGATCGGTCGAGCCAAGCAACAGGATAATGCGAGAGGCCGGGAGCGAGGCAAAGAAAAACGGTGAAGCCGGTGGGGAGGAGAGAAGCAGCGCTAGACCAATGCCTACTGCGGCACCCAGCGCGCACCATAGTAAGTGAATTATAGGAGAACGATGCATGAGGTCTATGGTATAGAAACCAAACAACCTGGCAAGACAAAATTCCCTCGGGCGAGGGCGGGGCATTCGATAAAAACCCGCTAACGCGGTGGGACCAAATACAGAATTGATGAGTATCTCAGAACCAAATCCAATACAATACAGATGAGCCAGATGAGTGAAATTGTGGTTGTGTTAACTGGTTGATGGGAAAAGAAAATTATTCAAATAATAAGGAAGATTATGAATATCAAGCAGCTAGTATTAGGTCTTTTTACGCTCAGTATTAGTGTTCCTGCCTTTGCAGTTCTTATAGACCATGGCACATACTTTACTGATGTGAGTTCAGGCTTGGATTGGTTGAAACCAAGTAATACGCTTAATCAATCATTCAATAGCGTCAATCATTGGATAGCCAACGTACAGATGGATGGTTTAAGGTTTGCCACAACGTCTGAATTTCAAAGTTTACTAGCTCCTATTAACTCGGCTCCTCCAGCACAGCGCTACGATATGTCCAATGAGTTAATTTCATTATTGGGTGCTACATATACCTCGACGAACCCTCAAATTAACGGGTCCTTTGGAATGACGACAATATCATCTGATGTGCTAACGCCTGATCGTCAGGGGCTATTTACGTCTCATGACCCGAATTTTGATCCCAGTGTTGATTTTCTCGGTTGGAGTCCTGATCCAGACCGGAGTTATTCCGACGTAGGTTCTTTTTTAGTGCGACCAACACCTTGGCACGGGTTAAATTCGGATGACCCACTTATGCCAACGGAAACCAGCGTTGGCTGGAATTTTTCTTTTGGCTCACTTCCGGGTCAGCAAACCTTTGTCGATCCTCTGATCACTACCGGTTACGATTATTCTGTGGATACGGGGCCAAATTTTGCTTCAGTGTTGCTACCTTCGGTCGGTGATGACGAGTTTGCTCTATATCTCTGGAATAATACTGGATGGATTTTCGACTCCATACTCCACACTGGGGTCGAACATTTCTTCGGTGGTTCGGGTGTGGATAGATTCCGTATCGAAGGTATTGAAACGAGTGCAGGGCTAGATCCGAGCAATCCGCAGGCATTTGTTACTGGATTAACTTTTGTCGATATGGGTGCGATCAATATGAGTATGACACCGCTCACCGCAGAGAGCTCCGTGCCTGAGCCAGATATGCTCGCGCTTCTCAGTTTGGGCTCTTTAATTGGATTGGGATTTATTCGTCGCAAACGGTTTATGTAAGGGCAGCGGACAACGAAAAAGCCCGCTCAGTGCGGGCTTTTTAATTAGTCGATATTTACAGAACTGATCTTGCTGTTTTGTTGCTTCAAAAAATTGATAATGAGGGCGCCGTGTGTTTCCTTGGTTTTCAGTGCCGGCACACTGCTCTCATGAAAAGCTACGCTAGATTGAACCGCCTTCTGCTCGCACTCCTTCTTCTGCATCAGGCTCAGGAGTTGCTGCAATTGCTTGGTTGCTAGCCACTGATCCTCCTGGATTGTCTCCTTCGTTATAACTTTCATGTGATTCGTCCTCTTTCAATGGTTCAGATAGATAAAAAACGGTTGTTTCTTGTAATGGAGAACGCGCCAGCGGAAATAATATTGCGATAAGCTCTGCCTCCTTGTCTGTTGGCTCTCTAACATTAGCGAACATCTCTTTGGTTTCATGTCTATCAATTACAAAATCATGAGATGGGTAGGAATTAATAAGCTTTTGCAGCGTATCGGGTTTTGAATTGTTTGCATGCTTCGTTAAGCGCTTACCATATTCGAGCCCTATATCCATAGCCCTGGTTACCTCGCCTACGTGCATAGGATCGATTTGTGCAACGATCGGAGAAACTGTACCTATAGCTAATCTCGTAGCTAATTTTGTAGCAGTTCTCAATGTGATCCGCCCGCCACTTCTGCCCTTAAGACTTAAAAAACATGATTCAAATAATTCGAAGGACTTTTCTTCCAAAGCTTTAATTGCGCTTAATACGGTTAAGCCTGAATCTGTTTCCCATAATTCATCTTTTTTTCCTACTTGTATATCAAGCGGCCCCATTTCACCATGATCGCTCATAACGATCTCTTGCGCTCCCATGGTTATTAATGTTCCAGCGCTTTTGCATGGGCCGTCAATCCAAACTATAAATTTCTTATAGTTCTGCTGAAGAAATCTTGCGATTCTGTAACCAGCAGCCGGGTCTCCGCCAAATGTGCATAAAATCAGAATCACATTCTCGCGTCGCTGATTCTTGCTCCGGCTTTCTATAACTTTATCTACGAATGGCCTAGAGATTGGCCCGCTATAGATAATTACATCAGCGTTATTTTCTGTCGCTAGAGACAGAACCGTTTTATTTATTTTCTCGACATCCATTTTGTTTTAGCAAACATTCTTGGCTACGGCCCGGAATTTACCGAATTTAATAATAGTTCCTCAAGTAGGAAATTAAAAGACCCGCCGCACTCATATATAGTAGTACCAGAATTTGATTTAGCATTGAGCGAATAACGGCATAATTTGCCCTTACTTCACCCCCGCTTCACTCCCTTTATCCCTTTCTAGCAGCCGGCGAGTATGGGATTATCACCCAGCCTTCTTATGAGGACTTTTGATCTGTTATGCCTTTGTTTCGACAGCAGACGACGTTCTTCCCAATATTTGGGAAATCTGTCTGAAGGGAATTTCTTGGCTGAGCAGGTTGATCAATAATCTAATCTGTTCCTCCGTCCAAGGGGTGCCATGGTTGCGGTATTCCTTCCTCATTTTTCAATTCCAGAACTGTGGCATCAAACGCTGCCGTGTACGTTCTGAAATTGTCGCTGGACATTAATGAGATTCCCATTGGACCGAGGTACACCCGAGAATCAGTGTGGGTATCGGCAAGCAAAGGCAGGTCATTACTGTCGTCATTGTTGGATTACAAGGCTGATTGACCGTCAACCTTGAGTGGTGGTCGAGATGGAGGAAATATGGAAGAGAAACGGAAGGCGAAGCTGTACAAGGCTGAGAGTAATCCCATGCCCCAGCTCACCTTTCTTGCGAAACGGAGGCTCTTATAAAATATTTCTATGGATTGGCGGAGCGGCGCTGTGTTATTGCGACCTGGTGCTGGCGGGAAGAGTGGTATGGCTTTGGATAGTGGCTCAATAAAAAACCCGCTCAAAAGCGGGCATCGATAAGCTTTACACTCTATTTACACTGCCTTGACAAAACCTATCAATTGCCTCTCCTATACTATCGACTCCCTTCTTCCAGAAGATGCACCTTCCCACTTATGGAGACATTCGTCATGAGCCAATTAGTTCCGTATATCCGCAATGTAGATGGATCTATCATTCGCATCGAGACCGGCATCTACCAATCATCAAGTGACGAACTGTATCCTTATCAGTTCGAAGAACAGCTGACCGGTTGGCCAGAGCCCAAGGTTTATTGGGCAAAGCGATTCGGACCATCCGCAGGAATCGCCCCTTACACCGGCGATCTACACCCCCTGAGCAATATCGCGAAACCCGACGTTCAATAAAAATCCGCTGGTTAGGCGGGTTTCAAGGCAGAAACGGTTATGAACCATAAACGCGGAAAACCCAAGAATGGAGTTGACTCTTTTTCGTGGACACTTGACGTTTCCCCAGAAGCTGGACAGTGATGTTTCCCCCGAAACTGGACAGTTTTAAACTACAGGCGGGCCGGTCGAAAGGCCGTTGTTCGAGTTCGCCTCTATCGCCAACGAATATCTCAGAACTCACCTGTTCGGCGACATTTTCGAGCGCGACAACCTCGACTGGCAAAAAGCCAGCGAGCTGGCCGCCGTCGGCATGCTCTCCGCATTGCCGGGCGCCGAACCGCAATTGCAAGCCCTCTTTGCCGGCCTACGGGTTGCGTCCTTCACCGAAGGAAGACGGCCTTGATCACCTGGCTTCAACCTCTCCTCAGGACGAACAGGCGCGCACCATACCTTCTCAGCCTTGCTGATTCGGATCAATTCCTCGATTTGCCCGTCGGGCATGTCGACGAGTGCGCGCTCTATTTCTTCGTATGCAATATGCACGCCATATATCGATACCAAGCGTATACTCAATCTCGCTTTTGGTGAGAAGGTGCTTCCGGAAACTGAAGCGTAAGCACTTTCAGAATTCGCGTCACGAATTCCCGCATTGGAACCAATCGGTTGAATCCAACGAGACTGGAAATGCCCAAGACATTGGAAATCAAATGGTTGAGCGAACCAGAGGAGCACGATTATTTAGCCGCCCTATCATACCTGAGCCTTCTCAAGAATGAGAAAACGGCTTCCGCGCATGCGGATAAACTGAAACGCGCATCGGTCTCGCGATACAAGGCGAAAGATATCTTCAGGGCATCCCAATTATCATTGCTTGGAATAAGCAACGCTCATGTTAAAAAAGATCAGCAAAAAATTCAGTCAGGGCAGCCATTGTCTCCGCTTCTTTTGGTAAGAGATCTGGATCAAGGAAAGACTATCGTTGCGGACGGATATCATCGGTTATGCGCCGTCTATTCTTATGACGAAGATGCTGTAATTCCATGCAAGATCGTGTAAAGCCATTATCCGGAGAAATTGGCACGGCAAGCGGGGATCGTTCAGACTGAACAGATAATCTTTTACGGATATGTTCCAAGTCCGCTGCTACTCATGCGGCGTGCCGATACTGCGCTTCGCGGAGTCGGCAGAGAAGAGATTTATTCCTGGTATCCTGAACCGGAAATACGTTGAATAAATACTTGGGCCATTTCCGTGAAGGCGGAAATTTAGCAGCTTGAAAAACCACTGGATTCCGGTTCACCGCTGGCGCGGCGTCCGGAATGACGGGGGTTTTTTATGCAATGAATTTACGATCCAGGAATTCTTGATGATTTTCAGGTATGGAATTCTTATTGCCACCGCTATCGCCATTTTGATGTACGGGGTGTTGAAGCCCCTTCGCAACTGGGACATGGTTGCGTATGTGGCCACCGCCTATCACAAGGATGGCTATCGCGGAGCGGATCTGGCCAGGGAAACCTATGGCGACATCAGGAAGACGGTAAGCCGCGCAAGATTTGCAGTGCTTACCACCGGAGAATATCGCAAGACGGTATTCAGGGATCCTGTTTCCCTCGAACAGCAAATTCCCTTTTACTCCATACGTGTCGCATACATCGAACTCATCCGGTTGCTCAAGAAAACCGGCTTGAGCTATACGAGATCCACTTTTGTGATCAGCGCATGCTTTGCCGCTTTATCGGTTCTGGCTTTGGGACTGCTTATTTTGAAGACCTCCGTGCCGATAGGCATGCTGCCAATCGTGGCCGCCGTTACAGGGTATACGGATCTTGCGCGCCTGTCCACGCCGGATGCCATGGCGTGTTTTTTCTCGCTTCTGGGAATATACAGCTTGATGGCAAAGGGGAGAATGGTGTTCCCGGTGGCGGCGATCCTGCCCTTGATCAGGACCGATCTTATTTTGCTGTCCGGGTTTCTGATGGGCTATTACATCCTCCGGGGGAAGAGACTTTTGGCATCGCTGTTTCTGCTGGCCGCCGTCGGTTTTTATATCCTCGTCACAAAGCAGAACGAAGGCTACGGATACCTGACGCTTTTTAACTTCGCTTTCATGGGTCCACCTGCTCCCTATCCTGCCGATATCGTGATTTCCACCCAGCTGGGAGATTACTTGGCGCCTTACTGGATATTATTCAACAATCTGATCTTTCATTCTCATTCGGTCATATACGTCGTGGCGCTTTACCTGTTTTGGCTGAAGAGAGGGCAAATGGAGAATCAGGCAGAATTTTATGGTCTGTTTGCGATACCTTTTATTTTTACTACAGCACATTTGCTCCTGTTCCCTTCGGATCATTATCGTTTTTTTACCTTTTCGGCATCCTTGATCCTTCTCTGGATTCTGAGTTCGTTGGCACGATCCCGGCAAATAAATAGCCCCCATGGAGGTAAAGCGTTTTAAATCAGGTGAGCGAAACAAGTATTAAGGAAGCGCTGAATGACGAGCTTTGATACCCTGGCTTTCTCTCGACTCCTGGAATGGGGTGCTATATTGATAAAGAGAGGTCTCGATTTCAGCCGCGGCCAGGCCGTTTACCTCCAATGAGGACCGCAAGCCACGATGAATGAAATTTTCGACAACGCACATTCGCTGGAGTCTGCTCAAGTGGATGAAGCGCCACCCGGTACGGCGGATTTTCCATTGCCGCCAAGCCTGGAGCCGCGCCGCGGGCAGATGTTCCCCAAGCTCGATCCCTCGGAAGTAGATCGGCTACGGCGTTTTGGCACAACGCGTACCTGGCAGCCGGGTGAATTATTATTCGAGCCCGGCAGGCGCGGGATCGGCACATTTGTTTTGCTGCGCGGACACATCATGGTTACGCGCAAAAATAGCCTCGGCGTCGAGATTCCGATAATTCGAGGCGAGCCGGGCGACTTCTCGGGTGAGGTCGGCCAGCTTTCGGGACGGCCTGTGCTCGCCTATGGGCGCGCCCTCGAAGTCGTCGAAGCACTGGTGATAGACCCGCCCTCCTTGCGTGCAGCGGTCGTGGCCGAGGCCGAGCTCGGGGAACGCATCATGAGAGCCCTGATCCTGCGACGCATGGGATTGATCGAAACCGGCGGTGGCGGCCCGGCGCTGGTCGGTCCCCCTGGTGGAGCAGACATGGTGCGGCTGCAGGGATTTCTTTCGAGGAATGGCCATCCCCATGTGGTACTGGATCCCGCGCTCGATAGCGTTGCGGAAGATGTGATGAAACTTCACCAGCCTCGCCCAGACGAATTGCCGCTGGTTGTCTGCCCGGATGGAACCGTTCTTAAATGTCCGGGCGAAAGGGAGCTCGCGCATCATCTGGGCTTGTACATCGAATTGAGTCCAGACCGCGTCTACGATGTTGCGATCGTTGGCGCCGGCCCTGCGGGCCTTGCTGCTGCGGTATATGCCGCATCAGAAGGTCTTTCGGTCCTGGTGCTCGACACCCATGCATTCGGCGGGCAGGCGGGCGCGAGTGCGAGAATCGAAAATTACCTGGGTTTTCCGACCGGTATCTCCGGGCAGGCGCTCGCCGCACGCGCATATATCCAGGCGCAGAAATTCGGCGCCGAAATGGTGGTGCCCGTCGCAGCGACGTCACTCGACTGCTCCGGCTTTCCTCGCACGATCCATTTGGATTGCGGTATGCGGGTATCGGCAAAAACGGTGGTTATCGCCACGGGCGCAAAATACCGGCATCCCGCCATACCCGAACTGGAGAAATACGAAGGCCGGGGGGTCTATTACTGGGCATCGCCAATCGAGGCCGCGCTATGCCGGAAGGAAGAAATCATATTGGTTGGTGGCGGAAATTCGGCCGGGCAGGCTGTCGTATACCTGGCGACCCACGCGTCGCATGTGCACCACTTGATTCGCGGCCCCGATCTGGTAAAAAGCATGTCGAAATATCTCATCGACCGTATCGGGTCGCTGCCGAATGTGACGCTGTATGCAGAATCAGAAATCGTGGCAATCGAAGGCGGCGAAGAGGGAGTGAGCGCGGTTCATTGGCGCCATCGCAGAGACGGCAGCAAGCACACTAAATCTGTCCGCCGTATTTTTCTGTTCGTGGGTGCTGATCCGAATACCGGATGGTTGGGGAATTGCGGTGTAAAAGTCAATGACAAGGGGTTTGTCTGTACCGGTATCGATCTGTCTTGGATCGATTACCAGCCAGCGCATTCGAAAAACGACTATCGTCCCTTGCTGCTCGAGACTTCGGTACCGGGAGTATTCGCGATCGGCGATGTGCGTGCCAGTTCAACCAAGCGTGTTGCTGCCGCTGTGGGCGAAGGCGCCGCTGTGGTCGCGCAGGTGCATGCGCGGCTTGCCGAGTATCAGAGCATTCCTGCCTGAACCTCATCCGTGGCAGCTCTGGCGGGGGAAATAACGATCCTTTCCAGGCTCAACGTGGAGGTGGCGGTGGCGGAATTCCCGGAGGAGGGGGTGGCGGCGGTGGCAGCGAACGCTGCTGACCTGGCGGATAGGGCGGATAGGGCGGATAGCGGTTGTAGCCATTGGCATCATTGGCATAAGGGCTGTAGCTGTTGGCATAAGCGCCACCGGGAGTTTGTGCAGGAACCTGCCCATACACGGGAACGCGATGACCTTTGCCATACATGCACTGGATATAGCTGGCATCATAGCGCTGCTGGCTGATATTTCCGGAAGCCGAGGCAGTATTGATGCCGGCGAGGCTGCCGGCGATCAGGCCGGTTCCGGCGCCAACGGCTGCGCCATGTCCGCCGCCCAACAGCGCGCCCGCCGCCGCGCCGATCCCCGCTCCCACGGCGGCAGTTCCGGCTCCGCTGGCTATGGCCGCATTGTTTGGCGTAACCGCGCCGGAAGTGTCATAGGCGAATTGACGGCAGTAATAATCATCGTAGCGAAACTGTTCGAAGCTCCTGCCGGTCCCTGGCAACGCCATCATGCTCGGGCCGGTCGGGATGCTCGCACAGCCGGCAATGAAGCACATTGCAACCAGAGCCGATAACCGGGTTACTTTTCCCATGGCAAAGGCCTATTGAGCGGGCTGGGGAGCAACTTGTATCCAGCCTTCGGGACAGCTTTTCACGTAGGGATAGTAACCTTCCGGGTTGCGGCAGTAATGCCAGTAGTTGGATGCCTGGGCTTGCGGCTGGGCCTGCGCCACCTCCTGCTGTATATAAACCGGGGGCGCCGCGGGAACCGCGACTACCGCTGGATAAGGTGCTACGGGATAGCCGTACCCTCCGTATCCATATCCCCCATACCCATATCCTCCATATCCATATCCCCCGTATCCATAGACAGGGGGACGATAATAGGCGGCACGGCTCCCGTAGTAACCCAGGCCTAAGCCGCCCAGCAAACCCAGTCCCAGACCTGTTCCCCACCCTCCATATCCGCCATGATGATGACCATGGTGATGATGTCCTCCATGCTGGCCCCCATGATGTCCTCCGTGGTGGCCACCGCCATGTCCACCATGTCCGCCTCTTGCCCATGTCGAGGCAGGAACCGCGATCGCGAACAGGACCAGCGTTGCGCAAATAAGTCTGGTAAGTCTGGTTTTAATCATTCGAACCCTCATTAAAAAGGCCGGGCCACGGCTGATAAGATGCCAATGCAGCCGCGCGGGACATTAACAGGCCCAACACCAACGATCAGCCAGACGCCTTAACGCCAGCCTCCCTGTTGAATATAAACCGGCGCGGGGGGCACGGCAACAGCCGGCGGGTATGCGTATACCGGCGCCGGCGCATAGACAACTGGCGGATAGCTATAGGCAGGCGGATAAGCAGGCGCCCGGTTGGCGTAAACGCCGAGGCCATAGCCCAGCAAGCCCATTCCCAATGCTAGGCCGTAACCGCCATAACCGCCGTGACGGTGATGCCCATGATGGTGGCCATGGTGACCGTGCCCTCTTCCAGCCCATGCCTGGGTTGCAGGGATCGACCCAAGCAGCATGAGCGCTACGCACATCAGTTTGATTGTTCTCATTTTGTCTCCATTCCAGAGTATGGTTGCGGTTTCCCGCGGAAACGGCCGGGGACCACTCGATGCTGTTCGCCGCGGCCATGCTGATATAACGCATCAATAGAATTTCGGTTGTCTTGAGTTGACAAAAAATTCACAAAAAATTAATAATTTTATTGTGCGGGTCTCATGGGTGCGAGGATATTGCATAAACAGAAATCTGCATGGCGGGCCGCGCAGAATCACCGGCGATGGCAGACAATAGGTAAACGGATGAAACCGATGCGCGTTATGTGCGGTGAGCAAGGCGGGAAGATTTGGCCTGGACCTGCGGGAAGGTGTACCTAAGTCCAATACCAAAACGTGAATCCGGGTTGTACTCTTCCAAGCCATGGCTTTTTGCCTGCATCGTGCAAGAGTGGTGCAAGCGAAAAACAGGTAGACCTCAGGTAAAAAATTTGACAACTGAAAGGAAAAAAGTCATGTATAAAAGCTTGGCGGTATTGTTGGCAGGTATTATTCTTGGATATGGCAGCACGGTGCTTGCACAAGGCGGAAAGGGCGGCCATGCCGGTCACACCAATCATTCCGGAGGCTCGGCTTCTGAACACATGAGCCAGCAGGGGAGTCAGAATACCAATGCGCAGTGGTCTTCGGACTCGGTAAAAGGACAACAGCGTTCCGGCGAAAGGAATCAGGACAACAACGGCCATCAATCACATGGCAAGGGCGGAGATCACGGCAAAGGGCATGGAAAGGGCCACGGAAAGGGACAGGGCAAGCACGGTTCCGACTAACGGCTGCGGATCGGAAATTGCCGTTCAGTGCTTTTCCAAGAGAAACAAGCAACAGAAACAGATAAAGAAAGAGATGAAAAATGTCTAACGATGCGGTTAATTACTGGAAGTTTGCCACGATTGGAATATTGCTGGTAGGCGCTACTGCCGCGGCTACGCTATTGATAGTGGGGCGCGACTCCAAAAACGGACAAACCGATTCTCCTCCGCCACAGGCGAGCGCACAATCCGTAACCACGGCTCCCGCCGAGAATCCGCCCACTTCCTCGACAGGCCCAGCAGACTCCACAGGCTCTGCAGGCCCGACAAGCGCTGTGCCGGAAGAAAGGCATGCCGTCCAGCGCAGTGCACCCCGGCCGAGCAGACAGCATGCCGCCGCTGCGCCGCCACCCCCGCCGCCATATCCGCCGCAAGGTGCCGTCTATCCTGCTGGTCCGGCATATCCGCCGCAGTCGGTGATGGAGGCGTGTAACAGATATGCGAATGAAAAGGTAAACAGCAAAACCGAAGAAGTTCTCAAAAACGCAGCACTTGGAGCTGCCATCGGCGCAGCAGTCGGCGCGGCGGGCGGTGCGATTGCGGGCGGAGGCAGTGGGGCTGGTAAAGGGGCAGCCATAGGTGGCGTCACCGGTGTGGCGGGAGGCACGCTCTATGGACTCAACGAGAATAAATCGCACGATGCGCAATATCAGGCTGCTTATGCTTCCTGCATGCGCTCCAAAGGCTATTAGGCTTTATTGGAGAAGTTGAAACAGGAACTGCGCAAGCTGCGCGAAGCCTTCTATGAGGAACTATCCCGACCCGGCGGCGAGGCTCCAAAGGATCTGAAGAGCATTCGCCAGGCTCCTTTCGAAGCGATCGCGAACTTACCACGCAGGTGAACGTCGAGTATCGCCAAAATCCTTGCATCATGGTTCCAAGCTAAAAAAGAGCGGTCAACTGCCGGATTCAGACTTATTCCATCACTGCCGGCAACTGCGCAGCTAGCGCGTTCTTTTCCTTGGTTCCCATGCCTAACAGGGCATAGCCCAGCAGTTCGCCTTTTTCGCCCTGAAACAAGGCTTTCACTCCGTGCTCGTCTTCCTCGACCGACCAATCACCGGGCTTGCCGGAGTCAGGCGGAGATACGATCGCCGGACAAGCGGGAGTTTTGACCAGGACGGGCATCGCAGGATACCGCACCGGCGTCGGGGCTTGGGCAAGCGTTGCGGCGAGGCCACGAGCAGCGTGCATGATCGGCATGACGAAGGGCAGCACCCTGCCTTCCACTTCGGCGCAGTCGCCCAGGGCATAAATATCGGCGCAACTGACTTGCAGCGAACGAGTTACGGTGATGCCGCGATTCACCGCGATCCCGGCTGCCTCCGCCAGCGCGATGCGTGGCCGCAGCCCGACAGCGGAAAGCAGGAGATCCGTCTGTATGACCTCGCCGCTTGCCAGCGTCAGGCGCAAGCTTTCGTGTATCCGCTCCACATGCCGGGCTGCTGTTCCCAGATGAAAAGTGACACCGGCAGCCTCGAGCTTGCGCTGCAAAAAAAACCCGCCTGAAGGAGGGAGAAGCCGGCCTAGCGGTTGTGTGCTGATATCGATGACCCGGACCTGATAGCCAGCCGCCGCGAGATCGTTGGCGAATTCGCAACCGATCAGACCCGCGCCCAGGATAGTCACTGTCTTTTTTCCTTCAAGGGCATCACGCAGGCGCTGATAGTCGTCCAGGTCATTTACGGATAAAACCTCTTCCCGCGCCCCGCCCTCGAGTTGCAGCCGGATCGGGTCGGCGCCGAGGGCCAGGACGAGCTGACGGTAGGGGATCTCCTTGCCGCCTTCCAGCGTGAGCGTCTTGCTGGCAGGGTCTATGGTTTTTACCCGGGTATAGGGACGAATTATCAGCTTCAACTGCTCGGCCATCTTCTCGGCGCTAGCATTGAGTATGACGGACGGGGTCTTGCCGGAAGCCAGCGCGTTGGATAGCATCGGCTTGGAATAAAACCCGCCGTGATCCGCCGAAATCATTATCACAGGCGTGTTCTGGTCAAGTTTTCGAAATTCACGCGCCACGGTATAGCCCGCCAGCCCGCTACCAATAATCACTACCGGTTTTTCACTCATGCCTGCGCTTTCCCTGTTTCAGCTCGATAAATTTTCATTCGTTCCCAATTGATGCAACCTACCGCCGGAATGCCTTCCCCGAGGTTTATAATGTTGCCTTCGCCAGCAATCAATGCTGCCGAGTGGCGCGCCTTTGTTTCGGCAGGGTTATCGTTACAATAATCGGTGATATCGATTCGACTTCGATTTTGTTGCGAAAATGTCGAATGGTAAATTATTCCAACAGGTTTTGATATTCCGGAATTCCTATGAAAAATGCGGTATCGATATTTGTCCATGCAGCATGCAAAAAGTTGCCGAAAGCCGCCATTCAAGGCGCGAGCAGGCAATTGCATTTCTATAGGGCAATGGAATCCGTAGCCGCGTAGCCATGGCAAATATCGGCTTCATCGGGCTCGGCATCATGGGCAGGCCCATGGCCCGGAACCTTATCCGGGGCGGACATAAGCTGTTTCTGCATACGCGCAGCGGAGTGCCGGAAGAATTGCTTGAGCAGGGAGGCATCGCCTGCCCTTCTCCAGGCAATGTCGCTCAAAACGCCGAAATCACCATAACCATGCTGCCCGATACGCCTGACGTGGAGCAGGTTCTTTTCGGCCAGAATGGAGTGGCGCAGGGGCTCACCGGCGGGAAAGCCGTGATGGACATGAGTTCGATTTCTCCCACGGAGACCAGGGTATTCGCGTCGCGGATCAACCATCTCGGTTGCGATTATGTCGATGCACCGGTGTCTGGCGGCGATATCGGCGCGCGCAATGCAACCCTTACCATCATGGTGGGTGCTACCGAAACCGTCTTCCAGAGAGTGAGACCTATACTGGAGCTATTGGGTAAAAGCGTGACGCTGATCGGAGCCAACGGCGCTGGCCAGGTTTGCAAGATTGCCAACCAGATCACGGTTGCCCTTACTATCGAAGCCGTGGGCGAGGCGTTGCTGTTCGCATCCCGGTCGGGAGTGGATCCCGCAAAAGTGCGCAGCGCCCTGATGGGCGGGTTCGCCTCATCGCGCGTTCTGGAGGTGCACGGGGAGCGCATGATTCAGCGTCTGTTCGACCCCGGTTTTCGTATTGAGCTGCATCAAAAGGATCTCGGCCTTGCCCTTTCCGGTTCTCGCGCACTGGGCGTGTATTTGCCGAATACGGCGTCCACACAGGAATTATTCAATGCCTGCATTGCGGATGGTGGAGCCAATTGGGATAGTTCCGCGCTGGTGCGGGTCCTGGAAAAACTGGCGAATCACGAAATCGGCCAGGGCCGTAAGGACAAGCAATGAGTTCAACTGCCCTCGTTGCCAGCCTGCGTGCTTTCCTGCCTGCGGAGGCGGTGCTTTACGAAGCGGAAGATTTGAGACCCTACGAATGCGACGGCCTGTCCGCATACCGCCAGACGCCGTTGATCGTTGTGCTGCCGAGAACCGAAGAAGAAGTGCTCCGGATTCTCAAGGTATGCCACGCGGCAAAAACGCCCGTGGTAGCCCGGGGCGCAGGAACGGGCTTGTCCGGCGGCGCGCTGCCCCATGCGCACGGGGTCCTGCTATCCCTGGCCAGGCTGAAAAGCATACTTGAAATCGATCCGGCGGCCCGAACCGCCCGTGTGCAGCCCGGTGTGCGCAATCTGGCCATCAGCGAGGCCGCAATGCCCTATGGCTTGTACTATGCGCCCGATCCATCCTCGCAAATTGCCTGTTCCATCGGGGGCAATGTTGCCGAAAATTCGGGTGGCGTGCATTGCCTGAAGTATGGGCTTACCGTGCACAATATTCTCAAGCTGAGGGTGATCACCATTGAGGGCGAGATTCTCCAGATCGGCAGCGATGGGCTGGATGCCCCCGGCTATGACCTCCTGGCGTTGATGACAGGGAGCGAAGGCATGCTGGGCATCGTGACCGAGGTAACCGTCAAGCTCATCCCCAGGCCGGAAAAAGCGGAGGTAGTCATGGCCGCATTCGACGACATACGCAAGGCGGGGGATGCGGTGGCGAACGTCATCGCTGCGGGTATTATTCCCGCCGGGATGGAGATGATGGACCGAATCACTACGCATGCCGTGGAGGAGTTTGTCCACGCGGGATACAACCTGGAAGCGGCAGCGATTCTGCTATGTGAATCCGACGGGACGGCGGAGGAAGTGTCGGAGGAAATCCGCCGTATCGACGAGATCATGGAAAGCAGCGGGGCCATGGAGATCAGGGCTTCTTCCAGCGAGGTGGAACGGCTGAGATTCTGGGCCGGCCGCAAGGCTGCATTTCCGGCGGCTGGCCGGGTTTCCCCCGACTACTACTGCATGGATGGCACCATACCCCGCAGCAAGCTATCACAGGTATTGAGCGGGATCGAAGCCCTTTCCCAAAAATACGGCTTGCGTTGCATGAATGTCTTTCACGCCGGCGATGGAAATTTGCATCCGCTGATACTGTATGATGCGAGCAAGCCTGGCGAGCTCGAACTGACTGAGGAATTCGGGGGAAAAATACTTCACATGTGCGTGCAGGCCGGGGGGACCATTACCGGCGAGCACGGAGTTGGCGTGGAAAAAATCAATCAGATGTGCGCCCAGTTCAGGCCGGGCGAACTGGAAATGTTCCATGGAGTAAAAGCGGCATTCGATCCGGAAGGGCTGCTGAATCCCGGAAAAGCCGTTCCCACCCTGCGCCGCTGC
The DNA here is from genome assembly GCF_055386305.1 of Nitrosospira sp. TNL200. NCBI lineage: Bacteria > Pseudomonadati > Pseudomonadota > Betaproteobacteria > Nitrosomonadales > Nitrosomonadaceae > Nitrosospira > Nitrosospira sp. TNL200. Next base: position 102,902 of record NZ_AP041003.1, read on the forward strand.
GCGGAACACGGCGCCATGCATGTGCACCGGGGCGAAGAAAAATTTCCCGAATTGCCAAGGTTCTGACATCGCCATGCTTCCCATCCTGCAGCCCCGTTAATTCATGCAGCCTGTCATCGACGAGTTTACTCATGCTATTCGCCTGTCTGCGGAAAACAGGACTCCCTTGCTCATACGTGGCGGAGGAAGCAAGGATTTTTACGGCAACCTCGGCGGCACAACAGGCAGAACAGGAGAAAGCGTCCTGGAAACCGGCGTTTATAGCGGCACCGTGGATTATGAGCCTACGGAGCTGGTCGTCACGATTCGCGCGGGCACCCGTCTTGCCGATCTCGAAAGGGAATTGAACGGCTGCCATCAAATGCTGTCTTTCGAGCCTCCGCACTTCAGTTCCAATGCGACCATAGGCGGCTGTGTGGCTGCCGGGCTGTCCGGCCCGCGCCGGGCATCCGCCGGAGCCGTTCGGGATTTTGTATTAGGCGTGCGCATGCTGGATGGCAAAGGCAAGGATCTGAGTTTTGGCGGGCAGGTAATGAAAAACGTGGCAGGATATGATATCTCGCGGTTGCTGGCGGGCTCGATGGGAACACTGGGCCTGCTGCTCGAAATTTCCCTCAAGGTAATGCCTATGCCTGCGCGGGAGCTTACGCTGCGCATGGAGATGGATGAGGCGGAGGCAATCGAAAAAATGAATTCCTGGGCTGCAAAACCCCTGCCCGTTTCAGCAACCTGTTTTCATGGCGGGGAGCTCACTTTCAGGCTTTCTGGTGCCGAGCCGGCGGTGCGCGCGGCGCGCGAGAGGCTGGGCGGAGAAGAAGTTATGGATGGGACTGCGTTCTGGGAATCGGTGCGCGAACAGACACATCCATTTTTCCAGTCCGGCATGCCTCTCTGGCGCCTGTCGGTCAAACCGACCACTTGGCCGCTATTCTTGCCAGGAAAGCAGTTCATGGAATGGGGAGGAGCGCTGCGCTGGTTCGCCAGCGAAGCAGATGCTCCTGCTATCCGCGTTGCGGCGGAGAAGGCGGGCGGCCATGCCACGCTTTTTCGCAGAAACGGGCCCAGTCACCAGGCTGACGCGTTTCATCCTTTGCCACCGGCAATGCTGAAGATTCACAGGCGTCTCAAGGAGCAGTTCGACCCGTACCACATATTCAATCCGGGCCGGATGTACGCGGAAATATGAGCATAATCAATGCAAACCCATCTCGCTGATTTTATCAAGGACACGCCGGAAGGCCAGGAAGCGGAAGCGATAGTGCGCACCTGCGTTCATTGCGGTTTCTGCCTTGCGACCTGCCCGACGTATCAATTGCTGGGTGACGAGCTGGATAGCCCGCGCGGACGCATTTACCTGATGAAGCAGATGCTGGAAGGTGCGCCGGTCACGCGGAAAACGCAATTGCACCTCGACCGCTGCCTGACTTGCCGCGCCTGCGAGACTGTTTGCCCATCGGGAGTAAAATACGGCCGTCTGGTCGATATCGGCCGCGGACTCGTTGAAAAGAAGGTCGGGCGCGGAGCGGCCGCCAGTAGCATGCGGTATGCATTACGCCGGATTCTGCCCAACCCGGGCCTGTTTGCCGCCCTGCTGAAGGCAGGAAGGGCCATGCGCCCGCTGTTGCCGGCCAGCTTGCAGGACGAAATTCCGCGGCCCGCGCAGAAACCCGTGCCTGGCAGGCGGCAGCTCACTATGCCCGCGCTTCGCCATGGGCGCAGGATGCTGGTGCTGGAGGGGTGCGTGCAGCCCGCGCTCGTGCCCAATATCAATGCCGCCACGAGACGGGTTCTGGACAAGCTGGGAATATCGCTCATCAGTGCCCCGGATGCGGGTTGTTGCGGTGCGCTATCCTATCACCTGAATGCCCAGCAGGAGGGGCTGGACTATATGCGTCGCAATGTGGACGCATGGTGGCCCTACGTAAGGGATATGAAAGATACAAGAGATGTAAAAGGTGCCCGGAATGCGCAAGACCGAGCAAGATCAGGATTGGCCGAAGAAGGAGCGGGCGAAGATAGCGCAGGAGGCGCGGGGGTGGAAGCCATCGTGATGACCGCGAGCGGGTGTGGGGTGACGGTGAAGGAATATGGCCATTTGCTGCGTCACGATCCGGCCTATGCAAGCAAGGCCGCGCGAATTTCGGAATTGACCAAAGACATCAGTGAAATCGTGGAGGCGGAAAGCCCATCCCTGCTGCGGCTTCTGGGCACATCCATACCGAATGAGAAGAAGCCGAAGCTTGCCTTTCATTCTCCCTGCACTCTCCAGCATGGGATGAAGATCCGTGGAGTGGTGGAAAAAATCCTTCTGGCAGCAGGTTTTCGATTGACCGTGGTACCCGATTCCCATCTTTGTTGCGGATCAGCAGGGACCTATTCCATTCTCCAGCCTGAGCTATCCAGGCAACTGCTGGAAAACAAGGTCTGGGCGCTGGAATCCGGAGATCCGGATCGTATCGCTACCGCCAATATCGGCTGCCTCATGCATGTGCAAAGCGGCACGTCCCTGCAGGTCGATCACTGGATCGAAATTCTGGACGAGGCACTGACCGGCCTCGTACCTGCCCGAGCGGTTCCACGCTAATGTGATGAATCGTAAATTCACTGCATAAGAAATACTGTTATTCCGGGCGCTGCGCTAGCGGTGAGCCGGAATCCAGAGTTTTTTCAATCTACTGAATTCCAGCCTTCATGGAAATGGCCGGAGTATTTATTCAACGTATTTCCGGTTCTTGATACTGGTGCTGCTTCCGGGTTTCGCTTTATGGTCAGGTGATTCCCGGCGCATGTTCATCTCCTGAGACGGAAGGCTCGGGAGGTGTCGCTTTTTAACCCTGGTTTAACCTGGGGGAATGTCTGAGCTGGCCTGGCTCCTCGAGCCTATCCGATTTTCCCGTCAACGTGCTCGGCGAGGATTTGTCCAGAGATTCCCTATATAATCAACGTCGTCCTTTTCGAATATGAAGCATCGCATGAGCTTTGCCAACAAGCCAATGGCAAAAAAACCGAATTCCAGTCCGTTGCCGCCGAAGCTCGCCAGGCTTATCAGGGAATCCGTGGGGCTTGCCCTGCTCGGGGTGGCGCTTTACCTGGTCCTGATATTTCATGGCTATGAGCGCGCCGATCCCGGCTGGTCGCACAGCGGCAGCGAACGGGTGCATAACCCGGGGGGCACAGCCGGTGCATGGCTGGCTGACTTGCTGTTCTATTTGTTTGGCGTTTCGGCCTGGTGGAGCGTGTTGTTCGTTCTTTATCTCGTATCGCTGGCCTATCATCGCATCGACATCGAATTCGCGGAAATCCTGGATCGCCGCCCTTTGATCGTTTCGATTATCGGTTTTCTGGTTTTGCTGGTCTCCAGCGCCGGATTGGAAGCGTTGCGGTTTTATACGCTTGAAATGACGCTGCCGCAGAGTCCCGGCGGCATGCTGGGCCAGTTGATCAGCAACAGGCTGTCGCAAACGCTGGGCTTCACGGGCGCGACGTTGGGCTTGCTGATCACGATTGCGATCGGTTTCAGCCTTTTTACGGGCTTGTCATGGCTGAGGCTTACTGAAAAGCTCGGTATGCTGATAGAGAACGGTTGGCGGTTTATCGGCCGTAGCTGGAATAACTGGCTGGACCGGCGCGCGGGAGCGGTCTCCGCGACGAAGAGGAATGAGGTGGTCGAAGTAGGAAAAAAACGATTTCTCGAACAACCGCCTTTGCATATCGAGCAACCTGCCAGCACCATTGCCAAATCCACCCGGGTCATCAAGGAAAAGCAGGCGCCGCTGTTCTTCGATTTGCCAGATTCCCCGTTGCCGCCATTGCATCTGCTGGACGAGCCGACGAAGAAGGACGTGGAAATATTGTCGGCGGATACGCTTGAATTCACCTCTCGCCTGATCGAGCGGAAGCTGATCGATTTTGGAGTCGAAGTGAAAGTAGTAGCGGCCTATCCCGGCCCGGTCATTACCCGTTATGAAATCGAGCCGGCGGTAGGCGTCAAAGGCAATCAGATACTCAATCTGGTAAAAGATCTGGCGCGATCGCTCTCGGTAGTGAGCATACGGGTTGTCGAGACCATTCCCGGCAAGACCAGCATGGGCCTGGAGATTCCCAACCCCCGGCGGCAGGTCGTGCGCCTGTCAGAGATCCTGAGCTCCCAGGCTTATGCGGAGACGGCTTCGCCCTTGACTATCGCATTGGGCAAGGATATCGGTGGGCACCCGGTAGTGGCGGATCTGGCAAGGATGCCTCATGCGCTCGTCGCCGGCACCACAGGCTCGGGAAAATCGGTGGCAATCAACGCCATGATTCTCAGCCTGATTTACAAGGCCACGCCGGAACAGGTGCGGCTCATCCTCGTGGATCCGAAAATGCTGGAATTGTCGGTATATGAGGGCATTCCACATCTGCTCGCTCCCGTGGTCACGGACATGCGCCAGGCAGCTGGCGCATTGCGCTGGTGTGTCGCGGAAATGGAGCGGCGCTACAAGCTGATGTCGTCCCTGGGAGTGCGAAACCTCGGGGGTTACAACCAAAAAATACGGGATGCGATCAAGGGCGACAAGCCGTTGCTTAATCCGTTCAGCCTCACTCCCGAAGCACCGGAGCCGCTGGAGGAAATGCCGCTTATCGTGGTTGTAATAGACGAGCTGGCGGATTTAATGATGGTAGTCGGGAAAAAGGTCGAGGAATTGATTGCGCGGCTGGCCCAGAAGGCGCGCGCCGCCGGAGTTCATTTACTCCTCGCCACGCAGAGGCCTTCTGTGGATGTGATTACCGGGCTTATCAAGGCCAACATTCCGACGCGCGTCGCGTTCCAGGTATCGAGCAAGGTGGATTCCCGCACCATCCTCGACCAGATGGGAGCGGAGGCCCTGCTAGGGCAGGGCGATATGCTTTATCTGCCGCCTGGCAGCGGCTATCCGCAACGGGTGCATGGAGCATTTGTCGCCGACCAGGAAGTACATCGGGTGGTGGATTATCTGAAGGAGCGGGGTGAGCCGCGCTATGTCGAAGGCGTGCTTGATTCAATAGAGGAAGAAAATGGCACGGGTGACGGTAGCAGTTTTATCGGTCAGGAAGGCGGGGAGGCCGATCCGCTTTACGACGAGGCGGTCGCGGTGGTGCTCCGGTCTCGCCGTGCTTCCATTTCCCTGGTGCAGCGCCATTTGCGTATCGGCTACAACCGCGCGGCGCGGTTGATCGAAGATATGGAGCGTGCCGGACTTGTTTCCGCAATGCAGAGCAACGGTAACAGGGAAGTGCTGGTTCCAGCGGGAAATAAGTAACCTGGCTTGGTCAGTATTGAGAACAAGGCCCTCGTCTCGCCCGCAGCCCTGTTCTTTGAATCGTGATGGATCTGGCAGCGCAGATAACGGAATATAAGGGTAGGAGCAAATAAAATGCCCCCCCGTTTCCGCAAAGGAAACGGGGGGCATTCCAACAGGTACTAGCCAGGATGGCTGGTAATTACGGCACTATCCTGTTGTTGAGGATGACTTTGCTCTGGTTGTTCCAGACGACGTCGGTCAGGTTGGAGTAGCGGGTGATGATCTGGGCAGCAATGCCGCCAGAAAACAGCCCGGACCAGCCCAGGATGACGAAGCCCCAGTGCAGCGGCGCGCTAAACAGTTCTTCCATGAACCAGAAGGCATGGCCCCATTCGTTCAATCCCACGTTCGGCAGAATCATGAGCGGACCGGCAATGGCCATGACCAGCGGAAACGAGGTCCCGCGCGAGTACAGCGGCAGGCGCGTCATGGCATACAGGTAGCTCGCCACGCCGCAGACGATGTACATGGGAAAGGAGCCGTAGAACACCACCACGTGGCTCGGGGTGAAGCTGGTGTCGCGTATGATGACCTGGTGCCAGGAGGCGTCCTGCTCGGTGAAGAAGCTGCCGCCCCAGTATACGCCAAACAGGTACACGCCCAGCCACATCATCCAGTAGAAGTAACGCTTGACTTCCAGCTTGGGGTCCAGGTTGTCCAGCTGTTCCTTGGTGTCGCGGGTCTTCCATATCCAGCCCCAGGTCACCAGTGCAAATATCGGCATGACGATCATGTGAACCCGCCACAGACCCATCCATACCTTCTCGAATTCGGGTTCCATCGAGTCCATCCCGTGCGAGTAGGCAAACGTCCTCTGGAACCAAATCCAGAAAATCGCTACGCCCAGCATGGTCAATAACCCAAATTTGTACCACTTCGAGTCGTACCACAGCGACATGTCGTAGTCGCGTCCGCTCGACGCCGCGTGGCTTGACGTCCCTAGTGTTGTTGCCATATTTCACCTCCTAAACCAATAATTGAACCTCAACCCTTCGCGGCGGAATAACGCCGCGTGCATGTAATTGGATTCAGGGGAATACAGTTTAGTTCCCTTTTCTCCCTGGTGAAAACACGGATGGCAAGCAGGGATATCATTAAGCCCATGCGATCACCCGAAGCTTCGTCCATCCACCAAGGCGGCCACAGGCTGCGATGCACTTTTTTATTCCCCCGGCGGCGGCAGAACCGGTAAAATCGGAGCAGTGGTCTCGGGTTATCGATTCATTCTTCGCTACGCGTGCATCAGCGTCCTGATTGTCTGAATAATTACAACGATTGAGCAAGATCCAGTCACATATGGACGTTTTAAAGCATTTTTGTTTGTTTCTTCTGTTCTACCCGCTGGCTTCCATTGCCCAGGCAAGCGCAACAAGCAGCCTCAAGAATTTCATCCACGATGCGCGCACGGTTCGCGCAACTTTCACCCAAAGCGTTCTCGACAAGAACGGGCGTACCGTACAAACAGGGCAGGGAACCATGCAGTTCCAGCGTCCGGGCAAGTTCCGCTGGATATACGAAAAGCCTTACGAACAACTGATCGTAGGCGATGGCGACCGCATATGGTTTTATGATCGCGATCTCAATCAGGTGACGGTGCGCCGCCTCGATCTTGCCATCGGAAGCAGTCCCGCCGCATTGCTCGCCGGCGATTCCGATATTGAACAGAATTTCGAGCTTCGCGATACCGGTTCTCTCGCAGGCACGGAATGGCTCGAAGCAAAACCCAAAACCAGGGATAGTACTTTCGAGTGGGTGCGACTGGGCTTTACGCTGGACGGGGTACTGAAATCCATGGAATTGCACGATAATTTCGGCCAGACCACGGTGCTTACATTTTCGCGACTGGAGCGAAACCCCCGACTTGCCCCGGATCTATTCAAGTTCACTCCTCCCGCTGGCTCGGACGTCATCAGTGACTGACCTGTTTGGGATGCGCAAGCCTTCCGCGCCGCTCGCGAAAAAATTGCGTCCTCAAGCACTGAAAGACGTAGTAGGCCAATCTCATTTGCTTGAAGCCGGCAAGCCGCTGCGGCTTGCTTTCGAATCCGGCAAGCCGCATTCCATGATTCTCTGGGGGCCGCCGGGGACAGGCAAGACGACACTGGCCCGCCTCATGGCAGCGGTATTCGATGCGGAATTTATCGCGCTGTCCGCAGTCTTGTCCGGCGTGAAGGATATCCGTGAAGCAGTGGAACGCGCCCAGGCTATCCTGCAGCAATCCGGGCGGCACACCATCCTGTTTGTCGACGAGGTGCACCGCTTCAATAAATCCCAGCAGGATGCGTTCCTACCCTTTGTCGAACAGGGGTTGGTGACATTTGTCGGCGCTACTACCGAAAACCCTTCGTTTGAAGTGAACGGCGCATTGTTGTCGCGTGCGCAAGTGTATGTGCTCAACCCGCTGTCGGACGATGAGATCGGGATCGTGTTCGAGCGTGCGCGCAATCTCGCGCTGCCGGACCTGGATTTCACGGGGGATGCGAAACGCCTATTGATCGGGTACGCTGACGGCGATGCTCGTCGCCTGCTCAATTTTCTCGAGCAGATAAAAACGGCGGCGGCAACCGAAGGCATTGCCGCAATAGACAGGGAGTATGCGCAAGCTGCGCTCTCTCCCGGCGGGCGCCGCTTCGACAAGGGAGGTGACAACTTCTATGACCAGATTTCCGTCTTGCACAAATCGGTTCGCGGCTCCAATCCAGATGCCGCGCTTTACTGGACATGCCGGATGCTCGACACAGGAGCCGATCCGCGTTACATCGCACGCCGTCTCATTCGCGTCGCGGCGGAAGACATCGGCCTGGCTGATCCCCGCGCACTGCAGATCGCATTGAACGCAAGCGAAACTTATGAGCGCCTCGGCAGTCCCGAAGGGGAACTGGCGCTGGCGCAGGCAGCCCTGTATCTTGCTTGCGCTCCCAAGAGCAATGCCGCCTATCTTGCGTATAATGAAGCGAGAGCTTTCATAGCTGGCGACAAGTCGCGGCCTGTCCCGGAACATTTGCGAAACGCACCCACCCGGCTGATGAAGGAGCTGGGTTTCGGGCATGGCTACCGGTATGCGCATGACGAACCTGAAGCATACGCCGCCGGAGAGGATTATTTGCCTGAAGGAATGCCACAGGTCCGGTTTTATCGACCTACTCCGTACGGTCTTGAGAAAAAAATCGCGGAAAGACTGGACCATCTGCGCGAACTGGACGAACAGGCAAAGAAGCAATCATAGGGAGTCCTGGAAGAGAGCCCAGGCGGGCAGCAGGCCCATCGGTGCTGGCGCACCCCATTTTTTGGAGTTTGCATGCTGGATATTCAATTGTTGCGCACCGACCCGGGGGGAACCGCGGAACGCCTCGCCAGGCGTGGCTTCCTCCTGGATATTGCCGGATTCGAAATTCTGGAAACGAAGCGCAAGGACTTGCAGACCCGGACCCAGGAATTGCAGGCGCGGCGCAATGCCCTCTCCCGGCAGATCGGCAATGCCAAGTCCAGAGGAGAGGATGCAAATTCTTTCATGGCGGAAGTCTCCGGCCTCGGGGATGAGCTGGCTCGGAATGCGGTCGAGCTGGAAGGAATTCAAAGCGAGTTGCAGCAGATATTGCTGCAAATGCCAAACCTGCCGCACCACAGCGTTCCCGAGGGAAATAGCGAAACCGATAACCGGGAGGTGCGGCGCTGGGGAACACTGCCTTCATTCGATTTTCCGGTAAATGATCATGTAAGCATAGGCGAGAATCTCGGGTTGCTGGACTTCGCGACCGCTGCCAAACTGACCGGCTCGCGTTTCAGCCTGATGACCGGGGGCCTTGCACGTCTTCACCGGGCCCTGGCGCAGTTCATGCTGGACGTCCAGACGCAGGAGCACGGGTACACGGAAGCGTATGTGCCTTATCTGGTCAATGCGGAAAGCCTGCGGGGTACCGGGCAACTGCCGAAATTCGAAAATGATTCATTTAAAATTTACCACCAGAAAGATGAGCCGGGCGAAGGCGTGCCGGAATCCGCAAAGGCCGCGCAGGGAGAGTTGCACGCCGGAGGCGGCTCTTCGGCTCGGGAAGAAGACTGGTACTTGATCCCGACCTCGGAAGTTCCGCTGACCAACACCGTGCGCAATCAGATCATTGCCCTGGAGGCCTTGCCCGTCAAGCTCACCGCGCATACGCCGTGCTTCCGCTCCGAGGCGGGCAGTTATGGCAGGGACACGCGCGGAATGATCCGCCAGCATCAGTTCGATAAAGTGGAGTTGGTGCAGATCGTACATCCGCAAAGCTCGTATGACGTTTTGGAGGAGCTTGCCGGCCATGCTGAAAAAATTTTGCAGAAACTGGAACTGCCTTATCGGGTAATGCTGTTATGTACCGCCGATATGGGTTTTTCGGCAGCCAAGACCTACGACATCGAAGTGTGGCTGCCAGCGCAAAACGCCTACCGCGAGATTTCCTCGTGCAGCAACTGCGAGGCTTTCCAGGCGCGGCGCATGCAGGCGCGCTTCCGTAACGAAAAAGGTAAAACGGAGCTGCTGCATACGCTGAACGGATCGGGACTGGCGGTAGGGCGCACGCTGGTGGCGATTCTGGAGAACTTTCAGAATGCCGATGGCAGCATATCCATTCCTCGCGTGCTGCAACCATACATGGGCGGAATGGATCGGCTTGCCCGGGGGCAGAAAACTAATTCAAACCGGCCAATTTCTCATTCCAGGGAGAGTTTTATCATGCAAGGCAAATCTGGCAGCAAACCCATCCACAAGAGCGGGAAAGCATCGGCGCTCGAATCTGAGGTGCGGGAGGCTATCGCCCATGGGAATAATGTCCAGCAGGCGGTACGGGATTTAACGGTCAAGGCGCTCAGTACCCGGCCCGATTTCGAATCTCTTCGCCATATCCTTACTGCAGTGATGCAGGGAGTGCGCGAAGGCGCCCAGCAAAAGATGCAGAATAATTCCGGGGAGACCCACGCAGTGCTGGAATCCATTCGCGACGCGGTTGCCGGCCTGGATACGGCGCTGGCGCAGTTTGCAGAAGCATCGAAGCTGGCTCTGGAGGAGGCTGCCGGCCGGGCCCAGAAGTTTTCCAGCGAGGAACTTGCGCATCTGCGTTCCGAACTGGAAAGCATCGAGCATCTTTTCTTTGAAGTGGTGCAGGCTTCCGCTTCCAGCGCTCAGCAAGCCGTGTCGGAAACTTTGCGCGACTTCGTGACACATGCAAAGCGCAACGGTACCGCGGTCGGGTCTCAGCTGGAGGATACGCTGGCGGCTTTCAACCGTGAGATAAGCTCGACCGGGCGCGTGGGACTGGAAACCGGCGTAAGGTTGACGCATGCGATTACCGAACTCATGCGCCAGGTCGCGACCGGAATGCTAAGCGGCGTGGCCGAACGCGTCAAATCCGGACGTAAGCCTTCCGATCGTCGCTCATGAATAGCCACTGCTTTTTCAGAATACCCGGAATACCTTAAGAAACCTTTGAGCAAAGCCCGAACCGGAGGCAAGGCGCCTGTATCGTTTGCATATCGCTAAACGCTGCAACCTTCCGCGCCACAACTACCTTCTCCCTCGGGGATTTGAGGCGTTCCCTGTACCGTTGTGGATTCATCGGGTTCTTCGGACAGCAATGCGCCAATGGAAAAACCGACGGCCAGATCGCTCACATGGCCGAACTTGTGCAAGCGGATGTGCCCGCTTTTATCGATGAGAATGAGGGTGGGCGTGCCTTGCATCTGGTACACACGCATGGTAAGCGGAACGCCATGCGGCTCTCCGTCATATTTGTCTATGCCTATAGGGAAGCGAAGCCGGTACTCGTGCACGAATACTTCCAGCGCGTCGCGGCCCATCACCGAGTGGTGTTCAAAGACCGTGTGCATGCCGATGACCGCCACCCGTTCGGGGTCGAATTCCTGATAAATCCTTTGCGCCTGGGGAATGCCGACTTGTACGCAGCCGGGGCAAAAAATTTGAAAGGTATGCAGAACGACCACCTTGCCACGCAATTCCGCCAATGAAAGCGGGCAGGGTGTATTGAGCCATCCGGAAGCTTGCAGTTCAGGGGCCATTCTGGTGCTGATGCTATCGTTTTCCGTCATCCGCTCCTCCTCGTAAACAGGATTATCCACCCGATAAAATCGGCTTGGGAATATCCATGGCGGCTCCCCTTATCCCGGCCTGGCGCGCTCCAACGGTAGAGTAAAAACCCGTCTGGGCAGCAGTGGCATCTTCCCGTCTGCAACTCATCGGAGTCCACCTCTGCGCCGAGGATACTTTTGCTTTTGCGCAAAATAAGGTACGCGCTGCATCCGATTCATGGCAGATGGCTACGCGCGATTTTATCCGGAATTATTTGATTATTTAACCTGTTAAATAATCGGAGAAAACTGGACATAAATTTCCTTTTTCCACCGCAATAATAGGCGGAATCCTGGTATTCCGTCAAGAATGTTTCCGGTTTTTTAAGGTGATGACGCAGGGCTATCCAGATATCGCCATGAAGGCAATGCAAGGGGGTCGAGATAGTAAAAAGCGGGGGCAAAAAGTTCGTCGCCAGGGCACGTTTTCTATATGAAATCGACATATATTCCCCGTCAAATATTGACGACGTCATTAACCGGAAGAATGGTGTTGAAGCGAAAGAGGCTTTATGAGGAAAATGTGAGGCGTGTGAATGGAGCGCTTTCAAAATACACCTCGATCCACGCGGATCGGCGGTTTGATGGAACACGACGTATTTTTAATTATACCATTGATCTTAAAATATATTCATCAGATTATGCATCGTTTTCCAACCGGCTGCCGGCCCTTTTCTCCAGGCGTTCCCCGAGCGGATTCCCACAATGCCAATGGGGTAAAATTACCCTGTTTTGAAGAAGGGAAAATACCAATTTTTAGAATAGGGTCATTATTGTTTTTGATTAGGATGATCGCGTTTTCTTTCTTGTACGCTAAATTTTGCTGTGGTAGAATTTCGCTCCATTTCGGTCCGAGCGGCTTACGCCGGATCAGTGATTGAAGTGGAAAGGAAGGGCCCTGGCGGGAAAAGGATGGGGCAGCGTGAAAGGCAGGATTAAATTTCACGCATGCCTTGTATTTCAGGATGACGCCAGCGCCTCCTGGTCAGGAAGAGGTGCATGGCTGATCAAAGTAATTGAGGGCAATGCAGGTGGTGGCAGGAACAGGGTTTTCTTCGTAGCCGTCACTTTCCGCCACAATAAGGATAGCCGGTCGAAAAACGGGAAATCAACGGGAAGTCCACAGTAGTAACGGTTTTAATGGTTCACCTTGAGCGAAATGTAAATCAGAATCAGTCTTTTTTAGACAAAACATGGAACTTATAGACATGCCGTTATTCTTAGTGTGTGGAATTCAGCCGTTTTTTTGAGAATAAGCTCATAGGATAACACAATTACCGACATTCACAATAGGGTTATTTGGCATAAATTAAATCCTTTGTCAGTGGGGAAAAATCGCAGTCAAGATGCTTGATTGCCGATCTGAGCGAAAACAATCCAGAGGTCGCCTGGAAGTTATCGTGAAACGGCCAGGTCAAGGACGGGATCTTGTAATAATCATGGGGTCGTACTGTAATCAGTAATCAAGTGGGGGGATATATGAGCAGTAGAGCAGTATCGAGGATCATGGCTACATTGTTGGTCGCGCTTTATTCCGGGATGGGGATGGCGGCGGCTGATCCGCACCAGTTAAACCTGCCCGAGCCGCAGACGATCATAGCCAGGCAGATATACGACCAGCATACATTGGCATTATGGGTATGCCTGGCGATATTCATCGTTGTGTTTGGGGCCATGTTTTATTCGGTGCTCAAGCATCGGAAAGACGCGGGGTACAAGGCTGCGAACTTTCATCACAGCACCACGGTAGAGATCATCTGGACCACGATCCCGTTTTTGATTCTGATCGGGATGGCCTACCCCGCCACCAAGACCGTGATCGCCATGAAGGACGCCTCGGGCGCGGACATCACCATCAAGACCACGGGGTATCAATGGAAATGGGGATATGACTACATCACGGGCGAAGGCGAAGGCATCAGTTTCCTGAGCGCGCTGGCCACGCCCCAGGAACAGATCCGGAATGCCGCGCCCAAGGGAGAGAACTATCTTCTGGAAGTGGACAATCCCCTGGTGGTGCCCGTAGGCAAGAAGGTTCGCATACTCCTGACCGCCAACGACGTCATCCACGCCTGGTGGGTACCCGCCCTGGGCTCCAAGCAGGACGCCATACCTGGCTACGTTCGCGACACCTGGTTCACGGCCGACAAGCCTGGGACCTACCGCGGGCAGTGCGCCGAACTGTGCGGCAAGGAACACGGCTTCATGCCCATTGTTGTGGAAGTGGTGGAACAGGACAAGTACGCCCAGTGGGTGGACCAGCAGAAGAAGAAGAGCGCTGCGGCCACGGTAGACCCCAACAAGGTATTCACCCTGGATGAATTGAAGGCCGAGGGCGAGAAAGTCTATGGCGCCAACTGCGTGGCCTGCCACCAGGCCAACGGCAAGGGCATCCCTGGCACGTTTGCCGCCCTGGATGGATCGAAGGTAGCCACCGGGCCGAAGGCGGATCACCTCAACATTGTAATGAACGGAAAGACTGGCACAGCAATGGCTGCATTCAAGCACTTGTCGGACGTACAAATCGCGGCGGTGGTCACCTACGAGCGCAACTCCTGGGGCAACACGACAGGAGACGTAGTGCAGCCATCAGAAATCAACGGACTCAGAAAATAGCATCAAGGAGGAAAAAATGGCAGCAGTACATGATCACGACATAGGACATGCGCACGATCATCATCCCACCGGGATGATGCGCTGGATGACCACCACCAACCACAAGGACATCGGCACCATGTACCTGTGGTTCAGTTTCATGATGTTCCTGACCGGGGGCGTGATGGCGCTGACGATCCGTGCCGAGCTGTTCCAGCCGGGCATACAGATCGTCAATCCCGAGTTCTTCAACCAGTTGACCACGATGCATGGACTGGTGATGGTGTTTGGCGCCATCATGCCGGCCTTCGTCGGCTTTGCGAACTGGCAGATCCCGATGATGATCGGTGCGCCGGACATGGCGTTCGCGCGCATGAACAACTGGAGCTTCTGGCTGCTGCCCCCGGCGGCGCTGCTGCTGATCGGCTCATTTTTCGTGCCGGGTGGCGCGCCCGCGGGCGGCTGGACGATTTATCCGCCGCTTTCAGTGCAGATGGGCATGGGCATGGACATGGCGATATTTGCGCTCCACATAATGGGCGCTTCATCCATCATGGGGTCGATCAACATCATCACCACGATACTGAACATGCGCGCGCCGGGCATGACGCTGATGAAGATGCCGCTGTTCGTCTGGACCTGGCTCATCACCGCCTACTTGCTGGTCATGGTGATGCCGGTGCTGGCGGGTGCGGTCACCATGCTGCTGACCGACCGTAATTTCGGCACCAACTTCTTCAATGCGGCGGGCGGCGGCGATCCGGTCATGTTCCAGCACATCTTCTGGTTCTTCGGCCATCCGGAAGTCTATATCATGATCCTGCCCGCGTTCGGCATCGTCTCCGAGATCATCCCGACCTTCGCGCGCAAGCCGCTCTTCGGGTATTCCTCGATGGTGTACGCGACCGCGTCGATTGCCATCCTGTCATGCATCGTATGGGCGCATCACATGTTCACCGCCGGCATGCCGGTCACCGGTCAGCTGTTTTTCATGTATGCGACCATGCTGATCGCCGTGCCCACGGGAGTGAAGGTGTTCAACTGGACCGCCACCATGTGGCGCGGCTCCATGACCTTCGAGACGCCGATGTTGTTTGCCATCGGTTTTATCTTCCTGTTTACGCTCGGCGGCTTCAGCGGCGTGGTCTGCGCCATCGTGCCGATCGACATCCAGGTGCAGGACACCTACTACGTGATCGCGCACTTCCACTACGTCCTAGTATCTGGAGCCCTGTTTGGCATATTCGGCGGAGTCTATTACTGGATACCCAAGTGGACCGGGCACATGTATGACGAGACCCTGGGCAAGACGCACTTCTGGCTGTCGATGTTCTTCTTCAACCTGGCCTTCTTCGTGCAGCACTTCCTGGGACTGGCGGGCATGCCGCGCCGTATTCCGGATTATGCGCTGCAGTTCGCGGACTTCAACATGATCTCGAGCATCGGCGCATTTGGTTTCGGATTTTCCCAGTTGCTGTTCCTTTACATCGTGCTGAAGTGCATCCGTGGAGGAGAAAAAGCCGAAGCGAAACCGTGGGAAGGGGCGAATACACTGGAGTGGACGCTGCCGTCGCCAGCACCCTACCATAGCTTTGAAACACCTCCGGTAGTCAGATAAGCGGCATGCAGAAAGATTTGCCAGCAGAGGAAGCACGAAGGCGTCGCGGAGCTATAAGAACCGGGCTGATTCTGCTGGCAATGGTCGTGGCAATTTTTGTTACAGTCCTGGTGAAAAACTGGAAATGAGCGTACTTCGGGCCAACTCCATAGTAATGAGAAAACTACTGGTTTTTACAGTGGTCATGTTTGGTTTCGGCTTTGGGCTCGTTCCCTTTTATGAAAAAATCTGCGAAGTTACGGGAATCAACAACCTGCTCCAGGCTGATACCATCGCCGAAAATACCCAGGTGGATACCGGTCGATGGGTGACGGTGCAATTGGACTCGAACACCCGAGGATTGCCCTGGGAATTCAAGCCACTGCAGTCGAATGTGCGGATCCACCCGGGTGAACTGGTGCAGGTAGTGTATGAGGTCCGAAATAATTCGGATCGTGAGATTACCGGGCAGGCGATACCTAGCTACGCGCCGCAATTGCTGGGAAAGCACTTGAAGAAGCTGGAGTGTTTCTGTTTCAGCAAGCAGGTTCTGAAACCGAATGAAGTCCGGCAAATGCCGGTTCAGTTTCTGATTGAGCCGGGCCTGCCGACTGATTATGACACCGTAACTATTTCATATACATTTTTTGAGCTTGGAGGCGACTAGCCCTATCAGACTATCCGTTGCGGAAATGAGTCGGGGGTGGACGGCAGGAATTGAAAGACGGCAGTGAAAAACCGGAGAAAGGTACTTTTTTACAGGCAATGAAGGCAGTGTCGTGGGCATTTTTCGGGATTCGTAAAAACACCGATCACGATCATGACGCGGCAACACTGACAATGGGACAGGTGATAATCGCCGGTATCGTGGGAGCAGCCTTGTTTGTATTGGGTGTGGTATTGGTGGTTAAGTTGGTGACAAGTTAAAATCAATCAAATATACGCAGGAGAAAGAGCATGAGTCAACACGCAGCAGATCATGGTCACGATCACTATTACGTTCCAGCCCCATCGACATATCCCATTACCGGGTCGATAGCGCTGCTGTTCATGGGTTTTGGCGCCGCGTTTTCAGTCAACCGGCTTCCGCTGGGCTACGGCCTGCTGACGATCGGCTTTGCCATTCTCTTCTACATGATATTCGTCTGGTTCCGCACCGTGGCGCGCGAGAGCGAGAGCGGCAAGTTCAACAAGCAGGTGGACAAATCGTTCCGCTGGGGGATGAGCTGGTTCATCTTCTCCGAAGTCATGTTTTTTGCGGCCTTCTTCGGCGCGCTCTACTACATGCGCGCATTTTCCATTCCCTGGCTCTCCGACATGGAGCACAAGCTGTTGTGGCCGGACTTCACCGGGGAATGGCCCACGGCGGGTCCGGGCATCAAGGAGAAGTTCATGCCCATGGGGCCCTGGGGGCTGCCCGCGATCAACACCCTGATCCTGCTGACATCGGGCGTGACCGTGACCTGGGCGCACTGGGCGCTCAAGCTGAACAAGCGTGGCCAGCTCAAGCTGGGCCTGTTCCTGACCTTTGCCTTGGGATTCCTGTTCGTGGGCCTGCAGGCGTATGAATACGGCCATGCCTACTCGGATCTCAACCTCAAGCTCACCACCGGGGCATATGGCGCGTCATTCTTCATGCTGACCGGATTTCACGGCTTCCACGTGACCCTGGGCTCGATCATGCTGGTGGTCATCTATTGCCGGGTGCTGGCGGGGCACTTCACGCCCGAGAATCATTTCGGCTTTGAAGGCGTCGCCTGGTACTGGCACTTCGTGGACGTGGTGTGGCTGGGATTGTTCATCTTCGTCTACTGGCTGATATAGCTCGTTTAAGCATCAGCGCTGGGAAGCTAGAGGGGGATATATCCCCAATAGGTTCCCAGCATCAGCAGAGTGAACAAAAGCAAAGATAGGCTAATGCGAAGAGTGAGAGATTTGACCGCGCGAGTGCCCTGCCCCTTGTCCTTGATCATGTAATACATGGCCGATGCCAGGCTGGCTAATATGAAGAAAAAAAATAGTAGCGCGACGATCTTTAACATCTCATTCCTGCAATAAGTTAGGTCTGGAAACAAGTTTAGCCGAGTTCAGCCAACTATCCAATGACTATTTCAGGATGGCGATACACCCCGAAATTATGGTCAACGGTACTCGCCGCGCTCGTGATAATCACCATGGTGCAACTCGGCAACTGGCAGCTTTCGCGGGCTCGGGAAAAAGAGTCAAGACAGAAACAGCTTGACATGCTTTCCCGCGAACCAGCAGTGGCATTACCTGAGGCCCCGGTAAAACTGGAGGATTTTCAATATCGCCGGGTAGAGGTTCGAGGTGTGTATGTGCCGGCCCACACGATATTTCTCGACAACAAGATAAACCAGGGCGCGGTGGGATACCACGTCATCACGCCCATGAGGATAGGCACGGGTTCCATGCATGTTTTAGTCAATCGAGGTTGGGTCGTCGCAGATCCTGATCGCACCAAGCTGCCTTCGGTTACTACGCCCGAGGGGACGGTGACGATCTCGGGAACGGCAACAGCGGCATCACAGAAGACCCTGGAACTTTCGAAAGAGGTGGTTTTCGGTCCAGTCTGGGGAAATCTTGATCCAGAGCGCTACGCCAGCGCTACGGGGCTGAGAGTGCAGCCCGTGATGATATTGCAGCAGGATAATGTGAACGACGGTCTGGTGCGGAAATGGACACGGCCGGACTCGGGTTCCGCAAAAAACTGGGGATACGCGATTCAATGGTTCTCCATGGCATTGGCTGTGCTGATTATTTATTTGGTGTTAAGTGTCAAACGAGAGCGCTCCAAAAGCACGTAAAACAAACAGGCGCACGCTGATTTTATTGTTGGTAATCATGTGTGCACCATTTATCGCATCCTATACGCTGTTTTTCATGGATGTGAGGCCCAACCCCGTTAATTATGGCGAATTGCTCAAGGTGAAGCCTTTATCGGGGAGCGCCTTGAACCAATCGAACGACACCATATTCCGGATGCGCGATCTGCGTGGTAAATGGGCGCTATTATCGGTGGACTCGGGGAAGTGCGATGAGGCGTGCCGGAAGAAGCTCTATTACATGCGGCAGGTTCGAACTGTACAGAACGCCGAAAAGGATCGAATAGAACGTGTATGGCTGATAGATGATGATGTGAAGCCGGCATCGGAAATCGTGGACGAGTTCAAGGGAACCTGGCTGCTTGGCGCCAAAGACAGTGAGTTGCTCAAGCAATTTCCCGCGGAAGGCCTGCATGATTACATATACGTGATAGATCCGATAGCCAATTTGATGATGCGTTTTCCAAAAGATTCGGACCCTACAAAAATGGCAAAGGACATTAAGCGGTTACTTAAGGTTTCCCAGCTGGAGCATGCAATGGGAACCGATCAAAGGCATTAGAGGTTTTCGAATTGAAGCGAAATCGTCCATGAGCAGAGACTTCGCATAAACGAGAAGCTGCTCGGTACTATAAAGGATGTTCGATCGTTTAAAAGCAGGCGCCGAGCCTGCATGAATCAGGAGATTAATCATGGCTACTAGTCTGGCTTGGCAGCAAACTACTTCCCGCATGCAGCAGTTTTATCGTTTGACCAAGCCGCGAGTGGTATCGCTTATCGTTTTTACCGCTTTCATCGGCATGTTTCTTTCTGTTCCCGGCGCTGTGCCCCTAAACGCCCTGATATTCGGTACGCTGGGGATAGCGTTGGTGGCGGGGGCCGCAGCAGCAGTGAATTGTCTGGTGGAGCAGAAGCTCGATGCAGTCATGGCGCGCACCCGGGGTCGGCCGCTTCCCCGCGGAACCGTGACTTCGCCTGAAACGCTGTTCTTCCTGGCCCTGATAGGCGGCACGGGTTTGCTGATCCTTCATCAATTGGTGAACCCGCTCACCATGTGGTTGACCCTGGGTACTTTTGTCGGCTACGCCATCATCTACACGGTCATCCTCAAACCCATGACTCCGCAAAATATAGTGATAGGCGGTGCTTCCGGCGCCATGCCGCCCGTCCTGGGATGGGCTGCGGTGACGGGTGAGGTTTCCGCTGACGCCCTTTTATTGTTTCTTATAATCTTCGCTTGGACTCCTCCGCATTTCTGGGCGCTGGCGCTGTATCGCAAGCTGGAATATGCCAAGATCGGAATGCCCATGCTGCCGGTAACGCATGGTGACAAATTCACGCGCTTGCATGTTTTGCTGTACACGCTGATTCTCATTGCCGTGACGCTGATGCCATACGCTACCAAAATGAGCGGCCTCATCTATCTTGCGGGCGCAGGCATTCTGGATGCCGTATTCTTATATTACGCCGTAAAGATTTATGTGGACTATAGCGATCAGCTCGCGAAAAAGACCTTCAGATATTCCATATTCTATCTGGCGGCTTTGTTTGTTGTTCTGCTGGTGGATCATTACATCCGGTTTTAATCTTTTCACGTGACCTTTGGTCTCAGGGCAGTCCTTGCCTGGTTCGCGGTGTTCTTTCTGACAAGTTGCGGAAACATCGCGAACCCCACATTTTTATCTACCGATATTACCAATGCCAGCTTTGGCCGGGAATTGAAGCTTCCGGGACCGACTGGTGAGGCCCGGACACTTGCGGATTTCAAAGGCAAAGTCGTAGCCGTGTTTTTTGGCTATACCCAATGTCCGGATATCTGCCCCGCGACAATGAGCAAGCTCGCAGGCGCCGTGCAAAAACTGGGAGTCGATGCGGCAAGGGTTCAGGTGTTATTCGTCACTCTCGATCCCGAGCATGATACCCCCTCCGTCCTGCGGGAATACCTTTCAGCTTTCAACCCTGCATTCATTGGTCTGTCCGGCGATACAGAGGCTACGCAGGAGGTTGCGAACGAGTTCAAAATCGTTTATCAGAAGGTAGTTGGGGATTCGCCGGGCCACGAAATCATGGAACACTCGGCTGGCACCTATTTGTTTGATCCTCAGGGAAGACTCAGGTTGTATGTCAGTGGCGAAAAGGGAGAAGATGTTTTCGCTCATGATATCGCCCGATTGCTTAAAGCCGCGGGATAGGCGCGAGGCAAATTTTGCACTTGCATTGTTTGCCGCTAAGTTCCCTGGGTAAGCAGGGGTTAAAATAAAGTAACGGATTACTTGAGAATTAACCCCGTTAAAGAGTAAAATGTCGCCCTTTCATATCAGGCATTTAATGGAGAAGTAGGCATGCCAGTCACAACCGATCAAAAAGCACAGGTCGTGCGCGACTATCAACGAGCGGCAGGGGACACCGGTTCTCCTGAAGTGCAAGTGGCATTGTTGACTGCCCGTATCAACGGCTTGGCTAATCACTTCAAGGCGCATGTCAAGGATCATCATTCGCGCCGGGGATTGCTGCGCATGGTGAGTCGCCGCCGCAAGCTGCTCGACTATCTCAAACACAGGCATGCGGATAGCTATCGGACGTTGATAGATCGCCTCGGTCTGCGCAAGTAGAATTCGATCTCTCGTTGGGATAACAGCAATCAGTTTGCGAACCGCTCATCTTCCGTATGAGCGGTGAACTTCGTGTGGCAGCGTTGACGAAGCCGCGCCAGAAGAATTTATCAAAAGGGCAGCTAATTGAAATCAATTAAAAAAAGCATTACCTACGGCAATCACAAACTAACGCTGGAAACCGGTGAGATAGCGAGACAGGCGCACGGAGCGGTGATGGTGACCATGGATGACACTGTCGTTCTGGTAACCGTAGTGGGGGCCAGGAATGCAAGGCAAGGGCAGGATTTTTTTCCGTTGACAGTGGATTATCAGGAGAGAAGTTACGCGGCAGGCAGAATACCTGGCAGTTTTTTCAAGCGGGAAGGTCGTCCATCCGAAAAAGAAATTCTTACCTCCCGCCTGATCGACCGCCCCATCCGCCCTCTATTCCCCGATAATTTTTACAACGAAGTCCAGATCGTCGCCACTGTCATGTCCTCCGACAATGAAGTGGATGCGGATATTCCTTCCATGCTGGGGGCGTCAGCTGCGCTGGTTCTTTCCGGCATTCCATTCGATGGTCCAATGGGAGCCGCGCGAGTCGGGTATATCAATGGAGAATACCTGCTTAATCCAACCACGACGGAATTGAAGCACACGCAGTTGAATCTGGTAGTGGCGGGAACGCAGCAGGCAGTGCTGATGGTCGAATCGGAGGCCCTGGAGTTATCGGAAGATATCATGCTGGGTGCCATCCTCTATGGTCATCAGCAAATGCAGCCGGTAATCGACGCAATAAACGAGTTGGCGGATGAGGCCGGCGTTACCGCGTGGGACTGGGTTCCGGAGCCGAAGGACGAAAGTCTGGGAGAGAAAATTGCCAAGCTGGCGGAGGCTGACCTGCGTACGGCATTCAAATTGAAGCAGAAGCAGGCCAGGTCTGAAGCGATAGACAGCATCTGGCAACGGATTTTCACCGAAGTGGGAGTCGGGGCCGAAGATGGACCGGATGCGCAGGCTGTCAAAGAGGCTAGTTTTGCCCTTGAATCAAGAATCGTGCGCTCGCAGATTCTCGACGGAGAACCGCGCATAGATGGCCGGGATACCCGCACGGTTCGCCCCATCACTATTCGTAACGGCCTGTTGCCTCGTACCCATGGCTCCGCTTTGTTCACTCGCGGGGAAACCCAGGCGCTTGTAGTGGCAACGCTGGGAACCGGACGCGACGAGCAAAAGATCGATGCGCTACAGGGAGATTATTCCGAGCGCTTCATGCTTCATTACAATATGCCTCCGTATGCGACCGGAGAAACCGGGCGTGTCGGCACGCCCAAGCGTCGAGAAATTGGCCACGGGCGCCTTGCCAAGCGGGCGCTGGTAGCGGTATTGCCCTCGGCAGAAGAATTCGGCTATTCTCTGCGGGTGGTATCGGAGATCACCGAATCCAACGGTTCCAGCTCCATGGCATCAGTCTGTGGCGGTTGCCTTGCATTGATGGATGCAGGGGTTCCGTTAAAGGCGCACGTGGCGGGAATCGCCATGGGATTGATCAAGGAAGGTAATCGCTTCGCGGTGCTAACCGATATTCTCGGCGACGAGGATCATCTGGGTGACATGGATTTCAAGGTGGCCGGTACCGAGAGTGGCATTACCGCGCTGCAAATGGACATCAAGATACAAGGAATCACCAGGGACATCCTGCATGTCGCCCTGATACAGGCGCGAGAAGGAAGAATGCACATCCTTGGCATCATGAAGCAGGCCCTTCCCGCAACCCGCGAGGATATCTCGGAACATGCGCCTCGCATCATCAAGATGAAAATCAACCCTGAGAAGATCCGGGATGTAATCGGCAAGGGAGGAGCAGTAATACGGGCGTTGACCGAAGAAACCGGCACGACTATCGACATCACGGACGACGGCACAGTGATGATAGCGTGCGTGAATGCCGAAGGTGGTGAACTGGCCCGAAAACGCATCGAGGATATTACCGCCGAAGTCGAAGTGGGCAGAGTATATGATGGGACCGTATTGAAGCTACTCGATTTTGGCGCCATTGTCAGCGTGTTGCCCGGGAAGGACGGTCTGCTGCATATTTCCCAGATCGCAAATGAACGTGTCAATAATGTGTCGGATCATCTCAAGGAAGGCCAGGTGGTTCGTGTCAAGGTCCTGGAAGCAGACGACAAGGGACGGCTGCGCCTAAGCATGAAAGCAGCGGCTGCCGACGTCCAGGGTGACGGTACCGCATAGTCCTCAATCCGGCAGTCGACCACTCTTTTTAATTTGGAACCACGATCCACAAAGATTTTCGCGGTACTCGACGTTCACCTACATGGTGAATTTGATACAGGGCGGATTTAGGATGATACCGCCAGTTGCCAAAAAAGCCCCTTTCGCAAGAAAGGGGCTTTTGATTTGGCTGGTGGCGCAATTCAAACCAATCGCTGAAAACGGTCCTTACGATCGCCTGCTTCGACCGGCTTGGCGTGCCTCGCCCGCCGCTATTTTGCTACCTGTTTTTCTCTTATCTCGTCCAGGGTCTTGCAATCGATACAAAGAGTAGCAGTCGGTCGCGCTTCCAGGCGCTTCAGTCCGATTTCCACGCCGCAGCTTTCGCAATATCCATAATCCCCTGTATCGATCTTGGCAATCGTTTCCTCGATTTTTTTGATCAGCTTGCGTTCCCGATCCCGGTTGCGTAATTCGAGCGCCATATCTGATTCCTGGCTTGCACGATCATTGGGATCAGCGAATATGGTAGCCTCGTCCTGCATGGTGTGTACCGTACGATCGATATCATGGCCAAGCTCAATCTTGATGCCTTCCAGAATATTGCGGAAGTGCATAAGCTGCTTGGAGTTCATGTAGCTCTCACCTTTCTTGGGCTTGTAGGGTACGGATTGTTTATGCAATTCTGGCGGCATTTTATTTGTCCTTTTCCTGATGACAGTTACACGCGTTGCAAAAAAGCATTATACAGCAAGTCTTCTTGCATACGTTTGAGTCTGGGCATTGGCCGAAACCCGAATAGCTTCCGCGGTTACGCCACGGAAAGGCTATTGCCAGATCCTCCCAACATCCCTCAGATATCCCAGCTGGCGCCGTTAGATTACCAAAAACAGTGAAAAGTCGCCGGGCCTGAATTTTATCGGTGAATCTGGGGACGTAAACGCGCTGGAATTCCCGATGGGAAAAGCGGCAGCGTTGATAAACGTCCCATGGCTCATCAATATATGCTATGTTCCATAGGCCATACTACGCCCGAAAGTCAGGCAGAGTTTATCCATCAACGCTCAAGGCCCATATGGCAGATCGCGCCGCTGATCAAACAGCTGGTACTGGGACCTGCGGCATCGGTCATCTTCATCAATGTCGCATGCTGCGAACATTTCAAACATCTTATAGAGGAGGACGAACATAATGGCTAACAAGAAAAGAATGATCTCAATTGCAATCGGTTCAGCTTTTGCCGCTGTTAGTACGGTGCCGATAGTTTCCGCAACAGACAACCCCTTTGCATCCCAATCTCTTTCCAAGGGTTACATGGTGGCCGATGCACATAAGCACCAGAAAAGCGGCGAAGGCAAATGCGGGGGAGAAGGCGCTTGCGGCGAAGGGCGATGTGGCGCCTCCATGGCGGATGCCAACAAGGATGGCAAGATCACGAAGGAAGAATGGACAGCGCACCACAACGCCATGTTCGAGCATATGGATGCTAACAAGGATGGCACGATCAGCAAGGACGAATTGAAGGGCAAAATGACAGACGGAAAGTGCGGCAGCGGCAAATAGGCCGTATCGCTGCTTCCCGCCATTAAACCGGCTTTCTGCGCTCAACGAGCCGGGAAGCCGGCCTGATCCCGAAAAATGTGACATAATATTTTCATCCGAAATAGAGGAGAAAAATTATGTGCAACAAAAGAACAGCCATTTCCCTGGCAGTAGGCTCGGCATTCGCCGCCACGCTTGGCATCGCACCAGTCGTTTCCGCGGCTGAGAACACTCCTGAAAATCTTTTTGCCGCACGGACGCTGGACAAGGGGTACGTTCTGGCTTATGCCGATCGCGTGGACCCCAACAAGTACGGCGGCGGAGGAGCTCCCAAAACCTCGGAAGGGAGATGCGGCATGTCGATGGTGGATGCCAACAAGGATGGGAAAGTGACCAAGCAGGAATTTCTCAAGCACCACGAAGCCATATTCGACAGGATGGATACGAACAAGGACGGAGCAGTCGATCAGCCTGAGGCCGACGCATATGGAGGCACCAAGTCCAGCGGAGCAAGTGCAGCCCCCCATGGGGCAATGAAGAAGTAGTTCCACCCTTGAATTTTGCCGGAGTGGCCGGAGCCGGGCTGGGCTTGAGGCGTGAGTTGATCCCCGCCCTGAAAAACGGCGTTCCCCTAGCAGTCGATTTCCTTGAGGTTGCTCCAGAAAACTGGATCGACCTCGGCGGCGCGGCAGGGCGCGATCTGTGCAACTTCACCGAGCGCTACCCGTTCGTATGCCACGGGCTTTCCCTTTCCATTGGAGGCCCGGCTCCACTGGATGAGAAGCTTCTCCATAAAATCCGGCATTTCCTGGACCAGCACCGGATTTCCCTTTATACGGAGCACCTCTCATACTGCTCCGATGACGGCCATCTATACGATCTGCTTCCAATACCCTTCACCGGAGAGGCGGTAAGGTATGTGGCAGCGCGCATCCGGCGCGCCCAGGATATTCTCGAGCGCCGCATCGCCATGGAAAATGCTTCTTTCTACCTGCAGTCCCCGATCGCGGAGATGAGCGAAGCGGATTTCATCCGCGCGGTGCTGGCCGAAGCAGATTGCAGCCTCCATCTCGACGTCAACAACGTGTATGTCAACAGCATCAACCATGGTTATGATGCGATCGAATTCATTCGCTCCATGCCGTCCGAGCGCATCGTCTATATGCACATGGCCGGACACTACAATGAATCCGAGAACCTCATAATAGACACACATGGCGCTGACGTGATCGATCCCGTCTGGTCATTGCTGGATGAGGCATATCATATTCATGGCGTAGCGCCCACGCTGCTGGAACGCGATTTCAATATTCCGCCTCTTGCGCAGCTCGTGCATGAAGTCGAGCGCATTGCCGCCATCCAGCAACAGCATGCCGATAAAGGCCACGAACCCTATGCCCGGCGCGCTTCCTGAATTCCAGCGCTTCCAGTATGCGTTCACCGCGCATATCCGCAATCCCAAGGCCAACCCGCTTCCGCAAGGGGTCGAAGCGCAGCGCATGCGCATATATCGGTCGCTCGTCTACAATAACATCCAGAATTTTCTGCAGAGCTGCTTCCCCGTGCTCAAAAAGATACTGGGGACACGGCGGTGGGAGCGCCTGGTGCGTCGTTTTCTGGATACCCATCGCAGCCATTCACCCTTCTTTCGTGAGATACCAGGGGAATTCGTCCAGTTCCTCCAGAAAGAGGGGTCCATCCCCACCGGTTATCCCGAATTCGTGCTCGAGCTCGCCCACTATGAATGGATAGAGCTGGTGCTATCCGTTTCGACCGAAGCTCCCGACTGGGGCGCTGTAGACACAACGGGCAGCCTGCTCGAAGGGCGCCCTGTCCTCAATCCCGTCCTGGCAAATCTTTACTACCATTGGCCGGTGCATCATCTGGCGCCTCGCGTCCCCGCGGAGCGCGCGGATACCTACCTGCTCGTATTCCGGGATTCCGAAGATCAGGTCCGCTTCATCGAGGTAAACGCATTTACCGCCCGGCTCATCAACCTGCTCGATGCGGCCGAGCATACCGGTCAGTCAGCGCTTGAAATGATAGCGAGGGAAAGCCGGCACCCCGCGCCGGAAGCCGTGATCCGGGGAGGGATGGAAATCATGCGCGATTTGCAGGCTCGCGGCGCCCTGCTGGGCGTCTATCGCCAGTGACTCCCTACAGGCATTCCAGAACAGTATTTTCTGCTTATCCCTGAAGAATAATGAATTCAGCCGCGCCGGATTATCCGGCATAATCTACCCTTTTCATTCGAGCTGTAATGAATGTCGTCCGGCAATCTACGTGGCATCCCCGGCCATCCCTGTTGTCGCCGCACGCACGCGGCTGGCTGCAGAATCGCGGTTCGCTCACCCAGCTTATTCAGCAGCGCTGCTGCAGCGAGTTTCGCGTCAAACCGGTGTTCCAGTCACTTGCAAAAGCCTGCATGGATGAGCTCGATGTAATGAATCTGCGCCAGAATGAACTTGCCATGGTGCGGGAAGTGTATCTGTACTGTGGCGAAACCCCGGTGGTATTTGCCCATTCCGTGGTGGCGGAAAAAAACCTTCAGGGTGCCTGGAGAGGATTGAGCGGCCTCGGCAGCAGATCGCTCGGCACGGTGCTGTTTACGAATCCGGTAGTGAAGCGCACGCCGTTGCGATTCAAAAAACTGACTTCCGCTCATCCGCTTTTTCGGCGCGCCTGCCAGAAATTGCAGAGAAAGCCGCTGGATCTCTGGGCCCGCCGCTCACTATTCAGCCTGCACGAGCAATCCATACTCGTCACGGAAGTGTTTCTTCCACCCATTCTGGAACTGGGGCGGTGACGCTCGTATCACTAACGCGGCGCCTCTCCCTCTACGAGAAGCTGATGCGGCTGGACAAGCCGATCGGCATCCTGCTGCTGCTGTGGCCCACCCTGTGGGGCTTGTGGCTGGCAGCTCGCGGTTTCCCGGAAATAAACATTCTGGTGATATTCCTGCTCGGCACCATACTGATGCGCTCCGCCGGATGTGTCGTCAATGATTATGCCGACCGCGATTTCGATCCGCATGTCGAGCGCACCAAAAACCGCCCAATGGCAACCGGCAAGGTGAGATCGAAGGAAGCGCTGCTGTTGGCCGCCGGACTGAGCCTGATAGCGTTCCTGCTGATATTGCCCTTGAATCGCCTGACATTGGAGCTTTCGGTGCTGGCGCTGTTCCTGGCGGCAAGCTATCCCTTCACCAAGCGTTTTTTCGCCATGCCTCAAGCCTATCTCGGCGTCGCCTTCAGCTTTGGCATTCCCATGGCCTTTGCCGCGCAGACCGGCGGGGTGCCATTCATCGCCTGGGTATTGATGGCAGCCAATCTGTTCTGGGTCATCGCATATGACACCGAATACGCGATGGTGGACAAGGTTGACGACCTCAGGATCGGTATCAGGACTTCCGCCATCACCTTCGGCAATTTCGATGTATCGGGAGTGATGCTGTGCCATGCGGGTTTTCTCGGCATCATGATCGCCGTGGGATTGATCCAGGAACTAGGAGCCGTATATTACGCGGGGCTGGCGGTTGCCCTCGGATTGATCATCTACCAGTATCGCCTGATTCACGACCGTGATCGCGGCCGCTGTTTCAAGGCTTTTCTGCACAACAATTGGGTGGGTGCAGCGGTATTTGGCGGCATTGCGCTGGATTATCTGGTTCGGGCGGGCTCATGAGCGTCCTCCTCTTGCGATGAAATACAGGGACCTGCGTGATTTCATCGCCCAGCTCGAAAACCGGGGCGAGCTGAAGCGCATCACGGCCGAGATCGACCCCCATCTGGAGATGACCGAAATCTGCGACCGGGTGCTGAAAGCGGGCGGCCCGGCCATCCTGTTCGAAAAACCCAAAGGACATGTTATTCCCGTACTGGGAAATCTGTTCGGCACGCCGCGGCGCGTCGCCATGGGGATGGGGCAGGATTCGGTGGCGGCACTGCGGGAGGTGGGAAAACTCCTCGCCTACCTGAAAGAGCCCGATCCGCCCAAGGGCCTGAGAGACGCCTGGGAGAAATTTCCCGTGCTGAAGCAGGTGCTCAACATGGCGCCCAAGGTGCTCGCAACAGCGCCCTGCCAGGATATCGTATGGGAAGCGGATGAAGTGGACCTGGGGAGGCTGCCAATCCAGACTTGCTGGCCGGGCGACGCCGGCCCGTTGATCACCTGGGGATTGACCGTCACCCGCGGCCCGCACAAGACCCGGCAGAACCTCGGTATCTACCGCCAGCAGGTGATCGGGCGCAACAAGCTCATCATGCGCTGGCTGGCCCATCGCGGCGGCGCGCTGGACTTCCGCGACTTCTGCATGGCCAACCCTGGCCAGCCCTATCCCATTGCAGTTGCCCTGGGGGCGGACCCGGCGACCATACTCGGCGCGGTGACCCCAGTGCCCGATACTTTGAGCGAATACCAGTTCGCCGGGCTGCTGCGCGGGGCGAAAACCGAAATCGTCAAATGCCTGAGCCACGATCTCCAGGTCCCCGCCAGCGCCGAGATCGTGCTGGAAGGGCATATCCTTCCCAACGAAACCGCGCTGGAAGGCCCTTTCGGCGACCACACCGGCTACTACAACGAGCAGGAGACCTTCCCGGTATTCACGGTCGAGCGCATCACCATGCGGCCCGATCCGATCTACCATTCCACCTATACCGGCAAGCCGCCGGACGAGCCCGCCATCCTTGGCGTGGCGCTCAACGAAGTATTCGTGCCGCTGCTGCAAAAGCAATTCACCGAAATCGTCGATTTCTATCTCCCGCCGGAAGGCTGTTCTTATCGCATGGCCGTGGTCAGCATGAAAAAGCAGTATGCGGGCCACGCCAAGCGGGTCATGTTCGGCGTGTGGAGCTTCCTGCGGCAGTTCATGTACACCAAGTTCATCATCGTCACCGACGACGACGTGAATATCCGCGACTGGAAGGAAGTCATCTGGGCCATTACCACTCGGGTCGATCCGGCGCGGGATACTCTCATTGTGGAAAATACCCCGATCGATTACCTCGATTTTGCCAGCCCTGTATCCGGCCTGGGCGGCAAGATGGGGCTGGACGCCACCAACAAGTGGCCGGGCGAGACCAATCGGGAATGGGGCAAGCCGATTGCGATGGATGAGGTGGTGAAGGAGAGGGTGGATGAAATTTGGGGGAGATTGAGGTTGTAATTGGTCATAGAAAGTTTTTAATCACATCTGGCCTATCATTTTTGTATCATGTTAATTATGTAACACATTCTCAGATAAATTTATCTACTGTATATAGCAACCTCGATTGACAAGTGATGAAGTCGCATTTAAAACAATGGCTGTGGTTGGTATTTACATTCACATTATTTGGTCATTCGGCTTTCGCGCAAGACACCTTATTTCTTCGAGTCGAATTGGCTTACGGCATCTCACTCGAAATCCCATCTCATTGGACAATATTTCCTCAAGACACACGCAAAAATATCGGTGCTGCTGGTGAAGCAATGACGAGCAACGCTGGTATTGAAGGTTCGAGTGGTCGAAAAGAGCGTTTGCTTGCGGTGAACGCTACACCTAATCCGGCCGGGGCAATGATTCGTGTAAGTGTTAGCTCGCCACCTGATTACACACAGGCTGATCTTGCAGCTGCAACACAAGCGGATCTAAAAGAAATAGGTATTGAAATGAAAAATATGTTTACAAAGCTTGAGGTATCCGGCGGTCCAAAGATCATTGAGATGCAGCCTGTTCGTATTGAGGAACATAACAAACGTCATGGGTTAGTTATACCATATGTTCGTGCTGGTATAAATGGATCATCTCCTTGGCAAGTGACACAATATAAATTTCCCGTTTCTACTCGACTTATTGAAATAACTCTTTCGCATAGGCAGTCAGACGCTATTATGTGGCGGCCAATCCTAGAACGAGTGAAACATTCGGTGCAATTCTGAAGCTAACAATTGAGATAAGCTGATTTCGAGCGTGAGTAAGGCGTAAGGCTGGCATTCATTCAGTAAGGTGTAGGGCGTAATAAGCGAAGCGCATTGCGCCGTATGATTTTCTATCCCTTGAAAGGTGTTTTCGCAGAAATGAAAGAAAAACTCGCCGCGAAATCTTTTTCAGGATAAACAGGATATCACCTCGGAGGGCAAGAAACGACAATCAATGCTGAAAAATGCTTACGTTCAATGATCACATTGCGGCGCAATGCGCTTCGCTTATTGACGCCCTACGGTTGTATGCTCATTCAATAGAAAATTCTTTGATACTGTTCCCATGCCTGATTATCGACGCGTCTGGCAACCTGGCGGTACTTATTTCTTTACCGTAAATCTGCTGCGGCGGCAGGGCAATGATCTATTGACGCGGAATATATACCTGCTGCGCGAGGCGGTGAGGATGGTACGGCAACGCCATCCCTTCATCATCCATGGTTGGGTGGTATTGCCGGAGCATCTTCATTGCGTCGTCGAGCTTCCATCCGATGATGCCGACTTTGCGACGCGTTGGCGGCTGATCAAGATCGCCTTTTCCAAGGCCATACCTCTTACCGAGCAGCGCTCTCGGGTTCGAATGTCGCGCGGTGAGCGGGGCATATGGCAGCGCCGCTACTGGGAACACTTGATTCGCGATGACGCCGATTTTCGTGCGCATATGGATTACGTTCATATCAATCCGCTCAGGCATGGTCTGGTCAAACGGGTGGGTGATTGGCCCTATTCGACCTTCCATCAACTGGTTGAAAAGGGGATTTACCCGGTGGATTGGGCGGGAGGGTGTGAAGACAGGCTTGAATATGAAGACTGAGCCTGGGCGTGCGGCGCTACATCCATTTCATTTTGACGCGGCGCCAATAATATCCTGGCTTTCCTTGATGGATATTTCGCATCGGGTCCCGTGCAGCGTGTTATTGCGTTACTGCTCCGCACCAGTCAAATACCAGAATAGCTCGTTCAAGTTGCTGATCGACGTGCATGCGGACATAACATTCCCAACCCGTCGCATCAACTCCGGATTGAAGTTGGAGGACGCCCCCGCTCTTTGTACATGGAAGGCGTGCCGGTAACCCGCATTGCGGGAGCCTTGCACGTCCCTGAACAGGTTGCTGCCTACCATCACAAGCTGCCCAGGTGGCAGGTCGAGCAAACGAGCGCATTCCTCGAAAACTTTGGGATCGGGCTTCTGCGTTCCCAGTTCACCGGTCAGCACCAGCGCATCGATCAGCGGCAGCAAGCCGCAAACCTCCAGCTTTTGCCGTTGTAAATCCGGCGGATTGTCCGTCAGAACTCCAATGCGGTACCCCAGTCGGCAAAGCTGATACAGGGTGACCATCACATCGCTGTAGAGGGGGTGATCTTCCGGCAGGACATGGCAATAGGTTTCAATAAGCCGCAAGCGGGTTGCGTCATCCAAATCCAGCTGCAAATATAGCGCATCGAAGAGATGGTCACGATTGCCTTCCTCGATAATCTGCAAGGCCATGGAAAGAAATTCTGTTCGGCCTGGCAGGATGACTCTTTCCCTTTCCTCCTGCCAGGTCTGTTCCAGCTTGCTCATCATCCAGGCTTTCTGGTCCAGCAGCGTATCGTCCAGGTCAAATACTATCCCCCGCACAGCGTCCAGCTGGAGGTCGGGGATGCTGCGCTCCTTGAGGTATCGCAGCGTCCTTGCGCGAGAACCTGGTGTTGGCAAGTCGTTATCTTCGCCGGCGTCGCCGGCTTTGCCCGTCAATAAAAAGGCAACAGGATTGATTCCGGCAGCCAGGCTCAAAGGCATGGAGGTGCCCGCCCGGGAATTGAAATCAGACACCCAGCAGTCGTCGCCGATTCGCAGGATTTGCAAGTTCATCGGCCCTCGCGCACCTAAAGGGACCATGTGCTCGAGGACCGCCCGGGTGGTTTCTCGCACATGGCGCGGCGCGCCCGGCTCGCAGAGAATGGCAAACCCATTCATCGAGCGGATTCTGCGGCGAAATGCGAGTGGAGAAATAGTACCTGCGATACCAATCGAGAAATCAACGGAATACTCGTCAAATCTCCCCAGGCATGGCTGCCACACGAATTCGTTTTGATCGATTGAAAGTGTAAAAAAAGCTTTGCGGTCGGCAAGGATATGCAGATTCCGGCCTCCCCAGCCACTCCGCGGCTTGCCGATCAAGGGGAAAGCCGCATCCGTATCCAGGGGCGTGGTGTAGATGGGCAGACAGGGTAACCTCTCGTTCAGCAGCCAGCGGTAAAAGAGAAGCTTGTCGCCAGCCAGTTCCAGCAACGGCATATCCGAAACATAGGCCGTGGCGCCACGCGCCGCAAAAGCTTCCCGGTGGTGCGCCAGCAGTCCCAGCTCATGTTCTGTGGATGCAAAGACCGCACTTACGCTCTCCTGCTCGCACAAGTCAAGTAAGAAATCCAGCAGTTCCTGCTTCTCTTTTAATGGAGGTGCCGGAAAGAAAGCATCGGCGAAATAGCGCGCGACGTTTTCCGCATGGCAGTCCGCGACCAGTACGCGTACCTCCGCCACAGCCCGGATAGCCTTGATCAGGCCCAATCCTTGAAACCCTCCACCGGTGACAAGGACACTGGCTGGTCTCATGCCGTTGCTTCGGGATAAGCAGCGTTGGAAATTTCAGGATGGGTGGCGGAGACTTCTGGCTGTGCCTGCCAGATGGCCGAGGAAAGATTCAGGATGTTCAGTTGGCCTGTATTTCCGATAGCGAAGGACTTCAGCACATCTTCTCCTGTCAGCATTTTCATGACCTGTTTATCTGCAGTTACCGGGAATTTCGATCGTTTCAATTGACTATAGCTTTCGGAAGAATGTCTTTCAAGAAATGGTTTCGGAAAGTACCGGCATGAGCCATCCGGCTAATGAAAATCCCGGCTCTCCACCCGAAGATCTCCCAGCAGATGGCTATGATCCACCAGCCGCTTGGCGATCACATGCCTAACTTCGCCTTCGCGCTGCCAGACTCCATATACCGTCAGAAGCCTTGAACTCAATAGCTCGCGGCGCTGCCTCCGGACGAGCTGGTTCCACAGCACCACATTGATGGTTCCGGTTTCGTCCTCCAGCGTCACGAACACGACGCCGCTCGCGGTGCCGGGGCGTTGGCGGCAGGTTACTATACCGATGGTGCGCACCAGCCGGCCGGCGGGATAGCCATCCAGCTCCCTTGCCGAGCTTAGCCGCATTGCAGCCAGTTTGGGCCGCAATAGCGCCAGCGGATGCCGGCGCAAAGTGAATTCCACGCTGGCATAGTCAGCCCTGATTTCCTCTCCTTCCGGTGCGGCGGCAATGACGGGCACTGTTTCCCTGACAGGAGCATTTCGCATCAGGTCGGATTGCCTGATGTGAGAAGCAGCCATCCATAAGGCTTCGCGCCGGTGGCCCGTCAAGGTACGCAACGCGTCGGCATGGGCGAGGGCGCGCATCTCCAGGGTATTCAACGAGGCGCGTTTCGCCAGATCCGTCGTACTTTCAAAAGCAGTCATTTTTCTTGCATTGACGATGCGTGTGGCTGCTTTCAGGCCAATCCCCTTCACCCGGTTCAGGCCCAGGCGAACGGCAGGTGGGATTTTTGCGGAATAAGATGCGCCTGTCTGTTCCTCCAAGGTGCAATCCCATTCGCTGAATGCCACATCCACCGGCCTCACTTCAACGCCGTGCCGCCGGGCGTCCTGGATCAATTGCGAGGCGCCATAAAAACCCATTGGCATGCTGTTCAACATCGCGCACAGAAATATGGCAGGCTCATGGCATTTGATCCAGGCTGATACGTAAACCAGCAGCGCAAAGCTGGCGGCATGGGATTCTGGGAACCCGTATTCGCCGAAGCCCTCGATCTGCCGGAAAATGCGCTCGGCAAATTCATGCTCATATTCGCGGCTGACCATTCCCCCGATCAATCTGGCGTGGAAGGAGTCCAGTCCTCCCTTTCTTTTCCATGCGGCCATCGAGCGCCGCAGCCTGTCCGCTTCGTCCGGGCTGAATCCCGCGGCATGTATCGCCAATTGCATGACCTGTTCCTGGAAGATGGGTACGCCAAGCGTCCGTTTCAAAGCCGTTTTGACTCCGTCGCCCGGATAGGCCACCTCTTCCAGGCCTTGGCGGCGGCGCAGGTAAGGATGCACCATGTCTCCCTGGATCGGGCCGGGGCGAACGATGGCCACTTCTATGACCAGATCGTAGAAGGTCCGCGGTTTCAGGCGCGGCAGCATGGTCATCTGCGCGCGCGATTCGATCTGGAAGACGCCGATGGTGTCGGCCTTGCAGATCATGTCAAAGGTTTTCTCGTCCTTTGGGGGAATATCCTGCATCTGGAATGGGATGCCACGCCGGGCGGAGACCAGGTCGAGCGCACGGCGTATGGCCGACAGCATGCCTAGCGCCAGCACATCGATTTTCATCAGGCCTACCGCCGCAAGGTCGTCCTTGTCCCACTGGATGATGCGCCGGTCCGGCATGGCGGCGTTCTCGATGGGGACGATGCGGCACAGCTTGCCGCGGGATATGACGAAGCCGCCTACATGCTGGGACAAATGGCGTGGAAATCCGTATAACACAGGAAACAGCTGGATCAGCTTCTGGATGACCGGGCTGTCGGGATCGAAGCCGTTTTCGGCCAGCCGATTACGCATGTCCGAAGCCTTGTCCCACCAGGCCAGGGAAGCGGATAGCCGCCGGATGCGCTTGATGTCGAGTCCCAGCGCCTTGCCGATATCCTGGATCGCCGAACGGGTGCGGTAAGTGATGACCGTCGCCGCGATGGCGGCGCGTTCGTGGCCGTATCTGCGGTAGATATACTGGATGACTTCTTCCCGGCGCTGGTGCTCGAAATCGACATCGATATCCGGCGGCTCGTTGCGTTCCCGGGAAATGAATCGCTCGAACAACAATTCATTGCGTTCCGGGTCGATCTCCGTGATGCCCAGGCAATAGCAGACAGCCGAATTGGCTGCGGAGCCGCGTCCCTGGCAAAGAATGCCTTGCGACCGGGCAAACCTCACGATATCGAACACCGTGAGGAAATAGGGTTCATACTCAAGCTCGGCGATCAGCCGCAATTCCTGCTCGATCTGTTCCCTGACCTTGACCGAAGCCCCGTCTGGGAAGCGCTCCACCATGCCCTTCTCGACCATGCGCCGCAGATAACCCGCATAGGTTTCATCCGCGCGGGCATCCGTCCCAATCAATTCGTCCGGATATTCATAGCGCAGCTCATCCAATGAAAAAGTGCAGCGATTTGCCACCGTGATGGTTTCCTGCAGGAGTTCCGGCGGATAGAGTTGGCCCAGTTGCTTTCTAGCGCGCAGATGCTGCTGGGCATTGGGCTGCAATGCATGACCGCATTCGCATAATGGCTTGCCGAGGCGGATCGCAGTCATCGTATCCTGCAGGGGCTTGCAGGAAGGGATATGCATATGGATGTCTCCCGCTGCCACGAGCGGCATGCTCGCAGCCTTCGCAGCTTGCCGGATTTTCTCGAATAGCAGGCTTTCGTCCGCATGCAGCAGCAACTCGACAGCAGTCCAGCAGCGTCCGGGGAAAAGCCGCAGCACCCAGCGCATGTCATCCATGAGGGAGCCGCCTTCCTGGCGCGGGCGGGGAATCAGCAAGACCAGGCAATCCGGAAGCGAAGCCAGATGGGGAGCTTCAGCACAGGTTTCGAAATCCGGGCGGGATAGCCGATAAGTGCCTTTTTCAGCGGGCTGCCTTGCCAGCGTGATCAATTCGCACAGGTTGCCGTAGCCGTTCCGGTTCATGGCGAGGCAGACCAGCCGCAATCCATCGTCCAGAGTAAATTCGCTGCCTATCACAAGATGCAGGCCGGTTTTTTTTGCCTCTGCATGAGCTCTAACGACCCCGGCCATGGAGCATTCATCCGTGATGGCCAGTGCGCTGTATTTCAGGTCTACCGCCTGCTTCACCAGCTCTTCCGGAAAGGATGCTCCTTTCAGGAAGCTGAAGCTGGAGCAGCAATGTAATTCAGCATAGGCAGGAGCCGGGGGAGACATGACTATCCAAAAAATCCCTGCAGATACCACCGGGCACGATTTTCCATTGCTGCGTCAGGTTCGCGATAAATCCATAGCAACTGGCCAAGCTCGTTTTCTGCCATGAAGTAATCGCGGGCTATCGGCGCATCATCCCACCAGCCTGTTTCGATCCGTTCCGGTCCCGCAAGCAGTTGCAGTGGCGAGCCATACACCGGTTTCTGGCGCTGCAGCGTGAGTTCCAGGGGCTTTTCCATCAACCAGGCAGGGCGGTTTGGGAAATTCGTGGAACAGCCAGTTGATTTTCGTGGCACGGGCTTGCGGCTTGCGGCCTTATTTTTCCTGCCTGTTTCACTGCTTGTTCCAGATAATTGAAAGGGTTGCTGTCTCTGGCTGCATTCCGGCCGGTGATCGGGTATGACGGTCAGGCCGGTAGCGGTCTGGCGCCCCAGGCGGGAGGAGAGCTTCTCGATAAAGCGATTCAGTGAAGTGGCTTCCGGTTGCGCAGCCGGAAATAGCTTCAGATTGCCGTTTTCCCCTGCCGTTATTTCATTTGCCTCAAGCTCCAGCGCGCAGATCGGAGCCGCTATCGCTGTTCGCCCCAGCCGCTCCCGCAGCAGGACCATCAGATGTGCCGGGTCGCTGCTTCGCTCGGAAAGCCGGATGTTTATGAGCGTGGATGCTTGCGGCTGCCGGAGGGAATGTTCATGATGCAGGAAGAACGAGAATTCCAGGACGGCCGCATGACGGGAAGCCAGCCAGCCGCACATCTGTTCGATCATTCGCCGGACGCTCATCAGCAGCAACTCGACTCCTTCGACTTGCGCCATCAACTCCATCTTCTGCCTGAATGCTGGCGCGGGCTCGAACCACTTTTGCGGATCCGGAGAGTTCCCGTAGGCCTGATCCAGCTCCGCCAGAAGCTCCGGTCCAAAGCGTTGCGCCAGGCCGCCGCGCGGCAATTGCCGCAAATCAGCCAGTGTTTTGCAGCCTATTCCCCGGATCACTTCGAGATGAAGCTGGGCCGAACCCAGTAGATCAACCGGCAAGGCGTCGAGCAGGGGGGCGAACCTGTTTCCCGTGCCATTGATGACTGTTCTCAGGGGCGCGGATTGCGCGAGTAGCCATGCTCCCCGGGCGGTAGGGGCGGCTCCCGCGCAGAGCTGTAGGCCTTGCGCCGCCACAGCCCGATTGAGCGATTGGCATAGTGGCTTCAGGCCGCCAAACAGTTTCAGGTTGCTGGAAATCTCCGCGATCAGCCCGCTATCCTGTATGACGATACGAGGCGTAAACCGCAAAGCGGCATAGGCAGCTTCATGCAGCGCTCTCCTTTCCTCATCGGGATCATGCTCCACCACTGCCAGGTCGGGGAAAAGAGCCAGGGCGCTGGCCAGGGACTGGCAAACGGCTACCCCCCGCTGTTGCGCCGCCTTATTGGCCTGGAGAATGTAGATCTGATTTCCCCTGCGGACAGTGACGGCCATCGCGGGAGCCAGTGGAGCAGGAAAACGCCGCTCGATCCAGTCGAGTGACAGCGTCGGGCAATGAAGGGCGACCCAGAGCATTTTTTCAAGCGTGTGCCAGCCGGGATGCAGAAAGCAGTTGAATGAAGGGTTCGCCTGGCGATCCTTCTGGCAACATGGAAGGCGGACCAGGGGGCAAGGTAAGGTAAAGGGACAGTCCCGCCGGCATCCCCCGGCGTTTCAGCAAATGCAGGCGAAGAGTACGGGAAAGGGCATGGCGACGTGCCGCATGGAGCAGTATTCTCAGCGGAGCGGCGGAGGGTTCGAGCCGTGCGCTCGCCGGCCTGAACAGGAAGACCAGGGTAGCGGCGCTCCGTGCGAGAATCTGCAGCTTGCGCGTCGCTTGCTGGCTTATTCCGGACAACCAGCCGAGAATGGCGCCGAAAGCGGCGCTTTTGACGCCTTGCTCCAGTGTCCATAAACGCTCAGCCGAAGTGTGAACCTTTACTACCATAATGCGCCGGCTATCCATGCCCAGGTTTTCCCAGGCAGGCATGTAAGGCGTGTGGGGCGGGGAAACCAGCAGGACATGACGGCCAGTCTGGGTGACCTGCCCGAGCATTCGGCTCAATAGTCCTATTTCTCCCAATCCCTCCGTTGGCAATAGCAATTCGATCAGATTGCCGATCGGCCATCCTCCGCCAGGCAGCGCCTTATCCAGTTCTTCGAAGCCGCTGGAAACAACCTGATCGGGCGAGACCCCCATTGCACTTCCTCTCCATATTCTGTTCCTGAACCGGGCCTCGATTTGCGGGAGCGATAGGGGTGCCGAAGGCTGGGAAACGGGAATAGGCATGCCAGAGACCTCTCATCATTACCGGTTGGCGCTGAGGCGGTGGCCGGGAACATGGGTTTTGCGAATGAGGCCAACATAAAGTCCATATATCTCCAGTTTCTGTTCCGGCCGGATAGGCGGATAGTCCTGGTTTCTTCTTTCGTTGCGGGCTTCCAGGTAATAGCCGCCCTTATCCTGTGCCAGGACCTTGAGAGTGAATTCATTGTCCACGATTGCCAGTATCACTTGCCCGATTGAAGCGGTATTGGCACGTTCGATTATCACCATGTCGCCCTCGAGTATTCCCAGGTCGATCATCGAATCGCCTTTGACGGGAAACAGAATGGTTCGAGAGGGATTTTCGATAAGATAATCATCTATGCGCAGCAACTCGGGTTGCACGTCGGCAGCCTGCTGGGGCAAGCCTGCCCTGACCATGGGTCCAACCGTCCGCTCGAAAAAACGGGAACCGGGACGCACCCGGCCGCCGGGCGCATTTTCAAGAAAGCGCTCTTCCTTCAAACGCTGGACGATCCGATGCGTCCAGGAGCGTGCCTTGACATTCCATAGCAGGGACAATCGGGTTGTGGACGGAACGATTCTTTCCCGGGCATAGTAGTCCTGCAACTTGCCTAGATAGGGGAGGATATCGAGCGGTTGCATCAGGAAATGAGTAATAAAGATAAAGAACGATTGTTCTCAATTATAGAGAACAATCGTTCTGGATTCAAGCAAGCGTTGGCTTTTGGTCTCCCGAAAAATGCCGTAAATTTGAACATTCCGGGTTTGGGCCGGAATCCGTCGATCAATCGGATTTAGGTTAAAACGCTGCTGGCATAAAAAACGGCCATCAATCGATATTGATGGCCGTCATTATCCGTCATTGAAATCCAGGAATTATGGACCGGGATTTTGCTGCGCGGACGTCAACTGCGCTTTCCATTCATCGGGCAGGTTTTTTACCCAGCTATTGTATACATTAGGGATAGCAAGAACCCCTTGACCACCGTAACCTGGCAGGCTGCTGACGCGATCATCAATGGGAGTGCTGCCATCGCCAACCAGGGAGACCCTGCCTGCTATCATGGCATCGGACAGATTGCCATCATTGTTGGGATCGGCATCGACCACGATAAGCTCATTGGAGAATTTGCTTGTTACATAAGCATAGTATCCCCCTCCTTTCTTGGCCCCAAAATTCGCTCCATGACAACCAGGATCGCAGGGCAGCATCTTCGCCACGGTATCGGTCTTCGGGTCGATGACAATAATTGATTCACCCATATTCGCGACTACCACCGCGCGACCATCCGGAGAAACCGGCAACTGGATCGGAAGAATACCGACAGTGGCTTGGCCATCGCCATCACGATCCACTATGGTTCCATCGATGGGATTGTAGTCTGCAATAAGATTTATGGTTTTCATCAGACTGCCATCCTTGTTAAGGACGCTGACGCTATGATGTAACAGGTTGGCGGCATAGAATTTACTCGAATCGGGCATCATCGCGACAGCGATAGGATGAGCTCCCGGAGCATTATTTCCCGTCGGTGTCCTTTCAAGAACTGTTCCACTGTTGATGTCGTAGAATCCCACGTCGCTGGTAAAGATATTGGGCGTGACCGCGTGGCTTCCATCCGTGCTGATCCAGTGCCCATGAGGATTTGTAGCGGGCTGGCCTGATTTTTGCGTTGGGATCATCTTGGTAACCTCAGTGGTTCCTGCAAGGATGATCGACATGCCGTCTTCACCATTATTGGTTACGGTGATATCGTCGTTGTCGGGACGGGTCATCACATGCGCGGGAGCCTCGCCCACCTGGATGTTCTTGATCAGCGCCCCCGTATTTTTGTTGATCATCGTAAGCTTGTTGTCGAACCACTGGGTCTGGAATACGATCGACTGATCCTTGTTGGTCCACATGTTGTGCGGGTTATTCATGTTGATCTGTGGAAGCGATATTTTCCGGACAATCTTCCAGGTAGTGGTATCGATCGCTGTAATGGTTCCAGGCTTGGTTTTACCGGCGGTTTTTTCAAATTGGGTATCAACCCATACTTCCCCAACGCCGGGATTGACTGGAGGAACAGGCGCAGTCAGGACTTGGTTATTCCCGTACCTGGCAATCAACACGTCGGATAGATTGACCACTGCGCCGCCAGTGATTCGGACCGGAACGCTGGGATAGGTCAATTTCCAGGGAGTCGGGGGAGTAAGGTTTTGCCAGTTGTTGGGGGCAGTGGCGATAAAGAAGGTTCGTAACAGCCGGGTGGCCAGATCGCTGCTGGTGGGGAGATTTCTTATACCGGTAGCCAAATCTATGGTTTCACCCAGGTCGAGACCGTCGGTTTCGGGATTATCGACAATCACCGCGGCAAACATGTATGGATGCACTTTGCATGTAAATACATACAGGCCCGGGACGGTCAATTTGACGAGGCCCCCTCCTTTGTAAGCTCTGCTCTGGTCAAATGGCATTGAGGCGACATGGCCGCGCGTTCTTTCGCCTTTGCCATGGTGGTGGTGATCATGATGGCGATGGCCGTTCTCCTTGGCCGGGTCATCCGCTTCGCTGGGCCACAGCAGGCTGGTCATGGTATGGACCGTGTTGGTTTCCGCCATGATGAAATTAACGCTGCTGCCGGGAGGAATCACCTCCAGAGAGCGGGTGCCGCCCGTTATGCTGAAGATGGTATCGCTCCGGGCACTCCTGTACCAGCTTCCCGGTTCATCCGAAATCACGAAGGTGACGAGGCCGGGCTCGGTGTTTGTACTGCCATAAATGGCGCCATAGGGGGAAGCGCCGACGATACTGTTGCCCATCCCCTTATTGTGGCCCTTGGCGGCGTCAACTCTAAAACTGCCATGCATGCCCGCTTCCATGTGGGAAAACAGATGGCAATGGTATTGCCAGTTACCGGGGCCGACGCCCGTGCCTGCCTTCACCGTGAAGGTATGGCTATCAGAAACGTCGTTCATCAATTTGGTATCGATAACGCTGTTCGTCCCGGGTTGCAGCCAGCGGTGGGCGTGCAGGTGAAAAGTATGGCCCGGTCCTACCGCCAGGATATGAAATCTGACAAGGTCGCCCTCGACAGCCCCCAGAATGGGATTCGTCCACAGCGGCGTTTGTATTCCGGTTTTGGATATTTCCGTTGCCCAAAAGGTCGAACCGACCATAAAGAGCACATATTGCTTGTCCAATCGTGTGGCGTTCACCGTTTGGAAGGCGCCATCGTCATCGACATAGCGTTCCACCTTGCCATCGGTTCTATCCACCACGATGGCGCCAAAAAGACCCAGCAACTCCTGTCCCTCGCCATAGTATGGATAAGCGCCGGTTTTGGTGGCAGTGAACGTGTAGTTCAGTGTTCCCCCATTTGGAGCCGCCTTCGCGGCGCTGCTGCTGGAAAGGCCGGGTACCTTGAAGCCTGCTGGTTTATCCGTGTTGTTGGTGACCGTGACACTGATAGTATCGCCTTGGTTGACAAAGAGAGTGGGTCCCGGAATAACTGCCTGGCCATTTCCCCTTCTGTAGGCATATTGCCCGTTGGGCAATATTTCCGCCGATAGATCAAGGTTATGGTTTGCCGCCTGTGCCGCGGAAGCCAATAGCATTGCAGCGAGCAGCGAAAATGCTGTCCCGATAGCCACGGATATTTTTAGTCCAACGATATTTTTGCTCATTTAGTTCTGTCCTTTTGATCTATCCGCCAATTTATCAAGGAGTGCCGCTCGTAACGTTGAAGCTGCCCCTCATGCCCATCAATCTTCGTGAAAAATTTGCATTCATATAATTGGCGCTTGCCAAAGCCTTGATGGTAAAGGCATGATTTTCGAGAGGGCCGATATCCTTCGCGTTGATCAATTTTGTCG
Organism: Nitrosospira sp. TNL200; assembly: GCF_055386305.1. Lineage (NCBI taxonomy): Bacteria > Pseudomonadati > Pseudomonadota > Betaproteobacteria > Nitrosomonadales > Nitrosomonadaceae > Nitrosospira > Nitrosospira sp. TNL200. The sequence goes on from NZ_AP041003.1 coordinate 145,881, forward strand.
TTCCCGGATCTATCCATCGATAGCCGTCGAGTTGAAAACGATTCAAATAAGTGCCCATCGCGATGAGATGAAACCTCACGTTTTCGCCCCCAGTGGCCGTTAGCATGGGGTTGGGTCCCAGCGGAGTCTGCTGCTTGTTGGCGCCATCGATCTGCATTCCCCAGAAAGCGTCATCGGCCAGGTAAAGAACATAATCTTTTTTAATACTGTCAACGGTTACGTTGGAAATGCTGTCGCCGTTGCTTGCGGCAACCGAGCCCGATGCCGGGTTGACTATGACGGCGCCAAAGAGTCCCCTGTCTTCGGAGCCGTTGTGGGTTTCAAAATTATGATCATGGTACGGCCAGGTTCCTGCTGTGCCTGGGGCCACATCCCAGAGATAGGTGTAGAAGCGTCCACCGTGATCGGGATAGGCGCCTTCATCTTCGATCCGGTTGATGATCTTGAGCGTGCCATCGCTCAGGATCGTGTAATGAACGCCATGCACATGGACGCTGATTTGCTGATCAGGGCTAACGGTAACACCGTTGCGTATGGTCAGCCTGACCTTGTCGCCTTCCGTAAGAACTATCGTTGGCCCGGGAACAGTCGCCTGCGCGCTGTACCGGGACGTAATGTTGACCCCGTTGACCTGATGCTCGACCATTCGGTAAGCGAGCAGCCCCGTTTCCATTTCTTCCGCAATCATCTCGATGCGATGGTTGTTGCCTCCTTTTTTATTGGAGGAGGGCTCGGCTCCGATGCTTTCGGGAAAGGGCAGAAAGAATAATCCAAGAGACAGAATGAGGCCCAATCCCGGTTTGATAAAGCTGGTATCCGATCGCTGAAGGATAGAAGAATGCTGAATTGGATCCGAGGTTGGAAAAAACGCCGCAGCATGGCTATGTTGTTGATTCATTATCACTACGCTCCTCTAGGTTATGGCTTGGCTATGGCTTGGTTTTGGCAAAGCGGAAATGGATTGTGTGGCTTTAGGCATATGATGCCGAGTCGTCCGGCCAGATTTAGCCAGATTTATTTTTAAGGCTCATGGCTCTGATGGCTGGATTCAACACTTGAGTATTTCCCGCGGCCGGGCAGGCTGAAGTGGAAAAGGACTGTTGCCTTTCGCGCTAACGTGACCGCTTCACGTGGTGGATTATGGGTTAAGCCCTATTTTTGTACATGGGATTGTTGTCCTTGTTTGGGCGAGGAATATGTACTCCCTGTTTTTGCCTGGGGCCGGTACATTTGCACCGGGCGACGGCAAAGGAACTTCACCGGAGAAAAGGTGCTGTTCCAGAGAAAAATGCTGCTCCGGAGAAATGGGATGCCGAAATCAATTACAGCTGGCTTGACGGGAACTCGGCTTGGGCGGACGCCGCACTGAAGAGATGGTGGTGGAGTTTGGCGAACATGAAAAGATCAAAACGGTTCTTGATCGCCAGTTTGCTGAATATGGATGTCAGATGGTTTCGAAGGGTCTGTTCACTAATACCCAGCCTGCACGCGATTTTTTTGTTGGAAGCGCCCGCTTCATTGGCGAAGGCATAGACGATGGCGCGCTCTTTGCGGGTCAGCGCGGCAATTTTCGCGGTGATCTTGTCTACAGGCGCCTTCGGGCCGGCACGTAGAAAATTCATAAAAACACGTCCGGTAGTCAATCGGTCGAGCCACAGTTCGCCCGCGTGAACCTTCTGGATGGCTTTGATGATCGTCTGGGCAGGCTCCTCCTTGTACACGACCCCCCGCGCGCCATTGAACAACGCCGTGTCGATGCCGATTTGATCGCGAACTTCGGTAAAGATAATGATATGGAGCTGCGTCCCCCGCAATAAATCGGGGATAAGCTCCGTGCATTTTTCGCCCGCGAGGTCAAGGTCGAGTAAAGCAACGTCGGGCTGGCACTGCGCAGCGAGCCTTCTTGCATCTACCCCATTGCTCGTCTTGCCAACGATTTCCATGCGTGGCGACGCGCTGTTGATGAGTTTTTCCAATCCCCATAGAACAATCTCATGGCTATCTACCAGCAGGACGCGTATGGACATGTGAGAGGTAGGGTATAGGGATTAGTTTTTATCGACCTCGGGGGAGGCGTATGCTCGGGGAGAGCCTATGGAAAGCGTAGTATGATTTTATCGATTACGCAACTTTCAACTCTGCAGTTAGTCCATTCTGCCTAAGCACGCCAAACGCATTATTTCATTCTAATATCGCTTGCGGCATCATGGGAAGACAGATATGATTCGCAAAAATTTTATCCATGGATCAATCTGATCCCATGCGAATCTTGAAAGGTGAAGGCGAATCTCAGCTTGTATTTGTTTTAAGTAACTGTAACGAAATAAAAATTAATTAGCAATACCGGATTCGGATTCGATCATTTCATCGGTCTCCCCGCAGCCTGGTAATCATTCTGTCATTTGAAGGCTCTACACTTCGTACTGACTATGAGTGGATCAGGAAACATCAAAACGGACTATTGGACCATTCGGCGACACGCGCAGCCGGAAAGGGGCTTTACCCTGCTCGAATTGCTGGTCGTGATGGTCATCATCGGATTGCTGGTCGGCTATGTCGCGCCCAAGTATTTTTCTCAGGTGGGGAAATCCGAAGTCAAGGCGGCTCAAGCCCAGATCGATGCGATAGAAAAGGCTCTGGATCAATACCGCCTGGACGTGGGAAGCTATCCCGTCACCGAACAGGGACTGGCCGCATTGACAATGCGGCCGACCAACGAGGTGAAATGGCAGGGGCCTTATCTCAAAAAAATGGCGCCGCCCGATCCCTGGGGGCGACCCTACATATATAAATACCCTGGGGAGCATGCCGAGTTCGACTTGCTATCCTATGGGAAGGATGGCCAGCCCGGCGGTACAGGCGAATCGGTCGATATCACGAACTGGTAGGCCGGCATGCGCTACGAGGTAAAAGCTGTGCTTGCCGGACAAGGTACGGTATTGCTGAAACTGGACGCGGAGAGCGAGGACGACGCACGTCTTCAGGTGACCTCCCAGGGCGGGATGGTGCTGAATGTGCGCCGGCGCTTTACCGGATGGACCCTCAGGTCCGCGCCGCGCTTTCCTCTGGCGCATTTCAGCCAGGAGCTCCTTTCCCTGCTGGAAGCGGGCCTGAGCCTGGTGGAGAGCATCGAAACACTCCTGGAAAAGGAGCAGGATGCGGGAGTGCGCAAAATCATCGCTGGGTTGCTTTCCAGGCTCTACGAGGGGAGCACTTTCTCCCGGGCGCTGGAAGCCTATCCCCAGGCATTCCCGCCACTTTATACGGCAACCGCCAAAGCAAGCGAGCGCACCGGTGATCTGCCCGAGGCCCTGACGCGCTATTTAGCCTACCACGCGCAGATGGATCTGGTCAGGAAGAAGCTGATCGGCGCTTCAATCTATCCTGTTCTCCTGCTGGTGATTGGCTTGCTGGTGGCCCTGTTCCTGCTGGTTTTCGTGGTGCCGAAGTTCAGCAGCATTTATGAGGACGTGGGAGGCGATCTGCCCTGGCTTTCCCAGCTTTTGATCCAGTGGGGGCATTTCGTTCATGAGCAGGGCTGGCAATTCGCAGCTACAGCCGCGGGAACGCTGACGCTTATCGGCTACGGCATAACCCGTCCGGCGTTCCGGGCGTATCTGGCGCGGCAGCTATGGCGCATCCCCGCCATAGGAAAACATTTGCGCGTTTATCAGCTTGCGCGTTTCTACAGGACGTTGGGCATGCTGCTGCGCGGTGGAATTCCGGTCGTGAGAGCGCTGGAAATGGTGAGCGACCTGCTGCCGCCGCACTTGCGGCCAGGAGTCCAGGGTGCCGCCATCCGGCTGCGCGAGGGCAAGACGATTTCCAGCGCCATGGAATCGGAAGGATTGACCACAGCCGTGGGCAGCCGCATGCTGCGGGTCGGGGAAAGAACCGGCCTCATGGGAGAAATGATGGAACGCATCGGCAATTTTCATGACGAAGAAATTGCGCGATGGGTGGAGTGGATGACCAAATTGATCGAGCCGATATTGATGGCGGTGATCGGGGGAGTGATCGGAGGCATCATCATCCTCATGTATATGCCGATATTCCAGTTGGCAGGAAGCATCAATTGAGTGGGAATGCTGGAAAAGCGGCATTCCCGGCGCAAGTCAATAATCAACGACAGATCCGTTCAAAATGAGTGCGAGCTTTGCCGAATCAATAGTGAGCGAAAATAGCTGGGAAAGAGCCGAAGCGGTTCTGCCAGCCGGGACGGAGGAGTTGCCGGGGAGGGAGCCGCAGGTGGTTCCCCTTCCCCTGCAAGGAATCAATGCCCAGCAGCTTGAAGAAGCGCGGCGCGACGCGGCGAACCAGGGTATTCCGGTGATGAAGGCGCTGGAAGAAAAGGGTGGATATACCCAGGACCAGCTCGTTACGGAGCTTGGGCGGCTGCTTCGCATGCCAGTATTGAGGATGGAGGATCTTCATGCGCTTACGCCTGTTTTCGAGAAGCTTTCCTTTACCGAGGCGATGACGCAGGAATGCGCGCTTTTTATCAGGGAAGGAGAATACATACTCGCCGTGGGCAACCCGTTTTTGCCGTATCTGCACGCCTGGGCGGATGAGCATATCGAGGCCGCTGCAGCCTGGCATCTGGTGCATCCCGCCAATTTGAGCGCTTTTTTTGCGCAGCAGGAAAAGACAATGCGGGCCATGGACAGTTTGCCGACCGTGGCCGAGCATGGCGCCGCGGATGCAAGCGAGGATCTTTCGTTAAAAACGATCAGCAAGGGCACCAGCCCGGTCGTGCGCCTGGTTCACTCCACCCTGTACGATGCCCATAAATCGCAGGCAAGCGACATTCATCTCGAAACGGCGCCTGGCGCCTTGTCGATCAAGTACCGCATAGACGGCGTGTTGACCACTGTCGGTGCAGTGCAGGGCGCGGACATGGCCGAGCAGGTTATTTCACGTATAAAGGTCATGTCCGATCTGGATATTGCGGAACGGCGGGTTCCCCAGGACGGCCGGTTCAAGGTTTCCATTCAAGGACGGGAGATTGATTTCCGCGTTTCCATCATGCCCAGCAGTTTTGGTGAAGACGCGGTGCTGCGTATCCTGGACCGGCAGGCACTTGCTGATCATGTCGAGGGACTGACACTTAATTATCTCGGGTTTGACCAGGCGACGATGGCCAGTTTCCGGCGACTGAGCGCCGAGCCGTACGGCATGCTGCTGGTCACGGGTCCTACGGGCAGTGGCAAGACGACGACGCTTTACGCCGCCATTTCGGAGGTGAATGACGGGCAGGACAAGATTATCACGATCGAGGATCCCATTGAATATCAACTGCCGGGCGTGCTGCAAATCCCGGTCAACGAAAAAAAAGGACTGACTTTTGTGCGCGGTTTGCGGTCCATCTTGCGCCACGATCCGGACAAGATCATGGTGGGGGAAATTCGCGATCCGGAAACCGCGCAAATCGCTATCCAGGCAGCGCTGACGGGACATCTGGTATTCACGACGGTGCATGCCAATAGCGTATTCGACGTCATTGGCCGTTTTTCGCATATGGGAGTGGATCCCTATAGCTTCGTATCCGCCTTGAATGGCATTGCGGCGCAGAGGCTGGTACGTTTGCTCTGTGTTCACTGCGCGGTGGAGGAATGGCCGACGGAAGAGTTGCTGGCGCAATCGGGCATCCTGCCCGAGCAGGCCGCCCGATTTCGCTTTCGCATTGGCAAAGGGTGCGGCCAATGCAGGGGAAGCGGCTACCGCGGACGCAATGCCATTGCGGAAATGCTGATGCTGAACGACGAGATCCGGGAGCTCATCGTCGCGCGCGAGCCCATACGCCGGATAAAAGATGCAGCCAAGCGCAGCGGAACGCGTTTTCTGCGCGAGGCAGCGCTGGATATGGTGAAGGCAGGGAAAACGAGTTTGCAGGAGGCCAATCGTGTCACCATTGTGGCATGACCGGATCCATGCCTTCCTTGCGCCGGGCAGGGTCGATCTGGTGCGCCACTTTCGCGGCATAAAACGGCGCCCGCCTGCCCGGCATATGGCGGCCTGCGGGCAAAATCCAGGTTTGCCTTCCTGGGAGGCCCCGCTGGAGCAGTTGCGGAAGATGCTTGCAGGTGCCGCCGGGACGGATCTGACGGTCACGCTCTCCAACCATTTTGTGCGGTATGCGGTGATATCGGCGGAAACAAAAATTGAAAACCCCGCTGAGTTATATGCTTACGCCGCATTTCGCATGCGCGAGATATTCGGCGACAAGGTTGCCACCTGGGAGCTCGGCGTGAGCAAGTGGGACCCTTCCAGCGGCGGGATCTGTGCTGCCATGGAGCGTGAATTTCTCGAACGGCTTCAGGCGCTTGCCGTGGATCGAGAAATGGAACTGAAAGGCGCGCAACCTTATCTTGCGGATGCCATCGACCAGTGGTGCGCCCGTTTCAATCGGAAAAAGACCTGGTTTGCCCTGGTTGAGGCAGGGCGGCTTTGCGTTGCATCGCTGCGGGATGGCGCGTGGCAACGGATAAGCAGCCGGAGAATATTGCACAGCGCGGAAGATGAGTTGCTCGCCACGCTGGAGCAGGAAGCCATGCTTTTTTCCGGAGGAAGGGAGCCGGTCGAGCAGGTATATCTGTTTGCGCCCGAGCATCCGCGGCTGGCCTTGCCGGGCGATTGCGGGTGGCGTGCAGTCTCGCCGCCGACAGGAAACAAACCCGCTCCTGCGCACTACCCCATTGTCCTTGACGGGTGAAATTTCGTGCGCGCCTTGAAGCTCAGGTTTCCCGATCGCGGGCAGGACATGCGAAGCGGGGGTTATGCGGTGTTGCTGCTGGGCATACTTTCCCTGCTTGGCGTGCTGTATCAATTCAAGGAAGCAATGGACGAGGCAGCCTACTGGGATTTGCGCATTGCCGCCATGGATCGCCGGGTGGAGCGCAAGGGGGGGCCGATTGTCCTGTCCGGGCGCGAAGGCGGGCATACGAAGAAAGAAATACAAAGAGCCAATGCGATATTGCGCGAAATCGATCTGCCATGGGAAGCCTTGTTCGATTCCCTCGAGTATGCTGCAGGGCATGATGTAGCCTTGCTGACCTTTCAGCCGGATGCCGCGGGCCGCAAGGTGCTGATCGGGGGCGAGGCGAAGGATTTGCCGGCCCTGCTGGGTTTTATCGGGGCGCTGGAGCGCGAGCCGGTTCTCAAGGACGCGCATCTCATCAAATATGAAATAAAGCGGGATGACTCCCAGCGGCCCCTGGTCTTTTCCATTACTTCGTCATGGATAGAGGCTTCCTGAAAAGCGCTATCTCCCAAGCCGGTTGGCAGGCGGCCAGGCTCGGCACGGCCGGCAAGGTTGGTTGCGGATTGATGGTTTTTTCCCTGGTGTTTTTCCTCGCCGCGGTATTGCCGCAACGCGCCGCGTCGGAAACGCTCCTGGATAAAGCCAGGGTAATGAAAGCACAGCTACGGTCGGCGCCGGAGGCGGCAACGGAAGGAAAAGTACGGAGAAATCCCGGACTGCACGATTTTTACGCTTTTTTCCCGGCTATCGATTCGTCGCCGTTCTGGATCAAGGAACTGGTGCAGGTCGCAACGCAACATGGCATTGAAATCAGCGGCAGCGATTACCGCATGGTGCGGGAAAAGGAATGGGTGCTCGCACGCTATGAAATGGCAATGCCGATTCGTGCCGGATATCCGCAGGTGCGCGCGTTCATAGCGGATACCTTGCGCACCATCCCCGCAATGGCGCTCGTTGACGTAGTGATAAAACGCCAGGGGGTGGAATCCGATCTGCTCGAAGCGAGCCTCAAATTTAATCTCTATCTGAATGCAGGCAAGCCATGAAACCGGGGGCAACGAAAGGCGGAGGACGTACTGCATGGCTGGGAGCAGCGCTCCTGGTGACGCTTCTCGCTGCCCAGTGGGTAAGCGGCGAAGATGTCGGCACGGACAGCCAGCAGGAACAGGCCGAAGAGAAAAGTCCCCCGGCTCCACGTGGAAGAATGGCTCAGGACCAGCCGCGGGAAGCGCAGTCTGAAGAGGCGGGCCGATTGGATGTCGAGCGTTTCAATCGGCTGGAGAGCAGGAAATTCAGTGCGCAGGCCGGCGATATCTTCAGCCGCAAATCCTGGGTGCCGCCCCCTCCGCCAAGTGCGAAACCTCCCCCGCCTTCGGCCCCGCCGCTGCCCTTCAAGTATATCGGCAAGGTAACGGAGGGGGATGAAACGCAGATATTCCTTTCCCTGGCCGAACGGAATTACATTGTCAAGCCGGGGGAAAACATCGATAGCCAATACCGGGTGGATGAAGTGAACGATCATGCCGTCATCCTCACCTACCTTCCACTCAATGCAAAGCAGACGCTTGTTATCGCGGGGCTGGGTGAGGCTCGATGAGAATTGGAAAGGGTTTCGTGCTGGTCCTGATCGCGGCCGCGTTCAGCGGATGCGCGACAAATAAGGATTTCGAAGAGGGCAAACGCTTGATTGCCGACGGCAAGCTGGACACCGGCCTGGCAAGCCTGGAAAAGGCGGCGCGCGAAGATCCGCAGAATCTTGAAATTCGCACCGTGCTCGTGCGTCAGCGCGACGCGGTGGTGGCGCGCCTGCTTGTCGAAGGAGATAATGCCCGGGCTGCGGGCGATTTCGTTGGAGCCGAGCGGGCATATCGCCATGTACTCGATCTGAATCCGCGCAATGAACGCGCAGAGGCGGGGCTGGATACCATCGTAATGGATCGCCGTCACATCACGCTGCTGAAACACGCGGAGGAGTTGATGCAGAGTAAGGACTACATGGGGGCGGCAGCCGATCTGCGAATGATATTGCAGGAAAATCCGCTGCAGCGCGATGCCCGCCAGTTGATAAAGCGGATCGGCGAACTGGAGTTGCAGGAAGGGACCAGCCCGGAGCTGCCTGTACTGAAAACAGGTTTCAAGCAACCGATTACCCTCGAGTTTCGCGATACCGGCCTGAAATCGATATTCGAGATCATGGCGCGCACCGCGGGACTCAATTTTGTATTCGACAAGGACGTCAAGCAGGATACGAAGACCACCATTTTCCTGCGCAATACCCAGATCGAAGATGTGTTCAAGCTGCTGCTCATGACCAACCAGCTCACGCACAAGGTCCTGAACGAGAACTCGGTGCTGATTTATCCGAATACGCCCGCCAAGCAGAAGGAATACCAGGACCTGATGGTGCGCACTTTCTATGTCACCCACGTGGATGTGAAGCAGATGGTCGCCATGGTCAAGGGGCTGGTCAAAACCAAGGATGTCCATGTGGATGAGTCGCTGAATTTCTTCGTCATGAAAGATACCCCGGACGCGGTTCGCCTGGTCGAGCGGCTGGTCACATTGAATGACCTGGCCGATCCCGAAGTCATGCTGGAAGTCGAAGTCCTGGAGATCGGGCGCAACAAGCTGCTCAACCTTGGCATACAGTACCCTACCGCGGTCAACGTGAATATGCTTACCGCCGGCGCCGCTGCTGGCGGCGTTCCCGCCGCCTTCCAGATCAATAGCTCCGGGGTCAATGGCAACGGATCCAATCTGGACCAGTTGACCGCATCCATTCTTAATCCGGCGCTGCTGATCAATCTCAAGCAGCAGGACGGTATCATCAACGTGCTTGCCAATCCGCGCATTCGCGTCAAGAATCGCGAGAAAGCGAAGGTGCTCATCGGCGACAAGGTTCCGGTGGTGACCACGACCGCCACCGCCAACGTGGGCGTCGCCTCGTCGGTAAGCTATCTCGACGTGGGGCTCAAGCTGGATGTCGAATCCACGGTTTCGCTTCAGGATGAGGTGTCGATGAAAGTGGCGCTGGAAGTCAGCACCATCGTCAAGGAAGTGCCGATAGCAAACGGCGGGCTGGCCTACCAGGTTGGCACCCGTACCGCGGCGACCACGCTGGTTCTGCGGGATGGCGAGACCCAGATCCTGGCGGGACTGATCAATGACGAGGAACGCAACACCTTGTCCAAGGTTCCGGGATTAGGGGATTTGCCCTGGGTTGGCAAATTGTTCACCAGCCAGAACCTCACCCATAACAAGACCGAGATTGCCTTGCTCATCACGCCGCGCATCGTGCGCAATATCTCGCGTCCGTCAAAAATGGACAGCGAATTCCATTACGGCACGGAAAACGCGGCTGGCGTGGTGCCGGTAAAAATCGGCAAGGTGGCGCCGCGCTCGCTGGCGATGTCATCCGCATCCGGCGCGGGGGGGGCTGCGCCTCCGAGAGGGACTGGCATCCCGCGGCCTTCTCCCGATGAAGCCCAGCCTGAGCCTGATGCCGCCCCAAGAGCGATGCCGCCGATGCTATCCCTGAACGCACCGGAGCAAGTCCCTGCCGGCAAGGATTTCACCGTCAGCGTGAGCCTGAGCGGTGGGGAAAAACTGCCTGCCGCCGACCTGGAATTGAATTACGACGCGGCCCAGCTCGAAACAGCGGATGGGGACAAATCCGGGACGCGCCAGTTGAAACTGAGCAAGGGGGGAGGAACGGCGGATGTGACGTTCAGGATCGTTGCGCAAAAGCCCGGCATGGCCCAGGTCAGCGTCAAGGGCATTGCATTCCAGGAAGACAATGGAAACCCGCCGCCCGAGGTCGCATTGCCGCCTGCGGCGAATATCGAGATCCGCTGAGCCCGCAGCAAAATGAATCCGAACGCGAGTTTGGCGGCAAACCGTGGCTTTTCCCTGGTCGAGCTGACTATTGTCATGGCCATCATGGCGGTTCTGGTTTCCGCCGCCATACCCGTATATGAGCTTGCCGCGCAGCGTGAAAAAGAAAAGGAGCTGCGGATCGCGTTGAGGCAGATCCGGGAAGCGCTCGACGCCTATAAGCGGGCGATGATCGAAGGACGGATCGCTAAAAAGGCGGATGAATCGGACTACCCGCCCAGGCTGGAAGACCTGGTTACCGGTGTGCCGGATGCCAAGGACCCGGAAAAACGCAAGATCTACTTTTTGCGGCGGCTGCCCCGCGATCCCATGTCCCCCAATTCCGAACTGACCGATGCGGAAACCTGGGGCAAGCGTTCCTATGAAAGCCCGCCCGACAATCCGCAGGAAGGCAAGGATGTTTTCGACGTGTACTCCCGTTCGCAGCAGACTGGCTTGAACGGTATTCCTTACGATAGGTGGTAGAAACGGTGGTAGACAGGGGGTAGTGATGCGCAAGGCTTGTTCCACCCTTGCATCGAGGATCAGGCAACGCGCCGGAAAAAACATCGGGTTTCCGGCCGAAGATGGAGGATGTCCAGGCTTCACCCTGATCGAACTGCTGGTTGTAATGGCCATCATTGCCACCTTGCTCAGCATCGTCGTTCCCAGGTACTTCAATTCGCTCGACAGATCCAGGGAAGTCGTGCTGCGGCAGGACCTCACCATCATGCGCGATGCCATCGATAAATTTTATAGCGATACCGGAAAATATCCGAGCGAATTGCCGGAACTGGTGGAGAAGCGGTACCTGCGCGCCATCCCGGTCGATCCGCTGACGGAAAGCGCGGAAACATGGATCGCAGTGCCTTCGACGCATGAAGAGGGTGGAATTTACGATGTGCGCAGCGGGTCGCCGGAACAGGCAAAAGATGGCACATTTTACGAGGCGTGGTAAAAAAAGAGCCCGGGACATGGGGGCGGAACGCGGGTTCACCTATATCTGGATGCTCTTCGCCGTCGCCCTGGCGGGCATCGTCCTGGCTGTGGCGGGCTTGGTATGGCAAACCGAAGCGCGGCGGGAAAAAGAAGTGGAGTTGATGTTTATTGGTGAACAGTTCCGGCAGGCCATAGGCTCATACTACGAAAATTCTCCTGGCATGCCCAAGCGCTATCCCGATACCCTTGAAAAACTGCTTGCGGATGAGCGCTTTCCGACAATCAGGCGGCACCTGCGAAAGATCTTTTTCGACCCGATGACCGGCAAGAGCGGCTGGGGGTTGGTCAGGAAACCTGGACTCGGGATTGTTGGCGTTCACAGTCTTTCTTCGCAGAAACCGTTCAAACGCGCCAATTTTCCGGAGCGCTACGGGTCCTTCGCGGATGCACTGAGTTACCAGGATTGGGAGTTCGTCTATCTGCCAGGAGAAACGGGCGGTGCTCCAGCGCAGCCGGGTTCGCCCCCAAATGCCCAATCCGATCCTCAGTCCCCGGCGCCGACTCCTCCTCAATCCCAACCCACGCCGCCATCCCAGGCCCAGCCAGACGGCTCCCCTCAACCCCAGTCCGACGGTTCCTCTCCACCCCAGCCAGACGGTTCTGCTCAACCCCAGCCCGGACCATCGCCCTTTTCTCTCAGTGCGGGAGAATCGCGTTAATCCCCGGTCCCGGCTGGACCATGGATCATCCTGAATCCACCCTGTTTTCTCGTTCCGATACCGTATCGCCGGTGCTGCCTCTGTTTTCCAGCCTGGACGCGTTTTCGTCAAGGCTGTCCGAAGTAATCTTTTTTACCTACATAAGGTTCTCATAGGAGTAATGAATCCGACATGTAACCTTAATTGTTTTGTCATGATGTTGCCCGACAATGACGGGCGTCACCGGCGGGGTAAACAAGATAAAGGAATAAAAGTCGCCGTGCCCAATACCACGGCCGAGTTCGCGGCGCTAATAATATCAAGGCATAAAACACGGTATGGGGAGAACCATTACTCTGACGGAGAGAGAGACCGAGTATCTGCTGCGCATCATCGAGTCTTCGACCTCCATTTTGCGGCGCCATCAATTCTTTCTCTGGGCTCAGGGCGAGGTGCAAAGCCTCATCCCGCATGCCATGCTCATCTGCGTATTCGACGATGGCTCGGAGCAGTCGATCTCCATAGAAAAGTTCAGCCGCGAACATGTAGACGAAGCGCAGTTCGCCGAGCTTTGCCGGCCGGACGCCGGTATCGTTTTCCGTATCCTGTCGGCATGGAGCGCCGGCAGGAATCAGCCCATCCTCCTTTGTCCTCAAAACCCGCACCGCGCCGCATACAGGCAGTTCGCGAGCGATCTCCAGCAGGGAAAACTGGACCGTGTGGCAGTCCATGGGGTCTTCGATGCCGGCGGCAGGACGAAAAGCCTCTTCGTCTTCACGCAGGTTTCCAGCGTATTGACCGAACGTCATGCCTATTTTCTCGAACTGCTGATGCCGCATATGCATATGGCGTTGGTGCGCATGCTGTTCCATGAACGAAAAGCCCAGCAAGGGGCAACGGCGTGGAAAAGCAGGAAGCTTATCACCGACCGGGAAGCGGAGATTTTGCGCCATGTCCAGACGGGGAAAAGCAATGACGAAATCGGATCCCTGCTCAACATCAGCCCGCTCACCGTAAAAAATCATGTTCAAAAAATATTGCGCAAACTGAATGTCAACAACCGGGCCCATGCGGTCGCCAAGGCCATTGCATTGAAGCTGACGCTATAGGGATTCATAAGGGAGCGCTGGACAAATAGTCGGGTAGGTCGGGTTGGCGCAGCGTAATCCGACACATGACTCGGGCGTGGGCGTTGAAGGAAGCGCTGGTACTTCTGGGCTACCCATAGCCGCCTGGCTCCAATGATCGAGGCGGCAAAGCTGATCGCCCGGCATCTGTCGAACGTGCTGACTTACTTCAAGCATCGCATCACCAATGCTGTGGCTGAAGGGTTGAACTCCAAGATTGCCACCATCCAGAAAAGGGCGTGCGGTTATCGCAACCCAATAATTCTAAGATCGCCGTCTATTTCCACTGCGGCGGACTCAACTTATATCCGGTAGCCCTAACCCACAGAAAAGTCGGTTGAATCTTTTTTTTCATCCGGCCCCTCACCCCAGCCCTCTCCCCGGAGGGGAGAGGGGGCGAGGTGCGAGCCAGTTTCGTCAACGTGCTGTTTCGTTCCCTCTCCCTTTGGGGAGAAGGTTGGGCTTGCGCTAGCTTTGAGAGCATGGGTGTAAACGCCCCTCTCCCCTCCGGGGAGAGGGTTGGGGTGAGGGGAGATGCCATCCAAATCACCAAGTTCCTTCCCTCTGTCGTGATCCAAACTACCTACATAATCCCTTCCAGGCTATCGATTTCCGGTCACATAAGGGCGCTAGTCTCATGAGGCGCGAAAAGGAAATCGATATTGACTCAATCTCGCTGCCGACGCAGAAAATGGATAAGAAAGGACTACGGAAGACGCGGTAGCGTTTCACGACCGCTTAACCATGGGTGTCTATAGTGGCAGGTGTCCGATCGAAATCAGGGATTTCAAGTCGGTCGAACAAGCCTGTTTTTTGCGCGGCGGTAGCGAATCCCCGAGATTCGAGCGCAGCGATAGCGACGGGTTGAACAGGTTGGACAACGAGTTGTTGGGGCAGGCGAACTGGATGATTGGCAGGCCGGGAATGGCTGATCCAGCCGATAGAAATCTCCAGTCCCGCAGTATCAGCATCAGTATCAGGCGCAGCACATTTAACTTTCTATAGGGGAAATACCAGATGAAAATGAATTTCAAGCTCAAGGCGTTGGCGCTTGCCACAATCATGACGGCTTCGGCGCCGGCCCTGGCCGCCATTGAAGGTGGTCCTACCGGCAACGGCGAACTGCTGCTCAACGTGCGCTATTACGGCGGCACTTCCGCCACCGCCGGCGGCGACGACATTTCCGGTTTGTTCGACCTCGGCATCAAAATGAACGATTTCATCGCATTGAATGGCCAGGGCGGCATCAGCAAAAACTGGAATCTGACACAAGGGGCTTATGCCGATGCCTGGAACACGGTCACGAGTTTCGTCACCAGCCATGGCGGCTCATTGAATGATATCCAGTTCAACGTGATCGCGCTGAACTTCCTGACCCCGAACACGCCTACCTATCTGACGACATTTGCTGGGGACGCCTTTCCAGGGTTGCAAAACGCCAATCTGAGAGGCTTTCAGAATATGCAGGCGTACGTCGACGCCAATGCCAATCGCGGCACGCTTGGTACTGCCGCCGACGGCGCCGCTACCGCCACGCCAACGGATGCGCCCGGTAGCTACTTCGGTGCGGTAATCGGCTCTCTAGCGGGTGATCAGTGGATGCAGAAGACCGCCGCCAATACCACTCAGCCGCTGGGCACGGCACAGAATTTCTGGATACTGAGCACAAATTCGCTCTCCAACTTCGGCCAGGTCGTCAAAACCCCCTTTGGAGTCGACCTGAATCACGACGGCAGCATCGCCGGCAATGAATTCAGCAAATTCACCCTGAATGCCGACGGTTCCCTCAACTTTGCCAACCCTGTCGTAAGCGCCATTCCGGAGGCGGATACCTGGGCCATGTTGCTGGCCGGCCTGGGCGTGCTGGGCGCGATGGTGCGCCGCCGCGCCGGCGCCTGAGCCGTTCCTGCTTGCTTGTCCATCTGCTGCCGCCTTCCTTCTTAGGGAGGCGGCGTGGGGGACTGCATACCCTACACAATCCATTGAGAGGATATCAAGATGAAAATGAAACTGAGCAAAATTGCCCTGGCCGTGGCCGCGATTGGTACGACACCGGCTGCCTTTGCCCTGACCCCTGCGCAGATCGCCGCTGGCCCTACCACCTACGTGTGGCTGTCCGGTAATTCCGCCCCCAGTAACGGCGTATTCCGCAGCGTGATGTCGCTGTGCAACGGCCTGGCCGGCAATGCGGGCACCGCCGATGCGCACATGTACCTGGAGAGCACCGGTCTCGAGCCCGGCAAGAGCAGCGGCGACCGCGTCGCCTACGCCTGCACCATGAGCTCGGCCGCGGGTTCGCTCGCGGGCAAGAAGGTGGTGGTGTATCACACGGTTGAAAACGGCTCCTTCAATGCTTTCGCCCCGCACCTGAGCATCGCCGGCGAGCCCAATCCCAATGGCTACCTGCAGGGCAATCTCAAGCGCGTCAATGATCTGGCGGGGCAGGGCAGCAAGTGCGGCAGCGGTGCAGGCACTCCCACCGCCATCACCGGCATCGGTACCGTTGGGCGCTACAACAACTGCGACCTGGTCACCAAGACCTTCACCCCCGCTCTCAAGGGCGATGCCGCCGGTCAGCCCGGGCAGAGCTATCCCGATGGCGGTTTTTCCGATACCGAATATCTGATCAACAGGCAGAACCTGGAAATTGGTACGCCTTTGGCCGCGATCGGCAGCGAGGTGGCCACCAACGTCGGCCAGGCGTTCGGCGTGGCGGTGAGCTATCCGCTGTATTTCCGGTTGCAGCAGAATGATGTCGCCCTGGGCGTATTGACCGCCGCGAGCTGCACCACGGGTTTTTCCGCCGCTTCTCCCAACCTTGCCCCGGCTTGCCAGCCTAACATGCCGGCACAGCGTTATACCGCCATCGCCGGTCGGGATACGATCGTCAGCGTGGACGGCAGTCTGTTCGGCGGTGCCGGAGGATCCGTTGTCAACCTGGTGCGCCGCGTTCCCACTTCCGGTACCCAGTCGGCATCCAATGCCCGCTTTCTTGCCAAGCCCTGTGCCACCGGGCAATCCGGAGGTTTCCTGGAACCGGCTCGTGTGGCTGATAGCACGGGAACCGCAAAGGTTACCGAGCAGTCCAGCACTGGCGGCGTGAAAACCGGGTTGAATGCGGCCTCGGTGGCGGGGCAGTTCGGCCTGGGCGTGGTTTCCATGGAGAACACCCCGGGTGGTGCGGCTGCGAATGACCGCTGGGCCTTCGTCAAGCTGAATCGCGTTTCCCCCAATACCGACGCGCAGCAACGCGCCGAGGCAATGGATGGTTCTTACGACTTCTGGTACGAAATGACGGCATTCACCGCCGGTGGTGCGAAGAGCCCCGCCAGCGCGGCGGGCGCCGCGCTGATCGCGGCCGTTACGACCAGCCTGGGCAGTCACGATCTGAAGGGCATCTTCGCCACTCCGGCGTCTGGTCTGGATCCCAGCCAGTTTGTCGTTTCCACGGGCGCGCGCCTCGGCAATTCCTGCCAGCCCCAGATCCAGTAGTCTTCCTGTTTGACGGCGGTGCAATGCCGCCGATATTGTGACATCGTCGGGACAACCCTTTCAGGGTTGTCCCGTTTGCACATGGAGAAATGAGAGGCGGATCGGATGGCAGAAGTGGCTGAAGTGGTTGAAGCGTCTGAATGCGAAGAATAATGAAAAAAGCGGTACAGATGTGGCGCGTGCTGTGGCTGGCGGGTTGGCTGGCTGGCGGATCGATGGGCCTGGTGCAGATCTCTCACGCGCAGGAAGCAAAGCAGGAAGCGAGATTCGACGTATTTGAATACCGCGTCCAGGGCGCGACCCTGCTGCCCATCTCCACGGTGGAAGAGGCAGTCTATCCCTATCTCGGGGAACAAAAAAACCTGGAGGAAGTGGAGCGCGCGCGCGATGCGCTGGAGCGCGCCTACCATGGCGCGGGCTATCTGACGGTATTGGTCAGCATTCCCCAGCAGAAGGTCGATGACGGCGTGGTGACGCTCGTTGTGACCGAGGCGCCGGTGAACCGGTTGCGCGTGGTCGATTCGCGCTATTTCAGCCCGGCGGACATCAAGGCCGCGGTGCCGGAGCTGGCCGAGGGCAATGTTCCCAATTTCACCGAAATGCAAAAGCAGCTGGCCAGCCTCAATCGCACGGCCGACCGCCGTGTCACGCCGATACTCAGGGCGGGCAAGACGCCCGGCACGGTGGAGGTCGATCTGAAAGTAAAGGACCAGCTCCCGTTGCATGGCAGCGTCGAGCTGAACAGCCGCCAGATCCCGAACACCACGCTGACCCGGCTGAGCGCCAATGTGAGCTGGGACAACCTGTGGCACCGGCAGCACAGCCTGGGATTGACCGGGCTCGTTGCGCCGGAAAACCCGGACCAAAGCAAGGTATTCTCGGCTAATTACACCCTTCCGGCGCCCGGAGGCTTCCTCGCGCTATATAGCGTCTATTCCAGGTCGGACGTGGCGTCCATCGGCGCTCTCAACGTGCTGGGAAACGGTTTCATAATGGGCGCCCGCTACATCCTGCCGTTGCCTGGGGGCGATACGTTCTTCCATACCGCGACCCTGGGGGTGGATTACAAGGATTTCGGGCAGGCGATCAACCTGCGGGAGGGCGGCAGCTTCAATACGCCGGTCACCTACATGCCTTTCACCGCCGGCTGGGACGGCACCTGGCTGGGGGAGCGGCGCACCACCAAGCTCGGCCTGTCGGTGAATTTTCATGTGCGCGGGCTGGTCGGGGGCGAAGCGGAATTCGCCAACAAGCGTTTCAAAGCCCACTCCAATTATATTTATTTAAGAGGCAATTTTTCGCATACCCACAGCCTGCCCCAGGGTTGGGGCGCAACTGGCCGGGCGAGCTGGCAGATCGCGTCGCAGCCGCTCATCAATAACGAGCAGTCCATTGTCGGCGGCATCAACACCGTGCGCGGCTACTATGAAGTCAATGCCCTGGGCGACGACAGCGTATCCGGGCAACTGGAAGTCTTCACCCCCAATTATGCCAATTATCTCCTCAGTCTCAAGCAGATACAGGAATTCCGCCTGCTGGCTTTCATCGATGGCGGCATAGCGCATATACAGCAGCCCTTGCCCGGCCAGATCGACCGCTTCAACCTGGCAGGAACCGGCATGGGTTTTCATCTCAAGGGCTGGAGCGGTTTCACCGCCGATTTCGCCGGAGCAGTGGCGCTGGAAGATGCCGGAAGGACCAAGGCCGGCGACAAGCGGGTGCACTTCCTGGTGCGGCAGGCGTGGTAGGAATTTTCGGGCAGATCCCCTCGGAAAGCTTGTCGCCGCGCGCGTGGCGCCGGGCTGAAGGGAATGCATGAGAGGTAAGGGAAAAAGGGAAAAGCAATATGAATCGCAAACTATATCGATTGATTTTCAGCCCGACCCTGGGCATGCGCATCCCCGCGGGGGAGACCGCGCGCAGCCGTGGCAAGGCGGCGGGCGGCGCCGCACTGCTATTGACGACAGTAATGCTGATCACGCCCGCTCGGGCGGAATTGCCGGTACCCTGCGCGGGCGGCAGTTGCGGCGGCGGGGTACCGGATTTCGTCTCCGCCGGGCAGGCGAATTACCATGCCCACGACCATCAGGCCATCGTCAACCAGGTGGGCGACAAGGCCATTCTCAACTGGCAGAGCTTCAATGTCAGCCCCGGCCACTCGGTGCAGTTCCAGCAGGTGGAAAGCCTGGCTACGGAAAACCTGGTACAGGGGGCGCATTTCACCACGCTCAACCGCGTCTGGGACCAGGATCCCAGCGTGATCGCCGGCATCATCACCCAGGCGGCGGGGCAGAATGCTAATGTCATTCTGGTAAATACCAACGGCATCGCCTTCATGGGCTCCTCCCAGGTCAACCTTGGCAGCTTTACCGCCAGCAGCCTGGATATTGCCGACAGCTTCATCCTCAATGCGTTCCTGACCCCTCAGAAGACCATCCCCCAGTTCGAAGGCTCGGGCGGCTTCATCAAGGTGTTCGAGGGCGCGCGCATCACGGCGGAGAGCCAGGGCCGGGTGATGCTGATCGCGCCCACGGTGATCAACCAGGGTACGGTGACGGCGCCCGACGGGCAGGTGATCGCGGCGGCGGGCACCAAGGTATTCCTGCGCTCGGCTTCGGCCCAGACGGCCGACGCCAACGTGCGCGGCCTGCTGGTGGAGGTGGACAGTCCCGCCGGCCTCGCCGATTTCGACACCGCCAATGGCGATGTCAGGGATGGCAAGCTGGATGGCCAGACGGTGGCCTTGAAGAATGCCGCCCTGGACAAGCTGGGCCACGTCACCAACCTGGGCGAGTTGAGCACCCCGCGCGGCAATGTCACCATGGTGGGCTATGCGGTCAACCAGCAGGGCATCGCGCGCGCCACCACCTCGGTGATCGCCAACGGTTCGGTATACCTGCTGGCGAAGGACGGCGCCGATGCGCAAGACCATTCGACGCGCGGCGGCCGCGCGCTGCTCGGCGCCGGCAGCCTCACGCAGGTGCTACCGGACGTGTCCGATTCCACCGGCGTGCCGGACGGGCTGACCGGTCCCGGCCTGGTGCTTCCCTCCCAGGTGAGAGTGGTGGGGCAGGATGTGCGCATGGAGGGCGGGGCGGTGATCGACGCGCCCGCGGGCGAAGTAAATTTTTTCGCCAGGGACGATCCCAGCGTGCTATTTAACCAGGATACCCTGGGCCTGGATCCGGTTTTGCAGGCCGTCGGTGCGCCCATCTCCCAGACCGCCCGCATCCACATCGCCAGCGGTGCGCGCATCAGCGTGGCCGGCCTGGAAAACGTGGCGGTTTCCGCCGCGCGCAACGGCGTGGAAGTGGAACTGCGCGGGGACGAGCTGAAGGACTCCCCGGTCAATCGCGACGGGCCGCTGCGCGGCCAGAAGGTCTTCGTCGATATCAACCGCGCCCTCGCTAACGCCGATGCCGGCAAGCCCACCCTCATTGCCAGGGACAGCCTGCAATCCTATCAGGCACGCCTGGAGCGTGCCGTGGCCGAGCGCTCCACCCAGGGCGGCACCGTGAGCCTGAGTTCCCAGGGCGAAGCCATCATCGAATCCGGCGCGGTCATCGACCTGTCCGGCGGCAGCCTCCACTATACGCCTGCCAGCGTGCCCACCACCCTGGTCATGTCCCGCGGCGTGGTGACCGATATCGCCAATGCGCGCGCCGACGTGCGCTACGACGGCATCGTCACCCGCTACGTGCAGGATTTCGGACGCTGGAACGTGCAGGAAGTGATCGATCTCGGCCAGAGCTTCAATTACGACCCCGGCTATACCGAGGGCAAGAACGCGGGCGTGCTGGAGGTGGTCGCGCTGCGCGCGGCGGTGATGCAGGGCGACGTCCAGGGACGCACCACGGTGGGCGAAGTGCAGCGCGACCTGGGGATCATGCCCGCCGGCGCCCGCCTGACGGTGGGCATGGATCCCGTGGCTAATTCCCTTAATGGCATCGATTACAAGCTGAACCAGGTGGTCGAACTGGAAAGTGGCAATGTTTTGCCGGCCGGGTTCAAGTTCGGCGATGCGCTCCCGTCCGGTCTTGTCAGCACCCTGCGCCTCGATCCCGCGCTGCTGGGCAAGGACAAGGTCGCCAACCTGGAAATCTTCAGCAATCAGGCGGCCGCAGTGCGCGAGGCGCTGCGCGCGCCGCAGGGCGGCAGCGTGCACATCACCGCGCAGGGCCTGACCATAGGCGCCGATATCGACGCGCCCGCCGGCTCGATCGTGCTCGACGCGCAGCAAAACTTCAATATCCTATCCGATCCGTTGAATCTGGTGGTGGCCGACGGCGTGACGCTGTCGGCAAGAGGGGCCTGGGTGAACGATTTGCGCGGCGTGCCGGCGGGCTCGGACGACGTCGCGCGGGTGGATGGCGGCCGGATCGCGCTGTCGGCGCCGGATAATCTTGCCCTGGGGAAAAACACACTGCTGGATGTCACCGGCGGCGGCCGGCTCAGGGTCGATGGCCGCGGCAAGGTCATTGCCGGCAATGGCGGCGAAATCAGCCTGATCAGCAAAGCGGTATCCGGCCTCGACGGGAACGTGCGCGGCTATGGCATAGACGGCGGGGGCACTCTCACGGTTTCCAGCAACCGCATCCAGATCGGCGGTACGCCGGACAATACCGCCGGTACCGCCAACCTGGATGCGGCCCTGTTCGAGGGCGCCGGTTTTGCAGACATCCATCTTGCCGGGCTGGAGAGCCTGGCCTTGTCCCCGGGAGTGCGCATCCGGCCGGCCGTGCTCAGCCTGGAATTGCAGCCGGACTATCTGGTGCGGCCCAGCGGAAGCAGGGTGGCGGATTTCACCCATCCGGTAAAACTGGATGACCTGGTGCGCCCGCCGGTGAACCTGAGCTTCACGGCGGTGAACACCGATGGAACGGGAGATCTGTCGATCGGCGCGGGCGCGCGCATCGAGGCCGATCCCAGGGCGAGCATTACCCTGTTGGCCGGCAACCTGTTGAATATACAGGGCAGCATCACCGCGCCCGGCGGCGGCATCACCGCCACGCTGGATCACGATCATCAGCAATTCAACTTTATGCCGACCAACAGCCTGTGGCTGGGCAGGCAGGCGGTGCTCGACGTGTCCGGCGCGGCGCTCACCTATCTCGACAGCCAGCGCCTGACCCAGGGCGCGGTGCTGGCTGGCGGCGCCATCACGCTGGATGCGAAGCTCGGTTATGTCGTGGCCGAAGCGGGCTCCAGCATCCGGACGGCGGGGGCCGCGCCAGTGCGGCTGGATATCCTGAACCAGGCCGGCGGCCTGGGGCAGTGGGTGGGCAGCGACGCCGGCTCGATCAGTATCAGCGCGCGCGAAGGAGTCATGCTGGATGGGGTTTTGCAGGCGCAGGCCGGGGGGGCATCGAATCGCGGCGGAGTATTCAATCTGACGCTGGGCAATAACATCGGGGATTCGACTCTAGGTTACCCCACCGGGGAGCGGATACTGAGCCTCGCGCCCAGCGTGGCACCGCAAGCCGGCGGCCTGGTTCCCGGCAGCGCCATACCCGGCGGGCTGAATGGCCAGGCCAGGCTGGGCGCCACAGCGCTGGAAGCGGCGGGTTTCGACCGCATCGCGCTCAAGAGCTGGGATGCCATCAAGCTGGAAGATGGCCTGAACCTGGGGGCCGGCCGTGCGCTGCCCTTGCAGGAGGTGACGCTGGATGCGCCGCGCATCGAAATGGGTGGTGGGGCCGGGGGCAATGCCGCCCTGGAGGCGGAAACCTTGCGGTTGGGCAATTACGATATCGAACGCGTGAATGTGGCCAATATTCCGGTTGTGGGCAGCGGCACGCTCATGGCGCAGGCGCGGCT
This sequence comes from Nitrosospira sp. TNL200, assembly GCF_055386305.1. Classification (NCBI taxonomy): domain Bacteria; kingdom Pseudomonadati; phylum Pseudomonadota; class Betaproteobacteria; order Nitrosomonadales; family Nitrosomonadaceae; genus Nitrosospira; species Nitrosospira sp. TNL200. Next base: position 168,587 of record NZ_AP041003.1, read on the forward strand.
GCTGGAGCTGGCGGGCAACCTGGCCCTGAGCGGCATGGCGCGCGCGGAACTGAGCGGGGCCGAGGAGGTGAGGCTGGCAGGAGTGAGCAGCGGCGATTCGCCGCGTCCAGCGGGCACGCTCACGAGTACGGGCGATCTATTTTTCGGCGGCGCGGTGGTCGCCCCCACCACCTACAGCCAGTTCACCATCCAGGCGCCGGGGCAGACGGTCGCGTTCGCCCGCCATGCCCTGCCGCCCTCGCAGCCGCTGTCTGCTCTCGGCAGCCTCGCCGTGAATGCTGCCAACATCGTGCAGGGCGGGAACATATGGGCGCCGTTCGGGCAACTGGCTTTCAACGCCACCGATGCCCTGGTGTTCCAGGATGGCAGCCTGACTTCCATCGCCGCCGCTCCCGGCAGCCTGATCCCGTTCGGGACCACGGTGAATGGCCGCAGCTGGACCTACAATCCCGATACATTCGTCATCCCGCTGCTGGCGCTGCCCGGGAAATCCATCCGCACCCAGGCGGCCAGCATCGACATGCAGGCGGGCGCGACCTTCGATCTCGCCGGCGGCGGCGATTTGCAGGCCTACGAGTTCAGCGTGGGTCCTGGCGGATCGCGCGATATCCTGGGCGATCCCGACACCTACGCCATCCTCCCCGGCTACGCCAGCGCCTTCGCGCCGGGGGACGGGCAGGAGAACACCGGCTTCGGCCGTGCGGCGGGGGAAGCCGTCTATCTCTCCGGCATACCCGGGCTTGCCGCGGGAACCTATACGCTGCTGCCGGCGCATTATGCGCTGCTGCCCGGCGCCTATGCCGTGAGGCTGGACACCAGCACGCCCAATCTGCTCCCGGGAATGGCCTTCAGCAGGCAGGATGGCATCCAGGTGGTGCCCGGCTATGTCACCGACAGCCGCGCCGCGGCGGGCGGTCCGCGTGATGCGCTATGGAGCGGGTTCGAGGTATTGACCCGCGACCAGGTGTTGCTGCGTTCCGAAATGACTCTTACCCGCGCCTCGGATTTCTTTGCCGCGAGCGAGAGCCGGCCGCAGGACGCAGGCTTGCTTTCCATCGCCACCACTGGCGGGTTGAGCCTGGATGCCATTTTCCAGCTCGCCGCGGCCGAAGGCGGCCGTGGCGCGCTGGTGGATATCAGCGCGCCGCGCATCGCCATTACCAGCGGCTCGCCATCCGGAATGCAGGGCATCGATCCCCTGGCCACGCGCATCGACGTCGCCAAGCTCGACGCCATGGGCGCGGCGAGCCTGTTCCTGGGCGGTACCCGCAGCCCCGGCAGTAACCGCGGCGACGCGACCCTGTTGACGGTGGAAGCGGATGAAGTGACGCTGGCCAACGACGCCGCGCATGCCCTGAAGAGCGGGGAAATCATCCTGGCCGCCAAGGACACCCTGACGCTCAAAGCCGGCAGCGCCATCGAGGCCCAGGGCAGCGCAGGTGGTGCGAGCGGAGCGGGTGCGCAGAGCGCCAATCGCTATGAAACCGCGGGCAACGGTGCCCTGGTCCTGGCCGGATCCGCTTCCGCCAGTTTTGCGCGCACCGGCGGCCCGGACCGCAGCCTGGGAACCCTGGCAGGTGAAACCGGCAGCACCATTCGCTCGGGGAATACCATCATCCTGGATGCGACCAAGCAGAATGCCTTCGCGGGCACGCCCCTGTTTGCCGGCGACAAGAGCAGCCCGGTCGCCGGAAACCTGGCCATCGGCGCCGCCCGCGTCAATTTTGGCAATGCGCCGGCGGGGGCCGATGGCCTGACGTTCAGCCAGAACGAACTGGACGGATTGAACAGCCTGAATTCATTGACGCTGAGCAGTTATTCCACCTTCGACCTGTATGGCGATGTCAGCGTGGGCGGCGCCGGCGCCAGCGGCAAACCCACGCTCCAGGCCCTGAATCTCCAGGGAGCGGGGCTGGCCGGCCTGGACAACAGCGGCAGGACCGCGACGCTGCGCGCGACCAATATCGTGCTTTCCAACCCGGCGGCGGCCGCTTCCGCCGCAGGCGGCACTCCTGGCAGCGGCGTGCTGGCGATCCAGGCGGATACGCTGGTGCTGGGCGAAGGCGCCAAGGTCATCCAGGGGTTTTCCCGGGTCGATGCGAGCGCGAACGAGTTGGTCGGGCGCGGCGCCGGCGCTATCGATATCGCCGCCGGAGCGGCGAACCTGAATGTCGCCCGTATCAGCGGCGAAGGGGGAAGCGACCAGACCTTGTCCGTTTCCGGTCCATTGCAGGTCGCCGCCATGGCGCCGGATCGCGCCCTTGCCGCGGTTGCCGCGCTGGGGGCGAAGTGGGCGCTGTCGGGCACCGAAATGCTGTTCGACACCGAGGCCACGCTGCCTTCGGGCCAGATCGCGCTCACCGCGGCTTCGGGCAATCTCACGCTGGGCACGCATGCGGTAGCCGATGTGGCGGGCCGGTCCGTGGCCTTTTTCGACGTGAGCCGCACCGCGCCGGGCGGCGCCGTCGAACTGGCGAGCGGCAACGGCAACGTGGCATTGCAACCCGGCGCGCGCGTGGATGTGTCCGCGGCGCCGGGGGGCGACGCGGGCAAAGTGGCGATACATGCCCCCCATGGCGGCGTGGTCATCGCCCCCGGCAGCCTGCAGGGCGCGGCCGCGGCGGATGCCGGCGGCGCCCGCGGAGAGGGTGGGCGCGCCGATCTGGACGTGGGCACGCTGGCGAATTTCTCCGCACTGAACACCACACTCAACCAGGGTGGGTTCGATGGCGCAATGGCGCTGCGGGTGCGCGGCGGCGATGTCGTCGTGGCTGCGGCCGATACGGTCAAGGCCAAGGAGGTCCGCATCGCGGTGGACAGCGGCAAGCTGGACGTGGCCGGGCATATCGACGCCTCGGGCAGCGCTGGCGGCAGCATCGATCTCCATGCCGGCAACGACATGACGCTGTTGCCGGGCGCGCGGCTCGACGCCTATGCCACGGGTGCCGGCAAAAACGGCGGCGAGGTGGAAATCGGCACTGCATCGGGCAGGCTGAACCTTGCCTCGGGCAGCGCGCTGGACGTGCACGGTGGCGATGGGGGCAGCGGCACCCAGCCGGGAGAGGGCGGCGAAATAGTGTTGCGCGCGCCCCGCACCGGCGCCGGGGCCGGCGATGACGTGGCGGTGGACAGCGCCGGCGGCAGCATCGGCGGGGCCAGATCTGTCGTGGTGGAAGCGGTCAAGGTTTATGATCACATCGCCACGCTCACCGGCAGCGGCGCGAGCAGCGGCACCACGTTGAGCCTGGATACGGTCAATGCCGACAACAGCAGCTTTGCCGCCCATGCCGGTGCCATTGCCGCGCGCCTGGGCAAGACCGGCGACCCCGTCTTCCACGTGCGCGCAGGGGTGGAGGTACGCTCGGATGCCGCGGTGAATGGCGGCGATCTCGCGCTCGGCAATGACTGGAACCTGGGCGCCAGCCGCGCGGGGGGCGAACCGGGCATGCTGACCCTGCGGGCTACAGGCAACCTTAACCTCAATGGCAATCTGTCCGACGGCTTCAACGTCGCCACGCCGTTCAGCAGCGGAACCACGCCGGCCACGCTGCTGCCGGGGGATTCCTGGGGCTACCGGCTGGTGGCCGTGGCGGACATCGATGCGGCCGATCCGCTGGCGGTGAAGCCGGGCGCGGGCGATGTCACGCTGGCGGCGGGCAGGCTGGTGCGCACCGGCACGGGCGACATCCGCATCGCGGCGGGCGGTAACATCACCCTGGCCGACGGCAAGGCGGCGATCTACACCGCCGGACGGGCGGCCGACGCCGTGGCGGACTTTACCGTGCCGGCCAATGCCCAGTTCAGCCAGGGGGGGGGCAATGTCAGCCTCGCCGCGGCAGGCGATATCGTCGGGTCGCCTTCGGCGCAGCTTTATTCCAACTGGCTGTTCCGCCAGGGTAAGCTGAACGCTTCCACCGGTGTTTACACCACCCAGCCTGCCTGGTGGGTGCGTTTCGACCAGTTCCAGCAGGGGATAGGCGCGCTGGGCGGCGGCAATGTGACGCTCGCTGCCCGCGGCAACGTGGAAAATATTTCCGCCAGCACTCCCACCCAGGCGCGCATGGCGGCCGCGGCCCCCGATGCCGCCAAGCTGATGAAGACCGGCGGTGGAGATGTACGCGTGGAAGCCGGCGGCGATCTGCTGGGCGGCCAATATTACGCCGACCGCGGCGAACTGGCGCTGACGGCGGGCGGCAAAGTGGACAGCGGGCAGAATGCAAGCGGCGGTCCGCTCTCCACCATCCTGGCGCTGGGGGATGCGCAGGCCAGGGTGCAGGCGCGAGGGGATGTCACCATCCAGGCGGTGCTCAATCCCCACCTGGTGGTGCAATCCGGTGGTTCAGGGGGCTCCTTCAATCTTGGTACCGGTCTCAACGGCGGGATCAGGGATTCCCGCTGGAGCCTGTTTTCCACCTATGGCCCGGATAGCGGCGCGCAGTTGCAAAGCCTGAATGGGACGGTGGCTCTCTCCAACGACGCCACCATGCTGGTCAATTCCTACAACAGGGCGCCGCTCAACTTCAATCTGTCGCCAACCTCTTACGACAAGGAACTATTGTCCTTATTGCCGCCCAGCCTGGCGATAACCGCGTTCCAGGGGGATATCGACATGCTCGCCTCCAGCACTCCGGCCGTCATGAGCCCGGCCGCCCGCGGGGATCTCGCGCTGCTGGCGGCGGGAACCGTCAGCGTGCACGCTCCCCTGGTGATGAGCGACAAGGACCCGGCCCTGGTGCCGGATGGGGTGCATCCCGGCACAAATACCGACGACTTCCCGCGTTCCACGGTAACAGCCGCGTTCAGAGCATTTCTTCACGGCCCGGTTCCCGTGCATACAGGCGATACCCAGCCGGCACGCATCTATGCTGTCACCGGGGACGTCCGGGGCAATTTCAACGAGCTTTCCCTGAACCTGTCCAAGGCAGTGCGGGTGCGCGCCGGGCAGGACGTGAGCGACCTGGGCATACTGGTGCAGCACGCCAATGCCGGCGATCTCAGCCAGGTGATGGCGGGCCGGGATGTGGTGTTCACCTCCGGAAACGACCGCTCCGATAACGCCAGGATCTGGGTGGGCGGCCCGGGGCGGCTGGAAGTGACGGCGGGGCGCAATCTGGACCTGGGCACCTCGGCGGGCATCGTCAGCCGCGGCGACCTCGACAATGCGCAACTGCCCGCAGGCGGAGCCGATATCGACGTGGCGGCGGGAGTGGGCGCGCAGGGGATCGATTACGCCGGGGCGATTACCCGGCTGGCCGCGGCGCTGGAAAAAGCGGGCGGCAGCCCGGATGACGCCCTGCTGTGGCAGGCGCGCTGGCTGGCGGGAAACAACGATTTGAAGGGCGCCGACGCGCTGGCGGCGGTCAGGGCGGTGGCGGCGCTGGATGCCGACGGCCAGCGCGCCCGGGTGCGCGAGATGCTTTATACCGCCTTGCTGGTGACCGGCCGCGATTTCAACAACCCCGACAGTCCGTTCTTCAAGGGCTATGAGCGCGGCTATGCGGCGCTGGAGCTGGTGTTCCCGGGGATAAGCGAAAAGGATGCCGAGGGACACTCCATAAATTACCAGGGGGAGATCAACCTGTTCGCCAGCCGCATCAAGACCGAGCGCGGCGGCCATATCGAATTCATGGCGCCGGGGGGCGACGTGATCGTGGGCCTCGCCAATACGCCGGCGGTGCTGGTGAATACCGGCAACGATGTCCTGGGCATGGTGGCGGTGGCGGACGGCAGCGTGCGCGGATTTGCCCGCGGCAATATCCTGGTCAACCAGTCGCGCATTCTGACCCTGGGGGGTGGCAACGTGCTGCTGTGGTCGAGCGAAGGCGACATCGATGCGGGCAAAGGAAAGAAATCGGCGACTGCGGTGCCGCCGCCGCTCGTCAAGGTGACCGCGAGTGGCCAGGTGATCCAGGAACTGCAGGGCGCCGCATCCGGCAGCGGGATCGGGGCGCTTTCCACCGGGGGCAGAAAGGCGGGCGACATCGATCTGATCGCTCCCACCGGCACGGTGAACGCGGGCGATGCCGGCATCCGGGCGAACAACCTCAACATCGCCGCCCAGGCCGTGCTGGGGGCGGGCAATATCAGCGTCACCGGCACCTCCACCGGCACGCCGGTGGCGGACGCCAGCGCGGTGACCGCCACCACTTCCGGGGCCACTTCCCAGGGAGACGATGTGGCCAAGACCACTGCGGCCTTGTCGCAGAACCTGTCGGATGCGGCGCGCGCTGCCGATGAGATGAGAAAGATCAGGCCCACGTTTATTTCATCCGAGGTGATCGGGCACGGAGAATAGAAAAAAGGAAGGGAAGCAACGGTAGGATGGGTGGAGTGGAACGCAACCCATCAAAAAACATCTACCCAGCACCAGTAAAATGATGGGTTACGCTTTGCTCCACCCATCCTACGAAAGCTACGAAAGCTACGAAAGCTACGAAAGCTACGAAAGCTACGAAAGCCACGAAAGCCACGAAAGCTAAAACTGACCGGCTAAAGCCGGCAGTTTTAACCTTGGGATGGAAATGAGTGGGAGCGATGGAATGACCGCTGGGGGAGGCAGGTGGTGTCTTCGTCCCGCATCGCACACCCCCCGCGCGACGGCGCCATTTCACGCCGCCGCGCCCGACTCGGTATCCGGGGGCACCGGAAATCGGGAACTACCTGATATTCATGCAGTTTGCATAGTAGGTCACGGTCGCGGCCCAGTCGCTGAATATGCCGCGAATGCCGACATCCTTGGCCAGAACATCCAGCACTTTCATCATGTCGCCTTCGCGCCGGATGGCGGGGCGGAAGGTCTGGAGATAAAAATCGTTCCGGCCCTCGGCCAGGATGCCGGAGCGCTCCAGCGTCCAGGTGATGATGTCGAGCCCCGCGGCCCTGGCTTGGCGGGCATACCGGGAGGGCACGATATTGCCGCTGCCATCGACATCCAGTAGCGCGAACAGGGGCGGAGCGACGATATTGATGCCCTCGGCCTTGTAGGCCGCCAGTTGGGCGGCGGAGGGCAGTTCGGCAACGATATTGGCGTCGTCGAGGTAAACCGACTGCTTGCCGAATTGCGGCTCGTTGGCGATCCAATAGCGGATGTCGCGGATATCGAACGACTGGGCATATACGTCCCGGGGCTTGACGTTCTCCGCCTTGTATTCGTCTATCATCTGCTGGGCATAGTCCGCCTGTGTGTAGTCGCCCACGCCATCGCCATCGCTGTCATAAGGCATGGCCACGCTGGCGCTCTTGAGCTCGGGCGTCATCTTCACGCCCAGCCTCTTGAACAACTGGATGCTTTCCTTATGGGTGAGCAGCGTGCCGCTGGTGGGGCCGGAATACAGGTCCGTACGCCAGCTAGGCGTGCCGCGCTGGTACTCCGCCACGTTCGTGGCAGCGGGGTTGGAACCATCCATCTTGCCTCTGAGGCTCTTGAACTCTTCCAGCGTGATGTCGCTGGTGCAACACTGCGCGGAAGCTTCCTGAACGACGTTTCCCGCGGCATCGAGCTGCGCCGGAGTGAAAGGCCTGGTGCACTTCGCAGCCAGCGGCGTCTCGAGGATATTGGTGGTGGTGTGCAGGTCGCATTGCGAATGGCGGCAAACCAGTTCCTTGTCCCTGGTAAAGGTTACGTCGCATTCCACGATGCCCGCTCCCATGAGGGCGGCTGCCTCGTAAGATTCCTGGGTATGTTCCGGGAACTGCAGAGCCGCGCCGCGGTGTCCGATGGAGAACTGGGTTCTGCGGAACGGGCCGTTGCCGCAGTGGCTGAGCCTGTTCTTGAGAGATCCCTCCGCCATGTCATTGACGAGAAAGTAAGGCCGCGGGCCGAGCTGGATGCTCATGCTGTTTCCCGACCCGCTGTAGTGGCCGTCATCGCCCTCATCGTCATGCCGGCTTGCGTCGGAAACGGAGGACAGCAGGAAAAGCGCGCTCATCAGCGCAACAGCGCCAAGCGTGGAAATGAAATTTTTGCGTGACATAGGGAGGCTCCGGGGTTGGGAGGACGGTTGAACTGTCTGTGCTCTTTAATGCACCTCTGACGCTACCCTTTTTCCTTTGCATCTTGAGGAGCGTGTTGTTGATCCAAATAGACTAGGGAAGCCAGTCTGGCGCCAGAATATTTTTCCTGCTGCTTCCCTTGCTCTGTTGCGCAAAAGGGGATACCTGCCGGAATTATTCCGGTGTTCCCGGCATCCGCCGGAGCCGGGATTTGCATTCTCCTGTTTCGGCCTTGTAACGGCTTGGAAAGCGTGTTTTACATGCCGAAGCAAGCGTTCGTTCACACCAACAGAGTAATTCGTTTGGATCATGGGCATGACTAATGTCTGTAACCTGGGACACGCATAATCCCGCTTGTTCAAGCCAGCCCGCCTCCAAGCCAGACAGTACCGTGCGAATCCTTGCGTCCCTGCTCACCTTTGCGTTATGCACGTTTTCCCTGTCCAGCCATGCCTGGTGGAACGACGACTGGGGCAACCGGAAGAAGGTCACATTGAACAGCCCGGCGGGCGAGGTGGCGGATGCGCCGGTGCTGATTCGCCTGCATACTGGCAATTTCGATTTCTTTTCCGCGAATGACAACGGCAGCGACCTGCGCGTGGTCGCGGGGGACGATAAAACCGAGCTCAAATTCCATTTTGAGAAATGGGATGTCGTGAATGAACTGGCGTTCGTATGGGTGAAAATCCCCAAGCTGGCCTCCCAGACAGAAATATTCCTCTACTTCGGCAACGAGAATGCGGCCCCCGCGGCAAATCCCAAGTCGACTTACGACGCCGCCAGCGTCATATACCATTTTGCGGAGCAGAGCGGCGTTCCCCAGGACAGCGGCTCGAATGGATTGAACGCGGTGCAGTCATCCGCCCAGCACATCGCCGCTTCGTTCTCCAACGGGGGAGCCGGATTCAACGGTTCGCAGAGTGTCACGCTTCCTGCTGTAAGCGCAGGCGGCGGATTCAGCTTCTCGGCATGGGTGAAGTCATCGGCACTGGACGGCACGCTCGTTCAATCCGATAGCCTGCGCGTCTGGCTGGAGGGCGGCCTGGTGAAGGCGAAGTCGGGCGCGTCGAATCTGGCGTCCAGCGCGGCGCTCAGCGCGAATGAGTGGCATCACGTCGGGTTCGTGATGGCGGACAGGATGTATCTCTATGTGGACGGCAAACCCGCGGGCGATGCGCCGCCTGCCGCGCTATCCGCTGACAGCCTGGTTCTGGGTACCGGATTCAAGGGCGAGATGGACGAGGTGCAGGTATCCGGACTGGGGCGCGGAGCGGAGTGGATGGCGGTCCAGGCAGCGCTGGGGCCGGACGGCAAACTGGTCGCCATGGGGGAGGACGAAGCGTCGGAGGGAGGAGAAGGCGCCTCTCACCTCGGCATCATCCTCAAATCGCTGACGGTGGACGGATGGGTCGCGATTTGCTTTCTGACCATCATGCTGATGATCGCGATATGGGTGATGTACAGCAAAGCGGTCTACATCAACCGGGTGGACAGTTCCAACAGGCGTTTCATGAATAAATTCCGCGAGCTGTCAACCGATCTGGCGATGATAGACAAGGTCAGCGGACTGGAGAAAGAATTCGCGCATTCGTCGCTCTACCGCATTTATCACATCGGCGCGCGGGAATTGGCGCACCGTTTCGCTGATACCGAGGCGACCCATATCGACAAATCGCTATCGCCGCAATCGCTGGATGCGATCCGTGCAAGCCTGGATGCCGGTCTCATGGAAGAAGTCCAGCGCATGAACAAATTCATGGTGCTGCTCACCATCGCGATTTCCGGCGGCCCCTTCATCGGCCTGCTCGGTACAGTGATGGGGGTCATGATCACGTTTGCCGCGATCGCGGCGGCGGGGGATGTCAATGTCAATGCGATCGCGCCCGGCATTGCCGCCGCCCTGGCTGCAACCGTGGCGGGCATGGGAGTCGCCATCCCTTCCCTGTTTGGCTACAACTACCTGGCTTCGCGCATCAAGGCCATCGTATCAAGAATGCATATTTTCGTCGACGAGTTTGTGACCAAGGTTGCGGAAAACTACAGCCGCTGACAAAAAGGCATGAAGTTACAGGAAGAAAACGAGCTATACGACGAAATCAACGTCGTGCCCATGCTGGATCTTGCCTATGTGCTGCTGGTGATATTCATCATCATGACAACCGCATCGGTGCAGGGGATAAAGGTCAACCTGCCCAAGGCCAGCAACACTCCCAGTCTCGCCAAGCCCCAGACGAAGGCAATCACCATCAACGAATCCGGCCAGATTTTTCTGGACGCCTATCCGATGACGCTGGAGGAGTTGCGCACCCGGCTGGGTCAATTGAAAGCTGCAAATCCCGAACTGCCGGTCGTGGTCAAGGGGGACACGGTAGTGCAGTACGGCAAGGTGATGGAGGTGCTCGAATTGCTGGGTCAGCTGGATATCACACAGTTGGGCCTGGTGACTCAGCGTCTGGTCAAGTAGCGCCATGAAAGATCCCGAAGAAAGCCCAAGGCCGGTTTGGGTGCGCTGGGGCGGCGTTGCGCTTTTCCTGGGCGTTGCGATTGCGCTGGGATTGTGGCTGAAGGATTTTCTGGGTAGCGACACGCCCCAGCACAAGCCCACGCTCCAGCAGATCACATTGATCAAGCCCCCTCCGCCACCGCCACCCCCGCCGGAGAAGCCGCCGGAGCCGGTGGTGAAGGAGGAGATAAAGCTGTCCGAACCCGAGCCCGAGCCGATGGACCAGGCCGATGAGCCGCCACCCGGTCCCGATCTGGGCATCGATGCCGAAGGAACGGGAAGCGGGGATGGGTTCGGACTGGTAGGGAAAAAGGGAGGCGCGGACTTGATTGGCGGTTCCCGGGGCAATCCGTGGGCCTGGTATGACGCCATAGTGAATGACGCCATCAATTCCGCCTTGCAGGATGCCCTTGCGCGCGAAAACGCGCTCAAGGACAAAACCTACAAAATCATAGTGAAGGTGTGGATCGACCCTGGCGGCAAGGTATCGCGCATTGCCTTGGTCGAAAACACGGGTGACGCCAAGGTGGATGAGTTGATCAAGAACGTGCTTCAGAATCTGCGAGCGTTGCGGGAAGGTCCCCCTGCGGATATGCCGCAGCCGTTGAAGATACGCGTGACCTCGCGCGCCTGATGGACTTGAAGAAGAAAAATAAAATGAATATCCATTCCATGATCCCGGCTGTTCTCGTGGCCGCCATGCTTTCAGGAAATGCCAGTGCGGCCAGCGAGCCCAGCGGAAAAACCGATGAGCGCGAAAAGGTCGAAGTCCTGTACGAGACCACTTTGAACCTGATCCGGCTTCTGGTCGAGCAAGGCGTGATCAAGCAGGAAGTCGCCGATGAAATGATCAAAAAAGCCGAGGAAAAAGCGGCGGCTTCCCGGCAGGCCCAGAATGGCGTCCCCTACGGTCCCCCCGCTCCCTCCTCTGCATCCGCATCCGCAACCGACAGCTCGAAAAAAGGCGAGGTACGCGTGACATACGTGCCGGAACACATCAAGCGGGAAATTCGGGACCAGTTACGCGGAGAAATAGTGAACCAGGCGAAGGAGGAGCGCTGGGGAGACGTGAATGCCGTTCCCGAATGGACAAGCCGCTTCAAGCTGCAAGGAGACATGCGTCTGCGCGAACGGGCCGACCTTTACGGCAGCAACAATGCCCCCGCGGCCAATTTCCGGGCGCTCGGCCAGCAGATCGACAATACCACCGACGACAGCCTGCACCGGGAACAGATACGCATGCGCCTTGGCATCAACGCCAATATCACCCGTGGGGTGGATCTGGGGCTGCGCCTGACGACGGGAAACATCAATGATCCGGTGCTCACCAGCCAGATATTGGGCCCTCCTCCCATATCCATAGGGTCCCCGGTATCCACTCTGCAGACATTGGGAACTTTCAACAGCAAATTCGGGCTGGTGCTGGATCAGGCCTACCTTCAGCTGACTCCCTGGGATTGGCTCACCGTCAGCGGCGGCCGTTTCCCCAATCCCTTCTTCATCGGCACCGTGGGGAATGTGTACACGAGTATTCTCAAGCGGGGCACCACTATTCCTACCGCCGGCGTGCAGCATACCGACCTGATCTGGGATGCGGACTTGAATTTCGAAGGGCTGGCGATCAATCTTCACCCCTGGCAAAACGAAAACCGGACCATCAAGCCATTCTTCAATGTCGGAGTCTTCCCCTTGCAGAAGATAAATCAGAGCGAAACCGTAAAAGCCAAGGATAAATGGTTCTACGGAACCCAGGCCGGGTTGGAGTGGAGCCCTGCCGATACCGATACCAAGGTCAGAATAGCCGCGGCCTGGTATGACTTCCGCAATATCGCGGGGGTGCGCAATCCGAACTTCGGCGACACGCTGTTCAACCAGACTGCGACGTTGTTCCGCCAGAAAGGCAACAGTCTTTTCAACATCGATAACGATGGCGACCCTACGACCAATCTCTGGGCGCTCGCCGCCGATTACCGCCTCGCGAACCTGACCATGGTGGCCGACTACTCCAGGTTCAAGCCCATCCATGTCATCGGCACCGTGGATTACGTGCGCAATGTTGGCTATGACCAGAATGCCATACTGGCCCGTACCGGACAGAACATCAAGCCCCAGATCAACGCCTACCAATTCCGTCTCACCGTGGGTTATCCGATCGTATCCGAAGCGCACCAATGGCAGGTTTTCGGCTTTTATCGCTATTCGGAGCGGGATTCGATGCTGGATGCCTTTACCGATTCCAACTATCTCATGGGCGGAACCAACCATAAAGGTTACACGCTACATGGCCTTTACGGCATCGCGCATAACACGTGGCTGGGCCTCCGCTACAATTCATATAGCCAGATCAGCGGTTTGCCGCTGGCTGTCGATTCGGTCAATCTGGATCTGAACGCCCGCTTCTAGCTGCGCCACGCTGAGCGAGGACTAAGATTTTCGTATGAGCAACTACAAGAAAATTCCGCGATGGGCATGCCAGGGAATAGTCATGGTGTTTTTGGCGGGCTGGTGCCTGCCTGAAGCCGTGGCTGCAAATGCGGCGGCCAACAAGGATCAAAAAAAAGAGCGGCAGGCGTTGCGCCGCATGCAGCAGCAATTAACCGAAATTCAGCAGCAGAAATCGGCGCTGGATCAGGAAAAAACAGCGCTGGAGGAAACACTGAAAAAAACCCATGGTGAAACTGAAGCCCAGAAGCGCCTCGCGGCGAGCGCCGCCGCCAAAGTTTCCCGGCTGGAGGGGGATATCGAGACAGCAATCAGGGAAAAAGCCGAGTTGCGAGCCAAGCTTGATGAAGCCACCAAGCAGAATCAGGAGTTGTCGACCCAGCATAAGCAACTGGAGCAGGACTTCAAGAACAAGGAAGCTGCCCTTGAAAGGCAAAATGAGTTAAGGAAGCTGTGCGAGGGAAACAACGGTGATCTGTATCGAATAGGGCAGGAGCTGGTCGGGTGGTACACCAAGAAGGGACCTCTGAATGCCATTCTGGAAGCGGAGCCCTTCACGCGGATAAAAAGCGTCGAGATGGAGAACCTGCTCGAAAAATACCGCGATGACCTCGAAGCAAAGCATCTCCAGCCTACACCTCGCTGACGGCAAGTCGCTGATAGTTGATGATCCAGATTCCAAGCTCGTGCTGGCGGGCGCCTGGAAAGGCGCATCATTGCAACCTATGTTTTTTTCGGGATATTCCCCTAACCCATCATGTCGTTGCAGTAACCTTAGGAAGCGCTGAACTTTACCGGATTTCCTTATTGTTCTTGTTCTCCCGAGGGAGGATAATAAGGGGCTTTTCATATGCGGCCGCGTCCGGGAGTCTGGGAAATACCGGCGCGCAACGGTCGGCATCGGTTTCCATTCTTGATACGCACTGCCATGCTGCTGATGATCGACAATTACGATTCCTTTACCTACAATCTCGTGCAATATTTTGGCGAACTGGGTGAAGAAGTAGCGGTATTTCGCAACGACGAGATTACTCCCGAGGAAATTGCGCGGTTAAAACCCGCGCGCATCGTCATTTCCCCCGGTCCCTGCACGCCTGGCGACGCGGGCGTATCCATACCCTTGATCAAGCGCTGCCATGGACAAATTCCCATACTGGGGGTATGCCTGGGCCATCAGAGCATCGGGCAGGCCTTTGGCGGGAAAATTATCCATGCGAAACAATTGATGCATGGCAAGACCTCGCTTATTTATCACGATAACGCCGGCTTGTTCAAAGATCTGCCCAACCCGTTCACGGCGATTCGCTATCATTCTCTCGCTATCGAGCGTGAAACCCTTCCCGATTGCCTGGAAATTACCGCATGGACAGAAGATGGAGAAATCATGGGCGTCCGGCACAAGGCCCTTGCGGTGGAGGGTTTGCAGTTCCACCCTGAGTCCATTCTGACGGAACATGGGCACAGGCTGCTGCAAAATTTCCTGAATCAGTAAGCTGTCTCGTTTGCTGGAATGCAGCCGAAAGGAACCGTATAAGAATTAGATGGACCCAAAGGCGCCCAAAGGATCCGGATGAAACCCCAGGAAGCACTCACCCGAATTATCGAACACCGCGAAATCTTCCATGACGAAATGCTTTCGCTCATGCGCCAGATCATGCGTGGCGAGTTGTCGCCGGCGCTGATAGCGGCGATTGTCACCGGGCTTCGGGTCAAGAAGGAAACCATAGGCGAAATTGCCGCCGCCGCGCAGGTGATGCGCGAATTCGCCACGCCGGTCGAGGTGGCGGACCATCGCTATCTCGTCGATACCTGCGGAACGGGAGGGGATGCCGCCCAGACATTCAATATTTCCACCACCGCAGCCTTTGTCGCTGCGGCGGCTGGCGCCCGTGTCGCCAAGCATGGAGGACGCTCCATATCCAGCAAGTCCGGCAGCGCGGATGTGCTCGAGGCCCTGGGGATCAACCTGAATCAGGTTCCGGAACAGATAGCGGCCGACATAGAAGAAATCGGCGTCGGTTTCATGTTCGCTCCCAACTTTCACGGTGCCATGAAGCATGCCGCTCCCGTGCGGCGTGAGCTGGGTGTGCGCACCCTGTTCAATATACTGGGTCCGTTAACGAATCCTGCGGGGGCGAGAAACCAGTTGCTGGGAGTGTTTCACCCTGATCTCGTCGGTATACTGGCGCGCGTGCTGCAACGCCTGGGCAGCCATCATGTGATGGTGGTCCATGGAAGGAATACCCATTGCGAGCAGGGGAAAGACGGGCTGGATGAGATTACCATCGCGGGAGAAACCTGGGTGGGCGAACTCAAGCAGGGTGAAATAACCGAATATGCCATCAGGCCGGAAGATTTCGGCATGCGTAGCGCCCCCATCGAGGAGATACAGGTGAAGGACAGCATCCAGTCCAGGAATATGCTGGTTTCGGTGCTGGATAATCAGCCTGGTCCGGCGCTGGATGTAGTATTGCTCAACGCAGGCGCAGCCATCTACGTGGCAGGGGTGGCCAAGTCGCTGGAGCAGGGTCTCGAAAAAGCGCGTATCGCGATAGAAAGCGGCGCGGCCAGGGCCAGGCTGCGCGATCTGATCGAGTTCTCCAATCGGGACAAAACTTCGCAGGATAAGGCTTTTCTGACTTGATGCCCAATATCCTGCAGGAGATCCTGCTTTCGAAAGTACGCGAAGTCGCCCTCGCCAGAATTGCCCGGCCGTTATCGGTCTTGCAACGGGAGGCAGAGGCCGCTTCGTCTCCGAGGAATTTTACCGGGGCAATCAGGGAGCGCATCGCTGCCGGCTCGGCGGCGATCATTGCGGAAATAAAGAAAGCCAGTCCCAGCAAGGGCATGCTGCGCGAAAACTTCAATCCCGCCGCAATCGCTGCCAGCTACGCTCTTCATGGGGCAGCCTGCCTGTCCGTTTTAACCGACAGGCAGTTTTTCAAGGGAAGCCCGGAATACCTCCGGGAAGCTCGTGCCGCTTGCCAGTTGCCGGTGTTGCGCAAGGATTTCATCCTGGACGAGTATCAGGTAATCGAAGCCAGGGTCATGGGGGCGGATTGCATTTTGCTGATCGTGGCGGCATTTTGCATGCCGTTGCCGGAAGGTGAAAAAGGTCTCCAGAAGGAGGAGGCGGTCGATCGGATGGCGAAGCTGGAAGCGCTGGCCCACTCGCTTGGCATGGCAGTGCTGATCGAAGTGCACGATGCCGGGGAACTGGAGCTTGCGTTGCAACTGGATTCGCCGCTGATAGGTATCAACAACCGTAACCTCGGCACTTTCGAGACACGCCTCGACACCACATTGCAGTTGCTTGACCGTGTTCCAGCGGCGCGTATCGTCATTTCCGAAAGCGGAATAAGCTCGCCCGCAGATGTCGCACTGATGCGGAATCACCAAGTGCACGCATTTCTCGTCGGTGAAGCTTTCATGCGCGCGGAAGATCCCGGCGCCGAGCTGGGGCGATTATTCCGCTGAATCCCCCATTCCCAGTGGATTCCCGGCAGGTTTGTTGCAAAAAAGCAACAGGGTTTTCTCCCATATTCCAAAACTGTGCTTATTTCCTTGCTACGTCTTGTCACGTTAGGCACAATCTCTCAACCCTCTCATTTAGAGAGGTCCAAGCAGCGGGACATACTCCACCGAAAATAGGGTCGGTGCGAGGGCCCACCGTTTCAACTTTAAAGGAGATTTTCCACATGAAAAAGAAACTGATTGCCCTGGCTGTCGCCGGTGCACTCGCGGCCCCGGTGGTTGCATCCGCACAAGGGACGAATGTAACAATTTTTGGTCGGGTGCAAGCTGAGTACAGTCTGGTCGACTTTTCAGGTTCCCCCAGCCAGTCAACGCTGCAGGACAACTCCCGGTCGTCACGCTGGGGTCTGCATATCACGGAAGATCTGGGTAATGGACTGAGGGCAAACGCTCGTCTGGAAATGGGCCTCAACGCGGGCTCGGGTTCGGCTACGACGCCTCGCGAACAATGGGTTGGACTTTCCAGCGCCCAATGGGGTGACGTCAAATTCGGCCGGGTGCAATCTCCATTCAAGGATTTTGCCGGCGGCATGACCATCGACCCGTTTGCCTATACCACATTGCAAGCCGGCGGTTCCGGCGGCACGATGTCGGCAGGCGCGAATGGCCTGGGTTCGGGCGCCAATACCTTCGTCAACAGCGCCATCCGCTTCGATTCGGCAACGATAGAAGGTTTCTCCTTCGCGGCAATATTGATGCCGGGCGATGCCAATACGCTTAGCCCCCTCCAATCTGGCATGCTATCCGGTTTCTTGCCGGGCGGCCTGGGCAGCAATGGCAATACTGGCGGTAGGAACGGTGAGTTCGACGGCCAGGCCGCTGCCAAGTATCATATGGATTTCATGGGCATGGGAATGGACATTTTTGGCGGCTATTCCCGGGATAACGCCAATCAGGCACAGAAAGCCATCGGCCTGAAGACCGAAGAAGTGTGGCGCGTGGGTGCTTCCTGGGCTTTCGAAAACTTCAAGCTCAGCGGACAGTATGAAGACATCAACAACGCGATCGGCTCGGCAACCTGTAGCAGCGCTGCCGCCCTGGTAGCGAATCCGATGGATGCACCGGGAAGCTCCACAGGACAATGTAATTCGGCGATGAATGCTGGCGGTGACGGCAATATCTGGTTTGCGGGCGCGCAATACAGATTGGGCAACACCACGCTGGTGGCCCAGGGTGGTATGACGAAAGCTCACGCAGGCGGCCTTAACCCCGCGGCAGGAGCTCGCAAAGCCGACAGCTTCACCGTGGGCGCGATCCACAATCTGAGCAAGCGCACCAGCCTGTTCGGTGGTTATCAGCACGTGTATGTCACCAACCCGAATGGCGGTACCAACCTTGACAGCCTCGCCCCGATTTATGCGACTGGCAATCGTGCCACCTACACGATTGGTGTTCGCCACAACTTCTGATCGGGTTGTGTAGAAGGAAATGGGGCGCCGCGGCGCCCCATTTTTTTGCTTTCCGAAGTGCCTGACTCAGGTGCTGGAAGTAACTGATTATTCTCGGGAACATCAAAGGTGTCCCGGGCTTTAACCATGAAGGCGCCGTGAGTTTAGTTTGCGATGTAGACATGCTAATATACCCGCGCGATAAAGTGCCGAAAAACGCGGAATGATGGGCGTTATAACCTCGCTTCCAGTCATGTTCGTTGCCGCGCCAGCGAAGCGTGAGGAACCTTGTGAGTGGTCAGGTAAAAGAAACGTAGAGTCATTTGCGGCATAATCATTATTGAAGTTCTTTGGAGGATTTGCTCATGGGAGTTCCTTTACGTCAACAGATTGCGGTGGGTACTTATCTGCTCAAGCAAAAGTTGAAGGGAGTAAAAAAATATCCAATGGTCCTGATGCTGGAGCCCTTGTTTCGCTGCAATCTGGCTTGTGCAGGCTGCGGGAAAATAGATTATCCGGATGACGTTCTTGACCAGCGCCTGTCGGTTGAGCAGTGCATGGAGGCGGTTGATGAGTGTGGCGCTCCCATGGTGTCGATACCAGGGGGAGAGCCGCTCATACATAAGGAAATGCCGCAAATCGTCGCGGGTATCGTTGCCCGCAAGAAATATGTTTATTTGTGCACAAACGCTCTTTTATTGAAGAAAAAGATCGACGACTATACCCCTTCTCCCTATCTGACGTTTTCCATCCACCTGGATGGCTTGAAGGAACGGCACGATGCTTCCGTTTGCCAGGATGGTGTTTTTGACCGGGCGGTCGAAGCAATAAAGATAGCGGTGGCGAAAGGCTTCCGCGTAACCGTAAACTGCACCCTGTTCCAGGGAGAAACGCCCGACGATGTGGCTGAGTTTCTGGATTTTGTCATGGACCTCGGTGTCGAAGGCGCCACTATTGCGCCTGGATTCAGCTATGAGCGCGCTCCGCGGCAGGATATTTTTATCAAAGGGAAGGATACCAAGAATTTATTCCGGGGTATTTTCAAGCTGGGCAAAACCCGCAACTGGAAGTTGAATCATTCCACGCTCTATCTCGATTTCCTGGCCGGCAATCAAAACTACGAGTGCACCCCCTGGGGTAATCCCACGCGGAACGTATTTGGCTGGCAAAAACCTTGCTACCTGCTGCCCGACGAGGGCTATGCGGCAACCTTCCAGGAGTTGCTGGATGATACGCCCTGGGATAAATACGGCAACAGCAGCAATCCTAAATGCGCTCAGTGCATGGCGCATTGCGGTTATGAGGCGACTGCCGTTGAAGATATGCTCCAGCATCCATTCAAGGCATTCATAACCTCGCTGCGAGGCCCGAAAACGACAGGGCCCATGGTTGCCGAGCCGACTCCGAAGTGGGCCAAGGAGGCATTGAAGCCTCGAAAGACCATCGGTGGAATTCCTGTTAAAATAGAGCGATAACGGCAGCGTGCCATCGGTCTTGTCGCTCTGTATCGTCTTCATCAGGAGCTGTCCCATGGTCATGGGACAGCGGTGGACCGGTTCCTAAGCCCGTGTTCTTGAGCTATTGCAGCGTAGCCATCCCCGCGTTGCCCGGCATTTGTCCAATCCCTGCAGTGATCTTCATTGCGCCGCCGTGGTGCAGTGGGCGTTGCCGCTTATGAGATTTGTAAAAATGAAAATCCTGCGCGCGATCAAGTTCCTGTTCTACTTCCAGCTGGTGTCGGCCATGTTTTTGATCGCGCCCGCATCCTGGGCCGAGAGCCCGGTTCCTGCGGAAGTTTCGGATGCGCAACAAGTGGTGGCGCGTCTGCACGATGCGCTTATCAAGGCTATGCGGGAAAGTGGCAGCCTGGGCTACAAAGGCCGCTACGAATTGCTGGCTCCGGTAATCGACCAGACCCACGATATCGATTTTATCGCACGCACCAGTCTCGGCGCCAATTGGACCCGGCTCAGCTCCGAGCAGCAGCACACTTTCATAGATGTCTTCCGGAAGCTCAGCATCGGCACCTATGCGGGATGGTTCAAGGAATATGGTGGTGAACAATTTGAGTTCGTGGAGCAGCAGCAGATGCCGCGAGAGCAGGTCATGGTGCGCAGCAAGCTGGTTCCCCCGAAGGGGGAGCCTGTGCGGTTCGACTATATCCTGCGCCATGAGAAAGCAGGATGGCGTATCGTCAATATCCTCGCCGACGGGGTCAGTGATCTCGCATTAAAGCGGGTGGAATACCGCGCCATCCTGCAGCGTGACGGCTTTGCTACGCTCGTCGACATGCTCAGGAAAAAGATCGTTCTCACCGAGCAAAGCTAGGCAATTTCTCCCTGCGTCGGGTTCGATCGCTTCAGTTTGCCTCTTCAAGGATGACCATACCCAACAAAGCATCCTCCAGCCGCCTCTACAATCTCTTCGCCCGCTGGTCCTACATCTCCTATCGTCACAGTGCCTGGATCATCCTCATCGCGGTGCTCGTGACTGCTGCCTGCGGTTTGTATGTGTCCCGAAATCTGGGCATGAATACGGATACCACGGATATGCTCTCGGAGGACCTGCCATTCCGCATCAATATGACGCACTACAGCAAAACGTTTCCTCAGGATATCGACACGCTGCTACTGGTGCTGGACGCACCCACCCCTGAGCAGGCGTATACGCTTACCGCACGGCTTGCCGCCCGCCTGAGCAAGGACCACGAAAATTACTATAGCGTCTACTCGCCGAACGTCGATGATTTTTTTTCCCGCAACGGTCTGCTTTACGAAAGCATTCCAGAGCTGGAGCTCATAACGGACCGTCTGGCGGCGGCCCAGCCATTGATTGCGCTTATCGCGAAAGAGCCCACGCTGGCGACCTTCGCGTCGGTATTGACCAAAGCGGTGGATGAGTTGCGAAACGGGCGTGCCATGGAGTTACAGCCCGTGCTGAACGCGGTCAGCGCCACGCTGGATGCGCGGATGGACGGTTCTCCCAGGCAATTGTCATGGCAATCCCTGTTTGACGCCAAGCCGCAAAAAAAGACATACCAGGAATTGATCGTAGTCAAGCCCAGACTTCATTACGACCAGCTATTTCCGGCCGAGCAATCCATTGCCGCGCTGCATGCGGCGGCAAGAGAGACTGGCATTACCGAAAATAGCCCCGTGAAGCTGCGCATCACCGGCGAAGTGGCATTGTCCCATGACGAGCTTACCAGCTCTCTCCAGGGCATGGAGGTCGCGGGTGTCGTTACATTTGTGCTCGTGGGGATTGTGCTTTATTTTGCCATGCGAACGCCCGGGCTGATACTTGCAGTGCTGATATGCCTTTCCATGGGTCTTCTTCTGACAGCCGCATTTGCCACCGCAACGGTCGGCCATCTCAATTTGATATCCATTGCTTTTGCCGTGCTGTACATCGGCCTGGGCGCCGACTTTGCCATTCATTTTCTGCTCAGGCATCAAGAGTTGACGGATAAGGGCGAGCCAGCGGCAGAGGCCATCTACGACTCGGGAGGCGATGCGGGGGCAGCGCTTGCAGCCTGCACCATAACCAACGCGATCGGTTTCTACGCATTCATTCCCACCGATTACAGCGGCGTGGCGGAACTGGGCATCATCTCGGGTACTGGCATGGTCATCAGTCTTTTCGTTACCCTCACCATCGGGCCCGCCCTGTTGCGTTATTTTCCCAAGCATCCTTCGAGCGTCCCCATAAAAACGGTCTCAGTCGGGAGGGTGCTCGAATTATCATTGAAATGGCACAAGCTAACCTATGCCCTCACCTTGATATTGGCGGTTGCGGCACTGGCTGCCTTGCCGCAGGTGAGATTCGACTACAACCTCCTTAACCTGCAGGACCCGAAAGGCAAGGCGCTGCAAACCTTCCGCGAACTTCTCGCAGACGCCGACCATTCGCCATGGCAAGCGGTCGCGCTGGCCAATAGTCCGGCGGATGCCCAACGTCTGGCGCAGAGGCTGGCTGCGCTCCCGGAGGTGAACAAGGTCGTCACGATGCTGGATTTTGTTCCCGAGGATCAGCAGCAGAAGCTTTTTCTTATAGAGGAAATGGCGCTTACCATGGGGCCGATCGCATTTTCAGCGCCACCCGATGACAGCGGGGACAGCGGCGAAGAAGCGTTAAGCCGGCGGCGCGCAGAGTTGAATCGGCTGGCTGCTGCACTGGATGGTTTTATCGCCACGCATCCCAATCACTCAGCATCGGCTTCCGCACGTTCGCTGAAATCGTCTCTTGCCGCGCTTTTCGCCCGTCTGGACACCATCGACTTACACGGAAAAAAGGATCTGTTGCGTTCGGTGGAAAACGATCTGCTTGCGACGCTGCCTCAGGCTTTGGAAAGATTGAGGATGGCCACTGAAGCCATTCCGTTTGAGGAAAAGGATTTGCCGGTATCGCTGGTCAGCCACTGGCGCAGCCAGGGCGGCGAATACCGCCTGGCTGTCTATCCTGCGGAGGATATCAATGACAACGGGGCATTAAGGCGGTTTGTCGAGACGGTCCAGAAAGTAGCGCCCCAGGCCACGGGGGCTCCCATGGTTACCCTGGAAGCCGGTGACGCCGTCGTGCGGGCGTTCATTCAGGCTTTCTCGCTTGCCCTGCTCGGAATTACCATAGCCTTGCTGATTCTGTTGCGCAGCGTGAAATATACCCTGCTGGTGCTGGCTCCCCTGCTGTTGTCCAGCCTCTTCACCGCTGCCTTCACAGTGCTTCTCGGCATCCCGTTCAACTTTGCCAATGTCATTGCGCTGCCGTTACTGCTGGGCATCGGTATCGATAGCAGTCTGCATATGGTGCATCGAAGCATTAACAACGAACTGGTCAGCGAAATCCTGATTCATACCAGCACCGCCCGCGCCATCTTTTATAGCGCGCTCACGGCGCTGGTGGACTTCGCCAGCCTCATGTTTTCATCGCATCAGGGCACGGCCAGCATGGGTGTGCTTCTTACCGTCGGGCTCGCTTTGACTCTCATCTGTACCTTGGTAATATTGCCGGTACTGCTGCGTGGCCCGGGGCAAAGCGTGAAAACATAAAATGAGTGTCCATCTCATCCAGAACTACGGTTGATCGAGAAAACGGATCGTTATTCCTGAAACCATTTTTACCCGTTAACGGTCAGAGGATGCTGGCACCGAAAGTATGCGCCGATTCGGTAATTTTTGTTTATACTTCGCACCTTGGGAATCCTTGACAAGTCTCTGCTGGCGCGACGGGGGTTGTGGGATGAGATGCGCGAAAGGCGATGGTACTGTAGCGGATTCGCAAAGTACGGTCTGGGTGTAGAAGGTCAGGAAAAGCTCATACCTTGCCTATCATGACACATAAACGCACGGCAACGATTTTGCTATTGATGTGCGCGCTGCTGTCTGGCGGTTGCGCCACCACGCGTCCCACCGATGCCAGCGTGGATCCGATCGACCCAAACGAGAAAACCAACCGTAAATTTTATGACTTTACGGATATGGTAGACCGGAATGTCCTTGCGCCGGTAGCGGATGCCTACATCAAATATATCCCCAATCCCATGCAGCGCTCGATTGGAAATTTTTATGACAACCTGGCCTATCCCAACGTAATTCTCAATGACTTTCTGCAAGGGAAGGTGCGGCAGGGGTTCGAGGATAGCCTGCGGTTCGTCGTCAATACCACTATCGGCCTGGGCGGGCTTTTCGACATGGCCGCGCCGATGGGTTTGCTGCAGCATGACGAAGATTTCGGACAGACCCTTGGCGTATGGGGGGTCAATACGGGTTCTTATTTATTTGTGCCGCTTATTGGTCCGAGCACCTATCGCGATGCGCCCGGAATTGGCGTCAGCGCGGTCAGCAACCTTTTGTTCTATGCCGGTTCGTTCGCTAGTGCGGCGGTTGTCGGCCCGGTGACGGTATTGGGCATCATCGACAAGCGGGCCAGATTATCCGGCCCCATGCGTGTTCGCGACCAGGCGGCGCTGGATCCGTATTTGTTTGTGCGAGAGGGGTTCTTACAGCAGCGCAAGCATCTAATCTACGATGGCGATCCGCCTCCGGAGAGCTTCGACGATCCAATGTATGAGGAATTGGAGCAGAGCGAGCCAATAACCAAGTCATCGACCGGAAGCGCGCACTGAGTGGCGATTTGGGGATAGTACGATATAATTCCCGAAAGAGCGAACAGCATCAGGTTAAATCCGTGAAAATCAAAAAGATGATTCATGCAAACCAGCAGTTTCGGCAATATGCAAATGAAGAGTTTTGAGAGTACGGCGAGAATCTACAAGGAAGATCGATACCTTAATCCAGCCTCCCTGGAGGCCGGGCTAAACGCTGCCCGCGAGGGATTGCTGCGTCTTCAGAAGGAGGATGGGCATTGGTGTTTTCCGCTGGAGGCGGACTGCACTATTCCCGCCGAGTACGTGCTGATGATGCATTTCATGGACGAGGTGGATACAGGCCTGCAGGCCAGGCTGGCCAGATTCGTTCGAGGAAAGCAGGACTCCCGGCATGACGGCTGGTCGTTATATTATGGCGGCGATTTTGATCTCAGTTGCACTGTCAAGGCCTATTATGCCTTGAAGCTCGCGGGTGACTCGCCTGAAGCGCCGCATATGGCGCGTGCGCGTGCCGCCATATTGGCGCATGGGGGAGCAGCGCGCGCCAACGTATTTACGCGCATAATGCTTGCCATGTTCGGCCAGATTCCCTGGCGGGGAGTGCCTTTCGTACCGGTGGAGATCATATTCCTGCCACGCTGGTTTCCGTTTCACCTCAGCAAGATTGCCTACTGGTCCCGCACGGTAACGATACCCCTGTCCATATTATGCAGCCTGAAGAAGCGGGCTGCGAATCCGCGCGATATCCATATCCAGGAATTATTTACTGTTCCTCCGAACGAAGAGCGGAATTATTTTCCGATACGGACGCACCTGAACCGGTTTTTTTTAGTGCTTGAGCGAACCACCTCGATATTCGAGCCCTACATTCCGCCATTTTTCCGCCGCATGGCGATACGCCGGGCTGAAAGCTGGATGATAGAGCGTCTGAACGGCGACAGCGGCCTGGGCGGAATATTTCCGGCAATAGTGAATGCGTACGAAGCGCTTGCCGCGCTTGGCTATCCTTATGAGCATCCCTACCGGAAGCAGTGCCGGGATGCCTTGCAGGGGTTACTGGTGGAACAGGGGGAGAACACGTGGTGCCAGCCATGCGTTTCTCCGGTATGGGACACCGTTCTTGCCAGCCTGGCGCTACAGGAAGGCGGCATGGACGAAAAGTCTGTCCGCAAAGCCCTTGACTGGCTTATTCCAAACCAGATACTGGACGCGCCGGCTGACTGGCAGGAAGACCACCCCGGTCTGGCAGGAGGGGGCTGGGCCTTTCAGTACGCCAATCCGCATTACCCGGACCTCGACGATACTGCGGCAGTCGCCTGGGCACTTCATCTGGCGGACCCGAAAGCCTATAGTGAAAGCATTGCACGGGCGGCTGACTGGCTTGCGGGAATGCAATCCGCCAACGGTGGTTTCGCCGCTTTTGACAGCGATAACACCTACTATTATCTCAACGAAATTCCGTTTGCCGATCATGGCGCTTTGCTTGATCCTCCAACCAGCGACGTCACGGCCAGATGCACGGGTTTCCTGGCTTTGTATGGTCAGGCCAGGCACAAGGAGGTCGTGGAGCGCGGCCTGACCTACCTGTTCCGGGAACAGGAACCAAGCGGAGCCTGGTTCGGGCGCTGGGGGAGCAATTACATTTATGGCACCTGGGCGGTGCTGGAAGCATTTCGGCTTGCTCGTGTCGATACCGGCCACCTTGCCATCCGGCGCGCGGTGCAATGGCTCAAGTCGATTCAGCAGGAGGATGGAGGCTGGGGAGAAAGCAATGACAGTTACTTCGACCCCCAGCAGGCAGGACGTTTTCATACGAGCACCCTCTCCCAGACGGCATGGGCTTTGCTTGGCCTGATGGCAGCCGGGGAAGGCCGGAGCAAGGAGGTATACCGGGGTATCGAATATCTCCTGCGGAAACAAGCCAGCGATGGCCTGTGGTATGACCCCTGGTTTAACGCTCCGGGTTTTCCCCGTGTTTTCTATCTGAAGTATCACGGGTATACCAGCTATTTTCCATTGTGGGCTTTGGCAAGATTTCGTGGCGGCGCCGCAAAGAATCTTGCGTGAAGAGCATAGGTATCGTAGCGGCGATGCGGGTGGAAGCGCGCTGCATCACGCCGCGCAGATTACCCTTTAACGAGCCCGTAAGACTGGGGGAAGGCGCCTCGATCTGGCTTTGCGGCATGGGCGGGCAGGCGGCTGCGAGAGCGGCGGAAGGGTTGCACGCTGCCGGCGCCAACGCGCTGATGAGCTTTGGGCTTGCAGGTGCGCTGGATTCAACCCTGCGGCCGGGAAGTCTGATTCTGCCTGAATATATCCAGGCAGATCGCCTATTTCCTGTCGATTTGCTCTGGCGCGATCGATTGCGCACGCTGCTCCCCAACCATATCAGCGTAGTGAGTGGAACCCTTGCCGCAAGCAGGCACGTCCTGACTTCCGCCACCGCAAAACGGACATTGGCACAAACCACAGGTGCTTGCGCCGTGGACATGGAAAGCGGTGCGATTGCAGAAGTGGCGGAACACGCCGGCCTGCCGTTTCTTGCAGTGCGTGCGATTTCCGATCCCATCGAATTTTCACCTCCCTCCGCTCTGCTCGATGCAATACGGCCCGATGGGAGCGTGGAGTTGGGACGCTTCCTGGGCCTGTTGCTGCGCGGGAGAATCAGTCCCCGCACATTGTTGCGGCTGGCGGTTGAATCGCGGGCAGCCTGTTCGACATTGGCGACGGTAGTGCGGTTCGGCAAGACAGAAATAGCATGAGGTTTCCATAGTACGCCCTGCGGTTCGGCAATGGGCGCAATGGGCATATCGATAGCGTGAATCCACCAGCCCATCGCTGGACTGGTGGATTCATTTGCTGCAATACCGAGTGTGAACGTTCTCATTCAGCAGGCCCGCCGCTCACCGGGTTTGCAGCGGTTAAGCCAGGGCTCGCAGAGCCTTAATCGTCATTGTCACGCCATTGATGGTGGTCATGGAGATGCATCTGCTTTGCGGGGATAATCTCGTAGGTCACGTTGTCCCCATGCTGCTGCGTATAAAATACCCGCCAGCCATCGCGGAACGGACGTGGGTTCCTGGCTCCCAGAAGGCCATGAACGCTGTCATCGCCATCGGAAATATGAATTCCGGTGATTTCGTTATCGCCATCATTCTGGAAACCATTGGCTGGACGCTCATCGGTCAAGGGGGAATCGAAGGTCGCCGACGCATCGCGCCCCTGTGCCAGTATGCGGATTGGCTGGATAGCAGGGTTGGTATAATCGGTGTTTACGTCAAACAGGTAGGCCGAATCCAGCGCGTTACGCTGCGTGTGGAGCGTATCGCCCGCATCCTCGACCACCACCAATTTGTTTTTGCTCCAGAACGCAATATTGTCGAACCCCGTACGCGCAACACCGCCTTTGTAGAATATCGACAGGCGCCAGGAATCGGATGAGCCATTCTTCTGGGCAAGCCTGAATATGCCGCCGAATCCGCCGAAGTCAGCTCCTGCTTCAGTATCTTTATTCGTATCGCCGGTTTCGGTAAAATAAAATTCGCGAAACCCGGTGCCTGGACGAAAGGCCCCGTTTTCGGGACGCTTGAATGGGGTTGCCTGTTTTATTTTGGCAGCCGCATTGGCGTCGAAGGGAACAAAGCCATCCACATCGGTATCATGGATAACGATCCATTTGGTATCGAATGTGACGCCATAAGAATGAAGGTCTTTTACATCCAGAGAGAGAATATCGCCGTCCGGATCGTCCAGGTTGAAAACAATGGGGCCGGCATGGCGTTTTGAGGCTACTTGCAGGGCCTGAAGCTTGCCACCTGCTTTCAAGTCGTGCTTGTTTTTTGGCACAAAACGGTAAATGAAGCTATTGGGCTGCTTGGCGTTTTTGTTTACCGCACCGGATCTGCCGCCTGCATCCTCGACGATCCAGAGATTGCCCTGGGCATCGGCCTGGATACCCTCGTAGCCCCCGCGCCCCATGATGCCGGAAATATCCTCCACCGCCGATGGATAATTTACGGTCGCCTGCCATACCCCCCCATTTTTACCTGCTTCTGCGGTAAATAAAAGTCGCTGTGCCCAGGGGTACCAGGTGGAGCCATCGAAGAGCGGCAGGGGTTTTCCCTCGACATCCTTATCCGCCATGAGTGTCGTGCGATGCAGGCCATCCGCTTCCAGGTTGATGCGCGTGATGTAGCCTTGCTTGCCGCCTTCGTGGCCTTGAAACAGAAAGCGTGAACCATAGTCGTAATGGCTGTCGGGACCCGTCTGTCCGTGCAGCACGAGATAGGTGTTCTTGTCCGGCTCGGTTTTGCTGGCTTCGATCGTGCTGCCAGCAGTCTGGACCGCGCCCGGGGCGGGCATGTGCGGTCCGTCGTTGTTGTAACCATAAAAACCGATCAGGTCGGTTGGATTCTCGAGTTTCGTGGCGCCGCTGGCCCAGACGATCTGTTCCAGTTCCGGAGTAAGGATATTCGGCGCAACCATGCCCGCAGTCTTGGGATTGGCTGCGGGGACACCGGATAGCTGATCCTGGGCCTGGGTATAATCAGCGCTTAAACCCATCACGATAGTGGACGCCATAAGCATTTTTCCTGCGATAGTGTGCATAGGAAGACCCCCGAACTGGCATGTTGGACACAAGCACTTACCCTACGCGCAAATCATGGCAACGTAATTTCACGGAGTTGACTGATTTGTGACAAGCCAGCAGCACATTGGCGGCATATGCATCGTGCCGGGTGTCTATTGCTTCGGTAGATGCGGCGGCCCTGGCCCGGATGATTATCAGATTGAGCGCGAATTCCGCTACGGACAGACCCGCACTTGATCCATCTCTGCCATACACCGTATACAGATTGCAACATACATGAGAGAGACTATACTGAAGCTAGTCGCCAGTTGATGCCAGTCGATTTTTGCGAAGGTGGAAAGGCAAAAAATTCATCCGGGGATAAAAAATGGCAAGGCCAACGAAATCACGCTATACGTTGATCAAGGGAAAATACTGGATCTACTACCCCGATATGCCAAGGCAGGGACCGGAGCCCGACGGCGACACCGTCAGGTTCGAGCCTGACAATATCGACCTGGTCCTCGATTTACCAAGGTTTTCGGGCAAGCGGGCCGAGTTCAACAAGCGCAAAAATATTGCCGTCCGGTATGAGGGAATCGATGCGCTGGAAACCCATTTCAGGGAAACGCATCAGGAACTCGGTTTCGCCAATGCTGCCCGTGACGAAAACCTGCGCTTGCTGGGGTTCGAGAACGTTGTTTATTCCAGTGACTCGCCGAACAAAGTACAGTCGGTGGATAATAACCCGCTGCCAGGTTACGTTATTGCGAGTGGTATCGAGGCCAACGGAAGGCTGCTCGGCCTTGTTTACGCTGATGCATCTGACAGGGAAGATGGAGAAAACGTCTTTGTGGAAGATGCTTTGCTGGATCAAAGCGTCAATGCAAAGCTTGTCAGGGCGGGGTTATGTTACGTGGAACCCTATGATACCATGCCGATGTCACTGATTGTCCACTTGAGGCGCCTGATCGCCCAGGCGCGGAAAGAGCCGGGGGCTGGGCTTTGGCCGTATGAGGATGTGAACATCGGCAACGAGGTGGTCATTGCCGATCTTGCTCAACTGGAGACGCTCATCATTTGGCCCAAGCTGTTCCGACGCCTTGTCGCCTATTTTTTTGAGGGCCATGCGGGTCTGGAGCAGTTTGATGAGTGGATTCGCCAGGACCCGGTCCATCGGGACGACAGTCTGCAGTTGCCGGATGGCGAGAAAGGAAACATCCATGACACCTACTCGATAAACGGCGACTCATTGAGGTTGCGCTTCAATCCCGAGCAACTCATCATTACACCCGATCCGAAGCCCCTGTTTTAGCAGGTTGCTGAGCGTACCTGGGATCGAGGTTTGGCGGGATGCTGCATCCGCTCACGCCGGATATCCAACCCGGCTATGGAAACAGCTTCCCCGGATTCAGGATATTTCGGGGGTCGAACACCCGTTTGATCTGTTTCATCAGATCCAGCGTCGGCGCATCGATTTCCTTGCCGACAAAGGGACGTTTTTCGCTACCGATTCCATGTTCTCCCGACAGGGTCCCGTTCAGCCTTATCACCAGATCGAACACGTCATTCAGGCAGTCTCCCGCGCGCTGCATTTCCTCCACGTTATCCGGATTGACCAGGAGGTTTACATGGATATTTCCATTGCCGGCATGCCCAAAATTGACGTTGGCAATGCCGTACCTGGCGCTTAACCGTGCCAGTTCTTCCAGAAACTCTGGCAGGGCCGAAATGGGCACGACGACGTCTTCATTGATTTTCTTCGGTGCGATGTCGCGCAGCAACGGAGACAAGGTTTTCCGGGCTGCCCATAAAGCAGCGGGATCCGGTGCCTCCTCCGCATGAATCAGCCCATCTCCCGCGCATGCGGCCAGTACTGCGGCGGTTGACTCCGGGATGGAACTGTTCGCTCCATCCACTTCTATCATCAGCATTGCGCGCGCACCGGAAGGCAGCATCTCGGGGAAACGGCTGCGTATCAGATTGAGCGATCCTTCATCCAGAAATTCCACGGCGCTAGGGGTCTCTGAAAGCGCCATGATGCGAAGTATGGCTTCGGCACAGCTCGCAGCGGCATGATAATAAGCTGTGAGACCCCCTCTGGCCTGGGGAAGAGGGGTAAGTTTGAGCGTGGCTTCGGTAATGACCGCAAGCGTTCCCTCCGATCCTACCAGCAGGCGGGTGAGATCGTAGCCCACCACCCCCTTCGTGGTGTAGCAGCCGGTGCTGATCATGGCGCCTCCGCCAGTAACCGCCTTCAAGCCCAGCACGTGATCCCGCGTGGTGCCATATTTGACAGCATGTGGGCCGCCCGCGGAAGTGGCAAGATTTCCTCCTATGCTGGAGAAAGCTGCGCTGGAGGGGTCTGGCGGCCAAAAGAAACCATGGGGTTTCGCGGCCTCCTGTATGGTCTGATTCAGCACACCGGGTTCAGCTACAATTACCCGGTTACCAGGGTCCACGCTTATTATCCTGAGCATCCGTTCCAGTGACAGGGCAATGCCTCCTTTCTCCGGAAGGCTTCCTCCCGCGGTTCCCGTCCCGCGTCCCCTTGGAACGAGAGGGATTTCATATTCATTGCACAGACCTACCACCGCACACACCTCATTTGCGTCGATGGGAAAAACCACGGCATCGGGCGGAAAAAGCTTGCGGCTATTGTCGTAGCCATACACGAGGCAATCGACCGGATCCGTATAAAACCGGTCAGGCGGCAACAAATGGTCAAGTTGCTTAACGATGTCCTGCGCAAGCATGGTGTCGCTTTCCTAGTCCATATACTCAAATACCTTTACCACTTTTTTTACTCCGCTGGTGGATCGCGCTATCCCCACCGCGCTCTCCGCTTCCGTGCGTTTCACCAGGCCCAGCAGATAAACGACACCATTCTCCGTGACTACCTTGACGTGGTTAATCTGGAATTTTCCACCGTCCATGAAGCGGCTTTTTACTTTCGATGTAAGCAACGCATCGTTACTGCGGGACGCAAATGAGCTGATATCGGATACGGTGATTTCATTGGTGACGTTCCGCACATGCTCCACATTCGCGGCGAGGCGTTCCACCTCCTGCCTGGCAGCCTCGGTCGGCGTCTCGCCGGTCAGCAGCACATTTCGATTGAAACTGGTGACGTTGATGTGGGTGTTCGTTCCGAATTTTTCACTGATACGCCCGGTGCTTCTCGACTCGATGCCCTCGTCTTCTATAAACATGCCACTCGTGCGGCGGTCCTGGGACATCGCTACGCCCGTGCCAACCCCGGATACCACGCCGGTGGCAATCAGCAGGGCGCAGCCGGAAAAAAAAGGAAGCGTCAATAAGAGCAGCAGCAACAGTTTTCTGGTTGAATTTACCATCAGTTCCCTCTCGTATGATTTTTTTAAAAACTCTGCTGGATATCTGGCCTCATCATCCTGTGCAGATAATGTCCTTGATCCACTCGATTTTCCTGCCGTCCTCACCCGACAGCAACACCGCATCAAACCGGCATGGAGGCGTTGCCTTCAAGGACGAGAGATAGTGGCGGGCGGTAAGTACCAGTTTTTGCTGCTTGCTGGGAGTGATGCTCGCAGCGGCACCGCCAAAAATGAGACTCTTGCGCATTCGGACTTCGACAAACACCATTACAATGTCATCCCGCATAATGAGATCGATTTCTCCGAAGCGGCAGCGATAGTTTCTCTGGAGCAACGCCAGACCATGCTGTCTCAGAAATGCCTCCGCAAATCGCTCCGCATCGATACCCGTCATGTCCGCATACCCGTTATGGCCCATGTCGGCATTTCTGGCATCACGGCACGGAAAAACGCAAAAATAAGCAACTGGCCAAATGGCTTACAATGCAATGGCATTTCAACCGAAATCCGGCAGTTGGACAGGGTGGAGTATGCGGTTTTTAGGGTGCAGGGCAAGGCGCAACTCCTTGGAATGGCCATTCCATTCCAGGGAGTTGCAACGCAGCCATGTGCCGCAAAAATCGCGCAATCCGCCCTGTAGCGAACTCACCATACAGGTGAACGTCAAATACCGCGGAAAGTCTTTGTGGATCATGGCCCTGAACTGGAAATGAGCGGTCAACCACCGGATTTGGGTTCAATCAGGATTGATTCAAATGCTTCGACAAATTTCCATCGGAATATGATAACACCGGGCGCGCTCTATATTGTCGCGACACCAATAGGAAACCTTCGGGATATCAGCTTGCGTGCGCTGGATATACTTGCAGCGGTTGACATGATTGCCGCGGAAGACACGCGCATAACCCGTCATCTTTTAAAGGTTTACTCGATCCCAGGCCAGGTAATGGCCCTGCACCAGCATAATGAGCGGCGTGGTGCGGAAAAGTTGATTAGTTTGCTTGCTGCGGGAAAGACCGCCGCTTTCGTCACCGATGCTGGCACCCCGGGAATTTCCGATCCGGGCGCCAGTCTGGTGAAGCTGGTGAGGGAACAAGGCCATAAAGTGGTGCCCGTTCCCGGCGCCAACGCGGCAATCTGCGCGTTATCCGCCTCCGGGATTGCCGCTTCGCCTTTTATCTTTTATGGTTTTCTTCCGGCCGGCGGCGGATCTCGCAGACGAGAAATAGCGCGATTGAAAACGCAACCCTATACATTGATATTTTATGAAGCGCCGCACCGGATTCTGGAATGCGTCGAAGACCTGGCTGCAATTCTGGGCGGACATCGCGAGTTGATCATTGCAAGGGAGTTGACCAAATTATTCGAGACCATGCATAGCTGTTGCCTCGGAGAGGCTCGCGCCTGGCTTCATGCTGATGCAAATCGCCAGAAGGGAGAGTTCGTGTTGCTGGTTTCCGGCGCCGAGGCGAAAAATGAAGGCGGACTCAGCGAAAAAGCCCAGCATATTCTGATATTGCTGATGAAGGAGTTGTCGCTCGCGCAGGCAGTCAGGCTTGCCGCAGAGATAACGGGCGAAAGCAGGAACATGATCTATTCCCATGCCCTGACGCTCAAGCGGCCAGATGGGCCGTAATGCGATACACTGCCATGCAGCTCTTCCGGCAGATTTGCACGAAAGGCGGGACACAAGTCCCTCCCGGCTGGCCGCCTTTCATACGCTGAAGGTCTTGGGTATAATTGCCGAGTCGCATGCTGATAGCCAACTCATGCGAACCTGGGAATCCCACGGACATTTAAACTTACGGAGATATTAGACTATGAAAAAAACTGCCACCTTTTATCACGCTGGCTGCCCTGTATGTGTCGAGGCTGAGCGTCAGGTAGCTGATGCGCTGGATCCGCAGCGTTATGATGTTGAAATCGTGCATCTTGGGGAGCACGCGGACCGTATCGCAGCCGCTGAAGAGGCCGGCGTGAAATCGGTTCCGGCGCTGGTGATAGATGGAGCGCCTTTCCATATCAATTTTGGCGCCCCCATGTCGGCATTGAAGTCCTGATCGGAAGAAAGGCGGGCCGGTGCCCGCCGTTTGTGTTTCACAAGACTTCATCAGGTTTCGCCTCCCCATCAATCAAGTCAAGCTGGCAACAGCTATCCTGCCATAACCACATTCCCTAGTGCTCAGCGGTTGACAATAGCCTGTGTCGGCATGTCTCGAACGCCGGGGCAAGTCAGATATGACAGGAACGCTTTCGGCGAATGCGGTATTCGCACTACCTTGGGAGCAAATAATGGAACTCATACTTTGGCGGCATGCAGAAGCTGAGGATGGCATGCCCGATAGCGCACGCAAGCTCACTTCTCATGGATTGAAACAGGCCCAGGCGGTAGCCGAATGGCTCACGCCCAGGCTGCCAAAAGCTGCGCGAATCATTGTAAGCCCTACGAGTCGAACCCGTCAGACTGCCGAAGCGCTGGCAGCCAGGTTTGAAATTGTCGATGAGTTGGGGCCTGGTGCCTCGGCAAAGACTATTCTTGCCCTTGCCAAATGGCCGGATGCGAAAGGTACTGTCGTCGTAGTAGGTCATCAGCCCACTCTGGGAGAAACCGCGGCTCTCATACTGAGTGGTGGGCCAGCGGAATGGAATATGAAAAAAGGCGCTATCTGGTGGTTCAGTCATAAGGAGAAGGAAGGGGGTGCGGTGGTGAACCTGCGTGCGAGTATTTCACCAGACATGCTGCTTCAATAATCCTTTCTCCTCACGCCGGCGTTTGCGGGATTCCATATCGATTGGCTGTATCTGATGCAGGAGAAGCGTTTTGATCGAGTTTCCGCTGGCTGGCATGGTCCGTTACCCGGACGCCGTTCTTTTCAAGAACGCATTGGCAACGTTTCCGTCGTTCTCATGCACCTATCATGACAAGCGAAACTGAAAGGCCCGGGCGGGCGCTTGGACAGCAGCCTCTCGCATTACTCAGCCTGGCTGCCCTGGGAGTGGTCTACGGCGATATCGGTACCAGTCCTTTATACGTCATGAAGACTGTTTTTGATCCTGCCCATGGGCTGGCGCTTACTCCAAATAATGTAATCGGCATCATCTCTCTTATTTTCTGGGCGCTCATGGTCGTGATATCGCTCAAGTATGTCACGCTGATATTGCGCGCGGACAATAACGGGGAAGGCGGAATCATGGCATTGCTTTCCCTTGCCAGCGCGTCAGTCCGGGATCGACCCAAACTGCGCAACAGCCTGTTTCTCGTCGGCGCCTTTGGTGCTGCGCTATTTTATGGCGATGGCGTCATTACTCCAGCCATATCCGTACTGAGCGCGGTGGAAGGACTGGAAGTAGCGACGCCGGTGCTTACGCCTTACGTAGTGCCCATTACCCTGGCGGTCCTGATCGTGCTGTTTTTGCTCCAGCAGCATGGAACAGGCGGCATCGGCGCGTTGTTCGGGCCGATAACGTTAGTATGGTTTGCGACTTTGGGCGTGACCG
This sequence comes from Nitrosospira sp. TNL200, assembly GCF_055386305.1. NCBI lineage: Bacteria > Pseudomonadati > Pseudomonadota > Betaproteobacteria > Nitrosomonadales > Nitrosomonadaceae > Nitrosospira > Nitrosospira sp. TNL200. The sequence goes on from NZ_AP041003.1 coordinate 203,973, forward strand.
GCATGGCGAATATCAGCGCCGCTCCGGAGATACTGGGGGCATTCAACCCGGTAAATGCGCTGACCTTCTGCATCGGCAATGGCTGGCTTGCATTTGTTGCATTTGGGGCTGTCGTTCTCGCCGTCACTGGAGGGGAAGCACTTTACGCTGATATGGGACATTTCGGTGCAAAACCCATCCGTCTTGCCTGGTATGGCTGCGTCCTGCCCGCGTTGACACTGAACTATCTCGGACAGGGGGCATTGCTGCTCGCAAATCCTCAAGCCATTTCCAATCCTTTTTATCTGTTGTTTCCCGCATGGGCGCTTTATCCCGCGGTAGGGCTGGCGACCATCGCGACCGTAATTGCGTCACAAGCCGTCATATCGGGCGTATTCTCCATGACGAAACAGGCGATACAGCTGGGATTTCTGCCTCGAATGCAGATCAAATATACTTCCGATCGAAAAATCGGTCAGATCTACATACCGTTCGTAAACTGGACTTTACTCGCCGTGGTCATCATGGCCGTACTGGGGTTCGGGAAGTCCTCTGACCTGGCCTCCGCCTATGGTTTTGCAGTTACTGCTACCATGATGATAGAAACCATTCTTACATTTTTTGTCCTGCGCTATGCCTGGAAATACTCGGGAATTTTAGCGATATGTGTCACTGCCGTTTTTTTCACTGTTGATGTCACCTTTTTTGCTGCAACTACCCTGAAACTTTCCCAGGGCGGCTGGTTTCCTCTTGTGATTGGAATGGTGATTTTTTCACTCATGGCGACTTGGTATAGAGGTCGTCAAATCCTGTTCCAGCATCTGCATTCAGTCGCGATACCACTTCGGCCATTTCTCGAATCAATAATGGCCCATCCGCCTGCACGCGTCTCCGGCACCTCCATTTTTCTTACTGCCGATCCCGATGGCGTGCCCCACGCGCTACTGCATAACATCGCTCATAACCAGGTTTTGCATGAACGTGTGATATTTTTGACCGTGGTTTACATCGAGATCCCCCGCGTACCTGGGGCTGAGCGAATAACGGTAACTCCCCTCAACACCAACTTCTATCAGATGACAGTACGGTACGGATTCAAAGATGTGCCCGACCTGCCGTACGCGCTGGAGATGTGCGAATCATACGGGCTTGTGTTCGAGCCGCTCAAAACCTCGTACTTTTTGAGCCGGGACATTGTGGTGCCGAGCCCTGGCCGCGGCATGGCATTGTGGCGTGAGCGCCTCTTTGCCACGATGGCGCGCAACGCCAGCAGCGCTGCTGAATATTTCAAACTTCCGGCCAGCCGCGTCCTCGAACTCGGTGCCCGTATCCAGATATAAGAAGACGAATGTTTTATCGGAAGCCTTGCCCACGAAAGCCCTGAACCGTTGCCGTATGCAGGTCAGCAGTGGTGCGGAATATCCTTCCTTGAGGCGGCCAGCCGTTGAAAATCGTCTATAGGCATTGGTTTCCCGAATAAATATCCCTGGTATGCGTAACACCCGCTCCGGGCAAGAAGCTTACGCTGCTCTTCAGTTTCGACACCTTCGGCAATCACCTCCATGCCAAGGCTTTTGCTCATCGAGATGATGGTGCGAACGATAGCCTCATTGCTGGGATCAGTGGTGATGTCGCTCACGAAACTTTGATCTATTTTGATCTGCTCCAGCGGCAGACGCTTGAGATAGGCAAGGGAGGATTGCCCGGTACCGAAATCATCCAGCGAAAAGCGTATTCCGGCATTACACAAGGCCTGCATTTTTTGAATACCCAGCGTTATATCCTGCAACACTGAACTCTCGGTGAGTTCGAGTTTGAGTTTGTGAGGGTTCACCCGGGTTTCTTCCAATATCTCGAGCACTTCATCCACAAAATTCAGCTGCCGGAACTGGCGCGCGCTGATATTGATCGCGAGCCGGAAATTGCAGCAGAGTGGATCGTTCTCCCAGTGTTTGAGCTGTGCGCAAGCCACTTGCAGTACCCATTTTCCGATTGGACAAATAAGCCCTGTCTCCTCGGCAATCGGAATGAATATCATGGGGGAAATCATTCCCTTCTCGGGATGTTGCCAGCGCAGAAGTATCTCGGCCCCAATGACTCCACCATCGGCATTCACCTGTTTCTGGTAGTAGGGCACGAATTGCTGATGAGCTATTGCGAGGCGCAGCTCGTTCGCCATCATGGTTTGCGCTTCCAGCGCAATCTGCATGGAAGGATCGAAAAAGCACAAGGTATTCCGTCCCGCGGCTTTCGCCTGGTATAACGCCGTGTCGGCATGTTTGAGCAGATCATCGGTGCTTGATTTACTGTCATTGAACAGGCGAATCCCGACGCTGGATGAGCCGTGATATTCAAGCTCATGGAGTGAAAAGGGCCGCGAGAGCCCCGCCAATATCTTTTCACCGATTCTTTTAGCCTGGATAGCCGCTCGCCCTGGCTGGTCGCTCAGCTTTTCCACAATGATCACAAATTCATCTCCTCCCAGCCTTGCTACCGTATCACTGGTGCGCACGCTGTCCTTGAGCCGGCGAGCCACCTCGGCAAGGAGCAGATCACCGATATCATGACCTTTAGTGTCGTTCAGCGTCTTGAAATTGTCGAGATCGATAAACAGGATCGCGCAGTTCGTTTTGTGCCGGTCGCTATTGGCCTGTGCCTGCTGCAAGCGGTCAAGGAACAGGCGCCGATTAGGGAGGCTGGTGAGCGGGTCATAAAACGCGAGCTGGTGTATCTGCTCTTCCGCCTGCTTGTGCCCGGTAATATCCTGTATGACAGCGATGTAATAATCAGGTTTTCCTCCCGGCAGCCACATGGGCGAAACCGTAAGCATTACCCAGATCGCATCCTTGTTCTTGAAAAAGAAGCGCTTCTCCATTTCGAATTCACGTATATCCCCCGCTTTGAGCCGCTCCAGATTGATCAACTCGGCTTCGAGGTCATCGGGGTGGGTAAGGAATTGAAAATCGAGTGCGAGCATTTCCTCCCGTGTGTAACCTACTATATCCGCATACTTCTGGTTTACACGCATAAAACGTCCCGATGCGGTGTCAACCTGCGCCACGCCCACTGCGGCCTGTTCGAACAGAAACCGGAAGCGGGTTTCACTTTCCCTGAGATCACTGGTGCGCTCGGCCACCAGTTGTTCGAGATTCTGGTTCAGTTGTTGCAAGCTCAATTTACTCTTCTGCAAGGCAGTTTCACGCGCCGAGGCTTCAACGCTCAGTCTTATGTTTTCATTGACAGTACGGCCCATTCTCGATGCATTTTGCGAAATGACGATCAAAAAAAGCCCCGTCATTATTCCCATGGACAGGGAGGCTTCGGTATTCTCCAGCATGAAGCGACCTATCAGGGGCGCCAGGGTCAGCGATAAGAAGCCCAGTACCGATATTTTGTCTATGGATAGCGAGGTGACGGCTCCGGCGCAGACTCCGGCCAGAACGAAGGAGAGAAACACCTGATGTGGCATGTTGCCTGCCGGGAATAGCAGAATACTGCTCGCACCCCATATCAATCCGCCGGCAATCGCGCCTGCCCGAAACTTCAATCTCCAGCTCAAGACGAATGTCATCCCGGTTTCATTCTTTTCATTCCAGAGCGGGATAAGAAGTGCCCGGCATAAGGTAAGGACAACCATGGATGCGAGCCACCCGTATAGTATGGCAGGGGCGATTACTGTTCGTTGGATATATACCAGAATGATCGCGAGCGCGAGACTGCTGGCGAGCGCCAGCGGTAGGCTGGCGCAGAGCAGCCGCGCTTCTTCCACCGCCAGCACATTCGCTCGCCTATCGTTGGAAGGATCTTGGAGCTCAAGCTGTAACATACCGATTCCTTATGAAATTGTGCCTGCCGAATGCGGGATGAGACGCCCCCAAGAGCAGGGTTTCCGGGATCGTATGTATTATGCAACCAGGCAATCGATACGGGTGCGAAACACATCCATATTCAGTATAGATTACCGTCAACCTTCCATTTTCGCTTGGGGCGGGTGCGAATTGCCTCAATAAAAAAGTAACCGAAGGAGTGGATCAAGAGGATACGTTGCCTCAAATTGCCGGTAACCGGACGAATAGGGGTTATCGACATGGGCAAGCATGAGAAACGGGTTTATCTTGAGGCAATACGCAAGCGTTATCGTCAAGCCAGACGTGCTGACAAAGGCAGGATTCTGGATGAATTCCGCTCGGTATGCGGTTATCAGCGCAAGTACGCCATCAGGCTTTTGAGTCACAGGCCTGTCAAACCGGCGGGGCGTCCTGGACGCCCTTCGCAATCAATCAGCCGGTACTGCTGGCGGTACTGCGCAAGCTATGGCTTGCAACCGATCAGATGTGCAGCAAGCGTCTGGTGGTTGCCATGCCGCTGTGGCTGCCCCACTATGAGACGCGCTTTGGCGCCCTGGACGATCCTGCCCGAGCGAAGCTTGCAGGGATTTCGGCCGCCAGCATCGATCGTCTGCTTAAACCAATCCGGGTCCAGCACCCCAAGGGGTTATCCGGCACCAAGCCAGGCACGTTGCTGAAGAATCAGATTCCGATACGCACGACGCATTGGGATATCACGCTGCCTAGTTTCATGGAAGCCGATACCGTGGCCCATTGCGGCAACAGTCTGGCCGGTGATTTTGTCTGGAGCCTCACCTTGCCTGGTATCCTCACCGGCTGGACAGCGTGCCGTGCCACCTGGAACAAGGGTTCAATCGGTGTGCTGGAGCAGATCAAAACCATTGAGCAGGCATTGCCTTTTGACTTGCGTGGATTTGATTGCGATAACGGGAGCAAGTTTCTCAATCATCACTTGCTGCATTATTTTTCCGAGCATCCAGCCAAGCCCGCCTTCACCCGTTCGCGTCCCTATAAAAAGAACGACAATGCGCATGTCGAGCAAAAGAACTGGCCGCATGTGCGGCAGTTGTTCGGTTATGAGCGTTTCGATAATCCTGGACTGACAACGCTGATGAACGCCTTATACGCCAAAGAGTGGAGCCAACTCCAGAATCATTTCTACCCGACACTGAAACTCAAACACAAGGAGCGCAGCGGTGCGCGCTATCGCAAAGAGTATCATCCACCCAAAACGCCATATCAGCGCGTCATGGACTGTGACAGCGTGACAGACGATATCAAGTCAAGACTGCAGGCACTGCATGAAACATTGAATCCATTCGATCTGAAACAGCAGATCGATGCTAAATTGCGTCACATCTTTTCTATCGTCAAAGTTACCTCAATTATGAGGCAACGTTCCTGACCTTCGGTATCCTTTTGTTATGAGGCAATGCGGGGTGGTGGCCTGTTTTCCAGACCGATCAGGACTGGTAGTGGAGCTGAAATGATGGGGAAGGGAAATTGTAAGGGAATGATTAAATGGCGCATTAGCCAGATCGGCAAATATGAGCCTATACGTGTGAAATTATACGCATATCATAGGAACATCCACGGGAAGGGTTAAGGAAGCGCTGAACAAATCTTCGCTGGCGCGGCAGCTTTGATCTTCGCGACTCGCCGTTCCTGTCGAGCAGGATGGGAACGGATGTGCGAAGAGTGGAAGGCTCATGCTTCGCCGCGCACCGCCGCCTCGATCCTGGCGACGTCTATCTTCCGCATCTCCATCATCGCCCCGAACGCGCGCTTCGCCGCATCGCCGCCCCTGGCCATTGCCTCGGTCAGGACGCGCGGAGTGATCTGCCACGATAGACCCCATTTATCCCTGCACCAGCCGCATGCACTCTCCGTGCCCCCATTGCCGACGACTGCGTTCCAATAACGATCGGTCTCCGCCTGGTCGTCGGTGGCGATCTGAAAGGAGAATGCCTCGCTGTGCCTGAATGCATTCCCGCCGTTGAGGCCGAGGCACGGCAGGCCGCACACCGTGAATTCGACCGTCAGGACGTCACCCGCCTTGCCGCCGGGAAAGTCGGATGGCGCCCGGTGCACCGCGCCGACCGTGCTGTCGGGAAAGGTCCGGGCGTAAAAATGCGCAGCCTCTTCTGCGTCATGGTCGTACCACAGACAGATTGTATTCTTGCTCATCGTTACCCTCCTCCATTTGCTGACCAGGGAAAGTTTGCGCCGCGATCTGGCCGGGATCACATCATGGGATCGAAAACCGAACCGTCGAGGATATGCCGTAGTTGCTGGCGTTCGCAGTTTTATACCAAAGTGGCGCGCCCAACACGATTCGAACGTGTGACCCCCGCCTTCGGAGGGCGGTACTCTATCCATCTGAGCTATGGGCGCGTAAGATCCAGTATGCGGGGCTGGGGAAAACGAATAGGATAGCTTTTTTCCTCTCTGCCGTCCATTGCAGATAATTTTGCGCTTTGCTTCAACAAGCATGTCTCTATGCAATACAATGACCATTTTTTCTTAAGGGAGTTATTGTGAGCGACGCTGAAGAAGAGGAAGGTCATTCCACGGCCATCAAGACGCCGGAACAGCTGATTACAGTTCTCATCTCCGCCTTCGCGTTTCCCATTGCGATTATCCTGCTGTTGGCGAAACTGGCGACCGGTGATGTCCCTATAGACGAGAATAACCCCGCTTTTTCAGACAAGGCGATAGCAAACCGTCTGAAACCCGAGGGTACCCTGGTCATTGCGTCTGGCTCGCCACAGGCGGAGGAAACCGTGAGCGATGCTGCTGGCCAAGCGCCCGGTGCGGCTCCGGTAGCGGCAGCAGGCGGCGCCGACGCAGCCAAAACAACTTACGCAAGCAGTTGTGCCGCATGCCACGATTCTGGTGCGGCGGGTGCGCCCAAGCTTGGCGATAAAGCGGCCTGGGGGGAACGTATAAAGACTGGCAAGGATTCCCTCTACAACAGTGCATTGAAGGGCAAGAATGCCATGCCGCCGAAGGGTGGCAACGCCAGCCTGTCTGATGAAAACGTCAAGCAGGTGGTGGATTACATGGTGACTCAGGCGCAATGATTCAGGCAACCTTCAGCAAACCTCCGTGGATCGGCTTATTGATAAGTCGGTGATCATAAGGTGGCGATGATGATTTGCTGATTCCTCGAGAATCGAGGAATCAGTATAACGGGGCGATAGGCAGCGCATATCGCCTCATTTTTTATGCAACGCGGGCTTCTGTGGCTGCTTCCGCCAGTTCCATACGTTTCCATACATGACTACTTTTGCAATCGGCGATGTGCAAGGCTGTTACGCCGAGTTCAGGCAGCTCCTTGACTTGATCCGGTTCGACCGTACGAAAGACAAGCTATGGCTGGTTGGCGACATTGTCAATCGTGGCCCGGATTCGTTGTCGGTATTGCGCTATGTGAAAGCGCTGGATGAAACAGCGGTAATGGTGCTGGGCAACCATGACTTGCATCTGTTGATGGTGGCTGAAGGCTGCGGGAAGATGAATCGGAACGACACATTGGGAGATATACTCGCAGCGCCCGATCGGGATGAGTTGCTTTGCTGGCTGCGCCGGCGACCGCTACTGCATATCAACGGGAATTATGTCATGGTCCACGCGGGACTGCTGCCTTCCTGGAGTATCGGGCAAGCCTCGCAGCTTGCGAAATCGGTCGAGAATGCCCTGCGCGGCAATGGCTTCCACGAGCTTTGTGCTCATATGTATGGCAATCAGCCTGACCATTGGGATGAAAACCTGGAGGGCTATGAGCGCTTGCGGGTCGTGATCAATGCCATGACGCGCATGCGCGTATGCACGCCTGACGGAAAAATGAATTTCGCTCATAAGGGACTGGAAAAAGATATTCCCCAGGGATATGTAGCGTGGTTTGAAGTGCCGGGCCGCGCAAGCCGGGAAGCGACCATCCTATGCGGGCACTGGTCGGCGCTGGGGCTCAAAATCACCGATAACGTTCTGGCGCTTGATACCGGGTGCTTATGGGGCGGAAGTCTTACAGCTATTCGCCTCGATGATCGGAAGATTTTCCAGGTGCCGTGTGCGGCAGGGGAAGGGACAAGGCAATGGCAATAGCATGCTCGGCCTCGCGCGCCAGTTCGCGCCGGTTTTTCCCGCTGCTGCTTATAGGATCGGTAAAGATCAGCTCCACGTCGATCCATGGCTCGGTCAATATTTGCAGCACCGATTCCAGCATGGAAATACCTGCATAAGGCGCGTTTTTACTCGTTTTTCCCCCAGTGTCGGTATAACTTATCGCTACCGGATATAGCGTGGCCGCGACCGTCATGGCGGGTTGCAATAACGAAGCGTGAAAGTGCCGCAGGATGGTCCCGTCACTGGTGGTGCCTTCGGGAAATATTGCAACCCGATCCCCGGTCGTCAACGCATTGCCGATGTGCTCATTTATTCTGGCGGTGTCGCTACGCTTGGTGCGCTCGATGAATAACGTTCCTGCATTGCGGCTAAGCCATCCCAATAGCGGCCAGCTTCTGATCTCGGCTTTAGCGACAAAACGGGCTGGGCATACCGCGATCAGGGCATAAACATCCAGCCATGAAATATGATTGGCTGCCAGCATTACACGCTGCGCCTCGGGTGGAGGAGGAGTTCCGCGGTACCGCATGCGGATGCATAAAATGGAAAGGAGGCGTGCTGACCAGTTCTGAGCCATGCGCCTTTGCGCTGGCTGATCGAGATGGGGATAAATCGCAGATTGCGCCAGTCCGGAAATGACATGCAACAACAGGCGGATAGCGCGGACAATTCTTGTCAGCCGGTTCGTTCTGGCACTGGCGGCGAAATTTTCCATACCGTCATTATCGCACCAATGCAATAAGTGGCCGCCAGAATCCGTGATCATTCAGGCCGCAACGAGATCGCAGCAAGCCGGTATTTTCACTCCACAAGAAGTTTGCTGCCGGGCGACGCTACGGAAGAATCCGATGTCCGAAAGTTTCAAAATAGCGTTGATCGATTTCGTCGCGGCTACAAGCATGATTCTGTCCTCCTCGTTGCGCGACTTTTAGCGCTCCCATCAGGGAACCCAGTCTTCCGGTGCTTTCCAGATCCATCCCATTTGCCAGGCCATAAAGCAGCCCTGCACGATATGCGTCGCCGCAGCCCGTAGGATCGATCACCTGTTCGGCGTTGACGCCCGGTATGCGGATCTCCCGGCCTCCTGCATGAATTATCGAACCATCCGAGCCCAGGGTGACAATCAGGGCATCGACAAGCTTCGCCAATGCTTCCAGGGATAAGCTGGTCCGTTCCAGCAGTAACTGGCACTCATAATCATTGACCGCCACATAATCGGCCTTCTGGATGAAATCCATGAGTTCCTCGCTATTGAACATCGGAAGCCCCTGGCCTGGATCGAACATGAAGGGAATGCCTGCTTCGTGGAATTCGCGAGCATGCTGCAGCATCCCATCCCGCCCGTCCGGAGCGACGATGCCCAGCTTGACCTCATTCGCATCCGCTACGTGATTTTCGTGCGAAAAATTCATCGCGCCGGGATGAAAAGCGGTTATCTGGTTATCTGCGAGATCGGTGGTGATGAATGCCTGGGCGGTATAGGTTCCGGCCACATGACGCACGTGGCTTTGATTCAGGCCCAGGCTCTCCAGCCGGCTGGCGTACGGCTGATAATCGTCGCCGACGGTCGCCATGATAAGTGGATGGCCTCCAAGCATCTGCAGGTTATAGGCTATATTACCGGCACAGCCCCCTAATTCCCGGCGCATATCCGGTACCAGAAAAGCGACGTTCAGAATATGTATCTTTTCCGGCAGGATATGGTTTTTGAAAACGTCCTGGAACACCATAATGGTGTCATAGGCGATGGAACCGCAGATCAGTGTATGCATGTGGATGGCCGTAAAGCAAAGTGCGTCTTGGGTTTCACAACCGGTTTTGCTGGCTGTTGATTATCAGGAACCTGTCCAGACCAGATCCAGTTCCTTGGCGGCCTTTACATCGTCCAGGCGGCGCACCGGCATGGTGTGGGGCGCATTTTTCACCAAGTCCGGCTGGCTGTGGGCCTCGTCCAGAATCTCCTTCATGGCCGTGACAAACGCGTCGAGCGTCTCCTTGGACTCAGTTTCCGCGGGTTCAATCAGCAGGCATTCCGGCACGAGCAGCGGAAAGTAGGTCGTAGGCGCGTGATAGCCTTTGTCCAGGAGCCGCTTTGCCACATTCATCGCAGTAACGCCTGTTTTTTCCTTCAGGCTTTTAAGGGTCACGATAAACTCGTGGCTTGCGCGACGTGTGGGATACGCGATTTCGAATCCCGCCTTGCTCAGCTCCGCCATCAGGTAATTGGCGTTCAGGGCGGCGAACTCGGCTACGCGGTGCATGCCTTCCGAGCCCAGCAGGCGTACATACACATAGGCGCGAAGCAGCACCCCGGCATTCCCCATATGCGCGGAAAGCCTGCCAATCGATTTCGGGAGATCTGTTTCCGTGAGCCAGCGATATTGGCCGCTTTCAAAGGCCACCACCGGTACTGGTATGAATGGCAACAGGCGCTCCGCGACTCCGACTGGTGCCGAACCCGGACCTCCGCCGCCGTGGGGAGTAGAGAAAGTCTTGTGCAGATTGATGTGAATCACGTCGAAGCCCATATCTCCTGGCTTTACCTTGCCCAGTATCGCATTCAGGTTGGCGCCGTCGTAGTACAGCAATCCTCCAGCCTGGTGAACGATCTTGCTCATTTCCGCGACATTCTTTTCGAAGACGCCGAGTGTTGACGGATTGGTGAGCATCAGTCCCGCCGTTCGTGGTCCCACAGCCGCTTTCAGCGCGGCCATGTCAACGTCCCCCTCCTTATCGGTGGCGATTTCGACCACTTTATAGCCGCACATTACCGCGGTGGCGGGGTTGGTGCCGTGGGCTGCGTCCGGTACGATGATTTCAGTGCGGGCAGTGTCTCCGCGCGACTCATGGTATGCCTTTATCATTGCAATGCCAATCAGCTCGCCCTGCGCGCCAGCCATGGGCGTGAGGCTGACTCCCGCCATGCCTGTCACATCCTTCAGTATCTCCTGCAGTTCATACATGCATGCCAGAAAACCTTGTCCGGTACTCTCGGGCGCGCGCGGATGCCGGGCGAGGAATTGCGGCAGCATGGCAAGCGAATTGCACGCCCGCGGGTTGTATTTCATGGTGCAGGAGCCCAGCGGATAAAACTGGGTATCTATGGAAAAATTCTTTTGCGACAGCCGCGTGTAGTGGCGCACCGCATCCATTTCGGAAACTTCGGGCAGCAGAAGCGGCGTTTTGCGCACCAGGCTGGAAGGGATGCTTCCCGTATCGGCGGGCTTTGCTGGGGATTGAGAGTAGTTACGGCGGCCCGGACGGGCGTGTTCAAATATCAACATGTGAAATCCGAGTTTATCTAGCGTTTAAGGTCGCGGGTAAAAGGTTTTTTGATGCGTTATTCGCGCCGGGTTTTTGCGAACCATCTGTTCATTCCGGGGCACGTATTTGTTACAAGATCTACCAGACGGCTTCTCCATTCCTGCCCCGCTTGCGCCGGGCAGGAAAACTGCAACGGGAGGCTAATGCTTGTTCAGAGCCGCTAAAGCTGCATCGTAATTGGGTTCATCTTTTATTTCCGGGACCAATTCCGCGTGAATCACATTGTCCTGTTCATCGAGGACGATGACCGCGCGGGCGGTGATGCCGGCCAGAGGGCTGTCGGTGATGGCGACGCCGTAATTTTTCATGAACTCCGAACCACGCATCGTCGAAAGCGGTACGACCTTATCCAGGCCTTCGGTATCGCAGAAGCGGCTCATTGCAAAAGGCAGGTCGGCAGCGATGATCAAAACCACCGTGTTGTCCATGTTGCTGGCCTTCTCGTTGAATTTGCGGGTGGAAAGGGCGCAAACCGGGGTATCGAGGCTGGGAACGATGTTCAACACCTTTTTCTTGCCAGCGAAATCGGCGAGCGTGACATCCTTCAAGTCCCGATTGACAAGCGAGAACGACGGCGCCTTGCCGCCTGTTTTAGGAAAAGTGCCTTCAACGGTTATGGGATTTCCTGCAAGAGTTACCATGCTGTTCTCCTTGAGTTGAAATAATGGGAAACTACGGATCGCTGCTTATTAAGAGAGCCCTTTCATGAACCGGAAGAGAGGATTTCGCTGAGTTCGCCTACATAATGCTCGAGATCGGCTGGCGTTTTGGTTTCTGTAGCACAGACCAGGATGGAGTTGGTGAATCCGGGGAAGTATTCCTGCAGATTCAGGCCGCCCAGGATTCGCCGGGCTTTGAGCGAGGCCAGCGTATCGGACGCCGGAGACGGTAGCGAAATTGCCGCCTCATGAAATAGCGGGCCGGTAAAGAGTCTCTTTACGCCCTTCAGCGTCTCCAGCTTTTCCAGCAGGGCCAGTGTATTTTCATGGCATTTGCCCGCAATCCGCCGCAATCCCTCAGGTCCGACCAAAGCCATATAGATAGTTGCTGCAGTAACCATCAATCCTTGGTTGGTACAGATATTGGACGTGGCTTTCGACCTGCGAATATGCTGTTCGCGTGCCTGAAGCGTAAGAACGAAACCGGTATTGCCCGACTGATCGCTCGTACGGCCGATAATGCGCCCCGGCATTTGCCGGACCAGTGATTGTTTGCATGCCATGAAACCAAAGTAGGGTCCGCCGCTGGAAAGTGGAATGCCCAAAGGCTGGCCCTCGCCCACTGCGATATCCGCACCGTTACTGCCCCATTCGCCAGGAGGAGTGAGCAGCGCCAGGGCGACAGGATTGACCACGCCGACCGCTAATGCATTCCTTGCATGCGCCCAGTCGGTGAGAGCATCCACCTGCTCCAGTACGCCGAAGAAATTGGGTTGGGGAATGACCAGCGCCGCGAATTCGTCCTTGCCGAACTCATCCAGGGTATCGGGCAAGATCTGGCCAGACTGTTTGCAATAAGGGAGTTCGACCACATCGATGCCTTGATTCCTGACGATGGACTGCACCACTTTCCGATAGATAGGATGCACGGTTGCCGGCATGAGGATACGGCGCGAGGACTTATGCGAGCGAACCGCCATCAGCGCGGCTTCAGCCAGTGCCGATGCGCCGTCATACATGCTTGCATTCGACACGTCCATGCCGGTGAGCGAGGCCATCATCGTCTGATATTCATACAGAAGCTGCAGCGTGCCTTGGCTTGCTTCCGCCTGATAGGGGGTATAGGAAGAATAAAATTCGCCACGAGTGGTTATTTGCCATACTGCTGCGGGAATATGATGTTCATATGCGCCCGCCCCAATGAAGTTGAAATAGCGCCCATCGCTTTCTGCCCGCTCCAGCATCAGGCGGGATATTTCCATTTCGCTCAGGCCTGGAGGCACCCGGTTCAATCGGCCCGTTTTAAGAGCAGGTGGGATTTCGTCGAACAGATCATCGATGGATTGAGCGCCAATGCTCGCGAGCATTGCCTGTATGTCTTCTTCAGTATGGGGAATGAACGGCATATTGTTCCGGGAATCAGGATGGTGAGTATGGCGGGATATGGCGCAGTGCCATATCCGGCTGGCTTTTTACGCTAAGGGTTTAATGTTCGCTTTCCAGTAATTTCTGATACGCCACGGCATCAAGCAGATTATTCAGGTCCGCGATATTTACCGGTTTCAATTTGAAGAGCCAGGCAGCATAGGCATCCTGATTGATTTTTTCAGGAGCGGCCTCCAGATCCGGGTTGGCTCCAATCACTTCTCCAGCAATGGGGGCATATACGTCGGCAGCGGCTTTTACCGATTCCACTACCGCGCACTCTTCACCCTGCTGCAGCTTGCGCCCCGTATCCGGGGTTTCCACGAATACCATGTCGCCCAGCAATTCCTGCGCATGCTGCGTAATTCCTATCGTCGCTGTGCCGTCATCTTCCAGTCTCACCCATTCATGAGATTTGGTGTATTTCAGGTTGTTTGGAATACTCATATTTTTGCTCCACGATTAAATGATATTGCCCGGTTAATGGGCTAAACCAGAACCTTTCCATTTCGCACGAAAGGATATTTGACCACTTTCGCCCGCAGCATTTTATCCCTCACTATTACGTGAACTTCATCTCCGGCGGCAGTCTCCAGCGGCAAGCGCGCCAGCGCGATGGACTTATCCAATGTGGGAGAAAAACCTCCGCTGGTAATTTCGCCTTCCTCGCCCCCTTTTTCGGGAGACATGGCAACCTTCTGATGGCTGCGCAATACGCCCCGGTCGAGCAGAATCAATCCCATGAGCTGGCGTTTCACTGGCGCCTCCATCAGTGCCTTCCTGCCAATAAAGTCACGATCGGTTTTCATGTCTACTGTCCAGCCAAGCCCTGATTCCAGGGGAGAAGTGCTTTGATCCATATCTTGGCCGTAGAGATTCATCCCCGCTTCGAGACGCAAGGTGTCACGGGCTCCCAGTCCCGCGGGCGCTACCCCGGCCGCATGCAGCGCATTCCAGAAATCCGCCGCGTCAACGGAAGGCAGCATGATTTCGAAGCCATCCTCCCCGGTATAGCCGGTGCGGGCGATGAAGTATTTATCGAACAACACGGCCTGAAACAGCTTCAGATTCTCGGTCACTGCCTGGGAACCCTCGATCACCCGCCAGACTTTTGCGCGCGCATCCGGTCCCTGGACCGCAATCATCGCGAGATCGCGGCGCGGAACGATTTCCAGCCCCCGCGCCATCGCATCGCGCTGGGCAAGAATCCATTCCATGTCGCCTTCCGCGGTTCCCGCGTTCACAACCATGCGGAAATGGGTTTCATCGAGGAAATAGATGATGAGATCGTCTATTACCCCTCCCTCCGGATTGAGCATGCAGGTATAAAGCGCCTTGCCCGGCTGGGTAAGCTTGTCTATGTTGTTTGCCACCAGATGGCGCAAAAAACTGCGTGCTGCCTCGCCATTTATATCCACCGCCAGCATGTGGGATACGTCGAACATGCCGGCATCGGTCCGCACCTTATGATGCTCCTCGAGCTGCGAGCCATAATGCAGAGGCATATCCCAGCCTCCAAAGTCGACCATTTTGGCCTTCATTTCGCGATGAGTCTGATTGAGAGGAGTCGTTTTCATAGCCCTATGCTTAAAAAAAAAGGTGAAGTCATATCCATGACTTCACCCCTCTGTCCCTTTTACCTGAGAGATTACGGATTTTTGTCCGCGTGCCCCTTCGGTGGCCGACTCCATGTCGGCACTCTCCAGATTGCCTGTCGAAAGCGGTTCCTAACGATCGATTGACCGCGCCTGAGCGATTCCGGGGGGTTGCGCCTTCGGCCGCGCCGATCGAATCGGCGCGCTCTTCCGCTTTGATATAGTGGCAGAATTCGAACTATACTCCAGCAGGAAGGATTAAGACAAGCGATATTGCCTCAGAGGCCAGGGCTGCGGCATCGCAGGCAAGGAATTTTCACCTGATCGTGGTATCTTTATCCGCATGATACCGTATCGGGATGACCTGCATTCGATGGAAATGCGGGCAGACTCGTTTTTTCTATGAGTATGGGATTGGCGTGATACGAGCATGATGCCGCACATCGAGGCACGGATATCGAGCCGGCAGAACGGTACTTCGGCGCCATCGGGCCAGGGTTCACTGAGACCGCGGCGCGGCACCGCGGGATGCCCACTCCGCTACAGGGCGCATCTTCCTTCGGAGGACACTGCTTGACATGACAACGTCCCCAACATACCTAGACCACTTTGGATTGACCGGGGAGCCTTTTCCCCCTCCTTCCATTTCCTGCCTTTTTTTTGAGGGAGCCAGCCGCGGTGCCACGCTGGATATCCTGATTTACACGCTGACTCATGGAGAAGGGAAAGAAGGCATCATCGAGGTGACGGGCCCGGTGGGCAGCGGTAAAACCCGCATATGCCAGTTGACAATCAACCGGTTGCCCAAGCACATCCGGGCAATTTACATCGACAATCCGAATATTTCGAAGGAGGAGTTTGCTCGCTCCCTTGTCGAAACCTGGAATCTGGAACTCGCTGATGACTCCGAAGGCACCGAGCCGCCCGCTTCCCACCTGGAACGGCTATCGGAGGCCCTGATCGAGAAATGTGCCGCCGGGGTTCAATTCTTGCTTTTGATAGATGACGCCCACAGTGTGTCGCCCGAGATCCTGGAAGAGGTGAGATTGCTTTACGATCTCGCATCGTCCCATCACAAATTGCTGCAGATTGTTCTATTTAGCGAGGTTTCACTGGATAAGCTGCTTGCCTTGCCCCAATTGCGCACCCTCAAGAGCAGGATAACGCATCATTTATTCCTTCAGCCCATCATTGCGGCATCGCTCAAGGATTATCTGCTGCATCGCCTGTACGCTGCAGGCTATCGTGGCCCGAATATTTTTACGCCCTCTGCCTTGCGCTTGATTGCCTCGGCGTCCAGCGGGCTTATCGAGCGCATAAATATTCTTGCCGATAAATCCCTGCTGGCGGCATATCGAGAGAATATTAAAAATGTGAGGCCGCATCATATCAGAAGCGCCATGCAGGATGCCGGTTTTACGCTCAATCGGGATTGGCCAGCCTCCACGAAGTATATAGCCGGCGGAAGCCTGGCCGCCGTGGTGATAGCAGGTTTCGCGATTAGTGAATTTAACCGGCAGCCAACCCGTCCTGCTCCCGGCCCTGACATTTTCGGGAACGTCGCGGCATATTCCGAAACACCTTTGCCGGCACCCCTTTCGCCGCCGCTTATTGCGGCCACGCCTACTTATAAAACCGTTCCCGCCCCAACTTCCGCCAGACCGGCGCTCTCTGCTCCGCCTGCTCCATCCAGTCCGCCTCCTGCGCCTCAACCAAACCGTTCCCCCAGGAACGCAGCTTCCGGCGATACGGCTCCCAGCGGCGCATCTGATCGACCGCGAGCAGCGGATACCCTCGAAGGAGAGAATTTGGCGGCAGCAACGGGACAAAAGCGCGGAACAAAATCAGCGATGGCCGGGGTTAAGCTGGCTGAACATCCATTACTGCATGAGCGCCTGGACGCCACGGCAAAAGTGCTGAAGACAACAGACAAGCAGCACTACACCATTCAATTATATTCCACCGACAACATTCAGGCCGATCGCATGGAACGCTTCCTCAATAGAGCGCAGAACCTGGTCGATCTGTCGAATCTCTATGTCTACTCCGTCACTACAGCGGGACAGGCCAAGTTCAGGGTGGCATATGGCGTCTATTTGACTCGCCGGCAGGCGGATACTGCAGCGTCCGATCTTCCCCAGAAATATCAGGAAGCTTTCCACCTTGAGATATATACCCTGGAAGAAATGCAGTAGATGGCGAGCCTTTTGAAGCTTCGCACGTCATAGATCGAATTGAGTCTTCGCTTGTCCATGATCCACAAAGATTTTCGCGGCACTCGACGTTCATCTTCATGGTGAGTTCGCTGCAAGGTGGATTGCGCAATTTTTGCAGCACACGGGCTGCGGGCTGCGGAATAGGACTGTATCCATGGCTTTTTTGAAATTATCCACTGAAAGGGGGCGATTGGAGGCGTGATAGGGATATTGATTATTGCCCATGAGGATCTGGGAAACAGCTTTGTCCAGTGCGCAAGCCATATCATGGGCAATCAGCCCCCACAATTGACGCATTTGCGCATCAATGCGGGCGACGATCCGGATGTCATTCTGTCCGGCGCATTGAAGTTGATCCGCGAACTCGATAGTGGAAGCGGTGTGCTCGTCCTGAGCGATATTTGCGGCGCCACGCCTTGTAACATTGGCAGCCGCCTGGTCAGGAAAGGTAAAGTAGAATGCCTGGCGGGCGTCAATCTGCCGATGCTGGTGCGGGCGCTTACCTATCGTCACGAACCGTTGGCCATGGCAAGCGAAAAAGCACTGGCGGGAGGTAAAAAAGGCGTCCTGAGAATACTACCAGAGGGTGGCGATGCAAAACCGGAAAATTGAAATAATGAACAAATTGGGATTGCATGCGCGAGCATCCGCGAGACTTACCCAATTGGCCAGCCAGTACCACTGCGAGGTATGGCTGGCCAGAAATGATCGCAAAGTCAATGCGAAAAGCATCATGGGCGTGATGATGCTGGCAGCAAGCAAGGGGGTTGTGCTCGATATAGAAACCACGGGCACGGACGAAGTCGAGGCTATGGAAGCCCTTGTGAATCTTATCGAGAAGCGCTTTGGAGAAAGCGAATGAG
Source organism: Nitrosospira sp. TNL200 (assembly GCF_055386305.1). NCBI lineage: Bacteria > Pseudomonadati > Pseudomonadota > Betaproteobacteria > Nitrosomonadales > Nitrosomonadaceae > Nitrosospira > Nitrosospira sp. TNL200. The sequence goes on from NZ_AP041003.1 coordinate 222,010, forward strand.
TTTTGCATTGCACGGCGTCGGCGTTTCTGGCGGGATCGCTATAGGACACGCCTATTTAGCATCTCATGCGGCAATCGAAGTGGCTCATCATGTTGTGCCCGAAGAGCAGGTCGCCAACGAGATAATGCGGCTCGATACTGCTTTCAACGCGGTTCGCGAGGAACTCGAATCCTTGCACGCTTCCGTTATCGATGGGCCGGCAGCGGCCGAATATGGCGCCTTTCTCGACCTGCACCGGATGATTCTGGACGATCCCACTCTTTCAACAGCGGCCAAAAGCTATATTGCGCAGAATCAGTGTAACGCCGAATGGGCGGTTACCCAACAGATGGATGTGCTGATGGCGCAGTTCGAGGAAATTGAAGATCCTTACCTGCGAGAGCGAAAAACCGATGTCATACAGGTGGTTGAGCGTGTGCTGAAGGCCCTGCTCGGGCACCCGGGCTACGTTCCGCCGCCGTTGAAGCGAGATGGGGACAGCATTCTCGTGGCGCACGATTTGAGTCCCGCGGATGTCATTCAATACAAGCAGCATTGGTTCACCGCATTCCTGACCGATCTGGGCGGATTGACTTCTCATACCGCCATCGTCGCCCGCAGCCTCAACATTCCTTCCGTCCTGGCGCTGCATCATGCGCGCCGGCTGATCCGCGACAATGATCTGCTGATCGTGGATGGAGTTCAGGGTGTGGTCATCGTTGATCCCGACGAGCACGTGCTGTCGGAGTACCGCCTGCGCCAGAGCCAGCTCGAACTCGAAAAGCAGAAACTTAAACGCATCAGGACCACTGTCTCCGCTACGCTCGATGGTACAACCGTGGAACTGCATGCCAACATTGAACTGCCCCAGGATGTGGAGCAGGTGAAGGAGAGCGGCGCGACGGGCATCGGACTGTTTCGCAGCGAATTTCTTTTTCTCAATCGAGACTGCCTGCCCAGCGAGGATGAGCAATTCGAAGCTTACCGGATGGTGGCGCGAAAGATGCGGGGACTTCCAGTAACCATACGCACGTTCGATCTCGGAGGGGACAAGAATCTCGACAGTGCCAAGCGGGTGGCTGCCAACCCTGCGCTAGGCTTGCGCGCCATACGTTTTTGCCTTGCCGAGCCGCAAATGTTCAATACGCAGTTGCGCGCGATTTTACGTGCGTCACGCTACGGCCAGATTCGTATTCTGGTGCCCATGCTCTCTAGCGTGCATGAAATCACCCAGACGCTGCACTCGATCGAAAATGCCAAAGACAGCTTGCGCCAGGAAAAAATACCCTTCGAGGAGAAGATACCGGTAGGCGGCATGATAGAGATTCCAGCGGCGGCTCTGTGCCTGGATATTTTCATGCGCAAGCTCGATTTTTTGTCGGTTGGCACCAACGATCTGATTCAATACACGCTTGCCATCGACCGTGCCGATGATTCCGTCGCCCACCTCTACGATTCGTTGCATCCCGCGGTGCTGCGCCTGGTGGCTCACATCATTCGCAGCGCCAACCGCGGTGGAACTCCCATTTCGGTCTGCGGAGAAATTGCGGGGGACATATTATTCACCCGATTGCTGCTGGGCTTTGGCCTGCGCCAGTTTTCCATGCATCCGGCACAACTGCTGACCGTGAAGCGCGAGATATTGAGAAGCAATTTGCCGGACATCATACCGTTTACTCAAAAGATGCTTAAAGCTGACGATCCGGCGAAAATCCATACGTTCCTGTCGAAGCTGAATGGCCATGCCGCATGAAGGTTGCAATAAAAACGCGTCTCTTGCCGAAAAATCGCCGAGCTATGTCGCGGGCGGAGCTGCCTGGCACGTATTTACTGGTTTTCCTCGGTTTAATGGAAAACATTTGACTATAATCGCAGGTTTCGATTCAGGCGGATTATTCGACTATATGGCGGCTTGACGTGCAATCTTCGTCAACCATGCGGTCTTCAGGCGCGTCCGGGAATTGTTTGGCGCCAGCTCCGGTCATAAGAGTGTTTTCAGCAACCCATAAACGTTAATGCAGGATTCCAATTCCATTGGCATAGTATCGCCCCAGAGCACGCATTTCGACGCGCCCCTGCATCTTAAAAGTGGCGCTGTAATCGATAGTTACGAGTTGGTGTATGAAACCTATGGCGAACTTAACGCCGCCAGGTCCAACGCTGTCCTGATTTGCCATGCTCTTTCGGGTAATCATCATGTAGCTGGTTTTTACGACGAAAATCCAAAGAGTGGCGGTTGGTGGAACAATATGATCGGCGCGGGCAAGTCGATCGATACAGAGAAATTCTTTGTAATCGGCGTCAATAACCTCGGGGGTTGTCACGGCTCCACCGGCCCGGCCAGCATTAATCCCAGGACCGGTAAATCTTATGGCCCGGATTTTCCGGTAGTAACTGTGGAAGACTGGGTAAAGACACAGGCAAGGCTTGCGGATCATCTGGGCATCGATCAGTTCGCCGCAATAGCGGGTGGCAGCCTCGGCGGAATGCAGGCCATGCAGTGGACGCTCGATTTTCCCGAAAGGGTGCGGCATGCGCTCGTTATTGCTGCCGCTGCGAAGCTGACTGCGCAAAATATTGCATTTAACGATGTTGCACGGCAGGCCATCATTACCGACCCCGACTATCATGGCGGAGATTATTACACGCATGCAGTTGTACCTCGCCGTGGTTTGCGGCTTGCCCGCATGCTGGGTCATATCACTTATCTTTCGGATGATGCGATGGCTGCAAAGTTTGGACGGGAACTGCGCAACGGTGCGCTCGCATTTGGTTTCGACGTGGAATTCGAAATCGAATCCTACCTGCGATATCAGGGAGACAAATTCGCGGATCAATTCGACGCCAATACCTATCTGCTCATGACGAAGGCGCTGGATTATTTCGATCCGGCGCACCAGCACAACAACGATCTGAGCGCGGCCTTCCGTGCCGCCACTGCCAGTTACCTGGTGCTGTCTTTCACCACTGATTGGCGTTTTTCCCCCGAACGTTCACGCGCCATTGTTAAAGCCCTGCTCGATAACGAATTGAACGTGAGTTATGCGGAAATTACTTCCAGTCATGGACACGATTCGTTTTTGATGGAAGATCGCCATTATCATAAGCTGGTGCGTGCTTATATGGACAATATTGTCATATAAAGAAGATCGTCGCCAGAATCTGAAATTATCCACTTTCAATTTTTGGCTCATCCCCACGCACGTGGGGAACACGGTCATGCCACCCACCAGGTCGAAGCAGATTTCGGTTCATCCCCACGCACGTGGGGAACACATTCATCAACAACAATCAATTCCTTGATTCGCCGGTTCATCCCCACGCACGTGGGGAACACCTCCACACTGCGCGGCGAATGTTCTCACCGATCGGTTCATCCCCACGCACGTGGGGAACACAGATTTGGAACAGACCCGATGAACTACGGCGGCGGTTCATCCCCACGCACGTGGGGAACACTAATTGTACTGGTACCAAGCGCCTACAAGGAGCGGTTCATCCCCACGCACGTGGGGAACACGTAACATTTACGTTTGAGGTGAAGGCTCCCATCGGTTCATCCCCACGCACGTGGGGAACACGGCACAGCTATACCGGACTGGCCAGCGTGGTGCGGTTCATCCCCACGCACGTGGGGAACACGAGTTCCGCCAGAGCGATCATATAGTTGCTTTGGGTTCATCCCCACGCACGTGGGGAACACGTGCGCCTCCTCGAACCAAGCCCCATCAAAGCCGGTTCATCCCCACGCACGTGGGGAACACTTGTGCCGTAGCGATACCCGATCCTGATATGGCGGTTCATCCCCACGCACGTGGGGAACACTGGCAACGGTCATAGATTCCCTATTGGTCACCCGGTTCATCCCCACGCACGTGGGGAACACAGCGGAGACTTGCTCAACGGCAATCTTAAAAGCGGTTCATCCCCACGCACGTGGGGAACACCGAACTGTTACATGGTGAATTGTTTTCATAATCGGTTCATCCCCACGCACGTGGGGAACACAACCTCCTGGCCGAACGAATCATTGGCTATCGCGGTTCATCCCCACGCACGTGGGGAACACCCTTTGCGCCTACTTGATCTTCCCATTGCAGACGGTTCATCCCCACGCACGTGGGGAACACTTCCCTTTCGTCGGTGTACCCTCCCGGTATGACGGTTCATCCCCACGCACGTGGGGAACACGCGGCATTTCAGCTTGCGGAAATGCTCCAAGTCGGTTCATCCCCACGCACGTGGGGAACACGCCTACGCTGTCGCTCTCGTTCCAGGCTGAAACGGTTCATCCCCACGCACGTGGGGAACACGAATCGCTTGACTATCGGGTCGCGCTCATAGTCGGTTCATCCCCACGCACGTGGGGAACACTACGTCCCGCAATCCGTAGGCTATCCCTCTATCGGTTCATCCCCACGCACGTGGGGAACACTCTCAAGAAGTACATGGACCTCGCGTGTCAAGGGTCACACAAATTTCCCCAGTTGTGGTCATCTAAATTTCCCCACCCTGGGGTTGCCGTCACTCGACGGATGGGTTTTCGGCGGGCCGGACCAGGCCCGCCTTGAGTTTGTCTTTAAGCCGGTAGGAATTGCCTCGTATATTCATGGTAATGGCATGATGCAAGATTCGATCCAGCACGGCGGTCGCAATCACGCGATCGCCGAACACCTCCGCCCAGGAGCCGAAGCTTTGATTGCTGGTCAGGATCATCGGTCCTTTTTCATAACGCCTGCTGATCAATTGGAAGAACAGATTGGCGCCGTGGCGCTCAATGGGCAAATAGCCGATTTCGTCAACGATCAGCAAGCGCGGTGCCGTGTAGAACTTTAATTTGTCCTCCAGACGACCCTCGGCGGCGGCCCTGGTCAATACGGCGATCATGGCGGCGGCTGTCGTAAACAACACCCGGTAACCCGCCTCGATCGCCTTGATCCCCAGGCCCACGCTCAGGTGCGTCTTGCCCACGCCGGGAGGCCCCAGAATCACGATATTCTCCCCGTGCTCGATGAAGTGGCACGAGGCCAGGGTCGTGATCTGTTTTTTGTCGATCGAGGGCTGATAGGTAAAGTCGAAACTGTCCAGACCCTTGACGAACGGGAATTTGGCCAGCGAAGTGCGCATGGTGATGTTCCTGACGGCCTTGGAGGCGACTTCCTCGCCCAGGAGCTGGTCAAGGAAGTCGGCATAGGGCAGTTCCTGCTCGCTGGCCTGCTGTAACAAAGCCTCCAGCCGGTCCCGGCTTTTAAACAAGCGTAGTTGCGCCATATGCTCATGCAAACGTTCAAGTTGTCCGGCCATCATTGCATCACCTCTTCATACACGCTCGGGTCGCGCACCTCGACCTCTGCCGGCCCCCACCAGCGGCTTTGCTCTGCAGATCCGGCCAGGCCGAACCGCTTGCGGCCATTGCGCGCCACGGCCCCGGGGCCATGCTCGGGCAGGACGCGCATCTGATGTTTGTCAGACAACAAGGGATGCTCGGCCACCACCACTCCAGCATGCTCGACGCGTAACGCGCCGCCTGCCGGAATGACCTCGACGGTTTTGCCGATCAGGCCGAAGGGCACCGAATAGCGATTGCTCTGGAAGCTCACCAGGTAGTCCTCGGCCACGATACGCGCAACACGCCGCTGCTCGCCAAACGAGCCGTGGCCCGCACTGGGCAAGAGTACCGTGGCTTCCTCGGCGAACCGATCGATAGGGCGCTGGTGCGTGGTGCCGTGCACACGCAGATCGGCAATGGTGGCGGTCCATTCGTCAAGCTGAGTCTGGACGTCCACCACATCGATAAACGTGCGTCCAGGCAGGAAATTGCGCTTGACATATTTCACGCCCGATTCAACTTTGCCTTTGGTCTGGGCGCGGTAGGGTGCGCACACTCGTGGCTCGAATCCCCAGTGCCGGGCAAAGGAGCGGAAGGTTTCATTCCAGCGCCAGCCTTCGCCCTTGACCGGCTCGCAGACGGTGCGAGCTCGATCGTAGAGGTGCTCGCGGGTGAGCCCGCCAAAATGCTCAAAGGCCGCTTCATGGCTTTCCAGAAACAAGCCCAGTTGCTCATTGGCGCATACCCGATAATAGCCGCGCCGGCTGTAGCCTAATGTCAGGACAAAGACGTGCAGTACCACCGGTTGGGTGCGCAAATAAATACGCATCTGCCCCCAATCGATCTGGCTTTGTTGGCCGGGTTCGGTCTCGAAGCGCCGCTGGCAAATCTGCGCCGGATCCGCCTGCACGCGCAGCGGCATCACGAACCGCTTGACGGTCTCGTAACTGCCCTTATAACCGCAATCACGCTGCAGTTCCTGATAAAGAATCCGTGCGGAATAATTCACCTGACTGGCCCGGCGCCGAAGAAAGGCATCGTGCGGGGCCAATAAGGTGTCAGCCCGCGCTTCGCGCTCATAGGGCCGCCACGCCGCCTCGCGCACCATCTTGCGCACAGTCTTGCGGTCGATATCAAGCCGCCTGCCAATCTCCGCAATCGAGACCTTCCCGGCATGCAACTGCCGTACCTGTTCACAGCGCTCTTTGCTCAGCATGACGGCCTCTCCTGTATCCGTGATGCTGACTATGATGCGCTCGGCTTTCTCCAATAACGTATCCATCTGTTCTCTCCTACAAAAACAGGTGGGGATTTTTCAATGACCGTAACGGGGGATTATTGGATGACCGATGACAAACCTTTCATTGCGAACGTAAAGAATGTATACGGTTCATCCCCACGCACGTGGGGAACACAAGAGTTATTGATCGAGCCGGAGAGATGTTTCCGGTTCATCCCCACGCACGTGGGGAACACCTCGATGAATGGTGCGCCGACATTTGGGATTGCGGTTCATCCCCACGCACGTGGGGAACACATATAAACGTCACGTCCTGTTTCCTCGAATCCCGGTTCATCCCCACGCACGTGGGGAACACGATTGCGCGTCGACCGTAAACCAGCCCGCAGGCGGTTCATCCCCACGCACGTGGGGAACACGTATGCTCACTGGAAAACCCGCTTTCAGATTTCGGTTCATCCCCACGCACGTGGGGAACACAGAAGCTTGATAAGGAAGATTGGAAACGACTGCGGTTCATCCCCACGCACGTGGGGAACACGGCTTGGAACGAGAGCGACAGCGTTTCGCGTCCGGTTCATCCCCACGCACGTGGGGAACACCTCAGCACATCAGAGATAAAGTACATCGCCGCCGGTTCATCCCCACGCACGTGGGGAACACATCGGCTAGATCCCAAATGCTTGCCGCGTCCTCGGTTCATCCCCACGCACGTGGGGAACACACTTCTTCCATCTCTTTGAATTTACATCAAAGATCTATACCTCAGCATTCCACCAACTTTTTTACTGCGTTTTATCTTGTTCGGGAAGAAATGATACGAGTTTCGCCCCATCCAACTCTACGGGAATCCGCCGATTATCCCCCACCGTCACAAAATCAAAACCAGCCTCTGAATTGGTGCGCCACGCCATCACGGCATTCCCATCCTCAATACCTTTTTCTACTTGATTCCAGATATTATCGCGAACTTTTGCGGAATAGTTGCCGACATAAACGCCCGCGCGGACCTCCAGTAACCAAATGGCGAGCCGTCCGCGCAGACGCGGTGGAGAATTTTCAAGTACGATGACCAACATCGCCTAGACCTTCTTTATTGGGAATAGCGGGCAGCACAGCCTCTTCATGAGATGCCGGCGGAGAAATTTCGCCAGCCGATAGCATTTCCTCTATTCCTGGAATGATGCGCTCAAGCAATCTGCTTTCCCTGAACACATCGCGGCAAGCGAGGCGAACCTGCTGTTCCGGATTTTGTGTGCCTTTGGCAGCAATCTTGAATGCCACCGGCACCACCGTTTCAAATTTATAAATATCCGCCACATCGTAAACGAAGGATAGAGGCTTGCCTGTGTGGATAAAGCCCACTGCAGGTGCATACCCTGCTGCCAGCACTGCAGCCTCAGCCACTCCATACAAACATGATGTCGCGGATGAGAGGCAACGATTGGGCAAATCGCCCCTGTCCCATTCACTGGTATCGTAATTACGCGACCTCCATTCCACACCATATTTTTTTGCGATCAGCTTATATGTCTCGCGCACCCGCGCCCCTTCGACGCCGCGCAATTGCTCCACGCTGCGCCTCGCCGGAGGCTCCTCGCCGAAGCGGATGGCATACATTTTACGTACCACCTTGAGGCGCAAGGCATCATCCAACGCCAGCCTGGCTTGATAGAGCAAGCGATCAGCCCTCGCCCCGCCTGGCTGGCCTGAAGAATACAAACGCACACCCGCCTCGCCCACCCACACCAGTAGTGTACCCACCCGCGCGGCCAACGCTACAGCGGCATGAGAAGTCCTTGTACCAGGTTCCAACATGAGACAGGCCACACCACCGACAGGAATGTGCGTGCGGACACCACTCTTATCCAACACAACGAAGGCACCATCCAACACGTCCAGTTGGCCCTTTTCGATAAACAGGATGGAAAGCCGTTCCTTTATGGCAATCGGTTTCAGGGGCGGCAGGAGATCGGGCATATATCTATGAAATTAACCCAAGAAGGGGCACAGCAAGAGATGTCCGCAATAAAACTTGATGTCCTGATTATTCAAACTCATTTTTGCCTCCATTCTCCCTATGCTCAAAAATGCCAAACCGCTCAGTTCCGCACCAGCAACAGCCCGCAACCAAAGGCCTTCGCGTGGCCGAGTCCGTTATATAAAGCCAAATTAAATAACGGAGGATTCGTCACAAGTAGCTCACCTGACAAATCCACCGTGCTAAAACGGATGTCATGAGGGCGCTTAACCGCTACACTTTGCTCATAGGCATCCACTTGCAGCTTACGTTGCGGCGCCTCTTCGTCCGTCAGCGCAACCTCAAATCCATTTCTTTTCGCTACTCTGTCGAGCCATTCAGCACAATGTTTTTGTGCTACTTCATACAGCAGCGGCTTTTTGCTTTCGTCATTCCAATGCCCCCATTTTGCTCCAGTGCCGAATCCGTGTTTCGTCAGCAACTGCTTCTTGGCCTCCATCACCACATCATGGCGCCGGGATTTTCCATCTGCACACTTTTTGGTAATCACCGGATTAGCGCGGAGCTGGAAAGACAAACGCCGGCCTTCCTCCAATTGTGGAGCATAGAGGCGGCTTCTCACCTGCCACGCTTCGCTGAATGCCGTGGGTGGCCGTTGTGAAACCACGTAAAAACGCGGCATCTGTTCATGCTCATGGCGCCGAAAAATAAAATCGCGCCGTTGATCCGCACTGCTGGGGAAAAATTTCCATATCCATTGATGGACGTCATAGGACGACTTCGCCAGTTCATGCGCGGCGCGGCGTAACAAATGTTCCTCTGGCGTAATAACGCTAAAATACATGACGTTTATCCTTTCACCAATAAAGCGATATGTTCGGTGCGGCCTGCAAATTGCCAGCCTTGGCGCGTAATCACCTGGTCCTTGCGGGTGATGCTCAAGTCGCGTTCCACCCCCACAACCGACAAGTCGTCAGTGCCGAAATCGTCACCCCAAGCGATTTTATGGACTGATAAATTGTGTGGCTCAGTATGTTTCGGCGATTCCTTTTGCCACAGATCAGCCAATCGTCGCTGATAATCCGTGAACGCCATGTTAATGGTTTCAGCATCCAGGACGCAGGGATGCAAAGGCGCCGCAACAGGGCAGGACTTGCGTCCCAGATACAGCATAAACCTCGGTATTTTTAATGCCCCGGCCAATTGCGTTAATGAATAAGGCGCATTCGCCATGCTTTGCGCCGCCACTAAGGCGGCGGCATCCTGCCGGTAATCACGGCTGGACAAAATGGTATTAAGATCCGTTTTGGGCAATGACAATTCATCCCGTCGCGTGGCGTGCGGCCACTTTTTCAGATCAGCACGGCCGGGCACTTGCGCAGTCTGGTAATCGCGCAGCAGTCGCCCCTGGCTCAGTACCCCCACTGCCAGGCGATAGCCGGTGCGCAAGGCTGCCTGTGCTGCATCATTGCCGCGATCGATGCCCAATGCCGCACCCACCAGACCGTGTATGGCGGACTGGCTGGGGTATTCCGCGCTCGGGCGATATTCGCCTACCGCCGCTTCGCCCCACGAGGATAGCGGAGCATGAAGTTGAAAAACCAGGGTCTCCATGGAAATCAGTTCGCAACAAATTCGGCTAATTCACCCAGGCTCCCCTCACCCGTTTCAACGTTGAATTGCGCGCAGGCGTCGGCGCAATCGCCATACACTGCATTGAAGTTGTCGCGGCGCCTGGTTAATTCCTTGATGGCACGGCTCAAGGTATCTTCGCCTTCTTTCTGATTGGGTTTTACGGGTTTGAGAAACGCCTGCGACAAACTGCGCGGCTGTTGATCACCTTTCTCCGCCAGCACAAAACCTGCATAGGCGCGCGAAGCAAAACTGTTTTGTTTGCCGATGGGCGATACCTTTGCGACCGCCTGCATGAAGGCGTTCAAGGCATTTCGTGTCAACGCCGCATCGCCTCCCAGGTTTTCCTGCAACAATTCACGGTTAATGCAGATATACAAATAGAACACGCCCGCACCAAAACCCAGCTCGCCGATATGCGCCGCGCCCCGATCTTCTTCGCCGGTATTGAGATCATCGACGGCAATAAAATAATCATCTTCTACCGCGGCTTTATGCACGGTAATGGCATGCGCGACCTGTATAGCGGCTTCGGTATTAAAAGCCGGTGATGAAGCCAGCATTCGGCCAAACATCGCAATATCCACAGCGGTGTGCTGCTTGCGCAGCAGGTTCAAATCTTCCTCGGTTGGCGCAGCCGCCGTCGATACCAGTTGAGTCACCAAATCGGCAATCGCCTTTTCTTCTTCGGGACTGAAATGCACCAGTTGCTCGACATGCAGATCTTCGTTGTTTTCAGTTTTTTTGTCGGACTTCAATTTGCCGAACTGACTGGCAATTGTTTTTGCCCATTCACGCGCATTTTTTTCGCTGACACCTTGCCGGGTCAGCGATTGATAAATGCTAATGCCCATTTCCTTGGTACGCGTACCGATATGCCCTTTCAGTGCGCTCTCGAAAATATCGGAAGTGCGCCAGGCCCGTTTAAGGCTTTGTGAAGAAATACGCAAACGGGTGCAATCGCCAATCACGGCGGTTTTTGGACGGCCGGTATCATCGCGGTTGAGGTTTGAAGGAGGGTAGCTGGTCAGGACGTGCAACTGGATAAAACGGGACATGGTTTTTCCTCTGGTAATTTCCGTAAATGTTTTTTTGGCGTTATTAGGCAGACTTTTTGACCGGCCATCGATAGCTATAGGCCCACTGCTTTTTTATATTGTCATTCCACCCATAGACATCGTCCGCCAGCCGTTTAATATCGGCTTGATGATCTACCAAGGGTAGGATGCGACGCAGGCTGGTAAACAAATCATCGGTGGTTTCAACCTTGAGCAGGTCCCGGAAACGCATTTCCGATACCAGGGGCCTGTCGCCCTTTAATTCAGACATTCTGATAGGCAAGCGTTGCGTGTCCTCTTTTTTGACGTGGGCCACCAATCCGGCAATCGCGGCGAGTTTGTCTCTTTGCCATTCGCTGGCATTTTCCGGCCAGCCACGAGCCAGCATATAGCGATAAAAACGCTGGTAAGCGTCGCTTAATGTCACGGCATCGAGCGTTGCGCATCGCCGCAACACGGCGCGGCTGGCGCGGTCATTGTCTTCCAACCCTTGCCACCAATCGAATAACGGTTTGGCAAAAAGGGATTTGACGGACGTTGATTTTTCTTCTTCCATTATTTTTCCCCTACAGTGTCAATTGGTTTTGCCCATCGGCGGATGATCCCGCTTTCCTGCTTTCTTTAGCAGACTTGCTTTTCTTCGGGTCCACTGGCAAACGCAAGATGGTTTTCATCGCGTCACCCCACAAATTTCTTTGCAGGGTGTTATAGGCTTCTGCAATTCGGCGCGGATCCTGCTGGCCGATGGCGCCGGCACCAACCATATCCTCATCGAACAGCTTCGTCGTACATTTGATCAAAACGTTGCGCCATGCTTCGCCCAGGTCGATAATGAACCTGGCGTCGTCCATGTCGATGCCCGAGCCGGTGCGCGCCTGTTGCATTAAATCCTGCAACTGCCGATAAAAACCTGCCTCTGTGCTGTCCCAGAATGCCTTATCGATAAAACTCAAATCGCCGCGTAATTCACTCTCGCCAAACCACGCGTGCTTGACCGCTTTGCGCAAATAAAAGACGGCTTGTTCCGCGGCCTCGATTCTATTGGCGACAAGAGCGACCAGATTTTCAATCTGACTTTGGGCATGCCGCGTAGCGTCCGGCAAGCTGTATAAAGGGAAAGTCGTTTCGTACCAGCAGCGGGGTTTCATGTTGTCCATGTCATAGCCAGACACCCACAGCCTGAACTGGCCTGATTTCTGATATTTCTTGCGCTCCTGAAAAAAATAATTAATGATCCCGGCGGCTTGAACGGATTTCTTCCCTTGATTAACGCCCAGCACCCACGCCAGCCAGTGCTTATAACTAAAGCCACCGGGTTGAGGATGCACAGGCAGCCAGCCTTCTTTGGTTTTGTAATAAGGCGAAAACGGGTGCCGCCACACGCCGTTGTAATTCAGGCCCTGCGGTTTGGTGGCATATCGATGTACCAGTTGGCCCGAATCGCGTTTGCAGACATCGCACGATCCCTTTTTCACATCAGCAAAATCAACGCGAATCCGACGCGGCATGGCCCAGAATACATGATGGGGATGCACTTGCAACGGCTGTGTCTCCCCGCCGGTATGCTGAATCCGGCTGATGTCTGCCAGCCAAGGAAAGGTAAAGTGCTTTGCCGTTTTTTGTGCATCCCCACCCTGATACAGGAAAGCGCGTTGCGGTTTGACGTTGAGCCATAAGTCTTGCCACAAGCTCTGCGATGGGGTGGCTACCAACAGCGTAGTGAGCGGGCCGCCGCCGCGCAGACTGGTGCGATGTCCCGCGCCACCTGCGGGAGCATTTGTTTGCAAGGTGAATAAGGCTGTCGCCACACAATGCAAACACATTGCGTTAATGGTGCCGCGCTTGACGAAATGGTCGGTATTTTTATCAACCGACGAACTCCCGGGAGCCTCGATCAATAACGCGTCAATTGCGCATTCCGCCCCTTCGTCAAGGGTTAAGCTGAAATCCTGCATAAACCGCGCGCCATCCCCATCCAGAATGAATGCATCAGCATTGACGCCAAACCATTTGTCCAGAATTTCAGCAGCGGGCGGCTTCTCCAGCAAATGCTCCCAGCCGTCTTCGTCATCGATCGGCGTGCTGGTTTGCAGTAATCCAATCATCAGTTGCGCCAATGCGCCGTTGAAATCGGCGCGGTTGGCTGCAAACGCAACAATATCCGCCTCGGCAATCTGGCGGGGGACAATCCAGTCGATTTGCCCGGTGCTGCGGCGGACGGGCAGCCATTTTTCTTCGAGTAAATTCAATTGCGATCTCACTTTTCTTATAGCTTCATGTGAAACAAATTATGCTAACTTATGATCCATGTTGTAGAATATACTTTGATTTCCAGATTTAAGAAAGCTTTTAATGAAAACAGGCCTCCAAATCTGGCATTCATTGCCTTCTTCAGTTCCTCCAAAAAACTGATCTATGAATCTTTGTTCCCTTGCAGAGGGATGAACCATTAGCTTAATTGGTTAGGGCATGTTTATTTGTATGTTCCCCACATCTGCGGGGCTTAGTCCGATGCAATCATTGCATCGGACTCCTTTACTCGCAAGCCAAAATCCACATCGTAAATCCAGGTCAGAAGTTCCGGCCTCTTCCCTGATTTTTCGTTACCAGCAGTCCAGGCCAAGCCTTCCCACGTGCCATCCGAACGCTGCGATAACGGCAACAACGCGCACCATTTGCCCTGGCTGGGCAAGGTCTGTTGCAAATGGACGTAAGCCGATTTCTGCATCGGGTCGGACGGTGCCTCGACGCTTGCCAGCCATCGGGCTGACACTTTTACCATGCTATAAGTCCACACCCCCTCCGCCCATCGCTCCAGACGGCCATCAACCCACTTTGCCAGCATGAGTTCCACTGTCTCTTCGCCCAGGCGGGAAGGCGTTTTAGCATCGCCCCACCAGTCATCGATCTCGCCGCGCCTGTAACCACCGTCTATTTTCAGGGTGTTGAGCTGCGCCATGCTCGCTTCCGCCATTTCTTGCCCTTCTGCTTTGATGGCGTTTCTGGCGAGCGATTCAGGCAGAATTTCTTCTTCAGAAAATACGGTTTCAATCATTTCCCTGGCATCCGCTGGCATAGTGAAGCTGCCTTTCTGCAATACTTTTGCCGTAAGCCAAAGCTGCCCATGATGTACATACACATATTGAGCTTTCTTGAATACAGTGGCGTACCAGTCGGCCTTCGGCTGTTCTGTCCAGGCCGGGGCATATACCCACAGGCAGGGTGCCGGCCGCTGATCCTTGGCGTCAGTTGCAGGCAAACGGTTGCCCTCGGCATCGCGCACATGCCGCTGCAACCGCCCCGCCCGTTGCAGGACGCGATCTACCGGTGCAAGGTCGGTAATCAGCACATCGAAATCCAGATCCAAGGATTGCTCTGCGACCTGGGTGGCAATCATCAAGCGCCCATGCCGATCTTGTTGATTGCTGCCTTCGCCAAATGAGCCCAATACCTGCGTCTCTTTTTCCAGCCTGTCCCGCAGGGCAAAACGCGCATGAAATAAGGTTATTTTTTCGCGGGGAATGTTTTGAGACATGCGCTCGTAAGCAGCCATCGCGTCTGCAATGGTATTGCGAATCCATCCCACACATTGGCCTCGTTGTAAGGCGGTAACAATATGCGCAAAAACTTTTTCGAGATCGGCTTCGTAATGTACCTGCATTGTACGGGAGACACAGTGCCGGGAAGCCAGTGCAGTTTCCACCGGGACGCGTTGATCCTCATGCCAGCGAGTTGCCAGCGGGTAGGCATTCGAATGCAACGCCGGTACGGAGATGTATTTGCGCCCTTTGGCATAGGCGTTGAGCAAGGCTTGTTTCATGTGGACAGGCAATGTAGCCGATAGCAGAATCACCGGGCCGCCACTGCGCGCATGAAAATCCAGCAACACTTCCAGGACGCCCTGCATATAGGCATCACACGCATGCACCTCATCAACAATCAAAACCTTGTTGAACAAGCCCAGTAACCGGAGAGACTGGTGCTTGCTATGCAAAACAGCTAGCAGCGCCTGATCTACCGTTCCGATTCCGGCGGACGCCAATAATGCACGTTTGCTATGGTCAGCCAGCCATGCACTGCAACGTGCCGAAGCGGTTTCATCCACTTGGGCAACGTCCTGTTCGCATGACCCGCCACGTAAAATAGAAGCGGCAAACTCTTCCACCAATTTTTTATGACCATGGGCCAGCACCAAATTGGCATTCCCGGCAAAAAGCTTTCGATAAACTTCCGCCATGCGCTTGTACATGGCATTGGCTGTTGCCATGGTCGGCAAGCCAATAAAAAAACCTTCCGCCAACCCCTGCTCCATCAAACGATAAGCCAGCATTATCGCGGCTTCGGTCTTTCCAGATCCTGTCACATCTTCCAGCAAATAAATTTGCGGCGCCTGCGGAATGTCCACTGATACCGCCCATTGTTGCAATGGCGACGCCTCCAGGATATTCTGGAATAAATCCTTGAGAGAGCGTCCTTTTTGAATGTCGGCGGGCAAAACGCCTGAATGGGCCAATGGGATAGCGGCCCGACCTTTTGTGTATTCCCAGTATTCTTCTAGATCCATTGATGGATTTTGATATGGGAAATACCGGGTGTTCGAACCAAGCCAGTCGGCCAGTACCGTGGCTCCTGCAAACCACCACGACAGCATTTCGCCAACATCCTTAAAATTCTGATTGGCAGGAAGACGCCTGGCGTCTTTTGTAAGCAACAGTTCGGCCATCGCCTGCACAAACTCGGCAGCGATTTGCTTGTCTTCCCTACGAAAGAAACTATCGACATTGCCACTTCCACTTGGTTGGGGCGGCATCCCATGATGCCCGGTCACAGCCGATAGCCAACACCTAAGGCTGCGTTGAGTGGCGCGAGAAGCCTCGATTCCGATTTCAAGCAGCGCCTCATCCACAAGATATTCATCCCACAACCAGAAACCCAGAGAGTCATGGCGTTCGTTGTATATTTTGCCCGCGTTCGGTTCTCGTTCCTGCAATGCTGAGATCAAATCGGGCCGCTGTGCCTGGAACGCCTCGCTAAACTTGCCCAAGTCATGCAATGCCAGCAAGAAACCCGACCAGGATAAAAAATCCTGTTCATGACAGTTCAACAACTTGCAGCACAATTTAAGCAAAGAAGACCGCTCAAGATAAGCCACACCTACCGCCGCTACATCCAGGCTGTGATAGGCGAGTGGATGCCACTTTTGTTCGTGCGGGTAGGCAGGGTCAGCCTTACCCCAGTAGTCGAAAATCGCGCCTCTTAATTGCTTTGGCATTATTGGCTTCTTGGTTGATTTTTGGGTTGCCAGTGGTGGTAGCCCTCCATTGAACCGGACACGGGTGCGCGAAAGCTGGCGAGGAATCCACTTGCCGGGGACGAGTGTCTCGTAGTGCTACCCAATTTAGGATAATATATTTTCCCACGAACAAATCCTGCAAGTATTGAAGAAATGACCAGCGTTCCCACCCTACTCACCGGTACCAGGCCGGATTTCGAAGCGATCGCCAAATGGGTGAAACCCGGCGCGAAAGTCCTCGACCTGGGTTGCGGCGATGGTTCGCTGCTGTATTTTTTGCGCAATTCGCGCGATATTCGGGGTTATGGTGTGGAAATCGACGATTCAAACGTGTTGGCGTGCTTCAACAATGGCGTGAACGTCATCCAGAGCGATCTGGAATCCGGCCTTCAGAGCTTCGAGTCGGATTCATTCGACTACGTGGTTCTCTCGCAGACCTTGCAGGCGGTAAAGCATACCGAGGGCATCGTCAAGGAGATGTTGCGGGTGAGCAAGGAGGCCATCGTGTCATTTCCGAACTTTGGTTATTGGAAAAATCGCTTTCAGGTCATGCTGGGCCATATGCCTGTCTCCGAAACCTTGCCCTACCAGTGGTTTGATACACCCAATATCCACAACTGCACCCTGGGAGATTTCGAACAATTCTGCTGCCAGCATGGCGCGCGCATTCTCGAGCGCAGGATAATGAGCCGAAGCCGCCAGGTCACATTTTTGCCCAATCTCTTCGGCATGCTCGCATTTTATCGGTTTGAGCAGCAAAAGTAGCATCACGGATTGTGATGCGACGATTCCCTTTCCTCAAATTTTATCCGGCCGGCTGCCCAAACCAGGATCAGTACCGGAAATCCTAATACCGCGGTGCACGTAAAAAAGCTGGCGTAACCATAAGCATCGACGAAATCCCCGCTGAATCCGGCGATGAATTTGGGCAGCAACAGCATTACTGAACTGAACAGGGCATATTGCGTGGCGGAATAAGCAGAGTTGGTAAGGCTGGAGAGGTAGGCTATGAACGCGGAAGAAGCTATTCCAGCCGAGAGATTATCGGCGGAAATGGTGAATATGAGTCCGGTGATGTCGTGACCACGGCCGGCCAGCCATACAAACAGCAAATTGGTCACCGCCGATAATGCGGCTCCCGCAAAAAGGGTTCGGTTGATGCCGATTTTTGCGGTCAGGACGCCTCCCGCTGCCGCGCCAATAATGGTCATGATCACCCCGTAGACTTTCGATACGGTTGCCACCTCCTCTTTGGTGTAACCCATGTCCACGTAAAAAGGATTACTCATTACTCCCATCACCACATCGGAGATGCGATAAGTCGCTATCAATGCCAGTATCAGCACCGCATGGCGGCCATGGCGGACGATAAAATCCCTGAAAGGCGCGATTACGGCGCCATAAAGCCAGGCAAGGACTTGAGTGGTTGTGGCATTCAAATTCCAGTGGGCAATGGCCTTTCGCGCATAATCCTCATTTTCGGAGATGAGCCGTGTAATAGGCACTTCCGGCTCCCGAATGACGAGGGTGGTAACGATACCCACCGCCATACAGGCGGACATGGCGAGATAAGCGATACGCCAGGGCCCATAATCGTAGCCCGCTTCCAATGTATCTGCCGCAGCGGCGATCCACAAGACACCAGCGGAGGCAAGAATCATTGCCAGCCGGTAACCTGCCTGATAAGTCGCGGCCATGGCTCCCTGCAGCCGCGGCGCGACGGCTTCAATGCGGTAGGCATCGAGTGCGATATCCTGGGTCGCGGATGCGAAAGCGACAGCCAACGCAAAAAAAACCGTATGGCTCAAATTCTGAAGCGGGTCCGTGACAGCCATGCCAGCGAGCGCGCAGGCGATGATAATCTGGGATGACAGAAGCCACGCCCGCCGCCGGCCCAGCCACTGCGTGAGCAGCGGCAGGGGTAGACGGTCTACCAGAGGCGACCACATCCATTTAAAGCCATATGCCAATCCGATCCAGCTGAGATGGCCGATGGTGGAGCGGTCGATGCCCGCTTCCCGCAACCAGAACGAAAGCGTGCCCAGTACCAGCAATAGGGGGAGGCCGGCGGAAAAGCCGAGCGACAGCATTCCCAGAACCCGGGGATGGGTGTAGATGCGAAAAGCATGCAGCCAGCTCGACACGGTCCCTGGCATGACTCAATCCCGGCGGCCGATCAGATCGATGAGGGGAGCATCCCCGCACGGCTGATCCGTCCCCGGCCGGGATCCCGGCAAGTTGTAGTCATAATCAATGATCAGCGGCGAGTGGTCCGAGAAGCGCGCCGATTTATAGATGGAAACGTGAGTTGCCTTGCTCGCGATCCCGGATGTTGCAATTTGATAGTCGATGCGCCAACCCACATTCTTGGCCCAGGCCTGCCCGCGATTGGACCACCATGTGTATTGATCAGGCTCCACATTTATTCGTCGAAACACGTCTACAAATTGAAGATTGTCGAAAACGCCGCTAAGCCAACTGCGCTCTTCCGGCAAAAATCCGGAATTTTTCTGATTGGAGCGCCAGTTCTTCAGATCTATTTCCTTATGCGCGATATTCCAGTCACCGCACAATATGATCTCTCTGCCGCAAGCCGCGAGATCCTGAAGCATGGGGAGAAATCGCTCAAGAAAAGCCATTTTTGCCGCCTGCCGATGCTCTCCGCTCGACCCTGAAGGAAAATAGATGGAAATAACGCTGAGAGAATCAAAGTCGGCACGTATATAACGCCCCTCCGCGTCGATTTCAGGAATCCCCAAGCCCTCTGTTATTTTGTTCGGCTTGACTCTGGTATAAATCCCGACACCGCTGTACCCTTTCTTTTCCGCGCAGTGGAAATAGCCCTGGTAGCAACCGGGAGCGGTCATTTCGGGGATCATGTCGCCAGCCTGGGCCTTTAGCTCCTGAACGCACACGATATCCGCTTCCTGCCCTGGCAGCCATTGGAAAAAGCCCTTATTGGCCGCGGAGCGGACACCGTTCAGGTTGAGCGTTATAATTCTCACGTCTGTTTTTTCTTTGTCATATGCCGATGCCCGACTTCCGCAGGGAATTTATCGAATTTGCGATAAGCCGTAACGTACTATGCTTTGGCGAATTTAAAACCAAGGCTGGGCGAATTTCGCCATATTTCTTCAATGCGGGGCTTTTTAATGATGGAGACACTGTCCGGAGACTCGGTCAATTTTACGCCAAAGCAGTGCTTGCTGCCCGATTTCCGATCGATATGCTCTTTGGCCCAGCTTACAAAGGTATTCCGCTTGTCACTGCTGCCGCCATTGCGCTGGCGGAGGCCGGCTACAACTATCCTTTCTGCTTTAATCGCAAGGAAGCAAAAGATCACGGAGAGGGCGGAACCCTTATTGGAGCGCCGCTTGCCGGAAGAGTGCTGATCGTCGACGACGTGATTTCCGCTGGCACTTCAGTAGGCGAATCGATTAACGCCATTCGCGCCTCGGAAGCTGTGCCGTGTGGGGTCATCATTGCGCTCGACAGAATGGAACGGGGCAACGGCGAGTTTTCAGCGATCCAGGAAGTGCATCAAACCTATGCGATCCCGGTCGCCAGCATCATTACCCTGGAAAACATAGTGGCCTATCTGCACGAAAGGAAGGATCTTGCGCATTATCTACCCGCAATAGAGCGGTATCGTCAGCGATACGGCGCGGCCTGATTCCGCCTTCGAACCTGGTGCTGCGGATGGCTTGATGCGCGCGGATATCCGGAGGCCGGATCGGCAGACGCAACTATCCGTCGAAAGAATTCCAGTTCCCAGTCTAGGGGGAAGCGCTCTTGATGGAACTTATAATCAAGCTATAAACAGCGTGAATACTGGGTTTCATATGTTTCAATTAGTGTGCAACACTACACTGGTTCCTTACGGCGGCGAATCCTGAGGTGCTGGCGGCAGCGTGATTTCTCCCCTTGAATCGAAGTATTTTCCGAGAGAAAATCCGGGTGCGCCCAGCTTGCCTTGCAGCCGGTAGTCGACCCTGGCGCGGTCGCCAGTGGCAAACCCATAGACATGACGAACAATTGCAGTGGCGGGAACCGTTACTGGCACCGTGATGACGCTTTCCCCAAAGCGCGGTATGGTGCCGCTCTGGTCGCTCACGCCGCTTGCAAAGCTCATTCCCTGCAAATCCAGATCCAGCGCGATGCCGTCATAATCGATTGGAGCGCCGCCATGATTTTGTATTCTGATCTCTACGGCAAACCGCGCTTCCATTCCCTTTCCTTCCAGGGGTTCCATTCCCGCGAGGGAAACCCGGAGTGGCTCGTGCAATCCTATCAATGCGCATCCGGACAGAATAAAAATGAGACTTAAAATGAGCGATGCGCGGCTATACATATAATCCACCTTATTCGAATTCGAATGATAACTGGAATAGTTGCATATGGGGATATTCGAGCTTCAATGCCGGCAGTGGGGTAGTGTAAGTAGCCCGCTGGAGAAAGCTTTACACTTGTCGCGGCGCTGAATGATATGATGACTATTGAAGCTGGCTGGACAATCGCCGCCTGTTCTTGAAGCAGGGGGAGGAAAGTCCGGGCTCCATAGAGCAGGATGCCGGTTAACGGCCGGCCGCCGCGAGGCGAGGAACAGGGCCACAGAGACGAGCGTATTAAGTTACGGTGAAACGCGGTAACCTCCATCCGGAGCAAGACCAAATAGGCAGGCGATGATGCTGCTCGTTGAGCCTGCGGGTAGGTCGCTTGAGCGCATGGGCGACCATGCGTCTAGAGGAATGATTGTCCACGACAGAACCCGGCTTACAGGCCAGCTTCAGTTCTTTACGTAGGGCTGTAAAAAAAGCGGCTTCAACGCCATGTTGAAGCCGCTTTGTTGTAGAGCTATTGAGGCTTGTGGATTTTAGTGATCCATGGCCGGGGTGGAATTTTCGTTGGGTTTCTTGAGCTGTATCATGAGATCGTCATTCCATTTGCCCTCGACGTTCATGTGGGCCGCAGCACCCAGCAACACTGCATCGATCAGGTTGTGGTTCAGGTATACATAGAGTCCCGGCTGCTTGAAGTCATACAGGGCCACGCCAGAACCGCCACCGGGGATGAACCAGGTTTCCTGTCCTTGTATGGGAGGATCGCTGAATTTACCCCCTTGCCATACCAGGTCGCCATGGCCGCCAATCAGGTGGGGGCGGGTATCGCGGTTGGCCTGGCTATGGATGAACAGCACCTTCTCGCCTACCTTGGCCTTGAGCGCATTGTCTCCGGTCAAGGCGCCGACCGCGCCATTGAAGACCACGTGGGAGGGGATCAGTCCCTTGGACAGTTCAAGCATCTCATGCATGCCCTCGGCTGGGGAGCCATAGGTCTTGTACTTGCCATCGGCACCCTTGGGCAGATACAGGTCCTGCTCGCCGATGTAGTAGGCACGGTCATAGCGCACCGGCTTGCCCTTGGCATCCTTCAGGCCATCGCGCGGCAGCACCATGACGGCGCCGTTCATGCCCGAGATGACGTGGAACGGAATCATGGTCCCGCCAGGAGCGCAGTGGTACACGAACACTCCCGCCTTGACCGCCTTCCAGCGCAGCACCACGTCCTCGCCCGGGGCCACCAGGGTCAGGCCGGCTCCGCCCAGCGCCCCAGTCGATGCATGAAAGTCCACGTTGTGCGACATGGTGCTGGTCTTGGGGTTGACCAGGGTCAGTTCCACATAGTCACCCTCGTGCACCACGATCAGCGGACCAGGTACCGTGCCATTGAAGGTCAGGGCCCACATCTTGGTGCCGTCCGGCGCAATCTGCACCAGCTTTTCTATGGTTTCCATGCGCACCTTGACTATCTTGGGGCCTCCCTTGGCAACCTGGTCGTGCTTGGGCACGAAAGGCGGCGCAACCAGCTCCTGGGTCACCACTGGCAACTTGGATACGTTCGTCGCCGCCACTGCCGGTACCGCGCTCATGCATAGCAACCCGAATCCGAGCGCCCCTTGAACAACTTTATTCATGTTTCCCTCCATATATGTTTATTCATCAGCGCATAGCCTGCGCCTCTCCATCCGCCCGTGCGTTCGATGGCCGACTGCTCACCCTTTTCTGAAGAGCATCTCTAAAAATTCACCCCGGCCCATCAACCCAGCCCCACTCCATCCCGTTCAATACCCGCTTCCCCACCGCCGCATGACATGCCAGCGCCATATCTTGAAACAGGAAGGAAAACATAGGAAAGATGAGCGATTTCGATTTCGAATTCTTAGAGATGCCCTAAAGAATGCCTTGCAGAACCGAATGCTCCACAAAGCTTCCACAGAGCAAAGGCCCGCCAACTATACAGCTTTACTTTAATGCTGTCCATGGCGACGGGAGCCCGGAAATGGCCATCCGCAAGAGATCTTTCCGATACGTTCATTCCATATATAACGCGAATTTATACGCCGCTCCCGGCGGCTCGCGAGACATCCAGCGGTCATCAGATGGGTATCCCAATTAGGGAAATCGCTTTAAAAATGGCTGGCCCTGAATTGGAAACCCCTCCGAGGCCTGGGGTATACTCTGTTTCCTATTCCAGGGTGGTTTGTTATACAATTTGTTTTTTTGGAACCTTGAAGGAATTCTCCTCTAGGGAAGAGGATGTGGCGCGTCTGCAAAGTAGACTCGCCAGAATTATCATTCAGGATTCCATCGTTCATCAAAATGATGAGCTCAAGATTAATTGCGGATGTAAACCGGAGAGATTATGAAGAGAATGCTTGACTTGATCATAGAGTTGGCGGGAGTTGCGCTGGTATTACTCGTCGCATTGCCGGCACATGCGCAGTTGATGCTCGCTCACGAAGGTCATCATTCCGGAGACTGCGCAATAAAAAACGGGGCTTTTCCCGTGGCGTTCAGCGCTTATGAAAAGCCAAAGGGGGAGCTTCCTCCCACCCATGCATATTGCGACCATGTTCCCGAGACCGGGGAATTGTACTTTTCGGTGGATTTGACGGATCTCGAATCTCGTGAGATTCCCATTGCGATACGGCTGGTAATGGAAGGGCATGGAGAAGGGGGGCACGAGATCATGTCCATCCCGGCCAAGCAGTATCCTTCCGGAAGTATCGCTTTTACCGCTAATCTGGAGGACTTGGGCCAGTATGCGGTGCTGCTGGAAACCGAGAAGGGCGGCAAGATGACCACCGCCGTGCGTATTCCGGTACATGTCGGAGGAGGGGGAGGACACGGGGGGCATGGTTCAGGTATCGGCGCGACAGAAATTGCGCTGCTGGTGGGTGCAGCCGGGATTGGCGCATTCTTCTGGTTCCGGCGCCGCGCAAGCCCCAAGGCATCCTGATCACGTTCGCTAATGTTTAACCAGGGGCTTCCCGGCTTCCAGACATATTCCGGGAGTCCCGAGGAAGCTTCCGGACAAGTTCTTACTTTGGTTCCCCTGCAGTTTCCCCATAAATACACGAAAATTGCGAGTGCGGCGTTGCATAGCCTGGTAATAGGCCGGCTATACCCTGCGCTTCAAAAACCGCACACTCCACCCTGTCCAACTACCGGATTCAGGGTTATTTCGAAAGAACCTCCCGGACCTTCGCAAAGGCTTGGCCGACGAAATTCATCTGCTCTCTGGTATGGACTGCACTGACGCTGCATCGTACCAGAGAGCTGCCTTCAGGCGCGGCAGGCGGCAGGATCAGATTCACATAAATACCATTTTCAAGGAGGCCCTTCCATAAAGCGAGGGCTTGTTGCGGGCTGTCCAGTATGGTTGCGATAACAGGGCTGGGTTCTGGTCCCAGGCAATAGCCAAGCTGCTGCAGATCGGAATACAGCTGATGAACGTTATCCCAGAGTTGGCTGCGAAGCTGGGTGCCGTCCCGCAACAGCTTTAAGGCTGCCCGTGTTGAAGCAATGGTGGCTGGGGTAGGGGATGCAGTGAATATATACGGTCGGCTGATATATCGCAACTGGTCAAGTTGAGGGTGATTGCTGACACAATAACCCCCGATACCGCCGAGGCTTTTGCTGAAAGTGCCGGTAATGAAATCAACCTCATCGATAAGCCCCGTCTCTTCCACCAGTCCTTGGCCGGTATGGCCCAGAACGCCCAGAGAATGGGCTTCATCTAATAAAAGAATACTGTTGTGGGCATTTTTTAATTCCACAATTTCAGCCAGGGGCGCCTTGTCACCCAGCATGCTGTAAATACCTTCCGCAATGATCAGGGTGGATCGTGAACGTTCTCCCAGACGTCGCAGGCGTTTATCCAGATCAGCCATGTCATTATGGCGAAACCGGATGATCTCCGCGCCGCTTAGCCTGCATCCATCATAAATGCTCGCATGCGAGTCGCCATCGATCAGGACAACATCGCCCGGTCCCGCCAGACCGGAAATTGTTGCGAGGTTTGCCTGATAGCCAGTTGTAAAGACGATGCATGAGTGGCAGTGATAAAAATCCGCGAGCTCGTGCTCGAGAGCGCGATGCCCGATATAACTCCCGTTTGCCATGCGTGAACCCGTGGTTCCCGTGCCTTCGCTTTCTATGGCTTCATGTGCAGCCTGCTTGCATTCCGGTGCAAAGGTGAGGCCCAGGTAATTGTTTGTACCCAGGAACAGTATGCGGTGGTCGCCTATTTTCGCTTCTGTCGAGGAATAAATCTCGTCGATGGGCATGCCAAAAACTTCCACGCCTTCTGGCAACAAGGCTTTTCGCGCAGCCGCAACGGCGTCGAGCTTATCGAGCAAACTCATTGCCTGGCCACCTCGATCCGCTGAATCAGATTGACGAGCTCATGCACGGTTTGCACATCCGCAAGGGCATTGATCGGCACGGAGATATCGAATTCATCCTCGATCTCCATTATCAGGTTCAGCAATTTGACAGAATCGATCGCAAGCTCATTGATAAGATCGGTCTGCGCTGTAATCTCCACATCAGGGCCGGTAAATTGCCTCAAATGGAAGCGGAGTTTCTCCAGGATATCGTTGTAAGTGCTTGCCATGCTCAGTTCCATGAATTTTTTATCGCGGGAATTATATCGCTTGAGATAACGCGTCGTTCAACCGTATGCGAGGTTGCCAATGGGGGAGTGCCTGGGTTAAAGGGGTGATATCGCAGACCCAGTTCTCATGCCTCAGTTCCCGGACCTTTCCAGGCGTTAGCATGGGCGAATAGCCGAGCAGCCGGGCGCTCCACAAATTGATATTTGCAATCACTGAAATCAGGGGTGTTGGTAAAAATACGCAATGCACCCGCCGCTTCCAGACTTGCTGCGCGATAAAGGCAACGGACTGGCAATCGTAGCCACCGGGTTTGCCGTCATCGAGTTCATAAATCCCTTTTATGGGGATACCGGTCGATAGCCAGCAGAGCATGGCAGCTACCAGGTCACTGACATGCAGCAAACCAAATCGCATTGCCGCCTGGCCCACCATCGGTAATATTCCGCGACGGGTAGCCCTGAAAAGAGGACTCATTTCCTTATCCCCCGGTCCATAGACTGCGGTTGGACGAAAAACTGCGCAAGGCATGACATGAGAGTGGTCAATCAGCAGCTGTTCCGCAATGTGCTTGCTCGTTGCGTACCATGAGAGTTCGGGCTGTCTGGCGGCCAGGGAGGATATCAAAAGAAAGCGCGGCGGCGAATCCCGCTGTATCGATGCACGTACAAGATTGCGCGTGCCTTCTACGTTAGTATGAAGAAAATCCTCGAGCGATCTGCCACGGACCTGGCCAGCGCAATGCACAACGGCGGAAACATCCTTGACGAGGTTTTGCAGCGCCTCAGGATTATCCAAATCCCCTTCGATCCAATGGGTGGATTCATCGTCAGGCCGTGGCCGCCTGGTCAATGCCCGGACTTTCCAGCCTTCCTTGATCAGAGCCCTTACCAGCGCGCCACCGATGAATCCGGTGGCGCCGGTAACTGCTACTGATTCAGGCATGGACTTCTTATTTGTCTCGAGACTCGGCAGCAGATAACTGGTCTGTCAATTGCGTCCGCTGCAAGAACCCCTGACGGGCGGCAAAGCGAGATAACTTGCCCGATGACGTGCGGGGCAAGGTGTGAGGTGGAACCAATTCAACCAGGCAGTTTACGCCAAAAGCCATATATACGAGGCGCTGCAATCGAGTGGTAAGAGACTGCCGGTCCGTTATCGAAGTCAAACGACATTCTATTACCAGAACGATCGTGGTTACATCGTTAGCATCCGTTATGCCGAAGGCTGAAGCTTCCCGCGTTCTTACCTCGGGCTGCTGTTCCGCGAGTTCTTCAATATCCTGAGCACGGATATTGCGGCCATTAACGATAATGACGTCGGTGCGGCGTCCGGTGACATAGAGATCGCCTTCGAAAAGGAATCCAAGGTCGCCTGTGTCAAGCCAGTTTCCGGGCCGGAGCGTTTTGCTGGTATCCTCCGGATTATTAAAATAGCCAGTCATGATACTGCTGCCCTGGACGAGCACACTCCCCACCCTCAGATCAGGCAGGCTTTCTCCCGTGTCGCCAATGACTTTAACGGTATGCTCAGGCAATGGCCGGCCGCAATTCACAAACTCGCTGAATTTCCTGCCTTCGGCTTGCAAGCGGACCGCAATTTTTTTGTCAACCAATGTTCCAGCGTCGACACACAAGCTTTGAAAGCCTTGTCCAATCTGGGAGAAGGTGACAGCCAGCGTGGATTCAGCCAATCCATAGCATGGCAGGAAGGCTCTCGCATCAAAACCCGCGGGAGCAAATTTTTCCGCAAAATTTCTCAAGGTGTCTGGACGTATCATCTCTGCGCCTACACCCGCGGCGCGCCAACTGCTCAGATCGAGATCTTCCAGATCAGAATCCCTTACCCTTAACGTGCACAGCTTGAGGCCAAAGGGCTGGCTGAAAGCAACCGTGGCGCGATTACGGCTGATCAGCCTCAACCATTGCAGAGGTCTGATGGCAAAATCGCGAGTAGCCAGGTAGTCCACCGAAACTTGAGCTACCATCGGCGCCATTACCATGCCAACCAGACCCATGTCATGGTAGAAGGGCAGCCATGAGGCGCAGCGGTCTCCCGGGCGTATTTCGAGCCCGTTACGCACGATCCCCCTCAGATTGCTCATCAATGACCGCTCCGTGATAATCACACCACGCGGTCCGCGGGTGCTGCCGGAGGTGAATTGAAGGTAGGCAATTTCGTCTGGATGATTCGGTTTAAGCTCCAGATCGGAAACAGGAAGTTTTCCCAGTTGATCCGGCGTACCGACCCAACGCAACCGCCGTGACCCTTCGGCAGCTTCCTGAAGGAAATTTATATAGTCGATGTTGGCCAGCGCGGCGCTCGCCTGGCCACTTTCAAGCATTCCCCTCAGTTGCTGCACATATATGGCGTGGCTGCCCAGATTGACAGGAACCGGCATTGCAAAAGGGACCAGGCCAGCATAACGGCACGCAAAGAATAATTCGATGAATTCGGGAGTGGTGTCGGCGATGATTGCCACCCGCTCGCCATATGTCAATCCGAGTCCCGCCAGCTTCTGAGCGCTGGCGCAGGCGTTTCTCCTCAGCGTTTGATAGGGCAGCACCGAGCGCAGATTACCCTTGGCATCGTAAAAGTTATATCCCGCATTTCCGGCTGCCGCGTATTCCAGGGCTCCAGTCAAAGTCTCAAAGTCAGCCAGTCGTTGAGGCTGGGTATTGGACGTTGGCGTGGGGATTGTTGCCATTGGCGACTCGCCTGATAGTCGAGGATCAAACGCTTGCGTTAGCGGAGCGTTCAACTTTGCTATTGTTGAACTCAAGGCTTTCCCCTCCAAATTAATGGTACTGGTCATCTTTTTATGTATAGGTACGGTCAGACATGCTTCTCTTGCTTATAAAATCTGCACTTCAGCTTGCAAAAGCGCTCAAGTGACATCCAATTCCCGATAAACCGATTGTAACGGTATTGCAATCAAAAAGGCTTGTCGAGCGGGTAGTGCTTTAATTTAAATAATTAATTATGCCATTTCGCATTGCAGTGTGCCGATTGCCGTCAATAATGGATCAAACACGTAAAAACTCGGGCTTCAAGGTATTTTTCGAGCCTGCAATGCTATTGAAATAATTTTTCAAACCCATCCGGGCTCGCAAGAGAGCGAAGGTTGCATTTTGTACGAGTTGCGAACCAATATAAAGAAATTTTGGAGAATCGAAGAGGAAGGTGTGTCTTTTTTGCAACAACATGAGGATCGAAAAAAACATGGCAGAATGGGATTCAGGATTTCAGCTTTCCACCCATTTTCTCGCATCGGCGTAGTTGCTGAAGACCCGTATGTCCGCAGTGATGAAAAGATTGGATACCCATGCGCTCCAGGTCTGCCACTGATCCTGGGTAACGATGGCGACGCGGTTAAATTCGCTGCCGTGTTCCCGTATGAACTTGATGTCTTCCCATGCGACATCGATGGTATAACTCAGCATGTCGCGCCAGTCGAACAGTACGTTCATCTTGCGCAGAGAACGGGATTTGGCCATTACCTGGTCTTCAAACTGCTTGTAATCCGCCAAGGTAAACTCACCGAAAACAGCAATGTTTATAAGATTATCGGATTCTTCGATGGCAATCATGATTTGCTACCCAATGTAATTTAATGGCATGGGGCCTTAATGGTATGGGGCCGGTGCTAGGGAAGCGCTGAACAAGCTATAGCTATATTCAGCGGTTTCCTAAATGCTAAATGCCTGCCTTGAAGGCGCGGCTGATGTGCGATTCAAGTTTTCGCTGCAAAAAACCATGAAAATGCGCCATTCCATCTTCCATAGGCGACTGGTAGGGTCCGACTTCATTGATACCTTGCACATACAGGGCGCGCCGTCCGGCGGTCATGAGCTTGCAAATTTCGTCATCTTCCAGCGCGGTTTCGTGATAGGCGGCCTGCTCGGCTTCGATGAATTCCCGTTCGAATAAAACCAGCTCTTCCGGATAATAAAATTCGACTACGTTTCTGCAACGTTCTGCCCCTAGCGGGAGCAAAGTACTGATTATCAATGCATGAGGGTACCATTCAAGCATTATATTCGGATAGTAGAGCATCCAGATGGCTCCATATGCCGGCATTTCACCTCCCGCTTGCCGCAATATCTGCTCCTGCCACCGGGCGTAGACGGGTGTGCCGGGACGCGTAAGACCGCGGTTGATTCCCACGGTTTGTACGTTGTACCAGTCACCAAATTCCCAGGTGAGCTCACCCGTATTCACAAAATTGCTCAAGCCCGGATGATACGTTTCGACATGATAGTCTTCCAGATATACTTCGATGAAGGTTTTCCAGTTGCATTCGTAATCCTCTATCTGCACCCTATCCAGTACATGGCCCGAAAAATCGAACTGGTTCATGACCTGAAGCCGCGCCAGATCGCGAGCCACATTCCGCTTGCCCGCAAACAGGAGTCCGTTCCAGTTTTGTAACGGCGTACTGCCAAGATTCAGGCAGGGCTTTTCCGAAAAATGCGGAGCACCCAGCAGCGTTCCGTTCATATCGTAGGTCCACCGGTGTATAGGGCAAACGATATTTCTTGCATTGCCGCGGCCCTTGAGCAACAGGGATTGACGATGACGGCAGACATTGGACAATAATTCGATCCCTTCACTGTTGCGCACTAAAACCTGAGCCCCCCCATGCATCCATTCCAGTACATGATAATCCCCTATATGGGGCAACATGGCTTCATGGCCCACATAGCCTGCTCCCTGATCGAAGATGAGGCGTTTTTCCAACTCCAGAATATGGGGATCAAAATACCAATCGACCGGCAATTGCGGAGAAGCTATCTGCTCGACATCAACAAAGTTTGACATATCTAGTTCCCTACACCTCCAGGAAGTAAGAAAAGATGAAATAACACACTAAAAACAAGAATAAACACCGGACTGCAGGTATAAGAGTCGCGATGTCGCAAAAAAATCCTTTTCAAGGCAGGTTTTGCGTGGTTAATTGACCTTATAATTGACCTTACCCTGCTTGATGCGTTATTTTTATAGCATTCTCGGTATTGCGCACCCTTTGCGTACACTGCGCTTATCATGACAAAGCCTGTTAAACCCGTCAAATTTTCCCGCCCTGAAAGTTTTGAGAGCGCGTTGACTGAACTCGAAGCCATCGTGGTTGAGATGGAAGCGGGACAGTTGCCGCTAGAGGCATCGCTCGTGGCCCATAAACGTGGGACAGAGCTGCTGCAGTACTGTCAGTCGCGGCTGCAGGATGCGCAACAGCAGGTACGTCTATTTGAGGCCGACGCACTGAAAAATTTCCCCCCGTCCGGTATCGATGATCGCTGATTTCCAGGACTGGGCGAAAAGTCGCCAGGCGAATATAGAATCTGTCCTGCAAACCCTCCTTCCCGCCGCAGACATTGCTCCAGAGCGCCTGCATGATGCCATGCGCTATGCTGTCCTGGGAGGAGGAAAGCGCGTTCGTCCGCTGCTGGCTTTTGCCGCGGGTGAGCTGACCGGCGCCAGCGAAGAGAGAGTGGGCATCGCGGCGGCCGCAGTCGAATTGATACATGTCTATTCATTGGTGCATGATGACCTGCCCTGCATGGATGATGACGTGCTGCGGCGGGGAAAGCCGACTTGTCATATCCAGTATGATGAAGCCATTGCTCTGCTGACGGGAGACAGCCTGCAGAGCCTGGCATTTCAATTGCTCGCGGAGCATCGCCTGGCTGATGATGCGCAAACGCAACTCGAAATGATCAGGCGGCTGGCTCAGGCCGCCGGCTCGCGAGGCATGGCAGGCGGACAGGCCGTGGATCTCGACAGTGTTGGGAAGGCATTGAGTTTGCCGGAGCTGGAATTTATGCATATCCATAAAACCGGCGCACTCATCCGTGCAGCAGTTATGTTAGGAGCATATTGCGGAGCATCGCTCGGCGAGAGCGAAGCGGTAAATCTCGATCATTTTGCCAAATGCATTGGCCTGGCTTTCCAGGTGGTCGACGATGTGCTCGATGCGGAGGCCACGACGGCGACCCTGGGAAAAACCGCGGGAAAAGATGCGGAAAATAACAAGCCGACGTATATAAGCCTCCTGGGCGCGAGGCAGGCCCGTGAGCTGGCTGAAGGATTGCGTCGCGATGCCTGCCAGTCACTGGAGATTTTCGGTGCGAAGGCGGAACGGTTGCGTCAGGTAACGGATTTCATCATTCAGCGAAATTTCTGAACAGTATTTTTATCAGAAAAATATTTTATCTTTCAGGATTTAAATGTATCCACTGCTTGACACCATCATCACCCCTTCAAAATTGCGGGCGCTGGAACGCAGGATGTTGCCGCAGCTTGCCGACGAGTTGCGCCAGTTCCTGGTTGAATCGGTTGCCAGGACAGGTGGCCACCTGTCTTCGAACCTGGGCACGGTAGAGCTGACGATCGCGTTGCATTATGTATTCAACACGCCCCATGATCGCCTGGTATGGGACGTCGGACATCAGACCTATGCGCACAAAATACTGACCGGGCGCCGCGAAGGCATGAAGAAATTGCGCATGCATGGCGGAATCGCTGGATTTCCGCGGCGCGATGAAAGCGAATACGATGCTTTCGGCACGGCGCATTCCAGTACTTCCATCAGTGCCGCTCTCGGGATGGCTGTCGCCTCGCAGCAGGAAGGAAAGAGCAGACGCGTGGTGGCCGTGATCGGCGATGGCGCGATGAGTGCGGGGATGGCGTTCGAGGCATTGAACAACGCCGGAGCGATGACTACCGATCTGCTGGTGATCCTGAATGACAACGACATGTCCATCTCGCGTCCCGTTGGCGCTCTCAACAATTACCTCGCAAGACTCATGTCCGGGCAATTCTACGCCACCGCACGCCGTGCCGGAGAGAAGATGCTGGGAGTCGTGCCCCCTGTGCTGGAACTGGCCAAGCGCGCCGAAGAGCATGTCAAAGGCATGGTGACGCCCAGCACGATGTTCGAGGAGTTCGGATTTAATTATATCGGGCCTATCGATGGCCATGACCTCGATGTGCTGGTAAGCACACTCAACAATATCAAACACCTGGATGGTCCGCAATTCCTTCACGTGGTGACGCGCAAGGGCGCTGGCTACAAAGCCGCGGAGGACGATCCCATTCTTTATCACGGCGTGGCCAAGTTTAACCCCGATGCCGGCATTCTGCCCAAAGGCGGCGGCAAGCCGTCATATACCCAGATTTTTGGCGACTGGCTATGCGACATGGCGGCATTGGACCAGCGCTTGGTCGGGATCACCCCGGCAATGCGGGAGGGCTCGGGACTCGTGAAATTCTCCGAAGAGTACCCTGATCGATATTTCGACGTAGGTATCGCCGAGCAGCATGCCGTAACTTTTGCCGCGGGCCTTGCTTGCGACGGCATCAAGCCGGTTGTCGCCATTTATTCCACTTTCCTGCAACGGGCCTACGATCAGTTGATTCATGATGTCGCAATACAGAATCTTCCGGTCGTGTTCGCCATCGATCGGGCGGGGTTGGTGGGAGCGGACGGCCCTACCCATGCAGGCAGCTTTGATTTGACTTACCTGCGATGCATACCGAATATGACCGTTCTGGTTCCTGCCGATGAAAATGAATGCCGCCAGATGCTTTATACCGCATTCCAGCTGGATACACCGACGGCCGTGCGGTATCCGCGCGGTGCGGGTACCGGTGTTGTCCCGGAAAAGCAGATGCATATGCTGCCTGTCGGGCGGGGCGAAGTTCGCCGGACCGGCGAAAAAATAGCGTTACTGGCTTTTGGCAGCATGCTCAAACCGTGTCTTGAAGCAGCGGAGGAATTGAATGCCACCGTCGTCAATATGCGTTTTGTCAAGCCACTGGATGGTGATCTGGTTGCGTCCCTCGCGCAGAAATATGAATTATTGGTAACCGTGGAAGAAAATACGATCCTGGGCGGAGCAGGCAGCGCAGTGCTCGAATCGCTTTCAAGCCGGGGATTTACCGTTCCCGTGCTGCAGCTTGGCCTGCCGGATACTTTCATCGACCAGGGCGATCCAGCGCAGATGCTGGCTGATTGCGGGCTGGACAGCACGGGGATTGTCACATCAGTCCGGGCCAGGCTCTTCGACTAGGCTACCCGGTCTTTGCTGGTTCATCTCCGACGAATACACTCCCTTCCCGGGAAGCAAACTCATGAACGACATGCATTGCCCTATTGCGGATGTGCAGGGCGCGCCTGATACCCGGCTTATAGCCGTCAACGAGGCGGGCATCAGGGCCCTTAGACACCCGGTCAGGATAGCGGACAAGCATGGCCGTGAACAGCATACGGTCGCTTTATTCAATATGCGTGTCAACTTGAAGCCCCACTTCAAGGGGGTGCACATGTCCCGCTTTGTAGAGGTGCTCAACGGCCACGATTCTGAAATTTCGGTGGAGTCGTTCCAGAGCCTGCTGCGGTCAATGGTATCCCGGCTGGAAACGGAATCAGGGGTCATAGAAATGACCTTTCCTTATTTCATGAATAAAGCCGCGCCGGTGTCCCGGGTGAAAAGCCTGATGGACTACCAGGTGACTTTTATCGGCAAAATCGAAGAGGGGAGCTATACGTTTACCTTGAAGGTGGTCGTGCCTGTCACCAGCCTGTGCCCCTGCTCCAAGCAAATTTCCGCCTATGGTGCGCATAACCAGCGTTCCCATATAACCCTATCCGTCCGTATCAATGCGCCTGTATGGATTGAGGATGTCGTGGAGATGGCGGAAAGCCAGGCTTCGTGCGAGCTCTACGGACTGCTGAAACGTTCCGATGAGAAACACGTTACCGAGAAGGCTTATGGAAATCCAAAATTCGTGGAGGACGTAGTACGTGATGTAGCAACGATATTGAATCAGGACGGGCGCATAGACGCTTACGTGGTCGAGTCGGAAAATTTCGAGTCCATCCACAATCATTCCGCTTATGCAATGATCGAGCGGGACAAGCGTCCTTGCCCGATATCGGACATATAGCAACGGCTATGAAGAAAGGTGGCGCGCCATAGTCTGCCTTATGAATACTTCACTGATAAAAAGGGCCAAATTGACCTTTTCTGGCGGGACAGGTATATTACAAGGTTTTCCGGGGTGTAGCGTAGCCTGGTAGCGCGCCTGGTTTGGGACCAGGATGTCGGGAGTTCAAATCTCTCCACCCCGACCATTCACGCAGTCTGGAGTGAAGTCCGGCTTGAGAGGTGCCCGTAGCTCAACCGGATAGAGCACCAGCCTTCTAAGCTGGGGGTTACAGGTTCGATTCCTGTCGGGCACGCCACAAGATCCTGCGGCGGAAGAGGTATAAAAAATTAAAGCAAGGCAATGATTTTCCGGTGGTGGCTGTAGCTCAGCGGTAGAGTCCCGGATTGTGATTCCGGTTGTCGTGGGTTCGATCCCCATCAGCCACCCCATAAATTCAAAGACTTGCAGAGAAGCGGTCTTTTTTATTGCCCCGATTTTGAAAAATGTAACCAATTTGTAACCGATATATAGGAAAAGAACTCATGCAAGCTGTTTTATCAGCTTGCATAAACCGAGCAGTCGGGTGGCGCCGCCGTGTGACTGCGGAAAACTAGAATAGGCGCTAAAGTCTGAATGCACCTAACCCTGGCTCATCAAGAGACTTGGTGCAGTTGAAGAAGGGGCCTTATGGGCAAACCAGCTTTGACAAGTTCAGCAGCGTTGCATCATCGTATCGGAGCGTTTGCTGGATTGTTTGCGATCTTTGTCGCTTGCTTCCCGCCCGCTGCCGCTTTTGCTTTGGCGATCGCGGTGTCGGCGTTTCTAGCGAAGCTGTAACGCGGCAGCTCGGTGGCTCGTACAGCTTAGGCTGGCGAGCCACTCCTTCCATCTCTGAAATTGCAGACGTCTGCAATTTTCGCGCGGTAACCGACCGTCACGAATCGTGGAGCTGGTGGTTACTTTTTTGTTTCCAATATATAAGCTAATAGCCAGCTTTTTTAATATAAAGAAGATAGTGTTTAAACACGAGCTTTCGGAAAACTAGATAGCCACCTCCACCGATTACTAAGAATATCAGCGCGAATGTCGCGCCCGGCCCAGACGAAAAAACCTCTGCGATATCATTGTCTGATCCAAGGAGTTGTCCGAGAAACCCAACTACGATAAAGCTTAGGCCAACAATCGAATCTACTTTTGTTTCAACTACCGTCTTTGGCTCATCAGCTCCGTAGAATGATATTGCCTCTCGATATGCCTGTTTTCCTTGAGATATAAATCCCCATACAAGAATAAACGCACCACCGGCATCATATAGCAGCCCTATTCGAGAAAGGATAAACCAATCAATCAATAACATAACTTATTCTCCGCAGTTAAAGTATCAGCACAGACCACCCCCCCGAAATATACCATTGGTATAATGACAAAACAATATGTTTGTGTAATTTTACGTGTTTTAGGGCAGAGGGGAAAACTATCAGCATTTTGATAAACAAAAACCCCAGCCTTTTGAGCTGGGGTTTCTTTTGGCACTGCCTGCCACGCAACCAGGATAGCTGCTGCTGGCTGTCGGGGTTATCGCACTGACCGACTGACCGGGCGCATTACGGCTGCGCCTGCCGGCCTGCACTTAAGGTCTTACCCCGGTCACTACCGCTAGGGCTGCGGGGTAGGTTACTGCCACATCCACGCGGGTATGGCATGCAAAACCGATCTCCCCGGTTCCGGCATACAGCTCTTTCAGAAGTTGCACCGATACGCCTTCGCGCATGAAGTAGATCACGCTGGAAAAATCTCCCAGGTAAATCTCTGTGCAATCCGTGGATGTGCCGACTGTCAGGTTATTCGGGATCTGACTGGTTGCGATGAACCGGGTATTGTCGAGAATCTTGGGCTGTTGGCGTGGCTGATTGGTGGTATCCAGTAACCCAGCCAAACCTGTCAACGATCTCGGGCTCATGATGGCCGCCGTCGGCATCGGACCATTGGCAGCCAGAATTGCCTGAATCCCGCTGATAAAGTTGCTGTATGCCGTGGTAGCCAGCGAGGCGCCATTATTGCCGTTGGTTACGGCTTGAATGCCGGTTGTATTGAGGATACCGCGTATTTCTGGTGCGGTCCCGCTGCCGCGCAAACCGGCACGATCCAGTTCCTTCGCGAAGGCCTGGGCGATGGCATTGAATAGTGCCTGGTCCAGGTTGCTGGAATCATTCAATAGCTCGCGGCTTATCTTGAACTGAAAACTGAGGGATTGGGGGATGATGTCAACAGATCGGAAAACTGGCTCACTGGTTGCCAATGCGCCCGCTTCCAACCGCCAGGCTGCGGTAGGAACGCTACTGATTGCAGCAATGCGATAATTCTTTGCTCCCTCTTCCAGCTTCGCCACTCCCGCTCCAGCTGTCAGCAGAGAACTAACCGGCACCATTGCTTCCAGCATCTGCATCTGAAGATAAGAAGGCAATGTAAACCCGCCAGCCGCATCGGTGCCGACAAGCAATGAATTGCGCACAGATTCAGTGAGGCGCATTCCTGCCACACCGCGCATGAATTCGCCCATGCTGGCTTTAGGCAAGTTGCTTTCGTTTGAAGTGGGGAAGGCAGTTTGAAGTTGATCGCGGAAGTTGCCCTTATTGGCGAACGCTACAGGGATCTTGGCGCCAGTTTCAGGATTGCGCCATTCGATACCTTCAGCCCGGGAAAAGCCGCCAAAGCTCGCATCGAGTTCTTTCTGAGCCGAATTTATCCTTCGCTCAAGGGAATCGATTTCGGCAAAGTTTCTATCTATTTTTTGCTGAACTTCATTAATTTTGCTGCCTGGATTTTCATCGAGCAATTTACGCGTTTCCCTCGCAAGAAATTGCATTTTTTCTCTCATTTCCTTAATACCTTGTCCCGCTGCGGCCATGGTGAAACTCCTGTTGTTTATGGAGTCTCCATATTTCCACGAGCCAGCGGCGCGCCGCAATTGCGCAAAATGTATCATTTCGGATCAGTTTGCGCGTAGATGCTTTTTTCACGCGCTTCCAGCTCTTTCATGAGCAACCAGGCGCGTACTTCGCGAGCTCTCACCATTTTTATACCAGGCGAAAGCTCGATAAAACGCGGGAATGTCGGGTCTTTCTTCATGATCCGGACCAGCGTGTGGCGGCTGAATCCCAGCATATCCGCTACCCCCTTTTTTCTCAGCAGCCTGTCATCGGGGATTTCCATTAGTGAAGGCTCCCTCTTGGCTCCTGGGCGACAAGCAGAGCCTTGGCGCCTTCCAGGTTGGCAATGTGAGTCTTGAGTATCGCGGTAAAGATGGCACGCCCAAGCGCTTCAAATGGTCCGCTCGCGCCTATGGTCGCAAGCGCATCTGTTACATCAGCCAGAGGCTTGGCTTCATCAAGCAGGAAGTGCTGCGCTACCAGGTTGATTGCATCATCTGTTTCTATAGTCATTTCGTAACTCCATCGTTAAGGTCAATCCATGCAGATGTCTGCACCATGCCAGAGGAATACCCCCCTCCTGAAACTCCCGCACGTAAAAATTCGATTAAGCACACGGTCTAGAGAGGGAAAGTCGTAGACTTTTAACCCGCCCCCCCGAACAATCAACTTGCTCATTTAAGGTGTTCAAGTGAGCATCTTTATGAAACCCTTTATCCATGCGGGTTTCAGCCAAGTTGCTCAAGGTGCTCATGGGAGTAGGCAGGTTAGGCAACTTGCTAAACGTGCTCAGACTCATGGACAGCCTGAGCAACTTACCTATAAGCCTTATATATAGTTGTTGTTGGGTAAGTTGTTCAGTGAACAGGTTATGTGAGCATCTTTGTGATAGCGTGAGCGTCTTACTCATGGTCCGCTTCCAGTGTCATTTGTGGGCTTTTGTGTTCCTCCGGCAGAGTCCAAACCCATGCACCATCGCCCGCCACGCCACCGATACGCTGCGGCTTGATGGCGAGTGCCGCTTGTGCTCGCCGGATTGTTGCCCAGGAATACCCTGCTTCCTTCGCATGCTTCTTCACATCGTTGCTCGGTACCGGTCCACTTGATAGCACATCACTCAGCCATTCGGCCGCATCGCCGGCGAGCGTGCTTTCGTGATCACCTTGGTCATCATCCCGGCCAAGCGCCTCATCGGCTGATATGGATATGCATTCGTCTTCCCATGCCACACGCGGCACGCCATCCACTTCCTCGATGCGATAGGCCATGCCGGTAGCGTCTGGCCCCAGGTTATTCTTGAGTGGCAGGAACAAGCGCCTGGCGGGATCACCCTTGTCCCGCGTTACCAGGAAAGCGGCACGCGCGGCCGCCACGAATGCCAGGCTCCCCGTTGCACGATAGAGTGCCGATCCGCCCGTGCCCTTGTTCAGGTGTGTCACGAAGATGATCGCCGCGCCGATGTCGCTGGCCAGCTCGGATAGTGGTGCGATCACGCCCCGCACCTCGGCATTGTTGTGCGAGTCCGCGCCATCCAGGTAAGCAGATACTGGATCCACCACGATCAGGCGGCATTGCGGCAGAGATAAGGCAGCTTCGCGGATGGGCTCCAGGTCACGCCGCAGACTCAGCAGCCGCGTTTCCGGGTCCCCGTCCTGGTTCAGGCTTTCCACCCCGCCGACGATATGCACCCGCGACGGATCGGCCCCCACAACATCGAGGCGCGGCCGAATGGTATCGGCCGGATCATCCTCGGCCGAGACGAACAGCACATCACCCAGTGGGCAGGCACCCCCGCCTGCTGGCCAGAATCTACCGGTTGAGACGTGCGCCGCCAGGTTGACGGTAAGCATACTTTTTCCCAGGCCCGGATCGCCGGCGATCAGGGTGGGCTTGCCCAGCGCGATTTTTCCCGGCCAAAGCCAGCGAATAGGCTGCGGCTTGACGTCGCTCGCCCTGGTCAGCTTCAAACGGGACCGTGCAGACGTCTGCACGCCATGACCCCGGTCGATGTAGCGCTGTTGCTCCGGAGTGAGTCCGGAATTCTTGAGTTTCTTGTCCAGCGCGGCAGCGCCGCGCTCTATGCTCGAAATGGTGTTACCCATCGCATACCCCCACCGCAGCCTGAAGACGGCCCGCTGCCAGCTGCAGCCGCTTTATATCGGCCTCCGGCAGCGCCGCTCCCTTGGCCAGGTTATTCGCTGCAATCGCCACAATCAGGGCTTCGAAGGCTACGCAGCGCAGCACGTCCAGAGGATGCCAAGGCCGCTGCTCCTTCGCGCCGCTGTAGCCGTCCTGGCGCTCCGGAAACAGGTCTTCCATGGTCAACCCTACTGCCGCG
Source organism: Nitrosospira sp. TNL200 (assembly GCF_055386305.1). Taxonomy (NCBI): domain Bacteria; kingdom Pseudomonadati; phylum Pseudomonadota; class Betaproteobacteria; order Nitrosomonadales; family Nitrosomonadaceae; genus Nitrosospira; species Nitrosospira sp. TNL200. The sequence continues at coordinate 261,677 of NZ_AP041003.1, forward strand.
AGAATGTCGCTTGCGGCGCAACCTGAAAAATCATGGATCAAAATCCGGCCATCCGGCAGCTCGCGGATGGCCAGGGAAGGCCGCTTGTCCTCATGGGCTGGGCAAAGGGAAACCCACCGGCTAGGACCGGTGGGCTTGACGCCACGAAGCAGAGACAGCAACTTGTGGGCGCTCATGGTGCATCGTCCAGGTCAGCACATGCACGCTCTTCCTTAGCAATTTGCTTATCCAGTTCAGCAAATACATCGATGCGCTTTGCGCCCTTCATGAGATATCGAGATATCTCAGTAAAAAAGCCTACCCAATAGCCTGCGGCATCAGAATCATCATCAAAGTCGATATCACGTGCGATGTAACCGAGAATGTTATTCGACACTGCGTTCGGTTCATCTTTAAGATACTGAACAAAATGCGCCGCATATTCCATTCCGATACGGCACGCCAATTCATAATCGTCGATGCGAGGAACATACCAGTGGCAACAAGGCACGCTCTCCATTTCTTTTATACATTTGGGAAGCCGTGAAAAAGGAAGCTGAACGGGGCCCAAAATTTTTCCTCTATTCGCCTTGTAGTCGTGACGTTTTGGAATAGCGGGAAGGCAGGGGGCGTATTTAGTCATGGCTCGCACCCTCCCTGTACTCGTCCACAATGGAGGAAGCTTTCTTGATGCGGTCAGCCATGTCGCACATGATTAAATGGAAGCCGGCCTTTTCTTTATCCGACAAAACATCCGGGCCGATTGCTCCGGCCATGAATACGGATATGGCAAACGCCTCATCCAGCAGGTCGATGGCGTCGCACAGCGTATTGGGATCTATGGGTGATACAGGCGCGGACGCGCCAGGGGAATTGGCTTTCATGTAAGACTCCTGACTAAGCGGTTAATGTTTTCCGCTCCCCCGCTGTCAAACGGGTGGGCGGACTCGTGCGGGTTGACAGACCGGGTCAGGACCGGCAGGGATCTCTCCCTCCCACACGAGCCACCCAAAAAGGGTGATCCATGTATGACGGACGTAAAAAAACCGCTCAGAGGCGGTTGTCCGCCTGACACACTGGCTGTCAAACCAGCCCGGTGGTTTGCACCGGTAGGGAAAGAATAATCCCGTCTGCATGTGGGTGTCAAGGCGTGGACTGATTTATTTATCATCATTGCGAACCACGCCACCGGCAAACCGCAGCTTTTCGAAGTAACCCATGGCATCCGCCAGTTCGGCTTCGGTATGGTTCGGGAAAGCCTTGAGCCAGTTTTCCTTCAGCTCTCCGACAAGTACCTCGGTATTCGCAATTGCAAGCGTTGCCAGGCTACGCTCGATGTCCCGAAGGACTTTAATTTCCTGTTCCTTCAGTATACGTCGCTCTTCAGCCCGTTCGTCCAGGTGTGCAAGTTGTGCTATACCCAAAACTAACGTGGGATGCTTCCGGATTATTTCATGTGATGGATCATCCAGATTGAATAGCCCAGCTACCACCAATGCCGCATCCAGGAGCTGATCGCTGGTATACGAAAGACCGTCCTCGCGCAGCTTGTCGGAATCGATGTCTGGCCCGCTCATTGCGCTTCCTCCTTCAGCAAAGCGCGGATTGCGGCAACAGGCCACGCCAGGCGGCCATTGATGCGAATAGGACGGATAGCGCCGTTCTCAAGGCAGGCCCAGGCGCGGAGAGTTTGCGGCTTTCTGTTCAGATGATGCGCTGCGGCATCGGTAGGGATTGCTGCGCGTGTTTCTTGCTCCAACGGCGTGAAGCGCTGATCTGCTCCTGTTTGCATGTTGAACCACCTTTAGCCATTCGGCATTGTTGATAATGGTTCAATCACGATTGGGCAAAGAGCAAAAGTCAATAGACAACAAAAAACCCGCAAAGCAAGCAGTTATGCGGGTTTCGAAAGATTCTGCGTCGTAGGCAAAGTTTGCCTAACTGAGCTTGCCGAATTTGCCTACCCAGTAGGTGGATTCCAATGTCTCAGGACGTGGCGATAAATATATTCTTCGCTGGGAAATGTTCCTTTATCTGTAGTAATTTCGTTTTTCCTGCACCACCTGGCAAGATCGGTCTTGATGTTATTTTTTTTGGGACTGCAACCATATGCTATCTGTTGGCGCCAAAGAGCGGCGGCTTGCGCCTGGATACGCATTTTCCAATTTTCTATCGGTGGCAGTGTTTCCACGTTCTGCCCAGCCTCAACCTTATCAGCTTCCTGGTTGTTGTCCTCAATGAAAGATAATATCTTTTTTTTCTCCTCACCTGATAAGTGAGCAGCGTACGCTCGTACAACCTCCGGAAAATTGCGCTCTATTCTCGCGCTGATTTCTTCCCAATCACCGAACTCAGGCACATCTTCGAATAGCTTTAAACCGGCCGCGGTGGCGGCGCGTGAACCGAACAGCTCCCGTAACGTAAACGCGCCGTGCTGCTTCTGAAATGCTCGCAGAGTGGTAACACGATAATAACTGATATGAATGAGCAGATTGCTAGCCTGGCGTTGTCTCTCAGGCATTCCGGAATAGATGGCGGAATACCTGAGTTTTTGACCAAGCATCTGATCAAGAACCGCGGTTTCAATATCATATTCCCGAAGATCGCCATAGTAATGATGAAACGTTCCATAGCAATCTTTTACATATTGCCCCAGGTCTCGTAACACGAACGCACGCAATTCCATGCGAACCTGAATATTTTTCAGGTCAACAAAACCATCCAATCTAAACACCCCTTCAGGTGTCCCTCAAAATAAGGGCGCCAGACAGGCGGTGAAGGTTTCCGCTTTTCTCCCCGTCGGGATAGTCCGGAGCTTGATCGTCAGGTGTTTTTCACCACCTGTAAACCGGCTTTCTCCGGTATAAATTCAATTCCTGCCTGCTCCAATATCCAGGCCTCTATTTTCACGTGCCACATGCGCAGCAGATCGAGCGGTCGCCGGATATAGTGCTGTTCGCGCACTCCCTGGGGTGCGTGCCCCTGGATCTGCGCTGCAATTCCGGCAGGCATCTCTATCCACTCACAAAGGCTTGCAAAGCTGCGGCGTAGGCCGTGCAAGGTGACTTCCACCCCAGCAACAGCACAAACCCTGTAATTCGCATCGTGAGGATCTTCCAGGTGGCCGGACGCAGCCGAAGGGCTTGAGAAGATAAACTCATTTCGGCGCGGTAATGCGGTCAATAGGTGGGCCAGGTAGGGCGGCAAGGGAATAACACGCAATCCCTGCATCTTGTCTTTTATGGTCATGCTGGCCCACTGAAAATCAACCTCATTCCATCGAAGCGCTGTCAATTCATTGGTGCGTGCGCCTGTCAACAGCAGGGTCTGCAAATAGGCCGAAACGACAGGGTTCCCGATTTGCTTTACGGCGTTGAACCATGCCGGCAATTGCTCACGCTGTAGCGCGTCATCTTTCTTTTGTGGTTTGCCGAGTATTTCACGGATAGATTTGGTTCTGGCGGCATTACCAGTTACCAGATCCCGATAGGCTGGATACTCTGCGCACCAGGTGAGAAAAACAGATAGCAGACGGCTGGCAAGGCGAGCTCTACCAGGGCGTTTTTTGCTCTCAACCTTTGCCCACTCTGTCACCAGCTCGGGACTCAGGTCAATAAGGCGTACCGTTACCAACGATGTGAGGGTGCCTGGCTCGGTTAATTTATGGCTTCGTTTCCTTGTCTGCCCACCGGCTTGTATGGCCTCTACATGGTCAGCATAGTGCCGTTCGCCCCAGAAGGGCTTGCGGGCTTTCAAATACTCATCCCATGCCATCCCCAGGGTAACGGATTTTCGGGCCTCCTGCGCAGCCTGAGCGATTGCCTGAGCCTCTTTGGCCATCCTTGCTGCTATTCTTGCCGCTTCCGCATCGGCTTGCACCTGACGCGGATCGTCGCCCTGGTCTATCGTAACTTGCAGCGTGCGGGCTTCTTTCTGTGCTTCGGTAATGCTCCATACGGCCACGTCGCCTATCGTGACACGCATGGATTGCCCCTTAACCTTGGATTGGAAAATGTATCGCTTTCGATCTGAACCGGCGGTCGCTCTTACTCCGAAACCGTGAACTTCATCGCACCACAAAAAAGCCTGCTGTTTATCCTTCGGACAATGAAAGCTTTCGATCCTTCCAGCAGTTAGTTTTACCTTCGCCATAAATTTGTAACCGATTTGTAACCCGATTTTCAGTATATAACGGAATATTGATCAACACAACGAAAGGGTGGAATCGGTCAATTAGCTGAAAACAAAGAAATATGGCAATTTTTGGAATGTCAATCAACATAGATAAATGCCCTTTTAGGCGGATTGTGATTCCGGTTGTCGTGGGTTCGATCCCCATCAGCCACCCCATCTTATCCCCCGTCATCAAGTTTTCACGCTTTTGAGCATTCCTCTTTTATCCTCAATACGTTAAAAGACGTACGCGGATATGGGCAGTGAATAAATCTCATTCTAAAATTTCACTTCCCCGATATCGCGAACACAATGCCGTCGCTGGCCTTTCGGTAAAAACTGCCGTGAACAACTCCGTTCCTAATCAGTTGTCGCTTTTTAGCGACAACAAATAATCAATAACTACAATAACTTAGAGCTGAACTGGCGGCGATCACCGGTCTTTGCGACAACATCCGGTCGCATATATCATTCAAGTTATTGATTTTTTTACTCTAAATTCCAGGCATGAATTATGCTTAGGAAATACTGGTACTGGTGCGACGGATGCGCCAGATTTTCTGATTTCATTTCTTGGCGGAAATAGACTGGAAAAATAAGGGACCAAATGCGAGCCGGGAAGTGTTTGAGCGATTCAATGTGAGTAATCGCACAGACATATTTCTTTAAGGTATCTATGTTTAGTCGCCCCCACCTCTAGTCCACCAGAAAAGTTCTGACCGGTTTTAGAGCGGGTGAAGTTCTCTCAAGCATCCAATCTGCTCAAAGTCGATTCAGGTCTATCCAATGGGTAAGTGAGTGTTATTGCCAGAGGAAAAAGCCGATATTGCCGCTCGGACACGCCGTTCGTCCGTGCGGGATGGCGGGATGGGTCGGAGCCTGAAAGAATCTTTTTTACTGATATTCAACTGACGAGCTAATCCAGCATGGCTTTCTTCACCTCACTTTCGATAGATCAATTACAGCGGTATTCAAGGATAATACAGGAAGGGATAGCGGTACGGCGGCACTGCGATCTGCTGGGCTGGATGCAAGGCGAGATCCAGCACTATCTTCCGCATGAGATCATGCTGGTTGCCTGGGGGGATTTCGCATCCGGGGCCATACGCCACGACATCATTTCGGCGCTGCCCGGAGTAAGGACGGCGCACCTGGAGCCAGAAGGGCTTTCACCGCTTTTGCGGCGGCTTTATAATTACTGGGTTGAACTGGGCAGGATGCCCTGCTCCTCCGGGACGGACGAGCCCGGGCTGCTGCAGGAAGACATGGGATTGCACTGCGCCTTCGGCAAAGCCCTGCAAGGCATGCGCTCCACCCTGCTGCACGGCATCAGCGACAAGCGCGGACGCCACGACTGCCTGTACATCCTGTTCAGTTCCGAAGACCGGTTCAATGCCTCCACCCTGAACGCCATGGAAATCCTCCTGCCCTACATCGATACCGCCTTGCGCCGGGTGGCTCCCCTGTCCCCGCCCTCCGTGGCCGTGCCCTTCCTGTCGCAGGAAGAGCCGGGCATGGGCGAAGCCGAGGCTGGCGAAGACTACGGGCTGAGCAAGCGCGAAGCCGAAATCATGGACTGGGTCAGGATGGGCAAGACCAACGCCGAGATCGGCAGCATTCTTTCCATCAGCTCCTTCACCGTCAAGAACCACCTGCAGCACATCTTCAAGAAGCTGGACGTCTACAACCGCATGCAGGCCGTATCCAAGATCGAGCGCCACCCCAGCCATGGCTGAAGCCAATCCCACCTTCTCGGCCTCCACCCTCTCCACCCCCAGCAAGGGGCCGCTGGGCAACAACATGCTCAGCGCCCTGGAGGCCATCCTCGACCCGGCCATGCTCACCCTCTCCCTGTGGTACGTGAGCGCGAGCATCGAAGGCGAATTGCTTCCGCCCTACCTCATCCTGGCCGTCATTGTCTTCTCCGTCACCTTTCCCGGCACCTCGCGCCTGCAGTATTCCATCAAGCGGCTCATCTTCGACGTCCTCTACAGCTGGTTCTGGGTGGCCCTGCTGCTGTTCTTTCTCGGCCTTGCCACCGGCTACATCGCCGAATTCTCCAGCCACGCCCTGCTCACCTGGCTATGGATCGCCCCCTTGAGCCAGATAGGCGCCCATCTCCTGCTGCGCTCGGCCGCCCCCTTCCTGCTGGCGCTGCAAGGCCCGCCGCAGCGCGCCATCATCGTGGGCATGAACGAACAGGGAACTTCCCTGGCCGCGCGCATCGCAGAGGCGCGCTACTCCCGCATCGAGCTGTGCGGCTTTTTCGACGACCGCGACCAGGAGCGCCTGCACCAGGCCGCCAGGAACCAGCTCCTGGGCAGGCTGCGCGAGCTGCCCGACTTCGTCAAGGAAAACCGCATCCAGTTCATCTACCTCTCCCTGCCCATGGCCTCGCAGCCGCGCATCCTGCATGTGCTCGACGAGCTCAAGGACACCACCGCCTCCATCTACTTCGTGCCCGACATGTTCATCACCGACCTGATCCAGGGGCGAAGCGGCAATGTGTGCGGCACCCCCGTCATCTCGGTATGCGAATCGCCCTTCACCGGATCAGCCGGCCTCATCAAGCGGGCAAGCGACATCTTCCTGTCCCTCATCATTCTCGCCCTCATCTCCCCGCTGCTGCTGCTCATCGCCCTTGCCATCAAGCTGGACTCGCCCGGGCCGGTGATATTCAAGCAGCGCCGCTACGGCCTCGACGGCGAGGAGATCCTGGTGTACAAGTTCCGCTCCATGCGCGTGTGCGAAGACGGCGAGCAGATCCGCCAGGCGCAAAAGGGCGATGCCCGCATCACCCGCATCGGCGCCTTCCTGCGCCAGAACTCGCTCGATGAGCTGCCCCAGTTCGTCAATGTGCTGCAGGGGCGCATGAGCATCGTCGGCCCCCGCCCCCATGCAGTGGCCCACAACGAGATCTATCGCAACCTGATCAAGGGCTACATGATCCGCCACAAGGTCAAGCCCGGCATCACCGGCTGGGCCCAGGTCAACGGCTACCGCGGGGAAACCCGCACCCTCGACAAAATGCAAGCCCGCATCGACCACGACCTCGACTACCTGCGCAACTGGTCCCTGCGACTGGACCTGCATATCATCCTCAAAACTATCATGGTCGTGTCCAAAGACCGTAGCGTGTACTGAGGCCGTTGCAGGAGTGGCTTCACGAGATGATATGAGATGATATCGGACGAAAGCGTGAAAAAATGGTGGCAAACAGGCAATATTGCTGCCTGTACCGGTTTGGGTTAAACTTCCTGAGGGTTCCAATCCTGCCGCCTCTGGCAGGGGATAGCTTCAGGCACAACCTTTCAGGCACCTTCCGCTCCTTAAACTGAGCTTCAATAGCTCTTCCAGCCTATTGTCAGCAAATAACACTTCGGCTACCTTTCAGGCGGCCAACGCGTTATCTATACGGTATATCGCGCCCAGGAAAGATGAAGAGACCTGATGAAAAAAAAGTTTGTTGCTGAATCTTTCCCTTGTTATGCCCGATGGATTGCATTCGCTGCTGCTGGATTGGTATCCCTGATCCCAAGGTATGCCATCGCCGATGCGGGGGACACGCTTAATGTGACTGTTGGCAGCACGTTCACCTACGATAGCAATATCTTTCGTCTGTCATCCACAATCGACCCCGAGCGTTTTGTCGGCAAACCTACCAGGGCCGATCAGATCATCATTTCCACTGCCACGCTCAACCTGAACAAGTCCTATTCGATGCAGCGATTCGAGTTCAACGGAAGCCTTGTCGACAATCGCTACAATAATTTCGACTTCCTCAATTTCGTGGCGAAGAACTATACTGCGGCATGGAACTGGTTCATCACTCCGTATTTCCATGGAAGGATGAGCAGTGGCCACAGGGAAGCCCTGAACAATTTTGCCGATCTTACCGGGTTTGTAAACTCGACCAACCGGAATTTACGTACCGATGATAATCTCAGGTTTGACGCTGTTTATGAGATCGACGGGGCGTGGAGGTTGATCGGCGGGTTCGCGCAGGATACGAGAAAGAACAGCCGGCTCAACGTGCAGGACTTCAATAACAGAGTACGGTCCATCGAGGGAGGCATACGCTATGCCTTTCCTTCAGGTGCCTCGTTCACCTATAAAGTCAGAAGTGGCGCAGGTCAGTTCATCAATCGAGCCGAGCCGAATGCGAGCGCGCTTTTCGATACGCGCTTCAGCGAAATGGAGCATGATTTTCAAATGATCTGGCCCATTACCGCGAAGACGAAGATTGACGGGAGAGTGGGTCATCTGGAACGCACGCATGCTCACTTCTCTCAGCGTAATTTTTCGGGAATCGTGGGCAACTTCAATCTGAACTGGGAGGTTACCGGCAAGACGCGCATCACTGCCAGTTGGGCGCGCGATTTGTTCAATTCGCAAACCTCGCTCAATTTTCAGCTTAGTGGATTTGAGATCTTTTCCAGCAGCTTTGTTGTCAATAATCGCTTTTCCTTCCAGCCTGTGTGGCAGATCAGCGACAAGATGGCGTTGCGCCTGCGCTATGATTACACCATGCGTGATTTTCGCGGTGCCGTTGTCGTCCTTCCCAACCAGGACCGGAGCGATGCGGTTCACTCCGGTCTTATTGCTTTCGACTGGCGTCCCATGAATGCGCTGTTGGTCAGCGCAACTTTGCAAAGGGATCACCGAAGCTCCAATCACAGAGGATTCGATTACGACAGTGCCGCAGCCAGCGTTTCTGCGAGGCTTAATTTCTGATCCAGCAAGCTATCTCTTTTCCTCCTTCGAATCGAGGTTTTTGAATTCGGGGATTTTCGTTTAAATACGAGTCCAACAAAACGGTTGTAACCTGATGAGTGCGAAACCGCAGGCTGACTCCACTTCGAGAACCCACCGTCGCCAGTTTGTTTTCTCTGATGCTGCGATCGATATCCCGGACGGCTGGCACAGTATAAGTTTTGGCAACTTTCGCCTCCATTACTGCCCCTGGCTCAACGTCACAACCGTCATGGATGCCTCAGGCCAGCAGTGGGCATTGCTGGGCCATGCGTTTCAGGTAGCGGGCGCATCTTCCAATGACCCAGCCATCGCTATATCCCGATCCGCCAGCAGCGATGTTCCCGCACTCGTAATAACCTGGTCGGGGCGCTGGCTGCTGCTAAGCTGCTCGGCGGTAATTACCGACGCTGCATCGTTGCTGGGGGTTTATATACTGGAGGATGACAGAAGCGTTTTTATTTCGGGCAGCCTTGCGCTTCTCTCGCGGCTGGCCCCTTCGTCCGTCCGCGATACGCGCATACTTGGCTGGTATGGCATCAATTGGTTTCCCGGTCCCTTAAGCAAGCTTTCCGGGGTACGCAAGCTATTGCCGGACCAGATCTATAATCCTGCTACCCGTCAAGTAAGCTTCTTCGATCGATTGACCGCGGTGCCTACCGGAACAGGCGTCCGGAATGCAGCCAGCGAAATATCGGCTGGCATTGCGCAAGTATTTCGAAGCATGGGTCGGCAGGAAGACCATAATTCGATAATCCTTGCGCTGACCGGTGGGCTGGATTCACGAACCACTTTTTCCGTGCTCCAGTCATCCGGCGTTCCATTCTCGACCTTGACACTGGAACATCCGCGGATAAGCAAGGCCGATATGACTCTGCCGCCCCGGATTTCGGCTGTCTATGGCATTAGCCATCGATACGTGACCAGTAATAAACTGCTGCGTGACAGATTGGAAGAGTACGATCTTCATATCCACGGCAGTGTGGTGGATGCCGACCGTGAACTCTATGCGCGCGGAAGTTTCGATGAGCTTGATTCTCGAAGCTGGCTGATCAGATCGGGGTGCTGGGAGATAGGGCGCAAGTATTTCTATCGCAAGCTGTCCGGCCTGAGGCTGGAAGAAATAGTGGATCGGCCCGAGCGGCTTATGGCACGGTTCAATAGTTATTTTAGAAATGAGGCAAGCGCCGATTCGCTTCGCGAATGGGCAAGGTGGCGCCTCACGCATGCCATCGCTGTTCCCTGGCAGGATTTATTCTACCGGGACCAAAGGCTCGGCTGCTGGTCAGCTTCGATCGAGCAATCGCTGGATCTACTGGACCCGGTCTCGATACACCCGGTTAATTGCGACTACTTCTACGGCATCATGCTTGGGCTGGACGAAACAACCGATAGGGATGGCGCATCTCTTCAGCGTGAGATCATTGCCCTATGCCTTCCCGAGGTTGCGCAGATACCGGTCAATCCCCCGGATGGGCATTACTTCATCCTGAAAAGCAGGTTATTGAAGATTGCTGCGATACTTGCCGGAGAATCCGGAAATCTGGTGCGATCGCTCAGGCACAAGTAAGTAAACAGGATAACCGCGAAGCGGCTAGCCGGACAAGCTTGGGCGGCCTCGAAAGATAGACTGTACGGCCTATTGACTTCAAATGGGGCGTCCTTTACTTTATTGTAAAGGCTTGCTTTTTTATCCTGTCGGCTTTATGGAGAAACGGCGGAGAATATCGGGATAAATCTGCAGAAAACTTTGATTGACGCTTTCAGACCCCGTGTATATCCTCTACTCCATCATGGAATCGAGTATCAGGAGTATCGGAATTGCAGGCAGGTGCAGCCGGAGCAGCAGAGGCAGGCATCGAGCCTGAATGGGTTCAGGGAACCAGCCAGGCAATCGTACCAGGTTGGACAGGCATTTTATATATATTAATTTTCGAACGAGCATACATGGAACTCAGCCATATAAAAACCATATCATTGGTATTATCGTTTCCGCTTATTGCCGGGCTCGCGGGATGTGGCAACAAGGAATCCACGAAACCCGCTGGCCAGATTGCGGCTAAAGTAAATTCCGGAGAAATCTCCGTTCACCAGGTCAATTACGTTCTCTCCCGAACTCCGGCCGCCAGCAAACCCGAGGCCGCGCCCAAGCTTCGTCGTGAAATCCTCGACAGGCTGATCGATCAGGAACTCGCTGTCGAGCAGGCCGTGGAGAAAAAGCTCGATCGGGCGCCGGATGTGCTGATGACCATCGAGAACGCGCGGCGAGAAATACTGGCCCGCGCCTACGTGGAACAAATTGCGGCAGAGCTGCCTAAGCCAACCGTTGCCGAGGCAAAGGAATACTATGCCGCTCACCCTCAGCTCTTCGCCGAGCGCCGGATCTACAACATCCAGGAAATCGTGCTCCCGTCTTCCGAAGGCATCGCCGATCAGCTAGGCGAAATGCTGCAGAAAGGATCATCAATGGAAGAGATTGCAAATTGGCTGAAAGGCAAGAATATCAAATTCGCAGCCGGCAGCGCCACGCGTCCGGCGGAACAGATCCCTCTCGAAATACTGCCGAAGATCCATCCTCTCAAGGTGGGGCAGGGGATGATAATGCAGGCTCCCCAGTCCATTACAGTGATGAGGCTCGCCGGCGCGCAGTCGGTACCCGTAGCGGAAGACGTCGCGCTGCCGCGTATCCAGCAGTTTCTTGCAAATCAAAGAACGTCGGAAGCCGCCAAAAAAGAATTCAAGACGCTGAAGGCGAATGCCAAAATCACTTATATGGGTGAGTTTGCCGATGCCAGTCCAGGCACTACGGAAACGAAGCCCGCTTCTGCAACTGCCAGTGACACTGCTGCAACGGCCAGCAATGCCGGAAAAGCCAGTCCCGCTGCATCAACGTCTGCCACGGATATTGCGATTGACAAAGGCGTGGCCGGATTGAAGTGACAATTCGTTCAATTCCGAAAGCATAAGGAAAAACTTGAGACCATGATACCGTCCATTATTAAAAAATTTCCCCTGTTCCTCGCATTGTTTATTGTTTTTTTTACGACCGGCGCCAGCGGGCAGGATAACCTGGAATATCCGCTCGGTCCGGGCGATATCCTGCGTATTCAGGTTTTCCAGAATCCTGATCTGACTACCGAAACCCGCGTATCGGAAACAGGCTCCATTACCTATCCGCTCATCGGCGCAGTGGAAGTCGGGGGTCTCTCCATCGCCGAGGCGGAAAGAAAAATCTCGGATGCGCTCAAGAAGGGTGGGTACATCAAGCAGGCGCAGGTCAATATCGTCCTCCTGCAGATGCGCGGCAGCCAGGTAAGCGTGCTGGGGCAAGTCAATCGGCCGGGGCGATTTCCCCTAGAGACCCTGAGCCGTGTCAGCGATATGCTGGCTTCAGCAGGAGGGGCTACGATGGTTGGCGATGATTATGCCATCGTGTCGGGTCTGCGTGACGGAAAGCACTTCCGCAAGGTCATCGATATTCCTGCGCTTTATCTTGGCGAGAAGCCGGACGAAGATATTTATCTGGCGGGTGGGGATGTGATCTATGTGCATCGCGCCCCTGTTTTCTATATTTATGGAGAAGCCCAGCGTCCGGGAGCATACCGTATAGAACGCGGCATGACAGTCATGCAGGCTCTGGCTCAAGGCGGTGGGCCAACCCCACGGGGGAGCGAGTGGCGATTGCGTCTACATCGAAAGCAGGACGATGGGAAGGTGGTGAAGCTCTCACCCGAGATGACTGATCTTGTTCAACCCAACGACATAATCTACGTGCGCGAAAGCATTTTCTGAGGATTATTGTCACATGACGCTTCGACAGATATTGCTTATTCTCCGGGCTCGCTACAAGGCGGTGATTTTTACCTTGTTGTTCGTGGTAACCGCCACGCTCGTGATCAGCCTGCTGCTTCCCAAGCAATATACAGCCAGTACTGCGGTTGTGGTGGATGTCAAATCGCCCGATCCCCTCGCCGGTATTTTGCCGGCGCTTGCCACGCCGAGTTATATGGCCACTCAGATGGATATCATATACAGCGATCGCGTTGCTCAGCGCGTTGTCAAGCTATTGCGCATGGATGAGAGCGCAAGTGTCAAGGAGCAATGGATGGATGACACCGAGGGCAAGGGTGATCTGGTTGCCTGGCTGGCTAATTTGCTCAAGAAGAAGCTTGACCTGAAGCCGGCACGTGACAGCAATGTGATCAATATCGATTTCACCGCAAATGACCCTGCCTTCGCCACAGCGGTTGCCAACGCCTTTGCGCAAGCCTACATTGCAATCAATCTGGAGCTCAGGGTCGAGCCGGCGCGCCTATATGCGACCTGGTTCGAGGATCAGACCAAGACGCTGCGCGACGAGTTGGAGCAAGCCAAGCGCGCGCTTTCCGCACATCAGCAGGAAGCGGGCATCGTCGCTATCGATGAGCGCCTGGATCATGAGGTTACCAAGCTTAACGATCTTTCCACCCAATTAACGATCGTCCAGGCGCAGACTTCCGACAGCAGCAGCAAGCGGAAATCTTCTTTCAACTCGGAAACCCTGCCAGAGGTAATGCAAAGCCCGCTGGTCAATAGCCTTAAAGCGGATATCGCCCGGCTCGAGGCAAAGCTCCAGGAAAGCAGCGTCAATCTCGGCAGAAACCACCCCCAAACGCAGCGTGCTCAATCCGAACTGGCGTCACTGAGAAAAAAACTGGCGGGTGAAATTCGGCAGATCTCGGAAAGCATAGGCACTTCTTATGAGGTTGGAAAGGAGAAGGAAAAGGAACTGCGTGAAGCAATGGAATTGCAAAAAAGACGGGTACTTGAGCTCAACGGACAACGTGATCAGATCAGTGTGCTTCAGCGCGATGTAGAAGCCGCGCAGCGTGCGTTCGAGGGCGTGAGTCAGCGTTCGACTCAGACCCGGCTTGAAAGTCTTGCCGCACAAACGAACATTGCTATCCTGAACCCTGCATCCATGCCGACGGAAGCCTCTCGTCCAAAGATCTTGATCAACTTGCTTGTTGCCACTTTCGTTGGCACGCTGCTCGGTGTTGCCATGGCCTTGATACGTGAATTCCGTAATCGCCGGGTACGTTCCGAAGAAGATCTCATAGAAATCATTGATCTCCCTGTACTCGCGACGCTGTCGTCATCTGCGTTGCCATCCAGGGGGATCAAGCTGTTACCCAACAGGTTTTCCCGGCATAAATCCGACCGCCTGCTGGGAACAGAAACTTCCTGATGCACGGCGAATTGACATGAAACCTCTGAGTAGCAGTTTTCCGACCATTAAACGACCCCCCGCGCCGGGTTCGGGCGAGGCGCCAATCTACGGTAAAACCGAAACGCCGGGGAGCGGGAGTTCGATCGGCGCGATCCTGGTTCACACTGGACGTCTTTCCGCAGAAAATGCGGAACGTATTTCCCGCCTGCAACTGGATGAAGGTAAGCGTTTTGGCGAGGCGGCCATCGAATTGGGTCTGCTTACAGAAGATGATATTCAGTTTGCACTTTCACGTCAGTTCGACAATCTCTATCTGCCGGCCGACGATAGCAGCCTGAGCCGGCGTCTTGTCGCCGCTTACCAGCCATTGAGCAATACTGTGGAAAAGCTTCGCTCCGTGCGTGCTCAGCTCATGCTGCGCTGGTTCAAGCCTGAGGCACGCCAGAAGATGCTGGCAGTGATGAGTCCCGGCAAAGGGGAGGGAAGAAGCTTCGTTGCCGCGAATCTAGCCATTGTTTTTTCTCAACTGGGTGAGCGTACTCTACTGGTTGACGCAGATTTGAGAGTGCCATGTCAGGATAAGCTGTTCAAGATTAATAATAAAGCCGGCCTCTCCACTTTGCTGGCGGGGAGAACAGGTGCCGAGGCCATAGCCCGCATTTCCTTGCTGCCAGGACTATATGTTTTGCCCGCGGGTCCGGTTCCGCCTAACCCGCAAGAACTTCTTGGCCGCCCCGGTTTTGCTGAACTGTTGCAATCCTTTGCAAGGGACTTCGATATCATCATTTTCGACACGCCGGCTTCCAGCAGTTACGCCGAAGCTCAGATGATCGCTGCTGGAACGGGTTCTGCTCTTCTGCTTGCATGTAAAAATAGAAGTTCGGTGCGAGATATTGCTTCGCTAGCCCGTGATCTGGATCACACCGGCGTCAAACTGGTAGGCGCGGTATTGAACATCCTTCCCGGCCAGCAAAAATGAAACTCAAGGATGCGTTTTCATCTGGTAAATCAACGGCATAATTAGTGTGGTGAATCGTAGATTATTGCATGAAAATATTTACCATTCCGGACGCCGCGCCAGCGGTGAGCCGGAATCCAGAGCTTTTTCAAGCTGCTGGATTCGCGCTATCGCGGGAATGGCCCAAGTATTTATTCAACGTATTTCAGGTTAAGGACACTAGTCTCCAGACCGTTACGCTGTTTCATCCTGCCTAAACGGGATACCAGTATGGAACGTTGATTTCTCTCAATTTTGCCAGGTCTTAAGAGTGGTGAGCGGCATCATCTTTTCCCTGATTGATTTCCAGCTTTTTGCGGATGCAGCGTGGCAGCCAGTATTCAGGGGAAAAGAATGTTTATTTTGCCGGGCATACAACATGCAAAGATGGGGAGCGTGAGTTCGATGCAAGTGCATGTACTCAACGGTCGGCAGCAGCACGAGTCGATAAGCGGATGAAAGCATGGCTCAATGGGTTTCCTGCTAACCAATCATGTCATATAGAAGAACGGATGCTCTTGAAAAATGGGTACGAATTCTCCAATCCTGATTAATGGAACATCGAGCCACCGGAGCTGGTCGTCCAGACTGCTCACCTGGCTACCGATCATTGCAGGCCTGCTGGTGCTCTACCTGCCCACGCTCGTCGATCTTTTCGAGGGCGTCTGGGGCACCGATCAGCAAGCCCATGGGCCCATCGTGCTGGGAATCTCCTGCTGGCTTTTTTATCGAAAATGGCCGGATATGTGGCAATCGAGCGAGGGCCACTCCCCTTCCACCACTGCCGGATGGCTGGTTTTCCTGTCGGGCTTGCTGCTCTATGTATTGGGCCGTTCGCAGGATATTCTTGCTTTCGAGGTCGGATCTGTCATCTGGCTGCTTGCTTCCTTTATCCTGCTCATCCGGGGAAGAGCGGCCCTGAAATCCCAATGGTTTCCGTTATTCTTCATGTTGTTCATGATTCCGCTGCCCGCGCCGCTCGTGGATATGCTGACCATGCCCATGAAAATGGCCGTCTCCTATGTCGCTGAAAATATTCTTTTCTGGGCCGGTTATCCCATCGCCCGTACTGGCGTCATTCTCCAGGTCGGGCAGTATAAATTGCTTGTAGCCGATGCGTGTGCGGGATTGCATACGCTATTTACGCTTGAAGCGTTGGGATTGCTTTATCTCAACATCATCAGACACGATTCCCTTTTCCGCAACGTGGCGCTCGCAATCCTCATTGTCCCCATCTCTTTTACCGCCAATGTCATACGCGTGATGATACTCACGTTGATCACCTATCACTATGGCGATGAGGCTGGGCAAGGTTTCCTGCACGGATTTGCAGGCATGGTGCTGTTCCTCAGCGCGCTGCTGCTGATTATCGGAGTGGACTCGCTGCTCCAGCTTGGGGTCAAGCTGCGGCACAGCCATGGCAATGCATAAAACGAGGTGATCCCATGAGTTTGTGGCTCAAGAATTTCATACTCCTGATACTGATGTTAGCCGCTTCCGGCCTGGCGCTTGCTCTTCGTCCCACTGAAAAGATGGCGGCCCAAAACCAGGCAATAGACCTGGAAGCAATAATTCCTGCGAAATTTGGGGACTGGCGTCAAGACGCTACTCCTTCATTGCAGATGGTTGACCCGCAGCAGCAGGAGCTTATAGAAAAGATCTATACACAGACGCTCAATCGTACTTATTCGAACGCCAGCGGCTATCGAATAATGCTGGCGATAGCTTACGGTGACAATCAAAGGGACGCCATGCAGATGCACTATCCGGAGATTTGTTATCCTGCTCAAGGATTTGCCCTGCAGGCAAAAGAGAAAGGCACGCTTCCGACGAGCAATGGCTCAATTCCGGTTACACGGATCCTGACCAGTCTGGGGGCGCGCAACGAGCCGGTCACCTACTGGACTACTATCGGAGATCAGGTATTTCAGGGCGGCATCCAGAAAAAGCTCGCCGAGCTGAGCTATGGTCTTAGCGGAAAAATTCCTGATGGAATGCTGATCCGCATCTCGTCCATCGATCCGGGAGCTGCGAATGCGTACGAAGTACAGGCTCAATTCGCAGAGCAAATGCTGCATGCCCTAAAGCCGGAATATCGAAAAAAGTTGAACGGCAACCTTCCACTCGATTGAACGCATGAAAAAAATTGCACTTCTTACTGGCATTACAGGTCAGGATGGCGCTTATCTGGCTGAATTCCTGCTCAATAAGGGTTATATAGTCCACGGCGTCAAGCGTCGTTCCTCGCTTTTCAATACCGACCGGATTGATCATCTTTATCAGGATCCGCACGTTTCGGAACGAAATTTTGTTCTGCACTATGGCGACCTGACCGATTCGACCAATTTGATCCGCATCATACAGCAGGTGCAGCCCGGCGAAATCTATAACCTTGCTGCCATGAGCCATGTCGCGGTCAGTTTTGAAACTCCGGAATATACTGCCAATGCTGATGGCATCGGCACTCTTCGCATTCTGGAAGCCATCCGTATTTTGGGATTGAAAAACAGCGTCCGTTTTTATCAGGCCAGCACTTCAGAGCTTTACGGCTATGTTCAGGAGACGCCTCAGAAGGAGACAACGCCTTTCTATCCACGCAGCCCCTATGCCGTGGCCAAGCTGTACGGCTACTGGATCACGGTCAATTACCGTGAGGCCTATGGCTTATATGCATGCAATGGTATTTTGTTCAATCATGAGAGTCCCATCCGTGGGGAAACCTTTGTCACTCGCAAGATCACCCGAGCATTGGCCCGTATCAAGCTTGGTTTGCAGGAGTGCCTGTACCTGGGGAATCTGGATGCATTGCGCGATTGGGGTCATGCAAGGGATTACGTAGAGGCCCAGTGGCTCATATTGCAGCAGGAAAAGCCCGAGGATTTTGTCATCGCCACCGGAGTACAGCGCAAGGTCCGGGATTTCGTCAATGCCGCCGCGCGGGAGCTTGGCATTCATATCACCTGGAATGGCCGAGGCGTAGAGGAAACGGGAACAGATCAACACCATAAGGTCATCGTCAGGGTCGATCCACGCTATTTCCGCCCGACCGAGGTCGATTCGCTGCTTGGCGATCCATCAAAGGCCATGGAGAAACTCGGATGGAAGCCGAAGACGGCATTTGATGAATTGGTTGTCGAGATGGTGCGCGAAGATCTCAAAAGCGCCGAGAGGGATGAGCTGGTAAAGAAACACGGGTTCGCGGCATACGATTACCACGAATAGAGAGCAGCTTGTGGGCCGCAAAGATACATTGCAGGTCGCTGCGGAATGGACGGTCTGCGATGGTTTGGAAGTTTCAAAAAAAATGACTAAGTCAAGGAACGGGCAATGAGATTAAAACGAGTACTTCGGAGCTTACTCAGGAGGACAGGATATGATGTCTTACGTTTTCAGCCCCTGACTCATCCTCTTGCCAGAAGAAAAAGATTAATGGAG
Source organism: Nitrosospira sp. TNL200 (assembly GCF_055386305.1). Lineage (NCBI taxonomy): Bacteria > Pseudomonadati > Pseudomonadota > Betaproteobacteria > Nitrosomonadales > Nitrosomonadaceae > Nitrosospira > Nitrosospira sp. TNL200. The sequence continues at coordinate 280,222 of NZ_AP041003.1, forward strand.
CAATATGCTATCGATACCGTTCTGGATATCGGAGCCAATATCGGTCAATATGGACAAGAACTGAGAAGAGATATGAGATTTTCCGGAAACATCATATCTTTTGAACCGCAAAGCGCAGCATTTGAGTTGCTTAAGAAAAATGCCGCGCACGATCCCAAATGGGAGGTGAATAACTTTGCTTTGGGAGATAAGAATGGAACAGCAAATATCAATATTGCGGGAAATTCCCACAGCAGTTCGTTACTCGGCATGCTGTCGTCGCACATAGACTCGGCGCCCAGTTCATCTTATATAGGGAGTGAAACAACTGATGTCAAGACGCTGGATTCAATAATAGACAATTATTGCTCCGTCCAGAATAACGTCTACCTCAAGGTCGATACGCAAGGGTTTGAGCATAAGGTGATAGAAGGAGCGGAAAAATCGCTTGAGCGCATACGCATGATCCAGCTTGAAATGTCTCTTATACCGCTCTATGACGGACAGGTACTTTTCGATGATTTGCACGGTCTTTTAACGGGGAAAGGATTCAAGCTTGTTTCTCTCGAACAGGGGTTTGTGGACCAGCGATCCGGACATTTGCTGCAGGTCGATGGCATTTATCATCGTATGATTTGATAAAGGCACCCCAATTCCTCAGGGCATATAGTCTTACATCAATATGTCATTCCTAAGCCAGCCATAATATAGAACAGTTTCGAAGTTTCTGACCAAAGACCAGGGGCAACCGGGATGTGAGCCAAAGATCGGCTTGAAGATCTGGCGGATGAAATGGCGGCTGAAGACCCCGCAATCACCAAAAGGGATGAACCAGGAGAAGCACGGGTTTTCCATGCATCTATCATGAATAACACAACGTTCGACTCAAGTATGAAAATCTATGTTGCGGGTCATCGCGGACTGGTTGGTTCTGCAATTGTTCGTAACCTTCAGAAGAAGGGTTACGACAATATTCTTGCACGAACCCATGCCCAACTGGACTTGACGGACCAGGTTGCCACGGAAGCATTTTTCGCACGCGAACGGCCCGAGTATATCTTCCTCGCGGCTGCCCGGGTTGGCGGGATTCTTGCCAACAACCGCTACCCGGCATTATTTATCCATGAAAATCTCGTCATCCAGAGCAATGTCATTCATGCTGCCTACAAGAACCAGGCAAAACGACTCATGTTTCTTGGCTCCAGTTGTATTTATCCCAAGCTGGCACCGCAGCCGATGAAGGAAGAATATCTCCTGACAGGTCCATTGGAACCTACGAATCGACCCTATGCTTTGGCCAAAATTGCTGGCATTGAAATGTGCTGGAGCTACAACCGGCAGTATGGAACGCAGTTTCTCGCTGCGATGCCGACCAACCTGTATGGTCCTGGAGATAATTACGATTTGAACAATAGCCACGTCATTCCTGCGCTGATCCGTAAATTCCATGAGGCGAAACAGGCAGGTAAAAGGGAAGTGGTTGTGTGGGGCACGGGAAGTCCAAAGAGAGAATTTCTTTATAGTGATGACATGGCCGACGCATGCGTCTTCCTGATGATGCTTCCGGATGATGAATATATCAGTCTTCTGGGCAGCGATGAAACCGAAACGGGTAGATTCGAACCACCGCTGGTAAATATCGGCGCCGGCAATGACATTGCCATCAAGGCCCTGGCTGAGCTGGTGAGGAAAGTGGTTGGTTTCAATGGGGAGATTGTTTTTGACACGAGCAAGCCGGACGGAACGCCGAGAAAGCTGATGGATGTTTCCCGATTGAAACGTATTGGCTGGTCCAGTCGAACCCCCCTCGATGAAGGAATAGGCCGTGCATATGCAGACTTCCTACGTGCCCAACAAATCGTCGCTTGATCCTGCCTGCGGTGATCATCAGGCCGCGGTATCGCGCGGCGCGATAGCCCGGTTAGCGTTAAATGCCGCCAAATGGAATTACCTCGGAGTAGCGCTCCGTATCATAATTCAGTTGATTGCGCAAATTGTCCTGGCGAGATTGCTTGGCCCGGCGGAATTTGGCTATTTCGCCCTGTGTTTCATGGTGGTCGGTGTAGGCTACGTTGTCGCGGAGATGGGGTTGAGTTCAGCTCTGATTCAAAACCCCTCCCTGAATGGCTCTGATGTCCAGCGGGTTTGGACCTCTCTTTTCGCTAGCGGCTTGCTTGGTTCCGGCTTGCTGATAGCGTTCTCTGAACCGCTGGCGCTTCTGCTGGGTAACGCTGAAGCCGCATCCTACCTGCGTTTTGCGGCTGCTCCACTCTTCATTCAGACAGTCGCATCCGTTTCTCTGGCATTGCTGAGAAAATCACTCGACTTCAAGCGTATTCAATTTGCACAGGTCACAGGTATGGTCATCGGCCAGATTTTCGTCGGTTTTGCACTTGCTGCGATGCTGCATACAGCCTGGGCAATGCTTATGGCATGGTTTGTCCAGGTTCTGATTTCATGGATTCTGATGTTTGTCAAAGTCAGGCATAAGCTGACTTTAGGCTGGCCCGCGAGCAAAAATCGCCTGTCGTGGTTCGGCATTCGCGCTCTTGCTGCCAATATTGCCAACTGGTTGATCGAGAATCTGGACAATCTTCTTGTGGCGCGGTTTTTCGGCGCCCGCTCACTGGGCCTTTATGCTGTAAGCTACAACCTTGTCCGCTACCCGACCAATCATCTGGTTACGACGCTGCAGGCCGTGCTTTTTCCCACCAGCGCGGCAGTGCAAAATGACCAGCATGCTTTGCGCACGGCTTACCTCGCCAGCCTGTCGCTTGTCGCAACGGTCACCCTGCCAGTATTTGCTACCACCGCAATAGTCGCAGAGCCTCTGATACTTACTTTATATGGCGAGGAGTGGAGAGAAGCTATCGCGATCATGCAGCCGCTTGCCCTGGCCATGCCTCTGCATGCGATTACCGCGGTATCCGGACCTCTCCTGTGGGGAGTAAACCGTGTAGGCACCGAATCTCTGCTTCAATGGCTGGTGTTGTTGTGTTTCGTAGGAGCGGTGTTAGCGCTGGATCTGACTTCTGCAGTCCAGCTGGCATGGGTTGTCTTTGCGGTGTATCTCGCGAGAGCATGTCTGCTGGCGTTTAGCGTTGCCCGCTTGCTGCAACTGCGGCCCGTCGAGATGATGGTTTGCTTCCGCGGCCCTCTTGTGCTGAGTTGCATTGCCGGGGGGAGTAGCGCCGCTGCTTTACTGCTTGCGGAAGCTCATCACCCGATAGGCAAGATGGGTCTTGCTGTAGGAATCGAATGCCTGCTGTTTCTCGTTTTGTTCTGGTTTGTTCCCAGATGGGTGCTGGCCCCGGTGCTTGCAAAGGTTTTATGGCGATTTTCCAGTTCACTGCCAAAGGCTTTTACATCGAGGATAGAGTCGATTGCTGCTGGCGGCGACTGGCACGCGGACAGGCCGAAAATATGAGGATCGGTATTCTCGGCCCCATTGCCACCGCCGATGTACGGCATCTTCTCGATCTATCGGACACGGCATCTCCGCCCCTGGGAACGCCTGGAGCGCCGTTCATGGGGACCTTGATTACCGCATTCCTGGAATTGGGGCATGAGGTGGTGGCTTTTACCTCCGAACGTACTCTCGACCTCGATAGCCGGCCGCGGCACGTGGATGGGCCGGGGTTTCGCCTATGGCTGTGTCCCTCTCGTCCCAATGGCACGTTACCGAGGCACGGCCGCATTGGCCGGGTTTGGGATTTTTTTCGCCTGGAGCGAAGGAGGCTCGCTGAAGCGGTTGCAAGCGAGAGAGTGGATATCCTCCATGCCCACTGGATCTACGAATATGCGATGGTGGCAATCCGCTCCGGCTTGCCGGCGATTGCAACGGCACACGATATCCCCGGTGAAATCATGCGTTTTACTCCCACTCCCTATACCGTGGGGCGCTACATGATGGCCCGGCAGGTATTGAAAAGTGGCATCCCTATTACCGCAGTTTCGGGCTACGCTGCCGAAAGCATGGCGGATCTCGTTTCCCGGCCTATTACCATCGTAGCTAATCCACTGCCGGCCTGGCTGCGGACGCTGAAAAAATGCGGAGGATCAAAAAATCCAAGCATGGAGAAGGATTTGCCCCCATTTGTGATCGCCATGGTGATGGGGCATTGGAATCGCTTTAAAAATCCGCTGCCCGCTATCCTCGCATTTCTGGAGTTGGAAAAAACGCTTTCCCGTACATGCGAATTGAGATTGTACGGTCCCGATTTCGGACCGGGGGGAAAGGCGGAAAGGCTGCTGCGCGCGGCGAATCTGCCGCTGGAAGGAATCAAGCTCAGAGGCCGAATCGAACATCGCGATTTGTTACAGGAGATGCAGTCGGCTTCCCTGCTTTTGCACCCTTCCCTTACCGAGGCGTTTCCAATGGCTATTGCGGAAGCCATGGCAATAGGTATTCCCATCATTGCGGGAAGACGGTCGGGGGGAGTACCCTGGTTGCTGGACCGGGGGCATGCCGGTCAGCTTGTCGATGTCAAAGATGCAAAAGCTATTTATAGAGCGATCAAGCGGATTTTCGAGCATCCAGAAGAGATCAGCATTCAGTGCGAAGCAGCTCGAAACCGGGCTTGGCAACTGGCTGATCCCTACGCGACTGCGGAGCAGTATCTGGGTGTTTACCGGAGTGTACTGGCGTGAATAGTTGCCGAAATTCTACTATCTACAGCACTTTCCGGACATGGTTTCCAGTGCGGTGGCCAATTGACACTGTTACTGGCGCCCGGACGATAACCAGGGGCGGTTGAAAGAATGCTCTTTTTTTCTTCCATTGCGATGGGCGTCGTTATTCTCCTTGCCATTATTTTATTACTCTCGTTTTTTTGGGCGTGCAAGTCCTTTGAGGCGATGCTCGCGATCATTGTCTTTTTATTCTGCCTGGATGCCATCGCGGTTGGACTTCCAATACTGCACATGGGTAAAAATATTCAAGTATTTGACCCTATATCCATAACACTTTTTTTTGCTGGCCTGACCCGGCTTGTTTTCGGGCAGAAAAGCATAGGGGTTCCGCAGTGGCTGCTGATTTCGTTACTCGTGCTGATGAGTGTGCCGTTGAGCCTTGGGTTCAAGCAATACGGCATGGCGGCAGCACCTGATTTCAGATTTTTCTTCCATTTCATGGCGCTTGCACTCTATGCGTCCTCCTTCAACTTCGAGCAGGTCAATTTTACCCGCCTGGCTTCGTACCTGCTCTGGGGGGGGATGATACTCATCCTTCTTGCATTTTGTCGGTGGGCGGCAGGCGCAGCGGGTCTCGCAATTGCGGAATCCTGGCGTGTAGTGGGCGCTGGCCGGGAATTCCGGGTGCTGAATGCCGCGCAGAGCTATTTCATAGCCCAGGCTGGCTTGCTGCTGCTCATCATCGGGGCCTCGGATTGGGGAAACATGGCGCCTGTTAAACAGAAGGCTGTCAAGGCAGGAATCGTAGTGCGTGAATTGGCCTCTTTCTGGCGGCGTTGGGCGATCGTCCTGTCGGGTATTTGCCTCGTCATGGCTTTCGGGTTGATGCATCGATCCGTATGGGTCAGCATGGCGGCCGGCATGGGCTTGCTTGCCTTGTTCGATAGCAGGCAACGTGCCGGCTTGGCTCAAATTCTCCTTGTTTCCGCATTCATCGGCTTCACCGTACTGGTTCCCATGGCTCTGCTGGGTTTCCTGGATTCTTTTATTGAATCACTGGAAGCCTCTTTCACCGAGGTGACAGCACATCATAGCTCGTTTGCGGACCGTTACCTTGGCTGGCAGGCGCTACTCAGTGAATGGTGGGCCGATGGAAACATCCTGACATACGCCCTGGGGCAACCTTTTGGCAGTGGTTATTATCGCAAGATCGCGGAGTTCGGCGCTTCGTATTCGGCTGAATATACGCCTCATAACTTCTATGTCCAGATGTTGCTGCGAACCGGGATGGTAGGACTGGGGCTTTTTCTCTCCCTGGTGGCGGCGACCGGCATGGGTCTTTATCATGCATTATCAAAAATCAAAAGAAGTGGGAACCCGGAGTTCGGTGTACGGTTGTTCCTTCTGGTTTCGCTGGTGATGCAGCTGGTGTTTTTTCTGGCATATGGTGCGCGGCTCGAGCAGGGCCTGCTCTTCGGCCTGGCAATGGCGGCAGCGACTTCCAGGGTTCAGGTACAGAATAGGGGTAAATATTCTTCGGAGGAGTTTGCCTCATGCCGTCCCTAGGCGTTGTGATGACATGCTTCAACCGTCGCGACAAGACGTTGGAGGCCCTCTCTCATATTTTCGATTCGGACTTGCCGGCCTCGGTGCAATTATGCGCGTATGTAACCGATGATGGCAGCTCCGATGGAACCACCGAGGCATTGAGCAAAGCTTTCCCTTCTGTCCGGGTGCTTCATGGCAGCGGCAGTCTTTACTGGAATGGGGGTATGCGGTCCTCCCTGGCGGCTGCATACGCCGACCGGGTTGACTATGTGTTGTGGCTTAACGATGACACATTCGTCACGCGATCGGCGATCCGGGAATTGCTGGATGCCGAGTCCCGGTGCACACAAAAAACAGGTGATGCTGTCGTCATCTCAGGGACGACTCACGATGGTTCGACTGGTTTGGTTACCTATGGGGGGGTCCGATTCCCCGTGTGGTGGAAGAAGACGACTCCACGCGTTGTCGAACCCCTGAATGGCGATGCGGAGTGCGAAACCATGAACGGAAATATCGTACTCGTGCCCCGCGAGGTTTATTTGAAGGTGGGAAACCTGGAAGCCAGCTTCATTCACGGTCTGGGCGATTTCGATTATGGCTTCAGGGTAAGGAAGGAGGGTTTCAGGATTTTTGCGGCCAGCGGCCGTCATGGGTTTTGCAGTCGAAATAATAACGAAGGAACGTTTCGCGATAGTAATTTGACGTTGGGAAAAAGGTGGTCGCTGGTTTGCGGACCGAAGGGGCGCCCTCCCGGACCCTGGGCGGTATTCACCCGGCGTCATTGCGGGCCCCTGTGGTTTTTGTACTGGGCCTGGCCATATCTCTACACGCTTGTTAGCTCCGCAACAATCTCAAGGAGGAAGGAATCATGAAGCCTCGGCAATGGATTCAATCATCTGTTCTAGCGGGTGTTTTCTTCTGTGTTTCTATTTCTGCCGCCATAGCGCAATCAGCCGTCAAGGTGACAGCTCCTGTCGGCACGTCGACCTCGGCATCCTTCGCTCCGCTCGCGGGAGAAGATCCGAAAGCGGGGGTCCCGCCCACATACTTCGGACTGCATATTCATCATATGGATGTGCCTTATAAGGCGGGGGCGTCCTCCTGGCCTTTCGTGCCCTTTGGCAGCTGGCGGTTATTTGGGGCCTATGTGCAGTGGAATGACCTGGAGCCGCAAAAAGGACAATGGAATTTCCAGCGGCTGGACCGGTATGTGGATGAAGCGGGGCGTAACAATATCGAGCTGTTGTTTACGCTGGGGCGCACCCCCCAATGGGCCTCCGCCCGGCCGGACGAAGAGTGCAAAGGTTGTGCTGCCGAGCCGGCATCGATAGAGGACTGGAAAAATTACGTGCGTACCGTCGCGCGCCGTTATAAAGGCAAAATCAAGTTTTATGAGGTCTGGAACGAGCCGAGATTTTATGAACTGGAGAAGGCTCCTCCCAATGCCAAGATCGGCTATTACAGTGGCACGGTGGCCGCCCTGGTCGAACTGGCCAAAGCAGCAAAGGAAGTCCTTGCAGAGGAAGATCCCGCTGCCCGGGTGGTGTCGCCATCATTTGTTTCCGCTGATCTGGGATTGCGGCGCCTGGCCTTTTTCTTCAAGGCGGGAGGAGGTAAATATATCGATATTGCGAGTTTTCACTACTATGTCGATGTTCCCGAAAAAATTCCTGACATCACCCGGAAGCTGAGAAGTATTCTGACGACTTATCAGCTGGATCGGCTTCCCATATTCAATACAGAATCAGGATTTACTTTCGCGAGAGACGATCTTTCGATTGGTCCCGGCGTAAGAAAGGGTTCTTTTGAAGATGTTTTGCCGGATCGCCTGGGAGCAGCCTATGTTTCCAGGGCGCTGATTCTCGGCGCCTCGGACGGTCTGAGACGTTTCTATCTGTTCAATTGGGATGGCGAGCCTCCGCATCCGACGATGGGAATCGCAGCAGTGCGCGGAAGTGTCGCAACACCGATGACTCGAGCATATCAGCAGACCCGGAACTGGCTGCTGGGTTCGGTTGTAGGTCCCTGCGAATCCCAGCGCGGCAAGCTTGTCATCTGCAATATCCAGTTGAAGGGCGGACGAAGCGGATGGCTCGCATGGGCGACGGATCAGGAACTGGTTGCAGATCTGTCTTCGCTTTTGAGTACGGGACATGTTCAGAGGCTGCTGGGTGACGGGGAAGATTCCCTGGGAGATTCTTCAAGGACGACTATAGGCCCGGAACCTGTTCTTATCTATCAATAGCGCTGTAACGAACGGAAGCCTTCTGAATTGAAGATCTGGTTTGAATTGACGAATTCACCTCACATCAACATGTTCGCCACGATGATACGTGAACTGGAGCGCGAACATGAGGTGATCATTACGTCGCGTCCTTTGGCCAACACCATTTCCCTGCTGGAACTCCACGGATTCAAGCATGAGGTCGTGGGAATCCATTATGGGGGCAGCCTTTCGGCCAAGCTGCTGGGGTTTCCTATACGTGTTTTACAGCTGAAGAAATTTCTCGAAGAGCGAGAGATCGATATTTCCATTTCCCAGAGTTCATTTCACTCCCCGGCGGTTTCGCGCCTGCTGCGCGTACGTTCCATTTATATGAACGACAATGAGCATGCAGTTGGCAACGTGCCGGCATTCATATGTGCCCACACCATCATGGTGCCGGAATTTCTGGGTATGGAAAAACTGAGAAGGCAATGGGCAAACCCGAAGAAAGTGATCCATTATCCAGGCGTCAAGGAAGGAATTTATTTGTGGGAGCTCGACGAACGGCTGTCATCTGGGCGCGCGACAATGACAGTGAAAAAATCCGGGAGGATTGTTTATATTCGCCCCGAGCCCTGGACCGCTCAATACTACAAAGGAAGCCGTAACTTTCTTGACGATCTGGTTTTGGGAATGAAAGACCATGTCGATATCATTCTCTTGCCACGAGGCGAGAAGCAAGGCGTGCATTATCTGGACCCCAGGTTTTCAGGTGTCCGGGTCGTTACCACGGCACTGGACATTGCCGATATCGCGCAGGACTGCGACCTGTTTATCGGAGCGGGGGGTACGATGACAAGAGAGATGGCGGTGCTGGGCATACCAACCATCTCCGTTTACCAGGACGAGCTTCTGGATGTCGACCGCTATCTGCTTGCAGTGGGCGCATTCGAGCATAAGCCCGAATTGACATCGATCGAGGCGTTAAGATATCTGGACGTGGCGCAGCAACGTCCGCCGAACCGGGCCCTGCTTGAAAAAGGCAGGGTCGCCTACCAGATGGTCAGGGATGAAATTCTCAACTCATAATCTACTTTAGGAAGCTGAACCATGATTCGCCTTGCTGTCGTTGGTCTCGGAAAGATGGGCCTGTCTCATTATGCGATTATCGCCACGCACCCTCTGGTAAAGATTCAGGCAATATGCGACTCCACGGGGTATGTGCTGGATGTGCTGAAAAAATATACCGGGGTTACCACCTACAGCGATTTCGATGCCATGCTGCGAGAAGTCGAACTCGATGCCGTCATCATCGCCACGCCCTCGAGCATGCACGCAGGAATGGTCAGGGCGGCATTGCAAAAAAACCTCCATGTATTTTGAGAAAAGCCCTTTTGTCTCGATATCGAAGAGGGCCGCGAATTGGCGGATCTGGCGAATGGCAAGGCGCTGGTCAATCAGGTGGGCTACCACAACCGCTTCGTTGGCGCATTCGGGGAGGTAAAGCGTTTGCTCGACCTGGGCGCTATTGGAAAGGTAACGCACATCCTGGCCGAAGCGTATGGTCCGGTCGTGCTGAAGACCAAGGGGACGACCTGGCGGACTCAGCGCCACACCGGAGGAGGATGCCTGTATGACTATGGCGCACATCCGCTCGACCTGGCGAACTGGTATTTCGGGTCGCCTCATGGGGTGGGCGGCTCCGTGTTGAACCCGGTTTTCTCGAAGGATACGGATGATGAGGTTTTCACTACCCTGTATTATGAAGACGGCAAAAGCGCCCAGTTATCGGTGAACTGGAGCGATGAATCAGTCCGGAAGATGACGACCAAAATCAACATTTGGGGGACACAGGGTAGAATTTACGCGGATAGGCAGGAATGCCGGACCTATTTACGCGATGCGGCGCAATTCCCTCCAAATTATCATCAGGGGTGGAATGTCCGCTATACAACGGAGCTGACCGAACCGGTGTGGTTCTATCTTCGCGGAGAGGAGTATTCCGCGCAGCTCGACTATTTCGTGCGGTGCATCGCCGAGAACCGCGCCGCAGACAATGTAAACTCGTTCAAGAGTGCAGTAATCACCGATAACATCATGTCGCTGATAATAGCGGATGCAACCACAAGGACATCCCGACCCGGTGAGGTAATCCCGGAAATTCCTTCAAAGAAACGCGGGTTCTTTTTCCCCAGCCGCAAAACAGCGCAGTAATAATTCCTCGATCAAGATGGAGTAGTTTTTCATGGACCGTTTATTGTTCGGTGATAATCAGTTTTTCGGCGTCAACCATATGTCTGAAGACAAGGCACGGGATCAATCCATCAGGTTTCAGGAAATTCAGAGCATCATCGACGTGCTCGACGATGCTTATGATGAAGGAATAAGATCTTTCATGTGCACCACTCATGACCGCATGACCCTGATATGCGATCACATGCGGGCACATCCGGATCGCTATGGCGATTTTTCGTTTATGCCTTCCATGCCATACGCGCATAAGTATGCAAACGCCGTGACCGAGGAAGGCATGCTGGGCGCGCTCAAACGTTTTTTGCCGGCGGAAGGTTTTCTCAACGCCGCGATGCGGGGCGGCATGTCGTTCGCGAAGAAAGATATTGAAGGTATTACCACGTTGCTGATCGATTCCGAAATGAAAATGTTCTCAGGTCTCAACACGCCAGTCATTTTCCTGCAGAATGTCGTCGTCGACCTGCTGCTCGGTTTAGGCTTCAAGGAAGCATTCCGCATCTTTTCAGCTCATGTGAAGACACGCTATAACGCCGAGCCAGGGTTTATCACAATGAACCTGCCAGCATTGCTCGACGCGCTCGAGGAAGTCGGTTTGACGAATCCGATCGTCTGCTCGAATATCAATAAAATTGGTTTTCGCATGTGCGGCGGGTTCGACGCGTACGAACGTGCGCTTCGCGAAAGAAAATTCCGTGCCATTGCCATGTCGGTATTTGCATCGGGAGCCATTCCCGCGAGAGAGGCAATCGCTTGGGTATGCGAGCAGCCCAATATCGAGGCAATAGTTTTTGGAGCATCGAGCAAGTCAAATATACGGAATACGCGCTCGCTCGTGGATGAATTGTGGTATAATAATTCGCATTCTCAAGCGGTACTTTCGTAGCTCGAAAGCCAGGCCGCTGAATGACAAACAAGTGAGGCCGTTCATCTGGTCTACAGTGGATTTATAGCGCCAGGAAGTGATGCGGCCTCTGGTTCATCACATCACTTGGCTGACAAAACGAATTAGCTCATCATCTTGATCGTCTGGTAGAGCTTTGAGTGACTCCTGAAGCAACGTAGCGAGGGCCTGCGATGCGAAAGGACGGCAAGTCATCCCGCAGCTGGATGAGAGACCCCGTGAAATGGGGAATCAGGCAGCGGCGCATGGCCATAGCCTAATGATCTACTCTTGCTACTGGGCGGCCTTCCATAGGAAGAGGCTGCTTCTTGCTGCGCCACGAAGCGTCGTTGCCTTGTGCGCCATTTATTCAGCGCTTCCCTGAACTTCTCGGGGGTTCCCTGGTTCAGTCACAGTCCTGGCTCTCGCCTGGGGTTCTGGTATTTTTACTCGACCTGTTCAGTTGGCCGGTTCGTCGGGAAGCAGCGCTTCCTCGATTCCAATTCTGAATCATCGTAGTGATGCGTTTCTGTGCCGCTGTTTTACTTTTATTCGGAGCAACCGGTGAAAGCGGGTTGCCCATTCCATCCGGTTATCAGATTTGTCGTTGTTTTTTCAAACTTCCTGCATGAAAGGGTAGAGATTATGGAGTGCGCTTGATGTTGAAAATTTCGGAGATGACTCGTATCAGCAAATTCCAGCTGATTTGTGGCGGCATGCTGCTGCTTGTCTTTATGCGTTCCGCCTGTGCCGACATGGTCTTTGACGGGCGACTCAGCAAGGGAGATTTTTCCCGTTACTGGGTAGTGGAGGCGGATGGATACGCCCCGGTAGGCGTTTTGGCCCCTTTTGGAATCCCGGGCCGAATCGAAAAGCAGCTTGACCCGGCGGGCTCCGGTCAATCCGTCATGCTGGCAACCCGCTTCCTGGGTGATCTGCGGACAAACGGAGGGTTCCGTTCCGAAGTCAGCGCGCCAAAAGATCCCATGGGGTCGGAGCGCTGGTATTCATGGGGATATTATCTGCCCGCCAAGTGGAACGATATGCATGACGGCAACATTATCGCCCAGATACACGACACGCCAGATAGAGGAGAAAGCGATCTGCGAAGGCCGACTCTTGCAGTAGCAGTCAAAGACGATAAAGTAAGCCTCATTAACGCCTTTGACTACGACCGTATTACTTCACCCTCCGGTATCACTCCTGTTGCACATGTGGATTACGAGGTGCGTGAGCTGGCTTCATGGACGCTTGCGACCGATCGTTGGGTGCACCTGGATCTTCATGTAAAATGGGCGGGTGATAATACGGGTTTTCTTGAATTCTGGAAGGACGGCGTTCTTCTTTATCAGGAAAGAAATCATATCAATACTTTCAATGATGAAGGTGGTTTATGGTTTAAAAGCGGCATATATGGCACGCCGAGCGTGGAATGGCCGCACATGAGTGTTTATTCGACCGGGGTGAAAATCGGTGACGGCAAGGAAACATTTCAAACCATGTCCCTGTCGGCCGTTCCCGAACCAAATATCTATCTCATGATGATTGCGGGCTTGATGGGCATCAGTTTTGCTTGCCAAATTCGCCGTTTCAGATTTTCAGGGAAAAATAGCAGGCAAGGATGAAAAAAATATACCTCGTTGCCGGGGCTCGTCCCAACTTCATGAAGATCGCGCCCATCGTTCGCGCCTTGCAGGCAAACGGAAGTTTGGCCTACAGCATTGTTCATACGGGCCAGCATTATGACTACCAGATGAACGACGTGTTTTTTGAGGAACTGGGCATACCCGAGCCAGATATTTTTATGGCGGCGGGAGGTGGCAGCCACTCGCAGCAGACAGCCAAAATAATGGTGGCTTTTGAAGAACTGTGCCAGTCTGACCGGCCGGATGCCGTCCTGGTGGTCGGGGATGTGAACTCGACATTGGCGTGTTCCATCGTTGCTAAGAAACTGAATATCCCGGTATCCCATGTCGAGGCCGGATTGCGCAGCGGGGATATGACCATGCCGGAAGAAATCAACCGCATCGTCACCGATAGTATTTCGGATTTATTTTTCGTTACAGAACCTAGCGGGATAGAGAACCTGAAGCGCGAAGGCAAGGATGCCTCATCGATTCATTATGTCGGACACGTCATGGTGGATAATTTGCTCTATCAGGTCGAGCGATTGGCGAGCACCGATACTTCGGCATATGACACAAGCAGATTCAAGGCAGTGAATCTGGCGAATGAGGGGCGTTACGGAGTGGTGACCTTGCATCGCCCAGGCAACGTCGATGATTCGGGCACAATGGCGCGGATTTGCGGGGCGCTGAAGGAGATCTCGTGCGAGTTGCCTTTGATTTTTCCGGTACATCCTCGTACGCAAGGCAATCTGGAAAAATTCGGTATCGAATTGGGACCGAAGATCACGCTCGTTGGCCCGCAGGCGTATATGCCATTCCTGAATTTATGGAAAGATGCGACGGTCGTTCTGACAGACAGTGGAGGTTTACAGGAGGAAACCACGGCGATGGGCGTACCTTGTATTACCGTTCGCAACAATACTGAACGCCCCGTTACCGTGGAGCAAGGCTCCAACGTGCTGGCTGGCACGGATCCAGTGAATATCGTTGCGGAAACACGCAAGGTGCTGCTTGGCGAAGGTAAGCGGGGGCAACGACCTCATCTGTGGGATGGAAAGGCGGCGGAGCGGATCGTTGCGATTCTGGCGGCGGAGCTTGCAGGATAGTGATAGTTAAGGAAGCGCTGAATAAATCCTCGCTGAGCGCGTTGCTGGTAAAATCGGGATGATCATAAGGCGCGCGACGCAGGTCGTAGCCGGGACTACGATGCCAAGGAGCGCAACGCCATGAGAGCCCGATTTTACCGCAACCTTTATGGGACGGGGCCTTGCGGGCGGTCTGCCTTGTCAGGCTCCTAGCGAAGGGGATCAACCATTCGCGTCGTCGCCTTTCGCGCATCCCATCCCGCAAAGCCACCGCCGCGCCAGCGGAGATTTATTCAGCGCTTCCTTAACTTCAAATAGCGGTGATATGGATCATCCGATGAGAGATGTAGCGAACCATACAGGTGAACGTCGAGTATCGCGAAAGTCTTTGCGGCTTATGGTTTTAAACCAAAAAAGAGCGGTCAGCTACCGGATTTAGGTTTATATCTTGACATCAATAAGAGCCTCCAAATGATTCTTGTAACGGGTGGAGCAGGTTATATAGGATCGCATACCTGTCTGGAACTGCTGAATGCAGGTTTCGAGGTGGCGGTGTTCGATAACTTCTGCAACAGTCATCCAGAGGCTTTATCCCGAGTAGAGGCCATTACCCGCAAGAAACTGCAAGTTATCCCGGGCGATTGCCGGGATCGTGCCGCACTAACGGCGGCGTTGTGTAGCAGCAAGGCGGAGGCTGTCATTCATTTCGCGGGGCTCAAGGCGGTAGGAGAGTCGGTGGAACAGCCTTTGTCATATTACGATAACAACGTGGTTGGCAGCATTCGTCTGCTGGAGGCCATGGAAGAAAGTGGCGTGCATACGGTGGTATTCAGTTCATCCGCTACGGTTTACGGTGATCCGCAACGGTTGCCGTTAACCGAAGATCATCCGCTTTCCGCTACCAATCCCTACGGCCGCAGCAAACTGATGATTGAAGAAATATTACGGGATCTGCACCGCAGCAATAACGCCTGGCGTTGCGGCATCCTGCGTTATTTCAATCCCGTCGGCGCACATTCCAGCGGCTTGATAGGAGAGGATCCGCAGGGAATGCCCAATAACCTCATGCCTTTTGTCTCCCAGGTGGCGATAGGGCGGAGAGAATTTCTCAATGTCTGGGGAGATGATTATCCCACTCCCGATGGAACCGGGGTGCGCGACTATATCCATGTAGTGGATCTGGCCGTGGGGCATATCAAAATTCTGGAGGCCTTGAGCTCCCTCGAAATCGACGCTGGCAGTTGTATGACGATCAATTTGGGCACAGGCATAGGCTACAGCGTTCTGGAGATGGTGCATGCCTTCGAGCAGGCAAGCGGCCGGCCGGTTCCCTATAAAATCGCGCCACGTCGCCCGGGCGACATCGCATCATGCTATGCTGATCCGGCGCTGGCATTCAATCTGCTCGGATGGAAGGCGCAACGCGGTTTAAATGAAATGTGCGCCGATGCCTGGCGCTGGCAGGAAGGCAATCCCGATGGGTATGGCGTCAAGGACCAGGAGATGCTCAGTAGATTCCTTTCCGCGCATTCTACTAATGCGGAGTAGTACCAGTTAAACTTATGCCGGAGGGGCGTGCTCGCGCCATTCAAGTTATTTCTCGACCATTTTTCATATGCAATCATTAATTCCTGTGGTGCTATCCGGCGGTTCCGGAACACGATTATGGCCGTTGTCTCGCGAGAAGTATCCGAAACAGCTATTGCCGCTTACCGGAGAAGATTCCCTATTGCAGGCCACGGTGCGTCGCATGGATGGATTGGCCAACGTAGAGGTTGGAGCTCCGTTGATCGTATGCAATGAAGAATACCGTTTTGTCATAGCTGAACAGTTGCGGCTGATGGGCAAACGGGGGACGATCGTGCTGGAGCCGGTTGGACGCAATACTGCTCCTGCTTTGACGCTGGCGGCACTCGCGGCGGAACAGGAAAAAAGCGATCCGATACTGCTCGTCATGCCTGCGGACCACGTCATCGTGGATGTGCAGAAATTCCAGGAAGTGGTATCCAGCGGGATAGGATTTGCGGCTCAGGGAATGATCGTCACATTTGGAGTCATACCTGAATCCCCCGAAACAGGATACGGCTATATTCAGGCCGGGCAGCCTGTACCGCCAGAGTCTTCCAAGGACCACGCATATCGGATTGTCCGGTTTGCCGAGAAACCGGACGTGGCCAGCGCGAAGGCCTATCTTGATGCGGGTTCTTATTTCTGGAATAGCGGCTTGTTCATGATGCGGGCCTCGGTGTGGCTTTCTTCCATGGAAATTTGCCGAAACGATATCCTGGCTGCTTCCCGAAATGCATGGACTCATCGGTCGGTTGATGGAGACTTTATACGGGTAAAAAAAGAAGAATTTGCCGGTTGTCCAAGCGACTCGATCGATTATGCCGTGATGGAGCGTATTGCCGTCGACCGGGAGTCCTCATTGCCCGGTGGAATCGTGATTCCCCTGTCGGCCGGATGGTCCGATGTGGGAGCATGGGATTCCCTATGGAAGGTTCTGCCGAAAAACGATTCGGGCAATGTGGCCCAGGGAGACGTGCTCCTGCATGACTGCCGCAATATGCTGGTGATGTCCGAGCATCGGTTGGTGGCATGCGTGGGAACAGAGAATATGGTGGTCATAGAAACACCGGACGCTGTCCTGGTTGCGCGGTTGGAAAAAGCGCAGGATGTCAAGCAGATCGTCGATAATCTGAAGCGGGAGGAGCGGCCAGAAGGGCAATTGCATCGAAAAGTTTTTCGTCCCTGGGGCTCGTATGACGGAATCGATATCGGCGAACGATTTCAGGTGAAGCGCATTGTCGTAAAGCCGGGCGCCGCATTGTCATTGCAAATGCATCATCATCGGGCGGAGCACTGGATCGTGGTGCGAGGAACTGCACAGGTGACGCGTGGCGATACGAGTTTTCTGGTGTCCGAGAACGAATCGACCTTTATCCCATTGGGCACGCGGCATCGTCTGGAAAATCCGGGCTGCGTGCCGCTGGAGATGATCGAAGTTCAATCGGGGTCGTATCTGGGCGAAGACGATATTGTGCGTTTTGACGATATATACGGCAGAGATCAACGAGATCAACGTTAAGGAAGCCCTGAACAAGTCCTCGCAGGACGCATCGATGGCGAATCGAAATGATAGGCGCGCGACAAGGCTCTGGCCGGGCGGACTTGCAACGCTGTGGGCATAGAGCGCCATGGCTTTCTGAGCAGGGTCCGAGGGCTTTGCGAAGCGGGGTCGTGCAGGAGTAGGATACTTGACCGCGCCAAAGACCAGGCGCGGTTGCCAACAGCCCGTCGCGGAGGATGGCAACTTCTTCCGGGAGAATCGCCTCACCTGTGAAGGTCCGCCCGACTTTGCCGCGGCCTTTATGGGAGAGGGCTTTGCGGGCGGGCTGCCCTTGCCGGCCTTCTAACGAAGGCATCAATCCCGTCTCCCCGCATCCCACCCAATTAAAGCGGCAATTCCCAGTTCTTTTAATTGTATTTTTTGACTTAAAGCTCTGTTTTGACGTGACTATATCGTCGCTAGTCCGATAGGTCTATTGACCCTGTCGATATAAAGCGTAACCTTCTCCCTACGAGTTTTTGCGTCTGGCGTTCTTCCAGAACTCGTATGAAGTGCTGATTGACCTGGTCTTGGCTAATCGATGGCAGTCGGAGTGCCAAACCGGTATGTGGGTGTGCTAGTAAGAGAAGTTTGTCGTGTAGTCGTATTGTGTCGTACCAAGTTGTAAATACTAATAGGAGGCAAAAGTTATGGTTAATTCTACTTTGAAGCGGGCAGTAGGTATCGCTCTGCTGGCAGGTGCAAGCATGGGCGCAAATGCTACAACCACTGATCTTGGAATGGTGAGTGCCAGTGCGCCCACCACCTTTACGGGATCGGTACTTGGAGGCAGTTCAAGCTTCAGCGACATTTTCACCTTTACCCTGGAGCAGCCTAATGCAGGTTCGGGCTATAGTGTGGTCAATTTCCCGTTGGATCTCGGATCCGCCGGTACCTTGAACACGGTATTGTCCACAATTTCGCTGGTCAGCTTTGGAGCTGACAATGCTTTTGGAGGGGGCGACGACCAGGTTCTTAAGTCGGTTGTACTTCCATCCGCTGGCAATACGCAGAATCATATCAGCCTGACATGGGATCAACCCATCACCGGCGGCGCCTATCTCGCCGTGGGCGGTGTCGTGGACGGTTCGCTGGGCGGGATCTATACTGGATCGATCAGCGCCGTATCTCCCATTCCCGAACCGGAAAGCTTCGCCATGCTGCTGGCTGGTCTGGGTTTGATGGGTGCTGTCATCCGTCGTCGCGGTATCCATAAATAATCCCTTTTACTTACCTGCATTGCTACGTTTTTTTTGGCTATGTCACGGCGCCGTTTCAAATCGACATGCAACGACGTGAAATGGCGCCAATCATCCCGAGACCTGCCAGCAATAGGGCATAAGTATCGGGCTCGGGTATCGGGAGGGCCTGAAGAATGCCTGCGTAGCTGCCCCCCAGATTACCCGTGACGTTTCCGGATACAATGAATCTATAATCCAGCGCAGCGGGTAGAAGTGCGGAAACGGAAAGAATGTCATCAAGAGGATTTACCTGGCTATCACTGGCATAAGTAATGGTATCGGTGGAGTTAGTGAACTTGATATTCATGTTTGATAATTGAAACTCCGGTCCGGGGAAGAACGGGAGGTCAAAATTCACGGTGACCGTAGTTCCTATCGCAGCAGATTGGGGTGAGATATCGAATATGTATACATCATTAAAATGCGAATCCAGGCTTGAAGCTGAAAAGGTATTTCCGATAGAGACGGTCTGGCCGCTTAAATTTCCTAAATCGCCAGGTCCGATGGCGACCGCTGGATTCATGTGTCCGATTAGTAACGGTGCCGCTGATAGGAATAATTTCGTCTTGTTCATTTTATCCTCATAGCATAGATAAGCGAATTGATACAGGAGTCGTTTCGGTGCGATTTACACCGAGTTGCCGCTTCTCTGCTCCTTTATATTCGTCTGCCTGTTGTATCGAGTTTTCAATAAATTTTTCGTTTTTTCCTCGTGGATGTTCAGTGGGGTGAACTGTGACAGAATGATGTGACAGAAAAGCTCTTTCAGGAAACGATGAACATGAGCCCTTAAGCTCATCAGGGGAGTACTGTCGCGATCGTAAGGTCATAATTTTTATTATTAATATATATAAATTTTTTTTCTGCTTGATGGGTGGTTTTCTACATATGAGTTCTCGATAGAGAACAGCTTTTGAACCCCCCTTCTCACTGAGATTTCTGGCTGCAACCGCAAACTTGATGGCATATTTATGCGTGCCGTACCAACCAGGGTATTTCGCGGCATACCAGGGTAGCGCAAGACAATTACCTAATTCATCGACGCCTCTCCGGATCAATTACCACAGGTGTGCCGTGAGCTTTCCGGTTTCGCAGACATCCGCGTTCAAACCAACAGTGCAATTACTTCATCCAAAATGTCTAAGCTGATGTTTTGAAGGGCAGGCTTTTCCTCATCCTCCAGTAGGAACCTATTGGCGGCATCATCCAAAGCGTAGCGTGCCAGCGCACTCGCAAGAAATATTCATTCCGCACGTAATGTCTCGCTCGTACATCCCACCACCCCATACATCCACGCGTCTTCCCAGGCTGAAACTTCAGTAAGAATGCAGGCCCGGCGCAGCACTTTGCCAGCCATATTCCCCGGTGGATCCCGATACTGATAGTCGTGCACTACGTTGGGGAAGCGCGGAACAAATCTCCGCTGGCGCGACGGCGACTCTGGGGAGCGGGATGCGCGAATGGTGCGACTTCGAAGGGGGGAGCAGTTTCTTCCGAAGGACGATCGACCCCGTAGCGGGACGTATGCGCCCCAACAATGCTCGCCTGTTGACTGAACATCTCAGGGTTTGGGTGGAAAACCTCCGTTTGTGCTGGTGGTGGATAACCCGCCACACCGGGATTGACGGCTAGTTACGTCACATTTACGTCACGGCGTAATGGGGAAGGGGAAGCGGGGGAGATTATTTCAGGTTCCTTAAGTAACCCGAAAAACCGGGGAAATTGGTAGGCGCGATTGGACTCGAACCAACGACCCCCACCATGTCAAGGTGGTGCTCTAACCAGCTGAGCTACGCGCCTGGGAGAAGGGGATTTTATCTGAAACAGTGCAAGGGTTCAAATTATAATGCCTCCTTGCAGAGGCAAGTCCTGGACAATGAGAATCCAGGGCTGCTATGTCTTCCCACGTGCTTTCATCGATGATGGAAAAAATCCGTTTATCCAAGTTCCTGTCCCAGCAAGGGCTATGCTCCCGCAGGGAAGCCGATAAATATATTGAACAAGGATGGGTATGGGTGGATGGCAAGCGTATCACCGAACTGGGGACGAAGATTCATCCCGGGCAGGATATCAAGCTGGACGAGGCGGCACGAGCGCAACAGACCAGCCGGATGACCATACTGCTGAATAAACCCATTGGCTATGTTTCCGGCCAGCCGGAGCCTGGTTATCGGCCCGCTATCCAGCTGGTAAATCGGGAGTCCCGGTTTGATGGGGATGAGACGCCGCAGATCTTTCGTATCAGCCATTTAAATGGGATGGCGCCAGCCGGACGACTCGATATCGATTCGTCCGGCCTGCTGGTGTTCACGCAGGATGGGCGTATTGCAAAGCAACTGGTGGGCCCCGAATCGGAAATGGAAAAAGAGTATCTCGTACGCGTTATCGGGATGGCATCCCGGCATGCGCTTGGTCTTTTGAACCATGGCTTGAGTCTCGATGGCGAAGAATTAAAGCCGGCAAAGGTTACATGGCAAAATCAGGAGCAACTGAGGTTCATCCTTCGGGAGGGCAAGAAACGGCAAATTCGACGGATGTGCGAGCTTGTAGGATTAAAAGTGACCGGCCTGAAACGTATCCGTATTGGAAAGATAAGTTTAGGCAATCTCCCAGTGGCTGAATGGCGCTATCTGGGTCCGAAGGAAAGGTTTTGAATGATATCAAAGATGCCGGTCAGACGTGTTCATCAGGTAAACACCGATCCGGGCGAGATCAAAATACTGAAAAAACAGACCCTGAATTAATCCATTACGAAAAATCCGAGTCAACATCGCTCAAGCACATGCCCGCTTCCCTTCCTTTTTCTGGTGGTTTTGCTACGCATCATTAGTCGAGATTTATTGGCGGAGTGCCGCCACGCACCGTTACAATATCCGCTCAGCATCTGGCTGAAAATCTTATTCTTCGGGAAATGACGAAATGCTTCTGGTAACTGGCGGGGCGGGCTTCATCGGCGCCAATTTTATTCTGGATTGGCTGGCGCAAGCTGACGAAGCAATCATCAATCTGGACAAACTGACGTATGCTGGCAATCTGGAGAACCTTGCGGCATTGGCTGCGGACGAACGCCACATCTTCGTGCATGGGGATGTCTGCGATACAGCGCTGGTAAGCAGCGTGCTCGGTCGCTACAAGCCTCGCGCCATTCTCAATTTTGCGGCGGAAAGCCACGTGGATCGATCCATTCACGGCCCGGAAGAGTTCGTGCAGACCAATATACTCGGTACTTTTCGATTATTGGAGGCAAGCCGGGCATACTGGAATGGCTTGAATGACAAAATGAAACGCTGTTTTCGCTTTCTCCATGTTTCCACCGATGAGGTTTACGGGTCTCTGGTACAGGGCCAGCCCGCTTTTTCCGAGACTTTTCCTTACCAGCCTAACAGTCCCTATTCAGCCAGCAAGGCTGCCAGCGATCATCTCGTTCGAGCTTATTACCATACCTATGGTTTGCCTGTACTCACTACCAATTGCTCCAATAACTACGGTCCTTACCAGTTTCCCGAGAAACTCATTCCACTGATGGTCGTAAACGCGCTAGCAGGAAAGCCGCTGCCCGTTTATGGCGATGGCCAGCAAATTCGGGACTGGCTGTATGTAAAAGATCACTGCACGGCTATTCGCCGCGTGCTTGAAGCCGGCGTTGTCGGCGAAACCTATAATGTAGGCGGCTGGAACGAACAGCCGAATATAAAAATTGTCAGGACGATCTGTACATTATTGGATACATTAAGGCCCTTGGTTATCGGCTCCTACCATAGCCTGATCACCTTCGTTTCGGATCGTCCCGGCCATGACCGACGCTATGCGATCGATGCAAGCAAGATCGAACGCGAGTTGGGCTGGAAGCCGGAGGAGACATTCGAAACAGGGGTGGCCAAAACCCTTCGTTGGTATCTCGACAATCCCGCCTGGATCGGCAATGTACAGTCAGGGGCTTACAGGACCTGGATGGAAAAGAATTACGCCGGACGCCAGGTATGAAAATTCTGCTGTTTGGAAAAGGAGGGCAGGTAGGATGGGAACTGCAGCGCAGCCTAGCGCCCCTGGGTGATCTCGTCGCGGTGGATTTTGATACCCGGGAATTTTGCGGGGACTTCACCCATCTGGACGGCATAGCAGAAACCATTCGAGCAGTTGTTCCGGATGTCATCGTGAATGCCGCCGCCCACACGGCGGTGGATAAGGCCGAAAATGAGCCAGAGGCGGCACGCACGGTCAATGCCCTCGCCCCGGCCGCAATCGCCAGCGAGGCTTCCAGGCTTGGCGCGTGGTTGGTGCACTATTCGACCGATTACGTGTTCGACGGTTCAGGAAGCCGCCCCTGGGTCGAAACGGATGACACTCGTCCGCTGAATGTCTATGGTTCCACCAAGCTGGAGGGCGAAGTGGCCATATGCAACTCCGGCTGTAATTATTTAATCTTCCGCACCAGTTGGGTTTTTGCCGCTCGTGGGGGAAATTTTGCCAGGACGATGTTACGTTTGGCCCAGGAACGCGATCGCCTTACCGTGATCGATGACCAGACAGGCGCTCCTACCGGAGCGGATCTGCTGGCCGATGTGACCGCTCATGCTATTCGCACTGCCATGCACAGGAAAGAGGTGGCGGGACTATACCATCTGGTTGCAGCAGGCGAGACTTCGTGGTTTGGCTATGCGCGATTTGTGCTGGATTTCGCACGCGAAACCGGCCTGAAACTCAAAGTCGATCCGGAAGAGATTGTACCCGTTCCAAGCAGCGCGTTTCCCTCTCCTGCCCAGCGGCCGAAAAATTCGCGGCTGAACGCGGCTAAGCTCCAGACAACTTTTGATTTACGCATGCCGCCATGGCAAACTGGGGTCGTGCGTATGCTGACTGAAGTTCTAGAGAAACGAGCATGAATCCAAAGCGTAAAGGTATCATCCTGGCCGGCGGATCGGGTACCCGGCTCTATCCGGTGACGAAGGCTGTTTCCAAGCAGTTGCTGCCTATTTACGACAAGCCCATGATTTATTACCCGCTGAGCACGCTCATGCTGGCGGGAATCCGCGACATCCTGGTCATATCTACGCCGCAAGACACGCCTCGCTTCGAGCAACTACTGGGAAATGGCGAGGATTGGGGTCTCAGTTTGCGCTATGCGGTGCAACCGAGCCCCGACGGATTGGCCCAGGCATTCACTATCGGCAAGGACTTCATCGGATCCGATCCGAGCGCGCTGGTGCTGGGCGACAATATATTTTACGGCCATGACCTGCATGCGCAGCTCCAGCGTGCCATGAGCAGAACGAGCGGTGCAACCATATTCGCCTATCATGTCCAGGATCCACAGCGTTATGGCGTAGTGGCCTTTGATTCCCGGAATCGCGCCACTGCCCTGGAAGAGAAACCTTCAAAACCGAGAAGTAACTACGCCGTCACGGGTTTGTACTTCTATGATAATAAAGTCATCGATATCGTAGGCACACTTAAGCCCTCGGCGCGCGGAGAGCTTGAGATAACGGATGTGAACCGCATCTATCTGGAACATCATCAGCTTGAGGTTGAGATAATGGGTCGTGGTTTTGCATGGCTGGATACGGGTACGCATGAAAGCCTGATAGAAGCCAGCAACTTCATTGAAACCATCGAGCACCGCCAGGGTCTGAAGATCTCCTGTCCGGAAGAAATTGCTTACCGCCAGGGTTTCATCGGGCCGGCACAACTGGAGAAGCTGGCGCAGCCACTGGCGAAAAACGGATATGGCCAATATCTTTTGCGCCTTTTGTCGGAGCAGGTGGTCGAATGAAAATCATTTCCACGGCCTTTCCGGAAGTTCTGATCATCGAGCCTGCTGTTTTTGGAGATACTCGCGGGGTTTTTTTTGAAAGCTTCAACCAGAAAAATTTCGCGCAAGCTACAGGGCTTGACGTAAACTTCGTACAGGATAACCACAGCCGATCCGCCAAAGGCGTCCTGAGAGGTTTGCACTACCAGGTTGTTCAACCCCAGGGCAAGCTGGTTCGAGTGGTGCGAGGTGCCGTATTCGATGTTGCGGTAGATATTCGTAAATCCTCTGCCACCTTTGGTCGATGGACTGGAGTCGAGCTTACTGAAGACAATTATCGCCAGCTTTGGGTACCTCCCGGTTTTGCCCATGGGTTTTACGTGCTGAGTGAAAGTGCTGATTTTCTATACAAGACTACCGATTACTATGCTCCTCATTTCGAGCGCAGTCTGGCATGGAACGATCCGGATCTTGCCATTGCGTGGCCGATAGGCGGAGCCTTGCCTGTAGTATCTTCGAAGGATATGAGCGCACCGACGCTTGCCGATGCCGAAGTCTTCCGATGAGCTTCATCCGCCTCATGTTCCCTATCTGCGTGACCTCATGCTGGCTCGAAGTCGCGCCCAATCCCGTTCCCGATCATGCGCGTTTGATTGAATCTAAACCCGGTGATTGACCCCTCATTTCCAGTTTAGAGCTATGATATACAAAGATTTTCCACAGTACTTGACGTTCACCTGCATGGTGAGTTTGCTACAGGGTGGATTGCGCGATTTTTGGGGCACATGGCTGCGTTGCCAACTCATTGGAATGGAATGGCTATTGCGCGTCGTTGCGCCTTGCCCTGCACGCCAAAAACCGCACACTTTACCGTCCAACTGCCGGATCCGGGTTGAAGGAAAAATCCCGGTGAGGATTTCCGAATGATAGATACCACAGACGGTCGTGAATTTCCCCTGCGGGAGGCTCACAATCTTGTCCGCGATTTGATGACACCCAACCCCTGGATTTATTGGGTAGATTTTCTCTTTCACGTCACTTTGGGATGGTCCGCTTATATCACGGCACTGCTAGCGCCGGTACTGTCGGTCTGGCAGATCGCGGCAGGAATCGTTGCCATTTTTGCCTTTTACCGCGCTGCAATCTTCATTCATGAGCTGGCTCACCTGAAAAAGGGCACGTTCGGGACGTTTCGGATTGTCTGGAACATCATATGCGGCATACCCCTTTTGATGCCTTCCTTCTTGTATGATGGCGTGCATAACGATCACCACAAGCGCGATGTGTATGGTACGAGCAGGGATGGCGAATATGTTCCCTTTGCCACTCTCAAGCCGACCGCGATGATAGGATACGTTTTGCTGTCATTTGTTTTGCCCTTTTTCTTTATCGTTCGTTTTCTCCTGCTTACGCCGCTTTCCTATCTGATTCCGCCACTCCGGAAATTATTGTGGGAACGTGCCTCCTCCCTTACCATCGACATGAGCTACATTCGTGCCGCGGACGCTATCCGGAACGATAGGCATTGGCAACTCCAGGAATTCGCTACGTTTTTATTCATTGCCATTGCCGTTATCTGCATGGTGGCGGGCTTGCTGACTTACAAGGCGCTTTTGCTCTGGTATGTCATAGCAATGTTCATATTCCTGATCAATTCCTTGCGTACGCTCAGTGCTCATGCATACCGCAATCCTGGAAACCAGGAAATGGAATTTGCTGAACAGTATCTCGATTCCATCAATGTTCCCGGCCACTGGCTCATCACCGGCTTATGGGCCCCGGTAGGACTGCGTTACCATGCCACCCACCATCTTTTCATGAGCTTGCCCTACCATAACCTCGGAGAAGCGCAGCGTCGGCTGGTAAACGGGCTGAGTGATAACACGCTTTATGTCAGGACTCTGCGAAAAAGCATGTGGGATGCGCTTCGGCGCATATGGGGTGAGGCCTCCGCGTCGACTCGTATCCCTGTTCCGGACACAGCTCTGGATGATGCGATCCAGAGGCGGAAAAATGCATGATTGGAAAAAAGCCGGGTTCGCTGCCGTTCGCTGTCTGGAAGGCATGCTGTTCGGGATGATCGCGCGATTGCCAAAAAAATTTCTACCATCGGAGTAAGTTGGCGGGCGATCCCGTTTGTTTGAGGCTTCATCGCCCCGTTTACCGCCCAGCTTCCAGATCCTGGAGACGCTACCCTGGCTTTATTGCACCTGTTTCAGCAAAGCCCTGGCTTCCCCGATATCAGCAAAGTTTTTCCCGGTGGCGATGAGTTGTTCCAGTTCCTTGCGGGCGCTGGCCTTGTCATTTGCCTTGATCAAGCCCAAAGCGAGATGATAGCGGATTTCAGGCATATCCGGGGCGAGCGTGGCCGCTTTTCGCAAGAGGGGAAGGCCGCGTGTGGTATTTCCCTGTTCTATCAATATCGATCCTAAAGTGTCCAATACCGAGGGATTGTCTGCGGCAAGCTGGTGTGCTTTTTCGGCATATTCCAGAGCCTGGGAGTCTTTGTTCTGCTGCAAAGCCATCGCCAGGTTATTCAATGCCGCCACATTCTGTGGATGCGTTCGCAGGACAGTTTGATATTGCTCGATTGCCGGCTTGATTTCCCGATCCGTTATATAGGTTTCGGCAAGATACATGCGAACAGTCGCATCGCCCGGGTGCTCCTTGAGCCAATGCACCAGACGCGAATTTGCTTCACTCTTTTTCCCTGTCTGCCTGAGCGAGGCATGCAGCTTCATCAGAAGCAGCGGATCTTTTCCAAGGGAAAGAGCATGTTCATATGCCTTGGATGCAAGAGCAGGATTGTTTTGCTTCAGTTCCAGATCACCTTCCGCCACATAGCCCACCGGCAGTTTTGGATATTGCTTCTGAATCTGTTTTGAGACCGCGAGCGCCCCAGCATAGTTTTTATTTCGAGTTTCCAGCAGAATCTGTGTCAGCTCCGCATCCAGATAATCTGGTTTCAGCGCCAGGGATTTTTTGAGTGCGTCCGACGCGGCAGGCAGATTATCCATTGCAATATGGATTGCTGCAATTCGAAAATGTGCGAGCGGAGACCCTGGCAGCATGGCGACCAGCTTGTTGTAGCTTTCTAGGGCTCCTGCCTTGTCATTGTTCGCAAATTGCGCCTGGGCCAGAAAATCGAGAACATCCGCGTTATCAGGATACGCCCCCCTCAGCTTCTCCACCAGGGAGAGCGCTTTCTGCTTTTCTCCCAAACGAAGATAATGAGCTTCCAGAAGCAGGGCGGGTTCCAGTACATTCGGGTTTTCCTTATATGCCCGTTCCAGCCACATGGTGGCTTCCTTGTTATCCTGGCGATTGAGGGCAATACCGGCCAACGCGGTCATCGCCTGTATATTCTTCTTGTCATTCTGTAGAAGTGCCTCGAAACGCCGTTTGGCTGCCTCGGGCTTGTTTTCCTGCATATCGAGCTGCGCGAGGTTGGTCACAGCAGGGAAATAGGAAGGCTGCAGGGAAAGCGCCTTTTCAAAGCTTGCTCGGGCGCTGGCTGCGTCTTTTTTACTCAGATAAATACCGCCTTTCAGATTCTGGATGAGCGGATTGTCCGGATGCTCCTTTTCGACGGCTTTTGCCGCTGCAAGCGCCTTATCGAATTCCTTGAGACGAAGATGGGCCATCACAAGCAGAATGCCGGCTTGGGATGACTGGGGGTCCAGCTTTCTTGCCGCTTCCAGCTCGGCTATGGCACGATTGTTATCGCCTTGCCCCATCTTGCTCATGCTTAAAGCAGCATGAAGCGTCGCATTTTCCGGTGCCATGCTGCTCGCTTTTTCAAAATACTCCGTCGCTTTTTCGAAATCCCTGGTTTGCATATAGGCTTCCCCCGCCAGGGCGAATAGCTGGGAATCGGGCTGGATGTTTTTATTCTTCAGTGCAGGAGTCAGGATACCAATAGCCCGTTGCCCATCTCGGCTCTTCAGGAGAACAGAAGCCAGCAATTTCCGTGCATAGAGGTTTCCAGGATCTTTCTCCAGATATTGTTTCAGATGCGTTTCCGCTTGTGGCAGAGATCCAAGCGCCAATTGGACTGCACCGCCCAGCAGCAGGCTCGGCAAGTGATCGGGTGCGGCACGAAATACCTGCTGCAGGGATTCCAGCGCGGCAGGGTATTTGCCCTGGCTGTAGTCGAGCAGCGCCTGGGTATAGAAGACCAGCAAGCTGCCGGGAGTTATCTTGCGCGCCGCATCGATGTCCGCTTTCGCAGAATCGAACTTCCCCGCCCCAATTTCCAGGAAAGCCTTGTTGAGGTATGCCGCAGTGTTATTCGGTCTTATTTTAATGACTTCGTTGTATGCTGCGATTGCCGGGTCACTTTTGCCAAGGACGCGTAGCAGGTCCCCCTTGAAAAGCCATGCATCCGAGCTGGAGGGATTTTTCTCCACCGCTTCGTTCGAAAGGCGGGTGGCCGTATCGACATCCTGCTGCATGAGGGAGTACTTCGCCATTCCCACCATCGCATCAGGAAAATGTGGTTGCTTCTCAAGTGCTTGCTCAAACAGTTTTTTTGCCTCCTGAGCCTTGTCAAGAGCCAGGAAGGCAGCGCCGCGCAGCGTCAGGATTTCGGCGGACGCATCATTGCCGGAAAGCGTTTGCGTATCGTCGAGAAGCTGCTGAAACTGACCGAGGCCGAGCATGGCCTGCCCTAGCTCTGGCCATACTTTAGCCGGGTTCATTCCCAGGCTCAGGGCCTTTTGCAGCTCTTTTTCCGCGGACTGCAGATTACCTATATTGTTATAGATGGTCCCGAGCAAATATCGGGCCTCTGTATCATCCGGATTTTGCTGAAGCGAATTCTTGAGCTGGATGATGGCAGCCTTGTTATCTCCTTTTTGCTGATAACTTTTTGCATCCGCCAACAGCGTTTGCGCATCCTGCGGTTTATTGCAGCCCGTCATGGCAAGGCTTGTGAATGTGGCAAGGATCAGCAGGTTCACCAAGGTTGTCTTTATCGCGGGCGATTTGCTCGAATAATGCATAAAAGTCCTTTCTTCCGTCATTACGGATGGATACAGCTCAGGGTTCGGGGAGGTGTTCTTTTCACTCGCCTGAAAAATCCGCTTGTTAGGATACTATCATTCTGGTCGTTATTTCTCAGTATGATATGCTGGCACAAACTGCGGGAGAATTGGCCTTTAGTACAGTTTATTTTAAACAAATCCGGGTACATCATGCGCGCTACGGTATGTTTGCAATGTTTATATCTATACTAAGAAAATTTGAATATAGAAAGAATTTCGAAATAGAACGGAGATAACTTATGACTGTGGTAGCGGTGGTTGGACTGGGTTATGTAGGTTTACCCCTCGCAGTAGAGTTTGGAAAGAAACGGCAAACCATCGGGTATGATCTTTCCCGCAGCAAAGTCGAGAGTTACCGGCGTGGCGTGGACCCCACTGGAGAAGTCTCGGTCTCAGACATGCGCGCAGCCGGCCATTTGCATGTGACCAATGATCCATCCGAGCTGAACCGGGCTGATTTTATTGTGATCGCGGTTCCGACCCCGGTAGATGCCGCCCATCAACCGGACTTTGCCGCTCTTACCGGAGCGAGCGAATCCGTCGGGAAGCACATGAAACGAGGCGCAATCGTTATCTATGAATCCACCGTTTATCCTGGAGCAACCGAGGAAATCTGCATTCCGGTGCTGGAGAAATTTTCAGGCATGAAATGGAAAAACGACTTCCATGTCGGGTTTTCGCCTGAACGCATCAATCCCGGTGATAAGCAGCATACCCTCACCACCATTCTGAAAGTGGTTTCGGGAGATGACGAAGGCACGCTGGAGAAAATTGCCGCACTTTATGAAGAGATCATTTCCGCGGGGGTGCACCGCGCATCCAGCATCAAAGTTGCAGAGGCAGCGAAGGTGATAGAAAACACGCAGCGGGATCTGAACATTGCCTTGATGAACGAGCTGGCGATTATCTTTGACCGCCTCAAGATTGATACGCTGGAAGTTCTCCAGGCTGCCGGCACGAAGTGGAATTTTCTGCCCTTTCGCCCCGGCCTGGTGGGGGGGCATTGCATCGGAGTGGACCCCTATTATCTTACGCACAAGGCCGAGATGGTCGGCTACATCCCCCAGGTTATTCTGGCGGGCCGGCGGATCAACGACAGCATGGCAAAATTTATAGCGGAACAGACCATCAAGCAGATTATCAAGGCCGATATCAGCGTCAAGGGTGCCCGAGTCAACGTCCTCGGGCTCTCTTTCAAGGAAAACTGCCCGGATTTGAGAAATTCCAAGGTGGCCGACTTGATAAGCGAACTGAAATCCTACGGAATCGAGATTCATGTCCATGATCCTGTAGCCAGTCCCGAAGAAGCACGCCATGAATACGGAGTCGAACTGGAGGCATGGGATGATTTGCCCCGTGCCGACGCGTTGATCGTCGCGGTTTCGCATCGTGAATTCGTTACGAGGCCTTTGACCGATTTTTACAATAAAATAGCCCCCAATGGTTGTTTTATCGATGTCAAATGCCAGTTTGATCCTGTGGCGCTGCGCGACTCGGGGCTCAACCTCTGGCGGCTTTGAGGAAGAACAGTCAAGGATGACGCATTATCAAAAGGTCCGGGAGCATCTGGAAAATCATCAGTACCGGTGGCTGGTTACAGGAGTCGCGGGCTTCATCGGGAGCAATCTGCTGGAAGCATTGCTACGGCTAGGGCAGAAAGTAGTGGGGCTGGACAACTTTTCTACCGGTCATCGGCACAATCTTGCTCAAGTCAAGGCGTTGTCGGGTGAAGAGGCTTGGTCCAACTTCTACTTTATCGAAGGCGATATTCGTGTGCTGGACACATGCAGAGATGTCTGCAAAGGCATTGATTTCATACTCCACGAGGCTGCGCTTGGATCCGTACCCAGATCGATAGACGATCCCATTCGTACGAACGAGAACAATATATCGGGTTATCTGAACATGCTGGTTGCATCTCGGGACGCCAATGTGAAGCGGTTTGTATACGCCGCTTCCAGTTCCACATATGGCGATCATCCCGGCCTGCCGAAAACCGAGTCCGTAATTGGCCAGCCTCTTTCCCCATACGCTGTCACCAAGTATGTAAATGAACTCTATGCTGACGTATTTGCGCGCTGCTATGGCGTCCAGTCCATAGGGTTACGTTATTTCAATGTCTTCGGGCCGAGGCAGGACCCTAATGGAGCCTATGCGGCTGTAATACCGCAGTGGATCGTGGCACTTATACGGAACCAGGTTCTGCGCATCAATGGGGATGGAGAAACGAGCCGGGATTTCTGCTTCGTCGAGAACGTGGTTCAGGCCAATTTGCTGGCTGCCCTGGTGAAGGATTCGGGGGCGGTTAACCAGGTCTATAACGTAGCCTTGAATGAGCGCACCAGTCTCAATCAGCTCTATCAAATGATGCAGGCGCTACTTATGGAAAAGTTTCCGCACGCACGTGACCACCGGCCCGAATATGGGGATTTCCGGAAGGGAGACGTACGGCACTCCCAGGCTGATATTTCCAAAGCGCGAAAGATGTTGGGATTCGAACCCACTCACCGGCTCCGTCAGGGTCTGGAGCAATCGATGGGCTGGTATATCAGCCACCTTGCCTCAAGATAAAGGCGCAAGTAATGCCTTATGAAAAGGGACTGAAAAGTGCCGGTTGCCGCCTTGTCGGAAACCTACTCCTCCCATTTTCCGGCCTGCATCAACTGATTCTTGAGCCCGGGCAGCGGGAAACCCAGCTCGTAGGCTTTCTTCGCGTAGCTCCTTGCTTCCTCGTAGTTTTTTCGTTGCATGTACAGCAACCCGAGATTGTAATTAATGGTGGCGTTCTCGGGATCGAGGTTTACTGCTTCCTTTAACTGTTCCGTAGCTTTATCAGTTTTCCCGGTTTTTAGCAGGTGGCTCCCGTATATCATTCGCACAACGGCATCATTGGGCTTGAATCGTATAGCCCGGTCGAAAAAGCATTCGACCGAATATTTCGCACCGGTGGGTTTTAAGGTCTTGTCTCGTAGCGAAAGTTTTGACATTGCCGCCAACGCGCGGTGATGGTTGGGGAACATCATCAGCGTGTAGCTCAAATCACTGCCAACCGTTCCGGAAGATCCTCTATTCAAATGCTCCACCTCAGAAGTGAAGTGAAACTGCTCGACGGTTGCCAGGAGTTGTTTGTCCGCACTGTTCGTGTAATCCCCTCCCTTCAGTGCAAAGTCTCCGCAATGGGGAGCGGAAAGTAGATCTGTCGTAGTGGATAGTGCCAATACCAACATGGTTGCGCGAATCGCAGTTTTCATGATGACTCCTTTGCGCGGAGGAATACTTCAGTTGGAATGGGAAGCTGCGTTATTCCAGTCAATCCTCAAACCTTCGTCAAGCATTACAGATCGCGCGGTTGCTCTCATTTTCCGTTGACACCTGTTCGAGGAAAGCGTCGCCTGTAGCCTACCACGATTGGAGCCATCCATTGGTCCAGTTGACCACCTGATTCTTCCATTCCCGGCGGGAGAAGGTATGATTGGCTTCAGGTAAGTCGCGGCGTGATACATTCGGGGAGGCTAGCAACCGCTGCCATTCCGCCGAATCCTTCACCAGACCGGAGAACTCCTGCGCGGTAAGATCATTGCCGCTGAGGATGAGAAGTGTTTTTCCGTTGAAACGGCTGAGTCCGGCCAGCATGCGTTCGGGCAGGGAAACAACAGTCGTGGACGGTGCACCATTATTCGCATTCCCCGTCATTATTTTCTCTCTTTTTTCCTTCAGCACCGACCCGACGGTTCGGGCAAATGACCGGAAGGCTTTGCTATAGCTGAAGTTCCCTTGCCGTATTTTGATCCAGAGTTCAGGCTGAAAGATACGCGTCCGGTAGTAGTGTTTCAGATAGACCTTGGCGGCGCCCTGATCTGTTCTTATCCAGGGGTTCAACAATACCAGGCCGGCCACGCGTTCATCCCGATGCGCATAGAAGAGCGCCGCGGACGCTGCATCGCATAATCCCCAGATCACCAACTGGTTGATCCCAGATACTTCGTTCAAGAAGGCATCGATTGCACAACGGATATCTTCCTCGACGTCCTCGAAAGTTCGGGGCGCTCCTTCGCTATCTCCCATTCCGCGGCAATCAAAGCGCATGACCGGTGTGCCGCTGGCAGCCAGATGACGGGCAAGCAAGGTGAACTGGCGGTGGCTCCCTACGCGGTATTGCGGCCCTCCCACTACAATCACCACCCCCTTCGAGGGAATATGCTGCGGCAGGTGGAGTATTCCATATAACCGTGATCCCTGGCATTCGAAGATCAGGGCGCGTTCTTCGCTATTCATCATCTCCGGCTATATGCCTCCGTTGTGGCTGCTATCAACTGGGAACATTCGGAAATTTCCTGAGTTGCCCAAAATGGCAGGCAGGTTACAAGATGCATATGAACATCGATGTCTTGCTCCCCCCAAGCATCTACCGTCTTCTTTGTGGAAGGCGGCAGGGCGCGTCCTTCCTCAGCCACCATTTCAAACCAGTGAAT
The DNA here is from genome assembly GCF_055386305.1 of Nitrosospira sp. TNL200. Lineage (NCBI taxonomy): Bacteria > Pseudomonadati > Pseudomonadota > Betaproteobacteria > Nitrosomonadales > Nitrosomonadaceae > Nitrosospira > Nitrosospira sp. TNL200. The sequence goes on from NZ_AP041003.1 coordinate 314,049, forward strand.
GCAGGTTCCCTTTACTGCCAGATCAGCGGCTTTCAAGCCATCGATAGTCGCGGCAAGCTCGGGGTCGAGTTCGTATCCTGCTACTTCCAATGTTTTTCCCTCGGCCAGCGCACTCCGCAGAACACTGGTACTGCCTTTTTTTTCCTGGTCTCCCGCCAGCATTTCGTTCGCCAATTGCAGTCGCAAAAACTGCGTAACAAAGGATTCTCCGCTGGTAACCGGTTGCCACAGGATGATCCCATGAATTCCAGGTGGCGAGCTTTTAGCGAAATCTAGGGCAAGCAACGCGCCGAGACGCAGACCCCAAAGGCTAATGGGAGCCTTGGCCCTATCCTCAATCCACTCTTTCGCTGCTAGCAGATCCTGTTTCCAGATATCCCAGCGTGCCTCCCGGAATTCTCCACTGCTGTCCCCGCAACCGAACAGATCGATTTGCAGGACGCCGAATCCTGCAGTAGCAAATGCTCTTGCCTGCATGGCAGCCATGCGGCGGGATTTATTCATTTCATCACCAAAAGGATGAATATAAATCAATGCACCGCGGCATCTGTCAGTAGATCGAGGATGATGATAAAGGCAGAATCGTGTACCATGATCTGTCTTCAAAAAGAAGGGTTCAGCCGGAATTCTAGCGAAAGGCTCTTTCATCCAGCCAGTTTTTGCTCAACAAAGTGGGTTAGGCTGCCGAGGGTTTCGAAAGTCTGGGCACTGATCTCGTCATCATCCACCGCGATGCCGAAGTGATCTTCGAGCGCGGTGATTACGTTGACCACAGCCATTGAGTCTAATTCGGGAATATTTCCCAGCAAAACAGAATCCTCCTTGAGCTGGTTTTTTCGCTCGCCGAGGCTCAGCACATCGGACAAGATATTCCTCACTTCTTCAAGATGCTGCATAATTGCTCCATGGTTGGTTTATTTTGCAGAACAGATCACATTTTACCGAGCTCTTGAGTATCCAGCCTGAATTCAGGAAAGGAGCCCGGGTATGATGAAAGATGGAAATAAGGAGAAATGGAGGCGAGCGTGATTTGCCATCGCCCCGCATAAAAAAAAATGGCACTGCCCAGGGATAGGGTCCCAAGGTGCGCGTGGGCGTTGAGCGAGCCCGTGTTAAAAGCTGAAATCCGGCTACATGACCATAAAATACCATGACTCATCAAGAAGCTGTTTGCCTCATCCCAGAGGCGGAGAAAGGTGAATCCCAGGCGCGAGGCTGGTTCGACATACACGTCGAAATCCCATGCCGCGCGCTCCTTGGGCAAGGGCGTATATCGGGCCCGCACTTCATCTTCCTGATAGCTCCCTAGCAATATCCACAGGAATCCTACGAATTGACCTTCCTTGAACGCTACCAGGCATTTTGCTCCTTGCCTGAATCTTTCCCTGATCGCTTCGGCCGGTCTCGGAAATTGCCCGATGACCTCGTCCTGTTCATCGATGAGCCTGATTTCGATTTTCTTGCCTCGTCCTGATGGAAGTAAGGCCCCTGAAGGCACCGGCTGGGCAATCAAGTGATATCGATATAAGCGCCAGGAACCCCTGGACAAGGTGACGATAATTTTGTTGAGCACAAAAAGACCGAGATTGAACCATCCCCACTGTTGCAGCATTTGAGAAAGCGCGTTTTTTCGCTTTGTTATTGCAATCATCGCACTCCTGAATATATTTTAGTGACTAACCTTTCAGCATAACTGCCATTTTCGTTATCATGGTAAAAAATGGGGAAAACATTTTAACAGACTAAGTAGGGAGAACAGTCTGCAGAATAGCGGTGATTTTTCGCGTTTATTCAAGGACTCATGCCATTCTGCTTGAGGGTCGCCGATCAGTCGCCGAGCAAATGAGCTAATTGATCTGTCGAAAAATATTACAATGACCCATACATCGCTTTCGTTTTATTCTCTTAATACATTGTTTCTAAAGTTTTCAAACCGACAGGAATGAAACTTGCTTCATTTTTTCCAGGTTTTTATGTGAAAAGCGGTTAAAGAAGCATTGAACAAATCCTCGCTTAGCGCATTGCTGTATAAAATCGAAATAATCATAAGTGCGCGACGCGGATCCCAGCTGGACTACGATATCAGGAAGCGCAGCGTAAAGGCTCTCCGGAGCGCAGCCCGAGGGGACTTTGCGAAAATCGGGCAGCGGCGGGGGTGTCAGACCGCGCAAATTATTGCTGGGGCTCAGGCATCCGCTATGTGGTTGCATCTTCCTTCGGAAGGCACTGCTCAGCCCTACGCGGTCCCGCGTGATTTTATTGCAGCCCGTATGGGATGGGGCTTTGCGGGTGGTCTTGTCAGGCTCCTTGCGAAAGGGATCAACCATTCGCGTCATCGCCTTTCGCGCATCCCATCCCGCAAAGTCATTGTCGCGCCAGTGAGGATTTGTTCAGCGCTTCCTTAAGAGATTTTGACTAAAGAAAATCTGTTAAATTTTTTCGGTATAGACTTGAATGATAAGGAGTTCATGAATTGATAAAGCTCAATAGGCGGCAGATTTTTAAGCCTTCCTCCCGGGGAAGCAGGATTCGATCGAAGCGTCTCGTACTTGTTTCTGCCTTCCTGACTTCCTTTTCGGGATATGCAGAAATGGCGCATGCGGAAACCTCGTTCGAGCGCTTGTCCGCACTGCTCGATGCGACGCCGGCAGGCGGGTGGGTCAAGGCGAGCACTAATTATTTTTCCGATGCGTGGCCAACTGGCGCCGATGCGGTGCCGAGTGGTTTTCCCGCCGGGGTCGTCCGCGCCTGGAGCTCTTTCGCCTGGGATACGTCACAAGGAAACCTGATGCTCTGGGGCGGCGGACACGCCAACTACGCGGGCAACGAGATGTATGTATGGGATGGCGCTACCGGTGCCTGGGGTCGGGGCTCGTTGCCAAGCAAAGTCGATCTTTCAACAGGGTTTACCATTGGCGGCAGCGCTCCACCTTCATCTCACACTTACGACAATAATATATACCTCCCTATCAACAACATGTTCCTTACGTTTGGAGGCGCAGCAATCAAAACAGGGAGTATTTTCGAGACACCACAAGGACGCGTGGGACCATTCATGTGGGATCCGCTCAAGGCAGATTCGGCCAAGCTGGGAGGCAGCACTGATTCCGGATGGAACACTGCCAACCCTCCGCAAAACGGCGATATGTGGATAGACCGGCATGGGAGCTTCACCGGGACCGAACCTCAATCCTACATCAACGGCACTACAGCCTATCGCGCCGAGAATGGGCATGACGTCGTGTACTTTACCGCGGACCAGAATGCATCCGGGTTTCCCTCCCTATATCGCTATACAGTGGGGGATGTAAGGAATGGCGGCACGGATACGTTTGAGAAGGTAGGTTTGTCGATGAATAGCGCCGGGTTTCAGGCAGCGGCAACAATTGACACGTTGCATGGCCTTTACATAAAGACGGCTGCAGTGACAGGACCTTATACATCAGACCTGACTATCTGGGATCTTGACAAAGCCAATGCTGCCAACCCCGCGAGCAACCTGGATATCGGGATCAATCTCGTCAAAGCCGACGGTACGGACTTCACCATGAATTCATTCTACGGGATCGATTATGATCCAAGCCTGAATGCGATATTTTTGTGGGATGGGAGCGGGAACGGCGGCACCGTTTGGGAGGCCGAGGTTCTTGCCGACGCCAATGGCAAAATCGGGTCCAATACCACGTGGACAGTACATGAGCTAACGAGCTCAACCCTGGATCATCCACACGGCAGTTTCGCGACGGGTGTGCTTGGCAAGTGGCACTACGATTCCGCGCTCGGGGCATTTATCGCTCTGGATGAGGCTACTCATGTGAGTGGCGGCACCTGGGATGCTTCCGTATGGCTTTATAAGCCGGAACTCGTGGTAGCAGTTCCCGAGCCGGAAACCTATGTCATGCTGTTAGCCGGTTTGGGCCTGATGGGTGCAATGATTCGCCGTAGAAGGAACTATAGTAATCTTCGTTGCGCGCAGCCGGACAGTATTGTTTCGAAGGATTGAACCACGCCGGGAAGTCGCGCAAATGCTGGATTTATGATAACGTTACGCGGAACTTTGGGTAATATAACATATATAGTATAGCAAGTTGACGGTATCCTGGACACACGAGCCGGCGGGTGAAAAGCGCGGGCAATATGCTTGTTGCATGTCGAGCTTATTTATTGGGGACGATGGATGTTAGAGAACTCAGCACGGGATGATGTTGTTGTCGGGTCATCCAACCGTGCGTTCGGTCTGGTTTTTGCGGTTGTCTTTCTTCTCATTGCACTTTTTCTGCTGCTATCGGGGCGGGGCTTCTGGGTGCCGGCTATTGTTTTTTCAGTCGCTTTTGGCCTTGCTGCATTGGCCGTGCCTGAGAAGTTGGCACCGCTTAACCGGTTATGGACGCGATTTGGGCTGGCATTGCACAAAATAACCAGTCCGATCATTCTCGGTATCTTGTTTTTCCTGGTGATCACTCCCATGGGTGTGATCATGCGCGCCCTACGTAAAGATGGTCCATTGAAGATGACGAAGGATTATCAATGTCGAACCTACTGGATCGAACGAACTCCACCCGGGCCGCGCCCTGATAGTTTTACCAATCAGTTTTGACGGAAATATCTATGAGCCTGATCAGAGAACTGTGGCGTTTCATGCGTGTTCGCAAGAAATTCTGGATGTTGCCTATCCTGTTTTCAATGTTCATCTTGGGTGGCCTCATTGTTCTTGCCAAGGGATCGGCCATCGCACCGTTCATCTACACGCTTTTTTGAGCAGGAAGCCGGCTCACATGCGCGTTCTTGGAATTTCCGCCTTTTATCATGATAGTGCGGCTGCTCTCATTGAGGACGGAGGCATCGTCGCTGCGGCACAGGAAGAGCGGTTCACCAGGAAAAAGCACGATGCAGCGTTTCCGGATAACGCGGTCGAGTACTGTCTGAGTGCTGCAGGCGCCTCCCTCGACAATATAGACTACGTTTGCTTTTACGACAAACCGCTGCTCAAGTTCGAGCGTCTGCTCGAAACCTATCTTGCCTTTGCACCGCGCGGATTCAGTTCCTTCCGCATGGCGATGCCCCTGTGGTTGCGGGAGAAGCTATTTCTCAAGGATCTACTAGTCAAGTCGCTCCATACTTTCAGTAGCAGAAAATTCAACGAGGAGCGGCTGCTCTTTTCGGAGCACCACCTCAGCCATGCAGCGAGCGCTTTTTTTCCGTCGCCGTTCGAGGAAGCTGCGGTGCTGACCATGGATGGCGTCGGAGAGTGGGCGACGACTTCGCTCAGTTGGGGCAAGGGTAATACCCTCGAAGTACAACGGGAAATGCATTTTCCGCATTCGCTCGGGCTGCTTTATTCCGCGTTCACCTACTATACGGGCTTTAAAGTGAATTCGGGCGAGTATAAGGTCATGGGTCTCGCGCCGTATGGCGAGCCGAAGTATGCTGCCCTCATTCTTGACCACCTGGTGGACTTGAAACCCGACGGCAGTTTCCGGTTGAATCTCGACTACTTCGACTACTGCACCGGCCTGACCATGACCAATAGCCGCTTTGACCAGTTATTTAGCGGACCGCGACGCGCGCCCGAGTCGCCGCTCACTCAGCGGGAGATGGATCTGGCTGCATCAGTCCAGGCGGTGACCGAGGAGGTGGTGCTACGCTTGACCCGCGCGATCAAGAGCGAGACCGGGGCGAAAAACCTGTGCCTGGCGGGCGGCGTCGCTCTCAACTGCGTTGCCAATGGCAAGGTGCTGCGGGACCGTCAGTTCGAAAATATCTGGATTCAGCCTGCATCAGGTGATGCAGGCGGTGCGCTGGGTGCGGCGTTCGTCGCTTATCACCTGTACAAGAACCAAGGGCGCCAGGTCAGCGCCGACTCGCGCGATATCATGAAAGGCTCTTACCTGGGGCCGAGCTTCTCTCAACAGGAGTGCGAGCAGCGCCTCAGGGCAGCGGATGCCAGGTTCGAGGTGCTGAGCGAAGAGGCTATGATTCGTGCTTGCACGCAGGCGCTCGCTGAAGGCAAGGCTCTTGGCTGGTTCCAGGGTAGAATGGAGTTTGGGCCTCGCGCCTTGGGTGGCCGCTCGATTCTCGGCGATGCACGCTCATCGGCAATGCAATCGGTTCTGAATCTCAAGGTGAAATATCGTGAGTCTTTCCGGCCTTTTGCGCCCTCTGTATTGCGCGAACATGTTTCAGACTGGTTCGAGCTCGAATCGGACAGTCCCTACATGTTGCTGGTTGCCGATGTCGTCGAGCGCCGCCGGAAGGCGATGACACCAGAGCAACAGGAATTGTTTGGAATCGCGAAACTTAACGTCCCGCGCTCTGACATCCCCGCGGTCACACACGTCGATTACTCGGCGCGGATTCAGACGGTGCATGAGGAGACCAATCCGAAATACTACAACCTGATTTCAGATTTTTACGCGATGACCGGTTGTCCCCTCATCGTCAATACGAGCTTCAATGTCCGGGGCGAGCCGATCGTTGGTACACCGGAGGACGCATTTCGTTGCTTCATGGGAACAGAACTCGATGTGCTCGCAGTGGGCAATTGCTTTCTCAAGAAGGAAGATCAGAATCCGGCGCTCAAGCAGAATTATGAGCAGGCATTTGATCTCGACTGATCTGGAAAAGCCAGGCTGGAGCCCGTGTCGGTTCTATGAATGATTGCGAGGGGCATTATTTGAGTAGTGCCCCGGACAAAGCGCATCGGAAAGAGAACTATGCAAAACGCAAACCAGCCCAGCCAGGACGTACTATCGTCCCGCACCAAGTGGATTTCTTTGGTTGCATTGACCGTTATTGCACTAGTGGTGGTTTTGCTGTTCGCGGAATTGACAATCCGGATCAGGCAGGCGGCAAAATATGGTTCGGTTACGGCGGTAGAAGAATTTTATACCCTTGACCCCCAAAGTGGTCTTCGTATACCGCGCGCTGGCCTTTCTGATGGTCATATTTCGATCAATAGCCTTGGTTTTCGGGGCCCGGAGATCGCAGCGGAAAAACCTACTGGGACTGTTCGCCTCGCTTTCCTTGGCGCATCGACGACAATAAGCCATGAGGTCTCCGGCAACGAGTTTGTCTGGCCGCATCTCGCCACTGCTTCGTTGTCCCAGGCATTTCCAAAGGCTCGCTTCGACTATGTCAATGGAGGTGTCTCGGGCTACACGGTAAATTCCTCGCTCAAGAACCTGGAATACCGTATTGCCCCCCTCCGGCCCGATGTCATCATCATTTACCATGCCACCAACGATATGTCGGGCGAATTGCGTGAGCTGGCACTCGCGCAGGGGCTGATTGCTGAAGGAGGGTTCCAGGAGTTCTCATGGCCGGGGCGTTACTCGGTGCTATGGAATCTGGTCGAGAAAAACCTTCGGGTCATGGCCGCAGAACGCATTGCCTTGGAAAATCGTGACAGACTTGTTTTCGACCCCTCCAGGCTGGGCGCTGAATTTCGCGCCAATCTTGTCAAGCTTGTGCATTCGGCGCAAAAACAAGCAAAAGTCGTAGCAATCGCGACTTTTTCGACACATCTCAGGAAAGGTCAAACGCAGGAGCAGCAGCAGCGTGCCATGGCTTCAGCCATCTTTTATATGCCATTCATGACCTTTGAAGGGTTGCTTGCCTCCTATGAGAGATACAACCAGATTATCGGGGAGGTCGCCAGGGGGACTGGGGCGCTACTTATCGAAGGTGAGAACGATATCCCTGGTACCCCTGCCTACTTCACGGATTCGGTCCACTTCAACGATGAGGGCAGCAAAGCAATGGCTGACCGTGTCAGCCGGGCTCTTGCAACAAATCCCGCATTTCGGAAGATCCTCGCTCCTGTTATGCTGAAACAGGATGATCTGTGAAAGCATGTTCTCCCCGCTGGGCGAATGCTGCAGCCCGCTCCCTGAATTTCCTCCTCCCCTCCATGCGTGTACAAATGCATGCCGATTGCCATTCCGGTATCCCTGCCGTTCTTCTGTCCCGTTTGTGCCGATTCGCCCCCCAGCGCATCTGTGATCTCGCTTCCAGCACTTGATCGAGCACCGCCTCCACCAGCTCGATAACCTATCCTGACCGCTCAATAACCCTGGCAACAATTCCCGTCATAAACTAACATCATAATCAGCCGTCGCTTTCCTCCTCAGTAATGATCAACGTCTCGATAACGTCATCTTGCAGAACCAAAGCAGCGGCTATCTACACTTCTCATTTTTGATGGAAGATCGTTGTTACTGACAAAACTGACCGTCTTCAGAAAGAAGCCGGAAAAATGCCGCAACGGTTATAGGCAGACAGATGAGAATGAAGATGAAGGAATTGAAAAGCATATCCAGGCCGGCGCCGGCATGAGGTGGTTCGAGCAGCTTGGCATTATAAAATATCTGGATGATCCCCGTAATCGCCCTTTGGTACAGTTATCCCAAGGGCGCTACTGGTATAAATTAACGGAGTTTTCCGAATTCTATTTTCCAGAGTACCATGATCGCAGCAAACCGCTTGACTGCAACGGATGGCTCAGCCAGATGGCGATCGTCCAATGAGACGACATGAAGCGCATCCTGCACATTCTTGACCATTCCATTCCGCTTCATAGTGGCTATACATTTCGGACTCTTGCGATCCTGCGGGAGCAGCGCGCCAGGGGATGGGAAACATTCCATCTGACCGGCTCCAAGCAGGAAAATTGCAACGTCCTGCAGGAGGACGTCCAGGGGTGGCATTTTTTTCGTACTCCCGTTTCCTCGGGGTTGATGTCCAGATTGCCGGTCTTGAATCAGGTAGCGGTCATCAGTCAATTAACGGAGCGTCTCACGGATGTCGCGAAAATGATCAAGCCGGACATCCTGCATGCGCATTCTCCCGTCCTGAATGCCCTGCCTGCATTGCGGGTGGGGCGTCGCCTCGGCATTCCAGTCGTATATGAGGTCAGGGCATTCTGGGAAGACGCCGCGGTGGATCACGGAACGAACCGTGAATGGGGCGTTCGTTATCGCCTCACTCGAAACCTGGAAAGCTACGCGCTGAGGCGGGTCGATGCCATCACCACGATTTGCGAAGGGCTTAGAAGTGATATTCTCGCAAGAGGCATCCCGGTAGAAAAGGTGACTGTCATTCCCAATGCGGTCAATCTCGAGGATTTTGGTATGAATAACTCTGCAGACCTGGAATTCGCCCAATATCTCGGGGTGAGCGGCAAATTGCTGCTTGGATTCATCGGATCGTTTTACGCCTATGAAGGATTGGTCATCTTACTGCACGCATTGCCCAGGATGTTGAAACAAAATCCGGATATTCGCGTACTGCTGGTCGGAGGAGGTCCGCAGGAAAAAGAACTGAAAGACCTGGCAACGCGGTTGGGGTTGGAAGACAAGGTCATTTTTACCGGCAGGGTTCCTCACGAGCAGGTGCAGCGCTATTACAATTTGATCGATATTCTCGTTTATCCAAGATTAAAAATGAGACTCACTGATCTCGTCACCCCCCTCAAGCCGCTAGAGGCGATGGCGCAGGGCAGGCTGGTAGCGGCGTCGAACGTGGGCGGCCACCTTGAGCTCATACAGGACGGAAAAACCGGCATTCTTTTCAAGGCCGGCGATCCGGACGCCCTGGCGGATAAAGTCATTGAATTCATATCACGGCAGGAGTCGTGGCCTGGCTTGCGTACAGCCGCCCGCAGTTTCGTCGAAACACAACGCAGCTGGCCTGCGAGCGTGGCTCGATACGAAAAAATCTATGGATCTCTTGCCGACGGAAGGCAATTGCGTTGAAGACCGATGGCTTGCGCATCGGGTTGGTCGGCCCTCTGCCCCCGCCTTCCGGAGGAATGGCGAATCAGACCTTACAACTGGCGAGGCTCCTGAGGGAGGAGGATGCTGTCGTAGAGGTGATTCAGGTGAACCGCCCTTACTGGCCCCTGTGGGCCGGCAAGCTCAAGGGGATAAGGGCCGTGTTTCGTCTGCTGCCCTATCTGGTTCACCTTTGGCGCACTGCAGATGAGGTCCGCTTATTTCATGTAATGGCCAATTCCGGATGGTCCTGGCATCTTTTTGCTGCCCCGGCAATCTGGGTAGGCCGGATAAAAGGACTGCCGGTCGTCATCAATTACCGCGGAGGAGAAGCCGACGCATTTTTGAATAAGGCATTTTCATGGATAAAGCCGAGTTTGAGCCGTGCCGATGCTATCATCGTTCCTTCCGCATTTCTTGAATCCGTGTTTGGAAAACGAGGGTTCTCGACCATTATCGTCCCGAATATCATCGACCTCAGCCGCTTTAGTGCACAACCACGCACTCCTGCTTTTCCAGAAAGAGACTGCCCGCACCTGATCGTCACCCGCAACCTGGAAGCCATATATGACAATGCAACGGCATTGCACGCATTTGCCATTGCCCGGCGCAGCTTTCCTACGGCAAGGCTTACCGTGGCAGGGTCCGGTCCGGAGCGGCAGGCGCTGGAGCAACTCGCCTCAGAGCTTGGGATCGCGGATGCGGTTACCTTTACCGGCCGCCTGGACAATGAGGGCATGGCTTCCCTGTATCACAGTGCTGATGCCATGATCAACCCGAGCCTTGCTGACAATATGCCGATCTCCATCCTGGAAGCGCTGGCAAGCGGCGTTCCGGTTGTCAGCACCGATGTGGGCGGGATACCCTACCTGGTGGAACATGGTAAAACTGCCCTGCTTGTTCCCGTGCAGAATCCACAGGCTATGGCCGATGCCATTGTTTCATTACTCGGCGATTCCGGCAGAGCCGACAAGCTCAGGCAGGCTGGCCTTGAAGCTGCGCGGCAGTATGCATGGGCGAACGTTCGTGAGCGCCTGTTGGGCGTTTATCAGGATGTGCTGGCGAAATCCTGCCGTGCCATGGTTGCCAGCAAGTGAAGGTTCATGGGCTGAGAGAGGGCGACTGGTATACGGCACTCATAGCCAGCCTCCTTTTTCCCCTGCAAGAGCATCTTAAACATCACGATAGCGTAGCGGTGCGCAAGCAACTAGAAGTCACGCAGTGGTGGCATCCCACGCATTTGGAGGAATTGCAGCTATCCAGGTTGAGGCAATTGCTTATGCATGCGGCAGCGCATGTCCCTTATTACCGGGAGCTGTTCCAGGCCAAGGGGCTCAAGCCTGGCGAGGTGGGAACCCTTACCGATCTTGCGTGCCTGCCGCTTCTGGACAAATCCCTCATTCGCGCCCATACGGACATGCTCAAGTCAGAGCAGGCCCGCGGCCTTGCCCGTTTCAATACCGGCGGTTCAAGCGGCGAGCCGCTGATCTTCTATATCGGCAAGGAACGGGTGAGTCATGATGTGGCTGCCAAATGGCGGGCTACGCGCTGGTGGGATGTGGACATCGGCGATAGGGAAATCGTCGTCTGGGGCTCGCCGATCGAACTTGGCGCGCAGGATGGCCTTCGCGCTCTTCGAGACCGGCTTCTCAGAACCAGGCTGCTTCCGGCCTTCGAAATGTCAGAGAAAAAACTCGATGGGTTCCTGGACGAGATGTGCGCCGTGCGTCCAAAGATGCTTTTTGGATACCCTTCCGCGTTGTCCCATATCGCCCGTCACGCTGTGGCAAGAAGACGCCGTATGGACGATCTCGGGATCAGGGTCGCGTTTGTGACCTCGGAACGGCTCTACGATGAACAGCGCGCGCAGATTAGCAAGACATTCGGATGCCCTGTCGCCAATGGCTATGGCGGCAGGGACGCAGGTTTTATCGCTCATGAATGCCCTGCCGGCAGCATGCACATCACTGCGGAAGACATCATTGTCGAGGTCGTGGACGCGCAAGGCCTGCCCTTGCCTGAGGGTGAAGCCGGAGAAATCGTCGTTACGCATCTGGCCACGAAGGATTTTCCTTTCATACGCTATCGCACTGGCGATATTGGCGTTCTCGATGGCAAGCTTTGCAGTTGCGGAAGAGGGCTTCCCATACTCAAGGAAATTCAGGGCCGCAGCACCGATTTCCTGGTTGCTCAGGATGGCAAAGTCATACATGGCCTTGCCCTGATCTATGTCCTGCGCGACCTGCCGTGGGTATCCCAATTCAAGATCATCCAGGAAAACCTGGATCTCACCCGGGTCCTCATTGTTGCAAACGTCAGGCTGGAGCCGCAAGACGCGGAGAATATCAAAGTGGCGTTCAGGTCACGACTGGGTCAGGCTGTTTGCGTCGTGGTTGAGCAGGTAAACGAGATCCCTCCAGAAAAATCAGGGAAATTCCGGTATGTGGTAAGCAAGGTGGCAGCACACTGATTTAGCCTCTCGCACGGCGAGCGTACTGCAGCAAAATGCATATCGCACTCGGCAGGTGCCACCTAGATCATAATCATTGCTTTTTCAATTTTCATGGCAAACCACCCATTGTCCGGGTTGCGGCTATTGGCTTTCCGGGAAGTTTCGCACACCTTCCTTCGGAAACACATCCATGGATAAGCAGCAAGCCCATACTGAAACCATACAGAAAATCCTTTCGGGCGCGCGCTGGGCGGTCGTCCTGCGGTTGATCGGGCAGGCCATTAGCTGGGTAAGCACCATTATCGTAGTGCGTTTCATCAGCCCGGAGGATTACGGGCTCAACGCCATGCTTGAAGCGCCTGCCGAGCTACTTTTACTGCTGAGCACGCTTGGCCTCGATCTTGCGCTGGTACGCGCCAAGACGGTAACAGAGGGAGAACTGCGCAGTGTTTTCGGTTGGCTGCTGGTCATCAACAGCATCCTGTTTCTGGTTTATTTCTTTGGTGCGACACTCATAGCGGCTTATTTCAACGAGCCCCGCCTCGAATTGCTGGGCAGGGTTCTGGCTTTCGTATTTTTGTTGACACCTTTCAGGGCGGTGCCCAACGCGCTTCTGGATCGAGAATTGAAATTCAAGTTGAGGGCGTTTGTCGAGTTGATCGCCAATGTCAGCGCATCCATCGCCACGCTCACGCTCGCTATCTGGGGAGCAGGGGTATGGGCTCTGGTCTTGGGGGTAATGATCAACCGCATCCTTCTTACGACGCTCTTGATGATTCTGCAACCATGGATCATCGTTCCCTCTCTGAGTTTTTCGGCAGTGCGCGGAATGATGACGCTGGGCGGGGTCATGTTCTTGTGGATTTCGCTGGTTCTCATCGCTGACAAGCTCGCTATCCTGATTGCGGGACCCATCCTTGGGGCAGAGCTGCTGGGCATCTTCGAAGTTACGTTCCAGTTCGCTCTGTTGCCGCTGGTCAAAGTCATGCCCGTAATCAACCCCATCATGTTTCCGGCATTTTCCAAATTCCAGGATCAGCGTCACCTGGCAACGCATTATCTGGAAAAATCTCTTGGCCTTGTGGCGCTCGGCCTGTTTCCGGTCATGCTTGGCACCGCGAGCATTGCCCAGGAATTCGTTGCCACTGTGCTGGGTGAGAAATGGCTGCCTGTTGCCACGCCTCTTGCGCTGCTATCCGTTGCAATGCCATTCAGGATGACGACATCTTTCCTCAGGCCAGTGCTGAACAGCATGGGACGTCCGGATTTATCGTTGCGATCGGTGATCGTGGCGTTGTTTGTGTTGCTGCCTCTTGTCACCATCGGCTCGAATCAGGGGGTGATCGGACTTGTCGCAGCCATTGCAACGACCGAATTAATCGTTGCATTCGCCACGATCCTTCTGGCCAGGGCGGCGCTGGATATTACCTTGGCGAAAATCGGAAAAAGCATTCGTCCAGCTATTGTTTCTTCATCCGTCATGGTGCTATGCGTCCTGGCTGTCAAATTCGCGTTCGGCCACCAAAGCGGCCTGGTCTGGCTGCTTCTTGAAATCGCAGTCGGCGCTGCGGTTTACTATCTGATGTTGCGAGTTTTCTACGAAAAATTACTGGAGGATGCAATAGGTCTGTTTCTGGGCAGGCGCAAAAGCTAGTATTTAAACACATAACTAACGAAACATTTGCTATGCTGTCGCATACTTATCCTGTGACGAGGAGTTGGCCATGCGACAGACTGAATTGCATCTTACCGACGAGGATCGCGAATTGATTGAGTCGTACCGCGCGAGCGGTTTGCACCACGCCCGGGAAGTCAATCGGGCACACGTCTTGTTCGCTCTGGACAAGGGCATACCGGAAGTCCAGATCATGGCGGTTCTCGGCATCGGTCGTACCGCCATCTGGAGAACACGGGCGGCATATCTGGAAGGCGGCGCGGCGCATGCGTTGCATGACCTCCCGCGCCCCGGCAAACCTCGACGGTACGATACGGACATCGAAGCCAGGATTTCCGCCCTGGCCTGCTCGCAACTGCCGGCCGGCGCCAAGCGCTGGACGCTTGAATTGCTGGAGCAGGCCGCGCAAGCGCAGGCGGGGATTGGCCCCATCAGCCGCGAGACCATCCGCCGGCTGCTAAAAAAAACTGCATCAAGCCGTGGCGCAAGCTGATGTGGTGTATCGGTACACTGACGCAGGAGTATCGGCAACGCATGTACGATCTGCTCGACCTCTATGCTCACCCGTTGCGGCCGGACGAACCTGTCGTCTGTGTGGACGAGAAGAGCAAACAGTTGCTCCAGGATTCTCGTGCGCCTTTGCCGATGCGCCTCGGAACACCCGTGCGGCTGGATTATGAATACGTGCGTGCCGGTACGTGCAACCTGTTCGTGGCCGTGGAACCCAAGGGTGGTCAGCGAACCGTCAAAGTCACCGGCCACCGCACCAAAGCCGACTTCGTGACCTTCGTCCAGTACTTGCTCCAGCAGGCCTATGCCAAGGCGCAGCGCGTCCACTTGGTGCTGGACAACCTTAATACCCATTTCCGCAAGGGCTTCGAGGAGGTGCTCGGCGTCAAGGAAGCCCGCGCGCTGCTGCGTCGAGCCGTATTCCACTACACGCCGAAACATGCCAGTTGGCTCAACATGGCTGAAATCGAAATCGGCATCCTGGATCGCCAGTGTCTGAATCGGCGTCTGCCGGATCGAACCACGCTCGCCACCGAAGTCGATGCCTGGCAGCGGCGTCGCAATGCCGAACACCGTTGCATCGAATGGTCGTTTACCCGGCAGGATGCGGACAGGAAAATGGCGCGGCATTATGTTTCTTAATTAACATGTTTAAATACTAGTATTATCGGGAAGATGGGAGGTTTCTGTGCCAGATATCATAACCGTGAACGGCATGAGTACGCCTGAAGCGCTCATCCTTCAGCAATAGCTCAAGTTCAGGCTGCTGATTGCTTCCATGAGTCACAACAGTGGCAACACTTAGCGAATTCAGGGCGGCGCGAACGGTTGGGCCGGATTCGGCGGTGCCTGAGACGAAACCGTGAAGCAATTGCCTGGCCGCAGAGTCTTCCTCGCCCATTGCGGGCGCCAGGAATCCTATATAAAGGCTGCGGGCGTTTACCAGAACCGGATGGGTTTCGAACATTGCTACAATGCCTGAAATTTCATCCGGTGCCAGCAATCGGCCTGTGTTGCCTTCCATTGCCGATATTGCTGTTTGTGCGACTTCATAATCGTCCGGAGAGATTTTTTTCGCGGCGAAATCCCAGCGTATGTCATTATCCTGGCGCAAGGTATGAAAGGGAATGGATACGGCAAGCAGGAACAAAACCACGGTACCGAGCATCGCTGGGAAAATACGCCTTGTTGCTTTTTCCCTCACATACTCTATTACCAGGCAAAATCCAGCCGCTGTGGCCACCAAAAGAGGAAACGACCACATTACTCGCCAATATACTGGCGGCGTGGTCACAAACCGGGAAATCAGGGGAGAAAGCAAGGGATTCAGATAGATGGCAAGGAGCAGCAGCATGGGGATGGCGAGCCTTAGCCGCAGCAGCTTGTCCCCAGCCAGGATGGGGCCAGCCAGGAGCAAGACCGCGACGAAATAGTGTTGGCGCCATCCCAATACCGATTTCCACACAGTCGCCGGCAATTCAGTTTCGAATTGCGATAGCGAAGCTCCGCCCTGCGAACTCAACATGACAGCGATGAGGTAAGGCAGCGCGATCGAAAGCGTGGCGACAACATACCAGAATTTTCTTTTTGGCTGCTGGTTCAGGAGGATGTAGTTGGAAAGCAGGGCGCCCGCGCCGGCCATCGGTGCAGCCAGGATGGAGAAATTAGAAAGCCCGATCGCCGTAATCTG
Organism: Nitrosospira sp. TNL200; assembly: GCF_055386305.1. Classification (NCBI taxonomy): domain Bacteria; kingdom Pseudomonadati; phylum Pseudomonadota; class Betaproteobacteria; order Nitrosomonadales; family Nitrosomonadaceae; genus Nitrosospira; species Nitrosospira sp. TNL200. The sequence continues at coordinate 330,146 of NZ_AP041003.1, forward strand.
GGCGCAAGCAAGCAGAAACGCGTCTGCGGAAGTTCCCCGAGGAGAAAGGTAGCGGGCGGTAAGGTAGAAAATGGCAGGCAGGATCGCGGAAAGGTAAATCGCCTTGCCTTGAAACATCCGCACAAACGTAAAGTTGGCGGGGGCACGATGCGCCTCACCCAGAACGAGAATCAGAACAAGAGTGGTTGCGCCGAGTAAAAGCCATCGGCGTGGCATCAGCTCCTGGGAATAAAGGAAAATACATAGCACCGTGAGTACAGCGCCGAAGGGAGGGACAATACGGTAAACCGCATCCATGGCGGGTACGCTGAGAAGATGCGCCAATGCCGCACCAAATAATTCAAATGTTGCAAAACGATAGCTGGGAAAAATGAGTGGCCAGCTTCGTTCGACATGCATGGGATCAAACGCAAGCAGCGGCTCGTGTGGATGCCCCGCGGCAAAAGCAGTCACCGCCACATAAAATGTATCATCCAGGTCGCTGCGCGACACGGCAAGAGTAAGCAGCACTGCTCCGGCGCAAGCAAGTGCCACAACGGCACGTTCGTATGGGCGAAGGGGGATATCCCTGGGGGAAGGCAAAGTTACAAGAGGACCGCGTTTCGAGACATAGTAGGATAGAACCAGAAGCGAACTAAACCAGAAGGCCAGCCAAGAGACGTACGCAATGAGCGGCACCATGCACAGCCAAAAAAGCACAGGGACCGGTGGCTGGCTGACCGGAATCACCGCAGCGCTGCTGATTTCATTTCCGGATGAGGCATTCTTGGAATTCGAAAGCGCCAGCCGAAAATACAGGAAACCTGCAATGCACATGACAATTGGCGCCAATACGATCAGGTTGCTGAGCGATAGGCCCAGCAATACGGCGAGCTGAGTGGAAACGGTCCACCCGGCGAATAGAACCAGTACTGCGGCAATCAGATTATGCACGGTGCGGCTTGTAGAGTAACGATCACGACAGTCAATGGATCAAGGCGGTGACTTCCCGATGTTGCACTGAGACGCTGCATTCAACTACAACCTCTTATGGAACGGTATTTATATGTTGTTTTATATGCTGAGAGCAGCTATATCACGCGGTGAAGCATTGGCACGGGTCTTCTGAACACTGCAGGTTGTCCATGCGGCCAGGATACGGTGGATGCGGTCAAACTTCCGAGCCTACCGACACCCAGATACCGGCCACGATAATAACGCCTCCAATGATGGTAGTTGGTTTTAATTGTTCATTGAAGAACCACCAGCTCAGTATGGGAACCGCAACAAAGCTCAATGCCATAAAAGGATAGGCGACCGTCAGTGCGATATTCCGCAGAAGATGGATCCACATGAGTGTTGCCCCGCCATAAACGAGAAATGCTATTCCCATGACGAGAAGAACCCGCAGGTGAAGCCAGTTATCCAGTTGCTCTATTTCCAGGGCCGCACGCTTGAACAGGATTTGCCCCATGCAGATCGCGGAGACACAGAGCAGCGTGAGCAGCAGTTGCGAGAAGGACATGAGGGTTTGATAACCGATTATTGGACGCGGATATGGACGATGTAGAACAGATTCAGGTCTATCGAGGGCAGCAGCAGAGGCCGCCATTCCTCAGTAACATTGGGAAAATAATGGCGAACAAAGGAAACAAGGCAATTGATGGGATTGACGTGCTCCCTCGCCATCCAGTAGTCATACTCGATGCCGGCATCGACAAACTTTTTCCTTGCGGACGTGTACCTGCCCAAGCGCCAGGCGACGCCCGGATCGCAGGGAAGCAACAAGGTAAGCAGCCCGCCAGGTTTCAGGACACGCACCCATTCCCTGAGCACCTCATGAGGTTTATAGAGATGCTCCAGAACATGTGCGGCGATAACACGATCAAACGTGGCATCGGGAAAAGATAGTGCTGTTGCATTTTCCCGTTGTCGAAAAAGCTTGCCTCGTGTCGTCATCGAGCTGGAAAGTTTGAAAGCATCCAGCATGGGAGGGTTCAGGTCCGTCAGCCAGTACTCTTCAAAGGTATGCCGAATATATCGTATATGGACGCCGGAGCCGGCTCCCACTTCCAGCACTTTTGGAAAATGGCAGTTTGCGCCGAAAGGTTTTTCAGACCACTCGTGGCTTTTGCTGAGAAAATACCCTGCCAGACCTTCATCGTAGTTATTTTTCTCATATAATTCCGACCACCTTCTTACATAATCATCGTAATCTGGGTCCGGTTTCATGATTCACCTTCCTTTTGCGACTGTTCTTCTGCAACAAGCTGCCCATGTATGGCGTTTGCTGGAACTGTAGCAACGTCATAATTGATAAATGCAAGCAGCAACTGTAACCCCGAAAGCACGGGCAATGCCGAAAGCATCACTGTTCCCGTGCTGGCGAAGGTATTCTGCCGGGCGTGAATAATCCATTCCACGGCACCAAAAATTACCCCTCCGGTCAGCAGCAGCAACCCAAAAACCAGTTCCAGAGTTGCTACCGAGAAATCCCTCAGAAAGTAGCTGTAAAAAATCCTCTTGCATCCGTTCGCGACGTTGTGCCAGAAAAATTCCGTTATCACCTTGTGCACGCTCAAATTGCTTTTTTCGTTGGCGTAACGCGCGAGCATGGGTATATCGACGACCTTGGCCCTGACTGTATTCAAGCGGAAAAGCATGTCCGATTCAAAAAAATATCTCTTTTTTATTTTTTCCAGCGGCAGTATCTGGACAATGTTGGCATGAATCGCAGTATAACCATTTGTGGGATCGAAGATGTTCCAGTATCCGCTGGAGAACTTGGTCATGAAAGACAGGACAGCATTTCCCGCCAGGCGCACAGGCGGCATCGACCGAACATTTTCGAGGTTATAGAAGCGGTTGCCTTTCGCATAATCCGCTTCTCCGGAGATGATCGGCGCGACAAAATGCGATAGCAGGGCGGGATCCATTTGTCCGTCGCCGTCGATTTTAACGATAACATCGGCACCTGCGGCGACCGCTGCGCGATATCCTGCAAGCACGGCTCCGCCAACCCCGAGATTTTGCTTATTCCGAAGTACTTCCACTCGAGGGTCCCGGCAGTGCTGGCGCACGAAATCTCCGGAGCCGTCAGGGCAGCAATCATCAACCACGAAGATACGCCAGACAGCGGGCCCGATGCCATTCAAAACTTCGATAATGTGGGATTTGACTCGAAATGAAGGTATAACTACTGCAATCCTGTTTTCCAGGTTTGGCGGCAAATCAGTCATGATCAATTTAGCTGGTAGTCCAAGAGAATCCACAAAGCGAGCAGACGTGTGTCATTGGTGCAGCGGTTTTTGCTTTGCTACGCTCTACGCTCAGCTCCGGCACAGGGAAAAATGAGGGAATATGTTGCGCAAGCGGTCCGGCAAAGCCTGGCGTCCATCATACCGGACCTCCCGGTGCAGACAATTAGACCTTGGTACACTACAAGATCACACGCTCATGGGCTAAGATTCAAGTAAGTCCGCAGCTTCGCTGTCGGCGTCCAGGAGAGCGGCGAACCGGAGAAATCAGTTGCGTCGCTTCTTATGAGTATCGCTCCTCGTATTATTATAGGCGGAACTTGTGAAACACCATTCATCCAGGTAGCGGTCCAGCATGACAGACTCCAGACCTTCCGTTTCCATCATAATTCCTACCTACAATTGCGAGACGTATATCGCGGAAACGATCAATAGCGTCCTTGGCCAGACTCTCAAAGACCTGGAACTCATTATAGTCGATGACGGTTCGACGGATAACACTCGGGAAATCGCTGCTTCTTACGGTGGATCTGTCCGGCTGCTTGCTCAGCGCAACGCTGGGGTGTGTGCTGCGCGTAACCACGGAATTCGTGAAGCAGCAGGAAGGCATATTTGCCTTATGGATCATGATGACTACTGGTTTCCTGAAAAGCTTGAGCTGCAGGTTGAAGAGATGAAGCGGCGTCCTGAGGTGGGACTGGTGTACAGTACCTTTCTCTGGTGGTTTCCCGACGATCATGGGGTATTTCCCGCTCCGGAAAGCTTTTCCGATTTGATGGGCGAGACGGGTATCGACGAGGAATTTTCCGGCTGGATATATCATCTGCTCTTGCTGGACTGCTGGGTCTTGACCAGCGCAGCGCTGATACGCGCCGAGGTATTCGACAAATGCGGCGTATTCGACGAATCCCTGCCGTATAGCGAAGACTGGGATCTGTGGTTGCGTATTTCACGCGAGTATCCGTTCATAAAACTGAAAAGACCGCTGACGTTGTACCGGCAGCATCCAGGCCAGGGTAACAGACTGGCGAGAACGGTGGATTATCGGACTGAGCTATTGTCGAAGGCGGTAAGCAAATGGGGGCTGTGCAGCCCGGACGGACGTTGTCTCGCCAGAGCTCATTTCAAGAAAAACATGGCCCGATATCACATGGAATTTGGTCTCAAAAATCTTGTTGCAGGCAACGTGGAGCTTGCTAATCGTTCCTTTCTCAAATCCTGGATCACATCTCCTGTCAAAGTGAAAAATCTTGCTTACATTCCAGCTGGATTATTGGGATGGAAGCCCAAATGGTGAGCGATTTTTCGATAGATTTCTTTCTTGGGGGGGAGAAAAGCCAGTTCTATGCCCAGCAAGGCGCCGGTCCCTGGGTCCTGCCATGGACCCGTGGCAACGGCTGGCTGGCGATCATGCTTGCGAATGATGCCAGGGGAAACCTTTCCATTTTGCCGCATGACTTATTTTGACGCGTTCAACGGAGATGCTGACGGTATATGTGCCCTGCATCAGCTGAGATTGGCCGAACCAAGGGGCAGCGTTCTCGTCACCGGAGTCAAGCGGAATATCGGCCTGTTGAAAGACGTGCGGGCTACCCGGGGAGATCATGTCGTTGCCCTGGATATCTCTCTGGATAAAAACCGGGAGCCACTGCTTGATCTGCTTGATCTAGGCGTGAGCATCACTTATGTAGATCATCACTTTGCGGGAGATATTCCGATTCATCCGGGCCTCAGTGCCGTGATAGATCCTTCGTCGGACGTCTGTACCAGCCTTCTGGTCGACCGCATGCTAGATGGACGTTTTCGTATTTGGGCAGCGGTAGCCGCATTTGGCGACGGCTTGCCGCAACCGGCCATGCGCTTAGCGGCAGCCTTGCATCTATCGGAACGGGAGGTGGTTCGTCTCCGTGAACTGGGGGAGTGCCTGAACTACAACGCCTATGGCGATACCGTCGAGGATCTTTTCTTTCATCCGGCTGAACTCTATTGCCGTCTTCACTCCTTTTCCAGTCCTTTTGATTTTCTGAGAGAAGAAACGGTGATAGCGACACTACGGGAAGGTTTTGCTGCCGACATGGCGCTTGCGAGCAAGGTGAACCCCGAATATGCGTGTTCCCAGGGTAAAGCGTATATTTTGCCCGATGAGCCATGGAGCCGCCGCGTCAGCGGCTCTTTCGGCAATCATCTGGCCCAGGCCGAGCCGTTGCTCGCCCATGCCATTCTGACAGCGCGAGGGAATGGAGGTTATGTCGTTAGCGTTCGCTCTCCACTTTCCAATCCGTTCGGTGCGGACACGTTATGCAATCAGTTTGAAAGTGGGGGCGGGCGAAAACGGGCAGCGGGTGTCAACCATTTACCGGAGAGCGATCTGGCAAAATTTTTTTCTCGCTTTAGTGCTGCTTTTGATGGCTTGCACTAACTCAAACTTGAAATCCTGATGCAACGACCTATTCTTCAATACGAATATGAAAGAGCAAGTCTTCCTGCATTCAGTCTGAATCCGCTCTGTAATGAACTCACCAGATGAACGTCGAGCATCGCGGAAAGTTTTTGTGGATCATGGCTCTAAGCTGGAAATGAGCGGTCAACTGCCGGATTTGGGTTCAATATTTTCTAAACATTTTTTCGATCAGCCACAATGGCTTGACCGTGAGCCAACTCAGCGATCTGTAAATTTGAAAAAATTTGATTCTGTAGTCGGCGCGTTCGCGGTTAAGATAATTGATCTGCTCAATCAACTCTGGGCTCCATTTTTCCCTGTACGCGCGAAAATTCGCATGAACCTCGTCTATTGCTTCCTGGGGGACCCATTTTCCTCCAGCAAGTTCGCCGAAAATGTGATGTAGCTCGCGAGCCATCAGGGGCAAAGATTCACGAATATCGTCTTGTTTATCAGCAACGTGATGCCTCAATCCAGGCGAAACAAAACTACTGATTTTTTCAATTGCTTCGTTGACTGGCACAGGGAAAAGGGTGGCGGATTCCTGCTCTATTTTTAACAGAGTTTGAACAGGGTTTTGGACTACATCATCAAATTCAATAAAAATACGCGGCAATCCCCTGGAATACCATTCCGCGCTCAACGAGTGGCTGAGCCACAGGACGAACGCCTTTTCCCTTGAAAAATCATCCCGTTTCTGCAAAGAGGCGGCTACTTCAAACGGATTCCTGTTCATGCAGACGAAAGTAACCTTGATTTCGCTGGCGCTAAGAATCGAGAGCCACAACGGCAATAGCCGGCACATGCGCGGATCCTTGAGGGCCCAGATGCGGGCAGTGGAAAAATCGCGTCTTACCAGTTTGTTCAATTTTTCGGCAAAGGGTTTAATCCGCGCGCTTTCCCACCAGTTGTCCGCCAGAGGGAGAAGGTCATCCCATTGCGAGTCGAGATTCAATAACAACTCATCGTGTACATCTACAATATCTTCATGTTCCCAGAAGCCCTTTTCGTTTACCCCTTTTTGGGGAGCGTACAGGCTCTTGCCCATCTGGACACCCACCTGGCTCAACAGACCTGTCAATAGCGAAGTGCCGCTTCGATGCATCCCCAGAATGATCAGCGCATGATTGTCTTTCATCAAAACCCTTTATTCGTCAGCTCCGCGTTATCTATACTAACGGCAGATAAATCCGAAGGATGAAGGAGTGAGCATGATAAACTTTCTCCCGCTCCAAGTCTGCCCTGCATCTGATTTACGTGGCTTTTCGATAGAGGCTTGTAACGCGCCACTTTTTCATCATTTAATCCTGATGCAAACGCGTAAACAAATGAGTTAAAGAGCTCATTGAGCGAGCCGTTAAACATGGAAAGTCGCCGACGCCAAGATAAGTTATTGAGTTGACAAAAATGGCCAGAAGTACCAATACGATATGGCACAACGCCACAGTTACCCGGACTCACCGTGAACGGTTGAATGCCCATCGCTCGGCGGTATTATGGTTTACCGGTCTCTCCGGTTCGGGTAAGTCGACCTTGGCGCACGCCGTGGAGGATAGGCTTCATCAGTTGAACTGCCGGACTTATGTTCTCGATGGCGACAATATCCGACACGGATTGTGCTCCGACTTGGGATTCTCGGTGGCCGATCGCTCCGAAAACATTCGCCGCATAAGCGAAGCGGCAAAGCTTTTGGTTGAGTCCGGCGTGATAGCGATGACTGCCTTTATCTCTCCCTTCCATGCTGATCGCCAGCGGGCTCGAAGCATTTTCCCCCACGGTGATTTCATCGAGATTTTTTGCCAGGCCAGTCTGGAGGTTTGTGAGCAGCGCGACGTGAAGGGTTTGTACCGGAGAGCGCGAGCGGGAGAAGTCAAGGAGTTTACCGGCATTTCATCTCCTTACGAAGCGCCCCTTGCTCCGGAGCTTGTGGTGAGCACCGGCGAGTGCCCGCTCGATGATTGTGTAGCGCGGGTGGTGGAGTATCTTCAATGCCGTAATATTTTGAGTATCAATCCAGAGCAGGCATGCGTGTTGGAAGTTGACGACTCGCAAGAGCGGCCAGTCATTTCTTTTGGCTATAGCCCGGAGTGATCATCCTGTTGTTTACGATCATGCGCCTCCAGGATAACGCGATCAGGCATCCATGGGTATGGGCACGTGTTCGCTATGTTTTTAACATCTGATATGGACTTCACCTCTCCGGAGAGGCCATGAGAGATATTCTCGTCTCCATCATTGTCTTCGGATTGCTGCCCCTCGTTTTCAAAAGGCCTTATATAGGGGTACTGATGTGGGTGTGGATCAGTGTCATGAATCCACACACACAGGGTTGGGGTTTTGCCACGACCTTTCCTTTTGCGGCGCTGATAGGCGGCGTCACCCTCGTGAGCCTGGTTTTCACGAAGCACTCCAAAAATCTACCCTTCACCTCGGTTACATGGTTCTTCATTGCTTTCGTCATGTGGATGAATGTAACCACCATGTTCGCCTTATATCCCGAGGAGTCCTTTGAGCAATGGGTAAAAGTCATAAAAATCATGCTGATGACTTTTGTAACAATGATGCTCATAAAAACCCGGCGGCATATACATCTTCTTATCGGCGTAATCGTGCTATCTCTCGGTTATTACGGCGTCAAGGGCGGGGTATTCACGGTGGCGACGGGGGGCGAGGACAAGGTGTGGGGGCCGGAGGGTACGTTTATTGGTGGAAATAATGAAATCGCGCTTGCGCTTATCATGACCATACCCTTGATGCATTATCTCCAGATGACATCCTCGAAAATGTGGGTACGCCACAGTTTGACCGTTGCGATGATTCTCTGCGCGCTGGCCGCTCTCGGGACATACTCGCGTGGCGCTCTGCTGGCAATTGCGGCCATGGGAGGATTCCTGTGGCTCAAGAGTCAGCACAAGTTTCGAATTGCCCTGTTCGTATTCGTTATGGCTTTGCCTGCGCTCGCGTTCATGCCGGAGCAATGGGGCGAGAGAATGGACACGATTAATACCTACGAGGAGGATTTATCGGTTAAAGGGCGGTTCAATGTCTGGTGGATGGCGTATAACCTGGCTAAGGAGCGGCCTCTGGTAGGAGGTGGCTTCGAAGTCAGCATGCCGGAACTTTTCTTGCTTTATGCTCCCGACCCGGAAGACCTGCATGCTGCACACAGCGTGTATTTTCAGGTTCTCGGAGAGCATGGATTCGTGGGCCTGGGACTCTATTTGCTGCTCGCTCTTTCAACCTGGAGAACGGGATCATGGATTATCCGAAATATCGGGAAGCAGGAAGAATACCGGTGGGCCTACAATCTCGCGACAATGGTCCAGGTAAGCCTGATAGGTTTTGCCGTAGGGGGCGCATTCCTGAGCTTGCTTTATTTCGATGTGCCTTACTACCTCATGGCGGCGATGGTCGCAACAAGAGTGCTGGTGGAAAAGGAATTGAAGGGAAAAGCCGCTGCGGCAGTCGTTCAAAATACGGATGTTTCCGGCCAGTTTGGGCGCATGAGTCCATCACAATCTACTACCCCCGATTCCAGCTAGCGGCAAGTTTTAACGATTCAGCCACGAGCAATTTTTGATGCACCGGCTCACAACAGGACATCACGCTGCGATTCTGGTCGCGCATTCGAGCATATGACACTTTTGCCTCTTCACCGATAATCCGGACACTACGTTTTGTGATGCCCATGTCTGATCCTTATGGAACGGCCAAACCCGGCCGATCAGAGTTTCTTTCGCCTGCCCGCGCGCTCCTGCAGTTTTTTTCTCCGGGGGGGCGCCGGGGACGCTTGTCCATACTGATATATCATCGCGTTCTGGCGCAAGCCGACCCCCTGTTTCCGGAAGGCGGGGACATGGAATCCTTCGATCAACAGATGGGTTTGCTGACAGATTGTTTCAGGGTAATTCCGCTTGCCGATGCAGTTCGAGGATTGCGCTCCGGGAGTTTGCCCGCACGCGCAGCATGCATCACGTTCGACGACGGCTATGCGGACAACGCGGAGATTGCGTTGCCGATACTGCAAAAACACGGGATTCCCGCAACCTTTTTTGTATCTTCCGGGGTTCTCGATGGCGGACGGATGTGGAACGACACGGTGATCGAACTCGTCCGCTGTGCGCCGGGAAATACGCTTGACCTTGGCGGATTGAATTTGGGAAGCTTTCCGATTGAAACAATAATGCAGCGCCGGCATGCGATTGACAGACTGATAGGAGCGCTCAAGCATTTGCCACCGGCTTCCAGGCAATCCCGTATCGATCAAATGTGTTCCGTCATTTCCGTGAATCTCCCCGATAACCTCATGATGACTTCAGAGCAGATCCGGTTGCTGCATGGGGCAGGAATGGAGATTGGGGGGCACACGGTCTTTCATCCTATTCTCGCCAGCACGGAAAAAAGCGCGGCACGTGCTGAAATCGCAAACGGAAAGGAAATGCTAGAGGGTATAATTTGCGCCCCGGTACGTTTTTTCGCATACCCGAATGGGAAGCCGGAGCGCGATTACCTGCCGGAGCATGTCGCGATGATCCGGGAGCTGGGCTTTGAAGCGGCGGTTTCCACTGCTTATGGGGCGGCAAGGCCAGGAGATGACTTATATCAATTGCCACGGTTTACGCCTTGGGATCGCGGAGGCCAGGTTCGTTTTGTTTTCAGGATGATCCAGAATATGCTCAGGAATACCGAAGTGGCTTTGCACTGAGGATGGCAGTACGAGCGGAAGGATTTCAAGAAAACCAGGGATGCGTTCTTGCAGTGCTCTCTTCATCCCTGGGTTGATTTCTCATCCATACGGGCAGATTCATCCAGCAGTTTTACCTTCAGATTTCAGATATGGAAAGACCGATTGTCGAATTTGGAGTGGGGAGCGACGGAGATCCCGTCGCAATTCTCAGTTGCGGCCATCCGCAACATGTTCGTCATGATCCGCCTTTCATCAACCGCCCGTGGGTTGCTACCGCCGAAGGACGCAGCGGCATGATGGGCAAAGCGCTGAATTGCGTGCGGTGCGATAATTTTGAATTGCCGGATCACTTCATTCCATACAAGAGGACCGCGGAGTTTAATGAGGAGTCGATTCCGGCCGCGCTCAGAAAAGACCATTCCACCAAGACCGGGGTATGGGCAAAAATCAGGGTAACCCGGGGAAAGCTGCTTTATCGCGTTCCGGCATTGGGAAAAGAAACGGAATTATCGGTGGATAGGCTCGGCATCGTCCTGCCCGAAGTTCTGCACAACGTCGAGCCTCTTGGCGCGGCCAGTTTCTTTGTCGAATTTTACAAAGCACCCGACTGATAGATGTGGAATCGGTGCCGGGCCCTCATGTTCCTGCCGCCTGCGGAAGCAGCTGGAAACTGTGGGCAGCGCGTTCATTACAATCGTGCCGGGGAAATGCTCCCTGGATCCGGAACCCGAAATTCAAATAAATCCCCTTTTATCAGGATCGGTATTCCGGGAAGTCATGCGGATTCGCGGAAAGCCTTTTTGTACGGGCTGTACGGGCGCATACGCACCAGTTCGTATGCGATGGCAATGCCGATAATTTCGCGCGGATTCGGCGGCTCGAGCAGGACTTTCCATTGACTGAAGCGCTCAAGCAGATTAGAATCCGCGTGTTTCAAAATACGAGCCACCGCCGATTTTGACTGGTCTGACATGATCAAGAACAAGAACCCCGAAAAGGGGCTCTGTCCGGATAGTGAAAAGTCGAATCTCCAGGATAAGATCTTCAGCAGCCCAGCATCATGCTGAGCAGCTTCTGATAGACACCAAAAATTATGCCTTGGATACGAAACAGGCCAGTACGCATTGTCATGCGTTGGCAGTCGATCGTCACTGCGGCAATGGTAATGGTGCTTGGCTTCGTATGGGGGCTGCACGGGGCGGCTTCAGCATTTCTGGGCGGTGTGACCAGTATCGCATCCGCCGCGGTTTTCGCCGTGATTATCGCGCGCTATCCCGCCTCCACACCGGCCGGCGTGCTGATTACTGCATTCAAGGCGGAGGCGATGAAGGTAATCTTCATAGTGCTCATGCTATGGCTGGTATTGACGCTATATAAAGACGTGGTTGCCGTCGGTTTTATCGGGACGTTCGCAATCACCGTATTGATTTTTGGCATGGCGCTGTTTGTCACGGACGATGCAGAGGCGATCGAATCCCGCCGGCAAACAGGCTAGGGTAGACAAAGTAGATTAAAGCAGATCAAGGCAGATCATGGCATCGGGCACCGAACTTACTCCAACCTCTTATATGAGCCATCACCTGACCAACCTTACCAGTTCGGTCGGTGACAGCGCGTTCTGGACGCTGCACGTTGATACACTGATCATGTCCGTCCTGCTCGGCTTGATAAGCTTCGGATTTTTGTGGTGGGTAGTGCGGGACGCGACATCCGGCGTGCCGGGCAAGCGCCAGGCGTTCATCGAGCTCGCGATCGAATTTATCGATGAGCAGGTCAAAAGCACTTTTCACGGAGACCGGCATGCGTTCGTGGCGCCCGCGGCGCTGACGGTGTTTGTCTGGGTGCTCATGATGAATACGATGGATCTGTTGCCAATCGATATCATGGCCGGGGTATATAGCGTGCTCGGCCTGCATAACTGGCGCAGTGTTCCCACCACCGACATCAATACCACTTTTGCCCTGGCTCTTTCGGTCTGGTTGCTGATGATTTTTTTCAATGTCAAGGTCAAGGGCCTGGGAGGCTGGATACACGAACTGGTATGCACTCCCTTCGGCAAGAACCCGGTTTTGTGGCCCGTAAACATACTTTTCAATATCGTCGAATATGTTTCCAAGCCGCTTTCGCATTCCCTGCGTCTCTACGGCAATATTTATGCTGGAGAAATCATTTTTCTGCTGATTGGCATGTGGGCCGCGACCGGGCTTGCCGGGACGTTCTTCGGTACGCTGCTCGGAGCCGGATGGGCTATTTTTCACATTCTGATCGTTACCTTGCAGGCATTCATATTCATGATGCTGACGGTAGTTTATCTATCGATGGCGCACGAGTCGCACTGATTTCGCTTCCCCTGCTGATCGGCAAACCTAATTTATCACTACTACGAGGAAAATCGAGATGGACAACTTGCAATTCTTGGCGATGATTCAAGCCTATACCGGCATTGGCATTGGCCTGATGATCGGTCTGGGCGCGGCCGGCGCCTGTATCGGGATAGGCATCATGTGCAGCAGCTTCCTTGAAGGTGCCGCACGCCAGCCGGAAATGATCCCGACGCTGCAAGGAAAAGTCTTCCTGCTCCTCGGGTTGATCGACGCATCTTTTATTATCGGTGTGGGTCTGGCCATGCTTTTTGCCTTTGGCAATCCGCTGCTGGCTGTCATCAAGTAGCAATGCCCGTTACCGGACCATAATCAGAGGCAGCCATGAATATCAACCTCACGCTTTTTGCCCAGGCAATGGCATTTGCCATATTTATCTGGTTTACAGTCAAGTTTGTCTGGCCCCCCTTGATGCGTGCTGTCGAAAACCGGCAAAAAACCATTGCTGACGGCCTTGCTGCCGGAGAAAGAGGCAGGCAGGAACTGGAGTTGGCGAGCCATCGTTCCGCCGACGTGATCAGGGAAGCCAAGCAGCGTGCGACAGACATCATTGCCCAAGCGGAAAAACGTGCAGCCGAAATTGTCGATGAAGCCAAGGTGAGCGCAAAGGAAGAAGGTGGCCGCATTCTCACGGGCGCGAAGGCCGAAGTCGAGCAGGAGGTATTCCGCGCGCGCGAGGCCTTGAGGCAGCAGGTGGCGGATCTCGCCCTGGCGGGCGCGGCAAAAATCCTCCGCCGCGAAGTGGATGCCAAAACACACGCCGATCTGCTGGCTTCCATAAAAGCGGAGCTTTGAACGATGGCTGAAGCCCGCACCATCGCCCGCCCCTATGCCGAAGCTGTTTTTAGGCTTGCCAGGAGCAATGGCACGCTGCCGGCTTGGTCTGCAATGTTGCAACTCGCTACTGCAATGGCGGTGGACGAAAGCATGCGAGCGATTATCGGCAATCCCAAGGTTCCCGCAAAACGGCTGGGCGAATTGCTTCTGGAAGTCGGTGGCGACAAGTTCGATGAAGAGGGCCGTAATTTCATATTGCTGCTTGCCGAAAATGGCCGTATCGGGATATTGCCCGAGGTGAGCGAGTTGTTCGACCAATTGAAAACGCAGTGTGAGGGCGTGCTGGAAGCAAAAATTATCTCGGCCTTTCCGGTAAGCGATGAGCAGTTGAAGAAACTGGTCGCGGATCTGGAGACCAGATTCAAGCGAAAGATAGAGGCGACGGTAAGCATCGATCCTGAATTGATAGGCGGCGTGAAGGTGGAAATCGGTGACGAAGTGCTCGACGCATCCGTGCGCGGCAAACTGGAAGCCATGGCTATTGCACTTAAAAGCTAGGAGTTATTGTAAAAATGCACTTGAATCCATCCGAAATCAGCGAGCTGATTAAAAGCAGAATAGAGGGCTTGGGGGCCACCGCGGAAGTGCGCACCCAGGGGACCATCGTTTCCGTAACCGACGGCATCGTACGTGTCCATGGCCTCTCCGATGTCATGCAGGGCGAGATGCTGGAATTCCCCGGCAACACCTTCGGCTTGGCGCTCAACCTGGAACGCGACTCGGTAGGTGCGGTGATCATGGGCGCTTATGAGCACATTACGGAAGGCGACACCGTCAAATGTACCGGCCGTATTCTTGAGGTTCCGGTCGGCGAAGAATTGGTTGGCCGAGTGGTCAACGCGCTGGGCCAGCCCATAGACGGCAAGGGCCCCATTGCCAGCCAGCGCTCCGAGCCCATCGAAAAAATTGCTCCCGGCGTGATCTGGCGGCAATCGGTGAATCAGCCGGTGCAGACCGGCCTCAAATCCATCGATGCCATGGTTCCCGTGGGGCGGGGCCAGCGCGAGCTGATCATCGGTGATCGCCAGACCGGCAAGACCGCGGTTGCAGTGGATGCGATCATCAATCAGAAGGGCGAGAACATGACGTGCATTTATGTCGCCATCGGACAGAAAGCATCGTCCATCAACAACGTGGTGCGGAAGCTGGAAGAGCACGGCGCGATGGAATATACCATCGTGGTGGCGGCCACGGCGTCCGAGTCGGCGGCAATGCAGTTCATCGCACCTTATTCCGGCTGCACCATGGGCGAGTACTTCCGCGACACGGGCAGGGACGCTCTCATCATTTACGATGATTTGACGAAGCAGGCATGGGCCTACCGGCAGATCTCCTTGCTCCTGCGCCGCCCGCCCGGACGTGAAGCCTATCCGGGCGACGTGTTCTACCTGCACTCTCGCTTGCTGGAACGGGCTGCGCGAGTCAGCGCTGCATACGTGGAAAAGGTGACGAATGGCGCCGTGAAGGGCAAGACAGGTTCTCTCACTGCGCTTCCCGTGATTGAGACCCAGGCGGGGGATGTGACCGCGTTTGTTCCCACCAACGTCATTTCGATTACCGATGGCCAAATCTTCCTGGAGACCGATCTGTTTAACGCCGGCATCCGGCCGGCTATCAATGCCGGGGTCTCGGTGTCCCGCGTGGGGGGAGCCGCACAGACGAAGGTCATCAAGAAGCTCGGCGGTGGTGTTCGCCTCGCCCTGGCGCAGTATCGGGAGCTTGCCGCGTTTGCACAGTTTGCGTCTGATCTCGATGAGGCGACGCGCAAGCAGTTGGAGCGCGGCAAGATGGTGACGGAGTTGATGAAGCAACCCCAGTACGCGACCTTGAGCGTTTCCGAAATGGCTCTCACGCTGTTTGCCGTCAACAAGGGATATCTCGATGATGTCGACGTGAAACGTGCGCTGGCGTTCGAATCCGCGCTCAAAGGCTACATACGCAGCAAGTACGCTTCCATCATGGAGAGGATAGAGTCCACCAAGGACCTCGATGCCGCAACCGAGAAGGAGCTCGATGCCGCTATCCAGGATTTTAAAAAGAACGGAACCTATTGACCGATGGCCGGTAGCAGAGAAATTCGCAACAAGATCAAAAGCGTAAAAAATACGCAGAAGATCACGCGCGCCATGGAAATGGTGGCTGCTTCGAAGATGCGCAAGGCGCAGGAGCGTATGAAAAAAGCGCGGCCTTATGGCGAAAAGATCCGTAATGTGGCCGCGCACATGAGCCGGGCCTATACCGAATACCGGCATCCGTTTCTGGTGGAACGGGATACGGTGAAACGCGTAGGCATTGTGGTGGTTACGTCCGACAAGGGGTTATGCGGTGGCCTCAATACCAACGTGTTGCGCATGGCGCTCGGCAGGATGAAGGCATGGGAAGCGGAAGGCGAGCAGATAGAAGCCTGTTGCATCGGGAACAAGGGCTTTGGTTTCATGAACCGGCTTGGCGCCAACGTGATTTCCCACGTGGTTGGTCTGGGAGACAAGCCGGATATCGAGAAGCTGATTGGCGCGGTAAAGGTCATCCTGGATGGGTATACCCAGGACCGCTTCGATCGCGTTTACCTTTTCTACACGCGCTTCCTTAATACCATGAAGCAGGAACCCGTGATGGAGCAGTTGCTTCCCCTTTCCGACGAGCGTCTGAAGGGAGGAGAGGGCCCCAAGGGACAGCGGGGGGTATGGGACTATATTTACGAGCCGGAAGCGAAGCCGGTCATCGACGATATCATGGTGCGGTACGTCGAGGCCCTGATTTATCAGGCGCTGACGGAAAACATGGCATCCGAGCAGTCCGCACGCATGGTCGCGATGAAAGCGGCTTCCGATAATGCCGGCAACGTGATCAATGAATTGACATTGATTTATAACAAATCGCGCCAGGCTGCGATTACCAAGGAGCTGTCGGAAATCGTCGGGGGCGCGGCTGCGGTTTAATATTTTGATTTGCTTTTAGGGTACAACATGAGCCAGGGAAAAATTGTTCAGTGTATCGGCGCGGTGGTCGACGTCGAGTTTTCACAGGAAGAGATGCCGAGGGTCTACGACGCGCTGGTGCTGGAAGGGACGGAACTGACGCTTGAAGTGCAGCAGCAACTGGGCGACGGCGTGGTGCGCACCATTGCGCTGGGATCGTCTGATGGACTGCGGCGGGGAATGCTGGTAACGAATACCGAGGACCAGATCCTCGTGCCTGTGGGTACGAAGACGTTAGGTCGCATCATGGATGTTCTTGGAAGGCCGATCGACGAGATGGGTCCGATCGGCGAGGAAAAGCGGATGTCGATTCACCGCAAGGCGCCCGCATTCGACGAGCTTTCGGCATCCACCGAGTTGCTGGAAACCGGGATCAAGGTTATCGATCTGGTATGTCCCTTTGCCAAGGGCGGAAAGGTAGGGCTGTTCGGTGGGGCCGGCGTGGGCAAGACCGTGAACATGATGGAGCTGATCCGTAACATCGCAATCGAGCACAGCGGATTCTCCGTATTTGCCGGCGTAGGCGAACGTACGCGGGAGGGCAACGACTTCTATCATGAAATGAAGGATTCCAACGTGCTGGACAAGGTGGCACTGGTCTATGGCCAGATGAACGAGCCCCCTGGCAACCGCTTGCGCGTGGCTTTGACCGGCCTCACCATGGCGGAGTATTTCCGCGATGAAGGAAGGGACGTCCTGCTGTTCGTTGATAACATCTATCGTTTTACCCTGGCGGGCACCGAAGTTTCAGCCTTGCTGGGACGCATGCCGTCCGCTGTGGGCTACCAGCCCACCCTCGCGGAGGAAATGGGTCGCCTGCAGGAACGCATCACCTCCACCAAGACAGGCTCCATTACCTCCATCCAGGCGGTCTATGTGCCTGCTGATGACTTGACCGACCCCTCGCCCGCGACCACATTCGGCCACCTGGATGCAACGGTAGTGCTCTCCCGCGATATTGCCTCGCTCGGAATCTACCCGGCTGTGGACCCGCTCGATTCCACATCGCGCCAGCTTGACCCGTTGGTTGTTGGCGAAGAACACTACACTACTGCACGCGATGTGCAGCAGACGCTGCAGCGCTACAAGGAGTTGCGTGACATCATCGCCATTCTGGGAATGGATGAACTCTCCCCCGAAGACAAG
The DNA here is from genome assembly GCF_055386305.1 of Nitrosospira sp. TNL200. NCBI lineage: Bacteria > Pseudomonadati > Pseudomonadota > Betaproteobacteria > Nitrosomonadales > Nitrosomonadaceae > Nitrosospira > Nitrosospira sp. TNL200. Next base: position 347,851 of record NZ_AP041003.1, read on the forward strand.
CTGGCAGTTGCAAGAGCGCGGAAGATTCAGCGTTTCCTCTCTCAGCCGTTCAACGTGGCGGAAGTGTTCACCGGTTCTCCCGGAAAATATGTCTCGCTGAAGGAAACCATCAAGGGTTTCAAAGGCATCGTTGCAGGTGATTACGATCATTTGCCGGAGCAGGCATTTTATATGGTGGGCGGAATAGACGAAGCGGTCGAAAAAGCCAAGACGCTGCAATAACGATTTCAACGATCTGCCTGCGATGACCTGCGTGGGTACTTGCGCATAATTAATGGAAGCTAAAATGGGTGTGTTTCACGTTGATATTGTAAGTGCGGAGGAATCCATTTATTCCGGTCCTGCCGAGTTTTTGGTCGCTCCGGCAGAGGCGGGAGAGGTGGGTGTCTATCCTCAGCATACGCCAATGCTGACTCGTATCAAACCTGGATCAGTACGCATCAAGGCTCCCCTCCAGGAAGAAGAGCTGGTATACGTTTCCGGCGGCATGCTCGAGATCCAGCCGGATGTCGTCACTATTCTGGCCGATACGGCCGTGCGTGGAGCTAATCTCGACGAAATGAAGGCAATTGATGCAAAGAAAAGGGCGGAGGAAGCCATGAAAGACAGGGCCTCCGCAATGGATTATGCTCGGGCCCAGGCGGAACTGAGCGAAGCGATAGCGCAACTGGCGGCAATTCAGAAGCTGCGAAAACGCGGCCATTAGGCAGTTGTGCTCTTACTTCCGCAGGCGGCTATGGCTGCCTTTTTTTTGGCCGCTTTACTCAAAGGCTGTAACCATCCTAAATCCGCCCCTGTAGCGAACTCACCATATAGGTGAACGTCGAGTGCCGCGAAAATCTTTGTGGATCACAGCTCTAAAACGGAAATGAGCGGTCAACTGCCGGATTTAGGGACGCAACGGGCGCCTCGTACAATCTCGCGCAGGATGCCAGTGCCTCCCGAAGAGGGTGGGTTTGGATTTATGCGGCTGATGTGATAAATTAGATGCTGCCGGCTACCCGGATATTAAAGAATTGGTTCGGGCTGTTCCTTTCTGTTCTTCCTCATTTTTCTTTTCAATCACGTGTCTGAATTGAACATTGTTATCCTTGCGGCAGGACTGGGCAAGCGCATGCGCTCCGCGTTGCCAAAAGTTTTGCATCCACTGGCGGGTAAACCGTTGCTGATGCACGTGCTGGAGACGGCTCGAACCCTATCGCCGAAGCGGGTTTGCGTCGTCTATGGACATGGTGGAGAAGCGGTGCCACAGGCGATTGCCGATGAAACGATTACGTGGGTACTTCAGAGTCCGCAGCTAGGTACGGGCCACGCCGTCATGCAGGCATTGACCCATCTCGATTCAGAGAGCAAGACGCTGGTTTTATATGGAGACGTGCCCTTGATCAGCGTGGGAGCTCTTCGCAAGCTGCTTGCAGCGGCGGAACCGGAAAACCTTGCACTGCTGACGGTGGAACTGGACGACCCGACGGGCTACGGCAGAATTTTGCGCAATGAAAAAGGCGAGGTCACCGCCATTGTCGAAGAGAAGGACGCGAGCGAACAGCAGCGAAGGATCCGGGAAATCAATACGGGCATCATGGTAATTCCCAATTCGCATCTCCATGACTGGCTGCACAAGCTGGAAAATAACAATGCGCAAAAGGAATATTATCTTACCGATATCGTCGCAAGGGCTTCCGGAGATGGAGTCCGGATAAAAACGGCGCAGCCAGTCCACGCCTGGGAAACAGTAGGAGTCAATAGCAAGGCGCAGCTCACTTCGCTTGAACGCGTCTACCAGCATGAGTACGCAAAAAACTTGCTGGATCAAGGCGTCACCCTGGCCGATATGGACCGCATCGATATTCGCGGGCATCTGGATTGCGGTACCGATGTGGAAATCGATATCGGCTGCATATTCGAGGGCAGCGTGCGGCTGGAGGATGGGGTGAAAGTGGGCGCTTACAGCATTCTGAAAAACGTCAGAATTGCGGCGGGTTCGACTATCGCGCCGTTCAGCCTGATCGAAGCAGCGGAAATAGGAAAAAACTGTCGCGTTGGTCCTTACGCCCGCATCCGTCCGGGCACCGCTCTCGCCGATGATGTCCACGTCGGCAATTTCGTGGAAATCAAGAATAGCACTATCGCTGCCGGCAGCAAGGCGAATCACTTGAGTTACATCGGTGATTCCATTATCGGGCGGAACGTGAATATCGGCGCTGGAACGATTACTTGCAATTATGATGGTGCCAACAAGTACCAGACAGTTATCGAGGATGACGTTTTTGTCGGCTCCGATACGCAGCTGGTGGCGCCGGTGACGATATCCCGTGGCTCTACCATCGGCGCGGGATCAACGATAACGAGGGATACGCCTCCCGAGAAATTGACTTTGTCGCGTGTGAGGCAAACGAGCATTGAAGGATGGACCCGTCCGGTCAAGGGTGTCCAGGGTACCAAGGGCACACGGACAACCAAGAACAAGCATGACAGCTAGGCGATGACTTCATTCATTCCAGTAATTTTCGGGGCTGCGGCAGCGGAGGAAAAATATCGATGTGTGGAATAGTGGGCGCAGTCGCCCGGACTAATATCGTTCCCACGCTGCTGGAGGGTTTGCGGCGCCTGGAATATCGCGGCTATGACTCCGCTGGCCTCGCGCTCATGAATGGCGGATTGCATCGCTTGCGCACTACGGGCCGGGTCGCGGAACTCAGCAGGCTGGCGGAGGAGCAGGATTTTCATGGAGAAATAGGGATAGCCCATACCCGTTGGGCTACCCATGGCGCGCCTTCCGAACGCAATGCCCACCCGCATTTTTCCGGCGAAATCTCGAAGGTTGCCGTAGTGCACAATGGCATCATCGAAAACCATGAAATACTGCGTGAGCATCTGCAAGGCGAAGGATTCGAGTTCACGTCGGATACGGATACGGAAGTGATCGCCCATCTCATCACGTACAATCTGAGGGAAACATCGGATCTGTTTGAAGCAGTGTGCCGCTCGGTGAACGAACTCCAGGGGGCGTATGCCATCGCCGTTATGGAAGAGGCGCATCCTGAACGGATAATCGTTTCCCGAAACGGCGCGCCACTGCTACTGGGATTAGGTGATTCCGGGAATTATGCCGCTTCCGACGCCTCCGCGTTGCTGCAGGTCACCAGGCACATGATTTACCTGGAAGAAGGCGATGTCGCGGAATTGCGCCGCGATGGCTACCGGATCGTGAGTGTTCGCGACAGAGTGCGTAAGGAAGTGGTGCGTACCGTGCATGAAAGCGAATTGACGAACGAAGCGGTGCAATTAGGCCCTTACGCGCATTTCATGCAGAAGGAAATATTCGAGCAGCCTGGGGTAGTGGCAAACACGCTGGAAATGGTGGTCAATGCACAATCCATCTCGCCACGCTTGTTCGGAACCGAAGCGGAAACCATTTTCAACGACACCGACAGTATTCTGATACTCGCTTGCGGCACCAGCTACCATGCAGGGCTTGTTGCGCGCTACTGGCTGGAGACGCTGGCGGGGCTCAATTGCAGTGTCGAGATTGCGAGCGAATACCGCTACCGCGATCCGGTGGCGCATCCCAATACATTGGTGGTGGGCATATCCCAATCGGGAGAAACCGCGGATACGCTTGCTGCGCTCAGCTACGCTCGTTCGCTGGGGCACGCGCATAGCCTCGCCATTTGCAATGTAGCCGAAAGCGCGATGGTGCGCCAGACCAACTTGCGCTTTCTCACCCGCGCCGGGCCGGAAATCGGCGTCGCTTCGACCAAAGCGTTTACGACCCAGCTCGCCTCACTGATGCTGCTGGCGATGACGCTCGCCAAACTGCGCGGCAAGCTGTCGAGCGAAGGCGAGCGCGACATTATTACTGCATTGCGCCATCTGCCGGTGGCGTTGCAGCATACCCTGCAGGTAGAGCCGCAGGTTCGCGAGTGGGCCAAGGAATTCGCGGAAAAGCGGCATGCACTGTTCCTGGGACGCGGAGTGCATTATCCCATTGCGATGGAGGGAGCGCTCAAGCTCAAGGAAATCTCATATATCCATGCGGAAGCTTACGCGGCGGGCGAGTTGAAGCACGGTCCACTCGCCCTTGTAGACAAGGATATGCCCGTGGTTGCGATCGCACCGAACGATGCCTTGCTGGAAAAACTCAAATCCAACCTGCAGGAGGTGCGCGCACGGGGCGGAGAATTGTATGTATTTGCCGACGCCGATTCCCGGATCCAGGAAAGCGAGGGAGTTCACATCATCCGCCTGGCGGAGCACGCTGGTACACTGAGTCCCATCCTCCATACCATCCCCTTGCAATTGCTTGCCTATCACGTTGCGCTGCAAAAAGGCACCGATGTCGACAAGCCGAGGAATCTGGCAAAGTCGGTGACGGTCGAATAACGTGCGCCTGCCTCGCGAGAGGCATAACGCTGTTTTAGCCGGACTATAAAAGCGAGTTTGCCGATATAAATCGGAGTTTCATTTTTTTTCAAAAAATTTCACCTGAGCGTGAAACTTTTCATTTTGGACCGCCTCTAATCAACTGCGGAGGTAACGAATTTTTCCGCAAATTGTACTCTTTGATAATGGGAGGTGTCCGGGTTTTCAGACCGGAAGTGAAAACGTTCTATGCGGTAGATGATCATCAAGCTGGTCAGATTCTTGAACATCTCATTTTCTTTAAGGAGAAAATCATGGAAATGGCAATTTTGGTGGTAGGTATAGGTGCTGTCGTTGCTTGGTTCTTCATGTCCAAGGATGGCAGGAAAGAGTAAGGCCATATACCCCGAGTAGATCTACTGATAAGGATCAACCTATGACTTTAATAAGGAATTGAATTGATCATCCCAGACAGGCCGATGTTCTCACTTTCCCCAGTGTGACGTCGGCCCCTTTTATTTAAGATCCTCGCCTCATTCATACCTCAAGGCTTCCACCGGTTTAAGCGCAGCAGCTTTCCTGGCTGGGTAATACCCGAAGAAAATCCCCACGGCGGAAGCGAAAGCGAACGCCAGCAATATCGTTCCAAAGGTGATCACAATTATCATGTCGGTAGCGTGACTGACCGCCCAGGCTCCGCCGATTCCGAGCGCGACTCCGATAACTCCGCCCAGGATGCAGATTACCAGGGCTTCCAGCAGGAATTGCGCAAGGATTGCGCGCCGGTTTGCTCCAATAGCCATGCGTATGCCGATTTCCCGGGTTCGTTCGGTGACGGATACCAGCATGATATTCATGATGCCAATGCCTCCGACCAGCAGCGATACCGAGGCAATGGCGCCAAGCATGAGAGACATGACCTTGGCCGCTCCGGTAGCCACTGCGGCAATGGCGGCCATGTTGCGCACCGTGAAGTCGTTTTCCATTCCCTCGGCTATACGGTGACGCTGGCGCAGCAGCTGGTTGATCTCGACTTCCGCCTCATCCATGGCCTCCGCTGAGATGCCCTGGACCATGAGAAATCGTATTGTTCCAGGGAACTGGTTCCCGAAGATCTGACGTTGTCCCGTAGTGATGGGAATAAACACCGAATCGTCCTGATCGCGGCCATCCAGGCTCTGCCCCTTGGGAGCCAGGACGCCTGCGACTACAAAAGGACTATTCTTGATGCGAACCGTTTTTCCCGTGGGATCTTCGTCCCCAAACAGGTTCTTCGCGGTAAGCTGGCCCAGCATCACGATGCGCGAGGCGGAACGCAAATCCGTATCGGTGAACAATGCGCCGCTCTCGGCAGGCCATTCGCGCACGCTGAAGTAGTCGGGCGTGACCCCCGTAACAGACGTGCTCCAGTTATTGGCTCCGTAGTTGAGTTGTGCGGTTCCGGTGACGAGCGGGGCGGTAGCCTTGACCGAGGGCAGGTGAGCAATAGCCTGTGCATCGGCCATGGTCAGTGTCTGCACGCTGCCGGCAGCTGAACGCAATGCTCCGGAAGATGTGGCACCGGGCACCACGATAAACAGGTTGCTGCCTATGGAAGCGATAGCCTGGTTGACCATGGTCTGCGCTCCCTGTCCGACCGCGAGCATCAGTACGACGGCAGCCACGCCTATGATCATGCCCAGCATGGTCAAGCTGGTGCGCAGCCGATTAAGCCGCAAGGCGCGTAGCGCCTCTCCTATGATGGCAAAGAGATTCATGCCGGCACTTCTCCATCGTGCACTACTCTTCCATCCTTCAAACGCACCAGCCGCCGGGTAAAGGCGGCGATATCATCTTCATGGGTAACGATCACGACCGTGATGCCCCGTTCCCGATTGAGCTGCTCGAAGATTGCCATGATTTCACGGCTGGTCTGGGTGTCGAGATTACCGGTTGGCTCGTCGGCGAGTATCAGGGGCGGGTCATTGATGAGCGCACGGCTGATGGCAACGCGTTGCTGCTGTCCTCCGGACAGCTGGGTAGGCTGGTATGCCGCGAAGTTGCCCAAGCCAGTCTGACTCAGCAACTGCAATGCGCGCTTGCGGCTTTCCGACCGGCCAACGCCGGCATAAAGCAGTGGAGCTGCAACATTATCCAGGGCCGTCATTCGCTTGAGCAAATTAAATCCCTGGAATACGAAGCCGATCTTGCGGTTGCGCACAAGCGCGAGCTCATCATCGGACAAGGACGCGACATTCCTCCCGTCAAGCCAATATTGGCCATGGGTCGGCGTATCCAGGCAGCCGAGTATATTCATCAGTGTCGATTTCCCCGACCCGGAATGTCCCATGATGGCAACGAATTCCCCTCGCGAAATAGTGAGGTTGACTTCGAACAGAACCTGGCTGTTGACTGATCCATTTCCTTTGACTCCCGTTTCCAGGCTATAAGTCTTGGAAAGATTCTCCACCTTGATCAAGGGTGTACCGGGGTTATCCTGTTGAAGCAGCATCACCGAGAAATCCGTGAGTCGCTAAAACATTCTGAATCTGAATTTGCTGCCGGACTTGTCCTTATCGCCCATTTCACGAATTATCAATTCATCGCCTTCCTTGATATCTCCCTCGACAATTTCCGTGAAGTTATTATCGGCAATCCCTGTCTTGACATACACGGGAACACGATGGCTTCCCTCGAGCCGATAAAGCAGGCGCTTGCCTTCGATTGGCTTGCTCGCCGAAGCAGGATCGACGTCTGTTTCGGCCGGTTTGTAGCGCAGCGCTGCGTTGGGCACACGCAATACGTTTTGTTTTTGCTCCACCGTGAATCGTACATTGGCGGTCATGCCGGGCAGCAAGGTTTCATCATCGTTGGCTACTGCAACCACGACGTTATACGAAACGACATTCTGCTGAATGGTGGGATTAAGCCGCAGCTGCTTTACCACCCCTGCAAATTCCCGTTCCTGGAACGCATCCACAGTGAAATGCACCACCTGGTGGAGATGCAGTTGGCCGATATCGGCTTCCGCGACACTGGTATCGATCTGCATCTGACGCAGATCATTGGCGATCTGAAATAGCGTGGGTGTCTGGAAACTTGCCGCCACGGTCTGGCCCACATCCACGTTGCGCGCTATCACTATGCCCGAAATCGGGGAACGTATAACGCTGTAATTGAGGTTGGTACGATCCCGGGCAAGTTGCGCGTTATCCACGGCCAACTGGGCGCGCGCAACCTCCAGTTGTTGTTCGACCGCATCCAGCGCGTCCCCGGAAATAAAGCCTTTCTCCACCAGCGCGCGGTTGCGCGCCATTCTTCTCTGGGCCAGCTTCAATGCAACATGGTCATTGGCGACATTTGCTTCCGATTGCCGCAGTTGAGCCTGAAAAAGTGCCGGATCAAGTTCCGCCAGCATATCGCCCGCCTTCACTCTATCGTTGAAGTCTGCATGAAGGCGGTATACGGTGCCGGACACCTGTGTACCCACATTCACCAGGACTACAGGATTGAGCGTGCCATTGGCGGAAATGCTCTGAAGGATGTCGCCACGGTCAATCGTCTGAGTTTTATATCGACCCTGCTGGGAGTCTGATCCGGATTGCCAGTACCAAATCCACCCGCTCAGCAGCAACGTTGCCAAAATGATGAATAGCCAGATGCGGCGAAAGGGTGGAATCATTAAAAATGAAGAGAAGTATAAGTAACAGGCAAAAAAAGACCGCAGAATATTACCTGAGTACGGGACTCCGATTATGGGGACTGTCGACGGGTAAAAAGAATCCGCTTGTCCTGGATAACACCCGCTCGCGAGGTTCATTCATAAACAAGGGTGCTGGAAAGCATATCTGTAGTAGAGGTGCTATCTTTCAATTCCTTTCCTCTGTCTGTTATTTGTCTTTCTTGTTATCGGCATCCATTACACGCAATTCCTTGAGCCGTGCTTCAATGCTGGACATCGTGTAAAAGTCTCCATCGCCCGCTTTCAGTGCTATCTGCAATTGCTCTATCGCCGCGGAATAATTGCCCTGCCGTGTATAAACCTCGGCTTGGGAGCGATGTTGCGACATCGCATCTCCCAGCGCTTCGTATCCGCGTGCCTGCAGTCCGAAAAGCCATGTATCATTGGGCGTATATTGCAGCTGGCGATCGATGAACTTGACTGCCGTTCCAGGCTCGCCATTGCGGATCAGCGCGTCTGCATAGTCATAGATCAGCGCCCGATGTTGCGGATATATCTGTAGCGCAGCCCGGTATGTCTCGAACGCTTCTCCGACTTTTCCTGTTGCCAGTTCGACGCGTGCAGCCAGCGTGTCGATCATGGGGCTGGATGGGCCGTTCTTGCGTGCGATCCTGATGGTTTTGCCAAGATCGTGATTTTTCACTTTGTCGTTCGACGAGCCGGACAGTAAATTTTCATAAAGTTGCGCGAGTTCCTTTTCGGCACGCGAGTAATTCCTGTCCCGCAGCAATGCATTGATCAACCCGTAGCGCTCGACGGCCTCGTTGGTATAGCGCTTGTCCCGCAAAACAGAGTCGAAGCGTTCCACGGCGTCTCCCGGGTTGTCCAGCGAAGCACGCAACTTCGCCCGTATCAGCTGAAAATCGAGACTATCAGGCACTTGCTTATAGGACATGCCCTGGGTTCTGCTCTCGATGTCTGCGATGCGCTCATAAGTGATAGGATGGGTACGCAGGTACGAGGGTGCGCCATTCTCATGAAACCTTCCTGCTCGCTGCAGGCGCTCGAAGAAGGCCGACATCCCATTCGGATTGAGGCCGGCGCTGACCAGTATATTGAAGCCGATGCGATCGGCTTCCTTTTCGTGCTCGCGGGTGAAATCAAGCTGGGACTGGATCTGCCGAGCCTGTGAGGCGACCAATACAGCCTGTCCCGCTTGTGGATTGGTACGTGAAGCGAGTATCGCCAAGGCGGCGCCGGCGAGAGAAGTCAGCATGCTGTACTTCTGGCCGGAAATCATGCGTGCGAGGTGTTTCTGCGTGACATGGGCGATTTCATGCGCCATTACTCCCGCCAATTCCGATTCGCTTTGGGCTGTAATGATGAGCCCGGTGTTAAACCCCATGAAGCCGCCGGGCAATGCGAATGCGTTGATGGTGTCATCCTTCACCGCGAAGAACTCGAATTCCTGATCCGGCTGGGCTTCGCGGGAGCCAAGAATCAGCCTGTTTCCCAAATTGGTAAGATAACCGGCAACTTCGGCGTCATCCAGGTAATTCGGGTCGGCCCGGATTTCCGACATGATTCTCAGTCCCAGCTCCCGTTCCTCGCGAGGTGAAATAGTTATCCGGGATGCATCGCCAAGGTCGGGCAGCTCGGCAGCCTGGGCGCCACTTGTGATCAACACGGATAAAACAGCTATGCCAAGGCAAAATTTCATGTCGATAAGATGGATGGGGACGAACGAAGTTCCTCACGGACACACACGATAGGAAGCGTCCACGACAAGGAGCGTATGGGATAAGCTGGGGAAGCGCTGAATAATTCCTCGCTGAGCACCCGATTTTATCGCAACTCTCATGGGGCGGGGCTTTGCGAGCGGTCTACCTTATCGGGCTCCTGGCAAAGGGGTCAACCATTCGCGTCGTCGCCTTTCACGCATCCCATCCCGCAAAGCCGCCGCCGCGCCAGCGGAGATTTATTCAGCGCTTCCCTAGATCGCTGCGTCGTCCGTCTCGCCTGTGCGTATCCTTATGACCTGCTCGATATTCGTGACAAAAATTTTGCCATCGCCGATCTTTCCCGTACGCGCCGCAGTTACTATCGTATCGATGATGCTGTCCACCATTTTTTCATCGGCCACTATTTCAATCTTTATCTTGGGCAGAAAATCCACCACATACTCCGCTCCCCGATAAAGTTCCGTATGTCCTTTTTGCCGGCCGAAACCCTTGACTTCGGTAACAGTCAGCCCGCTTACTCCTATCTCGTTCAAGGCTTCGCACACTTCGTCGAGCTTGAAAGGTTTGATGATGGATTCGATCTTTTTCATGTCTGTTCCTTTAAAAGCGGCGTGCTTTGCGAGTTGGCAACCAAGGAAACGCTGAACAAATCTCCGCTGGCGCGATGGCGGCTTTGCGGGATGGGATACGCGAAGGATGGAACAGAGTCTCTTCCGCAGGAAGATGCGACTCCTCAGCGCGGACTGCAGGCGCGATTTTACCAGTAACGCGCTCAGCGAGGATTTGTTCTGCGCGTCCCTAGAATTCGTCTTGATATGCAGCCGTAATGGGGTAGCGCCAGTCCTTTCCGAAGGCTCGTTTTGTAATCCGCGGGCCCGGGGCGGACTGCCTGCGCTTGTATTCATTCTGCCGGATAAGATTGATCACGCGGCGTACGTCTGCTTCGGCGTAATCCATATCAAGAATTTCCTGTAGCGATAAATCACGCTCCATATAAGCTTCAACAATTCCATCGAGCACATCGTAGGGCGGGAGGTTATCCTGATCCGTCTGGCCCGGACGAAGCTCAGCCGAGGGTGGCCGTGTGATGACTCTTTCGGGAATGGCTTTTCCCAATGAGTTGCGGTAGCGGCAGAGGCGGTAAACCATGGTCTTGCTTATATCCTTCAGTACTGCGAAACCACCCGCCATGTCGCCATACAAGGTGCAGTAGCCAACGGCCGTTTCCGATTTGTTGCCGGTAGTCAGCACAATGGCGCCAGATTTGTTGGAAAGTGCCATGAGCATATTTCCGCGTATGCGCGCCTGCAGGTTTTCCTGCGTGGTAGCAGTGGCGTGGTGCCCTAGCAGCTTGTTCCCAAGTGTTTCCAGGAATTGAGTGAATACCGGCTCGATACTGATTTCGCTGTACCTGACATTCAGCGCCTTCGCCATCGCTCGAGCGTCCCACAAACTGATATCGGCGGTAAATCTCGAAGGCATCATGATTGCCTCCACCCTGTCCGCGCCTAGCGCATCCACCGCGATTGCCATGACGAGCGCCGAATCCACTCCGCCCGACAAGCCCAGCAATGCGCCGGGGAGATGATTCTTCTCAATATAGGTCTTGAGCCCCAGGCACAGAGCCTGATAGATTTCCGCCTCCAGACTTGGCGGGGCTGCAATTTCCACCGGTACGGGTACGCCATTCTGAAGATCGATCAATCCTAGCGATTCTCTAAATGCAGGAAATTGATGGGTGAGCTTGCCTTCCGCATCGATTGCGAAAGAAGCGCCATCGAAAAGCAACTCGTCCTGCGCGCCGACAAGATTGGCATAGATGATAGGAATTCCGATTTCATCGGCCTGCTGGCGTGCGACCTGATAGCGCAAGGCTTGTTTGCGCATATGGTAGGGTGAAGCGTTCAGTACCAGCAGTGCATTCGCTCCGGCTTCCCTTGTCCTGCGGGCGGAGTTGCCCTGCCAGATATCCTGGCAGATCTGTATGCCAAATTTTATCCCGCTCAGTTCGAATATGCATGGATCGGATCCCGGTTCGAAATAGCGTCGCTCGTCAAACACGGAATCATTGGGCAGACTGCTTTTCAGGTAGGTGGCAATGATTCTGCCGTCATGGACGACGGAGGCCGCGTTGTAGAGCTTGTGATCGACGCGGTGCGGATGCCCGATCACTAGCGTAACTCCCTTTATTTTAATCGCGAGATTTGCCAGCGCCTCCCGGCAGGCCAGTTCAAAGCCATCGCGCAATAACAGATCCTCTGGAGGATAGCCGGAAAGCGCCAATTCCGGGGTAACGACGAGGCGGGCCCCCGCATCTCTTGCCTGATGGACAGTATCAAGAATTTTGGCAGCATTGCCCTCGAGGTTGCCGACTGTCAAATCGATTTGTGCGATGGCGAGCTTCATGATGATGCGCGTCATGCGCGGAATATCGAATTACGCATTTTCTGCCGCAAAATTTCGCTGCTCCTGATTACTTCGAGCATTGCCGGGAGAAATCTCCGGGCCGGCGTGATTTCGTCTAACGCTCATGGGATTTCGCCATGGGCCAATCTCCTCATTTTATCTTTTTAATAATACCAGAATGCTTCTTTCCGCGCGGTCTTGCGCGGAAAGGGCGCACGCGGGAAAATCTTTCATGGATGCGGATTTGAAAGTGAAAATTATCGATTCCCTTGATGAGGTTTCTATCACCGCATGGAATCGCCTTGCGGGGGACGATCCTTTTTTGCGTCATGAATTTTTATCAGCCTTGCATGATACCGGCTGTGCCTCGGCAAAGACTGGCTGGGCGCCAGAATTCATCACCTTGTGGGAGAGATGTAAATTGACAGCCGCCCTGCCTCTTTATGTCAAAAACCACTCTCATGGAGAGTATGTTTTCGACTGGGCCTGGGCCGATGCATATCAGCGTCATGGATACCCTTACTACCCCAAGCTCTTGAGCGCGATACCCTTCAGTCCGGTATCGGGCCGCAGATTGCTTGCTGAAACCTCGGGGCATCGCGCCCTGCTTATTTCGGCGGTGCTGGCGATGGCAAGAGATAAAAATGCGAAGACGGGCATGTCATCTTTCCACTGCCTGTTTCCGCTGGAGCAGGAAGCACGGGAGATGGAAAAAGCGGGAATGAAATTGCGGCACGGCATCCAGTTTCACTGGAAGAACCAGAACCGCGAGGGATGCCTCTATGAAAACTTTGAAATGTTCCTGCGGGATATGAGTCACGACAAACGCAAGAAGATCCGCCAGGAACGAAAAAGGATTCATGCCGAAGGCATCCGGTTCCAGTGGTTATCGGGACATGAGGTAAAATCTGACCACTGGCGTTTTTTCGTCGACTGCTACAACAAGACCTACCGGGATCACTATTCCACTCCGTACCTCAATCTGGAATTTTTCATGAGGCTCGGCGAGAGCTTGCCGGAAAATCTGCTGCTGATTCTGGCGATGCGTGGCAAAAAGCCAGTTGCCGCTGCCCTTAATTTACGCAATTCCCACACGCTATACGGCCGCTATTGGGGTGCTTCGGAGTTTGTGCCCGGTTTGCATTTCGAGACCTGCTACTATCAGGGCATTGAATTTTGTATGGCGAATCGCATGGAGCTGTTCGAAGGCGGCGCCCAGGGAGAGCACAAACTTGCCCGGGGTTTCCTTCCTGTCCATACCTGGTCGGCCCATTGGCTTGCTCATCCCGAATTCTCTGCAGCGGTCGGCCACTACTTGAAGCGCGAGGCGGATGAGATCGACCATTACTTCGATGAATTGAACGAAAATTCGCCTTTTAGAAGGGGGCATGAGGGACAATGAAAGCTTTTGAATATAAGCGACCACGCGAGAGGGTAACGCTGCATCGGTTGGCAAAGTGCAACAAGCAGTCTACCTTCCGCCGGATTCGAGCCACCATCTTTCAAGTTGCGCGGCAATGAAATATTGCAGTAGCTGCGGCGCACAGGTCGAATTAGGCATACCGGAGGGGGACACGTTGCAACGCTACATATGCCGGGCGTGCGGCGTTATTCATTATCAAAATCCGAAGATCGTGGTCGGCTGCATCCCTGAATGGGAAGACAAGATATTGTTGTGCCGCCGGGCTATCGAGCCACGCTTGGGTTTATGGACCGTTCCCTCCGGTTTCATGGAAAATGCCGAAACCCTGGTCCAGGGCGCCGAGCGGGAAACTATGGAAGAGGCCAACGCTTCTGTCCGGATAGGACCGCTTTTCGCTATTTATAATTTGCCCCACATCAACCAGGTGCACGTACTGTTTCGCGCACAGTTGCTGGATCTCGGCTTCAGCCCGGGGATTGAAAGCCTGGAGGTAAGACTTTTCACCGAGCCGGAAATTCCATGGGAAACTCTCGCTTTTCGGGTGATTCGTGAACCTTTGAAGCGCTATTTCGTGGAACGGAGGGAAGGAGTTCTACGTTTCCATATGGGTACGATAGGCGCGCTGGGTACATAGGGTAGCGCTGAACGCGAGCAGATTGAATTGCCGTTTTATGCCGCTCGCAGCGAGTCGACGATATCCAGCCGCGCCGCACGGGCAGCGGGAAGAACGCCGCCGACAACTCCCATTATCAGGGCGAATGCCAAAGATTTTGCGATGATGGCGGCGTTCAGCGTGAAGCTGAATGCGAGCTCGGAGAAAGATTGCCAATTCATGGTTGAGATAGTGAAGAACTGCATGAATGAAGCCAGTATGAGCCCGACTACGCCTCCTGCTGCGCCCAGCATCAACGCTTCTATCAAAAAAGTCAGCAGAATGGTGGCGCGGCGGAATCCCAGAGCTCGAAGGGTGCCGATTTCGGTAGTACGATGGGCGACCGACGCATACATGGTGATCATTGCGCCGATAATCGCACCTATGGAAAAAATGATGGAGAGAATCAGTCCCAGGTAACGAATGAAATTTGCCAGAACTTTCGATTGTTCGGCATAAAAGACGTTTTCCTGCTTGGCTTCCAGAGTAAGGCGCGGATCGGCTTCGATGCGGTTCTTGAATGCGGAGAATCCCCGCGCGTCATTCAGCTTGACTATCACCGAAGAATAGACCGGCCTGCGAAAGGCTTGCATCAGTTGGTCTGCATCGCCCCAGATTTCCGAATCGAAACCTGTTCTCCCCGCATCCATGATGCCCACCACGGTCCATTCACGTTGCCCGAAACGTAATATCTCGCCAACCCTCGCGCCATGATATCGTTCCGCAATGCTTTTTCCGGCAATGATTTCTGCCGATCCGGGGGAAAACAAGCGCCCTTCGACAATACCGACCTGAGGCCGAAGCTCAATGCCTTTTTGCCCCACGCCCCGGATTAACACGTTGGATGCTTTATCGGAATCTCGCTTGACCAGCGAAATCAGCACGATGGTTTCCTTTGACGCGAGCCGCGCACCATCGATGCCATGTGCTACTTCCGGCTGGTTTTCAACAATGGCAGCCTGCTCGCGGTCGATGACGCTCTGTACTTCGGTGCCAGCGGAACGCCGGGTGACCACCACGTTGTCCATGGATCCGGTTTCCACCAGGGTTCTTCGAAGGCCTTCCTCCAGCATTAACACCGTGGCGAAGACGAACACCACCAGCGCCATGCCGCCCGACGTAAGCAGCGTCGTCAGTTTGCGTGCCGCGAGATTGCGCAGCGTATAGGAAAGCAGTATCGGCATGATCAACCAATGCTTCTCAGGCCGTCCACTATGGGTACGCGAGCCGCCCGCAGAGCGGGCAACACCGATGCCGCCAACCCAACCACTGCCGCTGCCGCCGCCTGCATATAGACCGTTTCCCTGGAAACCCCGAAAACGGGAAAAAGCGTCCCGACCTGCTCGCTGAACTGGGCGGCGACTGGAAACGTCAACGCGATTCCGATTGCGGCGCCGGCAAGCGCGATCATGAGGGACTCGCCATAAATCAGTCCGGCAAGGAAGCAGGGTCCGAACCCCAGGGCTTTGAGGGTGGCGTACTCTCGGATCCGCTCCCGCGCAGTCATTGCCATGGTATTGGCCATGACCGCCAGAATGATGAATATCACCACGAAGGAAACAATACGTATTGCAATGACTATCGCTTCCGTCATGGAAACGAAGCCCAGTTGGAATGCTTTCTCCGTTTCAGTGAGGGTTTCGGCCAGCGAGTTGCGGAACATTGTATCCACTTCGCCAGATATTTCTGCAGCCCTGTCGGGATCGGAAATCTGAATAACATATACGCCTATCCAGTCGGTTCGCCGGGCAACGGCCTTTTTCATCGTTTCGTTGAGATAATCCCAGTGGAAAAAAAACTGTGATGTATCAGTTGCAGATTCCGCGCCGTCATAGATCGCCCTTACGGTGAAATTCCACGCGCCGGGATAA
This sequence comes from Nitrosospira sp. TNL200, assembly GCF_055386305.1. NCBI lineage: Bacteria > Pseudomonadati > Pseudomonadota > Betaproteobacteria > Nitrosomonadales > Nitrosomonadaceae > Nitrosospira > Nitrosospira sp. TNL200. Next base: position 363,968 of record NZ_AP041003.1, read on the forward strand.
ATGGTTCCGCGTAGCGGAATGGTGTCGCCTACCTTGAAGCCATGGGTGTTCGCAAGCTTGCGGCCGATTACGCAACCTTTGCGGTCAGCGCGGAATGCTTTCATGTCCTCCGGTGCGATGACATATTCGGGGTATAGGTCGAAATACGTTTTCGCATCCACCGCGAACTGGGGGAAGAAGTTCTTCTCGCTGACGTATACTCCTCCGAACCAGCTGGCGTGACTGATTGCGGAGACGCCGTCGATTTTGCGGACTCGTTCCTGGTAGTTGATGGGTAGCGGAAATACCAGCGAGATCGCGTTGCGCGTGACTAGCCTGGTCGAGGATGCGCCCTCCGCACCAGCATACCAGGCATCCACTACCGTTCGAAGCAGACCAAAGGCAATAATGGCTACCACCAAGCCAAGTACGGTGAGACCGGAGCGCAGCTTGTGGCGCAAGGTATTTCTCAGTATGAGCTTGAGGAAATGCACGATTGAGCGCCGATCCGTTGGACGAAAGATCTTTCAGTGGTTCTTCAGTTCCAGTTCGCCTTTTTCCAGGTGCCGGATCGAATGGGCGGATTGAGCGGCGTGCGGATCGTGCGTCACCATGATGATGGTTTTGCCCAGTTCCCTGTTGAGGCGCTCGAGCATGGCGAGGATGTCGTTCGCCGACGATCGATCAAGATCTCCGGTAGGCTCATCCGCAACCAGCAGGGCTGGATCCGTTATGATCGCGCGCGCGATGGCAACCCGTTGCTGCTGGCCTCCCGACAACTCGGACGGAAAATGCTCCATTCGGTCGGCAAGTCCTACCATCGATAATGCGAGTTCTGCGCGCCTGCGGCGCTGGTCGCGTGCAAGCGGTGTCAGCAGCAGCGGGAGTTCCACATTTTCGAAGGCCGTCAGCACCGGCATCAGGTTGTAGAATTGAAATATAAATCCCACGTTCGCTGCCCGCCAATCCGCCAGTTCCGATTCGGAAAGGGCTGCGATGTCTGTTCCATTGATTTTCAGCAACCCGCTGTCGGGCTTGTCGATGCCGGCAATAAGGTTGAGCAAAGTGCTTTTTCCCGAGCCCGAAGGACCCATCAGCGCGATAAATTCCCCATGCATGATATCGAAAGAGATATTGGTCAGAACGGGTATGATCTGTCCTCCGCGGTGATAGCATTTGGAGATCTGCCTGATGTGAACAACCGGTTCACCTGGAGGTTCTGTATGAACCGGAGATTCTGAATGATTATCCAAGTCAGGCGACCGCTGCATGAATTCCAGGGTTTTTCCCTGGCGAATATGTCGAGTGTCGCACCGAAGGGCATGCACAAATCCCCGTCATTTTGCCGTTGTTTTAATGTTGTCGCCATTGTCGAGCCCGTCTCCCGGCCGCAGTATCACCTTCTCGCCAGCTTTGGGGCCTTTCACCACCTCGACCATGTCGCCAATTCTTTCTCCGATTTCTATGGATGTTTCGACAGCCTTCCCTTCCCTGATGACGAAAACCACGCTCTGTCCGTTGCGCTGAACGATGGCTGCGGGCCGCACCACCGTGCGGGCAGCGCGCTGGTTGTCGGGCATTTCTTTTTCCAGGAAAGCGACCTTCGCGCTCATCTCCGGCAATACCCGGGAATCATGGTCGACGAACCGGATCTTTACCAGAACCGTGGCCTTAGCCCTGTCCACCGTCGGGACGATGCGCTGCACCCTCCCTCGCAAGCGGACATCCGGCAGTGCGTCCAGCTGGATCTCGCATGGCTGGTCGAGCTCAACCTTTGCCAGGTTCGACTCGGATACGTCTGCTTCCACTTCCAGAGTATTCATGTCGGCCATGGTGACTACCGCGCCTTTGGCGTCGAGCGCAGAGGAGAAAGGCGTGACGACATCGCCGATATTTGCGCTCTTCGTCAGAACCACGCCGTCAAAAGGCGCGCGAATCAGCGTGTGCTCGACAGCGATTCGCGCCGCGCGATAGTTTGCTTGCGCCGCGCTGACTGATGCTTTGAAGCTCCCAACGACAGCCTGGGCCTTTTGATAGCGAGCTTCCGCAATATCATAAGCGGAAGGGGAAATAAAACCCCTGGAGATCAGCTCGCTATTGCGATTGTATGCTGCCCGGGCTTCTATCAGCTCAGCTTGGGCTTGTTGCAAATTCGCGGCGGCCACCCCGATATTTGCCGATGCCTGTTCCATGGTCGCGCTAACGTCCGCGTTTTCCAGCCGTGCGATAACCTCTCCCGCTTTGACCCGGCTGCCCTCCGTCACGCCGAGCCATTCAACCCGTCCCGTGGCTTTGGATGCCACCGCCGCCTTGCGTTGCGCCACCACGTACCCGGTGGCATTAAGCAAGGTGAACGATTGCGATGGGTAGGCGGTGGTGACGGTGGTGGATTCTACCTCCACCATATTGGCGTTCCGAAAATAAAAGATCCCTGCCAGCACCAATGCGGTGATGATAATGGTGGCGACGAGGAAACCAGGGCGTTTCCGATGGCTGGCCATGCTGCTGCCAGCACCGCGATCAATTTTTAATTGGGAAAGATCTTCGTTGCCCACAAGGCGTTTCCGGAATTAAACGCTGCGATTATGGCGTAGAAGCCGTGCAAGGGCTAGGGAAGACCATTGAGAGCCGGGCGTTGCGCTGGCGAGAGGAAGCGTGCGGACTTATCTGGCAGGGCTGCTGCAGTAGCGCGTGCCGATCGTCCCGGATGAGTCCCGGAGTCCTTATCCTGATGCGGCCTTTTGCTTTGCTCAGGTTGTTTGATATTTTTTTAGCCTTGTTAGATTCTAAACGGGATAAAAAGGGATAATTTGTTAGTTGGGATCGAAGAGCAGCAGGGGAGGATTGATGGTGAGTGATAAACGATCATTGGATTTACGCTTGTGGGAAAGTGCGGGATCAACAATGGATGGCAAATAATGCTTCTTGAACCGCCCCGGGTTTTGAGGAGGTTCACATCAGAGGACGGCAGGCGATCGGGAAACTGGCTTAATATAAGGAGAGGAGGCTAATCCAGAAACACCATTCTCGAACGCGACGCCGGTGGATTATTGGTGAAGTAGCGCTTGATGCCGGAAAGGATGGCGTCAGCCAATTTTTCCTGGTAGACAGGGTCTATCAGTTTTTTTTCTTCATCCGGGTTGCTGATAAACGCGGTTTCTATCAGGATGGAGGGGATATCGGGAGATTTGAGCACGGCAAATCCCGCTTGCTCGACATTGCTCTTGTGGAGATGATTGATATCGCCTATTTCCAGGAGCACTTCTTTTCCAAGCTTGAGGCTGTCGTTAATGGTCGCGGTTTGCGAAAGATCCAGCAGGGTCTGCTTCAGAAAAGGATCCTTGATGTCCAGGTCGACGCCGCCGATCAGATCGGCCTGGTTTTCCTTTTTTGCCAGCCAGCCGGCAGCAGCGGAGGTGGCGCCGCTCTCCGATAACGCAAATACGGATGAGCCTCGCGCATGAGGTTTGATATAGGCATCCGCATGCACGGAAACGAACAGGTCGGCGTTTACCTGGCGTGCTTTTTCCAGGCGTTTCGGTAGCGAAATGAAATAGTCTCCCTCTCTCGTCAGCGCTGCGCGCATGTTGGGTTCCTTATCGATTTTCGCTTTGAGTTTTCTGGCGATGGCGAGTGTAATACTTTTCTCATGCGTGCCGCGGCGGCTGATTGCGCCGGGATCTTCACCGCCATGCCCCGGGTCGATGGCGACAGTGATAAGCCTTAACATTTCTCCCGGCTTGCCTTTTCTCGAAGTTTCGTTATTTTTCGCAGCCTCTTCGTTTTTACTGTCCATCTTGCTAGCAGCGTTGCCAGTCTCGGCATCAGCTTGCAGTATCCCTGCCCGGTTCTCCAGCAACGCCATGAGAGGGTCCGGCGGTACAGCGGGATAAATGTCGAGCACTAAACGATATCCGTAGGCTCCCACGGGCTTGAGTACGAAGGCTTGTGGCCGGGCCTCCGTCTTGAGGTCCAGCACTACGCGTACAACACCGGGTTTGAAGCGGCCGGTACGCACTGCTCGAATATAGGGATCAGAGGGATTGATCTTGCTCGATACCTGCTTCAGCTCTGAAGTCAGCATGACATCTTTGAGATCAATTACTACGCGGTCCGGATTTTTTACCGTACTGACCGAATATTCGATAGGCGAGGCTGATTCCAGCGTGAATCGGGTGTATTCCGTTGCCGGCCAGACACGGACTGAAGCAATTCTTGTGTCAGCCAATGAGGAATCGATGAATAGCAATAAGGGAGCGGCCATCAACAGGTGAGGCAGCGGCTTGAGGAAGGCAGGAGCGCTATCGACGCGAGTCACTCTGCCGGCGGGGCAATCAGGAACCCTCCGAAACTTGCTCAGAAATTCCTTGAATTTCGCAATTCTTTCAAACACTGTTTCCCCTTTTCAGTTGCTGCGCGAATCCTGACCTCGCGGCCTCCACCGGAGATATTCAGAAAAAAAATCAAATCTGCGATGGGGAGCAGTCCGGCTGCCTTTTGAGGCCATTCCACCAAGCATACCGATTCCGAATTGAAATATTCACGGAAGCCGGCTTCTTCCCATTCTATTTGGTTATTGAAGCGATAAAAATCAAAGTGATAGAAGTATAACCTAGAAAATTTATAAAGTTCAACCAAATTATAGGTCGGACTTTTCACCTTCGCCGAATAACCCAGCCCCCTTAATATTCCCCTTGCCAGTGTAGTTTTTCCGGCACCCAGATTACCTTCAAGGAGAATAGTGAGCCCCGGTTGCAATAGCGCGGCGACATCTGATCCCAGCGTCAGCGTCGCGCTTTCATCCGCCAGGTAGCAGGCGATCTCTGGCAATGCGGCAGAACCGGTATCGTTGGAATTATTCAAGACGTGTATGCGGAAATCTACCGCAAAATGACGCGGAAGAGAATGGGTTTAATCCGGTCCAAACGCAATAAAGTGCGGGAAGAACGCGCTTTGGAAGGTGTATGACGCCCCGGCTGTTTGGAGACGGGTCTGCAGGTGTACCAAGGTCCAATTTGCCCAGTCAACAGAAATTGCTACGATTCTATTATGGCTTGCATGAAAAACAGGTCGGCTGCTTTAAAGTTGAGGCATTTGCGTAAGCGCCATGGTTTCCGCGGGGGGCAGGCAAGCAGTTTAGTGAACAGGCAAGAAAGCCAGGATGGGTTTCAAGATGCGGCAGGGATTAATTCAGGATAGCTGCTGAGAAGAGGTAAAGTGCTATTATTACACATGTCGGTGACGCGGGATTGAAAAATGATTGCATTATTTCTGAAAACCCGCAATCGGCTTTTATCTTGACAGAAGTATTAGTTTATACCATCTTTTATTTGTTGACCCTAATTCATCCTAGCCTGCCACTGGCGACGCCCCACTAGCTTAAAGAGGAAATTCCGTGAATGCTACGTACATCAATACAATGACAATAAGGAAATGGCTGGCCAGTTTCGCCATCCTGCTCTCTGTCCTTTCGCTCGGCGCCTGTAAAACGTATCCCTCTCTCGTCGCAGAAGAGGCTTATGTGGGACATGACTATCTGGTCGGCCCCGGCGACATGGTGGATATCATCGTCTGGCGCAATCCGGAAGTTTCCATGAGCGTGCCCGTTCGGCCCGATGGAAAAATTACCACCCCGCTTGTGGAGGATCTGCCCGCCAGCGGAAAAACCTCGACCCAATTGGCGCGGGATATCGAGGAAGCCTTGTCCAAGTACATTCAACAACCCGTCGTTACGGTTGTCGTGACAGAGTTTATCGGTCCATACAGCGAGCAAATCAGGGTAATAGGGGAGGCGGCTAAACCCCAGGCATTGCCGTATCGCGAACAAATGACACTTATGGATGTTTTAATTGCAGTAGGTGGGGTGACGGAATTTGCGGCAGGCAACCGGTCCCGAGTGATTCGCAACGTCGATGGAAAGCAGCAGCAGTTCAGTGTTCGACTGGATGATCTGATCAGGGACGGAGACATTACTGCAAATGTACCCATGCGCCAGGGTGATGTGCTGGTAATACCGGAAAGCTATTTTTGATGTGACGGCCCCTGCCTGATTTTTTGGATCATGGGTCGTTCGGGACGGGATCTCGCTTTCGCAATAGAATTGGGTATAGGCCATATGGACTCTTTTAGAGAAGTTGCGTCTGGTCCAGAATTGGAAAGTAGATGAGGTGATCTTTAATATCGTTTCCCTGTTTACCCGGGATATGCAGGGCTGGCCGGAGTATGGAATTCATGCTGGCTTTGCTTGTTCCATTTCAACAGTCAGGATCTATGATAAAAATGGGCGTGTTTGGTTTCCCGGAATTGATGGCGCCGATATTTGGCAAAGACCGGTTTCCAGGCGCTTTTTCGTCTGCAGGACGGGGACAGCAGCAGAATTTTTAAGGACTATCTGACTCATGGAGGAGTTGACTTCTCAACTGCTTGTTTATCTCAAGGGGGTCTGGAAGTACCGCTGGGCTGCCGTCGCTACTGCCTGGGTCATAGCCATAGCAGGCTGGATCATAGTCTACAAGCTTCCCGATGATTATCAGGCATCGGCCAGAATTTACGTCGATACGCAAAATGTCCTGAAGCCATTGATGGCGGGCATGACCATCTCTCCCGATTTGCAGCAGCAGGTTTCCATCATGAGCCGCACCTTGATTAGCCGGCCGAATGTGGAACGTGTGGTACGTATGGTGGATCTGGACATCAAGGTGAAGGACGTCAAGGACCAGGAGAGGTTGGTCAAGGAACTAATGGATAAAATAAAGCTGGGGACGACAGGACGCGACAACCTTTTTACCATTCATTACAATAATCAGAATCCCAGACTAGCCAAGGATATAGTGCAATCCCTGTTAACGATTTTCGTGGAAGGGGGCCTCGGCGACAAGAAACAGGATTCTTCTTCTGCAATCCGCTTTATTGATGAGCAAATCCAGAGTTACGAGGAGAAACTGATAGCTGGTGAAAATAATCTCAAGGCATTCAAGCAAAAGAACATCGGTTTGATGCCTCAGCAAGGGAGCGATTATTACGCGCAACTGTCGGCTGCTTCGGAAGATCTCAATAAAACCAGATTGGATTTGCGCGAGGCGGAACAGGCGCGCGATGCCATCAAGAGGCAGATTACGGGGGACGAGCCTATTCTCATGGTGGAACAGACTGACCCGTCCTCGATAGTCAATGTGGAGCTTGATTCGCGGATAGAAGCATTGAATAAAAATCTCGATGCGCTCAGGCTCAACTTTACCGAACTGCATCCTGATATCATTTCGGCCAAGCGATTGATTGCCCAACTCGAGGAACGGAAAAAAGAGGAAGCCAAGCTTGTGAGGCCCAGTTCCGATCCTGGGAAGAACTATAGCCCAATGTTGCAGCAGTTGAACGTGGCGCTAGCGGAAGCCGAAGCCGACGTCGCTTCCATGAGGGCTCGAGTAGAGGAATATACTGCGCGTTACGATAGGCTGAAATCGCTGAGCAATGCTGTTCCGCAAGTGGAGGCGGAGCTTGCGCAACTCAATCGCGATTACCAGGTGAATAAGTCCAATTACGAGAAGCTTCTTGAACGGCGGGAGTCTGCCAAAATATCGGGTGAACTGGGATCGGCAACTGAGTTGATGTCTTTCAAGATCATCGACCCACCGACCGTCCCTGATCTACCAGTAGGACCCAACCGCAGCAAACTGTTTTCGCTGGTATTCCTGGGGGCGCTACTTGCAGGCATCGGGATGGCCTTCGTTGTCAGCCAGATAAGACCGACGTTCCACAGCCAGAATAGCCTTCGTGAGTTCACCGGCAGGCCGATACTGGGTTCAATTCCTATGATATGGACCGACAAGGAAAAAATAAAGCGTAGAAAACGGCTTTATGGGTTTGGCTTGTCGCTGGTATCGCTATTGGGATTGTACGGCGCGTTGATGATCAGGATGGCTCATTAACTATAAAAACCGCCATTACTTTTTCGATAGCCGTTCTCTCATTGGTATCGCTGCCAACTTTTTACCGCAGTCATGCGCCCACAGAGGTCTGCGTACAAATACGGCACAGGTGGAAAGGAAAATAGCCGCAACGGGCGTAGATAAATCTATAAGTCTGCAAGTTTCATTAGTAAGATGAGGATTCCAGCCGGATGTTCCAAATTCGGCATCGCCGTTCTTTTACCTCTGGTATGGTTATAATCCTGTTACGGGGAATATTCGGATCTGTTCACAAGATGCCAGACAGGTAGTCATGATATTGCGAATTTCAACCATATATGCATCGGAGAGAGTGTGAGTATCATCGAGAAAGCCGCAGGGAAGCTTGACAAAGAAAGAAAGCTTGGCACTGTCCAGTTGGCGCCCGAAGTTTCCGCAAATCTCAGCGAGTCGGTTATCCGGGAAAAGGATGATCCGGCTGGAAAAAACGATGAGCTTCGGCCTTCTCCAGCTTCCGGCACTCCCGACCGTCCTCTTTCGGCATCTGTTTTGACCCCCAAGAGGATCACCCTCAATCACACCAAAATGCGCGAATACGGCATTGTGACGCCCGACCAGGGGAGAACGCAGATTGCCGAGCAATTTCGGGTAATCAAGCGTCCATTGCTCACCAATGCTTTCAACAAGGGTCCGGGCATGATAAAGAATGGCAACCTGATCATGGTTACCAGCGCGCTCGCGGGGGAGGGAAAAAGTTTCTGTACCGTCAACCTGGCGATGAGCATAGCGATGGAGATGGACCGGACCGTGCTGCTCGTGGACGCGGACGTTGCTCGCCCCACGGTGCCTAAAATCCTGGGACTGGGAACAGAGCAGGGATTAATGGATATCCTGCTGGACGACAATCTCGACTTGGCGGATGTGCTCATCAAGACCGATATCGAAAAGTTGACCTTGCTTACCGCTGGAAGACGGCACTCCCATTCAACCGAATTGCTGGCGAGCCAAAGCATGGGTGCATTGTTGCGCGAACTTGCGCAACGTTATGCGGATCGTGTCGTCATTTTTGATTCACCGCCTTTATTGTTAACCAGCGAGGCGCGCGTCCTCGCGGGCCAGATGGGGCAGATTGTTCTGGTAGTGGAAGCCGAAACAACGTCACAGCAGACTGTAAAGGAAACGCTCAGGCAAATCGAGTCATGCGATGTCGTGAATCTGATTTATAACAAGGCCCGATCATTCTCCGGTGGCGAGTATTACGGCTACTATTACCATGAAAGCGCCTAGAAATAAAAGGTGCCATAGTTACTCCCTTACCGCAGTTTGGCTTGCCGCCACACCGATGCTGTTGCTGCCTCTTCATTCACATGGCCAGTTCCAGACCCCGCTAGGGGTGGCTCAGGGCCAGCTTCCGCAGTTTCGTGCCGCTCCCCCCAACACACCGGCCAACGAGCCGATAGGCGGATGGCGAATTCTTCCCCGGCTGAACGTGGTCGAAACATTCTCCGATAACGTGCGGTTGCAGCCTGAGGCACTGCAAAGAAGCGATTTCGTCACACAGATCAATCCCGGCTTGGTGGTAACCGGTGTGGGAACGCGTTATTCGGTCAATATAGACTACACCATGAACAACCTGATTTACGCTAACCTCAGCAATTTCAATCGGATACGACATCAGTTGAATGCGATGGGAACGGCGGAGCTAATCAAGGATTTCTTTTTCGTGGATGGTAGGGCAATAATGACGCAGCAGAACGCGACCCTGTTTGGCGCCCAGGGTGTTAACAATATTAACGTTACCGGCAACCGGCAGAATGTAAACATTTATAACATCAGTCCTTATATTCGCTACCGTTTTCAGGACATTGCCACGACGGAGTTGCGCTATACGCGCAACATGGTCAACTCGAGTTCCAACGCGCTTTTCAATAGCCAGGCCGACGCCTATCAGGCCAGCCTGAACAGCGGCACTGCCTTCAGTACCGTGCAATGGGGTTTCAACTACAGTCATCAGGCGGTCCATTATGAACGCACCAACCGAACGGTAGAGTTCGAGCGTTCTATCGGCAATCTTCGCTACATGGTTACCCCGCGATTCGGGTTGACTGCAACCGGCGGCTACGAAAGAAATACTTTTCTCTCAATCCGCGGCAGCCCATCGAGCCCCACCTGGACAGTTGGTTTTATATGGGAACCAAGCCAGAGGACCAGCATCGCATTCAATGCCGGGAAAAGATTTTACGGAGATACCTATTCGGCAGTGGCGACTCACCGTACCCGAATGACCGTGTGGGACCTCAATTATGATGAAAATATAACCACCTTTAATCAGCAGGCAGGCATGAGTGGGGGGTTCAATATCGGAAATTCGCTTGCCCAGCTTATGGCGGCACAAAATCCCAGCATGAGCCCGGAAGCCATTCAGCAAAGTGCCCAAGCGCTTCTTGGTCTCGGCCTTCAGGGCTCCTTTTTTGATCCAAACAATTTTTTCAGCAACCGGCTTTTCCTGCAGAAGCGCTTGCAGGCGTCCGTGGCCATGAATGGCATACGAAATACATTTATATTAAGAGGCTTCGACATGAGGCGCAAAGCTTTTTCGCCAGAAGGGGTGGATTCCGGCCTTATCAGCGCAGGAAACGCTGCTTTGCTCAACAACACCAGACAGACCGGGGTCAATGCCTTATGGAGCTACAGGCTTTCTCAGCTTACCCGCGCCAATATCGATCTTACCTATACGCGTTTCGCTTTTCTTGCAGTAGACAGGGTGGACAATCTCGGCTTGGCCAGAGTTAGCCTGACTAGACAATTACCGCAACTCCTGCCCAATATGATAGGCATGCTCGAAGTCAGGCATAACATGCGTCAATCCAACCAGCCGGGTCTGAGCTACCATGAGAATGCGGTGGTGGGCACCCTGAGCATGAGTTTCTAGCGAGATAATCAATGTACCAATCATTCTACGGCTTCAAGGTGAAACCGTTTCAACTGAAGCCAGATCCCAATTTTTTCTTCGGCAGCAAAGGCCACAAACGGGCCATGGCATACCTGGAATATGGCCTTTCTCAGGGAGAGGGTTTTATTGTCATAACGGGTGAGGTGGGCGCTGGCAAGACCACGCTGGTGCGTAATCTGTTTCGTGAGCTGGCCGGTGAAAAGATTGCCGCTGCGCAAATCGTGAACAGCGGCCTGGATTCGGACGATATGCTGAGGCTGGTGGCGGCCGCTTTTGGCTTGCCCCATGAGGATACGAGCAAGGCGTCGGTATTGATTCGCCTCGAACAATTTTTGCGGCAATGCGAGCTGCAGGGAAAGCGTACGCTGCTGGTAGTGGATGAAGCCCAGAACCTTTCACCCAGCACCGTGGAGGAATTGAGGATGTTGTCCAATTTCCAGACAGAGGACAGGCCCCTGCTTCAGACATTTTTGCTGGGCCAGCCCGAGTTCAGAAAAACCCTCCTGAGCAGCGGCATGCAGCAGTTGCGGCAGCGGGTAACCGCGACATATCATCTTGGTCCTATGGACCTGGCCGAGACACGCGCTTATATTGAGCACCGGCTCCATACAGCCGGCTGGTGCGGCGACCCGTCGTTCGGCGAAGATGCCTTCGAGAGTATTTTCGAGCATTCATCTGGCATACCCAGGAGAATCAATGGGCTGTGCGATCGGCTTCTGTTGATGGGATGCCTAGAAAATCTGCATCATTTCAATTCCGCCGAAGTCAATGAAGTGATTCGGGATGTTCAACAGGAGTTTGACATGCCAGGCGAACTGGCCGATGGATCCCGGAGCGCCGGACCCAGGAACAGTGAAGAAGGGGAAAATACTGTCGGCAGCCTGAAAAATGTCAACGAGCGGCTCGCCACGCTGGAAACCTCCTTTACGTCCTTATTGACTCTGCTCAAGCAGATCCTTTCTCTTGCCGGTGTCAACAAAAATCTTCGTAAGGACAAGGTTTAAAGCTTGGTTAAGGCATGATCGCCCAACCCATCGGCTTAAATGAATTTCAAAATGGAATCCACATTGATACGTAACGCAATGACCATAGATGTGGAGGATTACTTCCAGGTTTCGGCGTTTGCATCCCATATCCCGAGGGATGCCTGGACAACTATCCCCTGCCGGGTGGAGTCCAATATCGACCGTATCCTCGCGCTATTGGATGATGAGGGAACCAAGGCGACGTTTTTTACTTTGGGATGGATCGCGGAGCGTTATCCCGAAATGGTGAGGCGCATCGTCGCTCAGGGTCACGAGCTCGCAAGCCATGGTTGGGCCCATTACCGGGTAACGGACCAGAACCCGGATGAATTCCATGAAGATATCTCGCGCAGCAAGGCGCTTCTGGAAGATATCGGCGGACAGGCGGTGCTGGGTTACCGTGCACCGAGTTTTTCCATCGGACGGCACAATCAATGGGCGCTGACAGTCCTTGAAGAAGCGGGGTACCGTTACAGCTCGAGCATTTATCCTATACAGCACGACCATTATGGCATGCCTGATGCACCTCGCTTTGCTTATCATCCATGCAGCGACAAGGGGTTGCTGGAATTGCCGATTACCACTATGCGCCTGTTCAGACGGAACCTGCCCGCTGGGGGCGGCGGATATTTCCGGCTTTGGCCCTATCCCATTTCGCGCTGGTTTTTGCAAAGGTTGAACCGGCTCGAACGCCGGTCCGCGATCTTTTATTTCCATCCATGGGAAATGGATCACGAGCAACCCAGGCAAACGGGTATCAGCATGAAAACGCGTTTCCGCCACTACTATAATCTCCATCGCATGGAGGCTCGTATCGCAGCTCTGACACGGGATTTCAAATGGGATCGAATGGATCGGATTTTCCTGGAATAGCGATGAGTTCTCCGGTCGCCGTACTCCAGGAAGGGTTTCATGATCCAGAGTATTCGTTCGAAATGCCCACCGTGCATGTCCTTCAGCCCGAGGATGCAAAAAAGTGGGATGAGTTCGTATCCCGTTGTCCGGAAGCAACCTTCTTTCACCGCTCCGGGTGGAAAAGAGTCATCGAGCAGGCCTTGGGGCACAGAACGTGGTTTCTTTATTCGGAATCAGGCGGCCACATCCAGGGCGTGCTGCCCTTGGCGGAGATCGATAGCCTTTTTTTTGGGCACTCCCTGAGTTCTCTTCCTTTTTGTGTTTACGGTGGCATCGCGGCCATTTCAGAAGCGGGCAGGGACGCGCTGGATAAAGCCGCCCAGGCATTATCAGTCCAGCTAAAGGCGGATTACCTGGAATACAGGAACCTGAAGACATTTCACGCGGATTGGCCTGCCAAGGATCTTTACGTAACCTTCCGCAAGGAAATGGATACGGATGTAGAGAGCAACATGCAGGCGATACCCCGCAAACAGCGGGCCATGGTGCGCAAGGGTATCAAGGCGGGGCTCGAAAGTTCGATCGATGAGGATACCGATCGGTTTTTTGCCGCGTATTCGGCGAGTGTGCATCGATTGGGCACGCCGGTATTTTCCAGGCAATATTTCCGCCTTCTTAAAGACGTTTTCAGCGACGATTGTGAACTACTGATTATCACCAAGGAAGGGAGAACCGTCGCGGGTGTGATGAGTTTTTATTTCCGTAACGAGGTTTTGCCATATTACGGCGGCGGAACGAGTGAAGCGCGCGACCTGGCGGGAAACGATTTCATGTATTGGGAGCTGATGCGGCGCGCCTGCGGGAGAGGCTACATGATTTTTGATTTCGGGCGGAGCAAGCGCGGCACCGGATCGTTCGATTTCAAGAAAAACTGGGGGTTCGAGGCACAACCGCTCCACTATGAATATCAGTTGCATGCCGCCCAGGCAATGCCGGACCACAATCCCCTCAATCCGAAGTATCAGCTGTTCATAAAAGCCTGGCAAAAAATGCCATTATGGCTCGCCAATCTCATCGGTCCCCATATTGTCAGGAATCTGGGCTAGCCTGGTGAAAGAACTTCTTTATCTGGTTCACCGGTTTCCGTATCCCCCCAACAAGGGGGACAAGATACGCTCCTATCATTTGCTCAAGCACCTGATCAAAGATTATCGCGTCCACCTCGGTACCTTTATCGATGACGAAAAGGACCACGAGTACCTGGACAAGGTGAAAAGCTTGTGCGCCGAAACCTGCATCATTGATCTCCATCCTGGGACGGCACGTTTGCGCAGCCTCGTCGGCCTGCTCTACGGGCAGCCTCTTACGTTGCCCTATTATCGCAACACAGACTTGCAGGCCTGGGTAAACAGCATTCTTCAGAACCGGCCCATAGAGCATATAGTGGTTTTTTCATCAGGCATGGCGCAATATGCCAGCGAAACAGCGGCTGCAAGACGCATCATCGATTTCGTGGATATCGATTCGGACAAGTGGATGCAATATTCCGCCAGCAGCGGATGGCCATTGAACTGGATCTATCGGCGGGAATCAAGGTTGTTGCTCGAATATGAACGGCGCGTGGCCCGCGAGTTCGATAGCGCGACCTTCGTTTCAGAGGCGGAAGCCGATCTGTTCAAACGACTTTCCCCGGAAGCCGCGGAGAAGGTTACGTACTTCAACAACGGCGTCGACGCGGAATATTTCTCTCCCCTGCATGGCTATGCCTCCCCTTATCCGAAGGATTCAAGCATCCTGGTTTTTGTCGGGGCGATGGACTACTGGGCAAATATCGATGCTGTCGAGTGGTTCGCGCGGGTTATCTTTCCCAAGGTTCGCGCAACCCGGCCCGATGTCGGGTTTTATATTGTTGGCGCTCGGCCTGCTGCGGCAGTCATGTCCCTGGAAGCGCTCCCGGGCGTAACAGTGACGGGAGCTGTTCCCGACGTCCGCCCCTATCTGGCTCATGCTGTTATGGCGGTAGCGCCTCTACGCATAGCTCGAGGCATACAGAACAAGGTACTGGAAGCCATGGCAATGGAACAGACGGTGGTTGCCTCTCCCCAAGCATTGGAGGGAATAGATGCGCTTCCTGGAAAAGAGCTTCTTGTGGCTAAAGATGAAAATGAATTTGCCGATAAGATCATAGGGCTTCTGCGGGAGGTGCCCGGGCGTGAAATCGGGCGTGCTGCCAGAATCCGGGTTCTCGGCGATTACAGCTGGAAACGGAGCATGGAGCGGGTGGATGCGCTTCTTTCCCAGCCCAAGGTCCTTCGTGCGGATATGCCATTGCATCATGACCTTCAGCATTATTACGAACCCAACGGGAGATGACGGATGAGCGTGCGCGCGCCGCGAGAGCTTGTGCATGACAGCGGCAGGATTGCTGGGCAATCCGGTCTGCGGACTGCCGCGGTGCTTGCGTCCATTACTGTCGCAGCGATCCTTTTCGCCTATCACGCAACCACCTGGGCCATGGTTTCAATCTGGGAACGTTCGGATACCTTTGCCCACGGATTTCTGATTTTTCCTTTTAGCGCATACTTGATCTGGACCCAGCGTGAAAAGCTGAGGACGATCCCGCCTCAACCCAATCCCCTGGCCCTGCTGGTGCTGGCTGTCCTGGGATTCGGCTGGCTGCTGGCAGCGCTCGCCAGCGTTCAGGTGCTGGAGCAATACCTTTTCGTGGCGATGATTCCCGCTGTGGTGTGGGCTATCCTCGGCAGCCGCATGGTGCTGGCGCTCGCGTTTCCATTAGCCTATCTCTTGCTGGCCGTGCCTTTCGGCGAAGCGCTCATTCCGCCGCTAATCGAATTCACCGCCGACTTTACCGTAAAAGCACTGCAGCTGAGCGGCATCCCGGTTTATCGGGAGGGCAGTTTTTTTGCCATCCCAAGTGGAAACTGGTCGGTAGTCGAGGCCTGCAGCGGCTTGCGCTATTTAATTGCGTCATTCACGCTGGGTATGCTCTACGCCTACCTGACCTATCGCAGCCTCGCCCGCCGTCTTGTTTTTATCGCTCTTTCCGTGATTGTGCCCATTATAGCCAATGGCATCCGTGCATATCTCATCGTGATGACTGGCCATTTGAGCGACATGCAACTGGCGGTCGGCGTGGATCACCTGATCTACGGCTGGATTTTTTTTGGTTTTGTCATGTTGCTGCTATTCTGGTGTGGATCGCTCTGGCGCGAGGATGAAGACATCAATGGAAGGGACAAGCCTTCTTCCATGCATCATGGTCTCCCCATTCAGGAGAGCCCGGGGGCGGTGAAAGGAGCATTCATGGCCTCCGCCGCGGTCATTGCCATCGCTTCCTTCTGGCCGGCCTACGGCAGTTACCTCGAAACCCGGTTTTCCCGCAGCACCGATCCTGAAATCACCATTTCGGGGATATCGGAAAAATGGCAGGCAAGCGAAACCCCCGAGTCCGGGTGGACGCCTGTCTATGTGGGGGAACCTGCTCAACTGGGACGCGCCTACCGAAACGGCAGATTTTCCGTAGATCTTTATATCAGCTATTACCGCAATCAGCGGCAGGGGAAGGAATTGATCAGTTCGGGAAACGTCCTTGTTCCCGAGCTGGATCCCATATGGCGCAATGTGGGGGAGCGTGCACGCCCGGTGGATTTCGGTTCGGAGGAAATTACCATCAACGAGAGTCAGTTGCGGTCTTCGTCAAAAAATCTGGTGGTCTGGCGCTGGTACTGGCTGGGTGACGAGGAAACGATCAGCCCATATATGGCAAAGATGCTGATGGCAAGGAAAAAACTTCTCGGACGAAACGATGACGCGGCAGAAATCATCGTTGCCAGTTCCTACGATGAATCGCCGGATGAAGCAATCTTGGTACTTCAGGACTTTCTCCGCGACATGATGCCGGAGATCATGCGGAGCCTCAAGAATGCAGAGGATCGTTAATAGTCTGCAGGGTCATGTGGAGGTCGGGGAGATTGCCGGGCAGCCTCCCTTGATTGTCCATGTGATTCATCACCTGGGGGTTGGCGGCCTGGAGAACGGGCTGGTAAATCTGATCAACCATATTCCACCTGAACGTTATCGGCACGCAATCGTCTGTCTCAAGGGGTACTCGGAATTCCGGCGGCGCATCAATCGAAAAGATGTGGAAATCGTGGCGCTCAACAAGCGTGAGGGTCAGGATTTTGGCCTTTATCTCAACCTCTTCCGGACATTCAGGCGATTGAGGCCGGATATCGTCCACACGCGGAATCTGGGAACGATGGAGGGACAAGTCATTGCGGCGCTGGCTGGCGCTCCGATAAGAATCCATGGAGAACATGGCCGGGATATATTCGATCTTTATGGAAAAAATCGCAAATATAATCTGCTGCGGAAGGCAATCAGCCCCTTCGTGGATCATTTCATTGCCGTGAGCCGGGATCTGGAATCATGGCTCGCCAGCACGGTTGGCGCCCCACCTGGCCGCATTGATCAGATTTATAATGGGGTTGATACCCTGCGCTTCCGGCCCTCGGGCGCCAAGAGTTCCGTCGGCGGCCCGGAAGGATTTTTCACGGAGCATTCGTTTGTCATCGGCGGTGTTGGAAGGATGGCGGAAGTAAAGAACTATCCAAGCCTGGTCCAGGCTTTTCTGATGCTGCTGCAAAAAGAACCTTCTGCCCGGGAAAGATTGCGTCTGCTTATCGTTGGCGAGGGGAGCACGCGGCATCGATGCATGGAGATGCTGCGCGAGGCTGGTGCGCAAGCCCTCGCCTGGTTTCCCGGTGAGCGCTCCGATATACCGGAAATGATGCAGGCAATGGACCTGTTCGTCTTGCCTTCTCTGGGCGAGGGCATATCCAACACCATCCTGGAAGCCATGTCGACGGGCTTGCCGGTAATAGCAACGCAGGTTGGCGGAAATGTGGAGCTGATCCAGGAAGGGCTCACAGGTTTGCTCATCCCGCCAGCCGAGCCAACTGCGATCAGCGATGCCATCCTCAAATACTATGAAAATCCCGATTTGCTGGTTCGTCACGGTCAAGCCGCGCGCCGCCATATCGAATCGAATTTCAGCATGGAAGCGATGACCGCGAGCTATCTGCGGGTATATGACAAAGCCTTGCGGCACTGACTGCAGGAACAGGAAATCAGAGGAAACGGAAGCATGTGTGGAATTGTAGGTTTGTTTGATACTCGCGGCAAAGGGGAAATCGACCGGAAATTGCTCGACCGCATGAACCAGGTCCAGACTCACCGCGGTCCGGATGAGGGGGAACTATATACCGAACCCGGTATAGGCCTGGGACATCGGCGGCTTTCCATCATGGACGTTTCCAGCGGGCAACAGCCTCTTTTCAACGAAGATGGCAGTGTGGTGGTGATTTTCAATGGGGAAATCTATAACTTTCACGAACTGGCCGAGGAGCTTGTCGCGGCCGGTCATACCTTCCGAACTCATTGCGATACGGAAGTCATCGTGCATGGATGGGAAGAATGGGGAGAGCAGTGCGTTGAGCGCTTTCGTGGCATGTTCGCGTTTGCCATATGGGATCGCAACCGCGAAATCCTGTTTCTCGCGCGTGACAGGCTCGGTATCAAGCCACTTTACTATACTCTTCTCGATGATGGCGCATTCGTTTTTGCCTCAGAGTTGAAGGCGCTTGTCGCTCATCCCGATTTTGACCGGCAGATGGACTCCCATGCCATCGAGGAATATTTTGCCTATGGGTACGTTCCCGAGCCAAAGACCATATTCAGGCGCGCGTTCAAGCTTTCTCCGGGCCATTCATTGAAACTTCAAACCGGGCAGAATATTCCCAGGGTGCGGTGTTACTGGGATGTCCCCTTTGCGCCTCATGGTTCCATCAGTATGCAGGAGGCGCAGGAAGAACTGATTGCGCGGTTGCGGGAATCAGTAAAGATTCATCTCATGACGGAAGTGCCACTGGGTGCCTTTCTCTCAGGTGGTGTGGATTCCAGCGCAGTGGTGGCGATGATGGCGAATCTCATGGATGAGCCCGTCAATACCTGCTCCATTTCATTCGGTGATCCGGCTTTTAATGAATCACAGTATGCACAAGCAGTAGCCAATCGCTATCACACCCGCCATAACGTCAACCAGGTCGATGCGGACGACTTCGATCTGATAGACAAGCTCTCGACTTTATACGATGAGCCGTTTGCCGACAGTTCGGCTATGCCTACTTACCGCGTCTGCCAACTGGCCAGGCAGCGCGTAACGGTTGCCCTGTCCGGAGATGGCGGCGATGAAAATCTGGCCGGGTATCGCCGGTACCGCTGGCATATGTATGAGGAGCGCATGAGGACAGTGCTGCCCCTTGGCATTCGCAAGCCTTTGTTTGGCGTGCTTGGAACCCTCTATCCCAAGGCGGATTGGGCCCCCAAGGTTTTACGGGCGAAATCCACTTTCGAGGCTCTGGCGCGCGACTCCGTGGAAGGCTATTTTCACAGTGTTTCCATTGTCCGGGATGAAATGCGGCGGCGCCTGTTCAGTGCATCGTTCAACCGCGATCTCCAGGGATATAACGCTGCCGAAGTGTTGCGCATGCATGCCGGCAAATGTCCCACCGACGATCCGCTATCCCGTGTCCAGTACCTGGACATGAAGACCTACTTGGTGGGGGATATCCTGACCAAGGTTGACCGTGCCAGCATGGCGCATTCGCTGGAGGTTCGCGTCCCGCTGCTGGATCATAAGCTCGTGGAATGGATATCAGGACTGCCTGTGTCCTACAAGCTGCATGGCCATGAAGGCAAGTATGTCTTCAAGAAGGCGCTGGAGCCCTATCTTCCCGACGAGATTCTGTACCGGAGCAAGATGGGGTTTTCGGTGCCATTGTCGAGCTGGTTTCGCGGCCCGCTGCGCCAGAGGCTGTATGATGCCCTGATGGGTCCCGTTTTAGCGGATACCGGGATTTTCAATAGATCATTCCTGCAGGAATTGTTCGATCAGCACCAATCGGGGCGGCGTGACCATAGCGCGCCGTTATGGACCTTACTGATGTTCGAAGCTTTTCTGCGCAACGTGCTTCACGCACAGCAGCCGGTTGCGGTTTCGAATGACTTGAAAAACTTCAGGGTCGCATGAACGGCGTGCGGGCATGCAGGAGCCGCTGTTGCGATTTCCGGATCGATCGAACTGTCTGCGTGCTTCCGCAGACAGGCAAGGCTCACCCCGGGTTCAGTGATTCTAATTTTTATTGGCTTTCATCCCGATGATAGATGTATTCATCACCGTGGATGTAGAGGTATGGTGCGACGGTTGGGATGATATCGACGCCAAGTTTGGCAGCGCTTTCCAGCGATATATTTATGGTCCGACGCCGCGTGGCGATTATGGCCTGCCCTACCAACTGCGCCAGTTGCAGGAATATGGCCTGATGGGCGTGTTTTTCATCGAACCCCTGTTTTCCACCCGTTTCGGTCTGGATCCGCTGGCGGAGATCGTTGGTCTGGTGCGGGATGGCGGGCAGGAAACACAACTTCACTTGCATACGGAATGGGTGGATGAGTCGCGTGAGCCGCTTCTGGACGACATTACCGCCAAACGACAATTCCTGCATTACTTCTCGTTGCAGGAACAAATCACGCTGATCGGAGCTGGGGCGCAATTGATCGGCTCGGCGGGAGGGCAGCGTGTTACCGCCTTTCGGGCAGGCGGCTTCGGCTGCGACAGAAACACTTTGCGTGCGCTTGCTGCCAACCATATACCTTTTGATGCCAGCTATAACGCCAGCATTTTTGGTCCCGAGAGCGGAATCAGCCCGGACAGGCTACTGGTCGAGCCTGTCGAATGTGAAGGCGTTTACGAATATCCGATGGCAGTTTTTTCCGGTGGCACCCGCACCTTGCGCCATGTTCAGCTGACCGCCTGTTCATTTCTCGAGATGGAGGGTTTGCTCTGGCAGGCGCTGGAGTCCGGGCGCAAGGCATTTGTCATTTTGTCCCACAATTTCGAATTGCTCAATGAAAGCATGAATCGGCCGGATGAAATCGTGGTAAATCGCTTTCGCAAGCTGTGCGCTTTCCTGGATCGTCATCGGGATTGTTTCCACGTAAGGGGATTTTGCGGTTTGACTCCTGCCTTGGCAGAAGTGCAGCCGCTGCCGCTCAAATCCGCCGCGTGGAAAACTGGCCTGAGAGTGCTGGAGCAAGGCATGCGACGGGGGTTGAGGTGAATCAGCCATGGCACGCCAGCAAAGTGCCGATAAAGCTCCAGCTCGGGGAAAAGACTCTGTTCGCACCTGAATTACGGCTGCAGGTTTGCGAGATAGGACTGGATGACGAAACTTTGCCCGTGGCGGAACCCATGCCGCCGGAAGACGCCCTCCCACCCGGAAACCAGGGATTTCTGATACGCTCGCTGCGTGTTGCCGGAGAGCAGCCGGTACTTGCGCGGCGCAGAGGGTATCTTTGCTATGTGCCTTCCCAGCATCGCCGCTACTATATCGACATGCGGCTGACCTTCGAGGAGTACAGGAACAAGTTTTCATCCAAGACGCGTTCCACTCTCAACCGCAAGATCCGGAAATTTGCGGAGCATTCGGGTGGAGAGCTTTCGTGGAAAGTATACCGCCACCCACCTGAAATGCCGGACTTCTTCAGGCTTGCCCGCGCGGTTTCGAAGACCACATACCAGGAGAAATTGCTCGATGCCGGGCTGCCGGACTCGGAAGAGTTTTTTCAGGAGATGGAGCAGCTTGCCCGAAAAGGATGTGTCAGGGGTTTTATCCTTTTTCACAACGATCAGCCAGTCTCCTATCTTCATTGCCCCATCATCAACAAGGTCGTCATTTATGCCTACCTTGGATACGATCCTGCCTATATGGATCATTCCGTAGGAACGGTTCTGCAGTGGCTTGCTCTCGAGTACTTGTTCGAGGAGCGCGCATTCCATTTCTTCGACTTTACTGAAGGACAATCAGAGCACAAGAAACTGTTTGCGACCCATCACGTGCAGTGCGCAAATGTATTCTTTCTGCGCAGCAGTATGCGTAATCTATTGTTGCTGGGCAGCCAGAGGGCTGTTGATAATTTCAGCAAGCTTGTCGGTGATACGCTCGATCAGCTTGGGCTCAAGTCGAAGATAAAAAAAATGATAAGGTTCGGCATCTGATCATTTACATGCTTTGCGTCAATGCGTTCCGTGTTGGCATTATCATGGATTCAGCCGGCGTGCCGCCGGTACAGAAGATTTGCTGATCCTGCTGTAAATTTTCCGCAAAACAGTGCACGGCTATCCAATCCTTTTATGACCCAAAACCCGTGGTATCCCGTTAATGCTTTGGAAAGTGGTGTCGATTTCAGCTTATTGCCATCAGTACCACTGGAACAGGATCCCCGCTGGCTAAGCAGCCGCGTCAATGCCTCGGACAAGCACATTCACTATTTTCTTCTAGGTGATCGGCAGCGTCCTCACGGTTATGCGCCTTTTTTTGTCCATCCGGGCACGCTCGCCTATTGCCTGGGAGAGGCGACTTTATTTCGTATTCCGGTGCTGAGGTATGCAATGCAAAGTATGCCTTTATGTGAAGATGAGGCATTGCTGCCTGATTTGTTCCAGCCGCTTTTCGATGCGATAGGCAGCCGCGGCGTGGTATTTTTCGAGGGGGTGCAGCAGGAATCTCGTCTGGCGAATCTGCTGAATGCATCCCGCGGCCCGGTGCAAGATCTATTTCACGTGGTGCCGTATGGCCCCATATACCCAAGACGTCTTATCGAACTGCCATCAGGCTCAGATTTTGAAGGTTATCTTCGAACGCTGGGAAGCAAAACCCGCGAGGACGTGCGCCGCACGCGCAAGAATTTTGCGGTGAAAGCGGGGGGGGCGGTAACGATGGTTCGCTATACGGAACCCGTCCCGACTGCAGAACTCGCTTCCGCCATAGCTCATATTTCCCGCAAAACCTACCAGTACCATTTGCTCGGCTTGGGGTTGGAGAATACGCCGGAACAGGTTCAACAGTTGCGCATCACCGCTGAGGAGGGATGGCTGCGGGCGTATGTTCTCCGAATCGACAATAAGCCAGTGGCATTCGGCCTCGGATACCGCGATCGCACGACCTACTATGGACACCACGTTGGCTACGATCCGGCTATTTCAAAATTGCAGCCGGGAATTTATCTGCATACCGAAGTCATGAAAGATCTGCTAGCGGACGGCATCTGCCGATTCGATTTTTTGCCTGGGGATAGTTTATACAAGCAGAGAATGTCGAACCGGTTGCGGGAAGAACGGCATTACTATCTGATACCACGGGGCTGGCCCGGTACGGGCTATGCCCGCATGCTGCTTGCCACCAATTTTCTTTCAGAAAGGATTGGCGAGTGGCTGCATCGCAGCGGCTTGAAAGAAAGAATCAAACGATTCGTTCGTGCTACCGCCATCAAGCATTCGGGGCACGACCATTAAATATGCTGCGGGAGAGGCTGGAGTTTTTAAGAGGACCCGGAGGACTTCGCGCAGCAGGTTTTTTCGGCTTGAAATTGCTTGCACGTGTCGAAGTGTTTCGCGTCGTATACCAGTACACGCAGCCGGACGGCGCACCGGCGCTACCTTCGGGATGGCGCTACTTGAGCCTGCATGATGATGAGACACTCTCCGCCATATCGGCCGGCATCCTCGCGCAGGCGGCCGAGCAATGTGGCCCCCCTCCCAGGGAAATTATTGGAGACAAAGGCAGCCTGCACCTTTTGATGATCGGGGATGTGCTTGCAGCGCAGCTTACCATTTCCCGCGGACCTAAAACGCGATTGGATTCTCCCCCCTTGAGCTTGAGCATGGCGACAACCGATGCTTTTTTGAGCTACCTGTACACATGGCCTGACTATCGCAGGCTTGGTGTCGCCAAGCGATTGATCTCCTCCACCGTAAACGATATAGCCGCGCATGACATCCACCGGGTCTTTGCGCACATTCGTGCCACCAACGTTCCGTCTCTGGCGGCATTTGAGCATGCCGGCTGGAAATCTGAAGCAAGTCTTCTATGTACCCTTGGGGGGCGCTTATTGATGGCGCCGGGAGCGGAGAGGTCCGGGCTGGGCTTTCGTAGCCTTGCGTGACCTGCACCACCTATTTTGACTATGGGTGAGGATCGTAGCCGTATTTTCCTGGCAATTTGCCGGCCAGGGCAGGTAAAGCAAGTGTCATATCGTGATATGGTTGTTGTCTGGGGTAGGGAAGGGCTGTGTGAATTCATTACGGCACGTCCTTGCAGAAGGTCCATTCGCCATCAGGCCCGCTATCAGCAACAGGTAGAAAAGGAAACTGAGGCGTGGCTCATCGGCCCAGCTGTTCAGCGTCCCTACGGCGATAAAAGCCATGAACGACGCGACCAGCGTCAAGCTCAGGGAATCGTTTTTCCAGGCCCGGGGAAGCCATGTCGCGATCGCATAGCCGATGAGCGCGAGGAATAAGAGCAGTCCAAGCCAGCCTTGTTCAAAGTACACGCTCAAAAACAGGTTTTCCACATGCCATGGAAGATAATTGTCGGTTGAAAAAAACCAATGATGCATTCCGCTGGAAAAATCGCTGTTGTGAACGAGATTGTTGCCCTGCATGTCTTTCAGCGTTACATTGTCCACATCCACCACGGTACCGGGAAGACTATTGTAGAGAGATAGCTTCACCGGCCGCTGAAATCGGCTGCCCAGTGGTCCAAAGCCTCTGGTGTCCATTTGCATTTCATGATGCATCCACTTGTTTTCGGCCTCGTTGCTTTGCAATGGGGCTACAGTACAAGTATAAGAGTACAGTATCGCCTTCTCGCAGAGAGTTACGGTCAGATCGACGTTTCGGGAGTTCGGGCGTAGATCCATCGAGAGAGTATATTGCTGCCCGGGCACGACCTTTACCGTTTGCTCCAGATATAACGGATCGCCGCTACCCAGTCTCAATATGCTGTTTCCCTGTTCAGTGACAAAACCATAGGTGGCGGTGCGCGACAGTGCGTTTGAATTCCAGTAGTATGCCGATGGAAACGTTCCCAATCCCAGGCCAAAGAACGATGCATTGTGCGATCGAACGATGTTCACTGCATCTTCCCAGTGCGCGGTTCGAGAGCCGAAGTCCTGCTCCATGGCTGCCCATCGGGACTGGCTGTATTTCCCGCTGATCACCGGCCAGGTAATCGCAATGGCCACCCCCGCGAGAGCCATCGCCGCGCTGGCCTTCAAAACATTGCCTGCCTGTCCGCGAAGCGAAAGTCTTGCAAATCCAGCCAGCAAGACAAAGGTGGATAATGCAAAGGCCACTTGTCCACCCCGCGAAAATGTCACCATGATGCTATACGCGCCCAGACCATAGAGGCCGATTGCAAAGATCACCGGCCATAATCGCTGCTGATGCCACGCAAATAATGCAACAAACGGCAGAGCTGCCGTCAGAAAAGCCTCAATATAAGCGCCACCGATATGCATTCCCGGGAAAGGCCCAGTGATGCGATAGTCGGTCTCGAAATTGAAGAGCCCGGGGAAGGTGGCGCGTTCCCAGAGAATATATGCTACGGTTCCCGCCAGACCTAACGTTACTCCGATAGCCAGTTTGCGCGCTGTCCGTGCTGGCGCCGCCCGCTCCAGACTCAGCAGGGGAATCAAGGCTATCGCGAACAACGGTCCCTTCGCCCCACGCAGCGCATTATAGGAGCTGTTATAGTTCGCGAATGCGTTATGATCGAAGGGGGCCAGGGGAAGCAAGCCTATGGCCAAACTCGCTGCCATCGATAGCCCAAACAGCAATAGCAATAATAGGGCGGGACGCGTCAGCGCCGGCTGGATGAATAAACCGGGACGCAGGCGTAGATAACTCGCGCCAATTGTCGCCAGAAGCACGGTGTCATATTCTGTCCAGAACAGGCGCCCGCTCCACGCCGATAAATCCAGCAGGGGCAGCATTGCGAGCGCGCAAATCAACCATAGTCCTGGTTGCCACCAGAGTAATAATATGTAGGCAATAAGAGCGGTCGAAACCCAGGCTGGACCCAGCGGACTGGTGGCCGCCGCGCCGATGGAGAGACATATCGCAGTGGCTCCAATAACTGTCGCGGCGGTGGAATGCGCATTCTCATTATCCGCCGCGTAGGATGCAGGTGGGGCAGATGGAGCAGATAGGGAAGGCGGGGGAGGGGCAGGCCGATGAGATGGTATGGGCGCAGCTTGCCTGACGCCGAGCAGCAAGTTCAGCAGCCAGCATGCCGAGGCTGCAGCCACCGCTGCAATCAGGATATTGGTCGGATCAGGATGCTGGGCGGGAACGAAAAGCTTGCCCGTCTCCATAATGCTCGCCAGCATTCCGGCAGCGAGCGCTGGCCATGCGTTGCGATGGATCGGATTATCAACTCTACCAGAATCTTCCCGAGCGGCTGGCGAGTTTTCTTTGCTCCCCCAGTGCCAAAGCCATATTCCCGCCCCAACAGGAAAATAGAGTGCGGCTTGGGACAACAAGCTTAGCAGCGCTATTGTTTCCGTGGTGAAGTAATGATAATAAAACGGCAGGAAATGAGTGTCTCCCAGCTTCAGCCCTGCCTCGGATAAATTCGACCAGGGGCTGGAAAACAAGCCATTGGCCCAGGCCAGGGCGCCAAGGTAGGGAATCAGACAGCTCGCGAGCACGGGCCGCGCGTAATGACGCGCCATGCGCCAATCCATGTCCGGGGCTGACTGCACCATTCCGGCACCCAGCATCATGCCGAGTGAACGGGAAAGGATCGATGCGCCTTGGCTGATACCGGACGCAATCATGAGCTGCAGACCTTCTATCAGTACGCCCAGCAGAGCTCCGGTTATCGCTGCAAGCACGAGGATATGCTGTTGGCGCACTGGAAAAAACAGCGCAGCCAGCGGCGCCACCAAGAGTGCCTCCGGAACCAGCCTTAACAGACAACCGCCCTCGCAGACGGGTGCAATCAGCCAACCCACGTTTGCAGAAGACAGTTTCTGACGCCACTCGTCGATCGATAGCAGAAAATCGTAGGGAAACATGCCTAGCACGATGTACGCCAGGCCATAGGAGACCAGGATAGCGGAGCGAGCGTTTGGGCCGCTGCCGGTTATGCTTCGGATCAGATGCGCGAGGCGGGCGCCAATGGCGAACCAAAGCGTGATACCTAACAAGGAGCCTGCGAGTTCCGCAAAGATATCGTTCAGCGAGACTGTCCGCGGTGCAAAAAACTGTTGGGTAAATTCGATGCTCAGAGCGACTGCTGCCGACGACAACAGCGACACAAGCGCACCCGTGAACACCAGCAGGGGATCGCGGCGTGTTCCCGCAATCGCCGCGCAAAGTAATAAACCGAAAGGAATATACAATAACAAGTTCGCGACCAGATCGGCTCTATTTTCCACCCCCAGTTCCAGCAAAGGGATATGCTGGAAATTCGCCCACGCAACAGAAAATGGAAGACTATGGAATTGGAACGGGAGCAGGCTCCCATAAACGATAAACAGCAGATAGCCTAGCGCCAACCGGAAAAGCAGCGACCTGTTGACCGTCGTCCTGCCCGGTGAAAAGTCGGTGGCCTCGCTCGAGACGTGGTTTTGAGGGGACAAAAAAACTATTTGATTACTCCCTTGGGATTCGTTTTGGAAGTGATTGTTTCCTGATGTATTGCACGAACGTCCTCCTCCAGTGCAGGAGAGAAAGGTTTTATTTCGAGTTTGGGCAGCCATCGCGGCCTGCCCTTGCCGACGCTATAGGCGCCCATTCTAACCCGCTCGTGCGGATCACCGTCAAAATCCAGTCCGGCGTCGGGATAATCGTCAAAAAACTTTTGCTCCTGTGCCTCCTCACGTACCTTGAGGTCGCGCGGGACCAGATTCATCTGACCCGGAGAAACGAACGGATTGACAAGGTAGTTACCCGCCTCGTCGGGCATACCGGTGAGATTTTTTTCCTGAGGGGCTCCACGAATCGGCGACCGGGCAAATACGATATTCGCAATGACCCATTGGTGATATGCCAGGGAGCCCAGGCCGCGAGCAAGCACGATGCCTGTGTTGCTGGCGATGATGGTGTTGCAGAATACGCTCACCTCACGCGGTATGTCATTATGCGGCTGAATCCGGATCGCATCGCCGAAGTGATTCACGAACAGGTTGTTGTAAAGGGCAATATTGCCTTCTCCCTGGAATAGGGATTCGTCCGGGTTTTCATAGAAAAAGTTGCCGTAAACAGCATACCGGTCATCGGCTCCGGAGCCGCTGACCGGCCAGTGTCCCACGAGCACGTTGGGCCGCGCCATTTCCCTGGACCCGTGTTGTCTCTTGCTGAAAACATTATGGCGGATGATCGTCGTGCTCGGTGCTGCCGGCATCCCCGGCAGCATCTTTCGGGGTTGCTGATGCTTGATCTGCAGGTTGTAGCCGAGCGTATCGACGATCAAATTGCGTTCGATCAAACCCGCGATGAAGGGCGCACTGCCATCCGAATCTCCAAGATACAGACCGGTTCCGGATCCCAGAATTTTATTGTTGCGGATTACCCAGCCCCAAGCCGGACACTTGGTTGAAATGGCAACTGTTTGTTGATGCCTCCCGTGTCCCCGTATGCGCAAGCCGTCGAGCGTGATGTGATGCGCCCAGTTTGCGTGGCCTTCGCACTTCACTCCGCTCACAGGCAGGTTCCTGCCATCGATATCCAGATTGCTGACAGTAATATAGCTGGAATTGACGATGCTGATCGTGTTGTGCCTGGGGCGCGCCACAAATATCGCGCGCGGCTCTTCCCTGGGCCCAGAGAGCATGATCGGCGCCTGTGGCGTGCCATTGAGATGATGGAGCGGGAGGCCATCCTTGTATACTCCCGGCATCAGATGCACGTGATCGCCTGGCGCCAGATCTTTCAATATGTCCCGGTAGGTGTCGGGACCGACGTTGTAGGCTGCACCGCAAGCAACGCCCGGAATGGCAGCCATTCCAGCCGATAGCGATATCGCCAGAAAAAAAAGAGCGCTGATTTCCCGTTTCATATATTCGACAAAATGCAGTGGCCGTTCATATCGCTGAAATTGGGATTGCTTGTATCGGATATTGCGGTTATAGTAAATGCAACTTGGTTGCAATGATAGCAGATATGCCTATTGATTTTCAGGAACGAGCAGACAATCTCATCCGGCAAACGGGTGAGCGAGCCACGTCAGGCAGAATCCGGGTTCTGGCAATGCTGCTTGCGGAGCAGCGGCCTGTTTCTCATCAGGAGATCGAAGAGCGCCTGCGTGGTAAAAGCAGGCTGAATCGGGTAACGCTGTATCGCATACTTGATTGGTTGAATGACAAATGCCTGGTGCACAGGATAGTGAGTGATGATCGGGTATGGTGTTTCAGGGCGAACAATGATTTACGCACGCATCGACACGCACATTTCAAATGCACTCGCTGTACTCGGGTAATGTGCCTGGATGATATGAAAGCCGAGTATGATCGCCCATTGCCCGCGGGCTACAGGCCACTGGAAGTCGAATTGACGGTCAAGGGGCTGTGCGCGGAGTGCGTATGAGAATTCCCGGTTTTTCAATGCGGGCAATGGGATGGATCCCCAGGGAGAAACGTCCGGGCCTGTACCTTAAGAGTCTGCTTCTTATTCTTATTCTGGCTTTGTCGTACGTCCCCGTGTTCCAGGAAGCACACGTGCTCACGCACGTGGATTCAGTTCACGAAACTCACCTCGATGACGGGTCTGTCTTAAGGGGAGTCAACAGCGGCGAAGTCGACGGCGAAGTCGATATCGACATTGATCGCGCTTGCCTCGACTGCCTCGCTTTGACGGGGCTCAGCATCATTTTCTCCACGCTGGCCATTTTCTTCCGTAATCAAACCCGCCAGCGCAGTCCGCGCCAGGACGAGGCTGAGCAGCGCCTCTCGGGCTCCGCATCACTTTATCCCACCCGAGCTCCTCCCCGCGGATGATGCTTCCGTCTATATAAACTACCAAGCGCCTCCCTTTCGAGGAATTTGCCGTTTTGGGGTATCGGTCCTTCGGGATCTATTCATCCACTGAAATTTCCGCTATTTGGCCTTCTTAACGCAACTGAGTTGCAATAAAAGCTGTGCTGACCCGGAAGAATCGGTGAGAACAACCGAATTCATCATCTCATGCGACCAACAATCCGATGCACGGGTCGGTCATCCCGGCACACGAGCGCACTCATGCTTTGCGCTCTCTCAACTCTACCCGCACAAGCGCAGGATTCCGCAGAAAACAGCGTATTGCCTGCGGTCATCGTCACGGCTACGCCATTCGAGAACCGGTCCGAGCTTGACATGGCTCAGCCTGTTTCCGTGTTGCGAGGCGAGGATCTTCGGCGCAAACGGGAGGCAAGCCTTGGCGACACCCTGTCGCACGAACTGGGCGTGGCATCCAGTTCCTTTGGCCCGGCCGCCGGGCGCCCGATCATCCGGGGCCTTGATGGTCCCCGTATCCGGGTTCTGCAAAATGGCATCGGCACGCTTGATCTTTCGAGCGTCAGCCCCGACCATGCAGTAACGGCGGAGTCTCTCAACGCTTCCCAGATCGAAATCCTGCGAGGTCCCGCCACACTCCTTTATGGCAGCGGAGCGTCGGGTGGCGTGGTCAATGTCGTAAACAGGCGCATACCCGATCAATTATTCGTCTCGCCGAAGGGTAATTTCGAGGTGCGGGGCAACACCGCGACGGCGGAACGCAGTGGTGCGTTCAACGCCTCCGGCAGCGTAGGCCGCACATCCTGGACTGTAGATGCTTTCAAGCGTAAAACCGGTGATTACCATATTCCAGGGCGAGCCAACGAAAACGATCCCAGCAGCCCGAAAGGCGTAGTCAGGAACAGTGCAATCGATTCGGATGGCGCTTCCGTGGGCGGATCTTTCGTAGGAGAAAGAGGCTTTGCCGGCATATCGGTTTCGCATCTGGAGAATAAATATGGCGTGCCAAGTCCCGAGGGCTCCAAAATAGATCTCAAGCAGACACGCTACGATATGGCCGGCGAATTGAATGATCCGCTCCGGGGTTTTGAAAGGCTCAAGGTGCGCCTGGGGTATAACGACTATAAGCATAATGAGATGGAGAGTACCGGAGAGATCGCCACACGCTTCAAAAACAGGAGCCTGGAAAGTCGTGTCGAACTTTTGCATGCGCCGGTAAAGAAGTGGCAGGGGGTGTTCGGTTTTCAATTCCAGAACCGGGATTTTTCCGCATTAGGAGAGGAAGCGGTGGTGCCCGTGACAAAATCCAATTCCGCAGGATTGTTTATCGTCGAGGAACGCAACTGGAATCGATGGCGAGTGGAACTGGGGGGGCGCATTGAGCGTGCCAGTCAGGATCCTCAGGGCGGCATGAACCCTTCGCGCGCATTCAATCTCTATAATGTCTCCGCAGGCACGGTGTGGAAATTCACGGAGGGCTACGGGTTGGGCTTGTCGGCCACCCGAGGACAGCGCGCACCGGCAACGGAAGAACTTTATACCCATGGCGCTCATCGCGGTACGGGAACATTTCAGAAGGGTAACAGCAACCTATCCAGCGAGACGACCAATAACATCGATATTTCACTGAACAAGCATGCGGGCGCAGTAAGATGGAAAATCAATGTATTCCACAGCTGGATAGACAACTATATATTCATGCAGGGACAGGATGCCAATGGCGACGGAATCGCCGATCGATCGGATGACCACGGTATTCTGGATCCGAACGGCGATTTCCAGGTGCAGAATTTCGTACAAACCGGCGTGAGGTTTTTTGGCGCGGAAGCGGAAGCGATATTTACCTTGAAGCCGGACATGATAGATTTGCGTCTTTTCGCCGACTACGTGCGCGGCAGGCTCGACAAAGGCGGAAACGTGCCTCGCATCACCCCCCCGCGGGTTGGGCTGGAGCTTGATCATCGCATGGGCCCGTGGACCACGAATATCAGCGCTATCCATGTGATGCGTCAAAGCCGTGTAGCGGAATTCGAAACAGCGACGCCAGGCTATACACTGGTCAATATCGATGCGAGCTATCGCATCTGGAAGACGAAATCAGGAGCGCTGAATTTGTTTCTGCAAGGTAAAAATTTACTCAACGAAGAGATGCGGGTACATACCTCCTTCCTGAAGGATTTTTCTCCATTGGCGGGAAGAGCGCTGGTAGCGGGCCTGAGGGGCAACTTCTGACGGAGTAATCGCCCCCGGCCCAGCCGGAATATGGCAAACTTCGGCATTCCACTTACCTTCCGTTTATCTGGGCCCATTCATCTGTGTCTTCCTACGAGCTATTCATCGGTCTCCGCTACACTCGCGCCAAGCGCCGGAATCACTTTATTTCTTTCATCTCGCTGATTTCCCTGCTGGGCATTACCCTGGGCATGACGGCTCTCATTACCGTCATGTCGGTCATGAATGGCTTTCAGAAAGAAGTGCGTACACGCATTCTCGGCGTGGCCTCGCACATCCAGGTGAGCGGGCTGGATGGAAGCCTGAAAGACTGGCGGCACGTGGCGGAAGAGGCGCTGAAGCATTCTCAGGTGGAAGCTGCCGCACCCTATGTCAGCGCACAGGGCATGGTATCGTTCGACCAGATTGTCAGTGGGGTGGTGGTAAGGGGCATACTGCCACGGATGGAAGATAACGTGGCGGATTTGGCGAACATGATGGTGGACGGAAGCCTCGATAATCTGAAGCCCGGAGAATTTGGCATTGTAATCGGCACGGGATTGGCCCGGGCGTTAGGCGCATTTACCGGAGACAAAATCGTACTGATCTCACCCCAGGGACAGGTTACTCCCGCAGGGATATTGCCGCGCCTCAAGCAATTCACTGTCACCGGCATCTTCGAAGCGGGGCATTCAGAATACGATTCCGGGCTGGTGCTTATCCATCTTGCCGACGCGCAGAAACTCTACCGCATGGAAGGCGACGAGGTTTCGGGCGTGCGGCTGAAGCTACACGATTTATTCGAGGCCCCCGAGGTGGCAAGAGAGCTCGTTCCGCTGATTTCAGAAGGTGTCTATATTACCGACTGGACGCGCCAGCATGCCAATTATTTTCGTGCGATACAGATCGAAAAGCGCATGCTGTCGCTCATTCTTGCGCTCATCATCGCGGTTGCCGCATTCAATATCGTATCCACCCTGGTAATGGCCGTCACGGACAAGCAGCCCGATATCGCTATTCTGCGCACCCTGGGAGCGAGTCCGCGAAGCATCATGAAGATTTTTATCGTCCAGGGAACGCTTATCGGCATCATCGGCACGACTTTGGGCGTCATAGGAGGCGTCTTGCTTGCCTACAACGTGGACTCGGTGATAGCGTTCATCGAGCGAATATTCAGCGTCCGCTTCCTCTCGCCGGAGGTCTATTACATCAGCGAAATTCCTTCCGATCCGCAATTGCCCGACATCGTGGCTGTCGCAACAGTGTCTTTCGTATTGACGCTGCTGGCAACGCTTTATCCCAGCTACCGGGCCTCCCGAGTCAACCCCGCGGAGGCGTTGCGCTATGAATAGCGCCATCATCTCGTGCCGCGCTCTCTGCAAGAGCTATTTCCAGGGCAAGCTCGAGGTGCCGGTCTTGACGGGTATAGATCTGGATGTCATGGCCGGCGAGACAATAGCCATCGTGGGCGCATCGGGTTCTGGAAAAAGCACATTGCTGCACCTGCTGGGGGGGCTCGATGCGCTTTCCAGCGGAGCGATCAAAGTCATGGGGCAAGAAATCGCGGTCATGGAGGAAGAGGAAAGATGCCGGTTGCGCAACCGGTCGCTGGGTTTCATTTATCAGTTTCATCATCTGCTTCCGGAATTCAGCGCCCTGGAAAATGTCGCCATGCCACTTCTGATCCGCCGCATGGACAGCCAGAAGGCATATGAGGCTTCCGCGGAAATATTGAGGCAGGTGGGCCTTGGCCATCGCCTTTCACATACGCCGGGCGAACTCTCAGGGGGAGAGCGTCAGCGTGCCGCGGTAGCGCGGGGCCTGGTCACTCAGCCGGAGTGCGTTCTCGCGGACGAGCCCACCGGCAACCTGGATCGCCGAACTGCCGGCGCGGTGTTTGATTTGATGCTCGAGCTTAACCGCGGTGCGGGTGCAAGCCTTATCATCGTCACCCACGATCCGGACCTGGCCAAAAGGGCTGGCCGGACATTGAGGCTGGAAGATGGCGTCCTGGTAGAGTGAAGCCATGCCTGAAAGCATTCGCTTTCAATCTCCGCGGGTTTAATTCCCCGCCCCTTGGGGCGAAGGCTGGCTGAAGCCAGCGGATTATAAGAGCGCAGTTAATCCCCGCTGCTTGCGGGGTGCTTGATTTCCGTATCAGACAGGTTTCTCCAGCATTGTGACTTTTCAGGGATTTACTCTGCGCCGCCTTGGTCGCTTGCGCCATTCATGAATGGCATATAGCCGCCATGCGCCTCGCACCAGAAAATAGCCTCCCATTGAGAGCACTATTCCCAACAGGAATAGTCCCGCCAGCAATGGCTTTCCTAGGGAAACCACCCAGTCGATCACTGCAGGAATCCATTCCAGAATAGGTTTATCCATCAGATGCAGTTCGGCTTGGGGCATGCTGCTGCCGCCATTGCCGGTGACCAGGGCGCCGATAGTATAGGCTGCGATATAAATGGGCACGATAGTCAAGGGGTTGGAATAAAGCGTCGTCACCACGGCCACTGGCAGATTCACCTTGAAAGCGACAGCAAATAAGGCAGCGAAAAAAAACTGCACCGGGTTGCTGCCCGGAATCAATCCGGCAAACAAGCCGGCCGCCACCCCACCCGCCACCGATCGGCGATGCAGATGCCACAGATTGTGATGATGCAGGCGCGTGCCGAATAAGCCGATAAACCGGTTTTGCCGAATACTCTCATGCGAGGGGAGATATTTTTTGAAGAATTTTCGAAACATGGAATGAGTTTACGGAAATACCGCCAATGCGTGTAAACATAAATCGGCCGGTTCGCAGGCATATGAAATCCGGGGGTATGCCAAGCTTGCGAACCTCTCGGCCGCACAGGAACAAGCCATGCTGGCGGGGCTGAAGCCATTCCTGGCGAACGACCATAAACAAAACCGCCGGGCGATGCTTCCAGGAGGAAGGCGGTAATGCAAAAAAGCATCGTTGCGTTCACCTTCGGGATATGGCTGTTGCAGCAACAGCCGATCCTCCCTTACCTCGGCTGGGTGTGGGTGCTTCTGCTGTGCGCGGCCCCGGCATTTTTATTATGCCGGTCCCATACTTCCATCCTTGCCGCTGCCTCGAAAATACTGCTCATTGTCTCATTTGCAGTCGCGGGATTTTTCTGGGCGGCCGCGCTTGCCCATTGGCGTCTGGCCGACGCGCTCCCCCATGAATGGGAGGGTCGCGATATCCAGTTGATTGGCGTGATCGCGGAACTTCCCCAGGCTGGCGAACGTGGTTTGCGATTCACCTTTGACGTGGAGCAAGTGCTGACCCCTGGCGCCATGGTTCCGGCACACATTTTCCTCACCTGGTACGATAACAGGAAAGGGTCTGGCGCCCAGCCTGTTGACCGCAGCCTGGGCGCGGGTGAGCGCTGGCGGCTGGCGGTACGTCTCAAGCGGCCTCACGGCAGCATCAACCCTCATGGCTTCGACTTCGAGCAATGGGCCCTGGAGCGCGATATCCGCGCTGTCGGCTACGTGCGGGAAAGCGAAGGCAACCTGCTCCTGGCTGAAATGGCCGGGCAGGTTCGGTACCGTATCGAACGCTTGCGCCAGACGATTCGCGAGAATTTTCTACAGGCATTGTCCCAGAACGAATATCGGGGAATACTTGTCGCGCTCGCGGTAGGGGATCAGCGCGCAATTCCTCGCGAACAGTGGAAAATATTCACTCGTACCGGCGTGAATCACCTCATGAGTATTTCCGGATTGCATGTCACCATGGTCTCGGGACTGCTTTTCACGCTGATGTATGCGTCATGGCGCAGGAGCCAAAGGCTCGTCATGTGGCTGCCCGCCCGCAAAGCCGCGGTGCTGGCGGGACTGGCTGCAGCATTAGGCTATGCGCTATTGGCAGGATTCGCGATTCCGGCCCAGCGCACTGTCTATATGCTGGCAGTGGTTGCCCTCGCTTTGTGGCGGGGGTGGCTTGCCTCCGCGACTTCCGTATTGGCCTGGGCCCTGCTGGCGGTCGTGATGCTTGATCCATGGGCTGTGCTTGCGCCCGGCTTCTGGCTGTCATTCGGCGCCATCGGGCTCATTCTGCTGATATCGACAGGGCGAATCGGTAAAACCAACTGGCTGACAGAATGGATCCGGGTGCAATGGGCGATAACCCTCGGCCTGATACCTCTATTATTGGCAATGTTTCAGCAGGTGTCCCTGGTTTCCCCTCTTGCCAATGCAATCGCCATTCCTCTCGTAAGCCTGGTGGTGGTGCCACTAACCCTGCTGGGAGCGCTGCCTCCGTTCGAGTTTCTTTTACTGCCCGCTCATGCTGTGCTGAACGGCTGCATGCAGATACTCGCATGGCTGGGAGATCTGCCGCAGGCAGTCTGGACCCAGCACGCGCCACCAGCGTGGGCGGTGGTGGCCGGCCTGGCGGGCGTCGCCTGGATGCTGCTGCCTGGCCGGTTCGGATGGGGCTTGGGACTGGTCGCGGGTTTTCCGTCACGCTGGTTGGGCATAGTCGCGTTGCTGCCGATCTTTTTCGTGCTTCCCGCGAGGCCGAAATCCGGAGAACTATGGCTTACCGTGCTGGATGTCGGCCAGGGATTGGCAGTTGTCGCGCGCACCAAAAATCATACGCTGCTTTATGATACCGGTCCCGGTTTCAATTCCGAGGCGGATAGCGGGAGCCGCATAATTGTCCCTTTTCTGCGTGCCGAAGGTATTCAGCAGCTCGACACCATGATCGTCACGCATTCGGATAGCGATCACAGCGGCGGGGCTCTGTCGGTGCTGGAAGCGGTGCCGGTAAAGCGATTGATCTCCTCCCTCGATAACGAACATCCGATACAACTCGCGGTGGAAGGGAAGGAAAGATGTATGGAGGGGCAATCATGGTCCTGGGACGGCATCCGCTTCGACGTCCTGCATCCGTTCGGACCGAGCTATGGCAGGCCTGGAATCAAACCGAACGGGTTGAGCTGCGTGCTGAAAATCACGACGGCTTACGGCAGTGTTCTACTGCCGGCCGACATCGAAAGAAAAACGGAATATGAACTGCTCAAGCATTATTCTGCTCTTCTCGGCTCCACTGTACTGCTGGCGCCTCACCATGGCAGCAGGACCTCCTCGACTGAAGAGTTTGTGCGCCAGGTCGATCCCCGGCTCGTGATTTTCAGCGTAGGTTACCGGAACCGTTTCGGCCATCCCGAGGCCGGGGTATTGGAACGTTATCGCACGCTGGGCAGCATGCTGTTGCGCAGCGATATGGATGGCGCCGTGATGCTGCGTTTCGGGGACAGTGGCATGATGGTCGAAACCTCGCGCATCCTTCAACGCCGCTACTGGCACGAGGCGAGTACGATGTAAACTTGTGGCAATGGACGGCAGGTTAACAAATTTGCGCGCTATGTTTTCTTGATCCTGAATCGGCAGTTAACCGCTCATTTCCAGTTTAGAGCCATGATCCACAAAGACTTTCCGTGGTATTCGACGTTCACCTGCGTGGAGAGTTCGCTACAGGGTGGATTGTGCGATATTTGCGGCACATGGTTGCGTTGCAGTTCCTTGGAATGGAATGGCCGTTGCGCCTTGCCCTGGACTCCAAAAACCGCACACTCCACCCTGTCCAACTACCGGATTTAGGATGATTTCATCTTCCAGAATATTGCCCATTGACGCTGGCGAGCCAAATGATTCTTCCTGGCCGGATAACATGGCATCAATCCTTTCCCCGGGCGAATTTGAAGCCGTGCGGCCTGCATTGGCGTTTTCACAGCCGCTTTACGCAGGCAAATTTCTCCCCACCGGTGAACCACTCGGCGAGCATATAACAGGAACAGTAGGCATTCTTGCACGGTTGCGGGTGGATTCCGATACTCTGGTAGCCGGCGTGCTTCATGATGTTCCACGCACCCTCGACCGGTACGAGAACGAGTTGCTTGCCGCATTTGGGGCGGTCGTGGCTCACTTGGTGGAAGGGGTGTTCCGCATGAGCCGCATTCGATCCCCTGGAAAAGGAAATGCCGTCAATGCAGCGGATCAGAGCGGGCAAGTCGAGGCTCTACGCAAGATGCTGCTGGCAATGGCGGAAGATATCCGCGTGGTCATCCTCGCATTGGCGGATCGGTTGCAGACAATCCGGTATGTCGCAACGCATGATATCTCCGGGCGTTCGATGGTCGCGCACGAAACACTGGATATTTTTGCTCCGCTGGCGAGTCGCCTGGGGTTGTGGCAAATAAAGTGGGAACTGGAAGATCTGTCGTTCCGCGTGCTCGAGCCCGAAAAGTACAGGCAAATAGCCGGTCTGCTTGAGGATACCCGGGTCAATCGCGAACGCTATATTGCTCTGCTGGTGGAAAAGTTGCGGCACGAATTGCGGCAGGCTGGTATTTCGGCCGAAGTAACAGGACGTCCCAAACATATATACAGCATTCACAAAAAAATGAAGCGCAAGGGAGTGGATTTCGGCGAGATTCATGACGCGCGTGCGGTCCGGATTCTTGTGAACGATGTAAAGGACTGTTATGCCGCCTTGGGAGTGGTTCATAACCTGTGGATTCCTGTTCCCAGGGAGTTTGACGACTATATCGCCAAGCCGAAAGGAAACGACTATCGCTCGTTGCACACGGCGGTAACCGGTCCGGAAGACAAGGTGGTTGAGGTGCAGATTCGTACCCATGAAATGCACCGGCATTCAGAGATGGGTGTGGCGGCGCACTGGCGATACAAGGAAGGGGCCAAGCGCGATGCGCCTTATGAAGAAAAGATCGCCTGGCTGAGGCAGATACTGGAATGGAAAAATGACGTCGATGATGCCGGTGAACTCGCGGAGCACTTCAGGACAGCATTATTCCAGGACACGATTTATGTGCTGACCCCCAAAGGAAAGATCATCGCGTTGCCCAAGGGCGCCACACCGGTGGATCTTGCCTATCAACTGCATACGGATCTCGG
This sequence comes from Nitrosospira sp. TNL200, assembly GCF_055386305.1. NCBI lineage: Bacteria > Pseudomonadati > Pseudomonadota > Betaproteobacteria > Nitrosomonadales > Nitrosomonadaceae > Nitrosospira > Nitrosospira sp. TNL200. Next base: position 402,745 of record NZ_AP041003.1, read on the forward strand.
TCATCGCTGCCGAGGCGCAAAGGTTGATGGTGCCATGGTGCCGCTCGATTACTCCCTCCAGAACGCGCAGCGGGTGGAAATAATCGCGGCGAAACAAGGTGGCCCGAGCCGGGACTGGCTCAATCCCTTGCTGGGATATCTGAGAACTCAGCGAGCCCGCCAGAAGGTCAGGCAGTGGTTCAGTTCCCGCGAACGCGATTTCGTGGCACAAGGGCGAGCAATAGCCGAGAAGGAATTGCAGCGGCATGGAATGATGTCGCTGGCACTGGATAAATTGGCGGCACGGTTCAAGTTCACCAAGATCGAGACTTTTTTTGCCGCGTTGGCCCGAGGGGAGATCAATAGCAGGCAACTGGAAGAGGCATTAAGGACAGCACCGGAAACGGTTGTGCCAACTGTCGAAGTTCCGAAACCCGTAACTGCGGGAAGCATTCGTCAGCCATCTGGTGGCGTGCTCATTGTCGGGGTGGACAAGTTGCTCACCTTGCTGGCAAAGTGCTGCAAGCCGGTGCCGCCTGATCCAATCGCTGGTTTCGTCACCCGAGGGCGCGGCATCACCATACATCGGCGAGAGTGTGCCAGTCTGGCACGGTTGGTCGAGAAAAGTGGGGATCGGCTCGTGGCGGCGCAATGGAATGCAAAAAAGGGCGCGTCCTATCCGGTCGATATCAGCGTCAAGGCGCTGGATCGCCACGCGCTGCTTGGTGACATCGCTCAGGTTTTGTCTCGCGAAAAAGTTAACGTAATCGCCACGCGAACCCAGAGCCGGGATGCTACGGCGATACTGCAGTTTACCGTCGCCATTTCCGATATCCCGCAATTGCGCCGCATTCTGGGATTGATCAAGGGCGTGCCCGATGTCGTATCAGCTGAGCGGCGGTAGCCGCTCCACGCGGCAGAACATATCCTCATTCCTGCGCTTCGTAATAACGCCCCGCATCCCTAATCACAATACGTTCCATGCGTTCCGCCCACTCCTTGTTTGTCCCCTGACTCTCCAAGCAGCGATGCAGATGTCCGACGGCAGCAAATGGAGATCTGTGCCTCTCGCTTCTTCTTTTTTTACCACCTTTTTTTTGCTGACCGTTCCCCGATTTTGGTCCCGTTTAAGTCTTTGTAGCATAATCCAAAAACCTTATTCTTTCTTGACTTTGGGGGTTTTTTTAATTACAGTGGATAAAAGTGGGAAAAAATGGAGGAAGTTTGCGTGGCTTACTAAGAAGGGGATGCAATGTTTCGCGGTGGCACATCAATCAGTCTCGACAATAAAGGTAGACTCGCCGTGCCAGCGAAATACCGCGATGAACTGTTATCTTCCTGCGCGGGCCAACTGGTCATTACCGCAGATCCTTCCGGATGTTTGCTGATCTACCCCCAGACTGCCTGGGAGCCAATCGAGCAAAGGCTCAACAGTCTTTCGAGTTTTAATCCTCAAACCCGCAGTTTGCAGCGTCTTCTCGTCGGGAATGCCAATGATGTCGAAATGGATGGGGCCGGCCGCATTCTGGTGCCGCCAACGCTACGCCAGTTTGCCGGTCTGGTTAAAGACGTGATGCTGGTGGGGCAGGGTACGAAATTTGAATTGTGGGACAGCGGCAAGTGGGGTTTGCAAATAGAAAGCGCTTTGGTTTTCAAGGACGGGATACCGCCGGAACTCCACGGGTTTTCCTTGTGATCCGGTGCCTCACGTGTCTACGCACACGACGGTTTTACTCGATCAGGCAGTGGAAGCCCTGGCGATAAAGCCGGGTGGAGTCTATGTGGATGGTACTTTTGGCCGTGGCGGCCACAGCCGCTTGATATTGAGCCAACTGGGAAATAACGGAAGACTGGTGGCGTTTGACAGGGATCCGGCTGCGGTAGCAACGGGGAAAGCGATCGAAGACAGGCGGTTTCATATCGTCCATGCCAGTTTTTCCCGAATAAAGGAGATGTTGTGCCAGTTAGGTGTGGATCGAGTGGACGGGGTCTTGCTGGATCTGGGAGTGTCCTCGCCGCAGCTTGAAGAAGCGTGCCGGGGTTTCAGTTTTCAGGTTGACGGGCCGCTCGACATGCGAATGAATCCCGATGAAGGGGTTCCGGCGTCAGAGTGGCTGAAAGCGGTTCCGGAAACACAGTTGGAGGAGGTGATAAAAAATTATGGCGAAGAACGGTTTGCTAAACAGATTGCAAGAGCGATTGCTGAGGCTAGGGCGAGGCAGCCACTCGTCACAACACATCAGCTCGCATCGATTGTGGCTGCCGTCATACCGGCGCACAAGCGGGAGAAAAAGCAGAATCCAGCAACGCGGACTTTTCAGGCTATACGGCTTTATCTCAACCAGGAACTCGAGAAGCTCTCACTGGCACTGCCGCAATGCGTGGAAATATTGAATGCGGGGGGGCGGTTAGTGACTATCAGCTTTCATTCCCTGGAAGACCGGATAGTGAAGCGTTTCATGCGCGCATCGGCCAAGTGCGATGTCCTTCCGAGGAAGTTGCCATTACGTTCGCAGGAAGTGCGGCTTTTGAGTCGCCCCACATTGCATTTGATAGGCAGAGCAATCCGCCCGGACGAGGCCGAAATAGCGGCCAATCCCAGGGCTCGAAGTGCGGTGATGCGCGTAGCGGAACGAATTGACCTGTTTTGAAGGGGCATGGGCAAGTGCCGCTGTTTCTTGGAGAATGACGTGACCAGGATAAATATTCTGCTGACATTGATTCTCGTCGCCTGCGCGCTGAGTGTTGTTACTTCACAGCATGAGGCGCGCAAACTTTTTGTGGAGTTCGAGAAGGAGCAGGACTTGGCGCGACAGCTTGCGGTGGAGTGGGATCAATTACGACTGGAGCAGAGCACGTGGGCAACACATGCGCGAATTGAAAAAATCGCGATCGAGCAACTTCTGATGCAAGTGCCGGACGCCTCCCACTTGCGGGTGCTCGTACCAACCGGGTCGGGTGCTTCAGATGTGGTCAGACCGGTGGAGCGATCAGAACCATGAAACGAGGCCATCAACCGCGGTTCATGCTGCCAACCGTGCGCTCGCGCCTGCTGGCTGCGCTGTTGATGCTGGGAATGGTCGGGCTTACCGCGCGCGCGGCTTATCTGCAGGGGATGCACAAGGATTTTTTGCAGGAAAAAGGAGAGTCGCGGTACAGCCGCGTACTCGAAATGAGCGCGTACAGAGGGATGATCACTGACCGGCACGGTGAGCCGCTCGCAATCAGCACACCTGTGGAATCCGTATGTTCGAGTCCCCAGGACTTGAATGCGACTCCAGAGCAATTAAAGAAACTGGCGAGCCTCATCGGCCTGGATATCGAGGATCTGCGAAAGCGCCTGGATTCGCGGCCGGATGGATCGCGGCGCGATTTCGTCTATTTGAAGCGTCACTTGTCGCCGGAAGTCGCGGCAAAGGTAGTCGAGCTCAATATTACGGGTGTGTTTCTGAAGCGGGAATACCGCAGATTTTACCCGGCGGGGGAATTGACGGCACATATAGTGGGTTTTACCGATATCGACGATAAGGGGCAGGAAGGTATCGAACTGGCGTTCCAGGATGAGCTTGCTGGCAGTCCCGGCAGCCGCCGCGTCATCAAGGATCGCAAAGGCCGCATCATCGAAGATATGGGAGGCGTTCGCGCACCCAGATCCGGCAAGAATATTGCGTTGTCCATCGACAGCAAAGTGCAGTACCTGGCTTATCGCGAATTGAAGCGGGCCATCGAGACGCATAAGGCCAAGGCAGGCGGAATCGTCGTCCTGAACGCGAAAACGAGCGAGGTCGTGGCGCTCGTCAATCTTCCGACCTACAACCCGAATAACCGGACCAGGACGGGCGGAGGGAGCGCGCGCAACAAAGCGGTAACGGATATGTTCGAGCCCGGTTCGACATTGAAGCCGTTTACCGTCGCCGCGGCGCTGGAAGCGGGCGAAGTGAAGCCCGAGACGGTGTTTCGGACAGGTCCGGAGCCATTTTCAGTCGGCAGATGGGTAATCCGCGACGCGCATAAGGAAGATGCGCTGACCGTGGCGCAAGTCATACAGAAATCCAGCAATGTCGGTTCCGCAAAAATCGCGCTGTCATTGTCGCCCCAGACGTTATGGGGGATGCTGAGCGATGCGGGATTTGGTGAGCCTACCGGTTCTGGTTTTCCTGGCGAGGTGAGCGGAAAACTTCGTCCATATCGCAGCTGGAGGCCGATCGAGCAGGCGACGATGTCATATGGTCATGGCATTGCGGTGAGCCTGCTGCAACTTGCGAGAGCCTATACGTTATTTTCCGCCGCGGGCGAGCTAAAGCCGGTTTCGCTCCTGCGCCGCGATGAGCCTGTCGCGGGCAAGCAGGTTTTATCCAGGGATACCGCACTTGCCGTGAGTAGGATGCTCGAAACAGTGGCTAAACCGGGAGGTACCGCGCCGCGAGCCCAGGTCAGTGGCTATCGCGTGGCTGGCAAGACTGGCACTGCTCATAAACCCGATGGCAGGGGTTATGCAAAAAAACGCTATCTTTCCACCTTTGTCGGCTACGCTCCGGTTTCCAATCCACAATATGTCGTTGCGGTGATGCTGGACGAGCCATCTGGCGGCCAATATTACGGCGGCGCGGTAGCCGCGCCAGTGTTCAGCCGGGTCATGGCGGAAGCTTTGCGCATGGCGAACATACCGCACGACGCTCCACCGAATAACGTTATGTCATCCACGCCATTGCTCCAGCCGAAGGGTGATGTGTGAGTTACAGAACGGCAGTGGACGAAAAGAGAGATGCGGCGGTGCCGGAAAGGTTCGATCCGCGTGTTCTGGACAGGCTGGAAGTTGAAATTGCAAGCCTTGTTACGGACAGCCGCACGGTAGGGACCGGAGACACGTTTGTAGCCTACCCCGGATGCAGATCCGATGGACGGGATTTCATACCCCAGGCTATCGCTGGAGGGGCGAACGCGGTGCTATGGGAGCGCGAGGGCTTTACATGGAATCCGTCATGGAATGTCCCAAATTTACCCGTCGCCGGCTTGCGATCCAATGCCGGCATCATCGCAGACCATGTATATGGCCATCCCTCCGCGAAGTTGTGGCTGATCGGTATCACAGGAACGAATGGCAAGACTTCGTGCAGCCACTGGATTGCCCAGGCTCTGACTGAACTGGGAAAAAAGACTGGCATCATAGGCACGCTGGGAACCGGATTCCTGGATAAGCTTGAACAGATCCCCAATACCACTCCGGATGCGGTGCTCCTGCAACGCAAGATGGCGGAGCTTTTGGACCATGGCGCACAATGCGTTGCCATGGAGGTTTCATCCCATGGGCTCATCCAGCAGCGTGTCGGCGGCGTCGCCTTCGCGGTCGCGCTGCTTACCAATCTGTCGCGGGACCATCTGGATTATCACGGCGACATGGAGCGCTATGCTGCCGCTAAAGCACGCCTGTTCCGCTGGCCCGGGCTGAAGTGGGCCATCCTCAATCTCGATGACCCATTCGGCATCGGCCTTGCACAGCAGCTCACGGGGTCGGCTGCACGGATACTTGGCTATGGATTCGGTGAATCGCTGGTTCAGCTTCGTAATACCGCTGAATTCCCGGTTCTTCTCGGACGGAATCTCAAGTCCACTCCTCGGGGGCTGGAATTCGGCATCGAGTTTGAAGGAGCGCATTTTGCCTTCAAGACTGATCTGGTAGGAGACTTCAACGCTTCGAATTTGCTTGGGGTCCTGGCTGTAATGCTTGCAGGCGGTTTCGAACTGGAGGATGCGGCTTGCGCATTGCAGCATGTTTCGCCCGTGGCGGGAAGAATGCAGTGGATGGGCGGCGGGGAACAGCCCCTCGTGGTTGTGGACTATGCCCATACTCCTGATGCCCTGGAAAAAGTGTTGCTGGCGCTACGGAAAATTCTTCATCCCGGCACTCAGGGGAATGCTGGAACGACTATAAGGCTATATCCGGCGGCAGAATTTCGCGATGAAAAATTGATTTGTGTATTTGGATGTGGGGGAGAACGTGACCAAGGCAAGCGTCCTTTGCTGGGCGCGCTGGCAACGAAGCTGGCCGACGAGGTCATCGTTACGAACGATAATCCGCGAAGCGAAAACGCGCGAACCATTATCGACCAGATCCTGGCGGGTGCCGGTTCAAACCATCATGTCGAGGAGGACCGGGCGCTAGCCATCTCGCGCGCGATTCGAGGCGCAAAAAAGGGTGATGTGGTGCTCATTGCCGGGAAGGGCCATGAATCATATCAGGAGATTAACGGGAAGAAATACCCGTTCAGCGATGCCGAGGTTGCGCAGCGAGCCTTGGCGGAGCCACGCGCCGGGGGGCCGTCAAAAATATGATGACGGTGCGGCAAGCGGCCCATGCCCTGCATGCGGAATCGAGCGGCCAGGATGTTTCCTTCACCGCCGTGAGTACCGATAGCCGGACGATCGGCCGGGGTAATCTGTTCGTGGCCCTGACAGGCGAAAAATTCGATGGCCATGATTATCTGCCGGAAGTACAGCAAAAGGGCGCCTCCGCCGCCCTGGTTCGACAGGATTGCGCGGCCAGCAAGGGCGCCGGCATTCCCCTGATCCTGGTGAAGGATCCTCGCCTTGCGCTGGGGCAGTTGGCGAAGTACTGGCGTGACCGCTTTGCCATTCCGGTGGTAGCGATTACCGGCAGCAATGGCAAGACGACGGTCAAGGAAATGCTTGCGTCCATTCTGCAACAGGCGGCGCAGCGCGGACAACGCACACCTGGTCCCGAGCGAGTGCTGTTTACCGAGGGCAACCTCAATAATGACATCGGTGTCCCCCTGACGCTTTTGCGGATGCGCGAGCAGCATGTGTACGCCGTAATCGAAATGGGTATGAATCATTTTGGAGAAATTGCCTACTTGAGCCGGCTGACAAGGCCGAGCGTGGCGGTGATTACCAATGCGGGCATGGCGCATACTCGCGACCTCGGTTCAGTGGAAGCGGTTGCTTATGCCAAAGGTGAAATTTTTGAAGGACTTGACGAGCAGGGTATCGCTGTCATCAACGCGGACGACTCCTATGCGCCGCTGTGGCGCAAATTGGCCGCAGGGGTGGATGAGGGCGCCAGGGGCGGCAGAGCCGAAGGGGGTGAAAGGGACGGAAAGAGCAGAAAGATACTCGAATTCGGGTTGGGTGGAAAGCCAGCGGTAAGCGCCCGCTACCAGCTCGATCCGCTTGATCCGCACCACTCCCCGCTTGATTCTCCAGGCAGCAGAATGAGTCTGCTGCTGCCGGCATGCACGGAGGAGGTTGAGTTGCAGGTGCCGGGAGTGCACAACATATGCAATGCGCTGGCGGCGGCGGCAGCAGCGGTAGCGATGGGTATCGAAGGGAAAGCCATAGCTGCGGGATTGAGCCAGTTCCGCGGGGTGAAGGGACGCATGCAGAGAAAGCACGGCTTGCATGGATCGATCCTGATAGATGACAGCTACAACGCGAACCCGGAATCGGTGAAGGCGGGATTGGCCGTTCTGGCAAAGGCTGACGGAAAAAAGATCATGGTGCTTGGGGACATGGGGGAGCTGGGCGACAGCGCGAGAGATGCGCATGCCCGCATTGGTGCCGAGGCACGGTTCTCGGGTATCGACAAGTTGTTCGCCCTGGGCGAGTTCAGCGCATATGCCGTGGACCAGTTCGGACCGGGGGCGAAACACTTCGATGAAATCGAGGGGTTGCTGGCGGAGGTGGAAAGCGAGTTGACGCCCGATACGACCGTGCTGATAAAGGGATCACGGTTCATGCGGATGGAACGGGTCGCAGCCCGTTTTGAACAGTGATCGGCGGATTGCAAATTTTGTAAATTGTGGATTTATCGATTATGAATTTCGTGGGCGAGCGGTACCGCCTTACCTCCCTGCTCCTGCAGCTCGGCAGGAACCAGAATCTTCTCCAGGCGGGGCTGACATGCTGCTAGAACTTGCCCAGTGGCTTAGCAAAGACATACGTGTTTTCAATGTGTTCAACTATATCACGTTGCGGACTGTTCTGGCGGCGCTGACGTCTCTGGCGATTTCTTTCATCGTCGGGCCCGCGATGATAAGGAAGCTTACCGCATACAAGATCGGACAGTCGGTACGGGACGACGGCCCTCAGACGCATCTCATCAAAGCGGGCACGCCTACCATGGGCGGCGCGCTGATACTGGTATCGATCGCCATTACCACGCTTCTGTGGGCGGACCTGAGCAATCGGTACATATGGGTAGTGCTGATAACGACAATGGGGTTCGGCGTGATCGGCTGGACGGATGACTACCGCAAGGTAGTCTATCGCAACCCCAAGGGACTTTCCGCCAGGGCGAAGCTCTTCTGGCAATCGTTGATAGCCCTGTTCGCTGCACTGTACCTCGTCCTGACCGCCGAGTTGCCCGCGCAGACCACCATGATCGTGCCATTTTTCAAGCAGGTCGCCATACCCCTGGGGCTGGTCGGGTTTGTGGCACTCGCCTACTTTGTCATCGTGGGAACCAGTAATGCCGTAAACCTCACCGATGGCCTGGATGGCCTCGCCATCATGCCTACCGTCATGATCAGCAGTGCCCTCGCGATATTCGCGTATGTTGCCGGCCATGCGGTTTTCGCCAAATACCTCGGCATTCCGCATATACCTCAAGCTGGAGAGCTGGCGGTATTCTGCGGCGCACTGGCAGGTGCGGGACTTGCCTTTCTCTGGTTCAACGCTTATCCCGCGGAAGTTTTCATGGGAGATGTCGGCGCACTCGCGCTCGGTGCCGCGCTCGGCATCGTGACGGTCATCATACGCCAGGAGATCGTGCTACTCATCATGGGTGGCGTGTTCGTGGTCGAAACTCTTTCGGTCATGCTGCAGGTGGCATCGTTCAAGCTTGTCGGCAAACGCATCTTTCGAATGGCTCCCCTCCATCATCACTATGAACTGAAGGGCTGGAAAGAAAACCAAGTGGTGGTGCGTTTCTGGATCATCACCATGATGCTGGTGCTGTTCGGCTTGTCGTCGTTGAAGTTGAGGTAACGCCAGGTAATGGATCTGCGCGGAAAAATCGTGCTGGTGCTCGGAATCGGGGAAACCGGCTTGTCGATGGCCAAGTGGCTATCACGCTGCAAAGCGACGGTACGTGCAGCCGACACCCGTCTGGCTCCGCCGCGCCTTGCGGAGTTCAGGCAGAGTTTGCCTGAGGCCAGGATATATGAAGGCGGATTCGATGCCGAGGCATTTTCGGGCGTCGATCTTATCGGCATCAGCCCCGGAGTGCCTCTGTCCGAACCGCTGGTCAGGCGGGCTGTTGCGAATGGCGTTCCAGTCGTGGGCGACATGGAGCTTTTTGCATTGGCCTTGCAGACCATGCAACAGGAGGATGCCGCAAGACCCGGAATTATCGGCATTACCGGATCCAACGGCAAGACTACCGTAACCGCCATGGTGGGTGCAATGGCCAGGAAGGCCGGCTGGGACGTGGAGGTTGCGGGAAACATAGGACCGGCCGTGCTGGATGCATGGATGCGCCGGCAGGATATGGGGCGATTTCCACGGGCGTGGGTATTGGAGATGTCGAGTTTTCAGCTGGAAACCACACGAAGCCTGTTCCTGGACGCGGCAACCGTGCTGAACGTGACTGAAGATCATCTCGACCGTTACGCGAGCATGGAGGATTACGCAGCGGCCAAAGCCGGGATATTTCTGAAGAGCGGCCCGAGTGGCGAAAGGGAAGGCGTGCAGGTGATCAACCGGGATGATCCTCTGGTCCGCGCCATGGGGTTGAGCGGAAGGAAGCAAGTGACATTCGGATGCGGTATGCCTGCGAGAGAGGAGGATTATGGCCTACTATCCGAAGGAAATGACATCTGGCTGGTGCAGGGAAAGAAGCGGCTGATGAAAGCCAGCGAGCTTGCGGTAACAGGCCGGCATAACGCGACCAATGCGCTCGCCGCACTGGCATTATGCCGCGCGCTGGCGTTGCCTCTGGAACCTTTGCTCGAAGCGCTGCGCGAATTCAGGGGATTGCCGCACCGGATGGAGAAAGTGGCGGTGATGGAGGATGTGACATTTTACGACGACTCCAAGGGAACGAATGTAGGCGCGACGGTGGCCGCCCTGAATGGTTTGTCCCAAACGGTCGTGCTGATAGCGGGTGGAGACGGCAAAGGCCAGGATTTTTCGCCGCTGGCCGGGCCTGTTGCCCGACATGCTCGTGCCGTGGTGCTGATAGGGCGGGACGCGAAAAATATGGCCGCTGCGCTGGAGCGTGGCGGCGTGCCGCTATATTTTGCCTCGAACATGGAAGAGGCGGTGCAGCAAGGGTTTGTGCTGTCGAAACAGGGGGACGCGGTGCTCTTATCGCCGGCATGCGCAAGCCTGGACATGTTCAGGAATTACGTGCATCGGTCCGAAGTATTCGTCGCGGCTGTGCGGGCGCTCCCAAAGGGAGCGCGATGATGCAAACTGCGCGCAAGGCAATGATATACCAGACAGGCATCGGTCAGAAAAAAGCCGTGTCTCATTTCGACCACTCCCTGATCTGGTCGTCGGTCCTATTGCTTGGCCTCGGGCTCGTGATGGTTTATTCCGCTTCCATTGCCATTGCGGAAGCGGGCCAGGACGGCAACGGCGATCCGGCGCATTTTCTCATCCGGCATGGCATCTATCTGGCTGTGAGCCTGTTCGCAGGCCTGCTTGCATTTCAGGTACCTACGGGGTACTGGGAGAAGTACTCGTTTCATCTGTTTTTCGTGGGGGCAATCCTGCTCGTCCTGGTGCTTGTCCCCAGCATAGGCCGCGAGGTTAATGGCAGCCGCCGCTGGATATCGCTGCTTGTAGTGAATTTTCAGCCTTCGGAATTCATGAAATTATTTGTCATTCTCTATGCCGCCCGCTACACGGTTCGCAGAGCAGCTTATCTGAACAGTTTTCGCAAGGGTTTTCTTCCCATGCTGGTCGTCATGCTGGGTCTGGGTTCGCTGTTGCTTCTCGAACCGGATTTCGGCGCGTTCGTTGTCATTACGGCTGTCGTGATGGCCATATTGTTTCTGGGAGGCATCGGCTTGAAGCTGTTCGCGGGCTTGGCCGGCTTTGTGGTGGCCAGCCTGCTGGCATTGATCTGGATGGAGCCTTACCGCATGCAGCGCTTTTTTGGCTTTATGGATCCATGGGACGATCCCTACGGAAAAGGATATCAGTTGAGCCATGCATTGATCGCCTTCGGACGTGGTGAATGGCTGGGAGTGGGTCTGGGGGGCAGCGTGGAAAAGCTTTTCTACCTGCCGGAGGCGCATACCGATTTTCTGTTGGCGGTCATCGCGGAAGAGCTTGGTTTCGCCGGGGTTCTCACGGTCATCGCGTTGTTTGGCTGGGTAGTGTTGCGCGCATTCGTTATCGGTAGGCAGGCCGCTATCCGGGAGCGCGCGTTTTCCGCGCTGGTGGCGCATGGTATCGGTGTATGGATAGGTTTTCAGGCTCTCATCAATATGGGAGTGAACATGGGAGTGCTGCCGACAAAGGGGCTGACCTTGCCACTGATGAGTTTCGGTGGCAGCAGTATTCTGGTCAGCTGCATTGCGCTCGCGGTTCTGTTGCGCATCGACTGGGAAAATCGGCAATTGATGAATGGTTATGCGGCATGAGTCCGCACTCATCTTTTATTGGGTGGGGTGAGCAGATTTGATCCACACCATTCTAATCATGGCGGGAGGAACCGGCGGTCATGTGTTTCCGGGCCTGGCCGTGGCGGAATATTTGAAGCAAGCCGGGTGGCGTGTGGTATGGCTGGGCACGGAAGGCGGGATGGAGACGAGGCTCGTACCTGGGCGGGGACATGACCTTGAAATCATCCGTTTTTCCGGTTTGCGCGGAAAGGGCTTCGTTACCTGGCTTACCTTGCCGCTGCGTCTCCTGATTGCGTTCTGGCAAAGCGCTCGCGTGATCCTGAACGCCCGCCCCGACGTTGTGCTCGGCATGGGTGGCTATCCCGCCTTCCCAGGCGGGATGATGGCTTCGCTGCTCGGGAAACCGCTACTCATACATGAACAGAATTCGATACCCGGGCTTGTCAACAAGATTCTGGCAAGGGTTGCCGATAAGGTGTTGCTGGGTTTTCCGGGAGCGATCCGGGATGGAAGGAAAGTGGTTTTTTCGGGAAATCCTGTTCGGCAGGAGATAACCGAGGTGGAGGCCCCTGAAAAAAGATATGGAATCCGCCAGGGACAGCTCAGGCTGCTGGTGATCGGTGGCAGCCTGGGGGCTCAGGCGCTCAATACCGTCGTGCCGCAGGCATTGAGATTGATTCCCGAACGGGGGAGGCCGTCAATAACGCATCAGACCGGGCTGCGGCATCTTGAGGCCGTACGTAAAAGCTATGCGGAGATGGAGGTGGAAGGAGATCTGTTTCCATTTATCGAAAACATGGCGGCACGCTACGCGGAGTGCGACCTGGTGGTTTGCCGCGCGGGCGCGTTGACCATAGCAGAGTTGACTGCCGCCGGGGTCGCGAGCGTCCTGGTGCCCTTTCCTTATGCCGTGGACGATCACCAGACGTTCAACGCGAGGTTTCTGAGCGACAGGAACGCGGCTGTGCTGGTGCCGCAGCATGAGCTTACCCCGCAATATCTTGCGGAGTTGCTCAGCGCGTTCACCCGGAAGCAGCTTATGGAAATGGCGATACGTGCGCGGCAACTGGCCAAGCCGGATTCGACCAGGTTCGTAGCGGACGCATGCATGGAAATCGTGAAATGAGATCTGGTCATGAAAGAAAAAAATAGGCGCATGAGCGCATCGATGACGCATGCTTCCCATTGTTTCACCGGCGGTTGCTGGCGGTTATCGGATTCGCCGGCATGAAGCACAAGGTCAAGCACGTGCATTTCGTGGGTATCGGAGGCTCAGGCATGAGCGGAATTGCCGAGGTGCTGCTGAACCTGGGCTACCAGGTCAGCGGCTCGGATTTGAGCAGTACCGCCATCACTCGGCGGCTGAAAAAGCTGGGCGCCATTATCCATACCGAGCATGTGCGCGCCCATGTGGAACCCGCGGATGCAGTAGTGACGTCCACAGCGATCAGCCCGGATAACCCGGAAGTCATGGCGGCGCGTGAGCGGAATATTCCCGTTGTGCCGCGCGCCATCATGCTGGCGGAACTGTTGAGATTGCGCCAGGGAATCGCCATCGCGGGAACACATGGAAAGACTACCACGACGAGCCTAGTGACCAGTATCCTGGCGGAAGCGGGAATGGACCCGACATTTGTTATCGGTGGCAGGCTGGAAGCCGCTGGGTCGCACGCAAAGCTGGGACGCGGAGAGTTCATCGTCGTGGAGGCGGACGAATCGGATGCCTCTTTTCTGCATTTGCAGCCCGTACTCGCGGCGGTAACGAATATCGATGCCGACCATATGGAAACCTACGGGCACGATATCAGCAAGCTCAGGCAGGCTTTCATCGATTTTTTGCAGCATCTGCCATTTTACGGAATGGCGGTGTTGTGCCTGGATGACGGAAACGTTCGCGAAATTCTGCCAGCGGTCACGAAACCTATCACTACCTATGGTTTGTCCGATGCCGCGCAAGTCCGCGCCATCGATATCAGCCATAACGAAGGCCGGATGCATTTCACCGCAGTGATAGGGGTGAATGGCAAAGCGCGCAAGCTCAAGATCATGCTTAACCTGCCAGGTTTGCACAATGTGCAGAATGCGCTGGCAGCCATCGCAGTCTGCAACGAGATCGGGGTAAAAGACGCAGCAATCATCAGGGCGCTCGCCAACTTCGAGGGCGTCGATCGCCGTTTTCAGCGTTATGGCGAAATCGATCTCATGGGCCACGGGACGGAAACAATTGGCAGAGGGCATTTCACGCTGGTTGATGATTACGGCCATCATCCAGTGGAAATGGCAGCCACGATTGCGGCGGCACGCGGCGCCTTTCCCGGTCGACGGCTGGTATTGGCGTTCCAGCCGCATCGCTATACCCGTACGCGAGACCTGTTCGAGGATTTCGTCAAGGTGCTTTCAACCGCGGACGTTTTACTCCTGGCCGATGTTTATCCGGCGGGCGAAACGCCCATCGTCGCCGCCGACAGCAAGTCGCTTGCGCGTGCGCTGAGGGTGTTGGGGAAGATCGAGCCCATCTACGTGGAGAGCATCGATGAACTGCCTGCCGCTATCCAGAGCGCAGCCCAGGACGGGGACGTGGTTCTGGTGATGGGAGCGGGATCGGTAGGCGCGGTGGCGCCCCATCTGGCGAAAAGACCATGAGAACCAGGTGATGATTTCTGGAAGTTTATTGGATATGCCGGACATTGAATCGGGCCATGATTTGCGCGCCCTTCGAGGTGAACTGCACCTGGATGAGCCGATGAAGAAGTACACTTCCTGGCGCGCGGGCGGAAGGGCAGAGCGTTTGTATCTGCCGGCGGATCTTGACGATCTCCGGCGGTTTTTACGCGAGCTTCCGGGGGGCGACTCTTTATATGTAATGGGCCTGGGCAGCAACCTCCTGATTCGCGATGGAGGATGGGGCGGTACTGTTCTGGTGTTGCATGCGCGATTGAATAACCTTTTCGTGGAACGGGAAAAGGGAGAAAAGCGATTGATTTATGCCGAAGCGGGAGTAACCTGCGCAAAAATTGCCCGGTTCGCGGCCCGGCATGACCTGGGGGGCGCCGAATTTCTGGCCGGTATTCCAGGAACGGTCGGCGGCGCGCTTGCCATGAACGCGGGGTGTTACGGCAGCGAAACGTGGGAAATCGTCGAGCAGGTGCAGACGTTCACGCGCGCAGGCCAGGTTTGTTCACGGTTTCCCGCCGATTATCAGATCGGCTACCGGCATGTCGCTTTAAAGCCGGGAGCTGCGTCCCGGCCGAGGTCCGGGAGCGCGGCCGATAGCGCCGGCGTGGCTGTTCCCGAGGAATGGTTCGCAGGAGCCTGGTTCCGGTTGCAGCCAGGCGGTCATGCGGAGTCGCGCAGAAAGATCAAGGAACTGCTTGCCCGGCGAGCCGCCAGCCAGCCATTGAATCTTCCTAACGCGGGCTCGGTATTTCGCAATCCCCCGGGAGATCATGCGGCAAGACTGATCGAGTCATGTGGATTGAAGGGGTTTCGAATCGGCGGGGCCATGGTTTCGCCCAAGCATGCCAATTTTATCGTAAACACCGGAGAAGCCACTGCGGAGGATATCGAAGCCGTAATTATCGCTGTGCGTGAAACCGTGAGAAAGCAAACGGGAATGGAGTTGATCCAGGAAGTGCGAATCGCTGGAGCGCCGTTTCATGCCTCATCAAGCAACATCACCTGGCATCAGGAGAATGACGTTTGAATAACAAGGAATTTGGGAAAGTTGCGGTTCTGCTGGGCGGGCGTTCGGCCGAGCGCGAGATATCCCTGCAAAGTGGGACAGCGGTACTCGATGCGCTACGCCGGAGGAACGTCGACGCCCATCCATTCGATCCTTCCGAACTTCCCATTCAAGCCCTTTTGCACCAGGGTTTCGATCGGGCTCATATCTGCCTCCATGGACGCTATGGGGAGGACGGCACCGTCCAGGGCGCCCTGGAACTCATGGGACTGCCTTACACTGGCAGTGGCGTGTTGGCGAGCGCGCTGGCAATGGATAAATGGCGGACCAAGTTGTTATGGCAGGCCGTGGGCATCAGGACGCCACGCCATGTTCTGCTCGATGAGCAAAGTGATTTTCGCGAGATCGCGAGAGAGCTTGGCCTACCTCTGATTGTCAAGCCATCACGCGAAGGATCGACGATTGGGCTTACCAAGGTGACAGCCGCAAGCGAATTGGCGGGAGCCTGGCGGCTTGCCGCTGAGCACGACTCGCTCGTACTGGCGGAGGAATTTATCGAAGGGGCGGAACTTACCGTCTCCATTCTTGGAGATGTTCCCTTGCCTCTGGTGCGAATCGAAGCCTCCAGCGGTTTGTATGACTACCACGCCAAGTATCTTTCGGAAAGGACGCAGTACTTCTGCCCAAGCGGCTTGCCCGCCGAGCAGGAGCGCGCCATCCAGATGTTGGCGCTGCAAGCCCACAGGGTGCTGGGATGCGAAGGATGGGGAAGGGTGGATTTGATACTGGACAAATCGAACCAGCCCTACTTCCTGGAAACGAATACTTCGCCCGGCATGACTACTCACAGCCTGGTGCCAATGGCGGCAAAAGCCGCGGGAATATCTTTCGAGGACCTGGTATTGCGAATACTGGAGCTGGCGCATGTGGGGTAATCCTCAATCGCTCAATGGGCTGACGAATTCATTGCTGGCCCTGGCGCTGGCAGTAGCCTTGTATCACATCGGCCGATGGGCGTTGAACCTGCCTGTCCTTCCGTTGAAGGCGGTGGCGTTCCAGGGGGCGAACCTGGATAGCGGCGACCTCAAGCCCCTCGAGCATGTGACGCGGGAGGAACTGGCGGACGTGGTGCGAAAGGAAATAAAGGAAGGCTTCATTACTGTGGATCTGGTTGCAGCGCGCATAGCCTTCATGAAACTTCCCTGGGTGCGAGATGCTGTCGTTCGCCGGGTCTGGCCCCCTGGCCTGGAAGTGATTCTGGAAGAGCAAATACCACTGGCATGCTGGGGCAGCGCTGGTCTGGTGAATTTGCAGGGCGAGGTCTTCGATGCGCCATGCGATTCGCATCTGCCTGTTTTCGATGGGCCTTCGGAGAGTTCCCGCGATATGGTCCGTCACTATGACGTCTTTGCCAGATTGCTTCATCCTCTGCGGCAAAGGATCCAAAAGCTGACGCTCTCACCCCGTAGGGCATGGCAGATAAGCCTGCAGCAGGGAACCGTGCTGGAACTGGGACGAGAGCAGATGGAAGCGAGACTGAGACGATACGCCAGACTGGAGGGCAGCGCCGCGACGTTGCTGAACAGGCGATTGATCCGTGTCGATCTGAGGTATCCCAATGGCTTTGCAGTGCAATGAGCTGGGCGCAAGCGACTCAAAAAGGTGAGCAGGTGATCGAAGGTTACAGGATTAACGGGATTAGATGAGAAGCAGCGAAAGCAAGAACTTCATTGTCGGGCTGGATATCGGCACTTCCAAGATCATGGCTATTGTCGCGGAGATGAAACCCGAGGGTGGGTTCGAGGTAATTGGCATAGGCAGCCATCCATCACGTGGGCTCAAGAAAGGCGTGGTGGTCAATATCGAAACCACGGTGAGCGCGATTCAGCGTGCGCTGGAGGAAGCGGAGCTGATGGCGGATTGCAAGATCAGGGAGGTGTATACCGGCATTGCCGGTGGTCATATCAAGAGCTTCAATTCTCATGGAATGGTGGCGATCAAGGACAAGGAAGTATCCAGGATGGATGTGGAACGGGTGGTGGAGACAGCCAAGGCGGTGAATATCCTCAATGATCAGCAGGTCCTCCACGTTCTCAATCAGGAATTCATCATAGATGGCCAGGAAGATGTGCGAGAACCCATCGGAATGAGCGGGGTACGGCTGGAAGTAAAGGTCCATATCGTCACCGGGGCAGTATCTGCCGCCCAGAACATCATGAAGTGCGTGCGGCGATGCGGCCTGGAAGTGCGTGACCTCGTATTGCAGCCATTGGCTTCGGCCATGGCGGTGCTGTCGGAAGATGAAAAAGATCTGGGCGTATGCCTGATGGATATAGGCGGAGGCACCACCGATATCGCAGTTTTTACCCACGGCGCGATAAGACATACCGCGGTGATCCCCATAGCTGGAGATCAGATCACCAATGACATTGCAATGGCCTTGCGCACCCCGACCAAGGATGCCGAAGACATCAAATGCCGTTATGGCTGTGCCCTGCGGGGCATGGCTGATCCGCATGAATTGGTGGAAGTGGCGGGCGTTGGGGACCGGGGCGTACGCCAGCTTTCCAGGCAAACCCTGTCGGAAGTCATCGAGCCGCGCGTGGAAGAGCTTTATTCGATGGTGCAGGCCGAACTGCGCCATAGCGGTTTCGAGCAATTGCTTTCATCCGGCATCGTCATCACCGGTGGCTGTAGTTCTCTTCAAGGCATGGTAGAGCTCGGCGAAGAGATATTTCACATGCCGGTGCGGCTCGGACTTCCCCATTATCGCGGCAGTCTGGAAGAAGTGGTCCTGAATCCGAGATGCTCCACCGGCATCGGCCTGATCCAGGCGGGCATGGAGCAATTTCGGCTGAACCAGCACGTCCGGCTGCAGGGCAATTCCTTCACTCGCATTCTCGAAAGGATGAAGAGCTGGTTCCAGGTCAATTTCTAACAGCTGGAGGATATGGCAACAAGGTCGTTCTAATAAAAAACGTGAGCCCCTGCGGGTATACGGGCATAGCAGGCACAGGCGGGAATTTGCAGCAACATTTGGTTCAGTCCATTAACAGCATTAACAGGAGAAGCATTATGTTTGAAATCATGGATACACAAACACAGGAAGCCATCATCAAGGTCATCGGTATCGGCGGTTGCGGCGGCAATGCCGTGGATCATATGATCGAGAACGGGGTGCAGGGCGTCGAGTTTATCTGCGCAAACACCGATGCACAGGCGCTCAAGCGCAACCAGGCGCGTACCTTGTTGCAGCTTGGCTCCGGCATTACGAAGGGATTGGGCGCGGGAGCTGATCCGGAAGTCGGGCGCAATGCGGCGATGGAGGATCGCGACCGGATCGCCGAACTGATCGAGGGTGCCGACATGCTGTTCATTACTGCTGGAATGGGCGGTGGCACCGGTACCGGTGCAGCGCCGGTCGTCGCCCAGGTCGCCCGCGAGTTAGGTATTCTCACCGTTGCGGTGGTTACCAAGCCCTTTGCTTTTGAAGGAAGGCGAATCAGGGCTGCGCAGGCGGGAATGGAAGCGCTGTCCCAATATGTGGATTCCCTGATCGTCATTCCCAACGATAAGCTGATGATGGTTCTCGGGGAAGATGTCAGCATGCTCGACGCATTCAAGGCCGCCAATGACGTTCTGTACGGCGCGGTTGCGGGCATCGCGGAAGTCATCAATTGCCCGGGCTTGGTCAATGTGGACTTCGCCGACGTAAAGACCGTCATGTCGGAAATGGGGATGGCGATGATGGGTTCGGCGTTTTCTTCGGGCATCGACAGGGCACGCATCGCCGCCGAGCAGGCCGTCGCCAGTCCTCTGCTGGAAGATGTCAATCTTTCGGGCGCAAGAGGCGTGCTGGTCAACATTACCGCAAGCGCGGCGATGAAGATGCGGGAGGTTCATGAAGTCATGAGCACCATCAAGGATTTTACCGCGGACGATGTCACCGTAATCGTCGGCACAGTGATCGATGAAAACATGCAGGATAATCTGCGGGTCACCATGGTGGCGACGGGACTGGGGGGGGTGACAAGCCGGTCCCAGCCCAAATCACTGAGTGTCATCCATTCTCGCACCGGGACGGATAATATGCAGGCGGACTCGATAAGCTGGAAGGAGCTGGATGCTCCCGCTGCAATCCGCACAAACAGAAGGCGCGACGCAACTGTGGAAGCCCTGAAGCAATCGGGTGTGGATACGCTCGATATTCCGGCATTCCTTCGAAAGCAGGCAGATTGATCTTCGTCCTCCTCCTGCGAAGGGCTCCGGGAATCAACCCGGAATGCCAGCTTCCGGCTTAGGTATTTCGATAACCCAGCCTTCGGAGGTGTTTGTGGGATCAATGGAAAGGGGATATGACCCGTGTCTCGCTGTAATTCGATCTTATATTGCTGTCCTCTTGCGAATCCTATTCAGAGGGTTCATTCGGCTTCGCTTGTGTCTTAATCAGGGCAACGATGGCGTTTTTTAATGGAGATACAGACGGTGACATTGACGATGGTTCCGGCAAATTCTTGGCAAGCTGAGCCAGGCTTTCCAGCCCGGCCCGGGCTATCCGGCGCTTTGTGGTCCGGCTGGCAGCCAGCGGATCGTAACCGGTAGCAGAATTGCAATCCGCTTGCACAGCAATCCGAATTGAAGTAACCTCGTAACCCCTTACCTTGAATTTTCGTAACAACGAGGGAACCATCTGCCTGATTTTGGCAGCGATCGCGCCGTTTGAGGCGTGTATAACCAGGTTTCCTTCAGATTCAGAGAATGCACCCAAAGTGCAGAATTGGCCCAGTTGGCGCGGAGCAATTTCAAAAAATACTTGTTGCAGCTCAGTGAGCTTTTGCATGTTGGCAAATAGCTTTCGATGATCAGGGATCAGGCTGAGGGCATCGAGATAGAAATTGATTTTCCGAACGCTCATGGCTGGACTTTAACCGGGGGAATAAGATGAATATTATTCTGATTTCCAATAATTTGGCAAAGCCGAGGACGGTCACTCTGACCCACAGGCATCTCGTAGTTTTTGCAGGCGCATTTCTGGCGGCGGCGGTGCTGATAGCGATGTGCCTCAACTACCTCTCTTTGCGCTACGCGGACAAGATCGACAGTCCGATGCTGCGTTCTCTGGTTTTGAGCATGCAGCAGGAAGAGCAGGAAAAAAGCCAGTCCTACTTGCGTGACAGCCTTAATGCCATGGCAGTCAGAATGGGGCAGATGCAGGCGCAACTGTTACGGCTGGACTCCGTAGGCGTACGTCTTGCGGAACTGGCGGGTATCAAGCCGCAGGAGTTCCTGTTTAATCAAACCCCCGCGCAGGGCGGGATGGTGCCCAGTCTGCCGTCGCAGGAAATGTCGTTCATTGAGTTGAACAACAGGATTCAGGAGTTGTCACGCATGGTCGATGACCGTGCTGACAAGCTCGGCGCCCTGGACTCATTGCTGATGCAGGACAGGTTGAAGAAAAAAATGCTTCCGTCCGTCATGCCCGTAAATGTGAAATGGTATTCCTCGGGGTTTGGCTCGCGTATCGATCCTTTTACGGGAAGGACTGCTTTTCACGAGGGGGTTGATTTCATCGCCTCCAAGGGCACTCCCATTGTAGCAGCGGCGAATGGGGTAGTGGTGTATTCCGGTTATCATGCTGAGTATGGTAATATGATAGATGTTGACCACGGCAACGATCTGGTCAGCCGCTATGCCCACGCCTCCAAGCGCATGGTCAAAGTAGGCCAGATTGTGGTAAGAGGACAAAAGATTGCCGAAGTGGGCAGCACTGGCCGTTCTACCGGCCCGCATCTGCATTTTGAGGTCAGGCACAAGGGCTTGCCACAAAACCCATCCCGGTTCTTGAAGATGCCCAGTTGAGTCGGATTGCTAATACTCTCGTGCGGGGGGTGAGGCCAAAAACCTCACCCCCTAATTTTTTGGACGGCTGCTGAACAGGAATATTTCGAAATTTCATGCTGAACAATTTGCTCAAGAAAGTTTTCGGAAGCCGGAACGACCGGCTGATCAAGCAATATTTCCAGACAGTCGGGACAATCAATTCGATTGAATCAAAGTTTGCGGCGCTGACTGATGCCGAGCTACGCGCCAAGACGGAAGAGTTCAAGAAGCGCCTAGCTGATGGCGTGGCAATCGACGCGCTAATCCCGGAAACCTTCGCCGTCGTGCGGGAAGCCAGCAAGCGCGTGTTGGAGATGCGCCATTTTGACGTGCAGCTGATCGGCGGCATGGTTCTGCATAGCGGTAAAATCGCCGAAATGAGAACCGGGGAGGGCAAGACACTCATGGCGACCCTGCCAGCCTATCTCAATTCCCTGGCTGGAAAAGGCGTACACTTGGTAACCGTCAATGATTATCTTGCCAGACGTGACGCGGAGTGGATGGGGCGTATTTACCAGTTTCTCGGGGTCAGCGTCGGGGTCATCCTTTCGCAGATGGATCACGGCGACAAGCAGGCGGCCTATGCGGCCGATATCACTTACGGCACCAATAACGAATACGGATTTGATTACCTTCGCGACAATATGGTCAATCACCCGCTCGAGCGCGTGCAGCGCGCGCTGCATTTCGCCATCGTTGACGAAGTGGATTCCATCCTGATCGATGAGGCGCGCACCCCCCTGATCATTTCGGGGCAGGCGGAAGGCAATACCGACATTTACGTCCGCATGAATGTCCTGATTCCAAAGCTTGTCAGACAGGAAACGGAGAAGAGCCCGGGTGATTTCAGCGTGGACGAAAAGGCCCAGCAGGTGTTGCTGAGCGAAGCGGGTTTCGAGCATGCCGAGAAGCTGCTGTCGCAAAGCGGGTTGCTTTCGGCTGGAACCAACCTTTACGATCCGGCAAATATCAATCTGGTACATCATCTTTACGCCGCTCTCCGGGCCCATGCGCTATTTCATCGTGACCAGCACTACGTGGTGCAGAATGGCGAAGTGGTCATCGTGGATGAATTCACCGGCCGGCTTATGTCGGGTAGGCGCTGGTCGGAAGGGCTGCACCAGGCGGTCGAGGCAAAGGAAAACGTACCCATCCAGAAGGAGAATCAGACGCTTGCCTCCATCACTTTTCAAAACTACTTCCGCATGTATCAGAAGCTCGCCGGCATGACGGGTACGGCCGATACGGAAGCCTATGAGTTTCAGCAGATTTACGGGCTTGAAACCGTGATCATTCCTACTCATCGACCGATGGTGCGCGTGGACCGCATGGATCAGGTATTCCGCACCATGGGCGAAAAAAATCGTGCCATCATTGCCGACATCAAGGACTGCTATGAAAGGGGGCAGCCTGTCCTGGTGGGAACGACTTCCATCGAGAACAATGAATTGCTGTCCGGCTTGCTTGCTGGCGAGAAACTGCCGCATCAGGTATTGAATGCAAAGCAGCATGCAAGAGAAGCGGAGATTGTTGCTCAGGCGGGCCGTCCAAAAATGATTACCATCGCGACCAATATGGCCGGCCGAGGCACGGACATTGTTCTGGGGGGCAACCCGGAACCTGAACTTGAGCGCGTCCGATCGGATGAGAGTCTCGACGAGACAGCCAGACTCGAACGCATGGAAAAGCTGCAAACCCAATGGAGGGCTCTCCACGATGAAGTGCTGAAACAAGGAGGACTGCACATCATCGGTACCGAACGCCATGAATCGCGGCGGGTGGATAACCAGCTCCGCGGCCGTTCCGGCCGCCAGGGCGACCCGGGCTCAAGCCGTTTCTATCTTTCGCTGGAAGATCCGCTGCTGCGCATCTTTGCATCCGACCGCGTCGCCAGCATCATGCAGAAGCTCAACATGCCGGAAGGCGAGGCGATCGAACACCCATGGGTTACGCGGGCAATCGAGAATGCGCAGCGCAAGGTGGAGGCGCGTAATTTCGATATGCGCAAGCAGTTGCTGGAATACGATGATGTCGCCAATGACCAGCGTAAGGTGATTTATCAGCAGCGCAATGAGCTGCTCGAGTCGCAGGATATCTCGGAGACCATCGCCGCAATGCGCCAGGACGTGCTGAAAAGCATCGTCGCGCTGTATGTTCCTCCTCAAAGTGTCGAGGAGCAGTGGGATATTCCCGCACTGGAAAAGGCGCTGGCCGGCGAATATCTATTGCAGTTGCCGCTGCAGGAATGGCTGGAGAATGAGGGAGACCTGCACGCGGATAATCTTGACGAGCGCGTTGCGGCGATAGCGGGTGAGCATTACGCAGGCAAGGTGGGGCAGGTAGGGGCTGCGGCCATGCATCACTACGAGCGAGCGGTAATGCTGCAAAGCCTGGATATACATTGGCGCGAGCATCTGGCGGCACTCGATCATTTAAGGCAGGGAATCCATCTGCGCGGATATGCTCAAAAAAATCCCAAGCAGGAATACAAGCGCGAGGCTTTCGAGTTGTTCACCGCCATGCTCGAAGAGATCAAGACCGAAGTCACCCGCATATTGCTGACGGTGCAGATAAGAGACGAGCAACAGATGGAGGCCGTAACCGAAGCTCCGCGTCAGCCGGCCAATGTGCAGTATCAGCATGCGCCCTACGAGGAAGCGCTTGCCAATGAGGATACGGCAGAAACAGCACCGGATCTGGCGGAAAAACCTCAGCCATTCGTCCGGCAGGGTGGAAAGGTGGGCCGCAACGATCCTTGTCCTTGCGGATCAGGCAAAAAATACAAGCAGTGCCACGGCAAGCTCAGCTAGGGAGTCCTGAACAAATCTCCGTTGGCGCGACGGCTTTGCGGGATGGGATGCGATTTGTTCAGCGCTTCCCCATATTGCCGCCTTATGAGTGATATTTGAACCGCCCCTCAATCCTGACGGGCGGTGTTTTGACGCGATGAGCGGCCCCACTCCAGTCGTGATTAATTCGCCCTTTTCTGGAAATACTCGTCATAGCGGAAAACATAGTCCTTGTCCGTCAGCGGCAGGTGGCACGACCTGCAGGTAGCCAGATCGTCAGGTGCTTTGGTTTTTGCATCGGACAGGTACATGGCATAAACCCAGTCGCCATTCCTGAGTTCGGGAGGGTTGACGGTTTCTCCCCAGCCAGCGCCTTTGCCCATGACACCGATCTTGAGCAACTCCCCTTTTATCAATTTACCGTCAGCCCCTTTTAATGGGGTGCCGTCAGAGGCTTCACGCGCCTTGTATATTTCCATTACCGAAACGGTGCCATTTGGGAAAGCTTCGCCCATTTTCGCGCTATTTCCAATGGGATTGATATAGATCTCACGCACCTGCTTGGTGTCAGTGCGCTGCACGTCAGAAAGAAATTTTGGCCAGCTCTTGTATTCCGGCGGAATAGGCAGTTCCCCATCGCCATATTTTGTCGCTTGAGGGGTTGATGGCGTCTGTGCGCAGCCAATTACTATTGCTCCACACAACATGGCAACAGTCAAGGTAATACGATTCATCTCTATTCTCCTGTCATTGAATGGCGCGATGCGATATCTCTCCCATTTGTTTTACTCCTTGATGCCTTGGGCGAGCCTGGAGCCTTGATTCCGCAGGGCGTGCTGGAAGCCTCGCAGGATCATCTGATTACCGTTCGCTATACTAGCGGCCGAAGAGGGGTGTTGCAACAATAATCCTGAATCCGACCTGTCCAACTGCCGGATTTAGGATTATCGGCGGCAAAGCGATGGACACAGCGCAGCCCCGCCGGCTGCTTAGCTTCAAACCCCGCAAGAGCCTATACGGCAATCAGGGGGTAGCCATTCCATTATGGCGCAGGAGTGCGTCTATCTTCGGTTCGCGTCCGCGAAACGCGATAAACGATTCCAGTGCGGGGCGGCTTCCGCCCACCGCGAGAATTTCGTCACGGAAGCGTGCTCCGCTGCCGGGATCGATGACATCGCCGGTAGCACTTTCTTCAAACACGCTGTAGGCATCCGCAGACAGCACCTCGGCCCATTTGTAACTGTAATAGCCAGCCGCATAGCCGCCGCCAAAAATGTGGGAGAAGCTGTTAGGAAAGCGATTCCATGCGGGTGGCATGACAACGGCAATCTGACCGCGGATCTCGTCCAGCAACTGCAGCGGCGTCTTGCCCGTGCCCGGATCGAAATTGGAATGGATGCGCATATCGAACAAGGCAAATTCGATCTGCCGGAGCATTTGCAGGCCGCTTTGAAAATTCTTTGCAGCCAGCATGCGATCAAATAGCACATGCGAAATCGGTTGACCGCTCTCCACATGCCTGGCCATATTGCTTAATACTTCCCATTCCCAACAGAAATTCTCCATGAACTGGCTTGGCAGTTCGACTGCGTCCCACTCCACACCGTGGATTCCGGAGATGCCCAGGTCCTCCATGCGAGTAAGCAGATGGTGCAGCCCATGACCGAATTCATGGAATAAGGTGATGACTTCATCATGGGTGAACAGAGCCGGGCGAGCCTCGCCATTATTATGAACCGGGGCGGAGAAATTGCAGTTCAGGTACGCCACCGGCGCCTGTATCGACGGCTCTCCAGCCTGTTTCGGCTCAATGCGCCGACGACTGATGGCATCGTCCATCCATCCTCCGCCGCGTTTCCCGGCTCGCGCATAGAGATCAAGATAAAACAGGCCGATCAATTCTTCCTTCCTGCTCCGGATAGTGAAAAGCTTGACGTCGGGGTGCCAGAGTTGCGCGTCGGCTGCTTTCACCGATGCAATTACAATGTCGTACAGATTTTCCACGAGCCCGAACATGCCCCGTAATACGCTGGTCTCGGGGAAATATTGCTTCACATCCTGTTCGGAGAAGGTATAGCGGTCCAGCCGAAGTTTTTCGCTCACATAGGCAAGGTCCCAGGCTTCGAGCTTTTGGATTTGCAGTCTGTCGGATGCAAACTGGCGTAGCTCCTTCAGGTCCAGCTCCGCATAAGGTCGCGCCTTCGTGGCAAGTTCGCCGAGAAAATCCAGCACCTGCCGGGGAGTCGATGCCATTTTTGTCGCAAGCGATACTTCCGCGTAGCAATCGAATCCCAGAAGCTGGGCCTCTTCCTTGCGTAGTTCCAGTATCCTTGCGATAAGCGGGGTGTTGTCGAGATCGGGTGTGCTGTCCGATGTCTGGCCGGAAGGACCGAGCTCGCTGGCCCGGGTGACATAGGCGCGATACATTTTCTCCCGTAGATGCCGACTGTCCGCATACTGCATTAGCGGTATATATGATGGAGCATGCAAGGTGAATTTCCAGCCCGATGCCTGGTCTTTTTTGGCCAATTCGCTGGCGGTTTGCAGCACATCGTCCGGAATCCCTGAAATTTCCCCGGCGTCTTCGACATGCAGCATGAAGTTATTGGTTGCATCCAGCAAATTGTCATTGAATTTGGAAGACAGCACCGACAATTCTTCCTGGATACGGAGAAAGCGTTCTTTCTTTTCCGGGGGCAGTTCGGCTCCTCCCAAACGGAAATCACGCAATGCATCATTGATAATTTTTTTCCGGGCGGGGCTCAGGTTCTCGAATTCCGTGCCCTGCCCAAGCTGCTTGAACTTTTCGAACATCACCTGATCCTGGGAAAGTTCAGCATAATATTGCGTTACCAGGGGGAGATTGGCGTTATACACTTCCCGCAGTTCCGGAGTGTTTACTACCGCGTTCAAGTGCGAGATCTGCCCCCATGCGCGGGAAAGACGCTCATTAGCGTCTTCCATCGGCTGCACGAAATTCTGCCACTTCGGTATCGCCGTATCGGCGCGTATCGTTGAGATGACGGAGCGGCCTTCGGCCAGCAGTTCGCTGACAGCCGGGCTGATATGTTCGGTTCTGATTTCCGCAAAGCGCGGCAGTCCGGAGAAATCAAGCAGGGGGTTGGTCATTTTATTTCAGAGAACAGGTCCAGTTAACGGTTGATGGTTGACGGTTGAACAATGCACGGACTAATCATCGCAAAAGCAGGGGAAGCCGGACCGCTGCTCAATCGTGGTGGACGATATTGCCGTTGACCAAAGTGTATTTTACCCTTCCTTCCAGCTCCATGCCGAGAAATGGCGTATTGATGCCCTGGCTTTGGAGCATGGCAGGCTCCACTCTCCAGTATTCGTCGGGATCGAAGATACATAGATCCGCCGCTCCGCCGAGAGAGAGATACCCGGCATCCACGCCCAGTATGCGGGCGGGGTTGACCGTGATTCTGGATAAAGCTGCTGGCAGGGGAATTCGCATTTCCGCTGCCCACTTCAAAGTAAGCGGCAACAATAGCTCCAGGCCAATCGCTCCGGGCTCCGCTTCAGCAAAAGGAAGCAATTTTGCGTCTTCATCGACGGGCGCATGATCAGAACAGATTGCATCTATCGTACCATCCAGCAGTCCGGCTCGCAGCGAATCGCGATCACCCAGCCCCCGCAGCGGTGGAACCAGATGGCAATTGGAATCGAAGAAACCAATATCCATTTCCGACAGGTGAATATGATTTGCCGCCACATCGCACGAAATCGGCAGGCCCTGGGACTTTGCCACCCTTACCATGGCGACTCCTTCCGCGCTGGAGATCCGGCACAAGTGTATGGTTGCGCCGGTCTCCCTTGCCATCAGTATGATATTTGACAGCGCGATGGTTTCCGCGCATACAGGAATCGCGGGCAAGCCCAATCGTGTCGCCACCTCGCCATCGTGCGCCACTCCGCCATCGGCCAGTGCCGCATCCTGAGGGCGCAGCCATACCGGGAAGCCGAACGTCGCGGCATACTGCATCGCATGCATCATGATACGCGCGTTTGGCAGCGACATATCCGCCTGTCCGAATGCGACACAGCCGGCGTCGTACAATTCGGCCATTTCCGTAAGCCGCTCTCCCCTCAATCCCTGGGTCAGGGCTCCCACCGGATAAACATGCGCTTGGTTGAGGCTGCGGGCGCGATGTTTCAGCATTTCCACCAGCCCCGGCTCATCCAGTACCGGGTCGGTATCGGGAGAGCAGGAGAGGCTAGTGACGCCACCCGCCACCGCCGCTACCATCTCGGATTCGAGCGTGGCTTTATACTCGAAGCCGGGCTCGCGCAATCGCGCGGACAGATCGACGAGTCCAGGGCAAACCACTAGATTCTGCGCGTTTATTTCCCGATTAGGATGGAAGTCCGGCGGAGCATCACCGATAGCAATGATCTTGCCAGCGGCGATAAACACATCCATGACGCCGTCGAGGCCACTTCCTGGGTCTATTACCCGTCCGTTCTGAATATGCAGCTTCATTGCGCTTTCAGGTTCCGGTCAGAATCGACATGACCGCCATACGTACGGCGATGCCGAAGGTAACCTGTGGCAGAATGACGGACTGGCTGCCATCCGCAACGGCGGAATCGATTTCGACTCCTCGATTCATCGGACCGGGGTGCAATACGATCGCACCGCTCTTTGCAAGCGCCAGTTTTTCCGGTGTCAATCCATAGTATTTGAAATACTCTTCGGTGCTGGGAAGCCTCGCGTTCAGCATGCGTTCCTGTTGCAGGCGCAGCATCATCAGGACATCGATATCTTTCAGGCCTTGCGCCATCTCGTGAAAAACACGCACTCCCAGACGCTCCACTTTGGCTGGGAGCAGGGTTTTTGGGGCGATAACGCGGACTTCGGGTACCCCGAGCGTAGTCAATGCGTGAATCTGGGAACGCGCTACGCGCGAATGGAGAATATCGCCGACTATGGCAACGCGCAGGGTATGAAAGTCGCGCTTGTAGCGGCGGATCGTGAACATGTCGAGCAATGCCTGGGTGGGATGCGCGTGCCGGCCGTCTCCCGCATTGATGACATGAATCTCCGGCCTTACGTGACGCGCTATCAGGTGCGGGGCGCCGCTTTGGGAGTGGCGTACCACGAACATGTCGGCATGCATCGCAGAGAGGTTATCCACCGTGTCCAGTAGCGTTTCCCCTTTCGACTGCGACGAAGCGGCGATATTCAAATTTACAACGTCCGCGGAGAGCCGCTTCGCGGCGATCTCGAAAGTTGTCCGGGTCCGGGTACTGGGTTCGAAAAAAAGATTGAATACGGATTTGCCCCGCAGCAACGGGACTTTTTTAACGTCGCGCTCGGTTACCCCCATGAAGGACTCGGCGGTATCGAGTATATTCAACAAGACGGGCGCAGGCAGCCCTTCGGTGGTAAGAAGGTGCTGCAATCTGCCGTTCCTGTTCAGCTGAGGGTTATGCGTCATTGTCCCGAGGAGCCCTGTCATACAGGCTTAGGCTCAATTTTCCTTCGGTGCTTTTATTCAAGGCCAGCATTTTGTCCGGCGGCAAGGTAAGTGTGGCCGCGATATATTGCGCGGCGACAGGAAGCTCCCTGCCTCCGCGATCCACCAGCGTGGCAAGGCGAATGCTCGCTGGGCGCCCGTAGTCGAACAATTCATTGATGGCGGCCCGGATAGTGCGGCCCGTGAAAAGCACATCATCCACCAGGATGATGTGGCTGCCCTCCACCCCGAACTGGATATCGGAAGGCTTTACCTGAGAATGCAAACCGATCTGGCTAAAGTCGTCACGATAGAAGGATACATCCAGGGATCCGACAGGAAGCAAAACGTTCAGGCTTTCATGCAACCGTTCCGCTAGCCATACCCCCCCCGTATAAATACCCACCAATGCCGTGGCCTCGTTGATATCGGGGCGCAACTGATCTGCCAGATTGGCAAGTAGCTGCTCTGCGTCAGGCAGTTCCATCATTTCCATCGAAATAAGCTTGCAATATCACCTGGGCTGCTACTTGATCCAGCATGGGTTTTTGTTTTTTTCCTTTTACACCAGCTTCCCGCAATGCCGAGCTGGCAGAAATGGAGGTGTAACGCTCATCCACGAGCACGACAGGAACACCGAAGCGCCCTCCCAGCCGCTGCGCGAACCGGCGGCTCAGCCGGGTAAGTTCATGCTCAACTCCGTCGGCATGAACCGGTAAGCCGACAACCAATAGTACCGGCCGCCATTCTTTGATCAGTTCTTCGATACCGCTGAAGCGATTCGCCGTTTTCTCGGCATCAACTGTGGCAAGAGGATGCGCCAGTCCCAGCTCATGGCTGCCCACCGCGACACCGATGCGTTTGCGCCCGAAATCGAAGGCAAGCACGGTCCCGCCATGGTCAATTCCAGCATGTTCATCATCGCGCGCCAGAGTATCCTCTCATTTGTTCATGTGCGCAGGCCTCGCGTCCCTCCGCGGGGATAGCTGTCAGCAATGGCCTGCGTCGTTGGACAGGCTGGAAAAATCTATTCCGAGCAGACGGGTTGCCGCCGCCAGACGTTCCTCGCACGGCAGGTCGAACATCACGCTGGGCGAGGCAGGGACTGTGAGCCAGGCGTTCTGGGATAGCTCATGCTCTATCTGGCCTGGCGCCCACCCGGAATAGCCCAGCGCGACCAGCAGCTGTTTTGGGCTGTCCCCGTTTGCTATGGCGCGCAGAATATCGAGTGATGTGGTCAGCCCCACCTGATGATTCACCACCATAGTCGATTGCCATTCGCCTATCGGCTGATGCAATACAAAACCGCGATCCAGTTGCACCGGCCCTCCAAACATCACCGGCAGGCCTTCCAGCGGATATCCTTCCGATGAAATGTCAAGCTGCTCGAACAGGTCTTTCAGCGTCAGATCGATGGGCCTGTTTACTACCAGTCCCAGTGCACCCTGTTCGTTGTGATCACAAATGTAAGTAAGTGTTCGCGCAAAGAACGGGTCAGCCATGGCGGGCATGGCGATCAGAAAATGGTGAGTCAAGTCGATACTTTGCATGGGTGGGTGGTCTGCATGCGCACTCCATATAGAAATAGATCAACCTGCCTGGAGTCCCGGTGTTCCGCCATATTCTGCCAGCACGGCAGATGTTTGACTATCATTGTAAAACGAAACGGTTTTTTGCAATACCTTTTAATCTAAAATCCGGCAGTTGGACAGGGTGAAGTGTGCGATTTTTGGAGTGCAGGGCAAGGTGCAATGACGCGGAATGACCATTCCATTCCAGGGAGTTGCAACGCAGCCATGTGCCGCAAAAATCGCGCAATCCGTCCTGTGGCGAACCCACCATACAGGTGGATGTCGAGTGCCGCCAAAAGGCTTTGTGGATCATGGTTTTCTAAACTGGAAATGAGCGGTCAACTGCCGGATTTAGGTTTAAGGAAGCGCTGAGCAAATCTCCGCTGGCGCGACGGCGGCTTTGCGGGATGCAAACGTCCGCTTCGCGTCTCGGCATAACAGTGCACAACGTGGGTGAGAAACAAGTGTTAACAGGCTCACGTTAAGGAAATCGCGATCGTGGCCGGGCCTGCCGGCATCGAGCCAGGACGATCTTTTTTTCATATCCTGATATTTTGCAATCTCATGTCATTCAGTCTGCGTGCGGCAGTTGGCGCTGGAATCATTTCAGGAATCATCGCCACCGTGGTGCAGGCGGCATTATGGTGGCTGTTCCAGGAGCCCTTGCCGGAAATACTATATCGGGATGCGCGCCTGACCGCCGCGATTCTCATGGGGCCGGAAGTACTGCCTCCGCCGGCTTCATTCGATTGGATGGTAATGATAGTCGCAACCCTCATTCACTTCCTTATTTCCATTGGTTACGGCATCATCCTGGCTTATCTTGCTCTTCGCTTCCACAGGTTGTTTTCCCTGTTTATCGGGGCCGTTTTCGGCATGGCTGTCTACGTGATAAACATGTACGGATTTACATTGATTTTCCCGTGGTTCTCGATTGCGCGCGACTGGATCACCTTCTTCACTCATATTGCATTTGGAATGTGTCTGGCGGGTGTGTACAGACAGCTTGCAAGGCATGGGACATAATGGATTGGCCTTGCCGTTTCGCCATGGACCCTGGCGCCTGGACCCTGGATATGGCGGCAGCATGGGCGTGCTCAGCCATTCCTTGCGTAGCTCAAAAGATTGGATACAAGATGGTGAAATTTTTTCTTGGGATTGGATACACTGCCCGGGTCCAGCTCTGCGGCGGCGCATTGGTCATCCGTCACTTCCGCACGGCAAAAATGAATGTATTCGTCCCAGTCCCTGTTGTATGCAGGTAGATCCTTCTGAGGAACGTAAGGCTTGAAGTCCAGGATGATTTCCTCCATGACCGGCAGCCTGGCGCGAAGGTAGGTGTCGATGCTCTTGGGCCAATTGGCAGGTTCGGGGTACAGGCCGGCCAGGGTGGACAGCATGCGGGCACGATAGTCGCGGACAGCCTGAGCATGCAGTCTGCGCTGAAACAGTTCATAAATGCCGGAAAAAACAAGTGCTGCTGCAAGCAGGACCAAAGGCCACATGGGCACCTGATTGAAATATCCGGATATCTGGTCGGTATATTCGTTCATATTCTTTTCATGCTCCGGGAAAGCGGATAGCACCCTGGTCGCCATGACAGGGTATCCATTACAGGGCCATTATGTTTCCTTCCCATGTACTGGCGCATGTTATACTCGGCGTTCCCAAGCTGGCGTACCAGGGGGTGAGGGGGAAGGAAAGGGCTCTCAAGGAGGATTATAAGCTTTGGAGAATGCTGGTCAATCGCCGCGGTGCGGCCAATTCATTCTCCGGAATTTTTGAGGCAGCGCGATTTCCCCATTCATGCAGCAACTGGATGCGCCACACTTCCTCCTGAGCTTTGCCTCGCCTGCTACCTGCAAGCGGCTGGGCGGTACTCTGGCGGCACGGTTCCTTTCACGATTTCCGGCAACCCATTTTCAGGATCGTTGCTGTCATTGCAGATCCATTTTTGGCCCGTCGCTGTCGCCAATACCAGGGTTCTGCCCATTCCCTCCTCCACCAAGCCGGGGCTGACGCCATTGTTCCTGAATTTTGCAGTTACCTGAAACCCTGAAGGAAGAATGAGAGGTGTCAGGCTGGCAACATATTTTCCGTTCCCGTGAGGTATGAGAGCGTCAAATTCCGCGTTGGTCGGCCATCTTCCGTTGCTTGCGTGGAACTCGGATATGGGGGCTTTCACGCCGTCCAGCAGATTCATCGCTTCGACCACCTGTTCCCGGGCCTGTGCATCCTCATACATCTGATATGCCGGAGGAATGGCGATTGTGGTCAGAATGCCAATCATCGCAATCACCATCATTGAATTGATCAACGTCAAGCCTTTTTGGTCCTGCCTCATGCTAACCAGACTCCTTTTGGATGAACCATTACATTCGAAACCATGCGACGCTACTTGATCAGAAGCACAGGTATGGTCGAGAGGTACATGACCTGGGCAGCGACCGAACCCAGCAATATACCTTTCACTATTCCCAGTCCCCGCGGTCCGATCACTATCTGATCGCAATCTGTCTCCCTCGCATATCGCGCGATTGTTTCGGCAGGATTTCCTACCGCAATGTGATATTGATAGGCAATGCCGTTATGATCCAGCAATGCGCGTGCAGCTTTCAAGGCCTTCGTGCCTTCTTCCCGGTGATACCAGTCGATGCTTTCCTTGTCGATGAAAAGGGGCACATTGCCGCGCCGCGGGGGCTGCACGTTCAACAGGTGTATCTGAGGCAACTCCGTGTACCAGTCCAGCAGCTTGATGAACTTTTCGGTGGCGTTGTCGGAATTATCCGAACCATCCACCGGCACCAAAAATTTCAACATCGTTCTTTCTCCATAACCGGAACAGTGGCATTTGTTCCCAGAGACGAGCTAAGGTTGCTTATTTCCATCATCCGCCAGGTCCGCAATATGCGTGGTTTTTGCCCCCGCTTTCCCCCCCAGCCATTTTCCGGCAGCGACCACCAGGAGCGCGCCGCAAGCTGGAGCGAGCCAGTGGAGAAAAGCGGCATGGGTGCTGACCCATTCGCTGATAACAGCATCCTTGACGCTCATGTCGCCCGAGATCCAGCCGAGCAAGCCAGCACCGATAATAATGGTTGCTGGAAAACGGTCCATGATTCTTATCACCAATTTGCTTCCCCACACGATGACGGGGACGCTCACCAGGAGGCCAAAGAGGACCAGAATGAGGCTGTCGCGCGCAGCGCCTGCGATGGCGACGACGTTGTCGAGGCTCATTACGGCATCGGCAATGATAATCGTCTTGATTGCACCCGGCAGCGTAGTGCTGGCGGTGACAGCGTGCCCTGAAGTTTCCGGTTCTGGCTGAAGCAGTTTGATTCCGATCCAGAGCAGCAGCACTGCGGCGATTATCTTCAGGAATGGAATGCCAAGCAGGGAAAGGGCGAAAAAGATTAGCACCATGCGCAAGGCAATGGCGCCGAATACACCCCAGAAAATACCTATGTTGCGTTGCTTTTCGGGAAGTTTGCGACAGGCAAGCGCAATGACTACCGCATTGTCTCCCCCCAGCACAATATCGATAGCGATGATTTGCAGTACCGCTACCCAGAATTGCGGACTGGCTATATCCATAACTGAACTTTAGGTGGCGTGGCTTGGTAATGTCTTTGGAGCCCTGGAAAGGGAGTGTTTGCGGGTGGCTCGCTGAATTGCTATGGAGATTATACCAGTGTCCCTCTTGAAAACCCTTAGTGCCGGGTGATTTCGTTCCTGGTAATCGACGCGGCCACAACCCGTGCTAATCCGATCCCGGTTTCTATTCCACCACCAGTTTAGTGGAAGGATTGTCGTCGTCCTCACAGACCGTTTCCATGCCAAGGAATTGGAGGATCTGGCGCTTGCGGGGCAGAGTGTCGCGATAACCCAGATCGATCAATGCCCGGCAGAACGGTTCTTCAAATAAAACGTAGCTCAGAAGCGATGAGCCGTCGCGCCTCATGGCGCCAATGGCGCGAAAAAAAAGACGCAAGGTGCGGGGAAGCGCGAGTGCATGCTGTTCCGCAAGCGTGTTGATTTCCAGGCTGGGGGAGATCACCATGCATTCCACCGGACGTAACCCCATCTCATTGGTTTGCAGCCTTTCTTCAGGAATCATCCGGAGCGTGGTATTGATGCGTTGCAGGCGTTCCAGGTCCACATCCAGACTATCGAGAAAAATGCTCCCCATGATGTGACCCCCTATCTGGGCAAGCGTGGGGTAGCTGTCCACCTTAACCCGATCTGGCGGGGATTCGACAGATTTGCGTACGCCAATCACCAGTACCCGTTCTGCTCCAAGGTGCAGTGCAGGGCTGATGGGCGCGAGTTGGCGCATGGATCCATCGCCGAAATATTCGCGGTTGATTCGCACGGCGGGAAAAAGAAGAGGAATTGCGGAAGATGCCATGAGATGCTCGACCCCAATGCAGGTTGCTACGCCAATACGCCGTTCTCTCTTCCACGGCACGATGTTGTCTGCTCCCTGATAAAACGTGACTGACTGCCCTGAGGTATAGCCCCAGGCAGTTATGCCCAGCGCGGATAGGGCTCCCGTCTGGATGCTTCTCTGAATGCCTTGAAATGGCAGGTGACGTTCCAGCATTTCAGCAAGCGGCGCATTATCGAGCAGGGAGATGGCGCTACGTTGTTTGATCCATCCTCCCCAGAGCAGGGAAGAAAGCCATCGAAAAGCATTTCCGAATACGCCGGCGGGATCGGATCGGTATGCCTGGCCGACATGTGCGTTCTCCCACACCGCAGACAGTTCTTCCAGTCCTTTATGATAATTGCGGGCCGAAATCGCCAGGCTGACCGCGTTGAAGGCACCTGCGGACGTGCCGCAGATAATGGGGAAGGGATTCTTTCTTACCTTGGGCAGCATGGAGGCAATGGCGCACAGTACGCCAACCTGATAGGCGGCGCGGGCACCTCCTCCCGTCAGGACGAGGCCGACTTTAGGCTGCAGTGGATTTGGACTCGAATACATTCGCAAGCAACCAGTTTGCTTCGTGCGTGACGTGCCTGCGCAGGTTTCGGCGAGAAGGCTTGATCCGAGGTGGAGCGCCTTCAGAGGTTCCTCAAGATTTCAGAGAGTATGAAACGTGTGCATGAAGCCGAAATATACCAGATTCGGGACAGGGAAGTTGCTTCAGAAGCGGGGGTGAGGCAGGGAAAGCGTATTCTAGGGAAGCGCTGAATAAATCTCCGCTGGCGCGGCGGTGGCTTTGCGGGATGGGATGCGCGAAAGGCGACGACGCGAATGGTTGACCCCCTTCGCTAGGAGCCTGACAAGGCAGACCGCTCGCAAAACCCCGCCCCATAAGGGTTGCGGTAAAATCGGGCGAGACCGCGCAGGGCGGAGCAGTGTCTTCCGAAGGAAGATGCGACCCCGTAGCGGGCTGCTGGCGCCCCATGTATACTTTGGCGCGCTCTGGCATCCCCGCCGCTGCCCGATCCCCGCTCGCGGGGCCCCTCGGGCCACGCTCTGGGGAACCATAGCGTTGCGCTCCTTGGCATCGTAGTCCAAGCTACGACCTGCGTCGCGCGCCTTATGATCATCCCGATTTTACCAACAACGCGCTCAGCGAGGATTTGTTCAGCGCTTCCCTAGGTATCAGGGCTCGGGAAAATCATTGCGTGATAGCGATTATTCGGGACTTCCTTGATTTGCACGGCTGCCAATCATATTCTCCGGTTTTACCCACGAGTCGAACTGTTCGGCTGTTACAAGGCCGGATGCGATTCCGGCTTCCCTTAGGGTTAGCTTTTCATGGTGCGCTTTTTTTGCAATTTTTGCCGCGCTGTCATAGCCAATATAAGGAGTGAGCGCGGTAGCCAGCATCAGCGAATTGCGCATCAACTCATCGATACGTTCCCTGTTGGCGGTAATTCCGGTCGCGCAATGCTTGTCGAAGCTTGTCATGCCATCCGAAAGGAGGCGCACGCTTTGCAGAAAGTTGTGGATGATGAGGGGTTTCATTACATTCAGTTCGAGATTACCCATCGCACCGCCAAAGTTAATGGCGACATCATTGCCCATCACCTGGCAGCAAGACATGATGACTGCTTCGCACTGGGTCGGGTTGACTTTACCGGGCATGATGGAACTGCCTGGCTCATTTTCCGGAATTTGCAGCTCCCCGATACCGCAGCGCGGCCCCGATGCGAGCCAGCGAATATCATTCGCGATTTTAATCAGGGATGCGGCGACGGTTTTCAGCGCGCCGTGCGCATAAACCAGCGCATCGTGGGATGCCAGGGCCTGAAACTTATTCGGCGCGCCGACAAAGGGCAGGCCGCTCGCTCGCGATAGCTGTGACGCCACTCTTGCAGCGAATTCAGGATGTGTATTCAAGCCGGTTCCCACGGCCGTTCCCCCTGCCGCCAATTCGTATAGATGCGGAAGTGTTGCATCGATGTGATTCAGATCATGATCCAGTTGCGAGACATATCCAGAGAATTCCTGTCCTAATGTCAACGGTGTGGCATCCTGCAAATGGGTTCGGCCAATCTTGACAATGTCCGCGAATTCTTCCATTTTCGCGGCCAGAGTCTGACGTAACGCAAGCATGGCGGGCTTCAATTGACCAGTAATGGAGCGGGCCGCAGCCACGTGCATTGCGGAAGGAAAAATATCGTTGGATGATTGCCCCTTGTTTACATCGTCATTGGGGTGAATTCGGATTCTGATTTCGCGGCCCTGTCCGAGCAGTTCCGACGCCCTATTCGCGAGTACTTCATTCATGTTCATATTGGTTTGCGTTCCCGACCCCGTCTGCCAGACGACGAGGGGAAATTCCGCGTCATGTTGTCCGGAAATCACCTCGTCCGCTGCCCGGATAATGGCTGTTGCCTTATCTCCATCCAGCAGGCCAAGGTCGCGGTTTACGCTGGCGGCGGCGCGCTTGAGCATTGCAAGGGCATGAATTAACGCCAGTGGCATGCGTTCGCCCGAAATCCTGAAATTCTGCAGCGAACGCTGGGTCTGGGCGCCCCACAAGGCTTCGGTGGGCACTTGCATCATGCCCATCGTGTCATGTTCCTCACGGTAATTCATACAGACCTTCTGTTCTGTCAGGGAAAGTGGAGCGAAGCGCGCGGGACAATAATGCCTGTGAATGCGGGTTATAACTTGTGCGAAGAT
The DNA here is from genome assembly GCF_055386305.1 of Nitrosospira sp. TNL200. Taxonomy (NCBI): domain Bacteria; kingdom Pseudomonadati; phylum Pseudomonadota; class Betaproteobacteria; order Nitrosomonadales; family Nitrosomonadaceae; genus Nitrosospira; species Nitrosospira sp. TNL200. The sequence continues at coordinate 440,858 of NZ_AP041003.1, forward strand.
GAATGTTCAAGGACCGCCCAGCCCTGGAGGTGAAAGAAACAGAATGCGGACAGCTACAGTTCACGCATTCTATCCGGGCCGTTCTTCAGCGAGAGGTTTTACTGTAACGGAGCGGATCGGAAACCCGGTGCTGCCGATTTGTCTACCTACGAATATCTCGTGGCTTGCAGATCAATTTTCAAGAAACGATTCTTCGCCCGGATGTCCGGTTTCGCGGTCTATCCAGTCGGAAATGCCAATCTCGTCTTCAGCTTCCTCCAGGGTTTCCCCCGGCTCATAGTCCGACTCGGCGTTGTATTCCATATCCTGAATAGCGTCGAGCAAGGTTGGGAAAGGACCGAAAATCTTGTCGCTTTCCTTTTCATCGTGCCAATAAAAACCATCGGGACGCTCGACGATACGCGTGCTATCGTAATCGTCTGATTCTTGTGGAACCGGCTGTTCCATAGTACCCCCACTAAGGTTTTCTGAGTTGAAACGTCGTTAATATTAACCTTGTCCCTGAAATTTTACCAGCGTAAATATTCGAGCCGGGGCGTAAAAATAACGCCTTTTCCTGCTGATCGCGCCAGCGAGCATCCAGGAGAATAATCACAAATGAGGGAAATGAGGACTCGCATGGATACCCGCTCGAAAGCGGGTCAATGAGCCAGCCTCTGATGCACAAGCCGATACCGTGCTGTTGAAAAAAGGCGGCTTGGGTAGCCGACGCGGCCGCCTCCCTTAACAGGCCCTAAGGATTCAAGAACGGGATCCCGACAGGGGAAATGGCCAACTGGAAGCGGGGGTATTAGCCGGGCCCGATGTGTCCGGCTTTTTTTTAGCTCCTTTTTTTGTGGAAATCTTTTTTTCCGTCTTGGCTTTTCCAGTGGAGCCGGCCTTCTTTTCAGGTTCCTTGGCCGCCGATTTCTTGACCGGACTGGTTTTCTCGAATGCAGAAGCCTTTGACGCCGGTGATTTCGTGATGGAAGGGGATGCCTTTTTCTCAGCCTTCCTTTCCGTTTTCTTTTCAGCTATTTTCTTTTCGGCTGTCTTCTTCTCCGTTTTCTTCTCGCCTGTTTTCTTTTCCGCTTTCTTTTCGCCTGTTTTCTTCTCGGGTTTTTTTTCTTTCTTTTTTTCCACTTTTTTCTCGGTTGATTCCTTGACAGCCTTTGTTACCGGCGCTTCCTTTTTGGAAGGCGCTTTTGCTTTTGTTTCGGTAGTCTTCGCTTTTGCTATTGTCGTGGTGGCCGTTTTTTTTTCGGCTAATTCCTTAGCTGGTTCCTTGGCTGCAGATTTTTTGGATGGAGCCTCTTTCTGTGCCACAGGCTTTTTGGTAGCGGGGGATTTCTTGACAGCAGGTTCTTGTGCCGCAGATTTTTTGGTAGTTGCCATTTCAACCTCCAGATTTAAGGTTATACGGAATAAACCCTTTCTATGTAGCGCATACACCGCTCTTATGCCGCAGCCATGAAAATACCGGATAACGGCAATCCCGTTTGGATAACTCCGGAATGAATCATCGTCGCATCCAGTCTTTTCGACGATATGACAACGTGATTCTACCGGAGTTCACCTCAAAGTATTTAGTCCCAGCTTAGCGCGCCTCCCGTTTGGTACTCGGTGACACGGGTTTCAAAAAAGTTTTTCTCTTTTTTCAGGTCGATCATTTCCGACATCCACGGAAAAGGATTGCTTGCTCCCGGATAGAGTATATCCAAGCCGATCTGCTGGCAACGCCGATTGGCGATATAGCGCAAATATTCCTTGAACATGGGCGCATTCAGCCCCAGAACCCCCCGCGGCAAGGTATCCTCCGCATACCGGTATTCCAATTCCATGGCTTCGCGCATCAATGCATTGATCTCCTCGCGAAATGCCCTGGTCCATAGATGCGGGTTCTCCATTTTGATCTGGTTGATGACATCTATGCCAAAGTTGCAGTGCATGGATTCATCCCGCAGGATATATTGATATTGTTCGGCTGCGCCGCTCATTTTATTTTGTCTTCCAAGCGCCAGAATTTGCGTAAAGCCCACATAAAAGAACAATCCCTCCATGATGCAGGCAAATACGATCAGGCTTTTCAACAGTGCCTGATCAGTTTCCAGTGTGCCGGTTTTGAATTGCGGATTCGTGAGCGTGTCAATGAAAGGGATGAGGAATTCGTCCTTTTCCCGGATGGACGCCACTTCATGATAGGCGTTGAAAATTTCCCCCTCGTCAAGCCCCAGCGACTCCACGATGTACTGATAGGCATGGGTATGGATTGCCTCTTCGAATGCCTGGCGCAACAGGTATTGCCGGCATTCGGGATTGGTAATATGCCTGTAGGTGCCCAGTACAATGTTATTGGCCGCCAATGAGTCCGCAGTAACGAAGAAACCCAGATTGCGCTTGACCAGGCGGCGCTCATCCTCGGTCAAGCCATCGGGATCCTTCCACAGCGAGATATCGCGGCTCATGTTGATTTCCTGCGGCATCCAGTGGTTGGCGCAGGCGGCAAGATATTTTTCCCAGGCCCATTTGTACTTGAAAGGCACCAGTTGATTAACGTCGGCCTTGCAGTTGATGATGCGCTTGTCTTCAACCGAGATGCGGCGATTGTCATTCTCCGCGAAACCGGCTACATCGTTTTCGCCGGGTTCCATACCGGTACTCATGCGGCCGGCGGCCTGGAGCCTGTGCACGTTGTTCAATATGCCGTTCACCCGGGGCATGGGTGAGGGCGCTGCCTCGTCTTCAAATGTCAGCATAGCCTTTTTTCCTTATCTGTTTGATCCGTAAAAATCGTCGATTACTGGCAGGATTCGCATTCCGCATTATCGATGGCGCAATATTTCAGGTCCGCTACCCCCGTTGCCTGGTCGCTTTCCGAGGGCACGGCATTCAATGAGCCTGCCTTGACCGTGGATTTTTCCGCAGAAGTTGCTCCAAGCGAGCGCAGGTAGTAAGTGGTTTTAAGTCCACGTACCCAGGCAAGCTTGTAGGTTTCATCCAGTTTCTTGCCGGAAACGCCAGCAATGTAAATGTTGAGCGATTGCGCTTGGTCTATCCATTTCTGCCGCCGTGCGGCCGCCTCGATCAGCCATTGCGGATCGATCTCGAAGGCAGTGGCGTAAAGCCTGCGAATATCGGCCGGAACTCTGTCTATCTTGCTCAACGCTCCATCGAAGTATTTGATATCCGAAATCATGACCTCGTCCCAAAGCCCGAGTTTCTTCAAGTCATTTACCAGATATTCGTTAGCCATGGTGAACTCTCCCGACAGGTTCGATTTGGCATAAAGATTCTGGTACGTCGGCTCGATGCTGGCGGATACCCCGATGATATTGGAGATGGTTGCGGTTGGCGCAATTGCCAGGCAATTGGAATTGCGCATGCCATGCCTTTTGATGCGCTCACGCAACGCATTCCAGTTCAGCGTGGCAGTCATGTCGATATCGACATAACCGCCACGCTCCTCGCGCAAAAGATCCAGCGTGTCCTGGGGCAGAATCCCCCGATCCCACAAGCTGCCTCGATAAGAAGCATAGCGGCCCCGTTCTTCGGCCATCTCGGTGGAAGACCAATACGCGTGATAGGCAACCGCTTCCATTGCGCGATCCGCAAATTCCACTGCCTCATTCGAGGCGTAGGGGATGCGCAGCTTGTGCAGACAATCCTGGAAACCCATGATACCCAGACCTACCGGCCGATGCCTCAGATTCGAATTACGCGCTTTGGGTACGGCATAGAAATTGATATCGATCACGTTATCCAGCATGCGCATTGCGGTGCCGATAGTGCGCTTGAGTTTTGCGTCGTCGAGCTGCCCATCCTTCAGATGGGCAGCAAGATTGACCGATCCCAGGTTGCACACGGCGATTTCATGGTCATTGGTATTGAGCGTGATCTCGGTGCAGAGATTGGAGCTATGCACTATGCCAGCATGATTCTGGGGCGAGCGGATGTTGCACGGATCCTTGAAGGTGATCCATGGGTGGCCGGTTTCGAACAGCATGCTGAGCATCTTGCGCCATAACTGCTGTGCCGGAATCTTCTTGTACAGGCCAAGTTCGCCGCGCGCAACTTTTTCCTCGTAGGCAAGATAAGCCTGTTCAAACTGTCTTCCATATTTTTCATGGAGGTCAGGCACATCGGAAGGAGAAAATAGCGTCCATTCGCCGCCCTCCATCACGCGCTTCATGAATAGGTCGGGAATCCAGTTGGCCGTATTCATGTCGTGGGTACGGCGCCGGTCGTCTCCGGTATTTTTGCGCAGTTCCAGAAATTCCTCGATATCCAGATGCCATGATTCCAGATAGGAGCACACAGCGCCTTTCCTCTTGCCTCCCTGGTTTACGGCAACCGCGGTATCGGATACCACCTTGAGAAATGGCACCACTCCTTGCGACTTTCCATTGGTGCCTTTGATGCGCGAGCCCAATGCCCGCACCGGAGTCCAGTCATTGCCAAGTCCGCCGGCATACTTGGCGAGCAGGGCGTTTTCCTTTATGGCCTCGTAAATGCCATCCAGATTGTCCGCCACCGTGGTGAGATAGCACGAAGACAACTGCGAGCGGCGGGTGCCGGAATTAAACAGCGTCGGGGTGGAACTCATGAAATCGAAATTGGACAATACCTGATAGAACTCGATGGCGCGCGCTTCACGGTCGATCTCATCGAGCGCAAGCCCCATCGCAACACGCATGAAGAATGCCTGGGGCAGTTCGATACGCCGGTCCCGCACATGCAGGAAATAGCGGTCATACAAGGTCTGCAATCCGAGATAGCCGAATTTGAAGTCGCGGCTGGCGTCCAGGGCCCGGGCCAGCCGCGGCAGGTCGAATTGCGCCAGCCGTTCATCCAGTAATTCCGCATCGATGCCGCGTTTGATGAAATCAGGAAAATAACCGGCATAACGATGCGCCATATCCTCGTGGAAGATTTCTTCACCCAGCACTTCAAGCCGCATGGTATGCAGCAGCAACCGTGCGGTGACGTAACTATAGGCAGACTCTTTTTCGATCAGTGCCCGTGCCGATAGGATAAGCGATTTCCTCACTTCCTCCATGGGGACTTCGTCGTACAGGTCCTTCAGCGTGGCCTCAAGTATCACCACCGGGTTTACCGCTTCGCCCAGACCGATGCAGGAAGATTCGATCAGCGCCAGCAATCGTGCGGTGTCGAGCGGAGTCAGGCGGCCATTTTCCAGCACGTTCAGAATACTTGCCGGAGTCTCCGATCCCGCCATTTCTTTTTGCTGCGCCCGCTTGCGCGCGCGATCCTCACGGTAAAGCACATAGGATCGCGCCACATCGTGTTCACCGGAGCGCATCAAGGCGAGCTCTACCTGGTCCTGAATATCCTCGATATGAAAAGTCCCGCCTGCCGGCTGGCGGCGCATCAGCGCGTTCACCACATCATCGGTCAGCCGTGCAACGACTTCCCTCACCCGGGCTGACGCCACGCCAGGACCGCCATTGACGGCGATAAAGGCTTTCGTCATGGCGATGGAAATCTTGTCTGGCTCAAAACCGGCGACGGAACCATTGCGGCGGATAATCTTGTACTGGGAATACTGTGATTCCCTGGAGGAAAGGGCTGAAGAAAAACCATGCGCGGATACTACCGGGCGATGGGTATTGTCAGTTGCAAGCTGCATGTCCGATTCTCCTCTCCTAGACAGAAAACTATTTCTTCCATTAGCTGGTGCTGGAAGTCATGATGCTGAGAAAAACACTATATCTAGTGTTTGCTTGGGATAAGTTTGACTATTGCTAGTGCCGACAATGTTGCAATATTTCTTTCAGCATGTCAAAACTTTTTAAAATTATCCGGGTGAATGGATGAAGACCGGATCCTGAGCGGGACGCCGCGGGCGGTGGCCAGGCTCGCATACCGAAAGACGATGGCTGGCATCTGTTCGCCCTGATTAATCCCGATTTCCTTTTTCCGGCTTTCGGGCATCGGGGCGGCCGGATTCGATCAGCCGGGGCGCCTGCTTTGCCATTTCCATGGCATCGCGAATCTGTTCGGGCTTGTGGGCGCGCAATCCTTCGGCAAGCGCGCGGGAAGCATCCCTGCGGCGTTCGGCATATTGGCGCAGCCTATCCACTTTCGAGGCGGAAGGAAGATCCGGATCGTGCGGCGAGTGCGTAAGTTGCTCAAAACTTTCCTCGTAGCGATCGCCCACTGCCGTATCTATCCGCCCCGCCATTTCTTCGAACGAGATGTTGCCGTGCGCTCCCTCATCGAGGATGCTTTGCCAGTCCCTTGTTATCGCGATATCGTCCTGCAGGAATTCCCCGATCTCCTTGCGCGCCTGCAGTTCTTCGCTCCATCGGTAGGCGGGTTTCGGTATCTGGCTGATAAGGACGGCGATCGAAAGCGCAACGGCTGCTGCCGCCAACAACCGGCTGCGAAGGGACGTTTCCTTCGCTTCCTTTGTTGCGCCGGGCTGCGCGAACACTATGCCGGCGAGCATCCCGGTCAAAAATCCGCCAATGTGCGCGGCATTATCGATACCCGCGATGAAGTGCCCCAGAATTAAGGTGACGACCGCGAAACCCGAAGCCCCCCAAAAGAACCAGCGAAATTCTTCGGGATGAAGATTCGCGCGTTCATGCCACAGAAAAACCAGCAGCGCGCCATACATGCCAAAAATGGCTCCCGAGGCCCCTCCGGACACCGCCAGGCCTTTATGCGCAACCAGCGACAACAGATTGCCGGCAAGTCCCCCTGCGAAATAAATGGCGGCAAACCGGGCATGCCCATACATGCGCTCCACCAGTTCCCCTGCGTCCAAGAGCGCCCAGAGATTGAGCGTGAGATGAATAACGCCGAAATGGAGGAACATGGCGCTGCCAAGACGCCACCATTCCCCGTCCTGCGTGGCCGGTCCGAAATTCGCTCCCCACGCCAGTTGCACGGTGTTGGAGGAATGCCACAAGCTCGCCCCCCCGGCGAGCATTGCGCCGAAGATGATCAAATTGCTCGCTATCAGAAGCCTAGTGACCGGTATTTGCGGTACACGCCGATGAAGGAGTTCGTGGAGAGGCTGCATTGGCCGGTGGACTGGTTTTTCCCGAGCCGTTATTATGCACGAGATGGATACCAGCCTCTTCGGGATTACTCCCTTTGGGATTACTTCGTGAGGATCTGAAATTGCTGCTGCCGCCGGTCGGAGGCTTTTGATTAACAAGTCCCTGGCGAAGCGCCGCCTTCCAAAGCCAGGGAGTTCCTGACCATCTCTATCCCATTTCGTTACCATTCCTATCATGAAGGCCGCATGCAAGCCTTGATTGCCATTCTGACCGTCGCACTGTCGGTTGCATGGCCCGCAACCGCCCAGGCGCAGACCCAGAAGCGGATAGAATTGCCGCGCACGAGCCTCACGCCCGATGATGTTGCGGTTGTCATTAATGATTCCGACCCGCTCTCTCGCCGTGTCGGTGATTATTACCAGAAAATGCGGCACATCCCGCAGGCGAACATGATCCATGTTCGCTTTGAACCCGGCCGGAGCAGTATTTCGAAGGAAGATTTTCTTGAGATCAAGGAGAGGATAGACCGCAACACACCGGCGCATGTGCAAGCCTATGCGGTCGCCTGGACCGCCCCCTACCGCGTGGATTGCATGTCGCTGACTTCGGCACTGGCTTTTGGTTTCGATGAACGCTACTGTTCGATCCGATGCGGACCGACCGCCCCCAGTGCCTACTACAGTTCCACCACGCTTTATCCGGCGCGGGACCAAGGGTTGCGTCCGGCAATGATGCTCGCGGGAATCAATTTCGAGCAGATCAGGGAGCTGATAGACCGCGGTATTTCCTCGGATCGCAGCTTTCCCCAGGGACGCGCCTACCTGGTGATAACACCGGACAAAATGCGCAGTGTGAGATCCGCCCAGTTCGAGCAGACCGCAAAACTATTTGCGGGTGTTTTTCCTGTGGAGATTCTCGAAGTTGACGCGCTCAGCGATCGCCACGACGTGCTTTTCTATTTCACGGGAGCAGAGAGCGTTCCTCTGCTCGATACGCTCGATTTCCTGCCCGGCGCGCTGGCAGATCATTTGACTTCATCCGGCGGCCAGTTGACCGATTCAAACCAGATGAGCAGCCTGCGCTGGCTGGAGGCCGGGGCCACAGCCAGCTACGGCACCGTAGTGGAGCCCTGCAACCATGTTCAGAAGTTTCCTGTTCCGGGCATAGCCATGTTTCATTACGCGCTTGGCGCAAGCGCCATCGAGGCCTACTGGAAGAGTGTGGCCTGGCCTGGAGAGGGTGTGTTCGTGGGCGAGCCGCTGGCCCAGCCATTTGCTCCGCGGCTGCGTGAAATCGAGACCGGGCGATATGAATTGCAAATTTTTTCTCCGCGTGAAACGAGGCTGCGGATGGAGCGATCGCGCTCAGCGGCCGGGCCATTCAAGCCTCTTGCGCGGCAGACCCTTCTCCATCGGGGCGTCAACATCGTGCGATTCCGTTTCACTGAAGCGGATGGGTATCTGAGATTGCGGTGGTAAGCATGCGCGGGATCGCTCAACGATGCGTCGTGAGCGATTGGCGTGCCTCGCCAGTGCCATTTTTCTTCAATCTCCCGTTTGATCACAGGGACGATCAAACTCGCGACAGTATCTTATATAATAGTTGTCTTCAAACTGTCTTCTGCTGCGCAGCATGCTTTCGAAAACCCAGCTCCACCTCAAATCCCACTTTACCGAAATTCTGCAGGACGTCCTGAGTGCAAGGTCGATGTTGAGTTCTGGTTTGGACCTGCCGATAGAGTTTGCGCGCCCAAAGCTATCCAGCCACGGTGATTATTCCTGCAATCTCGCAATGCAGCTAGGCAAGCTGCAGCGCCAGAATCCGCGCGATATCGCCGGGCTGCTTATCGATGCGCTTTCCGTTTCGCCTTATCTGGAAAAGGTCGAAATGGCGGGCGCCGGATTCATCAATCTGTTTCTCAAGACCTCGGTCAAGCAGCAGTACCCGCGCCATATATTGGAGAGCGGAAAAAAATTCGGCCACGGCACTTTTGGGAAGGGCGCAAAGGTTCAGGTCGAGTTTGTTTCCGCCAATCCCACGGGCCCTTTGCATGTGGGGCATGGGCGTGGCGCAGCATATGGCGCCAGCCTGGCGAACGTGCTGGACGCAGCCGGTTACGCTGTCTGGCGCGAGTATTATGTCAACGATGCAGGGCGGCAGATGGATATCCTCGCGCTTTCCACCTGGCTGCGTTACCTTGAACTGAATGGCGTTGCCACGTTTTTTCCCGGGAATGCCTACCAGGGAGAATACGTTCGAGACATGGCACGGCTGATCCACAAGGCGCACGGAGGGCGTTACGTGCATGAACCCGCGCTGCTGCTCGAAGCCCTTTCCCATGAAAAGAGCGGTGGCGAGGATGCCGAGCCTGATGCCGAGGCGCAGCTCGACAGCCTCATCGTCAATGCGAAAAAACTGCTTGGGGAGGATTACGCTTATATTCACGATTTTGTTCTTGCGGAGCAACTGGGAGACTGCCGCAATGATCTGATGGAGTTTGGGGTGGTTTTCGACGCCTGGTTTTCCGAGCAATCGCTATTCAACAGCGGGCAGGTGGCGGATGCGGTTCACCTGCTCGAGAAAGGCGGCTATTTATATCAGCAGGACGGCGCCAGATGGTTCCGTTCCAGCGCTTTCGGTGACGAAAAGGATCGCGTGCTGCAACGCGAAAACCGGCAATATACCTATTTTGCATCCGATATCGCGTATCACCTCAACAAGTTCGAGCGCGGCTTCGACCGCGTCATCGATGTTTGGGGCGCTGATCACCATGGGTATATTCCCCGCGTGAAAGGAGCGATGCAGGCTCTGGCGCTCGATCCGTCGAAGCTCGAGATCGCCCTGGTGCAGTTCGCTGTCCTTTATCGCGACGGGAAAAAAGCCTCCATGTCCACGCGTTCCGGAGAGTTTGTTACCTTGCGCGCTTTGCGCCAGGACGTGGGAAATGACGCGGCTCGATTCTTTTATGTCCTGCGTAAAAGCGACCAGCATCTGGACTTCGATCTGGATCTGGCCAAGTCGCAAAGTAACGAAAATCCCGTATATTACATACAATACGCGCACGCCCGGGTCTGCAGCGTGCTCGACCAATGGGGGGAGGACAGCGCGATTCTGGTCACCGCGGATCTGTCCTTGCTCAGCGGTGCCGCAGAGCTGTCGCTGTTGCAAAAACTGATAGATTACCCCGACACAGTGGAGGCGGCAGCCAGGGAGTTGTCTCCTCATCTGATCGCGTTTTATTTGCGGGAATTGGCGGGGGAGTTCCACAGCTACTATAATGCTACCCGTTTTCTCGTGCCGGACGTTCCCTTGCGGCTTGCCCGCCTGGCGCTGATAGCAGCGATCCGCCAGGTGTTGAGCAACGGACTGGATCTTCTTGGCGTAAGCGCGCCTGAAAAAATGTAGCGGAGTATCACATGTACATGAGCCGCGATTATAAGACTTCGACGAATTCTCAAGTATCCGACAAAAGCAGGGGTGCTTTTCTGTTTGGATTGTTTACTGGCTACGCGCTCGGACTTCTGAGTGCCATTGCCATATGGATGTATATAGACAAGTCGCCCAGCCCATTCATTGGGAATGAAAAGGTCGTGGAGAGCGCGCCGGGTAAGGGGACCGCCAATCAAATCGAAAAGAGTGCGCAGAATTCCGGCGGGAGCGAGAAAAACGGCAAAGCAACCGATGGCAAACCCCGTTTCGAATTCTACAAAATCCTGCCGAACAGTGAAGAAGCCGTAACGGAACAGCAGTTCAAGCAAGCGGAGCAGCATGCTTCATCCGGCGACAGGTATTTTCTCCAGACGGGATCATTCCAGAAAGCGGAGGATGCCGACAATCTGAAAGCAAGGCTTGCCATGCTGGGAGTGGAGGCATTCGTCCAGGCTGCGGATTTGCCGGGGAGAGGCATCTGGCATCGCGTGCGGGTGGGTCCTTTCACAGGTACCGAGGATATGAAGCAGGCTCAGGCTTCATTGCAGCAAAACGGTGTGCAGAGCAGTCTCATCAAGGTCCACGAAGGCAGACAGTAAGAAGATAACCCCTGGCTGGCGCAGTATGCCTCATCAGCATCGGTTCACCCATTCAAGGAGAAAACATGATCCCCATGCGTTTGCTTGCGGTAGTTCTTTTGTTTCTCGGCACGGGCATTGCTGGTATTTCCGGAGCCTCGGCCGAAATTGTCGAGGGGCGGGATTACACGGTTCTGAAACATCCGAAAACCACGGATAGCGGTAATAATATAGAGGTTATCGAGTTCTTCTGGTATGGCTGCCCGCACTGTTATGACCTGCATCCTTATATCAAGGCATGGCTGAAGGATAAGCCGAAGGATGTCAGTTTCCGTTATATTCCTGCTGTTTTTCGCCCCAACTGGATCCCTGGGGCAAAAATCTTCTACGCACTGGATGCGCTTGGCGAACGGGAGAAACTGCATGACAAGGTTTATGACGCAATTCATCGGGACGGGATCGACCTGACCAAGGATGACGTGTTGTTCAACTGGATAGCAAAGCAGGGACTGGACCGCCAGAAATTCATCGACGCCTACAATTCTTTTTCCGTGCAGAACCAGGTATCCCGCGCAACGCACCTGTCTAAGGATTATGGGCTTTCTGGTGTTCCATCGGTGGTGGTGGATGGTAAATACCTTACCAGCGGAAGGATGGGCGGCACTCCTCAGGATACCATCAATACGGCAACTGCCTTGATAGAAAAAGTACGCAAGGAGCGCGGATCGAAGTAGCAAGGCGTCATGGTATTTGAACCTAAATCCGGTGCGTGGTAAGTTCGCTACAGGGCCGCTGCGCCTTTATTTCGGCAATGCGCGCCTTGCTCACTCTGGCATTGATGGCCGCGGGCAGGCGTGTGGGATCTTGGACGGTTCTGGCCAGCACGGCGGCAATTGCGCCCGCGTCCACGCTTCTCGCCGCGCTGAACGCCATTCGCAGGCGTTCAGCTTGCGGATAGGGTTTTTCGGCATAACCCGGCCTTCCATGAAAATCGCATGCACAAGCCTGTAGAAATTCTTCGAACCGCTGCGGCTTGCGATAAGCATCCACCGCCTGAAGCATGGCGGCGATGGTCGATGGCCTCAGCTCGAGCGAGTGGTGGACGTCTCCATGGTAGCGTGCAACCAGCAATGCCAGATCCCGGGCTTCGTTTGTGCTTCTGATGCGCTCGCATAGCTCCCTTACCAGTTTGACGCTGCGCGCTTCATGGCCGATATGGCGCGGCCATTCTTCCGGTGGCGTGGTGCCTTTGCCAAGGTCATGGGTAAGGGCGGCGAACCGCACCGGGAGGGAATAATTTTTCCACGCGGCGTGATCGATGACCATCATCACGTGCACGCCGGTATCGATTTCCGGGTGGTGTTGCGGTGGTTGGGGCACGCCGAACAAAGCATCCACTTCCGGCATCAGGCGGGTGAGCGCGCCACACTCCCGCAGAGCATAAAACATGCGGGAAGGTTTGTGCTCCATGAGGCCGCGGGCAAACTCCTGCCAGACGCGTTCGGGAACCAGCGCGTCGACTTCGCCGTTATGCACCATTTCGCTCATGAGCGTCAGCGTTTCTGGCGCAATGCGGAAACCGAAACGAGCGGCGAAACGGGCGGTGCGCAGCACCCGAACCGGATCTTCCGTGAAGGCCGGGCCTATATGCCGCAGCAATCCGGCTTCAAGATCGGCTACTCCCCCGAATGGATCGATGATGTTGCCATTCTCATCCCTGGCGATGGAATTGATGGTGAGATCGCGCCGCGCAAGGTCCTCCTGCAACGAAACTTCCGGCGAGGCATAGACCTCGAAACCCTTGTACCCGCGCGATATCTTGCGCTCGGTGCGAGCCAGGGCGTATTGCTCATGGGTTTCGGGATGAAGGAAAACGGGAAAGTCCTTACCCACCGCCCGGTAGCCCAGCCGCACCATTTCTTCCGGCGTCGATCCCACCACGACATGGTCATGGTCCGTTACCGGCAGACCTAGAATTTCATCCCGTACCGAGCCGCCAACCAGATAAGTCTTCATCGCGGATGAATTCGACGAGCACTATCGCCGGGCCCGGTCGCGCAAGCGCTGGTACCGGTTGCGCGGCGTACGCTGCGCCAGGTAAAGCGGCGCCACTTCCTCCAGCGCCGTGGGCCTGATATTCCATATCGCCTCGAGGTTATTGCCATTGCCGGGGGAACAGACGTTGTCGACTTTCATCGAGTAATAATTGTCCCTTGTCATGAGCCTGCCAGGCAGCCATTCCAGCACCAGCGCCTGCAGATAGGACAGAGAGTCATTCAGCCCGATGATGGCGGGATCATGCCCCGTTATGTGTCCCGCGTATTTCACCAGCCGCCGCAGGGTGTAGGAGCGGGGACCGCATAAAGCATAGCTTTGGCCAAAAGTATGGGATGCATCGAGGCTGTCGGCAAATGCTCGCGCCACGTCTTCCACGAAAACGGGCTGGAAGCGCGCGCCGGGCGATCCCAGCGGCATTACCGGCAGGAAACCCGCCAGCCGTGCGAACAAGCTGATCGAAGCATCACCAGGACCGAAAATGACGGATGGCCTGAAAACGGTGGCGACAAGGCCGGACTCTGCCACCGCCTTTTCACCTTCCCCCTTCGAGCGCAGATACCGGCTTGGGCGATCGGGACCGGCATGCAGCGCGCTCATATGCAATAGGCGGGTTACGCCATTGCGAGCGCACGCGGCCGCAATTTTTCGGGGCAGTTCAACATGGGCCGCGTGAAAGTCGCCGTGCAGGACGCCAATCAGGTTGATGACCGCGTCCATGCCGCTGACCAGGCGCTCGAGCTGGCTGTCATCGTATACATCGGCTTGCACTACGTCGGCCGTGGGAAGCACGAGAAGCGCCCTGGCACGTTCCCGATGCCTCGTGGGAATGCGCAGATGAATTTTTCTGGAAGCGAGCAGGTTGGCGAGATGCCTTCCCACAAATCCACTGCCACCGAAAATGCAGATCTTGTCGATACTCATGGCCCAACATCTTCTTTCGCCATTTTTTCCACGTTCTGGTTCGATGCCACAATTCCGAGGCGCTGCTTCAGCGGTTTTACTCGATGGCCGAGCGTGCTGGCATAGTACATGGAATTGCTCATTACTTTTTTTACATAGTCGCGCGTCTCGTTGAAGGGAATGGTTTCCGCGTAAATGGCACCCTCCATCGCCTTTTCGTCGCGCCACTGCCCCACTCTGCTGGGGCCGGCATTATAGGCGGCGGAAGCAAGCATCGGCTGGTTGTCGAACATGGTCAGGACATGTTTGAGGTAGTAGGTGCCCAGCTTGAGATTGGTATTCACTTCGGTGGCAAGGGCATTGCGGTATTTCTTCATGCCAAGTCTTTTTGCCACCCATTTCGCGGTTCCCGGCATCAATTGCATGAGACCCATCGCGCCGGCGCTGGACCGTGCATCCGACATGAAGCGGCTTTCCTGCCGAATGAGTCCATATACCCATGCTTCGTCCAGTTCCTGCTGTTTCAGGATGCCGCGTAGCGTATCGCGGTGAGGAGTAAGAAAACGCAGGTTGAAGTCGTGATGTTGCACGGTTTTCTCGGCGGTGTGGATGGCCCGGTCATAAATGCCCTTGCGCCGGGCGACTTCAGCTGCAGCGAGCAGCCGGCGGTCGTCCAGATCCTTTATTGCCCACGCCCATTCAAGCGCCGCCTCGGGGCGGAGATTCAACCGATACAGGATGAGCGACCGCTGAATACTCGGCAAGCGTTCGATTGCGGCAATTTCGGCCGGTGTGACTTTGTGGGGCGCGGATGAGGGACCGATGGCCACGCCCAGTTCTTCCTCCGCCAGTTGCCCGTAAAAATTATGCTCATTGCTTAGTGGGGCAAGGATGGCATTGGCGTCGGTGGTTTTGCCTGCGGCTTTCAAAGCGCGGGCTTTCCAGTAACGCCATACTCCCGCGCGCTGTTCCCGGGGAGACATGGCATCGATGGTATTCAATACGGTATCCCAGTCTCCGGCGCGCAGCATGGTTCGCGCTTTCCATCCGAGCTGATCGTCTGTCAGTACAGCCGGACTGCGGGTTTTCGCGGCTTCCGCGAACCAGCTCAGTGCATTCGGGTGAAGCCTGCGTGCCGCCTGATCGGCAAGTTGCGCCATGAAGTAAGCATGATCTTTCTCACTGAAGTTCCCGCGCAGGCGTGGCCAATAAGCGTATGCCTGGTCGGGACCGTTCCGAACAAGGCGCAGCATGGCAAAAAGGGCGATTTCACGGTCGCCCCGGGTCTTTATGGAATGCCGCTGTGATTCCAGGTAGCGTAGTGGATTATCTGTCGCGGCGGCCAGCTTGCGGCCACTGAGACCCTGGCCTTCCGGCAGGTATTCGTTGATCCATCTGGCTACGCCTACATTGCCCGCTTCCAGCGTCAACCGCAGTCGCGCCCAGATGTCCTCCGTCGTCAGAACATCTGCGCTCATCAGCGTCTTGAATAGCGGGGTGCAACTTTCCGGGAGATCGCGCGCGCTGAACCACAATGGGCGGGCTTCCTCATACCCTTTGCGGTCCTGGGCGGCCAGGCGCTGTTGCAGCGAATAGCAGGTGAGCTCCATATCCCCGCTGATCAAATTGGGGTATTCTTCTGCGAATAGCTCCCATTGCTGCGCCTTTCCCAGGGCCTTCAGCCAATCGCTCCTAAGACGGTCGCTGAGTGGACTGTCCGGATAGCGACTGATAAACTTCCTGATGGCATCGAGATTGATAACGGCGCCGCGGAGCCGATAGTAGGCTGCATAGGGCTCCAGTGCATGCCCCTGCAAGCGTTGGCCGTATACGATCACGTGACCGGCATTGCCCGACAGGAACGCTTTCCGCATCGCCACGAAGTTAGCTTCCTGGCCAGCCGTCGAGGTTCCGGCGTGAATCACCAAAAACAACCCCACAAGAAACTTTCTCATAACTTGCCACACCTAATTAATTTACGTAAATAGCCTGGCGGGGAAGCGCGAAGGCAATCTCTCACGTCACCCATTTTACTTTCAGCAGAGAACTACCCTCGGACTTCGATACACGACATTGGACACCTAACTGGGAAGAATAGCATATCATGCCCTATATCAGCCTCAACCCCGCTACCAGCACCACCCTGAAAACCTACCCCAGCTGGGATAGCCATCGTCTGGCCGAAGCGTTGCAGGATGCTTCCCGGGCTCAGCATGCGTGGTCACGAATGGCGTTTGGCGCGCGCGTTGAACGAATGAATCGCGCCGCTGTGCTTTTCCATGAACGCGTCGATGAATATGCCCGCCTGATGGCTCTCGAAATGGGCAAGTCCTTGCGTGAGGGGCGCGCCGAGGTGGAAAAATGCGCGCTCGCCTGCGATTTTTATGCGGTGCATGCAGAACATTTCATACAGACTGAAATGGTGCAGACGGACGCAGGCAGGAGTTATGTCTTGTATGATCCGCTCGGCGTCGTGCTGGGGGTGATGCCGTGGAACTTTCCGTTTTTTCAAGTCATCCGCTTCGCCGCACCCGCTCTCATGGCAGGCAATGCCTGCGTTCTCAAGCATGCTTCCAATGTCCCGCAGTGCGCCCTGGCGCTGGAACAGCTGTTCCGCGACGCGGGATTTCCCGAGCATGTTTTCACCACGCTCATGATAGAGGCGGCGGATGTGGCTGGAGCCATTGCAAGCCGCCATGTGCATGCGGTAACGCTGACCGGGTCGGAAAACGCCGGGCGCGAGGTTGCTTCCCATGCAGGGCAGCATTTAAAAAAATGTGTGCTGGAGCTGGGAGGATCGGACGCGTTCATCGTACTGAAGGATGCCGATCTTGAACAGGCCGCGAGCTTTGCGGTGAGGTCGCGCTTCCAGAACTGCGGTCAATCCTGCATAGCCGCCAAGCGTATCATTCCGGTTGCCGAAATTGCTGATGAGTTCCTGTCCCTGTTTTCCAGGAAAGCGGCCGAGTTGAAAGTGGGCGACCCCGCCAGCGAGGCAACGCAAATGGGTCCGATGGCTCGCCTCGATCTACGCGAGCATCTTCACCGGCAGGTAACGGACTCAATAGAGCAAGGAGCGGAGGTGGTTCTTGGTTGCAAGCCGGTTTCGGGCGAAGGGGCGTTTTATCCGCCATCGATACTCGATCGGGTAACAGCAAAGACACGCGCTTATCACGAGGAATTATTCGGACCGGTTGCCGCCGTGATCCGTGCTGCCGATGAAGAAGAAGCAATTCGAATCGCCAACGATACGCGTTTTGGCCTCGGCTCCAGCATCTGGAGCCGGGATTCCATGCACGCCGAGAAAATCGCACGCGAGATCGAGGCGGGGTGTACCTTTATAAACGGGATGGTGCGGTCCGATCCACGCCTGCCATTCGGCGGCACCAAAGCGTCCGGTTTTGGCAGGGAGCTGTCTTATCACGGCATTCGGGAATTTTCGAATATCAAGACGATGTGGATAAGATAGCTTGCAAAACTGCTAGATCACGCCCTGGCCCAGCATCGCATCCGCGACTTTCACAAATCCTGCTACATTCGCGCCGTCCACGTAGCTGATGCTTCCATCCTTGCGCTCGCCATATCGCAGGCAAGCCTGATGAATGGCCTGCATGATTTCGAGCAGCCTGGCATCCACTTCCTCTCTTGGCCAGGAGAGGCGCATGGCATTCTGGCTCATTTCGAGGCCTGAAGTTGCCACTCCGCCGGCGTTGCTGGCTTTGCCCGGCGCGAACAGAATCCGATGGTGCTCGAAAAGCTTCACTGCTTCCGCCGTAGAGGGCATGTTGGCGCCTTCCGCGACGCAGATTACGCCGTTCTTGACCAGCGTCGCCGCATCTTCTTCATTCAGCTCGTTCTGGGTTGCGCAGGGCAGCGCCACGTCCACCGGCACGTGCCAGGGGCGCTTTCCCGGAACGAATGTCGCTTTCACCCGCTCCGCATACTCGCTGATGCGGGCGTAAAGGTTATTCTTCACGTTCATCAATTCGGTCAATTTTTCTCTGGTAAAACCGTCCTCATCGACTATCGTGCCGCTGGAGTCCGATACCGTGACGACTTTGGCACCGAGGGCCATTGCTTTTTCCACTGCATATTGAGCGACATTGCCCGAGCCCGAGACGGAAACACGCAACCCCTGGAGCGAACGTCCTGTACGTTTCAGCATTTCTTCAGCGAAATATACGGTGCCATAACCCGTCGCTTCGGGGCGAATCAGGGAGCCGCCAAAGCTCAGGCCCTTGCCGGTGAAAACGCAATCGGAGCGGTTGGAAAGCTTTTTCATCATTCCGGCCATGAATCCGACTTCCCGTCCTCCCACGCCAATATCGCCTGCCGGAACGTCGACGTCGGAACCGAGATGCCGGAACAGTTCGCTCATATAAGCCTGGCAGAAGCGCATCACCTCCCCCTGGCTGCGCCCCTTCGGATCGAAATTCGCCCCCCCTTTTCCACCTCCCATGGGAAGCGTGGTAAGCGCATTCTTGAAGGTCTGCTCAAACGCGAGGAACTTGAGGATCGAAAGATTTACGGAGGGGTGAAACCGGGTGCCTCCCTTGTACGGACCAATGGACGAACTGTGCTGGATCCGATAACCCCGATTGACATTGACCTCTCCCTGGTCGTCAACCCAGGCCACCCTGAAGATGATTATTCGTTCTGGTTCTATCAGCCGGTCAAGAATGCCATGTTCTGCGTAACGGGGGTTTTCCGTGATGAAAGGCCACAGGCTTTCTATGACCTCGGCCACTGCCTGAAGATATTCGGGTTGACCCGGGTTGCGCTCGGCTATATAACTGCAGAGCTCTTGAAAGCTTTGGTATCTCATTGTTATCTCCCGTAACAAAACATTTTATCAGCGCTTCCTCAAGGAATCGCCAGTATTTAGTCGGGCCTGTTCTCCAGCACGCATGATTCAGTAGCCGCAAAGTTTTGGCGGGTAGGCATTCTGCTTGAACTATTAATTTATCATGTTGTCCTGTCTTTGCGGAGCTTATTCCTGTTTTTCATCATCCGGTTTGTTCTCATCGTTTTTTTTGCGCGGCCGGGTCCACCAGACGATGAGAATCAGTAGCGATAGCGCTACCCCCGCTTCCAGCAGTAGTATCCACATAGGGTCGATCATGATTCGTGTAGTTTAATTCATGTAACTTTAATCAATATTCGATGAAAAACCAATTAAGTTTTCTTGTGGTTGTGTCCTCATTATGGCTCCACGCCTGCACCACTGTTCCTTCCGTTTCCACCGGAGCGGCTGTTGCCCCGGCCACGCCGCAGGCTGCGCTGTCTGGAATCGCGCTCAAGCCATCCGACTGGAGCGCACTCACGGGCTGGGCCGACGATGATATCGTGCCAGCGTGGGATGCCTTCCTGAAAAGTTGCGATGTCTTGAAAAATAAGGCGCTGTGGCAGGAAACCTGCGCGCAGGCGGATGCCATGCGGGGAGAAGATATCGCTGCCTTGCGACAATTTTTCGAGAGCCATTTCGTCCCGCATCAGGTACTGAACCCGGACGGTAGCGGAGAAGGACTCATCACCGGCTATTACGAACCGCTTTTAAGAGGCAGCCGCAAGCCGTCCGGCAAATACCCATACCCGCTTTATACCACGCCCGATGAGCTTCTTGTAATCGATTTGGGTGGCGTCTATCCGGCGCTGAAAAACATGAGGCTGCGCGGACGCCTGGAAGGACGCAAAGTCGTTCCCTATTACAGCCGAAAGGAAATAGAAAGCGAGCCGGCGCGGCTCAAGGGCAAAGAGCTTTTTTGGGTGGATGACGTCGTGGATCTGTTTTTCTTGCAGGTTCAGGGGTCGGGCCGCCTAAAACTAGAGGATGGGGAGATGGCGAGAGTGGGTTATGCCGAGCAGAACGGTCATCCGTACAGGTCGATCGGAAGACTATTGGTCGAACGCGGCGAGCTATCCGTGGAGGAGGCGTCCATGCAGGGCATCAGGGCGTGGGGTCAGAGAAACCCGGCCAAGCTGGCCGGGCTGTTGAACGAGAATGCCAGTTTCGTCTTTTTTCGAGAGCTCCCCACCGGGGCGTCCGGCCCCCTGGGGTCGCTCGGTGTTCCCCTGACTGCGGGCAGAAGTCTGGCGGTTGACACGCGCGTGATCCCAAAAGGAGCGCCGGTTTTTCTTGCCACTACCTGGCCTGCTACGGACAAGCAGCTTTCCCGCTTGATGGTTGCGCAGGATACGGGCGGCGCCATCAAGGGAAATGTGCGCGCAGACTTCTTCTGGGGGTTCGGTGCGGAAGCCGGGGACCAGGCCGGGAAAATGAGGCAGCAAGGCAAACTGTGGGTGCTGATGCCCATGGGTTACGTACCCGAACCTCCGGCGTCTCAGGCGCCTCAGATGCAGCAAGCTCAATAGACGCCAGACAACCAAGCAAACAGGGGAGCCGGATACGTTCAAGAAAAATCGCAACGGATCAGGGGCGGCGGCAGGCCCTTCGCTCCCCGCTTCCTGCTCTCATGCCGTCCCGTAAGCGCTGTTGGTTTATTTTGGCGCCGCTGCGTTCAGCTTTTTTTCTATCACTTCAGCGGTAATCATCCCAGGCACAACCGAGCCATCCGCGAAGATCAGCGTGGGCGTGCCGTTCACCCTGTATTTCTGTCCAGTTTGAACCAGCGTGTTGATCGGGGTTTCGCAATCTTTCCCCGGCGGAGCAATACCTCTCAGCATGAAGTCGTCCCACGCCTTGAGACGGTCGCGCGAGCACCATATCGACGTGGCGGTTGGCAGCGAACCGTTCAGCACAGGATAGAGCAGCGTATAGATGGTTACGTCGGTGACTTTTACCAGTTCCTTTTCCAGGCGCTTGCAATACGGGCACTTCGGGTCGGAGAAAACCACGAGTTTGCGCTTGCCGTTGCCCTTGACAGCCTTGATGGAGAGGTCCAATGGCAGCTCGTCCATGCTGATGCGCCTCGCGTCCTTGATTTCCTGCAGGCGTTCGCTGGTCAGGCTTTGCTTGGTTTTGGGATCGATTACGTGCCCCAAAAAGAGAAAACTGGCGTTTTCATCGGTATAAAACAGTTCATCGCCCACTACCACCTCGTAAAGTCCGAGATAGGGTGTTTTTTTTACACTTTCAATTTTTTCCCCGGGAAAATCGGCCAGCAAGGCCTTTCTCAGGGATGCTTCATCGGCATGGGCGGCGCCGGACATCATGCCCAGCAGCAGCGGAAAAAAAACGGAATTCAAGCGCATCACTCGATTGACCTAAATTGAAAAAAATATTGTCGCGCTATTGCCTGCCTTGATATTCAGTGCAGCGCGTGCTGCATCAGCATGTTTTTGACAAACGGCAGCCGATTGGTGATTCCCAGTCCCATATTACGCCAGCGGACGAGCGTAGGATTGGCGTTCTGGAATAACCTGTGCAGCCCGTCCGTGGCCGTTTCCATTGCAAGAATATCTTCCTTCCGGGCACGTTCGTAGCGGCGAAGCAGGAAGAAGTCGCCGCAATCTGTTTGCATTCCGCGATCGGCAAGAATAGCTGCAAGTTCGCGCACATCGCGCAGCCCCAGGTTGACGCCTTGTCCCGCCAAGGGGTGGATGCCATGCGCTGCGTCACCGATGAGCGCCAGGCGAGGCTGCACCAGGCTTTTCACATGCAGGAAATTAAGTGGAAAGGCAGCCGCCTGCGTGACAAGTTGCAGGTCGCCCAGGGTACGGAAGGATGCGTCCGCAACTTCCTGGCATAACTTCGTTTCGGACAAGTCCAGCAATGTTTTTGCTCTTTCCTCATTTGCAGACCAAACCATGGATACCATCTCATCCGGCAAAGGCAATAAAGCCAGCACGCCATCCCTGCGAAACCATTGGTAGGCAATATTCCGATGGAGATGCTCCACTCTGAAATTGGCTACGACACCTGTCTGCTGGTAGGAATGCCGGGTAATTTTGATCGACGCTTGCTCCCGCACCCACGAGTTCAGTCCGTCCGCCCCCACGACCAGCGCAGCCTGCACGCTACTGCCATCGGTGAGCTGAATTTCCGCGAGGGTGTCAGTCCACGTGATTGCCGCGCACTGCAACGGGCAATAAATCCTGATATGTTTTTCTTGCCGCTTCAGCGTATTCCAGACAGCATTTTGAAGCTGGCGATTTTCCGCGATGAAAGCCAGTTCGGCCGATCCGATATCGTATGCGCTAAAGTCGAGACGGGCAGCGGGATCATCGCCAAATACCGCCATTTCATAGACTGGGGCCAGTCGTGCCTTGTCGAGCTCCTGCCAGGCGCCACAGTCCCGAAGGAAATGCGCGCTGCCAGGACTGATGGCGTAAATTCTGGCATCCCAGCTATCATCGTCAGGAGGAGGGGAAGGCAAACGCGGTTCCACCAATGCAATCTTGAGGTCGCTTTCTTTAAGCGCAAGCGCCAGGCTTGCCCCCACCAGTCCGCCTCCAATGATAACCACGTCGAATTTCATAAGGCCATTATACAGATTACGGATGCTTTTCAATGTATGAGCGCATTCTGTTTACAAAACGGGACTGTGAGCGACACAATGAGGTCTTTCTGGATATTCGATGGAACGCTCCATGGAATAAATTCCCGGTAATCCGGTATGCAAATAACACTTTGAAATACAATATTATTTTTTGCCAATATTGACAGTGGCGTTCCCTGGAGGCAAAATTCTGCTTCTAAGTAGTGTCAGTGTGGCGAATTAGCTCAGTGGTTAGAGCAGCGGAATCATAATCCGTTGGTCCCCAGTTCGAATCTGGGATTCGCTACCAAGTACCCATCCCACCAAGTTCCAAGAAGTCCCTGAAGCCCGCATACAGCGGGCTTTTTCATTGGTTTTTACTCCTATTGCGCCCCACCTTGTTTCATTGAATCCAGCTTCAAAAGGGGGCATAATTTGCCCATATGTGCCCCCAATCAGATTTTGATGCCCCCAAAATAGATATTCCCCATGAAATTAAACGATATGGCGGTGCGCAAAGCCAAGCCTGAAGCCAAACCGTACAAGATGGCGGACGGTGGGGGCATGTACCTTGAAGTAATGCCCACTGGTTCAAAATACTGGCGGTTCAAATACCGGTTTGGTGGCAAGGAGAAGCGCCTTGCTTTCGGGGTTTATCCGGATGTCTCTCTCAGTCTGGCACGCAGCCGGCGGGATGATGCCCGCAAGCTGCTGGCGAACCAGGTTGACCCTGGAGTAGTGAAGCAACAATCCAAGCGGGCGCACAAGGAAAGCGCAGCAAACAGCTTTGAGGCTATCGCTCGTGAATGGTTTGCAAAGTTTTCTCCTCAGTGGGCCCCTTCCCATTCCGATAAGACAATCAGGCGTCTCGAAAACAATGTCTTCCCCTGGATTGGCGGTGAACCTGTATCAACCATCACTCCACCTCAACTGCTGGCAGTAATACGTCGAACGGAAAGCCGGGGGGCGTTGGATACCGCGCACCGCGTCAAGCAGAATTGCGGGCAGGTATTCCGCTATGCCGTGGCAACTGGAAGAGCAGAGCGAGACCCTTCGCAAGACCTGAAGGATGCCATTCCGTACACCGTAACAAATCATTTTGCCTCGATTACCGACCCAGAACAGGTAGGAGAGCTTCTACGCGCAATACAGGGCTTTAGAGGCACTTTCGTTGTTCAGTGTGCCCTTACCCTTGCCCCGCTGCTGTTCGTGCGTCCTGGCGAGCTACGACGCGCCGAGTGGAAGGATATCGACTTCGATAAAGCGGAATGGAGATATTTCGTCTCCAAAACCAAAACAGAGCAGACTGTTCCTCTAGCGACGCAAGCGCTGGCGGTCCTGCGTGAGCTTCGGGCATTGACCGGAGATCGGCAATATGTCTTCCCCGGGCGTGATCCTAAAAGACCGATGAGTGATGCTGCCGTGAATGCTGCCCTGCGCCGGATGGGATACGACACCAAGACCGAAATAACCGGGCATGGATTCAGGGCAATGGCACGAACCATTCTCGCGGAAGAGTTGCACCAGAAACCGGAAGTGATCGAGCATCAGTTGGCGCACAAAGTCCCGGATGTTCTTGGAGCAGCCTATAACCGAACCAAATTCTTGAAGGAGCGGCGGTCCATGATGCAGATATGGGCGGATTATCTGGATAGCCTCAAGGTTGTTCCTAAGATCATTTCTTAAGGAATTACTTTGGAAAAAATCAACATTACAATCAAAATGAAAGAGGATCCTATAGATGGGGAAGACCATCTTTGGAGTGTTTCTCGCGACCTTTGGCTTAAAGGCGCCGTCACCAAATTTATGGAAGAACAGATTGCGGGATTGCATGATTCGAATGGTAAACCGCTGCCAGATCATGCCAAGCAATTTTTATTAGATATTTTATTCAACAGGATTAAGCTGCCCAAAAAAACCTGGGAGAATATTTATTCAGAAACAGCAGTAAAGCAGATGTTTAACAGCAAATTAGACTCTATTAAGATAGATAAATTTTTTGAGACCAAACGCGGTAAGCGCGACTTTTCTCCTAGCCAAGCGGCCCTTGAATACACAGCAGAAGCTATTGGATTATCTGAATCGGCTGTGAGAGATATTATCTATCCGAAACGGAAAAAAAAGAAAATGTCAAGGCGGGAATAGTCAGCTTTTCCGCTTTGTTTAACTCTCCCACATTTGCAAAACTGCCTCCTTCAACGCCACCTTGAGCGCGTTGGAGTTCTATAGGAGGCAAGTGTGCAAGACTCAATTCGCATATTCAAGCAGCCGGAAGCATCCCGCATTACCGGCCTTTCCCGTTCATCGATTTACCGCCTAGAAGCGTTAGGCCAATTTCCCGCGAGAGTAAAGCTAGGTGAAGCCGCTTGCGGTTGGCGTAGTGACGAAATCCAGGCTTGGATAGATAGCCGCCCGCGCGCAACTCAAAAGGCGGCGGCATGACATATTCCTTGACATCCGCATTTCATCGGGATTATGCTTTCCCTTCCGGTGTAATTCATCGGTCGAGATTGGCGTCTCGGAAGATAGGCGGACAACCGCCTCAGAGCGGTTTTTTTACGTCCGTCATTCATGGATCACCCTTTTTGGGTGGCTCGTGTGGGAGGGAGAAATCCCTGCCGGTCCTATCCCGGTACGCCAACCTGCACGAGTCCGCCCGCCCGATTGGCGTCGGGAGAGCGGAAAACATTAACCGCTTAGATAGGAGCATCACCATGAAACGCACACCAAAAGGCGCGTCCGCGCCTATCGCAAAACCGCAGCGCTCGGCATCTGTAACTCCAATCCGCAAACTTACCACTGTTCCAAACCCTGTATATCAGGACGTCGTTGATCAACTCCGCGAGATGCTGCGCGAGGCAGAAGCCGGCGAGCTGATCGGATTCGCTATTGCGGCTATGTACTCGGGAAGGGATTACGCCGTGGATGCGTTCGGAGAGGCCCACAGGAGCCCCACATTCGCGCGGGGAATGGTCAGAGCATTAGACGAATATCTCAGCGAAGAGGTGTGTCGATGAACAAGCCCACGCTGGAATCTCGTAAAGGCGCTGCCGCCTGCATTAAAGCGCTCCAGGCCGCAGCAAAGATAGAGCGCCGTGGCTTCGATAATCCCGAGACGAACGACAACACCGTTGAGCGCTATTTTCGGGATCGGGATGAAATCAAGGCAACGTTCATCAAAAGCCTTGGTGCTATTTCCTCATTTCAAATTGGATTCATTTCCGTCATCGCGGAATATATCCATATCTCCATGGCAAGCGGGGCCCCAGATGAATTTAACTGGAGGCCCGAAGCGCTCATGGATGAAAGTGAGGTAAAAGAGGAGCGACGACAAGCGCTGCTTCATGCTGGGGAAATTGAAGAGACCGCACCATGACCGCCGACAAGCTTCTATCCCTTCTCCGTAACGTCAAACGCACCAGGGCGGGGCACTGGATAGCATCCTGTCCCACCCGAGACGATAAACACCCTTCCATGACCATCAAGGAACTGGATGATGGCCGCGTTCTCATTCATGACTTCGGCGGGGATTCCCCGCAAGAGATCCTGGATGCATTGGGATTAACCTTTGCCGACCTGTTTCCCGAAAAGGTGACGGATCGCGGCAAGCCCGTCCGCCCTGCCTTCCCTGCTACTGACGTATTACGCTGCATCAGCTTCGAAGCGCTGCTGGTCGCGATATCGGCCAGCAACATGGCAAAGGGTATCCAATTAACCGATGAAGAAAAGCAACGGCTGATGGTGGCCGCTGGCAGGATCAACGCTGCAATGGAGGTCACCCATGGCTACCGCTGAAGCAGGAGCCGCGTTCTTGGATCAGATTATTGCAAAGGCTCCAAGCCGCCCTTTAACGAAAGTAATAAAGCGCATTCCCGAAGTCCCGAAATGGCCCGATCCGCAGCCCCTATCATCCAAGGTACAGCCCGAGCCCTACCCGGTGGAGGCGCTTCCTGACACCGTGCGCATGGCGGTGGAAGAGGTAGCCGGATTCGTCAAGGCGCCCTTGCCCTTGGTAGCCTCTTCCGCGCTATCGGCACTCTCCCTCGCTCTGCAGGCTCACGCAGATATTAAGCGGGCGGAAAAGCTGACCGGACCGATAGGATTATTCCTGTTGACCATTGCCGACAGCGGCGAAAGAAAAACCACCTGCGACGGCTTTTTCACAAAAGCGATCCGGGATTACGAGAAGCAACAAGCAGACGCCGCGAAACAGCCACTGAAGGACCATAAAGCGGCAATGGGGTCGTGGGAAGCGGAATGCGGCGGCGTCAAGGAAAAGATTCGCCAGCTTGCCAAAGCGGGACAGCCGACCGACTCCATGAAAATTGCTTTGCGCGATCTGGAACGCGACAGGCCCGAGCCTCCGAGAGTCCCGCGGCTGGGTTACAACGATGCGACACCCGAAGCATTGGCCCATGGACTCGCGCAGCAATGGCCATCCGGTGGCGTGATATCTGCTGAGGCCGGCATCGTCTTCGGCTCGCATGGCATGGGCAAGGATAGCGTCATGCGCAACCTCGGGCTGCTCAATCTGCTGTGGGATGGTGCAAGCCTGACCATTGATCGCAGATCCACTGAATCCTTTACCGTGAGAGGCGCCCGCTTGACCATGGGACTGCAAGTGCAAGATCCCACCTTGCGCGAATTCTTCAACCGATCCGGAGTACTGGCAAGAGGCACGGGTTTCCTTGCGCGATTCCTGGTGGCTTGGCCGGAATCGACACAAGGCTCCCGCTTCTTTACCGAAGCTCCGGACAACTGGCCGCATGTCGCAGCATTCGACCAGCGCATTGCCGCGATCCTTAATCGTGACGTTCCAATCGATGAGGATGGTGTTTTGCAGCCGACGCTTTTGACTCTGACACCTGAAGCCAAGGCTGCATGGGTTGAGTTTCATAACCGGATCGAATCCGAATTGCGCTGTGGCGGGGAACTGTACGACGTGCGCGATGTGGCAAGCAAGGCCGCAGACAACGCGGCACGGCTCGCAACGCTGTTTCAGATGTTCGAGCATGGCATTGGTGCGGTTAGTCTGGAGTCTTTCGAATCTGCCAGCCTGATCGTTGCATGGCACCTGAACGAATCCCGCCGTTTCTTTGGAGAGCTGGCTTTGCCACTAGAGATTGCCAATGCAGTGCGGCTCGATACCTGGCTGCTGGAATACTGCAAGCGGGAACGCGTCACCCTGATTGGAAAGAATCATGTTCGCCGGCATGGGCCACTCCGCGATAAAGCGCTACTGGATGCTGGCATCAAAGAACTCGTGGAGCTCAACCGGATACAGCTATCAAAGGAGGAAAAGCGGCTCATTATCAAGATCAATCCCGCGCTACTGAGTGGAGACCTTCCATGAGCATCCTTTCGGAGATGAAGAAAAAGTACTCGAAAAAAAGAGTTGCTACCGCTACTCATGCTACTCCTGCTACTCAACAAGAGGAATGGACGGAAGAAGTAGCAAAAGTAGCAACGGTAGCAGTAGCAAACCCTTGGGAAGGCGAAATCGAGGAAGCGGCGAACGACACCAGGCAGCAGCGAGTAGAGGACATGCTGGAAAGCAATCCGGAACTCAAGTATGCGGTGGTGGTGGACGATACAACTACGGACCCGGTGACTGTGACAGTAGGGATTCGAAAGATTGCCGTCTTCGACCTGGAGATACCTCGGAAAAACTATGACGGCATGGCACTTTTGCAAGTGATCGAGCAATACGCCGAGGAAATGGGAGGGAATACCCAAACATCAGCAGCATGATTATCCCACAGAGTACCAAGAAGTCCCATGACGTTTAAATAGAAAAAGCATATTGACATATTTAATAGACAAGAGTATAAGTTATATTAGTGATTTATTATCATTAACTTATATACTTTATAGGAGTGTCAATTGATACATGAATTTCGTGAGCAACGTGCGCTGGCTGTGACAGAAATGAGGGCTTTAGTTGAGACGGCTCAAGCTCAGAAACGAAACATGACGGCTGACGAAACAAGCCGTTTTGACGCATTGAAAGCCAAGATAGTCGATCTTGAAGGACAGGAAGCCAGGGCATCGTTTCTGGTGGAAGCTGAGAGAAATATGAAAGGCACGCCAGTGAGCGGCGATAAATCCTTTGCCGATCTGGAAAAGAATGTTTCCCTGCTGAGCGTGATTCGCGCCGGCATGGAGCAACGTCAACTCACAGGTGCTGAAGCCGAATACTCGAAAGAAATCGAGCGTCGCACAGGGCGCAAAGCAGGCGGCGTGTTTGTCCCGTTGGCGGCACTGGAAAAGCGGGTCAATACCACCTCGAGCTCTCCTGAAATCGTCCCTACCGATTACCGGCCTGATCAATTCATAGAGCCGTTCCGTAACAAACTGCTGGCCCGATCCCTCGGGGTTCGCGTACTGAGCGGCTTGCATGGCGACGTTTCCATCCCTGCTTACGGCACCGGCGTTACAAGCGGATGGGTTGCAGAGAATGGTGCGCTCACTGCTTCGGACCTGACACACGATGCCAAGTCTCTCAGTCCTAAGCACGTAGGGGCATTGTCGGAAATGTCCCGGCAGCTGATCCAGCAATCCTCTCCTGATATCGAGCAGCTTTTGCGTGACGACATGTCCTTTGCCCTGGCTGCCGCTATCGATAGCGCCCTTATCAAAGGCGGCGGCACGAATGAGCCGACCGGCATTATCCCGACTGTCGGTATACAGACTGCATCACTAGCTACCCTGAGCTGGGCAGGCATATCCGGAATGATTGCCAAGAGCGAACTGGCAAACAGCACGGCTACCGCATGGCTGACCTCTCCTGGGGTTACGGATAAGCTGCGGACCACGCTGAAATCCGCGACCGCGGGCGCGGCCTATCTGCTGGAGAATGGGCGCATGGCGAATCTGCCGGTTTACAGTACCAAGCAGGTACCTCTTGCCACTGCCAAGGGCCAGCTTATCCTGGGTGATTTCAGTCAGGTATTGCTGGGCATCTGGAGCGAGCTTGATATCCTCGTGAATCCATACGAAAGCACGGCTTATGCGCGCGGCGGCGTGATGGTTCGTGCGATGGCTACTTGCGATATCCTGATCCGGCATCCTGAAGCCTTCGTACTGGCAAACGATATCGTCGTAAGCTGATGAACGGGCTTGAAATAAGATCGGGAGGGGCGCTGCAAGCCTCTCCCGGCAAGCTTGCGGGTTACGCTGCAGTTTACAATTCCCACAGTCAGGACCTGGGCGGATTCGTTGAACGCATCCTGCCCGGCGCCTTTCGCCAATCCCTTGCTAGTCCCGACAATATCCGCGCTCTCCTGGAACACGATCCACAGCGTCTTCTAGGGCGTGTCGGCTCGCGTACGCTGACACTGGCAGAGGATACCAAGGGGCTTTACTTTGAACTCTCCCTGCCTGACACCAGCTATGCGCGTGACCTGGGGGCGCTTGTAGAAAGAGGCGATATCTCCGGCTGTTCCTTCGGCTTTCGGGTGCCGAAGGATGGAGATCATTGGGATATGAGATCGGGACAATTAACACGCGATCTTCTGGTGGTCGATCTGCAAGAGATCACGATAACCAGCAATCCCGCCTATCTCGATACCTCGGTAGCCAAGCGCAGCATGGAAGAGTGGCAGAAAAGCCAATTGTCACCCAGCATCCTCTGGCTGGATACCGTGGATGATGAAAATGAGTGGGGTTCTCGATGCGTCCGAATCTGGTAGATCGAGCACTCAACATCATCGGCCTGGAGCGTAGAGCCTATAACGCAAAAGACCCATCATGGAATCATCCTCTGCTTGCAGGCGGGACTTCTCCAGCAAGGGCCGAAAGCCTGTCTGCCGTCTATGCCTGCGTCTCTGCAATCTCTGAAACCATCGCATCGCTTCCCCTGATTCTATACAAGCGCACGGCTGACGATGGCAGGGAACGCGCCCCTGAACATCCCCTGTATCGTGTATTGCACGATCAGCCGAATGAGATTCAGACCGCATTAGAGTTTCGGGAAATGCTGATGGCCATGGTACTGCTACGTGGTAATGCTCATGCCGAAATCATCCGCGGGAGCGATGGCCAGGTGATCGAGTTGAGGCCGTTGCTGCCTGGATCGGTATCCACCTTACAGCTTGATAACGGCAATATTGCTTATGACGTGTCAGACGCAAAGGGAGGCGTAAGGCGGCTCTTGCGTCATGAAGTATTCCACTTGCGCCACCGTTCAAGCAATGGCCTGACCGGGGTATCTCCCATTGCAGAAAGTAGGGAGACAGTCCAGCTTGGATTGTCGGAGCGTGACCATGGAAATTCGGTTTTCAAGAATGGCGCTTACTTAACAGGGATTCTTAATGTTGAGAGCTCGCTGACCGAGGAAAAGCTCGACTATATACGTAATAGATGGAACGAGAAGCATGCTGGTATCGATAACGCGGGCAGCATAGTAATTCTGGATGGAAAGAGGTGGACGTATACCCCGGTGACCATGACTATGGAAGATGCGCAATGGATCGAGGCGCGCAGGTTTTCTGTTGAAGAGATAGCCCGGCTATTCAGGGTGCCGCCCACCATCATAGGCGATCTGAAGGAGGCCAACTACTCCAACAGCGTGGAGATGAATAAGTTTTTCATAACGAATACGCTGCGCCGGCACCTTGCCATGTGGGAACAAGCGATATCCGCATCCCTGCTTACCCCTGCCTCGCGTCAAGTCTACTTCGCAGAGCACAGCGTTGAAGGACTGCTGAGAGGCGATAGCAACAATCGAGCTGACTTCTACAGCAAAGGGATAGCCGATGGATGGCTGACTGTTGATGAGGTGAGGAAGTTTGAGAACCTGCCCAAGCTAAACCAGACTGAGCCGGTGCTATGAAAGAAATCACTGAGTTCTCTACCCTTGGACACCGCGCTGGGTCTCACGCAGACAAAAAATTCCCTATTTGAAAAGTTTCAGCAAATGACAGTCGCAACAGTAAAACAAGATCATGATTTCATTGTAAAAAAGAACATCCTGATTTCGCGCACTAAATCAAAAAGTTTCAGCAAATGGCAGGAGTAAAAGGTAAAGAAAGACTTTGATTTACCTGATAAAACGCACATCTTGATTATTTGCAAATAATCAAGTTTTAATCAAATGAATCAACAAATGAAAGAGCAACTGAAAAAATCACCACAACCTCACAGGCAAGACCGCGCTGGTAATGTTTATTTCATAAATCGTAACAATTACAAAGAATATGGCAAAAATTCTTGATATATGAAGCTCCACGAATACATTACGCTCCATCACAACAAGCCCTTCAAGTGGGGAGAAAACGACTGCTGCACTTTCGCTATCGGATGGCTGGAACTGGTAATGGGCGAGGACTTTTTAAGTGCACACAGGCCCTGGAGTTCAGCCCTGGAGGCAAGCAGGAAGGTAAAGAACCTGGGCGGTCTCCCCTTGCTGCTCTCCAATAACCTGAAACAGATAAACGCCAACTTTGCCTGGGATGGCGATCTGGCTATCTATCAGGATGCAGCACACCTGTTCAGCGGCAGGCATATCGTTTCTGTTGGAAAAAACGGCCTGGTCTTCACCGATCGCATGGTTGTGAAGGAGGCCTGGACATGCCGCCAGTATTCGGTGCAGTAGGAGTATGGTTTGCAACGGCTACCGCCTTTGAAATAGCTGTTACTGTTGCGTCTATTGGCCTGACAGTCGGCACAACCGTTTTTGGCGTGGTTGCTCAAAAGGCAGCTGCAAAAAAGGCGAAGAGGCAAGCGGCAAAGGCCAGGGAAGACTTTTTAAACTCCTTGCAAGACCGGACCATCACCCGTATTGCCACTGATGCCCCCCATCGTTACGTTTACGGCAAAGCTAAGGTAGGTGCCGATGTGGTGGCGGTTCTGGCGAGTGGGAATAACGACGAATACAAGCATATCGTGGCAGTCCATGCCGCGCATGAATCAGAATCAATAGACGAGGTTTACATCAACAACAAGCCTCTCGGTCCCCTGGATGAAGACGGCTTTGTTACTCAGGGTGATTACTACTCGGCGACAACGGAGACGATAACCGAAACCTTTCCGACCTCGCCGTTCACGCTCCAGCATACGCCTTCGAGCGCGATCAAAGTGATTGCCTATGGCAGGGGAGGGATAGGCACCGTATCGGGAATAATCCCGATCAACGGGGAAGTGCCGTTTACTAGATCTGGCAACACGATAACCGTAACCGGCACCGTGCCGTCCGGCTTGCCCGTTGCATGGACGTTCAATCTCGAACGCTACAGCATCACATACCAGTACACGAACAATACCAGCCAGGTGCGGGTAAAGAAGCATCTCGGGACGCCTACAGATCCGGCAGACGCTTCCCTGCTGGCCGAGTGCGGAGATAAGTGGAAGGACACTGCGGTACTGCGCGATTTCACCTATACCGTGATCCGTCTTGACTTGAGACAAGCTGAATTCCAGGGCGGCATGCCAGACATTGCCGTTTTAATGAAAGGAAAGAAGCTATACGACCCGCGGGACGGATCGAGGAAGTGGAGCAACAATCCTGCCTTGTGTATTTACGATTACCTGACCTCGCCGATGTGCGGGGTTCCCCCGGAGGATATACCGCTTGGCCCCATGATCACAGCGGCCAATGTCTGCGATGAACAAGTACAAGGATTGTGCTAATGAGTAGAAGCTTCACCGTTGAGTCTGAAAAAGGGTTGCTGACATCGCTGGCAACGCCCTGCCACATCACCCCAGCCTTTCATCCGGGAAAGAGCCTTCCAAAATGCCCCAGGATCGAATTTAACGCGCTGTGGGATACTGGAGCAATGAAGACGGTCATTACCCCTAAAGTGATCGAAGCGCTAGGGCTGCAGTCTCTCAGACGCGTAGGACCCATACTTCTACAAGGAGTGGACAGGGTTGAACAAAGCGCGGCGTATGAGATCAATCTGTCCCTGCCTTCCAAAATCACCATTCATGAATTGACTGTTGTTTCCAAGAATCCCGGAGATATGGTCTGGTGGGACGTAATCGTCGGCATGGACGTGATCTCCCAAGGCGACTTCTCGGTAACGAACAGGAACGGCAAGACAGAATGGTCTTTCAGCGTTCCATCGTGAGACTAGATCTCACGGTAGTAAAGAATCTTCGGCCAGCGAAGATGTTGCAAGCATTTCAAAATGCGAATATTCATGGGATAAGTCATGAGTGCCTAAAAACCGTGACGGCCAGCGGTAGTCATCCTAACTACGCGGTTGGCAGAGATCAAACCCCCTGGGCCAGCCCTCGGGGTTTTTCTCTTTGGGGGCATAATCGGGGGCATATTTTTAGGGTATTGTTTTGTAATCCTTTATCCATAAGCTGTTACAGGTTTATTCGATAGCGGGATTCGCTACCAAATCTTCCCTTAATGTAACAGTCAGTTACTCAGGTTTCTCTCGGATCGAGGCATGAAGACGAATAGCTCTTATGCCCAGAAAACATCCCAAAGAGCATTTCTATCCTTGCAGCACTGCATAAGCTATGTCGAGCGCAATTGAAATTTGAGCCACTTTGCGCGCAACAGTTAGGGAAACGCTGATTTAATGCATTTTGACGAACGGAGGCAGTGGATGACATGCGAGAATTGGTGCATTGAAAACAGATAGGCACTTGGCGATGCAAGGGAGTTTTTCTGACCTGGAATACGCGGCGAAGAAGAAGGTGACGCGACGCGACCGATTTCTCGGCCAGATCAATGCTGTGACACCGTGGTTGGCACTGGTGGCCGAGATTGAGCCATTCTACCCCAAGGGCACAGGCCGTGGTCGTCCACCGATTGGCGTGGAACGCATGCTGCGCATGTACATCGCCCAGCAATGCTTTGGTCTTTCGGATGAAGGCATTGAAGATGCCATTTACGACAGTCAGGCTCTCCGGTCCTTTGTCGGGATTGACCTGTTGCGTGAGTCGGCACCGGATGCCACCACCCTGCTCAAGTTCCGTCGCCTGCTTGAAGACAACAAGCTGACCGAGCGC
The DNA here is from genome assembly GCF_055386305.1 of Nitrosospira sp. TNL200. Lineage (NCBI taxonomy): Bacteria > Pseudomonadati > Pseudomonadota > Betaproteobacteria > Nitrosomonadales > Nitrosomonadaceae > Nitrosospira > Nitrosospira sp. TNL200. Next base: position 475,235 of record NZ_AP041003.1, read on the forward strand.
ATCTTTGCCGCCATCAATACCTTGCTGGCCGTGAAGGGGTTGATTCTCAAGGAGGGCACCGTCGTCGATGCGACGATCATCGCAGCCCCGTCCTCGACCAAAAACCAGAGTGGCGGGCGTGATCCAGAGATGCACCAAGCCAGGAAAGGCAACCAGTGGCACTTTGGCATGAAGGCCCACATTGGCGTCGATGTCGAGTCTGGCATTACCCATACGCTGGTTACCACGCCAGCCAATACCCATGACGTTACCCAAGCCCATGCGCTGTTGCATGGGAATGAGAAGGTTGTCTTTGGCGACGCTGGCTATCAGGGTGTCGAGAAACGGGAAGAGAACCTGAATACCGAAGTTCAATGGGAAGTAGCGATGCGCCCCGGCAAGCGCAAGACGTTGCCGGATACTCCAATTGGCCGCCTGAAGGAGCAGATCGAGCAGATCAAGGCGAGTGTGCGGGCCAAGGTCGAGCATCCCTTCCACATCGTCAAGAACCTCTTCGGCATGAAGAAGGTGCGCTATCGCGGACTGGCCAAAAACACGGCACAGCTTTATACCCTCTTCGGATTGGCGAATCTGCTGATCGCCAAGCGGCGACGGTTTGCACTCGACGCCCAAGGTGCGTCCTGAAATAGGCGAAACGATGAAATTCGCGGGAAAACAGGGCAAATGCCGCCCAAAAACAGGAGCAGAGCAGGCATTTCTTGCCCGCGTCGATGTAAATGATGAATGAGTGCCGCCTGCTCGTGCCATCTTCGATCAAATGATGATTTGTTCAGCGCTTCCTTAGGCTAAACAGATATCAGATAAAGTCGCGACTACTACAATTGGCACGGCTCAAGCCTCATCTTATTGCCTGCGCTCTTAGCCAACTCCGTTAATGATTCTTCCAGATTGATACCCAGTTGGACTTCCTTGAGTTTCCGTTCTTCTGGAGAATATTTGTCGAGGGATTTACCGAAGATGTGCACCACCAGCTCCTCCTCTTTCCAAATGACTTTCTCACACTCTGTAATCTGCAATGCCTTTACCTTGATCCGGACGGGCCTGAAAGCCCAACCTGCAATATAAGCCCCACCCCACCAAAATGGCAGGTCAGTTAGCAGTTCGCTGGCCGCTGTTATCGCCATGATACCGGGATTAAATCCGGTTGATGCTCCTACGATTAATGTCTCGGTCAACATGGAAATAGCTAGGCCCATCGCCCAGTATTGCCATTGAACCTTGCCATAATCGAGAATACGACCGGATAGCACGACATCCGCACCTGCCTGGGCACCAAAGGCACGGAGCTGTGTGTTATCGAGTGGTCCATTACTGAACTTCATGTCAGCATGTATCTGACGTGTCTTATCCAGGGATATGACAACGAATTCGGGTTGTTGCGCAAGCCGCTCTATGAAAAGTTGCTGAGCCTTCTGCTCGACTTCTTCAATTAAGCGGGCCAGCAGTATCGGCTCCTCTTCCTCGGGCGGTGGCTTATCGAAAGACTTTAGGTTGGTAGGCGAGCTAAGAGGTGCTTTCATTGTGATCTGTGCCACTAGCAATTTTAGTGGTGCACCAGGGGGAGGGGTCTTATACCAGGGAAGAATAGAGCATCCACCTATAGAGATCAAAGCAAACGCGAACATCCCAAATAAAAAGCGATGCTTCATTCCGAGTAGGTTGTTTTGCCGTTACTTCAATGTTCTTACAGAGAGTATAGGGAGATGAACCAGACATAACGATGTCAGATTCCTGACGTTTTTGTAATGTTCGGCAGAAGTTATACGAGGACGAAAGTATAGAAAGGGTGCTTTGCTAAGCACGATGGAAAGTAGTCACCCCAATTTTTTTAGCTCGACCAGACGCAACGATCACACAATACGTGCCAGAAGGGGTGGCGGCCAAGAGAATAAAAACAATTATTGATGTTTTATGGACGAGTGCAGTCGCCACCTGTAATTTCTTACAGGTACTTTCCTTATCTCTTTTGATGTTTAATGAGAGCTGTTCTCCCAGCGACTGATTTATTTGTCCGACTCGTATCCTGAGCCGGAAATGCGTTGAATAAATACCTGGGTCATTTCCGCGAAGGCGGAAATCCAGTAGCTTGAAAAGCTCTGGATTCCGGCTCTCCGCTGGCGCGGCGTCCGGAATGACGGAGGTTTTTATGCAATGAATTGTCGATTCATCATAATTGCGCCCCGTCATCAAGGGCATTGACGAACTGTCAATGCCCTTGGTTTGGTTTTCCATTGGCTTCGCTCACTCTTGCACGTCAGGCCTTGTAGCGAACTCACCACGCAGGTGAACGTCGAGTATCGTGAAAATCTTTGTGGATCATGGTTCTAAACCAAGAGCGATCAACTACCGGATTTAGGTTTAAAGACCTGTTCAAGCGCTAAGCGCGCCCGCAAGAAATAAAACGCATTTCACGGTCAGCCCGCGGGGTCGCGATTCACGGCCAGCTTAATTGCCATATGTCCGTCGATTTCTTGAAACCCATTGTATATAAGCGTTTCACTGTGGTCGCTGCGAGTGGCTTTGTTTTGCTGCTCGCGCTCGGACTGGGAACAAATCTGTTTCTTCACCAAAATCTGCAGCAGAGAGTGGATGCCGCAGCAGCAGAGACATTGCTGCTGAACCGGACACGCGTTCTTATACGGGAAGCCCAGGTTGCCTTCATGGAGGCGGCAAACCAGCTTACCGATCTTTTGCTCGATCCCGCGGACAAGGATACATTCAACGAGAAAAAGCGGCAGGAGGAAAAGCTTCATGAGCATGCGATCGTAAACCTGGACGCGGCAATTGCAGGCACCACAAACAAAGAGTTGAATGCGATGCTGAGGCAATTGGTGGAGAATGATCGACAAGTAATCCTGCCCTTAAAAGATCAGGTCCTACACCTGGCAACACGGAATCTACGCGCGGCGCAAAAAACTTATTGGCAAAAATATCTGCCCGCTCAAGCCGAAAACATGGCAATCATTAAGGAAGCAGTCATTCTTTCATCTCGCGAAGTGAGCGACTTCAGCAAGCAAGCCGATGAAGCAACTGCGCAGGCGCAGACTATTTCCCGTCTCACGATTGTTCTGTTTGGCTGCCTTGGGCTTGGCGTAGCTGCTTATATCGGACAAGGGTTGACCAGATCCATTATTCAGACTGGAAAAGCAGCCCGGGAGAATAAAGACATGATGGATAATTCGCTGGATGTTATCTGCTCAATTGACGAATCCGGATGTTTTGTCCATGTAAGCCGCGCTTGTGAGGCCACCTGGGGCTACACTGCAGATGAGCTTGCCGGACGGCTCTATCTTGAGCTGGTGCATCCAGACGATGTCGACCGAAGTCGGCACTTCGCAGCGGAGGTCATGAGTGGATATTCCACGCGGGATTTCGGTAATCGCTACATTCACAAAGATGGTTCGGTTGTGCATCTCCTGTGGTCGGCCAGATGGGCAAAGGACCGGCGGCAGATATTTTGCGTAGCGCACGATGTATCGGAGACAAAACGGGCCAACGAAGCTCTTCGAGCCAGCGAAGAGCGAACGAGACAAATTGTAGCGACAGCGCATGACGCATTCGTTGGTATGGATGGTACCGGCAATATCATCGATTGGAATCGGCAGGCGCAAGCAACCTTTGGCTGGTCTTTCGAAGAAACCCGGGGACAGTCATTTGAAGAATTGATTATTGCTCCTTCCAGCCAGGCCTTGTATCTTGACACGGTTAACCGCCTCGGAACTGGCGGAGATATTCCCACTACAATACGCAGAATCGAACTAACGGCTCGTAACCGCGTCGGCCACGAGCTTCCGATCGAATTCAGCGTCTCGCTGATAAGTGGCGGAGAGACTCATGAGTTCGGCGCATTCCTGCGCGATATCACGGAGCGAAAACAACGGGAGAGGGAATTGCACCGGGCCAAGGAGGCTGCCGAGGCTGCCACCACCGCGAAAAGCTCGTTTCTGGCAAACATGAGCCATGAAATTCGTACACCCATGAACGGTGTCATCGGTCTTACCGATCTCATGCTTAAAACCCCGTTGTCCTCCCAGCAGCAGGAGTTCATGATCTTGATAAAATCCTCCGCAGATTCATTGCTACGGCTTTTGAATGACATTCTCGATTTTTCCAAGATGGAAGCAAACAAACTCGAGCTCGATGATATCGAGTTCGATTTGCAAGAGTTGATTGGAAACACGTTAAAAGCATTTTCCGCAACCGCCAATGAGAAGGGGATAGAGCTGGCTTATCGGGTTGCCCCGGAAGTGCCGCTTCTTTTGCAAGGCGATCCCGGCCGCCTTGCACAAATTATTGTTAATTTGACGGGCAACGCACTGAAGTTCACGAAACAAGGAGAGGTGGTATTACGGGTTATGCAGGAGTCTCTGGAAGAGGCGGGGATAAAATATGCCCTGCTTCGTTTCAATATCACCGACACCGGGATTGGAATGACCGCCGAGCAGCAAGTCTATATCTTCGATGCCTTTGCGCAGGGTGACAGTTCGACCACCCGAAAATATGGAGGGACCGGCCTGGGACTGACGATCGTATCCCAGCTTGTCAAGTTAATGCATGGATCGGTCGGGGTTGAAAGTGAGTTAGGAAAAGGAACGACGTTTTACTTCACGGCAAAGTTTGCGGTTCCGGATCGTCAGCCGGAAATCGTCCTCCATCAGGATCTGAAAAATGTACCGGTTCTGGTTGTCGAGGACAACAGCACAAACCGATTGATTCTTCATGAGATTCTTTCCAGCTGGTCCATGCGGCCGGTGCTTGCGACGAATAGCACGGAAGCGTTGGCGGAGTTATTGAACGCCGCAGCACTTGGGAAGCCATACCCGCTGGTATTGCTGGACACGCGGATGCCGCAATGCGACGGTTTTCAGTTGATTGAGCTTATCAGCCATATTCAGGTGTTGGCCGGAACCACGATCATGATGCTTTCTTCGAACGACGCTTACGATGAAATCAAACGTTATAAGGCAATAGGCATAGCGGGTTACCTGAGAAAACCTGTCAAGCCATCGGAACTGTTTAACGCGATCATGGTTGCCATGAGCAGGACAGATGATGGTGCCCATATCGTTTCAAGTGGATACGCGAGCAGGCTTCAGCCCTCGCGCACCCTGAACGTGTTGATAGCGGAGGACAATTTAATCAATCAGAAAGTGGTGGAAGAAATCTTGCGAAACCGAGGCCATTCCTTCGCTACTGCAGGCGATGGAATCGAAGCCATGAGGATGCTGGATGAGCAGCAGTTCGACGTCATCCTGATGGATGGACAAATGCCTCGCATGGATGGTTATCAGGCCACGGTCGAGATTCGTAAACGCGAGAAAAATGCGGGGGGAAAGCATGTCCGCATCATCGCGCTTACTGCCGCTGCGATGAAGGACGATCGGGAACGTTGCCTTGCCGCGGGAATGGACGACTATATTCCGAAACCCATCGACCCGGAGTTATTGCTGCGCCTTCTGGAATCGGAAGAAACGTCCGGTATTCAACCTGGGGGTGCAGACAGCTCGGAAGAAACATCGCTTGCAATCCAGGGATTCAATCCGGAAGCTGCTTTAAAAAAACGGGTTAACGGCAAACAGCCATTGCTGATCCGGCTCGTTCACGTTTTTTTGCAGGAAATTCCCCTTACGCTGGCTGATATCCGGGAAGCCGCCGGTACCGGTGACCTGAATCTGGTGGCCCATTCCGCCCATCGCCTTAAAGGTGCAGCCAGCACTATTAGCGCCCAGCCGGTGGCTGATGCCGCCGCAAAACTGGAGCAGATCGCTAAAACGGGCGAAATCGATGGTGTGTACGCCTGCTTTGACGGGCTCCGGGCACTTGCAGAGGGATTGACGGCCGAACTGGAAGCTTTCATCAATGGAGACTCAATTGAAAGTACTGATCGCGGATGACGACCCTGTATCCCTGCTATTTCTGCAGGAGACATTGAAAGACAGCGGATATGAAGTGGAGACGGTGACGGATGGAACCGCAGCTTTCAATAAGCTTAAACAGGCCACAGGGCCCCAGCTGGCGACCCTGGACTGGATGATGCCGGAAATGGATGGAGTAACGGTATGCAGACAGCTTCGCGATAGCGTGAGAGATCGATATATTTATCTGATCCTTCTTACTTCGCGGCAAGGACCGGAATCTGCCGTGGAGGCCATGGATGCCGGGGCGGACGACTTTATCAGCAAGCCTTACAGCATCGAAGAACTGCAGGCAAGGCTCCGGACGGGGCGGCGTATTAGTAACCTCGAGCAGGAATTGCGGGCAAAAGCCACGCGGGATGCGCTTACCGGTTTATATAACAGAGGTACGATAATTGATATCCTGCAAAATGAAATGGCCCGCAAGGAACGGGGAAATTATTGCATTTCCCTTATTTTTGCCGATATAGACAATTTCAAGAAGATAAATGACAGCTTCGGGCACCTGGTAGGGGATGCAGTCCTGCGGGACGTGGCCGAGCGTATAACCCATGCGGTGAGACCCTATGATGGCTGCGGACGGTTTGGTGGAGAAGAGTTGATGATTGTTCTGCCGGAATGCGACTGCGGCGGGGCGACCGTCGTAGCGGAACGAATAAGGGCCGTGATAGCCGACGGCCTGATACAAACGGAATCAGGTGAACTGCAGGCAACCATTAGCGTTGGAGTTGCAACCGCAGCTCCAGGATCCGGCCTGAATTTTACCGATCTCATCCAGTCTGCGGACAAGGCAATGTACCAGGCCAAGAGCAGTGGACGCAATTGCGTCAGAATCTCATGTTGAGCTCTGCCCGCCACTTTTACGGGTTGCAGTCAGTTTTTTCAAAACCCTATAAAGTCAGATAGAGCTCAGATAGAACATCTGCTCGCATTGTGTCAAAGTCCAGGTTGGATTGCTGTCTCCAGATGGAGACAGTATATTTTCTTTATTTTTCAAGTTATTAGCGGAAGAGTTCGAGTTTGTGCCTCAATTCGGTAACTGGATGCCCTTTTAAATTTATAGCTATCCTTATGAAATTAAAAGATAAATAATTTTGGCATGATTATTGCTGGATAGATAAGCAAAAGGATACTGCCTGAGGTTGATACGAAGTCCGGTAGCCTTAACCCTATCGTTATTCCAGAGGAAACTTCCATGTCTATATTGCATAGCCCCAAACAGAATCAGATTCTTGCGGCCCTGCCTATACAGGAGTACACCAATCTGCTTCCTTTCCTAGAATTGGTCGAATTACCGCTGGGTCATGTCATTTATGAACCCAATTCCCGTATCAGCCACCTGTATTTCCCCACCACCTGCATTATTGCGCGAATGTACGAATTGGAGTCCGGGATATCCCGGCAGGTGTCGATGATCGGTAATGAAGGGGTAACCGGGATGTTTTTGCTTCTAGGCTGCGACCGTACTCCTGCCACTGTGCTGGTACAAAGCCCTGGCTACAGCTACCGTATCAAGTCGAACATTCTTAAAAAGGAGTTTGAATCCGGCGGAGCCTTGCAGCAATTGCTGCTGCGTTTCAGCCAGGCGCTGCTTCTGCAGACAGAGCAGTGCGCAGTCGAACATCGCCAAACCATTGAACAGCAATTATGCCGTTTCCTGTTGATGAGCCTGGACCGGTTATCCGGGGGTTCTTTGCCGATGACGCATGAAATGGTTGCCAGCATGCTTGGCGTGCGCCGCGAAAGCGTGACTCAGGCCGCGCAGACACTTCAGGCGGCGGGGGCGATTCAGTACCGGCGCGGCCATATCACGGTGGTGAACCGCAAGTTGCTGGAAGACCGCGTAAGCGATGGTTATGAAGTGCTTAAAAGGGAATATACCCGGTTGTTGCCAAAGGCGCCTGCAAGCCAGATCCCCAATTTTCGCGGGACGAGCGGGACGATGATGCCATCAAGGGCTGGCTCAGGCAGGAATAGAACCATAATCACGCAATTTACCTGAGCCAGGATGCCTGCAACGCGTCTTCATCATTTGATTTTTGTTATTCCGGCATAGGCTCGCTGTTGCCCGGAGAGTTTTCTCAGACGCCGCTGCAACCGGCGTCTGCCCCGGACAGGGCTTTAGCCCGCATATTTCACCAAGAGCCAAATGAGGCCGTGAAGCGCCCGTTGGGATGTGCATTTTGGTCATAGCGATGTCCACGCGCCGCGCTCAAGGCGATTTGTCTGGCCTGCGGCGATAGCTCCCCCTTTCCCCCATGGTTTTTCAACATGCCGGGGCAGCACTCGGAACGGGTTATGGCGGCGCCAGCGCTTGGGCGGCGATAAGAAAGACGTGGCGTAGCGGGTGGTGGGAGGCGAGTAGCAGGCGCACGCGGCGCGTGTTGCGTACGATGACGGCCCCGATCTTGAGCAGCTTCACGCGGATCGTCGCCGCGCAGGCGCGCTCCAGTTCGGTGCCGGCCAGGGACAGCGCGCGCAAGCGCTCCATCAACGTATAGGCCAGGGCCGCGAACAACAGCCGCAACTGGTTGGCGGCAAACCGGTGGCAGGAGGCACGCGTGCCGAACAAGTCGAGCTGGGCTTCCTTGATGCGGTTTTCGGCTTCGCCGCGCACGCAGTAGAATTCGTCATAGAGCCGTGCCGCATCCCAGCCGAGGTTGGTGACGACAAAGCGCGGATTATTGCCTTGGGCGCCGTATTCAAGGCGCGTGATGATGCGCCGCTCGCGGTTCCAACTGTCGGCCGCGTAGCGCAGCTCGCCGACCGAGCGCTGCTTGACCTGGGTCTGTTCCCAGGCGCGATGCAGCGCTGCCTCCTGGCCGGCCATCAGTTTTTCGAGGCGCCTGTTGCGCGCCACGCCGATCGTGTAACCGACGTTGTGGCGTTCGCACCAGCGCAGCAGGCGCTGGCGGCAAAAGCCGGAGTCGGCACGCACGACGATGCGTACCTCGGGCCAGCTCTGGCGCAGCCGCGTCACCAGCAGTTTGATCACGGCTGCCGCGTGCCTGGCGCCATCGATCCTGCTGTTGCGCAGATAGCAGGCCAGCATCGACTGGCCGCAGAACACATACAGGGGAAGGTAGCAGTAGTGGTCGTAGTAACCGTGGAACTGGCTGCGCTCCTGATCGCCGTGCAGGGGAATGTCGGAAGCATCGATGTCGAGCACCAGCTCCTGCGGGGCTGTTTTATGACTGGCCACGAACTGGTCGACCAGCACCCCGTGCAGCGCCCAGGCCTGCGCTCGCGTGGCGCGGTTCTCCAAACGGCACAGGGTCGGTGCCGACGCTAGCGGTGCGGTCGTGCCGATCGCCGTTTGCATGGCCAGGTCGTGGCGTAGCATGGCGTGGTCGCTCAAGTCTTCCCAGCCTTGGCACTGCGCGTACACCCGTTGCGCCACCAGAGCGCGCAGGTCGTGCTTGATGCGCGCCGGGTAGCGGCCGTCCGACAAGATCCTGGCCACCGCCATGGTCAACCCGATCTTGCGGTCGACCTGCCGCAGCAGAAGAACCCCACCCTCAGTGCTGATATCCCCACCATCGAAATTGGCGATGATTTCGCGCCGCCCGAGGCGCCCCAAACGTATTTCATTACTGGTACACTTTGGCATCGGCTCAGTGCTCGCTATTTCTTGTGTGGAAACTTGATTTTAAGCGGGAATTACACTGAGCCGATTTCTTTTTGGTGAAATATCCGGGTTAGCCATCCGACAGATCATCCACACGGGTTTTTACCTGCAGGAGCAGGAAAACCGGCAATTTCTCCACTCATCTGCCCGGATTCCCTGCCATCAACGTACCTGTTTCCATTATCAGTCGCCATCCGGCTTCTGATCCTGCCACCTTTAAATTTCCTTCCTTTATCTGGAAGCGGACCCTGTAAATTCGCCAGTTCCTGATGGTGCGACAATTTGTCGCATCCCTGCTTTGGAGGAAATAGATTATCCTCGCGCTCGAAGAACTGAATTCCCCTGATTTGCCTAGAAGTGTTTTTTCCCCATAATAAAAAGAGGGAGGTGCGTGGAAATGGATGCCAGATTAAATTTGGTTTTCCTTGCGTTTGGAAGTCTGCTCTTCATATCGCCCGTCTATGCAGCAGGCCAGGCGGACCCGCCTGCAAAAAAAGAAACTGAATCTGCGCCGCTGATCAAGAAACCGGCAGGCGTTCCCCCCGTGCCCGAACTCCCGGCAGCGAGCGATACCGCTCTCATTCCTGCCGGAACCTCCATCATGAAGCTGGCTGCTCACGAACCCGTGATCCAGATGCCGGAAATGACGATAGGCGGAAAAGTGAAACCGATCAGCAAGCAGACCGATAAGGAAAGATACCGGTTACCCCAGACTACCGAAAGCATTACCCGGGAAAGGATGGACAATGCCATCAACCTCATGGTTACCGAGGATGCCATCAAATACATGCCGTCCATCCAGGTGCGCAGCCGTTATATCGGGGATACCAATGCGCCGGTTGGCATGCGCACCTCAGGCACTTCCGCCAGCGCACGCAACCTGATTTATGCAGACGGTATTTTGCTGTCGTCCTTGCTGGGCAATAACAACACAAACACCGGTTCGCCGCGCTGGAATACCGTGTCGCCGGGGGAAATCGAACGGATCGATATCATGTACGGCCCCTTTTCGGCCGCCTATGCCGGCAATTCCATTGGGGGAGTGATCAATATCACCACAAAAATGCCGGAAAAATTCGAGGCGGGCGCGGATGCGCAAGCCTCCTGGCAGACTTTCAATCTTTATGGCACAAAGGATACCTACCAGAGCCAGAGGTATTCGGGATACCTCGGCCATCGCTATAACGATCTGTCGTTCCGTTTTGATTATAACCATCTCGATTCCCACAGCCAGCCTATCACCTTTGCGACTGCGCTTGTTTCGAGTGGTGCATTGGGGGCCAGTGGGGGTACAAATGTAACCGGCGCTTTCGCCGGAGCAAACCCTACCAATGCCGCTATCCAGACGCTCGGTGCAGGGAATATCAACCATACCATCCAAGATAACTTCAAGTGGAAGGCGGCCTACGATATTACTTCGACCATAAAGCTCGCGTATACCCTCGGGATGTGGCAAAACAATGCGCATGCGAACGTGCAAAGTTATTTGAGAGATGCTGCGGGAAATGTAGTACAAAAAGGTCTTGTCAATATTGACGGCCGGCAATACAACTTGTCACCCGGGAGCGGTCCAGTTTTCGCGGGGAGCCAGACCGACCAGACAACCTGGTCCCATGGCATCAATCTCCGTTCCAATACCGGCGGACAATTCGATTGGGAACTGGTGGGCAGCCTGATCGATTTGGGGAAGGACACGGTTCGCGCGCCCACGGTTGACCCTACCCTTGCATTCGCGGGCAATCAGCCCGGCAGGATCACCAGCTTGACAGGTTCCGGCTGGCATACGGTCGATGCCAAAGGCATCTGGAGGCCGCGCGTCGATCTGCTGGGCTACCATGAGATCAGTTTCGGCTTCCACCATGACCTTTATACATTGAAGAATCCGGTATTCAATACAAACAATTGGCAAAGTGGCCGTGGTCAGAGCATCTTTTCAAATTCATTGGGAAAAACCCAGACCGAAGGCTACTGGATACAGGACGCCTGGGATTTTCACCACAACTGGAACTTTACGTTCGGCGGGCGCCTGGAAAACTGGCATGCCTATGACGGCTTTAATGCGACAACGGTAAATATCCCGGCTACTGGAAACATCCCTGCTCACACTGAACTTAGAACAGTCAATCAGGCTGACAAAAGTGCGCTCAACTTCTCGCCTAAAGGAAAGTTGACCTGGAGTCCCATAGAAGGATTGAAAATCGGCGCCGCCATCGGGAGGGCATACCGGTACGCAACCGCGTCGGAGTTATTTCAAACGACAACAGTGGGAGTAGGTTCCAATGCGATATCTTTTAATGGAAATCCTAGTCTCAGGCCGGAAGAGGCGCTTTCCTCTGAACTTTCGGGTGAATATGCTATGGAAAAGGGAAGAGTGCGCCTGAGCTTCTTTCAGGAAAGCATAAAAAACGCCATTTTTTCCCAAACAGGATTGTTCACCGCCGGTGGTAACACTTCACAAGCGACTTTCATATCGAATGTAGACAAAATCGATACCTACGGCATCGAAATTTCCGGAGAGAAGAGTGATGCCGTCATAAAGGGTCTGGATGTTCTCGGAAACCTTACTTGGGTGGACTCCAGAATCACGGATAATCGTGACGCGGACTCGGTATTGGCGGCAATCGGAGCCACGGCAGCCAATCCCAACGCGGGGGTTCCCACGACCGGAAAACATCAACCGAGGCTTCCTACGTGGCGCGCCAATGCGGTGGTGACGTATCGCGCTAACGATAAATTGAGCGCTTCAGTAAATGTTCGCTACAGCAGCGGCCAGTTCGGCCAGTTGAATAATACGGATACCAACGGTTTCGCCTACACCGGGTTGACCAGTTATCTTGTCGCCGATGTGATCGCAAAGTACCGTATCACGAAGCAATTGACCGCTATTGCCGGAATCAATAACGTGAACAATGAAAAATACTGGATTTTTCATCCGTTTCCGCAGCGGACTTATTTCGCTCAGATGCGATTCAACTATTAAAAGTGCCCCGATGAGCACTCTCGATTTCTAAAAATCCTTGTTCAAGCGGACTGAACTTCACAATGCAACGTCGAAGTTCGGTCCAGGTTCCGGATAGTGCAAGCTCGCTTCGTTGAGGCGGTTTTACGGCGAGGGCGCGCCAATAAGGCCATCATGCCCAGTCCCGCGAGCATTAACGCGAATACGTTGGGTTCCGGGACTGCCGAGACTTGAGCACCTGTGACGATTGACGCATAGGCGCCGGTAAGAAATATCTGATAAGCGCCGCCCCCCGGCGTCTGAACAAACCCGCCCGCGTATCCCGTGACCGGTAATGCGCCTCCGGCACCAGTCGGGCCACTCAAGGCACGATGGTTGGGCCCTGCGATAGTAAAGATTTGACCATCGTTGCTAACCGGCGCGGAACAGCATTGCGTGATTGCCAGATAATAATCGCCGGGGGTAATGGGCGTGAGTGAAGTGTAGGCACGAAGCATCGATGGAGCAAAGTCGCCAGACGCATCATCATTTGCGTACACGCCCTTTCCATTTGCATCGAAGAGAAATAGTTCGGTATCGAAACTTGCCCCGTCCACGGTAGTGGCTGAGAACGTTCCGCCGCCATCGATATGTATCAGGTACATATCTTGACCGTCCCCGTCAGCGGGGCTCAATTTTCCGTCGATCTCCGTGAGAAATCCGGAGCCAGCCGTTATCTGGGCGGTAGCTGGAAGGCTTCCTGCATCCGAAATTTCCGTAAACGTTGCTGCATGAGATGGTCTTCCCATCAAGAGAAGAGACAGCAGGCAAAAGCCGCACAGGCTGGCGCGGCCAACCGTTGATATATACCGTTTTACCGAAAGAGTTTTCCCCATTCTGGCCACCTGGGCCGCGCTATCCAAAACGGAATCGGTGGCGGAAGGCGTCAAAGCTGCGGGCACGAACTGCAAGACCGATAGGGGTGAAAAATCATGAGAGGGACGTTTACCGGTTCCCTTAATCTCAGGTTGGGATACTGCGGTCGGATTTTGTGTCATTATTTTCTCCTGTGGCTTGCGTCATTTGATTGCTTCCGTATTGCAACGATCTTCCATCGCATATGAAAGCAGAATTCGTGCCACTCATTAAAATACAGGAGAATCAGATGACTAGCCCGCATATTTCACCAAGGGCCAAATGAGGCCGTGAAGCGCCCGTTGGGATGTGCATTTTGGTCATAGCGATGTCCACGCGCCGCGCTCAAGGCGATTTGTCTGGCCTGCGGCGATAGCTCCCCCTTTCCCCCATGGTTTTTCAACATGCCGGGGCAGCACTCGGAACGGGTTATGGCGGCGCCAGCGCTTGGGCGGCGATAAGAAAGACGTGGCGTAGCGGGTGGTGGAGGTGAGTAGCAGGCGCACGCGGCGCGTGTTGCGTACGATGACGGCCCCGATCTTGAGCAGCTTCACGCGGATCGTCGCCGCGCAGGCGCGCTCCAGTTCGGTGCCGGCCAGGGACAGCGCGCGCAAGCGCTCCATCAACGTATAGGCCAGGGCCGCGAACAACAGCCGCAACTGGTTGGCGGCAAACCGGTGGCAGGAGGCACGCGTGCCGAACAAGTCGAGCTGGGCTTCCTTGATGCGGTTTTCGGCTTCGCCGCGCACGCAGTAGAATTCGTCATAGAGCCGTGCCGCATCCCAGCCGAGGTTGGTGACGACAAAGCGCGGATTATTGCCTTGGGCGCCGTATTCAAGGCGCGTGATGATGCGCCGCTCGCGGTTCCAACTGTCGGCCGCGTAGCGCAGCTCGCCGACCGAGCGCTGCTTGACCTGGGTCTGTTCCCAGGCGCGATGCAGCGCTGCCTCCTGGCCGGCCATCAGTTTTTCGAGGCGCCTGTTGCGCGCCACGCCGATCGTGTAACCGACGTTGTGGCGTTCGCACCAGCGCAGCAGGCGCTGGCGGCAAAAGCCGGAGTCGGCACGCACGACGATGCGTACCTCGGGCCAGCTCTGGCGCAGCCGCGTCACCAGCAGTTTGATCACGGCTGCCGCGTGCCTGGCGCCATCGATCCTGCTGTTGCGCAGATAGCAGGCCAGCATCGACTGGCCGCAGAACACATACAGGGGAAGGTAGCAGTAGTGGTCGTAGTAACCGTGGAACTGGCTGCGCTCCTGATCGCCGTGCAGGGGAATGTCGGAAGCATCGATGTCGAGCACCAGCTCCTGCGGGGCTGTTTTATGACTGGCCACGAACTGGTCGACCAGCACCCCGTGCAGCGCCCAGGCCTGCGCTCGCGTGGCGCGGTTCTCCAAACGGCACAGGGTCGGTGCCGACGCTAGCGGTGCGGTCGTGCCGATCGCCGTTTGCATGGCCAGGTCGTGGCGTAGCATGGCGTGGTCGCTCAAGTCTTCCCAGCCTTGGCACTGCGCGTACACCCGTTGCGCCACCAGAGCGCGCAGGTCGTGCTTGATGCGCGCCGGGTAGCGGCCGTCCGACAAGATCCTGGCCACCGCCATGGTCAACCCGATCTTGCGGTCGACCTGCCGCAGCAGAAGAACCCCACCCTCAGTGCTGATATCCCCACCATCGAAATTGGCGATGATTTCGCGCCGCCCGAGGCGCCCCAAACGTATTTCATTACTGGTACACTTTGGCATCGGCTCAGTGCTCGCTATTTCTTGTGTGGAAACTTGATTTTAAGCGGGAATTACACTGAGCCGATTTCTTTTTGGTGAAATATCCGGGCTAGATTACTATGGAAGCGTCAGGGGTCGTTGGATGAGAAAAAGATGTAATAGAGGTCGACAGCCAAGAGTCTCATTTTTCTGGCAAACTTCACTCCTGGCTGGGCTTTTGCCTTGCAGATCCGATTAACTGTGCACTTAGCTGGAAGCTGGAATTCAACATATAAGCTGATTGCCTCCATTTTCCTCAGAGTCCCGTCCATGGGACAACAAGCGCATAGCACGTGCATGGTCTTGTGTATAAGAGCCTACATGCTAATCGTCATTCCGTACCCGGTGCGAGTCCGCGTTCCACAGGATGGCTACGCCGAGGACTGCTGACGCTATAGAGCCGGCGAACACCGCGATTTTCGCTGCGGCAAAATCGGTTTCGACAGGAAATGCCTGGCTGGCAATGAACAGCGACATGGTGAAGCCGATGCCGGCCAATGCACCAACCCCGGCCAACTGCCGCCACGAATATCCATCAGGCTTGGTGGCGATTCCAAGCCGCACCGCAATCGCCGATGCCGATACCAGGCCCAAGGGCTTGCCGATCATCAATCCGGCGATAATCGCAAGCATAAGCGGTTCATGGCCGGCGAGCGCATCCGTGGTAATTGCGACTCCTGCATTTGCCAGAGCGAAGAGCGGCAGCACGACGTAGCTCGAGCGGCCTCCCGCGTTTCGCAGCAGACGATCGGCCGGCGACTCGAGGCGATCGTGGATGGCATCGAGCGCTCGCATTGCCGGGAGAGAGGGGCCATGCCGCAAGACTTCCCCGCTGCGCCGGGCTTCGGAGGCCAGGATTACATCCGCCTGAACCATCAAAGCCTTCAGATTCGGAGGCGGTCTCGTCGGAATGAATAGCGCCAGGATCACGCCGGCCATGGTGGCATGAAGTCCGCTTGCGAGCACGCAGGCCCAGAGCAGGACGCCCAGAAGGATGTAAGGCGTGACACTGTAAATATGGGAGCGGTTGAGGGTGGCCAGCACGGCAACGATGGCCGTGGCGCCAGCGAGATAGCCGAAGTTCATCGTGCCGGAGTAGAAGATCGCCACGACGACAATCGCGCCGATGTCGTCGACGATAGCTGCGGCCGTCAGGAACACGCGCAGCTCGGCCGGCACGCGGTTTCCCATCATCACGATCAGCGCCACGGCAAACGCCGTGTCGGTCGCCATTGGCACGCCCCATCCATGTGACCAGGCTCCCGCAGGAATCAGCAGCGAATAGAGTATTGCCGGCACCACCATGCCGCCGATTGCCGCGGCAACCGGCAGGGCTCTTGATCGCGCACTGGCAAGGTGGCCAACGGTAAATTCGCGCTTGATTTCCAGCCCCACGACCAGAAAGAAGATCGTGAGCAGCCCGTCGTTGACCCAATGGAGCAAGGACATGCTGAACCCGGTGCCACCCAGCGAAATGCTCAGGTATTGCTCCCAGAGCATCACGAAGCTGGCGCCGACACTGGAGTTTGTCAGACCCACGGCCAGGAGTGTGGCCAGCAGGAGCAGGACCCCTGCGGAAGGCGCCCAGCCGGCAAAATCGAGCGCTACTTCCCGCAGCCTGTGTCCCGGGGCGCCGAGCATCGCATCGGTAAAAGAACTTTCGTCCCAAGGGTCATCATAGCGACGGTTGTTGATAAAGAACGTCGGCGTGACCAGGGCGTGGCTGGCTTTGGCGCTCTTTACGTCGGCCTGGACGCGCGCTCTGGCGCGCTCGTCGGCCTCTCTGGCCTTGCCGGCATCTGGCAGGGGCACCCCGAGATCGCGGCCAACCGCGATCAAATCCTCTTCTGTCAACGTCCCGGAACGCGTCATCAACGTGATGTGGGCATCCCAGAAGCTTTTGGCGTCTTTCGCATGCTCCACCAGCTCGGCCGCTCTCAGAGCAATATCGCTGCCGGTCAGCGGGTAGTGCCGGAATACATAGCGAAGGCGATCGCCCAGCCGGTCGCGAACCTGAGCGATCCGCTCGTTCGCCGCGCGGCAGTATGGACAGGCGTAGCTGCCGTACTCTACCAGGGTGATTTGAGCGTTCGCCGGACCAAGCGTATGGTCGTAGCCGCTATCGACCGGACGATCGAGCTTGTTGCCAGATTTCAGTTGCGACACCAAATGACTCCATCTTCATTATGCATCCAAATCCTGGTTGATGCACGCTAATCGGTCAGCCGGGCATGGCCGTTACCCGGCAGCGCCGCGGGATCGTCCACCGGTACTGCCGGATATGTTCTGGCTTGGCTTTTTTTGCAACAGAGCCCTGTTCCCTATTGCAAACAAGCCGGGTCAAGGTTGCCGTACGGTATTTTCTGTACTGGGCAGAGTTTCCAGCCAGGCTTGGATGCCGGCTTTAGCCTGCTCGCTCAATGCGACGAAGCCCGCGACCGCTCCCGCCGCATCCGGTGAAACAGTGTTTTGCGACAGATCAAATGAACGGCTGGCAATCAGCCGATAGTCTCTCGCCGCGAAGGCGCTAACCATCAGGCTCATGACAACGCGTGCCTGATTCGACGTTTCAAATTGTTGTTCGAACTGCGTCAGCTTTATCTGCATGGCGAACGGCTGTTTGCCGTGCAGAGTCAGGCGACGTTCCAATAATGTTGGGAGCGGCGCTTCCCAGCGATCCAGATTGTAATAGCGGATGACGGTTGGGTCTTTGTAAAGCAAGCGGTAGCGTATTCGCTCGTCCCATAGCCAGACCGGCGCATCGAGTGTCACTGCGATGTGTTGCGCCGCGGATATGGCCATCGGGCCCAGATCGTGCCTTACCGGCGAGCCGCGGTTGGGACCGATGCTGCAAGCGGAAACCATTGCCATCAATGCCATCGTCATCAAGCCAGGCGATCGTCTCATTGCGCTGCCTTGAAACCCGGTTCGCCGGGTCCGCGCGGCAGGGGTTCGGCCCCCAGTAAAAAGGCCTGCGGGTCGGTTTCAAGCATGGTCACCACCCGATCGAAACGATGTATGGTCACCTGCATCTGCTGCATGAGAGCGTTGGCTCTCGGCATGGTTGTTTGCAATAGCTGCTGGCCTACGGAAGTGCCGGTTTGCATCAGTTCACCTGATTGCTGGGAAAGCGCTGTCAGTTCCTGCCGCATTTGCCGGCTCAATTGCTTGAATTCATCAGTCAGCTCTTTTACGTCGGATAGCGTGCGGCGCGCATCTGCCGTGAGCGCTGGCACCTGGGTCAGGGCTCTGTCGGCGCTGTTCTGCAATGTGGTGAACCTACCCGTAGCGGATTCGATATTGATCAAGATCTGTTTCATCTGATGGATATTGTTTTTATCCAGGAGCTGGTTCAGCCTGAGTACGAGTTCACGGGTTTCTTTGACCGTATCTTCACCAGTATCCGATAACCGGTCGATAAGCGAGGGCCTGATCGGAATGTGGGTATCGGGATCGTCGCCGCTCGGCAGCGTTTCAGGATCATCGCCGCTATCCTTGAGGGCTATTCGCGTCAAGCCGGTCACGCCCTGGAGCTCCAATGTCGCAAAAACGCCGCGAGTGAATCGCACTGCGCTATCCACTTCCATCGGCACGACGATCAAGCCGGGATCATCTGTGTCGAAATGCACGGCGCTGACCTTCCCGACGTCGATGCCGCGGTAAAAAACGGTGGAGCCAGCCTTGAGCCCGGTTACCGAATCGCGGGTTGCGGCCACATAGGTGTGCGTTTGACGCTGGTCGTTACTGAGCCAGTTAATAATGGCGACAATGGCAATGACCAGTGTTGTCGTGAACAATCCGGTCATTAAAGCAAAGCTGTCTTTACCCATGGCCTGCCTCCAATGAGCTGAATATCAGTTGCGCGCGGTTGCCATGAAAAAATTCCTGAACAAAAGGATGATCGCAGGCGAGCACCTTGTCCAGCGTGTCGAGCACGACCAGCCGGTGTTCCGCCAGCACCGCTATTTTCATGCATAAATCCCGCAAAATATGCAAATCGTGCGTGATCATGATCACTGTGAAATCAAGCTCTTTATGCAGTTGCTGCAGCAGGGCGACGAAAGCCTCGCTAGATATGGGATCGAGTCCTGAAGTCGGCTCATCCAATAATAACAATTGCGGTTCCAGAATCAGGGCTCGGGCCAGGGCCGCGCGTTTGACCATGCCGCCAGACAATTCGGACGGCTTGAGCATGGCGTCCCGGGCTTTCAGTCCCACCATCGCCAGCTTCATGAATACCATTTGCGAGACCAGTTCCTCGTCGTGGATATCCAGCTCCCGCAGCGGAAACGCGATATTGTCGAAAATATTCAAAGCGCTGAACAACGCCCCGTTCTGAAATAATACGCCAATATCATTGCGCCGCTGCCTGCATTCGATGGCGCAGGCTTCCTGGACCGGCTCGCCCAATACCTTCAAGCTGCCGTGCCTGGGCGTTTCCAGGCCAATTATCTCGCGCAGCAAAGTGGTCTTGCCGCTGCCGGATGCACCCACCAGCCCGAGTATTTCGCCATTTTCCAGACAGAAACTAATGTCCCGATGAATCAATTGTTCGCCGAAATAAGTCCAGATGTGCTCAAGCTCCACGACACAGGATTTTTTCACGGAAACCCCACATTTTTGAACAGAATGGAAAACATGGCATCCATCAAAATCACCACGGTGATTGTCGCTACGACGGAATGCGTGGTTTCATTTCCCAGGCTCTCGGTGTTGGGCTTGATCAAAAAGCCGTAATAGCAGGCAATCATGGCGATCATCATGCCAAACGTCACTCCCTTGCCCAGACCGATATAAAAATTAACGATGGGCACCGCCTTGGGCAGCTGATCGAGAAATTGCCGATAACCGATATCCAGCGTCAGTTGCGCCGAGACCATGCCGCCTATCAAGGCCACCGCATCGGTCCAGACGATCAGCAACGGCAAGGCTATGGACAACGCGATCACTTTTGGCAAAACCAGCCGCAATGAATGAGATATGCCCAGCGCTGCCAAGGCGTCGAGTTCCTGGGTAACGCGCATGATGCCGATTTCGGCAGTCATGGCCGAACCGGAGCGGCCAGCGACCAGGATAGCTGTAAGCATCGGCCCCAGCTCCCGTATGATGCTGAGCCCGAGCAGATCAATGATGTAAATTTCCGCGCCGAACCGTTGCAGTTGCAGTGAAGACAGATAACTTAACGAGATGCCGACCAGGAAACCGACCAGCGCCGTGACGCCCAGGGCGCTGACACCGGCCTTATAAATCGTTAACGAGATTTCCTTATAGGGCGTGGCGCGGGGATGCCGAAACAGGTAAGTGGAATCAACGATCAACCTGCCGAACAACGTCAACCAGGCGCGCAGGTGTTGATAAAATCTCTGAAGCGGCGCCTGCCCATGGCGTAACATCTCGGCAAATCTGGAAAGCATGGGCCGAGGCGGTGGAATGTTGCGGTAATGGCAATATTCGAACAAACGCCGGTGTTCAGGCCGCATGATCAGATCCACCGGCAGTTTTTCACCCCAGGCCTGCCAGAGCAGAAAAGCAGCCGCACTGTCCAGCCGCTCGATTCGGCTGATATCCCATTGTTTTTCCCTATCAGCAGCGAGTTTCTTGATGGACTGACGAAGTGCCGGATCTGCCACCAGCGTGCGCAGGCTCCATGGCCCAGCCAGCACGATCAGCTTGCCACCGGATTCCTTTGGGAGCATCACCGCGGGCTTTTCAGCGTGGATTATCGCCTCATCGATCATTAAGAATGCCTTCCCTTTCCCTTTGATTACGGCAAGGTTGCTTAGGGTCTCTTCTTCGATGCAGATCGAAGTATCGACCGGTTATCTCTGGATGGATGGTCCCGCCGTACCTTCATACGCAGTTTCATGGGCGAAGCCCGGTCTTTTTTCTATTTGTAGGGCAGATACAAAAAATTACAAGATTAGAAGGCATGATGAAAATGGAGCAACAAGTCGCGATTTTGGATTGTTGATAGTTATCAACAATCCAATGCGTATGCGTTTATCTGATGTCTCCACGGGGATTTAGGGAAGCGCTGAACAAATCTCCGCTGGCGCGACGGCGGCTTTGCGGGATGGGATGCGCGAAAGGCGACGACGCGAATGGTTGATCCCCTTCGCTAGGAGCCTGACAAGGCAGACCACCCGCAAAACCCCGCCCCATAAGAGTTGCGGTAAAATCGGGCTCTCATGGCGTTGCGCTCCTTGGCATCGTAGTCCCGGCTACGACCTGCGTCGCGCGTCTTATGATCATCCCGATTTTACCAGCAACGCGCTCAGCGAGGATTTGTTCAGCGCTTCCCTAGGTTCAAGGGGATGAGCATTGCCGACTTCCATTATCTGGCTGAGGTTCTTGTTGCTCTCAACATCACTGACCCGCAAGCGCCGGGATGAAAGAAACATTTAGCGGAAGGTTCGCAGGCATACACAACGGCGTACCCAAGCTTATGATCCTAGATGATCATGCTGCGCGGGGGCAAGCTGGAATTCATCGGTTTGACCGGGGGCTGCCACCCAGATTTTTCTTGCTCCTCTGAAAAGTGTTTTCCTGAACGTCAGTGCAAATAAATCACCGCGCCGGTACTCTGGGGATGGATCGCCTAGAGACTCGAATAGACCTTCCCGGCAACAAGTTTTATGACGGCAAATAGCGGAGAGCTTGCCTGTTCTCAAGGAATGGAATCGTCAGGGCTAAAGATCATCTAGACGTAATGTGAGCGCGGCCAATGTTACAAGCAATACCGGCATAGTCAGCACAGTGCCCACCCTGAAGTAATAGCCCCAGGTGATTTTCATGCCCTTGAGCGCCAAAACATGGAGCCATAGCAGCGTCGCCAATGAGCCGATAGGCGTGATTTTGGGTCCCAGGTCGCAGCCGATCACGTTGGCGTAGATCATCGCCTCCCTGACCCCGCCTGTGGCGTTTGTGGCATCGATGGAAAGCGCCCCCACCAAGACCGCCGGCATATTATTCATGATCGAGGAGAGCAGGGCGGAAAGAATTCCGGTTCCGAACGCGGCTCCCCATATGCCCCCTTGGGCGAAGTAATCAAGCGCCCTGGCGATATAGCCGGTCAACCCCTCATTGCGCAGCCCGTAAACGACAAGATACATCCCGAGAGAGAAAATCACGATCTTCCAGGGAGCTTCCCGAAGGACTTTACGGGTGCTGATGACATGACCCCGCGCGGCGACAGCCAGCAAGAGCAGCGCACCCATGGCGGCGACGGCGCTAATCGGCACTCCTAAAGGTTCGAGGCCAAAAAATCCGATCAACAGCAGTACGAGCACGGCCCAGCCGATGTGAAACGTGTTTCTGTCACGAATAGCCTCGACTGGTCGCCTGAGCTGATTCACATCATAGCGGGCTGGAATGCTGTGGCGAAAATAGAACAGTAACACGGCGAGAGCCGCGCCAATAGCGGCGATGTTTACCGGGATCATGATCGCAGCGTATGCCTTGAAACCGATCCTAAAAAAATCGGCCGATACGATATTGACCAGGTTAGAAACAACGAAGGGAAGGCTGGCGACATCGGCAATGAAGCCTGCCGCCATCACGAAGGCGAGAGTGGTTCCAGGACTGAATCCCAACGCGACGAGCATTGCCATGACGATGGGCGTCAGAATCAGCGCTGCGCCATCATTGGCAAACAAGGCAGAGACCGCCGCGCCGAGTAGAACGATGAGGGCAAATAGAAGTCGTCCATTTCCGCCTCCCCATCGCGCAACGTGCAGGGCCGCCCACTCGAAAAAACCGGCTTCGTCCAGCAACAGGCTGATGATGATGACGGCAATGAAGGTGGCCGTCGCATTCCAGACGATCTGCCAGACCGTCAGGATATCGCCTGGATGAACCACGCCCGAGAGCAGCGCCAGGACGGCACCGAGCATTGCGCTCCAGCCGATACCCAGCCCACGCGGCTGCCAGATCACCAAGATAATGGTGACAAGAAAAATCAGTAAGGCGGCTAGCACGTCAGTTCTCCTTCTAAGCGCATTAACCGCTCTTTACTACGTCCGGCTCCAGGCCGAAACAGCCTGAAAATTTAGAACTTGCTTAAGTCTGTAGAGGAAAGGTCGGGAGGTCGAAGCCATCACTGCGTTTTGCCGATTACCTGCAGTTTCCGCTTCATATCCGGGGAGCCCAGGGTTTTAGAGTTGAGGTTCACAAGAAGATCGACGCGCCGCTGCAGCACGGAAAAGGCGTGGCGAAAAGCCGCCCGTTTGGCGTCATCATCGCCCCTGGCCGCAGCCGGATCTTCCACGCCCCAGTGTGCCGTAACGGGTTGTCCGGGCCATACCGGGCACATCTCACCGGCGGCCTGGTCGCAAACCGTAATGATGATGTCCATCTTCGGCGCGTCAGGTGCGTAAAATTCATCCCAGGCTTTGCTCCTGAGCCCATCGGTGGGAAAATGATTCTTCTCCAAAAGCTCAAGCGCGTAGGGATTTACTTTTCCTGTTGGAAAGCTTCCGGCGCTATACGCGCGAAATTGCCCTTTTCCAGAAGCATTCAAATAAGTTTCAGCAAGAATGCTTCGTGCGGAATTTCCGGTGCAAAGAAACAAGATATTGAAAGTGCGCTCGCCCATGATCTTTAGCAGCAATTTGTACGGCGAGGGGTGGGGTCACAACATGCAGCCGTTTGGGAGACTTTAGGGAGGTCTACCCCATAAATTTCGACCCCGCCCAAAGTATGGTAAGTCTCCCAGGCAATACCCTGCGGATCAGTAACCCAGTATTTATCCGAACGGGCATAACAGCATTCCGCTTGCGGCTGATCGAGTGCAGAGATCTCTGCATCGGCCACCTTCTGTCGTAACTCTCTGAGCTCCTCATCCGAGTCAACCTGGAATCCCAGGTGATCCAGCCCGGTTTTTGCGCCACGATTGGAAATTGCAAAATTAAGGCGGGGCTCCTCGACCATCCATTTCGCGTAATCTGGTTTTTCAACCGTGGGCGGACTACCAAACACTGCGGAATAAAAACGTATATTGGTCTCCAGATCATCAACAGCCACGTGAACGTGAAAGCGTTTCATAATTGAATCCTTATGATTTAGGTTTGACTGGGGAATTTGGGACGCAGCAGCTTGCAAGCTGGGTGTCATTTACGGTCAGGCACTCCTGAGGCATGCCTTGACAGCAATTGTGTGTTAGAAAAGTCATGATCGCCGCCATCCGTTCAAAGTTGGCGCTGTAATAGATGAACCGGCTTTCCTGACGTGATGAAACCAGTCCGGCGTGAGAGAGCTCTTTCAGGTGAAACGAAAGGGTTGCAGGAGCTACTTCCAGCTCTTCGCCGATACGGCCCGCAGAAACCCCTTCCGGGCCTGCTTGAACCAGGATGCGGTATATTGAAAGTCGCGTTTCCTGCGCAAGCGCAGCAAGCGCACTGACAGCCTCTCTTATTTCCATATTTCCAATAATATTAAAATAATGGGTAAAGGTCAAACGAAGCGGGAGAGCAATTTTCTTATTGCTGATATTACCCGTTTTTGTCCAAGCAGATGGAGCGTGCGGAGGGATTGCTTTTCTCATCCGTAATGATGAGTTTAGGTAAACCCTGGAGCGAATTCTCAACAAACCCGCTGCGACAATCCCGCTTGATATCGCGTTATGGTATGGTCCGGCGACGATATTGCTGTGTACCTACAGTGTGATAGGCGCACAGTTATGGAAAAATGGAAAAGCTGATCCGCTTGCCCGACTTCCCGAAAGCAATTTGGCTCCCGTCCCAGTACTGATACTGATGGAAAAGGATGGCCGCTTTGGATAGCAAAGGAAGTGATAGAGTGGGCAAAGAGCTACCAGGAAGCCTGACCAAGCATAAGGGTCATTCCCCCGACTGGTAGGGGATGGACAGGGGCTGAAAGGAGCTTCGACCCTGTTAAATGCTGGGGATACTGATTACTGAGCCTCTTGAGCAATTGCCTGGTACAGGTTGGCGCACGTGCCGGGGTGAATCGCCCCGGGTTTTGAGGAGGCTCTGATATCTGAGAGAAATGGTATGGACGCCGCCCGCCCGTGAGGAATGGTAGGGAAGGATGGGACTCTCCCGGGCTTGGCATCGGCATGATCACGGTGGAAGATCGCATAAATCTTCACATTGCAAACCGGAGGAGCCGAGATGAAGCTGACGCCAGTTGGAATCGATATTGCAAAGATGGTCTTCCAAGTGCACTACGTGGACGAGGAAACGGGTGAGATCGTGAACAAGCCCGTCAAACGTGCAGCGTTTCTAGAACATTTCGCGAACCGATCGTCGTGCCTCATCGGAATGGAGGCGTGCGGCGGTGCGCACCACTGGGCGCGGAAACTGATGAAGATGGGTCATCAGGTCAAGTTGATGCCGGGAGAATTCGTGAAGGCATTCAACATCCGCAACAAGAACGACGTGGCGGATGCTCGGGCGATCTGGCTGGCGGTGCAGCAACCTAGGGAAGCGCTGAACAAATCATCATTTGATCGAAGATGGCACGAGCAGGCGGCACTCATTCATCATTTACATCGACGCGGGCAGGAAATGCCTGCTCTGCTCCTGTTTTTGGGCGGCATTTGCCCTGTTTTCCCGCGAATTTCATCGTTTCGCCTATTTCAGGACGCACCTTGGGCGTCGAGTGCAAACCGTCGCCGCTTGGCGATCAGCAGATTCGCCAATCCGAAGAGGGTATAAAGCTGTGCCGTGTTTTTGGCCAGTCCGCGATAGCGCACCTTCTTCATGCCGAAGAGGTTCTTGACGAT
Source organism: Nitrosospira sp. TNL200 (assembly GCF_055386305.1). NCBI lineage: Bacteria > Pseudomonadati > Pseudomonadota > Betaproteobacteria > Nitrosomonadales > Nitrosomonadaceae > Nitrosospira > Nitrosospira sp. TNL200. The sequence continues at coordinate 501,135 of NZ_AP041003.1, forward strand.
GTGGAAGGGATGCTCGACCTTGGCCCGCACACTCGCCTTGATCTGCTCGATCTGCTCCTTCAGGCGGCCAATTGGAGTATCCGGCAACGTCTTGCGCTTGCCGGGGCGCATCGCTACTTCCCATTGAACTTCGGTATTCAGGTTCTCTTCCCGTTTCTCGACACCCTGATAGCCAGCGTCGCCAAAGACAACCTTCTCATTCCCATGCAACAGCGCATGGGCTTGGGTAACGTCATGGGTATTGGCTGGCGTGGTAACCAGCGTATGGGTAATGCCAGACTCGACATCGACGCCAATGTGGGCCTTCATGCCAAAGTGCCACTGGTTGCCTTTCCTGGCTTGGTGCATCTCTGGATCACGCCCGCCACTCTGGTTTTTGGTCGAGGACGGGGCTGCGATGATCGTCGCATCGACGACGGTGCCCTCCTTGAGAATCAACCCCTTCACGGCCAGCAAGGTATTGATGGCGGCAAAGATGCGCTCGGTCAGCTTGTTGTCTTCAAGCAGGCGACGGAACTTGAGCAGGGTGGTGGCATCCGGTGCCGACTCACGCAACAGGTCAATCCCGACAAAGGACCGGAGAGCCTGACTGTCGTAAATGGCATCTTCAATGCCTTCATCCGAAAGACCAAAGCATTGCTGGGCGATGTACATGCGCAGCATGCGTTCCACGCCAATCGGTGGACGACCACGGCCTGTGCCCTTGGGGTAGAATGGCTCAATCTCGGCCACCAGTGCCAACCACGGTGTCACAGCATTGATCTGGCCGAGAAATCGGTCGCGTCGCGTCACCTTCTTCTTCGCCGCGTATTCCAGGTCAGAAAAACTCCCTTGCATCGCCAAGTGCCTATCTGTTTTCAATGCACCAATTCTCGCATGTCATCCACTGCCTCCGTTCGTCAAAATGCATTAAATCAGCGTTTCCCTAGCAAGGCGGTCGCGGTTAAAACCGAAATTCAGCAGGCAATGCTGGCGCTGCACCGGATGCGCGAACAACTGGTGAAGTTCCGGACGATGCAGATCAACGGCTTGCGTGGGCTGCTGACCGAGTACGGCGAGGTGACGGCTAAAGGACGGGCGTCGCTTGACAAGGCGATACCGGAAATCTTTGCGCGGGTCGCGGAGCGTTTGCCAGCGGTGCTGATCGACACGCTGCGTGAGCAGTGGAACGGACTGACAAATCTGGACGGGCAGATCGCAGCGATCGAGCGCCGGATGCGCGAATGGAAGAAGGACGATGGCGCCGTGAAGGCGATCAGCGAGATTCCCGGCGTGGGGTTGCTGACCGCAACCGCGGCGGTCGCGATGATGGGCGACGCGAAGGTGTTCCGATCAGGGCGGGAGTTTGCCGCGTGGGCAGGACTCGTGCCGAAGCAGACCGGATCGGGCGGCAAGGTGAATCTTCATGGCATCAGTAAGCGCGGCGACACATATCTGCGCACGCTGCTGATCCACGGTGCGCGCAGCGTGTTGATAAACGCGAAGGACCCCGGTCCGTGGATCAAACAGATGAAGCAGCGGCGGCATCCGAATGTGGTGACTGTCGCCCTGGCAAACAGAATAGCGCGAACGATCTGGGCGGTGCTTGCCCATGACCGACCATACCAGAAAGGATACGTAAGCGTAAAGCCGGCGTTAGCGGTAATCACCAGATGAGAGGTTGACTCTGTAAAGATGGAACGTCTAGGTTGCGTTGGGAATCGATAGCGATGGCAACACAGGTCGGACCGTGATCCGCCAAACCTGAATGGCTCCAAGAACTTCGAGTTCGTGAGAGAAATGAGGTGCGGATCAGCGGAATCCATAGTGGCCCGCAGCGGAAGGATCGGCTGCAACAAGGCCGGATATAAAGCTGCGAACCGTTCCTGTCAAGTCAGACCAATTCGAAGTCCCTTGCAAAACGGGAGGCGTCCATATAAATGGAGCCATGAAGAAATCAAACACAGTTATCGAGATAGGTTGCTGAACTGGAAGAGATAAATACTATTCCACTGGTGCCGGGAGGGGGAATCGAACCCCCATGACCTCGCGATCGCGGGATTTTGAGTCCCGTGCGTCTACCAATTCCGCCATCCCGGCAAGGGGACATGTTGCGAACCGGAAATTATCACTGAAAACCGGAATGGCGGCAACAGACAAGGAACCTGAGCCTGCCGGTATAATATGCGCATGAAAGTTCAGGATTTCGATTTCGCGCTTCCGCCCGACCTGATTGCGCAGTTCCCGGCCGGGGAACGCTGCGGCAGCCGCATGCTCCACCTGGAAGGCTCGACCGGGGTGTTGCGGGATGCATTGTTCAGCGATTTGCCGCGCTATATTCGGGCTGGCGACATAGTGGTGCTGAACGATACAGCCGTCATCAAGGCGCGCCTGCATGGGGTCAAGGACAGCGGGGGCAGGGTGGAGGTGATGGTCGAGCGGATTATCGACTCACACTCTGTTCTGGCGCTGGTGCGTGCCAGCCACTCGCCCAAGCCCGGCTCCCGGCTTTTTCTGGAGGAGGCGATAGAGGCGTCGGTAGTGGCGAGGGAGGGGGATTTCCATATCCTGCGTTTCGACCACTCCGATTCCGCCATGGAATTGCTGGAGCGCCATGGCAACCTGCCGCTGCCGCCCTATATTTCCCGTTCCACCACGGAAATGGATGAGTCGCGCTACCAGACGACTTACGCCCGGGAACCTGGCGCGGTGGCAGCCCCGACCGCGGGCCTGCATTTCGACGGGAGCATGCTGGCGAGATTGCAGGGAATGGGCGTGACCATCGCTTTTGTTACCCTGCACGTAGGCTTGGGCACGTTCCAGCCGGTTCGCGTCGCAAATCTTGCGGATCACAAGATGCATAAGGAAAGGTTTCACGTGCCCGAAGAAACGGTCGAGTCCATCCAGCGTGCGACCGCCGCGGGGGGGAGGGTGCTGGCCGTGGGCACCACCTCGCTGCGTGCGCTGGAGGCAGCGGCAGCGGGAGCGGGCGGGCGTGATGGCGGATTGAAAGCCGGATATGGCGACACGGATATTTTTATCACTCCGGGATATCGGCTGCGCATAGTGCAGCGTCTGCTGACCAATTTCCATCTTCCCCGCTCGACCCTGATGATGCTGGTGTCCGCGTTCGGCGGACTCGAAAATATCCGCTGCGCCTATCGGCACGCGATAAATGAGCGCTATCGCTTTTTCAGCTATGGCGACGCCATGCTGATCGAAAGGCAGCCATAATCCCCTTCATGAAATTTCAATTGCATTGCACGGACGGCGCCGCGCGCCGCGCGACCCTCACCCTGGCACATGGGGTGGTGGAAACGCCCACATTCATGCCGGTAGGCACCTACGGCGCTGTGAAGACAGTATCTCCAGCCGAATTGCGGGAAATCGGCGCACATATCGTGCTCGGCAACACGTTCCATCTGTGGCTGCGCCCCGGCCTGCAAGTAATCGAGGCGCACGGGGGATTGCATCGCTTCATGGGCTGGGATCGGCCTATCCTTACCGATTCCGGCGGTTTCCAGGTATTTAGCCTGGGAATGCTGCGAAAGATCGCCGAGGAGGGTGTGACGTTCAAATCCCCGGTGAACGGGGATACGTGTTTTCTTTCGCCCGAGGAGTCGATGCGCGTCCAGCGCATGCTCAATCCCGACATTGCGATGATATTCGACGAATGCACGCCTTATCCGGCGGATGAGCCCATGGCGCGAAAATCCATGGAACTGAGCTTGCGCTGGGCGGAGCGCTCCAGACGCGCGCATGATGATGAAGGCAATACCAACGCCTTATTTGGCATCGTCCAGGGAGGCATGCATGAACCTCTCCGCGACCGGTCGCTGGCTGGGCTGCAGAATATCGGCTTCGACGGCTATGCGATCGGCGGGCTGTCGGTGGGCGAGCCAAAGGCCGACATGGCGCGCATTCTCAGGCACGTCGCGCCACAATTGCCCGCGGCAAAACCGCGCTACCTCATGGGCGTCGGAACACCGGCGGATATCGTCAACGCGGTGGCACAAGGCGTCGATATGTTCGACTGCGTATTGCCCACGCGCAACGCCCGCAATGGCTGGCTCTATACAAGAAATGGCGTGATCAAGCTGCGCAACAGCCGATACCGGCTCGATACCGCGCCCCCGGATGATCAATGCGGATGTTATACCTGCACGCATTTCAGCCGGGCATACCTGCACCATTTGCAACGAATCAATGAGATTTTGGGGGCGCGTCTGAATACCGTGCACAATCTTCATTACTATCAGCAATTGATGGGCGAAATCCGCGCCGCAATCGAGGGCGGCCGATTCGAGGAATATGCGCAAGAATTTCTAGCCTGCACCGCATCATGCTAAAATCCCTGCTTTTTGAATTCGTCCGGAGATGACATGTTGATTAATGAAGCTTTCGCCCAGGCTGCGGCGCCCGCTCAACAGAATGCGGACCTGATGAGCCTGCTTCCGCTGATTGCCATATTCATCGTGTTTTACCTTCTCCTGATCCGGCCCCAGACAAAGCGCGCCAAAGAGCAGAAATTGATGATAGAAGCGCTGCAAAAAGGCGACGAGGTGGCGACTTCAGCCGGTATCCTGGGGCGCGTAAGCAAGGTCACTGCGAATTATGTCACTCTGCAGATAGCCGAAAATGTCCAGGTGACCCTGCAAAAATCGGCCGTTCAGACCCTGTTGCCCAAGGGGACGCTCAACAGCATCGAAAAGGAATGATCGGCTCCGCCACGGCAACGTGAGGCCGCACCGCACGATAGTTCCTTCTTCCTTTTCTCTTGCATCCGCATATACATGAACCGCTACCCCGCCTGGAAATACCTCATCATCGCGGTTGCGATACTGCTGGGGCTGATCTATACCTTGCCGAACTTCTACGGCGAGTCGCCCGCGGTGCAGGTTTCGCCGCTGCGTACCGCCGCGAAGGCGGATACCGCGCTTCTTCAGCGGGTCGAAGACACGCTGAAGAAGGCGAACATCGTTCCTGACGGCGTATTCCTCGATGCCTCGGGAGTCAAGGCGCGCTTCGCCGATACCGATATGCAGATCAGGGCCAGGGATACGCTCCAGTCCGCGCTCGGCAACGGGTACATGGTGGCGCTGAACCTACTTTCCAATTCTCCCCGGTGGCTCACGAGCATCGGGGCGCTGCCGATGTACCTCGGGCTCGATTTACGCGGGGGCGTGCATTTCATGTTGCAGGTGGATATGAAGGGAGCGCTCTCCAAGGCACTGGACCGCTTCAGCACCGACATACGCGGCAGCTTGCGCGAGAAGAAAATCCCCTATGCGGGACTCGACAAGCAAGGCGCCCAGGTCGTCGTCAAATTCCGGGATGCCGCCTCACGGAGCCGGGCGGAAGCCGAAATCAGCAAGGTTTACGAGGATTTGAGCTTGCGGGAGCAAAACGTGGGGGATGAGTTCCATTTGACGGTCGCTCTCAAGCCTGAAGCGCAAAAGCGTATTCAGGACTCGGCGGTGCAGCAGAATATCACGACATTGCGCAACCGCGTCAATGAACTCGGCGTGGCCGAACCCATCATCCAGCAGGCCGGCGCCGATCGCGTGGTGGTGCAGTTGCCCGGGGTTCAGGATACGGCAAAAGCCAAGGATATACTCGGACGCACAGCCACTCTGGAGGTGCGCATGGTGGACGAGGAGCGCGACGTGGAAGCAGCCTTGCGCGGACAGGTTCCCTTCGGTTCCGAGTTGTACACGGAGCGCGGCGGCGGTCCCATACTGGTGAAGAAACAGGTGGTGCTCACCGGCGACCGCATCAATGATGCCCAGGCCGGTTTCGACAACAACAACCAGCCCGCGGTGCATCTCAACCTGGACAACAGCGGCGCGCGCATATTCCGTCAGCTGACCCACGATAATGTCGGCAAGCGCATGGCGATACTGCTGATCGAGAAGAACCAGGCAGAGGTTGTCACGGCGCCGGTAATACGCGAAGAAATCGGCGGCGGAAGAGTGCAGATCAGCGGGCGCATGACCACCGAGGAGGCGCGGGACGTGGCATTGCTATTGCGCGCTGGGGCACTGGCGGCGCCGATGGATATCATCGAGGAGCGCACTGTCGGCCCCAGCCTCGGCGCCGACAACATCGCGCGCGGGTTCAACTCCACGTTGTTCGGTTTTATTGCCGTCGGCATTTTCATGACGATTTATTATCTGATGTTCGGCTTCATCTCCGTCGTCGCGCTGGGCGTGAACCTGTTGCTGCTGATAGGCCTGCTTTCGATCCTGCAAGCCACGCTGACGTTGCCCGGCATGGCGGCAATCGCGCTGACCATCGGCATGGCGATCGATGCAAACGTGCTGATCAACGAGAGAATACGTGACGAATTGCGCAACGGCCTGCCGCCTCAGGCGGCGATAAGCGCGGGATATGAGCGTGCATTCGGCACCATCGTCGATTCCAATATCACCACGCTGATCGCGGGCATAGCGTTATTCGCTTTTGGGACGGGTCCCGTGAAGGGATTTGCCGTAGTGCTTTGCCTGGGTATTCTGACGTCCGTATTCAGCGCGGTCGTGGTCTCGCGCGGCATGGTGAACCTGATGTACGGGAGCCGCCGCAAGCTCGAGCGGGTCCCCATTGGGCAAATCTGGAAACCCGTGAGCAGCAAGCGTTGATATCAGGGTATCAGGGTAAGAGGGAAGGCGGGGAACGAAGGACGACAAGCCCTGCAGGAGAATGAGCGGACCGGGCAGGAAGGACTGAGCAGCGACCAGGGACCAGCATGGAATTTTTCAGAATAAAACGTGATATTCCCTTTATGAGCTGGGGGAAATACACGACCACGATTTCACTGCTCACATTCCTGCTTTCAGTTTTTTTTCTCTTTACCAAGGGATTGAACCTGGGGGTGGATTTTACCGGCGGGACCGTGATGGAGGTCGGCTACGCACACCCCGCCGATATCAACCGGGTTCGAGGCACGCTGGTGAAGCTGGGGATGCCCGATGTCAGCGTGCAGAATTTCGGCACCTCGCGCGATGTACTGATACGCTTGCCCGCCCGGTCCGATATTACCAGCGCCATGCTTTCGGAAACGGTGATTACCGCATTGCGCCAGGCCGATGAGACTGCGGAAGTGCGCCGGGTCGAATTCGTGGGACCGCAGGTAGGCAAGGAGCTCGTGGAGAACGGCGCGCTGGCGCTGCTGATCGTTTCCCTGGGCATCATCGCCTACCTGGCCATGCGTTTCGAGTGGAAGTTCGGCGTATCCGGCATCATCGCCAATCTTCATGATGTCGTCATCATTCTGGGATTCTTCGCATTTTTCCAGTGGGAATTCTCTCTTACCGTATTGGCTGCCATACTCGCGATCCTTGGCTATTCGGTCAATGAATCGGTGGTGGTATTCGACAGGATACGCGAGAACTTCCGCAAGATGCGCAAAGCTTCGGTGTCTCAAGTCATCGACAACGCGATTACTCGCACCATGTCGCGCACGATCATTACACATGGCAGCACGCAGATGGTCGTGATTTCGATGCTTGTTTTTGGCGGCGAGGCGCTGCACTACTTCGCGCTGGCATTGACTATCGGAATTCTGTTTGGAATTTATTCCTCGGTGCTGGTGGCGAGCCCTCTGCTCATGCTGCTGGGCGTTTCGCGCGAGGATATCGTCAAGCCTGAAAAGAAGGAAGAGCCCGAGGCATTGCCCTGAGAAGACGCTGGAGTCCTCGCCGGGCGCGCTGCATGCGGTTTTTCCGGACTCCAGAAACCGCGCACTCCATCCTGTCCAACTGCTGGATTTAGGTTAAAGCTGCTTTGGAATTATTTGCGACGTTTATCGATATTATCCTGCACCTGGATCGGCACCTCATATGGCTGGTGCAGAACTATGGCAGTTGGGTTTATCTTATTCTTTTCCTCATCATTTTTTGCGAGACCGGGCTGGTGGTGATGCCTTTTCTCCCCGGAGACTCACTGCTATTCGTTGCGGGCGCGATCGCGGCGAGCGGCGTGATGGATGTCCAATGGCTGGCCGGGCTGCTTATGCTGGCGGCATTTTGCGGCGATAATACGAATTACTGGATCGGCCGTTATTTCGGCCCGAGAATCTTCGCGAGCACCGACTCGCGTCTGTTGAACCGCGCTCATCTGGAGAAAACACGCAATTTTTACGCGAAGCATGGCGGCAAGACCATCATATTCGCGCGCTTTCTGCCCATCATTCGCACTTTCGCGCCCTTTGTCGCCGGTGTCGGCCGCATGGTCTATCCCCATTTCATGGCTTACAGCGCGTTTGGCAGCGTGTTCTGGATCAGTTTCTTCGTATTCGGCGGGTTTTTTTTCGGGAATGTGCCGGTGGTAAAGAATAACCTGACTTTATTTATATTCGGCATCATCCTCATTTCGGTTCTTCCAGGTTTTATCCAGTTTGTGCGCGCCTGGTTTGCCAGGCGCGCATCCTCCGGGCCTCTCGACAATCGGGAAACTTCTGAATAAATCGCATGCTGGAATGGACCTGACTCCGGTAGTTGACCGTTCTTTTTTAGTTTGGAACCATGATCCGCAAAGACTTTCGCGGTACTCGACGTTCACCTGCGTGGTGAGTTCGCTATAGGGCGGGTTGCGCAGGGCGCCAACAGCCTTTTAGGGACGGATATCAGATGCGTGCACCCATCTGCAGCGCCCGGCGCCGTGACTCGGTTGCTTCTTCTTCACCCTGATCTTCTGCTGGTTCCGGTTCCATTCGCACCCAGCCTTGCAGGTTGGCGATAGCAATATCCGAGAGTGCGCGTATCCAGTCCGCACGCTCGTTGAGGCACGGAATATAATGAAATTCCCGTCCTCCAGCCTGCAGGAACATGTTCCTGCCCTCCATGGCAATTTCCTCCAGGGTTTCCAGGCAATCCGAAACAAAGCCCGGACAGACCACATCGATCCGCCTTATCTGCTGCCTGCCAAGCTCCTGGAGAGTGGCCGCGGTATAGGGACTCAGCCATTCCTCCCGGCCGAAACGGGATTGAAAGCAGATCCGATACTGATCCTGACTCAGTTGCAGCGACTCGGCCAATAGCCGGCCGGTTTTTTGGCACTCGCAGTGGTACGGATCACCTTTTTCGAGAGCGGAACGAGGGATGCCATGAAAGCTGATGACGAGCTTATCCGGCCTGCCCGTCTTGTTCCAGTAATCTCGCACATTCTGCGCCAGTGCACCCAGGTAGCCTCTATCGTCGTGATAATGCTTCACTGTCCGTATGGCGGGAACGTTGCGCATCTTTGCCAGTTGTGCGAACACTTCGTCAAACGCGGAGGCAGTACTGCTGGCGGCATACTGGGGATAAAGCGGCAGCACCAGGATGCGCTCGCAGCCATTTCGCCTCATCCGCCGCAATATGTTGGCGATGGAAGGGCTTCCAATGCTCATGGCGTATTCCACCATGAGCGCGGGGCCGATGCGCTCCGCGAGGATATCGCGCAAAAGCTGGGTCTGGCGGATGGTGTGGATTTTCAGAGGCGAACCCTCCGGCAGCCAGATCTGCGCATATTTTTCCGCCGATTTTTTCGGCCGGGTCGGAAGAATGATGCCATTGAGAATGGGCCACCAGAGCAACCGGGGGAATTCCACTACGCGCGGATTACTCAGGAACTGCTTGAGGTAAGGCCGCAGCGCTTGCACAGTGGGAGCGTCGGGCGTGCCGAGATTGATCAGTAAAACTCCTGTTCGATCTGGCGTACCATGATGGTAGGCAGGTTCGGAAGAACTCACGCTATTCCTTTTTTCTTGGAAATGGCAGGTTTTTCTGCTGGCTTCACTCCTGGGCTCGCCCTGACCCACGTTGCAGGGCTGATATCGGGATTTTCAAGTGTGGGCAATGTGGGCAATTTGGGTGATAAGGGATGTGGGATGGGCAGGCCAGCGATTTCGCGATATGGGGGCACTCGTTGACCAAAGCCAGGATGGTTATTGATGCGACAGTGCGCTCGACAGCAGCCGGGCGGTTACATCCACGACTGGAATGACTCTTTCATAAGCCATGCGTGTCGGCCCGACGACCGCGACAGTACCGACTATCCGGCCATCCACTTCGTAAGGCGCGGTCACGACGCTGCATTCGTCCAGCGTCACCATGCCCGACTCTCCTCCAATGAAAATCTGGACGCCCTCCGCCGTTCGGCTCAACTCCAGCAGTTGCAGCAAAGCAGTCTTGCGCTCGAATAGATCGAACAATTTCTTCAGGCTGTTCATGTTGCTGGATAAATCCTGCACATCGAGCAGCTTGCGTTCGCCCGCCACCACCACCACTTCACTGTTTTCCCGGATGGCCTCACCGCCAGCTTCTATCGCCGCGGTCATGAGCGTCGTCATGTCATGCCGAAGCTGTTTCAATTCGCTTTGCAGCCGGCTTCGGATCTCGTCTATCGCACAGCCGGCATAATTTTGGTTGATGAAATTTCCTGCTTCTATCAGTTCCGTCTGGCTGTAAGACCGATCGGTGAAAAGAACCCGGTTCTGGACGTCGCCCTCAGGGGTCACGATGATAAGCAGGATGCGTTTGTCCGACAAGGACATGAATTCGATGTAGCGAAATATCGCGCTGCTCCGCTTTGGTGTGACTACCACCCCCGCGAAGCGGGTCAGCTCCGACAGCAATTGCGAGGCGGAGCTGATCAACCGCGAAGGATTCTCCGGATGCAACTGCCCTTCGAGCTGATGAATTTCAATCATGTCGAGCGGTTTCACCACCAGTAGCGCATCCACGAAGAAACGGTAGCCGCGATGAGTGGGAACGCGTCCGGCAGAGGCGTGGGGGCTGGCGACGAAACCCATTTCCTCAAGGTCAGCCATTACATTCCTGATGGTCGCGGCGCTCAGATCAAGGCCCGAAAATTTTGAAAGCGAGCGCGAACCTACCGGCTGGCCTTCCCTGATATATCGCTCCACCAGGGTCTTGAGCAAAATTTTCGCGCGTTGATTAAGCATTCAATTATTTTACACCAGGATTCATTTCGATGGCTGGGCTCGGGTTTAGGAGCTGTGTAAGAGCCATGTAAAGGCTTTGTTAGGCACTTGGTCGTGACAAAAATTCATAAGATGACGCCATAAACCGGGATAATGTCCTGCTCTCCTTCGAGTTGCCGCCACCGCGCGCCAATCACCCGGCGTGGTTGTCGATTAACGCTGAATTCTTTGTCAGCGGAAGTCCGATATGGTTTAATCGGAAAAGCGTTACTGACGACAAGCAGCCCTGCTTTTAGCCCGGAAGCATTCAGATTATTTCCAGCGATGAGTTTTCCTTTTCAAACCGTAGCCCTGATCGGCAAGCATAAAAACCCGGAAATTATCGCCCCTTTGTTGCGCCTGGGGCTGTACCTGGGAGCCCGCAAGCTGGAGGTGGTAGTGGACTGTCTTACCGCAGAAAACATGCCGGAGAAAAAATATACCGCCATGACGATGGAGGATATCGGCAGGCAGGCGGATCTGGCCATCGTGTTGGGCGGCGACGGAACCATGCTCAATATCGCACGCAAGCTTGCCCCGTTCGATGTTCCACTGGTCGGCGTCAATCAGGGCCGTCTCGGATTCCTTACCGATCTTTCGATCGAAACCATGCTGAAAACGCTCGACTCCATGCTCGATGGCAAATACGTGGAGGAGCGGCGCATGCTGCTGTATGTGGAAGTGCTACGCGATGAAGCCATTGCCTTCAGTGCCCTGGCGCTGAACGATGTCGCGGTGAGCCGCGGGGTAGGGGGTAACATGATCGAGTTCGAAGTGCGGATCAATGGTGAATATGTCTACTCGTTGCGTTCCGATGGGCTTATCATCGCCACGCCTACCGGTTCCACTGCTTATGCCTTGTCCGCAGGCGGCCCGATCCTTCATCCCAGCCTCGATTTGATCGCCCTGGTGCCGGTGAGTCCGCATACGCTGAGTAATCGTCCTATCGTGGTCGGGCCTGACGCTGCGGTTGAAATTCTGATGCATCGGACTTCGGTAGCCCGCGTGCATTCCGACAGCCATTCACACCTCGATTTGCAGGAAAATGACAGAATCATCGTGCGGCGTTCCCCGCACGAGGTAACGTTGCTGCATGCAGCCGATCACAGCTATTACCGCATGCTTCGGGAGAAGCTGGGATGGAGCGGCCTGCCCAGGAATCCGGCATGTTGAAATTTCTCGGCATTCGTGATTTTGTCATTGTCGATCAGATGGAGCTGGAGTTCGTTCCCGGTTTTACCGTGCTCACTGGCGAAACCGGCGCGGGCAAATCCATCCTCATCGATGCGCTTTCGCTGGTTCTGGGCGAGCGCAGCGACCCATCCCAGATACGCAACGGTTGCGAGCGAGCCGATATCAGCGCGGAGTTCGATACTGCCGGGTTGCCGCAGATGGAAGACTGGTTGCATGAAAACGGGTTTGAAAGCGACGGGAATGATAGCAGCGGTTGCCTGATGCGTCGCACCGTGGATATCCAGGGGCGATCGCGCGGCTTTATCAATGGGCGTGTTGCCACTATGCAGCAATTGCGCGCGGCAGGGGAAAGGCTGGTGGATATTCATGGCCAGCATGCGCATCAGTCGATGCTGCGCAGCGAGGCCCAGCGCGCTTTGCTGGATGAATTCGCCGGAAGCCTCGAATTGGCGCGGACGGTAAAGGAAGCTTATGATCACTGGCAGGATTTAGTCCGGCAGCGATCGGCATGGGAGAAGAACGCGGCCTCGCTGATGCAGGAACGCGAACAGGCGGAACGCCAGGTAAGCGAACTTTCCGCATTGAACTTCATGCCTGACGAGTGGCAGACGTTGCAAGCCGATCACAGCCGGCTGTCTCACGCCGCAAGCCTGCTCGAAGCAGCGCAAACCGGACTAGAGGTGCTGTCCGAGGGAGAATCCGCTGCGCTTTCACAGATCAATTCGGTAATCTCGCGCCTGCGTGATTTGCTTCGCTGCGATGCCAATCTCCAGGCAGTGTTCGATTTGCTGGAATCGGCGCAGATTCAGTTGCAGGAAGCGGTGTATGAATTATCGCGCTACCGGCAGAGTCTCGATCTCGATTCCGAGCAGCTGTCCGGACTGGAGGAGCGCCTATCCACGATTCATGCCATGGCCCGGAAATATCGAACCACTCCCCCCGAATTACCGGAGCTGCTGGGCATAGCCTCCCGCCGCCTGGAGGAACTCGACCATAGCGGTGACGGCGAGATGCTGGCGCGCGAAGAGGCTGCAGCCCGGGAAAAATATCTCCAGTCCGCCGAGCAGTTGAGCGCGGAGCGGAAAAAAGCAGCAGACCAGCTTGGTCAGCGGGTAACTGCAGCCATGCAGACACTGGCGATGGCCGGTGGGGAATTTTCGGTGGCGCTGATCGCGCATCCACAACCCTCTGCATCCGGCATGGAACATATCGAGTTCCAGGTGTCTGCGCATGGCGGCTCGCCGTTGCGTCCCTTGGCAAAAGTCGCCTCCGGGGGAGAGCTGTCACGCATCAGCCTGGCTATACAGGTTATTACCAGTAAGCTCGGTACCACGCCGACTCTCATATTCGACGAGGTAGATGTGGGTATCGGCGGGCGGGTGGCGGAGATCGTGGGAGGGTTGCTGAAAAAACTGGGGAGGGAACGGCAGGTTATGTGCATCACTCATCTGCCGCAGGTGGCATCTGCTGGCGACCATCAATGGCAAGTGAGCAAGTCGCTCGATCCCGCTCGGGGTCAGGTCACCAGCCAGATCGCCGTGCTTGCGGATCAGGAGCGAATCGAAGAGATCGCGCGAATGCTTGGAGGACAAAAGATCACTGAAACGACGCGCCAGCATGCGGCCGAAATGTTGAGGGGAAATGCGTGACAGCAACGTAGAAATAGAGAGGATTAGCCTGCCCGGCTTTCTCCTGGTTCTATCTTATCCTATTGAGACAGTGCTAGAAATTCGGCGCGCTGCGCGGCGTTGGTCTTGAGATCGCCAAGCATCGCGGAGGTTACGGTCTCCTCGCCTGCAACAGCGATGCCACGGGATTCCATGCACATGTGGCGGCATCGGATAACCACGCCGACCGCTTTGGGTTGGAGGTGCTCAAGCAGGGATTGGGCAATTTGCTGGGTGAGCCGTTCCTGCACCTGTAACCGTGCCGCAAAACAGTTGACCAATCTCGTCAGTTTCGACAATCCGACAATATGTCCGGCCGGGAGATAGCCAATGGCCGCATGCCCGAAAAAAGGAGCGAGATGATGTTCGCAATGCGAGTAAACCGGTATCTGCCTGACAACAATCAACTCGTCGTAGCACTCGCCCCCATCCGCAAATGTCTTGAGTATCGTGGCAGGATCTTGCTGATAACCTCGAGTCCAATGAGCCCAGGCGCGCGAAACGCGATGGGGAGTCTCGACCAGTCCCTGGCGTTGAGGATCTTCCCCGACGGAGCGCAACAATCGTTGCCAGTCGGCCAGGCCAAATTCTGAGTCATGTGAAGTTTTCATATTCGGTCGTCCTTCGCCTTTGTTCGGAGATATAGGATTTTCCGGCAACACTGCTGCCGACCGATGCAACACCGGCCGGACTGGCCACCTGACGAGAGTAAATGCCGCCGGCCACAGCGTGCGAGAATCCGCTTGTTCCAGGGAAAGGCAAGATTGCCATGTCGATATCCCAAGTCGTGATATTACACCGCAAGAAGCCTATCATTCAGTATTTGTGTCGCCGATCTCATCCAGAAAGGCGAATTTGATAAAATAAACGTATGAAAATCGCTACCTGGAATGTCAATTCCCTCAAAATCCGCCTTCCCCACGTCCTGGACTGGCTGGCCGCCAACCAGCCGGATATATTGTGTTTGCAGGAAACCAAGCTGCAGGATGAAAATTTTCCCGTGGCCGAAATTTCTGCCGCGGGATATCACGCGATCTATGCCGGCCAAAAAACCTATAACGGCGTCGCATTGCTCAGCAAGCGCGCTGGCCGCGAAGTTGTCACGGCAATACCCGGGTTTATCGATGACCAGAAACGCATTCTCTCGGCAATATACGATGATGTACGCGTCATTTGCGTGTACGTTCCGAACGGGCAAAGTCTGCTGTCGGAAAAATATCAATACAAGCTGAAATGGCTGGGTGCGCTCAATGCCTGGCTGCGCGAGTTGTTGATCAAACACCAGAAACTGGTGCTTCTAGGCGATTTCAACATCGCTCCTGAAGAGTGCGATGTGCATGATGTGACTTTGTGGGAGGGTCAGGTCCTTTTCAGCCAGCCAGAGAGAGAAGCGTTCCGGGAGGTGCTCGGCCTGGGATTCGCGGATAGCTTCCGGCTATTCGACCAGCCGGAGAAATCTTATACCTGGTGGGATTATCGGATGATGGCCTTTCGCCGGAACATGGGATTGCGGATCGATCACATATTGCTGAGTCCGGAACTGGCGAAGATTTGCACCGCGTGCACCATAGACAGGGCAACACGTAAGCTTGAGCGACCTTCCGACCATGCTCCGGTGACGGTGGAGGTGACTATGGAGTCTGAAGAGTCTGAAAATTTATCCCTGATAGCGGGTGCCCGGGACGACCCCTGAAAAACTCCAACGTGCGCAGAAAGAATGCTGGCTTCGAACCCTTCCTTCCTGTGCCTGGATCATGTCAGGTAATGGTACGGGGCTCGATCAATCCCATGGAAAGCGCGCGGGAAATAGCTTGCTGGCGATTCACCACACCCATTTTCTGTGCCGCGTTTTGTAAATGGAAAGTCACTGTTCTTTCCGATATGTTGACGATCGTAGCGATTTCCCACCCCGTTTTTCCTTCTGCTGCCCAGAGCAGGCATTCTTTTTCGCGTTCCGTCAGATTGATTTTTTTCAAGGGAAGAGGTCCTTTACTGAGCACGACGCGCTGTATCGCCTCGTGCAGGAAGCACGTCAAGAGTTGGGATTGGCCCATCATGGCTAAAATGTCGTTCTGAGTCTCCCGGGATTCACGCGATGTGGCAAGACTCAGCATTGCTGCTTCGCCGCGTCTCCCATGCACAGGGAAGCTTGCACCGCTCACGAGGCCGGAATCCCTGGCTTCGCTGCGGATGCGTGTCTCTTTTCGCCCCTTGAAAAGCTCGTTCTTCCAGATTACTGGAGTCGCCGCCGTGGCGCAGTGTACAACGGTAGGATCGACGCTCGCATATCCTTCCTGGTCGTAATGCGTACGCCATTCCTCGGGATAGCAACTGAGGATGAATCTGTACGGCCGTGTCAGGGACGTATTCACCTGCACGCCATAAAGAAAGTGCTCGAACCCCATCCCGCGAACAATGGCGGTAGCGCTTGCATGAAGTTCTTCTACCGTTTCGCAATTCATCAATGTTTCGAACAGATCCAGATTGTTCACGATTTTTCCTTTCATGATTATTCATTTTGTCCGCCAATTCGGTCGGCTGCTGATTCCTCCGGCATCGGGTGAAAGCCTTCCTTTTCCTTCCTTCTCCCTGGGAGCACTAACACGTTTACCAAAAATAAGCCGAAAGAACTATTGGTATCCCTATTAGAGCCTGTTATATGATAAGCGATCTAGTGTACCTAGAATATGACTATTTGAAGAATATCGACTCACTGCGCATGGGCACCTTCGTGCCACTGAAGCGCACCTGGCAAGACACCTTTCCTTGAAATTCCCGGTTTAACCTAATCCGCTCTGTAGCGAACGCACCATATAGGTGAACGTCGAGTGTCGCGAAAGTATTTGTGAATCAGGGTCTTAAACTAACACAAGCGGTCAGTTTCCGGATTTAGGTTTAAAACTGCTGGCTCAGTCCGCGTGGACAGAGATCGGTTTTGTCGTGCGCCAGAATTTTTTTATGTCCCCGGATCTTATCGTGAAATCCTTATTCCCCTTTTTTCCGAGGACCGAGAGCTTCAGTTGGTGAAGTTTGCCCTGTTTTAACATGGCGAAAAGAGGCTGAAACCAGTGTTTTTCGAGCTCCTTGAGGCTTTCGCGCCAGCCATACGCATCTGAATAGGACGCTTTCCCCTCCAGGGAGTCGAGTACGACAAGGTGTTTGTCAGAGGGAGAGGTCCCATGCAGCACGGTGGCTTCAAGCGGTAGCGCGGAATGCCGGGCGCCGCAAGAAAGTGCTAGGGCCTGGGCGAGGATATGGTTGCCCCATACATGGGTATAGTCGCTCTGAAAGGATTCAGGCATGATTCCCCCTCCCCAGAACCATGCACTATTGATGAGAGGTGCTCCATTGGCCTCCCGCACGCGGTTGAGCGGTTGTTCATGCAGCAGCATCTGCGTTTCGTTGAAGAGCTTGCGCCAGATCCCGGAATTTTCGCCGTATGGCAACAGTTCGCGAACTCCTTTGTTTACGACCTCGCTCAACAGGTGAGTTTGTGGCGGAGGGATGTCCTGGAGACAGATATACCAGCGAGCCGGATGAAGCGGCAGGAATGCTATTTCAGGGCAGCTTTCAGCAAAATGCCTGTTCAGGGCAGTGGTGAGCTCCTCGGCTTCCGCCGGGGTAATCCGGAAAACACGGCTGTCCGCCAGCAGGAGCTGATCGCGCTCGATATGGAGATGGACCGGATCGGCGCGAAGCCAGTAGCCATGATCCGTTTTGCCAATTTCCCGCCCATCGGCCTTAAGCGTAATGGGCGCAACCGGCCAGTCCTGCTGTTTTGCAATTCCAAAGGTGTCGCAAAGCCAGGCTTCGACTTCCCGGATTCCTCCCTCCTCGACGGCACCTTTTGACAGCAGCCCTTCCAGCGCAGGTAGGGACAGATCCTGGTATATCCCTGTCAGGGAGGGGTCTGGCCAGAAAAGCGAAGGAACAAGCAGATGAAGGTGCATGGAGTAGTGTAGGGAAGCGCTGAACAAATCCTCGTGCGTGACCCAGACGGGACGGGCCGGGCCGGAGTTTTAACCCATCCATCGTTACTTGCTGCTTGCAGAGCTTGCTCTGCTTCGTGGTCCGTACCTTGTCCCAGCAAAAGCCCTCGCCGTCGCGGACGAGAAACAAGTGATAACAGGCCCCTGGACCTCAACGCGGATTTGTTCAGCGTTTCTCCAGATTAAGGGAATGAACGGCTGGTTTTTCAGAACGGATCAGCTTCCCGCTACCGTCATCCGGTCTATCAACAGGGATCCGCATTGCTTGGAGCCCCGGACAATCACATCGTTGCCCACCCCGCAGATACCGAGCAGCATGTCTTTCAGGTTGCCTGCGATAGTGATTTCCTCGACTGCATGGCGGATTTCTCCGTTCTCTACCCAGAATCCTGCTGCTCCACGGGAGTAATCTCCAGTCACGGAATTCACGCCATGGCCGAGCAGCTCGGTTACCAATAATCCTTTCCCCATTCTTTTGAGCAATTCGGCAAAATCTGCCGGCGTCCCATTATCGAGAACCAGATTATGATTGCCTCCCGCATTTCCAGTACTGTGCAGGCCGAGCTTGCGGGCGGAATAACTGCCGAGGAAATAGCCTTGAACCACGCCATTCCTAACCACCTCCCGCTCCCGGGTGGCGACTCCTTCGTCATCAAACGCCTGGCTGGCCAGACCCTTTTTCAGGTGAGGCAATTCCCGGAGCCGAATATCCGGCGCAAAAACCTGATGGCCAACGCTATCCAGTAGAAACGAGGATTTACGGTAAAGGCTACCGCCGCTCACCGCCGTGACAAAATGCCCGATCAGGCTGGAGGCGAGCGGCGCCTCGAACAGGACCGGCACTTCGCAGGTGTTGATTTTCTTCGCTCCCAGGCGGGCTGCGGCGCGTTGCCCAGCTTTTCTTCCCACACTTTCCGCATGCTCCAGATCCAGCGGATCGCGCGCCACGCTGTACCAGTAATCGCGCTGCATGCCGTCGTTTCGGGAGGCGATCACGGCACAACTGATGCTGTGGCGGGATGAGGCATATCCACCCATGAATCCCAGGCTATTCGCGTATACGAACTGGGATTGGCCAAGCGACACGCTGGCGCCTTCTGAATTGGTGATGTGTTTATCGACGGCAAATGCCGCTGCTTCACAGCTTTTCGCAAGCTGTATCGCCTGCTCCACGGGCAATGCCCAGGGAAAGTACAAATCGAGATCCGGCACTTCCTGCGCCAGCAGGCTGGCATCGGCGAGGCCCGCGCAATCGTCTGCCGCGGTGTGGGAGGCGATGGAAAGCGCTGCCGCCACCGTTTCCTGCACCGCTTTGGGGGAGAAGTCCGAACTGCTTGCATGGCCGCGTTTCTGCCCGATGTAAACAGTTACCGATATCCCCTTGTCACGGTTGTACTCGATCGTTTCCACTTCATTGCGCCGCACGGTCACGTTCTGCCCAAAGCCATCCGATATATCGGTTTCGCAAGCGGTAGCGCCTCCCTTTCTGGCGTGGTCCAGCACATCGTTTGCGATGTTGCGCAGTATGGTTTGGGAATAGGAGAAATGTGGCGTCGATGCGGCTATATCATTCATGGTGATGTGGAGTAATGGCATGGCGCCAGCCGCCGGATATTCTTTCGTATGCGGCTGCCGGCCGGGCTGGTCATCGCTGGTTCAATGATAATTGCGTTATGATAGCAGTTATTGACGTCGCATCGAACAGGTTGCCATGCATGAAAAGCTGCCGGACGATCAGCCCGATCCTCCAATTAGCAAGACGCGGCGAAAAGAAGCCATGCACGCGCTACAGGATATTGGCGAACGGTTGGTCGAGCTCGATCCCGGGCGGCTGGCCGAGCTCTCTTTGCCCGAAGTGCTGGCCGAGGCCATACTCGAAGCCCGCCGGATGAACAAGCATGGCGCGCGCCGCCGGCAGATGCAATTTATCGGCAAACTGATGCGCACCGTGGATGCGGCTCCCATCCAGGAGAAAATGGATTCGTGGGGAAGGATAGGGATCCAGCGCAAGGCGTGGCTCCACCTGATTGAACGGTGGCGAGAACGGCTTTTGGCCGGCGATCAGGCCTTCGCGGAACTGAAGCTCAGTTATCCAGGTCTGCAAGACCTGCAGCACTTGCGCACGCTGGCTCGCAACGCGCGCGAGGAGAAGCTTATGAACAAGCCGCCCAGGAGCTTCCGCGCGTTATTCCACGAACTTCAACAGATCATTCCTGAAGAGAATCCAGGGTATGAAGCAGGCGGCGCGCATGAATGAGGAACGCATGAAAATGGGAAGCCGCATCAAAACTTGACGCCGGTTCCCACCAATTCCGACGAGACAATTTTATAGGCAAATGCCGCCGGGTCGAGACCATCCAGTTTTCTGCCGGCAACCTCGGCCTCCGGATACATGAAAAACGATAGCTCGCCTATTGCGCTGTCACGAGCCAGCACCACATCTCTGGCATGGTTGAATGCCACCCAGTTCATTTCCCAGGCGCCAAAAAGCTTTTCGCGCAACGCCACCACCCGGGGATTGGTGATGGGCAGTTCTTCCTCGAGGGCCAGCTCGCGCACATCAGCGGGATCCACCGGCACCCAGCCCAGCCCGGCAAGATAAAACTCCGCGCGGCAATGCTGAGCGTTTGTGATGTCGTCAGCCTGCCCGAGACTTTTGTGCGATGCGGAGTCATCGATGCGAATTCCATAGTGATCGCGGGCAGGAACTCCGGCTGCGCGGGCCAGTCCTACAAACAGGGCGTTGAGGTCCGCGCATTTTCCCCCGAGATTGCCGGATTCCAGCATGGATTTGATATCCCCGCGTCCACACCCCAGAACCGCCGGATCGCGATACGAGTTATCGACCACCCAATCGTAAACGGCCTGGGCCTTTTGCAGTGGGGTTTTGGCGTTGGCATCCTTGACGATGGACAGGGCTGTTTTGCGGACGATGCCGTCGGTGGGAATATACTTCGTCGGCCGGAGGAAACGTTTTACGTCGGCAGGCAGGGGGGCGGAGGCTTCGCCCGGATAATTCTTCCAGTCCACGAAGCGATCCGTGGTTTTTACCACGCTGCTCACGACGACATGCCGGATGCCCGTTCCACGCCACTCTGCATAAAACATGGGAGAGGCAGTACCCGGAATGTTTTCGAACTTCGCGATATCCGCGTTGCCGCTCCAAACGCTGCCCTGGGAAAACTGATGAGGAGTATCATCGGTGTCTGGCAACGGCAGCCATAGACGGGCTCTTTTTCCCCCTTCCGGAAGATCGACCCGATAAGTGAGGCGGTAGCTGTGCGCTCGCTGTGGAATGGCTGGAGCTGATTGCGCACCGAACACGGATGGCGCGACCGGAAGTAGCACGGCGCTTATGCCGGCGATTTTGATAAAATCCCTGCGTTTCATGATGCTCTCCCGCCTGTACGGCTTGATCGTGAAAATAAAAAATACGAATCTAATCCTCCATTTTATCCAAGTCAACCTCCTTCAATCCTCCTTGTCGATGAAAGCTGATCCTGGTAATTTGCTGCAGGCTATCGAAATCGAAACCGGGCAGCGTCCGCTTTCCACCGTCCTGTGGCTGCATGGCCTCGGCGCCGACGGCAGCGATTTTGTCCCGGTTGTGGACCAGCTCCCGCTGTCTTCGGTCCCTCCTATCCGGTTCATATTCCCGCACGCACCCATGCGCCCCGTGAGCATCAACCGCGGCATGGTCATGCGCGCCTGGTTCGATTATGACGATGTCAGCCATGATGGCCTCGTGCGCGAAGATATCGCAAGCCTGCGCCAGTCGCAGCTTGCCGTCGACGCACTGATCGCTCGTGAAAGGGAGCGCGGCATCAGTGCCGGGCGTATCGTTCTGGCAGGCTTTTCCCAGGGAGGCGCGTTGGCGTTGCAAGCCGGGTTGCGCTATCCCGAGAAACTGGCGGGGATCATGGCCTTGTCGTGCTACCTGCCCGCGGCGCAGACCTTTGCCACCGAAAGGCATCGCGCGAACCTGGCGACACCGATTTTCATGGCGCACGGCAGGACGGACCTGATTATTCCAGCAGCCGTTGCACGTTCGTCTTGCCAAACCCTGATTGAAGCGGGTTACGCAGTGGAGTGGCAGGAGTACGAGATGGCGCATTCCGTTTGCGCACAGGAGATAATGGATATTGGGACCTGGTTGACGCGGGTCCTGGCCTGATGCCGAACCTGCTGCTCTCGATATAGCAGTAAGCAGGTTATAGCGCCTGTCTGCGCACCGTGATTTCCCGAGGAGAGCAAATATGCCTGCGGCGAGCAGGGATGTGGTGCTCGAACCCTGTACATACCACTTTTCCTGCCGTTCGAGCTTTGATTTTCACGTATTCTTTATGCGTATCTGACATATCCTTCACATATACTGGAATACCCTGTTGCCAACAGGGTGTATTCTGCTATATTAACCTCTACATGGGTTATTTTGGCGACCAGAACACAAACTGAGGAAAGTAAAATGCAGATGACCATGCAGGATCAACAATCCAATCAGCAGACAGCCCGCCCCCAGAGTTCAACCCGAGCAAGCCAGAATGGATCGTCGCGGATTGCGCACGTCGACGATGACCCGGATATCCGGGACACAGTCAAGCGCATCCTGACGGCCAACGGGTATGTCGTCGATAGTTACCAGACGATGAGCGATTTCCTTGCGTCTCTCTGGGAAAATGCAACGCCTCCCGATCTTGCGATTTTAGACGTGATGGTGGAAACGATGGATGCGGGGCTCGACGCTTATGTGGAAATCCGCAAGCGTTTTCCCCATCTTCACATGGTATTCATGACGTCGCTCGGGGAGGAAATCCGTCCTTACTTCACAAACCTGTCGGATGAGTGGATATTGATCATCGAAAAGCCGGTCAACCCGGAGAGTTTTTTATCGATCGTCCATAGCCGGTTGGAGCGTCCCGAGTCCTCATAGCGATCCATCATCCGGGAGGGCTTGATCATGGCTATCGCTGAATTTTCCTGGAACCTGGCGAGAAATCGCTTCGCCTTTCCCCGCGCGGGGGTGAAAGGTTCGAAACTGAGCGATGAGGTGCTGATCGGCAACGCCAGGTGGTTCATCATCTTCCGGTGGGTCGTCATCGCCATTCTTCTGGTCTTCCAGATATTTGCGGTCATCGCTTCGGATGCCTTGACCGAGATCGGCATTACCCATCAACAGGGCTGGCCGCTCGCGATAACGATGGTATTATGCATTTCCAATATATTTTATATTTATGCCCTGGATTTCCGTCCGCAAACCGAATTCAACTCCCCCTCGATCAATATCTGGACGCAGATTATCGTTGATCTTCTATGCCTGTCGGTTGTCGTGCATTATATCGGCAGCATAGGTACGCCTGCTCCATTCTTTTACGTGCTGCATATCGCCTTGTCGTGCATCTTTTTCTCGACGATGGAAAGCCTGGTTGTCGCGGGCCTGGTTTGCGTGATGTATGGCATCGTGCTGCTTATCGAAAACCCTCTTCTTTTTCTGGCTCCACAATCGGTGCTCATCGATTCAGATTCAGGCGCGCCCATGGCTACGCATCTGAAGATCAATATTCTTTTGTGGATGCTTACGCTCGATGTGTTGTTTATGGTCGTCTGGTATGTTGTATCAAGGCTTGCCATCGTGGTGCGTACCCACGAGCGGCAGCTTGTGGATGCCTACGAACATATCAGCCGGGCGCAGGTGGAAAAGGACCGCTATGCCGTTCTCATGACACACCAGCTCAAGGCCCCGCTTGACGCCATTCGCAGTAAGATCGGATTGATAAAGGGAGATTATTGCGGGGAGACTTCGCCGGAAATCAAGGAAGTACTGGAAAAAATCGATAATCGCGCATCGGGCATGGCGGGGTTGATTCTCGACGTGCTCAAGCTTGAACGGTTGAAAGCCGCCGCACGGGACCCAAACAATCTCGAACGCGTGAATATCGATGCGGTTATCCGCAAGTGCATCGATAAACTAAAGCCTATCGCGCATTCGCGGCAAATCGCCATTAACGGCTCGGCTGAACATTTTGCGGTGGCCGGCATCCCTTATCAACTTGAAATATTGTTTGAAAATATTATTTCGAATGCCATCATCTATTCCTACGATGGGGCATCGGTAGAAATCGCATCCGCCATCGACTGGCAGGACTCATCCGCCGTCGTAAGCATTGCCGACCATGGGATCGGGATTAGCGATAAAGACTTGCCTCACATTTTCGACGAATACTTTTACGCTCCCCGCGCGGCGCTTCACAACAGAAAGTCAAGCGGCATAGGGCTGTCGATAGTCAAGACGGTTGCGGAAAACAATAAACTGCATATCAAGGTCGACAGCGAGCCCAACAGGGGAACCACATTCCATATCATTTTTTCCGGACTAACAAGCGAACCGAATTCCGGAAAAAGCTATGACAGGCCGGAACGGCGGGTGATACAGCGCCATGGCGCCTGCGAGCCCACGTAGCAGTAGAATCACGCATCGTTTCTATCGCCTCTTCAAGCGCTAATTCCCATCATTTCCCAGCATTCGCGTTAGTGAGGTTCCCCTGGTTTTTCGTCTTCAGCGACCAACCGACCGCTTCACAGATGAACAGGTCGAGCACGATGGCCACATACAGCCAGCCTTCGTTCGTCCATAAATAGGTGATGCCAGATAGGGAAGCTCAGTATTAACGTCTATCAAAAATGACGTGATAGTTTTTATTCATTGAAGTCACAACTGATACGGGATGTGTATTCCCGGCTCGTCCGGAAGGAAATCCCTGGTGTTGCGCGTAACAAAAATGCGTTTATTGACCTGAGCCGTTGCCCAGACAATTGCATCGGGTAATTTGATTTTATTGTTCTTTCGTAACATGACCGCGACGCTGCTTACCTGATCGTCAATCGGCAGATTGATAAAGCTGCTTAGAAAGCGCCGGGTTGCTTCCTCCGTTTCGGGCGATGCTCCCACCATTACCTCCATCCACGTAATAAGACTAATCGCCCTATCTGAATATCTTTCCAATTCGGTTCTGGCTTGTCTAACACCCTTTAAGTAATCTATCAGGATATTAGTATCAAATAGCACGCTTACCATTCCGAGCGCAGTTGCTCTTGGTACGTCACGTTGTCTATTTCGCGTTCCTTCCAAAGGCCGAACGCCTCAACCGTTCCTGAATTTTTCATTTCGATGAAAGCGGCGATTGCCTGACGGATAATTTCAGCACGGGATACCTTCTCAGCCTTGCTGATCCGAGTCAATTCCTTAATTTGCCTATCGGGTATGTCCACCAGTGCACGCATGCTATTCTTCCTATATGTGATATATGCATCATATATCAATATCAGACGGATATCCATTTGATCATTCGCTCGCACCGGGTTTCGAATTTCCCTATTACCCAAGCATAGGCCTTACAGGTGTTGGGATTGCGGGTGTTGCAGTAAAATAGGGCGAGACCGCGCAGGGCGGAGCAGTTTCTTCCAGAGGAAGATGCGGCCCCGTAGCGGGCTGCTGGCGCCCCATGTATACTTTGGCGCGCTCTGGCATCCCCGCCGCTGCCCGATCCCCGCTTTCGCGGGGCCCCTCGGGCCACGCTCTGGGGAGCCATGGCGTTGCGCTCCTTGGCGTCATAGTCCCGGCTACGACCTGCGTCGCGCGCCTTATGATCACCCCGATTTTACCGGCAACGCGCTCAGCGAGGATTTGTTCAGCGCTTCCCTAGATCTCTGTCTCGCCTGAAAATTTTGTTCTCGAAATCTTCAACTCGCCCCGATGGGATTTGCTGGCGAGCCGCTTTTTCCGCGAAGCGGCGGTTGGTTTTGTCGGCTTGCGTTCGCGTGGTATCTCCATTGCGCTGTCAACAAGCTCGTGCAGTCGCCGCATCGCTTCCGCCCGGTTTTTATCCTGGCTGCGAAATCTCTGGATCTTGATGACGACAACACCGTTTTGCGTAATCCGCCGGTCCCGCAACTTCAAAAGCCGATCTTTATAAGCGTCGGGCAGCGAGGAAGTGCCGATGTCGAAGCGCAGATGCACCGCACTGGATACCTTGTTTACATTTTGACCACCCGGTCCCTGCGCCCGGATCGCCGTTATTTCGATCTCGTTTTCCGGGAGGGATAAGCTTGCATCGCGCACGCCGCTTAGTATGTCGTACCCGGAACCGGAGTCGCGGTTGCTGTTTTTGCCGGAACTGACCGTGCTTTCCTTCCGGACTGGCGGCCGGATTGGCGATGTTGGGCCTGCGGTAACGCTCATATCCGGATCACCTCTGCAAATTTCCCCACTGAGGTAAAAATGCGCGGGGCGAATACTCGAAATCCCGTGCCGCATCCGAATGATCAAAACAGAGATCCATATTCATCCTCGATGCCATCTCCGGCGTGATATTTCGTTTACCCGGAAGCAGGGCTATCGCGCGCATCGCACCGCTGAAAAGCGGTGCGGGCACAGGGAGGAAGCGGACGGCTTTGCCAAGCGAATGAAAAATTCTCTCGACCATTTCACGGTAATTCAAGGTTTCGCCTCCGCTCAAGTTATAGGTTTTATCGAAGGTGGCGGGCTCATCGAGCGCCTGGATGCAGGCAAGGGCGAGATCATCGGCATGAACAGGCTGGCGCAAGCCCGAAGCTTGTCCCAGTAAGGGAAAAAAACCATAGCGCTTGATAAAATGGGCGATCAGGTTGACATTCCGGTCCCGGACTCCATCGTAGACCAGTGTTGGACGAAACAGCGTCCACGCAATTTTTTTTTCGATACAGAAACGGACAATGACCGCTTCCGCCTCGGCAAGCCGGGTTGCGAGTTGCCGCTCGCCGATATTCGCCGAACTGGCTTTGCTGAACACGCTGGTTGAACCAAAGCCGATCACTCGCGCAAGCTCAAGCGAGTGCAATAGAGGCGGCAGCAGCCAGAGCGGCGCCAGGTGAATAAGCGCCCACGCATCGATTCCGCCCAGTGCCGGACGCTGGCTGATGTCGGCCTGATGCCAGATCAATGAGCGGTCGCCAGCATCGGAGGAATGTCTGGAGGCGCGGCTGATGGCGTGGACCTCATAGCCCTCCGCAAGCAGCTTGTCCAGCAGAAAATGACCGATCATGCTGGTCGCGCCGGTGACAATAACCTTCCGGGATCCGGCGGGTTCTAGCATGAGCTGACGGGAGCGCCTGCCAGGCAGCCTTTTCCCTGTGGAGGGGAGAACAAGCCGTGGTCCCCGTGGTTCCCACAATCACGTTCGCCATTTTCACCTGCCGGATTATTCATGTTTCAGGCCCATCAGTTTACTCATCTGGCGGCAGCCATGGTAAGTGGCCACGGCGCCGAAACGCAACCATACGCCCACACCCACCAGCCACATTACTGCGGCCGGGTACTTGTTCCTGAAAAACTTGCGATAGAATCGCAGCATCCCCTTGTGCTTGTGCCACTCCACGAAGATCGGCCGGGATCTGCTGCATGTTCCTTTATAGTGAGTTACCGGCGCATCGGGTACGAAAAGAATTCTCCATCCTTTCAGCCGGAAGCGCTCGCACCAGTCCAGGTCTTCGCAGTGAAGAAAGTATTCCTCATCCCAGAGGCCTACGTCATCCACCGCTTCCCTGCTTACCAGCATCAGCGCGCCCGAAATGGCTTCCACTTCAAGCGGTGCCTTGGGCAAGGGTTGTTTGTGCAGGTGAAAGTCGCCGAACAAGCCTGGAGAGAAGGCTGAAAAACGGTGCAGGCCGAATGCCCGGATAAAAGACCGCCACGGGGTCGGCATCGCCCGGCGGCCCCCTGCCTGCTCGGTGCCGTCCTGGTTGATGAGCAGGCCACCGACCATTCCCGTTCCAGGGCTCGTATCCAGCACCTGCATCATGCGGCCCAGCGCGCCCGCACCGAGGATGCAGTCCGGATTAAGGAAAAGGATGCAGCGCTGCGTAACATGGTTTGTTCCGATATTGCATCCCCGGGCAAAGCCGAGGTTACGGCCGGTGCGAATCAGCTTGAGCCGCGGTTCCCCGGCGAAGGCGGCCTCCAGATCCACAAGGCTGGAATCCGAAGATGCGTTATCCACGACAATGACTTGCGCCGCCTGCGCCAGACAGGCGTGGATACACTGGGTCAGCAACTGGCCGGCATTGTGGTTGACGACGACGACAGACGCGCTGGCCAGGCCAGCATCAGATAAGGACAGATCCATCTGTTCCTGGTCAGATGAGGATAATATGAAACTGCCTCCTATAGGGTTTTCCTAACCAGCATTGGTCCGGCAAAGAATCTTCTTTACGCCGGGATACGGGAGGAAGCTGGACGCCAAGAATCGCTTTGAATCGTTTTGGCAGATTATTTTACCTTGTCCGGGAAAGTAACAATGAGACTATCGAACGGCACATCAGGGCGGCGCAAGAGGCGTGGAACTACCAGTCGCACCAGTGGCGTAACAATGAGACTATCGAACGGCACATCAGGGCGGCGGCGGGGGAGGGTTTCCCGGTGGCGGTGGGGGAGGTTGAAATTGAGCATTTCCCGGCTGAGAGGGAGATCGAATGCTCGTATTCTGCGCGCCACTACTCATGGGCGAATCGTACATTATTCGGCCTGATACGGGAACACGGTGGCCATTTGCGTACATGCACTGGATATAGCCCATGTCATAACGCTGCTGGGCGATATACCCCGAGGTGCGCCCCGTGCCCGCGCCAACCAGACTTCCCCCCAGCAAGCCGCCACCCGCGCCAATTGCAGCACCTGCTCCGCCTCCAATCGCCGCTCCCGCCGCCGCGCCCAGCCCGGTTCCTATGGCTGCGCTTGCCACGCCGCTCGCCGCCGAGGCCTGGTTCGGCGTGGAGCCGCCGGCCTGCTCAAACGCAAATTGCCGGCACTGATAATCATCGGCGCGAAATTGCTCGAAGCTTTTGCCGGAGCCAGGCAGGACCATTACGCTGGGGCCTGAAGGCATGCTCGCGCATGAAGCCAGCAGCAATCCGGCAGGTAAAGCAAGCAGGGTTCGTATTCTTGACATGGTATCTATCCTGGTTATTGCGTGGCGATTGGGCTGCGGATTGGAGAACTGATTGTTGCCGGCCATCCGGACAACTTTGCAGGGAAGGATAGTAATCCTCCGCATATTGACAATAGTACCAATAACCGGGCTCAAGCGTGGAAGCGGCCTGTTCCGGGGATCGAGTCTGTTCTTGTTCTTCATCTATTCGGGCATGCGGGAACCTTCTCTCCCATCGATACTGCTCGGACTTTATCGAAGTATCCCGTGTTCCTGGATTGGCGATATATTTGCGGCCGAATGGGGGGATAGCGTTGAGCAGCGGGTTTATATATCAAAGCGAACCATATCGAGTTGCTACAGATAAAGAAGCGTTGCATGGCAGGCTCGCATACTATGAGCCTCAAGGTTTCAAGGTTTCAAGGTCGAGCTGACGCATCCGGGCGAACTGGCGCATCCGCCTTGCCCGCTTCATTCCAGCGCTTCATATACCCGAAAACCTGCCGCAGGTCGGAAACGACGAGAGCGGGTTCTGGAGCTGATCCAGGATCCGCGATGGGGCGGTAAAGGATATTACTTCCGACGCCTGCCGCAAATCCGGCTTCAAGATCCGAAAATTTGTCCCCCACCAGAATGGAATCTTGCAGGTTGACATTGAATTCCCTGGCGGCGAGCAGGATCATCCCCGGCGCGGGTTTGCGCAAATCGGACTGCTTCCTGTATCGTTCAACGACGCCATCGGGATGCGTAGGACAGAAATAGACCTTATCGATGGCCGCCTTCTCTCTATCGAAAATGCCGCACATCCAGTGCGTAAGGGCTGCAAAGTCCTCTTCGGTATAGTAACCACGGCCTATGCCCGCCTGGTTGGTCACGATGATGATCAGGTATCCGAGGGCCTTGGCGTGGCGGCAGAGATCGAAAATGCCGTCGATAAACTCAAAATCGTTCTTTCGATGCACATAAGCGTGGTCTATATTGACCACTCCATCGCGATCCAGAAAGAGCGCCGGGCGGCCGGTCACGATACGATGCCAGCAAGCTGTGTCTGGGCGCGAAGATAGTCATCCGGTATCCCGATATCTATGAAAAAGCCGTTCGTCGAGAACAACGCGAATGGTTGTGTCTGGACCGCAGCGACCAGGAAATCAGCCTCAAGGGAAAAAGCCCGGCCAGGCTCAAACATATCAAGCGCACTCCTGGGCAGCACGTAGCACCCGGCATTGATGAGTCCCGGTCCCGGCATGCCTTTGGCGGTAAAGCCGGCTACGTGTCCGCCTATCATCTCCAGCCGGCCATAACGGCTGGTGTCCGCCACGTTTTTCCCGACAATGGTGGGTAAGCGGTGGGTTTGCCAGAATGCTTCAAGCTCGAGAACTTCGAGATCGATAAAGGTATCTCCGTTAAAGACAAACACATGGTCCGAACTGGCGCGCGCCAGCGCCTGCCTTAACGCCCCTCCCGTACCCAGGGGGCTCGCTTCGATTTCATAAACCAGGTCCATTCCCTCAAAACTGCTGCCAAAATGGGAAACCACTTTTTCCGCCATATGCCCGAGAGAGAGGATGATGCGGGAAAAACCTTTCCGCGCGAGCGAAGCGAGGACGATTTCCAGAAAAGGCCGGCCCGCTATCGCGGCCATAGGCTTTGGGAGATCGGGAACAGCGGCGCGCAGGCGAGTACCAAGCCCGCCCGCCAGGATTGCCGCTTCCATCAGGCGGGGGCCTCGAACATGGCATTTTCAACCAGGCCGCACAGGATGTGGCCCAGCACCAGATGGCCTTCCTGTATCTTGGGCGTATCCGTGCTGGGTACCTGCAACAGGTAATCGCACAACTCCCGCATCGGGCCGCCGCCGCTGCCAGTCATGCCGATACATACCAGGCCCTTGTTCCTGGCTCCTTCGAATGCCCGCAGAATGTTGCGGGATCTGCCGGAAGTGGAATAACCGATGAATATGTCACCTTCATTTCCGTTGGCCTGTATCTGCCGGACAAACAGCATTTCGTACCCGTAGTCGTTGCCAATCGCGGTAATGATCGACGTGTCCGTGGTCAGGGCGATAGCGGGCAATCCCGGGCGGTCAAAGGCGAAGCGGCTGACAAATTCGCCTGCGATATGTTGCGCATCGGCGGCGCTTCCTCCATTTCCTGCCAGCAGAACTTTCCGTCCGCTCCGCATGGCGCTGATGCACGCTTCGGCAGCTTCTCCAAGAGTGGATATGATTGTTTCGTCCGCCAGCATCGCCGACATTATTCGCTGCGCTTCGCCGATCTGGCGGCGGATATATTCTTTTGTCATGCCTTCCATGCCTGCGTCCCGTGCTTTGTGAAATGGCAATTGCTGATCTGTCCCTGAAACCGGTTCAGGGCCCGAATGACATTCATTCTTTTGACGGGCGGCACGAAGAAAATCATGAATCCACCCCCACCCGCTCCAGAAACCTTTCCGGCCAACGCCCCGGCTTTCATTGCCGCGGCGTATATTTCGTCTATATGGGAATTGGAAACCGTCCTCGCCGAGCGTTTCTTGCTTTCCCATCCCTGCAGCATACTGTTCACCATTCCTTCAAAGTCTCCTTTCAGGAGGCACTCCTTCATCACCAAAGCTTCGCGCTTCAGCCCGTGCATCGCATCGATGGCCTCTTTTACGCCGGACTGAACGTTGGCGCTCTGGTCAGCAATGATACGCATCGATTCGCGGGAGACCCCGGTATAAAACAGCACCAGCGAAGCTTCCAGCTCGCAGATGATCCAGTTCTTGATGCGCAGGGAATTGATGACGGCCCGGTCGCCCGCGAAGAACTCCATGTAATTGAATCCGCCGAAGGTCGCGGAATATTGATCCTGCCTGCCGCCCTGCAAGCGGCAATCGAGGCGTTCAATCTTGTAGGCAAGCTGGGCGATGGTGTAGTCATCGAGTGGCAAATTCAGCATTTCCGCGAAGGCGCGAATCATCACCACAACAAGCGTGGACGAGGAACCCAGTCCCGAGCCCGCTGGGGCATCGCAAAAAGTGCTGAGCTCGATGGGGATCGGGTTGCCGTCGTTATAGTGCTCGATGATCGCCTTGTAAACCGCCTTATGCAGGTCAAGTTCGCCGTCGAGCGCCAGCGAGTCCGGCAAATTCATGACTTTCTCGGTTTGCTGGTCGGTGGCCAGGAAGCGCACATAAGGTTCATCCAGAGGCTTGATCACCGCGTAGGCATACCGGTCTATCGTGGCATTCAATACGCAGCCGCCATACAGGTCGCAATAGGGGGCGACATCAGTTCCACCCCCGGCGAGACCCAGGCGCAGGGGCGCCCGCGCCCGTACAACCCCGTAGTTTTTGTTAATTGGATTCAATGGATTCAACTGGCAACGAGATCGAGTTCATCAAAAGCCTTCGACATTGTTTGTGCATTGAAGCTGTTGCGGACGGCCTGTGACGCGGTTGCCGCCCGTTGCAGCCAATAAGCATCATCCGTCAGGAGACGGACGGATGCGGCGGCGAACTCGGAACCGTTATCGGCTATATCGGCGGAATCGCCCAGCCATTCCATCCCTTGTGCGCCGATCCGGGTCATCACCACCGGCAGTCCCTGGGCAAGGGCCGCGACGACCTTGTGCTTGACTCCCGCGCCAAAGCGCAGCGGCACCAGGACCAGGCGGCAGGATTTGTATGCCGCAGCCAGCGCTTCCTCGGAAATCCATCCGCTGGAATCTATGCCGGCCTTCTCGCATCGCCGTTGCAGGTTTTCCCGCAGGCCGGCGCCCACTACGCGCAGCTCGGCCTTTGCGCACCGATTTTTGATGGCGGGAAATATCTCCTGGATCAGCCACTCCACAGCGTCGATATTGGGCGGGTGATTGAAGTTTCCCACAAATAACATCCGGCAATTCTCCGGCGGGCGCTCGCTGGTTTTCGCCAGCCCGTTGAAGAAATAAGGGATCACGCTTCTCGCGTCGGAACGGGGAACCAGGGAGCGTACCGTGTCGGCTTCTTCGGCCGAAGGATAGTATGTGCGGTGAACGTTCCCCCAAATCCACGATTCCATTTTCCTGAATCGCCTGGCGAACCAGAACAGTTCGGGGAGTCTGGTGAGCTCAGCCTCGGATTGCAGGCGGGCGAAATGCAGGTCATGCCCATAATAAAGAACCCGCGGATTTCCGTATTTTTTCAGAACTGGAAGGAAAGCTGCGCATACAGCCGGCCTACTTAAAATCACCACCGGATACCGATCCGCATTAGCCTGCCACCAGGCCCCGAAAGTTGTGAACAGACGATCCGAGGACAGGATTTCCACTCCACGCTGCCCCAGCATATCGCCATAATCCCCGCCAAAGTGCCGGTCCTGGGGCCACAGCGCCACCCTCCACCCCGCGCGAAGGAAGAGCTCCATGAACTGGTCAATGGTTATCGCGCCGGCATTGGTATCAACGCGGGGAATGCTTTGTTCGATGAAAAGAATTTTTTTATTGATGTCTTTACTTTCGAAGCGATCTTTCCCTGCGGTGGCGGGATGGAAGGAATCACGCCTTCGCCGCCTGTGCCCCCCTGTTTCCATCAGATTCAAGAAACATCCTTTAAGCGCGATCAGCTTCCACGCCAGTCGAGGACAGGTAAAAACGAACAGCTTGAAATTTCTCTCCAGCCGGCTTAGCAAGAGGCGGCCTCAAGTAGTTGCTTCACCCGATACTCATCCATCTTTTTGTTATTTATAAAGAAGCCATTGTTTTTCATCCCGATGCCAGAAACCAGTTCCAGCTTATCGCTCTTTCGCTCGGCGTAGGAATAATCAAGCGATATCATCAGTTCCCGCAATTCCTGTTGTCGGTTGCCCCCTTCTGCCATGATAAGAGGGCTGTGTGTCCGCAGCGTATCGAGCGCACCTTTCAATACCTCATATTCCCACCCCTCCACATCCAGTTTGATGACGCTCACGCCGTTCCTCGGAATCAATTCCGGATGACTTGCCAACACGCTGTCCAGCGTTTGCACAGGCACCTCGAATTCACATATTCTCAGGGTGACACTTTTGATTCCCGACATCCAGCGATGTACGGAGTTATAGACATTCTCCGTCAGACTGTCCAGA
Organism: Nitrosospira sp. TNL200; assembly: GCF_055386305.1. Classification (NCBI taxonomy): domain Bacteria; kingdom Pseudomonadati; phylum Pseudomonadota; class Betaproteobacteria; order Nitrosomonadales; family Nitrosomonadaceae; genus Nitrosospira; species Nitrosospira sp. TNL200. The sequence goes on from NZ_AP041003.1 coordinate 534,965, forward strand.
TGCGGATTTTCACTTGCTGATGTAAGGGCAGTGAGTGCGGTATCGTTTACAACGGGAACGGCAAATTTAAGAACTCCCGGCCTGCTTGATAGCGCGGTCATCAGGTAGCTGTAGCCTTCGGGATGTACGGCCAGGATTTTTGCCAGGCAATCCTGGTACAGGGGAATCGCCTCGAAAGAGACGATCTTGCTGCGGGTGCCTACGGACCACATTGATCCGGCGGAATAACCCCAATTCGCGCCGACATCGAGTATTACCTCTTCCTCGTCCTGAAAGGAACGGAATACCACGTAATCTTCATCATGAGGCTGATTCCGGGAAAGCATTTCCGGAATATAGTCGGGATGTCCGTCGAGCTGGATCCGGCTTATATCCGAAATGACGACATCATCTCCGCGGTGGCCTTGTATGTAGTACCTGTGAAAGACATCAAATATCTTTTCGCGCAGCGCGGGATCGTCTTTATCTATTGCGTGATCCGCATTTCCCTTGCTGATCTCGTATTTCCAGTTGCGAAGGGAAGCGATAATTTTTCTAGTGAATGCCGAAGACATGGCGTAGTCCCCATTGAAAAGGTCCCGGATTGGTTGCGACAGCTTGAAAACAGTATATAGCCCTGCTTCTGATCAATGGCTTGACTGGAATCGAACCTTGAAAAATATGCGCCAGTTTATGAAACCAATGAATTCAAAGCGGTACTGGGGGACGTGTGGCACCCATTCCATGAAGGCTTTCGTTTCTCCAAGCGTTGCGAGATAAGGCCAGTCATCGAACATGAGGATTGCGCCATCGCATAACCGTCCCGTTATGAAATCAAGGCATTCGACAGCGGGTCCGTAGAGATCACAATCGACCTTGGCAAAGCATATCTCCCCGATTTCCCCGGCTTCCGCTGTTTTGAAACTATCGGAGAACCATCCTTTTAACAGGTGAAGGTGTTTTCTCTCCTCAAAGCTAAGCACTTCCTGCACATATTCCAGGGAATGAGCGTATTGCCCCTTTTTCCAGGCATCCCCGTCATTTTTCGCATCTGGCTCGGGCAATCCTTCAAAACTGTCAAAACCGTACACTTCTCGCGTGATGTGATTCCGATCAAGATGGTCGAGAACATTTTTCAGCCAGCTTCCTGAAGCAACCCCGAACTCGACGATTGCGCCCGGTATCTTTTCTTCCTCCAACCCATCGATAAGATCGAGACAAAGCTCGTGTATCTGTTTTGCGGCGAATCCATTCAGTGCATCGGCATATTTGGAGCCTAATGGAAACGATGTTCCAAGCACGGCGCCTGGATAAGCGTTACAGGCCCCTACCGTTTTGTACATGAAAAAGTTGTAATCGAGGATGGGGTCGCCCATCGGGCTGGAATATAATTTCTGCATATCCTCTTCTGTCAGGCCCGCCTCGGCGATTCGTCTCAGTAGTTTTGCGGTCCACTCTGCCATGTATTCTATCTCGCACTATCGGCGGTTTTTGCGTCCATTTGGAAACGATTTGACTTTTGGTGAAAGGAATTAATTCGGCTGTTTTCCAGTTGTGCTTATCAGCCTCAGGTTAATATTTGAAGACGGGGAACAGATGTCAGGTTTCACCATTTCAAGTTTTTTCTGAAGTTGTCGCTTCTTTTCTTCGCTTTCTTTTTCGATGGCTCGCAATGAGCTCTCCAGTATTTCCTTCAGCGCCGGTTTCTGGTTCGATATCAGCATTATCGCCGAGGCAAGCTCATCCGTATTTGAGGGGACCAACTCTGTGCGGCCGATGAACTTATCGAACGTACCCCGCATCTTATCCGCGCTAGAATAGCCTTTCCCGACTCCCATCAGGCAAATGGGAATGACATGATTGCGAAATGCGGCTAATGCCAGATGCATGCGACCGCTTATCACCATGTCAAGTCCATCCAGAAGATTCAGGACTTCCGGATACGTAATCAGAGGATCCAGCAAGGATGCACTGGATTCATGGCCATTCGTCTTGAGCCATTCATATGCTATTTTCTGGTAATACGAGTCGGAGGGAAAATTCTCCCAGCAGCGCGTATCATTTGAAACCAGGAGGAAGTAGGGATCCTTGACCAGGGGATACAAAGTGGTAAGGACGTCAGCGACGTACTTTTCCCGATGAACGGAATCATGAATATCGGAAAATGAACGGAACGCATGCTCGCTGAAATTCAGCCCGATAGCGGTCTTTCCAGCAATCCTGGCTTCCGCAAAAAGCCTCTTCGCGGCACGGCACCGATCCGTTTCTTTTCTGGGGCAGTATATGAAGAAGTCGGGAAAAAATTCCGCGTTCAACCCTGTCTGTGCCTTGAATCGCCTGAGGGAGTGCAAATCCCGCAGATAAAAATGTGCGCCGGATAGTCGCTTGAGATGAGCAATGATTTCTCCGTGTACGTCCGAACGGAAGGAGCAGAATATGTGCACTGCCGCTCCGGCTGCCAGTACTGCTTCAGTCAGCTTCAAGCGCTCAAGGCTGTGTTCGAGCCCGCAAGTACCGTCTATGACATCTGCCCCCAGTACTATAAATACGTCATTTTGTGTGATGGAATCGTAAAACTCGGAAAAGGCCCCCGTGTATTCGCTAAATCCCCGAACCTCCCCTTCGGCGTAAATGTCGCTCCACAGGGGGGAATTCTCGGGATTCAGCAGCACGATCCCGGATGAACCGGCCAACAGGCTGAGGCATCCCCGTACCATTCCCTCGTCGCCTTTGCTGCCGGGGCTTGCCGGCGCCACCATAACATGCCGAAGTATCGGCTTTTTAATGCCCGTAGCCACTTTATTAGGCTGAGAAGCTGCAGGGGCGGAGTGGCTGTGGCCCGATCGAAGGGGCAGTATCTGCCCCGCCTGCTCCCGTTCTCCACTCGCCGACCGGCCTGCCGAACGCATAAGATCCAGTTTCGCGTGCATCTGCTCATCAAACTGCATCGACGTCAGGATATCCCTGATACGGTGGACCGCTTTGCGCCGCCGCTCGCGGGCTGCGCCGCCTGCTATCAGTCTCGACAAGTCGGCCACAAAGTCCTGTTCATCGAGGCAACCGCCCAGGACATCATAAACCGAAGCCGGCAATCCCCGCAGCGCATGGCGCGTGGCGACGATCGGCTTGCCATACTGGATGGCTTCGAGCGCCTTGATGGCTATTCCCCCTCCGTTCGTAATCGGAAGCAGAATGACATCCGCCTGGTGGTAGACGCACGAAATGTCTTCCACCATGCCCCGAAACGTTACATTGTCAAAGGTCTCTCCCACGAACGATTTCGATATTCCCCCAACGATTTCGAGATGCGCTTCCCCTTGGGCTACGAACGGCCATATCGCATTCAGGAACCACTTCAGGCTGCGTTCGTTCGCCGGATTTCGGCTGGCGACGATCAACAGCGTGATTGCACTGTCTTCGCCTGGCTTGTATCGTTCCGGTCCGTCTCTCTCAGGGGGAAGCGGCACTCCGGAAGGAAGGGGAATGTAATAAAAAAGATCAGCGACCGGCCGATGCTTGCCGATCAGGTCTATTTCATCCTGGCTTACCATGGTCACGCGATCGGCCTGATCGATGAAGCGCAACTCCTCATCCAGGCATGCGCTGAATGGTGCAGCCCGCATGCGTATATGCCGGTGATAGTCGTGGCTGACAAAATTGAGGGACTGAATGTCATGGGTATCGAGAAAGACCGGCCGGTCGGAACGGAGGCGTTTCGCAAGCGGAAGGGAAAAATAATGATTGACGTAAAGATAATCGATCCGGGCATCGGCAATCAATTTTCGGACAATGTCGGGCGTTACGCATTGTTGATAAAAAATGGGCATGAAGCCCGCGACTGTTTTGGGCCGTGTGCGCAAATACCTCGCACCGATCGACAGCAGGGCGTGCGGGCGTGATCCACGGCGCAGATTAAAGTGGAACGACGGTGCAATGTCGTTTTCAACTTCGGCGAGCTTGTGCTGGACGGTGATTTCGTCGTAAGACATCTTGTATGGCTGCAGCGCGACGTCTATCAGAATCGCGCCTCTGTCGTGAAACAATTTTCCGAGTTTGCCGAAAGTCGTGGCGCTACCTCATTTCATCCAGTCTGGCCGAACAAACAGGACTTTTTCGGGGCTTCGCTGAATCAGATTGGCGCGGGACAATTCTTCATCCCAGTCGACATTGCGCAGGCTGGACGAGCGCAAGGGCATTTCATGCAGCGAATCGAAATGCAATGACGGGATATGCTGGATCGATGAGTCCGAAACGGAGGAGTGGCTTGAGCCATCCCGCAATACTCGTACCCCCCACTTTTCGAGGGGGCGCAACTTTTGCGAATGGGAAGTTTGAGAAGATTCAGCACAGAGGAGAACTACCACCATCCCTTTTGGAGGGATCTTTGCATAGAGAAAGGCGAGTTCGACGAGCTTCAAGCCCGCCTCTGGACTCTGAGCGAAAAATACTGCTTTTGCATCCGGCTGATTCCAGGTCTGCATCCACTTCAATGCCTGCAGATGCTTGGCGCCGAGGCTGGAAAACCAGTAGCAGCCCCGAGCGGATTGGATTCTTCTCCACACCGCCCTGAAAAGAGCCAGTGGTTTCCTGGATGGAAAATCATCAGCGGTCCGGAAAGCGCGTACTCTCAGGCTGGGTTTGCGGAGGCGCGGGCCACGATATCTCCCGAGGATCCGTCCTTCGATCTTTACCCGGCCTCCAAGGCTTTCATCCAGCCGGGTGAGGTAGGAAAATGACTTGTAGTCATCCTCCTCGCCGGCCATATCGAAAATCGCGTATACATATTGTGGCAGATTGCTGTCGGTTTTCATCAGGGATTCATGCGGTGAACGGTTTTGCCGAATAGCTTGTCCTGTTGCCAAAACATTCCAGGTAGTGCATTTTTTTTGAAGCCCGGCCCCACTCGGCTTTCGAGGGAGAAAGAAAACAGCTTGCTATTGAACGCTAAAAGATTGTTCAGTAAGTGGAATACGATCCCTTATGCCTTTTTATAGCAGTCACGTGCCTGACGGCCGGGTTATCGTTTGTAATGCGGATTTTTGCGAAGTATACCTGAAGATAATGCCCGCGCATCCGTAAATCTGGCTGGGGATCGACAAACTCACGGACGGCAGAGGTTCCCGCGTGACGAAAAGAGGCGGATCACCCGGTGGATTGCGCCGCGGCATACCGGGCGGCAACCTCATCCATTGGACCGAATTCACGGATGCGCCCGCGGTCCATCCAGAGCGCCTTGTTGCACATCTGGTGAATGACGGTGTCACTGTGGGAAGCAAGCACCACGATTTTTGCGCGGTTTTGCAGGTCGAGCATTCGTCCTTCAGCTTTTTTCATGAATGACGCATCGCCTACGCCGATCACCTCGTCCAGTAAAAGTATATCCGCATCAACCGCGGTGGAAACCGCGAAAGCCAGCCTCAGCCGCATGCCGCTCGAATAAGTCCGCAGCGGCAAATCCAGATGGTCGCCGAGTTCCGTGAAGGCGGCGATTTCCTCTATCTTGCGCCTGATTTCGGCATCGCTCATTCCCAGGAGCAAACCGCGAAGGCGCAGATTCTGGCGGCCGGTGGAAAGTTCATCCATGCCCAGGGCGATATCGAGCAATGGCACGATGCGGCCGCGGCTATATATCTGCCCTGCCGTGGGAGCGTAAATACCTGCCAGCACCCGCAGCAGCGTACTCTTCCCCGCGCCATTGCGGCCGATCAGGCCCACCCGGTCGCCTTCCTGCAAGGTCAGGGTGAGGTCATCCAGCGCCCGGACGATTACCACGCCATCGTTATCCTTCCCGATGCGGTCGCGCCTTCCCAGGCGGGCAAGATGCATTTTCAGGGAACGCCCGCTCAGTTCAAATACCGGCAGATCGACACAAACATTATGCAGGCGAATGACGCTCATCCGGTCAAACCCAGTAGGGAATGCGCTTGAGATAGCGTTCAGTCAACGCCAGAGCCAGAAGCCAGCCCGCAACCGCCATGACTATGCCCACCGTCCAGGTCAGCATGTCGGGCGCGGTGCCAACCAGGGGACCTCGAACCAGTTCGAGCAGATGCGCAAACGGATTGTAGTCGATTATCCAGCGATGATCCTTGAGCATTCCGGGCTGAAAGAGGATGGGCGTCACATAAAACGCCATCTGCAGCATGGCGGCAATAATCTGGGGAAGATCGCGAAACCGGGCCGAGATGATGCCTGCAACCTGCCCGATCCACAGTGCGTTGAGAATGAAGAGCACCAGCCCGGGGAAAAAAAGAGAAACAGTCGACCAGTCCTTCGAGCCGAAGACAGCGAGCAGCAATATAACTATCAAAAAGTTATGTAAAAAAATAAGAAAGTTGCGCCATCCTGCCTGCAGCATGAACAGCAGCTTGGGCGTCGCAGTCTGGCGGATATATCCCGCGGAATTGATATAGGCCATGCAGCTTTCATTGATGATGCTGGTAAGCAGGCCCCAGAAAACGAGGCCTATGCCCATCATAGGCAAGTAGTCGGCGATATTCTGATTGAACAGTGCTCCATAAACCACGCCGATCGAGCCGACGATCACTCCCATCGATATGGTCAGCCAGAAGGGCCCCAAAGTGGAGCGGGCATAGCGCTGCCGTATCTCCAGCCAGCCCAGGAGGCACCATAAGCGCCATGCTGCGAGGCTTGACCTCAGATCCCGTAGTGCGGTTGCAAACATTTCGATGTGCGAGAAAACATGTCGGGAGTGTGGGGCATCTACGAAATCCTTCAATTTCAGCCCGCGTTCTTTTTATCCTGCAGCCGTTCAAAAGCGGGCTTGCGGCCAGATCAGCATGACAAACGCGAGTTTGAGCCCCGATCGTCTGTCTGATGGGCATTCTACTATGTTGGTAGCCTCGGAGTCGCGGGAATGGTCCGCCATACGGAAACAGCAGTACTGGCCCGTTCCATGCGCTCGCGACCCGATGGGGCAAACGGAGACCGGATAGCCCTGCGATGTTCACGTTTTCATTACCGACATTTGCGATATCTGGGATATTTACCATTCATAAATTTTTTCATGGGAAGATTGCATTTTTCCTGAGAGGTAATATAATTACGAATCATTATCATTAGTATTGTATATTGAGAGAGTCGATGGATAGCAGCATATTCCCGGAATCAACCCCGGGAAATAGGCGATCGTGATCGGCAGGAGTAAGTCATATCGCATCGCCTGCGGCATGCCCGCAACGATAAGCTTATCCTGGCCAAATAGTGAATAAGTGAACCGGAAACAGTGATATGTACGTTTGTGTCTGCAAAGGTGTAACCGATACCGCAATACGGGAGGCCGTCCACAGGGGCGCGGACCGGATGCGCGACTTGAAGGGCGGCCTTGGCGTGAGCGGGCAATGCGGGATATGTGCCTGTCATGCCAAGGAAGTTCTGGAGCAAGCTCTCATGCAAAAAAATGCGGCATCCCGGCATGCCGCATAGACATCTCTACGCCGTGGATATGCCCGGGAGCATGGGCCGAAGTGGAGCGAACATGAAACTGGCTAGCGCGGGCAGGATTGCCGCATCCATTATCCTTGCGATGGCTTTCTGGGCATCGGTTCAGGTCCATGCGGCGGTGAGGGAATACTGGATAGCCGCGGAAAAGGCGTCCTGGAATTATGCTCCCTCCGGCAAGAACCGGATCAAGCCCGAAGCGGGGTTGGGGGTATGGGGGGAAACCCTGGTTTACCAGAAATACCGTTATGTCGCCTACAAGGATGGCCGATATATCGCGCCTTTGCCCCAGCCCGAATGGATGGGCATCCTGGGCCCGCAGCTTCGGGCCGCGGTCGGTGACACGATCAAGGTCCATTTCCTGAACAGGACCGATCGTCCGCTTTCGATGCATCCGCACGGACTGTTCTATGACAAGAATAACGAGGGCGCGGATGGGTCGGGGCCGGGAGCAAGCGTGCCCCCAAACAAGTCTTATACCTATACCTGGGTGGCGGATGAGGATGCTGGTCCGGGCCCCGCCGATCCCTCCTCCATTGTCTGGCTCTACCACTCCCATGTCATGGAAGACGAAGAGCCCAATCTCGGTCTGGTGGGGACCATCATCGTTACGCGCAAAGGTATGGAACGCTCAAGCTCTGATCCGGCCCCACGCGACGTCGATCAGGAATTCATATCGCTGTTCATGATCTTCAATGAAGAAGAGGGCAAGGAAAGCGGGATGAAGCACACCATCAACGGCCGCATCTTCGGCAATCTGGATGGCTACAAAACCCATCTAGGAAAACGCGTTCGCTGGCATGTGGTGGCGCTTGGAAATGAAACCGATAACCATACGGTGCACTGGCATGGGCAGACTGTGCTTGACCATGGGCGCCGAACCGACGTCGTCGAAGTTATGCCGGCAAGCATGACCTCGGTGGACATGGTTCCGCGTTCCCCCGGACACTGGTTGCTGCATTGCCATGTGGACGACCACATGATGGCGGGCATGTCCACCCATTGGCATGTACTTCCCTGAGATTTTTTAAAACATACGGAAAATGGAAAATATCTGATGAAATTCCCGGAAAACTGTCCCGCCGCCATTGCCGGCCTTGCATGCCTCCTGTTCAGCATCAATGCGGGCGCCCACGCGCTATGGCTGGAGCAGGACAATGCCTCTGCCAGGCTTTATTTTGGCGAATATAGTGAAAATCTGCGTGAAACCTCGCCTGGCAGGCTCGACGATATCATCGAGCCAGCGGTGACGGTGGTTGATTCCGCAGGCGCCGAAAAGCCAGCCGCCGCCACTCGCCTGGATAATTACTTTGCCATACCCGATGGGGGCACGATACTGGTGCGGGCGCTCAAGCAGCGCATCCGGGACCCGCGCGCGGACAATCCCGGCGCAGTGTACCGGCGCTTTCTGTACGCGCGTTTCGGCAGCGGGGGCAGCTTGCCGCTCGACATAGAGAATACCGGCAATTTGCTGCGCTTGAGCTTCATGGGAAAGCCGCTGGCAAAAACCGAAATTATCGTCATTGCGCCGAACGGGTGGGAAAAGCATTTCAAAACGGATGAAAAGGGCGAGACGGCCTATTCGTTGCTGGAACCCGGTCTCTATGTCATCGAGGCCAAGCATGAGTTGAATAGTCCCGGGGTATTCGAGGGCAAGCCTTATACCATCGAAAGCCACAAAGTGACGGCCAGTTTCTACAAATGAGCATAGCCCACGACACACCTGTCGCCGGGAATCGGGACGACAGCCCACGGGCCGCGGAGCCCAGGGGATATCTCTTTTTATCGCAAGGCATGAAACGAGGCCGGTTCCTCGTGTGGTTGCGCCGGACGCACGCATGGATGGGATTGTGGGGCGCGGCCATGGGGTTGCTGTTCGGGGTAACCGGAATTCTGCTCAATCACCGCAACGAAATGAAGATCCCGCTGGCGAAGCACGAGGAAACACGGCAAGTGCTTACTCCACCCGGGGCAAGCCTCGAATCGCCGGAAACGCTGGAAGCCTGGCTGCGTGCCGAATTCAAATTGCCCGATGCCAAATCCCGCATTCAGAAAAAACCGGGCGGGCCTGCTCCCTGGGGAGGTGGCCAGGTCGAGCAGCCGGAGAACTGGCGCATCACGCTGACTGCTCCCAATTTGAGCGTGAATGCGGAGTACTGGAAGGGAGATGCGGCTACGCATGTCGAGCAGAAAGAAGCCAATGTGTGGGCAACACTGATCAGTTTTCATAAAGGCAGCGGGATGTCCAATGCCTGGATATTGCTTACCGATACCCTGGCCGGCGCCCTGCTCGTGCTCGCCATAACGGGCACCCTGCTGTGGAGCCGTCTGCATGGTCCGCGCCTTCTGGCCGCAAGCCTGATCGGCACTACGCTTACCGGGGTGCTGGCGCTATCGTTGAATTCGATTGTATGACGCCCCGATATGGGGAGACCATCGAGGAAGCGCTTCGTTAAAGATGCCTGCAAGACGTTTCTGAGCGGATGGCCTGCGCGTTTTTATGCGTGCGCATCCGCAAACAATTACAAAAACAGAGAGTATTACGATGAAATATTTATTCGGTTTCAAAAGGGGAGCGGGCGATATCGTCCGTATAGCCGTATTGGGCGCATGGGTATGGGGTTCGTCAAACGCGGTGGCCCAGGATGCGCTCGGCAAGGATCAGGAAAAAGGGGCCGAGCTCCCGGAAATAAAGGTGAGCACCGGGCGAGTGCGGCCAGGAACGCTCGAAGACGTGGCCCGCACCGGCACCAAGACAGATACGCCGCTGCGCGATGTTCCCGCCAGCGTGGCGGTCGTGCCTGCGTCCCTGCTGAAGGAGCAGGGCGTGATAAACATGGATGACGCCATGCGCAACGTCAGCAGCGTTCAACCCCTGATGGGCGGCGGTTATGGGTTTGCAAACAATTACACCTCACGCGGACTGCCATTGAGTTTTTTTCGCGACGACATGCCGGATGGAACGTCGCCGCAAAACGGCTACTATCGCACCATGTATGACGTCGAGCGCATCGAGGTGCTGAAAGGACCGGGGTCCGCGTTATTCGGCTCGGCCGGCCCTGGTGGCAGCATCAACATGATAACCAGGCAACCCAGAGGGGCCTTTGCCGCCTCCGCAGGGACCATGCTCGGCAGTTTCGGCACGCGCAACGGATATGCGGATGTGACTGGACCCATCGGGCAGAACTTCGCGGGGCGCGTCATCGCCGATCTGGAGCATGCGGACGGGTTTCGCGGGCTCAAGCGCAATGTCTTCGAGATTTCACCCACCTTGTTATGGCGCCTGGCCGATGACAAAACACTGCTGGTAGATTTCGATCACCGCGATATCCATATCAGGCCAGACAATTATGGAACGCTTTTTAATATCAATTCGCAGCTGGTGGTTCCCCGCGAAAATCGTTATTACACTCCCTTCAATAACACGACCAATACCATCAATCGCGTCACAGCTGTCCATAACTGGGCGATCTCGGCGGACCTGAGCATGCGCACCGCATTCACCTACGATGGACGTTTGCTCAATCTGGTCCGGAATGGAGGCGGCAACCAAGCCAATGGCGCCGGCATGATTACGGGACGTGACGTACGCTTTCAAACGGACCATCAGGCATTTGCCACGTTCCAGAACGAATTCATCTGGAAGAAGCATACCGGTCCAATCAAGCACACCTTCCTGGGAGGATTCGAATATAAAAATACGGATATCACCACCGTGCGTAATGATTTTTCGCTCCCCAACATAAGTCTTTTCGACCCAGCCGCAAACATGGAAACTTCGTTGAGTTCTACCGGTGTCAAATCGAAGGGACAAATATTCGATCGCCGGATCAATAGCGACCAGACGTCCTTCTATGCTCAGGATCAAATCGACCTGAGCGAGCAGTTCAAGCTTCGCCTGGGAATACGGAATGACCTCGTCCAGTGGAGCGACAAGGGTTTTCAGTCCGGGGTGGGATACCGGGAAATCGTACGCTCCCGCTCCTTGACCACTTATTCGACCGGCGGTGTTTATCAGCCTACCAAATATCTATCCTTTTATGCCGGCTACAGCACGGGGGCATTCATCAATCTGTCGACAGAGCCCACCGCCGTGGCGACGGCGCCCGAAACCTCCGACCAGATCGAGGTTGGGGCGAAAACGACATTGGTGGAAGGCAAGCTCGACCTGAATGTCGCGCTGTTCCAGACCAGCCGCAACAATTACTTTATCAACCTGAATCCGGCTGCAACCAATCTTCAAACGCAGGATGGAAAGGACCGTTCCCGCGGAGTGGAGGTCACGCTGGCCTTTCGCCCCCTTGCAGGGCTCAGCATTATCGGAAATGGCGTATGGATGGATCCCGAGACACTATCCCAGGCGAAGGCCGTCAACAATATTCTCGGCGTAAACCAGAGCATCCAGGGAAATCGTCCCGTGGGCGTAGCCACGAACATGGGCAATTTATGGGCCACTTATCAAATACAGACGGGCCTGGCGCAAGGCTTGATGTTCGGCTTTGGTGTCACCTACAAGGGAGATAGCTTTGCCGATACCCTGAATCTTCTGAGGGTGCCGTCCTATGTGGTTTACGATGCGGCCGTCTCATACCGGGTAAAAAGAATGGAAGTCGCGGTCAACGTCAAGAACCTCACCGACAAAACCTACTATACCAACCCCACATTTGCCGGCGCACTGCCCGGCAACCCGCTCAGCGCCTTCGGTTCCATCCGTTTCTATTTCAACTAGGGTAGCGCTGAACAAATTCTCGTTGAGCGCGTTGCTGGTAAAATCGGGATGATCATAAGGCACGCGACGCAGGTCGTAGCCGGGACTACGATGCCAGAGCGCGCCAATGTATACATGGGGCGCCAGCAGCCCGCTACGGGGTCGCATCTTCCTTTTGAAGACACTGCTCCGCCCTGCGCGGTCGCACCATTCGCGTCGTCGCCTTTCGCGCATCCCATCCCGCAAAGCCACCGCCGCGCCAGCGGAGATTTTTTTGTCATTGTCGAAGACCAGGCGTTGCTGGAAATCCGGTTTCCAGCAACCAGCCTTTACCTGGTTATCCATTTCTGGAGTGGCTGTTGCTGTGTTCCAGCAGGCGATTTTGGCAATATCATTCGAAACCAGCTCTGATCCATAGGGTCCAGGCCATCAAAAATATGCTGCATGGCTTTATTTTCCGGGGAAATCGAGCGGAAAAAAGCGACGCCTGGCCTTCTTCAAATTCCTATTCAACTAATTGTTTAATAAGGATATTAGCTTATATTAACCACTTTCTCCTGTAAGATTTTACAGCTATTCGGGGACGCCCATAAGTTGTTTCATAGCATCGTCATTAACCAACCAGGACGGTGCAAAAAATGGGTCAAATCATGCTGGCGCAACATGGAAACGGATCTCTCGATCAACGCACGGTTTTAGGAATGTATCGGCTGAGGCATGAGGTTTTTCACGATCGGCTGGGCTGGGAAGTTACCACGGATAATGGAATGGAGCACGATGAGTTCGACCATGCCAATCCGGTATATGTCCTGGCGAAGGGAGAAGAGGATGAAGTGCTCGGTTGCTGGCGGCTGCTGCCGACGACTGGTCCCAACATGCTGCGCGATACATTTCCGCAATTATTGCACGGGCAGCCCGCACCCCAGCAATCAGACGTATGGGAACTCAGCCGCTTTGCGGTAACGGTTCCGAAATACCAGAGCGCGGGGTTCGGCTTCAGTGATATCCCCGTCAAAATGATGGAGACGCTGTTTCTTTTCGCCCGGCATAACGGAATAAGGCGATATGTGACCGTGACTACGGTGGCGGTCGAGAGGTTGATACGCAAGCTCGGCGTAAATCTTTCCAGACTGGGTGCACCCATCAGGATAGGTCGGGTACTGACCGTGGCTTGCTATATAGAAATCGACGCCATCACCGAGTTTGCCTTGTTCGGCACGCTTCCGGAAAATGCGCAAAGGAAGGCAGCATGAATATCCTTCTCGTTGGAGGCGGGAAAAATCCGCGCGGATTGCTGCACTTGCTGCTTGAGAAGTCCAAGCACAGGCTGGAGCGGAAATCGCTGGAAAGTTTTCCGGGGCAGGACCTGGAGGCCTACGATATGGTCCTCGTCGATGGCAATGTATATGGGTGCGCCCAGCAGGCCAGCCTGTTGCAGTGGATCAGGGAGGCAAGGCGGCGTTTTCCCCATCTGCCGGTAGCGGTAATGAGCGACGTGGGAGCGACCGCAGCTTCGGAGATTGACCCGATGGGCGACGAAATGCCGGGTGCCTGTGGCGTTTTTGAATCAGGCGACGGAGTACTGAACATGCGTTGCCGCTTGCAGGAACTTGCCCTGGGGGAAACAGCGGCATTGATGCGTGACGATTACGCGCGAACTCCACTCGACCCCGTCACTTTTGAATACTCGGGACCAAAATGCAACATCATCCCGATGTCAAAGAAGCAGAGCTGACCAGGGCGCTTGGCCATAGGCCGGCTAGGCCCTGCGCTTCGCGCCTTGCCCTCACGCTTTTTCACACAGCAAGGCGGGCGCGAAACAAGTGTCAATAGAGTCAATAGGCCCTGACCATTTCAGAGAGTCATGAAATTTTAAAAAAACCTTCATTCGAATGCCATTTGCTCCGGTTAGTCTGATACCGCCAAGACCTCAGACTGGCTTCAGCCGGTTCATAACAGGAGATAACAATGAAGGCGCTACCACACCTGCGGACTGCCGCTGGGGAATCAAACACTCCCGTTTCCACCAGTGAACGGCGCGCGCAGGGCTCGGCCCTCATGCCGAGCCGAATCGACGGGGCGGAGATCGGCAGCAGGCGTGCGGATCTCATCGAGCAAGAAGACCTGAATTGCGGATTTCCCCGGCGATCCCGAAATTCCACCCCTATTCGGTTATTCAAGGAGATGCCGCGCTATTCCAAAGAAAAAAAACGCTTTGGATAGCCATTGCCCCGAATTGTTTACCCCGGACGAAGTGAACCGGGTAGCGCTCAATCCGAACCTCCCAGGGAGCCCCGAATGATAATTCGCGTAGCCGAGGCATGCAGGAATTCCGGAGAAGCCGAACAGCCGGTCGAACCCCTCCGTACTCAGGGACATGGTACCGTGCTCCAGGCCTTGGTCGAGTTTTATGAAGCCAGTCAAACCCAGGATGAGGAGGAAGCCGAGGTTGATCTCATGGTGCAATTGAGCGGCATGGTCAACCACGATTGGCGGATGGAAGACCCGGAATTTACCGGGCCGGTTTCCGGCTGAAATAACGGCCGTAGCCGGGTCGGCGAGCAAACCCGGACCAACGCGGTTTCACTCAATTCGGATGCGATGCGAAAAGCCCGGAAGGCATCAGGAGTTGCGCACGAACACCCCAGTCTTTCCTGTCTTGCGCAGCATCTTGTTCACTTCGTCGGCATGCATTTCTTCCTGGACAATGAGCGCCCGCGCATACTCTTCCAGCACCACCGATTTTCCCTGGGTCAATTCCAGCAGTTGATAATATGCCGAACACGCCTCGCTTTCGTGCGCAAGCGATTCCCTGAGTATATCCCCGATATCTTCATGATGTTTTTCCAGCAATGGTCCAATACCGAGTGAAGGATATCCACCCAGCAAAGTGATCATTTCACCCGCCTTATGCGCATGCAGCAACCCTTCCTCCGCTTCCTTCTTCAGCCACTCCACTATGGGAATGCGATTGTAGCCGTAAACCATCAATGAATAGTGGGTGTACCTCACCACCCCCGCGAGCTCCATTTCCAGGATTCTGTTCAGCAATGCGATTGCCTTGTCTTTATCAAAGTTGTCGTCCATGCGTTCCTCCGTTGTGTTGCACAATTCAGGGTAAGTCCAAGTCTAAAATTCACTTCGCGGCGATAGGCCGGTAGTGCTCCAGAATCTATAATTTATAAGGCCTCGGCATGGCTGCTCAGGTATTCGGCTACGCCTTCCGGACTGGGTTTCATACCCGGTTCGCCGCTTCTCCATCCGGCAGGACAGACCTCGCCGTGGCTTTCATGAAACTGCAAGGCATCCACCATGCGCAGCATTTCATCGACATCGCGGCCGAGCGGCAGGTCATTGACCACCTGATGCCGCACGATGCATTGCTTGTCGATCAGGAAGGAAGCCCGCAACGCCACGTGATCGGGATGAACCACGCCGTAGGCCTGCATGATTTCCCCTCCCAGGTCGGATACCAGGGTAATCTCCACAGGGCCGATGCCACCTTTGTCGACTCCGGTGTTACGCCAGGCATAGTGGGTGAATTGCGAGTCTACGGATACGCCAATGACCTCCACATCCCGTTTGCGAAACTCTTCCGCGCGGTGGGAATGGGCGAGGATTTCCGATGGGCAGACGAAAGTAAAGTCGAGAGGATAAAAAAACAGGACGGCATACTTTCCGGAAATTTCATTATGAAAGTTGAAAGCATCGTTGAAGGTGCCATCCGCGAGAACGGCGGGCTTGGTAAAATCAGGCGCAAGATGCGTGACGAGCACAGACATTCACAACCTCCTGGTCAATGAGAGTTGGGTAAATTCGAAGTGCGAAAATCCTGTGTTTTTCTGCGCGAGGTCGGCCAATCCGGCCTCGCCCCTGTCTTCCGATCCATTCAGGATTGACGCCCAAGACGTTCGGGGATTACTTTTTTATTCTCGCCTGTTTTCGTAAACGCGTCTGTGCGCCGCACCTCACAGGAACGGCGTGGCTGGCGGCCGGCATGCATTGCTATCAGGGGTTGCGGGGGTTGTGGGGGTTGCGGGGAGAGTAGATCCACTGATTCAACAGGCGGCGCGCCGCATCGGGAATTTCTGAAGCAGCCATTCCCACCGGACCTCCATGATCTTCCCGCAGCACATCCGCCGCCGCGCCGTGGAGGTGGACCGACAGCGGCAAGGCTTTTTCCGGCCCCAATCCCTGCGCGAGCAGCGCGCCTATCATGCCGGACAATATGTCGCCAGTTCCCGCGCTGCTCAACCCCGGATTGCCGCTGGTGTTGATATAGCATTTACCGGACGGCATGGCCGATATGCTGCCCGCGCCTTTCAATAACGCCTGGCAATCATATCGCTTCGCGAGACTTATTGCGGCATTCAAGCGGTCGCTTTCGATCACGGAAATATCGCTGTCCAGCAGCCGCGCGGCCTCGGCGGGGTGTGGCGTGAGAATGGAGGGAGCCTTTCTTTTCGGGGAGCGCTCCCGCAGCAGGCTCGCGAGCCGGGGTTGCAAGGCAATGAGGTTTAATGCATCCGCATCCAGCACCAGCGGCAGGCTGGTTTCGAGGGCACAGCGAAGCCAGGCGCCGGCTTCGACCGCCATCCCCAATCCCGGGCCGATCACAAGGCAATTCAGGTTATCGAGATCAAGCACTTCGGCGACCGGTCGCAGCATCAATTCCGGCTGCGCGGTATCCACTTTCGGCGCGTTATCCGCAAGCAGGCCGAGATAAACGCGGCCCGCGCCCAGTTTCAGCGCTGCGGTTCCTGCCAGAAGCGCGGCGCCAACCATGCCCGTCGCGCCGCCAATGATGCCGATGCTGCCAAACATGCCCTTATGGCTGCTTGCGGGCCGGGGTGGCGGTAGCAGTTCATCGGCATGCGTGCGGTCCATCATCCAGCAGTTGGGCTCAAGAAGGGAAGGTGCATCGAGACCCAGGTCGCGCAGGATGATTTCTCCGCAATATTCCGGGCCCCGAGCCGTGAGCAGGCCAGGTTTGAGGCCAATGAATGTGACGGTCAGCAGAGCATGAATGGCTTCTCCGCGTATATTGCCCGTATCGCTGCCCAGGCCGCTTGGAACATCGATCGCCAGCACCGGCAGCTTCATGCGGTTTACCGCGCGGACCAGATCGAGAACCTTCCCTGCGAGATCCCGCCCCCCCTTTTGATCCAGTCCGATGCCGAACAGGCCATCCACGACGCCATCCCAACATCCGTTTTCTGGTAATTCGACCAGGATTTCCCCTCCCTGGACAAGCCATGCATCCAGCGCGTGCCGCGCATCCATCGGCAGGCTGGCGCGCTCACCGGTAAATATCAGCGTCACATCGAATCCCCACATCCGCAGGTGGCGGGCAGCGACAAAAGCATCGCCGCCATTATTTCCCGGTCCGGCGAGCACCAGCACCTTGTGCTTTTCACCCATCAGCAGCCTGTAGCGCGCAACCTCGGCGGTTGCCAGTCCCGCCTTCTCCATCAGGGCGGGGCGGCCAGGTGCCGCAGCCACAAGCTGTTCGATGTTCCGGATTTCCGCAGCTGTAAAAATCGCGTTGGAGGTATTCCGGTTGGAGGTGTTCTGCCTGGCGAGGTCCATGCAATCCCTTTCAGATATTCATCAGTTTTCGGGCCGCTTGCCTTCTCGTGTAAAATCGCGCCTTCAACTTATCGGCCTTATCGGTTCCCTTCCCGGATGCTTCGATTTCGTGGCGGCAACGCGCTTTCTCCTTTTCGTCTTGAAAAACTGCTGGCCGCCGTTAAAGCGCTGGTTCCGCAAGTTTCCCATATTCGCGCCGAGTATTGGTATTTTTGCAATACGGCAGGTGACCTGGATAAGCGGCAACTTTGCATTTTGCACACGCTGCTCGGATGTGATACAGATAAGGCGGGCCTGAACCAGCCCGATCCCGAAGAGGGATTGCTGCTGGTGCTGCCTCGCCCGGGTACGATATCACCCTGGTCGACGAAAGCCACCGATATCGCTTGTCATTGCGGACTGGATGCGGTGGACCGGCTGGAACGGGGCGTTGTCTTTTACATCCGCGGCGAGGATGATCGGAATATCGAATTTATCCGTCCCGGGGATAGCGGAAATAGTCCGAACCGGCTGCTGGGACTGCTTCATGACCGGATGACGGAGGCGGTATTCGGGTCCTTCGCTGAGGCGGAAAACAGGCTGTTCAGGCAATTGGAGCCCGCAGCATTCACAACCGTCGATGTGCTGGCCGGCGGAACCGCTGCCTTGCAGCAGGCCAACCAGACCATGGGGCTGGCCCTGTCGCCTGAAGAGATGGCGTATTTTGCCGGCTACTTCCTGCGTATCCACCGCAATCCCTCGGACACGGAACTGATGATGTTCGCCCAAGCCAATTCCGAGCATTGCCGCCACAAGATATTCAACGCCGACTGGATAATAGATGGCGAGGCGCAGGCGAAATCCTTGTTTTCGATGATCCGCAATACGCATCATGCCCATCCCCAGGGAACCGTGGTGGCATACGCGGATAACTCGGCCATTATCGAAGGCGCGGTAATCTCGCGCTTTTATCCAGGGCCGGCAGGCGTCTATGGTTATGCCGACGAGGAAACGCATATTGCGATGAAAGTGGAAACGCATAATCATCCTACCGCCATTTCTCCTTACCCGGGGGCCGCGACCGGCGTGGGCGGCGAGATTCGCGACGAAGGGGCCACTGGACGAGGCGCGAGGCCGAGAGCGGGGCTCAGCGGCTTCTCGGTATCGAACCTGAATATTCCCGGGTTTATCCAGCCATGGGAAGTATACCGGGAAGCAGAGGCGGAGGATCGATCCTATGGCAGGCCCGCGCGGATTGCATCGGCCTTGCAGATCATGCTGGAAGCGCCTATCGGTGCCGCGGCATTCAACAACGAATTTGGACGGCCCAATCTCGCAGGGTATTTCCGGACTTTCGAGGAACTTGTGGCCGGCCAGATGCGCGGATATCACAAACCCATCATGCTCGCCGGCGGCATGGGGCATGTGGCCGCCCTTCATTCGTTCAAGGAGCGGTTTGCGGAGGATGCGCTGCTGATCCAGCTGGGCGGGCCGGGAATGCTGATCGGCCTGGGCGGTGGCGCCGCTTCGAGCATGGGTACCGGGGAAAATGCCGAAGAGCTTGATTTCGATTCGGTGCAGCGGGGCAATGCGGAAATGGAACGGCGCGCGCAGGAGGTGATCGACCATTGCTGGCAGATGGAGCGCCAGGGTGGCGCCAATCCCATACTCTCGATTCACGACGTGGGCGCAGGCGGCTTGTCGAATGCGCTGCCTGAATTGCTGCATGGAGCCGGGCAGGGCGGGGTTTTCGATCTCCGCGATATTCCGTCGGAAGAACAGGGAATGTCGCCCATGCAGATATGGAGCAACGAGGCGCAGGAGCGCTACGTGCTCGCGATCATGCCGGAATCCCTGGAACTATTCGAGGCGATTTGCAAGCGGGAACGATGCCCGTTTGCGGTGGTAGGCAGAGCGACGTCCCGGGAGCAGTTGATAGTGGCTGATCCGTTCTTTCACAATCGGCCGGTCGATATGGATCTCTCGGTGCTTCTGGGCAAGCCGCCCAGGATGGTTCGGGAGGCCGCGCGCCGGAAGAACCTGCCAGAGTCATTCGATGCGGCGGAATGGAACCTGCAGGAAGCCGCATACCGCATACTCAGATTGCCTGCGGTAGCGGACAAGACCTTTCTCGTCAGCATCGGGGACCGCACTATCGGAGGCATGACGGCGCGTGATCAAATGGTTGGACCATGGCAAGTGCCGGTAGCGGATGCGGCAGTGATCCTGATGAGCTACCAGGGTTATCAGGGCGAAGCCTTTGCCATGGGCGAGAGAGCGCCTCTGGCTTTGATTGATCCTGCTGCCTCGGCACGCATGGCGATAGGCGAGGCGATAACGAATATCGCCGCAGCGCGGATACGGAATATCGAAGAGATCAAGCTCTCGGCAAACTGGATGACTGCAGCGGGCCATCCTGGTGAAGACGCTGCATTATATGATGCTGTACGCGCGGTGGGTATGGAGTTCTGTCCCGCGTTGGGGATCAGCATCCCCGTGGGCAAAGATTCCATGTCGATGAAGACAGCGTGGAACGAAGCAAAGGAGGAGGCCGGGGAGAAGATGACGGAAGCCAAAGAGGTCATCGCTCCGCTTTCCCTGGTTGTTTCCGCATTTGCAAGGGTAGTGGATGTGCGCGGTACACTTACTCCTCAGCTGCGAACAGACGAAGGAGAGACAGAACTCATCCTGATCGATCTGGGCTCGGGCAGAAATCGCCTGGGCGGCTCGGCGCTGGCGCAGATCTATAAGCGGGTCGGCAACGAGGCGCCGGATATCGAGGGTCCGGAGGGTCCTCAGAAACTAAAGAGTTTTTTTGCTGCCATACAGCGAATGAACCAGGAAGGGAGGATACTTGCCTATCACGACCGGTCCGATGGAGGTTTGTTTGCCACCTTGTGCGAAATGGCGTTCGCGGGCCGGGTGGGGGTGACAGTAAACCTGGACCAGTTGTGTTTCGATGAACTTTCCAATGATATAGACGGTTACGAATTGCGGCCTGAAGTACTGAATGGCAGGTTCCGGGAGCGCATCGCTTCCGCTCTGTTCAATGAGGAACTCGGCGCCGTGATCCAGGTGCGAACGGCACAGCGGACCGAAGTGCTGGATGCGCTGTCGCAGGAGGGTTTGCGCGAGGCAAGTTTTGTTATTGGCGGACTCAACGGGGGGGACGAAATCCGGTTTCTGCGCAACAATCGGCCGGTCCTGGCCGAGAAGCGCATCGACCTGCATCGCGCCTGGTCGGAGACCACCTGCAACATGCAGCAGCGGCGGGACAATCCGGAATGCGCCCGGCAGGAATATGATCGGATCCTGGACACCGATGACCCTGGCCTGCATGCGCACGTGAGCTTCGATATGGCCGCCGAGGCGCCTTTCCTTCCTATCCATGGACGGGAGAAACCGCGGATCGCGATCCTGCGCGAGCAGGGAGTCAACGGCCACGTGGAAATGGCTGCTGCCTTTGATCGCGCCGGTTTTGCCGCGGTTGACGTGCATATGAGCGATATTATCGAGGGGCGTGTGTCCTTGACGGATTATAGGGGTTTCGCGGCGTGTGGCGGGTTTTCATACGGCGATGTCCTGGGCGCGGGGAAGGGATGGGCTGGTTCCATCCTGTTCAACCTTCGTGCCCGCACGGAATTCGAAGACTTTTTCCGGCGGGAGGACACTTTTGCGCTGGGTGTTTGCAACGGCTGCCAGATGATGAGCCATCTTCGCGAAATCATCCCGGGCGCCGCGCTCTGGCCGGATTTCGTCCACAATAAATCGGCGCAATTCGAGGCGCGTTTTGTTATGGTAGAGGTTCAGCGCAGTCCTTCGATATTCTTCGAGGGCATGGCTGGAAGCAGATTGCCGGTCGTTGTTTCGCATGGCGAAGGTTATGCGGAATTTCCGGATGAAAACAGAATGAAAGCTGCCCTGCCGCAGGTTCCCCTGCTTTTTGTGGATAACCGCGGCAATCCGACGGAGATCTATCCTCTCAATCCGAGCGGTTCGCCGCTGGGGATTACCGGCTTGACCACTCCGGATGGCCGCTTCACCATACTCATGCCTCATCCCGAGCGAAGTTTTCTCGCTGTTCAGCAATCCTGGCATCCCGGATGGTCGGGGGATTCGCCCTGGATGAGAATGTTCGCGAATGCGCGAAAATGGGTGGGATGAAGCAGGCCGAGGGACGGATGTTCCGGACGGATACAGAAGCGGCCAGCCGGAAAGACAGAAGGGCATGAAACATCACCATGAGGAGTATCCAATTTGAGCGGTTACCGAAGTGTCCGAAACGGTCTCTGTGATACGCTTGCTGCCATACTGTTATTGCTGGCAATGAATGCCGCGAATACCGCAAGTGGGCAAACCAAAACCGGTTTGAAGGAAAAGGAAAGCCTGGACTGCGCGCCGTCAGCCAGCTGGAGCGTTCCGGGCGGCGGAAAGCTGGCCGAGAGCGCGGTGATTGCGCAGGCTGCAAAACAATCCGTGGTTTTATTGGGGGAGATGCACGATAACCCGGATCATCACCGCTGGCAATTGCAGACACTGGCCGCGCTGCATGCCGTTCGCCCCGGCATGGTCATCGGGTTCGAGATGTTTCCGCGGAGGGTGCAAAAGGCCCTGGATCAATGGATAGCAGGGGAGCTTTCGGAAGCGCAATTTCTCGCGGCATCGGATTGGAATCACGTCTGGAGCACGGATTTCAACCTATACCTGCCACTGTTCCATTTTGCGCGCATGAATCGCATTCCAATGGTGGCGCTCAATATCGACACGCGGTTGAGAAGAGCGGTGTCAGCCAAGGGCTTCAGCGGGGTTCCCGAAGAAGAGCGCGAAGGAGTCAGCGCGCCCGCGCTGCCCAGTTCATCCTATCTCGATTATCTCCTGCCCATTTACGGCGAACACGAACGCGGTGGCAAGAAGAAAGGGGTTTTGAGCCGCGACGATCCCGATTTCCGCCGTTTTGTCGAGAGCCAGCAGCTTTGGGACCGGGCCATGGCGCAAGGAATACAGACAGCAGTGAATCGGCCTGATCACCCCCTCGTCGTGGGGATCATGGGCTCGGGCCATATCAAGCACGGCTATGGCGTGCCTCATCAGTTGAAAGATTTACGAATTCCCGATGTTGCCGCCCTGCTGCCCTGGACTGCGGGCAGTGCCTGCGCGCAAGTTGTCGCCGGTCTGGCCGACGCGGTGTTCGGAGTTGCTCCATTCTCGTTTGCTTCGCCGGAATCACCCCCGCGGCAGCGCCTGGGCATCCGCTTTGAAATGGCGCAGGACGGTGGCGCGCGGGTGTTGCAGGTGGAAAAAGGCAGTAT
Organism: Nitrosospira sp. TNL200; assembly: GCF_055386305.1. Lineage (NCBI taxonomy): Bacteria > Pseudomonadati > Pseudomonadota > Betaproteobacteria > Nitrosomonadales > Nitrosomonadaceae > Nitrosospira > Nitrosospira sp. TNL200. Next base: position 557,990 of record NZ_AP041003.1, read on the forward strand.
CGCTGAGCAGGCCGGGATCCGGGATAGCGATGTGATAAGGGAAGCGGCAGGTGTCGCCATCACCCGCATGGATGATATCGTGGAAATAGTCAAGCACCAGGCTCCCGGCACATGGCTACCGCTGAAATTGAAGCGGGGGGATGAGACGATCGACATTGTCGCGAAGTTTCCCGCGTTGGCGAGGTCCGGAGCATGAAGGTAATGACCCAGTGGCTGCAAACCTGCATTGCGCTTTCGATCCTCGGAATTTTTTCCGCGGCGGGCATAGCTTCCGCCGCTTCGGCTGATTCCGGAGCTTCCGTGGCGCCCCAGGCACCAGCGGCGCCGGAGCCGGCGGATATCGAATACGATATCACGGTGCGTATCGATCCCGCGCAACGCAGCATCCAGGGGAACAGCATCATCACGGTAAGAAAAGGAGAAGAGCTGACCCTGGTGCTCGGCCGCCGCTTCGGCGTGCTCAGCGCCCGCATCGATGGCGTTGCGCTCGGGCCAGCCGCCAGTTCCGGAAATCTGCGCGCCTGGAGCATTCCCGGCAGCGAGCAGACGCCGCGCCGGATCGAAGTCGAGTGGCGTGGAGAGTTGTCAGCGCTCGATACGTCCATTGATCACCCCCAGACCCTGGGAAGGAATGAGCCGGCAACCGGCGAAATGGGGACCTTTCTTCCGGATTCGAGCGCGTGGTATCCCTACATCGCCGGAAAGCTCGCCAGCTACCGGGTAAGCATCGGCCTTCCCGCAGGGCAACGCGGCATCGTTCCGGGACGCTTGATCGAAGAATCCGACACCAACGAAGGGTATCAAGCGCGTTTTGAATTCATGGCTCCCACAGGGGGTATCGACCTGATGGCCGGTCCCTATGCCATCGAAACCCGCAAGATGACGGGGGCGGGCGGCAAACCCATACAGTTGCGCACGTATTTTCATTCCCAGATCGCTGATCTGGCCCCGGGATATCTGGATTCAGTCAGGCATTTCATCCAGTTTTATGAATCCTGGATAGGTCCGTATCCCTTCTCGGAATTCAGCGTAGTGTCGAGTCCGACGCCTACAGGGTTCGGCATGCCCACATTGACCTATCTCGGTATCGAGGTGCTTCGGCTGCCCTTCATCCGCTCCACCTCTCTGGGGCACGAAGTGCTGCATAACTGGTGGGGAAATGGCGTCTATCCCGATTACGCGCACGGCAACTGGTCGGAAGGCCTGACGACGTTCATGGCGGACTACACTTACAAGGAACGCGAGAGTGACGACGCCGCGCGGGAAATGCGCCGGGGATGGCTGCGCGATTTTGCGGCGCTGGCGCCGGGCCAGGACTCCCCGCTCACAACATTTACTTCGCGTACCCATGGCGCCTCTCAAATTGTCGGCTATAACAAGGCGGCAATGATGTTTCTGATGTTGCGCGACCTGCTGGGCCAGGAAATTTTTGATCGCTCGCTCCAGAGCTTCTGGCGCAAGGAGCGCTTTCATATTGCTTCCTGGAAGGATTTGCAAAATGCTTTCCAGGCTCAGTCATCAGGGAATCTGGATGTGTTTTTCGATCAGTGGCTGACGCGGGCAGGGGCGCCCGTGCTGCGTATTGCGGAAGCCAGGAAAGCACGGTCCACACCGGGTTATTCAGTTACCCTGACCATTGAGCAGGATCCGCCGGCATACCGCCTGCGTGTGCCGGTCTTGGTTCGGACCGAGGGGGGAGAGCAGGTTCGCCTGCTGGATCTGCAGAATGAACGCCAGGCGTTTACGCTCGATATTCAGGCGCGGCCGCTCGAGGTGACGCTTGATCCCGACCTTAGGTTGTTCCGCCGCCTGGCGCCCGACGAAGCTCCCCCCATCCTGCGCCAGGTCATGGTGGATCGCACCACGGTAGCCATTCTCCTGCCGGAGGGCGGCGAATTGCGGAGTGCCGCCGAAACGCTGGCATCGAAGCTTCAAAATCGTTCCCCAAGCCTCGTTTCGGGGAAGGATGATCTGCCACCGGTCCCGGCCCTGGTGATTGGCCTGGAAGAGCAGGTCGATTCCTGGCTGGCCAGCAAAAAACTGCCCGCACGGCCGGACAACGTGCGAGGCAAGGGCTCGGCGCAGGCCTGGACCGTCCGCCGTCCGGACGGCTTCACGCTTGCGGTGGTGTCCGCACAGGATACAGCGGCGCTTGGAGCGCTGATACGGCCGCTGCCGCATTATGGCCGCCAGAGTTACGTGATGTTCCAGGGGGCCAAGGTCATCGGCCGGGGAGCCTGGCCGACCCGCGTGCAGACGGTCAGGCTGGAGTGAGGCGTGGTATCCCTGGAATGCATGCATATTCCGGAAGCAATCGATTTCGTTATTTCCCTCTCCAGGCACAGCCAGGGCGGATCTTCGGTTTTTTTCGGACTCCGGCGGGGTTTTTTGTTAAAATACTCCCTTGATTTCCTTAAGGAAGCAAAGGGATCAACCATTCGTGCAGTCGCCCTTCGCGTATTCCATCCCGCAAGGCCGCCTTCGCGCCAGTGTGGATTTGTTCAGAGCTTCTTTATGAGTGGAGTATTCGATGGCTGTTGAAAGAACCTTGTCTATCATCAAACCGGATGCCGTTGAAAAAAATGTCATCGGTGAAATCTATTCACGTTTCGAAAGCAATGGGTTGAAAATCATTGCGGCGCGCATGCTGCATCTCTCCCGGGCGGAGGCCGAAGGTTTTTACGCCGTGCATCGCCATCGTCCATTTTTTAATGACCTGGTGAAGTTCATGATTTCCGGCCCGGTGATGGTGCAGGTACTCGAAGGGGAAGGCGCCATCAAAAAAAACCGGGAGCTGATGGGCGCGACCGATCCGAAAGCGGCGGAGAAAGGCACGATTCGGGCGGATTTCGCGGACAGTATCGATGCCAACGCCGTGCACGGTTCCGATTCGCCTGAAACCGCCGCGATTGAAGTGGCTTATTATTTCTCGGCCCTCGATATTCATTCCCGATAAGAATGAGAATGGATTTCTGCTCCACGTCATGAGCGTTAATCTCCTTGATTTCAATTACGGAGGCCTTTCCGAATTCTGTGCGCAGATCGGAGAGAAGCCATTCCGCGCCAGGCAGTTGCTGCGCTGGATACATCAATCCGGAGCCGCCGATTTTGCATCGATGAGCGATTTGGCAAAGCCGTTGCGGGAACGGCTTGCCACAATGGCCGTCATTGAGCCACCGGGACTCATGAGCGACCATGCCGCGAGCGATGGCACCCGCAAATGGCTGTTGTCGGTGGGGGCGGGCAACGGTATCGAAACAGTCTTCATACCGGAGGCCAACCGGGGTACGCTCTGCATATCCAGCCAGGTTGGTTGTGCGCTGGCCTGCACTTTCTGTTCCACCGGAGCGCAGGGCTTCAATCGCAATCTGACTGTGGCGGAGATTATCGGCCAGTTATGGTGGGCTAACGCCACACTGATGAGCAATCCGGCGGAATGTTCTGCAGGGGAAACGCCGGTTGCTGGGGTTGGCCGGAATGGAGCGGCACTTTCCGTTCGCCACGCCGTTGCGAGCCGTCCTGTCACCAATGTGGTGATGATGGGCATGGGCGAACCATTGGCCAACTTCGAAAACGTGGTGACCGCTCTAGATCTGATGCTGGATGACAATGCATACGGACTGTCCCGCCGGCGGGTGACGGTGAGCACTTCCGGCCTGATTCCCGCCATGGACCGGTTGCGCGAGCGGTGTCCGGTGGCGCTCGCCGTGTCTTTGCATGCACCTAATGATACTCTGCGGAACCAACTGGTGCCTATCAACAGAAAATATCCGATCAGCGAACTGCTGGCGGCTTGCCGGCGTTATCTTGTATCCGCGCCCCGGGATTTCATTACCTTTGAGTATGTCATGCTGGATGGCGTCAATGACAGTCCATTGCATGCGCGCGAGCTGGTCCGGCTGGTGCAGGATATGCCATGCAAGTTCAATCTGATTCCATTCAATCCATTTCCGCATTCCAGCTATCGACGCTCCTCTCCACAGGCGGTGGCGCGGTTTCGCGACGTGCTGCAACAGGCTGGGCTGGTGACTACCGTCCGCAAAACTCGCGGCGACGATATTTCTGCCGCCTGCGGCCAGCTTGCCGGGAAGGTGCATGACAAAAGCCAGCGGACAAGCCGCAAGGCGATGGAAATGACAAAATGAGAGGAACCAGGAAACTGCGGAAGGCATCTTGCGTTTGCCACGCTTGCTGCCGTTTTCGTTCATCGATGGTTTCGCATGAAGCGCAACACAATCCAAGGAGTTTCCTTACTGGATTCGAATGATAAATACGCCAGATCCGGATAACAGGAATCATGAGCTCGAGCGGGGACCGTTCCAGTCCAGGGAAAGGGTCGGGCAGCTATTGCGCGCCGCCAGGACGAATCGTGGTTTGAGCGTGCAAGATGTCGCAAGACGGTTGCGGTTGTCGGTGCGGCAGATTACTGCCCTTGAGGAAGATGACTACAGTAAGCTGGCGAGCAATAATACCTTTTTGCGCGGGTTTGTCCGCAATTATGCCAAGGTCGTGGAGATCGATGCTTTGCCATTGTTGCGACTACTGGAGCAATCGCTGCCCCCCGATCCCGCTCCGACCATTATCCCTCAGACCGAGGGAATCCCGTTCCCTTCGAACCGGAAACAGGGGGTGCGCAGCTTCCTCATTGTCAGTGGAGCAATTCTGGCGCTGGCGCTGCTGATTTATGAAATTTATCGCGGGAATGAGGCCACGATGGATAGTCAAAAGCCGGCATCGAAGACCGAATCTCAAGCCCGAGCCGCGCCCGAGGTAACAGAACCCCTTCCCTTGCCAACGCCTTTGTCAATGCCGCCGAGGAATGACGGAAATGAGGGAAAGACCGAATCTCTCTCTGGGGACCGGGGAGCAATTGAGCAGAAAAGCATCATTTCGCCTCCTGGATCCGATTCTGCGCCCATTTCCGGTCCGGTTCCTGTGCCGGTAGCCGGCCCGGTTCAGCAAATCGCGCCGGCTGCCGGCGTGCAGAATGAAGGCGATGGTTCCGTACAAGGCGGCAATGTTCAGCAGCGGCCGCCAGCAGGGGATGCGCCCGAAGTCATTCGCGAATGGAAAGACACTCTTCATCTTGTTTTCGGGGGGGAGTCATGGACCGAGGTGAAGGATGGTCGCGGGAGGTTGCTTCTTTCGAGGGTCAATCCTCCGGGAACAGAGCAGTTTCTGCGTGGAGAGCCGCCGTTTTCCCTTGCAATCGGCAATGCTGTGACTGTCCACCTGGTCTACAATGGCAAGTCAGTCGATCTCTCGCCCTATATCAATCGTTATGGCGGAACGGCCAGGCTGTTGCTTCAATAGTCCCGAATCCGGCAGTTGACTGCTCATTTCCAGTTTGGAGCCATGATCCACAAAGACTTTCCGCGGCATCTGACGTTCAGCTATATGGCGGGTTCGCTACAGGGCGGATTACGTGATTTTTGTGGTTTTGCGGCACAGGGGGGCTGCGTTGCCGCTCCCTGGAATGGAATGGCCATTACGCATCGCAGCACCTTGCCCTGCACTCCAAAAACCGCACACACCACCCTGTCCAACTGCCGAATTTAAAATATATTTTCATCTTTACAAGGGTCTCACACCTACTTATGACTATGTCTCAGAATGGCTTTCCGCCGCGCCGCAATAGTGTGGGGGTACGCATCGGAAATATCACCGTTGGAGGGGGGGCGCCCATTGTCGTGCAATCGATGACCAATACCGATACCGAAAATGAGGTTGCCACGGCATTGCAAGTCGCCCAGCTCGCGCGCGCCGGATCGGAACTGGTCCGCATCACGGTCAATACCGCCGCGGCTGCCAAAGCGGTGCCCGGTATCCGCGCCCGCCTCGATGCCATGGATTGTCATGTTCCGCTCATTGGCGACTTCCATTTCAATGGCCACAAGCTCGTGACCGAATTTCCGGATTGTGCGAGGGCATTGGCCAAGTACCGTATCAACCCTGGCAATGTAGGGCACGGAAAGAAACGCGATGAGCAATTTTCCATTCTGATTGAAGCCGCATGCAAGTACGAGAAGCCGGTGCGAATCGGCGTGAACTGGGGCAGCCTGGATCCGGAATTGCTTGCGCGCATGATGGATGAGAATGCCTCCTCCGCCGATCCTCAGGATGCGGGGGTGGTGATGCGAAAGGCACTCATCACTTCGGCGCTGGAGAGCGCCAGGCGTGCGGAAGAGATAGGCCTTGGACGGGATCGCATCATATTGTCCTGCAAGGTAAGCGGTGTCCGGGACTTGATCAGTGTTTACCGGGAACTGGCGGCGGATTGCAACTATGCCCTGCATCTTGGATTGACCGAGGCAGGAATGGGTTCCAAAGGCATCGTGGCTTCCACTGCCGCGCTATCGGTACTGCTGCTGGAGGGCATAGGCGATACCATCCGGATATCGCTTACGCCGGAGCCCGGCGGGGATCGTTCCCGCGAGGTGGTCGTTGCCCAGGAAATCCTGCAGACCACGGGCTTGCGGGCTTTCGTACCTCTGGTGGCGGCCTGCCCCGGATGCGGGCGTACAACCAGCACTTATTTTCAGGAGCTGGCGGAAAGCATACAAGGATATGTTCGTGAACAGATGCTGGTATGGCGTGAAGAATATGATGGCGTAGAGAACATGACCCTGGCGGTGATGGGCTGCGTTGTCAATGGCCCCGGTGAAAGCAAGCACGCCAATATCGGCATCAGCCTTCCCGGTTCGGGGGAACGGCCCGTGGCGCCCGTTTACGTGGATGGTCGCAAATCCGTTACCTTGAAGGGCGACAATATCGCAGGTGAATTTCGCCAGATCGTCGATGACTATGTGCAGATGAAATATCCGAAGAAAACGGCCACCGGCTAGCATGGCGAGAACCATTCAGGCCATTCGCGGGATGAATGACATCCTGCCTGACCAGATATATCTCTGGGAATTCTTTGAACAGGCCATCCGTGAATGCATGGCGGCTTACGGCTATCGCAACATACGCATGCCGATCGTGGAGCAAACCGATCTGTTCGTCCGTTCCATCGGATCGGTAACCGATATCGTCGAAAAGGAAATGTATTCTTTTTCAGACAGCCTCAACGGCGATAGCCTGACACTGCGCCCGGAAGGCACGGCCTCGTGTGTGCGCGCGGCACTGGAGCACAATCTTCTCTATGCCGGACCTCAAAGACTGTATTACTCGGGGCCCATGTTCCGTCATGAACGTCCCCAAAAGGGACGTTATCGCCAGTTTCATCAGGTGGGCGCGGAAGCGCTGGGTTATGCCGGACCGGACATCGATGCGGAACTCATCATCCTGTGCGGAGAATTATGGAAGAAGCTGGGTATCTCCGAGGTCAGGCTGGAAATCGGCACGCTGGGCAGCGCAGAATCCCGCGCGCTGCATCGGGGACGATTGATACGCTATCTGGAGCAGCACCTGGGCAGGCTGGACGAGGATGCCTCCCGGCGGCTGCACAGTAATCCGTTGCGGATACTCGACAGCAAGAACGCTGAGATGAAAGAGATCATCGAGGGCGCCCCCCGGCTGCTGGACGATCTCGATGAGGATTCGCTCGCGCATTTCGAGGCGTTGCAGCGTATCTTGCGGGAACAGGGGGTGGATTTCGAGATCAATCCCCGCCTGGTAAGGGGGTTGGATTATTACAACCGAACCGTATTCGAGTGGATCACCCCCAGGCTCGGCGCCCAGGGCACCATCTGCGCAGGCGGACGATATGACGGGCTGGTGGAGCAGATAGGAGGGAAGGCGGCTCCGGCGTGCGGATTTGCCATGGGGATAGAGCGAACGCTCGCACTCATGCTCGAATCGGGCGCAAAGGTTGCCAGCAGTGCGCCCGACGCCTATGTGATACATCGCGGCGAAGCGGCGGACGGATTTGCCTGGAAAGTCGTAAGGCGCCTGCGGGATGGCGGACTGAAGGCGATCCTGCATTGCGGCGATGGCAGCTTCAAGGCTCAAATGAAAAAAGCGGATGCGAGCGGGGCGCGGTTTGCGGTGATCGTCGGCGATGACGAAGCACAGGCCGGCGAGATCAGTGTCAAGCCGCTGCGGGAGGCGGCGGAACAGGTAAGAGTGGGGCTGGCGGAAGCCGCGGATTTGCTTGGCGCTTCTCCAAGGATGATTTGAAACGGAAAATATTCAGGAAATCAAATGGCCGTATACGATCTGGAAGAGCAGGAAAAATTAGACAGTCTGAAGTCCTGGTGGAAAACGTATGGCACGCTGGTCATTGTGGCTATCGCTGTTTTCATGGCCGGCATTGCCGGCATGCAGGCATGGAATTATTATCAGAGGCAGCAGGTCGAGCAGGCAGCCGAGCTGTACGCGTCGCTGCTGCAAGTCAAAGGGAGTGACGATACCAGGAAGATCGATGCTGCTGCCGGCCTGCTCATGCAAGGTTTTCCCGGCAGCGGCTACGCGTCGCGCGCTGCTTTGATCTCTGCTCGCGCGAGTTTTGACGCGGGCGATATGCAAACCACCAGGAGCCGGCTCCAGTGGGTACTGGATAACAGCAAGGAAGACGAACTGAAAGATCTTGTGCGGCTGCGGCTGGCCGGCATATTGCTGGACGAGAGAAAATACAACGAAGCTTTGCAGTTACTGGAGGCCAAGCACGGTGAATCCTTCGATGGGCTTTATGCCGATCTCAAGGGAGATATCCTCTCTGCCGCCGGCAAACCGGCCGAGGCGCGTATAGCCTATCAATCGGGGCTGGACAAGATGACGAAGAACAGCACTTATTACAATATCGTCCAAATGAAGCTCGATTCCTTGCAGCAGGCCAAGCAGGAAGAGCAAGGAAAGCACTGAACAAATCATGCTTACTTTATTTAGTTCCCATTCCAAGGTTTAACATCACGGGCTTTAGCCGGACAGCTTTAGTTTGGGTAAGATGGGTGGAGCAAAGCGTAGCCCATCATTTTCCTGGTGCTGGGTAGATGTTTTTTGATGGGTCGCGCTTCACTCCACCCATCCTACCGTTGCCACAGTTGTTACAGTTGCATTCAAAATGAAACCCGATTGGAACGCATCGTTCAGGCGACGCGTATCCGGATTTTCAGTCCGTAATTTTTAGTCCGTAACACTAACCCACCAGCTTTAGCTGCTGGTTGTTGAGTATCCGACAATGTCTGTGGGCAAACCCGCCTTCCCGAAGTCCTTACGCCAGTTCAGCGCGGGTTCCAACGAAACGGGCCGCTCGCCTTCGCACGAAAGAGCATTTCAAGGCGATCGAAGCTTGCTACTCGGCGATCCGGATTTGCTCGATATCGGCTGGCGGGAAATGCTGGGCTGGCAACTGTCGCGATTGCGCGCTGCGGTGGTGTGGCGCCTTCTGGCGCTGGCGGCAATCGCAAGTTTCTCCGGATGCTCCGGCATGACGGAAATGGCGCGCGATCTGGTGCGCGATCTGTCGGATATCGATCTGGAGGCCATGAGCGGAGGACTGCTCGGCGGAGAACCGCTTATGGTGAGCCAGGAACAGATGACCAGGCTGACCAAACTTCCCCGCATCCCTTCTCTATGGCAAGTCACGCTGGAGGAAAGCAAGGTGACGGTATTTTCGCCGCTTTTCGAAAATGGTTCGGTCTACGCAGCCAGCACCAACGGAGAACTGTTGCGCTTCGATCCCATCTCGGGAAAACAGTCGGGAGGCACACAGACCAAGAGTCAATTGTCCGGAGGAGTGGGTGCTGGCGAGGGCATGATTCTGGTTGGGAGTTTCAAGGGGCAAGTTCTGGCCTATGACGAACGAAATGGCAAGCTTTTGTGGAGCACTCATGTCTCGACCGAAGTACTGAGCCCGCCATACGCGGGGAATGGCATGGTAATCGTTCGCACGGGAGATGGAAGGATTTTTTGCCTGGAAGCCGGTAGCGGCAAACGCAAGTGGATTTACCAGGGTGCGACTCCAGCGCTGACCGTCAGGAGTTTCGCAGGAGTAGCCATGTCGAACAGCATGGTTTTCGCCGGTTTTGCTGGAGGAAAACTGGTCGCACTCAATCTGTCCAGCGGCAGCCTGGCGTGGGAAGCGGTAGTGGCGCGGCCAAAAGGCGCTACTGAACTCGAGAGAATCACGGATATCACCAGTTTGCCGGTCACGGACGGGCAGCAGGTCTGTGCGGTTGCCTATCAGGGGCGGGTTGCCTGCTTCGACACCGCAAGCGGAAATCAGCTCTGGGCACGAGACGTATCAAGTAACGCCGGTCTTGCCATGGATGAGTACTACGTCTATGTAAGCGAGAACAAGGGTGAACTGATTGCATATGATAAAAGAGATGGCGCAAGCGTATGGAAACAGGATATGCTTAGCGGTTTCCGGTTGTCTCCTCCACTTATCCAGGGCCCTTACATCGTCGTCGCTGACACCCTGGGAAATGTCAGCCTCATCAGAAGAGACAATGGCTCGATCGTGGCACGCTCCAGTACCGATGGAAGCGCCATAGTCGCGCGTCCGGCGTCGCTACCCAACGGTTTTGTAGTGCAAACGAAAAACGGCGGCCTTTACGCATTCGGTGTGACCGGCTGATAGCCGCCTGTTTGCCGTCAGCGATACCCTCCCGCTGTTGCTTGTCCTTCATCAGTATCCGATTTTCCCGACAGCAGAACTTTTTTGATGATGAAGCCTACCCTCGTACTGGTCGGCCGGCCCAATGTGGGCAAGTCGGCCTTGTTCAACCGCCTGACCCGCAGCCGTGACGCGATTGTCGCCGACATACCCGGATTGACGAGAGATCGCCATTATGGCCACGGCAGGTTGGGCCATAAACCCTATCTGGTAGTGGACACTGGCGGCCTCGAGCCGACATCCGAGGAGGGTATTCTGAGCGAGATGGCCAGACAGACACGGCAGGCGGTGGATGAGGCGGATAAGGTCCTTTTTCTGGTGGATGGAAGGCAAGGCGTCACCTCGCACGACCGAATCATTGCAGACCAGTTACGGCGCACCGGCCGCAGGATCGTGCTGGCGGTAAATAAAACCGAGGGCATGCCGGCCGCTGTAGTCACCGCGGAGTTTCATGAGCTGGGCCTGGGCGAGCCTTACGCTATTTCAGCCATCCACGGCGACAATGTGAATGAACTGATGGAACTGATCCTGCTGGATTTTCCGCAATCGGATGGCAGCGAGAGTGAAGGGAGGCATCCTAAAGTCGCCATCGTGGGCCGGCCCAACGCCGGAAAATCCACCCTCGTGAATGCTCTGCTCGGTGAGGAGCGTGTTATCGCATTCGATCAACCTGGCACCACGCGGGACAGCATCTATATCGATTTCAGCCACAAGGGCAAGACATATACACTGATCGATACGGCCGGCCTGCGCCGGCGGGGAAAGGTGTTCGAAACCGTAGAGAAGTTTTCGGTGGTAAAAACCCTGCAGGCGATAGAGGACGCCAATGTGGTCATACTGATGCTGGATGCGCAAAACGAAATCTCCGATCAGGATGCGCATATCGCCGGATTTATTCGGGAGGCTGGCCGGGCTCTGGTGCTGGCCGTCAACAAATGGGATGGCCTGAGCGATTATGCGCGCCATACGATCAAGGCGGAGATCGCCCGAAAGCTTTCATTCGTGCTCGATTTTGCGCAAGTGCACTATATTTCGGCCCTGCATGGGAACGGGCTGAAAGGCCTGCTTCCTTCCGTTGATGCAGCCTATGACGCCGCAATGGCGGATCTTTCCACTCCCAAGCTTACCCGTGCCCTGATTGCCGCGGTAGAGAAGCAGCCGCCACCCCGTGCAGGAATATCCCGGCCCAAGCTCCGCTATGCTCATCAGGGCGGCTCCAATCCTCCCCTTATCGTGATACATGGGAATGCTCTCGACGACATTTCGCAATCCTATCAGCGCTATCTTGAAAACACGTTTCGCGAGGCATTCCAGTTGACGGGTACGCCGTTGCGGGTGGAGTTCAGGACTGGCCGCAACCCTTATGCGAACAGGACACCGGCTCCTCTCAGCGAGGCGGAGGCAAAACGCGCTCATCGGCGCCGTCGATACGGCCGAAAGCGATATGGCTGATTGCCGCGGTTCGAAGGAAGATCCGGATGAGCGCCGCCAGGGCTGGGTGAAAGACTTGCTTCCTGGACTGACTTCTTAATGCAGTATCCTCGGAACGCTTAAAATGAATTCGGGTATGGGTGCATCGAAGCGCAGGCCGTCTTCAGCCACCATCTGATAGCTGCCCTTCATCGAACCTACGGGCGTTGAGATGGCAGTGCCACTGGTATATTCGAAACTGTCGCCAGGCTTCAGGAGCGGCTGTTCGCCGACTACGCCTAATCCGCGTACTTCCTGAACGCCTCCACCCCCATCGGCTATTATCCAGTGCCGGCTGATGAGCTGCGCTGCAACCGTTCCCGTATTCGCAAGCACGATGGTATAGGCGAATACGTAACGGTCGAGCGCTTCGTCCGACTGTTCCGGAAGGTAGGCTGTATGAACCTTCACTGCAATTTCATATTTTTTGCTTTCTGACATGATTACATTGCACACTATTTTTTGCCTGACGGCAAGAGTGGGGGCAAGGCCAAGGTTTTTCGATCCATCCAGAGAAGCGGAAGAAGGAAGGCAAAATTCCCCAGGCAGATAAAATACAGCCTTTTAACCTGTTGGCATGCGACGCCATTCATTTATGGTTAAAATGGAGCCTTTGACCCATCTTTGACCATAAAGGAAGCTGTCCATGGCTAATTATCGCATTGCTCCAAGTATTCTTTCCGCAAACTTTGCCAAATTGGGCGATGAAATTACAGCCGTTATCGCTTCCGGAGCCGATTTCATCCATTTTGACGTGATGGATAACCATTATGTGCCCAATCTCACCATCGGTCCTCTTGTTTGCGAAGCGATCCGTCCCGTAACCGACGCGATTATCGATGTGCACCTGATGGTCGAGCCGGTAGATCGCATCGTTCCCGATTTTGCCAAGGCTGGCGCAAATATCATTTCCTTTCATCCCGAAGCGACAAGGCATATAGATCGTACCATCGGGCTTATCAAGGAGCAGGGATGCAAGGCCGGGCTGGTATTCAATCCCGCAACCCCCCTGGATTACCTCGATCACGTGCTGGATAAGCTGGACCTGGTGCTGATAATGTCCGTCAACCCCGGTTTTGGAGGACAACAGTTCATTCCCGAAGCCCTGCGAAAACTAGCTGCGGTCCGCAAGCGCATCGATGACTCGGGCAGGGATATTCTTTTGGAAATCGATGGCGGGGTCAAGGTAGACAATATTGCGAAGATCGCGCGGGCGGGCGCCGATACTTTTGTTGCGGGTTCCGCCATCTACGGTGCGGGGAAGGATAGCGACCCACACCGCTATGACTCGGTTCTGGCGGCTTTCCGGGCGGAGCTGGCAAAGGTTTGATCCAGTTCCAGTCAGGAAGAGAAAGGACATCATTTTCAGAGATACATTTCCGCATTGCATGAAGCGGTGAAAATTTTTTATTCGGCTATCAGTATTTGACCTGAGGACATACCAAGTGAACAAGAGCTTTTCCGCAATCGCGGATATACCTGCGGTTGCGGGGGAATTTTCATTGCCTGTCAAAGCGGTGATGATCGATCTGGACGGCACGTTGCTCGACACCGCAGCCGATCTGGCTGCGGCAGCGAATAGCATGCTGCGGGAATTGGGAAAAAGCGAACTGCCGCTCGAGACCATCCAATCCTACATCGGCAAGGGTATACAAAAACTGGTGAAGCGTGCGCTTACCGGAAGTCTCGATGAGGAGCCCGACGTAGAATTATTTGAGCGGGCCATGCCGATATATGAGCGTGAATACGCAAAAACGCTATATGTGAATACCCGGCCTTATCCCGGTGTGCTCGATGGGCTGAACATCTTGCGCGAGGCTGGTTTTCACCTTGCCTGTGTCACCAACAAGGCAGAAGTTTTTACCCTGCCGCTACTCCGGGCTGCCGGCCTCGCCGAATACTTTGAACTCACTCTCTCTGGCGATAGCTTGCCCAGAAAGAAGCCGGATCCCATGCCCTTATTGCATGCGTGTACTCATTTTGCCATTCTGCCCTCCGAAATGCTGCTGATCGGAGATTCCCTGAACGATGCCGAGGCTGCACGCGCCGCCGGCTGCCATATCTTCTGCGTACCCTACGGATACAATGAAGGCCGCGACGTGCGCGAGCTGGATTGTGATGCTGTTGTCCTGTCCATCCTCGATGCTGCGAGATTGATCCGGAAATCTTCCTAATACGCTGTCATGAGTTCTGAGACCGGAATCGAAGCTTACAGAGTTGCCGCCATTTTCCGGCTGCGCCGTTTTCTGCATTGGCGGCGCTTCCCCGTTTAATCCTGGCCCTGCCATCTTCTTTTCCCGTTTCCTGGAGTCGCCATGACTGAATCAGAATTCAACAGCCTTGCGGCACAAGGCTATAATCGCATTCCACTCGTGCTCGAGACCTTCGCTGATCTCGACACGCCGCTGTCCGTTTATCTGAAATTAGCCAACAAGCCTTATTCCTATTTGCTCGAATCGGTGCATGGAGGAGAGCGCTTTGGGCGTTATTCGTTTGTGGGGCTTCCCGCGTCGACACGTATCGAGGTGCGTGGAACCCTGATCCGCATCATGGATGGCGCAAAGATAAAGGAAATCGAGGCCGCCGACCCGCTGGCGTTTATCGAGACTTATCTTTCACGTTTCAAGGTTGCGCCGCACGGCGCACTGCCGCGTTTTTGCGGTGGCCTGGTCGGTTATTTCGGTTATGACGCCGTGCGCTATATCGAGAAAAAACTCGCGGGCCAGGCCCGGCCCGATACCATCGATTCCCCGGACATACTGCTATTGCTGTCGGAAGAACTCGCAGTGGTCGACAATCTCGCAGGCAAGCTCTATCTCATCGTCTATGCGGCCCCGCAGGAAACAGGACTGTCGGGGGCATACCGGGGTGCAATGGTCCGCCTCAAGCAATTGCTGGCCGATTTGCGCAAGCCTGTGGAGATTCCGGTCGAGGCGCCATCTGAGCCAGGGGAGACAGCTTCGGAGTTCAGCAAGGGGAACTTCATCCAGGCGGTGGAACGCGCGAAGCGCTATATTTTTGACGGTGACATCATGCAGGTCGTGTTGTCGCAGCGCACGAGCAGGGCTTACAGTGCCTCGCCGCTCGCGATGTATCGTGCCCTGCGCAGCCTCAATCCTTCTCCTTACATGTTCTATTATGATTTCGGCGACTGCCAGGTGGTCGGTGCTTCCCCGGAAATCCTGGTGCGGCTCGAGGGAGACAGCATCACGGTTCGTCCCATTGCCGGAACCCGTCCGCGCGGCAAGACTTTGCAGGAGGATGCGGCGCTATCCGAGGATTTGCTGGCGGACCCTAAAGAGCGAGCCGAGCATGTGATGCTGATGGATCTCGGACGAAACGATATCGGGCGCGTTGCGCAAGTGGGTACGGTGAAGGTGACGGAAAACATGAAAATCGAGCATTACTCGCATGTGATGCACATCGTTTCCAACGTGGATGGAAAGCTGAAACCGGGGCTTGGTGCGATGGACGTGCTGCGCGCCACCTTTCCCGCAGGCACGGTAAGCGGCGCGCCGAAGGTGCACGCCATGCAGATCATCGACGAACTGGAAGTTTCCAAACGGGGGATTTACGCGGGTGCGGTAGGGTATCTCGGATTCAACGGAGACATGGATCTCGCCATTGCGATTCGTACCGGCATAATCAAGGATGGAAAACTGCATGTACAGGCCGGGGCAGGTATCGTTGCCGATTCGGTCCCGATAAACGAGTGGGTCGAGACGCAAAATAAGGCCAAGGCACTGCTTCGGGCCGCCGAAATAGCGGAGATGGGTCTGGATACGAAAATCGGTTAAAAGAGGCCGTGCTTTTCAGTCCGGCAAGGGCCTCTTCGATGAATCGAGTGGGCTCATCCATGGCAACGATGGCGGCCGATGTCCTGACCTCCTATCTTCCGCTTTCGTAAACCCATTGCAGTAATGCATCCATGGCGGCCTGGGCGTCGCCGGATCTGGGATGGTTTACGAAGAACACGACGACAACCCGCCTCCCAGCCTTGTCCAGCATGTAGCCGGCCATGGTTCTTGCGCCCTCCAGCAACCCCGTCTTGATGTGAGCCTGCCGGGCCGCTGCTGTGCCTTCCAGCCGTTTTTTCATGGTGCCGTCGATCCCCGTGATGGGCAGGGATGAAATGAATTCCGGCATCACCGGACTCTGGAACGCCCGAAGCAGGAGCTTGCCGATGTGGCCCGCGCTGATGCGCTCGTTGCGCGACAGCCCCGATCCGTTCTCTATTACCAGTTCCGGAAAATTCAAATCCCTCGACGCAAGCCATTGCCTGATTGCCGCTTCCGATCTGGCCAAAGTGGCAGGTGTGCCGCTGGACTGGCCGCTGCCCGGACCGAACGGGAGTTCTGTTCCCTCCTGCCGCCTGGACCCCAAAGCAAGATAGAGTTGCCGCGCGGCGATATTATTGCTGAATTTATTGATGTCGCGGACGATTTCGGATAGCGGCGGAGATTCGTGCGTCTCCAGCGGGAATTGCCCCTGGGGTGCGGTGCCGGGCCGTACTTTTCCACGAAACAGCCCTCCTTGTTCAATCCAGAATTGCTTGAAAAGACCGAAAGTATATGAAAGGCTGTCGTGCAGGCTGAGATGCAGGTTTTTTTCCCCGCAGTCGGAGGAATAGGTGCCGTTGAGCGCGACCGAAGCACGGTTGCCGTTCGTGAAATTTCCCTGGATTTCAGCGCCAAGCGCATCTCGCCACGCGTCGCATTTACCACTGGTGAGCTTCAGGTTATTGGTTAGATCGAGCAGGTCGGGAAGGGGATCGATGACGACCCGGACCGCCTTGCTTTCAGAGTGCGGAACGAGACGCAGCGCAAGGGTTTTGTAATTGACCATCACCGCTTCTGGAAATACGTTGTAGACACGGTAGGGCTTTCCGTCGAACGCTGCCGGGTCGCCGGGGGGAATATCGAAGTAGCTGTTATCGACTATCAGATCTCCTGTGATCTCTCTCAACCCCGTTTGCCGCAGGCGCCGCGTGAGGAGCCAGAAATTTTCGAGATTGAGCTTGGGGTCGCCATACCCCTTGATGACCAGATCGCCCTGCAGAGTGTCGCCATTCATGACGCCGTTCGCGTACAGCTCGGTTTTCCACGTATAAGCCGGTCCCAGCATTTCGAGTCCCGCGAAAGTCGTGAGGAGCTTCATTACGGATGCAGGATTCATTGCCCTGCCGGCATTCAAGGCAATCAGCGGCCTGCCCGCGCCGATTTCATGAACATATACTCCTGTCGCGGATTCAGGAATGGCTGCCCGCCGTAGCGCCTGGCTGACGGATGGCGGCAATTCGCTGGAAAAAGCGTGCAGAGGCGGGAGAAGAAACGCTACAAGCAGCGAAATCGCCAGTTTGAGCAATTTCAGTACTTGTCTCACATGTTCGAACCTGACAGGCATGAGCCGGTGACCTGCTCCTTTGCAACACGAATAATGGGGCGCATGGGTTTGCTCACGGTAATTCCTATGGGGCCTTCACCACTGACTCATCCGGATGCAAGAGCACCAAGTCGCCTTCCGGCTACGGTCGTAGAGGTATTTATTGTCCATCTACTTGAAATTCAGCATGAGAAACCCTATTATTAGCACTCGGCAAGTGTGAGTGCTAATAATAGTCAGGCTCCCGCCGGAAGCTTGCTTTATAGAATATCAGTTTTTCCGGCAGCTTTTCATCGTTAATCCCATCTTAAACAACAGGAGAAAGAAATATGCAAATTCGTCCCTTGCATGACCGCGTTATTGTCAAGCGGCTGGAAGAAGAACGTAAAACTGCTTCTGGCATCGTCATACCCGATAGTGCCGCGGAGAAGCCTGATCAAGGCGAAATCGTCGCAGTGGGCAAAGGCAAGGTCGGTGATGATGGCAGCGTTCGTCCACTGGAAGTGAAGGTAGGAGATAGAGTGCTCTTTGGCAAATATTCGGGGCAGACGGTCAAGGTGTCGGGCGATGAGCTCCTGGTGATGCGGGAAGAAGACATCATGGGCGTAATCGAAGGCTGATTGGCCAGCAGCGACTTACACAACATTTTCTGGAAATTAGGAGAAAAAGATTATGGCAGCGAAAGAGGTGAAATTTGGCGATCCGGCCCGCCACAAAATGGTTGCCGGAGTGAATATTCTTGCTGATGCGGTCAAGGTTACCCTGGGGCCCAAAGGCCGCAATGTGGTATTGGAGCGTTCGTACGGCGCCCCCACGATCACCAAGGATGGGGTTTCCGTAGCAAAGGAAATCGAACTGAAAGACAAGTTCGAGAACATGGGCGCGCAAATGGTGAAGGAAGTTGCGAGCAAGACCTCTGACGTGGCCGGCGATGGCACGACCACGGCGACGGTGCTTGCGCAGTCGATTATCAAGGAGGGCATGAAGTATGTAGCCGCCGGCATGAATCCGATGGATCTGAAGCGTGGTATCGATAAAGCCGTCAGCGCCACGGTGGATGAATTGAAGAAACTATCCAAACCCTGTACGACCGGCAAGGAAATCGCACAGGTTGGAAGTATTTCCGCCAATTCCGATCTGGAAATCGGCAAGATCATCGCGGATGCGATGGATAAGGTGGGCAAGGAAGGCGTGATAACGGTGGAAGACGGCTCCGGACTGCAAAACGAGCTGGAGGTCGTGGAGGGGATGCAGTTCGACCGCGGCTATCTTTCGCCTTATTTCATCAATAATGCGGAAAGGCAGATCGCGCTGCTCGAAAATCCGTTTGTTTTGCTGCATGACAAGAAAATTTCGAATATCCGGGAATTGCTGCCGGTACTGGAACTGGTCGCCAAGGCTGGCAAGCCGCTTCTCATCATTGCCGAGGATGTGGATGGCGAAGCGCTGGCAACGCTGGTGGTGAACAACATGCGCGGCATTCTCAAGACCTGCGCGGTCAAGGCGCCGGGTTTTGGAGATCGGCGCAAGGCCATGCTGGAAGATATCGCTATCCTGACAGGGGGTACCGTTATCGCCGAGGAAGTGGGTTTGTCCCTGGAGAAAGCAACGCTGAAGGAGCTGGGCCAGGCCAAGCGCATCGAAGTCGGCAAGGAAGAAACCACGGTTATCGATGGTGCGGGGGATGCTCAAAACATCCAGGGTCGCGTCAAGCAGATCCGCGCCCAGATAGAAGAGGCAACCAGCGACTATGACAAAGAGAAGCTGCAGGAACGTGTCGCGAAACTGGCGGGCGGGGTGGCGCTGATCAAGGTTGGCGCCGCTACTGAAGTTGAAATGAAAGAGAAAAAAGCACGTGTGGAAGATGCGCTGCATGCGACCCGCGCCGCGGTGGAAGAAGGTATCGTTCCTGGCGGTGGCGTGGCGTTATTGCGTACTCGCGCTGCGGTGAACAACGTCAAGGGCGATAACCACGACCAGGACGCCGGCATCAAGATCGTCCTCAGGGCGCTGGAGGAGCCGCTGCGCCAGATCGTCGCGAATTGCGGCGACGAGCCCTCCGTGGTCATCAACAAGGTGCTGGAGGGTTCCGGCAACTTCGGTTACAACGCTGCCACCAGTGAATATGGCGATATGGTGGAAATGGGCGTGCTCGATCCGACCAAGGTTACCCGTTACGCCCTGCAGCACGCCGCTTCTGTCGCAAGCCTCATGCTGACCACGGATGCCCTGGTCGCAGAGCTGCCGAAGGAAGAAGCCGGTGGCGGCATGGGCGGTGGCATGGGCGGCATGGGCGGCATGGGCGGCATGGGCGGTATGGACATGTAATTTCGCGCATTCCGCCTTGCTCGATATGCAGGAAACCCCGCTGCGGCGGGGTTTTTTTTGGAATGAGCATGCCTGGCATGTATATACGGACTTCACGACTTCAGTTCATCTAGCTGGAACAGCGGGAGAATTTACGAATATTCGCCTGCTCACTTATAATCCTTATAATCCGAAATCATCAGAAATCCCATCAGGGGTTCATGAGAGCTGCCACCGGGAAATTTTGAGTAAATCCGGCAATCTTCGCGAAACAGGTGTCAACAGGCCCTGGCTAGCCGCGACTACTGACGGACTCGCTCCTCCGCTGCAGGCCGCCGGCAGCGGCCGAACATAAGCCACTCCGCGTCGGAACGGGACTATCGGGCATCTTTATTTATATGACTCCAGATCAGTATTGCCAGGAAAAGGCGATCCAGAGCGGTTCCAGTTTCTACTACAGTTTTCTTTATCTGCCCTCGGAAAAGCGCCGCGCCATTACGGCGCTCTATGCTTTTTGCCGAGAGGTGGATGACGTGGTGGATGAGTGCACCGATGTGTCGGTAGCGCGGGCGAAACTCGCCTGGTGGCGGCAGGAAACCGCCGCCATATTTGATGCCACCGCAGGAAACAAGCCCAGCCATCCGGTGGCCAAGGCTTTGGCGGAAGTGGCGGACTCGTTCAGTCTGACAGCGGAACGGTTGAATCAGATCATCGATGGAATGGAAATGGATCTCGATTACAACCGCTATGCCGATTTCGAAACCCTGAGGCTTTACTGCTACCATGTGGCGAGCGTGGTCGGCTTATGCTCCGCCGAAATATTCGGATATAGCAATCCCGAGACCTTGAAGTATGCGCAGGATCTGGGCCTGGCTTTTCAGCTTACCAATATCATACGTGACGTCGGAGAAGATGCCCGCCGGGATCGTATTTATCTGCCGCAGGACGAATTGGCGCGATTTGGCGTGACCGATGAGGACATACTTCATTCACGAGAGACCGACGGCTTCCGGCGAATGATGGAATTCCAGATCGGGCGGGCGGAGAGCTATTACATCAGTGCTTTCGATGCGCTGCCTGCCGAAGACCGTAAAAACCAGCGGGCGGGAATCATCATGGCGGCCATTTATCGGACGCTGCTGAAAGAGATCAAGGAAGACGGTTGTCATGTCATGCGGCAGCGTATGAGTCTTACGCCTGTGCGCAAGCTCTGGATAGCATGGGCTACCTGGCTCAAGGGATAAATGGGATAAATAGGATAAATCGAGGATGAGATCCAGGATTCGTTTTCCATATGAGCGGTATCTCGTCCGGAAATGCTATGGATGGGGCGTCTGTTCATGAGTGAATCTCCATTCATTCCGGATTTGACCGATTATCGGCCATCCAGGGACTTACTCAGGGACCGCGTTATTCTCGTCACCGGGGCGGGACAGGGACTGGGCCGCGCGGCCGCCCTCGCATTTGCGGTGCATGGAGCTACCGTCATCCTTCATGGACGCAATGTCGGAAAACTGGAGCAGGTGTATGATGATATCGAGCAGGCTGGCGGAATGCAGCCCGCAATTTTTCCGCTTGATTTGGAGAATGCCGGCACGAAGGATTTTGACGCGCTTGCCCAGGCGATCAAGCTCCAGTTGGGCAGGCTGGATGGCATTCTGCATAATGCCGCGTTGCTGCCTGGCTTGAGTCCCTTGAATAATCAGACGTTCGAGCAATGGCATGCATCTCTGCGTGTCAATCTGATTTCGCCATTTGCGCTTACTCGCGCGTGTTTTCCACTGTTGAAAGCGTCGGCAGACGCCAGCGTCGTCATGACCTCCGATACTCACGGACATACTCCGGCCGCATACTGGGGTGCTTTTGCCGTTGCCAAGGCCGGCGTGGAGGCGCTCGTGAAGATCCAGGCCCAGGAATGGGAAATGGTTCCGCATCTACGGATCAATACATTGATTCCCGGCCCTGTCCGCAGTCCGCAACGGGCGCGCACCCATCCGGGAGAAATAAAGCAGACGATGCGAGATCCTCAGGACCTGACCTCGCCTTATCTGTATCTCATCGGTCCCGATAGTAGAGCTGTCAGCGGCAGAACAGTGTTTTGTTAGCGCTTTCCGGTGTGGCTGCGGCAGCCCGGAGAAAAAGGTATAATCGATCAGGGAATCTTGGAATCATTCGAAAACCCTCCCATGCAGTTCAGTTGTAGTTCAGAGGTTGCTGAGGCACCAGCAGGAAAGCGGCGAGCGAAAGTGGCGGAATTGGTAGACGCACCAGATTTAGGTTCTGGCGCCGAAAGGTGTGGGGGTTCGAGTCCCCCCTTTCGCACCAACGGAATCGCGGCACTGGCGGGTGTGTATCGCCAATGATATAGCTGGCGCGTCGAAGACAAGGCCGTTGGGATTAAGCGCGGAAGCGGAATAACACTCAATCAATCAGGGAAATGCAATGCAATCGAATATCGAAGACCTTGGCGCGCTTGAGCGTCGCCTTAGTGTTTCGGTCCCTCAGGAGAAAATCGAGGCAGAAGTCGAAAATCGCCTGAAGAAATTGGCGCATACGGCAAGAATACACGGTTTTCGCCCGGGAAAAGTTCCACTGAAAATCGTTGCTCAGCAGTATGGATCCCAGGTGCGGCAGGAGGTGCTCGGCGATGTGCTGAAAAGTAATTTCAGCGAGGCAGTGCGTGAGGGGAATCTCCGGGTGGCGGGTTATCCTCGCTTTGAGCCAAAGCAGGCTGAAGGCAAAACTTCGGATCTTGAATTTAGTGCAACATTTGAAGTCTATCCCGAGGTGGTGTTGGGTGATCTGGCTCATGTTCGGATAGAAAAACCCGTAGTAAAGGTTATGGAGAGCGATGTCGACCAGACAGTGGAGACATTGCGCAAGCAGCGGGTTCAGTACGAACCGGCGAACCGGCCGGCGGTTGCGGGAGACCGTATCAATATCGATTACCAGGGCTTGGTGGACGGAGCGGAATTTGCGGGCGGCAAGGCAGAGAATTTTACCCTCGTGCTGGGCGAGGGCAGGCTTCTCAAGGACTTCGAAGCACCGCTGGCCGGCATGGGCGCCGGCCAGAGCAAAACGTTTGAAGTTGTTTTCCCTGCAGACTATCATGGGAAGGAGATCGCGGGAAAAGCAGTGACATTTGAAGTAAGGCTGAATGGAGTCGAATCGCCCAGGTTGCCGGACGTTGACGAGGAATTCGCCCGATTGTTGGGCGTGGCTGATGGAGATGTGCAAAAAATGCGCCGGGAGATCGAGGCGAACCTCGAGCGCGAAGTGTCCCAGCGGGTAAAGATGAAGGCAAAGGAACAAGTCATGCAGGCGTTACTCGATTCCACCGAGATTCTGGCGCCCAGGGCCCTGGTGGAAATGGAAACCGAGCGCCTGATGCAGGATGCGCGCAAAGATCTTGCATCCCGAGGGATGAGCGCAAAAAACATGGCGCTGCCTCCTGACTTGTTTCGGGAGCGGGCCCAGCGCAGGGTGAGCCTGGGATTGATTCTGGGGGAACTGGTCAAGGCGCATGGGCTGCATCCCAAAGCGGAGCAGGTGCGCGCGGTTGTCGAGGATTTGTCGCAAAGCTACGAAAATCCGGCCGAGGTGGTCAAGTGGCACTACGCCGAGCCTGATCGCCTGCATGACGTGGAATCGGCTGTTCTGGAGGATAATGTGGTGGTATGGGTGCTGGACCGGGTTGCGGTGGAGGACAAGCCAGTAACGGTGGATGAATTGATGGGAAAAACATGACATGACGCATCGACTTGACTGGAAACAGGGGGGGATTGATCCGACGGGGTTGGGCCTTATCCCGATGGTGATAGAAACGAGCGGGAGAGGAGAGCGTGCCTACGATATTTATTCCCGGCTGCTCAGGGAGAGGGTGATATTCCTGGTGGGGCCTGTGACGGAGGCATCAGCGAACCTGGTGGTGGCGCAACTGCTGTTTCTCGAATCCGAGAATTCGGATAAGGACATTTATTTCTACATCAACTCTCCCGGAGGCCTCGTTTCAGCGGGAATGGCGGTTTACGACACGATGCAGTATATTAAGCCTGACGTCAGCACGCTTTGCATAGGGCAGGCGGCAAGCATGGGATCGCTGTTGCTGACGGCCGGCGCGAAGGGGAAACGCTTTTGTCTTGCCAATTCTCGCGTCATGATCCATCAGCCGATGGGCGGTTTTCAGGGACAAGCGTCGGACATTGAAATACATGCCAAAGAAATCCTGTTTCTTAAAAGCCGCCTAAATGAACTTATGGCGAAGCATACCGGCCAAAGCATACAGACGATAGAAAGGGACACGGACAGAGATAATTTTCTCAGTGCGGAGGAAGCAGTAAAATACGGTCTGGTGGACGCGGTTCTCACTTCCAGGGATGAGGTCGCTGGTTGAGGTGATCAGAACCATGGCAGGCTTGCTTATTTCCTACGAGCGTGACGGCTCGAAGAACGCGGGATAACACTATGTCAGAAAAAACTACTGGCGAGAAGCTTCTTTATTGTTCCTTTTGCGGCAAGAGCCAGCATGAAGTGAAGAAGCTTATCGCCGGTCCATCGGTATTCATTTGCGACGAATGCATCGAGCTTTGCAACGATATCATCCGGGAGGAAATACAGGGAGCGGAATCCGCCAAGCTGGCCAAGTCGGATTTGCCGGTTCCGCACGAGATCCGTCAAATCCTGGATCAATATGTCATCGGGCAGGAGCAGGCAAAAAAAATTCTTTCGGTAGCGGTTTATAACCACTACAAACGCTTGCGGAACCTGGCAAAGGTTGGAGAAGCGGACGATATCGAGCTGAGCAAAAGCAATATCCTGCTTATAGGGCCGACGGGTTCGGGCAAGACGCTGCTGGCGCAGACGCTTGCGCGCCTTCTGGATGTGCCTTTCGTCATGGCAGATGCTACCACCCTTACCGAAGCGGGCTATGTGGGCGAGGATGTCGAAAACATCATCCAGAAATTGCTGCAGAAATGCAATTACGATGCGGAAAAAGCCCAGCAAGGCATCGTTTACATAGATGAAATAGACAAGATTTCGCGCAAATCGGACAATCCTTCGATTACCCGCGACGTATCCGGAGAAGGGGTCCAGCAGGCGCTGCTGAAACTGATAGAGGGCACCATTGCGTCGGTCCCGCCACAGGGGGGCAGAAAGCATCCGAACCAGGAATTTGTCCAGGTCGATACGACGAACATCCTTTTTATTTGCGGAGGCGCCTTCGATGGTTTGGATAAGGTGATACGCGCCCGGTCGGAAAAAGGTGGCATCGGTTTCAGCGCAAACGTGAGAAGCAGCGATAATCGGAAGGACTCTGGCAGCTTGTTGCGCGGCGTGGAGCCGGAAGATCTCGTCAAGTATGGACTGATTCCGGAATTCGTCGGGCGGTTGCCGGTAGTTGCAACATTGGAAGAACTGGATGAATCGGCCCTGATCCAGATTCTGACCGAGCCGAAAAACGCACTTATCAAGCAGTATCAGAAAATGTTCAATATGGAGGGCGGTGTCGATCTCGAATTTCGTGAACAGGCTCTCAAGGCAATTGCAAAAAAAGCGCTGGCACGTAAAACGGGAGCGCGCGGCTTGCGTTCCATCCTGGAAAGCACGCTGCTGGATACGATGTTCGATCTCCCGTCACTCGAGAATGTCGCCAAGGTTGTGATTGATCACGGCTCTGTAGGCGGAGATATCAAGCCTATTCTGATCTATTCGGATAAGCCGAAAGTAGCAAAGAGCTTTTGACCGGCTCTGCATGCGATCGCCTCGCCTTGAATTTTCCCGCGGGATCCCCATTATCCTTGTTCGTCTTCTATAGGTGAACCGAAATGTCTTCTCCAGTTACCGATTCCCAGCAAATGTCATTGCCGTTATTGCCCTTGCGCGATGTCGTGGTGTTTCCGCACATGGTGATTCCTCTCTTTGTCGGACGGCCCAAATCCATCAAGGCTCTCGAGATTGCCATGGAGTCCGGCAAGAGCATCCTTCTTGTCGCGCAGAAATTCGCCGCCAAGGATGAGCCCGCGCCGGACGATCTCTACAGTGTTTGCAGCGTTGCGAACCTGCTGCAGATGCTCAAATTGCCGGACGGCACGGTCAAGGTTCTGGTCGAAGGCAGCCGCCGCGCTCGCATCGCAAAGATCATCGATGACAGTACCTATTTTGCCGGCCAGGCCGTGCTATTGCCCCCGGACGCCGCCGATAACCATGAGGTCGAGGCAATGCGCCGCGCGATGCTTGCCCAGTTTGACCAGTACGTAAAACTCAACAAGAAGATTCCGCCGGAAATTCTTACCTCGCTGAGCGGCATCGATGAGGCGGGACGCCTTGCGGATACCATTGCCGCGCATCTGCCTTTGAAGCTGGAGCAAAAGCAGGAGGTGCTGGAAATTTTCGATGTGCCGAAGCGTCTGGAACACTTGCTGGGTCTGCTGGAGACTGAACTCGATATCCTCCAGGTGGAAAAACGCATTCGTGGCAGAGTAAAGCGCCAGATGGAGAAAAGCCAGCGCGACTATTATCTCAACGAGCAGGTAAAAGCGATTCAGAAGGAACTGGGCGAAGGGGAAGATGGCGCCGATCTGGAAGAGATCGATAAAAAGATCAAAGCCGCGCAGATGTCGAAGGAAGGCCGCGCCAAGGCCGAAGCGGAGTTGAAGAAGCTGCGTCTCATGTCCCCCATGTCGGCGGAAGCCACAGTGGTCAGGAACTATATCGACTCGTTGGTGGCGCTTCCATGGAGGAAAAAGAGCAAGATCAGCAAGAATCTGAGCGTTGCCGAAGAGATTCTGGAGCAGGACCACTATGGACTCGACAAAGTCAAGGAGCGGATTGTCGAATATCTCGCCGTGCAGCAACGGGTGGACAAACTGAAAGCCCCCATTCTGTGCCTGGTAGGGCCGCCCGGTGTAGGCAAGACATCTCTCGGGCAATCCGTTGCTCGCGCTACCAACCGGAAATTCGTCCGCATGTCGCTGGGGGGCGTGCGGGACGAAGCGGAGATACGGGGTCATCGGCGCACCTATATCGGGTCCATGCCGGGCAAAATCCTGCAAAACATGACAAAGGTAGGCGTCAAGAATCCCTTGTTCCTGCTCGATGAGGTGGACAAGATGGGCATGGATTTCCGGGGCGACCCGTCGTCAGCCCTTTTGGAAGTGCTCGATCCGGAGCAGAACAATTCCTTCGTGGATCATTATGTCGAGGTCGAATACGATTTGTCCGACGTAATGTTCGTGGCGACGGCGAATACCCTGAACATACCGCCCGCTTTGCTGGATCGGATGGAAGTGATCAGGTTGTCAGGTTATACCGAGGATGAGAAGCTCAATATCGCTACGCGCTACCTCCTGCCCAAGCAGATGAAAAATCATGGGCTGAAGGAAGAAGAGCTCACCGTATCCGAATCCGCGTTGCGTGATATCACCCGCTACTACACACGGGAAGCCGGGGTACGGGCGATGGAGAGGGAAATTTCCAAAATATGCCGGAAAGTGGTCAAGGCGCTGCTGCTCAAAGGCGATCAGAAAAAGATTACGATAAGTGGCCGTAATCTGGACAAGTACCTCGGGGTGAGGCGTTATACCTACGGCGTTGCCGAGGAAAAAAACCAGATTGGACAGGTTACGGGTCTCGCATGGACAGAAGTCGGCGGGGAGTTATTGACTATCGAAGCCGTCGTGCTGCCCGGAAAAGGGAAGACGATCACGACGGGTAAGCTCGGAGAAGTGATGCAGGAGTCGGTCCAGGCTGCGCTATCCGTGGTGCGGAGCCGTTCGAGAACGCTGGGTATCGCTGACGATTTCTATCAGAAGAATGATATACATATCCATCTTCCCGAGGGAGCCACGCCCAAGGACGGTCCCAGCGCCGGCATCGGTATCTGTATCGCCATGGTTTCAGCGTTGACTGGTATCGCGGCCCGCGCGAACGTGGCAATGACTGGAGAAATCACGTTGCGCGGCGAGGTTTTGCCCATAGGGGGGCTGAAGGAGAAACTTCTGGCGGCTAACCGGGGGGGAATAAAAATAGTCCTGATTCCCGAGGACAACGTCAAGGACCTGACAGAGATTCCCGAGAACATCAAGAACCGGCTGGATATTCATCCGGTTAAATGGATCGATCAGGTGCTCGATCTGGCGCTGGAACGCAAACCGGAAGGACTTCCCGTCCCCAAGTCTCCCGTTCCGGCGCCGGTCGCGGTCGAAGAGGATGGGGCATCGAGCACGCTGATAAAGCACTAACAGTCTGTCGGACCAGAAGTACCAAAGCGAAAATGTGATAGGGTAAGGATGGATTTTGACGATTTTGAAGGCCAATAGTTGTTCTATTGATCGAAAAAGCGGCGAAATATAGGCCAGCCAAGCGCTTTTGCAGCCGATTTCCTTTAAGTCCGACAGACTGGTGGGATGCATCTGTAGCATTCCGGGTGTGATGCTTCCCGGAAACACATCGAGCACGTGCGCTTTGTCGTGCCGCTGAATTCCTGCTTTCGTGATTATCGCCATGCCGCTGGCGATGTGCGCGATGTGTTGTGGAAGGGGTTATTCAAAAGTCTTCGGGAAAGCGGATCTGTCCCATTCAGGCATGCCAAAAATAGCGCCTGGATATTCGTTGGGCATGATTATCCTGAATCCGGCAATTGACCGCTCGTTTCCAGTTTAGGGTCATGATCCACAAAGACTATTCATGGTAATCGACGTTACCTGTATGGCGAGCCCGCTACAGGGCGGATTTGCGGTTTTGCGGTACAGGGGACTATGTTGCAGCTCCTTGGAATGGAATGACCATTGCGCGTCGTTGCGCCTTGCGCTGCACTGCAAAAACCGCACACTCCATCCTGCCCAACTACCGGATTTAGGACTATCCAGCCCTCGCGAAAATGCCATTCATCAGGTGGAAGGTGGCGTTCCTGCAGTAAATTAGGGCAAGATGGGTTTATCGAAATATTTCCACAATTGCTTGACCAAGCCCAAACGGCTTGATATAAAACGTGTGCAGGGTTTTTTTGTAACTCTTTTAACAATAATGAAAGGGGAAATCACGTGAATAAATCTGAACTGATCGACGCCATCGCCAAGTCTTCCGATATTTCAAAAGCCTCTGCCGGTAGTGCGCTGGACGGGGCGCTCAATGCAATTAAAGCCGCCCTTAAAAAAGGCCAGAGCGTGACGCTTGTCGGATTCGGAACCTTTCGGGTGGGGAAGCGCGCTGCCCGTACTGGCCGCAATCCACGCACCGGAGCTGCGATCAAGATTAAAGCCGCCAAGGTGCCGAAATTCACCGCTGGCAAGGCACTCAAGGATGCAGTAAACTAGCGCTTTCGATAGGGTGCTTAGCTCAGTTGGTAGAGCGTCGCCCTTACAAGGCGAATGTCGGCGGTTCGACCCCGTCAGCACCCACCAGCAGGGTATCGCAGAATATTGGGAGTGGTAGTTCAGTTGGTTAGAATACCGGCCTGTCACGCCGGGGGTCGCGGGTTCGAGTCCCGTCCACTCCGCCAGATTATTATGCCAAGCCAGGCGAACGCGAGTTCGCCTTTTTTATTCGTTGTGTATCCATAATGTTCGATTTCGTTCACCAAAAAAGACGTATAGTTCAGATTATTCTGGCACTTGCCGCATTGCCATTCCTTTTCTGGGGTATCGAATCCTACCGCAGCAGCGGTGAAGGGGACGATTATCTTGCCTTGGCGGCCGGTGAAAAGATTCAGCGCCAGGAGTTTGATCAGGCCATGCGCAATCAACAGGAAAGCATGCGAGCCACCATGGGGGAGAGATTCAATGACAGCCTGCTCGAGAACCCCGAGGTCAAAGTTGCGGTCCTGGAAGGGCTGATTCAGCAGAGATTGTTGAAGCACGAAGCTGCACGCGTGGGACTCGCGGTGCCAGACTTGCAGCTTATCGAAATGATACAGAATATTTCCGCATTCCAGGAGGACGGACAGTTTTCCAAACAACGCTACGAAGAATTGCTGCGTGCCCAGGGTATGAGTCCGCGAACCTTTGAGGCGCGCGTGCGGCAGGAACTGATGCGCCAGGAGCTGATCGCTCCTTACGGCGAGCACGGATTTGTTCCGACATCAGTGGTGATGGGCGTGATGCGCCTGAGTGACGAAAAGCGCGAGGTGAACCTGGCCCGGTTATTACCCGAGCAATTCCTTTCCCAGGTCAAACCCGATGATTCTGCCATCAAGGCTTATTACGACAGCCACCAGCAGGAGCTCCAATTGCCGGAACAGGTTCGGGTGGAGTACGCGGTGTTGTCCCAGGATGAGCTGGCCAAGCAAATTGGTGTAAGCGAGGATGAGGCTAGAAAATACTTTGACGAGCATAAAAGTGAATTCGGGGGAACGGAGGAGCGCCGCGCAAGCCACATCCTGATCGGTGCGCCTTCATCCGCGTCGAACGAGGAAAAATCGGCGACACGCGCCAGGGCGGAGCAATTGCTTGCTCAGGCAAGGCAGGCGCCACAGAAATTCGCGGAACTGGCAAAGCAGAATTCGCAGGATCCCGGGTCGGCCGTACAAGGGGGCGACCTCGGCTTTTTTGCGCGCAACTCGTTGGTCAAGCCTTTCGAAGATGTCGTCTTTCAGATGAAGATGGATGAGATCAGTGATGTGGTTGAGACGGACTTTGGTTTTCATATCATCAAGCTCACCGGGATAAAGGATGCCAAAGCCATCGATTTCAGCGAGGTGAAAAATCGGGTCGAGGAAGAATTGAAAAACCAGAAATCGGCGAAGAGCTTCGCTGAAACGGCCGAAAATTTTAGCAACATGGTGTACGAGCAGAGCGATAGCCTGCAACCAGCCGCTGCAAAGTTTAATTTGCAGGTTCAACAGAGCGGCTGGCTGACCAGAAACGATACAACGTCCCCTTATTTTTCGAATGCCAGGCTGATGCAAGCGATTTTTTCTGAAGAGGCCATCAAGAATAAACAGAATACGGAAGCGGTCGAGGTATCGCCAAATACGCTCGTTTCAGCCAGGGTCGTCGAGCACCGGCCTGCATCGGCGCCTTCCCTTGCGGCGGTAAGGGAAAAAATCAGCGGGATCATCGCGCGCAAAGCAGCCGAAGAGGCCGTCTCGAAGGAAGGAAAGGAAAAGCTTTCGCAACTGCAAGCGGGCAATACGGGATCGGTCAAGTGGGAAGGAGCTGAGCAGATATCGAGGATAGAGCCAAAAGGTCTCGACCATGAGACCTTGCGCGCGGTTTTCAAGGTAGAGACGAGGCATCTGCCTGCGTACGCCGGCGTGGCCAGTCCTGAAGGTGGATACACCTTGATTCGCGTGACCCGGGTGTTCGAACCGGCTCTGCCTGGACCCGAGCAGCAGAAGATTTTTGCCCGGCAGTTTCAGCAGGTGTTAAGCCAGGAGGAGCTTTCCGCTTACCTTGGCGGGGTCAGGAAACGATACGACGTATCGGTGAAGAGTGGCGTTTTCGATAGGAAATAACAGGCCAGATCAGGATTCCGCCATATCGAATGCGACAATATTGAATCCGGCATCGACATGCGTGATTTCACCGGTGATGCCGCTAGCCAGATCACTGCAGAGAAAAGCAGCGGTATTGCCTACTTCCATAATGGAAACATTGCGCCGCAATGGCGCGACTTTCTCCGTGTAGCTCAACAGTTTACCGAAATTTCCTATGCCCGCTGCTGCAAGGGTTTTGATAGGACCTGCGGAAATCGCGTTTACCCGGATGCCCTTGGGGCCGAGACTGGATGCCATGAAGCGCACGTTTGCTTCCAGGCTTGCCTTCGCGACACCCATTACGTTGTAATTGGGCATTACGCGCATCGCTCCCAGGTAGGTCAGCGTCAAAAGTGATCCATTCCGGCCCTGCATCAGCGGCTCTCCGGCTTTTGCCAGTGCTGCGAAACTATAGGAACTGACGTCATGGGCAATGCGAAAGGCTTCGCGGTTCACGGTATCGAGATAGTCCCCGCTTAAGGACTCGCGTGGAGCAAAGGCGATAGAGTGAACGATGCCATCAAGGCTATCCCAATGCTTTCCCAGGTCTTCAAAGCAACGGGTGATCTCGTCATCCTTCGATACGTCGCAAGGAAACAGCAAATTACTTTCGAATTCGGTGATAATTTTTTCCACGCGCGCTTTTATACCTTCTCCCTGGTAGGTAAAGGCGAGCTCGGCACCTTCCCGATGCATGGCTTTGGCAATGCCATAGGCTATAGAGCGATTACTGAGCAGCCCGGTGATGAGAATGCGTTTATTCGCGAGAAGTGCCATGTCATATCCCTGCAGATTGGAGAAATCCTGGGAATTATAGCCGCAAGCGCGGGAGACTTGTAGAATCATGAGGAATCCCGCTTCCCGCATCTTTTCGCCGCCAAATCCATTCCCCGGTATTTCCGCCAATCCATGGTTTTGAAAACGCAATTCAAGTATCTGATGCTGCTGCTCGTCATCTTCATTTGCGCCTGCAGCGGCAATCCGTGGAATAATCCGTATCCCGCGAAAGACGCGGGTAGGAACATCCTTTACAGCGCTTTTGCCGAAAGGCCGAAGCATCTTGATCCGGTCCAGTCATACAGTTCGAATGAGATCCTGTTTACCGCACAGATCTATGAGCCCCCGTTGCAGTATCATTATCTGAAGCGTCCCTTTACGCTGATCCCGTTCGCGGCGGCACGGATGCCCGAGACCGTATATCTCGACCGGAATGGAACTCGCCTTCCCCAGAATGCCGACGCCGAACAAATCGCCTACACGATTTACGAGATCTCTATCAAGCCGGGAATCCGATATCAGCCGCATCCCGCTTTCGCCAGGGACGAGCAGGGTGAATTCCGCTACCACCATCTGCCCGAGGAAGAGCTGGCCAAGATTCATAAGCTGAACGACTTCGCGCACACCGGTTCACGGGAATTGGCTGCTGAAGATTATGTTTTTCAAATCAAACGGCTGGCTCATCCACGGCTTCATTCACCAATTTTCGGACTTATGTCCGATTACATCGTGGGCTTGAAGGAATATTCCATGATTTTGCAGACGGCGGCCGCCGCGCGACTGGACGAGCAGCGTGTGGATACTTACCTGGATTTGAAAAATTTTCCGCTCGAAGGCGCGGAGGTCGTGGATACCTATACTTACCGCGTCAAGATCAAGGGGAAATATCCCCAGTTCATGTATTGGCTGGCCATGCCTTTCTTTGCTCCCATACCCTGGGAGGTGGAGCGGTTTTACAGCCAGAAGGGATTGGCGGAAAAAAATATTACGCTGGATTGGTATCCGGTAGGTACCGGTCCTTATATGTTGAGCGAGAACGATCCAAATCGCGTGATGATTCTGGAGAAGAATCCCAATTATCACGGTGAAACCTATCCGTCGGAAGGCATGCCCGATGATATAGAGGAAGGATTGCTCGCGGATGCCGGGAAGCCTCTTCCCTTCATCGACAAAGTCATATACAGCCGTGAAAGAGAAAGTATTCCGCGATGGAACAAGTTCCTGCAAGGTTATTACGACGCATCCAACATCGGATCCGACAGTTTTGATCAAGCTGTGCAACTGAGCGGCCAGGGAGAAGCAACGGTAAGCGATGAGATGAAGGAGCAGGGCATACGCCTGGAGACGGCGGTAGCGACGTCCACCAATTACATGGGCTTCAACATGCTTGATCCAGTGGTGGGAGGAGTGGGAAAGCACGGCCGG
The DNA here is from genome assembly GCF_055386305.1 of Nitrosospira sp. TNL200. Lineage (NCBI taxonomy): Bacteria > Pseudomonadati > Pseudomonadota > Betaproteobacteria > Nitrosomonadales > Nitrosomonadaceae > Nitrosospira > Nitrosospira sp. TNL200. Next base: position 591,385 of record NZ_AP041003.1, read on the forward strand.
GAGGCCGCCCGCAAGCTACGTCAGGCGATTTCCATCGCGGTCGATTACGAAGAGTACGTATCGATATTCGCCAATGGCCGCGGCGTTCCGGCGCAAGGACCTATTGCTCCGGGCATTGCCGGCCACCGCGAGGGCAAGGAAGGGATCAATCCGGTGGTATACGATTGGGAAAACGGGCGGCCGCAGCGCAAGCCGATCGAGGCCGCGCGCACGCTGCTCGCTGAGGCAGGCTATCCTGGCGGCATGGATGTGAAAACAGGCGCGCCGCTGGTGCTGTATTTCGATGTCACCGCCCGCGGCGCGGAAGACAAGGCGAGCCTGGACTGGATGCGAAAGCAGTTTCAGAAGCTCAACATACAACTGGTTGTTCGAAGTACCGACTATAACCGTTTCCAGGACAAGATTCGCAAGGGTAACGCGCAAATATTCGAATGGGGATGGAATGCCGATTATCCCGACCCGGAGAATTTTTTATTCCTTCTACATGGGCCGCAGCAAAAGGTCGGTGAAGAGGGGGAAAATGCTTCCAACTATTCCAATCCGGAATACGATCGTCTGTTCGAACGGATGAAGAATATGGAAAATGGTCCGCAGCGCCAGAAAATCATCGACAGCATGGTAAGCATCCTGCGCCACGATGCGCCCTGGCTGTGGGGATATCATCCGAGGGATTATGGGCTGTACCACGCCTGGTACGGAAACGTCAAACCCAACAGGCTATCGAATAATAACGTCAAGTATTGGCGCATAGATGCAAGCCTGCGCGAGCAAAAGCGGCGCGAATGGAACAAACCGGTGCTGTGGCCCGTCGGCCTGGCATTGATCGCGCTCGTGGCAGGCCTGTTCCCCGCGCTGGTGGTTTATCGCCGCAAGGAACGGGGGACGGGGATTCAAGGCAGTGTCCCAGGCGCAAACGAGTTCGGAAATTTGAATGCTTAACTATATTATCCGGCGTTTGTTCTACGCGATCCCCATTCTCATCGGCGTAAATCTGATTACCTTTACCTTGTTTTTCGTGGTCAACACGCCGGATGACATGGCGAGGATGCAACTGGGAATCAAGCGCGTCACGCCCGATGCCATCATCAAGTGGAAGCAGGAACGCGGCTATGACAAGCCGCTGCTGTTCAATGAGGGGGAACGGGGGCTTGCCCAGCTTACGCACACCATTTTTTTCGAGAAATCCGTCGCAATGTTCGCTTTTCGTTTCGGACGGGCCGACGATGGCCGTGACATCGCGTACGAAATCAAATCCCGCATGATGCCCAGCCTTGCGATTGCTTTGCCGGTTTTTGTACTGGGGCTGGGTGTCTATGTCGTTTTTGCGCTGACCATGGTATTTTTCCGGGCAACTTATGTCGATTTCTGGGGAGTAGTGCTGTGCGTCGCGCTGATGTCCATCTCCAGCCTGTTTTATATCATCGCGGGGCAGTTTCTGATCAGCAAGTTATGGCATCTGGTGCCCATTTCCGGATATGGACAGCACCTGGACGTGGCCAAATTCCTCGTTTTGCCCGTAATCATCGGCGTGGCGAGCAGCGCAGGCGCCAATACACGCTGGTATCGCACCCTGTTTCTGGAGGAAATGGGGAAGGACTACGTGCGCACCGCACGGGCCAAGGGTCTGGCGGAAAGTATCGTGCTGTTTCGGCATGTGCTTAGAAACGCGTTGATCCCCATACTTACCGGGGCGGTGGTAGTCATCCCGTTATTGTTCCTGGGCAGCCTTATTGCGGAATCCTTTTTTGGCATTCCCGGGTTGGGCAGCTACACCATCGACGCGATCAATTCCCAGGATTTTGCGGTGGTTCGCGCCATGGTTTTTCTGGGATCGCTGCTTTATATCGTCGGACTGATATTAACCGACATTTCCTACACGCTGGTTGATCCCCGGATAAGGCTGGAATGATGCCTTCCGATTAGACGCATGTCTTTCAAGCCCGTAATCCTCTGGACCGATGCTCTCGTCTACCTGCTTGTCGCGGGACTGTTCGTTTTCGCCTGGTACGTATGGCGTAATGAGCATCTGCTTGTGCCATGGCGGCGTGTGGCGCATAGCGCAAGCGGCATGTCGGCGCTTACCGTGCTGGTATTCTTTATCTCTGTCGGAATGCTCGATACCATGCATTTTCGCCCGGCGATAGAGAATGGCGGTGGCGGCATGGGCGAAACTGCCTACAGCGTCGAAGTTTTGAGCCTGCTTGACTTGGTGGCCGCCCCTTTGAGAACCCGTGTGGAAAAAACCTATTCCGCTCCCTTTGCCGCGCATCTCTATGCCAAGGAAACGGTGGAACTCCCGGATGGGGGGCAGGTGCGTGAGTTTCCTCGCCTTAAATATGGGGGAGCCCATTTGCAAGACCCGGAGGCGGAACGTATGGCCGATGTGATAAAGAGATCCGCGGCGGGAGCAGCCATGGGGCTGGTTGTCTGGGGTCTCGCGATAGTCTCATTAGGTATATTATTGGGGCGCGGCGATGGCAAAGGATGGCGCTGTGCGCTTTCTGCTGTTTTTTGCGGCAGCACGGCGGTTCCCTGGAGGGCGATATGCATCACCCTGGCATTGATGCTTTTGTTCTCCGGCGCCGCCTTGGCGCTGTGCGGCTATTACCATATATTCGGTACCGACAAGGTCGGGCAGGATGTCTTTTACCAGTCATTGAAAGGCGTCCGCACCGGTCTGGTGATAGGGACGCTTACCACACTGATGATGCTTCCATTCGCGCTGCTGCTCGGAATTACCGCCGGTTACTTCCGGGGATGGGCAGACGATATAATCCAGTACCTGTATACCACACTGAGTTCGATTCCAGGCGTGCTGCTGATCGCGGCAGCCGTGTTGATGATGCAGGTATATATGGAGACTCGCCCCGAGTTGTTCGATACCATCGCGGCCCGTGCCGATCTGCGTCTGCTGTTTCTTTGCCTCATACTTGGCGTTACCAGCTGGACTGGCTTGTGCCGCCTTCTGCGAGGCGAAGCCCTGAAGCTTCGCGAGATGGAGTACATACAGGCTGCTCACGCATTCGGTGTTTCCCATTGGCGGATCATCACCCGCCATATACTCCCCAACGTCATGCATATTGTACTGATCAGCACGGTAATGGATTTCAGTGGACTGGTTCTGGCGGAGGCGGTTTTGTCGTACGTCGGCGTAGGGGTGGATCCTTCGATGATCAGTTTTGGCACCATGATCAATGCAGCGAGGCTCGAAATGGCGCGTGAGCCCATGGTGTGGTGGGCATTGCTTGCAGCATTCGCTTTCATGTTTGCACTGGTTTTGAGCGCCAATCTTTTTGCTGATGCAGTGCAAAGCGCATTTGATCCAAGGATAAGAATCTTATCGATAAAAACCGGAGCATTGCGTCGGAAGAAATCGGGAGGCGAACCGGCAAGGACTTATTCAGAGACGCCATAGGACCTCCCTTTCGATGAGTACCATACTGCAGATCAATAATCTTGAAACCGTGCTGCATACGCCGGCCGGTCCGGTTTGGGCGGTGGATGGAGTCACGCTGGAAATTTCGAAGGGCGAAACCTTTGTGTTGATCGGGGAATCCGGCTGCGGAAAGTCCATGACAGCCCTTTCGGTCATGCGCCTATTGCCGGAGGTCGGAGAAATTGTGGGGGGATCGGTGCGGCTGGGTGGTGTCGATTTGCTTCTCCAGCCGGAAATCGCCATGCGCACCATTCGCGGCAAACGTATCAGCATGATTTTTCAGGAGCCCATGCTGAGCCTGAATCCGGTAATGACAGTAGCGGCGCAGATAGGCGAAGTGTTGAAGCGCCACTTCAACCTGGGGGCTGCGGCAACGCAAAAACGCATACTGGAAATATTGAACCAGGTGGGGATTCCCGACGCCGCGAGGCGCATGGAGGAGTATCCATTCCAGTTCTCCGGGGGCATGAAGCAGCGAATGATGATAGCCATGGCCCTGGCTGGGGAGCCGGAGCTTCTCATCGCCGATGAGCCTACCACTGCCCTGGATGTCACCATCCAGGCACAGGTACTCGATCTGCTGCGTACATTGCAGCAGAGAGATGGCATGGCGATCCTGCTCATTACCCATGATCTGGGCGTAGCAGCGGAGATGGCCCACAAGGTGGCGGTGATGTACGCCGGGGAGATCGTGGAAACGGCGAACCGTGCGCAATTCTTCCAGAATCCGGTGCACCCGTATTCGCGGAAACTGTTTGCCTCGCTGCCGGGGAAGGCGCGCCGCCGGCAGGGCCTGCCGTTAGCGGTCATCACGGGAAACGTGCCGCCTCTGTCAAGCGAATTTACCGGCTGCCGTTTTGCAAAACGCTGTGACCAGGCGTGGGGATTGTGCCATGATGCCGCACCCGGTTGGGTCGAAGTTTCCGCTGGTCATAAGGTAAGATGCCATCTTTTCAGTGAGAGCGCCAAACTGGAAGCTCCGGCCGGGTGGCTGAAAAAGGGAGCCACGGACGCGCCGCAGGAATCCAGTACGAAGGGCAGGCTCCTGAGCTCGAACCACCTGATCCACGAAGCGTGTCTATTATCCGTCAGCGCCCTGAAGGTTTACTTTCCCATACGCAAGGGTTTGATGAAACGCGTGGCGGGATATGTAAAAGCGGTGGATGGCGTATCATTGGCGATATACCGGGGCAAGACCCTGGCACTGGTAGGAGAATCGGGCTGCGGTAAAACGACTGTGGGAAAAGGCATCCTGCAACTGATCCCCCCATCCGCGGGTAGCGTGCAGTACAAGGGTATCGAGCTTGTCCGGCTGGAGCGCGGCCGCTTGCGTAAAATGCGCGCGGAATTTCAGCTCATATTCCAGGATCCCTACTCATCACTTAATCCCAGGATGCGTATCGCCGATATCATCGAGGAGGGCATGAATGCGCTGGCAGCAGGGCAAAAGGAGGATGTGGGAATAGCTGGCGATGGGCCCGCCATGGCGGAAATGACAAAAGCAGCCAGAGTGGACGCGCTTCTGGAAAGCGTTGGACTGCCGCCGGAAGCAAAATGGCGCTATCCTCACGAATTTTCGGGAGGGCAGCGCCAGCGTATTGCCATCGCCCGTGCCCTGGCCGTCAACCCCAAGCTGATCATTTGCGATGAACCAACGAGCGCGCTGGACGTATCGGTCCAGGCCCAGATTCTGAACCTGTTGAAAAATCTGCAAAATCGGCTGGGATTGGCGTATCTTTTCATCACACATAACATATCCGTCGTCGAGTATGTTGCGGATGAAGTCGCAGTGATGTATCTGGGGCGGATCGTGGAGCGCGGGAGCGTGGACGATATCCTGGAAAATGCCAGGCATCCCTATACTCAGGCGCTGCTATCCGCGGTTCCCGTGGTCGAGCCTGAATCCAGACGTCATGTCATGCCGCTACATGGAGATCTTCCTTCACCTGCCAACCCTCCCCGAGGTTGCCATTTTCACCCACGTTGCCCCCACGTGATGCAGGTATGCCGCGAAAGCTATCCTGGCATCAGCATTTTCAACTCGACACACACGACGCGCTGCTATCTGTATCCCCAGGATGCCTCGGCATCGGGGGAAGCACAAGCAGAAGTACAAGCGCAAGCATAGAAATACATAGGAATATCATGACAGTTGCCCAGGAAGTTGCGCGACGCCGCACGTTTGCCATTATTTCTCACCCTGACGCGGGGAAAACGACACTGACGGAAAAGCTGCTGCTCTTTGCGGGAGCGATCCATATCGCCGGCAGCGTCAAGGCGCGCAAGGCGACCCGCCATGCCACTTCGGACTGGATGGAAATCGAAAAGCAGCGGGGCATTTCGGTGGCCAGCTCTGTTATGCAGATGGAGTATAGGGACTGCGTGATCAATTTGCTGGATACACCGGGGCATCAGGATTTTTCCGAGGATACCTACCGGGTGCTGACAGCGGTGGACGCTGCGCTGATGGTGATCGATGCGGCAAATGGAGTGGAAGCGCAAACATTGCGGCTGCTCGAGGTTTGCCGCGCCCGCAATACTCCCATCCTCACGTTCGTGAACAAAATGGACAGGGAGGTGCGCGAGCCCCTTGATCTCATCGATGAAATTGAACGCACGCTCAGAATGGCCGCTATACCCTTTACCTGGCCGATGGGCATGGGCAGGGGTTTCGGTGGGGTGTTCGACCTGCGAAGCGACCGGATGCGCGTTTTTCACCCTGGAGCCGACAGGCTGGATGACGCCGATGAAATGATCGAGAGCCTGGACAATCCGGAAGTGGATGCGCGTTTCGGGAATAAAGCTGACATCCTGCGCCAGGAAATCGAATTGATACGAGGCGCCTCCCAGGAATTCGATCGCGCAGCTTTTCTTGCCGGGCGCCAGACGCCAATATTCTTTGGTTCCGCCATCAACAATTTTGGCGTGCGCGAGATACTGGATGCGCTGGTTGATCTTGCGCCCTCGCCGGCCTCCCACAAGGCGTTGCAACGGGAGGTGCAGCCGGATGAACCCAGGTTGACCGGCGTCGTCTTCAAGATCCAGGCCAACATGAATCCAGCCCACAGGGATCGCATCGCCTTCGTGCGAATCTGTTCCGGCCGCTTCGACCGCGGAATGAATCTGAGAATCGTGCGTAACGAAAAGGATATTCGCACCAACGGCGTCGTGTCTTTTCTTTCGCAGCGGCGCGAACTGCTTGAAACCGCTTATCCCGGAGATATCGTAGGCATTCCCAATCACGGGACGATCCAGTTGGGAGATACGCTGACAGAAGGCGAGCGTCTGCAATACACTGGCCTGCCATTTTTCGCGCCGGAAATATTCCAGTCTGTGGAGCTGGCCGACCCGATGCGCAGCAAGCAGCTCAAGCTGGGACTGGCCCAATTAGGCGAAGAAGGCGCCATCCAGGTTTTCCGCCCACATGGGGGCGGCTCTCTGTTGCTTGGCGCGGTAGGCACTCTACAGTTCGAGGTCGTGGCTCACCGGCTCAAGCACGAATATGGCGTGGAAGCGCGTCTCATCCCCGCAAAATATCAGTTGGCGCGATGGGTTACCGCGGAGGATTCCAGAGAACTGAAACGTTTCATCGACACGAATGCCCACCGGATTGCCTACGACGCTGTCAATGCTCCCACCTTTCTGGCTTCCTTTGCGGCGGAACTAAGCGTTGCCGAAGAGGGCTGGAAATCCATCCGGTTTCACCGGATGCGGGAGCACGCGGGCCTGGTATTCCAGGAGCATGCGGAAGTCTGAGATTTTGCAAGCATTTGGAGTATGCAAAGGCATGTCCCGATATTTTGTTTTATACTCGTCTCGGGATTTATTTCATTGTAATTATTTCACCGGGTAGCGCAATGGCATGCAAGGCGGCTGCGGAAACGCAAGCGAGCTCCTATCATCAGTCGCAGGGTTTTACGCTTCATATCCATGGCAATTGAAAAAAACAATAACGCAAGGGGGATAGGCTAATAGAAAAGAACACCAAAACCTGGTCAGGCCGATTTGATGAGCCGGTATCCGCGCTGGTGCAACGTTATACGGCGTCAGTCGGTTTCGACCGGAGGCTGGCAGGTCATGATATCGAGGGGTCGCTTGCACACGCACGCATGCTTGCGGCAACGGGCATCATTGCAGCAGATGATCTGGTTGCGATCGAGTCGGGCCTGCGCCAAATAAGCGAAGAAATCGATCGCGGAGAATTCGCCTGGTCGCTGGAGCTGGAAGACGTGCATCTCAATATTGAAAAGCGGCTCACCAGTCTGGTGGGGGATGCCGGTAAACGCCTGCATACCGCGCGATCGCGCAATGATCAGGTGGCTACCGACATTCGGCTCTATCTGCGCGCGTCGATCGACGACATTATAGGGCTCATCCAGACCATGCAGAAAGCATTGCTCGATCTGGCGGAGAGGCACGCGGATACGGTGATGCCCGGCTTCACGCATCTGCAGGTGGCGCAGCCAATTGTTTTTGGGCACCATCTCATGGCGTATTTCGAAATGCTGAAACGCGATGTCGAACGGCTGGCCGATTGCCGCAAGCGGGTAAACCTCCTCCCCCTGGGGGCAGCAGCGCTTGCGGGAACCAGCTATCCCATCGATCGTGAAATGGTGGCGAAGCTGCTGGGATTTGACGGAGTTTGCGGCAATTCCATGGATGCCGTTTCCGATCGGGATTTCGCCATCGAATTTTGCGCGGCCGGGGCGCTCATCATGACCCACCTGTCCCGATTGTCGGAAGAGCTGATTTTATGGATGAACCCTTCGTTTGGTTTTATCGATCTTGCCGACCGCTTTTGTACCGGGTCATCCATCATGCCGCAAAAGAAGAACCCGGATGTGCCGGAGCTGGTGCGTGGGAAGACCGGACGGATCAATGGACATCTCGTTGCCCTGCTCACCCTGATGAAAGGCCAGCCGCTTGCTTATAACAAGGATAACCAGGAAGACAAGGAGCCATTATTCGATACGGTAGATACGCTTACCGATACCCTGCGCATTTATGCTGACATGCTGGCGGGGATTCGTGTCAGGAAGGAGGCCATGCGCAATGCGGCGATGCGCGGCTATGCGACGGCTACCGATCTGGCCGATTACCTGGTAAAAAAGGGCTTGCCATTTCGCGAAGCCCATGAAATCGTGGCCCGGGCAGTACGTTTCGCAGATAGTGGACACCGGGATCTTGGCGCGCTTGAGTTATCCGAATTAAAAAATTTCTCGGATCTGATAGACAGCGATATTTTTCAGATCCTGACCCTGGAAGGCTCTGCAAGCAGCCGGGATCATGTCGGAGGTACGGCCCCGTCACAGGTAACCCGTGCCATTCGGCAGGCGCGCGAGTGGTTGTCCCGAAACGCCCCCATCGCTAAATAATTTCCAAGTAATCCCTATGCAAGATCGGAACCCGGCGTACCCTTGGGAAAACATCGGTGCGCAAATTTCCACCGCGACAAAAATTCCATTTGCTGTAAATAGGGTTTCGTCCATTGGTGGAGGCTGCATCAACCAGACACACCTGGTCGAAGGAAATGGACAGCAGTTTTTTGTGAAGCTGAACAATACCGAAAGTTTGGCGATGTTCGAAGCAGAAGCCGCCAGCCTGATGGAAATCCAGGCTTCCGGCACCTTGCGGGTTCCCTTCCCCTTATGTTGGGGAAGGAATGATGCCCGATCCTGGCTCGTGTTGGAATATATAAAGATGGTTTCCGGTTCAGATCGGGGCGCGGCGGCTCTGGGATCGGGGCTTGCCGCCATGCACAGAGCGGTTTCGCAGACATTCGGCTGGAAACGCGAAAACACCATTGGCGCTACGCCACAGATCAACATACCTTCTTCGGACTGGCTCCAATTCTGGCGCAAGCACCGTCTGGGTTATCAGCTGGAATTGGCCAGGGCCAATGGATATGCGGGAAAATTACAGGCATTGGGTGAGCGGCTCATGATGCATCTGCAAGCTTTTTTTCCCGGACAACAGCCAGCTCCCGCATTGCTGCATGGTGACTTATGGAGTGGCAATTACAGTTTTGATGCTTCGGGGCAGCCGGTGGTGTTTGATCCGGCTACCTATTACGGCGACCGGGAGACGGACATCGCCATGACGGAGCTTTTTGGCGGATTCTCCACAGCCTTTTATGCCGCTTACCGGGAAGCCTATCCGCTCGATGCGGGCTATAGCGTTCGCAAGACGCTTTATAACCTTTATCACGTATTGAATCATCTTAATTTGTTCGGTGGGGGCTACCGCGGCCAGGCAGAGCAAATGATGAGCAGACTGCTGGCAGAGATACGCTGACCGCTGAGGGTGAGTCAAAGTCCTCGGCCGGTTTCAGGGAGATCGCACCAGCGGAGACTTCGACGACGGGTACCCGGCAACGGCGGCATGAATCGGGTATTTCTTTTCAGAACTCCACCGGATCGACATCCAGGCTCCAGCGCACCTTTCGTCCCGGAAGCTCCGCCAGCTTTACCCGCCATGCAGCAAGGAATTCCTGCAATTTTCTGCGCGAGCCGGACTGTATCAGCAGGTAGGCACGCTCCATTCCCCTGAGACGCGCCATTTGCGCGGGAACAGGATCGAATACATTAACCTGCCGGGGAGGATTCAGGATTGCTGCTGCTCTGGCAAGGTAATCGAGGGCGATTTCTATCCGCTGCGCTTCCACCCGCAGTAACGCCTGATGGACGAACGGCGGAAATCCGGCGGTTTTTCTTTCAGCCAGCAGTGTCTGCGCGAGCGAGTCATAATCGTGCTTCTTCAGTGCTTCATACAACGGATGAGCAGGAAACCCGGTTTGGACCAGCACTTCTCCAGGGATGCTCGCCCGCCCGGCGCGGCCAGCTACCTGCATCAACTGCGCGAATGCCCGCTCGGATGCACGGAAATCGGTGCTGAAAAGCGATGCGTCGGAATTCAGTATGGCGACAAGGGAAAGATTCGGAAAATCGTGCCCCTTCGCAAGAATCTGTGTTCCAACGAGAATATCGACGCGCTGTTCCTGGATGTTTTTCAGCATGTGTTGCCAGGCATCCTTTCGGCGAATGCTGTCACGGTCTATGCGCGCGATTCTCGCTTTCGGGAAGCGTTGCTCCAGCGCCGTTTCAACCCGCTGCGTTCCGTGGCCGTATGGTGCGAGATCCTGATTGCCGCATTCCGGGCAGGCACCGGGAAAGCGCTCCTCGTGGCCGCAATGATGGCAGCATAATTTTTCTTCTCGCAGATGGACTACCAGGCGGCTGCTGCAGCGGTGGCATGGCGCTATCCAGCCGCATGCTCCGCACCATAGCACAGGTGCATAACCGCGCCGGTTTATGAAAACCAGGCTTTGTTCGCCCGAAGCAAGACGTTTTTCCAATGCGGCGACCAGAGGCTCGGAAAGGCCTTCGGTGATTTTTGCAGTGCGTGCGTCGATGCAACGCACGACCGGCGGCACAGCATTGCTCACTGCACGGGATGCCAGCCGCAATCTCGAATAGCGGCTGGTAATGGAATTGTAGTAACTTTCAAGCGAAGGCGTGGCCGAGCCCAGTATTATCGGGATGCCTGCGCGCTTGGCTCGAAAGATCGCTACGTCTCGCGCCGAATAGCGCAAGCCTTCCTGCTGCTTGAACGAGGTATCCTGTTCCTCGTCCACGATGATCAGGCTCAGCCTTGGCATAGGCGTGAATACCGCAAGCCGGGTGCCGAGTATTATTTCCGCATTTCCCTGCTGCGCCTGTACCCAGCCCGCGGCTCGGGCGGAAGCGTTGAGTCCGCTGTGGAGGCTTATCAGCCGCGCCGCCGGAAAGCGCGAGCGAAAGATCGCTTCCAGCTGCGGCGTCAGATTGATTTCGGGAACGAGCACCAGCGTCTGGCGTCCCTGCCGCAACAATAAGGAAATCAGCCTCAGATACACCTCTGTCTTGCCGCTGCCGGTTATGCCATGCAGCAACCATGGCTTGAACCGGCCTGTTTGCGCGCTAATTGCATCGAAGGCACATTGCTGTTCCCTGGTAAGAGTTGGAACAGTAGCCTCATCGACTATTGCCGCGCGCTTTGCGCCATTCGCGTCATAGGAAGTACTGACTGGAAACGCGGCAGGGGCGGCAGGTGGTGAGACAGCTTCCTCCTCGACCCAGCCCAGCGCCAGAAACTCCTTTAACGTGTGGAGGGCTCGCACCGAGGATTGCTTTATCTCCTCCCGGCAAAGCGGCATTTCCTCTCCAAGTCTTGCCAGCAGCCGGCGTTTCACAATACTGCGAGCTGGAATGGAAGATACATCCACGCTGCGGCCGGCATCGGTCAGCCGATACCGGAGGCCGGCAGGGGAATTTTTCACCAATGGCTTGCCTTCCCGCAGCCTGCCGGGCAATCCGTTCATCACCACTTGTCCTATTGGATAATGGTAGTACGCATTGCAGAAGCGGAACAGATCGAGCAACGGTTCGGGTAGCGGAGCGATGTCCCGGAATATTTCGATAGCGTATTTGAGCTTAATGGAGGGAATGCGGGAACCGGAAGAATAGGGAATGATTTCCATGACCACTCCCGCAACCGCTTTTTTGTCAAATGGTACCCGCACGCGAACCCCGATATCCTGCAGTCCGATTTCCGGCACAAGATAGTCGAATAACGTATCCACGGGCACATCGATTGCAACGCGTATAATGAACATTAAAGCGTAGTGGCGCTGCTCAAATTCCAACGCATTATCTCCCGAAGACCCAGCGATATCCCAATTTTTTGCGCATTATCGTTTCGGGTGCCTGCTCTATGGGCGTTCTATCTGCCGGCGCTGCTATCGTTCCTCTGTTCGTCGTTGCAGATCATGTCATATGGCAGGGGAACGCGTGGTATTTCGTGTAAGGATAGGATTTAAGGAAGCGCTGAATAAATCTCCGCTGGCGCGGCGGTAGCTTTGCGGGATGGGATGCGCGAAAGGCGACGACGCGAATGGCTGATCCCCTTCGCCAGGAGCCTGACAAGGCAGGCCGCTCGCAAAGCCCCGCCCCATAAGGGTTACAGCAAAATCGGGCGCTCATGGCGTTGCGCTCCTTGGCATCGCAGTCCCAGCTACGACCTTCGTCGCGCGCCTTACCTTATGATCATCCCGATTTTACCAGTAACGCGCTCAGTGAGGATTTGTTCAGCGCTTCCTTAAGCGAGATGAAGGGCTTTGAACTTGCTTGCGCCACATCTTGAAAGTCCTGATTCGGACACTTCTGATCCGGATTTTTTTAGTAGTCGATTTTTTTTACATCTCTTCCTCCCGGACCCTGGCTTCGGCTTCAAGCTATTGATTAAGGCCTATATACTCTCCTGGCATAAGATATGCCTTCCCATGCAAAAAGCCCCTGTCTGCGGCGGAGGCGACATTGGGAGGGCGCCCCGGCAAGTTGGCGCTGGCGGTGGGAGACAAACTGCTTGACTTGGAAGATCTTCGCGGATAGTCTTTACGGGGTTGTGGGTATGTAAAGTATCTGTAAGAACGGGTGGACGGGCGGGAACTGGCGGGATCGGGATATCGGGGAAGGGAAGATATTTTGGATTGTGCCGGGTAGCATCGGCCGGGCGCCAGGGTAGTAACGAGTGTAACAAGTAACGGGAAAGAGAAGAAAGAAGGAAGCCCGATCCGGGAAGCGAGCATGCTGGCCTGCAGTTCTTGGGGCAGGAAGGAAGGAATGGGGGCAGGCGGCAATGCGGCCGGGCGGCCGGGCAGGAAGGAGCGGCACTTGATCAACGCAATAGGAGATAAATGAAATGGCAACAACACTAGGGACGTCAAGCCACGCGGCGTCGAGCGGACGCGACTACGACATGTCGCTGTGGTACGACTCGAAGTGGTACAAATTTGGGTTATTGACCATGCTGGGCGTAGCGATTTTCTGGATTTGGTTCCAGAGGACGTTTGCCTACTCGCACGGGATGGACTCGATGGAACCCGAATTCGAGAAGGTATGGATGGGTCTGTGGCGGGTTCACATGATCGTCATGCCGATATTTGCACTGGTGACCTGGGGCTGGATATGGAAGACCCGCGACACCAAGGAACAGCTGGACAACCTGGACCCCAAGCTGGAAGTCAAGCGTTACTTCTACTGGATGATGTGGCTGGGCGTGTACCTGTTTGGCGTATACTGGGGCGGCAGCTTCTTCACCGAGCAGGACGCCTCCTGGCACCAGGTCATCATACGCGACACCAGCTTCACCCCGAGCCACGTGGTGGTGTTCTACGGCTCCTTTCCCATGTACATCGTCTGCGGCGTGGCGAGCTACCTGTATGCCATGACGCGCCTGCCGCTGTACTCGCGCGGGACCTCGTTTCCGCTGGTCATGGCCATTGCCGGCCCGCTCATGATTCTGCCGAACGTGGGATTGAACGAATGGGGCCATGCCTTCTGGTTCATGGAAGAACTGTTTAGCGCGCCGCTGCACTGGGGCTTCGTCATCCTGGGCTGGTCCGGGCTGTTTTCTGGCGGCATTGCTGCCCAGATCATCACCCGCTACTCCAACCTGACCGACGTCGTCTGGAACAACCAGAGCAAAGTCATCCTCAACAACCGCATCGTACCCTAAGAAACGAAACACTGGAACACGGGCAACAGAAGAGGAAGCAGGAACGCAACAGAGGAACTGGCGGCTGCACCCCCGCAAACTGCAGCAAGCAGCGGCCCGGGAACCCGGGCAGCCGCCGCAACACCCAGGGAACAGCCTGCGCCCGGCTTGCGCGACACGCAAGCAATCGCAAGCGCAAACACCGCGAGCAGGCGGCAAGGAACATTTCGCAAACAAGGAATCAACGACACACATGAGGGGAGGGCGCGATGAGCAGAACAGATGAAATAATACGGGCGGCGAAAATGCCGCCGGAAGCGGTAAAGATGTCCAGGATGATAGACGTGATCTATTTTCCCATTCTGTGCATTTTATTGGTTGGAACCTACCACATGCACTTCATGCTGCTGGCAGGAGACTGGGACTTCTGGCTGGACTGGAAAGACCGGCAATGGTGGCCGGTGGTCACCCCGATCGTGGGCATCACCTACTGTGCAGCCATCATGTACTACCTATGGGTCAACTACCGGCTGCCCTATGGCGCCACCCTATGCATCGTCTGCCTGCTGGTAGGCGAATGGCTGACCCGGTTCTGGGGCTTCTACTGGTGGTCGCACTACCCCATCAACTTCGTGTTTCCCTCCACCATGATACCGGGAGCGCTCGTGATGGACACCGTCATGCTGCTCACCCGCAACTGGATGATCACCGCCCTGGTAGGCGGAGGCGCGTTCGGACTGCTGTTCTACCCCGGCAACTGGCCCATTTTTGGCCCGACCCACCTGCCGCTCGTGGCTGAAGGCGTGCTGCTCTCCCTGGCCGACTACACCGGCTTCCTGTATGTACGCACCGGCACCCCCGAGTACGTGCGGCTGATCGAACAAGGATCGCTGCGCACCTTTGGCGGCCACACCACCGTCATAGCCGCGTTCTTCTCCGCCTTCGTCTCCATGCTCATGTTCTGCGTATGGTGGTACTTTGGCAAGATCTACTGCACCGCCTTCTTCTACGTCAAAGGCCCGCGTGGACGCGTATCCATGAAGAATGACGTCACCGCCTATGGAGAAGAAGGGTTTCCGGAGGGGATCAAATAATGAACGCAAAGAACCTGATCAAACTGGGCAAAGTGGGGATAGCCGGCGTAGCTGGCGCTGCCACCCTGGCCTTGAGCCTCATGCTTGACATCTCCCCTGCGGCCGCGCACGGCGAACGCTCGCAAGAACCGTTCCTGCGCATGCGCACCATCCAGTGGTACGACATGAAATGGGGTCCTGACACCACCAAGGTCAACGACATCGCCACCATGACCGGCAAATTCCACCTTGCCGAAGACTGGCCGCGCGCCGTAGGCAAGCCGGGACGCGCCTTCTTCAACGTTGGCAGCCCCAGCCCCGTGTTCGTGCGGCTCTCCACCAAGCTCAACGGCGAACCCACCTACATCTCCGGCCCCCTGGAGATCGGGCGCGACTACGCCTTTGAAGTCAGGCTCAAGGCGCGCATACCCGGGCGCCACCACATGCACGCCATGGTCAACATCAAGGACGCAGGCCCGATTGCCGGCCCTGCCGCGTGGATGAACATCACCGGCAGCTGGGACGACTTCACCAACCCCGTCAAGCTGCTGACCGGCGAGACCATAGACACCGAGACCTTCAACTTCAACAACGGCATGTTCTGGCACATCCTGTGGCTGGGCCTTGGCATCTTCTGGATCGGCTACTACGTAGCCCGGCCCATGTTCCTGCCCAGAAGCCGGGTACTGCTGGCCTATGGAGACGACCTGCTGCTCGACCCCATGGACAAGAAAGTGGCCTGGATCGTTCTCATTGCCACCTTTGGCATCGTCTGGGGCGGGTATCGCTACACCGAGACCAAGCACCCGTACACCGTCCCCATCCAGGCGGGCGAATCCAAAGTGCAACCCATGCCCGTCAAGCCCAACCCCATCGCCATCAAGGTGACGCACGCCAACTACGACGTGCCGGGGCGTGCCCTGCGGGTGACCATGACCGTGACCAACAGTGGCGACACCGCCTACCGCATAGGCGAATTCACCACTGCGGGCGTACGGTTCATCAACAAAGTGGGATTGAAGCACCTGGACCGCAACTATCCGAAGGAACTGGTAGCCACCGGACTTTCGTTTGACAACGACAGCCCGATCCAGCCCGGAGAGACGCGCGAAGTCAAGATGGAAGCCAAGGACGCACTGTGGGAAGTACAGCGGCTGATGGCGCTTCTGGGCGACCCGGAAAGCCGGTTTGGCGGATTGCTCATGACATGGAGCGATTCGGGCGACCGCAACATCAACAGCATAGCAGGCGCTGTGATACCGGTCTTCACCAAACTCTAAAGCAACCCAGGCGAAACACCGGTCCGCCACCGTCGCCAGACGGCAGTGGATCGGTGTTTTTTAACGTGAGCGAAACAGAAGCAACCTCCCGTGCCGGCATCGCCGCGCGCAGGCGGGAAAGTGAAACAGCGTAATAGTCAAGCGGAGGACCGGTAGGTGGTTAGGCAAGTAACACAGGCATGCGCCACAATACTCGTCCTGATAGCAACCCTGCAGGCGGGAGCCGCGGGAGCGCATGGCAAGGTATCCTTGGAAGAAGACAGCTGCGTGCGGCGCATTGGCGACAGCATGGTGCACTTGAGCGCCTACCAGCCGCAATTCGAGCCCAGCGCCCAGTACTGCACCGAGATACCCAAAGGCGGGGACACCTACCTGGTAGTGGACCTGGTGGACCAGGCCCTGCGCGACATGCCCATCGGCATGCGCGTGATAAGAGGCACCAACGAGGCCGAAGACGAAACCGTGACCTACCTGCGCCCAAGCTACCATCCTGATGGCGTCATCCAGGGAGAAACCAGCCTGGACCAGGGGCTGTACACCGTCATCATCACCGCCGAAGGGCAGCCGCCATTGCGCTACCAGTATCCGCTGCGGGTACAGATGATCAACTATGCGCAGATATTCCGCACCGCCGTAGGCCCCCTGATCGGCCTGCTGGTGCTGATCCTGATTGCATACAAGCTCGTGAAATCCAAGCGCCTGCAGCGCTGGCGCGATTCACGGCGCTAGCAGGAGAACAGGAACCGGACCGGATCCGCAGTTCCGTGAACGATTTGACAAGATTTGACAATAATTCAAGAGGCGATTCGACATGTCCCTAAACACACTGAAATCCGCACTTGCCGGCCTGCTGCTGGCGATCGGGATTCCCTTTTCCGCCCAGGTGCAGGCCCACGGCGGCCTCTCCCTGGCCGATGACGTCTGCAAACTCACCATCGGGCCCTACACCATGCACTTTACCGGCTACCAGCCCGAAGCCACCCAGGAAAAGGAATTCTGCGAAGACATTCCCGCCATCGGGCGCACCGTCGTCGCCCTGGACTACATCGAAGAAGCCCTGCGTCCCCTGCCCACCGAAGTGCGCATCATCCGCGACACCGGCGATCCCGGCAAGGAACCGGGCAACCTGGACACCCTCACCATCCTGCACATTCCCGCCAAGGTCTACCCCAACGGCTCCATCAACTTTGAATACGACTTCATGCAGCCTGGCAAATTCGTCGGCCTCGTGACCGTGGGCGACAAGCAGGAGTATATCTCGCGCTTCCCCTTCTCCGTAGGCGAGCCCAAGGGCACCTCCCCCTACCTCATCTTCGGCATTGCCGCCGTGATAGGCGCCGTGGCGGTATTCTTCCTGCGCGCGCGCAAATCCCCTACGGCGGCCTGAAGAGAGCAAGGATGGCAAACCGGCCAGGCGCCATCGGGCATTCCTGGCCGAACCATACTGCAGCGAGGCAGTCCAACAGATACCAGTGCCCGGGCATGGGCGGCGGTCAGGTTAGTTTTGAACGAGGAGTGAGAATGGCATCATTTCGGGTTTCCTACAAGATCCAGCGGATCCAGCGGATTCGGCGGCTTGCCGCGGCGGGCATGCTGGCGCTGGCCATGGCCGGACTGCACAGCGGCACGGCACTGGCGCACGCCATGCTCGTCAAGGCCGAGCCCGCGCGCCGCGCCGCGCTCACCAAGGCGCCTTCGCAAGTGCGCCTGTGGTTCAACGAAGAAATCGAAAAGGATTACGCCTCCCTTGCGGTGCATGACGCGGCCAAGACTACCCCCGTTACCGAAGCCAAGCCGCATGTGGCAGCCGACGACCCCAAATCCATCGTGCTGCCCCTGCCGGAACTGGGGGCAGGGAAGTACACGGTAAAGTTTCGCGTCCTGTCCGTGGACGGGCACGTGGTCGACTCGTCCTATGACTTTACCGTAAAGAGCAAAGCACCGCAGAAATGATCGAGGTCATCGCGACGCTCCTGCGCTGGCTACAGCTTGCGTCCAACATGATCCTGGTCGGCGGTTGCGTGTTCCTGGCCATTGCCGGCGCCTACCACTCCCCCTGGGTCACCCGCCTGGAGCGCGCCCTGCCCTGGCTCTGTCTCCTTCTCCTGGTTGGGCTGCTGGGCATACTGGCCACCACCACCGGCCAGGCCACCGGCAATCCCGACAAGGCCTGGGACCCCCGGGCCTGGCTTGCCCTGATGCAAAACACCCGCATGGGACACATCTGGGCGGCGCGCGCCGCCTGCGCCGTGCTGGTCATGGCCATCGCCCTCTACATCCGCTACGCCCGGCACGCCACGCGCGCCCGCTGGCGCTACATCCTGTGCGCCAGCGCCGCCGCCCTGACGCTCACCGTAGGCTCGCTCGCCAGCCATGCCGCCGCCGAAGACCTCTCCATCGCCTCCATCCTGCCCTACGCCCTGCACATCATCCTCGCCAGCGTCTGGTTCGGCGCGCTGCCCGCCTTCCTGGTCGTGTGCTTTGCCTGCACCGAACCGGGCGCGCACGCCCCCCATCCCGGCATCCAGACCCAGGCCATCCAGCGCATCCACGCCCTGTTCCAGTCGCGCGAAGACGCCATCGCCGGCGACGCCCAGGCCCTCAAGCGCTTCTCCGCCATGGCCCTGCCGGTCATGCTGGCCGTGATCGCCACCGGCGTCATCATCACCGACCGCATGGTCGACACCAGCTATGGAGCGCTCGTGGCCACCCGCTACGGCTGGATACTCGATGCCAAGATCGGCCTTTTGGCCATCGTGCTCGTGATCGCCGCGCGCGCCCGCTCGATCTGGCTGCCCCAGCTCACCGGGCGGGCATCGGCCGAAGGCGGCAGGAATGGCCCCCCTCAGAAAGCCATGAACGGTGCTGCGGGCGGGCAGAAACTCAGGAAGTGGGTCAGCTTCGAATTCGTCCTGGCCATGGGCATCGTCCTGCTCGCCACCATCGTGGCCAACACCGTGCCCGCCAAACATGCCATCATCCAGGACTGGCCCTACTCCTTCCGCTTCTCGCTCGCCGCCACCTGGGGCGAACCCAGCGTCATGATCCGCGCCTGGAGCGGCGTAGCCCTGCTGGCGCTGGCAGGCGGCGCGCTCGTCCTGGGGCGCATCAAGCACTGGGACGCCAGGCGGCGCATCGGCATCCCGATACTCCTGGCCGTCATCGCCCTGGGAGTGGGACTGCCCCCGCTTGCCATCGACGCCTACCCCGAGACCTATCGCAAGACCCCGGTTCCGTTCGACACCATCTCCATAGCCAACGGCTCGGGCCTGTTCGCCGAGAACTGCGTGGCCTGCCATGGGCTCCAGGGCAAGGGCGACGGCGTCATGGCCAAGAGCTTCGCCAAGCCCCCGGTGGACATGCTCACCGAACCGCACACCGCCAAGCACACCGCAGGCGACTTCTTCCACTGGCTCACCTTCGGCATTCCCGACACCGGCATGCCGGTATTTGGCGACAAGCTCTCCGAAGAAGACCGCTGGGACGTGGTCAACTACCTGCACGCCATGTCGCGCGGCTACCAGGCGCGCCTCATGAGCCCCAAAGTCGTGCCCAGCCAGCCCCAGCCCTCCATGGGCCCGCCCAACTTCTCCTACTTCGCCCAGGACGGCTCAAGCGGCACCCTCAAGGACTTCCGCGGCAGCAAGAACGTACTGCTGGTGCTGTTCTCCTGGCCGCAGTCGCGCGAACGCATGGAACAACTGGCCAAGCTCTACCCCGCGCTCAAGAACGCCAACACCGTGCTCCTGGCCGTGCCCGAGGACGATCCGGACTCGCAGGAAATCGATGACATCACCAAAGAGGTGCCGTATCCGGTGGTGACCCAGGGCGCGCACGAGATCGTGCAAAGCTACAAACTGTTTCGCCGCACCCTGAACAAGCCCGACCTCCTGGGAGAGGGCAGCCTCCCTTCGCACATGGAATTTCTGGTGGACCGCTACGGCTACCTGCGCGCGCGCTGGATCCCCAGCGCCGATGGCTCCGCCTGGGACAATGCCGATGCCCTCATGCAGCAGGTCGCCCAGCTCAATTCCGAAAAGGAAATCCTCCCTCCCCCAGGCGATCATGTGCATTGAGGGCGGTACCTGTTCGCGTGATCATCCGATGCACCCTAGTATCCTGAACCGGAAATACGCTGAGTAAATACTTGGATCATTTCCGCGAAGACAGAAATCCGGCAGCTTGAAAAAACTCTGGATTCCGGCTCAGCGCTTCCCTAGATTATTTCACCCAGTCGATCAACGGCTGCCACTGCTCCAGATCGCGCTCGTTCTGATAATGTGGCAGGTCAAAAATGCTTCTGCCGGTGAAGGCGGCATTGACATAGGTCATGCTGTCTCGCAGATAGGTCAGGACCGGAAGGTCATATTGGTGCAGGAATTGCTCCAGCGTAACGGCGGCACGCGTGCGCGGATTGACCCGCATGCCGATGACGCTGATAAAAGTCTTGTGTTTTCTTATCGTTTTCTCCTCCACCAATCTATCCAGAAAATCGCGTGTTGCGGTCATGTCGAAAACCGAAGGCTGTACCGGCACGATGACTTTATCCGCAAGTTTCAGCGCATGAGCGAGATTCTTACCGTGCATTCCGGCGGGGGAATCCAGTAGCAGCCAATCAATGTTTTCCGGAATTTCGGGATCGATCTCGTCGCGCGTCGCATCCAGGCTCACAATCGACGGCAACTCGGCAGGGCGAAGCTTGAGCCAATCCAGCGATGACTTCTGGCGATCGAGATCCCATATGATGACCCGCTGGTTTTGCCAGGCGAGATATGCTGCCAGATTGGTCATCAGCGTTGTTTT
This sequence comes from Nitrosospira sp. TNL200, assembly GCF_055386305.1. Taxonomy (NCBI): domain Bacteria; kingdom Pseudomonadati; phylum Pseudomonadota; class Betaproteobacteria; order Nitrosomonadales; family Nitrosomonadaceae; genus Nitrosospira; species Nitrosospira sp. TNL200. The sequence goes on from NZ_AP041003.1 coordinate 612,510, forward strand.
GCCGCTTCCTCCCTTCGGGTTTGCCACGAGTATGGTTTGCATAGCTTGCTCAGCCCCTTATCCGTTCCGTTTCTCTCTAGCCCGGCTTTCCGCTATCGTTTTCCGCTGCGTCGGGACTGGGGGAAGACAACAAGTCCCTATTTCCCTGATGTTCGACGAGGGATCCCAGATCCTCCAGCGGAGGCAGCTCTTCAAGGCATCTCAAATTGAGGTCATTCAGGAATTCCGCAGTCGTTCCGTACAAGGCCGGCCTGCCAGGAACCTCCCTGTAACCGACTGTGCTTATCCAGCCTCGCGACTCCAGTGTTCTGATTATCGAGCTGGACACCGCAACACCACGTATCTCCTCGATATCTCCTCGTGTGACAGGCTGTCGATATGAAATGATAGCAAGCGTTTCCAGCACAGCCCGCGAATAGCGGGGAGGTTTCTGCGGATTAAGCCGGTCAAGGAACTTCTGCATCTCCGGCCGGGCCTGAAAGCGCCATCCGCTGGCAATATTTACCAGTTCCACGTTTTTTCCATCCCAGTTCCTGCGCACCTCTTCAAGAAGGCGCCCCAGCACCGCCGAACTCAGCTCATCCTCAAATAATTTCCTCAGCTCCGGCAATGATAGCGGTTCCTGGCTGGTGAGCAATGCCGTTTCCAGTATCTGCTTGATTTCGTCAGGAGTGAGCGACTCGTCCGGATCAGGCACTTTCAATGGCATCAATTGGGCTGACATAAATTATTCCAAATGTCCGATGCTGGGTAACCTCTACCTGGTGATCCCGAATAAGCTCGAGCAGTGCCAGAAACGTCACGACGAGTTCCGCTATCCCGCTGCCCGGATCGAATAACTCGCTGAATTCGACAAATTTTCTTCCCCGCAAGCGGAAGAGGATACCGCTCATATGAGCCCGGACAGAAAGTTCCTCGCGGGTAACGCGATGGCTGCTATTGACCCGGGATCTCGCGACCAGCCTGAGCCATGCAGTGCGAAGATCCTCCGGGCCGATTGCCGGCAGACGCTCCACCGGTGTCTGATCAACCCATACCCGCACCAGCATGAAATCCCGCTCGGCCTGCGGCAATTCATTGAGACGCTGCGCGGCAATTTTCATCTGCTCGTATTCCAGCAACCGGCGCACGAGCTCGGCACGCGGATCTCCTTCTTCTTCATCCCTGACCGCAGGACCAGGCAGAAGCATGCGCGACTTGATCTCTATCAGCATGGCAGCCATCAGAAGGTACTCCGCCGCCAGCTCCAGCTGATTGGCGCGCATCAATTCAATGTAGGCCATATATTGCCGCGTCAGCTCCGCCATGGGAATGTCCAGCACATCCAGGTTATGCTTGCGAATAAGATAAAGCAGCAGGTCGAGCGGGCCCTGGAATGTTTCAAGAAATATTTCCAGCGCATCAGGAGGAATATATAAATCCCTTGGCATCTCCGTCAGCAATTCGCCGTGAATTTTGGCGACCGGGGAAGGGGGCAAAAGATGAAGGAGGTTGTTCATACGGAGGGAATTTGCGTCTCATTCTATTTCTGTAGCTCAAGCGAAGGAAAACCATGGTCATTATTCCACAGTCAGCCGGCCGGCTGTCCTGAAAGCAACAAACGAGGCGGCATTGCCCCATCACCGCCGCTGACCGGAATCACTGCTAGCGCGGTGGCCAGCCAAGGTGGACCGCGGATAACAAACGGAGGGCCGGCGTCGACAAATCCTGAACTCTATGAATAGTCCAGTCCCATTGCTTCCCGCACGTCACGCATCGTCTCCTGCGCCAATTTATCCGCTCTTTCGCATCCATCAGCAATGATATTGCGCACCAGCGTAGGATCTTCCTCATATATTCGGGCGCGCTCATGCATTGGCCGCTGCTCCGCCAATATTGCGTCTATGACTGGTTGCTTGCATTCCAGGCAGCCGATACCGGCGGTGGTGCAGCCTTGCTGCACCCAATCCTTGATTTCGGTGCCTGAATAAATCTCATGAAATTGCCACACCGGGCACTTGGCGGGATCACCTGGATCGCTGCGCCGAATGCGTGCGGGATCGGTAGGCATGGTCCGCACCTTCTTGATGACACTGGCTTCGTCCTCCCGCAGGCTAATGGTATTGTTATAGGACTTGGACATCTTTTGTCCATCCAGCCCCGGCATCCGGGATGCCGGGGTTAGCATCACCTCGGGCTCGGCGAGAATCATCTTGCCGCCGCCTTCCAGATAGCCGAATAACCGCTCCTGGTCGCCCATGCTCAAATTCTGCTGTTCGTCCAGCAATGACTTCGCCGCAGCCAGCGCTGCCTCATCACCCTGTTCCTGGTAACGGTTTCTTAATTCTCGGTAGAGCCGGGATTTTTTCGAGCCTAGTTTTTTAATGGCAGCTTCCGCTTTTTCGCGAAAACCGACTTCTTTCCCATAAATGTGATTGAAGCGCCGCGTTATCTCACGGGTAAACTCGATATGCGGCGCCTGATCTTCCCCTACAGGCACGCGGTTTGCCCGATAAATCAGGATATCCGCACTTTGCAGCAGCGGATAGCCCAGAAAACCGTATGTGCTCAAATCCCTTTCAACCAGTTTTTCCTGCTGGTCCTTATAAGAAGGAACGCGCTCCAGCCATCCCAACGGCGTAATCATCGAAAGCAGCAAGTGCAGTTCCGCGTGAGCCGGCACGCGCGACTGGATGAACATTGTTGCCTGAGCCGGGTCCACCCCCGCGGCAAGCCAGTCGATGACCATATCCCAGGCATGCTCCTCGATCATTTCCGGGGTGTCATAGTGAGTCGTAAGCGCATGCCAGTCGGCAACAAAAAAAAGGCATTCGAATTGGTGCTGCAGCTCAATCCAGTTTTTCAAAACGCCATGGTAGTGTCCCAGGTGGAGATGCCCGGTGGGACGCATTCCCGACAAAACACGATCAGTGAACATATTACCTGTCCTAGTCCTCGTCAGTCATTCCTATCAGGAAAGTGCCGTGCCGCTTTCCATGTCACGCAGGCGGATAGGGTTGATCCGGATTCCCCCGCCAAACCTGCACGCTATAGTCCGAAAAACCATACCACCAGCTGTATGGTGATGCTAATAAAAGGTCCGATAATGGCTCCGAGGACGCCGGTGATCAGCAGCAGAAGCAGGATCATGAAGCCGTAAGGCTCGATCTTCGAAAAAACGGCCGACATGCGATGCGGAAGCAGGCTCACTGCGATGCGGCCGCCATCCAGCGGGGGCAAGGGCAGAAGATTGAGCACCATCAGTATCACATTGATTTTGATCCCCGCTTCGCCCATCAATATCATGGGCCTCGCAAAATCGCTCTCTGGCAACGCAAGGCCGAGCTTGATGATAAACGCCCATGCCAGAGCCATGAAAAGATTGGCGCCCGGCCCCGCCAGAGCTACCCAGAGCATATCCTGCTTCGGGCGCCGCAATGCAGAGAAATCGACCGGCACGGGTTTGGCCCAGCCAAAAAGGATACCGCCCAGCAGCAGCGTCATCAAGGGCAGCAAAATGGTGCCAATCGGGTCGATATGCCGGATAGGATTCAGGCTGACACGGCCTTGCGCATAGGCAGTAAGATCGCCAAAGTGCTTGGCGACATATCCGTGTGCGGCTTCGTGGAGCGTGATGGCAAATATTACCGGGAGCGCGTAAATGGCGATATTTTGAATGATGTTATTCATGGGCAATTCCAAAAGGCGCCAGGCTGCCCTTGCCCGCACGTATCAATTCTGGCGAATCGTCCGTCAAATCGATCACAGTGCTCATTTCCAGCCCGCATGCTCCGCCATCCAGCACCAGTTCCACGTGATGTTCAAGCCGGGACCGGATTTCCATTGCATCATTCAAGGGAAGCTCCTCGCCCGGCAATATCAGGGTCGAGCTCAGCAGCGGTTCATTCAGTTCCGCAAGGAGAGCCTGCACTACAGGATTATCCGGAACTCTCAACCCGATAGTGTTGCGCCTGGGATGCTGCAAGCGGCGTGGCACTTCGCGCGTGGCCTGAAGTATGAAGGTATAGCATCCGGGCGTGGTCGCCTTGAGCAGGCGGTACTGGGTATTGTTCACTTTCGCGTAGTGGGAGATTTCAGAAAGGTCGCGGCACGTCAACGTCAGATGGTGGTTCTCATCCACCTGCCGTATGGCTCGAATGCGCGTCATCGCATGCTTGTCCCCCAGCCGGCCGCCCAGCGCATAACACGAATCCGTCGGGTAAACGATGACGCCTCCCGCCCGCATGATGGCCACGGCTTGTCGTATCAGCCGCAATTGCGGGTTATCGGGATGGATGGAAAAGAATTGAGCCAAGTAGGAAAGCTTTTCTAGTTTTGATTTTGGATGCGGTTCCGAGTTTCAAGGCAGCCGGCAAGTTCTCCGGGAACCGCGAAATGAGGGTAAGGCAGAAAGGCGTGGCTCATGAGGGATCAACGGCGCCTGGATATCGGCTTTGCCACTTGCGTCAATGTTTCCAGTCATGCCAGACGGGAACACACATGGCGGGCAGTTCCGGCATCCGGCCCAGGTCAAGATAACTTTCTCCGGGACCATGGAAATCCGAGCCACGCGAGGCCAACAATCCCAAACGCTGGGCATGCTGCGCAAACACCAGGGATTGTTCCGGCGTATGGCTCGAAGTAACAACCTCGATTGCTTCGCCGCCAAGGGCGCGAAATTCGAGCAGCAGTTCCTCCAATGCGCCCTTGCCCAGCTTGTAGCGCCCGGGATGGGCAATGACGGCCCTGCCGCCGCTTCTGCGAATCCAGCCTACCGCATCGCTTAGCGGAGCCCATAAGTGCGGCGCATATCCCGGTTTGCCTTTGACCAGATACTTCTTGAATACCGATTTTACATCCTTGGCGTAGCCTTGCTGCACGAGAAAGCGGGCAAAATGCATGCGGCCCATGAGATGCCCGTCTCCCGCCTGGCTTCGGGCGCCTTCGAAGCTCCCATGGATGCCGAACTTGTCGAGCTGGACCGCGATATTGCGCGCGCGCACCAACCGTCCTTCCCGCAGGGAGGATAGGCCTTTGACCAATTCCGGATTGTCCGGGTCTATTCCCAGCCCTACGATATGCAGGGTCTGGCCTCGCCAGCCGACTGAGATTTCCACACCATTTACGAACGTGATATTTTTTCCGGCAGCGGCTTGGCGCGCTTCCTCCAATCCTCCTACATCGTCGTGATCTGTCAATGCCAGCACTGTCACGCCGCGCGCAGCCGCATGCTCGATCAACTGTGTGGGTGTAAGTAGTCCGTCGGAAACGGTCGAGTGGCAATGCAGATCGATGTTATCCATGAAGCCATTTGTTCCGCCAGGGGAAGAACCGCATCATAGCAAATAAGGGGGGGCATGAAAAATTAAGCTCGCGTGATACGCACTTTCCGTTGCCGATATCGCCATATCGTCGATAGCGGATTGCGTGTGTTGGGGATCATCTTCGCACGTGACCCATGCCATGGGGGAATTCCGTTTCCTGATTAGTTTCATTCCCGGCAACAGGGCGATGTTTTGCGGTAAAGTACGGGCGTATCCGGCGTGCGTAATGCCGTTAAGCCTCTCTTCCAGACTCGGCAGATGGATTTTTTTCCGATTTTCCTCGATATCAGAAACCGCGCCTGCCTGGTGGTTGGCGGCGGCACTGTTGCGGCGCGAAAGACAGAGTCATTGCTTAGGGCTGGCGCCCACGTGATCATTGTCGCCCCGCTTCTCTGTCCGGAATTGCGCGAACGGATGAGCGAGCGCTCACTTAAAGGTAGGATCGCTCATCGGGCGGAGGTTTTTTCTTCGCAGCATCTTGAAGGGATAGTGCTGGTCGTGGCTGCCACCGGCAATGCCGGGATCGATCGCGAGGTTTCACAAGCCGCGGGACAGCGCCATATTCCCGTCAACGTGGTGGATGATCCCGCCTTGTGTTCATTCATCATGCCGGCCATCGTCGATCGCAGCCCGGTCCTCATCGCGGCTTCCACCGGAGGGGCATCGCCGGTACTGGCGCGATTGTTGCGCGCGCGGCTGGAAACGCTGATACCCGCCGCGTATGGGCGTCTGGCTGCTTATGCAGCGGCCTTTCGGGCGCGCGTCAAGCAGCAGTTCCCGCAATCCGACAAGCGGCGCAGATTTTGGGAAGAAATATTGCAGGGTCCGTTTGCCGAGATGGTTCTTGCTGGCAAGGATCAGGCGGCAAAGGATTATCTGGAGCGGTCACTGAAACATGACGGATACCGCAGCGATGATAGCAGTTCAACCCAGGATGCGATGGTGGCGGGGGAGGTCTACCTGGTGGGTGCGGGCCCCGGGAATCCCGATCTCCTGACTTTTCGCGCCATGCGGCTGATGCAGCGGGCGGATGTAGTGGTGTACGATCGCCTGGTTTCCCCCGAAATACTGGATATGGTGCGCCGGGATGCGACGCGTATCTACGCGGGAAAAGAACGCAGCCGCCATGCGATGCCGCAGGAGTCCATCAACGACCTGCTTGTGCGCTTGGCGAAAGAGGGCAAACGGGTGCTGCGCCTGAAGGGCGGCGACCCTTTCATTTTTGGCCGTGGTGGGGAAGAAATTGAAACGCTATCCAGCCAGGGCGTTCCCTTTCAAGTTGTCCCGGGCATTACGGCGGCCTCCGGCGCGGCATCCTTCGCGGGAATACCACTGACCCACCGGGACTACGCCCAGTCGTGCGTCTTTGTCACCGGCCATCTCAAGGATGGCAGCGTGAATCTCGATTGGGACATGCTGGCGCGGCCGAACCAGACCATTGTGATCTACATGGGATTGCTGGGGCTGCCGGTGCTGTGCGCACAGCTTGCGGCGCACGGCTTGCCCGCAAGCACGCCTGCGGCCATCGTGCAGCAGGGAACCACCCGGAATCAGCGTGTATTAACCGGAACCCTGGAAACGCTTCCGCTCCTGACCGCCGAGGCCAACCTGGCCCCGCCCACCCTGATCATCGTCGGCCAGGTTGTCAGGCTGCACCAGCAGCTCGCATGGTTTAATCCTGCACCCGATTTGAATGCTTCAGAAACTGGCGCAGTCAGGTAACCCAGGTGATATGGCAGCGCTGGTTTATCGCGGCGATAAACCCATACTCCAGGCTATTTATCCGGCTGGGGCGTAATGCGCAAATACGGGCGCGGGGCCCGATAGCCCTTGGGAAATTTCTGTTTAATGACAGCTTCATCCTGGATCGTCAGCGGTATGATAACATCATCTCCATCCTTCCAGTTTGCCGGCGTGGCCACGGTGTAGCCGTCAGTCAATTGCAGTGCATTGAGGACACGAAGCACCTCGTCAAAATTCCGGCCGGTGCTCATGGGATAGGTGATGATCAGGCGCACCTTCTTTTTTGGGTCAATAATGAACAGCGAGCGCACCGTCATCGTTTCGGACTGATTCGGATGTATCATGTCATAGAGCGCGGCTACCTTCCTGTCCACATCCGCGATGATCGGAAAGAGGACCTCTGTATTCTGTGTTTCCTCGATATCCTTGATCCATCCCGTATGCTTGTCTACCGGATCGACCGATAATCCGATGGCTTTGACATTGCGCTTGTCAAATTCGGACTTGAGTTTGGCAGTCATGCCCAATTCAGTCGTGCATACAGGAGTAAAATCGGCTGGATGCGAAAACAGCACTGCCCAGGAATCATTCATCCACTCATGAAACCTGATCTTGCCGATCGAAGAGTCCTGCTCGAAATCAGGTGCGGTATCGCCCAAGCGTAGCGTCATGGCATTCTCCCTTAAGGTTTAAACGATCAATGATAGGCAGACTCAATATAGCCCGAGTGTTTCGGCGACTCAACAACAATTTATTCATAATGGCAATATCGTCACGAAAGCGGGTCGATTTTATCCGCAACCGGAAAGCCCCATGAATAGGGCGGTTCGTATTTCATCAGAATTTTATAGTAAGTACGCACCGATTCCGTCAGGATTACTGCCTCGCCGCCGCGAGCGAAACCGTGCTTCAGGGTGCTGTGATACTTGCTGAGGCTCAATAGCGGCAGAGTCGTTTTCAGATCCAGCCAGGAATCGGGGTTCAATCCCATGCGCTGCGCCAGGATGCGCGCATCTTCCACATGGCCGCGCCCCTGGTTATAAGCCGCCAGCGCTATCCAGGTACGATCCGGCTCGGTGATGCGTGTTGGCAACCGGTCTTTCAACTTCGCCAGATAGCGTGCCCCCCCCAGGATGCTTTGCCGCGAGTCGAGCCGGTCTGTGACCTTCATCCTGTCAGCCGTGATTTCGGTCAGCATCATGAGGCCGCGTACGTTGTTGGGGGAAACAGCGAGGCGATTCCAGTGCGATTCCTGATAACCAAGCGCCGCGATCAGTCGCCAATCGATCCCCGATAATTCCTCGGCCTCATGAAAATACTCCAGCAGATCTGGAAGCAGGGTGCGTCGCTTGGACAGAATGCCGCTCACATCCATCTGTTCCAGGCGCTGGATGTGGTGGCCGTAATACCGATCGAGAAGGCGCTTCAGCGTTCCATCCCGCCTGATCCGATCAAAGAATTGCTGCACAGTGGCGAGCACCGCCCGTTCAGTATAAAGAGGAAACGCCCAGGCCCTGCCAGTTTCCGAACCGAGATTGAAAGCGACATCCAGGTTGGGGTAAAAGTTTTTAGCCAGTTCGATCTGCGTCGAATCGACCACCGCATAATCGATTTTGCCTTCCGATAATTTCGAGAGAAGATCGTCCGGCATGATATCCACTTCCGTCCATTGCAACTCCGGAACACTGCGTTTTGCCTGGTTCAACAATTCAATATGAGTGGTTCCGGTGGCTACCTCGACAGTTTTTTCCACAAGCTGTTGCATGCTTCTTGGCCGTCGAGAATCGGTACTGAAAATCACCTGGGGTTGAATACGCTGATAGACCGGCCCGAAGTGCGCCCATAGCCGATATTTATCGCCGATGCTCAAGCCGGCGGCAAAGTGCGCCTGTTGATCCTGGAGCAGATCGAAGGCGTGTTCCAGCCGGGAGATAATCTTGAATCGGACCTTTTTTCCAAGATGGCGGGCGAACTCGGAAGCCAGATCAAACTCCATCCCGGCAAGACCCCCGTCCGAATTCTCGTAATAGGTATCCGGACTATTGACGGTAAGCACCACCAGCTCGTCGGATTCGTCGAGCGGCAGCACGGCGCGTTTGAAAGGGTCGCAGCCAGAAAGCAGCAAGCTGTGCCCGATGACGATAAAAAAAAACAGAAGGGAAAACGTTCGCATGGAAGAGAAATTAGCCGAATGCTCGAATATTCTCCCATGTTTCACGCAAACGAGCGCGAGATATGCACAGGATAAGCTGGTAAAATAACCCAATTCCCCTCGGGAGAGGTACCGAAGTGGCCATAACGGCGCTGACTCGAAATCAGATGGTCAGGGTAACCTGGCACGTGGGTTCGAATCCCACCCTCTCCGCCAGAAGTGATAAATTATTGAATATAATATAGTTATTAAAACTTGGGGGGAGTTCTCTCCCGTGGTTTCCCATCATGCATTCAGGCAAATGGGTGTTTGCACAATTCATGGAACATCTTCCAATCGGGCATCCCTGGCTTTCTGTGTGAGGACGAATGTCCCTATCTAGTCTTCGCTTTCCAGCTCATCCAGTATGTTTTGCAGGGAATTTATGGTGACCCAGCGTCGGCTGTCCGTTTCATTGGCGTGGGTCTGATCATTGCCGGTGTAGTTGCGCTGAAGTTCTCGCATTGAGACACCTGACACGGGTAGTATATGAAGACACAATCCTGAGACAAGCTCAATGCTATTACCTGTCCGCTACCTTTCCCTGATAACAGACAAGCATTGCGGTTCCAGTGACATTGCGGTTTGCGGTAACGGCAAGACGGCTCTCACGGCTTAAATAAAACCAGTCTGGCTCGGACAAGAGTAAGCTCATGGATTGCTGCGGAAGAAGAAACGCAATCCGCCTTGATACTCAAGCCGAGCATTATGAGAACACTTGTACTCGCCGTGCTTCTGGTCTTTAGCTGCGCTGTATTTGGGGAAACCCAGGAGTTCTATGGATTCCGCCCCCAGGTATCCCTGACTAAAGTGGTTTCTGACCGGTGGGATGCGAATGTCTTCACTTCGACTCACCCCATCGTGGTTAACAATGCTTCCAGAGCAGTACAATTTCCGGCTGATATTCAGTATTACTTTCAGGCCAGCCCCATCTATAAATATAGTCCGGATCTTAATTTCGTTTTTTTGGGATATATCTATCAAAGAACCGATCCTTTTTCGGATGATTTCGTGAATGAGAATCGGCTTTTTCAGCAAATCGTTTACGGCACGGATTCCCTATTCGGACGCCTTACCCATCGAGTGCGCCTGGAAGAGAGGTTTATCCATAACAGAATAACCGGCCAGACACCTTTCAGCACAAGGCTGCGTTATCAAGTGGCGCTTCTCATACCGTTGCAAGGTAGCGAACTGGACAATGGAGAATTTTATTTCAATATTTACAATGAATTTTATTTCAGCCTGACGGGAGCCAGAAATGCCTTGTACAGCGAGAACTGGAGCTATGCAGGCATCGGCTATCAAACCGCGCAGTATGGAAGGGTGGAGATAGGACCCTTAGTTCAGCGATCGATCATAAATCAGCAACACGATGTCCGTTACATCAATCTGTTACAGGTTAATTGGTCTTACAATTTCTGATAAATTGAAATGCCGGCAGAGCACGGGGGCAACTTCAGATACTCGCCGAAATTCATGGAAAATGGGGATGCAGATGTCTCTCGATACCTTCAATAAAGCGTTTGAATGGATTGCATCTGTATATTGATGAATTCCCTGAAAACACCTGTTTGGTATTCGAACACGGCTTCGGCAAATCCCGTCTTGGTTTTGGAATGAGAGAAAAAAATTTCGAGCAACTTTTCATTGTTCGTGTAAACCTCTTCGGTCAGGACAATCCTGTAGCCGGGATAATAGGCGGACAAAACTTTTTCCACCTTTATTTTCAAGTCGGGAGGCAGGTCTGAAAATTCCACCTTCTTTTCTTCTTCCAATACTCTCCCTTGCTCGTCATAAGCAATGGAAAATTTCTTTCCCTCTCTCTCATAATCCACGTCATAGCTGACTTTGCCATCTTTCAGCTTGCGTTTATAGGTGAATTCTTTCCGGCCATACTCTTTAGGCAAAGCCATTAAAACTTTGGGTGGCAGATCTTTCACCCGGATGCTCTGCTCAATCTCAGTCTTGTGAGGAATATCCGGTACGATCGATGCGCAGGCATTGATGAAAAACAAAAACACCGGAAATATCAATTTACCTGCAGACATGATTATCCTAAATGCCAGTTGACCGCGCTTTTTTTAGCTTAGAACTGAGGTTCCCTCGATTTTTCGTCTTCCAACAGGTGGGATTCATGCTACCCGTTGTTTCTTCTGCTGAGCAGCGAGCCAGTCATCAAGGAACTGCATCGGTGACTTGTAACCCAAGGTCGAGTGTCGCCGTCTCCGATTGTAGAATACCTCAATGTACTCGAAGCTTGCCGCTGTCATCTCTGCTCGTGTTTCATAGCGTAGTCCATGCACACGCTCGTTCTTGAGGCTATTGAACCAGCTCTCAGTCGGGGCATTATCCCAACAATTCCCCTTGCGGCTCATCGAGCAGATCATGCCGTACTCTTTCAGCCTGTCCTGGAAGGCAAGACTGGCATACTGGCTGCCCCGATCCGAGTGGTGGATCAGCCCCGCCGCCGGTTTCCTGCGGAACCACGCCATGGTCAGCGCATCGGTCACGATGTCTGCCGTCATGCGCGGTTTCAATGACCAGCCGACCACTTCACGGTTGAACAGGTCGAGCACGATGGCCAGATACAACCAGCCTTCGTCTGTCCACAAATAGGTGATGTCGGATGTCCAGATTTGATTCGGGGCGTCCGGTGTGAAGTTGCGATCCAGCAGGTTGGGCGCCACCGGCAGAGTGTGCCTGGAATCCGTTGTAACCTTGAAACGCCGTTTGTGGCGCGCCCGGATACCATTCTCCCGCATCAACCGCTCAACCCGTTCCTTACTGGCCGGGAAACCCCGTTCCCGCAATTCCTTGACCATCCTCGGGCTGCCATAAGCACCCTTGAGTTCGGCATGGATGGACTGGATTAGCATCAGCATCCGGCTATCCGTCAGCCATTTGCGTTCCGGCTTGCCACCACGCTTCCATGCCCGGTAACCACTTTCACTGACATCCAGGACCCGGCACATCTCGTCCAGTCCATATTCCGTCCGCTGCGTATTAATCCAGGCGTACTTCACGCTACATCCCTCGCGAAGTACGCTGTCGCTTTTTTTAGGATTTCATTCTCCCGCTTGAGCCGGCCGTTCTCGGTGCGTAACCGGGATAGCTCCATCTGCTCCGGCGTGACCACCTTGCCTCCGGCACCGTTGAGCTTGCCTGCCGCTGCAGCCTTAACCCAGTTCCGCAGAGTCTGGTCGCTGACTCCCAACTCCTTGCTTATCCTGCCCGGTGTCAGCCCTTCCTTGATACGCTTGACTGCCAATTCCTTGAACTCGCCTGTGTATTCCTGCCTCGGTATCTTTATCATCTTCCTCTCCAATGTGACTTCGATTTTACATCACCCTTGGAAGACGATTTTTCGGGGGAAGCTCAAACCATGGTCCATAAAGGTCCTCGCGATTCTCGACGTTCACCTGCGTGGTGAGTTCGCTACAAGGTGGATTGTACAATTTTTGCGGCACATGACACCGTTATAACTCCCTGGAATGGAATGGCTATTCCGCGTCGTTGCACTTTGCGCGGAAACGCTCGGCCCGCTGGATCACGCGCGGCAATCGAGCAATGAGCTGAGCGGAAAGAGAAACGCACGTACGCCCTTCGGGGCCGGCGATTCTGATTATCGTAGCCATCTGGATGAATATTGATCGATAATGGAATTTTTATACACTCCAAGGATTTTTTTAAAATGAAAAAAATCGCGCTTTCTGCAATAGTTTTATTCATTTTAGGTGGCTGCGCTACCGGGAATGGTTCTATCAGAGAGACTTTGGTGGCATCGGAAAGCGGCGCTAAAACGTATCTTTTGACAAGCGATATTTCGCGCATATGGGGAAAAGCATACGCGGTAAAGGGATTGAATGGACGTTCCAAGGACTTGTGTCCCAATGGCTACACCGTATTGAATGAGGAAGCCCGCAATGCGAAAAATTGGACAGGGAATGATGCTGGCAGGGAAGAAGTTACAAGAAAAATCATATGCGATGGCCCTGAATAGGCTACTCCAGCATTATTAATGCGGCCCAAAAATACCAACGACCAATTTAGCTATAAGTTACTGATTTCCATAAGGCTAATACAAGGATATTAAAGGGCCTCCTTAATAAAAACAACCTCCATATGTTTCGAATCGCGCGTTTTGTAAACAGACCAATGGTGAATGTGGTGAGAATGTGGTGAATATGAGGACGCCATTGGGCGTAGCCAGGATTCGCACACTTCCCGCCTGCCTCCGCAAATAGTCGGCGCTTATCTCTGGTCTAATTTTGCGTAGACGATCTACCATAAAATCCTAAGAAGCCGCTTGGCGACATTTATGTCAACTATAAGATGACGTTTTTGCTGTTACGGTAGCAGGAATGCATCGAGCGAAAAAGTTCACAGAAGATACCTTTGCATCATAAGGTTAATATCTCATGTCAGGTTAATTCTATTCGTAAAAGGCGGAATTCATTTTTTCCTTTATCACAAAACTTTATTCCGCAGCTCCAGCCTAAAAGATTTGCTTCTTCCATGGGGAAATATTTCAATAACGGTTGCAACGCGCTGCCAACCCGCGCGCTCGAATGCGCGCAGCGACGGTTTGTTCGATCGCCAGATGCGGGCGTATACATAACTGAAGCCCCGCCGGCTCATGTCTTGCGTAGCGGCTTCTATGAGGCGTCTCGCAATTCCCTGCCCTCGCATTTCCGGAAGGACGAATAGTTGTACCAGCTTGGCTTCGTGTTCTCTGAGCGGCCAAAAATTGCGCTTGCTGTAGCCTATTCCATGCCAGAAGAAACAAAGGCCGACAATGCGGGCATCTTCCAGGCAGGCGTACGCATGGGTATCGCGGTCATGGTACCAGGCATGTTCCACGATCGCTGGGTCAGCAGAATTCACAATCTGTTTCTTTTCGACTGGCTCAAACCGCAATCCTGCGGTCATTAATGCGCCACTATTCGTGCAACCCCGGCCGTAGATCCGGTAGAAGGAATAATCCCGGATCAAAAACTGGACCCATGTTTTGATAAAATTTCCCATAACGCGTCTAGCTCCCCAATTTCCTTACTACTATCATTTTCCCGGTTAAAGTCCGGTTTAATCCAACGGGGATAGGGATAGCATTGCAAGTTTTTCCTTGGGCTAGCCGTAGTGACGAAGCTATTGCTACCTGTGTCCCCCTTTATTGCTGTGATAGAGCTTACTCAAGTCGGTATGCCCATTTCCATTGGACTGAAGTACATCTTCGATAACGATCGTAATGTTCGGATTTCTGAGAAACGCCTTATCGAAACGTGGGGACAGGCTTAGGTGTAGTTTCTCACCACGTTGTTCACTGTCAAACCGAGACGTGAAGCTGGGGGTTGTTTACCGATAGCCGAGTGAGGGCGATGGGAATTATAGTGTTCGATCCAGAAGGGCAATTCGCGGGTACGGGCATCTGAATCGGGATAACAATAAGCATAAGCCCATTTCCGCAGCAGCGTCTGGATAAAGCGCTCTGCCTTGCCATGGGTGCGTGGCGTATAAGGACGGGTGCGCAGATGCCTGATTTTCAGGCGGTGCAAGAGTTTGCGGAATCTTTTGGAGCGATAGGGCGAGCCATTGTCGGTCATGATGCCGGTCACCCTCACGCCCAGGAGGCGATAATGGCGCAAGGCGGCCAAGGTGAAGGCGAGCACGCTTCTGGCGGTTTCGTCTGGCAGGATTTGACTGAATCCGACTCTGAATGATCGTCGATGGCCACATGCAGGGCATGATACCCCGGGGTGCGGGAGAATCGGGTGGGATCACCGGTCAGGCGATGGCCGGGACGATCGAAGCGGGCCAGCTTCTTCATGTCCATGTGAAGGAGCTCCCCCGGTGTTTGCCGCTCATAGCGGCGCCTGGGTGGCACAGCCTGCAGGGGAGGCAGCTTATCCACACCGGCCTGGCTGCAAATGCGCCCCGCCGTGGCTGCCGATACACCCACGCGCTGAGCAATCCCGGTATAGATCAGGCGATGGTTGCGGCGCAGGCGGATGATTCGCTCACATCTGTCCGGTTGCGTCTGGCGCGGGCTTGCAATAGGTCGGGAGGATCTGTCATGCAGGCCCTGCTCGCCGGATTCCTTCCAGCGGCTGTGCCATATATACGCGCGCCGCTTGCTGATCCCGGCCTGAGAAGCTGCAGCCTCAAGACCGATGTGCGCAATTTGTTGCATCAGATGGACTCGACCTGATCGGGTTAATCGGGCATTCTTATGACTGTTCATCCGGGACTCCTGGAGAATTTGAAAGGATTTGTGAACCCTCATTCTCTCCTGTCTCGGGTGAACAACCTATTTTACCGCAACCCTTATGGGGCGGGGCTTTGCGAGCGGTCTGCCTTGTCAGGCTCCTGGCGAAGGAGCGCCCCGGAGCGTCGCCCGAGGGGCCCCGCAGAACGGGGATCGGGCAGCGGAGGGGATGCTTCGACCGCACCCCAGTTTTGTTGGGGCGCAGGCATCCCGCTACGGGGTCGCATCTTCCTTCGGAAGACACTGCTCCGCCCTGCGCGGTCGCACCATTCGCGTTGTCGCCTTTCGCGCACTCCATCCCGCAAAGCCACCGCCGCGCCAGCGGAGATTTATTCAGCGCTTCCTTAGAATACAAAATTCTCCGGTTTCCATCTCCGGCGGGGAAGAGCCTGGCTGGGGATGTGAACTGGGGTTTTTCAGCTGATGTTTGCGTCCTATGGGTTGTTCAATACCCGAAGCAAGGTAACTTTTCGTGGCTAAGGTGGTAGCTGAGGCAGATGGGGCAGGCTTGAAACATGTTATGCAATCGGCAATCCGCCAGGCCGCATACCGGTCGGCGGCTGCGGATACTGGATACGTCATGGAATACCGGGGGCATTTTCCGCCTTGCAGTATGAAGGAATCCAGCTGCGTTCCACCATATAACCGGGCAGCTTATTAAAGTCGAAGGCGGTGCCGTCCTCGATCATCTGGCCGACATCGAACAGATGCTTGATTTCGGGAATGTCGTTGAAGAACAGCGTATAAAAAGGCTTGACCAGTGCTTTTGAAATCTGCATGCCGATTGGGCCGATGAAGTTCCTTCTCTGCCCCACATGCGCGATCTCGTCGATGGTGATTTCATCCAGCAGTTCTTTCAGGCGCTCGCGCACTTCCGGTTCGGTGACCAGTATTTCATCAAGCAGCCGGTGGAGATGGCAGTAGTACGTCACTCCCATCAATTCAGTGACAAAAGCAGGAGAATCCGTCAGGAATCCGGGAAACTTGGGAAACTGTTCGTATATCTTTTCCTTGACCGGTCCCAAAGGCACCCATTGCACCTTGTCCAGGCCGCAGGTGCGCAGCATTTCGTCGAACAGGCGTACGTGGCAGAATTCCTCTGCCAGATGTACCCGGCTGATCTTGTCTTCCACCGTGTACGAATTTGCCATATCGGGCACCGAATCCCAGGCGCCTTTTATTCCTACCCATTCATGCCGGGCGAATTTGTACATGCCGGTCAGCATGAGTGTCATGTTGTCTAGCGATTTCGGGTCGTCTTTCAGCTCGATATAATTGCGATAAAAGGCCTCCGGGGCGGCGAGCGGCTGCCGCAGTTTGACCGGATTATCCTGAAAGTGCTTGAGCCGGGCACGTTTTTTTGCCAGGTCTTTGTCGTCTTCAAATAGCTCACCGCCGTGCTGCTGGGTAAACAGCCAATAGTCCTCGAAGTTCTCCCGTCTCTGCTGCTTCGAAGCGGGAGAAAATATGGAAAGATACTTTGCTGCTGTCATCAATCTTGCTCCTTATGGGTGGTGGCGGAGCTGCATGAAACCCATAACGTTTCATGCAGCGTAATGGATACATCTGCGGAAAATAATCCTGAATCCGGCAGTTGGACAGGATGGAATGTGAGGTTTTTAGAGTGCAGGGCAAGGCGCATCGCGCGGAATGTCCATCCCATTCAGGCTGACTCTCACCATACTGCCATGGCGCAGGCAAGTGCCACGGACCATTACAGATTTGTAATGCCTGCGCCATCGTCGCGTCAGAGTCGCCTGTCTATAGTTTCTGCCAAGGATGTGCTACCTATCAAAAAAATATACAGCATTATTATCCGCTGGCGATAAACTGCGGACCTTTTTTTTCGTTACGATTGCTCCCTTGGTTCCGATTGCTGTTCACTGGGAATGCAGATGACATATCTATTGATGGATATGGCTCCGGCCCGGTTGTCTGATCCCGATTCAAGGCGTAATGCGTCCAATCCTCGCCCGGTAGGAAGGACGCTGGCCTGCGCCGATAACGCGGCGCCGTCGGGATGCCTGATAGGGTCTCGCCATGCAGGGTAGTGAGGCATGCAAAAGACTGCATTTCGTTTCCTGTCCATAAAAAATAATACCTGCATTGCCGATGGCTGCCCGATCGGTCCCCTTGCCATTGCAGGCGTTGCGTTAATCAGCTATGCCCTCGAAACGAGGGAGCATCGATCATGAAGACTCATCACCGGGTTACAGCTTTATTGCTGCTCTGTGCCATGCTGCTGTCAGGCTGCGCCACGATGTCGCCCGTTGACAGAGGGAGCCAGACGACCCCGAATGTCGATCCGATCGACCCCTACGAGAATATCAATCGCAAATTTTACAATTTTACCGATACGCTTGACCGTCATATTCTTAAGCCGGTCGCCAACGTTTATATAGAGTATGTGCCCAGCCCTCTGCGTCGCTCGATCGGCAATTTCTACGATAATATGGGCTATCCAAACGTGGTCCTGAACGTATTTCTGCAAGGAAAGGTGCGCCAGGGGTTCGAGGACACCTTGCGCTTTGCCGTCAATTCGACGATCGGCCTGTTTGGGCTCTTTGATATGGCAACCCCCATGGGATTGGCGCAGCACGATGAGGATTTTGGGCAGACATTGGGAGTATGGGGGGTGAATACCGGGGCTTATCTGTATCTGCCTTTCCACGGCCCCAGCAGCAGCCGCGACATATCCAGTATCCCGATCGGCATGGTCACCAATGTGCTGTTTTATGTCGGCAGCGCCGCAATTTTTGCACCCATAGGAGTATTGGGTATCATAGACAAGCGCGCGCGGTTCTCGGATGCCATGATCATCCGCGACCAGGCAGCTCTGGATCCCTACCTGTTCGTGCGCGAAGCCTCGTTGCAGCAACGCAAGCACCTGATCTACGATGGCAACCTTCCACCTGAAAGCTATGCAGATTCTTTGGACGACCCTCTGGAAGGCATTTCGGTGCCGGAGGGCGGCTCGCAAAATAAACCCCCGGAAGACCGGGGTACCGATAAGTCATGGAGTTTGCAGGGCGATCCCGCGAAGGATCGCCGTATTGGCGGATTCATAAGCCTGCCTCAGGAAGGCGATGGGTATAAGGCGGGAACCGGTAGCGCCGGTGATGATTCATCCCACACATCGTCTGGTCGAGCCCGGCAATAATGACCCCCTGAGCCCCTTGCTTCCTTCTGTTTCTCTTTCAGTCTCCCGCATGGCAGATGCGCCCACCGATCAGATTCACCTTGACCTCGATGGTGAACTTGCACACACCGCTTCCGCGCTTCGGATTCCTTCGCTGGATATGCGGATGTGGGGACCCCGGCTCCGTTTTTCCGCGCTTAATGATGAGATAGAGCGCTTCCACGCGGAGATTGCACCGCATCTACGCCCTTTTGTTCTCTTTGGCTCGGGTGATTTCCATCACCTGAGCGCCATCTGGCAGCGGTGGATTCAGGAGCCTTATTCACTGCTTTCATTCGACAATCATCCCGACTGGGATATCCGTCCTCCCCGCTGGGCCTGCGGCGGCTGGATCAATCGTGCCCTTGAATCAGGCCGGCTTGAGTCGGCCCAGGTCTGGGGATGCGGGAATTTCGAGCTCAGCTGGCCCCATAATCTTTTTGCCCCCCGTGACGCGCTCCAGTCCAGACGGCTCCGGATTTTCTCGTGGCGGGAGCGCTATCCAAAGCTTTCCATCTGCCGGGAGGAGGCCATTTCCCGCGATACCTGGCGTAATATTTTTCTGCAGCAGCTTTCCCTCTGGCAAGGGCGTGCCGTGTATGTCACCATCGATCTGGATTGCCTCAACGCTCAGGAGTTCCGCAGTAACTGGGAGCATGGCCTGTTTACTGTGGGCGATCTTGCCTGGGCGCTCTCGCAAATCCGCCAGAACGCCACACTGATCGGAGGCGACATTTGCGGCGCCTATTCGGCTCCGGTCTATGCCCGCTTGACGCAGCGCATCGCTTCCACGTGGGACCACCCTCAATTGCCTCCCGATTCCATTTCCGAAGCCGTCCGGAATAACCACCGGGCGATTCTGAAGCTGTGGCCGCTACTGGCTGGCACCCACGATCAGGAGTCCGCCAACAATCAGTAGGACCCCGCACCACAGACGGGGCGTCATCTTTTCCTTGAGCGCCACGCTCGCCCCAAACGCCATGAAAAGCGGACCCAGGGCGTCGAATGGGTAGAGATAACTCAGCTCAACCTGCGACAGCAACCCCAGCCACAGGAAGAACCAGAGCGTCAGCAGGCCAATGCCACAGACGAACGGTGCAGTCCCCTTCCACCGGGTGATTACCGATTCGCCCTCCGCGCCACCATTCATTGCATGCTTGAGAAAAATCTGTCCCCCCACCATGAAAAACTGGGAGAGGATAATAAGACCCAGAAACCAGCCGGTCATGCGCGCTCTTCGACCCGGCAATAGGATTCCGCGATTACCAGAACCCCCAGGAGGACAATGGCTATCCCGGCGGCGCGCATCGGGCTGATCATTTCCCCCAGGAAAAGATAGCTGGCCAGCGGGACAAAGATATGCTCGATATTAACCAGATTAAAAGCAATGTTGAGGGGAAGGACCTTGAGTACCTTCAACCAGAAGACAAAACTGATGATGTAGCAGAGAATTCCCGCCCAGATCCACCCCGAGACAAGTCCATGAAACTCCGCCCAGCTTGGCGCGTTGTACAAATCTTGTGTGTCGTCCACTCCCATTTTCAAAAGAACTTCCGATGCGGTGACAAACAAGGCACAGCAGATGACCCCCCAGTAGGGCAGGACACTTTTCACACGCGCGGGGGGCTGAATCGGGTTCATCGCAGATCCGGAAAATTGGGGAACTTCGGCAAAACCGGATCATACCGCGTCGGTTCGAGGATGGGAATCAGATGCCGGAAAAAGAAATTGATTACCGGCGAGATATGCCGGATATACAGATCAAGGGGAGCGAGTTCGAGTTTAAGATGCAATTTGGGGATGTAGTTCAGGGGGCTGCTATAGTAGCGCTCGATTTGATTCTCCATAGCCCAGGAAAAAATATCCCGAAGCGAAATGAAATAGAGATGTGCGCTCAAGGCTATTTCATAATCCAGGCCAATATAACAGTCACGAAGTGTTTTTCCCTCAAGTACACAAACGGTAAAGGCAACGATTTTCCCGCAGGAATCCCGCCAGACAAAGAAACGGCCATTTCCCCCCAGTGCCACTGCAAGTCCGGCAAAATATTCCGCTGTCAGTATCTCGAATTGAAACTTTGAGCGGTCGATCACCTGACGGTACAGCGGGTAAACTTCATCCAGAACGGGCGTAAAATCCTTGAGGACTTCCATTGAGAATTTTCCCACCCGATCGGCATCCCGGAATTTTCGGCGGAGATTTTTGCGGGTCTTGTAGCTGAGCGTCCGCTCCATGTAATCTTCAAAATTCCGGTAGGAAAGATCGATCCCGCATGCGGGGAAACTTGGAATCCGGGTATAGCCGTTCGCGGAAAAATGCTTCAATGTCGCACGGTAGCTGGAAGGAAAATCCTTCAGCACGATCAAGGATGCGTTCAACCTACGCGCTACCTCGGGAAGCGCTTCGTGCAAAAACATGGAAACTTCGGAATGATCGCATTCTTTGCCTGCCAGGGTCCCTTCTCCCGTGGAGCACCCCACCATTAGCATCCGGATCTCGCACATGAATGGAAACTGGCCCTGCAGCCATCTTCCCAATCCCTGTTTCAGCGAAGACGAAAGTCCTTTCAGAATGCTCTCTCTTACCAGGAAGAGCGGTTGCACAAACGGCTTCCCATTGCTTTTCTCCAGAATCAGAAAGTAATGATCGAACTGCTCGCCGAGCGTTCTCTGAATCAACTGGTAATAGGAATGCTTGAAACATTTGCCGGCATAGCTCTCCTCCCAGGAACCGTCCAGCGAATTGGGAATGGACCGGACAATACTCGCGGTTGCTCCCCGGATTTCAATAGGGTCCGTGATCCCGATGGGTAACTCGACGGATAAATCTGTCTGACCTCCTTCAAGCAGATTGGGCAGGTTGTTCAAGGCGGTGTTGCGTGTCGTCGTCATAGGTAAGCTTGCTGCTGAAACCCATCATCGCGTTGGCGAGGCTGGCATATGTCTTCCCTTTCTGATTATTTCATTTCTCATTTGCAGGAATTCCTGGTCAAAATCTAGGACCAGGCAATTTGATCGGCCTTTATGACTTCCACACGGCAATCCTCGATCACCTCCTGCGGAATGAGATTTAATACGGCAATAAACAGCGCGGGGATGATGATCGGGTCATCGACCTCGCCCAGGAGAGCAAAAAAATCGGGGGCCACCAGATCCATGAGAGAGAGTGCATGAGCCAGGGAAAGCCAGAGCAGCAGCCTAACCGGTTGTGATGAACGGCTATCCTTGAGCACGAGGCGGCAAATCCTGATCTCGAGCTGAAGGCGGCGTACAACTGATTTCAGCGCTTTAGACATAGTCACGCATTCAGCATGTACGGGCAAATGGAACAATAGGCAATGTCGGCCTTGGATGAGAACGTCATTTTTTGTTGTAAAGCGGAAGGGCGGAAAACCGGCGTGCTCTTCCGGAAGACTATAAACAGGCAATCCTGACGCGATGCTGTCGCAAGTATTACAAATGTGTAATGACCGCAAGGTGCTGACGGGAATTACTAAATGCTGTTAAAGATCGGACATCTCCCGAGGAATGCCTTATCGAAGGGGTGGGACAGGTTTAGGTTTAGAATACGAAATTCTCGAGTTTCCACTCTCGGCGGGAAAGAGTTTGGCCGGGGGATGGGAATGGGTTTTTCAGCTGATGTTTTGCGTCAGGTGGTTGAGAAAGGAGAAAAACCTGATCCGGGATAAGAAAATGCCGGAATGGGGGCAGATATGCAGTGCACTATTGGGTTGTTCAATAATCAAGGTGAGGTAACCTTTCGTGGCTAAAGTAGTGGCTGGGGCGGTTGAGACAGGCTTGAAAACACGTTATGCAATCGGCAATCCGCTAGACTGCATACATCGCGGCAGCATAATGAGGATGATCGCAATCGCATTGGTTTCAGTATCGATATTGGCTGGCTGTGCGGACAAGCCGGTGTACGAGGAACCTCCAATAAAATTGAGCGATGGCACGCGCCAGTATTCCATCAAAACCAGTTTCAAGCCCTGCCAGACAAGCCGTGATTGGGCGGTTCGAACCCTGGCGAAGCGCGCCAACAAAATTTGCAAGACGGGATACGTCCTCATCCAGGAACAAGCATTGGTAAACCTGGCTCCGCCCGGTACGGGTAGCGGAGACAGGGAACTTTCCTGGCAATTCAGATGCAAGACTCCGGATGAGCCCAGGTTATGATGACCCTAAATCCGGCATAAATCTGGCAGTTGACTGTTCGTTTCCAGTTTAGGACCGTGATCCACAAAGACTTCCGGCTGCGTTGCCACTTCCTGGAATGGTATGGCCATTGCGCATCGTTGCGCCTCGCCCTGCATTCCAAAAACCGCACACTCTACTCCTGTCCAACTGCCGGATTTAGGATGATCTTTATTCATCTAGTATGATGTTCCCGTCGTCCATATCTTCTTTGCGCTTCGTTTCTTTTTCGTCTTTTTTATTCGCTGGCCTGGTGTTTGTTTTCCCCGCGGATGCGCAGGTGCGGGAAACGGTTCCGATCGGAATCGCTATTTTCAACATGGCGTGGGCCGGAACCGTCGATGACTTCAAGCGGCACGTCGAGGTCTGCAGCGCGCCAGCAGTGAACTGGTGCGCAAGCCGGGCGAAAGCGGTGCGCGGTCCGCGGCATTTGCAAGCGGAGGAAGCAAGCCGTGCCAGGCAGTGCCGCGAGGCAATCATGGAGGCGGCTGGCGGTTTCAGGGAAATGCAGATGATAGCGCCGTGCAGCGCCTATGGCAGGAGAAGCGCAAAAAATCCCCCATCCGGGAATGCGATGGTGGAAAGCTACAATGCCAAGCTGGCGGGACTGCGCGCCACGGTGGAGAATCTGATCGGAAACGAAGATATCAAGATCATCGCCTTCCAGGAGGTGAAATCCCGGGAAGTCGTGGAGCAGGTGCTTGGCCGCTTTGCCGGGGAATTTGACATCTGTGTTGCCCCGCACGATGCTTTTCAAACGGTCGCTTTCGCCTGGGAAAAATCGGTTTCTTCCGCAGCGGGCCGTTGCACTCCCAATCATGATCTCGCCATTGCGGAAAACCCGGAGGAGGGTGTTTTATCGCACAGCGTCAGGCCGGGGCTGGCTCTTGAACTGATGGTCAATGGCGAGCCAGTGATCTTCCTGAATGTCCATCTCAAGTCGGGTTGCGCCAATCTCGTCACCGGCCATGGATTTGCGGGCCGCAGCCTGACCGATCCCGACCCGGCATGCGAGATCCTGAATCGGCAAGTTCCCGTTATTGAAGATTGGGTCGAGGATGTCGCCGGGCGCAGCCCGCGCTTCGTGCTGCTGGGGGATTTCAACCGCAAAATAGACGAGGAAGAAAAGGCTGGAATTGCGGCCACCAAAGTCCGAACGGATGGGTCCGACCCGGCAAGTCCCAATACCAGGGATGTATGGGGAAGGGTCAAAAGCAGTTATTTTTGGCAGGAGATAGCTGATGGCTTCCCTGAGTTGTATCAGGTGCCGCTGATGCCCACTGGGAAGGGGTGCCGCGGCTACGACGGGCTGGATCATATCGTCGTCAGTGAGCCGATCAGGCAAATGCAACGTCTGCCCCTGAGTTCCCGCAAGGTGCCTCTGGTAAAAAACCACCGGCAATCCATCAGGACGAGCGATCATTGCCCACGAGTAGTGGTGCTGGAATTTTGACGAATCCCGGGCTTATCGTCCCCCCCCGAAGCGGGGATCGGCCAGCGGCGGGGTGAAGAGGCCGCGCCAGCGCGGATTTGTTTAGCGCTTCCTGGGGTCCTCACAAGCAGGCGGTTGACAAAAATGCAGGACCGGCTTTCTAATAACAGTGTTCTAATAACGGTGCACTGACAGGTGATAAAAAGGTTTGGCTTCGTCAGCCTGCGGCATTGCACTGAGGGAATTTGAAGAATCACTGGTATTTTAATCTGTCTTGATTTGTCTCGAGCTCGCTAACGGGCCATTATTTTCCCGGTGCGAAGAGCATCTTTGCTGCCCCGGCTTCACGAAAAATTTTCGCACGTGCCCAAGCGCTATACCATAGAGCAATTCATGGCGACGACTTCCATAATGGGAGCGTCCTTCAGCGCGGACGAGAAGCGCATTCTCTTTACCAGCAACGCCACTGGCATTTTCAATGCGTATACGCTCCCTGTGGAAGGCGGCACGCCGGAGCCGCTGACGCAATCCACGGTGGAGAGCACATTTTCGGTCAGCTTTTTTCCCCACGACGACCGAGTGCTTTTCATGAGGGATTGCGGCGGTGATGAGAATTATCACCTTTTCCTGCTTGACCGCGACGGTACCGAAAGAGATCTCACTCCGGGCGAGAAACTCAAGGCGCAGTTCATGGGCTGGCGTCCGGACGGGAGTGCTTTTTTTGTTTCCAGCAACGAGCGCGACCCGAGGTTTTTTGACCTGTACCGCTACGATGCGCAGACATACGATCGCATCGTGCTTTACAAGAATGAGGAAGGATTCGATCTGGGCGTCATCAGCCGCGATGAGCGCTGGATCGCTCTGAATCGCAACAACACCACCTCGGACAGCGACATTTATCTTTTCGATACCACTGCGCAACAGATAAAGCATCTGACTCCGCATACCGGTTCGGCGGGCTTTCGCGCTGAAACTTTCGATCCCGCTTCCCGGAAGCTGCTGTTTCTCACTAATGAAGGAAGTGAATTCAAACGCCTGGGCGCATATGATTTGCTGACGGGCGAGGTCAGGGACCACGAAAGCGCGGACTGGGATGTGATCACCGCGTATTTTTCGCGGGATGGGAGGTTCCGGGTTACGGGCATCAATCAGGATGGCAGTATCGTGATCCGCGTTGTCGAAGTCTTACAGAGCAAGGATGGGGAAAAGGGAGAGTGGTCGGAAAACCCGGTAAAGCTTCCCGCCTTGCCCGAAGGTGAGATAAGAGGGGTGGTTTTCTCGTGGAATAGCACCCGGATGGCGTTCTACCTGAACGGCGACCGTTCCCCGGATAACCTCTATGTCCTGGATTTTAAATCCGGCGAGCCTGGACAGGTACGCCAGCTCACCCGGAGCCTGAGTCCCGATATCGATCCTTCGGATCTGGTGGAGGCGCAGGTGGTGCGTTTCAGATCCTTCGACGGCACGGTCATTCCGTCCATCTATTTCAAGCCGCATGGAGCGTCGGCCTCGAACAAAGCACCCGCAATCGTGTATGTCCATGGCGGGCCGGGCGGCCAGACCATGCGCGGCTATAACGCCCAAATCCAGTACCTGGTGAATCATGGTTATGCTGTGCTGGGAATCAATAACCGCGGCAGCTCCGGTTATGGCAAGACGTTCTTCACCGCCGCCAACCGCAGGCATGGGCGAGAACCGCTATGGGACTGCGTGGAAGCCAGGACTTATCTCGCCAGCCTGGGATACATCGACCACGAGCGCATCGGCATCATGGGCGCGAGCTATGGAGGATACATGACTCTGGCAGCGCTGGCTTTTCGCCCTGAGGTGTTCAAGACGGGTGTGGATATCTTCGGTGTCAGCAACTGGCTGCGGACACTGGAAAGCATTCCTCCTTACTGGGAATCGGTTCGCAAGGCGATTTACGATGAGATTGGCGACCCTGTGAAGGACATCGATTTTCTCGTCGCGACCTCCCCGTTATTTCATGCCCGGGAAATCCGCAAGCCGCTCATGGTCATCCAGGGGGTCAACGATCCTCGCGTCATCAAGGCGGAGAGCGACAGTATCGTGGAAGCAGTCAGACGGCATGACGTACCGGTCGAATATATCGTGTTTCCGGACGAGGGGCACAGTTTCACCAAGAAGAAAAACCAGATCGAAGCAAATCGCCGAATACTCGAGTTTCTGGATAAATACCTCAAATGAGGTGACCAGCTTGTCTTGAACGAGGGGCCATGCCTGCCCCTTCGGCTGTTTTGACGTTACCTCAGGCCAAAATTGGGATCGAAGAATTCGCGTATCAGGAAATCCTCCAGCCCCTGGCTATCTTCGGGGCGCGCGGAAAGGACAACCACGGTGCCGAGCCGGTAGGACTCCCAATTGAAATCCGTTTTCTGGTACTGGCGAATCAGCTCAATCATCTTTTTTACCACCGCCCGCTGGATGTCGCCATCGGGGCCGGCGGAGACTTCGATCACTTCGCGCCGAGGATTGCTGATATCCGTTTTCCAGGCACGGAACAGGAACTGGGCATTGCGTGCCCCCATCCGGGTAATTTGAAAAATTCCCGTGGTGCCCGGTTCCTTGAGATTGCGTTTCACATTCGCCATCCGCAGCTCTTCCTCGGATGGCGGACGTTCCACGTTCCTCGGTTCTGCCGGCTCGTCCTCAAAAATTCCGCCAGCCGTGCGGCGCTCCTTTGCTTCTTTCATATACTCAGACAGGTCTTTTGGCTGTTCGGGCTTGGGCAGCGGTGGCACTTCCGCCGGAGCTTCCCGTTTGGAAGTCCCTTTCTCAGAGGACGGTTTTGCCGGCTTTGCCGGTTTAGCCGGTCCGGCGCCCAGACGGGGTTCTGACCTTCTGGAAGGTGGCGGCGCCTTGGGAATGCTCGGGGCAGGCAGCTTCCGTTCCGTTTTTTCCTCAGGGAGTTCTATGAAGCTGGCTGCAATTGGCGGCGGGGTTATAGGTTCCACCTTCGGAGAGGTGAGCAGGAACCCGAATGCCCAGATAATAAGCAGCCACAGGAGGGCCGCCAATGGCATCGGCCACCAGATTCGAACCTCTCTGGCTCTGGTATGCGGCATGCTGGGATTATTGGTGCTTGACCGCTATCAGGAAATGCTGCGCTCCCGCCGCACGTGCGCGCAGCATCGCCTGTACCACGACGCCTTGCGGCGCGTCGTTATCCGCGGAAACGACCAGTTTCTGTTCCGAGTCCCGCAGCAGCGGTTTAAGGGTTTCCTCCAGCGTATCCAGGGTAACTGGCGTGCGATCTATGAAAATCTGGCTGTCATTTGTTATCGTGAGGGTTACAGGAGCCTTGGTATTGAGTTTTTCCGCCGATCCCTGCGGCAGATTCACTTGCAGGGAATCGAGATTCTGCATTGACAACGAAGACAGCATGAACGTGGCAAGCAGGAAGAACATCACATCGATCATCGGGATGATCTCGATGCGTCCCTTGCGAAAAGTCCTGGATTTACGCAGTTTCATTGTTGCCATTCTCCTGGTCCAGGCGAATATGATCGATCAGGCGCGTCCCCAGGCGTTCCATTTCATCCATTGTCTGTGACTGCAAGCGAGAGAAATAATTGAATCCGAACAGGGCGATCAAAGCAATCACCAGACCGACCACGGTCGCTATAAGCGCTTCAGCGACTCCACCGGTCACCGCAGTAGGATTGACGATTCCCTCACCCCCGATGACCTGGAAGGCGCGCATCATTCCTACCACTGTTCCCACAAGCCCAAGTAGCGGTGCAGCGGTGACGATCGTTTCGAGTACCCACAGCCGGCGGGCAAGGGAGGTTTCGATCAGCTGGGCTTCGTCTGCTGCGCGAGATTCGGTCCACCATGACGGATGGTGCCTGTTGCTGATCACTACCTCGAAAAACCGTTTGTAATAATGGCGCTCCTCCAGTCCGGACAGTATTTTTTCCAGGTCCGCCCACTCGAAACCATAAGTTTCAACCAGATTCAGCAGATCGTGCGAGAGCCGCGCATACCGCCAGTAAACAAATGCCTTTTCCAGCATGATGCCCAGGGCGATGACCGCCAGCACCGACAGAGGCGCGATAATCAGACCTCCGAGTTTGAGTGCGGTCCACGTTGCTTGTAGTTCTTGCATGTTTATCTCCGAAAGGGGTGAGCGTCCCCTTGTTTGTCAAAATTTGTTAAAAACGCATCTGTCGGTGGCCTGGGGGAAACTTTGCCGCACCATCCGTTCTTTTTGCCGGCCATGTCCGCGTTTGGCGGCGCTCCCTGAAACCGCATGAGCCAAGCTGTAAAATCTTACAGCTATCCATGAGGCGGATTTTACGGTTTCATACTCCTTTTGAGTTGGCCGAAACAACCGTATTCGATGGCGGGCTATGGAAATTCTTCGCCACCGATGAGCATTTGCCGAACGGGCTCGTTCCGGCGGAAGTTCGCGCGTGCGTGAGAACCCTTTTTCTGCTTTTTTCTGGTTGTGGGCAGGCGAGCACACGGTTCCTTCTCATTGTCCGCGATGGGTAAAACAATCCAATATACGCCTGTACATTCGATCCTGAATTTTAACCTGCAGAATGGTGGCAGCGGATTGCCGCAGCCTTTGTTCAAACAGTAATAACTCGTACGCCGCGATGACCTCTCCCTTCGACAACGCCGGAAAAGGAACAAATGTGTTCAATACGGGTCAAGGTTCTGCGAATACCGCAGCGCCCGACCCCTCCTATATAAGAATTGCACGCATTCTAGAGCAGAGCGTGAACGAAATTTACTTATTTGACGCCGAGACACTGCTTTTTGAGTATGTAAATGAGAGCGGGCGATATAACCTGGGGTACGACGTGGAAACCCTGAGGCGTATGACGCCGCTCGACATCAAACCGGAATTCGACGAAGCGTCATTTCGCGCCATGATCCATCCGCTTTTGACCGGCGAGAAAGGGATATTGACCTTTGAAACGACGCACTTGCGTGCGGATGCCACATACTATCCGGTGGAAGTCCGGCTACAGCTCAACGTTCAGTCAGACAAACGGGAATTCCTGGCCATCATTCTCGACATCACCTCCAGGCGTGCCGCTCAACTCGCCTTGCAGGAAAGCGAGAAACGCTTCCGGACCATGATAGATACCATTCCGCAAATGGCCTGGATGGCATACCCCGATGGCACAAGGTACTGGTATAACCAGCGCTGGTACGACTATACCGGCACCACCCTGCAGGAGATGAAAGACCGGGGGTGGGAAAGCTTCCATGATCCTGAAATCCTGCCAATGGTAATCGAGCGCTGGACCGCGGCAATCGCGGCTGGCGAGCCTTTCGATATGGAATTTCCGCTGCGGGGAAAAGATGGCGGATTCCGCGTATTCCTTACGCGGGCGGAACCACTGAGAAATTCATCGGACGAGGTTGTGCAATGGTTCGGCACCAATACCGATGTGCATGAACGGCGGTTGCTGGAGAAAGCGCGCCGGGAAACAGAGAGACAGCTCCACGTGGTGATGGAGAACATGAGTGAGGGTGTCGTGATAGCCGATCTTTCGGGTCGGCTTCTCCAGTGGAACCCAGCCGCACTCAAAATGCACGATATCAGTGAGGAAAGCGATGTTCTCGTCGAACTTGAGAAGTTCAAGGACATGTACGAGTTTTCAACAGTCGAGGGAGCGGTGGTGCCGGTCGAGGAATGGCCGTTGAGGCGGGTGCTCCGTGGCGAGTCCTTGCATGATCTGGAATTGCGGGTCAGGCGGCTGGATAGAAATTGGGAAGGCGTTTTTGGTTATTCCGGAGCAATTTCCCATTATGACGAGGGCAAGGGGCTGGCATTTCTCATCATAAAGGATATTACCCAGCGGAAAAATGCCGAGGCAGCGTTATGGGATGCGAAGACGAATCTCGAGCACAAGGTGAGTGAACGCACTTCCCAGCTTCAGGCGAAAAGCAAGGAGCTTGAGAATTTCTGTTATTCCGTTTCGCATGATCTCAGGGCGCCCTTGCGAGGGATAGACGGCTATAGCCGCCTCTTGCTGGAAGACCATCACGATAGTCTCAGCGAAGAGGGCAGGGGCTTCCTGATGAATGTGCGCGCGGCAACGAAAAATATGTCGGCGCTGATCGAGGATCTGTTGGCTTATTCGAAGCTGGAACGCCGGAAGTTATCGACCATGGCTATTTCTCTTTCCAGCTTTGTAGCCAATATGCTGGAGCAGTATAAAGGCGATCTGGAGAAGGTGCGGATTACTGTCGAGATTGATGATTTCAAGGTGCGTGCCGATCCTGATGGCCTTGCGATCGTGCTGCGCAACCTCATGGATAACGCGGTGAAATTCTCCCGGTACGTTTCTCAACCGGAAATAGCAATCCGTGCGCAGTCGGCGGCGGACTTTTGCGTGCTCGCCGTGAAAGACAATGGGATCGGATTCGATATGAAGTTTTACCACAAGATTTTTGAAATATTCCATCGTCTTCACCGCGCGGAAGATTATCCCGGAACCGGCATCGGACTTGCCATGGTTCAAAAAGCAATGGAGCGAATGGGAGGAAAGATCTGGGCAGAAAGCCAACCTGGCGCCGGGGCTACGTTTTATCTTCGGCTCCCGCTGTTCAACAGTGCTGCGAGGGTCGATCCGGAAAACCCGCCCGAATCCTCGTTTAACAGTCAGCTTCCTTCCCTATGAATGCGCTGCCTATCTTGCTCGTCGAGGATAATCCGATGGACGTGGATCTAACCCGACGGGCATTCTCGCGGCATAATCTGGCCAATCCGCTGGAAGTTGCGCGTGACGGGCAGGAAGCCGTGGATTACATTTTCCGGTGGAA
This sequence comes from Nitrosospira sp. TNL200, assembly GCF_055386305.1. Lineage (NCBI taxonomy): Bacteria > Pseudomonadati > Pseudomonadota > Betaproteobacteria > Nitrosomonadales > Nitrosomonadaceae > Nitrosospira > Nitrosospira sp. TNL200. The sequence continues at coordinate 643,619 of NZ_AP041003.1, forward strand.
GGGGGGAGATCCCTTGCCGGCCGTTATATTGCTGGACTGGAAATTGCCAAAGCTCAGCGGGCTGGAGGTACTTCGGACCATTCGGACACACCAGCAATTCGCCGTCGTGCCTGTGGTGGTTTTAACTTCCTCTGCCGAGGATCAGGACATCTTCGAAGCTTACTCCCTCGGGGCGAATTCCTATATCGTGAAGCCTGTGGATTTCGACAAATTCATCGATGTGGCGAGGCAGATCGAACTTTATTGGACTGTTCTCAATATCCGGTGCAGTTCCCCGTCTGAATAATGAAGGTTCTCTATCTTGAGGATAACGCGCAGGATGCCGACCTGGTGCGTATCGAGCTTCGGAAGCATGCGCCGGATATCGAAGTGGATGTTGTTCCAACATTAGCCGCAGCGTTGACGCAACTGGAGCGTTTCCGGGACGTGTACGGCGGCCGGGCGGCTTCCCCGATTGCAGCCAGCGCGAGTACGGATACTCCTCGCTACGATCTCGTCCTGACCGACCTCGACCTCCCCGACGGGAGCGGCGAAACGCTTCTGACCCGGGTTCGCGGCGAGCAACTGCCACTCCCTGTCGTCGTGCTGACCGGATCGGGCAACGAAGAGGTTTTATTGGCATTGCTTCGCGCCGGAGCCGATGACTACGTAATAAAGCGCAATGATTTTCTCAGTACTCTGGGCCTGGTATTGCGCGCCGCGCTGGATAAATTCCATACGGAAACTTATCGCCGGGCTGCTTCGCTGAAAATTCTTTATGTCGAACCCAATCCTTACGATATAGATCTTACGAAACGCGAATTGGGTGTCATCGCTCCACATTTGCAGGTCGAATCCCTCCATACAGCCGAGCAAGTCTTTCAGCGTCTTTCGGTTCCGGATCCCAAGTGCATCACGGATGTGCTCCTGCTTGATTACCGCTTGCCCGGGGCATCGGCGACTGACGTATTAAAGGAGCTTTGCCAGGTTCGCGGTCTGGATCTGCCCATCATCCTGGTTACCGGGCATGGAAATGAGGAGATCGCGCGCCAGTCTCTCAAGCTCGGCGCTGCTGACTATATCGTAAAAAGCGAGGGTTATCTTCAGCGGCTGCCAACTGTAATAGAAAATGTCTGGCTACGGGCGGAGTCCAACCGCAGAGAGCGTGTTCTGGTGGAAGAAAGGACGCGCCTCGCCCTGGCTACGGAAGCCGCAGCGATCGGCATCTGGGAGTGGAACACGGCGACCAACGAGTTTATCTGGGACGAGCGCATGTATGAAATCTATGGTGCTCCCCGTGGAAGTGCTATTACCTATGAGATCTGGAAATCGTATGTCCACCCTGATGATTTGCGCGAGCAGGAAATGCAGTTGGAACGGGTTGGTGCGGAGAAGGGGCGCGGGCAACCGGATTTCCGGATTCGACACGCCCATGAAACAGTCCGCTACCTGCATACTGCCCGGGCGGTAAAGTGGAGTACCGGCAGTAACGATTTGAAGGTGGTAGGCACGGCGATCGACATAACTGAGCGCAAACAGACGGAGCTGGCCCTTCAGCAGCATGCAATGCAACAAGGCCTGATCGCCCAATTTGGGCAGCAGGCGCTTGCCAGCACGAGTATCGATGCGCTATGGGAGGAAGCCGCGCTGGTGACTTGCCGTGGCCAGAATGTCGGTTTTTGCAAGGTGCTGCAGCTTGCGCCGGATAAACGATCATTCATATTGAGGGCGGGCGCCGGGTGGGAGCCGCGATGGAAAGGGCGCCCGATTTCCGCGACGAATGATAGCAGCCAGAACCGTTTCATTCTCGCAACCCATCAGCCCGTGATAGTGGAGGATTTTCTCCTGGAAAGCCGCTTCCGGACATCGGAGATCCTGAAAGCGCATGGCATACGAAGCGCGGTTGGCGTGCTCATCTCCGGAGTGGGGGGGGCTTACGGCATTCTCGGAGCCTATTCCCGGGATCCACTGCGGTTTGCGGCGAACAGTGTCAATTTTCTGCAAAGTCTCGCCAACATCCTTGCGACGGCGATCGATCGTAAAAATGCCGAGGAGCGACTGACCTATCTGGCTCAGTTTGACCCGCTCACCGGGTTGCCGAACCGAAGCCTGTTTCTTGACCGGCTTGAGCGGGCAATGGAACTTGCGCGCCGCAACCGGAAGCGGATTGGCGTCATATTTGCCGATCTGGACCGTTTCAAGATTGTAAATGATACGATGGGTCATGGCGTTGGAGATAAGCTGCTGGTACAGGTTGCACAGCGGCTACAGGGGTGCATACGTTCCGTCGATACGGTCGCCCGTCTGGGTGGGGATGAGTTCGCTTTCATTTTGCCCGAATTGACCCTTGGCGAGGATGCCACGCTGGTAGCGGAGAAAGTGATATTTTCCCTTTCGCAGGTATTCGAACTCGAGGGACAGGAGGTCTATGTTTCCGCCAGCCTCGGCATCAGCGTTTATCCCGGGGATGGGGTTAATGCCGACAGTCTTCTGCGAAACGCAGATACCGCCATGTTCCAGGCCAAGGAGCAGGGCCCGGCAATTTATCAATTTTATCTGCCGCAGATGAACGAGCGCGCAATGGCGCGCCTCACCATGGAAACGCAGTTACGCGGCGCGCTGGCGCGGCAGGAATTCGTTTTGCATTACCAGCCGAAAGCAAGCCTGATCAGCGGACAGATTACCGGGTTCGAAGCTTTGCTGCGATGGCAGCGTCCAGGGCTGGGCCTGGTGCCTCCACTGCAGTTCATATCCGTCCTCGAGGATACCGGGCTGATCGTTCCCGTGGGTGAATGGGTGGTGCAAACTGTCTGCGAACAGATAAAAAGTTGGCGGGAGCAGCAAGTCCCGTTGCACCCGGTTTCGATCAATCTTTCTGCCCGGCAGTTTCACCAGCAGGACCTCGAGAAGATCATCGGAAAAGCACTGGCCGCTTCGCGAATCGATCCTCGTCTGCTGGAGCTCGAATTGACCGAGTCGGTATTAATGAAAGAGGCGGAGATGGCCGCCAGTACGCTCCAGAATCTCAAGGCTTTTGGAGTGCAAATCTCCATGGATGATTTCGGTACCGGTTATTCCAGCCTTGCTTACCTCAAGCGTTTTCCTCTCGATGTGCTGAAGATCGATCGTACTTTCATTCGCGACGTGACCAGCGACGCGGATGACGCCACCATCACGGTGGCAATGATAAATCTTGCCCATAGCCTGGGGTTGAAGGTGATCGCGGAGGGCGTTGAAACAAGTGCGCAACTGGAATTTCTGAAGGAGCATGGCTGCGACGAGATGCAGGGCTACCTTTTCTCCCTGCCTTTGCCGCTTGAGGGGGCCTCGCAGGCGTTGATCGAAGGGCGCCGCCTTTCGATGGATTGATCACGCTGCAACGCAATCCCGATCCATATGGATGCCATGGCCCGACCGCTGCCCCCGAGCCATGACTTGAATCCCCGTTCTGTCTGGGCGTCTGCCGAAATTTGCGCGCGCATGCCGATATTTCGCAGAAATCTCTTTAACTATCGCACGTAATTTGCTAACTTACGTAGTGCTGACCTTCGGCTTGAAGCGCAGCGGGGAAAAATTCTGGTGAGATACGGATAGGCAAATGAAAAAAAAGATTACTCTTGCGGTATTTGTCACGTTCGCTTTAGCCTGCGCCACCATTGCACAAGCGGGCGGATTGCATCTCAGATCGCATGCGGCGCTGATCCTGGACGCCGAGCATGGACGCGTTCTCTTTAGCAAGAACCCCGATAACATTGTGCCGATCGCGTCCATTACCAAGCTGATGACCGCAATTGTTGTCCTCGATGCAAAATTGCCTCTGAAAGAAGGCGTTGTTATCGAGCAGGCCGATGTGGATGTCATCAAGAATACCCGTTCACGATTGCGCGTTGGCACGCGCCTCTCTCGCTATGACCTTTTACGCCTGGCCCTGATGTCTTCCGAGAATCGCGCCGCCGCGGCGCTTGGGCGCGCTTATCCGGGCGGCATCAACGCATTCGTCGAAGCGATGAACAACAAGGCGTTCGAGCTGGGCATGGGTAACAGTTATTTCGTTGACTCGACCGGCTTGAATAGGAAAAACGTTTCAACGGCCAGGGATCTCGCAAAACTGGTCGAGGCCGCGGAGGATTATGATCTGATCCGCCAATTTTCGACTACCGCTGCGCACGCGGTGGAGTTCAAGGAGGAACGCAGCCTGAAATTTGTCAATTCCAATAGACTGGTGCGCAGCAGCAGTTGGGAAATCGGTGTATCCAAAACGGGATTTCTTCGCGAAGCGGGCCGCTGTCTGGTCATGCAGGCAAAAATAAGCGGCAAACCCATCATTATTGTATTGCTTGATTCGGCAGGAAAGAATACCCGTATCGGCGACGCCAACCGCGTCAAGAAATGGATGGAGACTGGTTTCACCCGGAAAGTCCGGGGTTAGCAGCTCGCCGGACTTAAAGGAAATTGGCTGCAAAAGCGTCTGGATGGTCTATATTTCGCCGCTTTTTGGACCAATCTCACCCAGTCAAGTTTTTTGTTCAAGGCTGCCGCCTGATTGCCAGCGATCAGGTGGATTGCTGGTGCAACAGCGCGCCGCTTGAGAATTACAGCAACTGGAACGCAAGAATAGCAACCACCGTCGGCGGTAGCGCGGCTGCCAGCAAACCCAGGGGCTGGATTGCCTGATCCTGAAATGATCCCTTGAGTATGGAAAAACCCGCCGGATTCGGGGCATTCGCGATAACTGTCAACCCGCCGCCAGTGACTGCCCCGGCAACCAGCGAATACCGGAATTCCCCGCTGGTATTTTCGAGCAGCGAGCCCAGGTAAGTGAGTGCGGCATTATCGGTTACCGCGGTGAGCAAAGTGGCGCCGAAAAAGAGCGCCGTACTGTCCATACCGCTTAGCGCTGGCTGCAGCCACCATTTCTGCTGCCCTCCAAGAACCACCAATCCGGCCAGGAAAAATGCCACCATCAATCCTTCCCGGAGGATCAACCGATCCTGATAGCGTTCGTACGCGTGTGCAAAACCCAGAAAGAAAAGCAGGAGGCCCATGAAAACCGGCGGATAGTGCGCGAATACGACCACCCCGATCAGAAACCCCAGGTGTATCGCTGTGACGAGCCCCGGGACGTTTTCCCGGTTTGCATGGTCTTCACCCTTGATATCCGATAATTCCCGCTGAAACAGGAGAGTGACAGCGAACGCATTGATGATTACTGCAATGGCGGCTTTCCAGCCGAACGTCATCAGCATGAAGGTGGTGTCCCACTCCCATTTGGCTGCCACCATGAGCACCGGCGGAGCGGCGAAAGAGGTCATGGTTCCGCCAATGGAAATATTGACGAAAAGAACGCCCAGCGTGGCGTACTTGACCGGGGTTGAAATGTTCCTGGAATAATAGCGATGGAGAAGGATCAGCCCCGCCAGCGTCATGGCGGCAGGCTCGGTGATGAATGAACCCAGCAGGGGCACGAAGGATAAGGTAACGAAGTAAAAGGCTTTTCCCTCCGGCCATGGCATAAGCCTCGCGATGCTCTCGACGCTGAGCATGGCTATTTGCAGTATGGGCCGGCTGCCTGCGATAACCATGATGGCAAATACAAACAGGGGTTCAGTAAAGCTCTGCTGATCCAGATAGGTAGTGGCGGCTTCCTTGCCATTCATGATCATCATCACGATGATAAGAATCATTGCCCAGAAGCCGAAAACCACTTCGACTTCGCCCAGCAGGTGCCAGATGCCGGCATGCGCTGGCCGGGTATGCGCAAGGTGCTCGAAGATCTTCGTGGAAAAAGTATGAAGCAGCGCGATGGCGAACAGTATTGCGCCGGCTATCTCGATGGGGAGTGGATTCATCTGTTTTTTGTATCGTGCCGAATGAACCCGATTTGTCTTGGCGCCACCTATTTCATTGCTTCCAGATTGGCCTTGGCGTCTTCATTTCCTTGGGCAGCAGCTTTACTGAACCATTCTTTCGCCTTAACCGGATCCCTGGGGATCCCCTCGCCCGAGTAATACATTACTCCGAGGTTGTTTTGCGCATCCACATTGCCCTGATTCGCCGCCTGTCTGAATAATTCCACGGCCTTGGCCGTATCCTGGGCCACGCCTTCCCCATTGGCGTACATCAGTCCAAGATTGAACTGTGCATCCGCATATCCCTGCGCGGCGGACCGGTGAAACCAGGCGGCAGCCGTGACCGGGTCATTGTTGAGAATTTTTCCCGAAGAATCCTTCGATATGGCTTCACCGGTGTAATACATTACACCGAGCCCATTTTGGGCTTTAGGATCTCCCGCTTCGGCATCTTTTCTCAATTTGAGAAACTTTTCTTCGGGCGTAGGTTCGTCCGGGGAGGCGGGCGGCATGATTTCATTCAGCACCGCTGATTTCTCTTCGGGCGTCAATTCATTTTCCAGTACGGATGGAATCTGCTTCTCCGAAGTATATTCGTCGGCAAGCTTGACTGTGGACTCTTCCGGCGGTTTCTTCGCAGTGGGCTTGTCGCCGCAACCCCAGAGCATGAGGAACGGAACGGTCATCAACACGGCAGTAATGAGCTTCGTCACGGATTTTCCTTCATAGAGCGGCCAAATTCGATTCAAAATGTTCCCAGCTTCATAACCGATCGGCTACAGGCTGTAGTACATATCGAATTCCACTGGATGGGTGGTCATGCGCAGACGCTGAACTTCTTCCATTTTCAGTTCGATGTAGCCGTCGATCATGTCATTCGAGAATACGCCCCCCCGCGTAAGAAAGTGGCGGTCCTGGTCGAGGTTGTCCAGCGCTTCATCCAGAGACGCGCAGGGATTGGGAATCCTGGCGGCCTCTTCGGGAGGCAGGTCGTAAAGATTCTTGTCCATGGGATCGCCGGGGTGGATCCTGTTCTGGATCCCGTCCAGCCCGGCCATCATCAACGCGGTAAATGCCAGGTAAGGATTGGCGGTGGGATCGGGAAAACGCACTTCAATGCGACGGCCTTTGGGGCTGTTTGCATAGGGAATGCGCACCGCGGCAGACCGGTTGCTGATGGAATAAGCAAGATTGATAGGTGCTTCAAAACCGGGCACGAGCCTCTTGTATGAATTGGTTCCCGGGTTTGTGAACGCGTTCAGGGCCTTCGCGTGCTTGATGATCCCGCCTATATAAAATAACGCCAATTCCGAGAGTCCGGCATAGCCATTTCCGGAAAATAAATTCTGGCCGCCCTTCCAGATAGACTGATGCACATGCATTCCCGAACCGTTATCGCCCACTATGGGTTTCGGCATAAAAGTTACCGTCTTGCCATATGAATGAGCGACACTGTGGACTACGTATTTGAAAACCTGGGTCCAATCCGCACGTTTGACCAGGCTGCTGTATTTCGTGCCAATCTCGCACTGGCCGGCGGTGGCTACCTCGTGGTGATGCACTTCGACTTCCAGACCCAGTTCCTCGAGGGCGAGACACATGGCGGAGCGGATGTCGTGCAGGGAATCTATGGGGGGAACTGGAAAGTAGCCTCCTTTTACTGGTGGGCGATGGCCGGTGTTGCCAGTCTCGTATCTCACCGCCGAACTCCATGCCGCTTCCTCCGATTCAATTTTTACAGAGCAGCCGGACATATCCTCATGCCAGGTTACGGAGTCGAAAATGAAAAATTCCGGCTCGGGTCCGAAATAGGCGATATCGCCGATGCCGGTCGATTTCAGGTAAGCCTCGCCCCGTTTCGCAAGGGAGCGCGGATCACGGTCATAGCCCTTGCCGTCAGAGGGTTCCACCACATCGCAGGTTATGAATAGCGTAGGTTCATCCATGAACGGGTCCATGTTCGCCGTATCCGGATCAGGTATCAGGAGCATGTCGGAAGCATGTATGCCTTTCCATCCGGCAATCGAAGAGCCATCGAAGGCGTGCCCATCCTCAAGCTTGTCCGCATCGATTGCGTGAGCAGGAAGCGTCACGTGCTGTTCCTGGCCCCGGGTATCAGTAAAGCGAAGGTCAACGAATTTCACTTCATTGTCCTGTATCATTTTCAGTACGTCGGATACCGCCATTTTTTTCTCCAAAACCAGAATTGCAATGCAATACGGACGAGGTGCGAGGGAATCTCTGAACAAATCCTGCCGAGTTCGTAAAATCGAGATGACCATAAGGTGCGCGACGATGGTCGTGGCGCAAGTGGGGGATTATATCAGCAGGAGCGCTTGCGTATTAAGGAAGTCCTGAACAAGTCAAGTCGCTGAGCGTGCTCCAACTGCCGGATTTAGGCTGATCGATGAAAACAGGAATATAAAACCCGGTTACGCCGCCCTGACCTGCAAGGCGCTGTCGCGCCAGCGAAGATTTGTTCAGACTTCACAAAGCAAAAATGTACTAATATTGCATTTACATTGATACATTGATTTGAATATCCGGGGGGAAGCCAATGGATACGATAGGCTCGATACTTGAAAGGGCGCAACAGCGCGCCCAGGAAATGAATTTGCCATACGAGGGCGCTCTTTATCCTGCCGAGGCGCTCACTCTTCTGCAGGAAGCTCCCGGAGCCAGGCTGGTCGATGTCCGTTCAAGGGCCGAGCTGGACTGGGTGGGAAGAATACCTGGCGCGGTCGAAATCGAATGGCAGTCCTATCCGGGCATGCGGCCCAATTCCAGTTTTCTTTCGTATCTTTCCAGCCAAGTGGATAAGGAATCGATGGTAATGTTCCTCTGCCGCAGCGGCGGACGTTCGCATCAAGCTGCCGCAACCGCCACTGAATCGGGCTACGCAAATTGCTACAACGTTCTGGAAGGCTTCGAAGGCGATAAGGATGCGAGCGGCCATCGTGGCACCAAGGGTGGCTGGAAAGCGGCTGGATTGCCCTGGGTGCAAAGCTGAGAGACCCGGAGTCAAGGCGCCGACCATTCCACCATGCCGGAATAAGCGGTCGCAAGCACGATTGCGCCAAATCCAATGCGGTACCAAGCGAATACGGTAAAATCATGGTGGCTCACGAATCGCAATAGCCCGCGAACCGCGATCAGGGCGCTGATGAACGAAGCCACGAAACCGACGAGAAATACGCCCATGTCGTTGAACTGGAGAATGTCGCGGTGCTTGTAGACATCATAGAAAGTCGCGGCGAACATGATGGGTATTGCGAGGAAGAATGAAAATTCCGTGGCAGCCTTTCGGGACAAGCCAAAGAAGAGCCCGCCAATAATGGTCGCGCCGGAACGCGACGTGCCGGGTATCAGGGCGAGGCACTGCATCAGTCCGATCTTCAATGCATGTTTCCAGCCCATGTCATCGACGCGATCGACATCAACGACGTGCTTCCTGCGTTCCGCCCATAGAATGAGGAATCCGCCGATGATCAGCGCCAGAGCGACGGGGATCGGATGAAACAGGTAATGCTTGATGGTTTTGATGAAGAGCAGGCCCAGGATCGCAGCCGGCAGGAAGGCAATAAACAGGTTCAGCATGAAGCGATTGGCGTCTTTGCTTGACCCGATCTGCCGCATGACGCTGCCTATTCTGGCGCGGTATTCCCAGCACACCGCCAGGATGGCGCCCAGCTGGATCAGGATGGTGAAAACCTTTCCTTTCTCGTCATTGAAGTTCAGCAGATCGCCGACAAGAATCAGGTGTCCGGTAGAGGAAACAGGAAGAAATTCGGTCAAGCCTTCAACAATGCCGAGAACCAGCGCCTTGAGAACCAGAAGCCAATCCATCGGTTATCCGGCAAGGAGTGCTTGTACCCGGAACACGTCGGGAGAAGGAGAAAGGGCGGGGGGTGCGCTATGCAAAAGCTTCATCCAGTGAAGGGAGTCGATTACCAGTTAAACAGACGGAACAGGGGGCACGTACCCCCGCTTTTTCTTGAGGCAAGAGCCCATTTTTTGCAACGCCGGTGCAACCGGGCAGGGCGGAGCAATTTCTTCCATGGAAGATGCGACCCATAGCGGGATGCCTGTGCCCCAATAATACCGGGGTACGGTCGAAGCATTTCCCTCCGCATCCCGCTTCCCGTTTCTCGAACGCCCTTCGGGCCATGCTCTGCGGAGCCATGGCGTTGCGCTTTCCCTGGCATCGTAGCCCAAGCTACGACTTTCGTCACGTGCCTTATGATCATCCCGATTTTACCAGCAACGCGCTCAGCGAAGATTGTTCAACGTTTCCTTAAGCTTTCGTGTAAATTTCCGCTCCTTTTGCCACGAATTCCTGCGCTTTTTCTTCCATCCCCTTTATCAAGGCGTCCTGTTCGCTCACACCCTGGTTTGCTGCGAAATCCCGCACATCCTGCGTAATTTTCATCGAGCAGAAATGGGGGCCGCACATGGAGCAGAAATGAGCCACTTTGGCGCCCTCCTGCGGCAGGGTTTCGTCATGGAATTGCTGCGCCTTATCGGGATCGAGACCGAGGTTGAACTGGTCCTCCCAGCGAAATTCGAATCGCGCCTTGGAAAGCGCATTGTCGCGTAATTGTGCACCAGGATGTCCCTTTGCCAGATCGGCGGCATGAGCGGCTATCTTGTAGGTGATGATGCCGTCCTTCACGTCATCCTTATCCGGCAGCCCAAGATGTTCCTTGGGCGTAACGTAACACAGCATTGCGGTGCCATACCAGCCGATCATCGCCGCGCCAATCGCGGAGGTGATATGGTCGTAGCCGGGCGCGATGTCCGTGGTGAGCGGTCCAAGGGTGTAGAACGGCGCTTCGTTGCAATATTTAAGCTGCAGGTCCATATTCTCCTTGATGAGATTCATGGGCACATGCCCCGGCCCCTCGATCATCACCTGCACGTCGTGTTTCCATGCGATCTGGGTTAATTCCCCCAATGTTTTCAGTTCCGCGAACTGGGCCTCGTCATTTGCGTCGTAAATCGACCCTGGACGCAGTCCGTCGCCCAGGGAAAAGCTTACATCATAAGCCTTCATGATTTCGCAGATTTCCTCGAAGCGGGTGTAGAGAAAACTTTCCTTGTGATGCGCGAGGCACCATTTCGCCATGATGGAGCCGCCGCGCGAGACAATTCCGGTCAGGCGTTTTGCCGTCATGGGAACGTAGGCGAGCCGCACACCCGCGTGAATCGTAAAATAGTCCACGCCCTGCTCGGCCTGCTCGATCAGCGTATCGCGAAAGATTTCCCAGGTGAGTTCTTCCGCTTTTCCATTCACTTTTTCCAGCGCCTGGTAGATAGGGACAGTGCCGATGGGAACGGGGCTATTGCGAATGATCCATTCACGCGTTTCGTGGATATTTTTTCCGGTGGACAAGTCCATCACCGTATCTCCGCCCCAGCGTATGGCCCAGGTCATTTTTTCAACTTCCTCCTGGATGCTTGAGCCCAGCGCGGAATTTCCGATATTGGCGTTGATCTTTACCAGGAAATTGCGGCCGATGATCATCGGTTCAGATTCGGGATGGTTGATGTTGAGCGGGATGATCGCGCGGCCCCGGGCCACCTCTTCACGTACGAATTCCGGCGTAATGTGACGAGGCAGAAAGGCGCCAAAGTCGTGGCCGGGGTGCTGGCGGGCTAGCAATTCCCGCTGCTGGGCGTTGAGATGCTCGCAGCGCAGATTTTCCCGTATGGCGACATATTCCATTTCCGGCGTAATGATTCCACGGCGCGCATAGTTCATCTGCGTTACGTTCATGCCCGCTCTGGCGCGGCGAGGGTGCCGCTTCAGGTCAAAGCGCAAGTCGGCGAGCGCCGGATCGGCCAGCCGTTGCCTGCCATAGAGGGAAGCGGGACCGGATTGAACTTCCGAGTCCGCGCGCTCGCTTATCCATTTCTCCCGCAGTGGAGATAATCCGGACCGGATGTCGATTTTTATCGCGGGATCGGTGTAGGGTCCGGAAGTGTCGTAAACGTAGACAGCGGGATTTTGTTCATCCCCCTTGTTCGCATGGGTAGCCGACTGGCTGATTTCCCGCATCGGTACCCGAAGATCGGGCCGAGAGCCTTCCACATAGACTTTGCAGGACTTTGGAAGAGGCTTGATGGCTCCTTCATCGACATGCGCCGTTTTACTCGAAAAAGGGAAGGGAAACGAGGCGGGATTTAAGACTGTTGCTTTCATGAACGCTCCTTTGATGCCATAAACGAGCGGGACGTCAGGTCCCAGCTTCCCTACGGCGGCATTATCCGTGTCAGGTAGTAAGGGACTCTCTCACCAGTTTGCCGGCCAGCGCCGGAAACGGACCCCTAGCTGCTGCTGTGAAGCTAAAGGAAATATGGAATAATTGCAAGTCTGTAAACGACAATTTATATAGGGCAGGAGCATGGATCTGGAGCAAACCCGGTTTAATATGGTGGAGCAGCAAATTCGCCCATGGGACGTATTGGACGAGGATGTTTTAAAGTTATTGTTTGAGCTGCGGCGCGAGGAATTCGTCCCCGCAGCCTACCGGTCTCTCGCATTCGTGGATATGGAGATCCCGCTGGGGCATGGGGAGGCCATGCTCACTCCCAAACTTGAAGCACGTATTTTACAGGAACTTCAGGTAAAAAGAACGGACCGGATTCTGGAAGTAGGCAGTGGAAGCGGTTATCTTACCGCTTTGCTTGCCAAAAAAGGCAAACTGGTCCATGGTGTTGAAATCATTCCCGAACTGAAGGCTATGGCGGAAAAAAATCTCCAGGCACATGCAATCGACAATGTCGTGCTGGAAGCGGGCGATGCTGCCAGAGGGTGGCCTCAGCATGGGCCTTATGATGTCATCGCGCTCACGGGGTCCGTGCCGGTACTGCCGACGGCTTTCCAGGAAAGCCTAACGACCGGCGGTCGTTTGTTCGCAATTGTGGGCGATCCACCGGTGATGAATGCCGTGCTTGTTACCCGGGTGACGCGATTCGAAGAGCCGGGTGAGTTCAGCACGGTCGGATTGTTCGAAACTTGTATTCCTCCTCTGAAAAATGCCCAGAGGCCGACAAGGTTCGTCTTTTGAAATTCCAGAAGCGGTTCCCGAATTGTCCATCGGCTGCATGCATCCAACCCCACTGTTGCCTGGAGTCATGCTCGAGGGGCGATAGTTCGTTTTTCGTATCCGAAGCAGGACAATCGGAATCAAAGTGAATATTTCACGATACATCCCGGGCTTACTGATTGTTGGGATTGCTCTATATTCTCCGGCTCATGCGGTAGATTTTTCTCCGGCTCATGCGGCGGATCTGATGGCGATTTATCGTGAGGCACTCGAGCAGGATGCGCAATACAGTTCAGCTCGCGCCGCCCACCTCGCAGCGCAGGAAAAGCTGCCGCAAGGCCGGGCGGGGCTGCTTCCCACGGTTACCTTTTCGGGCGTGCGGCGCCGGCAGTTGATAGATAGGGGCGCATCGATAGGGTCGGGAGGATTGGCGGTGCCTCCTGGCGAGGTGACCATAGATAACCAGAGCCTGACTGTTACCGCGACTCAGCCAATTTATCGCAAGGAAAATTTTGCGATCTACGAGCAGGCGAAGATCCAGGTGGTCCAGGCGGACCTGCAATTCATTCTCGCGGCGCAGGACTTGATACTGCGCGTTGCCCAGGCTTACTTCGATATACTGACCGCCCAGGTGAATATCGAAGTGGCGGAGGCCCAGAAGAAAGCAATCGGAGAACAGCTCGCACAGGCCAAGCGGAACTTCGAGGTGGGGACGGCAACCATCGTGGACACCTACGAGGCACAGGCGCGCTTCGATTTGACCGTTTCGACGGAGATTGCGGCCCGGAACGAACTGGAGGTCAGGAAGCGCACGCTGCAGCAAATCATCGGCCGTATTCCCGGCGATCTCCGGCGTCCGCATGACACCGCATCTGACCTGCTGAAGCTCAAGTATGCCAACATGCAGGACTGGATCACCGTCGCGGAGCAGAACAATCTTGCGCTCAAGATTCAGCAGGCCATTGTCAATATCGCAAAGCAGGATGTGGAAAGGGCCAAGGCGGGTCATTATCCCACTCTCGACCTGGTGGCGATCTACAGCGACCAGAAAGGGGTGGGGGGGACCATTACCGGAAGGGGGGTCGATCTGACGTCAAAGGAAATCGGAGTGCAACTCAATGTTCCGATCTTCCAGGGATTTGCGACCCAGTCGCGCGTACGCGAGGCGCTGGCCAACCAGGAGCGGGCTCTTCAAGACCTGAATAATACGAGGCGCAATAGCGTGCTCCAGGTGAGCCAGCAGTATCTGAATGTCACTAATGGCATCGCACAGGTCCAGGCGCTCAAGCAAGCTGTGATTTCCAGCAAGAGCCAGGTTGATTCGACTAAAACCGGGCAGGAGGTGGGGGTGAGAACAGAGGTCGACGTATTGAATGCTCAGCAGTTGCTGGCTACCGCGCAACGCGATCTGTCCCAGGCACGCTATAATTTTCTGATGTCCAGGCTGAGGCTGGAGGCTGAGGCCGGCGAGCTGGATGAAGAGGATTTAATGCAGATAAATGATGTATTGCTAAAGTAAACCGTTTGTCCATCGCTGATGGAAACCCGCTTCGGGTTTTGTCCGGGACTTGATGCGGCGTTCAGCGGCTGGATGCATTTGGGGTTTTGCCGGATAAGAACCTTTCGTGGGTACCTTGCCATTGCCTTGTAGCTCGCCGCGTTGACGCCAACCCCGTTGGATGTTAGATTTTCAATCGTAGTCCGGTTTTTCCACCGACCGCTTGCTTGCCATTCCAGAATGCCGCCAATATGACGGTGCCCGAGTGCCAATCAAATATTTCCGCACAGTCCGCCATGGATGAATCACCAACCAGTGAAGGATGAGCGCATCCGGATACTTTCGACAGGCCCTTTCCATTCGCACGTCATGGCATGCATCAAAATTATCTGGACTTATCATGACGGAGCCAGCCATGTCTGAGTTGCATTCCGGCCAACCGCCGGTCCTGTCTTCCGGCGATCGGCCGGTAGGGGTACGGGATACCCGTCCGGTTCCGGGAGAGCACGGTGTTCTGGATGCAAAGACCTTTGATGCGATCGAAGCTGATCAATTATTTGATTCATTTAATCATGCGGTAACTCATGTCGGGCAGGCGGTGTTGTATCGTTCCCTGGCCCGGCCGGCGGCCGATCCGGTGAATGTTCGAAAAAAGCAGGAAGCGTTGAGGGAACTGGAGTCAAACCCTGCTCTTCGGGAGGGTCTGGAGCGCTACATGGAGGAAATGCGGCGCGGAGAGCAGTCGCTTTATGACTTGCTCTATGGAAATTTCAATGGCGGAATCGCTATCGAAAATTCGCGGCGCAGCAGTGACAAGATGGAGTTCAGCGGCTACGGGTACAACCAGTTTCTGGACGGTACCGGTTTTGTGATCGATCTGGTCGAGCTGGCGCAGACTTTGCCGCAGCCACGAAGCGAATACCTGCGTGAGTTATTTGACGCAATCGGTGAATTCGGGCATTCGCGTATCTGTTCCCTGATGCGCGGGCCGATTTATCCGGTAGATGGAAAATTCAAGACCAGCGAGGAAAAACCGCGTTATACGCCCGTTTTCCGCTTCAGGCCGTCCATGCTCAAACCTCTTCCCATCCTGCTGGTATTGGGCGGCTTATCGCTGGCTTTGTATTTTTTTCAGGGCATGCTGGCAAGCTTCGGAATTTCTTATCTTGGTTTCGGAATACTGGTGCTGGCGGTACCGGTTTTGCCCGTTCTGTTGATCGCCATCGCCGCCTCCGATCGCGACAACATCATCTATCCATTACGCAAGCTGTTCAAGCATAGCGTGGAGCTGGCGCGTGTCATGGAAACGCTGGGCAGGATCGACGAGATGATGTCTTTTTATCGTTATGCGCAAACCTTTGGCGGGCCGATGGTGCTGCCGGAGATAATGGACAGCGACTGCCACTCGCTTGACGCAAGTGCGGCAAGAAACCCTCTGCTCGCGAGAGGCAATCCGAATTATGTTCCGAATGACATCCTGCTTGACGATAAGGGACGGCTCCTGGTAATCACCGGCCCCAATAGTGGCGGCAAGACAGCCTACTGCAAGACAGTGGTCCAGCTTCAGCTGGTGGGCCAGATGGGCTGCTACGTTCCCGCATCCGCAGCCCGCCTGGTACTGGCCGAGCATATTTTTTACCAGGTCCCCGACCCTGGGCATCTGGATGAAGGCATTGGACGTTTTGGGCACGAATTGAAACGTACGCGAGAGATATTCTTCAGCACGACGGCTCGCAGCCTTGTCGTGCTGGATGAGCTTTCGGAAGGTACGACATTTGAGGAGAAAATGGAGCTTTCCGAGTATGTGCTTTCCGGTTTCCACAAGCTGGGAGCCAGCACCCTGCTCGTTACCCACAACCATGAGCTATGCGAACGTTTGCAGGATAAGGGAATCGGCCGCTACCTGCAGGGCGAGTTTCTCGCCCAGGGACCGACTTATCGGCTGATCTCCGGCGTATCCAGGGTAAGCCATGCCGATCGGGTCGCGGCCGCGTTGGGATTCAGCAAGGAAGACGTGGAAAAGCATATTGCAGCTCGAAGTAACTGATTGACCAGCGTCGAAACGGAGGAGGTTGTTTCATTCGCTTCACCGCGCTGCTTCAATCCGGCGCTTCCTTAAGGATTGAATAGATGAAATCACTGGTTACCGGAGCAAACGGGTTTGTCGGTTCGGCGGTTGCACGCTGCCTGCTGAATGCCGGGCACGAAGTACGCTGCCTGGTGAGGCCAGGGAGCGACCTGAGAAATCTTTACAAGCTGCCTGTCGAACTTTCGCAAGGCGATCTGCGCTCGGCTCAGTCGCTCAAGCGCGCTGTCGCGGGTTGCGACAATCTGTTCCATGTCGCCGCGGATTACCGCCTGTGGGTACCCAATCCGGAAACCATGTACGACATCAATGTAAAAGGAACCGAGGCGCTGATACTCGCTGCTGCCGAGGCGGGAATGCGGCGCATGATATACACCAGCAGCGTGGCCACGCTGGGAGCGAACCAGACTGATGCTCCGGCCAACGAAAACACGCCTTCCACCTTGATGTCGATGACGGGGCACTATAAGCGGTCCAAATTCATGGCGGAACAAGTGGTTCGGCAAATGACCGATGAGCATAAGTTACCGGTCGTCATCGTCAACCCCTCCACGCCCATAGGACCGCGCGATATCAAGCCCACTCCCACGGGGCGCATTGTGGTGGATACGCTCTGCGGCCGGATGCCGGCTTATGTAAATACCGGATTGAATATCGCGCATGCCGACGACATCGCGCATGGCCATTTGCTGGCTTACGCGAAGGGGATACCGGGGGAACGCTATATTCTAGGCGGCGAGAACATGACCTTGTTGCAAATACTGCAAACAATAGATGAAATCAGCGGAAAGCGGACAAAGCGTTTCAATCTGCCGGTCAAAGTGGTTCTTCCAGCAGCGTGGCTAATGGAAAAAATGGCAATGGTAACCCGTGTCGAGCCTCGCGCCACGATGGATAGCGTGCGCATGGCGGAAAAAAAGATGTTTTACTCCAGCGAAAAGGCCGTTCGCGAGCTGGGTTATCAATACCGGCCCGCAACAGAAGCGCTGGAGGATGCAATGAACTGGTTTCAGACTAACGGCTACTGCGGGTAGTTTTCCCTGAAAACCACGCGGGGCTTGATCACAAAAAAGTTCTTAATTTCCCTGACGCAGTTGCGGGAACAGGATCACGTCGCGTATGCTGGGACTATCGGTGAAGAGCATCGCCAGGCGATCTATCCCGATACCTTCGCCCGCCGTGGGAGGAAGGCCATATTCGAGAGCCCGGATGTAGTCCGCATCGTAGTGCATCGCCTCGGCATCGCCTGCTTCCCTGGCTTGGGCTTGCTCCAGGAAGCGCACCGCCTGGTCTTCGGGATCGTTCAACTCGGAAAATCCGTTCGCGATTTCGCGTCCCGCAATATAGAGCTCGAAACGGTCCGTCACCGCCGGGTTCACGTCGTTGCGGCGCGCCAGGGGGGAGACTTCCGCTGGGTAATCAATGATAAAGGTGGGTTCGTGCAGCAGATGCTCCGTGGTGGCGTCAAACAGCGAAAGCTGCAGCCCCCCGATTCCGTCGCCTGGTTTGAAAGCGATGTCGTTTAGCGCCATTACGGCTGTTAGCCAATCCCGGTTGTGAAGGTTGTCGTGGGTATATTCCGGGTGAAATTTCTCGATGGCCTGGGTAATGGTGAGCCGTGCGAACGGCCGGGCAAGATCGATTTCCCGCCCCTGGTAGGTCACTTTCGCGGTGCCCAGCACTTTTAGTGCTACTTCCTGCAACATGCTTTCGGTGAAATCCATCAAATACGCGTAATCCTGATAGGCCTCGTAGAATTCCAGCATGGTGAATTCCGGATTATGCCGGGTCGATATTCCCTCGTTGCGGAAGCTCCGGTTGATTTCGAACACCTTTTCCATTCCGCCGATTATCAGCCGCTTCAGATAAAGCTCGGGTGCGATGCGCAGATACAGCTTCCTGTCCAGCGCGTTATGGTGGGTAACGAAAGGCCGTGCCGCCGCACCCCCGGGAATGGGATGCATCATCGGTGTTTCCACTTCCAGGTAGCCGTGCGCAGCGAGGAACTCACGGATGGCCTGAATGAGCCGGGAGCGAGTGACGAAGACCTTGCGGCTCTCTTCGTTCGTGATGAGATCGAGGTAACGCTGCCTGTATTTTTGCTCCTGGTCACTCAGGCCATGGAATTTTTCGGGCAGGGGCCGCAAGGATTTTGTCAGCAGCCTCAGCGCTGTGACGCGTACCGACAACTCGCCCGTACGCGTTCGGAATAGGGTTCCTTGCGCTCCCAATATATCGCCCAAGTCATAGTGCTTAAATGCGTCGTACGCCGCTTCGCCGGCGACATCCCTGGCAATGTATAGCTGAATGCGCCCGCCCGTATCCTGAATCGTAGCGAAGCTTGCCTTGCCCATCACCCGCTTCAGTACCATGCGTCCCGCTATGCTGACAGCCTGGGGCGCGCCTTCCAGCATTTCGTTGGAATGCCCGCCATATCGCTGGTGAAGGTCCAGCGATAAATCCTCCCGATGGAAGTCATTTGGAAAAGGATTGCCCGTTTTCCGCAGGGCATCCAGTTTATGGCGGCGCTCCGCGGTAAGAAGCTCCTTGTCGTCGGATTCCTGCCCCGAATCGCCGCCCGGCGCGGCGGTATTGATCCGATCGTGCTCTTCAGGCTGTATCAGGTGATCTATTTCATCCCGAATCTTGCTCATGTTGTCAGACCCCTTGTTTCAAGCTTGCCTCGATGAATTCATCCAGGCCGCCGTCGAGTACCGCCTGAGTATTGCCGCTTTCGATTCCCGTGCGCAGATCCTTGATGCGGGATTGATCCAGCACATAGGAGCGAATCTGGTGCCCCCAGCCGATATCGGTTTTGCTGTCTTCTATCGCCTGCTTTTCGTCGTTGCGCTTGCGCAATTCCGCTTCGTACAAGCGCGATTTCAGCATGGCCATCGCGTCCGCGCGATTACGATGCTGCGAGCGTCCGCTCTGGCATTGCACTACGATACCGGTGGGATTATGGGTAATGCGTATAGCCGAATCCGTTTTATTGATGTGCTGACCACCCGCGCCGGAGGCACGGAAAGTGTCCACGCGCAAATCCGCGGGATTGATTTCTATTTCTATCGTCTCATCCACTTCGGGGTAGACGAATACGCTGGCAAAAGAGGTATGGCGGCGATTGCCTGAGTCAAAGGGCGACTTACGCACCAATCGATGCACGCCGGTTTCGGTACGGAGATAGCCGTAGGCGTACTCCCCTGATATTTTCAGGCTGGCGCTCTTGATGCCGGCTACTTCCCCCGGTGACTCTTCCAGGACCTCCACGGCATAACCGCGCCGCTCGCAGTAGTGAAGATACATGCGTTCCAGCATTTCCGCCCAGTCCTGCGCCTCGGTGCCACCCGATCCCGCCTGGATATCGACGAAGCAGTTATTGGGATCCATCGCATTGGAAAACATGCGGCGGAATTCCATGCGGTCCACGATTTTTTCCAGCTCGGCGATATCCGTGCCAACACTCTCGATCGTGGCATCGTCATCCTCTTCTCTCGCCATCTGAAATAGATCGCGTGCATCATGCAATTGGCGGTCGAGCGACCCGAGTGTGACAACGACGTCTTCCAGCATCTTTTTTTCACGGCCCAGTTCCTGGGCGCGTTTGTTGTCATCCCAGATCGCCGGGTCTTCCGTCAGTCGTGTCAGTTCATTCAGACGCGTTTGCTTGGCATCGAAGTCAAAGATACCTCCGCAACTCTGCCGTTCGATTGTCGAGGCCGGCGAGTTGGTGAGCAATGGCGTTAAGCTGTTCCGCTTCCATGAAAGTCGTTTCCAAAAGCTTGGATTATACAGGAAGCGGAATGGCTTCCTCCCGCTGTGAACGCATCAGGATATGAGGAGCCCCCGAACAAGTCTCAACTGGCGAGACTAAAAGTTCCTGAATGCATTGTGATGGAAGCGCAGATGATTTTCGATGAATGTGCTTATAAAAAAATAGCTGTGATCGTAGCCTTGGCGCATGGTGATCCTTGCCCCGTAATTCGCTGCCTCACAGGCGGCGATGAGGCGTTCGATCTTCAATTGCCCGGGCAGGAATTCATCCGCATCCCCCTGGTCGACCAGCAGGGGCAAATGCTCGGAGGGCCGCGAGGATTCGATCAATAACGTGGCATCATAATTCTGCCAGCACTTTTCATCATTTCCCAGATAATGCGTAAATGCCTTCCTGCCCCATGAGCTGGCGATAGGGTTTGCGATAGGCGAAAACGCGGAGACCGAACTGTAGCGCCGTGGATTGCGTAAAGCGATTACCAGCGCGCCATGCCCACCCATGGAATGTCCGGAAATGGCTCGTACATCACCGACGGCAAAATTCTGCTCGATCAGTGCCGGCAGCTCATCGACAATATAATCGTACATTTGATAGTTGCGGCTCCAGGGAGCCTGGGTGGCGTTCACGTAGAAACCAGCGCCCAACCCCAGATCGTACGCGGCATCGGGGGATGCCGCCACGCCTTCTCCCCGCGGACTTGTGTCTGGAATGACCAGCACAATGCCGAGCTCCGCCGCCGTCCTTTGGGCGCCTGCTTTGAGCGTGAAATTTTCATCTGTACAGGTGAGTCCGGACAACCAATAGATCGCTGGAAATTTCTCGGGGCCATCCATGCGCGGTGCGCGGGATGCATTGAACGCAGTGGGCGGGAGATAAATGGAAAAATTCATCTCGCAACCCAAGGTCCGAGAGTAATGGCAGTACCGTTGCTGCAGTCCCTCAAACAAGCAATGGGATGAGAGCAGCTTCAAAATAGCGATATCCCCGGTTTCCTGCGCGGGACAAGCGATTCCGCGTTGCAATGATTCGCGGGCCCATGCGTGAACTTGCGGTTCATTGGGCGTAATGGATGACCGTGCGGATGGATTTGCCTTCGTGCATCAGGTCAAACGCTCTATTGATATCACTCAACCCCATGGTATGGGTGATGAATGTATCGAGCTCGAATTCCCCCTTGAGATAGCGTTCCACGTAACCCGGCAGTTCGGTGCGGCCTTTGACTCCACCGAAAGCAGATCCGCGCCAGACACGCCCGGTCACGAGCTGGAATGGCCGTGTGCAGATCTCTTCGCCGGCCCCGGCAACACCAATGATCACGGATTCCCCCCAGCCCTTGTGGCAGCATTCCAGTGCCGAGCGCATCACCTTGACATTGCCGATGCATTCAAAGGAGAAATCCACCCCGCCACCCGTCATTTCAACGATGACATCCTGGACCGGCTTGTCGTAATCCCTGGGATTGACCACATCGGTTGCTCCCAGTTGCCGGGCAATCTCGAACTTCCCCGGATTGAGATCGATCGCGATAATGCGTCCGGCCCTGGCAATGGCCGCGCCGATGATTACGGCCAGCCCGATCCCGCCGAGGCCAAAAACAGCCACCGTATTGCCTTCCTGCACTTTCGCGGTGTTGGCGACCGCACCCAGCCCAGTGGTCACGCCGCAGCCGAGCAGGCAAACTTTCTCCAGAGGCGCTTCCTTGCTGATCCTGGCAAGTGAGATTTCGGGTATTACGGTATATTCGGAGAAGGTGGACGTTCCCATATAATGATAGATGGGTTTCCCGTCCTTAAAAAAGCGTGTCGTCCCGTCGGGCATCAATCCCTGGCCCTGCGTTGCCCGAATGGCCTGGCAGAGGTTGGTTTTGCCGGATTTGCAAAATTTGCACTCACGGCATTCGGGCGTGTAGAGCGGTATCACATGGTCGCCAACCTGCACACTGGAAACGCCTTCTCCCAACGCTTCGACGATGCCCCCGCCTTCATGGCCGAGAATTGCCGGAAACTTGCCTTCCGGATCCTCGCCGGAAAGCGTGAATGCATCGGTATGACATACACCGGTGGCAACGATGCGCACGAGCACCTCCCCCCGCTGTGGCGGCAGAAGATCAACTTTCTCGATACGCAAGGGTTGCCCTGGAGCCCAGGCTACTGCTGCACGTGTCTTGATCATCCCCTCATTCCTTTCCCTGGTTTTCAATATAATCCTGTACCCGTTCCGGCACCCGGCTCATCAACTCAATTCCGCCTCCGTTGTTCGTTTCCAAAGCCGTTCCCAACGACGCGCCGGACAATGCGGTTCGATCAACGGACTTTGCCGGAATCGGCCATTCGAATACCGTCTTTGGAGTCGTCCGGATAACGTACAGCATACCGGTTTTTCAATCCAGGCAACAAAAGCCGTTGCGTTGCTTTTTGATATCAGCCGTCCTATTATACAAGCGAGGGCAATCGAATCTGCGCGTGTAGTGATTAACAATTTTAAGGAGATCATGATGCGACGAATCTACTTTCTTGTTCCCAACATCCCAATTGCAAAACGTATTGTCGACGAATTGCTGCTCGCCCGCATAGAGGAACGGCATATCCATGTGATCGCAAAACGCGGTACGGAGCTGGAGGATTTGCCCGAAGCCACGTTGTTTCAAAAAACCGATTTCGTCCCCGCGGTGGAACGTGGGCTGGCGCTGGGCGGATCAGCCGGCGCGCTTGCCGGATTGGTCGCCATCGCTCTTCCTCCCGCCTCGACCGTGATTGCAGGCGGGGTGCTCCTGGGGAGCGCGCTCGCGGGAGCGGGTGTCGGCGCGTGGGCAGGCAGCCTCATAGGGGTAAGTACCGCCAATTCGAGGATCAAGCAGTTCGAGACGGCAATCGAATCGGGGCAACTACTGGTTCTCGCGGACGTGCCGAAAGGGCGGGTCGATGAAATCGAGGAACTGGTAAAGTTACACCTCCCGGAAGCGGTGATCGAGGGAACGGAACCGATAATCCCGGCATTTCCTTGATGGAGTCAAAAGGCTCCCTCATGGAGACGGCCTGAAACGTTTCCTGTTTCACCCATTCAACCCATGGGGGAGAACATCGAATTGTTTCATGAAGCGGCCTCGCGGAGCGGGGATCGGGCAGCGGAGGGGATGCAGGAGACCGCGTCGAGATATTGTCGCGTCCCCAACAGCCCGCTTGGGGCCGCACCTTCTTCGGAAGATACTGCTTGCTTCGCCCTCCGCGGTCTCGCGTCGTCGCCTTTCGCGCATCCCATCCCACAAAGCCGCCATCGCGCCAGCGAAGACTTGTTCAGGGCTTCCCTAGTGGTTTATCATGCGCGATTCCTTGAGGAAAGGCGCCATGGCTGGATTACGTGAAGATACGCCCGCACCTACTGAAATAAAATTACATCGAAAATCCCGATTACTGGAAATTTCTTTTGCGGATGGCAAGACCTTCCGCCTTTCCTGCGAGTTTCTGCGTGTTCATTCGCCATCGGCGGAAGTGCGCGGCCATTCTCCGGGACAGGAAGTGCTCCAGACAGGAAAGGAAGGCGTCAGCATCAATCACGTGGAACCCGTGGGCAGCTACGCCATCCAGCTGAACTTCACCGATGGCCATAATACCGGGCTTTATTCCTGGGATTTGCTCTACCGATACGGTATCCACCAAGACGAGATGTGGGAGCGATACCTGCGGCGCCTGGAAGAAGCGGGCGCCAGCCGGACCAAAGCAAATGACCCAAGTAGTTTTGGCGGCAGAGGCAGGGAAAAATAGTGGTCCGGGGGTCGAGGGACCGCATCCGTTCTCTTCCTGTAGGCTTCCTTTTATTCCAGTTCAAAATTCATGAAAACAACACATTTTGGCTTCAACACCATTCCCGAAGCGGAGAAAGCCCGTAAGGTTGCAGGCGTGTTCGACTCGGTAGCCGAGCGGTACAACCTGATGAATGACCTCATGTCGGGAGGCATGCACCGTTTGTGGAAGCGGTTTGCTGTACAGGCAAGCGGTGTCGGCGAGGGTGATCGGGTACTCGACATCGCCGGCGGCACGGCTGACCTGAGCACATTGTTCCTGGAACGGGTGGGAAGCGGCGGGGAGATCTGGCTCACCGATATCAATAATTCCATGCTCACAATAGGGAGGGACAGGCTGCTCGATCAGGGTGTGGGAGTGCCGGTGGCGCAATGCGATGCCGAAAAATTGCCTTTTCCCGACAATTATTTTGATTGCGCCAATGTCGCCTTCGGCCTGCGCAACATGACGCACAAGGATGCTGCGTTAAGAGAAATGCTGCGCGTGCTGCGCCCCGGCGGATGTGTCGTCGTCCTGGAATTCTCCGCGGTATGGAAACCCTTACGGCGTTTTTACGACACCTACTCGTTCAAAGTCCTGCCCGCGATGGGGAAGCTCGTGGCAAGCGACCCGGATAGTTACCGTTATCTGGCTGAATCCATACGCATGCACCCATCCCAGGAAGAGTTGAAGCGCATGATGGAAGATGCGGGATTCGAGCGGGTGCAATATTTCAATCTATCGGCCAGCGTGGTGGCGCTGCACCGCGGCTACAAATTCTGAGCAGGGTTTTTGCGGCGCGTGCCCAGGCCCGGCCGGCAATGTTCGGCTTGGCAGCGATAGCGGGCGTACCCGGAGGAAAGGCTTTTCCAGCATGACTTTAAACTTCAACCCGGGCGGAATAGAAATTCAGCGGGGGCTTTATGTACGTTATCGCACATAATCGCGCACCCCGATAAATTTATCATTACCCTATTCATTCGCATATCCGGTTCTTTTCCGCTTCGCAAATAAATTTTCTTCAAGGGGCAGACGATGACTGTCGCCCGCCAAGCTGTACTCTTGTTTGGCGAAATTCTCGTAGACCGGTTTCCTGAAGGCGAGGTTTTGGGAGGTGCGCCGTTCAATGTGGCGCGCCACCTGGCAGCTTTCGGCTGCAAGCCGGTTCTGATTACCCGCATTGGGCAGGACAATGCGGGCAGGCGCATTCTGCAAGCGCTCGAAAGCGCGAAGCTGCCCGGCCATGGGGTGCAACTCGATTCCACTCATCCTACCGGCGCGGTGGAAGTGAAGTTTGATTCTCAAGGCCACCGGTTTGATATTCTCCCCGATCAGGCTTATGATCATATCCATCCCCGCTTATCCCGAATTGCCGCCCTTGCCGCGAATCCCGATCTGCTTTACTTCGGCACCCTGGCACAGCGCGCACATTCGCATCGAGCCTTGCGCCATATATTGCGCGCAGTCCATGGACGCCGTTTTTTTGACGTCAATCTGCGCGATCCGTGGATCTATCCTGATCGTGTGGAATGGCTGCTGCAGCATGCCGACATTGTCAAGGCCAACGATACGGAACTCGAAGCCATGAATGAAATGCTTAACCTGCAATCGGGCTCCACTCATGCCCGGGCCGAAGCCTTGCTGAACCAATATGGATTGCGGGGCGTTCTGATAACAATGGGGGCAAAGGGAGCGTCCTGGCTGGATGATTCCGGGCGATTCGTGGAAATGGAAAGCGACCCGGTTCCCCATATCCGGGACACGGTAGGCGCGGGTGACGCTTTCTCCGCCGTCTTCATCGTGGGGCTGCTTCGTGAATGGAAAATACCCCTTGCGTTGCAGCGAGCACATCGTTTTGCCGCAGCTATCTGCCAGATACGCGGCGCAATCCCTGAGGATGAGGAGTTTTACAGGCCATTCCTGAATGAGTGGCTGGAAGCCCATGAGTGAGCTATACGTGCTGATGCTCAGCCTGCACGGTCTCATCCGCACTGATAACCTGGAGCTCGGGCGTGATGCCGACACCGGCGGCCAGATCCTCTATGTGGTGGAACTGGCGCGATCGCTTGCGCGCCAGCGCCAGGTGGGCAAGGTGGATTTGCTGACACGGCTCATAGAAGATCCCGGCGTGTCGGAAGAATATTCCCGTCCGGAAGAGGCGCTCGGCAGCCGTGCGCGGATTATCCGCCTGCGTTGCGGGCCGCGGCGGTACTTGCGCAAGGAGAGCCTGTGGCCCTATCTCGATCAGCTTGTGGATCGTGTGCTTCTTTTCCTCCGCGAGCAGAAGCGTCTGCCGGATGTGATACATAGTCATTACGCCGATGCCGGATACGTCGGAATGCAGCTTTCGCAGTTGCTGGGCATTCCCCAGATTCATACCGGACATTCCCTCGGACGCAGCAAGGAACAGCGGTTGCTGGCGCAGGGTCGTAAAGCACAGGCGCTGGAGCGTCAATTCAGCTTTCGCCGGCGGATCGCCGCCGAGGAGGCTCTGCTGCAGCATGCCAGCCTCATCATCACGAGCACGCCGCAGGAGAGCACGGAGCAATACGGCTTATATGCCAACTATCATCCTGAGCGTGCCGTGGTCATTCCGCCAGGGACCGATATTTCGCGGTTTGCTCCACCCGGCCGGCATAAATCGGACGAACCGGAGGTGGCGGGTCTGATCGACCGTTTTCTGACGAAGCCGCGAAAACCGCTCATTCTGTCCATTTGCCGTCCCGAAATGCGGAAGAATCTGAGCGCGCTGGTTACGGCGTTTGGAAGCGCTCCCGCGTTGCACGAACAGGCCAACCTTGCCATTGTAGCGGGCAATCGGGACGATATACGCGAACTGGATCCGGCCCAGACCGAGGTGATGACGAATCTGTTGCTGGATATTGACCGCTATGATTTATGGGGGAAGGTCGCCATACCCAAGCAGCACCAGTCTTCCGATGTGCCGGGGCTTTACAGGCTCGCAGCCCGGCGCAAGGGAATATTCATCAATCCGGCTCTCACCGAACCATTCGGGCTCACCCTGATCGAGGCCGCGGCCAGCGGACTTCCCATTGTTGCAACCGAAGAGGGGGGGCCGCGCGACATCATTGCGCACTGCAAAAACGGTGTGCTGGTCAATCCGCTGGATACCGGCGCCATTGCCGGAGGAATGGAGTATGCGCTGGCTGATCCTGGCCGGTGGCAGCAATGGGCGCGCAACGGAATTGCCGGAGTTAAAAATCACTATACCTGGGATGCCCATGTCAGGCACTACCTGCGTGTCCTGGCTCGCCTGCTGCATCAGCAGCGCAAGCAGATCAGGCGGACGATGGTCATATACCACAAGCCGCAGCGCCAGCCCCTGCCGCTGGTGTCGCAAATGCTCGTAACCGATATCGACAATACGCTTCTCGGCGATCGCGCCGCCTTGCGCCGGTTTCTCGCCACATTCAAGACGACTCCCCCCAGCCTGGGCCTGGGAGTTGCAACCGGACGTACCCTGGAAAGCGCGCTGAGGATTTTGAAGGAGTGGAACGTCCCGCTACCGGACGTATTGATTACGGCCGTCGGTAGCGAAATCAATTATGGTCCTGGACTCCGTCCGGATATCGGGTGGCAGAATTTCATCAAGTATTCGTGGCGGCGGGATGCGGTGGAAGAGGCGCTTCGCGAAGTGCCGGGGCTCATCCTGCAATCACCGGAAAACCAGCGGGAATTCAAGCTGAGCTATAACGTCGATCCTGACCGACTGCCTCCAATACCGAAAATCCGCGCTTTGCTGAAGGAGCGGGATCTGTCTGCGCACCTGATCTATTCGCGCCAGGCATACCTCGACATTTTGCCCATGCGCGCTTCAAAGGGCCGGGCGATACGCTACCTTGCCTATAAGTGGGGATTGCCGCTGCGCGCCTTTCTGGTTGCGGGTGATTCCGGGAACGACCATGAAATGCTGGTAGGGGATACGCTTGGCGTGGTCGTGGCCAATCATAGCCCCGAGCTTGCAAGCCTGAAGGGGAATGAACAGATTTACTTTGCCCGCGCTTCCTATGCTGATGGCATTGCAGAGGGCATGATGCATTACGCATTTGGCGTATCTATTCCGGAGGCCGCGAATGATCTCAAAAATTGATGCCTGGGTTATGGATCACCGTAGCGATCTATATGCGCTTTTATGCAAGTGGTTCGATCTGGAGCGTCCACTGTTGCTGCGCTCCGATTTGCGCACGGTTTTCGATGCGCTGGACGAGGAGCACGGCCATGTCCTGTCTGGAACACCATTGCATGAGCTTGTCGATTTGCTGCAGGAAGCCGTCTGCCGCCCGCCGCTGATTTACCTGGCTTTGCGCGAGGGCGCCGGCCGCTGGCATTTCCTGCGTATTCATCAGCAGCACCTTGTATCCGAAGATGTCAGCGTTTCCGATTACCTGGCGTTCAAGGAATTGCTCGTGTGTCCTGAAGACGCAAATGAGCCGGTCCTGGAGCTGGATTTTGCGCCGTTCAATCGCAATTTTCCAAGACTCAAGGAGATTCGGTCCATCGGCCAGGGAGTGATTTTCCTGAATAAGCAACTCGCCGGCACGCTGTTTACACAATCCGGGCTGGGCACGGTCAAACTGCTGCATTTTCTGACCATGCACAGCATGGACGGCCAGCACCTGATGCTCAGTGGGAACTTTGCCGATGTTGCCGCGTTGCGCAACGGCTTGCATCGGGCGCTTGGCATACTGGATCGCCATCCTCCCGACGCGCCCTGGCAGACCATAGCGGAACCCCTGAGCGGATTGGGCTTCGCCCCCGGATGGGGCGATTGCGCGCAGCGGGTAAGCGAAACGATGAGTTTGCTGGTAGACATTCTTGAGGCGCCATCGCCGGAAATGCTCGAGAAATTCCTTGCACGCATCCCGATGATTTCAAAACTGCTGATCCTATCCCCGCACGGTTTTTTTGGGCAGGACAACGTGCTGGGGTTGCCGGATACCGGAGGCCAGGTTGTGTATATTCTGGATCAGGTGAGAGCGCTGGAAAGAGAAATGACCGAGCGCCTGGTGTTGCAAGGCATCGTTGCACAGCCAAAAATCCTGATCTGTACGCGACTGATACCGGATGCAGGAGAAACGCTGTGCAATCATCCGCTGGAAAAGGTGCATGGAACCCAGAATTCCTGGATTGTCCGTGTGCCTTTCAGGAAAGCAAATGGCGAAGTCATCCGTCATTGGATATCCCGGTTCGAGATCTGGCCATACCTGGAGAATTTTGCCATAGATGTCGAACGCGAGGCGCTGGCGCAGTTGAGCGGCCGACCGGATCTGGTGATCGGAAATTATTCGGATGGCAACCTGGTTGCTTCCCTCATTTCAAAACACATCGGAGTCACCCAATGCAACATCGCGCATGCGCTGGAGCAAAGCAAATATCTTCATTCCGCCTTGCACTGGCGCGAAAGCGAAGCGCAATACCATTTCAATTGCCAGTACACGGCGGATCTCATCGCAATGAACAGCGCCGACTTTATCATTACCAGCACCTATCAGGAGATTGCCGGCACCAATCACACGGTTGGCCAATATGAAACCTACCAGAACTTTACCATGCCGGGTTTATACAGGGTGGTGAACGGCATCGATCTGTTCGACCCAAAATTCAATATTGTCTCGCCGGGGGCGGACGCCGAAGTGTATTTTTCATATCTCGATCGGGAGCGCCGCCTGAACTTCCTGTTGCCGGATATCGAGCGCCTTCTATACGAGGCCAATCCGGGCGTGCCGTACCGCGGCCATTTTGATGATCCTGCCAAGCCACTCATTTTTTCCATGGCGCGGCTCGATCTGGTGAAGAATCTCACTTCACTCGCGGCCTGGTTCGGGCAGTGCCAGCGTTTTTCGGGTGTGGCCAATCTGCTGATAATAGGAGGGCATATCGACCCGGCCTCGTCGAGCGACGGCGAGGAGCGTGCCGAAATCGAGCATATGCACGCCATCATGAACGAATACCAGTTGGAGGGGCGGATGCGCTGGCTTGGCACCCGGCTGGAAAAGAATCTTGCCGGCGAATTGTACCGGTACGTGGCGGACCATCGCGGTATTTTTGTTCAGCCTGCGCGTTTCGAGGCATTTGGATTGACCATTATCGAAGCAATGGCTTCAGGCCTTCCCGTATTCGCAACATGCTATGGCGGTCCGCGGGAAATCATACAGCATGGCGTCTCGGGCTATCATTTCGATCCCAACGATGGGGCGGCGGCGGCGGCCCGGATGGCGGATTTTTTCGAACGCTCGGCACGGGATCCGGGAGTGTGGAACCAGATATCCGAAATGGCCTTGAAAAGGGTGGAGTCCCGCTATACATGGCGGCTCTATGCGGAGCGCATGATGACTTTATCCCGCATCTATGGTTTCTGGAAGTTTGTCAGCAACCTGGAGCACGAAGAGACGGCGAGGTACCTTAGCATGTTTTACCATCTGCAATTCCGTCCCCTGGCGGAACACGTGCCCCATTAATATGAAGCGGGGGAGGGTGGCGCCTGCGCCAGGCGCCGCCCATTCGCATTTCGCGCCGCCGCTTCATGCGCATCCCATCCCGCAGGGCTGCGGTCGCGTTCGCGCGGACTTGTTCAGGCGTTCCCTTGTTGATGACTTTTTTTGTTGATAGAATGGCTGTCCTGCCGGTAATGACAACGGTTTATCCATGAGAGCGGCAGGAGTTTGCATCAGGGAAGCCAAGGGAAACAGCAAGGAGCCGTTGTGAGCGTGAGTATCAGGATTATTACCGCAGGGTTAGTGGGGTTCATTTTTTCATGGCCGATATCTGCATCGCTGCAGCAACCTGAGTCACAGCCACAAAAACCCGAACCGCAATCGAGCCTTCACGGCGATGGATGGCGTCTTGTCCGGTCCATCCAGCTTGGGACATCGAAAAATTACATTCATATGGTCCTGATAGATAGTAAACGGGACATGGATAAGGCGGTATATGGCGCGGCGCTGAGCAAGATCTGCAGGACAGAGGTGGATTTCTGCAGGGTGAGGTTCTGGAACGAGGAACGGCTCGTTCCTCATGCGATTTCATTCACCGACGCCCAATTCAAGGGGATGAGGGCGGAATACGTATTCAATCGTGCGGGAGGTGTCCAGGAGATGCGGTACGCCTGCACGGTCGTATCGGATAAGAACCAGTGTTTTTCGCACTAGCCTTGCCCAATCGTAATCTTCGCCACGGCCTTTTTTGACCTGGCATTGGCCCATATAAATTAAATAATATCGTCGCGGAGGCATTGCATGGCTCGTCAACTGATAAGCTCAGGCTCCACGTTCGAGCATGAGATCGGGTACTCGCGGGCGGTAGTCGAGGGTGAGTGGATTTTTGTCTCCGGAACCACGGGTTTTGATTATGGCAACATGACGATATCGGATGATCTGATAGACCAGGCGGAGCAGTGTTTCAAAAATATCCGCGGAGCCTTGCACAAGGCGGGCGCCGACTTGGAGGATATTGTCCGCGTGATCTATGTATTGCCCGATGCTTCGGATTTTCAGCGTTGCTGGCCCACATTCCGGAAATACCTGGGAGAGATCAGGCCAGCGGCCATGATGCTGTCGGCAGGTTTATCGGATCCTCGCATGCGGATTGAAATTCAGGTAACGGCCAAGCGGGGTGGCGGCAAAGCCGGCTGAGCAGGAGTTCAGGCTTGTATTTAAAGAAGCGCTGAACGGATAGACAACGCGACCGTCTTGCGAACAATAAATTAACTGATTTCAGGGGGTATGCATGGCTGCAAAAACCAATACCGTTTTTATCAGCTTCGCGCTTCGGGATATCCAGCTGCGCGATCAATTGCTTGAGCAATTAAACAAAGAGCAAACGGGTTTTACCTTCGTCGACATGCCGGTCAAGCAGTCGTGGGAACCTGCCTGGAAGGACGAGTGCAGGACCAAGGTTACGGGATGCGATGGAGTGATTGCCCTTATAACCAAAAATGTCGTCAGGGCGGACGGCCAACTCTGGGAGATACGCTGTGCTTACGAGGGTAGAATGCCCGTACTCCTGATTCATGGGGATGCAGAAAAGCTGCCCTCCAAGCTACCCGACCCGGTGGGGGATCGCGAGATCGATGCCTGGACCTGGCCCACGATTTCGACATTCCTTAACAGGCTATAACGCAACGCAGTATTGACGCAAGACTGCTGACTCCGTAGCAACGATCAGGACGGCTTAAGGCGTTAGGGAAACGCTGAACAAATCCTCGCTGAGCGCGTTGCTGGTAAAATCGGGATAATCATAAGGCGCGCGACAAAGGTCGCAGCTTGGACTACGATGCCAAGGAGCGCAACGCAGTGGCTCCCCAGAGTGTGGCACGAGGGGCCCCGCAATGCCGCCGTCGCGCCAGTGGAGATTTGTTCAGTGTTTCCTTAATTCGGTAAAGCCGATCATGCATGGTTTCAGTGAAGCACGGACAGGGCGGCAACGCGTTGCTCGATTTTTTGCATCATTCTTTGATAAGCCGGGGCATCGATGCCGCCGAAGCGCCGCTTGAATTCCGCTTCCGGCATGAATTCCGGCAGGTCGGACCAGGCCGGCATCAGATCCGAATCTACCAAGCCTGAAGCCATGCGACGTTGAAGTTTTTGTGCGTTATCCTCGCTTGCCACGGATTTTTCGCCGAATCTGGTGCCTGCCCGGTCTGCGGCCAGGTCGTTGAAGGAGAAGCCACTTCCCGAACGGGAATCCTCGATTTCCTTATATAAGCCGATTGCATCCGCAAGGGCAGTATCGGCATAGGCGGCGATCGCGGCCGATATCATGAAATGTTTTGCAAAGTCGTCGCGTCCGTCAATGGTAATTACCCGGGGAACGGGACGAGGCCAGGCGCCGGCTTCAGGAAGAAGCTGCTCCAATGATACGCCAAGGACATAAAATGTCGTGGCCAGGATCAAGGCGCGGTTCTCTGCAGCAGCATCTCCGGCTTTTGATTGCCTGATGGCCTGTCTCGCCAGCGAGGGCAGCACTTGCGAAAGGGGCGTCTGTCCGGAAAATCGCTTGCTGTTTTGCGCCAATAGCGTTTGGTAGCGAAGCAGCCGTTCACGCTCCTCCTTGTCCATCACCGAAACCCGGAATTTCCGGGAAAAGCCTCCTTCCCAACGATAGAGAAAGCTTAGCTGCTCCGGAGATATTTTAATCAGACGAACAGAGTCCAATCCGGCCCGATATTCGGGATTGTGCCTTAGCCAGCGCATGAGCTGGGATTCAAGTAATCCGGAAAGCGCATCGGGCAGCGGGAGTTTTCCGATGCGTACTGAACGAGGCTGTGGCAGATCACGCGTTTCGATCAGTGCAGCCTCGATATTCAAATAAGCACCGGGTGCATATTTCAGGGGAAGGCTCAAGTGGACATCGGCGCGCCGGTCGGCGAGCGCTACCTGAGCGCTGCCCTTGGCAAACCGGTTCGCGAGATAGTTCGCAGCGAGATCGACGTCCGAAGCCCTTACTTTGATCATGACGAGCATGCCTGGACGTGCCTGGGCCCGATGGGCATCGACGATATGCTTGGCCCGCGCGATATGCTCGGGCGTTAAAATGACCTTGCGGTCTATGCGGGGATGGTCTTCAATGGCTAGAAACAGCAGGGTTAGAAGGGCCAGGGGGAGAGCGAGAAACGATGCCGTAACAACAAGCGCGAGTTTGCGCATAACGATCCGCGTGTAGGTTGATCCGGCAGCCTGAAAAAGCATTACATTTTTCAGGCCAATGCAAACAACTCAAACAACCCACCACTTGCGAGATACTTTAGATGGCAGTGGGCTGATTCAGGGTGGTTGGAGGGTAAAAGGCTGTCTCGGTTGCTGTTTTCTACCAGTATGGCCTGTAATATCCTCCCCAGTAAAACGGGCTTCCATAGTAGCCGTAACCAAAATAGGGAGAAAAGCCGTAACCCCCGAAACCCGGATATCCATATCCATAATAGGGATAATTTTGATAGACAGGCCATAAATAGGTAGCTATTGACATCAGCAATGGCAAACGTACTTTTTTCTTGCCTATCGTGCGCTCGATCTCTCCTTGCAACGTTCCCGCAACCGTAATTTCCTTGTCTTTGGCATAAACGGCAGGATCGAGGAACTCATTGCTTTTGATGACGAACCGCCCTTCGCTCGGCTTGTCCGTTTGCGGCCGCCCGTAATAATTGAGGGGATGGGAAAGCACTTGCACGAGAGTGAAATCCTGCTCGTTGTCCACGTCGATGATGGTGCCGCCCCAGCGTACCGATACATCTTTGTAGTTTTCGGGGTTCTGGCTTGCCTGGCTGTAAGATAGCTCTGCCACGGGCACATCCTTGACTGCCGATGGCAATCCCGCACAGCCGGCCAGCAACAAACATCCCAATAGCAGACAAGATCTCATATTTTTCCCCTATTAAGCAATGGTGACTCCAAAGTAAAGATCAGGCGATATTCACTATCCGTTTTTTTGCCGCGATTATCGAGAAGCCGGGACCGCGTATCTGATACGAGCAGTCATCCTATAAGACATTTATAGCAGATCCTGATTCCAGGATAAGGGGGAAAGATATCCTATTGCATGTTTGGACCTTCAGAAAATCGACCAGTATGCCCATTCACCTTGTCCGGAGCTTCGTTCCGTACCCAGTTTTCGGGGAAACCATGGAGCCGGATAAGTGGCGGCCAGTACCGCCCGTCGCCACGTGAAGCTGAAGGCCATGTCCTGCAATCCGCCGTTGAATAAGTTTTCTCCCCATCGCCACCCATGAATATTGGCACTTACCCCCTAGGGGGCGGCTACTTGCGCAAAAAAGCTGCAGGCTCTATATTGCGCTACCACAGTGGCTTGGCCTCAGGGGCTGCCTTCGCCTGGTAACCAGGCCTATGCTGGCAAACCGGCGCGTTTCATGCATTGACATCAGGAAATGGAAGCGGCAACTAAAACCATAAAATGATGCTGAATGTGGTAAATTGAACGACTAAAAGGGAACTCGCTCCCCGCATCTCAATCGAATGCGAAAGACAGAAAGCAGCTTGGTTATTGAGTTAACGTGCCTTGGCCGCTTCGTAATACCTGAGGCTAATGCCTGAGGTGCACCGACTTTTCCCATAATAGAAAAAATCGAATGGGTTTAACGACCAAGAAACGCAAGGGGTTTATCCTTTGCTTGCACATCCGTTTGCATTTCCTTTCAGGCAATTCGCACTCGAGGGTTCAATATGAATTTGAATGCAAGAAAAACCTCCACGCCAGATCAGCAAACCGCCGGAAATAATCCCAGGCTGCGCATGATATCCCCGCAGCTTTTCCCCCGGACACCCGTGCTTTCCGGACGCGACGCGGAAGCGAAGCGCGAAGAGATCCGGAATTATTTTCATGCGACCCTCGATTGCTATGAGCAGCTTTTCGAAACGCTTCAGGGAGAGGAAGCGTACTATAAAAAGCCTATTCCCCTGCGTCACCCCCTCATTTTTTATCTTGGCCATACCTCGACTTTTTATACCAACAAATTATTGCTTGCAGGACTGATTACGGAGCGGATAAATCCCAAGATGGAGGCGATGTTCGCGGTTGGCGTCGATGAGATGAGCTGGGACGATCTGAATACTACTCATTACGACTGGCCGGCAATCGACGAAGTGCGCGCCTACCGGAAGACCATACGCCGGCTGGTTGACAAGTTGATCAGCGAGACTCCGCTGACTCTGCCTATCGGCTGGGACAGTCCGTGGTGGACTATCATGATGGGTATAGAACATGAACGCATTCATCTGGAAACATCATCCGTGCTGATCCGGCAGCATGCGCTGGAATTCGTCCTATCCCATCCGGCCTGGGAGCCTTGCAGGAAATCCGGGCCGGCGCCCCAGAACCAGCTGATCGATGTGCCGGAAGGCAATGTGCAACTCGGGAAGAGCAAAACCGATCTGACCTATGGGTGGGATAACGAGTACGGCAGCCGTATCGCTCAAGTTTCCGCATTTCAGGCGGGGAAGTACCTCGTGAGCAACCAGGAATTCCTTTCTTTCGTTGAGGGGAACGGCTACGGAAGAGACGATTTCTGGGAAGAAGAGGGCCGTGCCTGGCTTCATCATACCCGCGCGCAATACCCTACTTTCTGGATCAGGCAGGGCGCCAGCTGGCGACTGCGTCTCATGACGGAGGAAATATCCATGCCCTGGGACTGGCCGGTAGAAGTCAACTATCATGAGGCTAAAGCCTTCTGTAACTGGAAAGCGGCAGCGACCGGGCAGCCATTCAGATTGCCCACGGAAGACGAATGGTATCGGCTCTATGAGGTGGCAGGCCTGTCCGAGGTGCCTCACTCCTCTTCGACAGCGGCGAATATTCATCTCGACCATGGCGCCTCCACCCACCCCGTCAATGAATTTGTCCAGGGCCAGTTTTACGACGTGGTTGGCAACGTCTGGCAATGGACCGAGACCCCGATCTATCCGTTCGAGGGCTTCGATATTCATCCGCATTACGACGATTTCACGACCCCGACCTTCGATGGCCGGCATAATCTCATGAAGGGCGGATCATGGATTTCATGCGGGAATGAGTCGCTGAAGAGCGCACGCTATGCTTTCCGCCGGCATTTCTTCCAGCATGCGGGTTTTCGCTATGTGGTGGCGGATGCTCCGCCGGCCCAGCACGGCTCCCACTATGAAACCGACAAGCTGCTCTCCGAGTATGCGGAATTTCATTACGGAGACATCTATTTCGATGTGCCCAATTTCCCGAAAGCATTGGCCGAACTGGCCATAGCCGCGATGGAGGGCAAGCCCGCGCGTACCGCGCTGGATCTGGGCTGCGCATCCGGCCGTGCCACTTTTGAGCTTGCACGCCATTTCGATAATGTCACCGGAATCGATTTTTCCGCGCGCTTCATCGGGCAGGGGGTGCAGCTCGCGCGGCAGGGCGTATTGCGCTATACGCTCGCGGATGAGGGAGAACTTGTATTGTACAGGGAGCGTACGTTGACGGGCCTCGGGCTGGACAAGGTGAAGGATAAGGTACAGTTTTACCAGGGCGATGCCTGCAACCTCAAACCGTTGTTCAGTGGATACGATTTGATCCTTGCCGCGAATCTGATCGACCGGCTTTACGACCCGGCCAAACTGCTTGCCTCGATCCATGCGCGTCTTAACCCCGGCGGTCTTTTGTTGATCGCTTCTCCCTATACCTGGCTGGAGGAGCATACGAAGCGGGATTTGTGGATCGGCGGGTTCAAGCGCGATGGCGAAAGCTTCGGTACGCTCGATGGTCTGAAGGGCATTCTCGGCGAGCATTTCAAACTGATCCAGGGACCGCGGCAGGTGCCTTTCGTAATCCGGGAAACCCGGCGTAAATTCCAGCACACGCTGTCGGAAGTTACTATCTGGGAGCGGGTGGCTTGAGTGACAGCCCTGTTCCCAGGCATGACTTCGATAACGAGATTGACCGCCGCGATACCGCCGCGCTGAAATATGATGGTCGCGTAAACCTGTTTGGTGCCGCGGACGTCATCCCCTTATGGGTAGCGGACATGGATTTTGCCGCACCTCCTGCTGTGACACAGGCTCTCTCCCTGCGCGCGGCGCACCCTATATACGGCTATACGATATATCCGGAAAGCCTGTATGATTCCCTGGCGGGCTGGCTGAGGCGGCGTCACGGCTGGGAGGTGCAGCGCGAATGGATCATGATGTGCCCGGGCGTGGTGCCTTCGATCCACGCAGCGGTCACCGCCTTTACCGCTCCCGGAGAGTCGGTGATAGTGCAGCCACCGGTATATTTTCCGTTCTTTTCCGCTGTGACCGGCACGAACAGGCAACTGGTGCTCAACCCGCTACGCCTGTGCGGCAAGCGGTATGAAATTGATTTCGATCATCTGGAGCATTGCGCTTCGCGTGCCCGCCTCCTGCTGTTGTGCTCTCCACATAATCCTGTCGGGAGAGTATGGAGCAGGGAAGAACTGGAGAAAGTCGTCCAGATTGCCCGAAAATATGAGCTGATCGTATTCTCCGATGAGATTCATTCCGACCTGGTTTACCCCGGCCAGAAGCATGTGCCTCTTTCCACGCTCGCGGAAGCATCAGCATCGGCCGGAGTGGTTATCATTACCGCGACTGCGCCGAGCAAGACATTCAACATACCGGGATTGAATTTATCCGTTCTGATCGTGCCGGACCTGGAATGCCGGAGGTCGCTTACGCGGACATTCGACGAAGTACACGTCAGCGCAGCCAATCCCTTCAGCATCGTGGCGTTCGAATCAGCATATCGCGCTGGCGAGGCCTGGTTGGACGAGTTGCTGATCTATTTGAGAAAAACACGGGATGCGGTGCGGCAGATCCTGTTGACCGATATGCCCGATATCCGGCTCATCGAACCGGAAGGCACTTATCTGTTATGGCTCGACTGCAAGGCGCTCAAGGCCAGGCTGGGAATGGACGATGTGCAACTCCGGCATTTTTTTGTGCACCAGGCGGGTGTGGGCATGAGCCCCGGCACATTATTCGGGGAGGCAGGCAGCGGGTTCATGCGCATGAATATCGGCGCGCCCCGCAAGGTGATCGAAACAGCTCTCGCCAACATTAAAAATGCGGAACGCCGTGTGAGCAAAAACAACTCTTCACCGTAGCAAACGCCTGAAATAGAAATCCAGTCGCGTCCCGCTTGTGTCATCTCAAATCATGGAGGCGGAGAAGCAGCGGCTGCGCTAAAATTCCTTACATTTTCCTCAGCCGGCGCGATACACAGGTTTTCCGGGACCTGGACAAGCTCCTGAACATGCCGCCAGCGCCCTTATAGCGGGCTCCGCCCGTTCAGTCGAATCAGGGCCCCTTGACGTGGAAGGATTGTTGCCGGTTCCTGGCTGGTGCGCAGTATCTTCTCGTATTGATGTGGCGAACTCACCACGCAGGTGAACGTCGAGTATCGCGAAAGTCTTTGTGGATCATTGGTTCTAAACTAAAAAAGAGCAGTCAACTACGGATTCAGGTTCAATGATGACAGACTCCCAGCTCTCAGCCTTGCCACCAACCAGCGCCTCTCCCGCTATTTCATCTCCCCCTGTGCCATCAGCATGGAAGAGGCAGGTTGAGTCGCAGCTTGCCGATGGCGAGAATGTACTGGCCTGGCTGGAAACCGATCTGGATGACCGGCTGCATTTTTCATCCGGTTTCGTAGTAGTCACTACCAAGCGCTTATTGGCCAGAGAAGGAGGAAGCGCGATATGGCATGACTGGCCCTGCCGCATCAGCCTGAGACTGG
Source organism: Nitrosospira sp. TNL200 (assembly GCF_055386305.1). Lineage (NCBI taxonomy): Bacteria > Pseudomonadati > Pseudomonadota > Betaproteobacteria > Nitrosomonadales > Nitrosomonadaceae > Nitrosospira > Nitrosospira sp. TNL200. The sequence continues at coordinate 682,871 of NZ_AP041003.1, forward strand.
AACGGCATGACCATTCCGGAGTGGGTGCGCTCGATCTTCTCGATGAGGAGGCGCTGCTCGCGCGCTGGCGCTACACGCTTGCTCACGACATGCCGGCGGGGCGCCTGGTAGAGCGCTTTACCCAGCAATTCCACGCTCGATCCGAGGATTCGCTCGCCTTGCCCGAGCTGGCGCAGTGCCCGAAATGTGAGCGCGTGCTCGATATGCCATTATTGCCGGGAGAGGAAGAGTGCGCAGCGTGTAAAAGAGACATGAGCATTCCTCCTTCTACCTGGACGCTGCTCCGCTTATGGCGTTTTGCAAAACCATACAAGTGGCGGTTATTTGCCGGCTTCCTCCTCACGCTGGGCAGCACGGGCGCGGCACTGGTTCCGCCATACATGACGATGCCGCTGATGGACAATGTATTGATTCCCTATCAGAACGGCAAACCCATCGACTTCGATCTGGTCACGTTTTATCTGACCGGCCTGCTTGGCGCCGCGATATTGGCGTGGGCGCTGGGCTGGGCACGAACCTATATGCTGGCGCGCATTTCAGAGCGCATCGGCGCCGACCTGCGCACTGCTACCTATGAACATCTCCTCAAGCTTTCACATGCCTACTTTGGCGGAAAGCGCACGGGAGACCTGATGGCGCGCATCGGGTCGGAAACCGACCGCCTCAATGTTTTCCTGTCACTGCACCTGCTTGATTTCGCTACCGACGTTTTGATGATTGGCATGACGGTAGTCATCCTTGTCTCGATCAATCCCTGGCTTGCACTGGTAACCCTGGTGCCGCTGCCCGTGATCGCCTGGTTGATCCACCTGGTGCGCGACAGATTGCGAACCGGATTCGAAAAAGTCGATCGCGTATGGGCGGAAGTCACCAGTGTGCTGGCGGATACCATTCCCGGTATACGGGTAGTCAAGGCGTTTGCACAGGAGAAGCGCGAGGCTGCGCGTTTCCGTGCGGCAAATGACCGGAATCTGGAGGTGAATGACCGGGTTAACAAGGTCTGGTCGTTATTTACGCCCACTGTTACGCTGCTTACCGAGATTGGTCTGCTCGTGGTATGGGTGTTCGGCATTTGGCAAGTTTCGAAGGATCAGATTTCGGTGGGTGTCCTGACCGCCTTCCTCACCTATATCAGCCGGTTCTATCTGAGGCTCGATTCGATGAGCCGCATCGTTTCATTCACGCAGAAAGCTGCTGCCGGCACCAAGCGGATTTTTGAAATTCTCGATCACGTTTCCAGCGTTCCCGAGCCTGTCCGGCCCGTTCATTTGCCGGAGGTCACCGGCCGGATCGAATTGTGCGACGTTGGGTTCCGCTATGGGACACGCAGCGTGACACGTAACATCAATATCACCATCGAACCCGGAGAAATGATCGGTCTGGTGGGCCACAGCGGTTCGGGCAAGAGTACCCTCGTCAATCTGATCTGCCGGTTCTATGATGTTACGGAAGGAATCATTTTGCTGGATGGCACCGATATTCGCGCGCTGCCGGTGGCTGAATATCGAAAGCATATCGGACTCGTGCTTCAGGAACCTTTCCTGTTCTTCGGAACGATTGCGGAGAATATCGCCTATGGCAAGCCTGCTGCGACCCGCGATGAGATCGTCGGCGCAGCCCGCGCCGCGCATGCGCACGAATTCATCCTGCGCCTGCCCCATGGCTATGACTCCCTGGTGGGTGAGCGCGGACAGGGTCTTTCGGGCGGCGAGCGGCAACGCATCTCGATTGCACGTGCACTGCTTATCGATCCCCGCATTCTGATCCTCGACGAGGCGACTTCCTCTGTCGATACCACCACCGAGAAGGAAATCCAGAGAGCATTGGAAAACCTGGTGCGGGGCCGTACGACAATCGCGATCGCTCATCGTTTATCCACTCTGCAGCATGCCAACCGGCTGGTCGTGCTCGATCGTGGAACGATAGTCGAGATCGGCAATCACGATACCCTGATGGCGCACGAAGGCCATTATTTCCGCCTTTATCAGGCGCAGGCGCGCAACGTGGATACGGAAGACAATATGCTGCGCCGGCCAGTCGTCGAGCCGAAGTCGAGGGCAGTCGCAAATGGCTGACAGGCCTCCTTATCAGTTAAGCCGCGATGCGTTCGGACGCCTTATATTTACCAGCCAGAATGGCGAAGTGCATGAGGGGATAGTTCCGGTGCGCGCGTTTCCGATTACCGCTCCGGAGCACGCCATTGCGCTTGTGGATCAGCATGGCCATGAATTGGCCTGGATCGAGCAGTTAGGCGGGCTTCCGGATGAATTGCGCATGATCATAGAGGCTGAACTGGCAAGCCGCGAGTTTGTCCCCGAGATCCTGCGGATTCGCAGTGCTTCCAGTTTCGCCACCCCAAGCACCTGGCAGGTGGAGACGGACCGCGGCGACACGTCTTTTATTCTCAAGGGTGAAGAGGATATTCGCCGGCTGACCCCTGCGGAGCTGCTGATTACCGATAGCCATGGCGTGTACTATCTTATCCGGGACCGCTTTGGACTCGATCACCCAAGCCGCAAAATTCTGGATCGTTTTCTTTAAAAACGGTCTTTGAAACAGGCGCGGATTTCTCCCGCCTTTGTCCTCCGTATCGCCGCGTTGTTTTTCTCCTATCTCCTGTCGCCACGCCCTTTCGTCGAGCCTTGGAAGGGTTATTCAAGCGCATTCCTGGGTTTTACAAACGGTAATAATCCACACTTGCCTAACTCAGCTTCAGGCGTCCAATCTGGCCTTTTCTCTTCCACAATGCATGGAAGGTTATCACCCTGTTGTCATCAAGAGACAGAAAAACTATTTTAATATCAATATGTTGAGTTATATTACGGCGAAAATGTCAGCAAATGGCGACATTTCATTTATCCAGATCTGATTAATATTTATATAACGCTCTGTATTTTAATGGGAGTTTCTCATGGCACGAGACGTGCTTAGCTGTATTTGCTCTTGAGGGTGTGCTGTTCCAGGCAACGGGGGAAGTTCATCAAACATAAGACAATCAGGGGTTTGTTTGGCCTGGCATCTCGAAAATTCGGTAAATTTAATGGCTTGAGCTGTAAACCGATTTCATGTACGCCGCGTTAGTCCGGGTTCGATTACTCCTGAGTCCAATATATGCTGGCCAGCGCAAACGTCGATATCGACTCCGTCAGTGAAAAAGACATCAAGTTTCTTGAGATCCGCCATTTGAATGGTCCCAGCATCTGGACCTGGCGTCCAGTGCTCGAGGCGCTCATCGATATCGGCGACCTCGAAGATTTTCCTTCCGATACGATTCCCGGTTTTTATGAAAGGCTATCCGCCTGGCTTCCCTCGCTGATCGAGCACCGCTGCAGTTATGAGGAACGCGGCGGCTTTCTGCGCCGCGTCAAGGAAGGGACCTGGCCGGGTCACATTCTTGAGCACGTGACGCTGGAGCTGCAAAATCTGGCCGGTATGCCCGGCGGTTTCGGCAGAGCGCGCGAAACTTCTTCCCGGGGAGTTTACAAGGTCATAGTCAGCGCCTGGCATGAAGATATTGCCCGTAATGCGCTGTTTGCCGCGCGTGAACTCGTGCTTGCCGCAATGGACCAGACGCGTTCCCGCAAACCCTATGATGTCGCAGGCGTGATTGCGCGCTTGCGGGATATGGTCGACGCGCTCTGGCTAGGGCCCTCCACCGCATGTATCGTCGATGCCGCGGCCAACCGCAATATTCCCGCTATTCGCCTTCTTGGAAAGGGAAATCTCGTTCAACTCGGCTACGGTGCGCGCAGCCACCGCATCTGGACCGCTGAAACCGACCGCACTCCGGCAATTGCGGAAAGCATCTCGCGTGACAAGGATCTGACAAAAACGCTGCTTCAATCGTGTGGCGTTCCTGTTCCGGAAGGCCGCATCGTCGAAAGCGCATCGGATGCCTGGCAAGCCGCGCAGGAGATTGGATTGCCTGTCGTCATCAAGCCTTGCGATGGCAATCATGGACGCGGCGTTTTCATCGAGCTGACCCGGCGCGAGGAGGTCGAGTCTGCCTATAGCGCCGCGTTGAGCCAGGGCAGCGGGGTATTGGTCGAGCGTTTCGTTCCCGGGACCGAACATCGCCTTCTGGTAGTGGGAGGGCGGCTGGTGGCTGCCAACCGCGGAGATTCGGTATCCGTCGTTGGCGACGGGAAATTATCCATCAGAGAGCTGATCACGAAGCAGATCAACTCGGATCCCCGCAGGGGAGACACCGAAGACCATCCGCTCAATTTGATCAATATTGATGGCGTGACGACAATGGAATTGGCGCGCCAGGGCCTGGCAGCCGACTCGATACCTTGTTCCGGGCGGGAAGTTTTGGTGCAGCGCAATGGCAACCATGCTTTCGATGTCACCGATTTGGTGAATCCGGGCACTGCGGCCACCGCGTCGCTCGCCGCTCGCATCATAGGGCTCGATATCGCTGGCATCGATCTTGTGGTCAGGGATATTGCCCAGCCGCTAGCCGAGCAGGGTGGTGCTATCGTCGAGGTCAATGCCGGGCCCAGCTTGTTGATGCATATCAAGCCCGCGGTTGGCACGCCGCGGCCGGTCGGTGCTGCGATCGTGGATCACCTATTTCCCAATCGGGATGACGGTCGGATACCAGTTGTAGGCATTACCGGCAGCTCCGGCAAAACCGCGGTTGCGCATCTCGTTACCCGGCTGCTGGATTTAGCGGGAAAGCATACCGGCCTTGCCTGCAGCGATGGTTTTTATCTTGACCGCAAGCAGATCTACAAGGGCGATCATGCCAACTGGAAGGCCGCCAACCATATTTTGATAAACCGATCCATCGAGGCCGCTGTTTGCGAAAATGGCGGGGACAGCATCCTGAAAGAGGGCCTGGCCTATGACTGGTGCCAGGTCGGTGTGGTAACCAACGTTGAGCCGCACCGGCATTATGGACGCGATGATATCCGGACGCCGGAGCAGGTTTTCACTATCTTTCGCACGCAAGTCGATGTGGTTCTGCCAACCGGCGCGGCGGTGCTCAATGCGAGGGAGCCGCTGCTTGTCGAGATGGCCGCGCTGTGTAACGGCGAGATCATTTATTTCAGCACGGACCCGGATATTGACGTCATCAAGACCCATCGCAGCCAGGGCACAAGGGGAATAGGCTCTGTGCAGGGCAAGCGGGCCGTCCTCATCCGCGACCGGGCAATCCTCCTGGTAACGGGTTTCGATGAGGTGGCGCTCGCGAAGCTTGATGAGATTGGCTGGATTGATGGCAGGGGAAGGGCGATGGAAGTCGAGAACATTCTGGCTGCGGTGGCTGCTTCCTGGGCGCTTGGCCTCGCACCCGCCATGATTCGCGAGGGAATCAGCCTTCCTCTACTGGAAGTGGAATAGCCGGAAAACCTTTTACCGTACCCCGGACAGAAGCAAGAAATCAGGAGAGCTTGATGAAAGTAACACGTATTCGCGCGTTGCGCGGCCCCAACTTGTGGAGCCGCCACACAGCCATTGAAGCAGTTGTTTACTGTAATGACGAGGAGCGCTCGATAGGCAGAAATCGGGAATTCCTGAGAAATTGGCGCCAGCTTGTTCCCCAGGCTTGCGTATTCCAGCCATCCGGTCACTACGGCGCGGTAACGCTGGCCCATCTGCTGGAGCGCGCTACCCTGGGTTTGCAGGTTCAGGCGGGGTGCCCGGTGGCATTCAGTAAAACCATACAGACTCTGGAAGCCGGAACGTGTCAAATCGTTATAGAGTATAGCGAAGAGGCAGTGGGGAGGCTTGCCCTGGAGCTGGCACAAAATCTATGCCATGCGGCGGCCCATAACCTCCCTTTCGATCTGGCGGATGCGATGGGTCAATTGCGGAAACTGGATGAGGATTTACGCATGGGGCCGAGCACCGGCTCCATTGTCCGGGCTGCATCGGCGCGTGGCATACCTTTTCGCCGCCTGACCAGCGGCAGCTTGGTCCAGTTGGGCTGGGGAAGCGGCCAACGCCGCATACAAGCTGCCGAGACCGATATGACAGGTGCCGTTGCCGAGTCTATCGCTCAGGATAAGGAGTTGACAAGAGCCCTGCTGACCGCTGCGGGCATTCCCGTGGCTACTGGCAGACCGGTGGCGGACATCGAGGATGCATGGCGCGCGGCATGTGAAATCGGCGGTGCAGTAGTGGTCAAACCCCGCGATGGCAACCAGGGAAAAGGTGTAGCCGTAAATCTTGGCAGCCGCTCGCAAGTAGAGGCGGCATTTGCGGTCGCGGCGGAAATCAGCGACGATGTGCTGGTCGAGCGTTATATTCCCGGCCAGGATTATCGCATGCTGGTGATCGGCAATAAGCTGATCGCGGCAGCGCGACGCGATCCGCCGCAAGTCGTCGGGGATGGCCGCCGCACCATCGCTGACCTGGTCCGGAAAATCAATAGCGATCCCCGCCGGGGCGAAGGCCACGCGAACTCATTGACAAAAATCCATCTCGACGAGATCGCGCTCGCGCATCTTTCAGCGCAAGGATTGAACGCGGAATCCATTCCTCGCAAAGGTATCCGTGTAGTCCTGCGCAACAATGCCAATCTTTCCACCGGCGGGACCGCGACGGATGTTACCGATGATGTTCATCCGGAACTCGCTGCCACTGTTGAAGCTGCAACGCGGATGATCGGCCTCGACATATGCGGTGTCGACGTCGTCTGCGCCAATGTATCCCTGCCTCTTCAGGGACAGGGCGCGATCATCGAGGTGAATGCCGCGCCGGGCCTGCGCATGCATTTGCAGCCATCATTCGGCAAAGCACGTGGGGTGGGAGAGGCAATCATTGCCAACATGTTCAGGGAGGGAGAGGATGGCCGAATTCCGGTTGTCGCTGTGACCGGGACCAATGGCAAGACCACGACGGCCCGGCTTCTCGCAAATATTCTGGACAGCCAGGGCCTGCGGGTCGGCATGACGAGCACGGACGGGGTTTATATTGATCGCCAGCGTATTGATACGGGTGATTGCGCGGGACCCAAGAGCGCCAGGAAAGTGCTTCTTCATCCGGACGTCGATGCGGCGGTATTTGAAACGGCAAGGGGCGGTGTCCTGCGCGAGGGACTGGGATTCGACCGTTGCGATGTCGCGGTGGTGACGAATATAGGAACGGGCGATCATCTGGGTATGTCATACGTCGATACCGTGGAGGATTTGACCGCAGTAAAACGGGTCATCGTGCAAAATGTTGCGCCGGGTACCGGCATGGCGGTGCTCAACGCCGCAGATCTCCTGGTTGTCAGCATGGCAGCCCACTGTCCCGGATCCGTCACCTTTTTCGCGCGTGATCGCAACAACCCAGTCATAGTCAGGCATCGCGCGCAACGCAAGCGCGTCATCTATCTGGATCGCGGCGCCATCGTCGCCTTCGAGGGGGGCATCGAACAGCGCATATCCCTGGCCGAAATACCATTGACGCAAAATGGCAATATCGCCTTCCAGATCGAAAACGCCATGGCAGCGGTGGGCGCGGGCTGGGCTCTTGGCCTCGACTGGGAAATCATCTGCGCTGGATTGGGCAGTTTTATCAACGATACCCAGACCGCGCCAGGCCGCTTCAACCTGTTTACCCATCGCGGGGCTACGCTGATAGCCGATTACGGCCATAATCCCGATGCCATTCGGGCATTGGTTCGCGCTATCGACAATATGCCCGCCAATCGGCGGTCAGTGGTGATAAGCGGCGCGGGTGACCGCCGCGACGAGGATATCCGCCAGCAGACCGAAATTCTCGGCGATGCTTTCGACGAGGTGGTACTGTACCAGGACCGGTGCCAGCGGGGCCGCGCGGATGGGGAAGTGCTTCACCTGTTGCGGCAAGGTCTGGAAAACGCGAAGCGCACCCGTGAAATCAAGGAAATCCACGGTGAGCTCGTGGCCATCGATGCCGCCTTCTCCGGTTTGAAAGCCGGCGAACTATGCCTGATTCTTATCGATCAGGTTGAGGAGGCGCTTGGCTATATCCGGCAACGCGTTGCCACTTGATTCACTGTCCCGTTGCATCAGGTTCTCCTGCACTGATATCCGGCGCCCAGGTTTGCAAGCTGGATCGGATACGGCTGGATGGGGTTGTTTGACGGTGGAATTCCTTTCGCGTTGAAATTCGCGGACTCTTCCTCTATGGTTAAACCAGGGTCTGCTAACACTTGTTTCGCACCCACCACCCAGGATGATAGCGGATTTCAGCCGGAATGGGGCACGAGCCGGGCAGCAGAGCAGGCTCTGCAAGCGGCGAGTGACGATGGGCCGGTAAAATTCCGGCCCCTCCTCCGGGTTGCGCACGAAAAAACGCGGGCGCGCAAAACAAGTGTTAACATGTTCTGGAAATTGACCGGGTTTGCAAAAAGGAGGATTTATGGCAACCGACAGCGTATATCGCATAACGGAAATTGTGGGTACAAGCAAGGATTCCTGGGAGGACGCCGCCAAAAACGCAGTCAAGGCTGCGGCGAAAACCCTGAGGGACCTGAGGGTCGCGGAAATAGTGAAACTCGATATGGTGATCGAGGATGGCAAGGTGACAGCTTATCGGGCAAGGGTCAATCTTTCATTCAAGTATGAAGAAAAAGGCATGTAGCGAGCGGTGAAATTCCTGAATAAACTCTCAGCCAGCGGGTTCGGGCATTGGGAGGAGATGCCCGATCTGGCCGGCTGCCGCTATCATTATCGTTTGGGCATCCGAATTGGCTGGTGTCTTTTCTATTCCATTGGTGTCATTCCGTCGGCGGTTCCGCCCGGCGGATGACCAAGAGGCAATCTCGAAAATACCATGGCCTCCGGAATCGGTCTGGGTCCCGATGCAGCGGACTGGGCTGGTTTCTCCCCTGCTTGTCTATTTTGTCATGAAAACCGAAAAACAGAAGATGATCGCAGGCGAGCTTTATGATCCCTACGATGCGCAACTCATTGTGGAGCGGCAGCGGGCGAGAGATCTGCTCAAGAGCTTGAATGACTCTCGTGAAGACGAGCAGGAAGAGCGAGCCAGAATCCTTGCGGAACTGATAGGTAAGGAAACGGATGCCGCCATCCAGCCTCCATTCTTCTGCGATTATGGGACCAATATCGCGCTGGGGAAAAAGGTCTTCATGAACTTCAATTGCGTAATATTGGATGTCGCGCCGGTGCAGATCGGAGACTTCGTTTTACTTGGACCCGCAGTGCAGGTGTATGCCGCCACACATCCCATGAGCGCATCCGAACGACGGCAGGGACTGGAAGCAGGTAGGCCCGTCGTTATCGGTTCCGATGTCTGGGTTGGAGGCGGAGCGATTATCTGTCCAGGAGTGACCATTGGTTCAAGCACCGTGATTGGCGCGGGCAGCGTGGTGACACGGGATATTCCAGGAGGTGTTTTTGCAGCTGGCAATCCTTGCCGCGTGATCCGCTTGCTCAACGGTTAAGGAAGGCCGGGCTTGGCGGGAATCGAACCGCGGGTAGCGGATAAATGGAGCAATAAAAAGGGCGCGGTATCCGCGCCCTTTTTTGTGGCCTGCCGTCCCGTGCTTAGGGGGCTCAGGAAATCGCCGTGGCTTCTTCCTCGAACTCGAGTTTTACCTTGCTGTCGCTGCCTATATCCACCGTTACTTTTCCGCCATTTGCCAGCCGGCCGAACAGCAACTCATCCGCCAAGGCGCTACGAATGGTATCCTGGATGAGCCTGGCCATCGGACGTGCGCCCATAAGAGGATCAACACCGTTCCTGGCGAGATAATCCCTCAGCGCTTCAGTGAATATCGCATCCACCTTTTTCTCCTGCAACTGCGCTTCCAGTTGCATCAGGAATTTGTCGACCACTCGCAGGATGACTTCCCTCTCGAGCGGCGCAAAGGAGATGATCGCATCCAGCCGATTGCGGAATTCCGGCGTAAACAAACGCTTGATATCCGCCATCTCATCGCCGGCGGCTGCCGCCTTGGTAAAGCCGATAGTGGTCTTCGTCAGCGATTCGGCGCCGGCATTGGTGGTCATGACGATCACGACATTGCGGAAATCCGCCTTTCTGCCATTATTGTCGGTCAGCGTTCCATGATCCATTACCTGAAGCAGGATATTGAAAATATCCGGGTGGGCTTTCTCGATTTCGTCCAGCAGGAGAACGGAATACGGCTGCTTGATGATAGCCTCGGTCAGCAGGCCGCCCTGATCGAAACCCACATACCCGGGTGGGGCGCCGATCAGGCGCGATACGGCGTGACGTTCCATGTATTCCGACATGTCGAACCGATGCAAGTGGATCCCCAGGGCATAGGCGAGTTGCCGTGCCACTTCGGTTTTGCCCACGCCGGTGGGGCCCGAAAAAAGGAATGAGCCTACCGGTTTCTGCGGATTGCCCAATCCGCTTCTCGCCATCTTGATCGCTGAGGTCAGCGCGTTAATGGCCTTGTCCTGGCCGAATACCACCGCTTTCAAGTCGCGATCAAGTGTTTTCAATGTGTTGCGGTCATCGGATGAAACATTCTGTGCCGGAATGCGTGCGATTTTTGCAATGATTTCCTCTATCTCGTGCTTGCTGATGACTTTGCGCTGCTTCGATTTGGGGAGAATCCGCTGCGCCGCGCCCGCCTCGTCGATTACATCTATCGCCTTGTCCGGCAGGTGCCGATCATTGATGAAGCGCGCAGACAATTCCGCCGCCGTTGACAATGCAACAGCCGTGTACTTGACGCCGTGATGCGTTTCATAGCGCTGCTTCAGGCCGCGTAAAATAGCGACGGTTTCTTCCACGCTGGGCTCAAGCACGTCGATTTTCTGGAAACGCCGGGATAAGGCGTGATCCTTTTCGAAAATTCCGCGATACTCGCTATAGGTGGTTGCGCCTATGCATTTGAGCTGTCCGGTGTTAAGTATGGGCTTGAGGAGATTCGAGGCGTCCAGCGTCCCTCCGGAAGCGGCCCCGGCTCCGATCAGCGTATGAATTTCATCGATGAACAGAATCGCGTTGGAGCTGTCGAGCAACTGCTTCAACACCGCCTTCAGGCGCTGTTCAAAATCTCCACGATATTTGGTGCCCGCCAGAAGCGCTCCCATATCCAGCGCGTATACCTGATGATGGGCTAGAATATCGGGTACGTCATTTTCGATGATGCGCCGCGCCAACCCCTCGGCGATGGCGGTTTTGCCTACGCCCGCTTCACCTACCAGCAGAGGATTGTTTTTCCGCCGCCGGCACAATGTCTGAATCAGCCGTTCCAGTTCCCTCTCGCGCCCGATCAGCGGATCGATCTTGCCGGAAAGCGCGAGCGTATTCAGGTTGACAGCATAATTTTCCAGTGCACCACCCGAGGCCAAATCCTGCTCGGACTCTCCTTCCGTTTCCGTTTTGGCGCTCCCGCCCTGGGGTACCTTGCTTATCCCATGGGAGATGTAATTCACGACGTCGAGCCGGGTCACCCCTTTCTGATGAAGAAAATAAACCGCATGAGAATCCTTTTCTCCAAATATGGCCACGAGTACGTTTGCCCCGGTAACTTCTTTTTTTCCCGAAGACTGGACGTGCAGGATCGCGCGCTGGATCACGCGTTGAAAACCGAGCGTAGGTTGCGTATCCACTTCTCCCGTACCGCCCACGGTCGGTGTATTTTCGGCTACATGTTCCGTCAGCAGTCTGCGCAGATCATCTATGTCGACCGAGCAGGCCCGCAAGACCTCTGCAGCAGTGGGATTGTCGAGCATGGCCAGCAGCAGATGCTCAACCGTGATGAATTCATGACGCTTTTGCCGTGATTCGACAAATGCCATGTGTAAACTGACTTCCAGCTCTTGCGCAATCATTTCAAGTCTCCTCCATCACGCATTGCAGCGGATGTTGATGCTGCCGGGCAAATGTTACTACCTGCTCAACCTTGGTGGTCGCCACATCACTCGGATATACCCCGCACACTCCTGCTCCATCAATATGAACTTTGAGCATGATTTGCGTTGCCTGTTCGCGGTTCATGGAAAAAAAAGTCTGCAGCACATCAACAACAAATTCCATCGGTGTGAAATCATCGTTCAGCAAGATGACCTTGAACATCGGGGGCGGCTTGAGCTTGCTTTTCCTGGCCTCAAGTAGCGCTTCTCCATGATTTCCTGTCGCCATATTTTCGCGTTCCCTCAATCCATCGGTCTGATCATCACCAATTAGCGAGTTCGCTTTTTGCCCTTTTTGTTTAGTATATTTGATGATAACGGTGAAATATTCAAGTACCTTGACAAAATTATTCTTTCCCGATTATCAAAATACGATCTGACCTCTTGACTTAAAGCCTGGACTTGCGTAAAACAGCTCTTGGCGTTTGGCTTCAAGTTCTCTGCAGTACCGGTTATAGCCGTTTTGCGGTCTTGAAACTCAAACAGTGTTCGGGTTTCCGGCCCGGTTTTTTATAGGAAGTAAAAATGGCAACAGGTACAGTTAAATGGTTTAACGATTCCAAGGGTTTTGGGTTCATTACCCCGGATGATGGCAGTGAAGATTTATTCGCGCACTTTTCAGCAATCAATATGTCGGGATTCAAAACCCTCAAGGAAGGGCAGAAAGTGAGCTTTGAAGTCACCCAGGGTCCGAAGGGCAAGCAGGCATCCAATATTCAGTCTGCATAAGGTTTCATGCTGACACGGCGAAGCCGTGACCAGCTTGCAATTACCGAATTTATAACCCCCTTGTCGGGTGCCGACAAGGGGGTTTTTTACAATTGGTAATTACCGAGCATCGGCATGCGCACCATGTAAGTATGGCGGGCGGTTCAGGCGGTAGCCAGGTTCATGCGTTCGACAAGCGCGCGTCCGAATGCGGAACAGGAGACCTGTTGCGCATTCACCATTTGCCGCGCGAAATCGTAAGTTACGACCTTGTCTCGAATCGTGGTTTCCATCGCGGCAATGATCAAATCCGCGGCTTCCACCCAGCCCATGTGACGCAGCATCATTTCGGCGGACAGGATGATTGATCCGGGATTCACCTGATCCTTGCCTGCATATTTTGGCGCGGTACCGTGGGTTGCCTCGAACATCGCAACCGAGTCGCCCAGATTGGCTCCCGGCGCGATACCGATGCCGCCAACCTGAGCGGCCAGTGCATCCGATATGTAGTCGCCATTCAGATTCAGTGTGGCAATCACGTCATATTCCTCAGGGCGCAACAATATCTGTTGCAGGAAAGCGTCGGCAATCACATCCTTGATAACGATTCCACTCTGATCATCGGGAAGTTTCATCCACGGACCTCCTTCCAGCAGGACGCCTCCGAATTCCTGTGCTGCCAGCTTGTAACCCCAATTCTTGAAGGCCCCCTCGGTGAATTTCATGATGTTCCCTTTATGCACGAGGGTGACCGATCGGCGCTTGTTGGCAATGGCGTAGCGTATTGCCCTGCGCACCAGGCGTTCCGTACCCTCCCGCGACACCGGTTTGATGCCGATCGCCGACGTTTGGGGAAAGCGTATCTGGGTGACTCCCATGTCCGTTGTCAAAAAATGAATGATTTTTCTTGCGCTCTCGGATTCGGCTTCCCATTCGATACCGGCATAGATGTCTTCCGAATTTTCCCGGAAAATCACCATATCCGTCTTCTCCGGGTTTTTCAGCGGACTGGGGACCCCATGGAAGTAACGCACCGGCCGGAGGCACAGGTATAAATCCAGTTTCTGGCGTAAAGCCACGTTAATGGAGCGAATGCCGCCTCCAACGGGCGTGGTGAGCGGCCCCTTGATCGAAACCGCGTATTCCCTCGCTGCCGCCAGCGTCTCGTCCGGCAGCCACACATTTTCACCATAGATATGAGTGGATTTCTCGCCGGCATAGATTTCCATCCATGAAATGCGGCGCGTTTTGCCATAAGCTGCATTCACGGCGGCGTCGACCACGGTCTTCATAACGGGCGTAATGTCCACGCCGATTCCATCCCCCATGATGAAAGGAATGATCGGGTAATCCGGCACGCTCAAGGATGAATCCGTATTGACACCAATCTTATCGCCGTCAGTTGGCACTTTTATGTGCTGATACATGCTGTCTCCAATGTTGTTTGCAAATGGTTGAATTGGAAGGAGTACGTTGTTCATAACCATAACCCGCTCACACTTCATTTTACCCGCCTTTCCGGAAAAAGCGCCAACCGCCGCCTTTTCCGGTTTTCAAACCGGGCGCGTCAGTCGTCTTCCCTGATGCCACGTCATTATTTCCTTCGCTCCTGAGGAACGCTAGAATGCAGTCTCCAACATTTTTCTGATTGCACTCATTTTTCGTGAGCGTCATATCCAATGACAAAGTCATCATGACCTGGAAGCCCAACGTGACGGTAGCAGCTATTGTCGAAAGAGACGGCGAATTTTTGCTGGTTGAGGAGCAAACGAGCGAGGGCATCCTGTTCAATCAACCAGCGGGACATCTGGAGCCGGACGAGTCCATCATCCAGGGGGTGATCAGGGAAACGCTTGAAGAAACCGGCTTTACCTTTGTACCTGAGTCGGTCCTGGGTATCTATCATTGGCACTCGCGTTCCGCAAACGTCACCTATCTTCGTTTTGCGTTTTCCGGCTCGGTTATCGAGTATGATCCGAAGCGTGTGCTGGACGCGGGAATATTGAGCGCCGGCTGGTTTGGCGTCGATGCCATCCGTGAAATGAGCTATTGTCACAGAAGCCCGCTGGTGATGAGATGCATCGATGACTACCTGGCCGGCAAGGCCTATCCTCTCGAACTTCTCACCCATTATGACTAAGTTGCACTGCCTGCGCCTTTGCTCGAAGTCTGCTATAGGCCCTGGCCGATGAACAGAAAGCGCGTGGTAGTGGGAATGTCCGGAGGAGTCGATTCCTCTGTTGCGGCACTTTTGTTAAAGCAACAGGGATACGACGTTGTCGGCCTCTTCATGAAGAACTGGGAGGACGACGATACCGGCGAATATTGCTCGTCGCGGCAGGATTTGATCGATGCAGCATCTGTTGCGGACATCATTGGAATTCCCCTGGAAGCGGTCAATTTCTCCAGGGAGTATAAAGAGCGCGTATTCACGCACTTTCTTGCCGAGTATAAGGCGGGCCGGACGCCCAACCCGGATGTGCTATGCAATGCCGAAATCAAGTTCAAGGCATTCCTGGATCATGCCGTTGGCCTCGGCGCCGATTTTATTGCGACCGGGCATTATGCACAGGTACGGCAGATCGGCGGAACATTCCAATTGCTGAAAGCAGAGGACGGGACCAAGGATCAGAGTTATTTCCTCTACCGGTTGACGCAGTCCCAGTTGTGCAAAACGATGTTCCCCCTCGGCAGCCTATACAAGCGCGATGTTCGTAAAATTGCAATGGAACACCAACTACCGAATTTTGCCAAGAAGGACAGTACGGGAATCTGTTTCATCGGGGAACGGCCCTTCAGGCAGTTTCTCAACCGTTATCTACCGGACGAGCCGGGCGAAATAAAGACGCCGGATGGCGTGGTTGTCGGCCGGCATCACGGCCTCATGTACTACACCATCGGTCAACGCCAGGGCTTGGGAATCGGGGGAACAAGAGAGGGAGACGGTACTCCATGGTTCGTTTCAGGCAAGGATGTATCCCACAATATTCTCACTGTCGTACAGGGTCACGATCATCCGGATTTGTACAGATCTTCAGTGACTGCTGCCGATCTCACGTGGATAAGCGGAAAGATGCCGCGCTGCCACTGGGTCTACGCTGCCAAAACCCGCTATCGGCAACCGGACGCGCCCTGTGCCATTTCCCGCGTGGATGACGGCGGATGCACCATCGAGTTCGCTCAACCGCAATGGGCGGTGACGCCCGGGCAATCGGTCGTCGTGTACGAGAGCAAGGTATGCCTGGGAGGCGGAACTATTACGGCAGGATGGCTGGAAGGCCGAAATTCTGCTTGGTGAGAAATGACATCTAAGCGTCTCTGGGCGCTGTTTCCATAAAAGGAACCCGTTTTTCGAGCCGGTTGGATAGCTCCACGAGGTTCGGAAACGCGTCTCGCCATTCTATTTCGGAAAAGCGAAAGGCGAGGTACCCCAGCGCACAACCCAGCGCAATATCCGCCAGTGTGTAGGTATTTCCATCGCACCATTTTTTATTGCCCAGTTCGTGGGCGGCGGTTTCGAGACCACGTCTGACTTTTTTTTGCTGCCGGTCGATCCACCCGGCGTTTTGCTGGCTCGCATCGCGCTTGCGTTCCAGGAAAATGGCGGCGGCAGCATCGCATATCCCATCCGCCAATGCTTCCCAGCGTTTCACCATGATTCGGCGCCGGCCAGCCTCGGGGATCAGACGCGATACCGGACTCATGCTGTCGAGGTAGTCCACGATCACGCGCGAGTCGAACAAGGAAGTCCCGTCATCCATGATAAGCACCGGCACTTTTCCCAAGGGGTTGCAGTCCGGCACGTGGGTATCCGCACTCCAGGGGGATTCCAGCTCAAAATCGTACCCTACATGCTTTTCTGCAAGGACGATGCGCGTCTTGCGCACATAAGGACTGGTCAGTGATCCGATGAGCTTCATTTAGGCATTATAACGGCTTATGCCAATATGGCACAGCCGTGCTGTTGCGGAATCTCCGTTATTCCCTTGCGCCGCGCGCAACCCGCAACTCCGGAATCAGGTACATGTCCACTGTGGTAAAATTATTTGTTCCCGCCCGGCAGTTCTGCAAGCCTGCCATTCATCCACCCAAACGATATGAATTTGTCCTTTCTTAGCGCACTTTCGCCCCTCGATGGCCGTTATCACGGCAAAGTGGACAGCCTGAGACCCTATTTCAGTGAATTTGCTTTGATTCGATACCGGGTCATGCTGGAGATCGAGTGGCTCAAGGCCCTCAGCAGGGCTCCGGGCATAGCCAGGGTGGCACCGTTTTCCGACCAGACCATTGCGCAGCTGGATAGCCTGGCAGAAAATTTTTCCGAGACAGACGGTGAGGCGGTCAAGCTTATCGAAGGACGAACCAATCATGACGTCAAGGCAGTGGAATACTGGATGAGGGAACGCGTGGCGGAAAATCCGGAGGTCAGCCGCGCAGTACAATTCATTCACTTTGCCTGCACTTCTGAAGATATCAATAACCTTTCCCATGGACTGATGCTGATGCACAGCCGCGGGCGTGTCATGCTGCCTGCGCTGGACAGGATCATTGCGCGACTCGTCCAGATGGCGCATGAACTCGCCGATTTGCCGATGCTTGCCCGTACCCATGGTCAACCAGCCACACCCACCACCCTGGGAAAAGAACTTGCCAATTTCGCGTATCGCCTTCAACGGGCATATAAGCGGCTTGCCGAGGTGCCGGTCCTGGGAAAAATGAACGGTGCGGTGGGCAACTACAATGCGCACCTTGCTGCCTATCCGGATTTTGACTGGGAAAGGTTTTGCCGGACGTTCGTGGAAAACCGGGGCCTGGAGTTCAATCCTTACACTACCCAGATCGAACCGCACGATGCAATGGCGGAACTGTTCGACGCGTATGCCGGTATCAACACCGTGCTGCTGGACCTGGATCGCGATATATGGGGATACATCTCGCTCGCGTATTTCCGGCAAAAAGTGAAGACGGATGAAATTGGCTCATCGACGATGCCTCACAAGGTGAATCCGATAGATTTCGAAAATTCGGAGGGCAACCTTGGAATCGCGAATGCGCTATTGCGGCATTTGAGCGAAAAGCTGCCGGTATCGCGGTGGCAGCGGGATCTTAGCGACTCCACGGTATTGCGCACCATGGGAGTGGCGTTGGGACATACCCTGCTTGGCTACGAATCGTGCGACAGAGGATTGCGCAAACTTGAAGTCAACGGGGAACGTTTGACCGAAGACCTGGCTGATGCCTGGGAAGTGCTTGCAGAGCCTATCCAGACAGTCATGCGCAGCCGGGGTATGCCTGATTCGTACGAGCGGTTGAAAGCGTTGACCCGGGGCAAGGGACGGATAACGAAAGAACTATTGCATGAATTCATCGATAGCCTTGCTCTTCCCGAGGCGGAGAAAAAATGCCTGAGGGAGATGACGCCACAGAATTATATCGGCGCCGCCGCGAAGCTGAGCCATCAATTGCCTTCCGGGACAGCCCAATACCTGGCAGATGCCTGAGTGCGGATTTCGTGAATAGCGATCTGCCACATCCGCCACCCCATGCGACTGATTCCATGCTTGCTGCGAATGCAAGGGATCATTTTCCTTCCACAGCTTGAAATTGTAAAAACCAGCCCGATATGTTCTTGATCGCAATCAGGAGAGACTCATGACAGATACCCAAAACCCCTCGACAGACCAGCCAGGACTCACCGAAACCAGGAACGAGGTACCGCCGCTGGAGCCCACGGAAAACGCTCATATGGATGCCCCCGTGGAGACAATGCCGAGTCTCGAGCAGCTATTGAAAAAAGCCGAACTCGATGCGCAGGAGCACCATGACGCCTGGCTGCGGGCCAAGGCCGAAGCCGAGAATGCCCGCAAGCGTGCCCAGATCGACATTGCCAGCGCGCATAAGTACGCGATCGAGAATTTTGCCAATGAATTGCTCGCGGTGATGGACAGTCTTGATGCCGCGCTTGCGGTGGAAAATGCAACAGTCGAGAATTTCAAGAGCGGGATGGAATTGACGCTCAAGCAATTAACCACTGCCTTCAATAAATTCAATCTCAAGGTCATCAACCCGCAGGGCGAGAAGTTCGACCCGCATCAGCATCAGGCGATCGGCATGGCAAATTCCGATCTTCCGCCCAACACAGTGGTGCATGTAATGCAGAAGGGCTATGTTTTGAATGACAGGGTCATTCGGCCTGCGCTGGTGATGGTTTCGAAGGGCAACGATGCGGGAGAGTCTTGAAATCAGAGTCCTGACCCCCATTTCTGCACAAACGTCTATCTGGCACCCACTACTACAAGGATCCAACAATCATGTCAAAAATTATCGGTATTGACCTCGGAACCACCAACTCATGCGTGGCCGTCATGGAAAACGGCAAACCGAAGGTAATAGAGAATTCCGAAGGTGCGCGCACCACGCCATCCATCGTGGCCTACACGGAAGATGGCGAAATCCTAGTTGGCGCATCTGCCAAGCGCCAGGCAGTGACCAATCCGAAGAATACGTTATTTGCAATAAAGCGCCTCATTGGCCGCCGTTTTGATGAAGAAATGGTGCAACGCGACATCAAGATGGTGCCTTACAAGATCGTCAAGGCCGACAACAACGACGCCTGGGTGGAGGTGCGCGGGAAGAAAATCGCGCCGCCGGAAGTTTCCGCGCAGGTATTGAAGAAAATGAAAAAAACCGCCGAGGACTACCTGGGTGAGCCAGTCACCGAGGCAGTCATCACTGTTCCAGCCTATTTCAACGATTCCCAGCGCCAGGCAACCAAGGATGCAGGCCGCATCGCCGGGTTGGAAGTCAAGCGCATCATCAACGAACCCACGGCAGCCGCGCTGGCCTTCGGCATGGACAAAAAAGAGGGCGACCGTAAAGTGGCGGTGTATGACCTGGGTGGGGGCACTTTCGATATTTCCATCATCGAAATAGCGGAGGTGGAGAAGGAGCATCAATTCGAGGTGCTGGCGACAAACGGGGATACTTTCCTTGGTGGGGAAGATTTCGATTCGCGCGTCATCGAATACCTGGTGGATGAGTTCAGGAAGGAAAGCGGCATCGATCTGAAAAAAGACATGCTTGCCTTGCAGCGCCTCAAGGATTCGGCGGAAAAAGCAAAGATAGAGCTCTCGTCCAGCCAGCAGACCGAGGTCAATCTACCCTATATTACTGCCGATGCTTCCGGACCCAAGCACCTGGCGGTGAAAATTACCCGGGCCAAGCTGGAGAGCCTGGTGGAGGAACTCATCGAACGCACCGTCGAGCCTTGCCGCATCGCGATCAAGGATGCGGGTGTGAAGATTTCCGACATCGAAGATGTGATTCTGGTGGGTGGCCAGACCCGCATGCCCAAGGTACAGGAGAAAGTCCGGGAGATTTTTGGGAAGGAACCACGCAAGGATGTAAATCCGGATGAAGCGGTCGCAGTCGGCGCGGCCATCCAGGGTGGCGTGCTGCAGGGCGAAGTAAAGGATGTGCTGCTGCTCGATGTCACGCCACTGTCGCTGGGTATCGAGACTCTCGGCGGCGTCATGACCAAGCTGATCCAGAAAAACACCACGATCCCGACGAAGGCACACCAGGTGTTCTCCACCGCCGAGGATAGCCAGACTGCTGTCACGATCCACGTGTTGCAGGGTGAGCGGGAAATGGCCTCCGGAAACAAGAGCCTGGGACAATTCAATCTGAGCGATATTCCTCCTGCGCCGCGCGGCCTGCCGCAAATCGAGGTGACTTTCGACATCGACTCCAACGGTATCCTGCACGTTTCGGCCAAAGACAAGGCTACCGGAAAGGAGAACAAGATCAAGATCCAGGCTAGCTCGGGCTTGTCGGACGAAGAAGTGCAGCGCATGGTCAAGGATGCCGAAGCGCACGCGGAAGAGGATCACAAAGCTATGGAGTTGGTTACCGCCCGTAACCAGTGCGATGCGATAATTCATTCCGTCAGAAAGACCCTGAAGGAACAGGAAGGCAAGCTGGGCGAGGAAGAAAAATCGAAGATAGAGGCGGCACTCAAGGATGCCGAGGAAGCCCTTAAATCCGATGATAAGGACACTATCCAGGCGAAGACCCAGGCGTTGACGGAAGTTTCACATAAACTGGCGGAGAAGATGTACTCGCAGGAACCGGGCCAGCACGCTCATCAGGCTCAACCCGGCGGGGAACCGGGAAGCCAGGGGAGCGGCGAGAAGCCGGTGGAAGGCGAAGTGGTCGATGCTGAGTTCGAGGAAGTAAAAAACAAAAAATAATAGATAGGGAATCTTGGGCGAGTCCAGCGAGGACTTGTTCCCCCGGTTCCATAGTATATTGTCCAAATCGAGCCGCGCGGAAACTGAATTCCTTCATTTTCGCGCGGCTTGCAACTGCGACTCCCGGGAAGGGACAGGGTGGCCGGCGCCGGTTATTTCCTGCTCCGTCCCTTTTTTACCATTATCAATATGAGCAAACGTGATTATTATGAAGTGCTGGGCATCAACCGCGACAGTAGCGATGACGATGTAAAAAAAGCCTACCGCAAGTTGGCGATGAAGTACCATCCGGACCGGAATCCAGGTAACCCGAAATCGGAAGAGTATTTCAAGGAGGCCAAGGAAGCTTACGAAATTCTTTCAGATCCCCGGAAGCGCGCGGCATATGATCAGCATGGGCATGCCGGGGTGGATCCCCAAATGGGAGCAGGCGGGGCTCAAGGATTCGCCGATGCGTTCGGCGATATATTCGGCGATATATTCGGTGCGCGTGGAGGGCATGCCAACGTATATCGGGGAGCCGATCTGCGCTACAACCTGGAAATCACGCTGGAGCAGGCCGCACGGGGAACAGAGACCAAAATCCGCATTCCCACGATGGAGGTCTGCGAAGTATGCCATGGCAGCGGCGCCAAGCCGGGTACTGCGCCGATCACCTGTCCCACCTGCAATGGCCATGGACAGGTCAGGATGCAGCAGGGATTCTTCTCGATCCAGCAGACATGCCCCAAGTGCCATGGCAGCGGAAAGTTTATTTCCAGCCCCTGCGCTACTTGCAGCGGTTCCGGACGGGTCAAGCAACACAAGACCCTGTCGGTAAAAATTCCCGCCGGGGTGGACGAGGGCGACCGCATCCGTTTGTCTGGAGAAGGAGAAGCGGGAGTCAACAGCGGCCCGCCGGGCGATTTATATGTCGTCATCCATTTGACTGCACATCCAGTTTTTCAGCGCGATCACAATGATCTCCATTGTGAAATGCCCATCAGCTTCACCATTGCCGCGCTGGGCGGCGAAATAGAGATTCCGACGCTCGACGGGCACGCCAAGATCAGGGTGCCTCCCGAAACCCAGAGCGGAAAAATTTTTCGCCTGCGCGGCAAAGGCATAAAAGGCGTGCGCACCAATACGCCGGGCGACATGCTGTGCCATGTGGTAGTCGAAACCCCGGTCAAGCTTACATCCCGTCAAAAAGAGCTTTTGCAGGAACTGGAAATGCTCAACCAGGAAGATGGGTCCCGCCATAGTCCCCGCGCAAAATCATGGATGGACAAGGTGCGCGAGTTTTTTGCCGAGTAACGCACGTCGGCGCGGGTTCGGGAAAGAAAGCCGGAATACACCTTAAGCATTGAATAAACTACCGAAATGCGATTGAATTCTGGTTGATGCGTATTCCGGTCGGCGCTCATGTCACCAGTTGCCATTCAGCACTTTCTCTGCCCAGAATAGGCCGGATACGCTTTTGTTATCCGTGATCTTTCCTGCCTTGACCCATTCCAGCGCCGTTGCGAGCGGCAGGGTAAATACCTCCAGGTGTTCGCCATCGTCGAGATTCGCCTCCTGGAAGGTGAGGTCCGTTGCGAGGTAGTAAATCAGTTTCTCGTCCGAGTAACCGATGCAGGGATGCAGCGTGGCGAGGTGGCGCCAGTTGCGCGCCGTATAGCCGGTTTCTTCGAGAAGCTCGCGCCTGGCGCACGCCAGCGGCTCCTCGTTGCGGTCGATTTTTCCCGCCGGAAGTTCGTAGAAATCCCGATGCAGGGGGTAACGATGCTGGCGTTCCAGCACCAGCTCTCCGTTGTTGAGCAGCGGTATGATGACTACCGCTCCGGGATGGGTTATATACTCGCGCACCTTCACCTTGCCATCGGGCATGCGGGCATGATCCTGATAGACATGCAGGAGCTCGCCATCGAAAACGTTGCGGCTGCTCACGGGCGTTTCCGTGAGATCCTGGGGTTTTCCGGGCATGGATGCGGATGGCGGAGTGGTTTTCATATCACCTGTTTGCGCGCGGATTCGTCGAGGATCGCCGCACGGCATGAATCGCTACGGCAGAAATGAGCAGACAGGACAGCAACGCCGAAGCGGAGCTGGTTTCAATTATACAGGCAGCGCAAGCAGAAGTTTCAATCAGTCGTTTATCAAACGAGTCATGGGGAACGATGTGCTAAAACAACTTCCCTTTCCAGGTTCGCTGACGACATCCAGCGTTGCCTGGTGACAGGTTAGCACGTGCTTGACGATGGCAAGACCCAGCCCCGTGCCACCCGTTTCGCGCGAACGCCCGCGATCCACTCTGTAAAAGCGTTCCGTCAGGCGGGGAACATGCTCGGCTTCAATTCCAATTCCGCTATCCTGAACGGAAAATATACCTCGATCATCGCGGATCTCCCAGTTCAAGGCGATCGCTCCTTTCTTGGGCGTATACCGTATGGCATTGCTGATAAGGTTGCTGAAAGCGCTGCGCAGCTCATCCATGCGTCCTCTCAATTTTGCCTCGGTGCGAAGATCAAGGGTAATTGCATGACGCCCACTGCTCAAGGATTGCGCCTCATGGTAAAGTTCACGCAGCATTTTCGGGATGTCGACAACGTCGTCCCGCGCCAGATTTTCCGTATTTTCGAGCTGTGATAAAGTCAGCAGGTCTTCGACCAGCCGTTGCATGCGCTGGGCTTGGTCTGTCATCAGCTTGAGCGCCAGCTTGCTTGCCTTTGCGTCTACATGATCCTCTTCCGACAATGTTTCCAGAAAGCCGCCTATGACTGTCAAGGGCGTGCGAAGCTCATGCGAAACATTGGCGATAAAATCGCGCCGCATGGACTGGATTTTTTCAAGACGAGTGATATCGCGGCTGACAAGCAGCTTCTGCTTGTCGCCAAAGGACACGATCTGCAGCGACAGGATCATGCCCTGCTGCCTGGATTGCTTTATTACCAGCGGTTCGGAATAATCGCCAGTTTCCAGATAGATGGCAAACTGCGTATGGCGGACCAGATGGGTAATATGCTGACCCCGATCGAGGCGCGCATTGATGCCCAGATGTTTTTCGGCAACCGGGTTGCACCACTCGATACGGTCCATGTCGTCCATTATCACCACGCCTTCGGGCATGGCCGAGGTGGCACGCTGCAGCCGCTCCAGGGCGGAACTGATTTGTTGCTGGGCTTGTCTTTGTTCTCGCAGCAGGCGAATCAGGCGCGCGAATACGTCCCCCCACTTGCCCGAGCTGTCGGGCAGCGATATGGATTTTTCGGCCTGAAGCCATTTATCCAGTATCGCGAGTTGCCGCTGGTGATGAAAGAGCAGCAGAAGCAGGGCAATGCTCACGCATGCCAGGGTGACGACAGCGCCAAGCGTTATCCAGAGCAGTCCGGCAATCACGGAAATCAGAAGGAAGATAAAGAAGCGATCCCAGAAACCGGACACGTGGTTATTTGAAGGAGTGAAAAGGGGTCAATTATGACCCCTTTTCACATCGCTGCGGTTGGTGCTGAAGACAAACGATAGCCGGACCCTCTGACAGTCTGGACAAGCGCATCCTTGCCGGAAAATTCCAAAGCCTTGCGCAGCCGCCGAATATGCACGTCGACGGTGCGATCTTCGACAAAAACGTGGTCTCCCCACACCTGGTCGAGCAATTGCGAGCGGGTGTGCACTCTTTCGGAATGTGTCATAAGAAAATGCAGCAACCGGAATTCCGTAGGTCCCAGCGCGACTTCATTTTCATTGGCGGTTACCCGATGAGTGGCGGCATCAAGCCGCAATCCGCCGATTTCGACGATATCGTCGGCTGCCTCCGGCGATCGCCGGCGCAGCACCGCCTTGATTCGCGCCAGAAGTTCACGAGGTGAAAAAGGCTTGGTGATGTAGTCATCGGCGCCGATTTCAAGCCCGGCTACCTTGTCGCTTTCTTCCGCGCGGGCGGTAAGCATGATGATGGGAATCGACTTGGTCCGCGCTGACCGCCGCAGCACGCGGGCGAATTCCACCCCGCTTGTTCCCGGAAGCATCCAGTCCAGCAGCACCAGATCAGGCAATGCGTTATTGACTATATCCAGGGCCTGTTCGGCGCTTTTCGCGCAGAAAACCTCGTGCCTCGCCTGTCGCAAGCTGTATGAAATCAGTTCCTGGATTGCTGGCTCATCTTCGACCACCAGTATTGTTGCCGACATCGTAGGTCCTTTTATTCAATAACAATTTTTGCAGCCGTCTTCCAGTTTGCAATGTTATGGAGAAAATATTGCGATTTCGTGACAGATCGCCCTCACGCTTTTTCGTGCAGCAACGCGGGTGTGAAACAAGTGTTAACAGGCCCTGGCATTTCATGTGATCTCCGCAAAAGCGGATTTATAAAACCAGGATGGCGCGGTAGTCATTGACATTCGTGAGGGTCGGGCCCGTCATGACGAGTTTGCCGATTTTCTCGAAGAATGTGTAGGAATCGTGCCTGTGCAGCAGGCTGGACGCGTCGAGCCCTTTTTGCCGCGCGACGGATAGCGAATCGGGTTCGACTATGGCCCCAGCATTATCTTCGGAGCCATCTATCCCATCGGTGTCGCAACCAATTGCATAGACTCCCCGCAGGTTTTCGAGTTCGATGGCGAGTGACAGCAGGAATTCGCAATTACGGCCTCCCCGCCCGGTTTCAGGCTTTCCGGTTGCGCTTGCATGAAGCGTAACCAAGGTTTCTCCCCCGGAGAGCAGTGCTACGGGAGGCTTCCACGGTTCTTGATGGCGGCGTATCGTGCGTACCAGCGCGGCGAAAAATTTGGCGGCATCTTTCGCCTCTCCGGCAAAGGAGTCTCCGAGTACTATGGGAGTAATCCCCTGGCTGCGGAAGAGGGCGGCCGCTGCTTTCAGCGCGTCCCGTCCGGTCGCGATGATGCGATTTTCCACGCGAGTAAACACGGCATTTCCCGGTTTGGGCGTCTCGTCGCGATCGCCCCTTGCGCCCGCCAGCAATATCTCCTGTACCGCTGCGGGAACCTCCAGCCGGTAGCGCTGGAGTATTTCGAGCGCATCGGCATAAGTGGTGGGGTCCGGAGCGCACGGGCCGGAGGCAATATGGGTCGGGTCGTCCCCGACCACGTCGGAGATAGCAAGCGCCAGCACCGGAGCGGTACATGAGGCTGCCAGCCTTCCGCCGAGAATACGCGAGAGGTGCTTGCGCACGGTATTGATTTCCTGGATCGCCGCGCCGCAAAGGAGCAACTCGCGGGTGGTATTCCTGAGATCCGCAATCGAGATGCCGGCAACCGGCAGCGATAGCAGGCTCGAACCGCCACCGCTCAACAAGCAGAGCAGCAGGTCTTCGGGACCGAGTTTCCCGACCTCGGCCAGGATTGCCTCGGCCGCCTGTCCCCCTTGTTCATCCGGCAAAGGGTGTCCCGCCTCCACAACGGATATCCTTTCAAGCGGCAATCCGTGCCCGTAGCGTGTGATGACCATGCCGCCAAGCCCTGCGCTCCGGTTCCAATGATTTTCCACCGCCAGCGCCATGGCAGCCGCGGCCTTGCCTGCCCCTACCACCAGGGTTCGGCCTTCAGGGGGGGTGAGCGGAAGATGCCGAGGCACCAGGCATACTGGATCCGCTGCCGCCACAGCCGCATGAAAGCTGGCAAGCAGGAGTTCTTGCGGATTCATGGCAGGGCTTACCGTCCCGGGGCGTATGCCGGGTCGAGCACCGCTTTGAGAAAATGGCCCGTGAAACTGCTTTCGTTTGCGGCGACTTCTTCGGGAGGGCCTTCGGCGATGATCCGTCCGCCACCGCCGCCACCTTCAGGGCCCAGATCGATGATCCAGTCCGAGGTCTTGATCACATCCAGGTTGTGCTCGATGACGACTACCGTGTTGCCATGGTCGCGCAGGCGGTGCAGCACATTCAGCAGCAGCGCGATATCCTGAAAATGCAATCCGGTAGTCGGTTCGTCGAGGATATACAGGGTTCGCCCCGTGTCCCGCTTGGAAAGTTCGAGCGAGAGCTTTACCCGCTGGGCTTCACCCCCGGAAAGGGTCGTTGCCGACTGCCCTAGGGTGATATATCCCAGCCCGACGTCCAGCAACGTTTGCAGTTTCCTTGCGACCACCGGTACCGGGCTGAAAAATTCATGCGCCTGTTCCACCGTCATCTGCAATATGTCGTTGATGTTTTTTCCCTTGTACTGGATTTCCAGGGTTTCGCGGTTGTAGCGCTTGCCATGGCAGACATCGCATGACACGTATATATCAGGAAGGAAGTGCATCTCGACCTTGATCATTCCATCGCCCTGGCAGGCTTCGCAGCGTCCTCCCTTGACATTGAAGGAGAAGCGGCCAGGGCCATAGCCGCGTTCGCGCGCCTGGGGCACGCCGGCGAACAGCTCCCGGATCGGCGTGAACAGGCCCGTGTAGGTGGCGGGATTGGACCGCGGCGTGCGCCCGATCGGACTTTGATCCATGTTGATAACTTTATCGAAAAATGCCAGCCCTTCGATTTCCCGATAGGGCGCCGGCTCCGCGGCGCTCCCGTACAGATGGCGGGCGGTCGCCTGGTAGAGCGTTTCGTTGATCAGCGTGGATTTTCCGGAGCCCGATACGCCGGTGACGCAAATGAACAGGCCCACAGGCAGGTTGAGATCGACTTCCTGCAGATTGTTGCCGGAGGCGCCTTCGATTCTGAGCCAGCGATCGGGTTTTGGCCGAGTTCGTTTTTCCGGGAGTGCGATGGACAGTTTTCCGGAAAGATATTTTCCAGTGAGCGAATCGCCATTTTCCTGTATGTCTGCCGGAGAGCCTTGCGCAATGACGGAGCCGCCATGCTCTCCCGCGCCGGGCCCCATGTCCACCACGTAATCAGCGGTCAGTATGGCGTCCTGGTCGTGTTCCACCACGATGACGCTGTTGCCCAGATCGCGCAAATTCTTGAGAGTTTCGAGCAGGCGTCCGTTGTCGCGCTGGTGCAGCCCGATGGAAGGCTCGTCCAGCACGTACATCACGCCAGTCAGCCCCGAGCCTATCTGGCTGGCAAGACGAATGCGCTGCGACTCTCCTCCCGAGAGCGTATCCGCGGAGCGATCCAGAGACAGATAATCGAGCCCGACATTATTAAGAAACGAGATGCGGCTGGAAATTTCCTTCATGATTTTTTCGGCAATGGCATATTTATGGCCGGTCAATTTCACTTGGCCGAAAAACTGGCTTGCCTCCTTCAGCGGCAGCGCGTTGATTTCATAGATGGCTTTTGCTCCGACCCGGACATGACGGGCTTCCCGCCGCAACCGCGTACCGTTGCAGTCGGGGCAGGTTTGCGAATTGAGGTATTTCGCCAACTCTTCCCGCACGGTGACTGACTCCGTTTCCTTGTAACGCCGCTCCAGGTTGGGAATGATGCCCTCGAACGTGTGATTCCGATGAGTACGGCTGCCGTTTTCGTTGAGATAGGAAAAAAGTATCTTCTCCTTGCCTGATCCATTGAGAAGAATATCCTGGATATTCCCGGGCAACTGCTCAAACGGGACTTCCAGATCGAACTCATAATGCTCGGCCAGGCTTGCCAGTAGCTGATGGTAGAACTGGTTGCGGCGATCCCAACCCTTTATCGCGCCCGAAGCAAGCGACAGATGAGGAAAAGCGACGATGCGCCTGGGATCGAAGAACGTGATCTTTCCCAGCCCGTCGCATTTGGGACACGCGCCCATCGGATTATTGAAGGAGAACAGCCGCGGTTCGAGTTCAGGCAGGGAGTAGCTGCATATGGGACAGCTGAACTTGGCGGAAAACAGATGCTCATGCTCCGAATCCATTTCGACCGCCAGCGCGCGCCCATCCGCATGGCGCAGCGCGGTTTCGAATGACTCCGCCAGGCGCTGCTTTGCATCGCGAGACACCTTGAGTCTGTCCACCACCACTTCGATTGTATGTTTTACATTTTTCTTCAGTTTCGGCAGCGCATCGATTTCATAAGCCGTGCCATCTATCCGCACCCTCACAAAACCCTGCGCCCGCAATTCATCGATCAGCTCCAGTTGCTCGCCTTTGCGGCCTACCACCAGAGGCGAGAGAATCATCAGGCGAGTGTCCTGCGGAAGCCGCAGCACATGGTCGACCATTTGCGACACACTTTGCGCGACCAATGTAATGCCATGGTCCGGGCACTGCGGATCGCCGACGCGGGCGAACAGGAGCCGCAGGTAATCATGTATTTCAGTCACCGTGCCAACCGTGGAACGGGGATTGTGGGAAGTCGCCTTCTGCTCGATGGCAATGGCGGGAGACAAGCCTTCGATCAGATCGACATCCGGTTTTTCCATCAATTGCAGGAACTGCCGGGCATATGCGGAAAGCGATTCCACATAACGCCGCTGGCCTTCGGCATAAAGGGTATCGAACGCCAGCGATGACTTGCCCGACCCCGATAACCCGGTAATCACGATGAGTTTGTTGCGGGGCAGGTCGATGTTAATGTTCTTGAGGTTGTGCGTGCGCGCACCGCGAATTTTTATGAGTTCCATTGACCAGGGCCTGTTAACTTATTTGGTGCCCGCGTTGCTGCGTACGCAACCCGGAGGGATGGGACGGAATTTCACCCGCCCAGCGTTGCTTGCTGCTTGCAGAGCCTGCTCTACTGCGCGCCTCGTTCCGGCTGAAATCCGCAATCATCGTGGGTCGTGGGCGCAAAACAAGTATTAACAGGTCTTGATATTTACAGGCTGCCGGAAGCGTTCCAAGTGCAAGCCCGGGCTACCGGAGTATTGGCCAAACCTGTTAATATACTCAACTTTCCGGCATTTTCCCAATCTGATTCATGTCCGTGTCCGCAGCCCCCGAAAAAATGTCGGCCATTGAAAAGCGCGCTACCGTCGGCCTGGCTGGCATCTATGGGCTGCGCATGTTTGGCATGTTCATCATTCTGCCGGTCTTTGCGTTTTACGCGGAGCATTTACCCGGCGGCGGCAATTACACCCTGATCGGGATTGCGCTGGGCGCGTATGGGCTTACCCAGGCGGTGCTGCAGATACCATTCGGCTGGCTTTCGGACCGCATTGGACGCAAGCCCGTCATTTACATCGGCCTGGTCCTGTTTGCGCTGGGAAGCTTCATTGCCGCATCTGCGTCGGATATCTACCTGATAATACTTGGCCGCATCGTTCAAGGCGCGGGGGCAATCTCGGCGGCGGTCATGGCGCTGGCTGCGGACCTTACCCGCGAGGAGCATCGCACCAAGGCCATGGCTGCGATCGGCATGACCATCGGCGTCACGTTTGCGCTTTCATTGATTGCCGCGCCGGCGCTGGATCGCTTGCTTGGCGTGCCAGGAATCTTCATGATGACGGGCATACTGGCGCTGCTTGCCATGGTGGTGGTTTCCCGCGTCATTCCCAACCCTGTCATCAGCCGTTTTCATTCCGATACCGAAGCATCGGCTGGCCGTTTCCAGAGCGTATTGCATAATCCGCAACTGCTGCGCCTGGATTTTGGCGTATTCGCGCTCCACGCCGTGCTCATGGCGCTGTGGCTGGTCGTGCCGCTGTCATTGCGCAACGCCGGGCTTGCGGCCGATTCGCACTGGAAGGTCTATTTCCCCGTGCTGCTCCTTTCCCTGGCATTGATCGTCCCCGCGATCATCTATGCCGAAAAGAAAGCCAAGCTCAAACCCGTCTTTGTGATCTCTATTGCCGTGCTGCTGGCGAGCCAGATATTTCTCGCCATCACGTCCGATTCCCTTTGGGGCACAGCGGGCGCGCTGCTGGTATTCTTTGCTGCTTTCAACCTGCTGGAAGCCACATTGCCGTCGCTCATCTCCAAGATTGCCCCGGTCGGCGCCAAGGGAACGGCTATCGGGGTATATAGCAGCGTTCAGTTCCTGGGCACTTTCATCGGCGCGACTGCGGGCGGGTATTTGTTCGAGCATCATGGCGGCTTTGCGCTGTTCACATTTTGCGGCACGCTGTTGGCGCTATGGCTGATGTTCGCCTTTACCATGAAAGCCCCCGCGGCGGTGCGCACCCGGATGTATCATGTCAAGGAGATGGATATCGGAAAAGCCAGCGGGCTGTCCAGCCAGCTTGCGGCGCTGCCCGGCGTGCACGAGGCGCTGGTGCTGGCGAGCGAAGGGGTTGCCTATCTGAAGGTGGACATGACGGGTTTCGATGAAAAAGGGGTTGTTCAATTACTCGGGGGAGAAGCGTAAATGGCGTCAGTCAACAAGGTCATACTCATCGGCAATCTCGGCAAGGATCCCGAAACCCGTTATATGCAGAATGGTGACGCGGTGACCAATATTACCCTCGCTACCACGG
The DNA here is from genome assembly GCF_055386305.1 of Nitrosospira sp. TNL200. Taxonomy (NCBI): domain Bacteria; kingdom Pseudomonadati; phylum Pseudomonadota; class Betaproteobacteria; order Nitrosomonadales; family Nitrosomonadaceae; genus Nitrosospira; species Nitrosospira sp. TNL200. The sequence goes on from NZ_AP041003.1 coordinate 713,942, forward strand.
AAACCTGGAAAGACAAGAATGGCGAGAAACAGGAAAAAACCGAGTGGCACCGCGTCACATTTTATCGCAAGCTCGCCGAAATCGCTGGGGAATACCTGAAAAAGGGCCGGCCGGTATATGTCGAGGGGCGTCTGGAAACGCGCAAATGGACTGATAAATCTGGCGCCGAGCGTTACACCACGGAGATCATTGCCAGCGACATGAAAATGCTGGGCAGCAAGCCCGGCAGCGCCAGTTTCGACTCGGGAGAGCGGGAGGAGGGCAGCTACGCGTCCGGCAGCACATCCGGCAGCAAAGCGCCTGCCAGGACCAATACGGGCTTCGATGACATGGATGATGATATTCCATTTTAAAGGCTGGCTATCCGGGGTTGAAGCGGGCAACGTTTCCGTTATCGTGTTTCTTCCATTAGCTGCTGGTACATATAACGTACAGTGCCTGAGATTTTCCAGGCTGTATTCTTATCTCACGAGATTATGAAAAAACTGATTTTGCTCCTGGTCATGCTGTTTGCAGTCATGGGCGGGGCATATGCCGCTGTCAACATCAACACTGCCACCCAGGACGAGTTGGAAACGCTTGAGGGAATCGGTCCAGCCAAAGCCAAGGCCATTATCGATCATCGCAGGAAAAAAGGGCCATTCAAGACGCCGGGCGACCTGGAGAAAGTCAAAGGCATCGGCCCTGCCATGATGAAACGCCTGCGCCCGCAGATAACGGTCGGCGAACTCCCCAAGGCTGCGAGGAAGGAGAATAACCTTCCGGCTAGATGATGCGCTCCGCGGTGCGTGAGTGCTGAAATGGCCGCTAATCCTGGGTGCAGGTAAGCAACGGCGCCACCTCGCGCCTGCCTTGTGCCGGGTGTTTCAATGCCGGCCGACTGTGCGATAATCGGGCATCAGCAAATTCCCAGGGTGCCCATGTTCAAGACCATAGAAGATTTTGTCGGCAACACGCCGCTGGTAAAACTCAAGCATCTGCCGGGAAACACCAGCAATACCATTCTTGCAAAGCTCGAGGGCGACAACCCCGCGGGCTCGGTAAAAGACCGGCCTGCGCTATCCATGATCAAGCGCGCGCAGGAGCGCGGCGATATCAAGCCGGGAGATACGCTAATAGAAGCCACCAGCGGCAATACCGGCATCGCCCTGGCGATGGCCGCGGCGATCATGGGGTATCCTCTCGTCCTGGTGATGCCGGAGCATCTCAGCATCGAGCGGCGCCAGGCGATGAAAGCCTACGGCGCCGAGATCATTCTGACTTCAAAAGAGGGCAGCATGGAAGAGGCGCGGGACGTGGCCGAGCGCATGCGCGACGAGGGGCGCGGAATCATTCTCGACCAGTTTGCCAACCCGGATAATCCGCGAGCCCATTACGAAGGCACCGGGCCGGAAATCTGGCGGGATACCGGGGGAAGCATTACACACTTTGTCAGCAGCATGGGAACCACTGGCACGATCATGGGTTGTTCGCGGTATTTCAAGGAGAAAAACCCCGAAATTCAGATCATCGGCGTGCAGCCGGAGGAGGGCGCTCAGATTCCCGGCATCCGGAAGTGGCCGGAAGCTTATCTTCCCAGGATTTACGATGCGAAGCAGGTGGATTGCCTGATACGGGTTTCCCAGCTGGAGGCGGAGGACATGACGCGGCGCCTAGCGCGGGAGGAAGGAATTTTCGCGGGAATTTCATCTGGGGGCGCCCTGGCAGCGGCGCTCAAGATTTCAGCAGAAGTGCATAATGCGGTGATTGTTTCGGTCGTTTGCGACCGGGGAGACCGTTACCTGTCCACCGGTGTTTTTCCTTCCTGACCGGAGGCCCGGGCGGAGCTTGCGGGACCTGCGGGGACGGTTATTTATCACGTTATGACGTGTACGGTGCGGCAGTTCATAGGCAACATAGGCAGGGTGCGGCCCAAACCATTCATTTTCTCATCCCGGTAAAGTGACGCCTGTCCTGGTTTTTGATATCGAAACCGTTCCCGATGTGGAGGGGTTGCGCAAGCTTCATGACCTGAATCCGCAACTTGCCGCGGCCGATATCGCTGAAATGGCGTTCCAGGCGCGCCGCCAGGCTGTCGGCCACGATTTCCTGCCGCTGCATGTGCAGAAAATCGTGGCGATCTCGTGCGCGTTGCGCGATAAGACTGACTTTCGCGTATGGTCGCTGGGAACGGCGGCCGATCCGGAAGCCGATCTCATCCGTCGGTTCTTCGAAGGCATCGACCGCTATAGTCCGCAACTCGTGTCGTGGAATGGCGGCGGCTTTGATCTGCCGGTTTTGCACTACCGCAGCCTGATTCATGGTTTGCAGGCGCGGCGCTACTGGGACATGGGGGACGACGACCGTGATTTCAAATGGAACAACTACCTGAGCCGCTACCATACCCGCCATCTCGACCTGATGGATTTGCTGGCACTGTATCAGTCTCGCGCCAACGTGCCGTTGGACGAGCTGGCGAAGCTGATGGGACTGCCGGGAAAATGCGGTATGGATGGCTCCGCCGTGTGGCGCGCTTTCCTGGATGGTGAAGTCACAGCGATTCGCAACTATTGCGAAACGGATGTCGTAAACACTTATCTTGTTTTTCTGCGCTTCCAGCTGATGCGCGGTATTTTTGACAGCGAGCAATACCAGCGCGAGTGCGAGCTGGTGCGTTCCACCCTGGGCAGGTCCACTGAACCGCATTGGCAGCAGTTTCTGGGGCGATGGCTATAGCAGGCAAACTCAGCCGGAAATTATCGAAAACCGCGGACACATGCCTTCCTCCGCGTGAGAGGGCCATCCCGGTCACAGTGGAATCACTCGATCAGGAAGGCCGCGGCGTGGCCCACGCCGATGGAAAAGTAATTTTCATCGAAGGGGCGCTTCCTGGTGAAATAGTCACTTACAACGCCTACCGCAAAAAAGCCAGTTTCGAGCTGGCGCAGGTGGGTCAAGTACTTAAGCCCAGCTTTGCGCGGGTTTCCCCCCAGTGTTCGTACTTCGGCTTATGCGGCGGCTGCAGCATGCAGCACCTGGATGTTCGTGCACAGGTGGCGTCAAAACAGCGTGTCCTGGAAGACAATCTCAGGCATATCGGACGCGTCGAGCCGGAACTGATATTGCCCGCCGTCCATGGCGAAGCCTGGGGCTACCGCTACCGGGCGCGGTTGTCCGTCCGCTATGTCAGGAAAAAGGACGCGGTGCTGGTAGGATTCCATGAGAAGCAAAGCAGTTTCGTTGCTGACATGCAGAGTTGCGAAGTCATCCCGCCCCGTGTGTCTGATCTCATCATGCCGTTGCGCGAGCTCGTGGCCAGCTTATCCATACGCGAACGCCTGCCGCAAATCGAAGTATCGCTTGGCGAGAACGTGGACGTATTGGTATTGCGCATCCTGGAGCCGCTGCTTCCAGAAGACGAAGCGCTCCTCAGAAATTTTGCCGACCGGCATCGCATTCAGTTCTTTCTCCAGCCTGACGGGCCGCAGAGCGCCTTTCCTTTCTATCCCGAGAATGCGCCTGAATTAAGCTATATCCTGCCGGAATTCGATATTGTCATGCCGTTTCATCCCACGGAATTCACGCAGGTCAACCCGGCCATGAATCGCATGCTGGTCAGGCGGGTGCTGAGCCTGCTCGACCCGCAACCGGGCGAGCGTATCGCAGACCTGTTTTGCGGCCTGGGCAATTTCACCTTGCCGATAGCGCGACGCGGCGCCCAGGTGGTTGGTTATGAAGGCAGCACGGCCCTGCTGCAGCGCGCGCGGGGAAATGCGGACTGCAACGGGCTTGCATCCAATGCACAGTTTGCCGAAGCCAATCTCTTCGAAGTGAAAGAAGGCTGGATGCGGGAGCAGGGCCATTTCGACAAATTGCTGATAGACCCGCCCCGGGAGGGGGCAATCGCGGCGGCGACCTCCATTGATGAAGAAAGAGATACCAGTCCGAGGCGCATCGTGTATGTGTCCTGTAATCCGGCCACGCTGGCGCGGGATGCGGGAGTGCTGGTCCACAGGAAGGAATACATCCTGAAGGCGGCGGGAGTGATCAACATGTTTCCGCACACCGCGCATGTGGAATCCATTGCGCTGTTTGAGCAAGCCAGGGCGGGATAAGAAAGGCTGGAGGAAAAGCGGAAATAAAAAGGGCGGCTGTTGCCGGCCGCCCCGATGTATCGATTTGCTATTTGCTGCTATCTATGAGAGTCGGTTAGTCCTTTTCACCGGAAAAGGCCAGCAGCAGATGCAGCAGGCTGGTGAACAGGTTGTAGAGGCTCAGGTAGATACCCATCGTGGCCATTACATAGTTCGTTTCCCCGCCGTTGACGATCCGGCTTACATCGAAGAGGATAAAGCCGGAAAACAGCAGTACCGCAACCGCCGAGATGGCGAGCGAAGCTGCCGGCACGGCAAAGAACAGGTTGGCGATGGATGCGATTATCAGCAGCACCAGTCCTACGAAGAGGAAGTTCTGCATGAAACCGAAGTCCTTTTTAGTTACCGTCGCAATGGTTGCCAGAGTGAAGAAGATAGCGGCAGTTCCAGCGGCAGCGACTCCCACCAGTTGCGCGCCATTTCTGAGGTGCAGCGCATATTGCAGCATCGGCCCAAGCCACCAGCCCGCGACGAACGTGAACAGGAACAGAAGTCCAATCCCTATTACGCTGTTACGCGTGGCGCTCACCCCGAATAGCAGGCCCATCATGACAGCCAGCATTACCAGCGGTCCCATGATCGGCGCCTGGGCCAGGAACGCAAAATTGGTGCTCATCCCGATCATCGCTCCGATCATAGTGGGAATCATGGTCAAGCCGAGCAGCATGTAAGTATTGCGCAAGACCTTATTGCGAACGACAGCAAGGCCGGTTTGCGCCGTCGAATTTGAATACCGTAGTTCAGGTTGCATGAGGTCTCCTTGGTTGATTTGCTTTACAGAGTATAAGACTACGCAGGTTTGGGAAAAGTTGCAATAACAACAACACTGGAAAAAGGGTCTTGCTGGAAAAATGACCGTTGAAAAGGTATTATTCTAAATCCGCTAATTGGACAGAGTGGAGTGTGCGGTTTTTGGGGTGCAGGGCAAGGTGCCTCGACGCGGAATGGCTATTCCATTCCAAGGAGTTGGAACGCAGCCATGTGGCGCAAAAATCGCACAATCCGCCCTGTAGCGAAACTCACCACGCAGGTGGACGTCGAGTATCGAAAAAATCCTTGTGGATCATGGTTCTAAACTGGAAATAAGCGGTCGACTGCCGGATTTAGGATTGTCTGGCCCAGCGGAAATGGAAGCGTGGCCGAGCGGTTTAAGGCAGCAGTCTTGAAAACTGCCGTAGGGGTGACTCTACCGTGAGTTCGAATCTCACCGCTTCCGCCACTTTATCATTATAAGCTATTGGTTATATGTAGTTTTTAAATAAAGGTCCATTTGTGAGTCCACTCGCAGCTTGGATCGTTGGACATTTTCCCCATTGGCTCGCCATCTTGGGTTTTGAGGGTCACCCGACGCGATCCAGTCGTTCTTGTCATATCAGCATTGCTGGTGGCATCCTCCGCCATGGCAGTGCAGTTAACCTGTTACCGTCGGTATCCGAAATTTACGACTAACCTCACTCTAGGTTACAACCGCATGGAGGCTTGTTATAGAGGGTTACCCCTTTTCTTTTTAGGATCGTGATCATCCGGTTTGATCATCGTGAAAATCGCCTCGGCAACCTTTCGAGATTCCTTCAGCCCGACCTTGGCAGTCTCCGCCATTATCCATTCCACAACTTCTTCGCTCTTGGCATCAAAATTCCGTCGCGGACTAAAAAATTGCGCGATAGCGCGATTCTGGATACTGAGCCATGCAGTGGAATAAGAAGAATCAGGCTTCGGTTGAGTAATTGGTGGTCCATTCTCCGATGATTGGAGGAGAGCACTCCCGCCCGTTGATTCCAGGAGAATGAGCAACGGACTATTATCGATATCAGCAAAGGATTCAGCATGAGGTAGCCATCCTTTCGTTTTTGCATATTCCGCCCATTTCCTGGGACTTGCTTGACCACCCATATCCGAACGTTTCAATATTTCGAAGATATGTTCTTCACACTCTCGATTCCGGGAAAATATTTTGAAAATTATATAGCGACAGGGATTTGTACTTTCATCCTTCTCTGTTTCTGACCAACAAAATTTGTGAAAAAACTTTGCAGAATCATCTCCTGCAGGCACGAGCCCAGAAAGTAAGCTTGCGGCCTCACGCGTAGTCCATTTATCGTAACCGGCCCAGACACGGGCCCGTGCCAAATATATATCTTTTCCTTCGGATATCCTTTTTAGATAATCCTCGTTTGAGAGTTTTAGAATGCTTGAATCGGGTGAGTACGCCTTTGCAAAAAATCGCCCTTTGATAGTATTTTCAAACACGGCATACCCTTCCATTTTTTAAAGAATTGATATCCAAGGTTCAGCTTATCTTTTTCTACTTGAGCGAGATGCTGGGATTCTAACTCGCAGCTGCGATAGCCGCGCTCCCGTGTCCAGTCCAGTACGTTTTCGATCCGTCCTCGCAACAGCTTTATTGTCTCTGTTTTTGTCAGCCAAATCGGTTCCAGCACCTGCATCGCATGGGATTGATCGATATCACGCACATAGATCTTGCCAATCACGGGAAAGACATAACTGCTGAGCGTATTGCACCATTGGGAAGCATGCTTGTTATTCGACCAATTCCGATTCCATAGCAGCAATGAATTAATGTGAGATTACATGACGCGGGATGACATGAAAAGGGATGGATTAATTTATGGGAAAGATAGACAGAATAGGCTTTCAGCCACTATTTGACATGCTGTGATATGGTATGAAAGTTAGGGAAGCGCTGAATAAATCTTTGCTGGCGCGGCGGTGGCTTTGCGGGATGGGATGCGCGAAAGGCGACGACGCGAATGGTGCGGCCGTGCAGGGCGGAGCAGTGTCTCCCAGAGGAAGATGCGACCCCGTAGCGGGTTGTTGGCACCCTAACAGTACCTTGGCGCGGTCTGGCATCCCCGCCGCTGCCTGATCCCCGCTTCGCGGGGGGGCCTCGGGCCACGCTCTGGGGAGCCATGGCGTTGCGCTCCCTGGCGTCGTAGTCCAAGCTACGACCTGCGTCGCGCGCCTTATGATCATCCCGATTTTACCAGCAACGCGCTCAGCGAGGATTTGTTCAGCGCCTCCTTGGATGTAAGCGGACACCGCTTACACCAGTTATTCCAGACTTCCGCTTGCGGGACTTTGGACCCGAATCCGCTCGGCGGCTAAAGAGAGTCCGTTTTGTTTGTTAGTTCAGATGGAACGGATTGCCTTTCTTCGTGGGTTCAGAAAACTTCTTCCTGACATCTGTTGATCTTGCCGTCACGCGCTTCATTCCGGGGTTCCATATGTGTTGTGACGTGCAAATAAGGTACTGCAGCCTGCAAGTCAGATTCGATACGCGACAGATAGTCATGCCCCTTCTGCACTGTCCAATCGCCTGGCACCAGTACATTCACTGTCGCAAACGCATGTTTTCCAGCCTGGCGCGTGCGCAGCGCATGAAAATCCACCCCCTCCTTATGGTACGAATCCAACACCCCTTCGATAACATGTAGGGTTTCAGATGGCAGGGCGGCATCCATCAGGCCGTCGACCGAGCGGCGCATCAACTGCCAGCCTATTCGCAAAATGTTAACGGCAACCAGGATGGCAATAGCCGGGTCAAGCCACAGCCAGCCCGTCAGCAAAACCGATCCAACACCCAGGATGACCCCTGCCGATGTCCATACATCCGACAGTAAATGATGGGCATCCGCTTCGAGGCTTATCGAGTGGTGGGTGCGTCCCACTCGTAACAAGATCCGGGCGGTGGCGAGGTTGAGCATGGATGCGATGACCGACACGATCAGGCCGGCTCCGACATCTTCCAGCATTCGCGGATTGAACAGGCGAATCACGGCAGCGTAACAGATGCCGATCGCAGCCAGCACAACCAGGAAACCTTCGAAGCCGCTGGAAAAATACTCTGCCTTGCCATGGCCATAAGGGTGATTTTCATCGGGTGGTATTGCAGATAGCGTGAGCATGGCCAGAGCCATCAGGGCGCCGGCGAGATTGACCAGAGACTCGAGGGCATCGGAAAGAAGGCCGACCGAGCCGGTCAGCCACCAGGCGACGCTCTTGAGAAGAATCGTCGCGAGGGCGGTGGAAACTGACAACCAGGCGTAACGTCGAAGGGAGTCGGGCAACATCGGCTCAATATAAAAGTTTTGCGGGATACGCTACTATGATAGTAGGACATGCAGAAGCTCTGATAGTAGGACATGCAGAAGCTCTGCATGATCCCATCCATCCGAAGGAGCCAATTTGGACGATGGGGAGAACATGAATGCTATAGCCGCTGACCCTGAAACGGGATCAGTCACTGCGGTGCGCGGCGGAATCGTGGATATCCGGTTTACAAGCCGGCTTCCATCTATACAGTCGCTGTTGCTCACTGGAAAAAATGGCGAGGTTTTGATCGAGGTCCTTTCCCAGCTCGATGCGCATAACTTGCGTGGCATTGCGCTTACGCCAACCCAGGGCCTTGCACGCGGAATGCCGGTAACGGATACGCAAAGGCCACTGCGCGCACCCGTGGGGAAGGCGACACTTTCGCGCATGTTCGATGTGTTCGGCACTGCCATCGACCGCAAGGCACCGCCGCAGGAGGTGCAATGGCGCACGGTGCACCATTCTTCTCCGCCGCTGGCGCGGCGTTCCACCCGATCCGAGATATTCGAAACCGGCATCAAGATCATCGATGTGCTGATGCCGCTGGAACGCGGCGGCAAGGCGGGGCTACTGGGTGGAGCGGGCGTGGGAAAGACAATACTGCTCACGGAGATGATCCACAACGTCGCGCGGCAGCATGAAGGCGTCAGCATTTTCTGCGGCATAGGCGAGCGCTGCCGCGAAGGAGAAGAGCTCTATCGCGACATGGCGGCCGCAGGCGTGCTGGAGAACATGGTGATGGTGTTCGGCCAGATGAACGAACCGCCGGGGGCGCGATTCCGCGTCGCGCACGCGGCCCTGACCATGGCCGAGTATTTTCGCGACGTCGAGCATCGCGACGTGCTGTTGCTGGTGGACAATATCTATCGCTTCATCCAGGCAGGCATGGAGGTTTCCGGATTGATGGGCCAGATGCCTTCGCGGCTGGGCTACCAGCCGACCATGAGCACGGAGCTGGCGCAGCTCGAAGAACGGATCGCCAATACCGATACCGGGGCCATTACATCGATACAGGCCGTGTACGTGCCGGCGGACGATTTTTCCGACCCGGCGGCGGTACACGCCTTTTCGCATTTTTCCGCATCCATTGTGCTTTCACGCAAGCGCGCCAGCGAAGGCCTTTACCCGGCGATCGATCCATTGCAATCCGGATCGAAAATGGCGACGCCAGGCGTGATCGGGCAGAGACACTACCGGATAACCCAGGAAATTCGCCACACCCTGGCGCAATACGACGAGCTCAAAGACATCATCGCCATGCTCGGACTGGAACAATTGTCACCAGAAGACCGTGCCATCGTCGCGCGTGCGCGGCGGCTCGAGCGCTTCTTCACCCAGCCGTTCTTTACCACTGAGCAATTTACCGGAATCACGGGAAGATTCGTCAGTCTCGAGGAGGCGCTGGACGGATGCGAACGCATCCTGCGCAACGAATTCAGCGACGTTCCCGAACGTGCGCTATACATGATTGGCCCAGTGAGCGAGGCGAAGCAGGCCGGTAGCGCTAATAATGCCCAGCCAGGGTCCAGAATAAATACGAGCCGCGATGGGAGTTCCGCCGGACAACCTGCATGAGCGGCATGAGCCAGCCAGCATGGATTTGACGATACTGCTGCCCTTTCGTGTTTTCATGGAAAAAACACGCGTGAATCGCATCGTGGTCGAGACCTCCGCCGGATCGCAGGGGTTGCTGCCTCGCCGGCTGGATTGCGTGGCTGCCCTGGTTCGGGGCATCCTGGTCTTCGAGACCAGTGCGGACGATGAGATATATGTGGCGGTGGATGAGGGCATCCTGGTAAAGGCAGGCTCCCAGGTGACGGTATCGGCGCGCAACGCGGTGGCGGGTGCCAACCTGGAGGTGCTGCATGAGACGGTGTCCCGGGAATTCCAGGAACTGGGCGAGCAGGCGCGCAGCGTTCGCCAGGTCATGGCGAGATTGGAAAGCGGTTTCATCCGGCGTTTCATGGAAATTCAACATGAGTGATGAGCCGGCCGAACGGAGAGCAAAGCTGGACGCGCAGAGGCGGCGAGGGCGCCAGCATGAAAGGACAGAAGGGGAAGAGAGGGAAGCGGAATTCAGCCGCCGGATAGGAATGAAAGCCGCGCGCAAGCTGCGAGCGAGACGGGCACAGGACCGGGAGGCGCAAACTGCCTGGTCCGGGCTCGGCATGATGGGACTGGTAGGCTGGGGGGTGAGCGTTCCCACGCTTCTTGGCGCGGCATTGGGAATCTGGCTGGATCAGCAATTCCCGGGGAAGCATTCATGGACGCTCACGCTGCTTTTTGCCGGTTTGCTCATCGGATGCTTGAATGCCTGGTGCTGGGTAGCCCGCGAGGAGCGCATCACTCGCAGGAGGGATGGGCAGGAAGCTGGGGAGCAGCAGGAAGGGATAAGCAAGCCTGAAAGCGGGAGCACTCGAAGAAGCAAGGGGGAAAACAAGAAATGACAGATACAGAGAAAACAGGATAACGGGCACCATCGGAAAATAGGGATATCAAGGAAGATAACGAGGAAGAATGACGATGAGCGATATCTTGAGTCCGTTGCTTGCGCTGGCCGCGGTGGCGGGGGTGCTGTTGGGAGCAGTTTTTTTTGGCGGCCTGTGGTGGACGGTGCGCCGAGGTCTGGTATCTCCTTATCACGGTCTGTGGTTCATAGGCAGCATGCTGCTGCGCACGGGTATTGTTGCCACAGGGTTTTATTCCCTGCTGGCATTGCCAGCCGACAGCTGGAAAATCCTGCTTGCCGCCTTGCTCGGATTCCTCCTGGCAAGGGGAGCGGCGACACGGTTTCTTCCGGCGCCTTTTTCCTGCCCCCTGGGCAGCGGGCTTGACGGGAAGGGGGAACCCTAGATGCATCTCAGCCCGGATCACATCATTTTCTGGGAGCATGGTTTCGTCAAGCTCAACGCCACCATCGCCTACACCTGGGCGCTGATGCTGCTGCTGACAGGCGGCGCGAAAGCCATCACCTCGCGCTTGTCATCCAGGCTGGCGCGTTCACGCTGGCAGAGCCTGCTGGAGACCATTGTCATTACGATACAAAAACAGATCAACGACGTGGGCCTGCGCCAGCCCCGAATATATCTTCCCTTTCTCGGCACGTTGTTCATCCTTGTCGCCGTGGCAAACTTTTTTGTCGTCATTCCCGGCTACGAGCCGCCCACGGGGTCGCTTTCCACGACTGTCGCACTGGCGATCTGCGTGTTTGTCGCGGTGCCATTTTATGGCATCAGGAAACAGGGCTGGCGCCGTTATCTGCAGTCCTATCTCAAGCCTATGCCGCTATTGCTGCCGTTCAATATCCTGGCGGAGTTTACGCGTACCCTGGCGCTGGCCGTGCGGCTGTTCGGCAACATGATGAGCGGTACAATGATTCTCGCGATCCTGCTGGTCATCACGCCGTTCATTTTCCCGGTTGCCATGAGTGCGCTGGCGCTGCTGACGGGCATGGTGCAGGCTTATATTTTCGCTATCCTGGCCACGGTTTATATCGCGGCGGCAACTTCCGACGATGAGGACAGCAGAGAGCCGCACGCGGCGCGACGAGAACCATGAAGGCTGTGGGACTGGGCGCGCCAGGGAGGATTTGGCAGGCGAACCGATAAACGTGAAATCATCCTGAGGAGCAAGCATGGACAGCATCACATTGATTGCGACCGTATCCATCCTGGCGGCTGGCCTGACCATTGCCATTGGCGTAATCGGACCGGCGCTGGGGGAGGGAAAAGCGGTGGCGACGGCACTTACTTCGCTGGCGCAGCAGCCAGATGCATCTGCTACGATCGCGCGGACGCTGTTTGTCGGGCTGGCGATAATCGAGTCGCTCGCCATATACTGTTTCGTGGTCTCCATGATCCTGATTTTCGCCAACCCCTTCTGGAATCATGTCGTTGCCCATGCCGCCGGGAAATGATTCGTGCTGATCGACTGGTTCACGGTTGCCGCGCAGATCATCAACTTCCTTATCCTGGCGTGGCTGCTGAAGCGCTTCCTTTACCGGCCCATCCTCGATGCGCTGGATGCGCGCGAAAAGCGCATTGCTTCAGATCTGGCCGCCGCTGCGGAGAAGGAACACGTGGCGGAGGCCGAGCGCAACAGGTTTCAGCAGAAGAATGAAGAATTCGACCGCCGGCTCAGCGAACTCCTGGCCGCCGCCGCAGATGAGGCGCGCGCGGAGCGCAAGCGCTTGCTAGCCGCCGCATACACGGATGCGGAGGAGCTGCGCTGCAGAAGGCAAAAAGCGCAGCGCCGTGAATATCAAGCCCTGCGCCATGCCATCGAGCAGCGTACATGCGCGGAAGTGTTTGCTATCGCGCGCAAGGCGCTGGCCGATCTTGCCGATACGACCCTGGAAGCCCATATGGCGGAAGTGTTCATCCGCCGCATGCGCAGCCTGGATCCGGAGGAAAAGGCGAGTCTGGCCGCAGCAGTGGGAATTTTCACGGCGAGGGGAGAGTTACGGCACAAGACAGCGATGGCAGGTGCATTGAGTCCTTCCCGGGCAGATGGGACCGGGAGCGGGGAAATCACGATCCGCAGCGCATTTGAATTGCCGGCAGCGCAGCAGGAAGCCATTGCTGCGGCGATCATGGAAATCGTGCATGGAGAAATATCGCTGCATTTTAAACCCGAGCCAAATCTCATCAGCGGTATCGAACTCGTTGCTAGCGGGTATAAGGTGGCATGGAGCATCGCCGGGTACGTTGCCTCGCTCGAAGAAGAAGTGGGCAAGCTTCTTGATGCCGCAGGCGCGGTCGAGTCCAGGGCCGCATCGTCTCCGGCGGACGCGGAACGCCAGCAAGGAGCGATGAATTGATCCAAGAGCCGGCAAGCGCAAATCCGGATAGCGTGCAAGATGCCTTCGACGCCGCTTTCCTGCGGATCGCCCGAACACGCGAAGCTGCGGTGCCCCGGCTCATGCTGCGCGAGACCGGCGTGGTTACGAGCATCGGCGCGGGAATCGCAAAGGTGTCCGGCCTGCCCGGCACAGGTTTCGAGGAAGTGCTCCGGTTTTCCGGCGGCTCCTATGGCATCGCGTTCAATATCGAAGAAGATGAAATCGGCGTCATCCTGCTGGATGATTATTCGCATCTGCATGCCGGGGATGAGGTGGAGCGCAGAGGGCACGTGATGGATGTGCCGGTGAGCGACGGATTGGTCGGCAGAGTCATCAGTCCACTCGGACGTCCGCTGGATGACCAGGCGCCAGCGATATCTTCGCGGCGTATGCCAATCGAGCGCGCGGCGCCGTCCATCATGGATCGCGCGCCCGTCACCGTGCCGTTGCAGACTGGCATCAAGGTCATCGATGCGCTCATCCCTGTCGGGCGGGGCCAGCGCGAGCTGATCCTGGGAGACCGCCAGACAGGCAAGACCGCCATTGCACTCGATACCATACTCAATCAGAAAAATGCGAATATCTTGTGCATCTACTGCGCCATCGGTCAGCACGCATCGAGCGTTGCCAAGGTGGTCGCAACGCTGCGGGAAAATGACGCACTGCGCTACACCATCGTGGTGGTGACCGAGGGAAACGACCCGCCCGGCATGATATACATCGCGCCCTATGCAGCGACCAGCATAGGGGAATACTTTATGGAGCAAGGCCGCGACGTGTTGATCGTTTACGATGATCTGGCGCATCACGCGCGCGCCTATCGCGAACTGTCACTGCTGATGCGGCGTCCCCCGGGGCGCGAAGCCTATCCCGGAGATATTTTTTACATCCATTCGCGGCTGCTGGAGCGCGCCACGCATCTGCGTCCAGAACTCGGCGGCGGCTCCCTGACCGCCCTGCCGATCGTCGAAACGGAGGCAGAGGATATTGCTGCCTACATCCCGACGAACCTGATTTCCATTACGGACGGCCAGATTTACCTGTCGCCGACGCTGTTCGAGCTAGGCGTGCTGCCTGCGGTCGATGTCGGCAAATCGGTTTCGCGTGTTGGGGGCAAGGCGCAACGCGCTGTTTATCGCGCCGTTATCGGCGATCTGAAGCTGGATTATGCCCAGTTCGGGGAACTCGAAGCATTTGCTCGCTTTGGAGCCCGCGTGGACGAGCATACACGTGGGATTATCGAACATGGAAGGCGCATTCGCGCTTGCCTTCAGCAGCCCGAGTCCGCCCCGGTTTCCGTGCCGGGGCAGATCATTTTGCTGCTGGCGCTGACAGCGAAATTATTCGATGAGGTGCCGCTGGATCGCATGAGGGAAGCGGAACAGGCGGTGAGGGACGTGATAGCAAATATTCCCCCGGAATTGCTGGCGCGCATGGAAACCGCCGAAATCCTTGGCGACGAAGAGCGGCAAGTGTTGATGAGCCACGCGCGCAGGGCGCTGAGCGGGCTGGATTTGAAGCAGTGGCCAGAGGAAGCGCGGATACCGGCGCCGGTGTCCGCACACAGGCCGGGTCAGGGGAGGAAATCATGAGCGATACCACCGCCAGTTTGCGCCGCAAGATCGACAATGCAAAAGACCTGAGGTCGGTGGTGAGCACCATGAAGGCGCTGGCTGCGGCCAGCATAGGGCAATATGAAAAGTCTGTACACGCACTGGAGGATTATCATCGCACTGTGCAGCTTGGGCTGAGCGTATGCTTCCGCGCCAACGGCTTGCACGGCTTTCCCATGGAGAAAAAAAATATGGGGGTGGACTGCAGTGTGACTGGCGCGGTCGTATTCGGTTCTGACCAGGGACTGGTGGGTCAATTCAATGACTCGATAGCGGAGCATGCAGCCAGAACTCTCGCCGCCCTTCCGGGCAGGAAAAAAATCTGGGTGGTGGGCGAGCGCGTGCATGATCGCTTGGCGGACCTTGGCCTTGCCATCGAGGGGAGCTTTACCGTTCCACTATCGATCCAGATGGTCACGCCATTGACATGGGAGATCATGCTGGCCGTCCTGGGGCCGGGCTTGCGCGAGAATGAGATGGCGGAACTTTATTTGTTCTATAACAGGCCCCGCTCTGGATCAACCCATGCGCCTTTCCATCACCGGCTGTTGCCGCTGGACGAAGCCTGGAGAAGGGAGTTGTCGAGACTTCCCTGGCCTGCAAGAAACCTGCCGGAGGTGGTGGGCGGCAATATCGCCACGCTGCCCGCGCTCATACGGGAATACCTCTTCGTATCCCTGTTCCGCGCCTGTGCCGAATCACTCGCCAGCGAGAGTGCCAGTCGGCTTGCAGCCATGGAGCGCGCCGAAAAAAATATCGATGAGCTAAGCGGCAGCCTTCAGCAGACTTTTAACCGGCTGCGCCAGAGCCGAATCGATGCCGAACTCTTTGATGTCATCGCCGGGGTAGAAGCGGTGAGGGAAAAAGCAAAATAGAGGCGGCCATCAGCACTTGAAAGTGCACATGGGTTCCAGCCCAGCGTCGGATTACGCTGCGCTGATCCGACCTACTGACTGCCTAGTACGAATGGTTGGTTAAGCCCGACTGCCGCTGCAGCCCATCTACCGACTATCTATCCACGAAGGATGGATAAAAAACATTGTCTTTACTCTCAATATCTCATTTTCTTCACCGCCACCTGCTCTGGTTCCTGATCGCCGCGTACGTTATCGCCGTGATCTTGCCCGCTCCAGGCTTATGGATCAGGGGCGTGTCTTTTGGCGAAGTGGGCATTTTCCAGCAGAGAACCTCCATATCGCTGCTGATGATCATGCTCGCCATGCTCATGTTCAACGCGGGCCTGGGTTTGCAGGTTTCCCACTTGAAGAAAATCCTGCATATGAAACATGTATTGGCAGCAGGACTGGGTGCGAACCTGGCAATTCCCATTGCCTATGTGTTTGGCGTAACGATTGCAATGCGCCTCTGGTATGAGCCGCTGGAAGTCCAGCACATCCTCGTTGGTTTGGCGTTGATCGCTGCCATGCCTATTGCCGGGTCGTCTACAGCATGGACACAAAACGCCAACGGGAATTTAGCTCTTAGTCTGGCCCTGGTATTTTTTTCAACGGTTCTGAGTCCTATCGTCACTCCTGTCGTATTTCAGATCTTTGGCGAGATGGCTTCGGAGGAGTACGAGAAGGTTTTACAGGGTCTGGCAGCGTACGGATCAGCAGGCTTCCTGGGTCTTTGGGTGGTATTGCCAGCGCTGCTGGGCATTGCGGCGCGCATGCTGGTCAGCGAAATTGCGCAAGCCAGAGTAATGCCGTATCTCAAGCTCATCAATACCATTGTTTTATTGCTGCTCAATTACTCGAATGCTTCAGTATCGCTGCCTCAAGCGATGGCTGAGGGCGATTATGACTTCCTCGCAATTACATTGGCAATTACTGCGGGCCTGTGCCTATTGCTATTTGCAGCGGGGTATGGGCTGAGCCGCTTGTTCAAGTTGAAACAGCCCGAGCGCGTCTCACTCATGTTCGGATTGGGAATGAACAATAACGGGACCGGGCTGGTACTCGCATCTTTAACCTTATCCTCCTACCCAAACATAATGGTGCCCATCATTTTCTACAACCTGCTGCAGCACATCGTAGCGGGAGCCGTGTACCAGATAATGACCAGGACAAACCTCGACGATTGATATAGAGAATCGCAATACTGCGAACCCTTCGCGCCAGGAAAGGGATGAGCCACCATGCACGATGACATTGTTATGCATGAAGTCATGGCGGGCCACATCGGCGATATACCCTGACCCGGGTAACCCTTTGCTGAGGAAGGTGGCCGTCTTTTCTTCAATTATCAGAAATACGCATGCATATAGCCGGGGTACGAAATATTACATATTTGTAATGTAGCTGACAGGATCGTGTCAGAACTCCCTGAATATAATTTCCTCCAGTTTTCTCATCATTTTTTTACAGCTTTTTCTAGTCAGATATTGTCTTATTATCAACGGCATATACAAATGCATATGGCGTTTGATAAGGGAAAATTGAGTATGCTTGAAATGTTAAGATCGATCGGTGATCGCCTTCAGATAGAGATCCGGATTTTCCGGCTTGTGCTCAAGGACGAGCGAACGCCGCAGCTGTCTAAATGCCTGCTGGGGCTTGCTCTGGCATATGCGCTTTCTCCCCTTGATTTAATTCCTGATTTCATTCCGATTCTGGGCCAGTTGGACGATTTGATCATTGCTCCGGCATTACTCATTCTTGCGCTGAAGCTTATTCCACAGGAAATCGTAGATGACTGCCGCGCGAGGGTCATTGCGGATGAAACGATTGCTACACAAACCATCGACCGGGATCTTTCAGGAAACCAGAATTGAAGACACACGACTCGAATTCAGCCACTTCAACAAAATCCGGATCGATTTTTCGGAACTTCAATTTTTATTTTCCCTGTCATGGTATTGAAAAATACATCGGCGACATTGATCAGCATTCGCAATAAAAACAGCCCGAGGAAACACGCATGAGCCAGGCAAAATATCTTTCCATTTTTTCTCCCGCTTCAAGGCAGCAGAGACAGGAAAATTTTGAAAACTATTGGCAGTTTACCCAGCAACACGGTGGGGAATTGTTTGAAGAGGAAAAGGATTTATTCAAGAAACGCAGCCGCCTCAGGTATTTTCAGGAAAATCCGGTGCAAATGAAACGTCAATTGGTTAATCCGGAAGCTTTTTATCGCAACTATGTCGAGATGCAGGATGATCCCGAATCGCTGGATCGGATGACGCTGATGTTGACGGGCATATATAAGTTCGCCAGACATGAATGGGCAGGGATAAAAGGCGCCTGGGATTCGGTTCCGAGCATGGCAAATTCATATACCGTGGAAGATAAGATCAGCCGCGTACATCTGGCCGAGGAATTCTGCCACGTGCGCTTATTTGATGAAATGTTCCGTACCTGCGGACTGGATAAAGTGCAGTGGGTTCCCCTGGGGCCGATCAAGGAAATAATCTATGAACAGTTTCCCAGGTTTCCCGAATTCTTGATGTCTCCCCCAGCTTTTGTAACTGAATTAATGGGGGTGACTTTCTACTGTCATTTGGCTCGCTTAATCGACGAACTCCTGGCGGAAGAACCGGAGGTGCGCCAACGTCTAAGGGAGTTACTGGATGAAATCACCATTGACGAAGTTGCTCACGTGGGGCAGAGAAGGAATTTCATGGGGCCTGCCGGCATTATGATTTCCCGAGCATTGGTCAAGCCGTTCTACATGCTCTTCTTTGACGATATCCCGGAAATAAAATATCTGTTTGACGTTAATCAGATGATTAAAGACGGCATTGCCTTCGACTTTAACGAACTACCCAATCATTTGATCGAGCATAGCTGGGTTCCATCCTATTCCATCCTATTGCAAAGCCTGAAGTATCCACTGAGCCACGATTCCTGTTAGCTGAACGGCCTGCCCAGCTACAAAAAGATTAAAAGATGCCATTTGAGAGCACGCGGGAGAATCGATCAGGAAAGATTGCGAAACCCTTGAGGGCGGGGTTCATCGCCTGGGTGGCAATAGCGTCGAGCAAATCTGGCGCTTGACAGGATCTAGCGGCTTCACAGTGCATGAGCCTCTTTGTCTCCAAACCAGGACAGCATTTTTTCGGGGGATACGTTCATTCCTCGCGCGGTTTTAAAGGCGGTCCCGCTTTTTCCGCCGAAATGGTGTAGCCACTGTCCATACGATTCGTATCCTTGAACGTTCCAGCCATCCTGCAGCAATCCGGCCTGCTGTTTCGTTACCGCGTACCACCATTGATGCGCTTCATCGAGCGGGGCTTTTTCATACAGATCACGGTCTATCAGGAGACAGAAGCCATCGACCCGTAACGGGAGCTGACCTGAGTCGTTGCCACATCCCCTCCGGGGATTTCCTACCAGGCCATAGGAGGTCATGCCTCGCTTATGTACCGCGAGAAGATGCGAGAGCCAGTTGGGGTTTTTGACCTCGATGTCACTATTGAGCAGCAGGAAATGGCTGCTATCAGTCGAGGCGAGCTTTGCCGCAATATTGTTGCCCTCGGCGAAAAGCGAGTTATAGTCCAGCAGTTTGAGCTTATCAATCAATCCTTCTTCATGAAGGTTCGCGACTAATGAAACAGTTTCGTTTTCAGATGCGTTGTCCAGCACAATCAGTTCGTAACTGATCCCCTCCGTGCGCTTCCGGACTGAACGAATGCTCAGTTCAACATACTCCGGTGCGTTGTGCGTAAGCATGAGGATGCTGATTTTTTTCGCTGTCTTTTCAATCATCACGGAAATGCCGCCAATTCGCTTGCGCCTCCTTTATGGAGTTGCGAAGCTACTGCATCCAGCATCTAGAAGACGATATCCTTGCCCACGGCCTCATATACCTTGCGGCTGAATTCAGTAGCTTCCTTGACTGCGATTTCTTCAGCCTGATCGTGTATCGCCCCGGTCTTTGTGACGGTTGCACCTATTTTGTATGCATTGCGCCATAATGCGCCACAGATGGGATCATGGAGGATATTTCTTTTCTGGGCCATGTGGGTTGCCAGACCGGACAGAAATTTGTCGTCCGTACCGGAATAATATCCTCCGACGGTGCATATCTTGTAGTCCTTTTCGGCTTTGGCAACGGGCTTGGTATCCTTCTTAGTATCCTTTTCAGCCCCAAAACCGGGACTGGAACTGGAGAATGCAGCGAAAAATATCAGTGAAAGCCACTTCATTCTCATGACGTCTCCTGTGGTCCAGAAAAATATCGAATGAATGCAGTAAAACTCGTGTTAACAGGCTCTAGCAGCCTGTCGGACTAAAGGAAATCGGCTGCAAAAGCATCTGGCTGGTCTATATTTCGCCGCTTTTTCGACCAATAGAACGACTATTGGTCTTCAAAATCGTCAAAATCTACCCTCGTCCAGTCACATTTTCGCTTCGATTCTTCAAGCCCGGCAGGCTGCTAGTGTAGTGAATCGTAAATTCATTGCATAAAAAATCGCCGTCATTCCGGACGCCGCGCCAGCGGAGATTTGTTCAGCGCTTCCTTAGTACAATGCGTAGAACCTGTCGTGGATTATTTTCCCGTCTTTCCAATGCTGAACGGCGACCTGGTCGAAACTCTTGTGCCCGAGATCCTTGTGCTTGTACTCATAATGCCACTCAGTCATGGTGACATTATCCCCCACGGCAGTGGAGAGGATTTCCGATTTCAGCCACGCCTCGACTCCCGCAAAGATCTCGGATTCCCGCTCCTTGGCCTGCTGGAGGCCCGTTGCCACTACATCGTTTTTTTCCATGACCACGCACTTCGGGTCATAGTATTTGTCCATGGATTCCAGGATTTCACCCTTCAGGATCATATTATTCAGGTCATCCAGCATTTCTTTCAAAGTCATTGTCGCCTCCATTTGGAATAAATATGTTTTCTATTGGCTTTCGACAGGATGGTTGACTGCTGACATATCTCCATCACCGGCTTATTTCACCTCGTCGATCTGGAATTCGCCAGTACCCATGATGGGGATTTGGGGTTACGCCATGCTTTACCCATCCTGCATGCTACATACCACCTCCACCCAAAAGCAAGCGTCAGCAGGAATTGCGGACTGCAGCCGTCACGGCTGATTTTCCAGCCAGCGTTTTCTGGCATCCCGCGCCCGGGAGAAAGCGCTTTCCAGCTCCTTCCCGTTGCTGCTGGCAAGCAATTGGCGCAGGCCGGCCAGTTCTTCCTGGTAGGCATCGATTTGCCTTATCACGGCCTCGCGGTTGGCGAGACATATGTCGCGCCACATTTCGGGAGAACTGCCCGCTATGCGGACCATATCGCGAAACCCGGTACCGGCGAACTGAAGGGGGCCGCGAGGTCGAACATGCGCCTGAGCGGATGGCGGCGGCGGTGATAACGAACCATCCGTGCCATGGGTGCGATCCAGCGCGGCGTGATTCATCAGTGCAAACGCCAGCACATGGGGAAGATGGCTTATGGTGGCAAGGATATCATCGTGCTCGGCAGCGCTCATCCGGAAAATCCGGGAACCGCAAGCTTCCCACAATTCCGCAACCAGGTTTGCTGCTGCCGTGCTGGTTTCCGTGAGAGGCGTCAAAACGACATTCCTGCCATGGAACAGCCCGGCATCGGCCGAGCCCGCCCCACTCAGCTCCGCTCCCGCGATGGGGTGGCCCGGAACGAAATTCTGAAGGTGCGGGGGCAGTTGGCGGCGCGCCGCAGCAACGATGTTCTGCTTGGTGCTTCCGGCGTCGGTCACAATGGTATCGGGTTCGAGATAAGGCGAGATCTGGGCCATGACTGCCTCGGTTTGTCCCACCGGCATGGCAAGGAACACCAGCTTCGCACCTTTCAGCGCCGCCGGAAGCGAGACGCCGATTTCATCTATCGCTCCCATGGCCAGCGCGCGCTGCATATTGCCGCGGCTGCGGCCAATGCCCACGATATGCCTGACCAGACTCGCCTCGCGCAGCGCCAGCGCGAATGAGCCGCCGATCAATCCCACGCCGATAATCACCAGTTTATCGATTACGGCTGGCATCATGGTCGAGAGCGTTGATTACAGGGACCGGCCAATAACCTGTGCTATGCCTCTCAACGAACTCATGAGAGACTGGAATTCTCCGGGGTCAAGCGCCTGGTCCGCGTCACACCACGCGTCGCACGGATGCGGGTGAGTTTCCACCAGCAGGCCATCCGCACCGGCAGCGATTGCGGCGCGAGCCAGCGCGGGCACCATCCATGCCTTGCCTCCCGCATGGGAAGGATCCACGATCACGGGCAGATGGGTTTCTTTTTTCAGCACCGGGATGCAAGTTACATCCAGTACATTGCGATAGGCTGTTTCGAAGGTGCGTATGCCGCGCTCGCAGAAAATGATGTCGTGATTGCCTCCTGCGGCAATATACTCCGCCGCCATCAGCCATTCCGAAATGGTCGCGGACATGCCGCGCTTGAGTATGACCGGCTTGTTGATACGCCCGACCTCTTTCAGCAATTCAAAATTCTGCATGCTGCGAGTCCCGATCTGGATCACATCCACATCATACCGGAGAAAAGTGTCAAGCATGCGTGCGTCCATCAACTCGGTAACGATGCGCAGATCATGCTTGTCTGCCGCCTTGCGAAACATTTTCAATCCTTCCTCGCCGTTTCCCTGGAAGGTATAAGGACTGGTGCGCGGCTTGAAGGCCCCACCCCGCATCAATTGGCAACCCGCTTCGGATACATGCCGCGCCGACAAATCCATTTGCTCCTGGGTTTCCACGGAACATGGGCCGCCTATGATCTGCACCTGATTGCCGCCGATCGGCACGCCGCGCACATCGATGACGGAATCATGCTTGTGCGATTCCCGCGAGACGATCTTGTATTGTTTCACGACATGCATGGAATATTCGACCCCCGGCAGGAGATCGAACATTTCGGGGTCGAGTTTGCGCTCATCCCCGATCGCGCCGATGACAGTACGCTCGGTACCGCGCGAAACATTGGCGTCGAGGCCAAAGCCCCGTATCCTGGCCACCACCGTCTCGATATGCTCGTCGGTGGCGTCGCTGTTCATTACGATGATCAAGCCGATTCTCCCATGTTATGTCAATGCGGTTTCAAGGGAATTCAGGAATTTCTGGTTCTCGGATTCGAGCCCGACCGTGACCCGGAGATGTTGCGGCATTTCGTAAATACCGATGGGCCGCACGATCACGCCCTGTTTGAGAAGACTCTCGTTTACCACCCTGGCGCTGTATTTTTCCGGCAGCCTGAAGCTCAGGAAATTACCGTATGAGGGGATATATTCAATGCCGAGCTGGCGCAGCCCGGTGGTGAGTTGCAGCATTCCGGCTTGATTGAGCGCATAAGAGCGCTTCACGAACTCCACATCGTCGAGCGCGGCAACGGCGCCAGCCAGACCGATGCTGTTCACATTGAAGGGCTGGCGCACCCGATTCATCAGGCCGCTTACCTCTTCATGCGCGAGCCCGAATCCCACGCGTATGCCAGCCATGCCATAAGCTTTTGAAAATGTGCGGGTAATGAGCAGGTTGGGAAACTGCTGCAACCATGAGACGCTGTCCGCCTTGACACTGGCAGGCAAATATTCGTTATAGGCTTCATCCAATACCACGAGCACGTCGGAGGAGACGCGTTGCAGAAAACGCAATACTTCGGCGGCGGGCAGCAACGTGCCGGTGGGGTTGTTGGGATTGGCGATGAACACGATGCGCGTCTCGGGCGTGACCGCATCCAGCATCGCATCGAGGTCGTGCCCATAATCATGGGCGCGTACCGGGATCCCGCTTGCGCCAACCGCCTGCGTCACCAGCGGATACACGGCGAACGCATGTTGCGAATAAACCGCTGCCGCTCCAGGTTTCAGGAATACGCGGGCCGCAAGTTCCAGAACATCGTTCGAGCCATTGCCCAGGACGATTTGCGCGCCGCATACGCCATAGCGCTTCGACAGCGCTTCCTTCAGATCAAAGCCGCTGCCATCCGGATAAAGCGCCACCTGGTTCAGCGCCTGCGTCATGGCTTCCAGAGCGAGCGGGCTTGTTCCCAGCGGGTTTTCGTTGGATGCGAGCTTGATGATGGCGCTTTCCTGCATATTCATTTCCCTGGCCAGCTCGGAGATAGGTTTTCCGGGCTGATAAGGGCTGATAGCCCGAATATACTCGGGAGCGAGATCACAAAGATTCATAGAGTCGAATGGATAATTACGAGGATAAGAGAGGCGAGAAAGGGGTAGGGGCTGCAATGGTTACAGGAAGTTCAAGATTGTAAGGATCGCTAAGATTGTAAAGTTGTCAAGGAGGAGCTGAGCAGATCTCCGCGGAGTCCGCCAGACCTTCCACCCGGATTTGCCGAGGCGCCAAAGAGAACAGACCCTAGACTGCCGGGTATGAGCCGAGGATTTTCAGGAAAGTCGACGTTTCCCGCAGTTTCCGTAAGGCTTTCCCGATTTTTTCATCTTCCTGATGACCCTCGATATCGACAAAAAACACATATTCCCACATGCCGGCGCGGGACGGCCGGGATTCGAGGCGGCTCATGCTGACACCATGCTCGGCCAACGGCGCCAGCAGTTCGTGTATCGCACCGGGCCGGTTTCGAACCGACAGGACCAGCGACGTTTTGTCTTTGCCCGAAGGCGTAACCTCCTGCGCGCCGATAACCAGGAAGCGGGTGGTATTGTTGGGATCATCCTCGATATTCCAGGCGCAGACGGTCAGCCCATATACTTGCCCGGCTTTCTGGCCAGCCACCGCGGCCGCATTTTCATCCTCCGCCGCCAGCCGTGCGGCATCCGCATTGCTTGCCGCGTTGATCCTTGCCGCTCCCGAGAGATGAGGCAGGTTGGCATTGAGCCATTCATGGCACTGGGAGAATGACTGGGGGTGCGAGTAGATTTTGCTGATGCGGGCAAGATCCGCATGGCGGGCGAGCAGAAGTTGATGGATAGGCAGTTTTATTTCGCCGCATACCTTCAGCGAAGTCAGCAGCAACAGATCCAGGGTGCGGCCAACCGCGCCCTCCGTGGAATTTTCCACCGGCACCACGCCATAGCGCGCGGTACCGGCTTCCACTTTGCGAAATACCTCGTCAATTGAACTGCATGCGAGCGTGGTCACGACGCTGCCGAAACGCTTCAAGGCCGCCTCTTCCGAAAAAGTGCCGGGAGGACCAAGGTAGGCCACGGACAATGGCTCTTCCATGGAGCGGCACAGCGACATGATTTCGGTGAACAGGCGGACGATATGGTCGTCCGGCAATGGTCCGGAATTCAATTCGCGCACTCGCGCCAGGACCTGCGCCTCGCGTTCCGGCCGGTATGCCCTGCCATTCTTGATTTTTCCTATCTGCTCCGCAAGGGCTGCGCGCTCGCTTACCAGCCTGAGCAGTTCGCTGTCGATCGCGTCTATCTTGTCGCGCAGTGGCTTGAGGTCGGTCATCAGAAGGGGAATTTTGTCCTGGTTATCCGGCCAGCACCGGCAGGTAGCGCACCATCAGCACGCCTTTGATTGCGGAAATCTCGTCTATGGTTTTCTGGGGTACGAGACTGTCGACATCCACCAGCGTATAGGCCATTTCGCCGCGAGACTTGTTGCCCATGTTATGGATATTGAGGCCGGCTTTTGCCATGCTGGTCGAAATCTGGCCTACCATGTTTGGCACGTTCGAATTCGCTACTGCCAGCCGGTATGGCGACTCGCGTTCCATGGTGAGGTTCGGGAAATTGACGGTATTGGTGACGCCGCCGTTTTCCAGGTAGTCGATCAACTGTTTGACCACCATCACGGCGCAATTTTCTTCCGCTTCAAGCGTGGATGCGCCCAGATGCGGCAGCGTGATGACGGCCTCATGATGCTGGAATTTCTGGCTGGGAAAATCGCACACATAATATTTTATGTTGCCGGACCCGATTCCCGCGAGCACCGCGTCTTCGTCGACTATGCCATTCCGGGAGAAGTTGAGCAGGATGGTTCCTGCCTTTATGTTTCGCACTACCTCATTATCGATCAGCCGCCGTGTCGTATCCAGCAAGGGCACATGCAGGGTGATGAAATCGCTGACGCGCAGCAGGTCCGGTATGCTTTCGGCCCGCTTTACCTCCGAGGACAGGCTCCAGGCGGCATCCACGGTAATATTGGGGTCGTAGCCAACGACTTTCATGCCGAGGCGGATGGCCGCGTCGGCCACCAACCGGCCCACTGCACCCAGGCCGATAATGCCCAGAGTATGTCCCGGCAACTCGATTCCGGAGAATTGCTTCTTGCCGTTCTCCGCCAGCTTGTGCAGCGTGGCGTCGTCGCCCTCCAGGCTATCGGTGAAGCGGATCGCGGGGATCAGGTTGCGCGAGGCTATCAGCAAACCGGCAAGCACCAATTCCTTTACCGCGTTGGCATTGGCGCCAGGGGCGTTGAACACTGGCACGCCGCGCAGGTTCATGTCTTTTACCGGCACGTTGTTCGTGCCCGCGCCGGCCCTGGCTATTGCCGTGACGGTGGAAGGAATGTCCATCTGCAGCATGTTGTGCGAACGCACCAGGATCGCATCGGGGTCCTGGATATCGCTGCCGACCACATAGCGATTCGCGGCAAACAGTTTCAGGCCCAGCGGAGAAATCTGGTTGAGCGTGAGTATCCGGAAAACTCTGCGCGCGCGTTCAGGCATATTTGTCCGCAAATTCCTTCATGAATTCCGCCAGCGCCTGCACTCCGTCCAGCGGCATGGCATTGTATATGGATGCCCGCATTCCGCCTACCGAACGATGTCCTTTCAACTGGACCAGGCCGCGTGCCTTGGCCTGTTTCAGGAATTCCTCATCCAGGGAAGGATTCTTCAATGTGAAAGGCACGTTCATGCGCGAGCGATCCTGCCTTGCAACCGGGCAACGATAAAAGTCCGTCGTATCGAGCAGGTCATAAAGCAAGGCTGCCTTGGCGATGTTGATTTTTTCCATTGCCTCCAGGCCGCCTTTTTCCTTCAGCCATTCCAGCACCAGTCCGCTGATGTACATGGGATAGGTGGGCGGTGTGTTGTACATCGAATCGTTGTCGGCATGTATTTTATAATCGAACATGGTCGGCGTGCCTGCCAGCGGCATCCCGATCAAGTCTTCGCGAACGATTACGATGCATAATCCCGCAGGACCGACGTTCTTCTGCGCGCCGGCATAGATGAGGCCGAAACGCGCGACATCCAGGGGACGCGACAGGAAGCTGGAGGACATATCCGCCACCAGGGGCATATCGACTCCGAGGCGAGCAGGATCCGGTGTCCAGCCGAATTCGACTCCGCCAATGGTCTCGTTAGGCGTGTAATGCACGTAGGCGGCGTTCGCATCGATTTTCCAGGTATCCTGCGCCGGCGCGTAGGTGAAGTTCGCATCTTCGGATGTGGCGGCGATATTGACTGCGCAGTATTTCCTCGCCTCCTTGATCGCTTTCCGGGACCACTCCCCCGTGCTCACGTAATTAGCGCTGGTTTTGCCTCGCAACAGGTTCATCGGCACCATGGCAAACTGGGCGGAAGCGCCGCCCGACAGAAAAAGTACCTTGTAGTTGTCCGGAATGCCTGCCAGTTCCCTCAGATCCGCTTCGGTTTTAGCCGCGATGGACATGAATTCCTTGCCGCGATGACTCATTTCCATTACCGACATGCCGCTGCCGTGCCAGTCCAGCAATTCGTCGCGCGCCCGTTGCAGAACTTCCACCGGCAACACTGCCGGACCGGCGCTGAAATTGAATATGCGTTCCATGAAACTCATCTCCCATGCTTCCCGAGGGTAGTGCCGATCCCGAGTCTCTCCTGCTCAAGGAAGCGTTGAATGGCTGATGCGAAATTTCGTTGTTCGGGACTTGGCCGGATTCGGGAAATGACCGTTTTGCACACTGCTGGATTCAGGATGATTGTACTGCTTTCCAGGCTGGCCGGTAATCCTGCAACTCTCCGGGTTTACCCAGAGGGGAGGGTCATGCCTCGTCGGTTTCGACTACTTTCTCCAATCCAGCGAGCTTTTCCCCCTCGTCCAGATTGATGAGCGTGACTCCCTGGGTCGAGCGCCCCATTTCGCGCACTTCCTTGACGCGGGTTCGAATCAGCACTCCCCCGGTGGTAATGAGCATGATTTGATCATCCTCCCTCACCAGCCGTGCCGCGACCACCTTGCCATTGCGCGAGTTGGTCTTGATCGCGATCATTCCCTGGCTGCCGCGGCCGTGGCGCGTATATTCGCTTATGGGCGTACGTTTTCCGTAGCCGTTTTCCGTGGCGGTCAGAACAGCCTGCTCCTCGCTTTCCGCCACCAGCAGGGAGATGACTTTCTGTCCCTTGCCCAGTTTCATTCCACGCACGCCGCGCGCTCCCCTTCCCATGGGCCGTACGTCGTTTTCGTCAAAACGGACCGCTTTCCCTCCATCCGAAAACAGCATGACATCATGCTTGCCTTCGGTCAACGCCACGCCAATCAGGTAATCAAGCTCATCCAGGCCCACCGCAATGATCCCGCTGGCGCGCGGCCGGGAAAATTCCGAGAGCGGTGTTTTTTTCACGGTCCCGAAGGAAGTCGCCATGAAGATGTAGCGGTTCTCGTCGAAAGCCTTTACTGGAAGAATAGCATTGATTTTCTCGCCTGGCTCCAGTTGCACCAGGTTGACGATCGGCTTGCCCCGCGAAGCGCGGCCGCCCTGGGGTACCGAGTAGACCTTGATCCAGTACACCCGCCCGCGGCTGGAAAAGCAAAGAATGTAATCATGGGTATTGGCGATGAAGAGATTGTCGATGAAATCATCTTCCTTGGTGCCCGTCGCCTGCTTGCCGCGACCCCCGCGCTTCTGGGCGCGGTAGTCATCGAGCGGCTGGGATTTGATGTAGCCGCTATGGGATAAGGTTACTACCACATCCTCGGGCGCGATCAGATCCTCCATGCTCAGATCCTGGGTATTGACCACAATCTCGCTGCGGCGTTTGTCGCCGAATTGCTGCCTCATCGCGGCAAGCTCATCCTTTATGATGAGGGTGATGCGCTCCGGCCTGGAGAGGATATCCAGGAAATCGGCGATTCTTTCCATCACCTCTTTATACTCGGTGACGATCTTGTCCTGCTCGAGCCCGGTGAGCCGCTGCAAGCGCAGTTCCAGTATCGCCTGGGCTTGCGCGTCTGACAGGCGGTAGCCATTTTTCGACAGGCCGAAATCGGGCGCCAGTCCTTCCGGGCGGAACGCCTTTGCATCGATGGAGGCGCGAGCGAGCATTTCCTCGACCAGCAGGGAATGCCACGCCTTCGACATCAGCCCTTCCTTTGCCGCGGCGGGAGTGGGGGCAGCCTTGATGAGGGCGATCACCTCATCGACGTTCGACAGCGCCACCGCCAGCCCTTCCAGCAGGTGGCCGCGCTCGCGCGCTTTTTTCAGGTCGAAAATAGTGCGCCTCGTCACTACTTCGCGGCGGTGGCGCAGGAAAGCGTCCAGCATCTGCTTCAGGTTCAGCAGGCGTGGCTGCCCATCCAGCAGGGCCACCATGTTCATGCCGAACGTGTCCTGCATCTGGGTTTCTTTATACAGATTGTTGAGCACCACTTCCGGAACTTCGCCGCGCCGCAACTCGATTACCACGCGCATGCCAGATTTATCGGATTCGTCGCGCAAATCGGAGATGCCCTCGATTTTCTTGTCGCGCACGAGTTCGCCAATGCGGATCAGCAGGTTTGCCTTGTTGACCTGGTAAGGCAGCTCGTCGATGATGATGCTCTGGCGGCTGCCTTTTTCCAGGTCTTCGAAATGGGTGCGCGCGCGCATCACCACGCGGCCGCGGCCGGTGAGATAACCTTCCCTTACCCCCGCGACGCCATAGATGATGCCTGCAGTCGGGAAATCAGGCGCCGGAATGAGCTCGATCAGTTCGTCGATCCCGATGTCGGGATTCTTCAGCAATGCCAGGCAGGCGTTCACCACCTCATTCAGGTTATGCGGGGGAATGTTGGTGGCCATGCCCACGGCTATTCCTGAAGAGCCGTTGATGAGAAGATTGGGAATTTTTGCCGGCAGGATGAGCGGCTCGTGTTCGGACCCATCGTAATTGGGACCGAAATCCACCGTTTCCTTGTCCAGATCAGCCAGCAGCTCGTGGGCAATGCGCGACATCCGGATTTCGGTATATCGCATTGCAGCCGGATTGTCGCCATCCACGGAACCGAAGTTGCCCTGGCCATCCACCAGCATGTAGCGCAGCGAAAAATCCTGCGCCATGCGCACGATGGTGTCATAAACCGCGGTGTCGCCGTGGGGGTGGTATTTGCCGATCACATCGCCAACGATGCGCGCCGACTTCTTGTAGGGCCGGTTCCAGTCGTTGGAGAGCTCGTGCATCGCGAAGAGCGACCGGCGATGCACCGGCTTCAAGCCGTCCCGCACATCAGGCAGCGCCCGCCCCACGATCACGCTCATGGCATAATCGAGATAGGAGCGGCGCATCTCCTCTTCCAGGCTGATGGGGAGGGTTTCTTTCGCGAATTGATCCATTGCTATATTCTTTATGCCGGACAAGAGGTTACGTTATAAGTTATGGTCCGGAGGACGATGCAGAGGGTGATGCGTAAAAACCCCCAATTTTAGCACGCGGAGAGACTCGAAGTCACGGCAATGTTCGGATATTCATGTCGTTCGCAACAACATGATTTGACAAGCGCTGATATATAAATAGATAATCGAAACGAGGCTATGCAATAATGCGTCATTGATCAACAAAATGGCTTTTGTTGCGTTTGCATGACTAAGGGATGATGTGTTCTTGAATCGAAGTCTTTCTGAAAAGGGGCAATAGGATGAAAAATATCGTATCAAAAAAACTTTTGCTTGGAGCGTTCGTTCTCCCGGTACTGTTTTCCGGGACCGTCGCGGCTGACGACCAGCCCGAAGCCTATGCGAGCGATCGCCGCGGCGGGGTTGCCCGCGATTCTTCCGGCGACTGCTGGCGCACCGGTTACTGGACACCCGCAATGGCCATATACGAGTGTGATCCCGACCTGATGCCGAAGCCCGAAAAGAAAGCCGCCGCCCCGCAACCTACTCCTGCCCCTGCTGTCGTCCCCGCTCCTTCGATCGAACCGGAAAAAATTGCCCTGTCGGCTGACGAGTTGTTCGACTTTGACAAAGCTGTCCTGAAACCTGGGGGAAAACAATCTCTTGACGACCTGGTGAGCAAGCTCGACGGCGTCAACTATGACACTATCGTCGCCATTGGCTATGCTGACCGGCTGGGTTCGGATTCATACAACAAGAAACTCTCCCTGCGTCGCGCGGAAGCCGTAAAAGCCTACCTGGTCAGGGAAAAAGGCATACCGGCCGACAAGGTCTTTGTCGATGGCAAGGGCGAAGCCAATCCGGTGACCGGCGATACCTGCAAAGGCAACAGGAAAACCAAGGCATTGGTCGAATGCCTGCAACCTGATCGCCGCGTCGAAGTGGAAGTCGCCGGAACGCGCGCAACGGTGCAGTAATTCAGTCCAGCAGAATAAATATAAACTCTGTCATCTAAAAACCCTGCGGTTCCCGCAGGGTTTTTTTTTGGTAACATGCATTGCAAATGACCTCCAATTCCGGCAATCCCGCTAATCTCCGGAATATCGACATGCTGTTGGCCGCGCGCTGGATCGTGCCGGTAGAGCCGGCGGGAGCGGTGCTGCGCGATCATGCTGTTGCAATCGATGGAGGAATCATCCTCGCGATCCTGCCGGCTGCCGAGGCGGAATCCCGGTTTATGCCGAGGGAACGGATTGCGTTGGAAAATCATTTGCTGATTCCGGGACTCGTCAACTTGCACACGCACGCGGCAATGTCGCTGATGCGCGGGCTTGCGGATGATCTGCCTCTTGAGGAATGGCTTAACAGGCATATATGGCCCACCGAAGCCAGGCTGGTGGATGCCGGGTTTGTGTACGATGGAACCCGGCTTGCCTGCGCGGAGATGCTCAGGGGCGGCATCACCTGCTTCAATGACATGTATTTTTTTCCTGAAGCCTCGGCCCAGGCTGCTGCCGCCTCTGGCATGCGTGCAAGTGTCGGCATGATCGTCATCGATTTTCCTACTGTTTACGCCAGCGATGCCGATGATTATCTGGCGAAAGGCCTCGCCCTGCGAGATGAATATGCCGGGCATCCGCTGCTTACCTTCTGTTTCGCTCCGCACGCGCCTTATACCGTGAGCGACCGGGTGTTCAGCAAGATTCTCACCTATGCCGAGCAGCTCGATGTCCCCATCCATGTTCATCTGCATGAAACCGACAATGAGATCAGGACCAGTCTGAGCAACTGCGGCATGCGTCCGGTCGAACGTCTGCGCAGGCTGGGCCTGCTGGGCCCCAGCCTCATCGGCGTGCACATGGTCCATTTGACGGAGGCGGAAATCGTGCTGCTGGCGAAACAGGGCTGTACCGTGGCGCATTGCCCCTCTTCCAATCTGAAGCTTGCGAGCGGATTCGCGCCCATTGCTGCGCTGCTGCGGGAGGAGGTGAATGTTGGCCTGGGAACGGATGGTGCGGCAAGCAACAATCGGCTGGATATGTTCGAGGAAATGCGGTTTTCGGCATTGCTCGCGAAGGGCCAAAGCGGCAGGGCGGACATGCTGCCGGCCTGGCAGGCTTTGCAAATGGCCACTCTCAATGGTGCAAGAGCTCTGGGACTGGGCAGGATCACGGGTTCGCTGGTGGAGGGGAAGGCTGCGGATATCGCCGCCGTCGATTTTTCCAGCCTGGAGCTGGAGCCCTGCTACGATCCCGTCTCGCACCTGGTTTATGCCGCGGGGCGCGAACATGTGAGCCATGTCTGGGTAAATGGTAAAATGCTGCTGGACGAGGGAAAATTGACTACTCTGGATGAACAGGAGCTGTTGCCCAGGGTGCAGTTCTGGCAAAGGCAGATGCATTGCGAGATAAAGAATCAATGATGAAAGAAATGGAAAAGGAAGGCATGAATGTCGATCTGCTGGAACTGGAGAAATTCAGCCAGCTTGCCCACCGCTGGTGGGATCCGAACAGCGAATTCAAGCCGCTGCACGAAATCAACCCTCTGAGGCTGGACTATATCGACAAGCTGGCTCAACTGGCCGGAAAAACCGTGCTGGATGTGGGGTGCGGAGGAGGCATCCTCTCAGAAAGCATGGCGGGAAGAGGGGCGATCGTCACAGGCATCGACCTGGGGGACAAGGCTCTCAAAGTGGCCAAGCTGCACCTGCTGGAAAGCGGCAGGAAGGTCAGCTACCGGAAGAGCGCCGTGGAAGATATCGCCAGGGACGAGCCTCACCATTACGACGTGGTCACGTGCATGGAAATGCTGGAGCACGTTCCCAATCCCGCGAGTACCGTGAATGCATGCGCCCAGCTTGTGAAGCCGGGTGGCTGGGTCTTCTTTTCGACCATCAACCGCAATCCGAAATCCTATCTGTTTGCCATAATAGGAGCGGAATATATCTTGAACCTGCTGCCGCGCGGCACGCACGACTATGCCAAATTCATCAAGCCTTCCGAGCTGGCGCGCATGGCCCGCAGGGCAGGGCTGGATGTGGCGGATCTCACAGGGATGACATACAACCCCATCAACAGGGTCTACGCACTGGGGCCGGATTCCGATGTGAACTACATCATGGCTTACCGCGGTTGAAAACACGCAGCAGGAGCGTAAAACCCAGGAATATTGCAGGGTTTACGCGTATCGCCATCGTTATCACGCCTGCTTGCCGGGATATGCCCTCCTTTTTGTTTGATTTTTCTGGCTCGTTTGTCCTGCTCCAGCCAGCGAGCGTGCTGGCCGACGATTCCCGCCATGGTTAAAGCCATTCTTTTCGATCTGGATGGCACGCTTGCCGACACCGCGCCTGACCTTGGACAGGCGCTCAACCGGCAGCGTATTGCGCGCGGTTTGGCCGCCTTGCCGATCGAGCTCATCCGCACCGAGGCTTCGGCTGGGGCGCGTGGATTGCTGGGTCTGGGGTTCAACATCAAGCCGGGAGATCCCGGCTATGATGCCATGCGCACGGAATTCCTGGATTTATACGCCGAACGCCTGTGTCATAAAACAACGCTGTTTCCGGGCATCATGGAATTGCTCGATGAACTCGATGGACAGCGGCTTCCATGGGGTATCGTCACCAATAAACCAGCGCGTTTCACCCTGCCACTGATGGGCGAGCTGGGATTGAGCAGCCGCGCGGTGTGCATTATCAGCGGCGGCGATACCGCCCACTCCAAGCCCCACCCGCAACCGCTGCTCGCCGCCAGCGAGGCCATGACCGTCCGGCCGGCGGATTGCATCTATCTGGGTGATGATATACGGGACGTGCAGGCCAGCCTGGCAGCGGGCATGGAACCAGTGGTCGCCCGGTATGGTTATCTGGGGAGCGCAAGTCCGCCGGAGACATGGGGTGCGCGACATCTCATCGATGAGCCGCGGGAATTGCTGCGCCTCCTTTTATGATGCCTGTTATTCGGTCTGTGGGCGAATTGGTAAAAGGGGTGAGAGAAGGGTCGGCTTTCAGCCTGGAAGTTCGGGTAGTGTCTCAGTTTGAAAATCGGTTGAATTGACACTAGAGGTGCACAAGTGCACCATCCATCTCATGCCTAAAGGCTCAAGCACAGGTCGGCTAGACCTCAATCAACTAGCCAAGTGGATCGTCGATGAAGCAACCGGCGATGCGCCCTCTACCGAACCGAAGCCAGAGAAAAACAAAGCTGCTCAGGAGTTAGCCCGCATATTTCACCAAGAGCCAAATGAGGCCGTGAAGCGCCCGTTGGGATGTGCATTTTGGTCATAGCGATGTCCACGCGCCGCGCTCAAGGCGATTTGTCTGGCCTGCGGCGATAGCTCCCCCTTTCCCCCATGGTTTTTCAACATGCCGGGGCAGCACTCGGAACGGGTTATGGCGGCGCCAGCGCTTGGGCGGCGATAAGAAAGACGTGGCGTAGCGGGTGGTGGAGGTGAGTAGCAGGCGCACGCGGCGCGTGTTGCGTACGATGACGGCCCCGATCTTGAGCAGCTTCACGCGGATCGTCGCCGCGCAGGCGCGCTCCAGTTCGGTGCCGGCCAGGGACAGCGCGCGCAAGCGCTCCATCAACGTATAGGCCAGGGCCGCGAACAACAGCCGCAACTGGTTGGCGGCAAACCGGTGGCAGGAGGCACGCGTGCCGAACAAGTCGAGCTGGGCTTCCTTGATGCGGTTTTCGGCTTCGCCGCGCACGCAGTAGAATTCGTCATAGAGCCGTGCCGCATCCCAGCCGAGGTTGGTGACGACAAAGCGCGGATTATTGCCTTGGGCGCCGTATTCAAGGCGCGTGATGATGCGCCGCTCGCGGTTCCAACTGTCGGCCGCGTAGCGCAGCTCGCCGACCGAGCGCTGCTTGACCTGGGTCT
Organism: Nitrosospira sp. TNL200; assembly: GCF_055386305.1. Taxonomy (NCBI): domain Bacteria; kingdom Pseudomonadati; phylum Pseudomonadota; class Betaproteobacteria; order Nitrosomonadales; family Nitrosomonadaceae; genus Nitrosospira; species Nitrosospira sp. TNL200. The sequence goes on from NZ_AP041003.1 coordinate 748,965, forward strand.
GTTCCCAGGCGCGATGCAGCGCTGCCTCCTGGCCGGCCATCAGTTTTTCGAGGCGCCTGTTGCGCGCCACGCCGATCGTGTAACCGACGTTGTGGCGTTCGCACCAGCGCAGCAGGCGCTGGCGGCAAAAGCCGGAGTCGGCACGCACGACGATGCGTACCTCGGGCCAGCTCTGGCGCAGCCGCGTCACCAGCAGTTTGATCACGGCTGCCGCGTGCCTGGCGCCATCGATCCTGCTGTTGCGCAGATAGCAGGCCAGCATCGACTGGCCGCAGAACACATACAGGGGAAGGTAGCAGTAGTGGTCGTAGTAACCGTGGAACTGGCTGCGCTCCTGATCGCCGTGCAGGGGAATGTCGGAAGCATCGATGTCGAGCACCAGCTCCTGCGGGGCTGTTTTATGACTGGCCACGAACTGGTCGACCAGCACCCCGTGCAGCGCCCAGGCCTGCGCTCGCGTGGCGCGGTTCTCCAAACGGCACAGGGTCGGTGCCGACGCTAGCGGTGCGGTCGTGCCGATCGCCGTTTGCATGGCCAGGTCGTGGCGTAGCATGGCGTGGTCGCTCAAGTCTTCCCAGCCTTGGCACTGCGCGTACACCCGTTGCGCCACCAGAGCGCGCAGGTCGTGCTTGATGCGCGCCGGGTAGCGGCCGTCCGACAAGATCCTGGCCACCGCCATGGTCAACCCGATCTTGCGGTCGACCTGCCGCAGCAGAAGAACCCCACCCTCAGTGCTGATATCTCCACCATCGAAATTGGCGATGATTTCGCGCCGCCCGAGGCGCCCCAAACGTATTTCATTACTGGTACACTTTGGCATCGGCTCAGTGCTCGCTATTTCTTGTGTGGAAACTTGATTTTAAGCGGGAATTACACTGAGCCGATTTCTTTTTGGTGAAATATCCGGGTTAGGACGGCTTGGTGGTTTGAAGGGCGGCGCGGAGCGCGCAAAAAAACTGACCGCCCAAGAGCGATCAGAGATTGCCAAAAAGGCGGCTAATAAGAGATGGGGGCGGAAGGGTCGTTAAGCGCTAGCTCAAGGGTACTACCTTTCTTCGGCATTACTTGATCGACCATTTTTACGAACTTTGTCCATCCATATCCATTTGCAATAGCTAGACGCTGAAACATAAGCAATGAGTGAATGTGTTGCGCAAGCATTGGATTTCCAACATCATCAGTTAGCCACTGATGGAGTTTGTTTTTGCGGATACCCTTTTCGTCTTTTGGGCTTCTTTCTTCTAGCTCTTTGAGTAAGTCAGCCGATAGTCGTTCATACACTAGGTCTCGCGTGTAGTGGGCAACTACGCTGAACCTATTTTTTGTCATTCCCGGCCAAGTCCACCCTTTTAACCTATAGATGTTCTCGTAGAACTCGTCGGGAAATTTTTTCGCCCACGCCGCAAGCTCCTTTCTGATTACTTTTTCTATGAATGCCTGAAGGGCATTTTGTGGTTTTACCTTCTCATAGCCCGTAGCTTCATCAATGAGCGCAACAATCCCTGTTTCCGCCAGAGATCGCATCAGGATTTCGGCTGCTTGAGCCTTTGCTAGTTGTTGCTTTTGAAGCGCCCCAGCCTCTCTCGCCTTAAGCCAGATGTTACATACAGCCGTCAGGGCCGATGCGTCATAGGCAGTAACTAATTTTCCGTCGTCGTTGTAAGAAATCGGCGCAAGGGGCCCGCTAATTAACTCGTTGGATATAAATGGAATTAGTTGACTTGGGGCGATAAATAAAGGCAGATGGGCCCCACTTTCCTCGGCTGCTTTCTTGAGACGCTTTGACGCGCCGCTTCTTGAACCAAGGATCGCGTTAGTGATTCCATTTTCAGTCAAAACTCTTTTAATCCCATCTGGCCCCTGAATCACTGCGCACGGGAGCTTCATCCCTGCTAGATTCAACTCGTTTTTGTACCCCTGAAGAACCATGTATTGCATTGGTCCGCATTGGCCTATTTCGGATTTTTCCCATCTTTTTTTTGCAGCAATCGAGGCTATAGCGGATCGTTCTGTTGCAGTTAGTTTTCCCGCTCTGGCAATACCGCCCTTTGCCCTGCCAACCGCATTATTTTCTCCATCCATTGCAAGCACTCCTTGTATAACATGCTTGCATTATCGCCTCGTTTGTACGAAAATGCAAGCATTAATTCTAGTATATGCTTGCATTACGCTCGACGCTCAAGCATAATATTCAACATGAACTTAATGCTTGAGGGTCGCAATGAACGTTCTGCCAATCGAGAAACGCGCACAAATACTACATCTGCTGGTCGAGGGTAATTCGATGCGCGCCACTTCTCGCATTGCAGACGTTTCGATCAACACGGTAACGAAACTGCTGGAAGATGTTGGTGCGGCCTGTCTTGAGTATCAGGACGCCACGATTCGCAACATCAAAAGCAGGCGTGTACAGTGTGATGAAATCTGGTCGTTCTGCTACTCGAAGGAAAAGAAATCCGCTGAAGCCATTACTACCGATCTAGCATCGCGTCTGGATGATCGCATTCAACTTACCACAGACGGATTGGGTATCTATGTGAACGCCATCGAAAAAGAAAAGCGTTCGTTGGAGCCGTGGATTACGCAATGCTTGTCAAGGTATATGAAGGCATGGGCGCAATGGATCAACGCCGCTACAGCCCTTCACGCTTTCTCAGCGCTGACAAGCGCCGGATCAACGGAACGCCAAACATGAACGATGTTTCAACTAGCTACGTTGAGCGCCAGAATCTAACGATGCGTATGGGAATGCGCCGCTTTACCCGGCTGACCAATGGATTCAGCAAGAAGATTGAAAACCTTGCTCACGCCGTAGCGCTTCATTTCATGCACTACAATTTCGCACGTATTCACAAGGCGCTGCGTGTTACTCCTGCGATGGAAGCGGGTATTGCTGACCATCCTTGGACGCTTGAAGAAATCGCAGGTCTGGTTCAAGTTGAAGCGCCGAAGAAACGCGGCCCTTATAAAAAGAAGAATTCAAACTGAGACACTACCGAAGTTCGGGATTCATGGAGTATGGTGTCCGTTTCTGTTATAGTGAATCTGCAACAAATCCAGGATAGACGGTGATTGAACTCTTATCGGTTCAATACCCTCTAAATAGCCGTATACAGAAATACAGAATGCCGGGGGCGACCTGGCTTCGACGTGGGTTGCAAAGCAGCGCAGGGCATACCGAGGACCAGTCACCTCGTAAAACCATCTGGAAAACCATAGTCGCAAACGACGAAAACTACGCTCTAGCCGCTTAAATCCGGCTGGACTCCGCACCGGTGGGCCTCAACGCCGGGTCTGGCAACAGGCAGCGGAGCCATTAACGAGGATCGCGCTCGGTAGGGTTACTTTACAGAGTGTTAAACAATAGGTGACTCGCCTGTCATCAGCCCGCCGGTTGGCGGATGCCGGGTTAAATTAAATAACATGGCTAAGTATGTAGAACTGTCTGTAGAGGACTTGCGGACGCGGGTTCAATTCCCGCCGCCTCCACCAACGAAACGCTAAGCTTCTGATAACTCAGAGCTTAGCGTTTTTTCTTGCCGTTGATCTGGCTTGGAACTCCAACCAAGCACTCCAACAGATCGAAAAATGGCAATCAAATTGCCCTCCCACTTGCACAGAAGCCGTTCCGGTATCTTGCATTTCCGAATTACTATCCTTCTGACCTTCAATCCCAGTTTTCCACCAAAGAAATACACCGTAGTCTTCAAACTGAGCTTCCCCCGAAAAATCGTCTTCCAAGGGTGATGTAAAATCGAAGTCACATTGGAGAGGAAGATGATAAAGATGCCGAGGCAGGAATACACAGGCGAGTTCAAGGAATTGGCAGTCAAGCGTATCAAGGAAGGGCTGACACCGGGCAGGATAAGCAAGGAGTTGGGAGTCAGCGACCAGACTCTGCGGAACTGGGTTAAGGCTGCAGCGGCAGGCAAGCTCAACGGTGCCGGAGGCAAGGTGGTCACGCCGGAGCAGATGGAGCTATCCCGGTTACGCACCGAGAACGGCCGGCTCAAGCGGGAGAATGAAATCCTAAAAAAAGCGACAGCGTACTTCGCGAGGGATGTAGCGTGAAGTACGCCTGGATTAATACGCAGCGGACGGAATATGGACTGGACGAGATGTGCCGGGTCCTGGATGTCAGTGAAAGTGGTTACCGGGCATGGAAGCGTGGTGGCAAGCCGGAACGCAAATGGCTGACGGATAGCCAGATGCTGATGCTATAGACTCGGCATTCAAATAATATAAACTTTCATGTTTAGTTTATGTCTGATGTTACATGAACAAACAAGACGCAAGGAAACTGGAACCGGCGGCGCAGTATGAATTGCGCAAGCAGGTGATAAGGGCTTACCGCAGAGGGCGGAATCGAGTGCAGATCAGCGAGGAAGTAGGGTTGAGTTACCCTGCGGTATGCCAGATTGTCAAACGCTTTCGTGAAAGCGAAGACAAATCGATGGGTGTTCTGTCACCGCGCAAGCGCGGACGGCGAGATGGAGAGGATCGCTTGCTTGCCCCTGATCAGGAAGACACGATCCAGCGCCTGATTTGCGAGAGGCGGCCGGAGCAGTTGAAGATGGAATTTGCCCTGTGGAGCCGTGGGGCGGTGATGCAACTGATCGAACGTGAATATGGCACCAAGCTTTCAATACGGTCTGTGGGTGATTATCTCAAGCGCTGGGGCTTCACCCCGCAAAAGCCGATCAAGCGCGCCTACGAGCAGCGGCCTGAAGCGGTGCAGAAGTGGCTGGACGAGGAATACCCTGCCATTGCGCACCGCGCCAAGGCGGAAGGCGCGGAGGTTCACTGGGGTGATGAGACGGCGCTGGTCAATAGTGACGTGCGTGGCCGCAGTTACGCTCCGGCTGGCAAAACGCCGGTGGCCTGCATCGTGGGCGGCACGCGCCAGAAACTGTCGATGATTGCCACGGTAACCAATCAGGGTAAGGCGCGCTGGATGATCATTGAAGAGGCGTTCAATTCGGACAAGCTCATTGAGTTTCTGGAGGCGTTGATCAAGGACGCGGGCAAGAAAGTGTTTCTGATTCTGGATAATCTGAAAGTGCATCACAGCAAACCGGTCAAGACCTGGGCAGGTGAACGCACAGATAAAATTGAACTGTTCTACTTGCCAAGCTATAGCCCCGAGCTAAACCCGGAGGAGCGTCTGAACGCGGATTTGAAGCACGCCATCGGTTCAAAGGTCCCAGCCAGAACCAAGCCTAAACTGAGAGCTGCTGCCAGCGACCACATGGTCATGCTGGAAAATAATCCTGAGCGCGTGAAATCCTATTTCCAGGACCCGCGTGTCAAATATGCCGCTTAATACTATTTGTCCGCCGAATCAATAATCCAGTCCATCCATGCCGAACTCAAGGGTGCTTATGGCAGCCCGAGGATGGTCAAGGAATTGCGGGAACGGGGTTTCCCGGCCAGTAAGGAACGGGTTGAGCGGTTGATGCGGGAGAATGGTATCCGGGCGCGCCACAAACGGCGTTTCAAGGTTACAACGGATTCCAGGCACACTCTGCCGGTGGCGCCCAACCTGCTGGATCGCAACTTCACACCGGACGCCCCGAATCAAATCTGGACATCCGACATCACCTGTTTGTGGACAGACGAAGGCTGGTTGTATCTGGCCATCGTGCTCGACCTGTTCAACCGTGAAGTGGTCGGCTGGTCATTGAAACCGCGCATGACGGCAGACATCGTGACCGATGCGCTGACCATGGCGTGGTTCCGCAGGAAACCGGCGGCGGGGCTGATCCACCACTCGGATCGGGGCAGCCAGTATGCCAGTCTTGCCTTCCAGGACAGGCTGAAAGAGTACGGCATGATCTGCTCGATGAGCCGCAAGGGGAATTGTTGGGATAATGCCCCGACTGAGAGCTGGTTCAATAGCCTCAAGAACGAGCGTGTGCATGGACTACTGTCAACAGCGATTTAAAATTGATACAGTTTTCCATCAAGCAGCGATTTAAAACTGATACACCCCCATTACGTTCGCATATTGCCTATGCGTTGGGAACGGTCTCCCGCTTATTCTTTACCATCCCCGCCGCACGCTGATTTTTGAGGCGGTAGCTCTCGCCAGCGATCGGCACGATGCGCGCGTGGTGCAGCAGGCGATCCAGCAGCGCGGCGGTCAGCGTGGCATCTTGAGCGAAAGTGGCATCCCATTGGCCGAACGACAAATTACTGGTAACGATCAAACTGCCCTTCTCATAGCGCGCCGCGATCACCTGGAAGAACAGGTTGGCCTGCTCGCGGTTCATCGGCAGATAGCCGATTTCGTCGATGATGAGCAGGCGATAGCTGTTGATGGCCCGGTGCATGACGCTCTTGAGTTGATTCTGCGTGTGCGCGGCGGTCAATGTCAGCAACAGATCGGCCGCGGTGGTAAAGCGTGTCTTGAGGCCGGCCTGTGCCGCGCGGTAACCCAAGGCAATCGCCAAATGGGTCTTGCCCACTCCACTGGGTCCGATCAGCACCACATTGTCATTGCGCTCGACAAAGCCCAGTCCCGCCAGTTCCTCGATCTGGCTGCGCTTCACCCCCTGGGCAAATTCATAGTCGAAATCCTCCAGCGTCTTGATCGCCGGGAATCCTGCCAAACGTGTGAGCATGCTCTGCTTTCTGACATTGCGCCCCGCCGCCTCGGCCTTGAGCAGCCCCTCCAGGAAGTCGCTGTAGGGCATTTCCCGCTGCGCGGCATCCTGTGCCGCCCTCGGGTAGGCCTGGGCTACGAACGACAGGTTGAGCAATTCGCACAGCGTCAGCATTCTTTCATGTTGAAGGTTCATGCCGCCAACTCCTGCTCATCGCGGATCTGATCGAGCAGGCGCTCATATACCGCCAAGGGGTGCTGCGCAGGCGTATGCTGCGCAATGCGTTCAATGATCACCACTGGCCGTTGCGCGGGTGGGGCGGCTATCTCACGCTGGGGACGCGCCGCAGGGATATCGCCACGCCATGGACCGGGCAGGCTTTGCAGACACTCTGCTTTCAGCCGTTCGGCGGGCCGCGCTTGTGTCGTGCCATGGATGCGTTCATTGGCAATGTCTTTGAGCCAGCGGCGCACTTGGACATTGGCGGTCACCGCATCCAGCGTCAGCCCGGCCTGCTTGAGTGCCGCTACCAGCGGCACGTAAAACGAACGCCGCAGATAGCCGTTGAAGCGCTCGACCTTGCCCTTGGCCTTGGCACGATACGGGCGACACAGCTTGATGACGAAACCACAGTGGCGCGCGTAATCGAGAAACCCGCTGTGGAAGCGATGCGCGCCCTGACCGGATGCATCGCATTCCAGTACTACGGTCTTCATGTTGTCGTACAACACGCTGCGCGTCACGCCACCGAAGTATTCGAACGCGTGATCATGGCACGCGATCAGCGTCCGGACTTTCATATCCGTGACGAATTCGACAAAGCTCATGCGGCTGAAGCCCAGCGTCGCACAAAAAGCGTAGAGGGCATTTTTGCCCTTGCGGAATTCGACCCAGTCCACCTGCATCTGCTCACCCGGCACGGTCTCGAACCGCACTACCGGATCCAGCGGTAAAGCAGGCTTGAGGCTGCGCAGAAAGGCGCGCAGCTGGCTCAATCCACCAGCATAACCTTGCGCGGCCATCTCGCGTTGCAACACCGTCGCCGGAATCCACGCCGGATGGGCTGCCGCCTGACGTTCCCGCAAGTAATCCTCAAATGGCGATAGCTTGGTCACGCGCAATTTGTTGCGCTGGTACCGGGGCCGCGTATCTGCTTCCAAGTGGCTTCGCACGGTGTTCACCGCGCATCCCACCTCCGCGGCAATCTGGCGCAAGCTCAGGCCATGCTTCTTCAGTAATTCAATCTCCACATACACCTCGTCTGTGATCATGGCCGCTTCCAAAATGCGGCCATCTTCTCAATTCGGTGTATCAGTTTTCAATCGCTGCACTGTGTCAATTTACATCCGCTGGTGACAACTACGCTATGAAACACGAGCAGAGATGACAGCGGCAAGCTTCGAGTACATTGAGGTATTCTACAATCGGAGACGGCGACACTCGACCTTGGGCTACAAGTCACCGATGCAGTTCCTTGATGACTGGCTCACTGCTCAGCAGAAGAAACAACGGGTAGCATGAATCCCACCTGTTGGAAGACGAAAAATCGAGGGAACCTCAAACAGCCAGCGTGCAGGATGCGTCATAGAAAACACTTTCCTTGAAGCCCATCGTTAGACCATTTATAGAATTCTTGCCTAAAAACTTATACTTCGCCTAATGCTGATCCCCCGAGATATTTCTCTCTCCCTAATATCTTCAAAGCTTATACTTTATCCCTCGGCTAAAAGCAGAGTTTCACTTGTTCTATAAGTCATTGTTTTAAAAAAGTTATTTACTGTTGCAAATGCCTCTTGTAAAACTGGATTGAAACCAGTTTGAAACTGCCAAAAATTAATGGGCAGAATTGTATAAACGGGGGTGGGAAATATGGGCCATTTGTATCAGCTATACAGCAAGTTTTTCCGGTCAAATGGCGACTATTTCCCAATTGATGGGCCGTGGGATAAACATGGATATGCGGTTAAATTTATTCACGAAGAACCGCAGGGTTATCTGTATCTGATTCGCGGAGCAGGTAAAAAGAAAAGGAGACAATATGATTGATGGATTGAAAGGTTGGCAAGAAGCAATCAGAGAGTTTAATTCGACAAAAATCACGGAAGACAAACCCAAACCTAAGCCGCGTATGGTCGTTTGTGCCGCAATTCTAGTTAAAGGATCAATTCACATTGGTCCTCGACATTTCGACCAAACTATGATCCGGCATATGGTTTCACTGGGTGAAATTCCAGAACAAGGCTTCATCGACCAGTGGGGAGTCTTTATGACCCGCGAAGAAGCTTGGCAGGTCGCAGAAGCAGCCGGTCAGATCAAATACCGTGTCGGTGGTGATGGACAAGAATTGTTTTCAGAAAATCTGTATTAGGAGAAATGTCCGTTAATGGCAGAAGCGTAAACCTGTCTGGTCAACCTCGCGCCGTATTCTGGTTGCCGACCTCAACCGACCGGTTTTACCCGGATTTTGTCGCCCTGCTGCAAGATGATCGTTTGCTTGTGGTTGAATACAAGGGTGCAGCCTATGTAAGCAATGATGACAGCAAGGAAAAGCGGCTGATAGGTGAGTTGTGGGAGAAAAAAGCAATGGCAGGGGGCCTTTTTCTGATGGCCGAGAAAAAAGATGAAATCGGGCGCAGGGTTTACGACCAGTTACCGTCAAGACTGGGTAAAGAACCGTAAGGACTGGGTAAAGAACCGTAAGCTTAACTCAGAATTTTTATCAAAACGCTAGCCAGCCATTCAGGTAGACGGTGTCATTGCCCGGGGCATTGCGAAAAGAACCATCGTAATTGCGAAAACCGCCATTGAACTGGAAGTAATGAACATACTGAACGGTCAATTTCAGATTTGCGAGTGTGGACAGGATGGAATCATTTTTCCCGAAAGGTATATAGCTGGCTTCTGCTGTAAAGGCCTGGCTGTTTGGCTTGCCCGATAAGCTCCCGTCGATCGGATCAGGAGCGTAGATAATGGCATCTCTTGTCCCGGTTGTTTGCGCATATCCCAGATTGAGAGAATATGTTTGCTGATAGGTATATCCCGCCCTGAACCGGGCCACGTCGATACTGCTCCGTTTCTGTTCCGCAAATCCTAACGCGACACTCGCATTCAAATCCCGATGTTCACGAACGTAAGTTGCATTGAGCTCCCAGATGTGGGTCGGGTTCACCAGATATTGATATGTGAGATCGAAGCCAAAATCGGTGTATTGATCGGCGCCAGAACCTTGGATACGTTGAGGACTTACATTCGCCCTCAACCCAAACGCTCCGATTGCGCCATAATGCCCATTCCAGTTTTTTTGAAGGGCCACCCGCCAATAAGGAGCTCCGCCTTCGATCTGGTTTTGACCGGGATCAAACGTGTTGATTCCATTCTGAATATTGCGGGGAAGGCTCGTATAGCCACCGCCTTCCACATAGAGTAAATCGTTCCACATGGTGTAAACGGTCGCGCCGACGACCTGTGCGCCCAGGGATTCAATGAATAACCCGGCTGAGGGTGTGGGCGCCAGAGGGGATGATGCCCATGGAAATCCCCATGTGGGGGTGGTATTCCAAAGATCCTGAACTGTGGGATTATTGTTGACCGATACGCCGTAAACAAAACGCTGATCACTCAAATCAATGTAGTTGGCGAAGCGAATATCGGTATTATCCAGCGCGGCAGAATTATCCACGCCGTCATACGTACCCTGCACAAAAGCGCCAATCTGGGACGTGATGCGTCCTCCATAGAAGATGGACGCTTCGTCTATGGTCGCGTTGTTGTTCGCGCCAAAGCGATCGGCCGCGCCCCCAGGTTGCCCGCTGTTTGTGTGAGTGAACGAGCCTCGCAGCATAACGCTGAGAGGAACCATTTTGGTTCTGTCATCGGCCGTATCGGTGTAGCCATATAACTTGAAATTTCGTCCTGTTGGCGTGAGGTTCGGCCCGAAGGCTTGTATGTGACAAGCGCTGCATGGCATGCCGGTCTGCCGGGCGAAGCTCGGTAGAGCCCAGGTTTCTGCACTTGCCAGCACCATCATGGCCGCAACAAGGAAAATAGCTGCAGAAGTAACACTACAAGGAACGATCAGCTTTTGCATTCAATCCCTCGTATCCTGAACCGGAAATACATTGAATAAATACCTGGGATCATTCCCGTGAAGGCGGAAATCCAGTAGCTTGAAAAAGCTCTGGATTCCGGCTTGCCGCTGGCGCGGCGCCCGGCATGACGGGGATTTTTTATGCAATGAATTTATGACTAGCCACGCTAGCGCCGGGCCGCCGTCGGGCCGCATAGACGCCCGTTCAAGCGCGCAATATCTGTAAAGGACCTCCACCGATTATTGTTTCGTTTTGTCGCATTTTATGTGTAGAGCACCAAACGGAAGGGAAATACAAGGGGATTTATATTCAGTGTAGTTCTCCGCAAGAATTACGCAAACCTGAATTCCTGTTTACAAGAAAGCAATCTGCATCTTGTAAACCATTGCAAGTCGATGGAAAAAAGTGTAAGAAAGGGGATGGATTCAGCGTTCAGGCCAGCAAGAAACTTTATGACAGGGGGAAAATATGTCCGAACTGGTTGTCGTGGGCTTTAAAGATGCCGAAGAAGCGGATCGTGTTTTGTTTGGGCTTGTCAAACTGAAGAAGGCACACCTGATGGATCTCGAGGATGCCGTTGTCGTCATCCGCGACGAGACTGGCAAGGTTCACCTCAAGCAGAGTATCAATTTTACCGCTGCCGAGGGCTTTGCCTTTATTTCTGGCAGCTTATGGGGAGCCCTGGTCGGACTGCTGTTCCTCAATCCGATCGCCGGATTTGTCCTGGGCGGCGCCATCGGCGCTGGGGCACGCGCGCTATCCGGTTCTCTCGCCGACTATGGCATCGAGGATGATTTCATCAGGTCGCTGGCCGAGACCATTCCCGTCAACTCCTCGGCGCTTTTCATCCTCGTGTGCAAGGCAGAACCGGAAAAGATCCTGGCGGAGTTCTCCAGTATTAAAGGCAAGGTTTTGCGAACATCCCTGTCTCCCGAGCAGGAGAAAAAGCTTCGGGAAGCCCTGGCGGATTCGACAACCGCCACGGCATAGCTTTCAGATAATAAGCTTGGGCAAGCTCCTCTGTAGCAATATCTGGAAAGGATTCGAAAATGTATTTCGAATGGTTCCTTGATCACTTGAAAGGCAATCATATATTGTGCCTGACAAGGGAACGATGTTCATTTTTACGTGGAACGCTTTCGCCAGAAGGCAATGGGAAAAGACTGTGGCAACCTTTTCCGGACGGAGAGCCGACAGAGGTTTGTGGCAATCTGGAAATTGCCCGGCATCAATGTGAAGAAATGGTTCGGCAACTGGGCTGAAGGTACTCCAAGGTCAACGGTAAAAAAGGTACTGAACGTGCCGCTTCCCTAAAAAAGGGTGGAAACGGATACGGTCATCCCGCCAAGGGGCAGCGACCAGGATAAACAGGATTTTATGCCGCCGAACAAAAAGCCGAGCAAGTTAGAGTGCGTGAGCCGCGCGTTGCGAACTTTGAGCGCCGGCAATCATACCCTCCTGCGCACGTCAGACGAACAAGAGCTTCTTCGCGAAATGTGCCGGGTCATCACGGAGCAAGGCGGCTATCACCTCGCTTGTGTCGGATATGCGCAAAATGATGAAAATAAATCCATCCAATGGATGGAATGCGCCGGAATAAATAAGGAACATCTTCAAGAGTTGGTTCCCTCATGGGCTGCTTCGGATAGTGGCCAGACCGCGTTCAGTACCGCGGTCAGCACGGGCAAACCCAGCATCGTAAGGCACGTCCTTGCTGATTCCGCCTATACCACTCCAGCCTACGCCCGGCTGATGGAATTTGCAAAAGCAAGCGGATACGCCTCGGTGGCAGCGTTTCCGCTACAGTTGGAGGGAGAAATACTGGGCGCGATCGTAATAGCAGCCGCCGACCCTGATGGATTCGATGACGAAGAGCTCAAGTTGCTTAACGAACTGGCTGACGATCTTGCCTATGGGATCGGCGGTTTGCGAATGCAGGTCAAGCACCGCAAAGCTCAAGAGGCCATTGCTCACCTTGCTTACCATGACTCCCTTACTGACCTGCCCAACCGCACCTATTTGCACAAGCGTTTGGAAGAAGCAATACAACTTGCCAAGCATCAACACTGCCCCTTGGCGCTGCTTTATTTTGAAGTCGGGCAATTCCATAAAATCAATGAAATCCTCGGCCACCTCTCGGGAGACCAACTAATCCAGCAACTGGCACAGCGTCTGGTCGAAGCTGCCAAGCCCGACAAGTTTTTGGCACGCGTAGGCGAAGCCGCCTTTGTCTTGTTGCTTCCGTTCACCGGGGCAGATGGCGCAGCCAGGGAAGCGGGGCGGTTTCTTGAAGTTTTGCATGAACCAGTTGAAATATCGGGGCTGACGATAGATGCGCCAGTGTCCGCTGGAATTGCACTGTTTCCGGGCCATGGAACTGACGCCGAAGCTCTGCTGCGAAGAGCGAACGCCGCAGTGGACAAGGCGAAGCCTGCGAGGGGAAGCTATGCCTTCTACCAAGGACAGGAACAGGAAAACGCGCGTCGGCTTAAGCTGGTAAGTGAGCTGCAGCGGGCGATCGAAAGGAATGAGCTGCGTCTCTACTGCCAGCCTAAGGTCGCCATAGCCTCGCGCCAAATCTCTGGCGCGGAGGCGCTGGTGCGCTGGGAACACCCCTTGGATGGTCCTATCAACCCCGGCGAATTTATCAAGCTCGCGGAACAAGCCGCACTAATTACACCTCTTACAAATTGGGTGTTGGACGCAGCATTCCGCCAGGGCTATGTTTGGCACGACGCAGGCGTGCGCAGGCCATTATCGGTAAACCTGTCTGCGCATGATTTACATGATATAAGGCTGATAGAGCGAATACAAGGGTTGTTCTCGACCTGGGGCCTTCCTCCAGAACTCATTCATTTTGAGATCACTGAAAGCGCGTTGATGGAGGACCCCAAAACTGCGCTGGATACGCTGGCTCGACTGAAGGAGCTTGATGTCGAACTTTATATCGATGATTTTGGCACTGGGTATTCCAGTCTCAGCTATTTGCAGAAACTTCCAGTGGACTGGATAAAGATCGATCAATCCTTTGTCATGCCGATGACGGAGAGCCGTGATTCTGCGTCAATTGTACGATCAACTATCGAGATGGGCCATAATCTGGGTTTGCGCGTGGTCGCGGAAGGTGTTGAAAGCCAGGCGCAGTGGGATCAGTTAGCCGCCTGGGGATGTGACGTGGCGCAAGGCTTTCTTGTCGGGAAGCCGATGCCGACGGATGCGTTCGATGATTGGGAAGCCCAGTGGTCTCGGGCGCAGACTTAAAAGCACGGTTCATCCAAAGATTTTCACTTGCGCGATTCCATCTCCGCCAATTGTGCCGCGGAACATCCCGCTGGTGTTGAAGCGCATGGCATGATTGCCTTTTGCATCCAGCACGATCAAGCCGCCATCGCCCCCGATGGCAGCGACTTCCCGCAGCGCATTATCGGCTGCTTCGGTAATTGGCCGATGCAGCAACCGCACCTGTGCCGCCGTATTGAATGCGGCACAGGTACGAATGAACATTTCTCCGCTGCCGGTCGCCGATACCGCAACTGAACGGTTGTCCGCATAGGTTCCGGCCCCGATAATCGGCGAGTCTCCCACGCGCCCAAAGTGCTTGTTCGTTAGCCCACCGGTGGAGGTGCCCGCCGCGAGATTCCCATGGCGATCCAGAGCCACGGCACCCACCGTTCCATGCTTTTCATCCATGTTTTCGGCCGTATCAGGCTTGCCGGGAAGTGCATCATGGTCGCGCAGCAGGCGGTGCTGGGAAATGGCTTTTTGCAATTGATTCCAGCGGAAAGGAGTGTGGAAATAGGAGGGATCGACGATTTCCAGGCCCTTCTCCACGGCAAAGGTTTCGGCGCCCGAACCAATCAGCATTACATGCTCGCTTTGTGCCATTACCGCATGGGCGGCGCGGATGGGGTTGCGTATCGTCGTTACGCCAGCGACGGAACCGGCCTGACGCGTGGAGCCATCCATGATGGATGCATCCAGTTCGATCCGGCCGGCATTGCTGAATACGGCGCCCTTGCCGGCGTTGAATAGCGGCGAATCTTCCATCACCACGATTGCGGCTGTCACGGCATCGATGCTGCCGCCGCCTGCCGCAAGCACCGAATAGCCGGCAGCAAGCGATTGCTCAAGCACTTGCGCGTATGCCTGCTCGCGCTCCTTTTTCAGGCTGGCGCGGGTGATCGTGCCGGCGCCGCCGTGAATCACCAGCCGGATGGGCGAGGCATCCGCTTCAGCCATATTTGATTCTGTTGTCATGTCTGTAAAACCGGAAGGCAAAGAGTTGCTATCGGGTTAATGGGAAGAGGCTTTCGGGTGTCTCGTTCGAGCAGACGAGGGTCTAATAGATAATAGCATCCGGGATGACTGCCGGCATTAACATCCATGCCGGTTTTTAAAAGGGAAGCTCTGCTTGCCTCCGATATCCATCATATCGATATCCACCGATGGAAGGAGTTTTATTCCTTTAACCCGGTAGAATGCAGGCGGATGTGATTGTTTGATCAGAATGGAGGAAGCGGCGTGCCGAATATCAAAAAAATTCTTGCGGCAAGTGATCTTTCCACGAATTCTCTGAACGCTGCATCACGGGCGGCCATGTTATGCGCCAAGCTCAAATGCGATATGATCGAATTGCTTCTGGTGAAGGAGGCGGGGTTGCCCGATGCGCTGGGGCTTGCCATGAATACCACATCGGCAGCAGCGGAAGCCGTTCTTGTAGAGCGCACCATGGGCGAGATGCAACTGATCGTGCAGCAACTGCAGGACAATCACGGTATTTTTTGCGCACCTGCCGTTAAATTCGGGAAACCCGAGACGGAAATCATTTCCCGGGCAGAACAGTTGCCTGCCGGCCTTACCGTGATCGGAGCACGCGGAGGCAATTTCTTTACCCGCTTTTTTCTCGGCAATACTGCCGACAAACTGGCTCGCATGACTAAAACGCCTTTGCTGGTAGTAAAGAAATTTCCTACCATGCCTTATCGCAAGATTCTGGTTCCGGTCGATTTTTCGGAAAACTCGCGGCGTGCGGCATCCATGGCTCTGAAAATCGCACCCGATGCGAAGATAGCGTTTTTACATGCTTTTGACGTGGTATTCGAAGAGCATATGCAGTATATGAATGTCGCTCCGGATATCATCCGTGAATATCATGCCAGGACAGGAGCGGATGCACTGCGGGAACTGAATCAGTTCATTGGGGATCTTCAGGTCGAGGACCGCTCATTCTTTCGCACGGTAATTTTCGGCTATCCCGGGCATGTCATATACGATCACGCAAAAAAAATGAAACCGGATTTGATCGTGCTGGGGAAACATGGGCGATCCCGTTTCGATGAGCTGTTGCTTGGAAGTATTACTCAGCATGTGCTCGACCGGATTTCTTGCGATGTCCTGATCGTGCCCCGGCACCGGTAGGGTGAACCATGGCGGAGCGCAGTGGGGAGCGGAATACCGCTTGATTTGCCTGAGGTTCCATCACTCCGCATGGTTTTTTTCCAAAATGTTGAGGGTACTCAAAACTTCATGAACAAATTGCTCGATGCCGGGAGTTCCTGAACTGCGGGGACCCGCGATATTCAATATCCGGACCTGAGTCGCTTCGAAAAAATCGGCCATTCGTTCCCGCCATTCATCGCCTGGATAAACATGCA
The DNA here is from genome assembly GCF_055386305.1 of Nitrosospira sp. TNL200. NCBI lineage: Bacteria > Pseudomonadati > Pseudomonadota > Betaproteobacteria > Nitrosomonadales > Nitrosomonadaceae > Nitrosospira > Nitrosospira sp. TNL200. Next base: position 765,312 of record NZ_AP041003.1, read on the forward strand.
GGCAGGGATGTTCCGTTTTTTCTGCCCATTGCTGGGTGGCCAGCGACCCCCTGCTCAGTTCCGGTGAGAGGCTGATGATCAGGGTAGCATCGCTGTCCCGAACATTCCACCGCGTGCGCTGCGCATAATTGCGCCCTGGTGTTTCCTCTAACCGATATCTCGCCGGAATGACGCCATCTTCAGCACGCCGCCCGGCGGGACACCAGCCCCCGTGCGGGATACCATGCTCGATTGCCCAGTCCAGCGCAACGCGATCTACCCCTGTCTGTCCACCCGATACGATTTTCCGGATCATGTTTGCTCGAGGTCGATCTGAAGGGACATCATACTGGCTATCTGTCTCGCGAGGCGAAGGATGAATTTTGCCTTGATTGCGGTATTTCGCCATGCTGGCCATACGTCGTGATTCGTTTCGAGCTCCCAGGTCCACGCCTTCCATGTCATTCGTATCATGGAGCAGGACACATTCATGCAATACGGTTCTGCTAATTTCCTCCCCTGGCGATCGGGTCAGACGCTTCGTGTGGGCCGTCGGCAAATTCCAGTCAAATATAAAACACAAGCGGTGCTGTCCGGCCGCGACCTCTTTGGAGATCTGTATGCAACGCAAACTCATGGTGGCACTGGTTGCTGCCGCGCTCACCGGCATCGGTGCTTCGGCTGGCGCCGCTACCGGCCCCAGCAGCTCACAATCGCCCTATCTCGTCCCGCAGGCGGCGGGCATTGAATTCACTTCCATTCTGACTGTGGGAGATGAAGTCAAGAAGAAGCACAAGGGTAACGAGAAATACCGCATGGTGGGTATTCCCGATGGACTGGGCGCCTACGACAACGATGATGGTACGATTACCGTACTGATGAACCACGAGCTGCGCGATACCGTGGGTACCATCCGCGCCCATGGCGCAAAGGGAGCCTTTGTTTCCAAATGGCAGATCCGCAAGAAGGATCTCAAGGTGCTCAATGGGGAAGATCTGATCAATAAGGTGGTGATCACCAGCGGCACGACCACGCTCAGTCGTTTGTGCTCAGCCGACCTGGCCGCCCCGACCGCCTACTACAACAGCCATACCGGCAAGGGCCTCAGCGAGGGCCTGATTTTCCTGAATGGCGAGGAATCCGGGCCCACCGGCCGCGCCTTCGCTCATCTGGCTATCGCTCGCCAGCATGGAACCAGCTACCAGCTGCCCGCCCTGGGCACCGCCTCGTGGGAAAACCTGGTTGCCAGCCCATACGAACAGGACAGCACGATTGTCGCCGGCCTGGATGATGGCAACCTCAACGCCAGCAAGGTTTACATCTATGTGGGAGAAAAACAGGAGAAAGGCAATCCTGTGGAGCTGGCCGGCCTCACCAATGGTGTCACTTATCAGGTCAAGATCGCGGGCTATGCCACGGAAGGCAGTGTAAATGGATCGGTGCCGATTCCCGACAACCTGAATGCTTCCTTTTCACTGGTATCCGATGGCACCGGCACTGGTTTGAATCGTGTTGAAGATGGCGCCTGGGATACCCAGAACCCTAACCGCTTCTATTTCGTTACGACAGATAATTTTGACGGAAACTCTCGCCTGTGGCGCCTGACATTCTCCGATATCACTCATTCGGAGGCTGGCGGCACTGTCGAGGTGGTGGTCAATGGCGCTGTTACCGGACAGAAGATGCTGGACAATATTACCGTCGATGCTGCAGGCAATGTCTGGATGCAGGAAGATGTGGGCAATAATGTCCGTCTTGGCAAGATATGGAAGTACGAAGCCATTACCGGCAAGCTGACCGCGGTTGCTGAGCATGATCCTTCCCGTTTTATCGCCGGCGCCTCCCATGACATTGATGGCACTGACTTGAAGCAGTCCGACGAAGAATCCTCCGGCATTATTGAAGTCACCCACTTGTTCAATGGCGTCGAGGGCTACGAAACGGACAACTTCCGTTATTTTTTGCTGGACGTGCAGGCTCATTATCCCAGCGTCAACGGGATTCCGCTTGATGCCGAACTCGTAGAGGGCGGTCAGCTTCTGATGATGAAGGCTCTCCGTTAACAGGCTCTAGTTTGCAGTATTGAGGCGGTAGATATTGAGGCGGCATCAATGGACGGGCTTCGGCCCGTCTTCGTTTTCATGGCGTATAACGGACCGGCCGCCTGGGGAAGTCTTGTGGATCATGGTTTCAAGCTAAAAAGAGCGGTGAACTACCGGATTCAGGTTCATTTCAGATTTCTGGCGCCCGCTCTCCCGGTGTTTTTCCTCTTCGGGCGTTTTTTTCGCAGTTGACACACCCGTCAACTTTGTCTAATACTCCGAAAAAGCCCGGTTAGTTCAGCGCCTGATTGTCGAAACGCGCCCACAAAAGAAAACTACCCCTGCAAGGAAACAAAACGGGCTAACGATGAAGGTCCACGCGGTTTATCTGCGCTATCAATCGTTTCTGCGACGTGACAGGCAACCGAGCCTGGCTGAACAGATCGCAAGGTTTGCATAAATCGATTCTCAAGGCTAAATTAAATATTGGAAAACCAACGGAGATATCCAATGGCGGGCACAGGCAGGATGCAAAAAACGGTATTGGCGCGCATGAGAAATGCAGCGGCCATACCTTTGGCCGGGGTCGCAACGGTGCTGTATGTCCTGTGGCAACTGGTGACGGAGCAGCAGCTTTTCCTACGCACTTTTTTCGTGGAACGGATGGGTAAAAGCGGCGTGGAAAAATTGCCGCTGGGTTACTGGAACGTCCTGGCGCTGAAAAGCATCATGCTGTGCCAGCATTTATCTCCCAAACCCGATGCCTTGCGCGATGCGCGCAGGCGCACGGAGCAGCGGATGCTACGGCGGTTGCAGAATCATGGCGTGCCCCGCAGGCAAGTCCTGGTAATTCAGGAATATCATCCCGGCGAACTCGAGCCCAACCGGTTTTATAGCGAGCATGTCAAGCGGGGTGTTCCATGCGTGCTGCGCAGTTTCGTGGAAAACGCGCCCACGGACTGGACACTGGCGAAACTGGCGGAACGATTTCCGCATACGGTGGTGCAAGCTCTCGACAAGCGCACCAAGCAGATGATCAATACGACATTGGGGACCATCGCCGAGGACCGCCGCCGCAATTTCATCCCGCAACAGCTGCTGCTCGACCAGAATCCCACTTTCAACGAATATTTCGGCATCCCGCGGTCCAACACGTATTTTCCCGTGATGGGGCGGCCAACGAAGCCTGTCCTGAGTTTTCTCATCCTCGGCCTGGGAGCGGGATTGAATGCCAATTACCATTGCGAAGAAGGCCCCAACTGGTACCTGGCGGTATCGGGATCGAAACGCTGGACCTTGATCGAATCCGAATATTCCTGGCTGCTGTATCCCGCGCCGCGAGGCGACGGCATGCGGCGATTCGCCGAATTCCAGGCCGATGAGCAGGGAGAACCGAGTGACCGCGACACCTATCCCCTGGCGGAATACGCGCCGCGCTATGAATTCGACCTGCATCCCGGCGATGTGCTGTTTTTCCCTGCCTGGATGTGGCACAAGACCATCAACCTGCACGAAGAAGGCCTGGGAATCACCTGCCGGTACACTGCGCCAGCAAAGATGTCGAACAGATATTTCCGCGGCTTGCAACTGCTCTCGATGGGATTCTGGAAAAGCTGCATCGACGTCATCAGTTGCGGCATACGGGGCAATGTTGGCGACCTGGCGAGCCACACAGGCTATAACGAGCAGGAAACCACGCTATATTGAACCTGAATCCGGCAGTTTGGAAACCCGCCAGGCATGTGCTCCAAAAGGGAAAAGGTACTGAAGGGAAAAGCTTGCTGTTGTTAGCGCTTCCCTGAGAGCTCAGGTAAATGGAAAAGGCCCGGGCGAGTGAATAACCCGACCGGGCTATGGGTTTGGGGCTTCCCAAAGGATAGGCACTACGAGCAGCTGTGGAAAGGGAAGCCGCTCAGCCATAATGGTTGCATGCCGAGATGTCGGTTTCATGACAATGCGGCTTTGTCCCAGGATCATTTCCTTGCCGCCTGTAGCATGATGGGCGCTACCGCTTTGCTTATTCTGCTTTCAGTTGCCCATGCTGACTCTCGAAGTCACCTCAGCCTGCCTCTCGAAATAGGCTGCGGCATCCAGGATCGGCTTGGGATCGCCGCCCTGGCTGGCAACCATTTCCGCTGTTTCCCTATAGCCTCTCGCGAGAGATCTCGCCTGTTGGCGAAATGATGCTTCCCGCGCCTTCAGCGCGAGATCGGTTATCTTCCGTATTTTTTTTTCACTCCTGCCATCGTCCTGCCGTATTGCCTCGCTCGCTTTTCCGAAGGTTGGCTGCGCCTGTGTTTGCGCCGGAAATCCGGTTGTCCAGAAAATAGAAAACGCGATAATAAGCAGGATGGGAAGCGGCCTGATCGAGTGAGTGCGGTACACGATTTCAAGTCCCTTTGATTCGATTTCCATTCGGCTTCAAGATATCTTCAAACGCGAGCGCTATTGGGCCAGGGCCCTGTCGACCGGGTACGCCATAGGGCGCGTATCCACGGCAATATCCCGGATGTACTGGCCGCCGTATAGTTCTCCGCCCGCCAGGCCGGTAACCAGGAGATGAGGTATGACCTTGTTTGCGGACAAAATGACCTGATCGCTGGTGCGATCCCAAGTGGCCTGAATAGCCGCTGATTTTGCCTCAAGGTTTTCCGCGGTATGGTCGCCTATCAGATAGTAGGGCAAATTCTTGACAGGCAGGGTGAACAGCTCCTCGTACTGGGCGAAAACTGCATTGAGCCAGTCGAACTGGAGCGTATTGCCGTTCTCATCGTATCTCGCAAGGTTGGCTTGATGAAAAAAATGAGGCCATTTGCTGAAGGTCAGCATGTGCCGCAACCCGAGATCGGCTTCCATCATGAGAATTTCTCGGTAATCGCGGGGCGCACAGATAGCGCCTGCTATCTCGCAGGGATTGAGTCCCGCGCTCACAAACCTTCCATGGTAGAGATAATTGTATTCATCCTCCAACTGGGACGGATGCGTCACATTATAAAAAATATTGGTTGGCCAGCGCGGCAGCATCAGCCGGTTCATCGGGCTGCCATCCTCGTATTGAGCGATATATTGCTCGATGTTCTGATCCTGCTGGGATGAATCGGCGGCAAGGTAGTTCACCCCGGCGGCAGCGGCGGCTTGAAGGAATAGCGGATTGGCCCCGCCCGCACTGAATCCTATATCGTCGGCCTGCACGTTGAGCATGTCGGGATGCAGGGTCGGATCAGTGGTGCATTTGCGGTCTTTCAAGCCGGAGTGGGCCCCGGTAATGAGCACCCTGTCGTTCTGGTTTCTCTCAGGGAGGTCCAGAAGCTCCCAGACCGTCCGGTTCTTCGTGATTTCCGCCTGGATGGCCGCGATGCTGCTAAAAGTGGCGTAATCGCACAGGGAATCCGATCCGGGCGCTCTGTCCATGTCCGAATGGGCAAAGGTATGGTTGATGAAGCGAAAACTGGTTTTGTTCGCCACTACAGCCGATACCAGGTCTTCCTTCAGGTTTGCCGCCAGCGGCATGCTGTCCGGATCGACCACCGCCCCGGAGCCGTTGAATGCAAAATCCAGCTTGAAATCGGCAGCTACCGGATGTGCCGTGCGAAAGGCGAGCTGTTTGCTCACGGCATTGCTGACGTCGACACCGCTCAAGCGATAGGCAGCCGTAAAATTCTCTTTCTTGAGAGCAGGATCCCATAGCGGACTGTGGCGAAACAGATCGTCCAGGTGAGCGGCCATATGGACAAAACGTGCCCCGACAAATACGCCTTGTGTCACCCAGTTGATGAACTCGTAGGCCAGGACGTTGGAATGGATGAGCGACGAGGCGTTCGTGATCGTGGAGATCATGACCTCGCGTACCGGCGTGGCCTGGGAAGGCGCCATGTAGCGCACGATCGATACCAGCGCTTCCCCATCCTGCGTTCTCAGCAGGGGCTCGACGCGGGGCACAGAGCCATCGCGCAGGGTGCTCGCATCATTTCGGGGTATGGCCGCGAAGGCGAAGTCCGTGATGGGAACGGGATTAGCCCGGTTCACATACTCGAAAACCTGCTTGCCGTATGTATCCGGCACGGTCCACCGGGCTTCGTAGTCGCTTCCACTGGAGGAGTAGGCAAGGCCGTAGTCGAGGTAGCGCCCATGGGAGTCGGAATACGTGGCGGGCCATCCCGACAGTACCGCCAGGCGGACGCCGAAGTTTTTCTGGTAAGCGTGCAGAATATCCCACTCGGAAGGCGTGAAGCCCGGGACAAGATCGGCATCCGTCAGGATGATGCCATTATAGTTGCCTGTACAGCCCGGATCTTCCGCCTTGCAAGCGCTTCCAGCCGAGGAAGAGGCAAGCGTCGCGGCCTTCAAATCCTGGGTTGCGGCATTCAATACATCGTACGGCACGCCGATCTGGTCGAGAACGGGCTTGATATAGGCGAATTCAAGGTCTTCAGCCAGGTCCCCCGTGGTGATGACCAATATTTTCAGCTTGACTGCATTATCGGCGAGCGCGGGAGCTGGCGGCATGGCGATCGAGGCCAGCGATATGGCTGCGCAGGTCAGCAGGCAACGCTTCATGCTTCCGTTTCGTTTTATGAAGGACGTCTCCATATGGGCAAATGGCAGGCGAAGGCTAAAAAGGGCTTATTCAACTCAAGATGGCAAAAAACGTTTGAAACAGGGGTAGCGTTGACTGCCGCCTTAATATTATTGAATGTTAATCCCTTTCCACTTTCCGTCAGGGTGATCGAATGGTTTTACGACGGCTGGCGTACAGTGTCGGGTGCGGATTTGCGCGACTTTAGCGAGGATTCTCCCACGATTGCATAGCAAACCGGGGTCAGGATGAGGCTGGCTGTCATGCCGGCCAACAGGCCGACAGTCAGGGAAAGCGTCATCGGAACCAGGAACTGGGCTTGTTCGCTGGTTTCAAGCAGGATGGGGAGGAATCCCACGAAGTTGGTGAGAAAGGCCAGTAGAATGGGGCGGAAGCGGGCGGTGCATGCCTCGAGAATGAGGTTCGACACGGGTTGGTCCGCATCCTCGCGCTTTTGCGCGTAGTCCAGCAGAACCAGGCTATCATTGATCACCACGCCGCTTGCGGCGATCATGCCGACCAGCGATTCCATCGACAGCGGCATGTTCAATAGCCAATGCGCCCACACCGCGCCGCTCCAGGCGACCGGAGCGCCCATCAAAAAGATCAGCGGTTTCACATAGGACTGAAATGGAACTGCGATCAGCGCATAAATCAGCGTCAAGGCAATTGCGGTCAAAAATACGAGGGTACGGGCGGTATCTTCCTGTTCCTGGCGTTCTTCTCCTATATTGATGTCCAGCCCGGGAAACTGCCGTTTCAACTCGGGAATTTCCTCGGCTGCCAGACTGGCATAAATCGCGTTGGCGTCGGTCGTCCTGGAATCGATCTGTGCCTGGACTTTGAGGATGCGCTGGCGGTCCTGCCGGATCAGCATGGACTGGCCGGGCACCAGGTCAATTTCGGCAAGGCTGCCCAGCGGAGCCCAGGCTCCGCTGGGCAGCCTTATGGGAAGGCTGGAAAGGCCGTGCAGGGATTCCCGCTCATTGCGGGGCAGCCGCACCATGACTTTCACCTCGTTGCGACCCCTCTGAAGGCGATGCACCTCATCCCCGTAGTATGCGTGCCGCATTTGTTCCGCAAGGTCCTCCAGACGGATCCCTAGATGTTCGGCCTCGGGTTTCACGCGGAGGCGAACTTCCGGCTTGCCCGGCTCGGCAGAGTCCATTACGTCATAAACGCCGGGATAGCCTGCCAGCTTCTGCTTGAACCGGGCAACCGCCGAGGCCAGGACGGCTGGATCGGGGTGTCCCATGTCGAACTCCATATCGAAGGGAAGGTCGCCTTCCTTATAGAGAAACTCGATCCTGGCAAGACCTATGTCTCCGATTCGCTTGCGCCATTCACGCACGAAATCTTCCACGACGATATGCTTTCGTCCCAGTGGCGACAATTCTGTCCAGAAACCGGCCTCGTGTTCCGCTATGATCGTCTCCACTCCGACGATGACGCTTTGCCGGACATGGGGATCGCGAATCCTGGCCTCCCTGTCCAGCTCCGCGCGAATTTCGAGCAGTGCGCGTTCCACTTTCTCCGCAATTCGGCGGGTTTCGCTATAAGGCAGGTCTTTGGGCAATTTCAGCGCCACCCAAAAGCTGTCCTTTGTTACGTCCGCCTGCAAGGAAAGACGCACGTAGCCTCCAACCACCAATGAAGCGGCCAGCATCAGGAGTACCACGAATATCGCAACGGTGAGATATCGCCAGGCAAGGGCTTTTTCGAGCCATGGCCGGTAGACCCCATGGATGAATTTCTGCAAGCCGTGGTTGAGGGCCACCCTTGCCTGCACCAGGGTAATGAACGATACGTTAGGCTTGGGAGGAGTTGCAAGATGAGAAGGTAAAATCAGCAGCGCTTCAACGAGTGAAAACGCCAGGGTAAGAATCATCACCAGGCATATCGGTTTCATCATCTGTCCCGCCCAGCCGGGCAGGAACAGGCCGGGCAGGAAGGCAACCAGAACGATCATGACAGCGACGATGACTGGCAAGGAAACTTCACGCGCCCCGGAAATCGCGGCCTGCAGATACGCCAGGTTTCTCCTGCTTTTCGCCGTAAACGGCTGTTCCATGGCGGGATACGATGAGCCAGGAGAGTTTATCGCCTGCTGCCTCGCGTAAATGGATTCGCCAATAATGATCGCGTCATCCACCAGCACGCCCATGGCCAGAAGAAAGCCAAACAGGGACAGCATGTTGAGTGATATGCCCAGCGCCGGCATCAGCCAGAATGCGCCGAAAATCGAGGTCAGGATCCCGATTCCCGCCCAGACGGCAACCCTGAGATGGAGAAATAAAGTCAGTATCAGGCAAACGAGCACAAAACCGGTCAAACCGTCCTCGATCAGCGTCCCGATGCGTTCCTCATAGGCTTGGGAGTCGTCCCACCAGGTGATGAGTCCCATCCCCTGCGGCAGCTGGGTATTCATTTCCGCCACGTAGGCTTTGACGCGGCGTGCTACCTCGACACTATCTTTCTCGGCATGGATCTCCCAGCCCTGCGCGGTTTCTCCGTTGTGGTGCCATTCGGACAGGCGTTCTTCCAGGCCGTCCTTGACCGTCGCCACATCGCGGAGCAGCACGCGGCTGCCATCGGGATTGCTTCTCACCACTAGATTCCCGACCGAAACAGGGTCCTGCGCCTTGCCCCGGACACGAAGCAGCAACTCGCCCATCGGGTTCTTTATGACTCCGGCCGGCAAGTCCATCGAGGTGCGTCTTATGGTTTCCGTGACCTCGTTGAGCGATACGCGAAACTGGCGCAGCCGTTCAGAAGAAACTTCGATGGCGATTTCATAGGGCAGGTCGTAATAGTTGTGCGCGCGCGTGACTCCCGATATCTGCGACAGATCGCCCTGGATACGGTCACCGAGGCGCTTGACCGTAACCGGATCGGCAGGTCCGTGCAATGCGACCCAGATGACGCCGTCGTCGCCGATACGGTTGGCTGGAAGAACCTCGATCTTTTCCAGGCCCTTCGGCAAGCGGGGGAGGGCTTGAACACGTCCCTGGATGGTATTCATTAGCTGGTTTTTATCGTGATTGGGCAGGACGGCGACCCTGACATTGCATTCGCCTTCGATGATTTCTGTTTTGAGCCGCTTTACGCCTGCCAGATTGTAAATAGCCTCTTCGATGCGGATGCAGACAGACTCCTCGATTTCCAGCGGACCGGCTCCAGGATAGGCGGCTTTGACATCGATCTGGTGCGGCAGGAATCGGGGAAACACGTCCTTGTCCATGACGACCAGACTTCCGCATCCGCCGATGAGGATCAGCATCATCAGCAGATTGGCGGCGATGGGATTGGAGGCGAACCAGGCGATCAAGTCGGAAGGCGGCGCGGCAGGGAGTATCGGCCTCACGTCAGTGTTTTCTCCGTTTTCGCTGAGGAAGCCGTGAAACCCCGAAGACAGGGGAGCGGATGAAAGAGAACGCGCATCATGGCGCCTGCCCGGGCGTCGATTTATCCGGCATGATCTTTTCGGCCGAAGGTTCGAGGGATACGATTTCGGTCCTGACTTTCATGCCCTCGACGGGGACCTGGATTCCGGAAACGACTACCCGGTCTCCCGCTTTCAGGTTGCCCTTCACCAGAATCCGGTCGGGTTCGTTGCGAAGGATGTTGAGGCGGCGGATATGCAGGCGGTCCTCCTCGTCGATCCACAGCGCTTCATGGGAGGCATTCACCGCGCCGGGGGGCAGCACGATCACGTCGGGCTGATCCCTGCCCACGATTTCCGCCTTGACGAACAGTCCGGGCATCAGTGGCGGCTGGCCGGCTTCAACCACATAGGGATCTTCTACCTCGGCCACAGCGTGCAGCAGGCCGGTTTCCTCGTCCAAGGCGCCTTCGGCACGGACGATACGGCCTTCCCAGCGTCGCAGCGCCCCTGCAAATTCGACACTTAAAATGACCTTGGGGCCGGTTTCAGGGTTGCTGTTCCGATGGTCCAGCAGCAGGTCAAGATAGGTAAATTGGTCGGTGGCCAGCGGCAAACGCACCTGGATGACGTCGATCGCGTAGATGCGCGCAAGTTTTTCGCCCGGCTGGACATATTGCCCAAGGCCGATATGCTTGTCCCTGACTCTGCCGGCGAAAGGCGCGCGCCATTCACACCGGTTGCGCTGCAGGCGGGCATGCGCCAGATCGGCCTGGGCCGCTTTCAATTTGGCGCGTGCTTCCGCCAGTTGCGGTTCGCGCAGGGTCAGGGCCGAGGGCTCACCTTCCCCCAGAGAGCGCCACTCGTTGCGCGCCTGCTCCGCCTGCGCTTCTTCCATCATTACTTGACGTTCGGCCTCGGCAATGCGGGCTCCCGCCTCGGCAATCGCATAGTCGTAACCGCGCGTATCGATCATGGCCAGTACTTCGCCCTGCTTGAAAAATCCTCCCGCGACCAGGCTCGGATGCAGCCGTACTATCTGGCCCGCCACTTCAGGTACCAGGTCGATCTCGGTACGAGGCACAGCTACCCCCTGGGAGTGGATGTTCACCTTGACCGTCTGCGGTTCAACCCGAATCACCTGCGCCAGCGGCACCTCATCGTTTAGTTCCTGTGACCGGGGTTGCGGTTTGTGCGCGACAATTGCCCAGGAAATACTGATGCCGGCGAGTACCACGACAATGGGTGCGATGATTTTCAACGCGGCGTTGCTTTTCAAATTTTTCAGCATGCTTCTGGCAAATTCAAACGCCGCCCCCCAATGCGAGATAAAGATTGATCCGGTTGGTGAGCAGTTGGCGCTTGACGGAAATATGAGCGCTTTGCGCATTCAGCGTGCTGCGATAGCTGTCGAGCAGCGTGAGAATTTCGATAATGCCAAGCTGATAGGAGTAAACTGCCAGTTTCCTGCTGGCCTCGGTCTGTTCGACGGCGTGCCTCAATGCCTTTTCCTGTTCCCTCAACCACTCGTCCGCGGCCAGCACCTGTTCCACTTCGCGAAACGCATTCAATGCGGTATTTTTATAAAGGTTGAGAGCTTCCTCGGCACGAGCCTGATTCAAATTGATTTCGCCGCGGATGCGACCACCCGTGAACAGGGGCTGTGCCAGGCCTATTACCACATTCCACGCCAGTGCTCGGGGATCGACGAGGTCCGTCAAAGCGGTGCTGCGCATCCCTCCCGCGGCAGTCAGGACGATTCGCGGCAGCAATAGCTTTCTCGCGCTTTCCACCCGGGAATCCGTCGCCAGCAGCCGATCAAAAGCGGCAATGAGGTCGGGCCGCCGCTCGAGCAGTTTGGAAGGTATTCCGGCAGGGAGGCCCGGCGGCGGTTCCGGCAACGCCGATGCTTCCGTCAGGCGGCCGGCGGGATAACGCCCAAGCAGCACTTCGAGCCGGCGGCTCACCTGTTGGATCTGGTTCCGGGTCTGAGTCAGTTGCGCCTCCGCGGTGGAGAGATCGGTGAGCGCGAGACGCAGGTCGAGAGCATTCGTTATCCCGCGGGCGAAACGTCCCCGCACCAGCTGGACGATGGTGCGCCGGTCTTTGACCGATTGCTCGGCCACCTCTGATTGCAGCCTTGCCTCGGCAAGATCAAAGTAGCTTTGCGCTATCCGGGCTGCCAGCGATAGCCGCGCGCCGTTGAGATCGGACGCTACCGCCCCTGCCTCCAGCAGGGCGGCCTGCCGGGCGTCCCTGATTCTTCCCCACACGTCCAGCTCCCAACTGAGGTTGAAGAGCGCTTCGAATACGCCGAACCTTGCCGCGCCGAATCCCGCGTCCCGGATTTGCACCTGCTGGTGGTCCGCATTGAAGGATATCTGTGGCCATAGGCCAGAGCCATCAATCCTGGCCTGGGCTATGGCAGCGTCCAGCCGCGCCGCTGCCGCCTTCAGGTCATAGTTTTCGGCGAGCGCGCTTTGCACCAGTGCGCTCAGGTCAGGATCGCCGAATGCCTGCACCCAGTGTCCCGGCACCGGCTGGCTGGATTCACCAGCACCGCTCCAGTAGGAGGGTATTTTCGCTCCGGCATCTTTCATATCCCGCTGTGGCGGCGTTTTGCAGCCGCTCATTCCCATCAGCAACAATGAAAGGACAATTACTTCAGATATTCCCCGCATGCTTTTTCCTGGATCAGGAAACCTGTTCCAACTGGATAAGAAAACTGGTCGAAATGAGCTTCAAGTCATCCATGCTTCCTCCTATGATCCTGGAAGTGGAGGATGCCGTGTATTTTCCTCCTTCGGCCCGACGAGCTGAAACACGCGCATTGGAATTTCCCCATTTCATCTCTCCATTCCAGGGAGATCAACCATATGTAGACGATTCGGGCAATGGCTTGCAGCAGATCGCATGACCCTCATTTTATGGGTTGAGCGCCGTTGGGCGGCATGGATGAGAGGGAATGAATTCTTATCCGAACGAGCGCAAAAATGTAAATACGGCTATAGAACATTCTTCATTTAATTTTTTAATTGTAAAAAAACAATTAGTTATTACAATATATCGCTTTAATCAAGATCTCATAACCGCAATTGCTATTGTACGACATTATTTATTATATGATAATAAGAACAATTCTCGTTATTATTTATAAACGACCAATTTGGAAGGGAGGGCAAAATGCTTCCGGAAGAGCAGTCTGTTGACCTAAGTGCGATATTTGTTACCCACCGGGCGCAGTTGCGTCGGGCCGCGCTGAAAATCCTGGGCGACTCCGCGCGCGCGGAGGATGTCGTGCAGGACGCCTATCTGAAGATAACCGAAACAGAAGGCGTATTGAACGTCAAGCAGCCGCTCGCCTATCTGTACCAGGTCGTACGTAATCTTGCCATCGATCGCCATCGCCGCGCCGCATTCGAAGGCGGGCTTTTCGAGCCTGAGGAAGAAGGGCTGCAGGTTCCGGGTCATGCCGGAACGCCGGAGGCAACCGCGATCAGCCGGCAGCATCTGGCGCTGGTGGCACGCGCATTATCCGAACTCCCGGAACGAACGAGACGTGTTTTCGAACTCCATCGGCTCGATGGCCACACTCATTGTGCTATCGCTTCCCAGCTGAGTATTTCCACTTCCCTGGTGAATATCCTGATCCATGATGCGCTGGATCATTGCCGGGCCGCCCTTCGCTCCATGTGATCGCATTTTTCCGCCGTTGGGATATCTACATCGGCTACAATCCCTCCTGTATCGTGCCAAGGAGCCTCGAGTTCCTTAGTTTTCTGGATTAAAAACAAAAAAGATGCCGGACATCTGTGCAGGATTCCTCTGGCGGATCGAACCGGCTGCGAGGTAAGTTTTATGTCGGATTCGCAAGGCGGCGATAAAGCCTGGCAAACTGCGGTAGAGTGGATCATACGCAAGCAAGCATCGCCATTGGATGCTGCTTCCGAGAATGAGTTGCTTGCCTGGCTGGAAGAAGACCCCGCCAATCGGGCAGCTTACGAGGAAGCTTCACATCTTTGGTTGTTGACCGGCCTGGTTCCGCGCACAGATGAACCTGAATCCGGGGATTGATTTCGCCGTACACAAACAAGGGGGCCGAAGCCCCTGTTTGAAGATCTGCGGACTGGCTATCCCATAAAACCGCTTCTCCGCCGAACCATTGCGCCAATCAAGCCCAGGCCTGCCAGCAGCATGGCATAGGTTTCCGGTTCGGGAACCGCGGATACCGTGGTTCCTGAAAGTCGAAGGCGATACTCCTCATTGATCGAAACCACATCGGCGGGATCCACTGGCGCCCATCCTGTCAAGGGCGAGGCTCCTCCAGGCCCGGACGCGCCTATGATCTGGGTAAAGGGAGCGCTGACCTCGGGACCGATATAGTGGTCGGGAGTGAACCCATTGCCACTGGTCGGAGTGGTGTCGAGGCCAAATACCGCCAGGTAATACCAGCCCGGGGCTTGCGGCCCAAGGAAGCTTCCGGCAGGCAATCCTGCATTGCGGTCGCCGAGGCGGGCGTCATCATTCGCGTAGACTCCATACCCCCCGCCATTGAATAGCGCAAGCACCGAATCAAAGTTGCCGCTGGTCGATGTGACGGATGCGGAGAAAGAAGTGGGATCGGAAATGAAGATCCGGTACAGGTCCACGTCCGCATTGGTCGAGATCGTCCCGTAGATATTCCTCAGCGGGCCATTACCCAGCGGTTCCTGTGCGGTGCTCAGCAGATCGCCCGCATCGCCGACCTCCGTCCAGTTGACAGCATGCGCCGGATTCGCGAGAAGAGCCGCGGTCAATAAGGACGTGGCTACGGCCATTTTCCTGAAATAGCTGTAATTGAGCTTTGAATCCATTTAATCACCCTCCTGATCAAATCGTTAAGTTGTCAATATGAGTATCTATGAGTTAAACGATTATCTAACTCATAATGATAACGATTGGCATTCCTGTTAATTTAATGGGTAAGCAATTTTTTTAGCTGTACTTTCCTTGTTCTGGTTCGTCTAGTTGGAATGAGAAACTTTCCGGTCTGAAAATCGGAAGGCGGTCAGTTCATCCGTTTGGGGATCAGTTATGACAAGCTGTTTTGATCGTGAAGGTGAGGTTTTTCGTGTCCTGGTCAATCACGAAGAGCAGTATTCAATCTGGCCGGAATGGAAGGCCATCCCGGGTGGCTGGCGCGATACCGGCATGAAAGGAGACAAGAAGGCTTGCCTGGAATATGTCGAGAAAGTCTGGACCGACATGCGTCCCCTGAGCCTGCGGCGTTTCATGGATGAACAGGTAGCGGATACAGCCGGGTAATGGCCGCGCCGCTGATGCTATTCAGCTTGCCCTGCGCGGGGGCGAGCGCTGCCATGTATCTGCGCTGGAGGTGCAGATTGCCGTCCTGGGTGCAGGTGGAACCGGTCGAATTGCCGGGCCGGGCCAGCCGCCTGCATGAAACGCCCAGGGAGAATTTCGACGCCTTGACCGCGGATCTATGCAAGGAGCTGGAAAAGCGCCTCGCAAAGCCTTTGGCGCGTCCGGAACCATACGCCCTCTTCGGGCACAGCATGGGCGGGTTGCTCGCCTATCGGGTTGCCCATGGCCTGCGTGCGGCAGGCCGGCAATTGCCTGCAGCCTTGCTGGTATCGGCTTGCGCAGCGCCCACGCGCCAGGATTGGCGGCGCTATGCCGACAAGAAGACCGACGCGTCACTCATTGCTGAGCTGCGCAGACAGAACGGCACTCCGGAGGAAGTCTTCGGGAATGCTGAACTCCTGTCCATGACGCTGGGTTTGCTCGGGGCGGATTACCGGGTTTGTGCAAGCTTTCGCCATCAGGACTCACTGCCGCTAACGCTGCCCATTCATGTTTTTGGCGGACGAGTGGACGAAATTCAAGCTGCCGGGCTCGAAGCATGGCAAAGGGAGGGAGCCGGCACTTTTTCCCTGGACTGGTTCGATGGCGGCCATTTTTTTATACGGCAGAATGAGGACGCTTTTCTTTCCGTTCTGGCAAAGCGTCTTGCGGACAGCGCCGGCGAGTCGCCTTATCCATCGTGGCAAGCATCGCATGCCGCGCCTGCGTCTGCCTGAGTCGTTTCGCTGTATCGAAGCCCTGCAATCAGCACTGGTTCCGCCAACGCCTGATTGCTTCAATTTATCCCGATGACCTACAACGCGTATCACGCGATGGTCATGTGGCCGTAGTAACTGCGAAAGTTCATGCTTCAAGGAACGATGTGCGAAAACCTTCTTTAGCGTGACATCCAGGGCAGGAGTGAACTCATGCCCGTTGCTTGCAGTTTGCTTCGCTATGAATTTCAACTTTTTTGCCGAGAATAACCTACGGGTAAGACAGGAACAGCAGATTACGATGAAGCCAAGATTGATTCCGCGACGCGATTATCCGGCAAATATGGTTGCGCACCTGCGCGCATTGGCATCAGAGCGCCCGAGCGATACCGCCCTGATCGTGGTGGCCTCCGATGGCTCAGGGAACGATGCCATCGACACGAAATTCGACTATTCCACGCTGGACCGGCATATCCGCGCGCTGGCTGGAATCCTTCAGGAACGCTTCCGCGTAGGAGAGCGAGCGCTATTGCTGCTCGATAATGACGAGCATTACGCCATCAGTTTCTTTGCCTGTCTGTACGCGGGCCTGATCGCGGTACCCGCCTTCCCGCCTGAAGGCGTGCGGGAACGCCATTTGGCGAGACTGCTCGCTATCGCAGCGGATGCCAAGGCCTGCTGCATTCTTACCACCAGCGAGGTTCGCCCTTTGATCACCGGGCAGTTTGCTTCTGCGTCGATACTTGCCGTGGATGCAGTGAAAACGGAGGAAGCCCCGACATGGCGTTTCCATGCGCCGCGAAGCGGGGATATCGCGTTTCTGCAATATACGTCGGGATCGACCTCCGTGCCCAAAGGAGTGATGGTGAGCCACGGCAACCTGATGGCGAACGCGAGAGCACTGGAAGAAGGCATGTCGATGAGCGCCGAGGATATATACCTGAGCTGGCTGCCTCTGTACCACGACATGGGGCTGATAGGAGGCTTGCTGCAGCCGGTTCATCGCGGCATACCGGCCGTGCTGATGACCCCCGGATTTTTTATAGAACGGCCGGTTCGCTGGCTGGAAGCCGTCACGCGCCATCGCGCTACCGTCAGCGGCGCACCGGATTTCGCTTACCGCCTGTGTGTGGAGCGTGTCCGGGATAGCCAGTTGCGGGGAATCGATCTGTCGAGCTGGCGTATCGCTTTTTCGGGTGCGGAGCCGGTGCGCCACGATACGATGAAGGCATTTATCGAAAGATTTGCGGCAGCGGGGTTTGCGCCCAGTGTGGTTTATCCCTGTTACGGCCTCGCAGAAGCGACGCTTTTTGTAACGGGCGGAACGCGGGGGGATGGCATGGAAGCACACCATTTCTCCACGGAAACACTGGCCCAGGGCAATGCCGAGGTAGCGGAGCAGGGGACGCCGCTGGTAGCTTGCGGCACCGCGGTATCGCACCACCGGGTAAAAATCGTCGATCCCACAACGCTGGATTTCATGGCTGATGGCAAGGTCGGTGAAATCTGGACGAGCGGGCCTAGCCTTGCCTCCGGCTATTGGCAAAGACCTCGGGAAACAGCCGAGACATTTATCGACCGCGAGGAGAGCCGCTGGCTGCGCACGGGAGATCTTGGCTTCATCCATGCCGGGCAGTTGTATATCGCGGGGCGGCGCAAGGATCTCATCATCGTCCGCGGACAAAACATTTATCCGCAGGATATCGAGCAGGTGGTGGAGGCTGAGGTGGAAGCCGCCAGAAAGGGCCGGGTCGCGGCATTTCCGGTGGAAACTCCCAAAGGCGAAGGTATCGGCATCGCCGTGGAAGTGTCCCGGGGAATGCAGAAGCGGGTAGCGGTGGAGACCCTGATCAGGTCACTGAACGAAGTGGTGAGCGCGAGCTGCCAAGAATCGCTGTCCGTGGTGGTGTTGCTGAATCCCGGCGCCTTGCCCAGGACTTCCAGCGGAAAGCTGCAGCGCGTGGCGTGCCGGCAAGGCTGGCGCGAGCGCACGCTGGACGCTTACGCGATTTACGAATATGCCCTTTACCTGTCAGGTGCCGGAGCGCGGACGGAAGCAGCATTGTCCGCGGCTTCGGATGCAGAGCTGACCGATGAAACCGAAATTGCATTGGCGGCTATCTGGGAAGCTGTACTCGACCGTCCAATAGCGCGATCGGATGATCACTTCCTTGCGCTTGGCGGTAATTCCCTCGCCGCGGTACAGGCCGCCGTACGCATCGGTGATCATTGGGAAATCGATTTTTCAGTCCGAAGCCTGTTCGAGAATCTGCGGTTGCGGGAGTGCGCGATGGAGATCAAGCGCATTCTGGCGAAGGGCAATTTCCGGCGCCAGGCGGTCGTCCGCATCTTGCCGGCAGCATGCGGAATGCGTGAAAGACTTTCCTCCCCGTTGTCTTTTGGCCAGCAGCGCCTATGGTTCCTCTGGCAGCTCGACCCATCGAGCACTGCATATCATATCCAGCACGCGCTGCGCCTGCGGGGAATGCTGGATGTCGAGGCCCTGCGCGCAAGCTTCAAGGGCCTCGTTGACCGCCACGAGCCATTGCACACCGTTTTTCGGGCGGGAGCAGACGGATCTCCGGAACAACTGATTCAGCCAATGCAGTTCGACATAACCACCGTGGATTTGCGCGAGATAGCCGTGGCGGAGCGCGAAGCGCGGGCCGCCGAAGAAGCACGGCGAATTTGTTCGGCCCCTTTCAATCTCATGCAGGACCAACTGCTGAGGGTGGCCTTGCTCCAAGTCGCAGAAAACGAGAATATCCTCGTGATGGTCATGCACCATATTATTTCAGATGGCGCATCCATGCAGATTTTGCTGGACGAGCTTTCCGCGCGTTACCTTGCCCATGTGCAGGAAAGGATCCCGAGCTTCAACGCGTTACCCGTCCAATATTCCGATTTTATCGACTGGCAGCGCCGGTGGCTCAATGCCGGCGAGAATGACAGGCAACTTGCCTATTGGCGCACATGCCTCGGGTTTTCGCATCCGGTGCTGTTGCTGCCCTCCGACCGTCCCCGGAAGCCTGTCGCGAACTATCAGGCATCGCGGCATTCCTTCGACCTGACCCCGGACCTGGTGAATTCATTGCGCCAGGTGGTGCAGAAGCGCGGGGCGACGCTTTTCATGGCGTTGCTGGCGGCTTTCCGAGTTTTGCTGTACCGCTACACAGGGCAGCAGGAGATCCGCGTGGGCGTTCCCATCGCCAATCGCAACCGGCTGGAAATTGCGGGTTTGATCGGTTTTTTCGTGAATACGCAAGTATTGCGCGGCGAGATACGAGGCTGCATGACGCTGGCCGACGTTCTGGATCAGGTGAGGGAGGCGGCCATAGAAGCCCAGGCCCACCAGGACCTGCCGTTCGAACAACTGGTCGAAGCGCTGCAACCCGAGCGGAGCCTGAGCCACAGCCCCCTGTTCCAGGTGACGATCAATCATCTGCTGGGGGATACCCGGTCGCTTCAGCAGCTTCCCGGCCTTACGGTATCCGACTACGAACTCGATGAGCAGGCGGCGCAGTTCGAACTGACGCTGGAAACGGTGGAGTCGTCGAACGGAAATGTGCGCGCCAGCCTGATTTACGCTGCCGATCTATTCAACCCATCCACGATGGGACGGTTCGAGCAGCATTATGTTGAACTATTGCAAATGCTGTCAGGATGCCCCGGGCAACCGATTGCCGATATCGATCTGCTTGGCGAAGACGACAAAAAGCGGCTCCGGGACTGGGGCGTCCATGCGTCCGGTTTTGCCATGTCAGAGCTGGTGCATCATAGAATGGAACGGCAGGCGAAAAAAAATCCCCAAGCCACGGCCGTGATTTTCGATGGCCTCGAATTGAGCTACGCGGACCTGAATCGAAGATCGAACCGGCTGGCGCACCAGCTCATCGGGCTGGGAGTAAAGCCCGAAACCAGGGTGGGCATTGCCGTGGAACGTTCCATCGAAATGATAGTAGGCCTTCTTGCCATCCTGAAGACAGGCGGGGCCTACGTCCCGCTCGATCCCGCATATCCGCAGGAGCGCCTGAGCTATATGGCCGAAGATAGCCGCATCAGCTTGCTGTTGTCGCAAAGCCATGTGAAGGCGCGCATTCCGCGTACATCCGGTTCTTTTGAACTGGAGATTCTCGAACTCGACACGCTGGACCTGGACAATAGGCCCGATACCGATCCCGCCATCGTCTTGCATGGCGACAATCTTGCTTATGTGATCTATACCTCCGGATCGACTGGCAGGCCCAAGGGCGTCATGGTTGCCCACGGTCCACTGGCGATGCATATGTCAGCCATCGGGGAAATTTACGATGTGCAGCCGGGGGATCGGGAACTCTCATTTTTTTCGATAAACTTCGATGCAGCCGCAGAGCAGTGGATGGCTCCATTATGCGGTGGAGGAACGATAGTGCTGTCATCCGCAGAGGATCTGGCGGCGGACAATTTTACGAACCTGGTTACCCAGCATGCGATAACGACGCTGCATTTGCCTCCCGCATATTTGCGGCTGATTCTGCCGTCCAGCTCTGACCGCGCCAGTTCGCTCCGCGTATGCATCGCGGGTGGGGAAGCCTGGTTCGCCGGAGATCTTGCGGCTACCGCGGCTGCATTTCCACGCGTCCGGCTGGTGAATGCCTACGGTCCCACCGAAACGATCATTACGCCGACAACCTGGGTGGGCATTTCCGCCGCAGGCGTGGACGGAGATTATGTGCCCATTGGCCAGCCCGTAGGCGAAAGGAATGCATACGTGCTCGACGCTGAACTCAATCTGGTTCCTCCCGGCGTCGCGGGGGAGCTCTATATCGGCGGGCTGGGTTTGGCGCGGGGTTATCTTGGCCGGCCGGCGCTGACGGGGGACCGGTTCGTTGCCGATCCATTCAGCCAGAGTGGCGGCCGCCTCTATCGGACGGGGGATCTGGTGCGATGGCGAATGGATGGGCAACTGGAGTACCTGGGCCGCCTCGATCACCAAGTCAAGATACGCGGCTTCCGCGTTGAACTGGGGGAGATCGAAGCGCAACTGCTGGCTCAGCCCGGCGTCTGCGAAGCAGCCGTAGTAGCGCAGGAAAGCCGTAACGGCCCGCGTCTGGTTGCGTACGTGGCGCCGCATACCGACGTACTGCCCAATTCCGTGCTACTCAAGACGGCGCTCGGCACGGTTCTTCCAGACTACATGCTGCCCAGCCTGTTCGTTTTTATGGATACCCTGCCGCTCAGTCCCAATGGCAAGGTCGACCGCCAGCGGCTGCCTCTCCCCGATCAGTTGAACGACCAGGACTACGAGCCTCCAGCCAGCAGTATCGAGACGCTGGTTTCCGAGGTCTGGGCTGAAATCCTGGGGATTCCTCGCGTCGGCCTGTACAACAATTTCTTCGATCTGGGCGGCCATTCATTGCTATTGATCAAGGTGCAATGCAGGCTGGAGGAACGGATGAGTGTCCGTATCGCCATTGTCGATCTCTTCAAATACACCACTGTCTCCAGCCTGGCGAAATTCCTCGGACAGGAACGGCCAGAACATGCGTCCTCGCAACGCCAGTGGGAGCGGGCACAGCGTCAACGCGGATCTTTTATTCAATCCAACCGGAAAGCAGGGAGAATTCACTGATGCAACATGAAGACGAGTTTTCGGAGAGCTCTGGCATCGAGATCGCTGTCATCGGCATGGCAGGACGCTTTCCTGGCGCCAGCGATATCGATGCCTTCTGGAGCAACTTGCGGGATGGAGTGGAATCAATCACTGCATTCAGCGATGACGACTTAATGGCCCGCGGTGTTTCATCCAGCCAGCTCGATGATCCATTGTATGTGAAAGCCGTCGCCCGCCTTGACGGCGTCGATCTTTTCGATGCTTCCTTTTTCGGCTATAACCCGCGCGAAGCGGCCGAAATGGATCCGCAACATCGCCTCTTCCTGGAAACAGCATGGCAGGCATTGGAGGACGCCGGCTACGATACTTCGACTTATCGAGATCCGATTGGGGTGTATGGAGGTTGCGGCGTAAACACCTATTTGCTGCTCAATCTGCTTTCCAGCGGGCATTTTTCCGACATGCAGGACATATCTTCCCTGCAGGGTTTGATGAATGGCAACAACAAGGATTCGATGACCACCACCGTCTCCTATAAGCTGAATCTGCGCGGCCCTGCGGTCACGGTGCAGACTGCCTGCTCCACGTCTCTTGCGGCAGTTCACGTCGCTTGCCGCGGCTTGCTCAATCATGAAGCGGACATGGCGATAGCCGGGGGCGTCTGGGTCAATCTGGTGCATCAGGAGGGATATCACTACCAGCCTGGCGCCATTTTGTCGCCTGATGGCCATTGCCGCGCGTTCGATGCAGACGCGGCGGGTACCGTGATCGGCAGCGGCGTGGGCATCGTCGTACTCAAGCGATTGAGCGACGCGCTGGCCGACGGCGACACCATACACGCCGTGATAAAAGGTTCGGCAATGAATAATGATGGTTCCGCCAAGGTAGGTTATACCGCGCCCAGCGTGGAAGGACAAGCGGAAGTCGTTCTCGCCGCACAGGCGATATCAGGCATATCTCCCGACACGATCAGTTACATTGAAGCGCATGGCACCGGCACGACCATGGGTGATCCCATCGAAATCGCGGCGCTGACCCAGGCATTCCGCGAGAGCACGCAGCGGCACGGGTTTTGCG
Source organism: Nitrosospira sp. TNL200 (assembly GCF_055386305.1). Lineage (NCBI taxonomy): Bacteria > Pseudomonadati > Pseudomonadota > Betaproteobacteria > Nitrosomonadales > Nitrosomonadaceae > Nitrosospira > Nitrosospira sp. TNL200. The sequence goes on from NZ_AP041003.1 coordinate 788,020, forward strand.
GCATCGGTTCGGTCAAAACCAACGTGGGGCATCTCGATGCCGCGGCAGGCGTGGCGGGCCTGCTCAAGACGGTGCTGGCGCTGGAATACCAGACACTTCCGCCCACCCTGAATTTCGAAAAACCCAACCCCCAGATCGATTTTGCCAGCAGTCCCTTTTACGTTAATACCGTGGGGAAGCACTGGCCCGCCGGGATGACACCCCGCCGCGCTGGCGTCAGTTCCTTCGGCATAGGCGGCACGAATGTGCATGCGATCATTGAAGAGGCGCCACCATCCGTACCGTCCGGACCTTCCCGCAACTGGCAGATACTCACGCTCTCGGCACGCAGCGGCAACGCACTCGAAGCCATGACTACCCGCCTCGCCAATCATCTGGACAAGCAACAAGCGGATTCACAACCGGATGTGTCCCTGTCAGATGTGGCGTATACGCTGCATGTCGGAAGGAAGCGTTTCTCCGAGCGGGCCATCGCCCTTTGCAGCAACCGTGGGGATGCGATCGGCATTTTGAGAAGCCGGGATCCCGGACGCTTCCTTACCCGGCGGGTGTCGGTCGAAAATCCTCCTGTCGTGTTTCTTTTTCCGGGACAGGGCGCCCAGCATGTGAATATGGCGCGTGATCTTTATCAGAACGAAGCGGTATTCCGCGAGGAATTCGACCATTGCCTCGATTTGTTGAAACCTTATCTCGGCTTCGATCTGAAAACACTGCTTTATCCCGGCATGGATGAAGCGGATCAGGCCGAATCTTCCATACGGCTTATGCAAACAGATGTTACCCAGCCGGCGCTTTTCGCTATTGAATACGCCCTGGCACGCCTATGGATGTCGTGGGGGGTCTCGCCGGCTGCCATGATAGGCCACAGCGTGGGCGAATACGTCGCGGCCTGCTTGGCTGGCGTGTTTTCCCTGGAGGATGCGCTGCATCTGGTAGCAATGCGAGGCCGGCTGCTGCAGCAGATGGAAGCGGGCGCAATGCTCGCGGTCATGTTGCCGGAGGCGGAGATAGCGCCCTACCTGAATGTGCATTGCGACCTTGCAGCGGTCAATGGACCGGAGCTATGCGTTCTGTCCGGCCCGGTGGAGTCTATCGGGACGACGGAAAGCGAGCTCGGACGCAAGGGAATCGCAACCCGAAGATTGCATGTCTCCCGTGCATTCCACTCCGCCATGGTGGAGCCGATGCTGCCTGTTTTCATCCGGGCAGTTGAAAAGGCGGGGCCGCGTCCACCAAAACTTCCATTTTTTTCCAATCTCAGCGGCAACTGGATTACCCCCCAAGAGGCGGCCGACCCTGGCTACTGGGGAAGGCATGTGCGTGGAACAGTCCGTTTCGGCGACGGTTTGCGGGAACTGCTGAGCAACCCGGACCGCATCCTGCTGGAGGTCGGGCCAGGAGAAACGCTTGTCACGCTGGCGCAACGGCATCCCGATGCAAGTCCGCAGCATCTCGTTATTTCGTCCCTGCCTCATCCGGGAAGAGCCGATCAGGCGCAAAGGCATTTGTATCTTGCGCTTGGCAAATTGTGGTTGGGCGGCGTCCCTATCAACTGGGAAAATTTCCATGGCAGGGAGCGCCGCCGGCGGATTCCCTTGCCAACATATCCGTTCGAGCGGCAGTCCTACTGGGTCAAGCCCGGCGCCACCACTGGCAGCGATTCGATCGCTGCTTCCCGGAATATACCAGTGGAGAAGGGAGAGGAATCGGCCAAGCTTTCACTGGATGACTGGTTTTACGTGCCGTCCTGGCATCGTTCCGAAAGTGTCGTGCCCGCACCGGATGAATTCCTTTCCAGGCTGATAGGGCGCCTGATCGTTTTCTATGACGATTCCCTTCTTGGCGCAGCGTTTCGCGCTCGTTTGCTGAATGCCGGAATCGAACCCATCATGGTTTCCATGGGTGCCGCATTCCGGCGTCCGGCGAGGGACCATTACCTAGTGCGGCCCGGCGAACGGCACGATTACGATCTGCTGCTACGCGCTATCCGCGATGGCCGTGAAGAAGTCGGCCATATCTTCCATTTCTGGAGCATGACGGGAGGCGAGGAAGAACCATCGCTCGCCGAGAGCCAGACGAGAAATTTTTTCAGCCTGTTTTATCTGGCGCAAGCGCTGGAAAGCGCACCGGGACTTATCTCTCCGGGTAAGAAAGTGGAAATCACGGTGGTGACCGATCAGCTGGAGGATGTGACCGGCAATGAATCGCTGCGCCCGGAAAAAGCCATGCTGCTGGGTCCCTGCAAAGTCATTCCGCAGGAATATTCCCATCTTGCCTGCCGTATCGTGGACATCGAACCGCATTCCATAGGCAAGAGGTCCCTCGCAAGCCTTGCGGAGCAGATTCTGGCGGAATCGCAAGCCGATCCTGTCTCATCCGTTGTGGCTTATCGCGGTGCCTACCGCTGGCTTCAATGCTTCGATCCTGTTCGCGATGCCGGCCTTTCGCAACCCGGTTCAGGGAAATTCCGGCGTGAAGGGGTTTATTTCATCACGGGGGGATTGGGAGGAATCGGACTTACCCTGGCCGAGCATCTGGCTGAAACACGGCGAGCGAAACTCGTATTGCTGGGACGCTCACCGTTCCCCTCGCGAGAACACTGGCCGAGGCTGCTGTCCGATACTGCTGGCGGCGATTCAGTTCGCCGCAAGATAGAAAAGGTCATCTACCTGGAGGCGCTGGGTGCGGAAGTGCTGGTATTGCAGGCGGATGTTGCTATCCAGGCCGAACTGGAAGCGGCTGCCGCGCAGGCGCACCAGCGGTTTGGAGCGATTCACGGCGTGATCCACGCCGCGGGGGAAGTCGGCAGTGGCTTGATTTCGGCAAAAACAGAGGCGATGGTTGCCCAGGTGCTTGCGCCGAAGGTGCAGGGAATGCGCGCGTTGCAGGCGGTATTCAAGGATGAGGCGCTCGACTTCATGATGCTGTGCTCGTCGCTCGCTGCCATCGCAGGCGGCCTCAGCAAAGTCGATTATAGCGCGGCCAATGCTTATCTCGATGCCACCGCCCGCGCCGCTTGCCGCGAATCTCCGTTTCCCGTGATTTCAGTCAATTGGGACGGCTGGCGGGAAGTGGGCATGGCGGCCAGCATGGCGCTGCCTGCCGGGGTGGGAATCGGGCCCCGGGAAGGGGTCGAGGCTTTCGAGCGCATCGTGGGGGGACTCAGCAGCGGAAGCGGCGTAACAAGACCCCCTGTCAGGCCTCAAGTTATTGTTTCCACGATCGACCTGAACAGCCGGCTCAACCAGACCCAGGATGATCTGGTCGCCCAGCCATTGGCGTTCGATACGGCCAGGAAGCAGGACAGATATCCGCGGCCCGCATTGCAGACAATTTTTAAATTGCCGGACAGCGAGCTGGAAAAAAGCATTGCGGAAATCTGGCAGGGCCTGCTGGGAATGGATGCGGTCGGCGTCAATGATAACCTGTTTGAATTGGGCGGCGATTCCTTGCTCGGGATACAAGTCCTCTCCAGGGTTCGGACGGGCTTTGCCGTCGATTTGCATCCGGCGGATTTCTTCAGGTCGCCGACCGTTGCAGGCTTGGCGGCGCTGGTCGAGGCAAAGCTGATCGATGAGATCGAGTACTCGTAATTATGTCAGTATCATCTCACTGCCGTAGTCGTGCCGTGATGCAGGAAACCATTCATGAGTAGCGGTAGCCTCGCGGAGCGCCGCGCCCGCTTGACACCCGAGCAGCGGAACCGGCTTGCGCAGCGACTGGCCGGCGCCGGCGGTGCGCCACGGCAGGAACCAACCATTCCGCGCCGGAAACCCGGCGGACCGGCATTGCTTTCCTATGCGCAGCAGCGGCACTGGTTTTTATGGCAGCTGGAGCCATCGAGCACGGCGTACCACCTGAGCGGCGTATTGCGCCTGACGGGGAATCTGGATATCGGGGCAGTGCGTTCGAGCTTCGAGGCGGTGGTGGTGCGGCATGAGTCTCTGCGCACGGTTTTCCGGGCGAATGCCGAGGGCATGGCCGAGCAGGTCATCGAAGCGGAACGCCGGCTGGACATTCCCTTGATCGACCTGTGCCACCTGCCGGTGCCGCAGCGCATGGAGCGCGCGCATGAAGAGATCAGGGGAATCAATGCCACGCCGTTCGATCTCGCGCAGGGTCCGCTATTGCGCGTGGCGCTCATCCGGTTGGCCCCGGAAGAGCACCTGCTGGTGGTGGCGATGCACCACATCGTGACGGACGACTGGTCGAATCGCATCATCATCGGCGAGTTTGCCGCCCAGTACCGGGCCCGGGTACAGGGGCAGGAACCCTCCTTGGCGGCACTCCCGATCCAGTATGCCGACTATGCCGCATGGCAGCGCAACTGGCTGGAAGCGGGAGAGAAAGACCGGCAACTGGCCTACTGGCGCACCCAGCTGGGGGAAGAGCATCCGGTATTGCAGCTTCCCACCGATCATCCCCGGCCCCGGGGTGCCAACTACCGCGCGGCGCGGCATGAATTCGTATTGGAGGCCTCGCTGGTTGCGGGGTTGCAGCGCCAGGCGCAGCGCCAGGGCGCCACCCTTTTCATGGCCTTGCTGGCTGGGTTCCAGGCCTTGCTGCAGCGTCATACCGGACAGGACGACATTCGCGTTGGCGTTCCCATTGCCAATCGCCACCGGATCGAAGTGGAAAACATCGTTGGTTTCTTCGTCAACACCCAGGTGCTGCGCAACCGCATCGACAGCCGGGCTACCCTCGAAGACCTGCTCGACCGGACGCGCGAAGCGGCACTGGGCGCCCAGGCCCACCAGGACCTGCCGTTCGAGCAACTGGTCGAGGCATTGCAGCCGGAGCGCAACCTGAACCAGAACCCGCTGTTCCAGGTCATGTACAACCACCTGCGGGAGGACCATCGTCCGCTGGAGCAACTGCCGGGGCTCGCGCTGGGGAGCTATGAAGCGGGAGAGGAAGAAACCCAATTCGAGCTGGCGCTGGACACGACCGAGCACCCGGATGGGGAGGTGAGCGCCTTGTTCAGCTATGCCGCGGAATTGTTCGAGCCGGACACCATCAGGCGGCTGGGGGAGCATTACCTTCGGCTTCTGCGGCAGCTGGCGGAGCATCCGGAACGCTGCCTGTGCGACATCGATCTTTTGAGCGAGCGGGAGCACGCGCAGCTGAAGGATTGGGGGATCAACGAAGAGCGTTATGGTGATGCCGGGCCGGTTCACCGCTTGATCGAGCGGCAAGTGAAGAAGGATCCGCAGGCTGTTGCCCTGATCTTTGGCGAGGAGGAGCTGAGCTATGGAGAGATCAACCGGCGGGCGAACCGGCTGGCGCACCGGCTGAGGGGGCTGGGGGTTGGCCCTGAGATGAAAGTGGGGATCGCGGTGGAGCGCTCCATCGACATGATCGTCGGCCTGCTGGCGATCCTCAAGGCCGGGGGAGCGTACGTGCCGCTGGACCCGGAGTATCCCGAGGATCGGCTGAGCTACATGATGGAAGACAGCGGGATCGGGTTGCTGCTGGCGCAAAGCCATGTCGGGGAGCGGCTGCCGCACCCGGCGGGATGCGAAGTGCTGGAACTGGACAGGCTGGATGTGGAGGGAGAATCGGCAGAGGACCTGGAAGTAAGCCTGCATGGCGGCAACCTGGCTTATGTCATCTATACCTCCGGCTCCACAGGAAAACCCAAGGGCGTGGGCCTGCCCCATCATGCCCTGGCCGAGCATGCCCAGGTAGCCGCAGGATTTTTTGGCCTGAGCGCTGCCGACCGGATGCTGCTGTTTTCCACCATCAATTTTGACGGTTTTATCGAACAGCTCTTTCCGCCACTGTGCGTCGGCGCGGCCATCGTCCTGCGCGGCCCCGCCCTATGGGATAGCGAGACCTTTTTCCGCGAACTGATCGGCAAGCGCATCACCGTCGCGGATCTCACCACTGCCTACTGGTTTTTACTGGCCCAGGATTTTGCCAGGCGCGGTTCACGGGACTACGGTCTGTTGCGGCAAGTGCACGCGGGCGGCGAAGCCATGTCGCCCGAAGGAATCAAAGCCTGGTGCGACGCCGGGCTTGGCGGCATCACCCTGCTCAATACCTATGGCCCGACTGAAGCAACCGTCACCGCCACCGCGCTCGATTGCCGCCATTACCTGGGAGATAAGGGCGCATCCGTGAGCATCGGTAAGCCGCTTGCGGGGCGCCACATCCATTTGCTCGATGGCGATCTCGCGCCGGTTGCGCCCGGTGTGCCAGGAGAGTTGTGCATAGGAGGGGAATTGCTGGCGCGCGGCTACCTGAACCGGGGGGGATTGACGGCGGAGCGGTTCATTGCGGATCCGTTTGATGATAGGGGAGGTCGGCTGTACCGCACGGGCGACCTGGCGAGATGGCGGGGCGATGGGCAGATCGAATACCTGGGACGGCTGGACCACCAGGTCAAGATACGGGGATTCCGGATAGAGCTTGGGGAAATAGAAGCGCAATTGCTGTTGTGCCCCGAAATCAGGGAAGCGGTGGCGATAGCCGGAGAAGGGCCCTCCGGAGCGCGGCTGGTGGCATACGTATGCCCGCATGCGGGCATGGAAGTGGATACGGGTCTGCTGCGGGAAGCGCTGGGCAAGGCGCTGCCGGACTATATGATCCCTGCGGCGATCGTCGTGCTGGAGTGCCTGCCGTTGAACCCGAACGGCAAGGTGGACCGCAAGGCGCTGCCCGAGCCCGAATATGCCGATGCCGGCAATTATGAAGCGCCGCAGGGGGAAGTGGAAGCCATGCTGGCGGGCATCTGGGCGGAAGTGCTGGGCATACCGCAGGTGGGAAGAAACGATAATTTCTTCGAGGTGGGGGGACACTCGCTGGCGATCCTGCAGGTGCAGCAGAAGCTGCAACAGGCGTTATCCATTTTTTTGCCGTTGCGCCTGTACTTTGAAAAACCCCTGCTTGCCGATATTGCAGCAGTCATACAGGAAAGATGCTCATCCGCATGCGTGAAGGATGCCACGCAGAACGAGCTGCTGGGAATGTCGGAATTGCTCGATTTACTGGAGAGCTGAATTGGAACTGAACAAGCAGGATATCGCCAGACGTTTTTCCGTCTTGCCGCATGAGAAGCAGAAGGAATTTCTGGCCGCGCTAAAAAAGCGGGGGTTCGATTTCTCTCTTCTTCCTATCGTACGGCAAACGGTACAAAGCCGCCGCATGCTTTCCTATGCGCAGCAGCGGCACTGGTTTTTATGGCAGCTGGAGCCATCGAGCACGGCGTACCACCTGAGCGGCGTATTGCGCCTGACGGGGAATCTGGATATCGGGGCAGTGCGTTCGAGCTTCGAGGCGGTGGTGGTGCGGCATGAGTCTCTGCGCACGGTTTTCCGGGCGAATGCCGAGGGCATGGCCGAGCAGGTCATCGAAGCGGAACGCCGGCTGGACATTCCCTTGATCGACCTGTGCCACCTGCCGGTGCCGCAGCGCATGGAGCGCGCGCATGAAGAGATCAGGGGAATCAATGCCACGCCGTTCGATCTCGCGCAGGGTCCGCTATTGCGCGTGGCGCTCATCCGGTTGGCCCCGGAAGAGCACCTGCTGGTGGTGGCGATGCACCACATCGTGACGGACGACTGGTCGAATCGCATCATCATCGGCGAGTTTGCCGCCCAGTACCGGGCCCGGGTACAGGGGCAGGAACCCTCCTTGGCGGCACTCCCGATCCAGTATGCCGACTATGCCGCATGGCAGCGCAACTGGCTGGAAGCGGGAGAGAAAGACCGGCAACTGGCCTACTGGCGCACCCAGCTGGGGGAAGAGCATCCGGTATTGCAGCTTCCCACCGATCATCCCCGGCCCCGGGGTGCCAACTACCGCGCGGCGCGGCATGAATTCGTATTGGAGGCCTCGCTGGTTGCGGGGTTGCAGCGCCAGGCGCAGCGCCAGGGCGCCACCCTTTTCATGGCCTTGCTGGCTGGGTTCCAGGCCTTGCTGCAGCGTCATACCGGACAGGACGACATTCGCGTTGGCGTTCCCATTGCCAATCGCCACCGGATCGAAGTGGAAAACATCGTTGGTTTCTTCGTCAACACCCAGGTGCTGCGCAACCGCATCGACAGCCGGGCTACCCTCGAAGACCTGCTCGACCGGACGCGCGAAGCGGCACTGGGCGCCCAGGCCCACCAGGACCTGCCGTTCGAGCAACTGGTCGAGGCATTGCAGCCGGAGCGCAACCTGAACCAGAACCCGCTGTTCCAGGTCATGTACAACCACCTGCGGGAGGACCATCGTCCGCTGGAGCAACTGCCGGGGCTCGCGCTGGGGAGCTATGAAGCGGGAGAGGAAGAAACCCAATTCGAGCTGGCGCTGGACACGACCGAGCACCCGGATGGGGAGGTGAGCGCCTTGTTCAGCTATGCCGCGGAATTGTTCGAGCCGGACACCATCAGGCGGCTGGGGGAGCATTACCTTCGGCTTCTGCGGCAGCTGGCGGAGCATCCGGAACGCTGCCTGTGCGACATCGATCTTTTGAGCGAGCGGGAGCACGCGCAGCTGAAGGATTGGGGGATCAACGAAGAGCGTTATGGTGATGCCGGGCCGGTTCACCGCTTGATCGAGCGGCAAGTGAAGAAGGATCCGCAGGCTGTTGCCCTGATCTTTGGCGAGGAGGAGCTGAGCTATGGAGAGATCAACCGGCGGGCGAACCGGCTGGCGCACCGGCTGAGGGGGCTGGGGGTTGGCCCTGAGATGAAAGTGGGGATCGCGGTGGAGCGCTCCATCGACATGATCGTCGGCCTGCTGGCGATCCTCAAGGCCGGGGGAGCGTACGTGCCGCTGGACCCGGAGTATCCCGAGGATCGGCTGAGCTACATGATGGAAGACAGCGGGATCGGGTTGCTGCTGGCGCAAAGCCATGTCGGGGAGCGGCTGCCGCACCCGGCGGGATGCGAAGTGCTGGAACTGGACAGGCTGGATGTGGAGGGAGAATCGGCAGAGGACCTGGAAGTAAGCCTGCATGGCGGCAACCTGGCTTATGTCATCTATACCTCCGGCTCCACAGGAAAACCCAAGGGCGTGGCTGTCGCACACGGACCGTTGTCGATGCATGTACAGGCTATCGGCGAAATTTACGGCATGACGCCGGAGGATCGCGAGCTTCAGTTCGCTTCCATCAATTTCGATGGCGCCCACGAACGCTGGCTGGTACCTCTGGCTTTTGGCGCTGCGCTCATGCCGCGCGACAACGATATCTGGGGTGCCGATCGAACCATTGCGGAGATTGCCAGGCATCGCATTACGATCGCCTGTTTTACGCCGAGCTATCTGCATCAACTGGCTGAACTCACAGGCAATGCCGGGCGGGACCTGTCCATCCGCTCCTACACGGTGGGCGGCGAAGCGACGACGCGCGCAAGTTTCGATTTCGTCCAGCAGGTGCTTCAACCGCCCCGCATCATCAACGGTTATGGCCCTACCGAGACCGTCATCACACCGCTGACCTCGAAAGCTTGTGCGGATACCCGATTCGAGTCCGCCTATATGCCGATTGGCCGTCCCGTGGGCGACCGCAGTGCTTACATTCTTGACGGCGACCTCAATCTGGTTCCGGAGGGCGTGGCGGGAGAGCTGTATCTGGGCGGAGTGGGGCTGGCACGCGGCTACCTGAACCGGGGGGGATTGACGGCGGAGCGGTTCATTGCCGATCCGTTTGATGATAGGGGAGGTCGGCTGTACCGCACGGGCGACCTGGCGAGATGGCGGGGCGATGGGCAGATCGAATACCTGGGACGGCTGGACCACCAGGTCAAGATACGGGGATTCCGGATAGAGCTTGGGGAAATAGAAGCGCAATTGCTGTTGTGCCCCGAAATCAGGGAAGCGGTGGCGATAGCCGGAGAAGGGCCCTCCGGAGCGCGGCTGGTGGCATACGTATGCCCGCATGCGGGCATGGAAGTGGATACGGGTCTGCTGCGGGAAGCGCTGGGCAAGGCGCTGCCGGACTATATGATCCCTGCGGCGATCGTCGTGCTGGAGTGCCTGCCGTTGAACCCGAACGGCAAGGTGGACCGCAAGGCGCTGCCCGAGCCCGAATATGCCGATGCCGGCAATTATGAAGCGCCGCAGGGGGAAGTGGAAGCCATGCTGGCGGGCATCTGGGCGGAAGTGCTGGGCATACCGCAGGTGGGAAGAAACGACAACTTCTTCGAGGTGGGAGGAGATTCCATCCTGAGCCTGCAGATCGTGACCAGGGTTCGCCGGGCAGGCTGGAAGATCACTCCCCGGCAAGTATTCGAGCGCCAGACCATTGCCGCGCTCGCCAAGGTGGCGGAAGCAGTCGCACCAGCGGACGCGATTCATGGAATCCAACGGCCACAACAGGCGGGTCGTGAAATGATTCAAGCGGGCATGAATAGCAACATTCCTCTGCTTCCCATACAGCTCGAATTCTTTGAACAGGACATTCCTTCCCGTCACCACTGGAACCAGGCCGTGCTGCTAAAAAGCAGCGAGCTTCTCGATATTCCATGTCTCGCGCAGGCGCTGGAGGCCGTGATACGCCATCACGATGCGCTTCGCTTTCGCTATATAAGGCAAGCAAGCGGTGGCTGGCAACAGATCTGCGGCGAACCCTTCGATACCCTCCACCAGGAGGGGCAAGAGTTGCTGTGGATACGTGACGCCGCCAGTACCGAGGACTTCGCCTCGTTATGCAACGAGGTCCAGCGCAGCCTGAATCTCGCCGAAGGACCGTTGCTGCGGGGCCTGGCCGCCAGAATGGCGGATGGCAGCCAGCGCTTGCTGCTGGTTGCGCATCATCTGGTGATCGACGGGGTTTCATGGCGTATCCTGCTCGAAGACTTGCAAAGCGCCTATGATGAATGCCGTGCCGGCAAGCCCATTGCCTTGACGGAAAAAACTGCGAGTTATCATGCATGGGCATGCCGGCTGCAGGATTACGCCCATGAACATGCAGACGAGCTTGCTTACTGGCAAACCCTGTCGGATATGTCGGTTTCACTGCCGCGGGACAATGCGGGGGACGACCCGCATGGTTCGGGCAATGCTTTCCAGGCCAGCGTCACCCTGAGGCTAGACCGGGTGCAGACCCAAGCTCTGCTCAAGCAGGCTCCCGCGGCTTATCGTACCCACGTCAACGATCTTTTGCTTACCGCATTGGGAAGCGCGCTATGCCAATGGAGCGGACAGGAGAAGATCCTCGTCGATCTGGAGGGTCACGGAAGGGAAGATCTGCACCCGGATATCGACCTTTCGTGCACGGTAGGCTGGTTTACCACCCTTTATCCGGTGGCGCTCGATCCGTCCGGAACCCTGGATCAGAGGCTCAAGCGTATCAAGGAGAGCCTGCGTCAAATACCCAACAAGGGACTGGGCTACGGCTTGTTCAAATACCATGGAACGCCAGAACAGCGGCAAGCATTGGCGGACCTGCCCAAGGCGCAGGTGGCATTCAACTATCTGGGACAGTTTGACGCCAGTTTTGACGAGGACGCATTGTGGACCTTGGCGACTGAGCCCATCGGGGATTTGATGGATGGCGCCGCCACGCCAGGCCATGACATCTCCATAAACGGCCATGTCTATGACGGCAGGCTCAGTCTGGATGTGGGCTACAGTACGTCGCGTTACGCCAAGGCCACAGTCGAAGCTTTCGTAAAAATCTATCAGGCCGAACTCGAAGCGCTGATAGCTCATTGCACCGGCGGAGCCAGCGGCGCCACTCCATCCGATTTTCCTCTCGCGCGGCTTACGCAGCATGAGTTGGACCACTTGCCTATACCTATGGAGCGGATCGAGGATCTTTACCCGCTTTCGCCGATGCAGTCGGGAATGCTGTTCCACACCGTGTACGACCATGATGGAAGCCTGTACGTCAACCAGTTGAGGGCGGATATCGAAGGCTTGAGGGTGGAACGCTTCAAGGCCGCATGGCAGGCAGTCATGGATCGTCATGACGTATTGCGCACCGGCTTCCTGCAAGGCGGCATACCCCTGCAATGGGTGGCAAAAACGGCCGATCTGCCCTTCATGGAATACGATTGGCGGGATCCGGCTAATTATCCCCATGCCATGCTGGAGCGGAATCTCGAGGCGCTGGCCCGATCGGAACGCGCGCTCAATTTCGATCTGGCGAAACCGCCGCTGATGCGTGTGGCATTGGTACGGGTCGCGGGCGATAGATATCACGTCATCTGGACGATCCATCATCTATTGCTCGACGGATGGAGCACCTCCCGGCTGATGGGCGAAGTACTGCAGCAGTATGGCGGCAATGCGCCGCCGCCATCTCCCAGCCGCTATCGGGATTTCATCGAATGGCTTCACACCCGCGATACCAATGCGTCGGAAGCATACTGGAGAGAGCGCCTGAGCGGCATGACGCAGCCGTCCCGGCTGGCGTCTGTCCTGCCGCTCTTTACGGAAGATATGGCGGAAAATGCCGCTCATGGCGAGCATGTCAGTGAACTTGAAAGAAACGTTATCGAGGGTTTGATCGAGTTTGCGAAACGCGAGCGAGTTACCGTCAATACCCTGGTACAGGCAGCCTGGACGCTGTTATTAAGCCGTTATACCGGCCAGCAAACCACCGTCTTCGGAGCGACCGTTGCCGGGAGGCCGGCAGATCTGACGGGAGCCGAGCGGCTGCTCGGACTTTTCATCAATACTCTGCCGGTAATTGCAGCAGTGAGGCCGGAACAAGAGACAGGCGCCTGGTTGCGCGATTTGCAAGTGCAAAATCTGGCTTCGCGCGAACACGAGCATACGCCGCTGTATGAAATCCAGCGCTGGGCGGGACAGAGCGGCCAAGGGCTGTTCGACAGTATTCTGGTATTCGAGAACTATCCGATCGATGAGGCTTTGCGGCAGCCGGGCTCCGGCGGGCTCGTCTTTTCCGGTATCAGGAATCGCGAAGCCTCCAATTATCCGATGATGTTATCGATAACACAGTCACGGACATTGCGTCTCCACTACCACTATGCCTGCAGGTCTTTCTCCAGAGCAGCGGTGGAGCGCATCGCAGCGCAGGTTGGCAGGCTGCTTCGTGAGATCACGCGCAGCGCCGGACTGCGGCTGTGCGACATCGATCTTTTGAGCGAGGGAGAGCATGCGCAGCTGAGGTCATGGGGGGTCAATGCCCAACGCTACGCGAACACGGAACCGGTTCACTGGCTGATCGAGCGGCAAGTGAAGAAGGATCCGCGGGCTGTTGCCCTGATCTTTGGCGAGGAGGAGCTGAGCTATGGAGAGCTCAACCGGAGGGCGAACCGGCTGGTGCACCGGCTGACGGGGCTGGGGGTTGTTCCGGAGACGAAGGTGGGAATTGCGGTGGAGCGCTCCATCGACATGATCGTTGGGCTGCTGGCGATCCTCAAGGCCGGGGGAGCGTACGTGCCGCTGGACCCGGAGTATCCGCAGGATCGGCTGAAGTACATGATGGAAGACAGCGGGATCGAGTTGCTGCTGACGCAAAGCCATGTCCGGGAACGGCTGCCGCACCCGGTGGGATGCAAGGTTCTGGAACTGGACAGGCTGGATGTGGAGGGAGAATCGGCAGAGGACCCGGAAGTAAGCCTGCATGGCAACAACCTCGCCTATGTCATCTATACTTCCGGCTCCACCGGAAAACCCAAGGCGGTCATGGTTCGGCATGATGCGTTCGGCCATCTGATGACCAGCCTGCGCGAGTCCCCTGGCATGGATGCCAGCGATACGCTGGTGTCTGTAACTGCGTTGTCTTTCGATATCGCCGGGCTGGAGCTTTATCTGCCTTTGATTGTGGGAGCTCGCGTGGTGCTTGCCCCGAGAGCGACCAGCCGTGATGGCGCTGCACTTGCGCAATTGCTTTTAACCAGCCGGGCAAGCGTCTTTCAGTCCACTCCAGCCGGTTGGCGCATGTTGCTTGCGGTCAGAGGATGGGATGGTTTGCAAGGAGGCAGCGGGAAACCCCTCAAGGGTTTGTGCGGCGGCGAAGCCCTGCAGGCGGATCTGGCCGATCAGTTGCTGGCCGCAGGTGTTGAATTATGGAATATGTACGGACCCACCGAGACCACTGTCTGGTCCGTCATGGGGAAAGTCGGTCCCCATGCGGCGTTGTTGGGAAGGCCGCTTCCCGCCACGGAAACTTACATACTTGACCCCGACCTCAATCTGGTTCCGGAGGGCGTGGCGGGAGAGCTGTATCTGGGCGGAGTGGGGCTGGCACGCGGCTACCTGAACCGGGGGGGATTGACGGCGGAGCGGTTCATTGCCGATCCGTTTGATGATAGGGGAGGTCGGCTGTACCGCACGGGCGACCTGGCGAGATGGCGGGGCGATGGGCAGATCGAATACCTGGGACGGCTGGACCACCAGGTCAAGATACGGGGATTCCGGATAGAGCTTGGGGAAATAGAAGCGCAATTGCTGTTGTGCCCCGAAATCAGGGAAGCGGTGGCGATAGCCGGAGAAGGGCCCTCCGGAGCGCGGCTGGTGGCATACGTATGCCCGCATGCGGGCATGGAAGTGGATACGGGTCTGCTGCGGGAAGCGCTGGGCAAGGCGCTGCCGGACTATATGATCCCTGCGGCGATCGTCGTGCTGGAGTGCCTGCCGTTGAACCCGAACGGCAAGGTGGACCGCAAGGCGCTGCCCGAGCCCGAATATGCCGATGCCGGCAATTATGAAGCGCCGCAGGGGGAAGTGGAAGCCATGCTGGCGGGCATCTGGGCGGAAGTGCTGGGCATACCGCAGGTGGGAAGAAACGACAACTTCTTCGAGGTGGGAGGAGATTCCATCCTGAGCCTGCAGATCGTGACCAGGGTTCGCCGGGCAGGCTGGAAGATCACTCCCCGGCAAGTATTCGAGCGCCAGACCATTGCCGCGCTCGCCAAGGTGGCGGAAGTAGCCGAAATATGTGAACCGGGAGAAGCGCAGGAATCCGCGGCTGTGGCAGTTGAATCTGCGAGAGGCTATCTGCGCGATCATCTTGATGACAAGGCAATTTCCGGATTGCCATTCGGAGAGGATGAAATCGAGGATATCTATCCGCTGGCGCCGATTCAGGAAGGGATGCTGTTTCACACGCTCGAAGCACCTGGTAGCGGGCTCTACGTCAGCCAGCTCAGCGTTCCGGTGGAAGGCCTCGATTCCGGGCGCATGGTGAACGCGTGGCGGACCATGGTGCAGCGGCATGCGGTATTGCGCACAGGTTTTTTGTGGCAATCCGGGCTCGCGCGTCCGTTGCAGATCGTATTCAGGCATGCGAGTGCTTCCGTCGTTCAAATGGATTGGCGCAGCCTGGATAACTTGGAATCCCGAATTGCTGCCTACACAGACACGGAATTGAAGCGTGAATTTGATTTCCTCAATCCTCCGCTGGCCCGGCTGAGCCTGATCCGAACGGGCGAACATTGCCACCAGTTGATATGGACAAGGCATCACATCCTGCTGGATGGTTGGGGTGATTCGCTGCTGATCAGCGACTGGCTGCGCTGTTATGCCGGCGAGACACTGTCTGCGCCGGGGCCGGGATACGGCCACTACATAAGCTGGCTGGCGAGACAGGACCCGGAAGTGAGTGCGGCTTTCTGGAAAGCCGAGTTCCAGCAGGTCGAGGACGCGACCTTGCTGGCTTCGGCGGCGGGCAGGCCTGTCAGGAAGGACCAGGCGGACGGGCGAGACGGCAGAACAGGCTACGCCCAGATCTATACCCGCTTAAGTGCCGAAGAAACCCGCAATCTACACGCATTTGCGCAGCGGGAGCGCGTGACGCTCAATACTGTCGTACAAGCGGCATGGGGATTGCTGCTGCAGCGTTATACAGGAAGGGATGCCGTGGTATTCGGGGTTACGGTAGCGGGCAGGTCGCCCGATCTTCCGAAGTCCGATGAGATCCTGGGATTGTTCATCAATACCATTCCGGTTCCCGTGGAGCGCCGCAGCAACTTGACGGTGAGCGGGCACCTGGCCGTGCTGCAAAGCATCAATGCGAGATTGCGCGAGCATGAGCATACCTCTCTAGCCGATATCCAGCGCTGGGTAGGGTCGCCGGGCCGGGCTCTTTTTGACAGCATCGTCGTGTTCGAGAACTACCCGATTGCCGAGACATTGCGCAGCAACGAGTCGTACGGCCTGCGCTTCGGCGATATTGACGGCACGAGTCTGACCGGTTACGCAATGGATCTGCAAGTCGTCGTCGGCGATACCCTGGAAATAGAGTACTCATACGGGCGAGGTGATTTTACAGATGCCTTCGTGCTGGAACTGCGAAGCCATATGGAATTCCTGATGCGCGAAATGATGGCGCATCCCGATCGGCCGGTGGGCGAACTGGCATGGATGGGAAACGAGGAACTCAATCAGATCATTTCCCTGGGATGCAACAGGCATGGCCCCGCCATACCCGCGGATATTCCGCTGAATTCGCATCAACTGGTTCATCGCCTGATCGAGCATCATGCCGGGGTGCAACCGTACGCCATCGCGCTGCTGATGGGCGAGCAGGAGCTTTCCTACGCGGAACTGAATAGTCGGGCAAACCGGCTGGCGCATCAGCTTATCGATATCGGTATCCGCCCGGAGATGCGAGTAGGCGTAGCCATGGAGCGCTCGCTGGAGGTCATCGTTGCGCTGCTTGCCATACTCAAGACCGGCGGCGCTTATGTCCCGCTGGATATCGAGTATCCGGCTGACCGCCTTTCATACATGATGGAAGATAGCGCTCTCTCTCTTCTCATTACGCAAAACAAGGTACTGCCGAAGCTCGTGATCCCCACCAGCATGCGGACGCTGATACTGGATTCCATCGATCTCAATGCCGGATTGCATGCCGATCCTGTCGTCCGGCTGAGCGAGCATAACCTTGCCTATGTCATTTACACCTCGGGTTCGACGGGACTTCCCAAAGGCGTTGCGGTGACACACGGTCCGCTGGCAATGCATTGCCGGGCTACTGCGGAGATTTACGGCATGGGTCCGCACTCCTGCGAACTGCTTTTCATGTCTTTTTCATTTGACGGCGCCCACGAACGTTGGCTGACCGCGCTTACCATCGGCGCCGGTCTTGCGGTGCGCGACCAGGAATTGTGGACCGCGGAGCAAACCTACGATGCGCTTCGTCATTACGGCATCACCAACGCCGCCTTTCCGCCTGCCTACCTGGGGCAGGTGGCGGAATGGGCGGCGCCACGCAATGATCCACCACCGGTGGAACTCTACGTATTCGGCGGCGAAGCCATGCCCAAGGCGTCCTACGACCTGATTCGCCAGACCCTGCGGCCACGTATCCTGATCAATGGTTACGGGCCGACGGAAACAGTGGTGACGCCGTTGATCTGGAAAACCGGGGCCGACAATAGTTTCGAATGCGCATACGCGCCTATCGGACGGCCTGTGGGCGAGCGCACTGCCTACGTGCTGGATCGGGATTTGCAGCCGGTGCCCATGGGGACGGTAGGCGAGCTATATATTGGCGGGTATGGATTGGCGCGCGGGTATCTCGGACGAGCCGGCCTGACAGCCGAACGTTTCGTTGCCGATCCTTTCGGCAGTAGAGGGGGGCGTCTCTATCGCACTGGGGATCTGGTGCGGTGGCTGAATGACGGGAATATCGAGTATATCGGCCGCGCCGATCATCAGGTCAAGATTCGCGGTTTTCGTATCGAATTGGGCGAAATCGAGGCCTGCCTGCGGGAAGCAACCGGAATCGCCGACGCGGCAGTAGTGGTGCATGAAAGCGCAGGTGGGTTGCAATTGATTGCCTACGTGGTGCCGATGGGCGATATCAAGCCCGCAAACTTTGCAGAACGGCTCAAGCGGGAACTTGCGAATCGCCTGCCGGACTACATGCTTCCCACGCATATCGTGGTACTGGCAACGCTTCCGCGCCTGCCAAGCGGCAAGCTGGACCGCAACGCATTGCCCAAACCCGGTACGGCTGCAGCCCCGGTTTACCGTGCGCCTTCGACTGAAGAGGCCATGATGCTGGCAAAGATCTGGCAGGAGGTACTCGGCGTAGAGCGCGTGGGAGAAACCGACAACTTTTTTGCATTGGGCGGTGATTCCCTGTCCAGCCTGAAAGTCATGGCGCGAATGCGGAACCTGCCCAACGGCAAATTCAACTTCAAATTGCGTGACTTGATGCAGCATCCCACTATCGCAGGCTTGCTCGGGCTGGAAACGCAGGCTCCGCAGCGCATGCGGCAGCCGCTGCTCGCGCTGAATCGGCCCTGCGAAGCAGCAGCGCCCCTATTTTGCCTGCATGCGGGACTGGGTACGGTCTTCGACTACCAGCCTCTGGCGCGTCTGCTTCAAGGCAAAAGGACTGTGTATGGGCTTCCTTGCCGCATGCTGGCGGACCCGGCGCATTGCGATGTATCGCTCGAGCAAATGGCTACAGATTATTGCCGGATGATCCGCCGCGTTCAGCCTGAAGGACCCTATCACCTGCTGGGCTGGTCCCTGGGTGGCACTCTGGCAGCCATGGTTGCAGCGTTGCTGGAGGCGGATGCGCAAACCGTGGCTTTCCTCGGGCTGATCGACTCTTATATCCCCGGTACCGATTCGCCTGAACCGGATGACTGGAAGCGTGATTTTTCCGATTTCATCTCGGTGATTGTTCCCGATGCGAAACTCGATAGAAGGATGATGGATAATTCTCCGGCATGCCTTCCGAGAGAATCGGGACCGATAGTCGCCGGCTTGCTGGAAAGCTTGCTTCAGGAACGAATGCGGGAACGTGAAGACGGCGAACAAGAAGGCTATGCTGCAATGGGAGTGGAAGAGCTGGCGCATACTTTTACCGTAGCCCGCCGCTTGAAAGCGCTATCGCTGCAGTCTTCAGCATTGACCGCCTTGCGGTGCCGGCCGGCGAGCTGGTGGGTAGCGGGACGGCCTGTGTCAGACAGGCAGGCGCTTGTTTCGCAGTTGGGACAGGACGAATTACCCTTTACCGAGGTCGATGCGGATCATTTCGCGATCGTGCGCGATGAAATGCTGTTGCGTGAAGTGGAGTCCACACTTGCGGCCATTCAGACCTCGCTATGCGATATCAGGGTAGTTGAGTAAAGCCCTGGGACTATTCGTCGAGCGCCAGCTACGCATTTGCAATCCATTCGCTAGTTGGATTGTATTAAAAATTACTTCATGCGTAGCTGGATTTGCATACTGCAATTTCTATGGAGAGAAGGAAGAAACCTTATTGGAATGCATGCGCGAGTGCCTGCGCCATATCTTTTCGCACCGTTTCGGCCTGGTTCACGATGTTTCCAAGGCGGGCAAAATCATGTGTCATGCCCTCATAGATCTTGAGATCGACAGGAACTCCCGCAGCTTCGAGTTTTCTCGCGTATTCCGTTCCTTCATCCACCAGCGGATCGTATTCCGCTAGGGCGATGAATGCGGGAGGAAGATTGCTCAAATCTATCGCCTCCAGCGGTGCGAAACGCCAGTCGGTCCGGTCCGCTTCATCCCGCAGGTAATTGTCGAGCATCCATTGCAGCGTCACGGCTTCGAGCAGGTGGCCCCGGGCCAGGCGGCGATGCGAGCCAGTGTCCTGCCAGGCGGCGGTGCAAGGGTAGATCAGCGCTTGCAATAACGGCTGCGGCCATTGGTTGTCGCGCGCGGCGATGGTCAATCCCGTTGCCAGTGTCCCCCCTGCGCTGTCACCCCCGACCGCGATGCGCCCGGTATTGATTCCGTAGGCCGGACCATTTGAAAGCAACCATTGGTAGGCATCCTGGGCATCGTGAACCGCAGCAGGAAACTTATGCTCGGGCGCAAGCCGGTAGGCAATGCTCAGCACGCTACAGGGCGTGAGCATAGCTAGCGCCCGGCAGAGCGAGTCGTGCGAGTCCAACCCCCCGACGCAGTACCCGCCTCCGTGGAAATACAGCAATGCGGGTACCAATCCTCCTTCACAGGAAGGAATAGCGGGCATATATAGCCGCGCATCGATGAGATGGCCTTCCCGGCCCGGTATCGCAATGGGGCTGGTGCGGGCGACAGCCACACCCCCGGAATCCAGCCAGAGCGTGGATTTGTCGTATTCCGCGCGCGCCTGGGACGCAGGCAACTCATGCAACCGGCGCGCGCCATTGCTTATGCCGGCTTCGACCAGCTCAAGAAATGCGGCAAGATCGGGGTCAAGCGGCATGGTATCTATCTCGGCTATGACGCAAATAAACGATTAAAATTGGAGTTTTAAAGTGCCATAAACAGTTCGTTCCGTCCCCCGGAAGAAATTTCCGCCGCCTGTTGCGGAATAGTATTTTTGGTTGAATAGATTATTGGCAACGATGGAAAAACGCCAGGGGCCTAGGTCATACCTCAGCATGGCATCGAACAGCGTAAATGATCTTGTGGTGCTTGTATTCTCTTCGTCATTGAAAACCCTTCCCACGTAGCGAACCCCGCCGCCAATGCCAAATCCCCTCAGCCAGTCTATATTCAGCGCACCCAGGTTATAGTCCAACCAGCCGGAGGTGGTCGTATTGGGGACCCGGATCGGCATCTTGCCTACAGTACCATCAGAACCATCAAGGATCTTGACGTCGTTATAAGTGAAAGCACCGATGAAATTCAACCCGCGGTAGATTTCCGCCCTTGCTTCCAGTTCTGCACCGCGAGAACGAATTTCACCTACTTGTATGAATTGATTGGCAAAGGAAGATACATTCGGATTGGGGGTAAGGACATTGGTTTTCGTCAGGTCGAACAACGCTACGGTAAATAAGTTTCTACTGCCTACCGGCTGGTATTTGATCCCCACCTCGTACTGCGAAGCACGGGTAGGATTGAATGGCGCACCGTCGGCTAGCCCAGCTTGCGGCAGGAACGATTGCGAGTAGCTCGCATAGGGTGAGATGCCATTCGAGAAGAGATAGGTCAAGCCTGCCCTGCCGGTATATGCGGAATCCCTATTCTGGAAAGGGATAGGTGATGGATCGAGGGCGGTAATTGTGGCTATGGTATTGTTGGATATCCTGTCATGACGTCCGCTCAGGGTGAGAACCCATTTTTGATACTTGATCTGGTCTTGCACATAGAAGCCGACCTGGTCGAGTCTTTGCTTCGCATCGGTATCCAGACTGGTGGGCGTCGCTACTGGTTGGAAATATGCAGGATTGAGCACATTCAGGCTCGGCGCGTCGCCTACAAATTTCAGGGCTGTGGAATTCATTCGATTCCAGTCGATTCCAACCAGCACCGTATGATTTACCGGCCCGGTGCTTAATCTGCCTTGCAGATGCGTATCCAGAACAGTCTGATCAATTTTTTCCGTGGTCGAAAGCGCCGAGCGCTGCAGAATGCCGCTGGTATCGTCGGGAAGGTATCCGATCGCGGTTAAATCCCTGAAATTGCCGCTCTGGCTTTGATAACGAAAATTCTGCCGTATGGTCCAGGTTTGATTGAAGTGATGTTCAAGTTTATAGCTGAACGAAGCCTGGTTTGTGGAGTACCGGCTAAACCCGGGATCCCCCTGCACTGCATTGGTAGGAGTGTTGCTAAAACTTCCAAATGAGTCCCCCGTTGGGGCTGCCGGATAAAATGCCCCGGCACCGGCGCGGTTATTCAGGATATCGCCAAAGAGGGTAATCGATGTCTTCTCGCTCGGACGCCATGTCAGCGACGGGGCGATATAGAATCGCTTGATTTCGGCGCTGGCTCCATTTGTATTGGGAAAACTGACCTGCGTGCCGGTGTCGAGGGCGGATGTGACGAGGCGGAACATCAGCGTGCCATCATCATTGGAAAGGCCGAAGTCCGCGGCAACCCGCTTGCGGCCGAAACTGCCATACTGGAGCTCGACTTCGCGAATCGGCGCGGCGGTGGGGAGTTTCGTGACGCGGTTCACGATCCCGCCCGCGTCGCCCCGGCCGAACATGACCGAACTGGGGCCACGCAGCACGTCTATTCGCTCAAGCGCATAAGGATCAGTAATAAAAGCGCCAAAAAAAATCCCTGTTGCCGCCTGGTTCAAATTATCCCGGAAGTTTGCGGTGGTCTGGACGTTGAAGCCGCGCATGCCCAGATACTCGAAGCCTTGCCCATTGAAACCGAACGTGTCGACGACGACCCCTGGTACATAGCGCAATGCCTCCGTGAAAAACTGCACGCCACGCGCATCGAGTTCGCGGCGGGTAATGACCGAGATCGATTGGGGTATTTCTATGATCGGCGTATCCGTCTTCGTCGCGGTCGTGGTGTTCTTGGCGACATATGGGGCAGTGGCTGTCGTATCCTTGATCACTACCGTCGGCAGGATCGCTGCCTCTACATTCCTGGTAAGCGGGGCTTTGTCATTTGGGGTGCCTGCCTCTGTCGGGGCGGTGGTCCCTTCTTTCTTTTCCGGTTTGGCTGGCTCAGATCCAGCTTGTTGCGCCTGGGCATAAGCAGTAACGGACAAAGTGAGGAATACGCATTGCAGCGCGCGCGCCAATACTGCGCGCTTCCGTTGCTTCAGCCCCTTGTTGGTTTTTGTGTAGGCTTTCATAGTTATGGTTGCTCATGGTTAAAAAACTGTGGGATACGGCTACTGTCACCGGATTGACCTAAAAACTCAGCGGTTTGCGACGGCACGAATGGGGTTGGCGGCCGTTCTGGAAATGGATCGATTTCCGGTATTGCCCGTGCTTAGCAATGCTTCCCCGATTTCGTAGGTGCGAACGGCCGTGACCGAAAGCAGCGTATCGCTCAAGCCGTGGCTCGACTCGCATGCGCCTTGCAGGAATATCGCGGGACAAAAGCCTGGCGTGCTCTGCAACCGGTATTGCCGGTCGACGGCAAAGTCGCGCAGGTAAGGGGCAAGCGCACTCAGCATCGTTTTGTGATGGTCGCGCCGGTAGCCGGTCGCGAGTATTACGGCGTCATAGGTTGAGACGTGATCGCGGCCGGCATTGAGGTCCCGTAGAATGAGCTGGATCCCTTCCGGCTGTGCCTGGACGCCGGCGACTTCGTGCCGGCGCAGAAAGCGGTGCCGCGTGCCGCCGGTCACTCTCTGCTGATAGAACACATTGAAGATCTGTTCTATCAGAACGAGATCGGGGGCTGCGTAATTCGTGTGCCAGAATTCATCGAGCAGCGTGGCGCGATCCTCATCCAGACGGCTGAAGACGAAATCGATGAAATCGGTGTTGAAAATTTCATTGACGAACGGACTGTCGTCCGAGGGCTTGATGGCGCGCGCGCGCATGATGAGATCGACATGCGGCGCATTGGGGCGACTGTGCAGGTCCATGAAAATTTCCGCGGCGCTCTGGCCTGCGCCCACCACCGCGATTCTTTTTGCAGTCTGGTGCCGCGAGATCTCCCGAAGGTAACTGTTCGAATGGAATACCCTGGCGTCGTGCCTTAACGGCTGGAAATATTCCGGAATACTGGGTTTGCCCCCGATGCCGAGGATGAGGTTACGGGCGAAGCGCTCATGCACGATCCCGTTGGAATCGCGCGAGCGCACGCGCAGCAGTATGATTTCATCATCTTTTTCCTCCGGCAGGATTTCGAAGACTTCTTCACCATACGCGCACCGGTTGTCGAAATGCGAAGCGGCCCAGGCGAGGTAATCATTGAACTCGTGGCGGCTGGGGAAAAAGGTTTTCAGGTTGATGAAGTCCTGCAACCGTTTTTTCTGGTGCAGGTAGTTGATGAACGTGAAGTGGCTTGACGGGTTCCGCATCGTGGCCAGATCCTTCAGGAAAGAGATCTGCATATGCGTGTTGTCCAGCATCATGTCCGCATGCCAGGCAAACCCCGGTTGCTTTTCGATGAAAAAGAAGTCCAGGTTGTGCCCTTCCTGTTTCTTTTCCTCGAGGGTGATGGCAAGAGCAATGTTTGACGGGCCGAATCCGATACCGATCACATCATGAATGCGCATAACGATGTCCTCGAGAATCAAGTTGAAAATAGGGTAATTGCGGGCGATGCCGTCCTGGGTGGCGTCGTCGCGTCAGTCCGCGGCACCCAGAGTCTTTCTTCAAAAAATCGTTCGCGCAGCAGCATGCCGAGCATGGCGCGTTTGTGGGGAAAATCGAATTCCTTGAGATTTGCGTAACCGCATCTGGCAAGGTTGCGGATCATTTTGTGATTATCCGAGCGGGGCTCGATGACGATGTGGCGGGTCCTGCAATCGTCGAGAAAGAGATAATGGGAAATGGATGGCAGCCATGCGGTAACAAAGGGCTTGCCGCGGAAGCGCGGTTCCCCGATCAGGACATGCCAGCCGCGATCGAAATCCTCCGCTTCGTAGAACGGGGCTACACGATCTTCTTTTGCCCAATACACCTCGAAGTAGCCGAATGCCTCATCGTCAAGACAACTTACCAGGCCGGTAACGTGCTGATCCGCACAGATACCGTCCAGATACGCCCGGTGCCTGGCAAGATCGCCTTGTTCTCCCCACGCGTGCGCCACAACTGGATCGTTCATCCAGCGGCTGAAACGGTGCAGATCGTATTCGATGTTTACGGCCCGAAACGAGAGGGTGCGGCCGAGCCAGGGAATATGCCGTTGATAGACGGTGCCGATCGGCTTAGGGGGGCGCAATGGGTGGCGGCGGCCATGGCTGAGGATGTAGGATGCCGGGAAAGCATGGGAGGAGGGATGCGTGAGCCAGATTCGGGGTTGCTGCCACAAAAGTTCGGCGCGGACAACCAGTTGCCCATCCTGGTCTTTCAGCAGGACTCCGGATCGGAATAAATCGTCGGCCTGCCCCACCGGAGCAAGGAGATTCAGCTTATGCTGGTCGGGATACCGGGCAAAGGCTGCTTCGAGTGCCGCGAGCACCTCAGGCGTGCCGGGTATGCCTGAGCAGGAATCCGCCCATTCCAGCATCAATCGCTCCGATTGATGCAACTTCCATAGGGAAGCCGGCCCGCAGGCCTGTTTTTCGGCATCGATGTGCTGCAGCAGAAGCGCGCCGTCGTGATAGGCCACGGAATATGCGATTCCATCGGGCCGGGACGTCAACGTCGTCGCACGAGCTGATAGCTCCTGGATTTGCTCGTGCTGTATACCCATCGACCGTTTCCTGAAATACCCTGTCCGAGGCGGATGCTCCTATAGTTTGTAAAGACGAATGAGAAACGTTATTGTTTAACGATATTTTGGAGAGGAGGAGTCTCAATCAGATCCACTGGAATATAAATAAAAATAGCTGTAATAGCAGCGGGTGGGAAAGGGTTGCCGCTGCGGATCGATGAGGAACGGCGTCAGACGGATGCATGGCGCCGATATTTTCCTTCCCGTAAATATTTATGGCGATCGTTCGTCAACTTCTTAGTCATCCCGGTCATCTTTTGCGAGACAGCCTTGCTCAAATATCTCATCAGTCAGTCCAAATCCCTATTAGCGGGGGCATCGGCAGCGAGCGTGGTAAATGGAGCCTGTAGCGTGTTCCTGCTGACCCAGATCAGTTCCGCGCTTACGGCTGAACCCATCGATCGCACTGAAATGGCGTTGGTATTTGCGGCAACCGCAGTCGCAGTAATGTTCAGCTACATGATTGCGAATATCCTGTTCGAGCGGTTGGGGCAGCGGGCCCACGCCGAATTGCGTGTTTTCATTACAAAGCGGGTAATGGCGGCGGACTACCGCCATCTCGAGTTGATTGGCCCTGCCCGTGTTCAATCCGCGCTGGCCGAACATTGCACCCACGTTGCCGAATTTTTCGTGAGTTTTCCGATCATTCTGACAAATGCGGTGATTGTCGCCGGTTGCCTGATATACATGGCTGTGCTTTCGTGGCAGGTATTTCTGCTGGCCGTCGTTGTCATCGGATTTGGCTCGCTGGGCTATCATCTGGCGCATTTGCGCGCCATCCGGCATCTGGATGCCGCTGCCGAAGAGCAGGATCGATTATTCGGTTATTTTCGCTCGCTGACCGATGGAGCAAAGGAATTGCGCCTCAACCGTGATAAAAGACGAGCGTTTTATGATGATGTGCTGGGAAAATCGATAGAGATAGTCCGTCGCGAACGGACTTTCGGCATGTCGCTGTTCATCGGATCGGCAAGCTGGGGAAATTTCCTGATCTACGCCTTCATAGGCATGGTGCTGTTCGTTCTGGTCGGGGATGTGCCCGATCGGGCGCTGATCATGACAGGCTTCGCACTGGTGTTTGTGTACATGGTGGGACCGCTCGAAGCGCTCCTGCTGAACATTCCGCGTGCGAACATGGCCCAGGCATCCGCCGCCCGCATAGATGAAATCACGCGCACCCTTTCAGCTTCGGAAGTACAGGTGGATAGCCTTCCTCCCTGTCTTCTGCGATCCATTGTCCTGCAAGGGGTGCTGCATCGTTATTATCATGAACAGAGCGATGAACTGTTTACCATGGGTCCGATCGACCTGGACTTCCGGCCCGGGCAGATCACTTTCCTGGTCGGTGGCAATGGCAGCGGCAAGACCACGCTGGCGAAGCTGCTGGTCGGACTTTATCCTCCGGAAAAAGGACGGGTACTCTTGAACGGGATGGCGGTGGACGAGACTAATCGCGACCACTATCGGCAGCTATTTTCCACGGTTTTTTCGGACTTTCATCTTTTTGACCGCCTGCTGGAAACAGGACGCCCGGACCTGGATAAGGAGGGTAACCGCCTTTTGGGGAAATTGCATTTGCACAACAAGGTAAAGGTCAAGGATGGCGCTTTTACCACGCTCGCATTATCGCAGGGGCAGCGCAAGCGTCTCGCGCTGGTGGTAGCCTATCTGGAAAATCGCCCCTTCTTCGTGTTTGACGAATGGGCGGCGGATCAGGATCCGGTATTCAAGGAGATATTTTATCGCGAGGTGCTTCCCGAACTCCGCGCCATGGGAAAGGCGGTACTGGTAATATCGCACGACGATCGCTATTTTCATCTTGCCGACCGCTTGCTGCGCATGGAAAGCGGTTGCCTCATTTTCAATGGTCAGCCCACGATGAAAGAGCTACCGCCGCCGGTTGCGCCGGCGGTAGCCTTTGACAATGTGGTTTGAGGCACTCAGATACAGGTATTCCCGATGTCCGGTGTAATCGAGCGGCTTGAAAAACAACATGCCGATAAAGTATCGCTGGGGCGCGGCGTACTTGTCGTGATGCACCGATGGGCCGGCCTTTTTCTGGCTGTGTTCCTTTTCATATCCGGCCTCACCGGCGCCGTCATTTCCTGGGACCATGAACTGGACGAGTGGCTCAATCCGCAATTGTTCGAAGCGCAGGGGAAGGGAGGAGCATCTCTTCCGCCACTGGTTTCCGCCGACAGGCTGGAAGCCGCCGATCCCCGGTTATTGGTGACATGGGTGCCGCTCGTGGTGGAGCCCGGGCACAATCTCGGCCTCGGTATCGGTCCGCGTCTCGATCCGGCCACAGGCAAGGCATTCGAGCTAGGGTTCAACCAGATCGCGCTCGATCCCGTAAGCGGCGGGATACGTGGAAAACGCATGTGGGGCGAGATTTCGCTCAGCCGCGAAAATTTGATCCCGTTCCTCTACAAGCTGCACTACAGCATGCATATTCCCGATGGGTTTGGTGTTGAGCTCGGCATCCTCTTCATGGGTATCCTCGCAATAGTCTGGACTCTCGATTGTTTCATTGCGTTATGGATCTCTTTTCCCAAGGGAAGTGCATGGCATAAGTCATTGATCATTCGCTGGCGGCGTGGGGGAGCGAGGCTCAACTTCGACCTGCATCGGTCCGGCGGGGTATGGATATGGGGCTTTTTGCTAATCCTGGCCACCACTGCGATATCGATGAACCTGAACCAGCAGGTGATGCGGCCGCTGGTATCGCTATTTTCCACGCTGACGCCGAGTCCATTCACCGGGCCGCGCAATCCGCCCGACCAGCCCATCGAGCCCGTCGTCAGCCGGGACAGAATTCTCCAGCTCGCTGCTGCCGAAGCTGAAAGGCGGGGTTGGGCCGAACCGCCCGGGAGTATCTTTTACGAGCCCGAGATCGGGATATATGGCGTGACATTTTTTGAGCCAGGCCATGAGCATGGCGACATGGGCCTGGGCAATTCATCCCTCTACTTCCACGGCAAGGATGGCGCACCCGCGGGGGCGAGCGTGCCAGGCACCGGCAGCGCAGGAGATATTTTCATGCAGGCGCAGTTTCCTTTGCATTCCGGCCGTATCCTCGGCTTGCCCGGGCGCATTTTCATTTCCGCGATGGGGCTGCTGGTGGCGACGCTCTCTGTCACCGGAATAATCATATGGCAGAAGAAACGGCTAGCGCGCTCGATCGCAGTACGGAAGAAGTGATCGATTTTTATATGTCGATCTTCGAGTTGCTGGGTGTTCCGGCCCGATGAAATCAAAACGAATGATGGCTAAGATGGCAAGCCCGATATCAGACCGTGGCAGCGGGGCAGCATCCTCATAAAATGAAGTGCCCTTCACCTCATGCACGAGTGGAACACCGTCAATATCGCCTGAATTTCATAAAGGAGCAGGGTCATGTATAACGCCGGGGTTGCAAGCATGCTTCTTGCCGGACTTCTTTCGCCTTTTTTATTCCCGCTCGACGCCCCCGCTGCGGCGGATTGCGCGATACTTCCTCAATGGGTGGCTCTGGACAACGGAATGAAGTTGAATCAACGGCATGTTTTTTGCGGAGAATGGTCAGGCGGGCGCCCCAAAGGATTCCATTCCCGGCCTACCGCGGCCAATCCCCCGACGATACGCGAGTTCAAGGTACAGGATCCGCCCGATCCGGCGGGAATTTATACCGGCAAATGGACTCATGGTAATGATCCCACAAGATATAAGTTTTCCTCGATGTTTCCCGACACCTGTTCGATGGAACAAGTACTCCATTCGATTTCATATGCGTCGGCGCATCCCGATGCTTCATGCCCTGTTGCCTCGCCAGCCTGGGCCAGATGTGGCAAAAACCGGCCTGCAAGGGTTGTTGGTGCCGGATTGGCGGGCTACTGCGGGAACAGCGAAGTATTCGCGATCGGTTTTGCCGCGCCAAAGAACAACAGGATCAATACTGCTTTCCCCATACGCCAATGACAGACAACGAATTCTCATGGGAGGGGCGCACGTACGGCAACCCTAAGCACGATCTGATAGCCGATTACCTTGCCATCGACATACAAAAAAGCCGCTATGGAGCCGAGGAGTTGCTGCAAAAAACCAGAGAGGTGAGATCGGGCCGAATTTTCTTATGGGAGCGGATCGGGAATGCTTACTGGCTGCGCTTGTTTCCCGACCACGTCGAAATCGCGGAAGACTATGGGGAGAAGGTGGGGGAAGCCGCCAGAATTCCAATCAGTGATTTTGAAGCTGCGGTTGCTGCATGGCGGGACTACGCCAATCCATGAGTGAGGATCTCTCCATGCTGCCATTGGCGGCATTCTTTGCTGTACTGAATAGAGAAGAGGTTTATGCCATGTTTTGCCACTCAAGCAGGAAAATTCAAAAAAATGGAAATTGAGCGGACTAAATTGATGAAATTGGCTTTTTGCGCAATTTCCTTTCTCGCAGGATGCGGCCTGATGCCGGCGGACGAAGCACCTGAAGCGGCGAGCGATGGGTCGCGCACGTATTCCATAATGAGTCTGTATGATGGAGAAGTGGGATCAAAAGACCGGGCCGCAGCGGGGCTGGACATCGACGCACGCAATCTTTGCGGGTCGGACTATACGCTTTTGTCGGAAGAAATACTGCCCATCATGAACCGGATCAGCGTGGTTACTTCTTCACGCCTTATCTGGGAAATCAGATGCCTGCCCCAAGTGGGATCTCCCCCGCCACGCTAGGCAGCTTCAAACCAGTCCCGTGTGGTAGCGCACCGAGGAACCGTGCATTGGCAGTTATATTTCAGATACAGCGCTGTTGCTGGATATCTTGAAGGAACCGTCATGAACCACAGCCACCCGAGTTCAATATCCCGAAATGAAGTCGTGCGCTCGTTGCGAATTGTCATCGAGCCCGCTTTCAGCTTACTGAGCTTGATGCTATTCCTGTTCATGCTGGGCACAGCCAATGCGCAGGATAATCCCATGGATAGCCCTCCGATCGGGGGAGCTGACAAGGGGCGGTACAAATCAGGGAAAACGCCCACAGGCCAGCGCTACGGCATCATAAAGGAGGGTGAGCCTCACAAGAACAAAGACATGAAGAAAAAGCCCGATCGTTCAGACGAAAAGCGCGATGCCGGGCAGGAAGGCGAACCCAACATCATAGAACGTGATCCATCCAGACCTCACGAGGGTTCCGGTCCCGATCCCTTCGGTCGCTATTAGCCGTTATCATATCAATTTCCGCAATGAGGGGCGTTGCAGCGTGGGCAACCGCCTCTTATCCCGGCTTCCCAGCAGTACTTCATACGAAATTCAGTTTTTGTCGCGGTCGGGCATGTTCGATTGCGAGACTTCATGCCAGTACCCTCTTTGCTCCAGATCTGCTTCAAATATCGCTTTTCGATTCCACCTTTCTTCGCTCAGGAAGTAATGTGCAGGGGCGTACATATCCTGCGGCATATATCCGCTATGGTAACACCCACAAGCAGATGAGCAGGCTATTATAGGATTCAAATGGGTACCAAGCGGATTTGGGCATTAGTCAAAGCGGCCTTTTCATCGTGGCTCGATGATTATGCTCCAAGCATGGGTGCGGCCCTGGCCTACTACACCCTGTTTTCAATCGCCCCCTTGTTGCTGATCGTGATTTCCGTGGCGGGACTCGTATTTGGGGAACAAGCGGTGCGCGGCGAGATTTTCGACCAGCTGCGTGGTCTGATGGGTGACGAAGGGGCAAAGGCGGTACAAAACCTGCTCGAAAGTGTAAGCCAGCCAGAGCAAAGCACGGCTGGGACGATTATCGGAACGGTTCTGCTGCTGGCGGGAGCAACAACGGTGTTTGGCGAATTGCAGAATGCATTTGATCGGATCTGGGGCGTACCCGCAAAGGAAGAAGTGGCGTGGTGGAAAGTTCTTCGAGGCCGATTATTATCCTTCGGCATGATATTGGGAATCGGTTTCCTGTTGATCGTATCGCTTGTCTTCAGCGCCGCAGTGGCGGCTCTGGGCAAGTGGTGGGGACCTTATTTTTCGGGTTTCGAGGTGCTGGCTACGGCAGTGAATTTTATTTTCAGCTTTGCCTTCATGACCACGATGTTTGCCATGCTTTACAAGTTGATGCCGAGGGTGAAGATTGCCTGGAAAGATGTCTGGGCCGGGGCCACGGTAACGGCCTTGCTTTTTGCGGCAGGGAAGCTGCTCATCGGCTTGTATATCGGTAAAAGCGCGATCAGCTCGGGATTTGGGGCGGCTGGGTCGCTGGTGGTCGTATTGGTTTGGGTGTATTACTCTGCGCAGATTTTCTTACTGGGAGCGGAATTCACCAGGGTATATTCCCATACCCGTGGATCGCGCAAAGAGCGAACCGCGTCTGCAATGAGTGACGGGATATCGCCGGACTGCATGGATATAGCCAGTGGATGCGATGGACGTGGTGGCCGGATGCCTTTACCCGTTGCAGCCCGGAGGGACAAGGAACATCCGGCATCAAACTGAAGATATTGCAGGAGAGGTCATTCAAGTCCTCTGCGCTGCCGGGCAAGCCGCCACATCTTTCCGCGACCCTACCTGGGCTCCGCGCGATCAGGATGCAGGAGCTGCGCCGGGATACCGGTTCATTTTCCCGGCGATGACAGTGGCTCCATGTTCTGGCGTTGCAAAGCGAGCTTGACGCTTTCGTCGGCTTCCATTCGCGCCCGATGTTTCTTCAGATTCGGATAATTGTCGATGGATAGTGGCGTCAGTTCGATCCATCGCGTGAGTACATAGAGAAAGGCATCGGCAAAACTTCGATCCTTCAAGTACCAGTCACCGGCGGCTGCCAGATTGCTCTCCAGGCGTTCGTAATGTTTCGCCAGCTTCTCATACGTTTTGACCTTGATTTCTTTTTGGGCTGAATCACTATCCGCGAATGCCTGCACTGCAAAGTGCGGGCCATAGGCTGCGTGCACTTCCGAAGTCATATAACTCAGCGCTTCAGCCTCCTTGCGCCCCAGCTTCTGGTCGAGCGCATAGCCCTCCTTGCCGTACTTGGCGCCGAGATATGCCAGAATCGCCGCGACTTCGGTCAATACGTCGCCATCGTCGAATTGCAGGGCTGGCACCTTGCCTTTTGGATTGATGGAGAGATACGGATCTTTTTTGTGATCTCCCCGCTCCATCGTTTTGATCGTCACAGGGGCATTCAGCCAGGCAACGGCAATGTTGGGTGCCAGGGCACAGGTACCCGGCATGGTATAAAGAATGGCATTACTCATCACGTGCTCCTAAAGTTTGAGGGTGGAAAAGATTTTTGATCGAACCATGGGGAACATGGGAATAGGGGAGGATAGATCGGCGTACGGCTAGTGTCATGGGCAGATTCAACAGGCGAGCGCCTTTCGCGTATTTTTTCGAAACCGTATGACTTCCGGTCCTGCATCCGCCACGATGCCCATGAATTCATGTCCGAGGATGTCGCCATCTTCAAGTCCGGGCAGCTTGCCTCGATACAAATGCAGGTCAGAGCCGCATATTGCGGTAGCAGTGACTTTCAGGATGACATCATCCGGCTCCTGGAATATCGGGTCGGGTACCGTATCGACGCGGACGTCATGGCCTCCATGACAGGTAAGGGCAAGCATCGGGTTTCTCCTTCAGTAGCGGCACCGCATCTTCCCCGTTACCATATCCTGGCCCGGATTGGCGGATTGTTTCATCGCGGATAACTCATTCCGATCGTCATGGTTGCCATCCCCCGATGCGATGGATGATGCGCTGCACGAACCTGAAGGTATGGCTTCTGGGGAAGAGTTGTTCACTGTGGAGAGGGGAAGGGGCCGGGTCATGGGACTGTTCTGGCTGCGTCTGGGGTGGAAAGCGCGAGCGATAGACTTCGCGGCTTGCCTGCATGCGCGCGAGCAGCGCACGTTTTTCCTCTTCCAGGGGCGTGCTCATACCACATCCTTCATCAGCTTGATATCCTCCTGCAACTCATTGCGCACCGTATCGAGGGTCGAAGCCTCAGCCGGTTGCGCCGGAGCGGACATGAACGCCAGGAAAGCAACCAGGGCATAGCCTGCGGCCACCCCCCAGGCCGCCATCAACCGATAGGGCGTATCCCAGAAAGTGGCGATGAGAGCGGCTCCCAGGAAGATGAGAGCCAGCACCGCAAACAATGCCACCACCAGCAAATGGACCAGGCGCCGCCGCAGATACCGCCCCTGGATCTCCGCCGAGATCTTCACCAGCTCCAGGTATTCGTCCACCCGCTCCAGGGCGAGCGCGCCAAGCAGCCTGGCTTTCTCCACGGTCCTGAACATCGGGGCGGACGATAGCCCGGATTAACGCCGGGTGATCAGCAGGCCGACCAGAAAGCCGATGGCCGCGCCATAGCCCACCGACTGCAAGGGATGTTCCTGGACATAGTGCCGGGAGCACTCCACCCCCTCGTCGAACTGCTGGCGGGCATCATCGGCCATATCCCGGGCCGCCTCCCTGGTGGCGGCGATCTTGTCCATCAGCTTTGCCTTGGCCTCCTCCAGATCGATATCCGACAGGCTGGGGATGCGCAAAATCAGATCGTCCAGGTCGGCCCGCAGGTTGGAAAGCTCCTCGCTGGCCACCGACCCCACCCGCCGCCCGGCCGATCTTGCCGCCTCTCCCACATTGCGCGCTGAAGTCTCCGCCTGCCTGGCCAGGTTCTCCGCCGCCGCCTTCGCATCCGTGTCGTTCGATGTATTCGATTTCATGAATCACTCTCCTTTTTGTAATAAAACAGCTATCTCACATGGCATGCCGGGTCAGTATCACGCGCATTCCTGCTGCTATATATGTGAAGCATAATCGGGAATGTGCGCGAAAATGACATGAGCCACCGCGCCGAAGGGGTGGTTGAGCAAGCGGATCGGGCTGGGACGGCGTGAACAAATCTCCTACTGAAGAGACGTGCCCAGCGGCAGCCTTGATGCCTCTTCCGGACTGATTCTCCCGTCGCGATCCAGGTCGGCGGCTTCCCTGTTGGTTCGATCCAGTTTTTCCTTTATGAGCTCATTCCCGGTCTTTACGCCTCCAGAAGGATAACCGGGTTGTTGTGTTGGCCTGATACTCGCGCTCGGAGGGGAATAACCGGGAGGAATGATTGCTTGAGCCGCGGGGGGTTGACCAATGATCGGTCCGCCGGGAACAGAGGAGGGAGTTTGACCGCCCACCAGGGGAACGGATTGGGTTTGGGCATAAGCGGTTCCTGCTCCGGGGAGGGTCCAAATCATGGCAACGGCAAGCAGCGGCAGGATTGCAGCTAGAGAACGTTTCATGGCGTGCTCCTGTTTCTGATCTTCAGGGATGATTCAATTCAATTTACTCCGGGGTATCCGCATTTTCCGTGCGCAATCGCACCAATCGGATGCAACCTGTCATTTCCGGAAGTGCATGCAACAGATGCACGTGAGCCGGGAGAGTCATCAAGCCACCAGACCGCGCGGCAGTTTCAAGCATGGGCTCAATATTTCAATGGCCGCCTTCGCCAGTTCCTCGCTGGCCGCAGCAACGATGCGGCCATCCGAATCACGGTCGAGGGGATTTCCTTCCCAGTCGCTGATTTGTCCTCCCGCTCCTTTCACCACCGGGATGAGAGGAAAATAATCGGAAGGCTCCAATCCGGTCTCTATTACGAGATCGCAGTGTCCAGAAGCCAGCAAGCCATAAGCATAACAGTCGCAGACCGGCTGCGAAACCAGCGCGCGACTGCTCAATTCCGCAATGGCTTGCCGTTCCGCCGAATCCTTTTCCTCGAAGCGTG
Organism: Nitrosospira sp. TNL200; assembly: GCF_055386305.1. Taxonomy (NCBI): domain Bacteria; kingdom Pseudomonadati; phylum Pseudomonadota; class Betaproteobacteria; order Nitrosomonadales; family Nitrosomonadaceae; genus Nitrosospira; species Nitrosospira sp. TNL200. Next base: position 822,730 of record NZ_AP041003.1, read on the forward strand.
GATGACCTGCCTGTGAAATGTAGTGGGGGAGGTAGAGACGTGCATGTTCCACGGAACGATGGCGACTGACCCTGGCAGCATGCTCTTTCAGACCATCGTAGTAAATTGCATGCTTCCCATCTCCCCACCATCGTTCTCTCACTGCAGGACAATCAATCAGCCCGATGAATGGACGCCGATGTTCGAGCAAACCGATAAGCATGCCGAAGAGGGGGTTCCCGACGATAAAACTCCTGGTTCCATCGATAGGATCGAGAACCCATGTGTAATCGGTGTCCGGCATGCTGTCGCCATATTCCTCACCGATAATGCCATGACCGGGATATGCTTCCTGTATGCTGCGGCGAAGCATCGCCTCGATTTCCTGATCGGCGACGGTTACGGGCGTATTATCAGCCTTGAAAAAGATGTGCGGAGAAGTTCGAAAATGCCGCAACGCGAAGGGGCGCGCGGCATCAGCAAGACGCCGTGCAAATGCGAGCGCATACTCGCTTGGCAAATTGCCTGGGCTTCTGGTCATAAAGTTTCGTTTCTGACTTGAACGCACGCTTTTGCAGTTTTGCCCGTCTGCGATCGATAAACTGATGCAGGGTTTTTGTCATGGCGGCATCTGCTGAAGCCGAAGCCCGATCTTCTCGATCGATTTCATGGGCCAGCATGGCGAGTTCGTGATCGCCTCCCAGCAGATCCGCCAGGCGATCGGCCCGCTTGAGCATTTTTTTTATACCATTGCCATTACTCTCTTTGGAGGATAGCACATCTGATGCATTGAACAGGTATTTGACCTGTTTGCGCCACTCATGCAATTTTTCCGTCGTTGGGTCAGACATGGCTTCAGCGCGCGCCTTGCGCCCCTTCCGGTAAATCTGCCGCAACCCTGGGCCGATGTGTGCCGGTTCGATCGATTGAAGCTTCAGCCGTTTCGCAGTAGCAAGGGAATTTTGGATCAGCTTGACGCAATTATTCAATTCGGCCGATTCCCGTGCAGGACCGGGATGGAAATGACGTCTTGCCCTCGCCAGATTGGCATGCAATATTTTGTGGAGCGGAGCGAGGGTGTCATCCGTCAATTTGCCGGCGTACTGCTTCTGAAGAGAATCTAGGGCTTCCATCAGCGATTTCGCATCCCGCAGCGGCCCGCATCTCGAAGCTTTGCGTTTTCCCTGCGATAGGCGGTATCACCCATTCCATCCCGCAACAGACGAAGTGCTGCCCGCGCTTTTTTCAGGTTTTTGCGCGCCTCGTGAATTGCTTCGTCGGAAACGGGTCGGGCTGAGGTTAATTGCCTCAGCGCTTCGCCGACCGTCGCATGTAACAAACTTGCCGCGGGGTTGCCCGGTACGGCCTCAACACTGTCTTTCATCGCTTGTCCTCATGTCTGCGCTGATAGTATCGCCCGACACTGCCGTACTTCAGGGATCACCGAAACGCCAGATGAGTCACCGCCTTCGGTGACCACCCATGCGGGTAGAAATGGCATGTAAAATTGCCGGCCTTACGCAGTACCTCGATAAATATGATTGATGAATATGCGGGCGAATTCCGTGCGGTTCCACACGTTCGGTACTAATGCATTGGATTACAGCGGATGTGGACCAGAGGGGAAGGCTAGAAGGGAGGGCGGCGGCCAATCAAAGCTCCGCTGGCGAGCCCAAGCGCAAAACTTCCGTAAACGATAAGGAGACCTCGTTTCGACAGGCGTTTTTCGAATCCGGGCGTAAGCCGCTTGGGTATCAGATTGAAGTCGACCACATAGGCTATGGTCGTGATGGCCGCCGCCGGCGCCAGGACGGACTTATTCTCTCTTGTCTCCCATATCTCCTGTGGCGGATTCTGGCGGAGCCTTTCATACAAAATTGCCCAGAACACCGATGCGGCGTGATGTATTGCATAACCGGCAACGGTGTATCGGAAACTGAAGTGATTCTCGAAAGGCGCACGCCTTCCCCAGATCCATTGGCTGGGGCCGTTGATGGGAGCCGCGGCTTCACCCAATTCAATCCTGCCGAGAACCAGAAGCGAAATGGTCGAGGCAATGCTTGCTGCCGTGCCCGAAACGAATCCATTACGGGTCGCTTTCCGCCAGGGTTCGAGGTGAGTGTTCATAGCGGGGATAATGTTTTTTTCATTATAGCGGTAATCCATGCGAAACTTTTTGAGGAAAGCTGTCACAATCTATTTTGAAACGGCATGCCGGCCCTGCTGGTTATGGAGGCGGCAGGATTTACCGGTGGCCATCCAGCCGAGTTATTTGCCCAATACCTGGCAGCGGTGGGAAGTAGAAATAATGAAGATACTGAAGAGGAACTTGTTCGTCTTTCAGGAATCCGATGAGCTAGCGTGGATAGACCAGGCTTGGTGATTCCCATCATTCCATTAACGAGTGCTTGTAATCCCATGCTTGAGCATGGGTTTTTCCGCACTCTTCCATATGGGTTTCACCGGTTCTTTCCGCTCCTGGAAGGCACGCTTGCGAATGCATCATATTTACGTGACAAATTCTTGACTATCGGAATATTTCCCTTTAAATTGCGGTATCTCTTTTTCCCCCTAAAATCATCCCAAAGGATCGGAGCCAAATGACCCTAGGTCTTATCGATTTGCCGTGGTGGGGCTACATACTGGTTATCCTCGGCCTTACCCATATCACCATTGCGAGCATCACCATCTATCTGCACCGCCACCAGGCCCACCGGTCACTTGAGCTCCATCCGTTGCCCAGCCATTTTTTTCGCTTCTGGCTGTGGATGACCACGGGAATGGTCACCAAGGAGTGGACAGCGATTCACCGTAAGCACCACGCGAAATGCGAGACAGTCGACGATCCTCATAGCCCGCAGGTGCTGGGCGTAAATAAGGTGCTTAAAGAAGGATCCGAACTCTACAGGAAAGAAGCCAAGAACCTGGAAACCCTGGAGCGGTATGGCCACGGGACGCCGGATGACTGGCTCGAACGCAATGTCTACTCAAAGTATAGCGCCAAGGGCATTGCGCTCATGCTGATCATCAACGTTGTTCTTTTCGGTCCGATAGGCCTTACGATATGGGCGATACAGATGGCATGGGCGCCGATCATGGCGGCGGGCATCGTCAATGGAGTCGGACATTATTGGGGTTATCGCAATTTTCAGGCTGAAGATGCGAGCCGCAATATCGTTCCCTGGGGCATACTCATCGGCGGAGAGGAATTGCATAATAATCATCATGCTTACGCTACTTCCGCCCGGCTATCCAATAAATGGTACGAATTCGATATCGGCTGGATGTATATATGCATTCTCCAATGGATGGGGCTGGCCCACGTCAAAAAAGTGGCGCCCAGATTACGTCTCGATACCGGCAAGACGAAGTGCGATGTGGATACCCTCCAAGCCGTCATCTCGCACCGCTATGAGGTACTGGCAAAATACGCACAATCCCTGAAACATACGCTTGCCAAGGAATTCGACCATTTGAGGGAAGCGGCGACGCATGTAGGAGTGGACAGATCCACTGTAAAGCGCTGGGTTCTCGCCGATTCCAGGACGTTGCAAGAGGATGAACGCGCCAAGCTGAATCTCGTATTGAGCAAGACAACGACCCTGGACAAGGTATACAAGATGCGCGAGGAGTTGATGACCGTATGGCAAAGGTCCACTACCTCGAAGGATGAGCTGGTCGGGCAATTGGAGGACTGGTGCCATCGCGCAGAGGAAAGCGGCATAGAAGTCCTTCAGAACTTTTCCCGTCGCTTGCGCTGTTACGCTTAAAGAAGCGACCGACCATTCCAATAAAAAACCCGCTTGATAGCGGGTTTTTTATTGGAATGGTGTTTTAAAAAAGCAAAACAGCTACTTGAGCTTGGTCTCTTTATATTTGACGTGTTTGCGCACCACGGGATCGAATTTCAGAATCTCCAGTTTTTCTGGAGTTGTTCGCTTGTTTTTCGTGGTTGTATAAAAATGACCGGTGCCGGCCGAAGATTCAAGCTTTATTTTTTCCCGCACGATTGCCTCCTGCTTCCAAAGTCCAGATTATCTTATCCGTGATCGATCTCAAATAGCATTGCCGCGAGCGCGCATCTCGGCCAGAACCGCATCTATGCCGTTCTTGTCTATGGTCCGCAGAGCGACATTTGACAAGCGCAGGCTGACCCAGCGGCGCTCGCTTTCCACCCAGAAGCGGCGACGCTGCAGATTAGGCAGGAAGCGTCGCCCCGTTTTGTTGTTTGCGTGGGAAACATGGTGACCTGTCATAGGTTTCTTGCCGGTGACTTCGCATACTCTTGCCATGATGAACCGTCCGGATTCCAAAAAACGCGTATTATATCCCAATTCCGGATATTTTCCTCAAGTTGCGTTAGATTAGATCATTCCTCTTTCCGCGAAAGACATAGCCGAATCGCCGCCAACGACGAAATGGTCCAGGACTTTGACATCCACCAGCGCAAGAGACTGTTTCAGCGATCCTGTCAGGACTTTATCCGCCTGGCTCGGCTCCGCCAGGCCGGAAGGATGGTTATGCGCGAAGATCATGGCTGCCGCGTTATGATGCAGCGCTCTTTTTACTATTTCACGCGGGTATACGCTGGCCTGGGTCAACGTTCCCTTGAATAGTTCTTCAGCCGCAATTATCCGGTTTTGCGCGTCGAGAAAAATACCAACGAATACCTCATGCTGTTTTCCTTGCAGGCTGAGGCGCAGGTACTCACGGACGGATTCTGGCGAATTCAGGATATCGCCATTTTTCAGTTTTTCCTCCAGCGCCCGCCGGGCTAATTCCAATACAGCCTGCAACTGGGCGTATTTGGCGGGTCCCATCCCGGGAACCTGGCAAAAGGCACGTAGATCCGCTGCAAGCATGCCGGTGAGGCCTCCAAAACGCTGTAGCAGCTCTCGCGCCAGATCGACCGCACTCTTTCCTGATATGCCCGTGCGGAGGAATATGGCCAGAAGCTCGGAATCGGACAGATTTTGAGGCCCGTTCTTTAGCAGCTTTTCGCGCGGGCGCTCGGATTCGGGCCAGTCTGAGATTCCCATGGCTATAAGATCGCACCGGCATTACGGACGAGATGGACGAGATGGGCGAGATGAGGAATCGGACTGGTCACTATCACACCCAGCAATTGAACCTAAATCCGGTAGTCGACCGCTCTTTTTTTATCAACCCGGCCCTTAAATACCATGGGCTGCATAAGCAGCGGCAGGATGTCTGAAGTAAGCCATGACGTGGTTTGGCAAGCTTTCGATGCGCTTCATGAAAGACAGGGCCTTCTCCAGTAGTTCATCGGTGTTGCGGCTGATCGGGCCGGTGCGCAGCGCAGTCTTGAAATCGCGGTTGAGATATTCATCCGGGTTCGACTCCGGAGCGTAAGGCGGCAGAAAGACCAGTTCGATCTGCGCTTCCTTCCCGCAAAGCCATTCCCTGACTTTGCTGGCATGATGTACGCGCAAGTTGTCGACGACAAGGAAGATCTTGTGCTTGTTCGCGGCATCCTGAATCAACGCCTCCAGAAACTCAATGAAACGCTCGGTATTGATCGTGCCTTCCATGATTCTGAAGGCCATTTCGCCACGCGCCGAAATGGCCGAAATCATGGAGAGCTTCTGCCAGCGAGCCGGTGTCTTCAAAACAGGCGTCTGGCCTCGTGGCGCGTAACCACGAACCCAGTTGGCGTCTTCCTTCACCGCCGTCTCATCGCCCCAGAGGACGATCGCGCCTTGTGCCCTGGCACGCGCCAGGAGATTGGGATAGGTCTGTTTCAACCAGATATCGACCTTGGCCGGGTCTTGCTCCAGGGCACGTTTGACTGGGCGCTGCGGCGTGAATCCCCAGCGTTTCAGGTATTTCCCCACCAATCTGTCCTGCATCTGCACTCCAAATCTCTCCTGAATCAGCGTCTTGATCGCAGGTCGGGTCCACAGCGCAAAAGGCAATTGCATTTGCAGCGGCGTCTGCCCAATGATCTGCTCGCGTAACCAGACCTCATCGGCCATCTTCAGTTTGCGGCAGGCCCCAACAGGCCGCCCGCGCACCTTCTCCCCAAAACTGGCTTCGCCTTCTCGGCGTGCTCGCAAAAGCCAGTCTTCCACCGTCCGGTAATGAACGCCAGCTATCTCGGCCAATTCCTTCACAGGCATTCCAGACTGCTTGCGCAACCGGACAACCATCCTCCTCAATACTTCCCGACCAGATACTGTCAACTTCCGTGCATCGATCTTTTCCATCCCTTAATATTACCATAACCAGCTTATTTAAGGGCCTGATTAATAGTTTAAAACCCATGATCCACAAAGATTCCCCGCGGTACTCGACGTTCACCTGCATGGTGAGTTCACTACGGGGCGAATTGCACAATTTTTGTGGCACATGGCTGCGTTGCAATTCCCTGGAATGGAATGGGCCATTGCGCGTCGTTGCGCCTTGTCCTGCACCCCAAAACGGCACATTCCACCCTGCCCAACCGCCGGACTTAGGTTGAATGGAATTTTAGGTTAAACTTCTGCTTCTGTGTGCAACGTTTCATATCATGACGAGTGACAAGTCCTTATCCCGGGCAAGGCGCCTATTGCTGGGGCTGACTGGCGGCGTAGCCGCGTATAAGGCAGCGGAGTTGGCGCGCCTTTTGATGAACGATGGAGTAAACGTTCAAACGGTAATGACGGAATCCAGCCTGCACTTCGTGGGTACGGCGACACTGCAGGCTTTAACGGGCAATCCCGTTTTCACTGATCCGTGGGATCCCCATTTTAGCAATAGCATGGCTCACATCGAGCTTTCCCGCAACGCGGAAGTGATCCTCGTAGCTCCTGCCACTGCTGACTTCATTGCCAAGCTTGCGAATGGCCTTGCAAATGATCTGCTTTCAACCCTCTGTCTCGCACGCGATTGCCCCTTGCTGATTGCGCCGGCCATGAACCGGCAAATGTGGGAGCATCCTGCTACCCAACGCAATCTCGCTCAGCTAAGGGGGGATGGAGTGACAATACTTGGGCCTTCCAGCGGTGCACAGGCATGCGGCGAAACGGGAATGGGCCGCATGCTCGAACCACAGGAACTCCTGGAGGCGGTTCGCGCCTTTTTTCAGCCGCGGCTACTGCAAGGCAAACGGATGCTCATTACAGCCGGGCCTACGTACGAGGCCATCGATGCGGTTCGCGGAATCACCAATTCGAGTTCCGGGAAGATGGGCTACGCTGTTGCGCGAGCGGCGCTGGAAATGGGAGCTGAAGTGGTTCTGGTTTCTGGCCCCGTTTCACTGGAATCGCCCGTAGGAGCGCGGCTTGTAAAAGTAACCAGCGCGCGCGATATGCTGGCAGCCGTGGAGCATGAGTTGGGAAATACTGATATTTTTGTCAGTGTGGCTGCGGTGGCGGACTACCGGCCTGTCAGCGTCAAAAGGCAGAAACTGAAAAAAAATGGCGAAGGAATGACGCTGGAGCTTGTCGCCAATCCGGACATACTGGAATACGTAGCTGGCCTGCCCCGTCCGCCTTTCTGCGTGGGCTTCGCCGCCGAAACCGAGGATCTCGACCGGAATGCAAAAGCAAAGCGGAACAGGAAGAAGCTTCCGCTACTCGCCGCGAATCTTGCCCAGGATGCTATCGGCGCCGATGACAGCGAATTGACCTTGTACGATGACGATGGCAGGCACTCCCTTGGGAAAGCGTCTAAAATCGAGCAGGCGCGGCGTTTGATCAGACATACTGCTGTGCTTGTATCAAGAAGGAGCATTGATGCGGCCCATGGCCATTGTTGATATCAGGATTCTCGACGTACGGCTGGAAAACCAGTTGCCGGCCTATGCCACACCGGGTTCCGCTGGGCTCGATCTGCGCGCCTGCATTACGGAGCCGATGACCATCCTACCGGGCAAGGCCGATCTCATACCGACCGGGATTGCGATACATCTTGGCGACCCTGGGCTTGCGGCGATGGTGCTGCCGCGTTCCGGGCTGGGCCATAAGCATGGCATTGTGATGGGCAATCTGGTTGGATTGATCGATTCCGATTATCAGGGGCAGATATTCGTATCGTGCTGGAATCGGGGCGATACCCCGTTTATGTTGAATCCGCTGGAGCGCATTGCGCAAATGGTGGTTGTGCCTGTAGTCCAGGTCAATTTCAATGTGGTGCAGGATTTTACCCTGAGCCACAGAGGGGAAAATGGCTTCGGCAGTACCGGTAAACAGTGAAGCGGCCCGCCACGATTTTTTTCGCTTTGCCGGCTAATTTTAAAAGCCCGTTTTTTTATTTAACTTTTCCTTCCATCACCCGGCCATAGAATGCGTTTTTGTATAATAGCTTTGGTTTTTTTTCTATCTGCGCCCGTCAGGGCGGATATGCCTGTTCGCCAGCTCGAGGTCGACGGCAACCGTATTGTCGTCGAGGTTGCGCACACCTACGCCACGCGCGAAAGCGGGCTGATGCATCGTCGATCGCTGGCTGAAGATCATGGAATGCTGTTCGTATTCACGGAGCCGGAACGCCATAGCATGTGGATGATGAATACAAGCATTCCGCTAAGCGTGGCATTCCTCGATGAGGATGGGATTATCCTCAACATTTCCGATATGATGCCTAATACTGTGACACCCCATCGGTCCGCCGGCGCCGCCAAATACGCGCTCGAGGTAAATCTGGGGTGGTTCAAAAAGCGGAAGGTGCAAGCGGGAAGCCGGGTTACAGGATTGAAAAAGCTACCTGCGGCAGAATAGCTTGCTGTCTGCGGAGAATGGCGCACTCACCTCATTCCCGGCAACATTCCCTTCATACTGCGCAGCATTTTTGCCATTCCGCCCCCTTTACTCATCATTTTCATCATTTTTTGCGCTTGCTCGAATTGTGCCAGCAAGCGGTTTACTTCCTGCACCGTGACCCCCGCCCCTGCAGCAACCCGGCGTTTTCGGGAGGCTTTCAGCAGATCCGGACGGCTCCTTTCCTGGGGAGTCATCGAGTTGATGATCGCTTCGGTGCGCCCAATGGTCTTGTCGTCGATTTTCACGTTCTGGGCGGCCTGGCTCAACTGAGCAGGGAGCTTGTCCAGCATTGCACTCATTCCCCCCATGTTTTTCATCTGCTGAAACTGCATCCTGAAATCGTTCAGATCGAAGCTCTTGCCCGATTTCATCTTTTTTGCCAGCTTTTCGGCCTCACGCTGGTCCACGCCGCGCTGGGCTTCTTCGATCAGACCAAGCACATCGCCCATGCCGAGAATACGCGAGGCCATGCGATCGGGGTGGAAGGCGTCGAGGCCGTTCAATTTTTCCCCCATCCCGGCAAACTTGATCGGCTTGCCGGTAACATGGAGGACCGACAAGGCAGCGCCGCCGCGGGCATCTCCATCCAGCTTGGTCAGGATCACGCCCGTCAGCGGCAGAGCTTCGGCAAATGCCCTGGCCGTATTGACGGCGTCCTGCCCTTGCATGGCATCCACTACGAACAGGGTTTCGATAGGCTTCAACAGCGCTTCCAGCTCACCGATTTCCGCCATCATCGGCTCATCGATAGCCAGCCGTCCGGCAGTATCCACGATCATGACGTCGTGGAAATGCCGTCGAGCGAAATTCAGGGCATCCAGCGCGATGTCTTTTGGCTGCTGGCCCGGCATGGCCGGAAAAAAGCCGGCACCGGTTTGCTTGGCCAGCATTTCAAGCTGTTTTATGGCAGCGGGACGATAGATATCGCAGGAAACCAGCAACACCTTCTTCTTTTTTTGCTCCATCAGCCACTTGGCCAGCTTTCCGCTGCTGGTGGTCTTGCCCGCTCCCTGCAGGCCGGCCATAAGTATCACGGCGGGCGGAGTGGTTGCCAGATTGAGGTCGGTTTTTTTGCCACCTAAAAGTGCGATGAGTTCCTGGTGCACCACACCAACCAGCGCCTGTCCCGGCGTAAGGCTGCCCACCACCTCCTTGCCGACAGCCTTTTCTTTGACCCGGGCGATGAATTCCTTCACCACGGGCAGGGCGACGTCGGCTTCCAGCAGAGCCATGCGAACCTCGCGCAAAGCTTCCTGTATGTTGGTTTCGGTCAGGCGGGCTTCGCCCCTGAGGGTCTTGATTACTCCTGAAAGCCGGCTGGTAAGGTTGTCAAACATGCAAAATGCCTCTCAAGAAAAATTGGTGTAGACTAACCAGACATTCCGCTTTATCAGCAATCCTCAATGACCGGTATTCTAGCCTATCTCGTTGCCTCTTTGCTGTACGGACTGATTGGTTGGCATTTCTGGCGTACCAGATGGAAGGCATCCACGCGATTCCCGCGTACTGATACCACGACTGCAGGCTGGGAGCGTTACGCCATTCTTGCGCCGTTGGTATTGCATGGCTATACGCTTTATCAATCCGTGTTTTCCGGTGTAGGATTGAATTTCGGGGTAGGTAGCGCGGTTTCCTCGATCGTATGGCTCACGGCCACGATTTACTGGTTGTCCGGTTTCTTCTACCGGCTGGAAAGCCTGCAGACGCTGGTTGCGCCCGTGGCCGCCGTGGCGGTACTGCTTCCGCTGGTGTTCCCTTCGTTGCGCCCGCTGGCCAACACGGAATTTCCCGCCTTCAAAGCCCATATATCGATTGCCATGCTGGCGTACAGCCTCCTTACCATTGCCGCGCTTCACGCCTTGTTGATGGCGGTGGTTGAGCGTCGCCTGCACCATCCGGCCATGCCTTCAGTCCTGACCAATCTTCCGCCGCTTCTGGCGATGGAAAAATTATTGTTCCGCGTCATCTGGGTGGGATTCATACTCCTGACCCTGACGCTCATCAGCGGGATAGTTTTTTCAGAAGAGGTGTTCGGCCAGCCGCTGAAATTCACCCACAAGACGCTATTTGGCATTGTTTCATGGTGTGTCTTCGCCGGGTTGCTGGCCGGCCGGCAGTTCTACGGGTGGCGTGGGCGCATTGCCATCCGCTGGACGCTCACCGGATTTATCATCCTTTTGCTGGCTTATCTGGGCAGCAAATTTGTGCTGGAAGTGATACTGCAGCGCTGAAACCTGCTATGCAAGAATCAGGATGGGCCACCAGCATTTCGCTGTGAAATGACCGAAGGTGTCCATCGCGAGAGCAAGGCCGGATACTCTACCGCTTGATCCGGGCGGCTTATACCGTCCCGCTGGCCGCGTAGCCTCGCGGATTTCGAATTTTTCTCATTTGCCTGTTCACATTATTTACATTTACATAAGGGTATTTTCTTGGAAGACATGCCGCTGTATGTGCTGCTACTGGCACTGGCTGTTCTGTTGATCTTATCCGCATTTTTTTCCCTTTCCGAAACGAGCATGATGGCGATCAATCGTTATCGCCTGAAGCATCTTGTGAAGCAGGGAAGCCGTGGCGCCCACCTGACTACTCAATTGCTATTGAACACGGACAGGCTTCTGGGCGTGATCCTGCTGGGAAACAACCTTTTGAACGCCGCCGCGGCAACGCTGGTCGCGGTAATCGTTTCCCTTTTTTTCGGCCATAATGACGTGGCCCTCCTGATCGGAACGATAAGCGTGACCTTTGCCATCCTGATATTCAGCGAGATAACTCCGAAAGTCATAGCTGCCGCTTATCCGGAGCGGATTGCTTTGGCGTCGAGTTATGTATTGACCCCGTTGCTGAAGATCTTTTATCCCGTTGTATGGTTCGTCAATCTGTTTGTTCAGGCCTTGCTCGCCATCCTGCGCCTTAATCCGCGCGCCGACGAGGCAACCAAGAAAATGAGTCTGGAAGAGCTCAAAACCCTGGTGCTGGAAGCGGGGCATTTCATCCGGAAAAAGCATCAAAGCGTGCTGCTCAATTTATTCGATCTCGAAACCATCACGGTGGATGACGTCATGGTTCCCCGCAACCGGATCGAGGCCATTGACCTCGATGCTGATGACGACAGCATCCAGAATCAGTTGCTCACCTGCTATCATACGCGGTTGCCGGTATACAGGGGCACGCTCGACAATGTGGTAGGGGTGATTCACGTGCGCAAGGTGCTCAACCAGATGAGAAGTGGAGAAATCACCACGGCGACACTCGAGAAAATCATGCGCGAGCCTTACTTCATTCCATCCGGCACTCCATTGTTTTCTCAATTGCAGCTTTTCCAGGAGAACCGGGAGCGGGTCGGGCTTATCGTGGATGAGTATGGCGAATGGATGGGGCTGGTGGCCTTGGAGGACATCATTGAAGAGATTATCGGAGAATTCACCACACATTCGCCATCACAGTCGAGCAACTTCCTGAAGCAGGGCGATGGAAGCGTCATGGTGGAGGGCAGCGCTCTCCTGCGTGACCTCAATCGCAAGCTTGGCCTCGAACTTCCCCTTGGAGGACCAAAAACTCTCAATGGCCTGGTGCTCGAACATTTTCAGGATATCCCTGAAGCGGGCACAAGCCTGAAGATCGCGGGTTATCCCATGGAAATCGTTCAGACCCAGGACCGGGTGGTCAAGGTAGTGCGGATCTTTCCCATGCTTGGCCCAGTCGATCCGCAATAGATATTGCAGCGGTGGTATCCGATCGATGACATTGATTGATCTGCTACAAACTTCCCCGTCGTTTTTTATTTTCTTTTGCACGGTCATCGGCCTCGCCGTAGGCAGTTTTTTGAACGTCGTCATCCACCGTCTTCCGAAAATGCTCCAGGCGGAATGGGATCAGCAACGCGCCAAGCTGGAAAATGAAGCCGTTGCCGCGTTACCGCCACACAATCTCGTTGCGCCCCGGTCTCGCTGTCCGCATTGCGGCCACACGCTTGCGGCATGGGAAAATATTCCGGTAGCGAGCTATATCATGCTGCGGGGAAAGTGTTCGCATTGCCGCGCTGCCGTTTCACCGCGTTACCCCGCCATCGAGCTGCTGTCGGGCATGCTCAGCGCACTTGTGGCATGGCATTTCGGATATGGCATTGCCGGTTTCGCGGGATTGTTTTTCGCCTGGGCCATGGTAGCGCTGGTGTTCATCGATATCGATGTTCAGTTGCTTCCCGACCGCATCACGTTGCCATTATTGTGGGCTGGCTTGCTGGTCAATCTGAACAATGTTTTTACCGATATCCGTTCCGCAGTTATCGGAGCCGTTGCGGGGTATCTCCTGCTATGGGCGATTTATTGGTGTTACAAGCTCATCTCTGGCAAAGAGGGACTGGGCCGGGGGGATTTCAAGCTGCTGGCTGCGATCGGTGCGTGGCTTGGTTGGGAAATGCTTCCGCTGGTGATCCTGTTTTCCTCGTTGACTGGCGCCATGGCTGGAATCATTCTGGTTTTGCTTGAAAAACAGGAACGGGATACTCCCGTTCCCTTTGGCCCCTATCTGGCCGGCGGGAGCTTCGTCGCTTTTTTTGGGGGAGACCTGATCAATCGTGCCTATTTTGGGATGCTTGGATAATGCCGCTCATCATAGGCCTGACGGGGGGAATTGCGAGCGGCAAAACAACGGTCGCACAATTTTTTGCCCAGCTGGGTGCTGAAATCATTGATGCCGATGTCATTGCTCGCGAACTTACCGGCCAGCACGGCGCGGCAATGACTGCCATCCGGCAAATTTTCGGGGATGAGTTCGTTGCCAGCGATGGCGCGCTGCGGAGAAGCGAAATGCGGGCACTGGCATTTTCTGACGGCGCCGCCCGAAAAAAACTCGAAGCTATTCTTCATCCTCTTGTACGAAGCGAAGCGGCGCGGAGGATCAGATACTTTGCCGCGCCTTACGGCATGCTGGTCGTGCCCTTGCTGCTTGAAACAAATGGCTACCGCGAGCTGATCCGGCGCGTGCTGGTGGTTGACTGCGACGAGCAGGATCAGATAGCCCGTGCTATCGATCGTACCGGCCTGGACGAGCGAATGGTGCGCGCCATCATGCGCGTGCAGCTTTCCCGTGGCGAACGGCTGAGGCACGCGGATGACATCATCAGGAACGATGGGGATATGAACCGCCTGCAGGAGCAAGTCCGTTGCCTGCATGAAAAATATCTCGCCTTGGCGCTGCAGGATTAAGGAAGCGTTGAACAAATCCTCGCTGAGCGCGTTGCTGGTAAAATCGGGATGATCATAAGGCGCGCGACGCAGGTCGTAGCTTGGACTACGATGCCAGGGAGCGCAACGCCATGGCTCCCCAGAGCGTCGCCCGAGGGGCCCTGCGGAGCGGGGATCGGGCAGCGGAGGGGATGCTTCGACCGCACCACAGTTTTGTTGGGGTACAGGCATTCCGCTACGGGGTCGCATCTTCCTTTCGGAAGACACTGCTCCGCCCTGCGCGGTCGCACCATTCGCGTCGTCGCCTTTCGCGCATTCCACCCGCAAAGCCACCGTCGTGCCAGCGGAGATTTATTCAGCGTTTCCTTAAATCTATTCCGGCCCGTTTGCCTCGAGAGTAATTTAGTTTGTTAAAATCTTCGTCATAAGGCAATATCACATTATCCTGTCCTATTTCGGTCTCGCCTCGAGTTTCTATCGTGATTTATTATGAACATCCCTTGAACGAGCGCATTCGTACCATGCTGCGGCTGGAGGATCTTTTCGAGAAAGTGTCTTTTTTTGCGGCAGGAGAGGAAGCATTCAAGCATCACACCGCCCTCACCACGCTGTTTGAAATTCTCGATGTAACGAGTCGCGCGGATATGAAATCCGATTTGTTGCAGGAACTGGAACGCCAAAAGCATGCACTGGAAACGATGCGCAGAAGCCCCGATATTTCCGAAGGCACATTGAATCAGGTGCTGAGTAATATACAGACAGCATCCCTGAATATGCTGAATATGGCGGGCAAAATCGGGGAGCATATGCGGGAGAACGAATGGCTGATGAGCATAAGGCAGCGGGCCGGCATACCTGGAGGAGTCTGCGAATTCGATTTGCCGTCCTACCATTACTGGTTGCACACTGATCCTGCCCTTCGGCGGGGTGATCTCGAAGAATGGTTTGCGCCCCTTTTGCCGTTGCAGGAAACGTTCGCCATCGTTTTGGATCTCCTTAGAAAGAGCGGTAAGCCTCGTCGCTACAAGGCTGCTGGCGGTATGTTCCAGAAAATGGGACCGGGACGTGCGGCACATATGCTGCGCCTGAAGCTGGATGAAGGTTTGCCATGCGTCCCGGAGATCAGCGCCAACAAATATGCGTTGAACATCCGGTTTGTCATTTCCGGATTCAGGCAGAAAACCAGGATATATGAAGACGATGTGGATTTTGAGCTGGCTTTCTGCAATTTGTAGATTTCCATTTGCATACTGCCCGCATTTGCGGCCTGGATTCGGAATGCCTGGGATGTTATTTCAGGCTCAACGGACTGCCCTCCCGGATGACTGCTGAGCCATGCCGAATTTTTATGCGCTGATCCCCGCTGCTGGCTCCGGCTCACGCATGCAAGACCAGCTCCCCAAGCAATATCTCCCGCTGGCCGGCAAGCCGATGATTTTTCATACGCTTCACACCCTTTGCAACTCGCCGCGGCTTTCCGGCGTTTTTGTCGTGCTGGCTCCGCACGACCCGGAATGGCAGAGGCATGACTGGTCCGGGTTTTCGGATAAGCTGGCATGCCTTCCATGCGGTGGTGCGACGCGCGCACAGAGTGTGCTCAATGGCTTGAAAGCTGCGCGCGATGAGGCCCTGGTGGGCGATGAGGACTGGGTATTGGTGCACGATGCGGCAAGGCCTTGCCTGACCCAGGCGCAACTCGACAGGCTGCTGGATGAATTGTGCGACGACGAGGTGGGAGGATTGCTCGCGATTCCTGTCGCGGATACGTTAAAGCGAAACAACGGGTCGGGGCGTGTGACATGCACCGAATCCCGCGAGAATTTGTGGCAGGCCCAGACCCCCCAAATGTTTCGCTGCAAGCTTCTGGTGGAGGCATTGAGCATGGCGGGGGGGGCGACCATGACCGATGATGCCGGAGCCATCGAGGCCCTGGGTTATCAACCCAAGCTGGTTCTGGGCGATGCGCGCAATCTCAAGATTACTTATCCTCAGGACTTGGCGCTGGCGGAGCTGATGTTGAGGAATCCATACTGATTGATCGCTTGCGCTTGCCCCGCTGCCTGTTGCCGCTGCCCATGCTTGCGCGGGAATTTCATGGAAAGACGCACAAGGAGTTGGGGCTTCTTTCATAAAATGGCTATTTCGTCCACGGAAACGGCTTGCAGGATCGAGGATCAGGGAGAAAGAAGGAAGAAATGATCAAAATGAGAATCGGGCAAGGTTTTGATGTGCACCCCTTGATCGAGGGGCGCGACCTCATCATCGGGGGCGTGACCATACCCTACGAAAAGGGTCTGCTCGGGCATTCCGATGCCGATGTTTTGCTGCATGCACTATGCGATGCGCTCCTGGGCGCAGCAGCACTGGGGGATATCGGAAGACATTTCTCGGATACAGACTCCCGCTACCAGAATATCGATAGCCGGGTGTTGCTGAAGAACGTTTGCGGCTTGCTCAGGAAAAATGGCTACGAGGTGGTCAATGTTGATGCAACCGTCATAGCGCAGGCGCCTAAACTCGCTGCCTATATTCCCGCCATGGTTGCCAATATCGCACAGGACCTCGGGATAAAGACAGCTGATGTCAACGTCAAGGCCAAGACTGCGGAACATCTTGGCCCCGTGGGAAGAGGGGAAGGTATCGAAGCGGAGGCAATATGCCTGATTACATCCGGTTCATGACTCCAGTCTGGCGGGTGGTGGGGGAACGGCTATTCTGATCTTCAGATATGGCGACGGAGGCCCTTGGGCAAGCTGGATATGCAGGGGAGGATACCATCCGGGTTTTTTTTGCGATATGGCCCGATGCCGCTGTCAGGAAACAGTTGCTGGAAATGGCAAGCGGTTTGCAGCGGAATTCCGGTTGTACCGGCAGGAGAATGAAGGCGGAGAACATTCATCTCACCCTGGTATTCGTGGGAAACGTCGATCATGACGGGCTCGAGGCGTTGTGCCACGCAGCGGAAGGAATCGCGAGGACAGGCAGGCCATCTTTTGAACTGGTCATCCAGGAGACAGGCTATTGGAAGCGCAATCGCATTGCTTATGCCGCGCTGCATGAGATTCCTCCGGCGCTGAAAGAGCTGGTGGGCCAACTGGGGAAGGCGATCGAGGCCATCGGATATTCAATGGAAGCGCGGGCATACAAACCGCATATCACATTGATGCGTGATGCGGTCTGTCCGGCGCTGCACCGGCAGATAGAACCGGTCGTCTGGGAAGTGCGGGAGTGGCTGCTGGTCAGGTCGGAACAGACAAGAGAGGGCGTTGTCTATAGTCCTGTTGGCCGCTGGCTGCTTGGAACCCCTGAATAGGCCGGACTTTCATGCGGCGGTGTTTCCAGGAGTTCCCGGTTTCTTGAAATTGGCGACCTTGTCAGAGGAAAATGCAGCTTTCGAGGTGTCGTGAAAGATTCTTTTCACTCGCTTTGGTGTAATCCTTTTCGAAGGTATCGCTGACAAGATTTCTCACGTGGACGCCCAGGCTGCTGTTGATCAGTCCGATGAAAGGAGCGGAAGCAACCAGGATGAGGCGCTGATAGCTGTTGGCTACCCGGCCGTTTTCCAGTTCCCTGGCTAATTGCAGCGCAAAATTGTGGGCTTGGTGCTGTTTTGGATCCGTGGCAGGAATGTAGGAGCCTCGGCCATTGCCAAGGCCTCTATTATGGCCGGGGCGGTCGGAAACAAGTTCCTGTACTTTTTCCCTGCTGGCGTAGTGCTTGAATTCCTTGAGTTTTTGTAGTCCCTTTTTTGGTCCATAGTTTACATACAGGTAGGCCGCGCTTGCGTTTGCTACAAGAATCCACGTGATGCTCATGACTCCTCCCTGAGATGATGATAATGTGACACCTACATTAAAGATGGTACTCCAAATTGATCAATAGTTCTCAGCAATAGTGTTATTTTTAGCTGATGGTGAGCAGCAGTAGCTCAAGTAGCCGGTATCCTTCCATCTTTTTTTCGCTACCTATTCCGACAGCCTTGAGGATTCTCGCTTTCGATACTTCCACCGAGCATTGCTCGGTTGCGCTTTTACTGGATGACCGGATGCTGAGCTACGAAGTCCTTGCAAAGCAGCGTCATTCCGAACTGCTGCTGCCGATGATCCAGCGGGTCCTGCAGGAGGCCGGAGTGAAGCTGGCACAGTTGCAGGGGATAGCATTCGGCGCCGGGCCAGGCTCTTTCACCGGTTTGCGTATCGCCTGCGGCGTGGCCCAGGGCCTGGCATTCGGCGCGGACCTTCCGGTAGCGGGCATTTGCACCCTCGAGGCCATGGCCGAGGAAACAGGCGGCGGCCGGGTCGTTGCGGCTATCGACGCGCGAATGGGCGAGATCTACCACGCAGCCTATGTAAAGTCAGGCGGCCAATGGTTGACGGAAAGCCAGCCTGTACTGTGTTCCCCGCACCATGCGCCCCTGTTATCCGGGGTGGGCTGGGCTGGCTGCGGCAGCGGTTTTGCCGTACATGAAAAAGCGCTGCGCCTTCGCTACAATGGCTGCGTCAGCCAGGTCATCCACGGTGTCAGACCCCAGGCAAGCGCAATCGCGTGGCTTGGAGTGCCACGCTTCATGAATGGGGCGGGGATGGATCCAGCGGAAGCGGCGCCCATTTATATCCGTAACAAGGTGGCGTTGAAGGAGAATGAAAGATGAGCGCGCAATTGCAGGAGTTGCCGCGAATCAGGCGCATGGGCCACGCCGACCTGGACGAAGTGGTTGCCATCGAGCGGGAAGTTTTTTTGTTTCCATGGACCCGCGGCAATTTCAGCGATTCGGTCGACTCCGGCTATCATTGCCTCGTGCTGGAGCAGGATGGCCGCCTGTTCGGCTACGGCGTGATGATCATTGGTCCGGAAGAGGCCCATTTGCTCACACTCAGCATAGCCGCCGCGGCGCAGCGGAAAGGCTGGGGTGAAAGGCTGTTGCGGCATTTTATCCATGTTGCCAGGGAGCAGCACGCGCGGTCGATGTTCCTCGATGTACGCGAATCCAATCATGTCGCGGCGCGGCTGTATGAGCGGATTGGTTTCAAGCAGATTGCCAGGCGCAAGGACTATTATCCGGCAATGGGGGGGCGCGAAGACTCTTTAGTCATGGAACTGGTGTTTTGACACCCGCAGATAACTCGAAGCAGGGCAGGCGCAACGCTATACTCAGGGAACTGGGGTTGTCGCCGCTGTGGCATGCCAGGATAACGGAGCCAGAACCGGTCCGGATTGTGCCTGTGGAGCTTGATGAGGCATCCGGGAACGCTCTTGCCGCCGGCAGTGGCTCAGG
This sequence comes from Nitrosospira sp. TNL200, assembly GCF_055386305.1. NCBI lineage: Bacteria > Pseudomonadati > Pseudomonadota > Betaproteobacteria > Nitrosomonadales > Nitrosomonadaceae > Nitrosospira > Nitrosospira sp. TNL200. Next base: position 841,932 of record NZ_AP041003.1, read on the forward strand.
CAGCCCCGGTAATCCGGGTGGTCTGCCAGATGACAGACGCTCGCGCATTCTGCGGATGCATTGGGATGATCTGGAGCGGAGCGTGGAAGGCTGCATTGCTTGTTCCTTATGCAAGTCGCGCAGGCGCACGGTGTTCGGGGTAGGCGACAGGAATGCCGACTGGCTCTGCATAGGGGAGGGGCCGGGGGAACAAGAGGATGCGGCGGGCGAACCGTTTGTCGGGCAGGCGGGAAAACTGCTGGACAATATGCTGGCGGCAATCAGCCTGAAGCGCGGCCTGAATGTATATATCGCAAATGTCGTGAAATGCCGTCCCCCCGGCAACAGAAACCCGACTCTCGAGGAAGCGCATCAATGCGAGCCATATCTGGCGCGGCAAATCGAACTGATCAGGCCCAGGCTGATCATCGCATTGGGAAAAGTGGCTGCGGAGAACCTGCTGGGTACCGAGGCGGGAGTGGGCAGCCTCCGCGGCAGGCTGCACCGGTATTGCGGCATTCCCGTCATCGTAACTTACCACCCCGCCTATCTTCTGCGCACGCTGCCCGCCAAGGCGAAGGCATGGGAGGACCTGTGTTTTGCGCGCAGAGTCATGGAACCCCCAGGGGATTAGTCAGCCGGTTCGGTTCTCGGAATTCCCTTGCAATTGGTGAATGAATCCCCATCTAATCCTCAACAGTTCTTTCGAGGAAGACGCCATGCGTAAACTGACACTGCCCCTGGTTCTGCTACTTGCTATCACGTTGAGCGGCTGCGGCTACAACACGCTCCAGTCCACGGATGAGCAAATCAAGGCGAGTTGGGGCGAGGTCGTGAATCAGTATCAGCGTCGCGCGGATCTCGTTCCTAATCTGGTGAATGTGGTCAAGGGATTTGCCGCGCAGGAGAAGGACGTGTTGCTGGGCGTGACCAATGCGCGGTCCAGGGTGGGGAGCGTCCAGGCTACGTCCGAGCTCATCAACGATCCCGATGCCTTTGCCAAGTTCCAGAGCGCGCAGGGGGAGCTGTCCAGCGCGCTGTCGCGCTTGCTGGTCGTGGCGGAAAACTACCCGCAACTCAAGTCGGATGCCAATTTCCGGGAGTTGCAGGCACAGCTAGAAGGCACCGAGAATCGGATAACCGTGGCACGCAACCGCTATATCAAGGCTGTCCAGGAGTACAATGTCGTGGTACGGTCGTTTCCAAGCAACCTCACCGCCATGGTCATGGGTTATAAGGTGAAACCCAGTTTTACGGTCGAAAACGAGAAGGAAATATCCGTCGCGCCCAAAGTGGATTTCGGCGCGCCAGCAGCGAAGAAGTAGTTGCCGCTTCACTCATTTCACGATGAACAGCGGGAAAAAGACCATTCCAGTTGCCGCCCTGGCAGCTTTGCTTTTTAGCGCTTCGATCTCGATTGCGTACCCTGCGGAAGTGGCTGTTCCACCGCTTCGATCCCATGTCACCGATCTGACCAGCACACTGTCCGCGGCCGACAACGCCCGGCTCGAACAGGAACTTGGCGGCTTTGAAGCCAGGAAGGGCAGCCAGATCGCCGTCCTGATCGTCCCTACGACTCAACCGGAAACCATAGAGCAATATTCGATTCGCGTTACCGATACATGGAAGCTGGGAAGAAAAGGCGTCGATGATGGAGTCCTGCTGCTCGTTGCCAAGCGCGATAGAGCGGTGCGGATAGAAGTCGGTTACGGCCTCGAGGGGATATTGCCCGATGCCACGGCGAAGCGGATAGTCGATCAGGTCATTGTTCCCCGGTTCAGGCAGGAGGATTTCGCGGGAGGAATCGAGGCCGGCATAGCAAGCATTATGGGAGTGATCCAGGGCGAGTCATTGCCGCCAGTCTCGGCGCACGGTGGCGGCGCCTCGGGGGGCAGGGGCATGTCGCCGGATCTCATTTTTCCGCTTTTCATCGCATTCCTGGTGTTCGGGAAGCTTTTGCAATCCCTGCTTGGCCGTGTTGCCGGCGCAAGTGTGATGAGCGCGGGGGCGGGGCTGGTCGGCTGGCTCCTGTTTTCTTCGGTCATTCTTGGGGTGATGCTCGCGGCGGCCACCTTTTTCCTGAGCCTGTTTGGACGCGTGGGACCAGGCATCTATACCGGAAGAGGTGGTTGGCCTGGGCCCGGGGGAATGGGCGGCGGGGGAGGATTCGGTGGAGGCGGGGGAGGATTCGGCGGTGGGGGTGGCGGTTTTGGCGGCGGCGGTGCGTCGGGGAGATGGTAATGGATTTCGCGCGCTTATCGCGGCATCTTTTTACCGGCCGCCTTGCTGTAAGCCGGATATTTACCGATGGCTCCCTCGACGCGATAAAACAGGCCATCCAGCAAGCTGAAGCCGGCCATGAAGGCGAGATCCGCTTTGCGGTGGAGGCCTCGTTGAATACCCTGCCTCTCCTTCGGGACCAGTCTGCGCGAGAGCGGGGGCTGGAAGTTTTTTCGCAACTGCGCGTATGGGACACCGAGCACAATAACGGTGTCCTGATCTATTTGCTCCTCGCGGACCGTGATGTGGAAATCATTGCCGATCGGGGCGTGCACAGGCGGGTGGGCGACGAGAAATGGGAGACGATCTGCCGTGAGATGGAGGCCGCATTTCGCGAGGGAGAGTTTGAAGCGGGCATCATGGCCGGAATCCATGCGGTAGGCAATCTGTTGCGGGAATATTTTCCGGTATCGTCTGAAAACAGGGCAAATGAACTGAGCGATAGTCCTGTCATCCTTTGATGTCTTTCGCCCTGTGCAATGGCGTTAGTGTCAGCGTCAATGTCCTTTATGCGCGCCGATCAGGTGGAGCGAATCTTCAATGCTCTGGTTGCGCAGATGCCACTGGCGTATCAGCGCCATGATCACGGCGACGAACAGGCCAAACAAGACGATAACGGTGTACACATGTACCTCGAAACTCACCAGAATGGCATACATCCCGAGCATGGTGAGTATGCTCAGGTTCTCGTTGAAGTTCTGCACGGCGATGGAATGACCCGCACCCATGAGGATGTGGCCGCGGTGCTGCAGCAGCGCGTTCATCGGGACCACAAAAAAACCGGCTAGCCCGCCGATCACCGTGAGAAGCACAATCGCGATCCAGAGGTCGCGCGCGAGTATCATGGCCATCACCACGATACCCATGGCGATGCCCAGTGGAATCACCTTGACGGATTGCCGCAATGAAACCATGCGAGCGGCTATCACCGCGCCAATCGCGATGCCAACGGCTACCACGCCCTGCAGTTGGGCTGCTTTGTTCAGGGGGTATCCGAGCGCCGCATCAGCCCACTTCAGCACGATAAATTGCAGGGTCGCGCCCGCTCCCCAGAACAGCGTGGTGACCGCCAGTGAAATCTGGCCCAGCTTGTCCGTCCACAGGAGTTTCATGCAGTGCTTGAACTCATGCACCAGGAATACCGGATTCTTCTTCAGGATACGGTGATCCACGCCGGTGTCGGGGATGTACAGGTTGAAGATCGCGGCCGTGGCATAGAAAACCGCTATGAAAAGAATGCCCGCTTCCGGTATGGTGTCCACGCCGGTATCGAAAAAAGGGAAATCAAGCCCGAGAAATACCGCGGAAACCGCGGGCGTGATCAGCAGACCGCCCAGTACCGTGCCGAGCACGATGGATGCAACGGTCAGGCCTTCTATCCAGCCATTCGCGATGACCAGTTTTTCTGGAGGCAGCAATTCAGTGAGGATACCGTATTTTGCTGGTGAATAAGCGGCTGCCCCCAGCCCCACGATCGCATAGGCCGCCAGCGCGAAATACTGATGGGAAGCGAGGAAGAGAAGACCGCAGCCGATGATCTTGATTGTATTGCTGACAAACATCACCCGCCCTTTTGCCATGCTGTCCGCAAAGGCGCCGACGAAAGGCGCAAGGATGACGTAGAACAATACGAACACGAATTTAAGCATCGGGGTGAGATAGGCGGGAGCATGCAGATCCAGCAAAAGCGCAATGGCGACGACCAGCAGCGCATTGTCCGCCAGCGAAGAGAAAAACTGAGCCGCCATGATGGTGTAGAATCCGCGCTTCAACCTATTGCCCTCCCAAAAGTTTGCTTATCCCGCGACGTGAAATAATTCATTCAAATGCCGAATTTTAAAGAGGAAGTTTTATACCATGAAACCATCGATGCTACCAATCCAAACCTCCTGAATTCAATGTTCCCCATCTGACTCCTTCTTTTGCTGCTTCCCTTTATGTCGCGTCCCATCCAGGCACACATCGACCTTTCCGCACTCGAACATAATCTAAGCGTGGTTCGCCGCCATGCGCCCCGGTCCCGGGCATTGGCGGTGATCAAGGCCGATGGATACGGTCATGGCGTACTGCGTGTGGCCCAGGCGCTGCGGAAAGCGGATGGGTTTGCTCTGCTCGAACTGGATGCGGCGGTACGCCTGCGCGAAGCCGGCTTTCAACAGGTGATTTTACTATTGGAGGGTTTTTTTTCCATGGACGAGCTGCGATGGATCGAAACACATCGCCTGACCACCGTCATTCACCACCACGAGCAGCTCGCAATGCTGGCCGAATACAGGCCACGGCATAAAATGGATGTATTTCTGAAGCTGAATACGGGCATGAACCGGCTGGGCTTTACGTCCGAACAGTTTCCCGGCGCGTTGAAAGCGCTTCAAGAAAATCCCGGTATAGGCCAGATCTGCCTCATGACGCATTTTGCGCGAGCCGACGAGGCAGGCGCCGATGAGAGCACCGGCATTCAGCTCACTGCATTCAATAAGCTGGCTGAAGGGTGGCATCTGCCACGATCCCTGGCCAACTCGGCTGCAACCCTGCGTTATCCTGAAACTCACGCGGATTGGGTTCGTCCTGGCCTCATGCTTTATGGCGCCTCACCACTTTATGACGCGACCGCCGCCCAGCTCGATTTATGCCCCGCGATGACCGTGACCAGCAAAATCATCGCCATACAGACGCTGAAAGCAGGGGAAGGAGTGGGTTATGGTCATATTTTCCGCGCTGAGCGGCCCATGCGGGTAGGTATTGTTGCAGGAGGATATGCTGATGGATATCCCCGCCACGCACCCTCCGGGACGCCAGTCCTGGTCGACGGCAAGCGCACGCGACTCATCGGGCGAGTTTCCATGGATATGCTGCATGTCGATTTGAATGAAATCGGCAACGCGAGGGTCGGCATGCCGGTGACGCTCTGGGGTAAGGAAATGCCTGTGGATGAGGTGGCGCGAGCCGCTGGAACGGTAGCCTATGAATTATTGTGCGCCTTGGCTCCGCGAATGCCCATCGTTACCTGAATTATTCGCAAAGGGAGCATAAGGCCTATACCGGCCTGTATGGTACTGAGCTGGAGGATCGGTGCAACAGCCAGGTGCGGCGCCGATCCTCCACCGGAACGAAAGTGCAAAAAGTGACGTTATGAGAGACTGTATTATTCTACTCTTGCCTTGGTGCGCAGGTCATTGACATACGCGGCAAATTGACGCTGCAGGACACGCTGGGCCAGATTCTGCTTGATTTCTTCAAAAGGCGGAATCTTGAGCGGGCGAACATCGTCGAGTCGAATGACATGCCAGCCGAACGGTGTCTTGACCGGCTGATCGGTGAGTTGTCCTTTATGCAGCTTCGTCAACGCTTCAGCAAAAGGCTGGACATAGCTGGCCGGAGGGCTCCACTCAAGTTCTCCTCCCTTGCTCTTGCTTCCCGAATCCAGGGATTTCTCCTGCGCAATCTTGTCGAACTTTCCGCCCTTCTTGATGCGGGCGATGATATCCTTGGCCTCCGCCTCCGTCGCTACCAGGATATGGTGCGCCTTGTATTCCTTGTCGCCCATCTGGGTTTTGAGCGCTTCATATTCCTTTTTCAATTCTTCATCGCTGACAGGATGAGTTTTCACAAAGTCTATCTGATATGCCCTGACCAAGGCGGAGAGCCGCGCGATATCAAGCTGGGTAATGAAATCGGGATCCTTGTCCAATCCTTTTTTCGTTGCTTCCTGCGCTATTATCTCCTCCGCTATGAGATCTTCACGCAAGGCTTTTCTCGTTTCCGGGCTATCCGCCTGTCCTTGGGACTCGCGTGCCTTCACGATAAATTCCAACCTGGACTGGGGAATTGAAACGCCATTCACCTTTGCCATGCTTGCTGGGGACTGGGCCTGGGCAGGCGATGCGATAATCAGGCAAGAGGCAGCGAGCACCGCCAGCCGAGGTGTTTTTATGAAAAGCATAAAATATCCTTGTCAGTATGTCGAATTAAATTCTTCCGGAGTATACGCCTTTATGCTTAGCGCGTGAATACGCTTATGCATCATATCATCCAGAATCGAATAGACGAGCCTGTGCCGGGCCAAAGGGGATTTTCCCGAAAATTTGCGCGAGACGATGGTCAGGAAATAATGGCCGCCCCCCGCTTTGGCTCCTTCATGGCCCGCATGCCTGGCGCTTTCATCCGCGATTTCGATCTGCTCCGGTTCAAGCTCGCGAAGCTTCTGCCGGATCAATCCGGCTGTATCCATGCCTTGCATTTATTTCGGGTTTATTTTGCGTTTACTTTGGTTAGGGAAGCGCTGAACAAATCCTCGCTGAGCGCGTTGCTGGTAAAATCGGGATGATCATAAGGCAGACGCGCGACGCAGGTCGTAGCTTGGACTACGATGCCAAGGAGCGCAACGCAGTGAGCACCCGATTTTACCGTAACCCTTATGGGGCGGGGTTTTGCGAGCGGTCTGCCTTGTCAGGCTCCTAGCGAAGGAGCGCCCCGGAGCGTCGCCCGAGGGGCCCCGCGAAAGCGGGGATCGGGCAGCGGCGGGGATGCTTCGACCGCACCACAGTTTTGTTGGGGCGCAGGCATCCCGCTACGCGGTCGCATCTTCCTTTCGGAAGGCACTGCTCCGCCCTGCGCGGTCGCACCATTCGCATCGTCGCCTTTCGCGCATCCCATCCCGCAAAGCCACCGCCGCGCCAGCGGAGATTTGTTCAGCGCTTCCTTAGGGCGGCAATGTCTTCTTGAAGGGCTTGACCGTGACTTTGGCATAGGCGCCGCTGGCAACATACGGATCGGCCTCGGCCCAGCTTCGCGCCGCCTCGAGCGATTCGAATTCGGCCACGATCAAGCTTCCGGAAAACCCGGCAGGACCCGGATCCGGGCTATCGATGGCTGGATAAGGTCCGGCCAGAACAAGGCGTCCTTCCTTTTGCAGGGCATCGATGCGCTCCAGATGCGCGGAACGCGCCACCTTGCGTTTTTCCAGGCTATCGGGAACGTCTTCTCCGTTAATGGCATAGAGCATCATGTTTCCTTGTCCTCTTTATCTTCCATGTATTTCGCAAGCATCAGCCCCTGAATCACCACAAATGTCAGCATCAGCCCCATGAAACCGAACAGCTTGAAGTTGACCCATGTCTCGGTCGAATAATTGAAAGCCACGTAGAGATTGGCTGCCCCCATCAGAGCAAAAAACATTGCCCAGCTGGCATTGACGCGCCCCCATATCTGCTCGGGCAGCACGATCTGTTCCTGCATCATGGCGCGGATCAGATTTTTCTTGAAAACCGCATGGGCTATGAGAAGGGCCGCGGCGAAAAGCCAATACAGTACCGATGGCTTCCATTTGATGAATGTTTCATCCTGGAGGATGAGCGTGGCGCTGCCAAAAATGACAATGATGACAAGGCTCACCCACAGCATCTTGTCCACCTTGCGATGACGGTACCATACCCATCCGATCTGACCAAAGGTGGCGGCAATGGCCACAGCAGTAGCCGCGAAAATGCCATAGATCTTGAAAGTGATGAAAAACAGGATAACGGGGAAAAGGTCAAAAAGAAACTTCATGAATGTCGCATGTTGTCAGACCGGTTACTAGGATCAATTATGGCTATTATTTCTTGTTAAGGAAGCGCTGAATAAACCCTCGTTGGCGACGGCGGCTTTGCGGGATGGGATGCGCGAAAGGCGACGACGCGAATGGTGCGACCGCGCAGGGCGGAGCAGTGTTCGAAAGGAAGATGCGACCCCGTAGCGGAATGCCTGTACCCCAACAAAACTGTGGTGCGGTCGAAGCATCCCCTCCGCTGCCCGATCCCCACTTTCGCGGGGCCCCTCGGGCCACGCTCTGGGGAGCCACTGCGTTTCGCTCCCTGGCATCGTAGTCCCCGCTACAACCTGCGTCGCACGCCTTGTGATCATCCCGATTTTACCAGCAACGCGCTCAGCGAGGATTTGTTCAGCGCTTCCTTAATATACAGGACATCGATGTTGACTGAATGACAGGCATCAGGCAACCGGAATCGCTGCCGATATTGCCCGTTGCCATCCACCCCGGACCAGAGCATGAATGGCTGCATACAGACGTGAACCGGCTTGACCGAACCCCGCCATACAGGGAACGGGGCGCAATTTACGAACAGGGCGGCCTTCCAGGCCGGGCTTGCCCGGTGCAGCTCAGTGCAGGTGTATCGGCACCATTTCCCCTTCTTCGGGGAATTCCGCGTGCACCACTTCGCCATCGGGATTCGGAAACAGCGGTGCGCCGCACTCTTCGCAATATTCCAGAAGGAAGCGGTTATCCAGCAGCGTGGTAAGCTCGACGCCACACTCGCGCAACGTGGTTTCGATCTGCGATACGGTATCGCTGCTTTCATCCTCATCGCCCACCAGTGACCAGACTATGCCGTAGAGCACGTTGTCCTGGTCCTTGAGCATGAAGCTGACGCGGTATTCTTCCAGCCATTGGTCATAAAAAGGCGCGATGACCGCACGCAGCCGGTCCGGGGTGATATTCAAGGTGGATTGCAGGAAATCAACGGTTGCATGCATGGAATAGGATCGGGCAAGGCGATCGGTCATCCGCCATGCGGAAAAAAAACCGTCCGGGATGAGCAGTTCGAACGCGCAACCCTGAAACAGCGGCCGGAGCGCTTCCGCGCCGTGAGTTTGCCATTCGCGCAATATATCTGCCCTGGAAGCCTCCAATCCCATCAGCTTGTTTCCTCCCTTATCGCCGGAAGGATTGCCTGCTTCCTGCCAGCGGAACATCGGCTTGCCCTGAGGTACGGCTATCGCTCCGAGAAGAAAGCGCGTGTCCGACAAAAAGCGGCTCGTTTCGGCAAGCTGCCCGGGATTGATATGGACGTCGCGTTCCCCTGCCACGGCAGCGGTCCACAGCCTGCTGGCCAGCTCATGGGTAAAGTGATAGCCGCGCGGAAGCTGATCGGGGCTGAACAGGCAATCCGCCAGCACAAACCGGGCTTCCTCCGCCAGCACGTGCGTCTGAAGCGGTACACGAACATTGGCGAGAACCTCTTCGGTCACCGCTCCGGAAGGGATCGAAAAGCGCGACCAGCTCAGTACCGGGGCCGCGAACATCAGCACGTCGTAGTGACGATCCTCCTGACTCAATATGCTGCATTCGATCGCGGCTTCTATGGCATAAATGAATTCACCATAAGCTGCCGTATCGGTATCGTAGAGCTGGTCGAGAGCCGCTTCGAGATTCTGGTCATCGCCGCTGCGCAACTGGGAATGTATTTTCGTTGTCAGGCGATTCTCCCAGAAAGTGTCTTCAATCCGGCTACCGGAGGCTGCAAGCCCCGCTGCCAGACGGCAGAGTTCCTTTACAAGGCGGGGAGATTTGGTGCGATGAGGGACCCGAGGTTTTTTCATGACGCAACGCGTAATGATCAGTCGGGCATTTTAACCCAAAGTGGTGCAAAGGCATAAAGTTTCCATTACGGGCGTACACCTTCCGCTGCTCTGGCAAGCAGGATCTTTGCTTGTGCCGGATTATGCGGGAATGGAGTTGGGGAAGGGACGGCTGGAAGAATAACCTGGTCGCGGAGTGTACGGAGTGGAGGGTGATCACCCCTGCCATGGCCCCGCCTTATCGCTGGCGTGCCGCCTGCCCGACATGTTCCTGTCCGTGCGTAGATTATGGCGGCACACTTTTCCCCAATGTTCCCCAATGTCAGGGAAGGGCGATTACCCTGACGGGACGGGAATTGAGCGGATTCCCTGGTTTCAGTGAGGAAGTTTCGCGCCTATCACATCCACATGCTCGATCTGTGGCGGTTCGGCAAGCAATTCGGCGGCATTCTGCATCAATGCAGCAGCGATCGGACCGCTAAGATGCGCGGATCTCCCAGACTCATCAGCGAACGCATCGAATATGCCAAAGGTTGAAGGTCCCAGCCGAAGGGCGAACCAGACCGGGGTAGTCGCTTCTTGGTTGGCCAGAGCAAGTCCTTTCTCGAGAAAACTCTCCACATCGGCTTCTCTTCCCGGTTTTGCCTGTAACCGCACGAACAGCGCAACTTTTACCATATGATTTCTCCTGTGAAGTTGACAATGTGACTACGAATTGATTACGGATCTCGACTGTAGAGATGGATCGAAGTTTTGGGAAGTGGCAAGTCAGACAAATTTGATATAATTCTCGCCATGCGTATCCACGTGCTCGCTCTCGAGAGTCTTTTCGACACCGGCCTGTCCACGCTGCTCGATACCTTCAGCGTGGCGAATGACCTCGCGCGTTCCGGCCCGGCGGATTTCTCTTCCGCGGGCTTCGAAGTCACCGTTATCGGCGTACGCCGCGTCGTGCGTACCAGCCAGGGATTATCGGTGCCCGTCGTTTCCGCAGCGCGCAGCGGAGATCCGGATGTTGTGATAATCCCTGCGCTTGGGTCAAAAACGCCCGATGCGCTGCAGGAAGCGCTTCAGCGCCCGGATGTGGCCGATGCGGGGAAGTTGTTACGCCTATGGGCTGATGGCGGTGTTCTGCTCGGCGCTGCCTGCACCGGAACGTTTGTTTTGGCCGACAGCGCTCTTCTCGACGGGCGAAGCGCTACCACTTCATGGTGGCTTGCACCGCTGTTCCGGAAACGTTTTCCCCTGGTTGCGCTTGAGGACTCGCGCATAGTGATCAATTCCGGAGGGTTTGTCACCGCGGGGGCAGCGCTTGCGCACATCGACCTCGCCCTGTGGTTTATCCGGCAAAGCAGCCCGGCCCTTGCTGCCCTGGCAGCCCGTTTCCTGCTGATGGAATCTCGCTCGTCACAATCTATTTTTTCTGTTCCAGCCTATCTCGCTCACGTCGATCCATTGGTAGAACGGTTTGAGCAATGGGCCCGCCTGAACCTGGCGCAGGGTTTTTCGCTCGGCGACGCGGCCAAGGCTGTGGGAACAAGCGAGAGGACGCTCTCCCGGCGTATACGGAGCATAATGGGGAAAACCCCCCTCGCATACTTCCAGGATATCCGTATCGAACGCGCCGTACATTTCCTGAGGACGAGTGGCGAGAGCGTCGATGCGATTGCTGCCCGGGTCGGATACTCGGATGGAACGACGCTGCGCACATTGCTGCGCCATAAGATCGGCAGGACGGTGAGGCAACTGCGCATCTCATCCTGACCATCACCGGGTAAGCCCGGTCTCGGTCTCTTTGCTGGAATCGTCCCCGACGTGAGCCAGGCGGTACAGCACCGGCAGGACGAGCAGCGTCAGAGCCGTGGACGATAGAATTCCTCCAATCACTACCGTTGCCAGCGGCCTTTGCACCTCTGCCCCGGTGCTTGTGGCGAGCGCCATGGGGATGAAGCCGATGGCCGCTACGAGTGCGGTCATCAGCACCGGCCGCAGCCGTGTGAGCGTGCCGGTTTGAATGGCGTCGTCGAGGGCAAGACCCTTCTTCCGGAGATCGCGGATAAAGGCCAGCATGACCAGACCGTTCAGTACCGCGACACCCGACAGGGCGATGAACCCTACGCCTGCTGAAATGGAAAGGGGAATATCGCGCAGCCATAATGCCCAAACCCCACCGCTGAGGGCGAACGGGACACCGGTAAACATGAGCAATCCATCCCGGAAATTTCCGAACATGGTGTAGAGCAGCACCAGAATCAGCCCGAAAGCGATGGGGACGATGATGCGGAGACGCTCGGCGGCCGAAATGAGCTGCTCGAATTGGCCTCCCCACGTTATCCAGTATCCCGAAGGAATCTGCACTTTTCCGGCGATTCGCGTTTCCGCATCGCTCACGAAGGAGCCGAGATCCCGTCCGCGCACGTTGGCGGTGACCACCACCCTGCGCTTGCCATTTTCGCGGCTCACCTGATTGGGGCCCTGGGCTACTTCCAGGTTGGCTACTTCACCCAGCATGATATAGCCGAAGGCGCCAGCAGAGCCGGAGGCCGCGCCCGCGGCGGAATCGGGCAGCTTGATCGGCAAGCGCTTGAGAACCTCGATATCGCTGCGCAGGGGCTCCGGCAGGCGTACCTGCAGGTCGAAGCGGCGATCGCCGTCATAGACGATGCCGGTGCTTCTCCCTCCGACCCCAATGGTGACGGCATCCTGGACATCGATTGCGTTCAGGCCATACCGCGCCATTTTCGCGCGGTCCATCCGAACCGACAAAACGGGCAATCCGCTGATCTGCTCGGTTCGCACATCCGCCGCCCCTGGTACCATATCCAGCACTTTTTCGATCTGCTCTCCCACGGCGAGCAAGATGTCCATGTCGTCGCCAAATACTTTCACCGCGACATCCGCGCGTACGCCGGAAAGCAGCTCATTGAAGCGCATCTGTATCGGCTGGGTAAACTCGTAATTGTTGCCCGGTATCTGCCGCACTGCCTTTTCCATCGCGGATACCAGGTCCGCCTTGGTATGATGCGTTCCCGGCCATTCCGATTCCGGCTTGAGGATGACGAAGATATCCGAGACACTGGGGGGCATCGGGTCGGTTGCAATCTGCGCCACGCCGATTTTGGAAAAGGTCCTGTCCACCTCGGGAAACGCCTTGATCTTTTTTTCCACCTCGTTCTGCATTTCGATGGACGTGGTGAGGCTGGTGCCGACAATGCGAATGGCATGGAGCGCGATATCTCCCTCGTTGAGGCTGGGCACGAATTCGCTGCCCATCCGGGTGGCCAGCAGGGCGGACAGGGACATGATCACCATGGCGAGCGTGACCGTCAGGGCCTGGTTGCGCATGGCGGCATCGAAAGCGGGCGCATAGGCCTTCCTCGCCCATGTCATCGCCATGTTCTCCTTTTCCGCCACCTTGCCGGAGAGAAAGAGGGCGATCGCCGCGGGAACGAAGGTGACGGAGAGTATCATTGCGCCCAGCAGGGCAATGACGACGGTAAATGCCATGGGGTGGAACATTTTTCCTTCCACTCCCGAAAGTGCGAAGATCGGCAGGTAGACGACCATGATGATGAGTTCGCCGTAGATGAGCACCCTTCGCGCCTCCCGGGATGCGTCGAAAACCATCTGGAAGCGTTCTGCGGCGGTGAGTGTCCGGCCCAGCCTTTTCTGTTCGTGGGCCAATCGCCGGACACTGTTTTCGATGATCACGATGGCGCCATCCACGATGATGCCGAAATCCAGCGCGCCTAGACTCATCAGGTTGGCACTGACATGGTTTGCAACCATCCCGGTAAAAGTGAACAGCATCGACAGCGGAATGACGAGCGCGGCGATAAATGCCGCGCGCATATTTCCCAGGAACAGGAACAATACCGCGATTACCAGGATGGCGCCCTCGAGCAGGTTGGTGGAGACCGTTCGTATGGACCTGTCCACCAGGACGGTGCGATCGTAAACAGGCGTCGCGACTACGCCCTGGGGCAGGTTTCGGTTGATATCCTCCAGTTTCTGGATTATTGCGCGCGAGACGACGCGGCTATTCTCGCCAATGAGCATATGCGCGGTGGCCAGCACCACTTCCTTGCCATTTTCGGTTGCGGCCCCATTGCGCAGTTCCTTGCCGATAATCACATCGGCAACGTCCCGGATGCGTATCGGCACGCCCTGGCGGCTTCCCAGAATGACGTCGGCAATTTCATCCAGCGTTGCCACCTGGCCGGGAACGCGCACCAGGTATTGTTCTCCGCTTTTTTCGATATAGCCTGCGCCTACATTGAGATTGTTCCGTTCCAGGGCAAGAACGACATCCTGCAGTGTCAGGCCGAAAGAGAGCAATTTTTCCGGATAGGGTTCGACGTGAAACTGCTTGACGAAGCCGCCGATGGCATTGACCTCGGTGACCCCTTTCACCATGCGCAATTGCGGCCTGATGATCCAGTCCTGGATTTCGCGCAAATCGGTCGTGGCATACGCCGTGCCGTCCGGTTTCAGCGCATCCTCGTCCGCATCGACAGTCCACATCACAATTTCCCCCAGACCAGTGGAAATGGGGCCCATCACGGGCACGATTCCGGGGGGCAGGTTGGCCCTGGCCTCCTGAATACGCTGATTCACCAGTTCGCGCGCAAAATAAATGTCGGTATCATCATCGAAAATGATCGTTACCTGCGACAGTCCATACCGCGAAAGGGAGCGGGTATAGTAGAGATGGGGGAGTCCGGCCATGACCGTCTCTATGGGAAAAGTGATGCGTTGCTCCGCCTCGACGGGTGAGTAGCCGGGCGCCTGGGTGTTGATCTGCACCTGAACATTGGTAATGTCCGGCACGGCATCGATAGGCAGCTTCTGGTAGTTGTACACGCCAAGCGCCGCCATAGCCAGCACCGCACCCAGGACAAAACCGCTTCGGTGTATGGATATACGTAGGATACGTTCAATCATGGCGCAATGGTTTATCCAGTTTTCCTATGGTTTGAAGATGGCTGGCGGTCCCGCTCAATGGTCATGGGAAGCGCCGGCTTTACCTAGTTCGGCTTTGATGGCGAAACTATTGCCTGCGGCATATTGTTCCCCCGCCGCGAGTCCACCGAGCACTTCGATCATCCGTCCGTCGCTGCGGCCCAATTTGAGCGGACGCGCTTCGAAGTGTTCCCCGTATCGGCCGAATACCACCGAGTGGTCGTTCAGGGTCTGGATGGCATCCGCGGTGACGGCGATTGGCACTTCGATTTCTTCCGTTATCAGCTCGGCCGTGACGAACATGCCCGGAAGCCAATGGCCTTCCCTGTTATCCAGCACGACCCGGGCGGTGGCGGTGCGGGTCTGGACGCCGATCAGCGCGCTGATATAGGAAATGACGCCTTCACCTTCGGCGCCGGTTGCGGTGGATCTGATGGTGGCGGTTTCCCCGGTCCTGACCACTTCCAGGTCTTTCGCGTAAACTGTGATTTGCGCCCACACTTCCGATACGTCGGCTATGGTGAAGATGGCCGCATCTTCCTTGAGTGTCTGGCCCTGGGCTATGGCTTTGGCAGTGATGAGTCCGGAAATAGGGGCCCGGATGTCGTATCGGGCAAGATTAGCCCTCTGGTTGATCGCTTCGGATGGTATGCCGAGTGTATGCAGTTTGGCTAGCGCGAGATCCGAGGCGATCCCGGCTTCGGCCAGGGCTTGCTGTGCCGCGAGATAATCCTGTTTGGCCGAAATCTTCTCTTCCCATAATTGCTTCTCGCGCTCGTAGGTAATCCGCGCCAATACTATCCGTTTCCGCGCTGTCAGGAATTGCGCGCGCAAGTCAGCCAGCACTTGGCTTTCGATGACTGCAAGCACCTCACCTTTCTTTACGTGCTGACCATGGTGGCGATACACCGCGGTGACGATACCTGGCAGGCGGGGCACGACTTGCACGATGGTATGCTCGTCGAATACGATTTCGCCTGGGACCTTGAGTGTGGGCCTGATAACGCCGGGTCCCGCGGTGCGCAGTTCAATTCCTGCGCGCTCGATCAGTTGGTCCTGCATCGCGACCCGCGCTTCGACCTGGCTATGGCCCCAGCGGTAAGTCTTGTCGCCATACTCGGCCGCAATGGCCATATCGAATGAATGCGGTTCTTCCACGATCTGATCGCCAAGCAGGAAGTCGGCCTGAGGCTCGAAATTAAAAACTTGCGCCGGCGCGCCGAGCCGCGACAGGGTAACGGTTACGCTGGCAGCCGAAGGAGGCAGCGGCCTGCCGTCTTTGTAAAGGTAAAGACGCAATTCTGGCGGCACTCCTTTTTCGAAGATGGTCACTTCCACCCCGAATCCATCCCCGGTAAAAAGTTTTCCTCCCTTCGGCCCCCTGCGGGGCTCATTCCCGGTATTTTTCCCGGAGACCGCCCCTTCTTTCTCATGACCATGAAGGCCATGCTCATCCGGGTGAGCCTGCGACGATTCCTGTGATTCCGCGTGATTTTCACGGGTTTCCCCCGGCTTGTCCCACGCGAGGATCAATCCACCCAATATGACTCCGATAGCGATAACGATGCCGATCGGGATGATTTGCTTCCTATTCATGATCGCTCCTCGAGACCGTACCCGGGCTGCCGTTATTAAATGCTGTCGCGCCTGGGGCGCCGCCGACCGGTCCCGCGATCAGGCGCTCGATTTCATTGACCAGGCGCTGGTAGTTGGCAAGGGCGCGTACGTATAAGACCCGGTTCTGGAATAGGGTGCGTTGCGTGTCGAGCATTTCCAGAAATCCGAACCGTCCCAGTTCGTAACCCCTGGTAGTGACCTCAAACGCGCTGGTTGCGCCCGGCAGGATTTCATCGCGCAGCATGGAGATTTCATTCATCGCCGCCGAAAGCGCTTCGTAAGCCTGGGTAAGCTCTGTTTTAAGCCGCAACTCGGTGGCTGCCTGCTCGTCGACGGCTTTGTCTACCCGCTGACGGGCTTGCAGGATATTGCCCTGATTGCGGTCGAACAATGGCAGCGGCACTATCACGGCAGCGACAGGGGTAGTGCCCCCGAGCGCAGCATGATGAACGGCGCCCGCTTGAACCGTGAGGTTAGGGATGCGCTTCGTTTGCTCCACATCCAGCAGCGCTTTACGCTGTTCTATGTTCTTCATGGAGCGCAGCGCCATGGGGCTGGCGAGCGCGCGTTCCACCAGTTCTTCGAAGCGCGGCAGGATAACGGATGATTCAAGATCACCCAATACCCTGCCGAATTTGGGCGAAGCATTACCCCATAGCAATGCCAGGCGCTTGCGCGCGGATTCCAGCTCGCGTTGCGCCTGCACCAGCGCAATCCTCGTGGTGGAAAGCGCCACGCCGACCCGTGTCTCCTCGATGGGAGGAACTTTTCCTGCCTGGACACGTTTTGCAACGGAATTCACTACCCGTTGCGCCAGGTCCTGGCTTTCTTCGGCGAGGCGCAGTTGTTCCTGTCCGGCAAGCACCTCCGTAAAAACGTTTGCCACCCGGGCGATGAGCTCCACGCGCCTGATTTCGTAATCCCGGGCAGCCAGTTCCTCGCCCAGAGACGCCGCCGCGACTCGCGCAGCACGTTTTCCGCCGAGTTCGATCAACTGATAGATACGGATAGTGCTCATTTGCTGGACCACTTCCTGCGCAACCGACTTCTGAGAGTTAATATCGCCTGTAAGCGGTTGAACATTTCCGATATTCTCAACGTTCATCGATAATTCGGGGTTTGGCAGCAGACCCGCCTGCAAGGTCGCACCCTTGAGCGCACGTTTTTCCTTTTCAAAGGCGGCTAGTTCAGGATTGCGTTGCAGCGCCAGGAGAGCTGCATCCCGCAAGGTGAGCTCTTTCTGCTCCTGAAGCAGGGGCGGGCTTGAATAGTCCGGGTGGCTGCCATATGTGTCGGTTACCGCCCCCGAAAAACTGTTTTCCGCAAGTGCCGAAGGCATGCAGCCGGGCGCGAGGGCAAGTAATCCCATCGGCACCGAAAGCCGCAATACCGTGAACAATGCGCTAAAGCTCATAAAATCCTCCGCGAAGGTGGTGCGTCATCCCATCTGCAGCCGGGCGGCTGCGATTGCGCAAAGAGCAAGGCAAGGATAGCGCTGTACGTCAGTACAACGCGGCAGGTTGGCGCAAGGAACGAAGCCCGCTAGTTCAGGCAGCTTGGATGAAGCTCAGGTGGACAGGACGATCCGGATGCTGCCAGATGCTTCCAGCGCAACCCACCGATCGATTCACAAGGATGCTTTAGGGGGATGAAGAGGCGAATCCGGAATGGACTCGGGGACGATGACAGAAAGAAATGCAATTGGCGATTCCGCACCCACCACCGCCGGGACGAGCGGAGGAGAAATGAAGAAAAAGGGTTGATACTGCCCCGCCGCATGGAGGCAAAGGTGCGTGGCGGCATCCATATGCCCCTCGTCATTGCTGGTGGCACGCTGGTGCGCTTCGAGATGGGCGGTGGGATCCAGGGAAAGCAAATGATGCTCATGATCGAGCTCATGGGCAAATACCTCGCCATTGAACGCCCAGCCAAAGGCGTTGGTCATCATGCTGATGAGCAATAAGAGCATGATCGAATTGATATGGCGGTGCATGTTCATGACGCCGAAATTGTATACCCCTATAAAGGGTGCTGCCAATATTTGTTTTTCGGATGCCTTGCGTGATTGCAGCGCGGCTGCAGGCACGTTATCCGAAGACGTTGCGCTGAGCAGGATTTGCTCAGGTTTTCCTGCAGGATAATCAGGGTGGGAACGCAATCTTCAAAGCTGAACAAGCAATCAAATGTGTGCTCGGCAGTCCGCTGGCGAGCAAGGCGCCCGCCGGGGTTGAGCTTGCGATTGTGTCACTGAGGATTGTTCATCCTCTGTGCATCCAATGCTTTTTTGATCGTTTTTGCCAACTCCTTCGCGTCGCCCTTGCCCCAGTAGTGCATGAAAAAATAATGCGGGTTGTCATGCGCCATATGTTGATGAATCGCCACAATATTCATGCCGCCCGCCCGCATCGTTCTCAAGACAGCCTGCATTTCATCGGCAAGCATGGCGAAATCTCCATCGACCACTGCCCCGCTGTCCGTACCCGCAAACGCTGCCCATGTATTTATACCCATTTCCTTTCCGATCGAGACGCCATGGACGGTGGCAGGACGGCCAATCGTGACCTTGAACATGCCATCCTTTGAGGTTCCTTTCATGCTCAGGATTTGTTCCAGAGGCTGAGCGGAAATCTTGTTCTCCGGCGGGGTAGCCTTGGGAAACCGGGATGAGGGCATAGGCTGTGCAGCGCGAATCTC
Source organism: Nitrosospira sp. TNL200 (assembly GCF_055386305.1). NCBI lineage: Bacteria > Pseudomonadati > Pseudomonadota > Betaproteobacteria > Nitrosomonadales > Nitrosomonadaceae > Nitrosospira > Nitrosospira sp. TNL200. Next base: position 860,823 of record NZ_AP041003.1, read on the forward strand.
AGCCATCTTGTCATAAATCTTCCTGACGCCTATTGCAAGTTCCGCGGCGCTTCCCATGCCACCGATGTGCATGAAATACACCTTGGGTTCGTCATAGAAAAAATGGTTATGCAAGGCGGTGATTTCCAATCCCGCTTCAAAAGCAGTGCTCATGACCGGGTTCACTTCATCTTCGAACAGCACGGTATCGCCCATCATCACCACCCGCCCATCCGTGGCAGAGACAGTAAAAGCAGCCCATGAAGTCAAGCCCATGAATGGCGGCATCGGCCACTTATCCACTTGTATATTTACGTCCGTACGCGGCTGCGATACCTTGAGAACATTCTCTTCTTTGGAATATGTTCCCTTCAGCCCCGTTAATCTTTCGATCTCTGCCGTATTGAAAGTGGCCGAAGTATCCGCTGCATGGGCGGTCGCGATGATAAACCCCCATGCAGCGCTAACAAGAGCGTGCTTGATAACCGAAGAATAGAGCATGGCGATTCCTCTTCTGGCTAAACCAGGTTGGAAATAATCATGGAAGGAGCGAACTGCATCAGCACCATACCGATGATGCCGCAGCCCAGAATGACTGGAATGACTCCAACCTTGAAGCGGAATAAAGCAATCATTGCGATAGCGGCAAGCAAGACGGAAAGCCAATCTACACTGGCGGCCCCGGATGGCCGGAAAACATGGTAAGCGAAAAATAAGGCGAGATTGGCGATAATCCCTACTACCGCGGCGGTAATCCCGGTAAGCGGGGATGTCAGTTTCAGATTGCCATGCGTGGTTTCGATAAAAGGACCACCGAGAAGAATGAAAACAAAACTCGGCAAAAATGTAAAAAAAGTGGCGATAGTGGAGGCGATAAAAGCCGATACGAATAATGCGTCCGGACCGAATAGCGCCTTAGTCCAACCGCTTACAAAACCGACGAACGTAACCACCATGATGAGAGGGCCGGGCGTGGTTTCGCCCAGGGCGAGCCCATCAATCATCTGGATCGGCGTGAGCCACTGGTAATGCTCTACCGCACCTTGATAAATGTACGGTAAAACAGCATAGGCTCCACCGAAAGTAAGCAAGGCAGCCTTGGTGAAGAACCAGCCAATTCGGGTGAATGTGCTATCCCAGCCAAAGCCGAGGAAAAGGCCGCCCATGACGATTCCCCAGATGGCAAGCCCTGTGGCCGCTACGTGAATAAACTTTGCCTTGCTGAATAAAGCATGCGGTGGTATCGGTGTATGGTCGCCAATCCATGCACTCCCCGGTTTTTTTTCCGCAGCATCCTGTCCGTCTGCTGTTTTGGAATGGTGCGGCGCGATGCGCCCGGCCAAATACCCAATCAGGCCTGCGGCCAGCACGATAACGGGAAACGGTAATTCAAAAACAAAGATGGCGAGGAATGCCAGTCCGGCAATACCCCAGGTGACGGCATTTTTCAGGACGCGAGACCCTATCCGGTAGGCGGCGAATAGAACAATGGCTACTACAGCGGGCTTGAAGCCATACAGCATGCCGGCAACCGCGGGAACCGAGCCATAAGCCATGTAAACCCACGTAAGCCCCACCAGAATGAAAAAAGACGGCAATACGAAGAGCATGCCTGCGAGAAGGCCGCCGGAAGCGCGATGCATGAGCCAGCCGATATAGGTAGCGAGCTGCTGCGCTTCAGGGCCGGGCAGGACCATGCAATAATTCAAGGCATGCAGAAAGCGGTTTTCTGAAATCCAGCGTTTTTTTTCGACCAGATCGTGATGCATGATCGCAATCTGGCCCGCTGGACCGCCAAAACTTATGAATCCGAGCTTCAGCCAGTATAAAGCGGCTTGTGCGAGCGTAACGGGAGGGGAAATATCTGAATTGACTACGGTATCGCCTTCGCCTGGTACGTCCATGTGCTCTCCTCCAGGTTAAAACCAAGATGGAGCAGGCCTTGGACGCTAAGCGTCTTGAATGGGGAGGCTGCTAAATCCCCGGTGACAGCCAATGCTAATTATTCCGGTAAAAAAGGCAAGTGCGGCATCATGCCTTTTCACCATTCTCCTCTCCGCCCTTCGGTCCCCAGAAGACGACCCACGTTCCGAAGTCGCCGGAGAAATTTTCGAAGTGATGTGCGATATTGGCCGCAACGAACAGGCAATCGCCTGCCTTGAATGGATAACGGTCGCCATCGATTACGAGCTCGCCTGTTCCTCGATGGATGAAATAAATTTCATCCTGTTCATGCGGTGTTTGCGGATCGTGGCCTTTCGGAGCGTAATACTCGACCGACATGCTCCCATGCGCCAGCGCTACGGCAAAGGGCTCGCCCATGGGCCATTCCGGCGTCGCGGGACCGGGAATACGGGAAACGACTTCTTCGACCGTTGCTTTCATCTTCACAGGAAAATCCTCCAAGCCCTAATGGCTATTCATCCCCGGCCGCTTGCTCCGTTTCGCGCGGCACTTCCTTGAACCTGCCGGAAAGCGCTGCAAGAAACTGGCTGCGGGTGGTCAGAAAAGTATAAAGGGGAAACGCGAGCACGCCAAAGAACACGCCCAGCAGCAGGCCGGCAAACGGCGCCAGGAGAAGCACGAGTAGCGCCTTGCCCATACCGCCGCTCTGGAACGTATAGAAGGCATTCAAGGGAGAAAATAATGTGTTGGCGCAACAGAACGACAGCGAGCTGAACTTGATGAAGGAAATGAAGTCGAGTTGTACCAGGTATCTGCTCACTTGATTCTCTGCGAGAAGTTTGCCGTGAAAGTTGGCGCCGGAGAAATGGCTGCGTGAATTCATTGTAGTCAATCCATACGCGCCGCACAATGTCGGCATATTTCCCGGTTGAAGGCGGGACTATGGGACTATATCGGCCTGGATGAAACGTAAACGAATAGCGGTGGCACGAAGTCGATTGAAGTACGCACTGCTCGTGCTAGACTGAAAAAAGAGATCCTTTCTGCGCGGCCCTGTCCCGCGTCCGTTTCGCGGACGGCGGCACTGGCGCGATGCGCAACGCCATGCAACGAGGTCGGGCGATTAGAGGCTTCCCGGCCGGTCTGTCAACCAGATTCAGCGCTTTCCAAGAGGAATGGCATGGAACAATCTAGCCAGCTCGTCGCAGCCAAGCTCGTATTGCCCCCTGATGTGATCGCCCTCGTCCCCATGCGCAACGTGGTGTTGTTTCCGCATGTGCTGATGCCCATCACGGTGGGCCGCGCGAAATCCATTGCCGCGGTGGAGTACGCACTGGATTCGAGCGCCCAGATCGGGATAGTTCTGCAAAGGGATCCTGCTATCGACGATCCGGATCTCGACGCATTGTTCGGCATGGGCACCGTAGTCAACATCGTCCGGTATCTCAGTTCCGCAAATGGCCTGCGCCACGCGGTTTGCCAGGGCGTGGAAAGATTTGGCATCGAGGAACCGGTTGGAGGTTATCCATTTCTTGCGGCCCGCATCCGGCGTATCGGCGACCCGGCCGAGGTATCCACGGAAGCCGAGGCGCTCGGGATGCAATTGCGCGAGCGCACGGTGGAAATCCTCTCATTGCTGCCGGGCGTGCCAGCAGAGCTTGCGCATGCGCTGCAGGCTACCAGGGCGCCCTCGCAACTGGCGGACATCGTAGCCAGCCTGCTGGATACCGAGGTGAGCGAGAAGCAGATGCTGCTCGAAACGATCGGCGCGGAAGAGCGGTTGAAAAAAGTACTGGAGATCCTTTCCCGGCGCATCGAGGTGCTCCGGTTGTCGCAGGAGATTGGTGCGCGCACCAAGGAGAACCTGGAAGATCGCGAACGCAAGTTTTTGCTGCGTGAGCAACTCAAGACGATACAGAAGGAATTGGGCGAGTCCGATAGCGACGATCAGGAAATAGAGCAGTTGAGTCAAGCGATCGGTGAGGCTGGCATGCCTGACGAAATCGAAGCCCAGGCCCGCAAGGAATTGCAGCGGCTGCAACGCATGCCGCCTGCTTCGAGCGAGTATTCCATGCTTCACACTTACCTGGAGTGGATGGCGGAGTTGCCCTGGCGGCTGCCGGAAGACGTGCCGATAGACCTGAAGGCGGCACGTGCAATCCTCGATGCCGATCATTTCGGGCTTGAGCGCGTCAAACAGCGCATTGTCGAGTTTCTCGCCGTGCAAAAACTGAGACCGCAGGGGAGGGCGCCCATCCTTTGTTTCGTCGGGCCGCCCGGCGTCGGCAAGACATCTCTGGGTCAGAGCATCGCACGGGCGCTGCAACGCCCGTTCGTGCGCGTGTCGCTGGGCGGGGTTCACGATGAGGCCGAAATGCGCGGGCACCGGCGCACCTACATCGGTGCGATGCCGGGAAACATCGTGCAGAGCCTGCGCAAGGCAGGCGCGCGAAATTGCGTGATGATGCTAGACGAGGTCGACAAGATGTCCGCGAGCCTTCATGGCGACCCCTCGGCCGCGCTGCTCGAGGTGCTCGATCCGGAGCAGAATTCGACATTCAGGGACAATTACCTGGGCGTGCCATTCGACCTGAGCCGGGTCGTTTTTATCGCCACTGCGAATGTCATCGATAATGTGCCGCCGCCGGTACGCGACCGCATGGAGATCATCGACCTGCCGGGATATACCCGGGAGGAAAAGCTGCAGATCGCATTGCGCTATCTGCTAGGCCGCCAGCGTGAAGCCAATGGACTCAAGGAAGAACAGTGCACCATCTCGGCCGGGGCAATAAACGGCATCATCGCGAATTATACCCGTGAGGCTGGAGTAAGGCAGCTGGAACGCGAGATCGGACGTGTCATGCGGCATGCAGCAATGCGCATCGCGGATGGCGAGCGCCTGCAGGTAAATGTGGATGACGAGGATCTCGAAGCCATTCTCGGCCCTGCGAAGTTCGAGCATGAAACGGGACTGCGGGCGAGTCTGCCGGGGGTGGCGACCGGCCTTGCGTGGACCCCCGTGGGAGGGGACATTCTCTTCATCGAAGCGACGCGAGTCCGCGGTACCGGACGGCTGATCCTGACCGGACAACTGGGCGGCGTGATGAAGGAAAGCGCGCAGGCGGCGCTGACGCTGGTCAAGGGCCGGGCGGATGATTTGCGCATTCCTCCCGTGGCTTTCGAGGGGATAGACCTGCATGTGCACGTGCCCGCAGGTGCTATTCCGAAAGATGGTCCCAGCGCGGGCGTAGCGATGTTTGTCGCGCTTGCGTCGCTTTTTGCCGATCGGCCGGTGCATCACGACGTAGCGATGACTGGCGAGATCAGTTTGCGTGGACTGGTGCTGCCCGTCGGTGGAATCAAGGAAAAAGTGCTGGCTGCGCAACGCGCCGGTCTTCGCAAGGTGCTATTGCCCGCGCGGAACCGGAAAGATCTGCACGAGGTGCCTGAAGCCACCCAGGCTACTTTGGAATTCGTTTTTCTTGAAACCGTGGACGATGCGATCGAGGCAGCAATCGGGCAGCGGATTTCCGCTCGCACGGGTTCGGAATTCAAGCTCGCCTGACCGGCCTGCCCGACGCTCATCTTTTCGGATTCATTTCATGTCGAGACCGACGTCGAATCGCGCGGAATAGCCGGTCTGCGTTTCGGCAAGGGCAAGGATGAGCTGGCTTCCGCCGCGCCGGAAGATGCCATCATCTTCATTTCTTGTCCGTGGCCGCCGCTCTGTCCGGCGGGCATAGGGTTGCCGTGCGAACACGGAATCAGAAGTTTTGTCATCGAAGTAAAACTGGGAGGTAAACTCATGAGTTTGCGCATATCCCGGGCCGGTTCGAATCTTGAAATGAATATGAGGCGTCCTGCCGGGATACCAGCCCGGGTAAATCGTGACAAACCGGACCCAGCCCTCCGCGTCCGTTACCTGGTATCCGCGAAGGAATTTCCTGCCGACGGTATTGAATCCCTCATCCACGACGTCGGAATAAATACCCTGTGCGTCGCATTGCCAGATATCCACCATGGCGCCCGAGAGAGGCTTGCAGGCGGACCTGTCCACGGCACCCACGCCGAACACACCGATCTCCAGGGTGAGCGGCAGACCTTCTTTCACTGATCCGTCGGAAGGATCGGAACGGATGTCGGCACGCCGCAAGCGTTCGTCAACGAAATAAGGACCCTCCGTTTGCTGGGGTGTAACAATGCATCCCAGCGTGCTTCCCCTGGTTTCCCTGCTCGCCAGAACAGGAGGCGAATAGCCGGCGAGCATATTCATTCCAGTCAGTCCGAGCAGGGCAAGCATCCGGCGCCGGCTCATGCTCCCTTCGAGAGGTTCGTCATTGCTCATGATTTCTCCATGCTTCCGTTTCCAGATTGCTTCAAACCGCGATGGGTGATGGGTCAATAACAGATTGCAACAGATTGGAGGGCGCCAGCTTTTGAAGTTCCTTTTCCAGGCGCCGACGGATGCGCCACGCAGCCCACGACTGGCATTGAAAATCGGGCTATCCTCCCCCGATATCCCTGTTGCTGGCGAGCCTGCTCAATAAATGGCTTCTGACCGCCGGCCATTCATGCTGAAGTATCGAATACACCACCGTGTCCCGAATCGAACCATCGGGCATCCTTTGGTGGTTGCGCAAAATGCCATCCTGTTTGGCCCCCAGCCTTTCGATGGCAGCCCTGGAAACCTGGTTGAAATAGTGCGTCCTGAACTCCACCGCTATCGCGTCCTTCTGCTCGAAGGCATACCGGAGCAAAAGCAGTTTACTTTCAGTATTTACGCCGGTTTTACAAGCGGACTTTGCATACCAGGTGTAGCCCAGCATCGGTCTTTTATTTGCTTCATCCACGTTGTAGAAGCGCGTGGTACCAACAATCGTACCTGTTTTATTGAGAGAAACGGCAAATGCCGCATTCCCTTTTTTTGCTTCATCGATGGCGCCATTCACATAGCTTTCCATCCGCTGCGGGGAAGGAACACTGGCAAACCAGAGCTTCCACAATTCCCCGTCGGCCACGGCAGTCTTCAAGGGCTCGATGTGGTCCCTTTCGAGAGGATAGAGGGTTACCAGTTCCCCCGCCAGTATGATGCGTTCAAGCCAGGCCATTTATCGCTTGTTTATTGCACTGGGAATCGGGCTGCCGATCCACGGATTTCACGCCTCGATGGGCCGCGCGTTTGCGCCATGCTGCCGTGGCGATCAGAACATCGGTTTCTTTTTTGCCGAGTTGTAGCGTTTGACTCCTCCCATGATTTCCGCCTTGGCGTCCTTGATGCCGACCCAGCCGGTTATTTTTACCCATTTGCCCATTTCCAGATCCTTGTAGTGAGCGAAGAAATGGGCTATTTGCGAGAGGATCAGTTCGGGAAAATCGTCATAGGATTTTTTCTTGCGATAGAGACCGCACAGCTTGTCGATAGGAACTGCCAATACCTTGGCATCCTCACCGGCCTCATCGGTCATTTTCAGCATCCCGAGAGCCCTGCAGCGCACCACCACCCCGGAAATCAGGGGCACCGGTGAAATGACCAGGACATCGACCGGGTCGCCGTCCTTCGACAGGGTATGGGGAATATAGCCATAATTGCAAGGGTAGTGCATCGAAGTGGCCATGAACCGGTCGACGAACATGGCGCCGGTTTCCTTGTCGACTTCATATTTTATCGGATCGGCATTCATCGGTATTTCCACGATGACGTTGAAATCGTTGGGTACGTCGCGGCCGGAAGTTACTCTGTCGAGATTCATGTCTGTTCCAGTGTCATATTCATATCGGACAGCGATTATTATACTTACAAGTCCTGGACCTGCTCTCACTTTCGATGCGCATGCTGCTCGGCCTGGCTATCATGATTGCAAGCGCTTATGCCCTGCTGGCGGCATTCCTGTTTTTTGCCCAATCGCATCTGGTCTATTTTCCGCAAACCGGAGGAGATTTCATTGCGACGCCCGAACAACTGGAATTACCCTATGAATCAGTGACTCTCCGGACGAAAGATGGTCTCTCGCTTCATGGCTGGTTTGTGCCCGTGCAGGCCGCAAGAGGGACAGTGCTGTTCTTCCATGGCAACGCGGGGAATATATCGCACCGGATCGACTACCTATCGATGTTCCACAGGCTGGGGTATCAGACATTTATTTTCGATTATCGCGGCTATGGCCAAAGCAGCGGTACTCCTTCGGAACCCGGCACGTACGCCGATGCCGAAGCAGCGTGGAATTATCTCGTAGAAGAAAAGGGCATCCAGCCGGACCATATTGCATTATTCGGCGAATCCCTCGGCGGCGCGGTTGCCGCATGGCTTGCAGCGCACGAACGGCCGGGATTGCTGGTTCTGGCTTCGGCCTTCACTTCCTTGCCTGATATGGCGGAAAAAATATATCCTTTTCTGCCAGTACGCCTGCTTTCCCGCTTCAATTACAATACGCTCGAATACTTGCGGTCGGTTGTCTGTCTGGTGCTCATCGCGCACAGCCCACAGGATGAAATCGTTCCTTTCGCACATGGCCAGGCGCTGTATGAGGCCGCGCCGGAACCCAGGGAATTCATTGAACTGGAAGGTGGTCATAACGATGGGTTCATTTTCATGCGGGAAGCCTGGATGCGCGCATTATCGGAGTTCATGGCGCGAAGCCTGGCAACGTATAAATAACGAAGGCGGCTTACCGCAGGCGGGCAAGATGGAAGGAAAAATAAAAGAGCTTGCTAGCTCCCTTGCTCCTCAAGCACTGCTGAATTTTGATCCTGGGAACATATCATGCTGATCCTGGCACATCGCGGCTACCATGCCGCCTTTCCTGAAAATACATTTGGCGCTTTCGAGGCAGCGGTGAACATGGGGGTGAGCGGGATCGAAACCGACGTCCGTCTCAGTAAAGACTACGCGCCGGTACTGGTCCATGACCGCGTCGTGGGCGGATATCCGGTAGCGGAGCTTACGCGCGGCGAGCTGGAGCAGGTGATGGGCCACGAAGTGCCGACCCTGGATGAAGCGTTGGAGCATTTTCGCAATGTGCTATGGAACATCGAGGTCAAGGCGGCAGTGGCGCTGCCCCTGGTCATCCGGATACTGGAGAAACATCATGAAACCCATCGCATTGTGGTCACTTCTTTTCGCCATGACCTGGTGGGCATCTGCGCATCGTCCCTCAAGGTCAATTGCGGATTACTGGTTGCGCATCGGCCCCAGACTCTCGATTCGCTGCTGGCAGACCTCAACCATAGCGATAATCCCAGGATCAATCACATCGTCTGGGATTACGAGGTGATGGATGAAAATCTCTTGAAAGAGACCGCCGCCAATGGTTTTCGCAATTTCGTTTTTGGCCCGGTAACGAAAGTGGAGCATGATATTTGCCGGGAACTGGGCGTGGATGGAGTCATAACCGATTATCCCCAATTGGCGCAATATGGCTGATCCCGGCATGGCGGGACTGCCATCATAGGCAGAGGACGCGCACCATGCCAGGTTCAGGGACTCCCTTATTCAACGACCTTGATAACCTGACCGGGCACCGGCTCTCCGGCGGGATAATGCCCGTTGAGCAGGCGCAAGTAATTTTCCGCGTGGCTTCTCAAAGGGGACTTCGCTGCAAGGCTGCCATAGGTCGTGCCCCTGGTGACCCTGATGGTTTTGATCTCCAGGGGTTTGATCGATTTTTTCTCCCTATCCGAAAGTGCGCGAAAGCTTTCGATAGTCCCGGAAATTTCTTCCCGGTGACGATCGAATGCCTCGGAAGAATCGCCCCTGCCCGCAAGAAGGTATGCGTTATCCCCGAGATAGATGACACCTGCCTTGAATGGCTTTCCACCCCATTCTGGCGACGAATTCAGGATCGCGGTAGGCAGGCCATTGCTGGTCATCGATAATATCTGCACGGCGGAATCGAGCCGGAGACGTTCCCGCGCAAGATCAGCAGGCGAACCGCGGGCCTTGTCGAGAAGGCTCAAGGCCATTAGCGCTTTTCCGTCGGGACTGGTCGCCACGACTTCCTGGGGCTGGTTCTGAATGCGCCATTCGGGAGGAAATGACAGCGTGAACCCCATTTCCCCATGCTGAAAGGTATTTCCCCTTACGATCCCATGCTTGGCCGAATCGCCGAAAATCATCCCCTGGGTGCGGCGCAGGAACTCCTCGCGCCGGTCATCCGCCACGCCGGACTTCGTATACTGCTGTGCTTCGGCGATCACCTCCTGCAGCCGTGTATCGTTATCTGGATGAGAGGCAAACAGACCGTGATATCGCCGTGGCTCCCGCCCTTCCTCCCGTGCGACCTCGATGTCGAACAGCTCCTGGTTCTTGAGCACGGCGATGACCCTTATCATAGCTTGTGGATCGTAACCGCTTCGCGCCAGATATTCGGCGCCGAGACGATCCGCCTCCAGTTCGTGGCTGCGCCCATAGCCTGAAAGCAGAACGTCGCCGCCAAACCCCAGAAGGCTTTGAATGCCCTGGGCCAGTTGCCCCCCGAGTTGCGGGAGGAATACTGACGCGGCGATCCCCCCAACGGTGGTGGCGACGTTGGTGGCGGTTGCAGCGCTGTATTGCTGGACGCTGTGCCGCGCCGTGACATGGCCGATTTCATGCCCCAGCACGGCGGCAAGCTCGGCTTCAGAGTTGAGATATGCCAGGATGCCGCGGGTTACGTAGATGTAGCCTCCAGGCAGAGCAAACGCATTCACCTCAGGGCTGTCGACAACGGTGAAATGATAGGCTAGCTTGGGTCTATGGCTGTTTTTGGCCAGCTTCTGCCCGATTTCATCGACATAAGCCTGCAATGCGGGCAGGTCGTTATATACTTCATACGTCTTGCCTATCTCTACAGCCGCCTGCTGCCCTTTGCGCGTCTCGTCCGCTTCCGACAACAGGGTAAAATTCCTGTTTCCGGTAACCGGATTGACCGCGCAGGCGGCCAGCAGCAGGCAGGCCAGTCCGGAGAGAAGGGTTAATCCCAGATCCGGCAGTTGACCGCTCATTTCCGGTTTAGATCGATGACCCATAAAGATTTTTCGCGGTACGCGACATCCACTTGTATGGTAGATTCGCTACAGGGACGGATTGCGCGATTTTTGCGGCACGGGGCTACGTTGCAACTCCTTGGAATGGAATAGCCATTCCAAGGAGTTGTGCCTTGCCCTGCACTCCAAAAATCACACTCGACCCTGTCCAATTGCCGGATTCAGGTTAATGCGCGTTTCATGTCTGTCACCGTCGTGGGTGCGAAGCAAGTGTTAACCGACCCTGGCAGCAGCAATGATTCGCCAATAAAAAAGGCAGCCAGTGGCTGCCTTTAAAACATACAGACAAGTTCTTTCTTATCTTTCTTAAACTGCTGCCTGCTTTTCGGCCTTCTTGCCGTATTTTTGACGGAATTTCTCCACCCGTCCCGCTGTGTCCACGATTTTTTGCTTTCCGGTATAGAACGGATGGCAAACCGAACACACTTCGATGTGCAGTGGCTTGCCCATGGTGGACCGCGTCTGGAAGGTGTTGCCGCAACTGCATGTCACGGTAATTTCCTGATAATTTGGATGAATTCCTGATTTCATGACTTTATTCTCCTTGCTCCTGTTCAAGCGATACCGGATAGGGCCGCCAGCGAAAACCGCATATTATCCACTAGTAAGGGATAGGTTACAACAGTATGTTCAGAAGCTGGATTGCGTGTCGAGATAATACCGGCGACGGTAAGTGGAAGGTAGGCAGTAACCTGCATTACGGGGCCGGGGCGGCTCGCACTTTCTTTTTGACAAAAGTGATCGAGCCGTGGGGTACGCGGGTTATTTCAGCCTTCCACCCTGAAATGCGTGGCGCGTCGGAAGTATGCTTATACCCGGCGCATTGAATCGAAGAAATCCGCGTTATTTTTGGTGGCCTTGATTTTGTCGAGCAGGAATTCCATTGCATCCATGTCATCCATGGGATAGAGCAGTTTGCGCAGCACCCAGATTTTTTGCAGGACATCTGGCTTGATAAGCAGTTCCTCTTTTCGGGTGCCGGAGCGGTTGACGTTGATGGCGGGATAGGTCCGTTTTTCCGCCATGCGCCGGTCGAGGTGGATTTCCATGTTGCCGGTGCCCTTGAATTCCTCATAGATGACATCATCCATGCGCGAGCCGGTATCGACCAGCGCTGTGGCGATGATAGTCAGGGAACCGCCTTCTTCAATGTTGCGGGCAGCGCCGAAAAACCGTTTTGGCCGTTGCAGCGCATTGGCGTCGACCCCGCCGGTAAGCACTTTCCCGGATGCGGGCACCACGGTATTGTAGGCGCGCGCAAGGCGGGTGATGGAGTCCAGCAATATCACCACGTCCTTCTTGTGCTCCACGAGGCGCTTGGCTTTTTCGATCACCATGTCGGCCACCTGCACGTGCCGCACCGCGGGCTCATCGAAAGTGGATGAGACCACTTCACCCCTGACCGAGCGGATCATTTCGGTCACCTCTTCAGGACGCTCGTCTATCAGCAATACCATCAAAATGACATCCGGATGGTTGGCGGCAATTGCATGCGCGATATGCTGAAGCATCACCGTTTTTCCGGATTTGGGGCTTGCCACCAACAGGGCGCGCTGTCCTTTTCCGATGGGCGCGATGAGGTCGATAATGCGGCTGGTCACATTTTCTTCAGCTTTGATATCGCGCTCAAGGAGCAGGCGCTGCGTGGGGAAGAGGGGGGTGAGATTTTCAAAGAGTATTTTGTGCTTGGAATGCTCGGGTGGTTCGTTATTGACTTTGTCCACCTTGACCAGCGCAAAGTAGCGCTCCCCGTCCTTCGGGGTTCGAATTTCGCCTTCTATGGAATCCCCGGTGTGCAGATTGAAGCGCCTGATCTGGCTGGGGGAAACATAGATGTCGTCAGGGCCCGCGAGATAGGAGGTATCCGGAGAGCGCAGGAAGCCAAAACCGTCCTGCAATACTTCCAGAGTGCCTTCTCCAAAAATGCTCTCGCCTTTGCGTGCCTGATTTTTCAGCAAGGCGAAGATCAAATCCTGTTTTCGCAGGCGGTTGGCTCCGTCTATTTCGTTGGCGATAGCCATCTCCACCAGTTCGGTGACGTGAAAGTTCTTGAGGTCGGATAAGTGCATGAGTGGAACCCGCGAAGGAGTAAACAGGCGTAGAGCGTCTGGAGCGTTGGGAAATGCTGACGGGGCGTAACTAGATTTAGAAGCGGTTAACCTGACTTGGTTCCGCTTTGCTTTAAATAAGGGAGGCTTGACTATAAGATTAACGGGTTTAGATATGGCTGTCAATAAACGCGGTCAATTGGGATTTGGATAGCGCACCGACCTTGGTTGCTTCGATATTTCCATTCTTGAACAGCATAAGCGTGGGTATGCCGCGAATGCCATATTTCTGCGGCGTGGCCTGATTCTCGTCGATATTCAGCTTGGCGATCTTGAGGCGATCCCCGTATTCCTGCGCCACTTCATCCAGGATGGGAGCAATCATCTTGCATGGACCGCACCATTCAGCCCAGTAATCCACCAGCACCGGCGCAGTTGCCTGCAATACTTCGGATTCAAAAGTTCCGTCGGAAACGTGATGGATGTGCTGGCTCATTAGGCTCTCATTCAAAGGTTGATGTATTTAGTTGGGCGAGGCGGCAAGGCTGAGTACCCAAAACCGCTTTCAGAGACAACTCGGAACCGGAAAGCCGATTCTCAAAATTAACAGGATCATTCCCGCATGCCTGATATTTCTATTGCGGAGTTCCTCATGTTCAGTATGCAGTATGCTAGCGAAAAAAGACGAGAAAGGGAAGAGTTCATTGCACCAATTGTAGAGAACAATAACTATCCAGTCTTGTAGCGGATGATTTGTACGACTTCAACCATATTGAGGAGAGTGCTTTGCTGGCTTGGGGCTGGATCCAGGGTCAAGCCCCGGATGACGTGTTCATGGCATTTTCTGGCCGGATCAACAGCTGCTGCAGACAGGATGAAATGCATCTCCGGTTTGAACTGATGCAGGAAACTACCGGGTTTCCCCCGATTTTCCCCAGGAATCCCGAAGCGTGACTCCTCTGTTGAATACGGGTTTGCCCGGCATCGAATCCTTGTTGTCCGCGATGAAGTACCCGTGGCGCTCGAACTGGAAGTGCTCTTCCGGTTGCGGCTGATCCAGCGAGGATTCCACCAGCGCGCTGATGATGTGTTTGGAATCGGGGTTGAGTGCTTCCTTGTAATCCCGCCCGCCGGCATCGGGATAGGGGTGCGCGAACAGGCGATCGTAAAGCCGCACTTCCGCCTTCCCGGCGTGTTCCGCGGAGAGCCAGTGGATATTGCCCTTGACCTTGCGTGTTTCCGCGCCCGCCGTGCCGCTCCGGGTATCGGGATCATAAGTGCAGTGGATTTCCACGATTTCGCCATTGGCATCTTTTATGACGCCAGTGCATTTTATGATATAAGCATAACGAAGCCGTACCTCCTTTTCGGGAGAGAGGCGGAAATAGCCCTTGGATGGCGTTTCCATGAAGTCGTTGCGTTCGATATAGACGGTCTTCGTGAGGGGCAGGGTGCGGGTTCCCCACTCGGGCTTTTGCGGGTGATTCGGCGCGAGGCAGTCTTCTTCCGCATTTTCGGGAAAATTGTCGATCACGACTTTCAGCGGATCGAGAACGGCAACGCGCCGGGGCGCGCGCTCATTCAAATCCTCTCTCAGGCAGTCCTCCAGCACGCCCATGTCTATCCATGAATCTGCCTTGCTGATGCCAATGCGCTCGGCGAAGAGACGGATGGATTGGGGGGTGTAGCCGCGGCGCCGCAGGCCCGCCAGGGTGGTCATGCGCGGGTCGTCCCAGCCATCGACCAGGTGATTCTCCACAAGGTCGATCAGCTTGCGCTTGCTCATGACGGCATAGGTAAGGTTCAGCCGCGCAAATTCGATCTGTTGCGGATGGCAGGGAAGTGCGTCGCTCAACTGGTCGAGTGTCCAGTCATAGAGCGGACGGTGATCTTCGAATTCCAGGGTGCACAGGGAATGGGTTATTTTCTCCAGCGAATCGGAAATGCAGTGGGTATAGTCGTACATCGGGTAGATGCACCATTTGTCTCCGGTCCGGTGGTGCCAGACCCGGCGAATCCGGTAGATGACGGGATCGCGAAGATTGATGTTCGGAGCGCTCATATCGATTTTGGCGCGCAGGACATGCGTTCCATCAGGGAATTCGCCGGCTTTCATGCGGTGGAACAAGCCCAGGTTTTCCTCGATGCTTCGATCCCGGTAGGGACTGTTGCGTCCGCTTTCGGTCAACGTGCCCCGGAAGTCGCGGATTTCATCGGCTGTCAGGCTGTCGACATAGGCTTTGTCGCGGGTGATGAGGTATTCGGCGAATTGATATAGCTTGTCGAAATAGTCCGAAGCATAATGCATGCAATCGCCCCAGTCGAAGCCGAGCCACTTGACCGACTCGATGATGGAGTCCACATATTCCTGCTCTTCCTTTTCGGGATTGGTATCATCGAATCGCAGATGGCACTTGCCGTGGTAGTCACGGGCAATGCCGAAATTCAGGCAAATGCTTTTGGCATGACCGATATGAAGATAGCCGTTCGGTTCCGGGGGAAAGCGGGTTTCCACCCGTCCATTCCATTTGCCTGAGCGATTGTCTTCCTCGATGATGCTGCGGATGAAGTTGGAAGCAACTGGGCTGTTGGCTGCAGGTTCGTGTTTCAAGTTATCCTCTTGGGTGTCATGAGATGCTCCTTGCTGTTCGGACTATTATAGTGGGAATCACTTTCGTAAAAATTTACTCTGAGCTTGCTTTTCCAATAGAGTGGATGTTTTTCGAAACCGATGCATAGCAATTTTATGCTGGAATGTCGGGTTGCGCTGCGTTAACCCTGGCCTACAATGCTGCAATAACCTGTTTCGAGCTTACTTCTCCATAGTCGAGTGTCGCGGCGAGGCAGCCGGCGGTATTTGCACTAAACTGGTTAACATGAAGCCGTTGACGTTTTCCATTTTGCGCACGTTGAACGATGGCGAATTCCATTCGGGCGCGGCCATTGCCGAAAATCACGGTATCTCGCGAAGCAGCGTGTCGAACGCCTTGCGCGGACTGGATGAAGTGGGGCTGACGGTATATAAAATCCATGGCCGGGGTTACCGGTTGAGCGAACCGATGCAATGGCTGGAGCGAGACCTGATCCTGGAATACCTCGGATCGCAATCGGATGCCTTTGCCCTCGAAGTGCTGGATAGCGTCGAGTCGACGAATACTTTTTTACAGCACAGGGCCGCAGCGGAATTGAATGCAAAGAGCGATCGCATTCAGGTGGTGGCGGCGGAATTGCAAACTGGCGGACGGGGACGCCATGGACGGAAGTGGCATTCCGGCCTGGGGGATAGCCTTACATTTTCCTTGTTGTGGCGGTTTCCCCAGGGCGCGAGCTTCCTGTCAGGCTTGAGCCTGGCAACCGGGGTTGTCATCCTGCGCGCGCTCGAATCCGTCGGGGTGCAAGGCGCTACCCTGAAGTGGCCAAACGATGTGATATTCAATTTCTGCAAGCTTGCCGGCGTATTGATCGAATTGCAGGGCGACATGCTGGGCCCTGCCGTTGCAGTGATCGGGATCGGCATGAACCTGAGATTGTCGGACAAGGTGCGGGCGAACATCCCCCAGGGTACGACAGATGTGTTTTCCATGGCTGGCAGGATGCCGGATCGCAACAGAATGCTCGCTGCGCTGATGATGGAGCTATCCCGGGCGTTAAGGGAATTCGAGCAATTCGGCTTCGCATCCTTCAAGGAAGAGTGGATAAGCCGCCATGCCTACGAACATAAAGCCGTGATGCTTCATCTGCCTGATGGTTCGAGCAGGGAGGGCACGGTAAAAGGCGTGGCGGATGACGGGTCGCTGCTTCTGTCGGCATCATCGGGAATCCACCGCTATAGCGGTGGCGAAATTACGCTACGGAGGGCATTTTGAAATGAAATCATCCTTACCTCTTCTGCTGGCAGTTGATTCCGGCAATACGCGAATTCAGTGGGGCCTGCATGATGGACAGGACTGGGTAAGGCAGGGGGCCGCGGAGGTGGCGCAGGTTCCGGAGGGAACGGCGGGGACAACGGAAGCGAAGGATGGACTGGTGCTGCTGGACAAGGAATGGGGGGATATGGAGGAACCGGTCCAGATCATGGTGTCCCACGTGGGCGGAGCCAGGGTCGCGGAAGAGCTATCCAGATCATTCCGCCGCTGGCAGGCGGAACCTCGATGGATTACCGCTGCCGCATACCAGTGCGGAGTGCGCAACTATTATGCAGAGCCCTCGCAGCTTGGTTGCGACAGGTGGGCTGCGCTCATCGCTGCGTGGGAGCTGCAGCGCCAGGGTTGCCTTGTGGTTGACGCAGGCACCGCCATGACTGTCGATACGCTTTCCGACACTGGAGAGTTTCTCGGAGGAATCATCACACCTGGCCTTGCCCTGATGCAAAAAGCATTGATTGAAAATACCGCTGCCCTGGAACAGGGAAATGGAAAGTTTTGCGAGTATCCCGATCGCACCGAGGATGCCATGTACACGGGCGCGTTGCTCGCAATGGCCGGGGCGGTGGATCGCATGGTCGCGATTCTTGCAGCTACGCTGGGGCGCGTACCCGATTGCATTCTCAGCGGCGGCGCGGCGCAGCAACTTCAGGCACGGCTCGATGCCACCACCGTGGTGATAGATAGCCTGGTGCTCGATGGTCTCAGGATAATTGCCCGGGAAACGCCAGCTGCTGTTTCGGAGATCTAAGGAAGCGCTGAATAAATCCTCGCTGAGCGGCGTTGCTGGTAAAATCGGGATGATCATAAGGCGCGCGACGAAGGTCGTAGCCGGGACTACGATGCCAGGGAGCGCAACGCAGTGGCTCCCCAGAGCGTGGCCCGAGGGCCCCCGCGAAGCGGGGATCGGGCAGCGGCGGGGATGCCAGAGCGCGCCAAAGTATACATGGGGCGCCAGCAGCCCGCTACGGGGTCGCATCTTCCTCTGGAAGAAACTGCTCCGCCCTGCGCGGTCGCACCATTCGCGTCGTCGCCTTTCGCGCATCCCATCCCGCGAAGCCACCGCCGCGCCAGCGGAGATTTATTCAGCGCTTCCTTAAGCCTGATGCTGGCTGAAGAACGGATTCCCCCTATTTTTCCTGCTATTCGCCGAGTTGGACCAATGATCATGTCGGTTTTTCACCCCACAACCTTTTTTACCACCGTCAATCGCTTGCGGGACCTGCCGCCTCCAGCCGGTATCGAGATTGCGTTCGCGGGACGGTCGAACGCGGGCAAATCCAGCGCCATCAATTCACTGACCAATCGTGGGAGACTGGCTTTCGTGAGCAAAACGCCTGGCCGGACGCAGCACATCAACTTTTTCCGCCTGGGACGTGGAGGCTTTCTCGTGGATCTGCCGGGGTATGGCTACGCAAAAGTCCCTGCGGAAATCCGCGAGCATTGGCAGCATCTGCTTGGCACCTACCTCAGGACGCGGGAATCTCTTCATGGACTGGTGCTCATAATGGATGTGCGGCATCCACTGACGCCGCTGGACCGGCAAATGCTGGCCTGGTTTGCCGAAACCGGCAAGCCGGTGCACGCGCTGCTCACGAAATCGGATAAACTCTCGCGGCAGCAGGCGGGAAAGGTGCTCCATGGCGTAACGCAATCGCTGCGTGAAACTTATCCGCAATGCAGCGTACAATTATTTTCCAGCATGACGCGCGAGGGAGTGGACCAGGCGGCTTCGGTTCTTGGCGCGTGGCTCGGACTGGATTCGCTTTCACGGACCGGAGATTCGCATAGACTGGAAACGAAAAACGCGAAAAACCCAGAGGATGCCGATCCAGGAATAGCGGGCATAAAAAACCCCCGGTTAAAGGGGAATAAAACCGGGGGCAAACTACCTTAATAGGGATTAAGGTACCCGCTCAGGGAGGAAAAGCGGGAGACAATCAAGCAACGTCTGTAAGTAAGATAAGCAATTCGAGTACAAGTTCCCGGATTTTTGAATATTTACTGTAAAATTTTAGTGGTTATTTCCAAGTCATTAATTTCAAATCATTAATATGTCAGCTTTCAGCCAGTTTCCCCAAAGGAGAATGCGGCGCATGCGCCGCGATGGATTTTCCCGCCGTTTGATGCGGGAAAGCAGATTGCATGCCGATGACCTGATCTACCCGGTATTCGTGCTGGATGGGGAAAAACGTGAGGAGCCGGTGCTGTCGATGCCCGGCGTGGTAAGGCAGACTCTCGACCTGCTGATGCGCCGTGCGGAAAGCTGCCTGGAGCTTGGCATACCTGCCATGGCTCTTTTTCCCGTAATCGACACGGGCCTGAAAGATCTTGCCGCGTCCGAAGCGCTCAACCCGGAAGGCCTGGTGCCCAAGGCGGTGGGACAGCTCAAGAAGCATTTTCCCGAATTGGGCATCATTACCGACGTCGCGCTGGACCCCTACACCAGTCATGGCCAGGATGGACTCATCGACCGCCAGGGATACGTGCTGAACGATGAAACGGTAAAGGCGCTGGCGCAGCAGGCGCTGATACATGCTCAGGCCGGGGCGGACGTGGTGGCGCCTTCGGACATGATGGATGGGCGTGTGGCAGCGATTCGCGCCATGCTGGAAGATCACGAATGCATTCACACGCGCATTCTCGCCTATGCCGCCAAATACGCATCGAGTTTCTATGGGCCGTTCCGGGATGCTGTAGGCTCCGCCGCGAACCTGGGTTCGGGAAACAAGTATACCTACCAGATGGATCCCGCCAATTCGGATGAGGCGCTATGGGAGGTGGGGCTCGATCTGGAGGAAGGCGCTGACATGATCATGGTCAAGCCGGGCATGCCCTATCTCGATATCGTCCGCCGCGTGAAAGATCGGTTCGGGGCACCCACTTTCGTCTACCAGGTCAGCGGGGAATATGCGATGCTCAAGGCAGCGGCGCAAAATGGATGGCTGGATGAGCAAAGTTGCGTGCTGGAAGCGCTGCTGGCATTCAAGCGGGCGGGGGCGGATGGCATCCTCACCTATTATGCGATGGATGCGGCAAGATGGCTGGCGGCGCGCTGAATCATCCTGGCAAATCCCTGCAGAGGGGTGTGGCTGGTGGCGCCCGATGCGGCGATATCCGGGTTTAGTGCGAGAAAAATTCCCTGATTATATCCTCTGTCGATCTGATCACGTCTTCTAGCTTGTTTTCGGGTTCGGGCGGCAACTGCTCGGGCGGCAACTGCTCCTCGAGAAATTGTTCGGTCACGGTGCCGGCTGCGTCCCGCAGTCCGGTTTCAGGATTGATTTTGGCTGTGACCACTCCCGGGGGAGGGGTGATTTTCGCCACGGGAACGTCTTTCAAAGCCTTGCCCATGTAACTTATCCACATGGGCAGCGCGGCATGGCTGCCGGTTTCCTTGTCGCCCAGTGGCCTCGGATTATCGAAACCAATCCACGAGATGGTTACCAGATCCGGCTGGTAGCCGCAAAACCAGGCGTCGACGTGGTTGTTCGTGGTGCCGGTTTTCCCCGCCAGATCGTTGCGGCCCAACTGCTTGGCCCTGGTTGCAGTGCCGCGCTGCACCACGTCCTGCATCATGCTGGTCATGAGAAACGCGTTACGCGGATCGATGATCTGCTTGGCATTCTGCCCGGCGACCGCCGGTTCCGATTGCACCAGTACGTTGCCTTTTTCATCTTCTATGCGCTGGATGAAATAGGGCACTATCCGGAACCCTCCATTGGCGAAAGCGGCATATCCGACGGCCATCTGCATCGGCGTAACCGAACCCGCGCCCAGCGCCATGGACAGATAGGGCGGATGGAGCTTTGGATCGAACCCGAAACGGGCGATGTAATCCTGGGCATATTGCACCCCAATGGCCTGAAGGATGCGAATCGACACCAGGTTCTTGGATTTTGCTAGCGCCACCCGCATGCGCAGGGGGCCGTCGTAATTGTCATCGAAGTTTCTAGGGTCCCACTGTTCGCTTCCAGTTTCCTCCGCGGTAAAAGAAAGGGGCGCGTCATTGATGATCGTTGCGGGAGTAAAGCCCTTTTCCAGCGAGGCGGAGTAGATGAAGGGCTTGAAACTCGAACCCGGCTGGCGCCAGGCCTGGGTGACATGGTTGAACTGGCTGCGATTGAAATCGAACCCGCCAATCATGGCGCGAATCTCACCGTCACTGGAATTGATGGATACCAGCGCTGCCTCGACCTGGGGGAGCTGCGCGATTTGCCATCCTGTGTCGTTCTTCCGTATGCGAATCAGGGAGCCCGCACGGATATGCTTCTTGTTCGCCTTGTTCCCCAGGAATTTCTGGGCGAATTTGAGACCGTCGCCGCTTATTTCGATGATCTCTCCGCCTTTGCGGTAGGCCTTGACCAGCTTGGGGTCGGCGGCAAGCACCACGGCAGCAAGAAGATCATCGCTGTCGGCCACTTCCGTGAGCGCGTCTTCAAGTATCTCATCCCGGTTCGAGGTGGCGGCGGGTAATTCGAGCACCGCTTCAGGGCCGCGATATCCATGCCGCCGGTCATAGTCGATCACTCCCTCACGCACCGCCTGGTACGCCGCATCCTGGTCGAATTTCCTTACCGTGGTGTAGACCCTGAATCCCTTGCTGTAGGTTGCGTCCTGATATCGGTCGTAGACTGCCTGGCGGGCCATCTCGGCGATATACTCGGCCTTCATTGGAAATTCCTGCGATTCGCGCTTGACATGCAGCGGCTGGTCTTCCGCCAGCTTGAACTCTTCTTTGGAAATATAGCCCAGCTCCTGCATGCGCCGCAGAACATAAAGCTGACGTGTTTTGGCACGCTTGGGATTGACTACCGGATTGAAGCGCGATGGGGCTTTGGGCAAGCCCGCAAGCATCGCTGCTTCGGCAAGGCTGAGCTGCTGCAGGGATTTTCCGAAGTAAACCTGGGCGGCGGCGGCAAAGCCGTATGCGCGTTGCCCGAGATAGATCTGATTGAAGTAGAGTTCGAGTATTTCGTTCTTGCTCAAGCTGTGCTCGATCTTGAACGCCAGCAGCGCTTCGCTGAATTTTCGGGTGAGTGTTTTTTCTTTCGTCAGAAAAAAATTCCGTGCCACCTGCATCGTTATGGTGCTGGCGCCTTGCCTTACCCCTCCCGAGGTGAAGTTCGAATAGGCGGCACGCAGTATGCCGATATAGTCGACCCCGCCGTGCTGGTAGAACCGGTCGTCTTCCGCGGCGATGATCGCCTGCTTCAACTGTGCGGGTGCTGCGCTGATCTTGACCACCTCCCTGCGCTCTTCGCCGAATTCTCCGATCAGCAGGCCTTCGGCGCTATATACCCGTAGGGGAATCTTGGGCCGATAATCCGTCAGTGTCTCGAGCGAGGGCAGCGAAGGAACCGTTACCATCGCCGCAAAAACAACGAGGAGAGCAACGAACAAGCCCAATGCGAGAAGCGCGGCGAGTGAATAGATCAACGGGCGCATCAGCTTGTGAAGCGAGCAGTAAAGAAGATCAACAGGAACATGCGCGCAATTATAGCAAGCCGGGGTTCAATCTCGTGAAAGGGGCGAAGATAAATATGAACCCAAATCCGGCTGCTGGCCGCTCATTTCCGGTTTGGAGACATGATCCGCAAAGACTTTCCGCTGTAACTCGACGTTCATCCATGGTGAGTCCGCTACAAGGCGGATTGCGTGATTTTTGTGGCACATGGCTGTGTTGCCACTCCCTGGAATGGAATGACCATTGCGCTTCGCCCCCTTTCGCCCATCCCATCCCGCAAAGCCATCGCTGCGCCAGCCAGGATTTGGTCTGTGTTTTTCTTGAGCAATACAACTGCATTGGCATTGCAATTATATTGCAATTATAAAGACTGGCGCCGGAAAGGGTACGAATGGCGGGATTCACCCGCGGGAGTGTGCATCAGTCATCCGGTTGGCAGCAATGGGGTCTTGTTCAGGATCTTCCTTGTATTTTGATGCCTGGGTGCCACGGATACAAAGCAGGCGGGAAGAAAGGAATTCCGTATGAATAAAAATGAGGGATGAAATTGCCGATTAGAACAGCAAGGGGTTTTTCGTAAGCGCGACCAGCACGATATACAGAAAGACAGCCTGGGCCGCTATCAATGCCCGGATTCTCGTCTTGCGGGTTTTTCCATACTTCAATGCCATCATGCCCAGAACGATGTAAAGCAGCAATCCCCCGACCTTCGCGCTGAGCCAGGAGTCGTGAATCGGGTCCTGGTGGATTCTGATGGCGAGCGTGATGGCACTGGCCAGCAGTACCGTGTCCACCACATGCGGCATGACCTTTACCCAGCGTCGCTGCATGGCAGCAGACTCCTGCAGCATCCATATGCTGCGCAATGAAAACAGCAGGTAGCTGACAATGACGCTGCCGACATGGATCATTTTTATTGCTGCGTAACTCATACGCCAGGTTTCCTAGAGCCTGTTAATACTTGTTTCCCGCTCGCGTTGCCGTGCGAAAAAGCGTGAGGGCAAGGTCCGAAACACACCCTTAATTTCCGCCGGGCATCCAGCCATGGCTGCCGGCCACCGCGCCGGCGACGGCGACAAGGCTCAGGCTTAGCAGTATCCAGTGCATGCGCTGGGCCGATGAAACCGAATTTTCTGCATTATCCGCGACCGATTTTTGTATCTTCTTGCGCAGCACCAACGGCTCCGCGATGAACAGCACCAGGGTGAATATCAGCCACACCAGCACCATGGCATGCATCCACCAGAAGCGCAGCTCGGTGAAGCGGTCCCAGGCATCCAGCAAATAGACCATGTAAAACCCGCTCAGGCCGACCAGCAGGGTGGTAAAGCGCGCCTGGGCGGCAAAGCGGCGTTCGATTCGTCCGAAAAAATCCGTGCGCTCCTCGGCGGAGCGCATTTTCGATATGGTGGGAAGCAATACAGTGGTGACCATGGCTACGCCACCTATCCACAGCACGACTCCCAACACGTGCAATACCCGGGCAAAGGCAAACTCATTCATTACAGTACGGTCCTTCACAATTTTGTTTGGCCGCCATGCTGGCGAGCGATATCACTTCCCAAACTTGGACTCGGCTTCATCCGTGGAATTCACTGCAGGGTCAAGGAAGCGTTGAATAAATCTCCGCTGGCGCAACGGCGGTTTTGCGGGGAGAAGTCCGGCGCTACTCCAGCGCCTCGACGCGCAGGGGTTCACACGCAGCGAGATCGGATTCGCTGCATGGCGGCAATTGCGAGGATATCTCTCGTAGAGCCGTACGCAAGCCCTCTTCGAGAGTCGGATGATAAAAAGGCAGGCGCAGCATATCCTGCACGGCAAGGGACCGGTCGATGGCAAGCGCCAGCAGGTGCGCCATATGCTCGGCCGCAGGCGCAGCCATTTCTGCCCCAAGCAGCCGGCCGTTCTCCCGGTCCGCGTACAGGCGGAGAATGCCGTGGTTGCGCTGCGCTATGCGGGCCCGCCCCTGTTTTTCGAAACGCACCGTCCCGGTCAGTATGCGTCGGCTGTCCAGCGACTCGAAGCGCTTTCCCACGATGGCGATGCCAGGCTCGGAAAAAATGATTGCCAGGGGGGCTCGCCGCTGGAAGCTGAAAGGCGTGGGGCGCATGGCGTTAATTCCGGCTATGTACCCTCCATCCGCCGCTTCGTGCAGGATTGGAGCCTGGCGGTTGGCATCTCCCGGCAGAAAAACTGGCAGATCGGTTATTTGCATGGTGTCGGGATCCACAGGGGGCAGTCCGTGTTCGTCGAGTTCGACCCCCAATGTTTCAAGCCCCAGGCCATCAATATTGGGGCGCCGCCCGAGCGCGACGAGAACGCTGTCGCAGGCGATATCGCTGCCGTTCGTGCTTACCTGCAATTGATCGTTGTCCATCCGGAGATCCGCCTTCTCGCCCGTCAGCAATGAAAATTCCCTGCCCAGAAGATCCACCGCGATGGCATTGACCTCGGGATCGCTCAATCTGGCGATATTTTCGCCTTTGCTGAACGCGCTTACGTTGATGCCAAGCCGCGAAAGTGCCTGTGCCATCTCCACGCCGACAGGCCCCAGGCCCAGCACTCCCATGCGGGAAGGCAGGGTTTCCTGTTCGAATAGGGTATCCGTGGTCAGCAGCCTTCCGCCGAGCGCCTGCCATTGTCCGGGGATCACGGGACGGGACCCGGTAGCAAGGATGATGCTGCGCGCATGGAGTATGCGTCCGTTTACTTCCAGCCTTCCCACGCCCAGCAATCGCGCGCGGCCGGATATGGCGCGTTCTCCCAGGTCGCTCGTTGCTTTCAGCGTGCCTGCGACGAATCCATCCCTGAGCTTTCGTACGCGCTGAAGTACCGCCGCAATATCGATCGTGATATTTTCCGCCCCCCGGATGCCGAATTCGGCGAAGCGGTTACGGTGGTGAAAGGCATTGGCCGCTTCGATGAGAGCCTTGGAAGGCATGCAGCCTACCCGGGCGCAGATTGTGCCCCATGGACCATCATTGATGATGACGAAATTGCTGGTGCGTTTTCCGACTTCCCGCAAGGCGGAAAGGCCTGCCGTTCCACCCCCCACGATAATGACGTCCAGTACGTTGCTCATTCGGTTTTTCCTGGCTAATTAAGTGAGGTAAACCCCCGGCTTTGCCGGGGGACTCCGAAAGGTTTGACCTTTGCGTCGGTCGGAGATGGTTTTGAATCGGTGCATGGAACTGGAGAGGCCCTATGATCGAAGTAATGTTTGCAAGAGAGATCAACTTTGGAGCTGTACGCCTCACTGCGCCGCGAAGCGGCTCACGGTTTTGAGACCCCTTTGAGGGGTTCACCCAATAAACCACCGGCTTTGCCGGTGGTAATTTAATTGCTGCGCGTCGTGCCGCAGTGTCACACGATCACACGGTCGCACGGCGAATGGTACGGTTTGCTATTCCTGCGGCGCAGTCTCCATTACCGGCGGGGCGGAGCCGGCCTGGCCACCGGAGCCGGTTTGGTTTCGCGGCGGCGCTTTCCGTCCGTCCGGGCCGGCGCTCCCGGCTGATCTGGCTAATTTTCCGGCGCTGGATGGCCTGGATTTCGTTTTTGAAGCCAGCCAGTCGCGGGAAATTTTTTGCGCCTGCGCCAGTTGACGGGTGTTGAGGGAGCGCATGACGTCATCGCGCGCGCCCATCGCCTGCTGCACGCCCGCGGCGGCGGCCAGGTTCAGCCAGACATAACTCTGCACCGGATCGGCGGCAAGTCCGTGTCCGCTGCGATAGATGAGCCCCAGCTCATATTGCGCCAGGGCGTAGCCTTGTTCCGCTGCAAGCTTGAGCCATTTCGCAGCTTCGGCAAAATCCTGCAGCGCTCCATTGCCGGTGAGATACAGAAGCCCGAGCTTGTACTGCGCATCGCTATCCCCATTTTCAGCGCTTTCCTCATATAGCTGCACTGCGAAGTGGGGGTCATCCACCTTGTCTGTTTTTGGAGAGTCCTGCGATTTTCTTTCTCCCATGGAGATATCGGCGCCATCGGGCGATTTCGAACCTGTGACGTATCCCGGGCTTAACTGCTTTGAGGGAGCGGCGGGTAGCGGCTTTTTGGCGGCGTCGGCCGATTTTCCCGGCTCGGCTGGGGAATCCGCTACTTCCGCCACGTCGGTCATGGAGCCGTAGTACTCGTCGATGTTATTGGTGATTACGAGCCAGATGACCCCAACCAGCAGTCCCCCCACACCCAGCAAGGATGCCGTTGCAATATAGGCGTTCGGGTTAGGCACCCAGAAGCGTTCCTTGCATTCCCTGCAGCGTATGGGTTTCCGAAACCACATCGCAGCGGTGCGCTCGCCGCTTCTGACGCGAGATCCGTGCGTCTTTTCACTTCCGCACTTGATACATTTCCTGGGCATGATACTCCACCGGTCCTGCTATTCTGCTTTAAGACGGCAAATATTCCAGTTATCTGCGCTATCCGCATAGTGACTTTGCGGACCGGACAAGCACCAATCTGTTTCCGCCATGATATTCTTTTTATGTGTTTTTTGATATAGCAACGGAAATAGCGCGGGGCCTAGGGAAGCGCTGAATAAAACTCCGCTGGCGCGGCGGTGGCTTTGTGGGATGGGATGCGCGAAAGGCGACGACGCGAATGGTGCGACCGCGCAGGGCGGAACAGTGTCTTCCGAAAGGAAGATGCGACCCCGTAGCGGGATGCCTGCGCCCCAGCAAAACTGTGGTGCGGTCGAAGCATCCCCGCCGCTGCCCGATCCCCGCTTCGCGGGGGCCCTCGGGCCACGCTCTGGGGAGCCATCGCGTTGCGCTCCCTGGCATCGTAGTCCCAGCTACGACCTGCGTCGCGCGTCTTCTTATGATCATCCCGATTTTACCAGCAACGCACTCAGCGAGGATTTGTTCAGCGCTTCCCTAGATTCCCGCGCCGCCATCGTATACTTCGTTGCGTATTTGCGCCTGCGAAATGGCGCTGCCCGGCGGTACGCTGCGAGTAAGCCAGACGTTGCCGCCGATGGTCGAGCCCCGGCCTATGGTGATGCGGCCGAGTATGGTTGCTCCCGCATAAATGATGACATCATCTTCCACGATAGGGTGGCGCGCATTGCCTTTTACCAGCGCGCCATGCTCGTCCACGGGGAAGCGCTTGGCGCCGAGCGTTACCGCCTGGTAGAGACGGACATGCTCGCCTATGATGGCGGTTTCCCCGATGACTACGCCAGTTCCGTGATCGATAAAAAAACTTCCTCCGATCTGCGCCCCCGGATGGATCTCGATACCGGTAGCGGAGTGGGCGATTTCGGAAATCATGCGTGCAATCAGGGGAACGC
Source organism: Nitrosospira sp. TNL200 (assembly GCF_055386305.1). NCBI lineage: Bacteria > Pseudomonadati > Pseudomonadota > Betaproteobacteria > Nitrosomonadales > Nitrosomonadaceae > Nitrosospira > Nitrosospira sp. TNL200. The sequence continues at coordinate 888,459 of NZ_AP041003.1, forward strand.
CCAGGCGATAAAGCTCGTGTGCCAGGCGATAATGCGTGATTGCGGTGATGCCGGGATAGCAAACCAGGACTTCATCGATGCTCCGGGCTGCAGGATCGCCCTCGTAGGCTGCCTGGATGTCGCTTTCGAGCAGGCTGCGAATATGCGGCAGGCGCTGCGCAAAAGCCTTGATGAGGGCAAAGGCCTGTTCCTGGTCCTGATCGCTGATGGTTTCGAGGCCAGAAACAAAGCGCAGCTCGCGGCGCACTTGCGCCAGCAATTCCCGAAGCGTGACATCCAGCATGTACCCGACGTAATAATCCACGCTTTCGTTGGTGAGCTCCGGCAAACCGAGCCGGTTGGGAAACAATATGGCGCGCAGGCCATCCGCCACGCCAATCAGCACTTTCCGCGAGGGAAGCTTGGGTGGCTTGTTCCGCCTTTGCCGGCTCTCCAGCGATTTCACCCGTAGCTCCCGTAGCTGGGAAACTACAGCGTCAATCTGTAAACTTGCGCCTTTCAATGGCATATCGCTCCTTTGCCGTCTACGGGTCATGCTATGGAACGTTTCCTGTGAGCTGATCCTCAAAAAGGATAGAGCTTAGATATCGCTCTCCGGAGTCCGGCAGGATGACGACAATCGTTTTACCCGCATTGTCCGGATGCCTGGCATATCTTGCCGCCACGGCGACCGCCGCTCCGCAGGAGATTCCCGAGATGATGCCTTCTTCCCGCGCGAGGCGGCGCGCATATTGCACCGCTTCCTCATTGCTGACCTGCTGGATATCATCTACGAGCGCGAGATCCAGATTTGCAGGCAGGAAGCCCGCGCCTATTCCCGGAATCTTGTGGGGAGCCGGCTTCAGGGCTTCGCCAGCGCGGTGTTGCGTCAGCACCGGGCTCGCCGAGGGCTCGACAGCAACCGAGCAGATCGCTTTTTTCCTGGTGTGCTTGATATACCGCGATACTCCCGTCATGGTTCCTCCCGTACCCACGCCGGCAATAAAAATATCGATCGACCCATCGGTATCGTTCCAGATCTCGGGCCCGGTGCTTCGCTCGTGGATGGCCGGATTGGCCGGATTGGTAAACTGCTGGAGCAGGACGTAACGGCCGGGATTGGAAGCGACAATTTCCTCGGCTTTCGCCACTGCCCCCCCCATGCCTCTTGCGCTTTCAGTCAAAACCAGTTTTGCGCCATAAGCGGAAAGCAGCTTGCGGCGTTCCATGCTCATGCCTTCGGGCATGGTCAAGGTCAGCGGGATGCCACGCGCCGCAGCAACAGAGGCCAGGGCAATACCGGTATTGCCGCTCGTAGGTTCCACCAGTTCTTTTCCATCGCCAAGGAGCCCGCGTTGCCCGGCGTCATCGACCATCGATGCCCCTATGCGGCACTTGACCGAATAGGCGGGATTGCGTCCCTCGATTTTGGCCAGCACAACTGCGGGGGCGCCATCGGTCACGCGATTCAGCCGGACCAGTGGCGTATTTCCGATCGACTGCGAGTTATCCTTGAACCATCGCGGCATGCCGCAGCTTCCTTTGTGTCTGGTTTATTCGCGAATTTGATTTTTATGGTAGAGGCTTTAACTTAAATCCGGCAGTTGACCGCACATTTCCAGTTTAGAGCCATGATCCACAGAGACTTCCGCAGTACTTTAACGTTCACTTATATGGTGAGTTCGCTACAAGGCGGATTACGCGATTTTTGCACCACATGGCTGTGTTGCAACTCCTTGGAATGGAATAGCCATTCCTCGTGGCAGCGCCTTGCCCTGCACTCCAAAAACCGCACACTCCACCCTGTCCAATCTGCCGGATTTAAGTTTAATGATAACCGTGGTGCAGCCGGGTATGAGCGCGAGATTCTACACTCTGACAGAGTCCCAAAGCGAATGTTCAGGCCGTGCCCAGAACGCACTGGATGGCGCGATGCGCGTTTGACGGCAGCGGTTTGTTTGCCGGCCTGGAACGCGGCTGCAGGGAAATAGGGAAACCATGCGGAGTCGATTATAATACCGGATTTGACTCATTTCTAAGCCTCCCGGCCAATAAATACGGCGGCATTCCAGTTTTTCCGATGCAATGCGTGATGAGTTTTCTTGATTTGCCCGCGGCGAGGTTCGCCGAAGGGGTGGTACGGCTGCCCGGCTCGAAAAGCATTTCCAACCGGGTGCTGCTGCTTGCCGCGCTCGCGGAAGGGACCACGCTGATACGCGATGTGCTCGACTCGGATGATACCGCCCGGATGCTGGATGCACTCGAGGTTCTCGGTGTTTCGATCAGCAGGGTAGGCGGAAACGATTATCGAATCCAGGGTATCGGAGGACACTCGCCGCTCCGTTTCCCGGTTGAGGAAGCCGATTTATTCCTGGGCAACGCGGGAACCGTGTTCCGCCCCCTGACTGCCGTTCTGTCGCTGACAGGGGGACGCTATCGTCTTTCGGGCTCGCCGCGAATGCATGAGAGGCCTATCGGCGACCTGGTGGACGCGTTACGCCAGTTGGGAGCGGATATAACATATGGCGGGGTGGAGGGTTTTCCTCCGCTGCGAATCATGCCGGCCGACATTCGCGCGACCGGGGTGACGGTCAGGGGAGATGTATCCAGCCAGTTTTTGACAGGACTGCTGATGGCGCTGCCCTTGTGCTCGTTCTCCAGGAGGAACCCGCTGACGATAAGCGTGGTGGGAGAGCTGATTTCCCGGCCTTATATCGAAATTACGCTTGCCCTGATGGCCCGATTTGGCGTTGCCATCGAGCGCGAGGAATGGCGCCGGTTTACCCTGTCTTCAGGGCAACGCTATCGCAGTCCGGGCGAGATGCGGGTGGAGGGTGACGCATCCTCGGCTTCCTATTTTCTTGCCGCGGGCGCCATTGCTACAGGCCCGGTGAAGGTGGAGGGGATAGGGCAGGGGAGTCTGCAGGGGGATGTTCGCTTTGCGGATGCGCTGGAGCAGATGGGTGCGCAAATCGACAAGGGTGGCGACTGGATCGAGGTGCGCGGGCCGGAATCCGGCCGCCTTCGTGCTATCGATCTCGACTGCAACGCTATTCCCGATGCAGCCATGACATTGGCCGTGGTGGCGCTGTTCGCCAATGGAACCACAAAGCTCAGGAATATAGCCAGTTGGCGGGTCAAGGAAACCGACCGCCTGACCGCTGTCGCCCATGAACTGCGCAAGCTGGGTGCGAAGGTGGAAGAAGGCCGGGATTCATTGACCATTCAGCCGCCGCCCATGGGACAATTCATACCTCATGCCTCCATCGGGACTTATGACGACCACCGGATGGCGATGTGCTTCTCGCTGGCGTCCTTCGGTGCGCCTGTTCGCATCGACGATCCAGGATGTGTTTCCAAGACCTTTCCCGGATATTTTGAAAAGTTCGCTGCAATTACCAGGGCCTGTTAACACTTGTCTCGCAGCAACGGGCGCGAAACAAGTGTTAACAGGCCCTGGAACATAATCCCCACCAGGAAATTCATCGAGGCATCATCAATGGCGGAAGAAGCAGAAAACAGTATTCCAGTTATCGCGATCGATGGCCCTTCAGCTTCCGGCAAAGGCACGGTCGCGTTGCTCGTGGCAAAAAAGCTCGGGTTCCACTATCTCGATAGCGGTTCGCTCTATCGCCTCGTGGCGCTGGCCGCGATGCGGTCGGAAGTGGATCTGGACGATGAAAAAGCATTGAGCGGGATTGCCGCGGATCTGGATGTGTCCTTTGCCGGTGGGGAGATACGCCTCGGAGACCGAAACGTAGCGGATGACATCCGGGCTGAAGCATGCAGCAATGGCGCATCGCGGGTTGCTGCTTATCCGCGGGTGAGAGGCGCCCTATTGGACCGCCAGCGCGCATTTCGCAAGCGTCCGGGGCTGGTGGCGGATGGGCGCGACATGGGCTCCATGGTGTTTCCTGAAGCGATGCTCAAAGTATTTCTTACCGCAAGCCCGGAAGTACGCGCGCAGAGGCGCTATAAACAGTTGATGGGCAAGGGAATCAATGCTAATATTGCCACCCTTTTGCAGGATATACGGGACCGTGATGCGCGCGATACCAATCGCAGCGTGGCGCCGTTGCAACTGGCCGCAGATGCAAATCTGCTCGATACGACTTCGCTCGACATCCAGCAAGCGGTCGACAGCGTATTGAAGCTGTATGCGGAAGCCTGTGCAAAGAGCGCCCCAAAGCCATCGTAATTTCGGAAACTCCCCAACTCTTGCAACTCCGGGAATGACGGGCGATCTCGTTTCCGAATGGAAAGCTGGTATTCGGGGCGCCGGCAATCATCAGTTCGGCGATTACCGGGACAGTTGGTGCTGGAGGCGCGAGCCAGAACGGCCCAAACTTGGGTTCTTGGGTATTTATTAATAGCGGCAATCATGGTTTTTCCAGGAAATTGATTTATTCGTGCCGTCGCTTTTTCCTTCTTTCTCACCAGGAGGAAAATACAGCGGTTGTTATCAACTTACTCGCTCCATCCTGCTTTTCGCGATGGAGTTACAAAATCAGGTTTTTACAATGAGCATTGCATCCCCCGCTACAGATTTTTCCGAAAGTTTTGCAGCGTTATTCGAGGAAAGCCTTTCCCGCCAGGAAATGCGAATCGGCGAAGTCATCACGGCCGAGGTCGTCCGTGTCGACTACAACATTGTTGTCGTCAATGCCGGCCTCAAATCGGAAAGTTTCATCCCCGTAGAGGAATTCAAAAATGACCGGGGCGAAATAGAAGTCAAGCCGGGCGACTTCGTAAGCGTGGCCATCGAAGCGCTGGAGGATGGCTATGGCGAAACCCGCCTGTCGCGCGACAAGGCCAAACGCCTCACAGCCTGGCATGACCTCGAGGCAGCCATGGAAAGCGGCACGATCGTGAAGGGCCTGGTAAGCGGCAAGGTCAAGGGTGGACTGACCGCAATGATCAACGGTATTCGCGCTTTCCTGCCTGGCTCCCTGGTGGACATTCGCCCGGTTAAAGATACGACGCCTTATGAAAACAAGGAGATGGAATTCAAGGTCATCAAACTCGACCGCAAACGCAACAATGTCGTGGTATCGCGGCGAGCGGTGCTTGAAGAAAGCCAGGGAGCGGACCGCCAGTCGCTGCTTGCAAACCTCACCGAAGGCGCGGTGGTGAAGGGCATCGTTAAGAACATAACAGATTACGGCGCGTTCGTGGACCTGGGCGGCATAGATGGCCTGCTGCATATTACCGATCTCGCGTGGCGCCGTGTCAAGCATCCATCCGAGGTCATCAGTGTCGGCGATGAAGTGACCGCCAAGGTACTGAAATTCGACCAGGAAAAAAACCGGGTTTCGCTGGGCATGAAGCAGTTGAGCGAAGATCCGTGGGTGGGGCTCTCGCGGCGCTACCCGCCGCACACCCGCCTGTTCGGCAAGGTCAGCAACCTCACCGATTACGGCGCATTTGTGGAAATCGAACAGGGAATAGAAGGATTGGTGCACGTATCCGAGATGGATTGGACCAACAAGAATGTCTATCCCTCGAAAGTGGTGCAACTGGGCGATGAAGTGGAAGTGATGATCCTGGAGATCGACGAGGAACGCCGGCGCATTTCCCTGGGCATGAAGCAATGCAAGGTCAACCCTTGGGAAGACTTTGCGATGAATCATCAGAAAGGCGACAAGGTGCGCGGACAGATCAAATCCATCACCGACTTTGGCGTCTTCATCGGGTTGCAGGGTGGCATCGATGGATTGGTGCACTTGTCCGATCTTTCCTGGAACCAGCCGGGCGAGGAGGCGGTGCGGAATTACAAGAAGGGTGACGAAGTCGAGGCCGTGGTGCTGTCGATAGATGTCGAGCGGGAGAGGATTTCACTGGGAATCAAGCAGCTGGAGGGAGACCCGTTCAACAGCTTCGTTTCCTTGCATGACAAGAACAGCATCGTGAAAGGGACGGTAAAATCGATCGATGCCAAGGGCGCGGTGATTGCACTGGAGAACGATGTCGAAGGTTACTTGCGTGCTTCCGAGGTCTCGCGCGACCGGGTGGAGGATATTCGTTCCCATCTGAAGGAGGGTGACACGGTTGAAGCGATGGTGATCAACATCGACCGCAAGAACCGGGGCATCAATCTCTCCATCAAGGCGAAAGACATGCTGGAAGAGTCCGACGCCATACAAAAGGCGGCCGCAGACAGTTCCGCGAATGCCGGGACAACCAGCCTTGGCGCCCTGCTCAAAGCCAAGATGGATGTCAAGAATACAGAGTAAAGGGACAGCAATGACAAAATCCGAACTGATTGCAAGGCTCGCAGCGCGTTATCCTCAATTGGTGGCGAAGGATGCGGAACTTGCCGTCAAGGTAATACTTGATGCCATGGCCAAAAGTTTAGCGCAGGGTCAACGTATCGAGATTCGCGGATTTGGCAGCTTTGACCTGAACTACCGTCCGCCGCGCGTCGGCCGTAATCCAAAATCGGGGGAAAAAGTACGTGTTCCCGAGAAGTATGTTCCCCATTTCAAGGCGGGCAAGGAAATGCGGGAACGGGTCGACCAGAAAGGCTAGCAGCCTGTCGGACTTGAAGAATCGAAGCGAAAATATGGCTGGGTGAGGGTGGATTTTGACGATTTTGAAGGCCAATAGTTATTCTATTGGTCGAAAAAGCGGCGCACATCCCGTTGAATCGATCGTCGGGGGAATATGATTCATGCGTTATCTCGCCTGGTTTCTGCGCATTGGACTCTTCCTTCTGCTGCTCGGCTTTGCCATGCGGAATACCGACCAGGTGACGCTGCACTATTATTTTGGCTATGAATGGAATGCGCCTCTCGTCCTGGTGCTGTTGTTGTTTTTTACGCTAGGTGCGGTCATCGGAGTGCTTTCCTGCCTTGGAAAAATATTCAAGCTGAGGCGGGAGAGCTCTTCCTACAAAAAGAAATTCCTGGCTTCGGAAGAACGAGGATGACCTTTGCCTGCCAGGGCGAGGAGTGGTTCTGCCGCGTCAGTCTCCTCTTCCCGATTGGGACAGACTGTTCCGATTTCTCCATTGCATGAGTAATCCCCGTAATCCCCGCGTCATCGTCGCCCTGGATTTTGCCGAAGCGGAACAGGCGCTGGCCTTGGTGGATCGCCTCCATCCCGCTTTATGCAGAGTCAAGATAGGGAAAGAGCTTTTCACCGCCGCCGGGCCGCAATTGGTGGAAAGCATCATGCGCCAGGGGTTCGATGTCTTCCTCGACCTGAAATTTCACGATATCCCCAACACGGTTGCGAGCGCCTGCAGGGCGGCGGCGAAGCTGGGCGTATGGATGCTGAATGTCCACGCACTGGGAGGAAGAAAAATGCTTTTGGCGGCCCGGGATGCCGTACCCCCCGGCGAAACCCGGCTCATAGCCGTTACCCTTCTTACCAGCCTCGGCCAGGAAGATCTGGACGAAATCAGCTTGAATGGAAGCCCGAGGGAAACGGTTCAGCGCCTTGCTCTGCTGGCGCATGACTGCGGCCTGGATGGGGTGGTATGTTCCGCCCTTGAAGCCCGGCAGTTGCGGAACAGGATCGGCGATGCCTTTTGTCTGGTTACCCCGGGAATTCGGCCTGCCGATACAGCGGAGAATGAGCAGAAAAGGGTGGCAACTCCGAGGGAAGCAATCGAAAATGGTTCGGATTACCTGGTCATTGGCCGGCCCATTACCCAGGCCAGGGATCCAATAGCGGTTTTGCAACGGTTAAACAACGAAATCATGGATGGTAGGCAGTAGAAGGTTGATTTGGAACCTTCTTTTTCCAGTGAGGAATTCAATTTTTTCTCCTCGGCCATCCCTGAGGACACCCGCCGCCAGGGGGCGCGCATATAACGGCGGTATGGCGTCGATCTCACATTGACCCTTTTGTCGGCAGGGCGTAAAGTAAACAAAGAAGTCCAGAAAGCCAGAAAGTATTCGGGATTTCAAGCGTATTCCATCCACTTCTGCTGGAGGATCATACCATGTCCGATTTTCACATCTTATCCGCGAGGCGGCTTGCCGGCACCGTCCGGATCGTTTCCCCGGCCTCGCCCAAAGCAGTAACCTTGCTGTCACCCGCCCTGGAGGTCATGACCGACCTGCGCTACACGCACGCAGCGGTTACCGATACCGCGACCTCGATGGAGGTGGCCAATGCCGATATGATAAAGCGTGGCGTGCGCTCGCTGCTGGTGCTTGACGGGGACGAGAGTCTCTGCGGCATCATCACGGCCACCGATGTCCTCGGCGAGAAACCGCTGCGCTTTATCCAGGAGCGCCAGGTAAAGCATAATGAGATCCTTGTGGCCGATATCATGACTCCTCTCGAACGGCTGGAGGCTGTCGCCATGGAGGAGGTCCAGCGAGCCCGGGTGGGAGATATCATTACCAGCCTGCAGGACAGCGGCCGGCAGCACACCCTGGTGATAGAAAGCGATGAAAGAGGAATGCCGGTGGTCTGCGGCATTTTTTCTCTGACACAGATAGAGAAGCAACTGGGAGTCACTCTTCCATCTCTGGAAGTTGCCAGGACATTTACGGAAATCGAGGCGGCACTGATACACTGATAGCGCGGCAGGCTCGTTGCTGTCCATGCCGTTCATTATCCCTGCCATCGTGGTGGCGGGGATAGGCGCATGGGGACACCGAGCGGCCGAACGTGGACGGCCGCTCAGCCCGGTCTGTCCAGTCTATCCAGCGTTCGGGTTTACGCTACAGGAGCTGGAGGGGGAATCGTTTCCTGGACTGAAAGCGGATCCCGCCAGCGCTCGATGCGTACGCCGAGTTTTTTTAGCCCGCGTATTGCGCCTGGCTTTGCTACGCTGATCCTCGTCCAGGGCGAGCCGAACTCCACCAGGATGATCTGGGCGATATGCTCGGCCAGAGCTTCCAACAGGGAAAAGTGCTTTTGCGAGAGGGTTTCGTTTATGCGCTGGACGATAAGCGCGTAGTCCAGCGCATCTTCGAATTTGTCCGTCTGGCAGGCATGGCTATGGGGAAGCGCTATTTCCAGATCGAGCTGGATGGTTTGTTCCGCGTCGCGTTCCCACGGATAGATGCCAATCAAGGTTTTGACCTTGAGTTCATGCAAAAAGATAATGTCCACTGAATCAGCCTATATGGGTTCTACCGGTTTTTGCGCTTCAGGCTGTACCGGCGCCTGGCAAGCAGCCAATTTTCCATTATGCTATTCACTCCAGGTGCAATAGAATATGGATTGCCAGCCCCTGCATGTTCTCTGAGTGGATATTTTAGTCGCGCCGCCGTCCCGGCCATCGGAAGTTTACCAGCAACATCCCACCCATATTGAAAGATTGCCAGCCCTGTGGGCGAATTTATTCCGGCGGTATCGGCCTGTTTCCGGCTTTGTGCCACCGCGATAGGACTTTTTCGGACATAGCGCAAGTCTCATGATCGCAGCCGCTGCCGTGCTGACGGCTTATCTGCTTGGTTCCATATCCTTTGGCGTGCTGGCAAGCCGGTTCTTCGGCCTGCCCGACCCTCGCACCTACGGCTCCGGCAATCCCGGCGCGACCAATGTGCTGCGCAGCGGCAAGAAAGCGGCCGCGGCGGTGACACTGCTCGGAGATGCCGGCAAAGGCTGGTTGTCGGTCGTACTGGCGCGTTATGCCGGTCCGAATTGGGGAATCACCGATACGGTGGTTGCCGCAGTGGCATTAGCGGTATTCCTGGGCCATCTTTTTCCGGTATTTTTACGCTTCCAGGGTGGAAAAGGTGTGGCTACCGCCCTGGGCGTGTTGCTGGGTTTCAACCCATGGATGGGGTTGACGGCAGCGGCAACCTGGCTGTTGGTAGCCGCAGTATCGCGCATCTCATCGTTATCCGCCCTTGCCGCAGCAGTGCTTGCACCAGTTTACGCGGTGTATTTTCTCGGCTTGGGGACGAGTGCAGCAGTGGTCCTCATCCTGTCGCTGCTCCTTGTCTGGAAACACAAATCGAATATTGCCAGCTTGATGGCGGGAAAGGAGGCGAGAATCGGCGAGCGCAGCCTTCCATAATTGCTTCCATTTCCCCTTCAGATATCAGTTTGCGTTTCAAGGTCCCATCGGGCTTTTATTGCAAACGTTCTGCCGGAATGATCCGCGGTTATGCCGGCTTGCAGCCGCATGGCTCCCGCAAAGGCGATCATTGCGCCGTTATCTGTGCAAAACTCCAATTCGGGGAAAAAAATGGAGGCGCCGGCTACTTCGGCCTTCTGGCAAAGCGTTTGCCTTAATTGCCGGTTGGCGCCCACTCCTCCCGCCACCACGAGCTGATCCAGCCCCGTCTGCGTAAGTGCATTCATGCATTTTTCGGTGAGAACCTCCACCACGGCTTCCTGGAAGGCATGCGCGATGGCGCCCCGTGTTGAGTTCGTCAATTCCTCCTGGTTTATCAGGGTGAGCGCCGCTGTCTTGAGACCGCTGAAGCTGAAATTGAGGTCTCCACTGCGAAGCATGGGGCGGGGAAATCTGAACGGATTGCGCTGGCCTGATCTGGAAAACTCGTCAGCCTGCTTTGCCAGCGCGGGACCGCCAGGGTAAGCCAAGCCCAGCAGTTTTGCGATTTTATCGAAAGCCTCACCCGCTGCATCGTCCACCGTTTCGCCTAGAAGCCTGTACTGGCCAAGACCCTTTACTTCCATCAGCTGGGTATGGCCGCCTGACACCAGGAGCGCCACGAAGGGAAATACCGGAGAGGGAGTGGATAGCAACGGCGAGAGGAGATGGCCTTCCAGGTGATGCACGCCGAGAACGGGAATATCCAGCGCGAGGCCGAGCGAGGCGGCTATGCTTGCGCCGACCAGCAGCGCGCCCGCCAGCCCCGGTCCCTGCGTGTAGGCTATGGCGCCGAGATCCCCGAGTTCCTGTCCGGCCTGGGCCAGGCATTGCTTCAGGAGAGGCAGCACGCGCCGTATATGATCGCGGGATGCGAGTTCCGGCACCACGCCGCCATATTCGCTGTGCATTTCCGTTTGGGAATAAAGCGTATGGCCCAGCAGCCCGCGCTGGGCATGGTAAAGCGCAACCCCGGTTTCGTCGCAGGATGTTTCGATTCCGAGTACAAGCAGGGGTGGTTGGATCGGCGGGATCAGCAAGGAGCGTGCGGTTGACTTTTTGCCAACGGATTCTGAAAATTTCTGTACTTGTTATATAATGGAGAGCTAATGTTCGTTGGGCTGATGTTCCATTGTGCAGATTCGTGCGGGTGAAGCCGGCGCATCGATTATTTTTATCTATTCAACATCGAGAGAAGGAGAAGATATCTTCATGACTACTATTAAAGTCAAGGAAAATGAGCCGTTTGAGGTTGCCATGCGCCGTTTCAAGCGTACCATAGAAAAAACCGGCTTGCTCACGGAATTGCGTGCACGGGAATTTTACGAAAAACCCACGGCTGAACGCAAGCGTAAGCTGGCTGCGGCAGTCAAGCGAACCTACAAGCGTTTACGCAGCCAATTGCTTCCTCCGAAACTTTATTAGTTGTCATTAGTCAAATTTATCACGCCTGATCTGGCGAGATTCATTTGGATGAGTAGGGGCGAGTTTCACAACATCATCACGAATTCGAGCGCGGTCAATAATATATTGAATCCCGGTATTGAGACTATTCGCAGTAATAAGAAAAATTCCCGAACGTGAATCTGAGGCAACAAATCACCGAAGACATGAAGTCCGCGATGCGCGCGGGCGATACCAGGCGGCGGGATGCCATCCGCTTGCTGCAGGCGGCGCTGAAGCAACGGGAAGTGGATGAGCGGATCGAACTGGATGATGCTGCCGTCGTCGCAGTGGTAGAAAAAATGCTCAAGCAGCGAAGGGATTCCATTGCCCAGTACGAGGCTGCGCATCGGCAGGATCTGGCCGATGCCGAGAAATTCGAGGTGAGCGTATTGCAGGGCTATATGCCTTCTGCATTGAGCGAAATCGAGATCGATGCTGCCATAACCGAAGCGGTTTCCACGGCAGGCGCCAAGGGACAACAGGATATGGGAAAAGTAATGGCCTTGCTGAAACCCAGGCTGTCCGGACGCGCCGACATGGGCAAGGTCTCCGCCCTGCTCAGGGCTAGGCTCGCCGGTTGATGTAGCCGGGACCGCCCGGCTCCTCGCGCCATGCCAACGAGGAAGGGAAGGTGCGTTTTAACAGGCCCCAGGGAAGACGGTTCGGTGGTTGCGTTCTCTGACATAATTGATTATCGGCCATAAATGATCTCGCAATCATTCATTCAGGAATTGCTCGATCGGGTGGATATCGCCGATGTCATTGAGCGCAACATCCCGCTCAGGAAAGCGGGAGCCAACTATACCGCCTGCTGTCCTTTTCATAGCGAAAAAACACCTTCGTTTACCGTGAGCCCTTCCAAGCAGTTTTACCACTGCTTCGGGTGCGGTGCGCACGGCAGCGCCATCAGTTTTCTGATGGAATACGCGGGGATGAATTTCGTGGAAGCCGTGACTGATCTGGCTTCCCGCGTCGGAATGCGGGTTCCCGCGCAAAAATCAGGGACTTATCCGGAAAATCCGGGGTTGGAGTCCGGCTTCAGGCAGGAATCCGCCCCAGCCCAGCAGTCCGGGGCTGAAGCCTTCACCCGGGATCTGTCCGATGCCATGAGCGCGGCGACGCGCTTTTATCGCGAGCAGCTCAAGCATTCCCAAAACGCTATCGGCTATCTCAAAACGCGCGGCTTGACGGGCGAGACAGCCGCGCGCTTCGCCATCGGTTATGCTCCGGCCGGCTGGCAGAACCTGGATGCAGCACTTGCCGGTTTCCTGGCGGGAAAGCGAGCCGATCTGCTGGCCGAGGCAGGACTGGTCATCGCCGAGGACGGCAAACGTTATGACCGCTTCCGCGACCGCATCATGTTTCCCATTCTTGATCTCAAGGGAAGAATCGTGGGTTTTGGAGGCAGGATATTGGACCAGGGCGAGCCAAAATATCTGAATTCACCCGAAACACCCCTGTTCCAGAAGGGCCACCTGCTCTACAACCTCTATTCGGCACGCAGGGCAATCCGGCAGGCGGGGAAGGTGATCGTGGTTGAAGGGTATATGGACGTGGTTGCCCTTTCGCAGCATGGCATCGATTACGCGGTTGCCACATTGGGGACAGCCACCACGCCGCATCACGTACAGAAACTTTTACGCCATACGGATAACGTGGTGTTTTGCTTCGACGGTGACAATTCCGGGAGAAAAGCGGCATGGCGCGCATTGGAAGACAGCCTGGCTCAGGTTGTGGATGGCAAGAATATCAGCTTCCTTTTTTTACCGGAGGGCGAAGATCCCGACAGTTACGTGCGCCGTCATGGGAAGGAAGCTTTTGAGCGGCTATTCGAGCATGCGCTTCCTCTGTCTGTTTTTCTCTTCAAGGAACTATCGGCGCGCGTGGACCTCAGAACCAGCGAAGGCTGCGCCAAGCTGGCCCAGGATGCAAAGCCGCTGCTGGCAAAAGTTGCAGCCCCGGGTCTTGCGCTTCTGCTGTTGAAGCGCCTTGCGGAAATCAGCGGCTTTACCCGTAACGAGTTGGAAGAGCTGTTGAAGATCAGGCGGTTTTCATCCACCCGGACTCCGGAAAAGGCGTCGCGGCCGCAACCGGCTTCGCCATACCGATGGCTAATACAGGTATTGCTGTACGATCCGGGCTATGCTGCAAAGCTGGATAGGGATCTGCTCACGGAAGATACGGAATATTCGGAAGAGATTGTGGCGCTGACGGAACTGGTTGAATTTATCGATAATTGCCTCCATATCAGCGTAAATACGGTAGTCCCTGCAGCGATTACCTATTTTCAGGACAGCCCGCATTGCAAGTTATTGCAAAAAGCCCAGAGCGAAACCCTCGCATGGGACGCCAACATAGACGTGGAGGCCGAGTTCGCTGGCGCCATGGCACAATTGAGAAACAGGAAACGCAAGCAGCGCATGACCAAATTGCACAGCAAGTCGTTGAGCATGCTGACGCACGAGGAAAAACAGGAGCTTCAACGATTGGCGCTATCATGATCCGACCAGTTGATAACTGATATTGAAATCATGGTAGAATCAAAAGTTTTTAGGTTTCAACTGCATTGTCTGGAAAGGTTATGGTAAAGCCGAAAACACAAAACAAAGAGCCAGCTATAAAAGAAGAAAAATCGAAGCTTCCCGCAGTGGACCGTTCTCTCAGAAAAACCAAGGCGGCGGCTGGGAATGAAGGAAAGGAGGCCGGGGCCAGGCCCAGGCGAGGCACGGCGGATGTCGTGCCAGACATGCCCGAAAAAATACCGGGAGAAATGGCGGAAGAAGACTTTTCAGGGGGCGAGGAGCTTACCTCCGCCACATCAGTTCGGATGACGGAGATTGCGAAAGCGGTTATGGCTGCCAAAGAACCTAATTTGATTACTGCGAAAATTGCCAAGGCAAAGGTGCTAAGAGAGGGCAAAGCGCCTCAGCCGAAGGATCCGGACAAGGCGCCGCTTGCGCCCCAGGACCTGGAGGCCCGGCGTCTGCGTCTCAAGAACCTGATCGTGCAGGGAAAGGAGCGCGGCTACCTGACCTATGCCGAGATCAACGACCATCTTCCCGACGACATGCTCGATGCCGAGCAGATCGAGAACATCATCAGCATGATCAATGATGTCGGCATATCGGTGTACGATGAGGCGCCCGACGCGGAAACACTGTTGATGTCCGAAACTGCTCCTACGGTGGCGGATGAGGACGTGGTGGAAGAAGCGGAAGCGGCCCTTTCCACCGTCGATTCGGAATTCGGGCGCACCACCGACCCGGTGCGTATGTACATGCGCGAGATGGGTTCGGTCGAGTTGCTCACGCGCGAAAGCGAAATCGAGATTGCGAAGCGGATCGAAGATGGATTGAAGCACATGATCCAGGCGATTTCTGCATGCCCCACGACCATTGCCGCCATTCTCGATCTTGCCGCCAAGGTGGCGAAAGACGAGATGCGTGTCGATGAGCTGGTGGATGGATTGCTGGATCCCGATTCCGAGCAGCTTATCACCGAAGAAATTCCCGACGAGTCGCTTGAGCAGGAGCTGAGCGCCGAGGGTTCGGAAGATGAAGATATCGTCGCGATAGCGAATGCGAACCTGCTGAAGCTGAAAAATGATGCGCTGGACCGTTTTGCAGTCATCCAGCAAGCATATGCGGAAATGCAGAAAACGCTGGAAAAGAAAGGGTCGTCCAACCGGGCATACAAGGAAGTACAGGAAAGTATTTCCTCTGAGCTCATGGCCATCCGCTTCTCGGCAAAAATGGTGGAACGGCTTTGCGATACCCAGCGCGCCCTGGTGGATGAAATGCGCGGCTACGAGCGCCGGATCATGGATATCTGCGTCACCAAGGCGGGCATGCCGCGCGGACATTTCATCAAGGCTTTTCCCGGCAATGAGAGCAACCTGGAGTGGGTGGCGCAGGAAGTGGCGCTGGGCAAAACCTATAGCCAGCCGCTGAGCCGCTTTGAAGCGGCCATCCTGGAGCAGCAGCAGAACCTGCTGAACCTGCAAAAGGATGTAGGCATCCCTCTCAAGGACCTCAAGGAAATCAATCGCCGGATGTCCACCGGCGAGGCGAAGGCGCGCCGCGCGAAGCGTGAAATGACTGAGGCCAATCTGCGCCTGGTCATATCCATCGCAAAAAAATACACCAACCGCGGGCTGCAATTCCTTGATCTCATCCAGGAAGGGAATATCGGCCTTATGAAAGCAGTGGATAAATTCGAATACCGGCGCGGGTACAAGTTTTCGACTTATGCGACCTGGTGGATTCGCCAAGCTATTACGCGCTCCATCGCGGACCAGGCGCGCACGATACGCATACCCGTGCACATGATCGAAACCATCAACAAGATGAACCGAATTTCGCGCCAGATACTCCAGGAGACGGGGCAGGAGCCGGAACCGGCAGTGCTTGCGCAGAAAATGGAGATGCCCGAGGAGAAGATCCGCAAGATTTTGAAGATTTCCAAGGAACCCATCTCCATGGAGACGCCTATAGGCGATGACGAGGATTCCCATCTTGGCGATTTCATCGAGGATTCCGCCACCATGGCTCCCTCCGACGCTGCGGTATACGCGAGCTTGCGCGACGTGACCAAGGACATACTCGATTCGCTGACACCGCGCGAAGCGAAAGTGCTGCGCATGCGCTTCGGCATCGAAATGAATACCGACCATACGCTGGAGGAAGTCGGCAAGCAGTTCGATGTGACGCGCGAGCGTATTCGCCAGATCGAAGCCAAGGCGCTACGCAAGTTGCGCCATCCTTCGCGGTCCGAGCGGCTGCGCAGTTTCCTCGATACCGAAGGCTGAGCGGCTCCGCAACTGTTATACTTTCATTCATCCTACCATTGCGGGGGTCTGTAGCTCAGTCGGTTAGAGCAGGGGACTCATAATCCCTTGGTCGTTGGTTCGAGTCCAACCAGACCCACCAGTAAAACAAAGGCTTACGAATAAAAACGTGAGCCTTTTCCTTTTGTGGGACACTGACGGGGAAATATCTAACAGTCGACCGGTCCTCGGCAAAAAACTGTACAAGAGCAAATATCATTTATAGCTAAAACCTCACCAGGACAAATTTTTTATTGATAAGCGCGGTTGCCGGTTGTCTTTTTGCGCTATGGAAAGCGATCATATTCATTCTTGATCGGAATGACAAAAGCGAATGGCGCGAAGGCTTCTCGAATTGGAGAAAGATATGCTGATTAGCGCATTCCAAAAAGAGGATTTTCTAGAAGCACAGAAAGATTATATCGAGCCATATTGTTCGAATATCGACCCTTCAAACCAAGACGACCCTCGCGTCACAGTGAAAGTCAGGAAGTTGGTTTTCAGTGCACTATGGAATGAAATCCAATGTGCTTCGGAGCAGCGACGCATCCTGGTTCTCGCAGACGCGGGGATGGGGAAAACTACTCTCCTGCTAAACTTATTCGCGAAGGAACAGAAAAAATGGCCTGGAAAGCGGAGGAGGATAGCGCTTATTCCATTAAATCGTAACGATGCGAGGGAACAGATACGGAAAATTGTGGATCAACGCGAAACGATATTGCTTTTAGATGCTTTTGATGAGGATACGAGCGCGATCGAAGATTATAGGAAGCGTATGGATGAATTGATGATCGCCGCTGCGGACTTTAAAGTGATTATCATGACTTGCAGAACACAATTCTTCTCTCAGGAAAGTTCTATACCCCATGAAACAGGGATAGTTAAAGTAGCACCGCGGAGTACCGGAACTCTAACAATGCACGAATGGCGCACCGTATATCTTCTGCCTTTTAATGACCAACAAGTAAGTGCATTTCTCAAAACGGCGATTAAATGGACACATTTAAACGAACTCAAAAGGGCCAAAAAGATCGTGGCTCAGATTCCAGAGCTTATGGTACGTCCAATGCTGCTTACCCTGGTGCCAAAGCTTGCTGCAGCAAAGCTGGATGCACGCAATCTTTGGGATCTATATGTTTTCATGGTCGATCAATGGTTGCAACGGGAGAGTGCCTGGATTAGCTCTGATGAGCTGATGCGATTCTCAAAAGAACTAGCTGTTGATTTGGTTTTGGGACGCAATCTGAGGGGGAGTGAACGGATACCGCTTAATGAGCTGGTAAGTTTAATTCGCGTTTCTAGCGAATTAATCGAAAGCTGGAAGTTGACCAATCGATCATTATTAAATAGAGATGCGGTGGGTAATTTCAAATTTGCCCATCGATCAGTCATGGAGTTTATGTTCATCAAAGCTTTTATTGATGGCGATGATCGATGCGTGTCAGTTAAATGGACTGACATGATGTGTGACTTATTTATTAGCTGGGGACAAACAACTCGCTACGGCTGTAAGCGTGTGGGCGAAATAATGGCGATGGATTTGCGCACCACATCATTGTTTCCATTTATCCGCCCCTCGGTTCCAGCAAGTTCGATTGATCAAGCATGGGTAAACCAAGCATTATCAGATAAATCATCTTTCGGAGCTCGATCTGGACTTCCATCTGAATGGCGCTCATACACTAGCCGTATAGTTGAGAGTAACAATGTCGTGCGAGTCTATGATTTTGCGGCAGGACTTGTCCTGCAATTCGTTAACACCGTTGCAATTGAAGACCGAAGTGAACGAGATGTTTTTAAACTTATTCCATCGCACAACCGATGGCGAAGTTCCTTTGATAGCACAACTTGGTTTTTGCCTCAACTGTCCGAGTTCAGGTCGTTGATCGAAATATTGACCTTAAGTGGAAGAATAAATGAATTATTTGATACCCGCGAGATATATTGGCTGGCTGATAGAGATGAGACATCTCATTTCCTTGCACGAGCTCGAACAAATTTGACAGCCCCGGATAAGCCTGCGGAGTTTGCCCATTGGCAACTTGTAGATAGTGTGACTAGTTCTGCAGGCGACATAAAGTTTGCTATAGATGTTTACAAAGTAGATCGGAGAAAGGCTATGTCTCCACAGATCATCGCAATACCTATCATGACATATCAAGGAGAGGCCGAGGTAATGTTTCGCGATGATGATTTAAACGGAACGAATGCCAATTGGGCAATGACTCCCACATCTGCCCTATTCAGACTTAATCTCACAAAATAATAGTTGATCAAGTTACTGATTTGTATCGGAAATAGATATTTTTGCGAAATCCCTTGGATTTGTATGTCATCGAGGAAGCGGTGCATGACGTAGGCGTCAACATACCTTATTTGCGACTCCTTCTTCCAGCAAGTCTCCGTTTGCCTGATCCATCGTTTCGAGGGCAGGAAGCATCATGACGGTATCTCCGCAGGTTTGAAGATGGCGTTGCAGCAGCTTGTAGATGTCCAGGTCGAATTCGGCGCAAAAGTGCGATGCCAGGACATCCTGAAGTTCGTCCTCGTCTTCCACGGTTTTAAGATGGCGCCAGTCCTGGAAGATGTGCAACTGGGTGCGTCCGGTGTCGGCATGCTGTTCACGCACACCGATCTTTCCCGGATAAGGCCAGGGCTTCAGGCGGTGAGGTATGAGGGCGAGCTTCAAGCGCAGGTAATGCAGCTCCGGCTTCTCTCTTCCCGCACAAACACCATCGCACTGTTTAAGCTGTGATGCGAAACAGGCGCCCTTGCCGGACTCGATTCCGACCACGCGCGGACACAGCCGCTGCTCTCTGACGATCTCGCGCAGGGTGTTCATGGCGCCGCGTTTCGAGCGGAACAAGCCAAACAGGTGCTCGAATACCTCCGGCTCGATTTCCTCTTCCCCAACAACGCGCACCAGCGGGAACTGGTTGAGCCCGGCAGCGAGACTCAGCGAGAATAGCTGTTGTATCCGCAGCCGCCGGTTATGTACCGGCTGGCGTTCCTTGATCAGTCTCGCTTCCAATAGCAAGGCGCCCAGTTCTCCCGCTGTCTCGATCCATTCCACGCGCGTGATTTCCTGTCCGATGCGCATGTCCCGGCTGGAGGCATGATCGTTGCTGAAATGGGACAGCACCCGGGAACGCAGGGCGACGCTCTTGCCAATATAGAGCGGTAAGTCGTTCTCACCGTAGAAGAGATACACTCCCGGGCTCTCGGGTATCTCGTCCAGGAACCCGGCATCGAGCCCCGCGGGCAGGCTGGAGCCGTGTATCAGGCGGGCTACGGCGTCCAGTACCGCGGCCTCGCCCAATTCTCGCTTGGCGAGCTCCATGTAGTTGACCACCAGTTCGACATCTCCCATGGCGCGGTGGCGCGCAGGGCAGGCAAGACCATGGCGTGCCATGATGGCATCCAGCCCATGGCCCTCGTGATGCGGATAGAGGGCGCGCGAAAGTTTGACGGTGCACATCACCTTCTGGCGGAGTACCGCGCCCAAGCGCCGGTATTCGTTCTTGAGGAAGCCGTAGTCGAAGCGCACGTTGTGCGCAGCCAATATGGCGCCGTCCAGGTAGCCGTGCAGGACGGGGGCGATATCCTCGAAGGCTGGCGCGTCCCGGACCATGTCATTGGTGATGCCAGTCAGGCGCGAGATGAAGGATGGAATGCTGACACCCGGATTGACCAGCGTCTGCCAGCGCTCCGTTTCCACACCGTATTCGAAGCAGATGAGGGCGATCTCGGTGACGCGGTGGTATGAAGGCGTCGCGCCGGTCGTTTCCAGGTCGAGGATGACGAAACGGGACAGTGTGGAAAACACGAGGAAGCGTTTCCTTGGCGCAAGCAGGGAGTTGCGATGGGGCCAGACTACATCACTGGAATGGATTTTTCAAATCCAGATGGGCGCGTGGAATGTTGGATACGTATACGGCTTTAACTTTGGCGAGCAGTGGCTACTGTTATCGTGGCCGCGGCAAGGCTGGTACTCATAACGCCAAGCCGGCTGTCTTCGTCTTGAAGTAAATTCTTTCCCGTGATGGCGCAAAAACTACGACGGTAACGGTAGCGGCGCTATTGCGATATACTTCCTTTGCCCCTTGTTTCTAACGCGGGAAAATCATGAAGATCCATGAATACCAGGCCAAGGAAATACTGCGCGCGTTCGGCGTTGCGACCCCTCGTGGAATTGCCTGTTTCAGTGTGGCGGAAGCAATGGAAGCTGCCCATAAGCTGAACAAGCTGGACAGGCCGGATAAGCTGGAGAAGGGCGGCCTCTGGGTGGTCAAGGCGCAAATTCACGCAGGCGGCCGTGGAAAGGGTGGTGGCGTGAAAGTGGCGCGCTCGCTCGATGAGGTGGAACAATACGCTGGGCAGATGCTGGGCATGCAGCTCGTTACCCGCCAGACCGGCGCGGGCGGGCAGGTAGTGCGGCGGCTGCTGATCGAGGAGGGCGTGGAAATCACCAGGGAGTTCTACATCGGCCTGGTGGTGGACCGCTCCAGGCGGCGGGTGTGCCTGATGGCAAGCGCCGAAGGGGGGATGGATATCGAGGAGGTCGCGGCCAAAACACCCGAAAAGATCCGGAAGATATTCATCGACCCGATTGCCGGCCTCACCGCTTCAGAGGCCGGGGATGTCGCGGAAAGTATCGGCATCGGCCCGCAAGCGGTAAAGGAAGCGAGCGAATTTCTGCAGGGGTTGTATCGCGCTTATGACGCAACCGATGCCTCGCTGGTCGAGATCAATCCGCTGGTGATGACATCGGACAATCGCGTGTTCGCACTCGACTCAAAACTGAGCTTCGATGACAATGCATTGTTTCGCCATCCCGAGCTTGCCGCTTTGCGCGATCTGGACGAAGAGGACCCCGCGGAGATCGAGGCTTCGAAATATGATCTTTCCTATGTCTCGCTGGATGGCAACATCGGCTGCCTCGTCAACGGCGCGGGCCTGGCAATGGCCACCATGGATATCATCAAGCTTTATGGCGGCAACCCTGCGAACTTCCTCGACGTGGGGGGCGGCGCCACCGCGGAAAAGGTGGCGGAAGCATTCAAGCTGATGCTGCGCAATCCGGAACTGCGGGCCATCCTGATAAACATATTCGGCGGTATCATGAAATGCGACGTCATTGCCGAAGGCGTGGTGGCAGCTGCCCGGGAAGTAAAGCTGGGCGTGCCGCTGGTCGTGCGCCTGGAAGGCACCAATGTGGAACTGGGCAGGAAGATCCTGGCCGAATCGGGCCTGCCGATCATCTCCGCGGCCAATATGGCCGACGCGGCGGCCAAGGCTGTCTCTGCGGCGGCGGCAGCGATACCCGAGACGCCCGGGCCGGCAACGGGAAGGACATAACCATGGCTATCCTGATCGATCGGCATACGCGCGTCATGACCCAGGGCATAACCGGCAAGACAGGCCAGTTCCATACCCGCATGTGCCGGGATTATGCCGACGGAGACCAATGCTTTGTTGCCGGCGTCAATCCGAAGAAGGCGGGGAAGGATTTCGAGGGCATCCCCGTTTACGCCAGTGTCATGGAAGCGAAACAGGCGTCAGGAGCGACGGTATCGGTGATTTATGTGCCTCCCCCTTTTGCCGCGGCGGCGATCGAGGAAGCGGTAGATGCGGAACTGGACCTGGTGATCTGCATCACGGAAGGCATTCCGGTGCGCGACATGCTGCGCGTCTGCCGCAAAATGGAAGGGCGCAAAACGCGCCTGATCGGTCCCAATTGCCCCGGTATTATCACGCCGGATGAAATCAAGATCGGCATCATGCCCGGCTATATCCACAAGAAAGGGCGCATAGGCGTGGTGTCGCGCTCCGGCACGCTGACCTATGAAGCAGTCGCGCAATTGATGGAGCAGGGGCTGGGACAATCCACCTGCATCGGAATCGGCGGCGACCCGGTCAACGGGCTGAAGCACCTGGATGTGATGAAACTTTTCAATGAGGATGATGAAACGGACGCCGTCTTGATGGTCGGTGAAATCGGGGGCTCGGATGAGGAGGATTGCGCTCGTTGGGTCAGGGACAATATGAATAAACCGGTGGTCGGCTTTATTGCTGGCGTTTCCGCGCCGCCGGGCAGGCGCATGGGACACGCCGGGGCGGTCATATCCGGCGGGAAAGGCACGGCGCAGGAAAAGCTTGCCGTGATGGAAGCATGCAGGATAACGGTGACGCGCAATCCGGCGGAAATGGGAAGAGTCCTCAAATCGGTATTGCGATAATTTTTCCGGGACGAGAAAACCGGCTTTTCTTGCTATGATCCTAAATCCGGCAGTTGACCGCTTTTTTCCAGTCTTGGAGTCATGATCCAAAGACTTTCCACGGTTTTAGATGTTTACCTATAGTGTGAGTTCGCTACATGGCGGATTGCGTGATTTTTGCGGCACATGGCTGCGCTGCAACTCCCTGGAATGGAATGGCTATTGCGCGTCGTCGCGCCTTGCCCTCCACTCCAAAAACCGCATACTCCACCCCGTTAAACTGTCGGATTTAGGATGATCTTATTCTCTCTGATCTTTGCCCTGTTGCTGGAACGCTGGCATTCGAGCGGCCACCGCAATGGTCCGGTAGCCGCGTTTTTATCCTATGCGGATACGCTTGGGCGCTATTTCAATACGGGCATTCGCCATCATGGCGTTGCGGCCTGGTTTGCGGCAGTGCTTCCTGTACTGGTGGTGGCGAGCTGGGCCTATCATTTTTTGTATGGCTTGAGCCCGATCCTGGCGTGCGCCTGGAATGTGGCAATCCTGTATTTCACCATGGGCTTCCGGCAGTTCAGTGAGTCTTTCGTCGAAGTGAAAACAGCACTAAAGAATGGCGACGTGCTTTTGGCCCGCCAGCTATTGAAGGACCTAGGGGGGAGCGCGAAGGAGACCGATGAGCTCAGTAGCCAGCAAATTGCACGGGTTGCCATCGAAATGGGATTGCTTTATTCGCACCGGTACCTGTTTGCCATTATTGTCTCTTTTGTCATATTGCCGGGTCCCATGGGTCCGCTGCTCTATCGCGTGGCAGAGCTGCTGAACGAGCGCTGGGGAGGACAGCCGGAAGCGCCGGGCGCATTTGCGGCAAAAGCTTTCGAGATAATTGACTGGCTGCCCGCAAGATGCACCGCCATGAGCTTTGCCATCGCCGGCAATTTCGAAGACGCCGTTTATTGCTGGCGCGCGCAGGCTGCATCATGGATGAATCAAAACCAGGGAATAATCCTCGCCAGCGGCGCGGGCGCGTTGGGAGTGCGTCTTGGAGATCCCTTGCGCCAACCCCATGGGGAGTTCTATCGTCCTGAGCTGGGAGTGGGGGAAGAAGCCGATATGGATTTTCTGCAAAATACCATTGGCCTGGTCTGGCGCGCGCTGGTGGTGTGGCTTTTGCTGCTCCTGCTGCTGGAAATCGCCAGTTGGGCGGGATGAAGATAAGTGGCAGTCCCCCCGGGATTCAGGGACGTGCTACGATGACAGGCGAGGATTTTTACTACTTCTTCCCAATTATTATAACTGCCACCATCATGAGAAGTGCCAGTCATGATGCAATCATGAAACCCTGAAACAGGAGCCATGAAATCCCATGCCAGAACCATTAGTAATCGCGACTTCCGATAAATCCGGCAAGCCAATCGTTTTGCTGCCTGGCCTTGCCAATCGGCACGGTCTCATCAGCGGCGCGACCGGAACCGGCAAGACGGTCACGCTACAGGTACTGGCCGAGCGGTTCTCCTCGATTGGTGTGCCGGTATTCATGGCCGACGTCAAGGGGGATCTGTCGGGGCTGGCCGCTCCAGGCAAGGATTCCCCGAAGATGGAGGCGCGGCTGGCGCAACTCAAGCTGGAGAAGCCGGTGTGGATGGGTTGCCCGGTTGCTTTCTGGGATATATACGGCAAATCGGGACACCCGGTCCGCGCCACCGTATCCGACATGGGGCCGCTGCTGCTTGGACGGTTATTCAACCTGAATGACACGCAGCAAGGGGTGCTGGCGCTGGTGTTCAAGATCGCGGATGACAACGGCCTTTTGCTGCTTGACATGAAAGACTTGCGCGCCATGTTGCGATTCGTGGGCGAGAACGCGCGGAATTTCACCGTCGAATATGGCAACATTTCCGCTGCCTCCATCGGCGCAATTCAACGTTCGCTGCTCGAAATCGAACAGCAGGGGGGCGGCCAGTTCTTCGGCGAGCCGATGCTCGACATCAGCGATTTGATGCAGACCGACAACCAGGGCCGGGGAATGATCAATATTCTCGCAGCCGAAAAGCTCATGAATTCTCCCAAGCTGTACTCGACGTTTCTGCTGTGGATGCTGTCCGAACTGTTCGAGCGCCTGCCGGAAGTCGGCGATCCCGAAAAACCGAAACTGGTATTCTTTTTCGATGAGGCTCATCTGCTGTTCAACGAAGCCCCGCGCCCGCTGCTGGAGAAAATCGAGCAGGTGGTGAGGCTGATACGTTCCAAGGGGGTCGGGGTATATTTTGTGACGCAGAATCCGCTCGATGTTCCCGAGAATGTTCTGGGGCAGCTTGGCAACCGCGTGCAGCACGCGTTGCGCGCATTTACGGCACGCGACCAGAAAGCCGTCCGGGCGGCGGCGCAGACCATGCGGGCGAGTCCCGGTTTCGATACCGAAAAAGCCATCACCGAGCTTTCGGTCGGCGAAGCGCTGGTGTCATTGCTGGACGAGAAGGGCAGGCCGGCGATGGTCGAACAGGCATTCATCACCCCGCCAGCCTCGCGAATGGGTCCGCTCGACGATGCGGAACGCATGAATATCATCCAGTCCTCCATCATTTTCGGGCATTATGAGCAGATGGTGGATCGCGAATCCGCTTATGAAATAATCCGAAGCCGCACCGCCACGACGCAGGAAGCCAGCGAGGATGGCGGAAGACCGATGGAACGGCAGGAAAATCACGCGGCGCCGGCCAGCGATGAAGGTGGCATGATGGATACGCTGAGTGGCCTGCTTCTGGGCAAAACCGGACCGCGTGGCGGCCGGCATCCCGGTATCCTCGACGCGGCAGCCAAAAGCGCGGCGCGTTCGATCGGCTCGCAGGTCGGCCGGGAGATCTTTCGCGGGGTTTTGGGTGGTATTTTTGGGAGCGGGCGTCGCCGCTGATGGTTTAAACCCGGCGGAGGGCTCGCTTTCACCATATAGGTGGACGTAGAGTACCGCGTAAAATCTTTGTGGGTCATGGCTCTAACCTGGAAATGAGCGCGGTCAACTGCTGGGTTTGGGATCATGGACGGCAAAGCGGGTTCAGTGAAGCGGGGAAAGTGTAGTGCGTTCGACTGCGCCAGTCTTTTTGATGATTTTAATCGCGGGCTGTGCAACTACGGCCGAAGTTAAAGGTCCGGCAGGGCCTCCCCCGGCAAGCGCGCGCCCCGTTTACAATCTCACCGGATATTCGCCCGCCTTCAAGGACGGGTATATCGATGGTTGCGAAACCTCGAAGAAGACGCGTTATGCGGCAAAGGATGAGCGGCGTTTTTCGGTGGATGCGCAATACAAGATGGGCTGGAGCGATGGGTACAGCGTTTGCCGCGGTAAGCGGTAGAGCCCACGGGCGGAGACACAGGCCAGCGCCTGTGTCTTCCGAAGGAATATGCCGCCTCGTGGCAGGCTGCAGGCGGCCCAACGATAGCCTGGGGGGCTTGCATTTCCGCCGCTGCCCGGTCCGTGCTTTGCGGTAGCCTCCGGGCGGCGCTCCGGGGCGCATCCCGCTTTTGTCGGCGATGCGCCGGCGGAGGTTTATCCTGAAGCGCCTTACCCTCGTTCCTATCGCTTTTAGGATTGGGTCTCCTATTGGGATATAATGGCGTTTTGCGCCTGTGCCATGAAACGCTTAATCCTGCTGCTACTGTTTCTCGCGCCCCCCGTTGTTGCCCAGCAGCCGCAATATTCCTCATTGCCTGTTCCCACCTTATCCATCGCGGCGAAGTCCTATGTTCTTTCCGATTTCCAGAGCGGGCAAATCCTGGTCAGTGAGAATGCCCAGGAGCGCGTTGAGCCGGCATCGCTGACCAAGCTGATGACCGCATATATTATTTTTTCGGCGCTTCAGCAAAAACGGCTAACTCTGACCCAGACTGTGCTTGTGTCGGAACATGCCAGGCGTGCCCAAGGGTCGCGCATGTTCATCGAAGTCAACAGGCCGGTGACGGTGGATGAACTGATGCGGGGCATGATCGTGCAGTCCGGCAATGATGCAAGCATCGCCCTAGCGGAAGCCGTCGCGGGTTCCGAAAGCGCTTTCGTTTCCCTGATGAACAAGGAGGCCGGGCGGCAGCGGATGAAAAATACCCGTTTCGCGAATGCAACCGGCCTGCCGCACCCCGAGCATTACTCCAGTGCTTACGATCTTTTGCTGCTGGCTGCTGCCATGATTCGCGATTTTCCGGAATATTATCCGCTCTATTCCCTCAAGGAGTATACCTACAACAAGATTACGCAACCGAACCGCAATCGCCTGCTATGGCTCGATCCCAATGTGGATGGCATCAAGACGGGACATACCGAAGCGGCTGGTTACTGCCTTGTCAGCTCGGCCAAGAGAGGAGAGCGGCGGATGATTTCCGTGGTGATGGGCGCCGCTTCCGACAATGCGCGCACCATGGAAAGCCAGCGTTTGCTGAATCATGGCTTCCAGTTCTACAACACGGTTCACCTCTATGGGAAAGAACGGGAAGTAGTCGCTATTCCATTATGGAAGGGCACGCAGGACAAGCTCAAGACGGGTTTTGGCTACGACATATACTTTTCCCTGCCAAAAAACGAGGTGGATAAACTGAAGGCCAGGCTGGAATACAAGCAGCCGCTCATGGCTCCCATAACCGCGGGACAAAGGGTGGGAACCGTCAAGTTCACGCTGGATGGCAAGCCGTTCGCGGAGCACCCGTTGATCGCACTCGAATCGGTGAGCGACGCGAGCATTTTTGGGCGCGCCTGGGATAGCATACGGCTTTTGTTGAATTAGGGCCTGTTAATATTTGTTTTGCGGCTTGCACTCGCGCTTTTCCGTGCAGCAACGCAGGTGCTAAACAAGTATTGACAGGATCTGAAGCAGGATCAAGGAAAGCGCTGAATACCATCGATTATTTCAAGGACCGCCATGATTTATCTCAATGGGGATTTCATGCCCATCGAAGAAGCACGCATCCCGGTACTGGATAGGGGATTTATCTTCGGTGATGGCGTATACGAAGTCATTCCAGTATATTCCCGCAAGCCTTTCCGGCTGGCCGAGCACCTGCGCCGGCTGCAGCACAGCCTGGATGGAATAAGGTTGCGCAATCCTCATGCCATCGGGGAATGGACCCATCTTCTCGAGCAGATCATTGCAGGCAATGAAAGCAATGATCAATCCCTCTACCTCCACGTTACGCGTGGTGTGGCCAAGCGTGACCATGCTTTTCCGAAAGCCGTTTCTCCTACTGTTTTCATCATGAGCAACCCCTTGCTCACTCCGCCAGAGGAGTGGCTCGAAACCGGCGTGGCGGCCATCACCTCCACTGACAACCGGTGGCTGCGTTGCGATGTCAAGGCGATTTCGCTATTGCCCAACGTGCTGCTCCGTCAGATGGCAATCGATGCCGATGCGATGGAAACCGTATTGCTGCGAGATGGCTACATGACGGAGGGCGCCGCGAGCAATATTTTTGTGGTAAAAGACGACGTGCTGCTTGCACCGCCAAAAAACCATTTGATGTTGCCGGGCATCACCTATGATGTGATACTTGAACTGGCGGCAGCCCGGAAAATTCTCCACGAAGTGCGGGAGGTTTCCGAGGAGGAGGTCCGCAGTGCCGAGGAGCTGCTGCTTACATCATCTACCAAGGAAATCCTGCCAATCACCCGGCTCGATGGCAAGCCGGTTGGCAATGGCAGGCCGGGCGCGCTATTTGCCATGCTGTACGAGCTCTACCAGGAATACAAGATTACCGTGATGCGAGGCGGCGACACGCTTATCGAAACCTCATGACTTCGTCTGACCAGCCCTCCCTGATAGAGTATCCATGCAATTTCCCCATCAAAATCGTTGGTCGGGTGGGTACGAGCAGTGCGAACACGCCGGACATGCTGGCTGTGCTGGCTGGCTCGGATACGTTGGCCGATTCCCCGCCGAACGGGCCTATGGATGGAGAAAGCGACAGCCTGCCCTCCCCTCCCGCGAGCGAGGTAGCCGCAGCGGCGCTCCTGGAACAGCGCAGGCAGGAGTTCATGCAATCCGTGCTCGCGATCGTGCAGCGCCATGCGCCGGATTTTGATCCTGCAAACCTGGAGGTGAGGATAAGCAGAAAGAACACTTATCTGAGCCTGACCTGCACCATTCTAGCCACTTCACGTGAACAACTGGATCAGCTGTACCGGGAACTGTGCGATCAGCCCAACGTGGTCATGGTGCTTTGACTATTGATTTTGGCGCAGGCCGGGATTCCAGAATCTGGAGCATTCTCCCCCTGGAGGCGAACGGACCGGGAGTCCGCTCGCCGGCCGGTGTCTCCCACATCAAAGTCAGATACAATCGGGTTCTCGTGGATTATCGTCATGCCTGGCAGGCGATGAAGGAATTCACCGACACGCGGACCAGCGATACGCCTGACGAGATCTGGCTATTGCAGCACCCGCCGGTTTACACGCAGGGCGTCGCAGGCAAGCCGGAACACCTGCTGCATGAAAATGGCATTCCCGTGGTTCGAACCGACCGGGGAGGGCAGATTACCTATCATGGCCCGGGCCAGATTGTCGCCTACCTCATGCTGGACATGCGCCGGCTGGGGCTGGGCGTACGCGAGCTCGTCAGCAGGATGGAGGGTGCGGTGATAGACTTGCTGGGCGATTATCGCATCAACTCGGAGAGTTGCAGGGAAGCTCCCGGCGTATATGTGGAGGGGTCAAAAATTGCCTCCCTGGGGCTGAAAATAAAAAAAGGCTGTTGTTATCATGGCTTGGCCCTCAATGTGGACATGGACCTGCAGCCATTTTTCGCCATCAATCCCTGCGGCTATGCCGGGTTGCGGGTTACCCAGCTCAGGGATTTCGGCGTGACCGATGGACTGGAAATACTGAGCAGCAGGCTTGCCCGAAGATTGCGGATGAGGCTTTTGCCGGCCTGATGCGTTATTCTTGCCATTTATCATTCTATAGAAACAGGAACATATTTCTTTCATGACAGCAGAAACCCGCCAGAAAGGCGCAGCCAAGACGGCTCGCAACCCGGTCAAGATCCAGCCCCAATCCCCAGGCGAGCTATTGCGGAAGCCCTCGTGGATCCGGGTGCGCTCTTCCAACAGCCAGGAGTTTTACGAGGTCAAGCGTATTCTGCGGGAACAGAAACTGCATACCGTGTGCGAGGAAGCATCCTGCCCCAATATCGGGGAGTGCTTCGGCAAGGGCACGGCTACCTTCATGATCCTGGGCGACCTGTGCACCCGCCGGTGCCCATTCTGCGATGTGGCTCATGGCAAGCCCAAACCGCCGGACCTCGAGGAGCCCATGCATCTGGCGTCATCCATTGCAGCCATGAAGCTGAAGTATGTCGTCATTACCAGTGTGGATCGCGATGACCTGCGCGATGGGGGCGCCCAGCATTTCGTGGACTGCATCCGCGAGGTGCGCGCTCATTCGCCCCGCACCCGAATAGAAATTCTTGTGCCGGACTTCCGGGGAAGACTGGATGTCGCGCTGGAGAAGTTGTTTGCCTGTCCGCCAGACGTGCTAAACCATAATCTTGAAACGGTGCCGCGTCTTTACAGGCAATGTCGCCCTGGAGCGGATTACGCGCATTCGCTCAAACTGCTCAAGGACTTCAAGGCGCGTTTTCCGGATATTCCAACCAAATCCGGTTTGATGCTGGGCCTGGGAGAAACCGACGAAGAGATAGTTGAAGTGCTGCGGGATCTGCGCGGCCATGGCGTCGAAATGCTCACTATCGGACAATATCTGCAACCGAGCATCGGTCATCTGCCCGTGCAGCGCTATGTGCCGCCGGCGGGTTTCCGTGAATTCGAGCGGATCGCGAAGGCAATGGGCTTCAGCCATGCCGCATGCGGGCCGATGGTGCGCTCCAGCTATCATGCCGATGAACAGGCGCAGGAGGCCGGCTTCGCATGACAAGGGATGGGATGATGGTCCATGATCCATGGAAAACGCCTGAAAGGAACTACCGAATGCGCACCATAGCTGCTTTCGCATGGCTTTTCTTTTGCACGCCCGCTTTTTCTGCCGAGGAGGAGACACTCTCTCAAAAAGATACCATGGAGGGGTTGAAGCAGGCGCTCGCCCAAAGCACCAAGGTGGCTGTCGAAAGGCTGGGCGTGGCGGACGGATTTCTTGGGAACCCGAAAGTCAAAATTCCATTGCCAGGGGCATTGCAGAAGGTAGAAGGCGTGATGCGTACGCTGGGCATGAACAAACATCCCGATAATCTGATAGTGGCCATGAACCGCACAGCAGAAAAAGCAACGGCGGAAGCCGCGCCGCTACTGATGGCAGCAGTCGAAAACCTGCCAATTGAGGACGCAGGGAAGATTCTTGCAGGGGGCGACGATGCGGCCACCCAGTATTTTCGGAGCGCCGCATCGGAAGAACTGACGCAGAAATTCCTCCCGATCGTGAAAGAGGCGACGAGCCAGGTGGGGCTGATGAAAAAATACAACGATTTTGCCGGAAAGGGCGTGAAACTCGGCCTGGTGGCGGAAAAGGACGCCCAGATAGAAAACTATGTCACCCAGAAGACCCTGGATGGGCTTTTCCTGATCATGGCCGAGGAAGAACAAGCCATTCGAAGCGATCCTGGCAATCAGGCCAACGGACTATTGCGGAAGGTGTTCGGTTCCGTGAAATAGAAGGATAGACACGCGTCAGTTTCTTCGGCTCTGTGGAGAAGCAACCATTACCTGGAAGTCCCGGAAGCGCTGGCCACGCTGGAATTGCCCGCATTGACGAATTTGCGGAACAGTTCCTCCACCCTGGGCAAAAACTCGTCCAGTCGCGGATCTTTCGCGTAAGCATCCGCCAGTTCAAGCATCGCCTTATTGAAGGTTTCATCGCCCGGGCGGATGTTGAGGGTAACGCTGCCGTGTCTGGCAAACTCGCTATCCCAGCGGTTGCGCACCGCTTCCCAGAAGCTGGAGGTTGACTGCCAGTAAGTGGAGGTGGGCTCGAAGTCGTAGCCCTGGATGCGGCGGTACTCGTTGAAACCAAACTCCCGCACCAGGGGGATGTCCTTGCCGCTTTCCGTGCGCACCACCTTGGTATTGTCCTGCTCGTGCGCCCAGCCCTGCGGCGTGATGGTGTGCCGGTTTTCGCCGTTGATCAACTGGTAATCGTCTCGCTTGGTGTATTCCCGTCGGGGAAGCGGCCGCCAGGTACGGTCGGAGGTCCAGGTTGATACCCCATACTTGTGATTCCATTTGCCATTACCTGTATAACGCGGTCCGTCATTGACTTCGTACACCAATTGCGTCCACGTGCCGGGAATCGCAGCCGCTTCGCGCTCACGCGGCTCGAAGCGTTCTTTTCCAACGAAGACCCAATGCCTGGGTGATTCGTAGATCCAGTCCTGGCGCCAGTGCTTGGTTACCGCACCCCCGCCCATTACAAGAATATGCTGCAGGGAAATACGCTTGCCTGCATCCTCGACCAGCAATACATGCTCAAATGCCGCGCTGCGCTTGGGTTCTCTTCGCACGTAACCTGGCTGCAGCACGACGGTTTCGTCGAAATTGAATTTGACCTGATAGTTGCCCAGCATGGCCAGGATAGCCCGGCGATCACAGTCAAATGCGTTTTCTCCCGCAGCACAGCCCGCGACCGGACGTTCCACTGTTGCATAGCCGGCATCGCCGGATGAAGAGGGTTTGGCGAGCATGGATTTTCCTGCGCATGCGGTAAGAACCGGGAGCGCGAGCAAGCATGTGACTATCAGGAATGAACGTTTCATCAATATCTCCTTGCATCCTTACAATGCGGTTGAGCTGCCAGAAAAAAAAGCCGGCGGCGAGCGAATCGCGCAAATGGGTATAAGTGCATTTTCCGGATAACTGCGCCGAAATTCAACCGGGTTGATCCAGCGGACTGGCATGGCCGTCGCAGGATTGTATTATAAATGATAATCATTACCATCGGTTGCTTAAATCGCCACGCGCGGTTTGCGCAAGGGCGTTTGGCTGATGATCGGCACACCTGCGCCGCTTGGAAGAGCCCCGATTGATCTCCTGCCTGCGATGGCATCGAGATGGGTGCGCGAGGGAAAAGATTTGCTCTTCCATATTTTGCGGCTATAAAGAATAAGAGCAGGGTCATATTGTAAAAAGAGGAGGGTTCATGGCACGAATCGATGATATCAAAGCAGTTTGCGACCGGCTTGCGCCGCTGGGGTGGCGTGCCCTGCTGCAGAACGTGACCCGAAACAGGCTCGATATTGCTCAATCCACTCCCGCGGCACTGCAGCGGGAACTGACGAGGAATCTGGGAGAAATCGATCGCACCTTGACCGGCTTTGAAGATTTTGCGGTCAAGGGGAACAAGGCGATAACGCCGGGGCAGCCCTCTCTGAGCCTGCTGTATCATGCGCTGGCGAGTCCCTTGGTCACCCGCGATCACGAGGGGCGTCCGCTTCAGGGCTTTGCAACGCCAGCCGAACTCGACCTGCTCGAAAATTTCATCTTCAGCCTTGCGCCGGTGTCGCTGCCCAAATTCATCCGGGATAACGGCGGCGCTTCCCAGGTGGCGGTGGCGGTTTTTTCCTGCGAATACCGCCCGGCCTCGGATACGGTCGATGGCCGTCACGCGGATCTTGTTTTTTCGCGTACCGGCATTGCGCGCGTGGGTACGGCGCGGCCTCGCTATCATCCTGATGTGCGCGGTTTCTGGCCCGAGGACGAAGACAATCCGCATGGCATACGGGTGCTGCCGGCGCGGTTTACCGCATGGCTCGCAGTAAGGAGGAAAGGCCGCGATACGCGGGTTTCACCCATACTTGAAAGCAGCGTGGGAGGCGCGGGCGACGAAGCGGACAGGGATCTCCTGGTTCCTGTCCATAAGCTTTTCCCTGGCAGCGACTGCATCGAGGGAATGGATCTTGGCCTGTCATTCGGCGCCCACCTGTTCAACCTTAAAATCCAGAGAGTTCATAAGGCGCTCGGAACCGACCCGCTGCCGGAAAGCTTCCCCTACGTCATCCGGGACAGGGAAATAGCGGACTGGTCCGCGGAGCCGGAACTGGGTCCCGGATGGCTGGTCCCCGCGGTGCGCCCCAGCCTGGTGGAAGCCGCCGTGGTGGATGGAAAGCCTCTTACGTTCAGGGTTACTCCCGATTTCGTGGATGTTTTTGCCGCTTTTGAACCATCAACAGCAGGGGTCGGCCGCGGTTCCGCCCCCGAATATGTCCATGCGCGAACCCAGGTAAAAGATGGCCGGTTCATCGATCTCAACGATAATACCGATGTCATCGGCGCGATGAAGAAGGAGCCCTATGATGCGTTGCACTACGTCGATTTTTCCGGGGACGGCTGGGTGGACGCGAATATCCCGGCTCTGGCTGGTCGGAATATCCCGTTTGTCGCTGCCTACGCATTGGTGTGCGCCCCGGATTTCTTTCCCGCTTGCGGGCAATTCGAAGTCTCGGAGTGGAGCAGGAGCAAGGATATTCCTGCCCAGTTTAGTGGGGAGCTCTGGTCGGTTCCTCCGACTCCCCTGAGTGAAACGCGCCTCCCAGCCAATCTCCAGCTTGAGGGCAATCCG
The DNA here is from genome assembly GCF_055386305.1 of Nitrosospira sp. TNL200. NCBI lineage: Bacteria > Pseudomonadati > Pseudomonadota > Betaproteobacteria > Nitrosomonadales > Nitrosomonadaceae > Nitrosospira > Nitrosospira sp. TNL200. The sequence goes on from NZ_AP041003.1 coordinate 922,490, forward strand.
TTCGAGGCCGATGACATGACCATCACCGCCGTTGTCGGGATGGGCGCGCCCGAGGGCTTGCCGGCCGTATGGCCGCAGCAGCCCGATGTCCTGCGGGCGTCTTCCCTCCCGGATGACGCTGCGGGAGTTTTCGCGCCGGGATGGGATGTGGGAATGGACCGGCAACCTGGGGCAGATGGGGTGGGACATCTCGCGAGCTACGCCCTGGGCAGCCCCTTTCCGGAAGATGCCAAATTGTGCGCCGCCCTCAGCACCTTCTGGCCGGCAGTCGCCCCGGATGTCTTTCGTACCTTTGCCACGCCGATCGGCAACACGGGCGGGACGGTTGCTCCGCTCACCGACGAGGAGATAGGACAGGCCGGGTCCCTTCCCTGGGATGGCATTACCGGACCTCGTGTGGTCAGCCACAATGGGGAACGGCACGTGGAGATCGCATCGTTCCTGAATGCCGACTATGTAAGGCAAGTCATGCAGAACCGGCTCAGTATCCGGCTGACGGCGCAGATCAGTGCCGAAGATTACCAGGATCGTATACTGGCGGTGAGCCGCGCCTACAGCGTGGCAGGGAACCTGAGCGATATAAGTAAAACCCGCCGGGAATGGCTGGTGCTTTCCTTCCGGGTCATCACTTCCGCGGACGTCGAGCTGCAGCAGGCCCAAAGCGAGGCTCATACGATTCTACGCGGTCAGATTTACCGGATGGAGTTATGCAAAAGCCCGGCGGTAGCCGCGCGCGAGAAAATAAGCCCTTATCTGGACCGCTTCCCATTGCAGGATTTGCGCTTTTTCTTCGCGAGCCCCGATTCAAAGGCGGTGCTGACCAAGCGCGAGCATGATCTCAGGTGGGCGAGCGCCTCCAGTGAAAGATGAGCCAGGAGAGAAGGGAGTGCCTGCACCGTGGGCTGATCCGCGGGTAATCCGTGGGTAACCGCATGTCCCGGAAGCGCACGGATATCCTTGTTATCGGCGCGGGCCCTGCGGGTTGCGCGGCAGCAATCTCCGCTCGCCAGGCTGGCCTGGAAACGATCCTGATCGAAGCTTGCACTTCTGTTCATAATGCCCCGGGCGAAACGCTGCATCCCGGTGTCGAGCCGATATTGAGAAAGCTGGGAGTTTGGAATGACATTACAGCGGCCGGTTTTTATCGGCACCACGGTATCTGGCGCGAGAGCAATGGCGTACGCACGCTCACGCCATACGGTTCAGACAGCAATGGGAAGTGGCTTGGCTTTCAGGCCGACCGGCGGACTCTACATGGTATCCTGCGGCGCGCCGCAAGCGAGGCAGGTGCAGTGTTCAAGGAAGCAGTCACGGCGCAAGACGCCATTCTGCAGCATGGCCGTGTCGACGGCGTAGTTTGCAAGGAATCGGAGATTCGGGCTCGCTGGGTTTTCGACGCAACCGGGCGGCATGCGTGGCTCGCGCGTAAGTTGAACCTCTGCGTTGATCGTGCGGGACCTCCCTTGCGCGTGCGCTTCGGCTGGAAGGATGGGAGTGATCGATGCCTGGAGGGGCAGCCCCTGTTTCGCCAGCGCAAAGATGGGTGGGAATGGCTTGCTCCCCTTGGCGATGACAGAATCGCGTGGGTGACGCTGGATCAGGCGGCGCAACCCGGAATGGAACATTCGATAGGCGTGCGTCATGGCGGAAAGGGTGCAGCCGGCCTCGATATGACATGGCGGCTCCATCCGTCTTGTGCCGGGCCCGGCTATTTCCTGCTGGGAGACGCCGCCGCACTGCTCGATCCAGCCTCATCCAATGGCGTCTTGCGCGCATTGATGAGCGGCATGCTTGCCGCCGACCTTGCAGCGCGCGCGATCTCCGGATGCGATGAAGAGGCCGCGGCCCGGGCTTATGCCGAGTGGATGGCGGCGCTATATGATCATCATAGAAACAGCCTTGGCAACTTGTATTATCGGGATGGATCGGGAAAAGCAACGCTCAAGGAGCAGGCGGGAAAGTAATTGGACGGCGGTTTGCGGGGTCAGTATGAAACGGTTTGGACGACACGAAATAACAGGGGCAAACGTATATTTAAACTTTTCGAGAGGAAACAAAAATGAAACCTGCCGTCAATGGAGTAAGGGTACGGGAAGATGTCTGGAAACTCGCGACGTGGGATGACACGCTTCTATGGTACGCCCGTGCGGTAGCCAGGATGCGCCAGTTGCCTATCCGTAATTCCGCCAGTTGGCGGTATCAGGCGGCGATTCATGCATATCTTCGAAACCAAGACCCTTTGGCAGCTGCGACCGATAGCCTGCCTTCCCTGAGCCATAGGAGGCGATTCTGGAACCAGTGCCAACACGGCAGCTGGTATTTCCTCCCATGGCATCGCTTGTATCTGGGCTTCTTCGAGCAGATCGTGCGTTCTCATGTCGTAGCCCTCGGCGGGCCGGATCACTGGGCGTTGCCTTACTGGAATTACAGCGACGAGGGAAATCCCCAAGCGAAGTTGGTGCGCCGGGAGTTCCGTGATGCCAGTCTTCCGGATGGCTCTCCCAACAGTCTTGCCGACGCTGAAAGAGGCCAGACTCCGAGCCTCAGCCAGCAGGGCAGGCAGACGGGAGATTTTGGTATCGACTCGTCGGATACGGACCTGGGTTGCCTGCTCACCGTTCCATTCAGGACGGGCAGATTTGGCGTGCCATCGGGATTTGGAGGTCCCAGAACAGGATTCCAGCATTCCGGCGGTGTCATCGGTGATCTCGAACGGGTACCGCACGGTTCCATACATGTAGCAGTTTCAGGCTGGATGGGCGCATTTGAAACCGCGGGCCTGGATCCGCTTTTCTGGCTGCACCATGCCAATATCGACCGGTTGTGGGAGGTATGGCTGGGGCGCGGAAGCCAGTTCCAGAATCCCACTGATCCCAGTTGGGGTGCGCCTTCGGGGACCGATTTTGATTTCCACGATGCAACTGGTGCGATCGTGACGCATACTTCTGATGAGGTGATCGATACAACTACGCCCTTGTTGTCATATCGTTATGAAGATATCTCCGATCCTTTGGCAGCCGCCGGTCTGGCGGAGGAGGAAATAATCATGGGAACAGGCCCAGCAACGCTTGTCGGCGCATCGGAAGAAACTGTCCGGCTTTCTTCTTCACCCACCACGGCCAACGTGCAGATTGACCCTACGGCGATTACCGAGAATCTGGCGGCGCTGGCCGAAGGGGAACCGCAAAGGATTTATCTCAACATGGAGAACATCGTGGGGGCTGGGAAGGCATCGAGTTATAAAGTTTTTGTCAACGCGCCGGCGGACGACCCAGAAGGCGCATCCCATTACGCGGGCCTCCTGCCGATGTTCGGGTTGACGGAAGCGTCGCGCCGGGATGACCCGCATGGAGGCAGCGGACTTACTTATGTTCTCGACATCACTGACGCGGTTAATCGCTTGAAGCAAAGAAATGAATGGAACGAAGAGAATCTGAAGGTTACCTTTGTTCCCAAGCAGCGCGAACAGGACGGCGAGGGCCCGCAGGTAGGCCGCATCAGCCTTTACTATCGCTGAACCTATTGCTGAACGGGAACCGAAATGGCGGTAAGACTGGCGCTGGCCTTTTCCGCAAATATCCGGAGCATCGACCGTGTGACGTTATGGACGACTCTGCCAAGCGGCGTTGCCTGGGCATGCCTTCTTGCCGTCTCGAATCATCACGACAATTCCCTGCGAACCTCCCTTTCCGGCGGCGGCCCCCCTTTATTTGCTGTGGACTTATTTGCGGCAGCTGCCGAGCATTGGTTCTTGATGATTGCTGCCATGATGCTTCCCCTGCTTGTGGTCCCGATACGCCAGGTGGCTTTCAGGAGTTATCGCTGGCGCCGAGGAAGAGCCATCGCCGGCTTTCTTGCCGGATATGGCGCAGCCTGGATGTTCGCGGGCGCGGGCGTCATGGGGTTTTTGCTGATACCGGATGTGGCTGCCCTGATTGCGGTTCCCGCTACCGGCTCGATGGCCTTGCTGGCAGTGGCGGGATGGCAATTGTCGCCATGGCGCGCCGCTGCCATGCGGAAATGCCATCGCAGCGTGGCATTGACCCCGCGCGGCGCGGCCGCAGATCTGGATTGCATGCGCTTCGGTATATTCCACGGCGCGGCGTGCATCACGGTATGCCTGCCGCTGATGCTGGCCGTCATGAGTGCGCTGCCGGGTATTGCATCTGCCATGATATTGGCATTGCTGCTCTATTTCGAGCGGGCATATCAACGTATACACCAAGTCGTCCCCGCGATTGCGCTAGTGTGTGTTTCGGCCGTCATTGCTCTTTCATCCTGACGCGAGCGGTCGATGTGCCTGCGTGCCGCACGGAGAAGGCCGCCAGAGTGGGGCAGCGAGGATGGCGTCAAGGTTTGATATTGAGTGTGGCGGCATCGACCGCATCCTCGTCCAGTATCTTCCGTAGGAGTATGGGATCAGCCTCGATTGAAAATGATTGCAGATTTGGAAAAATAACCAGTTTATGCGGCAATGAATTACATTCTCGCGCCGCGCGATCGACAATAGCATTGACCACCTTCTCGGTTTCGGCCGGCGCCATGGGGCTTGCACGCCCGGGGGTGCCCACTGTCACCACAGCCTGAACCGGACCCTTTGGCGCTGCCGTATCCTCGAGCGCATGCAGCAACTGCGGATCGATCTTCAGCTTATCCATTTACCTTGCCACCTCTGCGTTTAGAGTCCATCCAGTGCTTTGACCGCATCCGGGACGCCTTTATTCCCCCTTAATGTGCTTATTGTGTCTGGACGGCTGCACGAGGCCAGAATCGCCTTTTCAACCTGATCGACTGTAGCGTCCGGCCGGTGCTGCATCAATAGCGCGGCCAAGCCGGCTACATGCGGCGCAGCCATTGAAGTCCCGGAGAAACCCCGCAGTCCGCCATTGGGTACGGAGGGCCAGATGGTGACACCCGGCGCGATGACGGTGGGCACTATCCGCCTATGTTTTTCGGAAAGCTGCTGGCTGGACGAGTTGAACCATATCTGGTCGGTCTGGTCCATGGCGCCCACGGAAAGGACTTCCGGCAGGTTTCCGGGAGTGCGGCTTGTTTGCGCGCCTTCATTTCCGATCGCCGCCACCGGAAGGATGTTTCGTTGCCGTAGAAGCTGAAAGATGCGCGAAAACAATGGTTCGTATTGCCGAACCCCTAGCGAGAGGCTTACGATTCGCACACCTTGTCCAATACACCATTCGAGTCCGGCAATAACCCGCGCAGCCGTATCCCCGTGTTCGATGACCATCCCGGCAGCGAGCTTCGCGCCCGGAGCTACACCAAATGTTACGCCTTGATACGGCCTCCCGACGAGGATGCCCGCGGTATGGGTCCCATGAAATCCGCTATCTGTCATTTGAGAGCCGGCTACCAGCCGGCCAATCGCATCAAACTCGGCGAACGAGTCGATTGCCTCATCAAGCGCGGGGTGCGTGGTATCTATCCCTGTATCAAGATGGCCGATCAGGATGCCATTCCCCGTCAAGCCTTTATCCCATAATTGGGGAACATGCAGACGTTCCAATGCCCAGGAATTTCCTGGATCAGGTCCTGCAAGCGCCGCTTCTTCGACCGGATGGATCAGGCTCATTTCGGGTGGAGAGAAAAGCGACGAAACCACGTCGGCCTGAGACCGAAGCCCGTCCATGCCTTTCTCGTCGACCGTACCGAACAGAATGCCCAGATTGGGAAAGTATCTGAGTCCCATATTCTCCTGAACGGCTGCCGCGTTCGGATCGCTCGCATAGAGGGGACGTGATGGAGCGATATCCGCTATCGCCCGGCCCAGCGCCTGTCCGGCATGATCTCGAACTGTGTCGATTTCGCGGGCAAGGATGGTGGTCCGGGAATTCGAAAAAGGCTTGAAGAATTTTTCGAGCGCGCGGGCAGCCTCCTGCTGAAGAGAAATGGTCTCGGACAACGCAAGTGACATGCGCCCGCCCGCCCGTTTCTTCCTCATGGGCTTAAGCACAACGATAACGCGAGCATGGCCCATTGCTTCCAGTTGTTCCTGGATCGTCATCTTTTCAATTCCTGAAGAGTTTTATCCAGATACCTGTAAAAGATGCTTTTTCCAACAAGTACAGCTCAGTTCAACGGGACGCTTTTCCCTTTGTCTCCGATAACTCCTGGCCAAGCCAGCCGATAAGGTTGTCAATCAGCGCGTCGCTCGCTTCCGTCAGCGCGGTCACGGCTCCTGCCGCATTTGCTTCCGGAGCTGGTTGTTCCATTTGGAAACTGCGCTGAGCAAGCAGCGTGCGCGTTCCCGGCTCGATCAGGCTGGCGCGCAGCGCCACCATGACGCGGCTTTTTCCCGGCATTTCGAATACCTGGGTAAACTCCTCCAGATCAAGGCGTAGCGCATAGTCCGTCCGCACGCCATCTCCGCTGCTTACTACTGCGCTGCCGCCCGCGGAGGTAATTTGCTTTTTGACCCGCTGGGCAAGCAAGGCCGCAGGGGGTGATACCCATCGGCTATTCGCGTAGATGTAGGTCTGCCCGGGATTATGGTAAGCAAGGCGATATCGAATGGCCGGGTTATCAAGCCAGGTGGGAGAGGTGGTGATCACCAAAAGTTTTGCGGAAATCTCCGCCAGGTGGGAAGAGGCGCCAGTTGCCCGGGCGGGCGGTCGGTCAAGGCCAAAATCATATATCGAAGCGGGTGTGTGGGCGCGCGTGGCGGCACACCCCGCAGCGAATACCGCCACAATAATGAGAAATTTCTTCATCTCAAGATTTCTCAAGGTATGGAGGGAGATGCCGGGGGCGGTACAAACCCCTCTTCTCCCGGTCCTGGTAGAGGCGGCGACCGGCCGAACAGCAAACTTCGCGGCTGCTCTTCCACCTGCAAAAGCACGCGATCGATACTGCGAGTATTGCGCGTGATTCCTTCGGTCGCCTCACGCAGCTTATGCATGGTATCGACAAGCTCCCCCGCCGTGTGTGACAAATTGTCGACAACCCCTCCTTGCTGGTTTGCCTTCACGGCAATCTGGTTAAGGTCGGCGACCAGTTGATCGGTACGTTTCAGCACGGCGCTTGCGTCGGCAGCCAGAGCAGGCAGCGACTGGATACCTGGCTCGAGTTGGCTCAGGACGTTCTGCAAGCGGCCTGTCGCACCCCGCGTATTTTCCAGGATGGCTGCAAATTGGGCCTGGTTCTGGTCATTGAGAAGCAGGTTCAACTGCTCTATCAGCCCGTTTGCGTTGCCGAGCAGGCGTTGCCCGGATTCGGCCAAGCCATCGAGCGTGGAGGGACGAAACGGAATCTGTGCGGGATCATCGACGCTGGTAACCAGCGGTTCCGCTTGCTTGCCGTCGTCATTCAACTGCACGAAAGCGAGCCCCGTCAAACCCTGGAAGCCAAGTTGCGCGTAAGTGTTCCGGGTGAGCTGCAGATCCCGATCCACCGCGATGCGAATATGGATGAAATGGGGATTCTCCGGGTTCAGGCGTATGCTTTCCACTTTTCCTACCGTTACCCCACGGTAGCGTACCACGGCCTGGGAATTAAGCCCATTGACCGGAAATTCCGAGACCAGCAGGTATTTGTCGCGCGTGGTGGCGCCTCCGCCGAGCCATATCGCCACTGCTGCAACCGCCGCGGCCAGAAAGATTACGAATAGACCCGCCACAAGGGCATGGGCACGGTTTTCCATGATGGTTCCCTATAAAATATCACCCTAGTGTCTTCCTGCCCCGTACCCCATGGAAAAAGTTCTCGACAAATAAATGGTTCGAGTTTGCGATTTCCTTCAGGCTGCCCAAGGCAACGACATGCCGGTCAGCTATGACGGCTACCCGGTCGGCCAGGGCCGCAAGCGTATCCAAGTCATGCGTCGCCATGATAATGGTAAGTGTCAATTCGGTGCGCATGGCCTGTATGAGGTTTACGAATCCTTCGCTCAGTTCCGGATCCAGCCCGGCAGTAGGTTCATCCAGAAACAGCAGCTCCGGATCGAGCGCCATCGCCCGTGCCAGCGCGATGCGCTTGATCATGCCGCCCGAGAGTTCCGCAGGGCGCTTGCTGGCGTGCTGGGCGGCAATATCGACCATTTTCAGCTTGAGCATGACGAGGTCCCGGATCATGTCCTCGCCCATGGTGTGCAGCTCGCGCATCGGCAACGCGATATTGTCATATACTGACAATGCGCTGAATAGCGCGCCTTTCTGAAACAGCACCCCACAGCGGTTGCGCATCGATTGCAATTTTTTGCGATCATGCCCATGCAGGGATTCGCCAAAAACCCGGACAGTGCCTTGTGCCGGCATCTCGAGACCGAGCATCTGCCGCATCAAGGTTGTCTTTCCCGCGCCTGAACCCCCCACGAGCGCCAGGACCTCTCCCCGCTGCACGCACAGATTGATATTTTCGTGCACGAGGTGGCTGCCGAAACGCGTATACAATCCTTCGACCTCGATGACGCAGCTTCCATTCGCCATCAGCTGTTGCCCAACCGTAGTCCGACGTTGGCAAAAATAATGGCAAAAATCGCATCGATGATAATGACGACAGTAATCGAAGTCACCACCGAATTCGTGGTGCCTTCTCCGAGGCTCTCGGTGTTGGATTTGATTCTCAAGCCAAAATGGCATGATATCAAGGCTATCGCCATTCCACACACCACGCCTTTACTCAATCCCAGCCAGAGATTGGCGATTGGCACCACGTCCGGCAGCTTGCTTGCGAAAAACTGGTAGCTCAGCCCGAGCTGGAAATCCGCGACGACCATTCCCCCCATGAGGGCCACCGCGCTGGTCCATAGCACCACGAGGGGCATCGCGATCCCCAACGCGATCACTTTCGGCAGCACCAGGCGCAGACTGTGAGGTATGCCCATTACAGTCAGGGCGTCCAGTTCCTCTGTCACTCTCATTACACCCAGCTGCGCTGTCATGGAGGAGCCCGAGCGGCCTGCCGCGAGAATGGCTGCCAGCATGGGACCCAGTTCACGAATGACGCTGACGCCGAGTATATTGATAATGAATACGTCGGCGCCGAACATCTGCAATTGCCGGGACGAAAGAAAACTGAGCACTATGCCGATGAGAAATCCGACGAGCGCTGTGATGCCAAGTGCTTGCGCGCCGGTACGGTACAGGTTTGCGGAAATTTCCCGCCATGGAATGCGGGCGGGATGGCTGATCAGGTACACGATGTCCAGCATCATCTGGCCGACCAGCACAGCCAGGCCGTTCATATGCTCCCATAGCAGAAAGACTGCCTTTCCCACAGTGGTAACGGGCCATAGCAAATCCGACCGCGCGGGCGCGGGCGAATGCGGCGCTTCCTTCATGCGCGTGAACAGCCTTTCCTGCTCAGGCCGAAGCTGCAGGCGGCGGGGACGGCGTGAGCCCCAGGCGCGCCATAGCAATACGGCCCCCGCATCATCCATCTGCTCAATGCCGGTAAGATCCCATTGCAGTTCGGGATCAGTTGCATGCGCCGCAAGTTCGGAAGACATGGCATGCATGCGCCGCCCAAGCGCGGCCAGCGTGAATCTGCCCGTGAGCATCAGCCGCGGCACGCCACTCCTATCCTTTATGCGGTGGGCGGATGGCGACATTTCTCGAAATGGATTTTCCGGCATTGGTGTTGTCCCGTACTGCATGAGCGGCAGGAAGACCGGAAGCGGAGAATTTTCGCAGCGGTTGCCAGCCGCCTTTTGCTGTTCCCAGCAAGGCGAAATGCTGTATGAATTGTGTCAAACAAGTTTTCGCTAGTAGAACCCATTCGAGGTTTTTAGGTCAAGCGACGGACGATGTCAGTTGTTCGAGTATGAGTTGAAGCAACTATTGTCCTGCACCATATCCCGAAATGTTCCCACATTTCTTTCTATATTGGACCCATTCTGGCTCGTTTTAACCTCATGCCCCGAAAAGGGTTGATATATTTTAAAGGCTTTCCGGTTGCCGAAAATTCTTACAATCTCTATTTCCGATTCTTGAAATACGACTGCAAGCGACTGTTTTATAGCAATGTGTAAACATGGCATACTCTTTGCTTAATTGAGTAGAAAAAGAGGTTTATAAGAAAAACATTCAAAATCATCCAAGGAAATAATGAAAAAATTTGCTAGCGCGGGAGCGGTAATGATATCGGTGGCGGGTTTTGTAGGTAATGTCAATGCATCCATGATCACCTGGAACACCGAAACCGGCGGAAGTTCGACCACGATCAGCTGCACCAGCGGGGTAGGAAATGGCTGCATCTTTACCCGAAGCGGGGATGTGCTGAAGGCAAGGGCCTATTCCACCAACAACGACAGCGGTACGGGGGATTTCAAGAAAGCCACGATCAACGTCTATGATGGCGGTATCGGAGTGAGAAATCCGGACCAAAGCGAGGAAAACAGCTCGCCCAATCATTCAATCGATAATTACGGCAGGGACGATCTCGTGGTATTCGAGTTCAGCAGCACCACGTTCAGTCCGGAGAGCTTCATGATCGGCTGGAAGAGTGGCGATGCCGACATACGCGCGTGGATAGGCGGAGATACGCTTGCGGCAGGCTATAACTTCGCTGGTACCGCATTTTCCGACCTCGCAAGCCTGGGTTTTACGATGTTCAGCTTCAACAATGTTGCTGTCGATACCGTGAAAAACTTCAATACGGACCTGACGGGCCGTTATTTGATTTTTGCTCCGCAACCTTATAATTCCGGTGGTGGCGACAAGAACTATGACTATTTCAAGATCAGTCAGATTAAGGGGGAATATATAACAGTCCTGCCGGATACCCCCGTGTCGGAACCTGGAACACTGGCCCTGATGGGAATCGCCCTGGTTGGGCTCTGGGCAAAGGGACGGCGGCGCACGGTTTAATTGGTCGAGGAATTGAAAGACATAACAATAATAAAGCAGCAGCAAAAATAATAATAATCGCAGATCAGGATCGGGGGGCGATTTTGTCGGCTCATGACACATCCCCTGATCCTGATTATTTTTCTGGGCGTTTCGGCATTACAGAGGAACGGAAAGTTTTTTGAAATGCTTCGTACGTCAAAATGGCGAGGTAATGGCTACCGCGCCAAGGCAGGATATTGACCATCGTCGATATTGTCCTATTGGTGATGGTGCAGTGACTGCGTTTCTCTTGCCGCCACTCCCGCGGGATTTTCCACGCGAATCTGGTAGCTTTCGTGGCATGCACTGCATTTTTTCATCGACTCGCTCAACTGGCGCAAGGTATGTTTCGGATCTCTCAGTGACTCTGCATCCGCCGCTATCTTGTCGAAGTCCTTATGAGTCGCCATGCCCAGCTGCATGAATTCTTTCGGAATCACCGCGAGAAGATGATCCTCGCCCTTGTGCGCCATTCCCATGCCGAGAGCGCGCGCATGAGCCGCGACCGCGGCCATATCCTCCCTGGATAGCGCTTCCAGGATATTTCCTGTTCCCGATAGCAGGGCGCGCATCTCGGTCAGCACGTGATTCCGCTGATGCTCCGCGAGCGGCAGCACCTTGCGTTTATCCGTTTCGTTGGCCATCGCCGTTGTCGTCATAACGGTGAAACCCAGCATCATCGCAAGAATCTTCTTCAAATCGATCTCCCGTTTCAGGTTGATTTTTGCACGGTACTCCATGCCGAAGCACCCTGAATCATTGCAGCTTCGCTTGTACGCGGTCAAGCCATTCCTGTGCCAGATCGGTGTCCGGGTTGCCGCAATTCCGTCGTGTCTTGCGTGCAATCGCGCTTTTTCCTAGCGCAATTGCGCCCTACCGCCGGACTCCTATGCGGTCGGGTTAAGCTCCGGGATATGAACAAGGTCCACCGCATGTTCCGGTAGTATGGGACTGACGTAGACCACGCCATCGATTTCGGGCGCATCGGTGCTGCTACAGGTAATGGTGCTATTTTTTGCGTTTCACGCACCAGAGAGTAGGGTGCAATAAAGCAAAGCGCATTGCGCCCTACCTCCCGCTACCTCCCGCCCGTCACGGCCGTACCTCTCTTGCTCTCAAATCATGCGTGTCCGAGCCGACGATCTCGACTTCGATCAAATCCCCGGGGTTTCGATTCTTCGCATTGCGGATATAGACCACGCCATCAATTTCGGGCGCGTCCGCCGCGCTGCGGGCGATGGCGCGATTTTTCTGCACTTCATCCACCAGTACGAGCATGCGCCGGCCGATTTTTCCCCTCAGGCGCGCGGTGCTGATTTTTTCCTGCACTGCCATGAAGCGGGCGCGCCGTTCTTCTTTTACTTCCTCCAGAACGGGATCGGGCAAGGCATTTGCCGCTGCACCCTCGACCGGCGAGTAGGCGAAACATCCCACGCGGTCCAGTTGCGCTTCTTCGAGGAATTCCAGAAGCTGTTCAAATTCTACTTCGGTTTCGCCGGGGAAGCCCACGATGAATGTGCTGCGAAGCGTGATTTCCGGGCAGATCTCCCGCCATTGCCGAATGCGTGCCAGGTTATTCTCGGCGCTTGCGGGACGCCTCATCGCCTTGAGAACGCGAGGATTGGCATGCTGGAACGGCACGTCGAGGTAAGGAAGAATTTTTCCTTCGGCCATCAGCGGAATCACTTCATCGACATGGGGATAGGGATAGACATAGTGCAGCCGTATCCACGCACCCAGGCTTCCCAGGGCGCTGGCGAGTTCCGTCATGCGGGTCTTGAGCGGCCGGCCTCGCCAGAAGCCGGTGCGGTATTTGATATCGACCCCGTAAGCGCTGGTGTCCTGCGAAATGACGAGCAGTTCCTTTACGCCCGCCGCTACCAGGTTTTCCGCTTCCTGCATGACCTGGTTGATGGGGCGGCTGACGAGATCGCCCCGCATGGATGGAATGATGCAGAAGGTGCAGCGGTGATTGCAGCCCTCCGATATCTTGACGTAAGCATAATGCCGCGGGGTGAGTTTTATTCCCTGGGGCGGAATCAGGCTGGTGAAGGGATCATGGGGTTGCGGGAGATGCTGGTGCACCGCCGCCATGACTTCGGGCAATGCCTGCGGACCGGTGACAGCCAGCACCTGGGGATGGGCGCGCCTTATCACCTCACCTCCTTCCTTTGCGCCGAGGCAGCCGGTAACGATGACCTTGCCATTTTCGGCAAGCGCTTCCCCGATCGCATCCAGGGATTCTTCCACGGCGCTATCGATGAAGCCGCAGGTATTGACGACCACGATGTCGGCGTCTTCGTAGGTAGAGGAGGTGGCATAACCTTCCGCGCGCAACTGCGTCAGAATCTGCTCGGAATCCACCAGTGCCTTGGGGCAGCCAAGCGAGACGAAGCCGATTGTCGGGGGTGATTCTTCAGGTCGAGGCATAGTCGATCAGGGGTGCATCGGGTGATGAAAAATACGGCGAATGGAATGGTACCGGACCGTATCGAAGTTTTGTGACGAAGCGGCGGACTCAGGCATGATCAGGCATGATGAGAGAAAAGCTGGTTGGCAAGCCAGATCGAGCTGATGCCCAGCGTTATCAGCGCGACCTGCTGGATGGTTGCACCGATCTCCGGCCGCTTGTGCAGGCCAGGAATCAGATCAGACATCGCGACGTAGATCATGCTGGCGGCAGCCAACCCCAGCAGCGAAGGAATGAGATGATTCACATCCTGCAGCATGAAATAGGTCAAAATTCCCCCCAGGAGCGTGGCGAAACTGGATAGAAGGTTGAATAGCAGGGCCTGCCGCCGAGTATAGCCCGAATTGAGCAGTATCAGGAAATCCCCGGCTTCCTGGGGGATTTCATGGGCGATGATGGCGATCGAGGTCACGATTCCCAATTGTATGTCCGCCATGAAAGCGGCCGCGATCAGTATGCCGTCGACAAAATTATGGAATGTATCGCCGAGCATGATCAACATGCCGCTGCGGCCGTTGTCATGTTCATGGCCGGGCGCGGCGGCCATGGTGACGGAGGGCAGGTGCTCATGCGCTTCGCATTCCTCGCTGTGGCAGTGGCGCCATAGCACCAGTTTTTCGAGGATGAAAAATAACAGTATCCCGAACAGGACCGTGGCAGTCATTCGTCCCGGCTCCTGCGAAAGCTCGAGCGCTTCGGGCATGGCATTGAGGAAAGCCGCACCCAGCAGCGCGCCTATGGCGTAGGAAACCAGCATCTGCACCCATACGGCGCGCGTATTGAGCGTCAGCGCAGCGGCGAACAGGATGCTTAGCAAGCCGCCAACCAGGCTGGTGCCTATGATCCAGGCAAGAGTGGACATGAATCGTTCGCAAAAAATGCGGCATTATACGCGTTGCCGCATGGAAAATGGGCTATCGGCTCGCCACCGCTATCTGCATGCCCAAGATGATCTGGCTTCAGGTGGGTGGCAGCGCTACGGGAAGCAGTGCCATTCAGCGGCGAACGCGGCAAACGCGGGGCGGAAGGCCAGAGGCATTGGGGCACGTGGGTGGTGGGCGGCTCCTTAGGTCAGCCAGATCAAGCCAGCCATCCGCCCGGTTTGACCATCGCGGCGATAGGAGAAAAACTTTTCGGGATTACTGAATGTGCACTCGTTTCCACCATGGATCTCGGTAATACCGGCCCTGTTGAGCGACAGCCGCGCCAGTAGGAAAAGATCGGCAAGCCACCTGGGTGTTTGCGCGGCGGCGTGGCGGCGGAAAGCCCGGGTGGATAGCGGGTCCCGTGCGACGAACGCCTCGCGCACTTCGTCGCCAACTTCGAAATGATCGGGTCCGATCGCGGGGCCCAGCCAGGCCATGAGACAGAGATCCGCATGGCTGGACTCGCGCATTTCCGATATCGCCTGCTCGATCACCCCCGTTGCAAGGCCGCGCCAGCCGGCATGAATGGCGCCGACCAGCGTGCCTGCACGGTCGCATATCAGTATCGGCAGGCAATCAGCCGCCATTACCGCACAAACGCTGCCGGGACGAGAGCTGAATGAGGCGTCCGCGTGGCAGGGAATCGAACAGTCGTCATGATCGGCGTTCAACACGCGCCTGCCATGCACTTGCTTCAGCCACATTGGCTCGGATGGCAATATCTCCCGCAGCAGCAGGCGATTCCTGCTGACGATTTGCGGATCATCCCCGACGTGATCGCCCAGATTGAAAGTGGCATAAGGATCTCTGCCAACTCCGCCGTTGCGCGTGGTAAACAACGCCCGGACGTTGCCTGGAGCGGGCCACTGCGGCATGATCCAGTCACGCATGGAAGGGAATCTGCGGAACTGTTCCGCGTTGCCGCAATACCGACAGCAGGCTATGCATATCCTCGGGCAACGCGACTTCCCACTCCACTCGCCCACCATGCTGCGGATGAGCGAGTTCCAGCTTTTGCGCATGCAAGGCTTGTCTGGAGAAACCGGAAAGGCATTGCGCGAGGCAGGAGGAGATGTCTTTTGGCCGGCCTCCGTATACCTGGTCGCCCAGGAGCGGATGCCCGATGGATTGCATGTGCACGCGAATCTGATGCGTGCGCCCCGTCTCGAGGCGGCACCGAAGCAACGTGCAGCCATCGAGCATTTCCTCGGGATGATAGGCAGTCTGGGCTGGCTTGCCCCCGGCGGTGATGGCCATTCTGGTGCGCTGGACCGGATGCCGACCCACGGGAGCATCCACCCATCCACCGGTGGAAACCTGGCCGAGCACTAGTGCAAGATATTCGCGCTTGACCGATCGTTCCTGCAGTTGGCGCACCAGGCTGGTTTGAGCTTGCAGGGTCTTTGCCACAACCAGCAGTCCGCTGGTGTCCTTGTCCAGCCGATGGACGATGCCCGCGCGCGGCACGGCATTCAATCCGGGCGCATGATGCAGCAAGGCATTCAGCATGGTTCCCTGCCAGTTGCCGCTGCCGGGATGCACGACCATTCCGGCTGGTTTATTGATGACCACGATGGCGTCATCCTCGTGAACGATGTCCAGCGGCAAGGCTTCGGGCGTATGGCCGGCTTGCGCCGGATTCCCGGAAAGCTCGACTTGGATCTCGATCTGTTCTCCACCCCATACTTTCTGTTTTACAGTCGCTTTTTTTCCATCGATACTGATCTGGTTTTCCAGTATCCATGTTTGCAGTCGTGTGCGGGACCAGTCTGGCAAGAGGCGGGCCAGCGCAAGGTCGAGACGCATTCCCGCCAACTCGGCGGGAATGGTCAGCACCGAAACTGCTTTCGCGAGTTCGGGCAACGGCGGCTTTGCGTTATAATATGCGCCCGTTTCCCTATTTTCCCGTGAAGTGACCATGTCCCGTAGTGTAGCGTTATTCGTGGCGTTGCTGCTATCCGGATGCGGCCTGCTGTTATCAGGGTGTGGCTTGCTGCCCAAGCAGAATGCGGACGATTCCAAGAACTGGTCGGCGCAAAAATATTATTCCGAAGCAAAAAATGAGCTGACTGAAGGGAATTACAGCGCGGCCATCAAGCTGTTCGAGCAGCTGGAAGCAAGATATCCGTACGGCCGCTATGCGCAGCAGGCGCAGCTGGAAGTTGCCTATGCGCATTACAAGGATGGGGAGCAGGCGGCGACCATTGCCTCTGCCGACAGGTTCATCAAGCTGCATCCCAACCATGTCAATGTAGACTACGCTTATTACCTCAAGGGGTTGGCCAACTTCAACGATGACCTGGGCCTGATGGGCATCGTAACGGAAAGAATTCTGAAGCAGGATATGAGCGAACGGGACCCGAAGGCGTCACGGGAATCGTTCGAGAATTTCAGGGAACTGGTTACCCGTTTTCCAAAAAGCAA
This sequence comes from Nitrosospira sp. TNL200, assembly GCF_055386305.1. Taxonomy (NCBI): domain Bacteria; kingdom Pseudomonadati; phylum Pseudomonadota; class Betaproteobacteria; order Nitrosomonadales; family Nitrosomonadaceae; genus Nitrosospira; species Nitrosospira sp. TNL200. The sequence goes on from NZ_AP041003.1 coordinate 939,151, forward strand.
GTATGCTCCGGATGCCGTGCAACGGATGAAGCATCTCGTGAACGTCGTGGCATTGAACGAGGTGCAGGTCGCGCGTTATTACATGAAACGCGGAGGCTACGTTGCCGCAGCCAATCGCGCGCAATATGCATTAAAGGAATATCCGCAGACGCCAGCTACCGAAGAGGCATTGTTTATAATGACGAAAGCATACGATGCGCTGGGGATGACAGATCTGCGCGACGATGCCGAGAGAGTGATGAGGAAGAACTTTCCCAATAGCCGTTTTTACTCCGATTCGACCGGCCCCACCGGCGAACCCTGGTGGAGTTTCTGGTAGTTCCGGCGCATTCAAAAAATTCGCTTCTGCCGGGAATTCACGGGAATGCTCATTCAGGATGCTCCCGCTCGCGCGAGATTTCCGGATAATCCTGCTGCTTCCGGGACGCTGGACTCATTCTGCAACCGGATCGCCAGCACATCGCAAGTGGCATGGTGCAGCACGTTGCTCGCCGTCGAGCCCAGTAACAGGGCGAGGCCATGACGCCCGTGCGAGCCGACGATGATCAAATCGACCTGTTCCTGCTCGGCAAGCCTGACGATTTCCTGGCCAGGCACTCCCCATACCATCCACCGGCGGGCCGGCTCGATATTCAAACGGGCGCCTATCTCATTCAGCCTCGATTTTTCCACTTCCAGCAATTCGTATGAAGAATCGCCGGTCATGGAAATCATCGTTCCATACGCCATATCGGGCATCGGAATATTGTCCAGCACATGGATGATGCTCAGTCTGGCCCGAAGCGTTTCCGCCAGATGCCCGGCCTTCCGGATGACATACTCATCGGTTTCAGCAAAGTCCACGGCAAGTAAAATATGGTGGTAGTCGTTCATGGTGGTCTCGAGTGGATCGTGTTTCTGGCGAAGGAGCGCCCCGGAGCGTGGCCCGAGGAGCTCTGCGGAGCGTGGATCGGGCAGCGGAGGGGATGTTTCGACCGCACCACAGTATTGTTGGGGCGCAGGCAACCGCGCAATCAGTTATTTTCGTATGCCACCGATTGTTGCAGCTTGAGCATGGTACTCAGGATCTTCCATACATTTTCCACGATCCGCTCCTGGGCGGATGCCGTCGGGTGTATTCCATCCGACTGGAAAAATTCACGTTTGTTGCCGAAGCCGTCCAGCAGGAACGGAACCAGCTTGAGCCCGTGTCGCTTGGCCAGTTGCGGGTAAATATCCTGAAACTTTTGGGTGTAGGCTATGCCATAATTGGGAGGCAGTTGCATTCCGGTCAGCAGGACGGTTGCTTTGCTTCGCTGGCATGCTTCAATGATTGCTTCAAGGTTGTCGCGTATGGAGTCGATCGATGCTCCACGCAATCCGTCATTACCGCCAAGCTCGAGAATGACGATATCCGGCCGATGCGTTTTAAGCGCCTGTTCGATTCGGACGCGCCCCCCGGAAGCGGTTTCGCCACTGAGGCTTGCATTGACGAGGCGCACCTGCGATTGAGCTTGCAGCCGTCTTTTCAGCAAACTAACCCATCCCGTGTCTTGCGGCAGGCCATAGCCGGCAGACAAACTGTCGCCAAATACCATCACAGTAGTGGAATTGGCCGTGGCATCGGGCACGGCCGCTGCGCTCGATCTGGCGAGCGGAATACTTGCAAGAATAGAAAGTATAATCAGGAATTTTTTCATGACGGATAATGTTGTTGTACGGCCTATTGTGCAGGCAATTGCCTTGACCAAGCAAGTCAGCACTGGCGACGCACAGCTTACAATCCTGGAGGATATCAACCTCGAAATAAATGCGGGCGATTCAGTGGCCGTGGTTGGCGCCTCCGGTTCGGGAAAGTCGACATTGCTTGGCCTGCTCGCAGGATTAGATATTCCGTCGGCCGGCAAGGTTCAACTTGGTGGAGAAGATATATTCCTGCTGGACGAGGATGCTCGCGCGGCGGTACGGGCACGCATGCTGGGTTTCGTTTTTCAGTCATTCCAGTTATTGCCTGCATTGACGGCAATGGAGAATGTCATGCTGCCCCTGGAACTCGCGGGGGTGGACACGGCGGAGGCCGCGGCTTTGGAGATGCTCGATCGGGTGGGGCTTCGACACCGGCTGAAGCATTATCCCAAGCAGTTGTCGGGCGGTGAGCAGCAACGGGTCGCGATTGCACGGGCGTTCGTTACCCAGCCGCAGTTGCTGCTGGCGGATGAGCCTACTGGAAACCTCGATTCTGCTACCGGCGCACAAATTATAGAATTGATGTTCGAGCTGAATCGGGAGCGGGGTACCACATTGATTCTGGTTACGCATGACGATGCGATTTCCAGCAGGTGCGCTTCGCGGATACGGCTGGCTGGGGGAAGAATCGTAACATGACATGGACGGGGCATATGAGAGGAAACCGGAATGGGCCAACTGAGCGGCTTGCATCCGGAAAGTATCCACCTGCCTCTTCACCTGTTGTCCTGGTAAATTTTCCGGAATCCATCTGATGGCCGTTCCTTCTCCGGCGGAACGCGCGGTACCGCCCAACCGCCGCTTTCGGGCTACCATGACCGCTCTCGTGCTGCTTGCACTGGCGGCAAGCGCATGGGTCTGGCGCAGCCAGGGCAGCGCGACAGACACCAAGGGCAGGGCCGAGAAGCCTGTTCAGGTCGTGACCACCATGATAAAGCGGGAGGATGTACCCATCAGGCTCAGCGCGAACGGGACGGTAACCCCGCAGCAAACGGTTGCGGTCCGGCCTCAACTCAGCGCGATGATCAGGTCGGTGCATATCAGGGAGGGGCAGTTCGTACGTCAGGGGGAGAGGCTGTTCACGCTGGATGCGCGTACCGAAGACGCCAATCTCAGCCGGACCGAAGGCCAGCTTGCCAGGTCGCGGGCAGACCTAAAGAATGCCGAGCGCAATCTCAAGCGTCAGCGTGATTTGTTTGAACAGCACTTTATTTCGGAGGCTGCGCTGGAAGTGGCGCAGAATCAAGTGGAGAGCCTGCGCGGCCAGCTTGCGGTGGACGAGGCGAGTGTGCGCGCAATGCGCGTCGCGCGCGGTTTCAGCGAAATCCTGGCGCCGATCTCCGGCCGTACTGGCGCCATTTCGGTATATCAAGGCAGCCTGGTGCTGCCGAATGATGCATTGGTGAGCATCACGCAGATCGATCCGATCAACGTCAGCTTCAACCTGCCCGAGCGTGAATTCGTGCCATTGCAGGATGCGCTTGTAAAGGGCGATGTGCCCGTCTATGTGGAGCTCGATGACTCGGGCAGGCTGTCCCGTAAAGGACGCCTGATATTCATCGATAATGCTGTCGATACCGCCAGCGGAACGATAGCCCTCAAGGCCGAGTTTCCCAATGCGGACAGCCACCTCTGGCCAGGCATGTTCGTTCGGGTCGCATTGTCGCCGAGCACCTTGACGGAGGCGCTTACGGTTCCCGTGCAATCTGTCCAGAACGGGCCCGAAAGAAAATTTCTCTACGTGATCGATGGGCAAAACAAGGCCGATACGCTTTCCGTGAGCGTGCGCCTGATCCAGGACGGCCTTGCGGTCATAGAAGGGCCTTCCGTCGCGTCAGGAACACGGATTGTCATGGAGGGTGCGCAAAACCTCAGGCCCGGCAGCGTAGTGGTGGAGGGGCCAAGAAAAACCGGCAGGTCGGGCGATGGATAGACGCCACATTTTCCCGGCACGCATGGCCGGATTCGCATAGCGGCGCCAGAAAAATGAATCTCTCCGAATTATGCATTCGCCGCCCGGTCATGACGGTATTGCTGTCAGCCTCGGCGGTGGTCGCGGGAATCATAGCCTACGGCGGCTTGCCGATCGCGGCCCTGCCGAGCTACGACTCGCCCACCATCACCGTGACGGCGGTGCTCCCCGGCGCCGGGCCCGAGACGATGGCTTCCTCCGTGGCGACCCCGCTCGAACGCCAGTTTTCCACCATTTCGGGTCTTTCGGTAATCAGTTCGACGAGCACGCTCGGCAATACGCAGATTACGCTGGAGTTCGAGCAGGATCGCAACATCGATGACGCGTCCATAGATGTCCAGGCGGCGCTGCTGCGGGCGCAGCGCGCATTGCCGGCAGAAATGACGACACCGCCTTCCTACCGCAAGATCAATCCCGCGGAGTCTCCCATCCTTTTCCTTGCGTTGACATCGCCATCCATGTCGCTGTCCGATTTGAACAGCTATGTCGAGGATCTTATCGCGCCTACGCTATCCACGATTACCGGCGTGGCGCAGGTGCAGATCAACGGGCAGAAAAAATATGCTGTGCGCGTACTCGTGGATGCGGAAGCGCTTGCCGTGCGCAATCTGACTCTGGACGATATCGCAAATGCGCTGCGCACCGCCAATGCCAACACGCCGGTGGGCACTCTCGAAGGACCGCGCCAGGCCCTGACCATACAGGCCAATCGCCAGCTCAGTAGTGCAGCCGAATTTGCGAAACTTATCGTGGCGACATCTCCCGCCGGAAACCCGGTGCAGCTTTCGGAAGTGGCCGAAGTGAAGGACAGCGTGGAATCCGTCAAGATTGCGAGCTGGCTCAATGGCGAGCCGTCGGTTACGCTTTCTGTCCAGCGCCAGCCGGGTGCGAATACCGTGGCAACGGTCGATGCGATCAAGGCAGCCATCCCTCCGCTGGTCGCACAGATGCCGTCATCCATCCATCTCAGGTTTACCAGCGACCGTTCGGTTTCGATCCGGGAAGCCATTCATGACGTGCAGGTGACCCTCGGGATCACCATCATTCTGGTGCTGCTGGTGATTTTCCTGTTTCTGCGGAAGCCTTCAGCTACGCTGATACCCGCGCTTTCCCTGCCGATTTCATTGCTGGGCACGGTTGCAATGATGCGCGTTCTCGGCTACAGCCTGGACAACATCTCCCTGCTCGCCATCACGCTCGCAGTCGGGCTGGTGGTGGACGATGCCATCGTGATGCTGGAGAATATCGTGCGTCACATAGAGAAGGGGATGCCGCCGTTGCAGGCGGCTTTGCTGGGTTCAAAAGAAGTCAGCTTTACCATCATCTCGATTTCGCTTTCACTGGTTGCGGTGTTCATACCGATTTTTTTCATGCCGGGGGTGATCGGGCTTCTTTTTCATGAATTTGCCGCTGTCGTCGGCATCGCCGTGCTGATGTCGGCCGTGGTATCGCTCACGCTGGTCCCGGTCATGACCAGCCGCTACATTCGCGGGCATGAGCAGGATGGGGGCAGCCTGAAGTGGACGGAGTGGTTCGAGCGGGGGTTTGCGCGGATGCTTTCGCTTTACGAACGCGTGCTTGATCTCGCCTTGCTGCATCATCGTTTCGTGCTTGGCATCGCCATCGCCACTTTTGTTGCCACTGGCGTGCTGTTTGCAATTCTACCAAAGGGGTTTTTTCCCACCGAGGACATCGGGCAGGCTCTGGTCACGGTGGAGGCAGTCGAGGATATTTCGTTTCCTGCCATGGCCGAGCTGGTGCTGCGCGCGGACAAAGTGATCCGTTCGAACCCGGCGGTGGAGACGTTGAATGCCAATGCCACCGATAGCAATAGCGCGCGGCTTTTCATGGTTCTCAAGCCCCGCGGCGAGCGGCCGCCGATCGACCAGGTCATCGAAAGCCTGCGCCGGGAAGTGAGCGCCATACCGGGAATAAACGTGTTCATCAATCCCATCCAGAACCTCAGGCTCGGCGGCCGTACCAGCAAGAGCCGGTACCAGTACGTCTTGCGCAGCGTAAATGCCGAAGAACTGCATGCAGCGGCCGAGAACCTCATGGGACGCATGCGGGAGGCGTCGATATTCCGCGACGTGACCAGCGATTCGCAGCTGAAAGGGTTGCAGGCCAAGCTGGATATCGATCGCGACAAGGTCAACCTGCTGGGCGTGCAAATGTCCGACATACGTTCCGCCTTGTATAGCGCATTCGGCGAGCGCCAGGTTTCCACGATATATACTTCCACCGATAGCTACCAGGTGATCCTGCAGATGGGCGCGGAAGACCGCGCGGATGAAACCGCTTTTGGAAAAATCTATTTGCGGTCCAGCAGCGGCGCGCTGGTCCCATTGTCCAGTGTCGCATCGGTGAAACGCGAGGCGGGACCGGTGGCGATCAATCACGCGGGACAATTGGGGGCATTGACGATCTCGTTCAACCTGGCGCCTGGCGCGGCGCTTGGGGATGCGTCCAAAAACATCGAACAATTCAAGCGCGAGCTGGATATGCCGCCCAGCATTCTGACGAACTACGCAGGCGATGCAGCGGCCTTCCAGTCGTCCCAGGCAAGTCAGATCGTGCTTATCGTCGCTGCGCTGTTGGTGATATACGTGCTGCTCGGCGTACTCTACGAGAGCTATATCCATCCGCTCACGATTCTTTCCGGACTGCCGTCCGCGGCAGTCGGCGCGCTGGCCATGCTCTGGCTATTCAAAATGGAACTATCCATCATCGCCATGATCGGTATTCTGATGCTGATCGGCATCGTCAAGAAGAATGCCATCATGATGATCGATTTTGCGCTCGATGCGCAGCGCAACGACGCCCTTCCGCAGCGCGAAGCCATCCGGACCGCCTGCCTGCTGCGTTTTCGTCCGATCATGATGACCACTCTTGCCGCGCTGATGGGTGCGATTCCCATCGCTCTCGGATTGGGTGCGGGCGCCGAACTGCGCCAGCCCCTGGGTCTTGCGGTGGTCGGTGGCCTCCTGTTCTCGCAAGTGATCACGCTTTTCATTACACCGGTAATCTATCTTTATCTGGATCGTTTTTCCGGAGAGGGACCGCTCAAGCTGGAAACGGACCTGGCTCCCAAGTTGCAGCAGCAGAACTAGGGAAGCGCTGAAAGCCTACACAGCGCATTTTGCGAAGCAATGGCTGCGATTTCCCCTCATTGCCAGCGATAACCCATGCAGGACCGGTTGATGTATTATAAACCTGAATCTGGCAATTAACCGCTCATTTCCAGTTTAGAGCCATGATCCACAAAAACTTTTCGCGGTACTCGACATTCATCTGTATGGCGAGTCCAGAAACTGCATACTTCACCCTGTTCAACGGTGGGATTCAGGATGAACCTCGTTAGACTTTCCCTGCGGATGCTGCGCCGCGACTGGCGCGCGGGCGAACTGCGGGTGCTTGCATTTGCACTGGTGATCGCGGTCGGCGGGATGACTACCGTAGGATTTTTCGCTGATCGGGTGCAGCTTGGGCTTTCCCGCCAGGGAAACCAGTTGCTTGGCGCGGATCTGGTCATTGTTTCAGACCATGTGCTGTCTACCAGCTATGCCGAGGAAGCCAGGCAGCTCGGGTTGTCTGTATCCACGGCGATCAAATTTCCGAGCATGGCGGGGAAGGGGGATAGCAGCATCCTGAGCGAGATCAAGGCGGTAACGGCAGGATATCCCCTTCGTGGGGAACTGCGCATCAGCGAGGGTTTCGGGACAGCCTCGTCAACGCGGATCGCTCATGTCGCTGATGCGATTCCATCCCGAGGTTCGGCCTGGGTGGATGAAAAACTCATGGTTCACCTCGATCTCCATCGCGGTGACACAATCGAACTGGGCGTGAAGCATTTTACCGTGGCAGCGCTGATAACACAGGAACCCGATTACTCGATCGGATTCATAAACTTGAGACCGCGGGTCCTCATCAATGCGGATGATCTGGCGGCAACCGGACTGGTGCAGCAGGGGAGCCGGATCAGCTATCGGCTGCTGGTTTCCGGGGAGGATGGCGCAGTCGAAAAGTTTCGTGGCTGGGCTGAATCGCGTTTGATGCTGGGGGAAAGGATCGAAGGCATACGGGACGCACGTCCGGAGATAAAAGCTGCGCTGGAACGGGCGGAAAAGTTTCTAAGCCTGGCGGCCTTGGCAAGCGTGGTTCTGGCGGCCGCGGCCGCGGCACTCGCCGTACGGCGCTTTATCCAGCGCCATCTCGATGGATGCGCGGTGATGCGCTGTCTGGGGGCCAGTCAGTCGTCCATGCTGCGCCTGTACATGTACCATTTCATCATGCTGGGAATCATTGCGAGCAGCGCTGGGTGCATTCTTGGCATCATCGCCCAGGAGGTCCTGGCTTACTGGCTGTCGGGGGTGGTGAAGGCAGAGCTGCCCTGGCCCAGCGCGTGGCCGGCGATACATGGATTGCTTACCGGCATGGTGCTGTTGCTTGGTTTTGCGTTGCCGCCCTTGCTCAATTTGCGCAGTGTTCCGGCGTTGCGCGTACTGCGGCGCGACATCGGCGCACCCAATTCCCATAGCGTGACGGGTTATCTCTCGGGACTGGGTGCGCTGGCGCTGCTTTTTCTATGGAAAGCGGGCGATGCGCGCCTGGGGCTGTCTGTGATGGGGGGATTCGTCGGGGCCATAATCGTCTTTGGTTCGCTCGGTCTGGTTCTGGTAAGAATGCTGTCGCACATGCGCGGGCAGACGGGTGGTGCGTGGCGCTATGGCCTGGCGAGCATCCGGCGGCGCGCCACCGCCAGCGTGGTGCAGGCGGTTGCCTTGGGGCTGGGCCTTATGGCTTTGCTTGCGTTGACACTGATCCGGGATGACCTGCTGCAGAATTGGCGCACCAGTCTTCCACCAGATGCTCCCAACCATTTCCTCGTCAATATCCAGGAAGATCAAATACAGCCATTGGCAGAGTTTTTTCGCCGGCATCATGTTGCGCAGCCACCGGTGTTTCCCATGATTCGAGCGCGCCTGACCGCGATCAACGACAAGCCGATCGTCTCCAGGGATTATGCGGACGAACGGGCCAGGCGGCTGGTGGAGCGCGAATTCAATCTTTCATGGGCCACGGAAGTGCCAAGCGATAACCAGATAATTCAGGGCAAGTGGTGGAAGCGCGGGGAAAAAGGGGACACCGAGCTTTCGTTGGAGGAGGATATTGCAAAAACCATAGGCGCCGGTCTCGGCGACAGGCTGACTTACGATATAGCGGGAAGCGTCTTCTCGGGCACGGTCACCAGCCTGCGCAAAGTGGATTGGGACACGTTCCGCGTGAACTTTTTCGTGCTTACGCCCCCTGGTATCCTGGAAGATTACCCAGCCAGCTACATTACGAGTTTTCACCTTCCCGAGCAGGATGCGGAGTTGACGAACAAGTTGATAAAGGCATTTCCCAACCTGCTTTTGATCGATGTGGCAGAGATCATCAACCAGGTGCAAAAAATGATAGGACAGGTAACGAAAGCAGTGGAATTCGTTTTCCTGTTTACGCTCCTGGCGGGACTGTCGGTATTATATGCCGCGATCGTTTCCACCCAGGATGAGCGCATTCGGGAAGCTGCGATTTTCCGTACCCTGGGAGCAAGGCGCGGACAGCTGGCGCGGGCCTGGGCTTCCGAGTTTGCGATTCTCGGCGCGTTTGCCGGACTGTTTGCCGCTGCGGGAGCTACCGCAATGGGATATGTCATCGGCGAGTATGTGTTGAACCTCGCTTATACTTTCAACCCATGGATATGGCTGACCGGCCTGCTGACTGGAAGCGTGGGCGTGACTCTGGCGGGATTGATCGGAACCCGATCAGCGCTTTCGACACCGCCGTTGATGACGTTGCGGAAGGTTTGAGGGATCCATTCAGCGCCTCCCGGAATGATTTCTTCGATTTCTTCTTGTGACCGTAAATGACAGGCCTGGAATGGATCGCCGCATTGCTCATCTCGATATGGATGCTTTCTATGCGTCGGTCGAGCTGCTGCGCTACCCGGAACTGCGCGGCCAGCCGGTCGTAATCGGTGGTAGCGGAGAAGAGGAACCCGCGCTTCGCAAGGATGGTACGCGGCTTTTTGGAAGACTGAAAAGCTATGCGGGGCGTGGTGTCGTCACCACGGCGACTTACGAGGCGCGAATCTTCGGCATATCCTCTGGCATGGGCCTGATGAATGCGGCCCGGCTGGCGCCGGATGCCATTTTGCTGCCTGCCGACTTCCAGCGCTATCGTCATTATTCCCAATTGTTTAAAGCCGCGGTGGCAACCGTGGCGCCGAAGATCGAGGATCATGGCATCGATGAAATTTATATCGACCTGACTGATCTCGCCATCGATACCGCAGCTATCGCCCAGCGCATCAAACAGGCCGTGCAGGGAGCGACCGGGCTTTCCTGTTCCATTGGCATCGCTCCAAACAAGCTGCTGTCGAAAATATGCTCGGATCTCGAAAAGCCGGATGGCCTCACCATCCTTGATCAAGCAGGGACCCCGGCCCGCATCTGGCCACTGGCGGTAAAAAAAATAAATGGAATCGGGCCCATAGCCGCGGGAAAACTCGAAACTTTGGGTATTGCCACCATAGGGCAACTCGCATGTGCCGCCCCGGATTTTCTCCAGCTGAACTTTGGTTTCAGCTACGGCCGCTGGCTGCACGAAGTGGCTCACGGGAGAGACGACCGGCCAGTGATCATCAACTCCGAGCCTAAATCGCTTAGCCGGGAGACCACATTCGAGCGCGATCTTCATCCCCGTCTTGACCGTTCCATCCTGTCCGGGATTTTTACGGGTTTGTGCGTCGATCTGGCAAAGGATCTGCAGCGCAAAGGCTATGTCGCTCGCACTATCGGCATCAAGTTGCGATTCGGGGATTTCCAGACGGTAACGCGTGCCAGCACCTTGGTTGAGCCAACTGCCGATGCCATGGTTATCCGCCGGGCTGCAGAAAGATGCTTGCGGCGGATATCGCTGGACCGGAGGCTGCGGCTGCTGGGTGTGCGCGCGAGTGCACTATCTCCCGGCAGTCTTTCCGCTGCTTCAGCCGTTTCTCTCCAGAAGGAATTGCCATTCGTATCCTAGCAGCCTGCCGGACCTAGGGAAGCGCTGAATAAATCTCCGCTGGCGCGGCGGTGGCATTGCGGGATGGAATGCGCGAAAGGCGACGATGCGAATGGCTGATCCCCTTCGCCAGGAGCCTGACAAGGCAGACCACCCGCAAATCCCCGTCCCATAAGGGTTGCGGTAAAATCGGGCACTCATGGCGTTGCGCTCCTTGGCATCGCAGTCCAAGCTACGACCTGCGTCGCGCGCCTTATGATCATCCCGATTTTACCAGCAACGCGCTCAGCAAGGATTTATTCAGCGCTTCCCTAAAGGAAATCGGCTGCAAAAGCATCTGGCTGGTTTATATTTCGCTACTTTTTCGACCAATAGAACGACTATTGGTCTTCAAAATCGTCAAAATTTACCCTCACCCAGTCACATTTTCGCTTCGATACTTCAAGTCCGACAGGCTGCTAGGCCGCCGGCGGCTGCCTGTTTTTCCGTAGCCAGCGGAAAAAAAATACATAGATGAATGCCGGGATGAACGGAAAGATCCACGGAAAGATCTGGTTCAACCAGGCAGCATAAAAACTGTTCATATAACGGGCTTTGGCGGAAACGCAGGCTTCCGCCGCTGGAACGCGGCAGGCGAGCTCGATTTCCAGAGAAACCTGGACATGTGCCCGCCACAGCCAGTAGGCCATCGCGACCGCGAAAACAGTGAGCAGCAGCGTAAAAAGCGTAATGGCGCCTTTTTGCCGTGATATGAGATGCATGACTTCGGCTGCCGGGAAAAGGATGGTCAAGAGGCGGGATCGCATCGTGGTCGGAGGCAGGAGTCCAGGCGAAGCCGGCGATTGCAGCAACACAGAACCACTCGGCCAGCGACTCCTTGCCCCCGCCCGAATGATGTACTTCGGGCTGGAACTTGTCAAGGGAACACCCGGCCGGGGCAGGCTTCGAACGGCAACCCCGCAGAGGATGACAGGCGCAACCTCATGACAACTCCGCCTCGTGTGCCGGGAATGTGTCAGGCATTGCGAAAGCGCGTGCGCTGGATGACGGTGATGGACAGCAGCGGCAGGACAAATCCGATCAGGGTAACCGCAATCAGAAGCGTGCCGAGCTCGCTGTAATCGGCCGGAACCGTGATTTGCCCTGTCGCTGGATCCTTTACTTCCCGTGTAACCGTAAAGATCTGGTTTATGTACTTGGTGGCAAGCTGGGAAGCGGATAATGCCAGGTTGGTGAAGGAGGCCATCACCGCGAAAAAGGTTGCCTTGAGCCTTTCCGGCGCCGAGTTTGCGATCCAGGCCAGCATGGGTATCATGGCAATCTGACCCAGGGGCGATTCCAGGGCGGTGTCAATCACGGCAATGAACCGGGCGTCCACTACGCCGCCGGTTACCGAAGCCGTCCATTCGTGCAGGCCGAAATACATGCCGATGATGGGGAGCGACAGCAGACTTCCCAGGATAGTAAGGGAGGCGATGATATAGGCGATGGACCGCTCGGCCATGAAGCGCCGAAAAATGAACATTCCTGCGAGGGTCAACGTTGCGCCGATGAGTGACAAGGTTGCGAGAAATTGCTGGTCGAAGCCCAGTTCGTCGATCATCCACCAGGTCGAGCCCGCTCCCGGCCCCGGCACTGCCCGAAATACAAATATCAATACTGCTGTCCCGACCAGCACGTTGCGCGCTTCGGGCTCGAGTTCGCCGGTCAAACGCCACATCAAGAAAATGACGATGGCCATGGAAACGAGAAAAATAATTTCTTCCGCTCCCGGGATACGGCTAAGGCCAACGCTGAGGGAGACCAGGGTAAAGGCCAGCCCTCCTCCCAGAATCCACCAGTTGACTGGTGGGGGAGGGGCCTGGCTTTCGAGCAGCGCGCGGCTTTCCTCCCGGCCAAGGCCCTTTGCCCTCAGCCTCGCCATATCGCGCCAGCGCAGCCAGGCGGCGAACAAAACGCCGCAGACCGAAGCGCCCGGAATGATGAGGGCAAGCTCATAGACGAACAGGTAGGCTGCAGCCTTTTCTTCATTGGGCAGATCATTGACGCCCTGCAGCAAGAAAACGTTCATGAGCGATACCAGCACGCCTCCGGAAATGATGGCGACGCGCCCGAGAGTCTGCATGGTGACATGCATCGACTTGCGCTCATCCAGGGAGAGCGTCTTGCTATCGGCATCGATTCGCGGCACTGCTTCGACTGTCATCGCATCCGCCACGACATCCTGCAACACATACCCTATGGGCGCAAGTAATGACGATGTCACGTACCAGGCTTCCACCGAAGCGATGGCCCGCATCGCGTCGAGATGTCCCAGCAGGCCGACCATGATCAGGATGCTCATCGTGATCAGACCCGCTCCCACGTATACCAGCAGGCTTTTCCATCGCCACGCCAGATCGACCAGATGCCCCAGCGGCATCTTCAGGGCCCATGGGAGCATCATCCAGAACCCAAGCGCCGCGAGAAATTCGGCGGTAAGCCCCAGTTGCTCCTTCACGTAAAATGTGCCAACGATACTGGTCAGCCCCGAAATGCCTGCGGCCGCATAAACCATGAGCGGAGGCAGGTAGGAAAGCCGCATTTCCCGTCCCAGGGAAAAAATGTTGGTATCGAGCCAGCGACCGATGGCATCTGCGAATCCTCGCGCGCGAACGGCACTGGGTGCTATTTCGGGTTTATCCTGTTGCATCGCGGTTATTCTGTTCCGGGGTTATCCGTGCTTGATATGGATTCAGAGTGCTTTTTCGCCATCTCGACAGGTTTTGCGCATAGCACAGGAAGCACAGGAGGGATTGAGGGGTATCCGGCAGCATGGGTATCAGGAAAACGATTTTTTCAGTTGGTTCCAGTAAGCCGTTGCAACGTATCCATTGGCCCCGGAGAGGATGGTCAGGGCCATGACACGGTATACGGTGGTGCGGGGCGCCTTCACATTGACTGCGGGATTGAGAATGTCAGGAGAAGCCGAGACACGTTTCAGCGTTTCGCCGGCCAATAATATTGGCCACATGCATGCCAGGCGCTGACGGATTTCGGAACCCGGTATCGATATCGTATAAATCCAGCCCTGGTCCAGATGTTGCATGGCCAGTTTGATAAGCTGGCTCAGGACGGGCCTGAACAATGGCAGCGTGCGGCGCCCGTCCAGCAGATCGGCGGGTGTCAGCCCGGCTGCTGACAACAGCGGTTCCGGCACATAGCATCGGCCATGATGCAGGTCGCGGCCGATATCTTTCAGTATGTTGGTAAGCTGCAATCCCTTACCGAATCTTACTCCAATGGACGACATTTTTTCAGTATCCCATCGGGACATGGCTGGCCGGTGGGCGCAGACCATCCTGGTCCAGAATTCTCCGACGCATCCCGCGACATAATAGGTGTACTGATCGAGTTCATCCAGCGTGGCCAACGCCGTGAGGTCGGCGGCGGATTGGCCGGGAAATTGCGTCAAGTCCATTTCCATCCCGCGCGGAAGCACGTCCATAAGCCATTGGATACGCATGCGGTCGCCGGCGGAGCAGGTTTCATACAACTTGAAGCAGTCTTCCAGCCGCTGGAGAAGGATGCTTTCCGCCGAATCCTTCTGGTGCGGAGCCAGCGCTGCCTGCATTTCCCGAAGGTCTTCCCAGTGGATTTCGGGGGAGGCGAACTGCATGCGAAACTGCTGGAGATATTTCAAGCGCTGGTCACGGTCGATGAGATCGGTATCCGCGATGGTATCGGCGGCGCGCGCAAAAAGGTAAGCCAGGCCCATCTGGTCGCGCACGCCTTCCGGCAACACGTTGAGGGTGAGATAAAACGAACGGGAGACATGCTTGAGGATGCCGTGAAGCAGGTCATGCGGGGCGTATGTGGTGAAAGTAGATCTCAAGCGGAGATTCCCAGGCGCTGATAAAGGGGCGAACATTACCTGTTGACGAGCCCGATGGTCAAGGGAGGTGCTGAACAAATCCCCGCTGCGCGCTTTCGGGGGACACGGTCACATGGTATTGACAGGCACATGAAGCTGACAGATGGAGATGGCCGATCGCTGGATTGAATCGTTAACGGTTTTCTGCATCCGGATAAAGGTGCAGGGTTTGTTGTGCCTGCCCCGCAAGGAACGGCGTCGGTTTTCCCGCAACCCAGTCGGCATGTCCGCTGCCGTAGTACGGCGAGAGGGGGTGGCCGCTCTGGCCGCCGGGCATCTCGAAATAGCCCTGCTCTTCAAGCCCGGGTGCAACCGCCAGGCGGTTGGAGGCGCCGAAATCCCGCCCCTGCACCCGGGGCATATGGGTGTCTCCCGGCAACTGGTCTTTTGGCATGTCCAGCCAGTCTGCAATGAATCCCGGCAGGTTGCGGCTGACCGGATGCCGAATGCTTGCGGTGTTGCGCTCCCCCCAGGTACGCGCGGCGATTCCGCCCGGCTGGCCGCGCATGCGCTCGGCCAGGCGTCTTGCGCAACTGTCCAGCATGTCTTGCCAGTCCGCGTAAATGGAGGACAGCAAATGCGGAGGGCGGGTTTGCACCAGCATCCATACCGCATGCTCGGCCTGGTTCAGTTTTGGAAGCATGAATGACGGGTATTTGATTCGGACTGCAGCCGCAAAACCGTCGAGCACGGTTCTGATGACTTCCTGGCGGAATTCCCGCACCAGCCGGTAAGCCACTGAATCCGTCGAGGCGTATCCATCCCAGTCCCGCATGGCCTGCCGCATTTCGGTGCGCCAGGGTTCCGCTTTCCCCTGTTTCAATGTCTCATCAAGCAGCGCCCGCCAGCGCGAAAGAAACAGCGCCCGATCATCCAGCTGAATAGCCAGCATGTCGGCGGGCGAGAAGTGCTGTCGTTCGAACAAATCATCTCGAATCTGCTTGGCGCGCGCGCCCAGGTCATAACCGCCGTCGCCGATCTTGTCGAGCATGGGCCCTTCCACGACCCGGGCGTTTGCGGACCATAATCGCCCTGAGGGCGGATCAGTGATGAGAGGATATTCTTCCGGGTTCAGCCAGCCATTCCATCCCGTGCCTGCGGCCGACCAGTCGGACGGCAGCGTGGGATCGAAATTGCCGGTCCGAACGGGCAGGCGGCCTGCTATGGTCCACGCGATCCTGCCAGCCAGATCCCCAACGATAAAATTTTGTGGCGGCATGCCTGCTTTCCATGCAATTGAAACGGCCTGTTCCAAGGTTTCGGCCTGCTCCAGAAAGACCAGCTCCATATTCACCGAGCCGGGCCGATGGGCGGTCCACGCCAGCGCGAGGGGCGCTCCATCATGATCGGCAGCAAGAATTGGTCCCCATTCGGTTTCATAGATGTCCAGGGTCTCGTCCGGGGCGCCACGTACATGCAGTACCTCACGGTGAATGGATAACGGCTTCCAGCCCTCCGCGCTTCGATAGGTGAAGTTGTCAGCTGGATGCAGCGTTACGCGTACCCAGTCCAGGAGGTCGCCATAGCTGTTGGTAAAACTCCAGGCTACCCTGCCATTGGAACCCACGGTAGTAGCCGGGGTGCCGGGAAGGCTGGCTCCGCTGACGTCGACGATTTGTTCCGGATGCCTGGGATTGGGATAAACGAGGCGTGTGCGAAACCAGATGTTTGGCACCCTCAGTCCCAGATGCATGTCATTCCCTACGAGTGCCGCGCCTCCGGTCAGCGCGCCGGCGACGGCGAAGCTGTTGCTGCCGGGGAGGTAGCCGTTATATTCCTCGGTGTCGCGCATGAGGCCGGGGGCAAGCTTGCGCAAATCCAATTCCTCGGCTGATGGGGGGGGCGGCCACTGAAGCGCGATTCCGGCAAGCGGCGCATCCCATTCACCTCCTCGTGCGATCAGGAATCTGTAGGCGCTTTCAGGAAGGGCTACCCGCATGGTGGATAGAGCCAGCTCGCGATGGTTTTCCTCATCATTGAGCGTGAAAAACATCGCAGAAACAGCCAGCAGACTGTCCTCGCTGCGCCACATGCCTGGGTGGGTGCGGACCAGAAGATAGGGAAATGGACGCGACGAGAGGTCAGCGAGACCGCCATTTACCCCATCGCGATAGGCCGCAAGCAGTTGCTGCTGTTCGACCGGCAACTGTGACAGCGCTGCTGCGGCGCGTACGCGCATGCGATGTACCCGGGACTTGCGGTCCATGGGCAACGCGGCCGGCCCGAATAATTCGGCCAGTTCCCCAGCCGCTTGCCGCCTCAGCAGATCCATCTCGAAAAAGCGCTCCTGCGCGTGAACATAGCCCAGCGCTCGCGCCACATCAAGATGACTGTCCGCACGCACCGTCACACTGCCCAGCGCGTCTCGCTCGATGGTCACGGGAGCGGCGAGCCCAGCCAGATAGGCGGAGCCGCCATAGTGCGGCAGGCTGCCGCGCAGCAGCAGCCAGGCGGCACCTGCCGCGAGCAGCGCCAACATGACGAGCATGAGAAGAAAACGGCATGCCCTGCGGGATAGAGCAATCACAATCCGGCAGGCCGAAAGGTGTGCCGCATCCGGCCTACCATGGGAGGGGGAGGATCATGACAAACGTTTCCCGAAAAAAACGGGAATATCATCACCCCATGCCGTTTTCACAAGAACGGGAACGAGTCGGGCATCCTGGTCCGCGAAACGCGGCGGCCTATTTCGTCTTGCTGTTCGCCAGGATGAATTCAGCCAGGCGCTGGGCCGGCTCGCCTTTTATGTTGGGGAAGGCGGGCATGGACATGCTTCCTTTTGCTATCTTCTGGGTAATGGCCTCCTTGTTGGCCATGGAACTGCTCAGCGTCATCACGGTGCCTGGTGCTTCCGGCTTGTGGCATTTGCTGCAGTTCGCATAAAAGATGTCTTCTCCTGTTGCATTTTCAGGGGGCGTGTAAGGATCGGTCTTGGAACATCCCGCCAGACCGGCGAGCATGGTTGCAGCCAACAATAGCGTTGCTTTATTCATTTTTCGTTGTTCTCCTTTTAAAGAATTCCAAGATCGCCTTCGGTCGATGGGGCGATGGATGGAGAGGTTATTATATCGCTCTCCATTTGCTCAGGGATTTCTTATGGCTGGAGTTTGTCGGCAAAATGGATGCGCTATCGCCAGCCTGATCCAGATGCAACCATAAACCGGGATAAACCAGGTTTCCCGTTTGCCATTTGGCGAGGAATTCTCTATATTGCTAACCAGATCGAGTTACCGCCTTGGTTTTGCCAAGGTTCGGCTAATCTGGAATAAAAGTTTTCTAAAGGTCTTTCAGACGGTTCGGTGCATGCCATGGCAGTGCTTTAGCCATTCCTGCCGAAGCCGCGCTGTTGATTTATTCGTCATCACGAAGCACTTGCATGATATCGAGGAAATCTTCCTCGTTCCACCTGAGAAATCGCGCCGCTGCCGCGGCATTTGGCAGTGTTCTGTTTGTCGTCGAGGGAGAGTCGGACTTCCGCGGCATTCCGTTTATTCATGAGCTTTGCTCGTTATTCCTTGACTTGATGGTTTCACTTTGAGCCGCACGTTCGAGTTTCTTGCTCTTTCCTTTCTGATCCTGCTTCTTGCCGTGGCCGGTATCGCGATTTTCCTGATTTATCTGGAAATGGGAACTTCCGCCTACCAGGCGCATTACTTCGCGAAGCTGGCAGAGGGTTTGCGCTGGGAAGTCGAGAAAGGCGCTGCCGATCCAGCCGAAGCCGCACTTCTCACGCAGGCCGGGCCCTATGATATACGCATGGGCTACAGCCGCTTGCCCGAAATGCTGCGTAATCTGACGAAACACGACTTCCAGATAAGTGCCCAGGCACGGCTTTCTCCCAGCATGCGCGAGCTCGCGGCGGAGGGCTTTTTCATACCCTATCGCGAGAAAACGCAGGCTGGTCTGCAAGTTGCCGGAGACAGAGGAAAACTCCTGTATCGCACGGTATTTCCAACGCGTATCTATGAAAATTTCGCGGCTATTCCAAAAATAGTAACCAACAGCCTGCTGTTTATCGAAAATCGTGAGCTGCTCGATGTCACCCGTCCGAAAAAAAATCCGGCGATCGAGTGGAACAGGCTGGGCAAGGCGCTGCTGGATAAGATGACCCAATTCTTCCAGCCGGAGCACGACGTGGTCGGAGGCAGCACGCTGGCGACCCAGATCGAAAAATATCGTCATTCCCCCAATGGGCTGACTACTACCCCGCTAGACAAGCTGCAGCAGGTTCTCTCAGCCTCGGTTCGTGCTTACCTGGATGGGGAAGAAACGATGCCGCATCGCCAGCGCATCATAATGGATTACCTGAACACCGTACCCCTGGCAGGGGCGCCGGGCTACGGCGAAGCAAACGGATTGGGTGATGGCTTGTGGGTATGGTACGGCCTGGATTTCGATGAGACCAATCGCATTCTGAACTCTGGTTTCGCCAGAGGGGATGCTCTGACCGAGGCAGCGCGCCTCTACAAGCACGTGCTGAGCCTGATGATTGCGCAGCGCAGGCCTTCCTATTATCTGATTTCCGGCAGGAAAGCGCTGGAGGAGCTTACCAACAGCCACTTGCGGGTGCTGGCCCAGGCTGGCGTGATACCGTCCATTCTCAGGGATGTCGCGCTGCCAATGCCGCTGCGCTTCCGCGATGCCGTCATGACCGAAGAGCCAAGGAATTTCGTCGCGCAAAAAGCGGTGAATAACGTCCGCGCGCGGCTCGCCTATCTGCTCGGATTGCAGCGAATGTATGACGTGGACCGGCTGGATCTGTCGGTGCAGAGTACCCTGGATGGAGAATTGCAGCGGAAGGTCACCGATATGCTGCGCGGGCTCAAGGACGAGAAATATGCCAAGGCGATGGGTCTCTATGGTTATCGCATGCTGGAGAAGGAGGATCCGGGTAAGATCATATACAGTTTCACACTTTCCGAGTTGACTCCTGGAGGCGCCAAGTTTCGAATTCAGGCGGACAATTTTGATCAGCCCCTGGATATCAATCGAGGGACAAAGCTCGATCTGGGCTCAACCGCAAAACTGAGGACGCTGGTCACTTATCTGGAAATCATCGAGGAGCTGCATAAAAAATATTCGATGCTGGAACCCAAGCTTTTGCGCAAGCAAGAGGTCGATCCCAGCGACAATCTCAGCCGGTGGGCGATCGCGCATCTTTTGCAAAGCAGGGACAAGAGCCTGGCAGGTATGCTGGAAGCGGCGCTTGAGCGAAAGTATTCGGCGAGTCCCTACGAGAGTTTTTTTACCGCTGGCGGAGCGCATGTTTTTCACAACTTCAATCCGCAGGACAATGAGAGAATGCCGAGCGTGCGCCAGGCCACCCTGAGTTCGATCAATCTTGTTTACATCCGGCTGATGCGCGATATCGTGCGCCACTATATGTTCGACATCGAAGGATCTTCAGCGAGGATACTGAGAAACGCGGGAGATCCGGAACGTGAGATATACCTCAAACGATTTGCGGATAAGGAAGGTCGGCAGTTTATCCAGCGCTTTTATGCTAAATACAAAGACAAGGAGACTCCCGCGGATGTGAGTGCGGTATTTTTCTCCAGCTTCAGGCATACGCCACGCCGCCTGGCCGCGGCCTATCGCTATCTTTATCCCGGCGCGAGTTTCGCGGAGTTCGAGAAATTCATGAGTCCGCACCTTGCCAGTCTTAAACCTCCCAAAGGCACGCTTAAAAGCGGCCTTAAAAGACCGAGGACGCCGAGCCTCGCGGAGCTTTACGACATTTACGGGCCGGGAAAATATTCGCTCGCGGACCAGGGTTATCTGGTGACCGTCCATCCCCTGGAGCTATGGCTGGCACGCTATCTGATCGCGCATCCCAAGGCTGAATACAGGGACGTGATCGAGGCAAGCGGGAATGAGCGCATTGCGGTCTATCAATGGCTGTTCAAGACGATACACAAGAACTCGCAGGACATACGGATTCGTGTCCTCCTGGAACTGGAAGCGTTCCTGGAGATACATCGCAGCTGGAAGCGGCTGGGATATCCCTTTAATTCACTGGTACCATCGCTTGCTACCGCCATTGGCAGTTCCGCTGACCATCCAGCTGCATTGGCGGAACTGATGGGCACCATCCTGAACAATGGCGTACGTGTGCCTTCCGTACTTATCGAGCGCCTCCGCTTTGGCGCAGGCACGCCGTTCGAAACGGTGGTCGAGCGAGCGCCGGTCCAGGGAGAAAGAATGTTTTCGCCTGAACTGGCAGCAGCGGTGCGTGGCGTCCTCACCGATGTCGTGGAGACCGGTACAGCATCGCGTCTTGCGCGGGCAATGGTAGAGGAGGATGGCAGCGAAATTTTCATCGGGGGAAAAACCGGAACCGGCGACCATCGCTATATTACGTTTTCCGCACCGGGTGTCGTCAAGGAGTCCCGTGCCGTAAACCGCTCCGCTACCTTTGTATTCTTCATCGGAGACCGTTTTTTCGGGACGATGACTGCATTCGTCCCCGGCCAGGATGCTGCGGATTACCGATTTACCTCCGCGCTGTCCACGCAGGTGATGAAGCATGTGCTGCCGATTCTCAAGCCGCTCACCGACAAGGCCCAACCTTTGCCAGAGCAACTTTCCAGGAAACCCATCGTCCGACGCAACCGGGCGGTAGAGCCCAGGAAAACCGCAGAAGGCTCAAGCTGAAATGTCAGTTTCCCGGCACAGATATTGCGGTTGTGGAAAAATGACTGTATTGCATTCATGCTGATGGATTCATCCGATACCTTTCGATACTTCTATTCCCCGGTATTGATCCACCACAGGAACACGATGATTCCTAAAACCACTCCGAGAGCCACCACAGCCTTTACAAATTCCTTCACAAACCAGTAAATCATCGATTCATACAGATCCACGTCTTTCTCCCATTCAAAATCCCTGCACCCTGTATTCTGATCCTGCAGCCCGTGTTATTTTCTGTACCACCACCAAAGCAGCAGCGACAGGATTGCCGATAGCAGAAGACCGGTCGTAAGAGGAAAGTAGAACCGGAAATTCTCACGTTCAACGATAATGTCGCCTGGCAGGCGCCCGAAGGGCAGCTTCGATAACCACGGCCATGCCACACCCACCAGTATCAACAGGACTCCGAACAGGATAAGCGGCCGATGCATCGGATTCTCCTCGTTCTCCATGCCGGGATGGCGCAGTGTAAACCGTTTCCTTGAAAAAGATCAATCCAGGCCCTGGCTTGTGGCTTCCTTTCGCCCGCCTGTCGTTGATCGCTCCAGTTTTAAGGCGAGATGAGGCACTGCAGAGGCGACCGGGTAGGGGGGTGGTCCGATCCGACCGCCTGGGGCGACAGCCCAAGAATCCATAGTCCGGGCTTTTATGTGGCCGACCGTACGGAAAGATGAGGTTGCGCTCCCTAGCCTAGGAAATCCGTGGACAAGTTTCCTGCGGTGCCTGTATTCGTTCAATCCGCGATTATTCGTTTTGCCGGCAACGCGTTTGAAGGAACCATGTTCAAGGAACATTTCGGCGGGGCACTCCTCTTGCCGCCCTGCCATCCTTTCGACAAATTTTTCCAAAGGAGAGAAGCATGGATACTCTACCGAAAAATCTTCACGGTTTTATGGTCGCGACTGCCGTTGCGGTCGGCCTGGGATTTGGCAGCGGCCTTTACGCCGAACAGCCGGCTGACAAATCCAAGGATAAATCCGCAAGCGGAGCAACCGGCAAATCTGCACGGTCAGGGAAAAAGGATGAGCAGGTAATCATGGAGGTGCCTGTTCTGGTCATGGTTCCGGTTCAGGTTTCCAAGGATATCAATACGGATAAGGGTTGCTGGGTGAAGTTGTATGACAAAAAGGATTTTCAGGGCGACAGTTTTACGCTCGTGGGCCCGATCAACCTCCCGGAGATGATGGGCCCATTCGGTTTTAATTGGGAAAACAAGGTGCGGAGCCTCGAAACCGGCCCCAACGCCAATCTCACCATTTACGATAACCGCAATTTTAGGGATGAGGATAAATTCATCGATCCCGGCAAAAAAATTCCGGATCTCTCAAAGAAAATGGGCTTTTTTGATAACTTCCGCTCCATGCAGCTTGGCTGCATATAGTGGTTTCCGACTAGCGTTCATTCTGGCGAAAGATGGAACGTCGCGGACGAAACAGCGGAATCACGGGCGCTGCAGAGACGGGATCGCGGGCCCGCATGCTTTCTGGATGATGCGCTTGAGGATGTGCAGCCGCCCGTGAAAGAAATGTTCCGCACCGGGTATCACCACGACGGGGAGTTCCTGCGGAGCGGACCAGTCCAGGACTGTCCTGAGGGGTACGATATCGTCCTGATCCCCCTGGATGATGAGGATTTCGGGAATGGGTTCGATATCCCGCCGCGCGGAGCCGGTGGTCAAGCAGGGAATGCGCATTCGTTCCACAGGAGGGGCCACCATGATCAGTATTTGCGGCTGCAGTCGAGGGGCAATCCAGGCCTGGATTGCCCCTCCGAAGGAGAAACCCGCCAGAACCAGGGGGGCAGGGCCATGGAATGAGGAAGCGAACCTTTTTCTTGTCGCTTCCACTACCGCCAGCACATCTGCTGTTTCGTCTTCGCCGCTATCGCCCGTCGCATGACGCCGGCCCTCGCTTTTTTCCACGCCGCGATAATTGAATTTGACGGCAATGAATCCGAGCTCCCATAACGTCTTGAAGAGGGTATGGACCACTTTGTGATTCATGGTCCCGCCATATTGCGGGTGCGGATGGGCAATGACAGCAATGCCGCGCGGGAGAACGAGATCGGGTTCGACCAGCACCGCTTCCAGCCGTCCTGCCGGACCGTCAATGAACAGGTTTTTCGGAGTAAATGAATTCAACGAAGCGCTGGCAATAGTGGGGTGGACTGGAAATCCGACAGGGGGTTGATCACCATGCCGTGGCGTTTCAGAAGGGCGTGCGTTTCAGATCCTTAGCCGTTCGACCACGCGTCCATTCTTGAGATGCTCCTCAATGATTTCGTCGATGTCTTCCTTATCCACATAGGTGTACCAGACATCTTCCGGATAAACGACAATGACAGGGCCTTCGTTGCAACGGTCGAGGCAGCCCGCATTGTTGATTCGTATTCTCTTGCTCTTGCTGTCGAGCCGGAGGGCTTTGATACGGCTTTTTGCATAGTCGCGCATGGCCTGCGCGCCATGGCTGTTACAGCAGATTGCTCCTTCTTCGCGCTGATTGACACAGAAAAAAACATGCCGGTGATAGTAGCTCATGGGTATGTCAGGTAGTGAGTGGATGCTTCACTGAAGATTATACCGGAACCGGCCATCATTTCGCGAGAGCCGGACCATGACTGAGGATGCATTCGGTATCGGATGCTGGCTCCCCCAACTACATCACAGCCATGTGGCTCGATCCGGTCGGAATCCGCGCGACTGCCGCTTCTACCGCTGCGCCTTCTATCTCAATTTTATTTCGGTCCATAAACGGCTGAGTAATCGCCGTTGTCTGCGATCGAGATCGCGCAGCATTTCCAGCCGGCCGAGTAGTTCGGCATCGGGAAATATGGCCTTATTGGCGGCTATTTCCGGCTCGATGAAGCGCATCGCATCCTCGTTCGGATTTCCCGATCCCGTGAGATTGGTCAGCTCCGCGGAGTTCCTGCCGTCCAGCATGAAATTGATGAATTGATGGGCAAGGTCGGGGCGTCTTCCGCTCCGGTGCAAAACCATACTGTCGAGCGCCAGGACCGCTCCCTCCTTTGGTACGGTATAACCTACGGTGAAAGGACGGCCGGTTTTTTTTGCATCGAGCGCAGCCTGGAACATGTCATTGGAGTACCCGTGGGCGACCCATAGATTTCCTTTCGCCAATTCCTTGATATAGCCGGCATTGCTGAAAGCCGCCCAGTAGGGTTTGGCGCGCACGATAAGAGCGGCTGCCTGTTTCCAGCGCTCCTCGCTGGCATCGTTGACCGAATACCCCAGATATTTGAGCGCCGCGGCCATCAGCTCGCGCTGGCTGTCAAGCACGGTCACGCGGCCTTTGATTTTTTCCAGGTACCTGGGTTCGAAAATGAGTGCCCAGGTATCGGTTGGCAGATCCAGCTCCTTCAGTTTTTCCTGGTTGAAGCCGATCAGGGAAAGCGTGAAGGCGTAGGGTACGGAATAGTTATTGCCGGGGTCGAAGGCAGTGTCGAGATAAGCGGGATTGATATTCCTGAGATTGGGCAGGAGCGATTTATCCAGGGGCTTCAGCGCTCCCTGGCGCAAAAGCGTATCCAGTGCATTGCCGGTAGGCACGATGATATCGTAGCCGCTTGCCCCGGCTGCCAGCTTCGCCAGCATTTCCTCGTTATCGGAATAATAATCCTGAGACAGCCGGCAATTGCAAGCCGTTTCAAAGTGCCTGACCGAGTCCGGCGCAAGATAATTGTTCCAGTTGAACAGGTACAGGACATCTTTTTCTTTTTCACTACCCGCAGGGTTTCCCCCTTTCGCGGTACAGCCGGCAGACAGGGCGGCCAGCGCCAGCATGAGCAGGAGTAGTACTGAGGCTTTTCCGGGCAGCGAGAGGGGTTTCACCGTGCCTGGCGCGAATTGCTTTTATTCGACGAAGCGCGCGCTTCCAGTCTCGCGGCGATAATGATCATGGTCAGGGTAAGGAGCATCAATAATGTCGAAATGGCGTTGACTTCCGGCGTTACCGCCACTTTTATCATCGTATAGATCTGGATGGGAAGAATCGGTTCGCCTACTCCCTTGGTAAAGAAAGTGATGATGAAGTCGTCGATGGACAGCGTAAAGGACATCAGCGCACCCGCGACAACTGCCGGGACTATGAGAGGCAGGGTAACCAGGTGGAAGGTCTGCCACGGGGAGGCGCCGAGATCGCGGGCAGCTTCGAAGATACTGTCGTCCATGGCTTGGAGGCGCGCCCGTACGATGATGGCAACGAAGCCGATGCAGAACGTGGTGTGGGCAATGATGATGGATACCATGCCGAGGGTGAGATTCAACACCTGCAGGAAAAATAACAGCAGCGATACGCCCAGCAGGATTTCGGGCATGGCCACGGGGGTAAATACCAGCACCGGCAGGAATTTCCACCGATACCGGTGTATCGCCAGGCCTGCCATGGTGCCTAGTATGGTGGAACTCAGGCTTGCGCATAGAGCGATAACGAGTGAATTGCGCGCAGCGGTCAGCATCTCCTGGTTGTTGAGCAGCGCTTTATACCAGTGCAGCGTAAAGCCGACCCACTCGGCGTTCAGACGGGAATCGTTGAACGAATACATCACCACGATTGCGAGCGGAACATACAGGAAGGCATAAATCGACGCCGCAACCAGCCATAACCAGATATTCGCGCGGCTCATGGTTATTGGCCATGCCTCATGGCGGAGCGCGCGACCCACGTGGATAGTCCTGCCACGGACAGCACCGCGAGCGTGAGCATGATCGATAATGCGGAACCGAAAGGCCAGTCCCGGGTGCCCAGGAATTGATCCTTGATCAGATTGCCGATGAGGATATCGCCGGTGCCGCCAAGTATGTCGGGCACGGCAAACATGCCCAGCACGGGGATGAATACCAGGGCGGAACCCGAAAAAATTCCAGGCAGCGACAGCGGCAGGGTAACCCGCCAGAAGCGCTGCCAGGCTGTTGCTCCCAGATCCTGCGCCGCATCCAGGAGCGACGGATCGTGTTTTTCGAGATTGGTATAGAGAGGCAGGACCATGAACGGCAGGTGGACATATACCATGCCTACCAATACAGCGAAGGGCGAGAATAGCAGTGTTACCGGCGCGATGCCGAAAACACCCAGAATTGCATTCACGAAATGGCTAAACCCGGACTCAGGACCAAGAATGATCATCCATGCGTAGATGCGGATGAGAAAATTACTGGCGAATGGGAGCACCACCAGCAACACCAGCAAATTGCGGAAGCGTTTTTCGCTGCGGGCAATCAGCAGCGCCAGCGGATAGGCCATGACAAGGCAAATGAGCGTCGTCGCCATGGCGATACCAAAGGATTTGAGGAAAATTTCCACATAAATCACATCGCTGAAAAAAAATTGGTAAGCCTCCGCCGTCAATCCATAATCGCCCCCCGTTCCTCCCTCCGGCGCGGCAAGTGGCGCAAGTCCCCCGAATTCGCCCGGAAAGCGAAACGAGCTGAGGACCATGATCATACTGGGAGCGGCAAAGAAAACCAGCAGGAATACCAGGGGCGGTCCGCCGACGAGCATTTTCGCCACGATTGCTCTCATTTTTTTTTACGATCGCTATTCATTCAGGAAAATGCCTGCGTCATGACGCCAGGACACTGCCACTTCGTCTCCGGCCTCGAAGAATTTGGCGCGTCCCGGCGCGGAATTGGGGAGTAGCGCCTCGATACGGACTCCATTGGAAAGCTCCACGATATACGTGGTCACGTCGCCCATATAGAGAAAGTCATGAACCTTTCCATGAAAGTGATTTTTCAGCTCCAGGTCAGTGGACGGGTGGGAAATCCTTACCTGCTCGGGGCGGATGGCCATGACACCCCGGTCACCCGTCTTGACTCCCTGGTTGCCTGCTGCCGTGACGTGCCCCAGTCCGGCCACATCGAGTTTCAGATGGGAAGGGGCGGCTTCCAGCACCGTTGCATTCATGATGCTGATCTTGCCTATGAAATCTGCGACAAAACGGTTTCTGGGGGAACTGTAGATTTTGGAAGGCTCATCAATCTGCTCGACGCTTCCCTTGTTCATCACGGCGATGCGATGGGATAACGCCAAGGCTTCATTCTGTGCATGCGTAACGAATACGAAAGTCACTCCGACATTTTTTTGAAGGTTGATAAGCTCGATCTGCATCTCCTCGCGCAGCTTGGCGTCCAGCGCGCCCAGCGGTTCGTCCAACAACAATAGCCGCGGGCGATTGACCAGTCCCCGGGCAAACGCGACCCTCTGTTTCTGGCCGCCGGATAATTCATGGGGAAGGCGATGGCCGAAGTCAGACAGGCGAACATTATCCAGGGCTTCGCCCACATGCAGCTTGATCTCATGAGGGGGCTTTCGCGCCATTTTCAGGGGGAAGGCAATGTTTTCCGCCACTGTCATGTGCGGGAATAGCGCATAGGTTTGAAATACCGTATGGACGGGCCGTTTTTCCGGCGGCGTTCCCACCATATCCTTGCCATCCAGCAGTATTTGTCCCGAATCCGGGAGATCGAATCCCGCTATCATTCTAAGAAGCGTCGTCTTGCCGCAACCGGACGGGCCGAGCAGCGTGAAGAATTCGCCCGCCTGGACGCTGATATTGACGTGATCCACCGCAGTGTAGCTGCCGAAGCGCTTCGTCACCTCACGAATTTCCAGTAGCGCCATTCTGTTCGTGGATTAAAAAGCGGGGATTTTACCAAATTCACTCAAGTATGGCCGGCGGATACGGCGGCTACCGCCACATATTGATAAAAGGGACGTGGATCAAGGGCGGGTTCGGGGAAGTCACCCGGGCGAAGGGGGATCGGCTGCACACATGACATCTCCTTGCAAGCGGCTTGCACCATTGGGAATGGCGCGATCATGAGGAGTCAACGAAATCGCTCAAACCGGGCAATGATTGGGGGCTTCCATAGCCGGTTGCTTCATCCGGCGGAATCGCGAACCGGAAACGATATTCGCCGCAGCCGATCACCAGATTTGCCATAGCGCCGCCAGCGTCAGCAGTACGACAAGAATGGCAAGCAGCCGGTTCTGCCGCCTCTTTTCCACTAGAAGCGCATCCATCTTTTGCTCCAGGCCCTTTACGCGAAATTCACTCAGCGCCTGGTGCATCAGGCGTGGGAATTGGGGAAGCATCATTCCCCAGCTCGAGGCTTCCTTGCTCAGACGGCGGGTAAAACCGCGCAATCCCAATTGCTCGGCCATCCAGTTTTCGAGGTACGGCTTGGCGGTGGTCCACAAGTCGAGATCGGGGTCGAGGTCGCGTCCCAATCCTTCGATATTCAAGAGGGTTTTTTGCAATAGCACTAGCTGAGGCTGGATCTCGACATTGAATTGGCGCGATGTCTGGAACAGGCGCAACAATACGCGGCTGAAGGATATTTCCTTGAGAGGTTTGTCGAAGATGGGTTCGCAAACTGCACGGATCGCTGTTTCGAAGTCTGCCACGCGAGTATCTTTTGGCGCCCATCCGGCCTCCACGTGCGCTTCGGCCACGCGCTTGTAGTCCCGCCGGAAAAAAGCAAGAAAGTTTTGTGCCAGATAGTTCTTGTCCTCATCCGTGAGGGTGCCCATTATGCCGAAATCAACCGCGATGTAGCGGCCATCATTGCCGACAAAGATGTTTCCCGGGTGCATATCGGCATGGAAATAGCCATCGCGGAATACCTGGGTGAAGAAGATTTCCACTCCCACGCGGGCCAGCCTCGGTATGTCTATGCCCTGCTCCTGCAGATCGGCCACGCGACTGATGGGTATGCCCTTCACCCGCTGCATCACCATGACGCCCGAGTAACAGTAGTCCCAGTAGACTTCGGGCACCAGAAGCAGGGGGGAATCGAGAAAATTGCGCCGGAGCTGGCTGCAGTTGGATGCCTCCCGCATGAGATCCAGCTCATCTTCGAGATGCCTGGAGAATTCGTTTACCACTTCCCGCGGCTTGAGCCGTTTACCGTCGGGCCATAGCGCCTCGACCAGCCAGGCCCCGGTTTCCATCAGTGCCACATCGTGGGCGATAATCGGCGCGATACCGGGGCGCAGCACCTTCACCGCAACTTCGGTGCCGTCATGCAGGACTGCCAGGTGTACCTGTGCAATGGATGCGCTGGCTACCGGCTCGGCGTCGAACAGCAGGAATATTTCATTGACGGGCTTGCCGTATATCTGCTCCAGCGTGGCCAGAGCGATACTGGAGGGAAACGGTGGAACCTGGTCCTGCAGCTTGGCAAGTTCGTCGGCAATATCCGGGGGAAGGAGGTCGCGACGGGTCGAAAGCATTTGCCCGAACTTGACGAAAATAGGACCAAGCGCCTCGAGCGCAAGGCGAAGACGCTCGCCCCGCGCACGATCCAGCCGCCGCCAGAACGTGGCTGCCCTGACCACTGGCCGTACCAGGCGTAGTCGTTCATGGCCGAGAAAAAATTCATCCAGGCCAAACTGGAAGGCTACCGAAAGTATCTTGAGAAGACGAAGGAAACGCATTTATTCTATTTGTTGTGAAACAGCAGCCAGGGATTTTGCCACTGGGTCATCGCGATGCCGCATCACCGTATACATGCCAGGGTTGACAGCGGCGTTCCCCCCGGGATTTGCCGGAGTCCCCTCAAAAAGTCTTCTCAGGTTGTTTGCACTGCTTTCCTGTCTAGCGTGTCCAGTCTTTCTTCCAGGTGTCTGGTATCCGCAGATAACCGGCTTATCTCTCGGGTCAGTTCACGCATATCGACGGGCTTGGCGAGTACCGGCTGTTCTTCCGTCCAGTATTCCGTCATTGTCTGCAGAAGATTATGCAAGACCCCTTTCTGCCATTGGATCAGGTTATCTCCGGTTCGTACCACGCGATGGGCGAGAACATCACCCATTATCCTGCTCAGATCTTCCTCCACATCCCAGCGCAGGCTTTTCACTATCTGGAGAATTTCGTCGGCGAATGCGCTGTCGCCCGAAATCCTGATTTCGGGGCAAGCATCGGTATTATTGGCAAGCAGCCGTGGAAACAGGGTGGGATGGAGGGTGAATATCGCGTCGCAAGGGGAATTACTCGCCGCTGCGGATACCTCGCCCCCGACTTGTACAGTCAGGGCGAGGTCAACAAGGGGAGGAAGGCGAAAACGCGCAGTTTTTCCCGCGTAAGCCTGCAGTCGCCTGCGGGCCCAACTTTCACTCTGGAGCAGATGGTTGAGCGGCGCTATGGCGACGGATGCCAGCATCACAACCGGATCAGGAGACCTGCTGGATTCCCGCTAACAGCCAGACAGACTCCGGATCCTTTAAGTTTTTTTGCACATGCCAGATTTCATCAAATGTTTCCGGCAGCGCATTGGGAGCCTCGCGCAACTGCCCGTTGAAGCGGACGCTGGCAATGGCCAGGTCATTCTCGGTGACGACTTCCAGCAAATCGGCATTGATCGCCATCACTTCCGTCTTCTGCGGCTCGCTGCCTCGTTCGCTGATTTGCATGCTGATTTCCGCGAACATTTCGGGAGTAGTGTATTCCCGGATATCACTGGTATCCTTCGCGTCGTTAGCGGCCTGCAGGCGGATGAAGGACGTTTTCGCATTGCGCAGGAACGGTTCGACCTTGAAATCCGCCGGAATATTTGCCCTGCTGTCCGGCGAAGAAACAGCCTTTACATTTTCCGTGTTCTGCGGTGCCGCAGCCGCTGCGGGCACCGGCGGGATACCATGGTTCCCGGCAGGCCCTGCACCCGAGAACTGCATGGGCCGCGCCGGCTGCTCCTGGCGTGGCCTGCGCAGCATCCTCACCACAAAGAATATGGCGGCCATCAGTGCGGCCAGCATCAGTACATCCATCATGTTGATGCCTTCGAACGCTCCGCCCATGAAAAGGGCAGCCAGGAGTCCGCCGGCGGCCAGGCCTGCCAACGGTCCCATCCATTTGCTGCCGCCGGCGGCTGCCTGTCCGGGAGCCGCGGCAGGCGGTTGACCGGGTTTGGGAGCAGCTTGCTGGCTCATTGCTTCGCGTTGCTTGCCGATGCTTTGGCCACCGCCGAAACGGCGGGCTTCGGCGTCATAGGCGGCCAGTCCAAAACTGAGTATCGCGAAGGTTAATAAGGTAAATATCTTCTTCATGAGAATCTCCCAAAGATATACGAATAGACAGTCGAAATTGAGAGTATAGCATCATCGATTAGTTCAGACGGCCCATAAATCGTGGGTGATAGCCGGATCTTTTTTGCCTCCTGTTTTTTGTTTTCCGCCATGATGGCCATCATGATGCAGTCAGGCGGCGATTCAGCGATTCCCAGGCCTGTATGCTGCCCGCTCGCACGTCGTCTTCATTATCGAATTCTATTGTGCAGGCACGCTCCTGCGACGACAGTTTCTCCTGCTTGTTTCGCAATAGTTCCAGAACGGTAAGGTCGGCTTCGGAGGCATCATCCGATCTGGTCTGCCGCTGCGCGATACGTTCCCGCATTGTGCCGATGCTGGTTTTCATGGAGGCGATGACGAAAGGTATTCTTCGCTCATACGCAAGCCGCTGGAATAGTTCGCGCTCGTCCCGGCGGAGGAAGGCCGCATCCACGATCACCGGGATGCCTCCATCCAGCAGGCTGCGGGCAAGACCATGGAGATGAGCGAAGGTTCGTTGCGTGACATCCGCGCTGTACAGATTGTCCGCCAGGGGATCGCTGCGTGCCATCGGTGACAGTCCATGGAGGCGCTTGCGCTCCACATCGGAGCGTATGCGTATTGCTTGCAACCGCTCCAGCGCGGCCTGGGAGAAGGTGGTTTTGCCTGAACCCGGCAAACCATGAGTAATGATCAGAGCGGGCTGGCGCCGGTTCAGGCATCTTTCCGCAAGCGCGATGAGATTGAGGCAATCCATGCACATTTTTTTTCTCGTGCGCCGGGCCAGGCCGGGCTGTGTTCCACGTGTTGTGCTAACCATGGCGCGAACCGTGGCGCGATAGGCTATATAAAAAGGCAGCAGCGATGCGCCTCCGTAATCTCCGGTTTCTTCCAGATAGGCGTTCAAGAAGCGAAAGGCGAGATCGGGACGCTGATAATGCATCAGGTCCATGGCCGGGAAGGCGAT
The DNA here is from genome assembly GCF_055386305.1 of Nitrosospira sp. TNL200. Classification (NCBI taxonomy): domain Bacteria; kingdom Pseudomonadati; phylum Pseudomonadota; class Betaproteobacteria; order Nitrosomonadales; family Nitrosomonadaceae; genus Nitrosospira; species Nitrosospira sp. TNL200. The sequence goes on from NZ_AP041003.1 coordinate 971,535, forward strand.
TTCGCTCGCCACGTCGATCCAGCGCAGGGCGGGGTCGAACTCGATTCCATCGAAAGGAACGGGTTGGCCATCGAGCAGCACGATATTGCCCAGATGCAGGTCGCCGTGGCATTCCCGTACAAAACCTTGCGCCCGCCGGCGCTCGATATGGTCCTTGCAATGGGCGTATTCCGTATCGCTGGCGTGGCGCAACCGGGCAATGCCAGCTTCTTCTGCGCTGTCTGCAAGCAATGTTTCCAGACGATCCAGCGCTTGTGACATCGCTGATTGCACCAAGCCTGCCGATCCGAAACTGGAAGCGGATGTGTCCGCTGGCAGGCTGGCATGAAAGCGCGCCAGGATCATGGCCAGGTTATCGATCTGTTGCGACGCCAGCCTGTTCTGCGCTGCCAGCTTGTCAAACTGCCTGGAGAAAGGAAAACGGCGCATTAGCACTGCATATTCCAGGGCCGGCAGCAGTCCGGGCGCTGGCGTTTGCGAACTGCCGCCGCCAATGGGAACGGTATCCAGATATATCTGCGGTGCCAGGCGGCGATTGAGCCGGACCTCCTCTTCGCAGTAATGGCGGCGCGATGCCAGGCTGCGGTAATCCAGAAATCCCAGATCGAGCGATTTTTTAATTTTGTATGCGTAGCGGCCGGCAAGCAGGACCCAGGAAATGTGCGTCTCGATCAATCGGACTTTTTTTGGGGGATGCGGATAGCAGCGCGGATTCAACAAGCCCTCGACTAGTTCGCGCTGGAAGTCTTGCCCCGCCTGGGGTTCATGGCGATGCGGGTTTTCCTGCCCCGGCTGGTTGTTCATGTAATCCCTTCGTGCAGCAAGGAAGCCGCGCCGCGCTGCATGCACGGCTTCGACAATTGATGGGCCGGCAGACGATGGGCCGGCAGACTCAAGGGCAGACTCAAGATCAGCATCTTTTCCTCTTTTCCCGGATGCCCACCGCGGCGAATTATGAGAAACTGTCCAGGGAAAACCAGGAAATCGATCTCATGCACCATCATCCAGATCCAGATATGGCCGCGTCCCGGGCCGCAAGAATTCGAAACGCGCTATGGGGACTTTTTATCGGGGATGCGCTGGCAATGCCGGCACATTGGTTTTATAGCTTGAAAAACATCCGGACCTCCTTCAACGAGGGTATCCGGGGCTATGAAGCACCGCCCCATCCCCATCCGGAAAGTTTCATGGTAGGCATGGCCTATCGGCCGGACGTGGAGTCCGCGAACCGGCTGGGGCGTCCGTATGACATCCTTCATGAGCACGCGCGCTTCTATGATACCACCTATGGCAGCCTCGCAATTCGTTCCACGGAGCGGGAGGGGGAGCATGGAAACCGGGTTCCGCGGCTTGCGGACCGCTTTCATTATCATCATGGACTAAAAGCCGGGGAGAACACCCTTGGCGCCCACCTGGTACGCGTGCTCATGCGTTCGGTAATTCGCCGCAGGCGTTATGATCCGCGGGATTTTCTCGAGAGCTTTGTACAGCATCTCGCCACACCTGGCGAAAACCAGGATCCCTATACGGAAATCTATCTGCGGCGCTGGTTCGAGAATTATTCCCGAGGTTTTCCCATCGAAGGATCCGCCGAATTCCAGCGCAATATCTGGTCTATCGGGTCGCATGGCGGCGTCATACGCCCCCTGGTTTTGTCTATGCTTGCTGAAAGCGCATATCAGGGACTGGGATTCGCGATGGAACATCAGTCTCTTACCCACCGGTCGGAAAATGTCGCGAGCGCGCTGGGTGTCCTGGTTCCGCTGCTGAACGCATTGCTGAAAGGCGGGGATCCGGTCGAGGCCATATTCTCCTATGCCAGGGCGATAAGGCTGCCGAGAATCACGGGTGAGGATCTTTTTGCCACCTACCGCAACCATGGCGGGCCGGGCAGCATTCCCAGGGACGAGATGTGGCAATTGCATGTAAGGCTCGACGAGGGTCCTTTTGAGATAGCCGGATTTGTGCGGCAGCGTGGCGAAGCGGAGGTGGTTCGGCACCTCCTCGCGACTGCCTGCTATCCCGAGCATGGTCTTCCATTGATGCTGTATCTCATCATCAGGCATGGCGCCGGAATCGAAGAGTCACTGCTGGCCAATGCCAATGCGGGTGGGGATAACGTGCATCGCGGCATGATCATGGGTTTGCTGGTCGGTGCCTGCGGCAACAGGCTGCCGCTTCATCTGGTGGAAGGGCTGGTTTCAAGCCACGAATTACAAACGGAGATCGATGCGTTTGCCGAAGTCATTCTGGAAGGAGCGATTTAAGGAAGCGCTGCACAAATTCTCGCTGACGCGGCGGCGGCTTCGTGGGCTCCTGTTCCATCCTTTTCCATCGAAGCCATGTAACGGCCCTGTAGCGAACTCACCATATAGGTGAGTGTCGAGTACCGTAAAAAGTCTTTGTGGATCATGACTCTAAATTGGAAATGAGCGGTCAACTGCCGGATTTAGGGTCAAGGATTTCCCTGGTTCGCGGGCAGGAGATGTTGGCCTCGAGATCGTGGCAGCGTGTTCGGCGGATGTGCCTGATTTTTCATTCATAGCGCAAAAATTCCTCCGCCAGCGAATCGTCTCCGTAGCGCCTGATGAGGGCCTCTATCTCCGCAAGCAAAGCATCGTCTTCGTCCTCCTCCAGGACGCCTTCTCCGACAAGCCTTGCGGTCAGGCCGCCCGAAGCGATGGATTCTTTCACTGCCGCCAGGGTGGGTGGATTTTCCCGGTTCTCGTCGTTCACCATGGCTTCGATCACGCGCGAGAGCGGTTCCGTGGCAACGCTTTGCGTAAAGTCGATGGCAAGCGCGTCCTCTCCAAATTCCTCGATCAACGCATCCATTTCGTCCAGTAATGACTCGTCCAGATCGAAATGATGCAGCTGCTCCGTCTCTGTTAGCGACTGGGGCAGCATGTCTGCGAGAAAGGCGCGTACCGCGGCGAGCGTTACGGGTTCCTCGGCATCGGGATCGTTGGCTTGGCTTGCGATCAGCGCGGCCAGGTTAGGGCTGACGCGTGTGGCGATATCGACGGGATTGCGAATCATCTGCTGATCCTCTATGGAAAGTGGAGCGGCGCTGCAGATTACGCATGAATATCTGCGGGCAGCACGAGCGACACACTATCAGTCTAGAATCCGCCGCGAAAATGTCAACATTGCGTTGTGGCGCGGACTGCCGGCATATTCTGGAAGCTTGCCATGGCCAGTATTTCTATTCCCCTGCGGAAAGTCGGCAAGCCGGAGCGTTCCAGCAGGACGCAGGGTTTGCCAAGGCAAGCGCAGTACCGTTTTACATGGAAAAAAGCGGCATGATTGACGCAATCGACCGGACAAATTACTGCGTCGGCCCGGAGAAGCAGCGCGCCAAGCGGATCTGGCCCATCGTGCCGGTCGCCGCGATAGATCAGAAAATGCCCCCCTGTTGCTTCAACAAAGTGGCGGTATGCCGGATACAGGGCGGCGCGCCCGCCGACGCACAGGATGCAAAGCCCGGCGAGGCACGGACCCGCCTGATTGCGACCCGGCTTATTCGCCTTGCCGAAGGAAGCAGATACGGAGGCCTGTGGCGCCTTGATCAGCGGTGTGGCAGACCATTCCGGCTCCCCATCGGTTTGGGTCCCGGAACAACGTGTTTTCACAAAGACGATGTCATGCTGAAATAACCGGGTGCCGTCGGTGGACTGGTATCCTGGAACAGGCGGCGTGCCGCCACCCGCATGCTTTCGCCGACGCTGCGTACGGTCCGAAGGTCCCATTTCCCGATCCATGAAAAGTATTCTAAAAACAGCATCAAATTTTCTCTCCAGCGCCATTCTTATGCGCATTGCGAGAGAATTTCCTTGACGCTGGGGCTGGTTCAGGTGTCGGCCCTGAAGAAGATAGTCGGACATCGCGTCACTCATGATAGCGAGAATGAGAATTATTAACATTTTAGTATGTATGAAGGCGGATTGCAACAACGGGCGGATGTGCTCCGCCGCAATTATCGGGTTCTACCTCATCTGTGTGGCTTCTCGCGGAAGGTCAGGGAGAAGTACGGCTGCAGTCAGCGGGAATCGATCCATATCCGCTGGATGTCCTCATCGCTTGCCGGCGGCGGGAAGCGATTTCCTTTCGCGCAGGAATTGCTCGATCCGGTCTGGGGTTACCCCTGGGCTGAACAGATATCCCTGCATCTCGTCACATTTGAGCATACGCAGCAGGTCTGCCTGTTCCTCTGTTTCCACACCTTCCGCAATCACCCGCAGATGGAGCGAATGTGCCAGCGATATGATCGCGGACACGATATTGAGATCGTCCGGATTGGTGGTCATATTGATTATGAATGCACGATCCACCTTCAGGACGCTCACAGGCAATTTGGCGATATAGCTGAGGGAAGAATACCCGGTGCCGAAATCATCTATCGCGACCTCGACATTCATATCGCGGATGATCCTGAGCTTTTCGATGTTCTGCTCGATGTCCTGCATGATCACGCTCTCCGTGATCTCCAGTTCCAGCCCGATCGACACGTTTCCGGCGTGATGCAAGGCGCTTGCAACCATACTGACGAAATCCTTCTGCCGAAGCTGGATAGGGGATACGTTGACAGCAATTTTCGGCGGGTTGAGTCCGAGAGACTGCCACTTCTTGAAATCCGATATAGCTTTGCCCAAGGCCCAGCGTCCCGCATCGAGGATCATCCTGGTTTCTTCGAGAAGCGGAATGAAGCTCAGCGGTGGTACCAGCCCGTTTTCCGGATCCCGCCAGCGCATCAGTGCCTCGAGTCCGCTGATATGGCCGCTTTCGAGATCAATTTTCGGCTGGTAATACAGTATCAGTTGCTCCTCCTCCAGCGCCCGGCGCAGCTTGGTCTCGAGCTTCAGTTTTTCCGTAACACGGGCATTGAATTCGGGCGCATAGTAGAGATGCTTGTCCCAGGAAAGCTTGGCCTTTTTCAGTGCGATTTCGGCATTACGCAAAAGGCTGTCGGTATCGCGGCCATCCATGGGATACGAAGAGGCGCCCGCCCTGGCGGATATCCGCAATTCCTGTCCAGCGATCAGGAAAGGGCGGCCCTGTATGCCAACCAGAATCTTCTCCAGGGTATGGGCGATGTCGGTACTTTCCTCTTCATGGCTTATGGCGAGCGCAAAATGATCGGAAGAGAGATGGGCCAGAATGTCTGTTTCGGCCAGCATATGTTTTAGCCGCTCCGCAAGCTGACGAAGCACGCTATCTCCAGCTTGGCGCCCAAGGGATTCATTGATGCTGCTGAACCGCTCGAGGTCGAGAATCACTACCGAGAGCGCTCTGGAACTGTTCTGAAATGTGCCGAGGCGCTGATCGACCCGATCCAGAAATAGCGAGCGATTGGGAAGACCGGTCACAGCATCGAAAAAAGCCAGATAGTGGAGGCGCTCCTCTTTTTTCAGGTGGTCCATGGCAAAGGAAATATCGCCTGCCATTTCAGTCAACAGGGTCATTTCCCCCTCGTCGAAGAAACCGGTTTCCGCGGCGTACAGCTTGAAGATCCCGGCGAGCTGGCCTTCGAGGGTCAGCGGCAGGACCACCATGGAGTTGTAGCGGTGATCCGCCGCATCCTTAGCCCACGCCCGTGCCCGCTCGTCGCTGGCAAGATCATTGCAGACGGCCGGCCTGAGCGTGTTGATCGCCTCCGCTATCAACCATGAATTTCCAGGAGCATCAAGCACAGCAGTGAAGTTCAACTGCGACAGATAGCCGTGCTCGTGACCCGCCTTGGCCATGGGCGTGATGTTTTGCGTTTCCCGATCGTACAATCCGATCCATGCGAACACGAACTGGCCATGATCGACCGCAATCCGGCATGCTTCACCGAAAAGCTCCTGTATTTCCCCAACGCGCACGATGGTCGTATTGATCCCGCTCAATACTGCGTGAATCCGGTTGAGCCGGATGATCCTCTCTTCATATTCCTTGCGCTGGCTTATTTCCGCGGTCAATGCAGTGGTGCGGTCTTCCACCAGTTTTTCCATGTGTTCATGCAATCTGGCGCGTTCCAGCGCAATACCGATCTGATGGCCTGCTCCATGAAAGGTCTCCAGTTCGCTATCCGTGAAAGAATCCTGCTGCTTGCCCATCAGATTCATGATCCCGAGATTCTGACTGCCAGCCCACAGCGGGATACTGGCATGGCAGGGGAGACTGAAATTATCGGAATCTGGAACGAGGCGGCTGCAGTTGATTATCCTGGCGGTGCGGCTGAGTTCGCCCGCAAGGAATAGATGCCAGCATTCGCAGGAGCCTTCGGTTTTTTCGGTTGCAAAGAACGGGGGTTCATTACAGCAAGCGGCAAGCTGTAAAGCACCGTTGTTCCATAGGTAGAGCCATCCGGCTTCCACGCCTGGCAGCTCCAGCGCATATTCGAGTGCCTTATCGCAGACCTCGCGTTCTGTTACCGCCCGGTTCAGGCCTTCCGCAATGCGGTAGAGTCCATTCAGCAAGTGGTTCGAATGTGCCAGTTCAAGCTGCCGCGCATGAAGTTCCTTGTTGATATGGATTGCATCCTCATAGATCGAAATCAAAAGATCCACGATCTGCTGCCGTTCGGCGGTAATGAAGTGTTTCTGTCCGCCAAGGTAGATTTCCATTCCTATCTGCAGCTTCTGGCTCTTGCGCAATTCCTGGTTCATCAATAGGTAATCGATGCGAGCGAACAGATACCGGTCCTCATACGGCTTGCGGATGAAATTGTCGGCGCCGCATTCCAGCCCTTTCATGATGTCGCGGATGTCGGAGAGCGAAGTGAGCAGGATTACGGGGACATCGTTGAGGCCCCCGTCATGTTTTATTTCTCTGCAGAATGTAAAGCCATCCATTACCGGCATCATGACATCGCTGATTATCAGGGCTGGCTTGCGCTGCCGAGCCAAGGCAAGAGCCTGCTTGCCATCCACCGCCACCCTTATCGTATAGCCCTTTGATTCGAGCAGATACCGCAATTTTTCTGCCTGGGTCGGACTGTCTTCCACGAGGAGTATTTCGATACCGCTGCTATCGTGCATTTGAGTCATGCTAGCCGTATTCCCTGTATGTCATGAGGATCTGCCAGGCTTATCAACATCGGCGCGATTTTTTCCAATGGCAGAACGAATGTTGCCGCGCCCAGCCTAGCCGCCTCGCCCGGCATGCCATGCACGACAGAACTGTCCTTATCCTGGGCAAAGGTGACAGCGCCTTTTTCCTTCAGCCTTCTCAGTTCTTCCGCGCCGTCGCGCCCCATTCCCGTCAATAATCCGGCAACCGCCTCACGCCCATAGACTTCGCAAATCGATCGAAAAAGACTGGAAACGGAAGGCCGCAATCCATGCTCCGGTGGATCTTTTGTCAGAATGATTCTTCCTTCCCGCACGATCTTCATATGGAATTCGTCGGGCGCAATATAAGCATGCCCTGCCAGCGGAAGCTCGCCATGGGTGGCGACATGCACTGGCGGACCGGATGATTTCGATAGCCACTGGGCCAGCCCACCCACGAATCCCGGGGATATATGCTGGACGATCAGGATCGGTACCGGGAAGCTTTTTGGAAGCGCCGCGAGAATCATCTCGATGGCGGATGGGCCTCCAGTCGAAGCGCCAATGCCGACAACGCTGAGGCGAGTCTTTTCCGGAGCAGGGGTTGGGGTGGCAGGGCGTGGAGGCAATGAAGCCGAAGCAGAATTTCGCATTCGCGCCCAGCGCCGGACCATTTTTACCTCTGACATCAGTTTTACCGTCTGAACCATATGCCGGACCATGGCCTGGTAGTCCGGGTGCCCGACGCCGGCGGGGCGCGGCAATATCGCGAGCGCGCCCGCATTCATGGCATCGAATGTCGTTCCCATCTCTCCCATATCCTGGCTGCCGCTGACGATCACGATAGGGATCGGGTTTGTTTCCATGATGCGGCGGGTCGCTTCCAGACCGTTCATCTTTGGCATGTGTATGTCCATGGTGATGACGTCGGGATGCCGCTGCTGCGCCATGCCCACGGCTTCCTCACCGTCGCGGGCTGTTGCGATAACCGCGATGTCGGGGTCGGACTCGAGAATATGAACAAGGAATTCGCGTATCACGGCCGAGTCTTCCACTACCAGGACATTGATCATAAAAAGGAGGGATGATTAGAAACGGAGGAGACGCCGGATGATCTCCAGCAAGTTGCTTTGGTCGAAGCCGCTCTTTACTACATATGCATTCGCACCCGCGTCCACCCCGCGTTCGCGGTGTTCGCGCGACTCCAACGCTGTGACCAGTACGACTGGAAGGCCGGCAAGCTGCTTGTCCGCGCGTATCTTCGCAGTGAGATCGAAACCGTCCATGCGCGGCATTTCCACATCGGAGACGACAAGATCGAATTTCGCGGTTTTCAGCGCGGTGTATCCATCCACGCCGTCCACGGCCGTACCGACGCGATAGCCTGCCGACTCCAGAATGGCTTTGAGCAAGGTCCGGGAGGTGATGGAATCCTCTACCACCAGGATTGCATGTTCTAGTGTGCTCCCATGCTCTTCATCTGGCGGCCGAGCTGTACTGGATGGCGATGGAGATTCCATGCCCCGATGTTTTATCGCCGATTTCAGCAAGTCCTGTACATTGAGGACAGGTACGACCTGTCCGTTGCCCAGCACGCTTGCGCCGGTGACATTGCGGACACGAGCCAGCGGCCGGATGAGGGTCTTGACCAATACCTCCTGCTCACCCAGAATTTCCTCCACAAGGAACGCTATCTGGAAAGCCTCCGACCCGAGAATCAGAGCTTGAGAGAATGGCTTTGCTTCCGTCTCGGGCCGGACGGGCGTCAATTCGAGCGCATTACTCAGCCCGACGAGGGAAACTGGTTTTCCATCCACCAGAATCGTTTCGCGATTTTTGACCGTCCGGACGTCTTCGCCGGAAAATCGCAGTACGCGTTCCACCCCGGTGGAAGGGATGACGAATAGCTGCCCTCCGGCACGAATGAGAACCCCGCGAAAATTTGCCAGCACGAGGGGAAGAGAGATATGGAAAACGGTTTCGCGGCCCGGTTTGGTTTTTACTACGATGCCGCCGCCAAGCCGCTCGATTTTTTCGCGCACGATGGCCAGCCCCAGCCCACGTCCCGAGATATCCGTGACAGTAGCGCTGGTCGAAAGACCGGAATGAAAAATGAGCAGCGTCGACTCCAGTTCGTCCAGCCGTTCCGCCTCTTCGACCGACATGAAGCCGAGCCTGCAGGCAGCGGCTTTCACCTGGGCGATATCAATGCCTGCGCCATCATCCGATACCAACACTTCCGCTGTACCGCCATCCTTCTGCGAACATGACAATATGATTGTTCCGTGCGCTGGTTTTCCCTTGGCAAGGCGGACTTGCGGCTGCTCGATTCCGTGGTCGATGCAATTGCGCACAAGGTGGATGAGCGGGTCTCTGATCTCCTCCAGTATGTGCCGATCGATTTCGATTCCATCCCCCCTGATGACGAGTTCAATACTTTTGCCCTGCTTGCGCGCGAGTTCGCGGCAGAACCGGGGAAAGACGTCGAGCAGCGAGGAGAATGGCAGCAGCTGCATTTCTTGCACGTCCCGCCGCAAGCTCTCATTCATACTGGCCAGCATACGTTGATCCTGTACGGTGGCATGCTGCAATTGCCCCAGGCGGTCCTCCAGCATTTTCATGCGCAGTTGCTCCGCATCCAGATAGCCGAGTATCCGGGATAGTTCATGTCTGTATCTGGAAGTCGTGGCATCGGTGTTGCCAGCCAATTTCTGTTCAATGAGTCGCAGTGCGGGCTGGATCTGCTGCCGCTGTTTTTTCCATTCCACGAACTCAAAAAAAATCTGGTTCAATTCATTGACGTGCTGGTCGATCTTGAGCCGCGGCAGCAGCAGCTCCTCGATTTGCCGCATGACAGAATCCAGTTTGGTAGTGGAAACCCTGACGGTAGTGGCGCCAAGACCGCGGGCTGGCCGCGGTGCCGGCATTTCATTGCGCGTGCCGGATTCGGCCAGCCTGCCGGCGGAAGCCGCGGAAGAAACAGAAAGAGCGGGGGAGGCCGGCACAACTGCGGTGATGGGTGGCATGATGGCAGGGCTGGTCGATAACCCTTTCAACACATCCTCGAACTGGCGTATCAGAGGTACTGCCAGGGCCTTCTGTCGCACGGCATCGTCATTCGCGGCCAGGAGGCTCGTGAGCATATCGACACCCTGGAGCAACAGATCGATCAAATGAGAGGAAGCCGGGAGACGTTTATTTTTCAAAGCGGCAAAAACCGCTTCCATTGCCTGGCAAACGGATTCCATCTGCGTCAGATTTACTGCTCGCGCCGCGCCTTTCAGGCTGTGCACTTCGCGAAATACGGTTTCAATAATGTCTGCATGCTGCCTGCCCGGCGGTGTTTTCTCCAGGGAGCACAATCCCGAAGACATTACCTGCAGATGCGTCTCGGCTTCGGGACGAAAAGTTGCCAGGAGTCTCTTCAGGAGGTCATCGTTGGTCGGCATGGGATTATGCTCCTGCTATCTGGTGGTCTTGCCGTTGATCATGATGCTCAGCCTGCTACCCATCTCATGCAAGCCCTGCGCCGCCAGTTCCGCCTGCTTCGTACCCGCCACATTCTGCTCGCTAGCTTCCTTGATATTGCCCATCGCCAGCACGATCTGATCCATGCCTATCATCTGCTGCTGGCTGGAAGCGGCGATCTGGGTAGCTGCCTGTGCCGCGTCATTGATGCTGATGGATAGCAGGCGAATCGATTCGCCGGTTTCGCTGGATTGTTTCACGCCAGCTTCCACTGCCTTGTTTCCCTGCTCGGTAGCCAGCACCGCGGTATTCGTGGCTTTCTGGATATCGCCCAGGATCCTTCGCACCTGGCTGGTTGCTTGCCTGGATTGCTCGGCCAGGCTCTTGATCTCCTGCGCCACCACGCCGAAGCTTTTGCCATGTTCGCCGGCGCGAGTCGCTTCGATTGCTGCGTTTACCGCCAGAAGATTGGATTGCTCGGCAAGATCGTTTACCGTCGCGATGATTTCGCCGATGGCTTGGCTCTGTTCGGACAACTGCACGATGCTGCTGGCAATGGATTCCATCTGTTCCTGGATACGGTGCATGCCCTGGATGGCCTCTTCAACGGATTCGCGTCCGGCCCGTGAGACGGTAGAGGCTTTCTGCGCTGTATCGGAAACATATTTCGCTTTCTGGCTCGCGAGTTGCGCGGTCTGCTTGACTTCCTCCACGGTGGCGGTGGTTTCGCTTACGGCAGCGGAGGTTTCGGCGGCGCCCGAGGCAACCTGCGTGGTGGTGGCAAGAATCTCGGCAGAGGAGGATGACAGTTGCGCAATGCTTTCCCGCAGCTGACCGGTTATGGTACGGCCCAGGTTGAGGCCGATGCTCATCCCTGCAAAAATCGCAAATAGCGAAACAATGACCAGGGTAAGAGTGAAAAACCTTACTTCTTCTGCAAGGTTAATCCTTCCTTTATCGAGCAATTTTGTTTGCTCTTCATAAAAATTTTTAGCCTTCTCGATGAGCGCAAGGCTGCGGGGCCGGAAGTCCTTCATGGTGTAGGCGATCGCTTCCTCGTTTTTTTGCTCCGCTGCGAGCCGGAGCACCTCTTGCTGGGCTTGCAGCAATTGCTGCTGGATGGATTCCATTTCGCTGATGACGGCGATTCTCTCCGGTATGCGCATCAAGCGATGCATTTTTGCGAAAATTTCCTTGTACTGGCGATCGTTTGCCTCCAGCAGGGTCTGGTTCAACTGGCGAATATCGGGAAAGAGTAAAATACCCCTCACGTAGCTCTGCTGAGCATATGTGACAGTCATGAGGTCGTTGCCACTTTCCAGCAGCCGCTCGTCCACGTTCAGGAAATCGTCGTAAGTCGTCTGTGTCTGGTGAAGAGCGTGAAAGGCAACGCCGGTCACCAGCGCCAACAGCGCCAGTATGACGACGTAACCGCCGATGATCTTGTGGCTGATGGTCATGTTTCCCCCTTGAAAGCTTCGGCTTCCTCTTATTCCTTTTACAAAATCTCAAGACCAGAATCGAAGAACGCGGGATTCGTGATTATTTGCATGCCTCTTCAGTCATGAGAGCTATTCACCCACCTCTTCCTGCACGACAATGCTTTTGTCCGAGAGGAGTTTTTCGGCATCCAGGACGACCAGCCGCTCCGCGGTTATTCCCTTCAAATAATCTCTGCGGATACCTGTGAGCGTGGGTGGCGAAGGATGGACGTCGGCCAGCAGCACACGGCGCACGCCGGCGATCGCATCGGCCAGGACACTGAATAGCGCTTCTCCGGATCTCAGCACAATGATCTTGTTGAGATCGCCCAGTCCCTTGTCGGGTAGTTCGAAGAATTTCTTGAGATCGATGATGGGAAGCATTTCTCCCCGCAGATTGACGATGCCCAATACAAAGGCTGGGACGCAGGGGAGCGGTGTCAAGCTTTCCAGCACGGCGACTTCACGAATGAAACGTGATTCAATCGCATATCTTTCGTGGGCAAGAACAAATTCCACAACTTCCAGGCTTCCGGCAACGCTTTGTTCGGCCACCGGTTCCTGCGCCAATGCCGATGCCCTTGCTTTCAGTATCCTTTGTATCTCCTGGCTGGATGGTTTCCAGATATCCGCGAGGAAATCATGTGCTGCGGCTACCCGCTGTCCGGCGGTACCGGACAGCAAAGATCGAGCCAGCGGTGGAGGCGTCATTTTGCTATTCATTCAGTTTTTTCCTCCTGTGCCCCCTATTGTCATGGGAGTCGTTGGTGCTGCTTCCATGGGGCGTGGCTGGGTAACCAAGCGAGCGGATGATCTCGATAAGCTGCCCGGCTGTCAGGCCATCCGATTCCGGTAGAGGCGTGCCGGGAGGCAGCTTGCACAGCAGTGACAGCGTATTGGCGAAGTGGCGTCCAGCTTCACGTTTTCGCCCCTGTGACAAGTGGAGACTGGCCAATGCGAAATAGGCGAGCACGAAATCCGGATCGAGATACAGTGTGCGCAACAGGGACTGGACCGCGTTTTTGTCCTGACCGGACTCCAGCTGGAGGGTAGCCATAAGGTAATGGCTGGCGCCATTAAGCTTGTCCGCCGCGATGGCCTTTTCACACCATTTGATGGCTTCGCCGAGCTGGCCCAGGTTCGCGTGGGCGCGGGCGGTATGGTGGTACGACTCACTTTTCTCCTGGCTGGTTCTATCCATATGGGCTTGGGTGCCCGGCATCTTTTTTTTCCATTGAGGCGAATCTGCTTCCGGCGCCACCGATTCTTTCCTTGCGGTTTCCCCGTGTGGATGCACCGGATGCACTTCCGGAAGTCCGCAAGTGTCTGGTGGCGGGAATGGCGGGGCAGAGGCAAGAATCCCGCAAGCAGGCATGTCGATTCGCGGTACGGGAATTTCGCTTTTCTGATAGAGAATCACGCCCGGGAAACTTCTGGCGTAAAATTGAGGAAAGGCGCTACCTTGTACTTCCACAGCGCTGACAATGAGCCAGCCGCCATCTACAAGCGAGCGGTGGAAGTTTCGAACGATTTTCCTTCTCGCTTCCGCACTGAAGTACATCATTACATTGCGGCAGAAGATCATATCCATCGCATCCGTGCCATTGATGGCGGATGGATAGGTGTCTTCTGCAAGGTTGAGGTAGGAAAAGCTTACGCGCCTGCGAATATGCGGCAATATCTCGAACTGCCTGTTCTTTTTCTTCTTGAAGTACCGCTCTTTCATCCAGCCTGGCGTGTCGCGAAAAGACCAGTCACTATAGATTCCGTCAGTTGCTTTTTGCAGGAATACGGGATTGATATCCGTGGCAAGAATGACCGCATTCCATTCCGTGGATGGATGGATGAGCCGATCCAGTATCATGGCTATTGAATAGGCTTCCTCGCCGGTGCAGCAGCCTGCGCTCCAGATGCGCAGCATACGATGGTCGTAGACGCAGGCACGTATCAAATCCGGAAAAATGCGCTCTTCCAGTACTTGAAGAACCCTTTTTTCCCGAAAAAAATACGTTTCGCCCACGGTGAGATGGCGAGCCAGAATTTCGATCTGGGGGCGTGCAAGCGAGGTGGACAGGATATGCCGAACACAGGTTTCGAGGTTTTTCATTCCCAGCGCGGGTACGGCGGCACTAAGTCCCCGCTCAAGATCGCCCCAGCGGTTGACCGGATAATACAAGCCCATCCGATTGGCCAGCTGTTCGCTCAACTGTAGAAGGAGAGGGTGTGGGAGTGTCATTCGCATATCATGCGCATCATGTTTCAGGCGGTTTCCAGCGCGATATCCAAGGCCTTTTCTTCTTCCAGCGAAAGAAATTTGTCCAGATCATGGATGAGGACCAATCCATCCTCGAACTTCAAGATGCCTTCCAGGTACTTGATGCCCGGAACGATGTGCTCCGTCAAGGCCAGGCCATGATCCGGGCATTCGATTACTTCCGTTACCGCATCCGCTATCAGGGCGAGCCGGCGCAGCCCGGCGTGGGCAAGAATCAGCTGGTCATCCAGGACAATTTCGCGTTTCGGCAGGTTGAAGCGCCGCCGAAAGTCGATGACTGGAATAATCCTGCCGTGAATATTGATTACGCCCAATACGATACCCGGTGCGTTCGGCAGCGGCGTGATTTGGGCCACTCGCGCCACCCGATCTACCGAGGGCAGAGGCAGCGCGTAGCTCTGGTCATCCAGGGTGAAAACAAGATATTGATGGGCCATAGCGCGATGGACATAAAGCAGCAAACATGATCTGCTTGAGAAATCAAACTCGATACTGGAGCTTCTGAATAAATCTGGCGGAACGTTACTGGCAAAACTTGAGGTGATCGCAAGGCGCGCAACAATGGTCATGCCAGCGGAGATTGGCTCAGCTCGTCCCAGGATGGTATGAAACATCAGAACGAGTGTTTTGAATAGCTGTAGAATCTTACAGTTGTGGACACATGGTTTTATCCGGAAAACATTGCGGAATGGGCATCCCAGGAAGACCCTGCCTCACGTGTGCGCTCCTGGCGGACGGGATAGCGAAGATATTTGTTTCCTTGGGGGAAAGCTGTGCCCTGCGCTTCGGGGGCCGGATTTAGCGCATCTTGATGAACTGCTGAATGAAGGCGTCGCCGGTGTTATAGGCCATGTAATTGGTGGTCCGGTAGGCATTGAATGCCACTTTATCGACCACCACGTGATCGAAGAAGGGTATGAACTGCCAGCGCAAGATCGGATAGCTGGAAAAGCAGGGGATCAGCGCACCGCCCTTTTTTAATGTCCGGACCAGTTGCGGGACGATTTCCTGCCACAGAACTTCATCTTCACGCAGTTCCTTCGGCAGGTGCGGATCGAAGAAAATGCCATCGAAGCTTTCTGTCTCCAGTTCATGGAGGTAATCGAAGAAGTCGGCATGGACTATTTCGAGCGCGGAGGGGGGCGAGGGGTTGCATTCCTGGAAAAGATCGATCACTTTCCGGTATTTTTCGATCACGACATGGCGGTGAGTGCGCGGGTTGCCGGCGATGCGCAGCGCGGATATTCCCAACCCCAGCCCGACCTCCAGGAACGTGGATCCGAACTGGCACAGCAGGTCGGATGACAGGCACATCAACTCGCGTTCCCATGCTTGCATGGCCTGGTCTCCGTCGATCATCAGTGTGACCTCGCCTTCGCGTTCGAGAAGCGCGATCTCAGGAGCGTCTGGTTGGCGCTGGTGCATTTGTTTCCTCCTGTTCGAAATCTGTGCGCAGGGAAGAGGTTTGGAGGCGATGCTGCTCGCGGGATAGTCGCTCGATCGCGAGTGGCGGCTGCGCATTGCGTTCCTGCGCCGCGCCGATGGCGCAAGCCAGCTGCGCCACCGTGGGAGCGTCGAAGATTCGCCGCAGTGGAAGGTCCAGTTTTAGCCGAGCCATGACTGCGGCGAGTACACGAATTGCCGCCAGCGAGTGGCCACCCAGATCGAAAAAATTGTCGTCGACGCCGATCTGCTCCACGCCGAGCACATCCGACCAGATGCCGCACAGAATTCGTTCTATTTCGGTGCGAGGCGCCGTGGTGTGCGTTATCCGCTGCTGCTCGCGATTTGGCGCGGGCAGCGCGCGCCGGTCGATCTTGCCATTGCTGGTCAACGGAAGGCGTTCCAGCCATACGACGCGGGCCGGAATCATGTAGTCGGGCAGGCGCGAGCGCAGGAAGCGCAGCACATCCGCTTCAGTGATCATCGCGCTTTCCTGCCCCTTCCGTCTTACCGCGTAGGCGATCAGGCGGCCTCCGGCATGGATCTGCTCCTGCAGGATGCGGGCCTGTGTTACCGCAGGATGCTGCTCCAGGGCGGCGATTACCTCGCCAAGCTCGACGCGAAAGCCGCGTATCTTGATCTGCTCGTCCGCTCTCCCCACAAAAACGACATTGCCATCGGGAAGGTACCGGCCGAGATCGCCGGTCTGGAACATCCGGTCGCCTGCCGCGTCGCGAACGGTCCGGAAGGGGTTGGCGATGTACAAGCGTGCTGTCAGGCCGGGATCATCCCTGTAACCGCGAGAGAGATAAGGGCTGCGGATATGAATCTGGCCCAGCTCGCCAATGCCTGCCTGCACTCCGGGTGCAGACTGGATGATGAGTTGCGCGCCGTCTATGCCGCGGCCCAATGGCATGAATGGTATGAGTGGCATGGCCGTGTCGGGAGGGGCCGGGCACCATGCCATCGCCTGAGGCGTTTCCGTCGTGCCGTAGAAGTTTACTATCTCCACATTCGGGGCGTATGGCCGCAGGGCCGAGATGAAGGCGCCATCGAGCACGTCGCCGCCAAAGAAAAGGTAGCGCAATGACGGCAGTGAGGCCTTTCCGCAGGCTTGTGCGATTGCCCGCGCTCCATCCAGCAGCATGGCTCCCATCGCGGGAGTCAGGTGCATGACACTGATCCGTTCGTGGTTGACCCATTCCGCTAGGCGCGCCGCCGACGCGAGATCTTCCACGGCCGGGATGCACAGGGTCGCGCCGAGCGCGAGGGGCGTCAGTACGTCGCGCAGGAATGGATCGTGCGATAGCCCGGATACGCAACTGAAGCGGTCCGCCGCGTTCAGCCCGAATGTCGTTATGTGCCAGTCCACGAAATGAGACAGGGGCGCATGCAATCCCTCGATCACGCGTGGAACACCGGTAGTCCCGGAGGTGAAAGCCAGGTATGCCAGACTATCCGGGCAAAGATGGGTTTCCGGCATCCCCAGGGTCTTTGGTTGTTCACTCGTGCCTGTTCCAGTATCACGCGGAAGCGAGAGGCGAGCCTTCAAGGCTTGCTGGCCGAGAAATGACGCGAGTTCTTCCGGTAGTTGCTCGCCAGTCTCGCCTGCTACGTTGGCTGCAAGGCTGATCCAGCCGCTGGGTTTGGCCAGGCGCAGGCACGCTATCAAGCGGGCTGCGGGGTAGGCGGGTTCCAGGATTATGAATGCAGCACCGGCTTCGAGCACGCCCAGGATGGCGATAGCGTGCGCCGTGCTTCTACTGCCGAAGATCGCGACTACCTCTCCCGGGCCGATGCCAAGCTGACGCAGGCGGTTCGCCACGGCATTGGCCTCCGTTTCCAGTTCACCATAGGTCCATGACCGGGCTCCGTCCGAGAGCGCGATGCGATCGGAGATATCGGAGGCGTGCCGGGTGATGAAGCGGTGGATTGCCTGCCATGGCCGCGTGGGCAGGGACTGGCGAGGGTCCGGCAGGAGCGTTCGTGCGGCGGCGGTTACCAGTTCGTGGCTTTCGATCGGTGCCGACGGCGCAGCAGCCACTTTTTGCAGAAGGAGCCGATACTGCGCCAGCATCTCACTGATTCGCGCATGCGTGAACAATTCAGTCCGGTAGACCGCCTTGAGATGCAGGCCCTCAGCCGTTTCTTCCGCGTAAAAGGTCAGATCGAAGCGCGCCAGCGCTTCAGCCGGGCCGCCAAGCGTTTCCTTCGGCAATTCTGCTCCGGGCAGGTCGATGCGTGCTTCCGCATAGTTGAGCATGTTGAGGAATACCTGAAAGACCGGCGTCCACGCGGCGCTGCGTTGAGGCTGCAGCGCTTCGAGAAGGCGCTCGAATGGCAGGTCGGCATGGGCAAATCCACCAAGCGCCGCTTCCCGCGCGTCATGCAGGACCTCAAAAAAACTCATGCCGGCCCGTACTCTCGTCCTCAATGCCATGGTATTGAGGAAGCAGCCGATCAGTTGCTCGGTATTCCGGTTCGAGCGGCCGGCGATGGGCGTTCCGATGACGATATCGTCCTGCCCGCTCAAGCGGTATAGCAGGACCGCCAGGGCGGCGAGAAGCGTCATGAAGGGTGTCGCCTTTGCAAAATGGCCGAGTTCCGCTATTCCCCTCGCAATATCCGGTTCGATCATTAGCGCCTGGCTTGCGCCTTCCGCGCCCTGAATGGGCGGACGATGAAAGTCCGCAGGAAGGGCCAGCAAGGGCGGTGCGCCCTCCAGGTGCTGCCTCCAGTAGGCTAACTGGCGGTCGAGCATCTCTGAGGCCAGTCTGGAACGCTGCCAGATAGCATAGTCCGCATACTGGATAGGGAGTTCCGGCAATTGGCCCGGTATTCCTTCGGCATACCACAGGTAAAGCCGGGAGAGCTCGCGGTAAAAAACCGCCATTGACCATCCGTCTGCGACGATGTGATGGGTGACGAGCAGGAGAACATGGGTATTGCTATCCGGGCTGTCCGCATTGCCTGTACTGCCTATATTGCCTATCCTGCCCAGGCGCACCAATGTGGCGCGCAGCAAAGGGCCGCTGGCCAGGTCGAATGGCCGCCGCGTCTCCTTCCAGACCAGGCGTTCCAGTTCTGCTGCCCGTTCCGGTTCGGATGTCTCCCGAAGATCGTGAACCAGCAGTGGAATATGCACGGCCGGCTCGACTATCTGGACAGGCCGATCGTCATGCAGTGCAAAACGTGTGCGCAATACTTCATGCCGGCTCACTATTCCGTTAATACTTTGCTCGAGTGCCTGTTCGTTTATTGCCCCCCGCAGCCAGATGGGCATGGGGACGTTGTACAGCGGCGACCCGGGGTCGAGCCGATGGAGAAACCACATGCGCTCCTGGGCGAACGAGAGCGGAATCTCGGACATGCCGGGAGGGCGGGGCGTGGGCTCGCAGGCAACAGGCATCCGCTGCCTGCCGGCTAGCCACTGGTCGAGCAGCGCCCGCTTGGCGTCGCTCAATCCGGTCCTGTTGTCCATGCGCGAGCTGGCTGCCATATATTGCCGGCTAAATTGAAGTCATTTGGCTTCAGTCCCTCCCCATTCCGCTCATCACGCGCTGTGCCTCTTCTTCGCTTAGCCGGGCCAGCTCATCCAGCAGCAGCGCCTCGATCAGGGCAGCAAGGTCGCGCACCGTTGGCGCATCGAAGAAGCTGTGCAGCGGCAGGTCCAGCTGGAATGTCGAGCGGACCCGCGAAACAAGCTGGATCGCAAGCAAGGAATGGCCACCGTACTCAAAAAAATTGTCGGTGACGCCTACTTCCTCCAGACCCAGCAATTCGCGCCAGATCTGCGCGAGAATCTGCTCTGTCGGTGTCTGCGGAGCAATTCGGGGCGCACTTCGGGCGGGTAGGCGCACTGCCGGTATCTGCTCACGCGGAATAAGGCCGGCCAGCGCATCCGCCGGTTGCTGGATGTCCTCGGCCATGCTCGCCAGCACCGACCACAAATGCTCGATCATATGGGCGGTTGCTTCGCCATGAAACCGGTGCGTGTCATAAATAATGCGCACCACCAATTCCTCTTCCGCACTGACCAGCACCGCGAGGGCGTGGCGTGTCTGCGCGCCGACGAACTCGTTTTCCCGGTTTGTCGCCGGGTGCGCCGCGTCGTCCATGGGATAGTTCTCGAAAACCAGCACGCTCTCATACAAAGGCAGCGTACCGGGCACTTCGGACCACTGGTGTATCTGGCCTGCGGAGCAGTATTCATATTGGCGCATTGCCAGATGCTCCGCCTGGACCTGGTCGAGCCAGATCGTCAGGGGCTTGCCTGGCTCGATCTTCAGCCGCAGCGGCAGCGTGGTGATGAAAAGCCCAACCATCCGTTCGACGCCGGCCAGCTCCGGCGGCCGGCCAGAGACAGTAGTTCCATAGACGATATCGCGCTGCCCGCTGTAGCGGCTGAGCAGGACGGCCCAAGCACCCTGCAGCAGCGTATTCAAGGTCAGGCCGTGGGCGAATCCGGTTGACTGGAGCGCCACCAGCAGGCTGCGGGGAAGGTGGAATTCACGATAGCCATAGCGCTCCTCGCTCCCGTCCTGGGCCGTCAAAGCAGCCGGAGCAATTTCGCCAACCCGGTCGTTCCCGCTTTCCGGCTGTCCCAGCGGCGTCGGGCGGGAGAAGCCGCTCAACCTGCCGCACCAGAATGCCTCGGCCTCACGGAGATCCTGGCGGGCGAGCCAGTTGATGTAATCGCGATACGGGCGGCTTGGCTTCGGACTCCACTCCAGGTGGCGGCAGCGTGCATTGTAAAAGTGGGACACGTCGCGGCTGATGATCGAAAGGCTCCAGCCGTCCAGCAGAATATGGTGGTGGGTCCATACCGCGACCCAGGATTTATCGCTCATCCGGATCGCTGCCAGGCGCATGAGCGGAGCCTGAGTGAGGACGAAGCCACGCTTGCGGTCCTTGCGCAGGATCGCGGCGAGGCGCTTCTGCCTGGCGGATTCATCCAGTTCGCCTAGATCATGCTGCTCAAACGGTATATCGGCATGCGACATGACGGCTTGCAGCGGTTCTTTCTGGTTGCGCCAGACAAAAGCGGTGCGCAATGCGGGGTGCCAATCCACCACGCGTTGCCAGCTTTCCCGCCAAGCTGCCATGTTCCAGCTGTCGTCGAACACGAAGGTTTTCTGCTCGATATGCATGCCCGAGCCAGCCGAACCAGACGAGCCAGCCATGCCAGCCGTGCCAGCCGTGTAAAGGCTCTCGAACAACATGCCGAGCTGTTGCGGCGATAACGCATGGATGGCCTCGATGCCCTTCCTGCTCATCGTTCCCTCTCCTGTGCTATCCCTAGCTCAGCAAGGGCCTGGTCCAGTTCGGCCTGGCTGAGGCCAGTCTCCGGAAAATCCGAGGGGTGGTAAGCCCGAGGAGCATGGCGGCATTCCATAGTCAAAGCCTCCAGCACGGCATGGAACCGGGCCGCCAGCGAAGCGATCGTTGCCGGCATATGGCAATCGGCGGCGTAGGTGAACTCGGCGGACAGGGCGCCATCGATGATCTCGGCGTTCAGCTCGATCAGGTGACTGCGCGGCTGGCGCGGGCTGCGGCTCGGTCCGCTTGATTGCGTGGCAGGACGCCAGAGCGATCCGGCCGAGGGGCCTTGCCGGGATTGACCCATGAAATTGAAGATCACTTCGGGCCGTGGCAGGGCAGCCATAACCTGCTGGCAATCGGTGTCGGCCAGATAGCGCAACAAGCCAAAGGCGAGCGTGCGCCGAGACCACTCGGGCAGCCCGGATAACTGCTCATGTATCCGGACGAGACGGTCGATCGGCTTGCACGGCGCGCCGATATCGATCAAAACGGGGCATATGGTGGTGAACCAGCCGACCGTGTGGGTAAGGTCGACTTCACTATCGAGATCTTCGCGGCCATGTCCTTCGATATCCATAAGCTGAAGGCTGTTGCCTGTCCATCCGCCCAGCGCCTGGGCAAGCGCCGCAATCAACGCATCATGAATGGGGACGTGCCAGGTGCGCGGCAGGTTGGTAGTCAATATGCGCGTTTTCTCCGGGGCGAGCGATACCGTTATGCGGACGGCCGAGCCTTCGAGATTACGGCTGCCTTCGAAATCGCGCGGCAGCGGAGCCACCTTGGCGGAGCCGATGGCGCCAAATGCCGCGAGGTGCATCCGGATCTGGGGAGAATGGGCCAGTGCTGAAAGATTGGCGGCCCAGCGTGCGTAGGATGTAGTCGGCATGGGAAGGCGAACAGGCCGCCCCGACTGCAGCTGGAGGCAGGCGGTTCCCAGTTCTTCGAGGATGATGCGCCAGGAGACCGCATCGACGATGAGATGATGCATTACCAGCAGGAGTCGCGATGGTTCTCCCGAGTTCTGGAACAGCACCAGGCGAACCAGGGGGCCATTTTCCAGATCAAGGCTCTCCTGGGCCGCCGCGCAGCGCTTTTCCAGATCGCTGGCTGGTTCCACCGAGAATGCGATGGTTTCACCGGAAGCTGCCAATACGGGGCTCCAGCCGCTATCTCGCCTGCGGAATCGCATACGCAGCGCATCATGGCGCTCCGCCACTATTTTTATTGCCTGCTCCAGCAGGCCTGGCGCCAGGAGTACATCGAGCTCCAGCAGCAGAGCCTGGTTGAAGTGCCCTGCATCCGGCAGATCGCGCTCGAAAAACCAGGACTGGATCGGCGTGAGCGGGATCTCGCCCGCGGGAACGTTCTTTTCTTCCAGCCGATCTTCGGTTTTTCCGGCGGCCACGCCGGCAACTACCGCCACGCGTTCCAGGGTTTTTTCTTCAAAAATTTGCTTTGGCGTAATCTTCAGTCCCTGCTCGCTTGCTCTGGCAACGATCTGGATGCTGAGAATAGAATCCCCGCCCAGTTCGAAAAAATTATCGTCGATACCGACGCGATCGATGCCCAGTACTTCTCCCCAGATTGCAGCCAGAAGCTTTTCGCGGAAGGAAAGCGGCGCGCGGTAGCCCTGTTCCCGGTCCCGCTCGGCATGTTCGGCTGCAGGCAGTGCCGAATGGTCGATTTTGCCATTCGGCGTGAGTGGCCAGCCCGGGAGGACGACGATGGCGGTAGGCGCCATGTAATCCGGTAGGCGTTCGAGCAGGTGCGTTTTCAACTGCCGCACCAGTTCCTGTGTTGCGGCCAGTCCCAGCGGGTTGTTGCAATACCGCGTCAACTCCACCGTGCCGGATGGGGCAGACCGGGGCCACTGGTTGAAATCAGCCTCGATCCCCGGTTGCGTCAGCAACATGTCAAATCGGCCATCCGCCGCGCCGGGAGTCCAGCGGATGCGGCAATCGTAGCCGGCCGCTTCGGCCAGTGTCCAGCAGGACTCGGGATCCACCGATTCCGCAACCTGGTCGCGGAGGATGTTACGAAGGTCTCCCACCTTGCCTGAAGCGTTATCCCTGAAAAGGGCGTAATGCAGGCGGGCAGCCTCTGCGGTGCGCGCATTGGCCATGCCGCTTATTTCGATGGACTCCGGCGCTTCCTCTACAAGTATGCGCTCGAGTGTTCCGGGCGATAACGGCTGACCGCGCCAATCCATGCTTCGTGCTGGCCGCCCCGGCGAGCCCGAATTACCGGGCGGCCGGTCCAGTCGGAGAAGCGCATCGTAGCGAAATGCGATCATTTCGTTATGGAATCGCCCACGCCGCAGCGGCGTTTCGGCATGGCCAATGCGTGGGAGCCGTTGGGCGAGGACCTGGAACAATTCGGGATCGATCACCAGTTCCTGTTCCTGGGCAACGCGGCTCCGGATCTTTTGCTGCAAGCGCTGCAATGGCATGGAGGGCGCGGTATTGGCAAACTCCACCGAGGCGTGGAAAGCGTCCAGCAGGGGCAGGGAGCGGATATCGCCAATAAAAACCGTTCCGCCGGCTGTCGTTACACCAAGCGCTCCTTCAATCACCCGCAGCAGGTAGGCCATGCCCGGGAAATACTGGATCACCGAATTGAGTATCACCACATCGAAAAACCCTGGGGGCAAGCCTTCGAAATCATCCGCCGTCCGTTGTGAAAGCGTGACGTTTGCCATATCCGGGCGGCCAAGGCCGCGTTCGATCAAGGCCAGTGCCGCCGCGGAAAAATCTGTCGCGAAATATTGCTGGCAAAACGGAGCGAGGCGATAGAGAAGCATGCCCGAGCCGCAACCGATTTCGAGAATGCGGCACGGCTTGAGCGCGGCGATGCGTTTCACCGTGCCTTCGACCCATTCCTTCATTTCCTCTTCGGAAAACGGCAGGCCAGTGTAGCTGCTGTTCCATCCGGCTATGTTAAATACCGCATGGCCGCTACGGGTATCCGATTCCCGATAGACTTGGTCATATAGAGTTTGCCAATAGCCGACCTGCCTGTTTTCGCTGGCAGCGGGAACCGATTTCAAGAGCCGGGAATCAGGGACGACATAGGCGACCAGCCTGGATTTTCCGGTGGTGCCTTCGCGCGCCATGACGGCTGTGCTCTCCACCAGAGGATGATCCGCCAAAACGGCTTCGATTTCACCGAGCTCGATCCTGTGCCCGTTTATTTTGACCTGGTTATCAAGTCGCCCCAGGAAAGCGATGGTTCCATCCTCGCGAAAGCAGGCGAGATCACCCGTGCGGTAAAGCCGTGCCGGCGGCATGTTGCAAAATGGATCCGCGACAAATCTCTCGCGTGTCCATTCCGGACGGTGGCGATAGCCGCGCGCCAGGCTGTCGCCGCCGATATGGAGTTCACCTGCGATGCCTATGGGCACGGGTTCGAGGTTCTGATCCAGGATATATATCCGGGTATTGGTTATCGGTCGTCCGATGTCCGGCAGGCCTGCCTGTCCTGTCTGGCCAATGGACGGCGAGACGGCGCCGAAGGTCGCGACCACCGTGCTTTCGGTCGGTCCATAATGGTTGATGAGCGGGCAGGGAAGCGTGGGCGGCGGCGCGCGCCTCAGCCGATCTCCCCCAGTGAGGAGGGCGCGAAGCGGAAGCTGCTCCGGCCATGTTTCGTTGAACATCAGTTCCGCCAGGGGCGTGGGGACGAAGCTGAGCGTGATTTTCTGTTCGGCCAGCCAGCCTATCAGGGCGGTGGGCGAGGCGCGCGTTGCATCGTCCATGATATGCAGGCTGGCGCCGGCGGCAAGGCAGGGCCAGATCTCCCACACTGAAGCGTCGAACGCCTGGCTGGCGATCTGCGACATGCGGTCCTCCGGCATCACCGCATAGTTGGAAATATGCCAATCGGCAAGATTGGCCAGACCGCCGTGAGTAATCTCGACCCCCTTGGGCACGCCTGTCGATCCCGAGGTATAAACGACATAGGCGAGGTTTTCCGCCATAACCCTGCATGAGGGATTATGGTCGGGCTGGGCATCCACCTCGGCTGGGAGGGCATCGATCAAGATGATTTTTTCCGCGCTGACCGGCATGGCCTGCAGCCTGGAGCTCAATGCGCGCTCGGCCAGCAGCGCATGGACCCCAGCATCCTCGATGCAGAACGCGACACGGGCCGCAGGATAGGCGGGATCGATGGAGAGGAAAGCCCCGCCCGCCTTGGATATCGCCAGCTGCGCGATCACCATCTCCGGTGTGCGGGTGGTAAAGAGGGCGACCAGGGTGTCCGGGCCGATATCCCGCTTGCGGAGATAATGGGCCAATCGGTTGGCGCGCCGGTTGATCTCGCCATAGGTCAGCATCCGCCCGGCAGCGGTGATGGCGAGTGCGTTCGGCTGTTTCCCGGCATAGTCTTCAATGCGACGGTAAGCCGGAGAGTCCCATGGAGGACGGCGCTCGCCATGAGCAAAGACAGTGACGAGCTGGCGGTGTTCTTCGGAAGAGAGCAGCGACAGCTTCCCGATCGCCAGACTGGCCGGGCTCGTGCACAGATTTTCCAGCAAGGTGCGGAAGTGCCCGGCGAGCCTGTCGATCGCCGCCTCACCAAAACGATCTCCCTGGTAAAGCAACCGGATCTCTATCGGCGAACCGGGCATGACGATGAGGCTCAAGGGAAAATTCGTCCGGGAATGAGAACGCAGAGGATACAGGCGAAAATCTGCCTGGCCGGGATCGGCAGTCGCTTCCCTGGCGGCACCCATCTCGGGAAGGGGATAATTCTCGAAGCCCAGGATGCTTTCGAACAAGGGCTGGCCGGAGGAGATCTCCGACCAGCCACGGATTTTAGCCAGAGGAATATGCTGAAACTGCCGGCCGGTCATCTGCGCATCCTGCAGCGCGCGCAGCCATTCGACCACCGGCATATCGCGATCCACGGCCACTCGCGCCGGCAAGGTGTTGATGAATAGTCCGACCATCTCCTCCACGCCCGGCAGTTCCGGCGGGCGGCCGGAAACGGTATAGCCCCATACCACATCGGCCTGGCCGCTGTAGCGGCTGAGCAGCAAGGCCCAGGCTCCCTGAACCAGGGTATTAAGTGTCAGGCGGTGAGTGCGCCCGAAAGTCCTTAGAGACTCCGCCAGCGTTTCCGGAAGGAAGTGGCTGCGAGCGCCGTAATGCGGGTTTGCCGATACAGCGTGATTTGCAGTGCTTCCAAGCGGAGTGGAGGCGTTGAAGCCCCGAAGAAGATTGCGCCAGTATTTCTCGGCGTTGGCCGAGTCCTGTTCGCTCAGCCACTGTATGTAGCTGCGAAAGGGCGGCACAGGCGCCAAATCCAGCGTATGGCCCTGGCATGAAGCGACATAATGGCCGAACACCTCCCGCAGTACGAGCGGCACGCTCCAGCCGTCCAGCAGCAAATGGTGGTGGCTCCAGATAAAGAAGCGCCGGTGAGGCGCGCGTTCCACGAGCGTGAGGCGCATCAGGGGCGCAACCGAAAGATCGAACCCATGTTGCCGGTCCAGTTCGAGAAATTCGTCCAGCCGCCTCTCATGGTCGTCAATGGGAAGATGCGTCCAATCCAGCCGGTCGAGGACCGGTGCAGCACTGCAGTAGACCACCTGCACTGGTTCTTCTAGCCCCTCCCAGGCAAACACCGTTCGCAGCGCGGGGTGGCGGGAAACGACGAACTGCCAGGCCTGTTCGAATGCGTCGGCATGAAATGTTCCCTCCAGCGCCCAGCCCAACTGCTCGACGTAGATGCCGGAGCCAGGCTCGTAAAGGCTGTGAAACAGAAGCCCCTGCTGAAGCGGCGACAGCGGGTAGATGTCTTCGATATTGGCTGCGTTATCCACGATTATCCAGGACTATCCATGATCAATTCTTTCCGGCGGTTCGCGTCATGCGGCGGACGATGGCATCGAGGCCTTTCTGGCTGAGATTGGCAAGTGGGAAGTCTTTTGGCGTCAACCTGCGATGGGCGGCCGCCGCCGCAATGCGCTCCAGACATTCGCGGAAATCCCCGGCCACGCGCTCGATGGTTGCGCGCCGATGGTAGTGGCGGCTATAGGTCCAGGCCATCTCCAGGCAGCCGGCAGCGATGTGGCCATCGATTTCGATGAGATGGCTGCGTGCCTGGGACAGGTCGCGGGTAGGGCCGCAGTACCATGGTCCGCTACTTGCGCCCGCCGCAAACTGGCCCATGTAATTGAAGCTTACTTCGGCGGGAGGAAGCGCGGCCAGGAAACGCGAGGCTTCGGGGTCGTGCGATCCGTAGCGCAACAGTCCATAGCCGATGCCGTTATTCGGCACCTTGCTCAACTGGTCCCTGACACGGCTCAGTGCCTGGGCCAGTTCGGCCGCCGATAGCCGGGCTGGCGTTTGGGTTTGGTCCAGTTCACGTGATTGGCCCGGTTCCAGCAGGACCGGCCAGATGGAGGTGAACCAGCCTACCGTGCGTGAGAGATCCAAATCGGGGAAAAGCGGTTCCCGCCCATGTCCTTCGACCTCGATCCACTGCGCGGCGCATCCCGACCAACCGGACAATGCCAGTGAAACGGCGGTCAGCAGAACATCGTTGATCTGGGTGCCAAATGCCTTGGGAACCTCACGCAGCAGCGCCTCGGTTTCCGGCGGCGCCAGCGCCACGATTATCCTGTCGGCGGATGCGACCGTATTCGGTCCCTGGTGGTGATCGATTGGCAGGCGGCCGAGGCGGCGAAGCGGCAGCGAGCGATAGTAATTCCACGTCGTCTGGAAGCGGTCGGTTTCGCCGGCTTTTTCCAGTCGCCGCGCCCAGCGGGAAAATTCTGTTGTTCTGGCGGGCAGGTCGATGGAAATGCCGGCCTTTGCCTGGCGATAGGCCGCCGTGAGCTCCTCCAGCAGAATGCGCCAGGACACGCCGTCGACCGCCAGGTGATGGATGGCGATGAGAAGCTGGTTGCTGCCAGGGCTCAGATTGAAGAGAGCTGTACGGATGAGAGGTCCATTCGCCAGATCGAGGCTTTCCTGCAACTCGGCCGCTCTTGCCGCAAGGCGGGCGTGTTGCATGGATTCCGATAATCCCAGGAGATTTTCAACCAGGAGCGAGGATGGAACGGTTTTGTCCGGCGCTACGCACTCCTGAATCCAGCCGCTATCGTCGCGCCTGAATCGCAGCCGCAATGCCTGGTGCCGGGTAACAAGTGCTGTTATGGCGGCTTCGATCGCCCCGCTGTCCACGGCTCCCTCAATGGGCAGCATGACCGCCTGGTTGTAGTGATGAGGGTGGCATAGCGCCTGCTCGAAAAACCAGTGCTGGATGGGTGTCGGTGGAATAAGCTTGCCATCATCCGCATTCTCGGCATGATAGGAATCATGTTCGACAGCGGCGGAAGCGGGTGCGGCGGCGAGGCGTGCCTCGGATACCAATTCCGCGATGGTTTGGTGCTGGAATATCTGCAGGGGAGTCAGGTGCAAGCCGGCCTGGTTGGCGCGCGCGGTAATCTGGATGCTCAGGATCGAGTCGCCTCCCAGCTCGAAGAAGTTTTCATGGATGCCTATACGTTTGAGACCGAGCACCTGCGACCAGATCGCCGCCAGTGCTTGTTCCTCTGCCGTGGAAGGCGCGACAAACTGGCCGGATGCATTCCCGGATGCTTCCGGATCCTCTGGCCGGGTGGGCGGGGGCAGCGCCTGGCGATCTATCTTGCCGCTGGCGGTAAGCGGCAGCGCATCGAGCATCACGAATGATGCAGGCACCATGTATGCCGGCAAAAGCCGTTGCAGGAAGGTCCGTGCTTCTGCCGCTGAAGCCGAGCCGGCGATCCAGGCCACCAGTTGCGGGCCGCCCGAAGGCCCGGCTCGCAATTCCACCGCAGCTTGGGAAATCGCGGGATGTTCGGCCAGCGCGTATTCCACCTCGCCAAGTTCGATGCGGTGCCCGCGGATGCTGATCTGCCGGTCATTCCGCCCCAGGTATTCGAGAGATCCATCCACAAGGTAGCGGCAGCGGTCCCCGGTGCGATAGAGCCGCACCGGTTCGTCGCCGCCATTGTTCTCGAAGGCGTGAAAAACAAAGCGTTCCGCAGTCAGGTCCGGGCGCTTTGCGTAACCGCGGGCAAGGCCCCCGCCGCCGATATAAAGCTCTCCCGGCACGCCCATGGGCACGGGCTGCCGGTAGCGATCCAGAAGGTATACCTTGGTATTTCCAAATGGCCATCCGATAGGCACCGAGCGTGGCCGGAGAGCTTTCCATTGCGCTGGAACAGGATACAAAGTGGCGGTAATGGTGGCCTCCGTTACCCCGTAAGCATTGCACAACCGGGTCGATGCGGGGGCAAGCGCTTGCCAGCGCTCTACCTGGTCCATCGCCAGCGTATCGCTCCCTGCTATCACGAGACGCAATGACCCGGATGGGCTACGGGCGCTCGTGTCCAGGTAGGACACCCAGTTGTGCCAGAACGGCGCGGGGAGATTGATCATGGTAATCTGGTTACGCTCTAGGTAATCGCTGAAGTCGCTCATCGAGGCCAGCGTTTCCCGAGGCGGAATATAGAGCGCCGCGCCGCTGGCAAGCGTCGGGAAAATCTCCTCGGCAGCCACGTCGAAGTTGGCGGCGGTGAACTGCAATACCCGGTCGTTTGGTCCCAGCCCAAAATAGCGCATGGCAGCCATGGTGTGCTGTGCGAGCGATTTTGCGGTGATGAGACAACCCTTCGGCTTCCCGGTGGAACCGGATGTGTAGATGATGTAGGCCAATCGCTGGCTGTATTCGCCATGTTCGTCCGGCCTGGAATGGCTGGAACCGTCCGGATAGCCTGGGTCATCGGGATGCCGGGCGGCCGGCGGCATGGCGGCTGGCTCATCGATGAATACCATTGGCCAGCCGCCGCCGAGCCCTTCAATCGCCGCATCAGCCTGTCGCTGTGTCGTCAAGACCAGCGCAGCACCCGAGTCATCGAGGATATGGCGAAGGCGCGCCGCAGGGGCGGACGTATCCAGCGGAACATAGGCGCCGCCAGCCCGGAGCACAGCCAGCATGGCCACCACCATTTCCCGGCTGCGGCCGGCATACAGGCCCATTGGCCCCAATGGCACTTCCGGCACTCCCGGCGAAACACTTGCTGCAGTCAGCCGGCCTGCCAGTTCATCCGCCTGGGCATTCAGTTCCGCATAGGTATAGGTGTTCGCACCCTCGACCAGGGCTACGGCGGCGGGGGTGCGGGCAGCCTGGCAGGCCACGAGTCGCTCGACCGGCGCGCCAGCCGGAACCGTGATATCGGCGTGATTCCATTCGTGAAGCACGCGATGGAGCTCCCATTCATCCAGGAGATTCATTTCCGAGAGCGGACGTTCCGGCCAATCGCATAACCGATCGAGTAGAATGCGAAAATGGGTGACGAAGCGATGCACCGTGGCATGGTCGAACAGGTCGGTGCTGTACTCGATGCGTCCCTGCAGGTTGCCGCCGGTTTCCCACATGTCCAGCGAGAGATCGAAGGCCGCCGTGCCAAGATCGATATCGATGGTGGCAACTGGAGAGCTGCCATCGTCCGGAGCGGAATGCAGCATCTGGAACGTAACCTGGCACAGCGGATGCCGGGCGGTATCGCGTACCGGCTTGATGTCCTCGACCACGCGCTCGAATGGCACATCCTGGTGATCGAAGGCATCTAGTGCGGTTTGCCGGACGCGCCGCAGAATGGTTCCAAAAGAGGGGTCGCCGCTGAAATCCAGGCGGAGCACGAGCAGGTTCACGAAGAAGCCGATCAGGTTGATCAGTTCGGGGCGGTTTCGTCCTGCCACCGGGACCCCGATCACCACTTCGTCCTGCCCGGTATAGCGATGGAGCAATGTGGCGAATACGGCCAGCAGGCCCATGAATGCCGTTACTCCTTCCGTTATGCAAAGGCCATAAAGCCTGCGAGCGGCATCATCCCCGATATCGAACCCATGCCGCGCTCCGCGATAGCTGGGAACAAGGGGCCGCGGGTAATCCTTTTCCAGTTCGAGGGTGGGGAGTTCCGCCAGTTGCCCGCGCCAGTAGGCCAGTTGCCGTTCCTCGATGCCTTCCAGCCAGCGCCGCTGCCAGACTGCATAGTCCGCGTATTGGATGGGTAGCTCCGGCAGTGGCGAGCCTTCTCCCCGCGCAAAGGCGCGGTATAGCATTGTCATCTCCCGCACGAACACCTGCATCGACCAGGCATCCGAGATGATATGATGCATTGCCAGTATGACGACTGAGTCCGCGGTGATCGAATCTGCGGTAGCTGCATCCGCTGCATTCGGCACCAGAAGCGTAACGCGCAGCAAGGGGCCTTTCGCCAGATCGAACGGCCGGCGTACCTCTTCCGCAACCAGGGATGCGATCTGCGCCTGCGGTAGCGGCGAACTGCCGAGATCGATCACCGGCAGCACGATCTCGAGCGCGCCGCTCACTACTTGCACGGGGCGTCCTTCGATCACCTGGAAAGTGGTCCTCAACACCTCGTGCCGGCGGATGATTTCATTGACGGATCGTCTCAGGACATCGGCATCGATCGCTGCGTGCAGGCGGAGCGCGCCGCCGCAGTTATAGGAAGGCGTGTCCGGAGCAAGCTGGTGCAAGAACCATAGCCGCTGCTGGGCGAATGAAACGGGAAAGACGAAGGATTGTTCCGCCTTGCTCATGCCGCACCCTCACAGGGATCAAAGACGGCTGGCAAGCTATTCGCGGGCTGGCGATTGCCGATACCCTCCAGATCCTGGATTATCATCCATCCCATCCTGGCTGCGGCTGTCGTCCTCGTTGTCCTGCTTGCAATCGAGAGAATATGGAAGCACTTCATGAATCCATTATAGGTGGGAATTTCACGGATGCCGGGCTTGGGAAGCCATCGGCGTGTAAAAGCCCAGCGTGATTCCGCCTCCTCACAACATTCGAATAGCCCGACGTGAACAAACCGGATATCAGGAAGGTGAATGCGAAGTTGGCTACGGGGGTTCTCGGCCGGGGCGAGGTTGCGCTATGGTTCGTGAGCCTCCAGGAATCCACCTCCACTATCGAGGCCGCAGCATCAATCCTGTCCGCCGAAGAAACGCGGCGCGCAGGCCGGTTCCGGTTTTCCCTGCACCGGAACCGTTTCGTGCTGGCTCATGCCGCATTGCGGCACATCCTCGGTATTTATTCGGGATGCCCGGCTTCCAGTATCGATTTCATCATTTCCCCGCACGGCAAGCCATCGCTCGTCAATAGCAGCCGCGGCAACAGAGGGAAAATCGAATTCAACCTGTCGCATTCCGAAGATCTCGCGGTCGTCGCCGTTTCCTTCGGGACCATCCTGGGCGTCGATGTGGAGGAGGTGCGGGAAGTGCCGGACTGGCTGCAGATGGCACGCCAGTTTTTTAGCGACGCCGAAATAGCCGCTATCGAGCAGGCGCCCTCGGGTGAGGCAAACGCGATGTTTCTGCGTTTCTGGACGCGCAAGGAGGCACTGCTCAAGGCCATTGGTACGGGGTTGCAGGATGACCTTTCATGCTTTTGCACCGTAGCGGATGACCTGGATCAGGCGAGTGTCGTCCGTGTACCTGAGTTGCCGGACGATGCGGAGTGCAAAGGGACTTTTACACTTCGCTGCTTCGAATTCGAGCGCTTTGTCGGGGCGCTTGCCGTTTGCGGACCGGTTTCGTCCGTTCGGCGGATCCAGTGGGTCTGGTAGTGGTTGATGGAAGAATTTACAAGAACAAGATACTGCACTGGCTTCGAATGGTGAACGGCAGCAGCTCTTTATTGCAATAATAAATCCGAATACTCACGGCAAATCCTCTCCCCCGTCAAGGCAGAGTTTCGCATTCTGCCTATTTGCCCCATCTATGGTGATCAAACTGATTCGATTTTGGATTCGAATCAGGAATTCTTCATTTTTTTCAAATCCTCTATTATTTCAATAGAATTGCGCGAAGCGCTGGCTGACAGATAAATTCTGGCGATCCTGCCTTCCGGATCGATGAGGTAGGTATTGCGCTTCGCCATGCCGATGATGCTCCATATCGAGTCGTAACGCCTCGCGGTTTTGCCTTTGCTGTCCGCCAGAAGTGGAAATGGAAGGCTATATTTTTTGGCAAAGTTGGCATGACTGGCGCTGCCGTCCACGCTTATACCCACAATTTCCGCGCCCAGATTCCTCAATTCGTGAAAGTCATCGCGGAACTTGCACGCTTGCTTGGTGCATCCAGGCGTGTTGTCCTTGACATAGAAATATAATACCAGCCATTTACCGTAATAATCCGAGAGCTTGTGGCTTTTACCGTTTTGATCGGGAAGATTGAAGTCCGGCGCCGCCTGACCTACCTTGAGTGGCTCGGCAGTTGCGCCACGATTTCCGAAGAGCATAATCATGATAGCCAGTGTGCAAGTATGGCGAGCACTTTCACAATTTCATCCCCCGATATTGGTTCAATTGTTGCCAATTCTGATCCACTGGACGGTTTACGGCAAATCTGCCGGATTTAGGATTATTGCAAGTATCGACCAGCAATGAGCAGATAGACCCGATGAGGCACTATCCCGGGGACACAACATCATCTTTGATAAATCAAGGTGAATGGGGGCTCACTCCCACCCCGTTCGATCACACGTCCCTGCCCGTATTGAACGACCTGGTCATTTTTGAGAATTACTCCGTAATCAACTTTCTCCACATTAAACCCGCTGGTAAAAAGCCAACCGTTGATCTGACGATCAATATAATGCAGCGCTTCATAGTTGCCAGCTCGTTGGAAGCCATCGGGATTACCGATGGTGTTTATAACTTCCGCTCGTGTCAGCCCCTCACGCAGGGCGGCCGTCTTTGTCGCGCACGATACAAGACTTAGGGCACAGAGCAGGGCCACAATGCGATATTTGAAAATTCTCTCCACTTTCATCCCATTTTTCGCGTTCGAATATTTGCTTTATAGTGATTTTTGCCGGCATGCGCGAGCCGCGCAGCAGAGTATGCTCTGCAAGCAGCGGGTAACGATGAGTCGGGTAAAATTTCGGCCCGTCCCTACGGGTAGTGCACAAAAAACGCGAGTGCGAAACAAGTATTATTAATCCAGTCCAAAAATAGCGACGGCCAATTTAGCTATAAGTGACTGATTTCTATAATGCTAGAACAAGGGTATTAAAGGCCTCCTTAATAACAGGCCCTGGCCACTAACGCAACCGTACCCCATCCTGTTCAATATAGGCGGGTTGGTCTTGTATGTTTCCTTGCTTCAAAGGGTTCCAATGTCTAAACGCAACAAAAAATTTATGCAACAGCTCAGCTTCCCTGTGTGCCTGCTTCGAGAGATCCGCAAAGACTTCGGTAACATATTCCGAGTCCAGGTTTAAGTTGTCCGCGGCGACATCTGAAAGCAATGTTGACACTGTTCTGACCAGAGCAGGAACATTCTGGTCACGATAAATATCCTCCACTTCGAAGTTCGTATGCCGGAGCCTTTTATCCAAAAAATTCTGGCTAAAGTCCTCCAGACGCATAGGATCCAGTCTCTCGACCAAACCCAGGCGAAAAGCAATTCTACTGATTTGCTTGGAAGGATTCGCTAAAAGAAGATCATAGTCGACGAGTATCCGGCATGCTCCCTGCGTTCCTAGAATGGAAAGAAGAACATGGTCAAGCCATAGGCGATAGCATTTTCCTGGAGGGAGGTTATCCCTTTTTCCTAACGATTGGACCACACTGAGTGGATTTCTTGCTGCAATGACATAAGAGATATTGAGCTGCAAATCTTCAAAAATACTCTGCCAGAATGGCAATGTCCTACAAAAGGCCGGGTCCTTTATGCCGAAATACTCTGACGTTTCCAATCGATGCTGGAGCACTTCCATTGCCCTCCGGCGGAAAGGAGCATTTTTTTTATCGAGAAGCTCGCTTAGGTGGGCAAAGCCAGGTGTGTGCCAATGAAGAGGGCGTCGAAGAGAGTCACATAACTCACGATTGATAACATGTAAATCAATATCCTCAAAAAACCCCCTTTCGTTACCCTTCGCGGGGGGCATCAGGCGGTCTCCCAATTCAACGCCAATAACCGTTAACCCCCGAGTAATAACGCTAGTCCCGCTTCTGTGCATACCGAGGACAACAACGATCGATTTCCCTTTCCTTCTCTCAACCGCACTATCAACTTCGGGGGCGAAACGTTTGATTCCTACAGGAATATTTCCCACGGTTGATTCCCTTATAAGTGTGAAATCGAATATTTTTAAGATGAGAACTTATGGCTATTCCCTATGACCAATAATCTTTATTAGCTGCTCGACCTCTGAATAGCGGGTTTGTCCGATATCGTCAGTCGAGGTATCGAAACACAAGCACATGTATGGCCTGAAACAAGGATAAATTCATGCCATGTCAAGTTGGATGATGAAAGCGTAAATTTATGTAAAGAAATCCGGGTTTGCTGTATTTGTTTACCGGGGTTTGGTAAATCTGACCTGCCTTCGTTCTGAAATAGTGGTCGGCAGGAATATCCTGGCTCTCCTGTAATAAGTGAGTAGCGGAAGTGTTGGGAATAACGTCGAACTTGCAGCGTAACGACTGCACAGACAGCAAGTGAAGTCCTTTTTCCATGGGGCGGAAACGTGAATGGCGAAAGATCATCGGTTTTCAGCAATGGACGAGAATTAATAGAATCTGACCCTATTGATTCCCCGGAGACGGGATTCAGGCGGAATATGTGCCTTGCGCCAACCTCGGTGGGAAGGGCGGCCTCAAAATGGAGAACTATGTGAGATGACCGAAGCGAAAAGTAACCGATTTACGAAATGAGGTTCCCCCGAAAAATCGTCTTCCAAGGGTGATGTAGAATCGAAGGTCACATTGGAGAGGAGGATGAAGAAGATACCGAAGCAGGAATATACAGCCGAGTTCAAGGAATTAGCGGTTAAGCCTATCAAGGAAGGGTTGATCGCGGGTGCGGCAAGCAAGGAACTGGGGGTCAGCGACCAGATGTCAATGCCGATTTAAAACTGACACACTTTTGCAGCGAACGCCGATTTAAAACTGATACACCCCCATTACGTTCGCATATTGCCTATGCGTTGGGAACGGTCTCCCGCTTATTCTTTACCATCCCCGCCGCACGCTGATTTTTGAGGCGGTAGCTCTCACCAGCGATCGGCACGATGCGCGCGTGGTGCAGCAGGCGATCCAACAGCGCGGCGGTCAGCGTGGCATCTTGAGCGAAAGTGGCATCCCATTGGCCGAAAGGCAAATTACTGGTAACGATCAAACTGCCCTTCTCATAGCGGGCCGCAATCACCTGGAAGAACAGGTTGGCCTGCTCGCGGTTCATCGGCAGATAGCCGATTTCGTCGATGATGAGCAGGCGATAACTGTTGATGGCGCGGTGCATGACGCTCTTGAGTTGATTCTGCGTGTGCGCGGCGGTCAATGTCAGCAACAGATCGGCCGCGGTGGTAAAGCGTGTCTTGAGGCCGGCCTGTGCCGCGCGGTAACCCAAGGCAATCGCCAAATGGGTCTTGCCCACTCCACTGGGTCCGATCAGCACCACATTGTCATTGCGCTCGACAAAGCCCAGTCCCGCCAGTTCCTCGATCTGGCTGCGCTTCACCCCCTGGGCAAATTCATAGTCGAAATCCTCCAGCGTCTTGATCGCCGGGAATCCTGCCAAACGTGTGAGCATGCTCTGCTTTCTGACATTGCGCCCCGCCGCCTCGGCCTTGAGCAGCCCCTCCAGGAAGTCGCTGTAGGGCATTTCCCGCTGCGCGGCATCCTGTGCCGCCCTCGGGTAGGCCTGGGCTACGAACGACAGGTTGAGCAATTCACACAGCATCAGCATTCTTTCATGTTGAAGGTTCATGCCGCCAACTCCTGCTCATCGCGGATCTGATCGAGCAGGCGCTCATAGACTGCTAAGGGATGTTGGGGCGGTATAGCCTGTGCTATGGAATCAATGACCACTCCCGGTCACCGCATCCAGCGTCAGCCCGGCCTGCTTGAGTGCCGCTACCAGCGGCACGTAAAACGAACGCCGCAGATAGCCGTTGAAGCGCTCGACCTTGCCCTTGGCCTTGGCACGATACGGGCGACACAGCTTGATGACGAAACCACAGTGGCGCGCGTAATCGAGAAACCCGCTGTGGAAGCGATGCGCGCCCTGACCGGATGCATCGCATTCCAGTACTACGGTCTTCATGTTGTCGTACAACACGCTGCGCGTCACGCCACCGAAGTACTCGAACGCGTGATCATGGCACGCGATCAGCGTCCGGACTTTCATATCCGTGACGAATTCGACAAAGCTCATGCGGCTGAAGCCCAGCGTCGCACAAAAAGCGTAGAGGGCATTTTTGCCCTTGCGGAATTCGACCCAGTCCACCTGCATCTGCTCGCCCGGCACGGTCTCGAACCGCACTACCGGATCCAGCGGTAAAGCAGGCTTGAGGCTGCGCAGAAAGGCGCGTAGCTGGCTCAATCCACCAGCATAACCTTGCGCGGCCATCTCGCGTTGCAACACCGTCGCCGGAATCCACGCCGGATGGGCTGCCGCCTGACGTTCCCGCAAGTAATCCTCAAATGGCGATAGCTTGGTCACGCGCAATTTGTTGCGCTGGTACCGGGGCCGCGTATCTGCTTCCAAGTGGCTTCGCACGGTGTTCACCGCGCATCCCACCTCCGCGGCAATCTGGCGCAAGCTCAGGCCATGCTTCTTCAGTAATTCAATCTCCACATACACCTCGTCTGTGATCATGGCCGCTTCCAAAATGCGGCCATCTTCTCAATTCGGTGTATCAGTTTTCAATCGCTGCACTGTGTCAATTTACATCCGGCAGTGACACCAGACTCTGCGGAACCGGGTCAAGGCTGCGGCGGCGGGTAAGCTCAATGGTGCTGGAGCCAAGGTGGTCACGCCGGAGCAGGTGGACGAGCGGCGACATTTTCACCGTCGAAACCGGCTTTCAATCAGTGCATATATTCTGGAACCGTTAATACTAAATCGCTAGCGCGTTCATTCCGGGCCGCGCTGGTGAGGCTGCGGGCAACCCCGGTTTTGCTCTTGGCGCTGTGCTTCAAACTGTTTAAGGCGCTGATCCTGTACCTCATGGGCAGTTTCAATGCCTGCATACTCGCTTAGCGTATAACTGCCGAAGCCCTCATAATTATGAATGGCATATTCTTCCGCAAAGCCCTCTGGGCTGGCGGTCAGCATGGCTTTGATCTGCTCCCGGATATTATTGATATCGTCACAGGCATTGATCCATATGCTGTGCAGCCTCCCGTTATTGTATGCAGCCAAATCTGCAACACAGATTCTGATTTCATCACTCATGGTTTTGTCTCGCTTTAAAGGGTTAAAGAAAACAACCCCCGCTGGGGTTGAAAACCCCAGAGAAAAGCGAGTGGAACGAGCGAAAGTTCTGGTGGAGACAAGTCAGGGGGAACCACCCGGTCTGCACAAACGCCGTAACACGGCGTGTGGAAGATCGGGGGATGACTTGGTGGAAGCAGGTCCCGTGTTAAATTAATTTATTCCCAGGGGGGGAAGTAAAATTAAGGGTGAACCGGAAACCGGTTCACGACATGAGGGGCGTTACGGGGTATCCCCGTTAATGGGGGGTGCCGGAAAACGCAGCTAGGCTGCGGTTGTAGCAGGGGGAAGGCTTTCCCCCTTTAAAAACACGAGAATTGCAGAAAGAAAATAGTGGCCGGTTAAGAATAAACACCGATATCAAATATGCACTTCTTCCTGTGGCTTCCATGGGTTGATTTTCTGGATTGTTTTACCCAGCTCGGTTCTTGCCCTATCAAGCTCATAGGTCTTTTGCAGGTTCAACCACAGCTCCGGGCCGGTGCCGAAGAACCGTCCCAGCCGTAACGCAGTATCCGCTGTCAAGTCGCGTTTGCCACGAATAAGCTGGGAGATACGATTTGCAGGCACATCGATCTGCCGCGCAAGCTCTGTGCGCGTCATACCGATTTCTTCCAGTTCATCAGCAAGAAATTCGCCGGGGTGAATAGCTTCTCTCGTCATGTTCCGTTACCTTTCTCTATATCTATTCAGTGATAATCCACGATTTCCACATCGTTGGCACCTTCGTTCCACGTAAAACATACGCGCCATTGTTGATTGACACGGATGCTGTATTGTCCTGCCCTGTCACCCGACAAACGCTCAAGGCGATTGCTGGGTAAGGCAGCGAGCGCTTCAAGCGTCTCGGCAGCATCCAGTATTCTAAGGCGCTTTTCCGCTTGACGTTTAAAGCCGGAAAATGCGGCAACATGCTCGCCTTCAAAGAGATGCCCAGTTTTCCGGCATTTAAAGCTCTTTATCATTCTTAACCTTATCATATATTGACGTTATACGTCAATCGTTAACATAGTAAGAATGCCGTTAGTAAGTCTCCTCCGGAAGTAGTGTTAAGACGGCTGGGCGCAAAACGTCCGAGTTCACGGTCGTTCGATTCGCAACCCTGACCTCCGAACGTGCTGATTGCTAACCAATGCCCCTGCGACCTATCGACGAAATGATCTTCTGATTGATTCTCATTCTGGTTGCCATCTGAGCCTCGCTGAGATTCCGCTTCCGCATGGTGCTTTGCTGAAAGCAGTACTCCCAGTCGTTGATGATGTCTTGATCGTAAAAAAAGGCTGTCGCGTCGGCTCCGACGCTCGCTTGGATGTCTTTTCGGATGCGTTTAAGGGATGCGAATATCAGGTCTGATCTGAAGCCAAGAAAACGCTTCACGCAGACGTTCCCGACATCAACGGTTACGCCGGATGCTGCAAAGTTCAATAATGGGAAAGTGAGAACAGAGACACCTTTCGGGCTCGTCCGCCTCCGAGATTGCGACTAGCCGCCACTCTTCCTTGGCGAGCTCCCAATCGGTAGCTCTGCTGCGAGCCAATATCTCGCGCTTCAATTCCTCAAAATTGTAGCCATCCCCCATGAAATTCTCCCACTGGCTAAGCTTATCACGGCAACATCCAAGATCCATGGGCCAGTTCTAATCGATTTTCCTGACCGACAATACCCAGTGGAAGTAAAACCAAACCAACTGGCTTGGAAATCACCTTTAGGCTATCTCTCGGCATATTCTCAAGGTGACGGCGGAAAATCTGCCAAACGTCTTTCGGAGTTCCTATCTCAAGACAATAACTTAGGGCGGCACTTCGAAACAACATATGCATCCCTAGAAAAAAAGAATGACGAGATTGTAGCTATCGGTCTTGATCAGCGAGAAGGTAAGTCTCTCCTTCAAAATCTCGTCCGGGTCGATTTTGTAGACGCACAACGTAATGTCAATGATGACGAAGGAAGCAGGAGCAATCGCCTTTCGAACGCCTTTGCGAGTTTTTACCGAAAAAATCTGGAGCAGACGGACACGGCAGCCGAGGCGCAACATGCTTCCCAGCACCATGGGTTGACGCCCACGCCGTCCGCTCCTCGGATAATAAGGTTCAATACGGGAAAGCAGCCCTGCTGCACACACTTGAACCGTCTGCGCCTTTATTCAAAACCGCGACCAGAATGTTCGAGATATGGTGGAATTACCGGCAGGCGCAGATCGCGCAGCGCGGAAAAGTGCTTGAGGATGAAGTACGCAAGCTGGGCGATAAGATTGAACAGTTGATGGACAGGCTGGTCGAGACGGACAGCGATTCGATGGTCAAGGCGTATGAAACCCGGATCAAGAAATTCGAAACCGACAGGGCTGTTCTGGTCGAAAAATCCGGGCAACTCTTGCGCCCCATGCGCTCGTTCGACGCGGCACTTAGAACCGCTCTGGACTTCATCTCAAACCCGCATAAACTCCGGAGTTCCGGGCGATTGTGCGACCGCCGTGCCGTGCTTAAACTCGCATTTCCGGGTGGATTTCAATATCACCGAAATACGGGACTTAGAACCGCTGAAACCCCGTTACCGTTCAGGATGTTAAGCGCACTTCCGGGTAAGGGAATTCAGGTGGCGGAGAGAGAGGGATTCGAACCCTCGGTACGGTTGAAGCCGTACGCACGCTTTCCAGGCGTGTACCTTAAACCACTCGGCCATCTCTCCGATGGGGTTTTGCGCGGTGGGGCAGCAGGGGCGCAAGGATAAACCAGAACAAGGTTTCCGGCAACTTTTCCGTCAGTATAATAGGACGTCTTCTCCCGGTGCTTTTGCTTCGCGGATTACCGCGACATCGTAAAACCAGTAAAAGGAAATCCGTTTTATGCAGATCAAATCCCGCATACGCACCATAGCGCATTACCCGCACGAGGGCATTATGTTCCGCGATATCACCACCTTGCTGAAGGATGCCGTCGGATTGCGCGCCACGGTGCAGGAGATTGCTCATCGCCATAAAGGCGGGCGCATCGACAAGGTGGCAGGTATCGAGTCGCGCGGCTTTATCATCGGCGCGCCGGTGGCCTATGAGCTGGGGATCGGATTCGTGCCGATACGGAAAAAAGGCAAATTGCCCGCCAAGACGCTGGGGCGTGATTACCAATTGGAATATGGCACCGATCGCATTGAAATCCACGTGGACGCGATCCAGGAAGGCGACCGGATATTGCTAGTGGATGATCTCATCGCCACCGGAGGCACGGCGGAGGCGGCAGGGGCGCTGATACGCGATATGGGTGCCGAGGTGGTGGAGTGCTGTTTTGTGATCGACCTGCCGGATATTGGTGGCAAGTCGCGGCTGGAAACGCAGGGCTTCAAGGTATTCGCGCTATGTGAATTCGAAGGAGATTGAATTCGCGGAGCATGTAAAAGGGTAAAAGGATACAAGGGTAAAAGGGTGTAGGGCGGTGCAATGCGCTGCGCTTATTGCACCCTACGTTTGACTACGTTTAACGGATACCGGGATTACACGTAGAGGGGTCGTGGCATCAGCATGCCGCATCACCCTCCATGTTATTGCCTATTCTAGAAACGAAGGTTGTACTGGACGTAGAACAGGTCCGGCGCGACGCCGGGCGCTTTTGCTTTCAGAAAATCACCCGCAAACAGTTTCGAATATCCGACCAGGATATTGTTCTGCCGGTTGATATTGATGTTCAACCGGACGTCGATTTCGTCACCGACATAGCTTCCCGATTGGCCGGTTGCATCGCGCAGCGTGGCGTTGCCCGCGGCGTTGTACAGGAAGTCGCGGTTGTTGGCCAGGTAGAACCGGTGATACTGGGTGGTGAACGTCGCCCACGGCAGCGGATGCAGATTGAGCTGCGCGTTGAAGTCGTGGATGTTCTGGCGGCCTACCCGGTCGGCCCAGCCCAGGTAATAGTTGCCAAAAGGAAAGAGCTGGTTGAAAGTGTTGTACCTGCCGTCGCCCGGGTTCTTGTCGCCGGAGGCAAAGTCATAGCGAAGCCAGAACTGGGGATTCATGGGCGCGCCTTTGAAGTGGTAGCCGGCGCCCGATGCCACCGCGAAAGCGGAGACATCCATATTGGAAAATTGGCCGAATTGGTACATGCCTTCCAGTTCGTACAGGAACTGGTTGTAGTCGCCCGCCAACCGGCCTCCCAGCGTCTGGGTATTGGAGACGCCGCGCATTCCGGTTCTGCGGAAGGCGAGCTCCTGGTTATCGTCCAGCAGGCTCAGGAAATAGAGGTCGACCAGTTGCCCTTTCATGGGCCGGTAGGTTCCCCACAAGCCG
Source organism: Nitrosospira sp. TNL200 (assembly GCF_055386305.1). NCBI lineage: Bacteria > Pseudomonadati > Pseudomonadota > Betaproteobacteria > Nitrosomonadales > Nitrosomonadaceae > Nitrosospira > Nitrosospira sp. TNL200. The sequence goes on from NZ_AP041003.1 coordinate 1,014,140, forward strand.
AAGAACTCCCGTTTCGTGTCCCAGTTGTCGAATTGATTGGCTTCCGTGGTCATCGGCCGAACCCAGAATGCATCGAGGTCGAGCTCTGGCGTGCGCCAGAAGGCTTTGGCGCCCTGGAAGGTGCGGCGGGTGTTTACCCAGTCCAGGGTGGAAATGAGCCGCTGCGAGCCATAGAGCAATTCCTGGCGTCCGAAGCGGACATAGGCGGGACCGTTCTTGATATTCGCGATCTTGACGTCCGCGAACAGGTTCAGCATGTCGGTGTGATTCACATCCGTGGGCAAAGGCGCCAAGGCTTGGCCGAAGGTTCGCGCATCCAGGAATTCCGCGAATAGACGGACCCGATCCCGGTACCATAAATCCGCGTGAAAACGGCTGCGTATCATATGGTAACTGTCGTCTGCGCGGGTCAGCCGCAGGTCGGTTTCGCGCATGTACCGGTACCAGAAGCTGCCGCCGAGAGACAAGAGGAAATCATCGCCCAGGCGGATGCGCTTGATGGGATCGAACAGGTCAGGCTCATATCCCGGTTTCTCCATGTAGCGGAAATCCATGTCGAAGGCCGGAGTGGTCATGAGGGCGTACGGCGCGTAGGGCGAAACAGGCGGCGCTTCCCGTTTTTTTCCGGTGAGCTGATCCATGAGCGTGTAATAGCCGGGCCCGGAGGGTGCGATGGTGAACAGTCCCGGGCGCGGCGGCGCTGTTACGGGCGGCTGTTTCGACCAGTCGAAAGCACCCGAAGCCGGCTGCTTGCTTGCCGTTTCCGTCGTTCCGCCTACTTGCGGCTGGGCGGTGGGAGCCGCAGTGGTATTTCCCGCGGGAGGAGCTTCCGCAGCGAAGCCATCGAACGCGAGGACAACCAGTGTCCCCGCGCCCAGGCAGAAACTGAAAACCGATTTCATCGATTTCGCCCATTTCGCCGACGGAAAGGTTATTGTTGTTGGGCCGCTATTGCTGGAGAGTTGGCGGTAATCCCGATCCTGCGGGTTCATGGTTGAAGCTCCTTCCTGTGGTTTCCGTAAAAAAATGCGGGCAACTATAACAGAATCAGGGTTATTTTTAAATGATGATAATCAATGATATTGCCCGAATTCCCGCGTCACGCGGAAGCCCCCGGCTGGCTTCGATACGCGCCATACGCCCTCAGCGGTAAAACTTCCCCTCTCTTTCCGGCTGATAAATTATTTCCACTATTCGCACCTTGATGGTGCCGCCCCCCGGGCTCGGCCATTCGATTTCATCACCGGTGGAAAGGCCGAGCAGGGCGCTGCCCACTGGTGCAAGAATGGAAATTTTCCCCCCCGTATCATCGACATCTCTGGGATAAACCAGGGTCAGGCAATAGTCCTCTCCTGAAGAGTCGATGCGAAAGCGGACGGTTGAATTCATCGTGACCACCGAAGGCGGTATCTGGTCCGGTTCCACAATTTCTGCCCGTTCCAGTTCTGCAAGCAGCGCTTGCCGGCCGGGAAAAGCGTTCGCGGGCAATGCTTCCAGAAGCTTTTCGAGCCGCTCGAGATCCTGGGAAGTCAATATGATTTTTGGTCTGTTGTTCATTGTCTGCTCCGTTTAATGTGAATCGATCGAGAATTCCAATGGTCCTGCTCGCATTTCCGTCTCTTTTGCCTTCTTTTGCCTGGAACCAGGCGAAAGAAGGGAATTCGGACTACCCAGGGGGCGTTCCGCTTCTAGCTTCTAATCCGCTGAAATGGGTTTTTTCTCGGCTGGACAATATCGTCCAGAACCGCCGAACGTAGCCGGTGTGGGATGGCTGCACCCGCAGGCGCTAAGGAAGAGACGCTATTTTACATCAACGGAGCCAAAGAGGCATGGGACACGGCTCAATGTCGCTCGCATAAACACCGGATTTTGTCGCACTCGGTCGGGTTTTCGCCGCGGGCGGGGGCAACGGCGAAGCGCTACCTGGCGCGACGGGACGCAGATCTCATTCCGTATGCGTCCGATGTGCATGCACGCCATACATAATTGATCGTTTTTTCGCTGAAAATAGCTTTCTTTCTGTAGTCTACCACACAGACTTTCCCCTCGAATCAAGTCCAGGATGCAAGCATCAAGTCCAGGATGCAAGCTGGCTTTTGCTCTCGTGGCTGAAAGCCGCATTCGCCAAGTCAACCCAACCCTAAAGGAGCAACCCATGTCCCACACTACCGATCACAATATGCAATCTTGCGTTGATGCGTGTAATCGATGTCATCAAACGTGCCTCCACGAGGCGATGAACCACTGCCTGGAGTCGGGCGGCAGCCATGTTGCGCCCGATCATTTCCGGCTGATGATGAGCTGCGCCGAGATTTGCCAGACCTCGGCCAATCTCATGCTGAGCGCTTCGGCTTTCAGCAACCAGTTCTGCAGGGTTTGCGCGGAAGTCTGTGACGCCTGTGCCAGAAGTTGCGAACAGATAGGCATGGATGACTGTGCCAGGGTCTGCCGTGAATGTGCCGAGAGCTGCCGCCGGATGGCGGGTTTCAGCTCCCGCTGAGCTGCCGGCACACAGGAGCGATTTGCCGCAGACGATCTGCAGCGGGTCTTGGTTATTTCGGGAACCGCAATGTTCCGGCAAATGAGCGAGGTCCAGTGCTCGCTCTTCTATTGAACTTCATAGAGATGGCATTGGACATTGCGGTTGAGTACACCTCAAGCAAGAGGAGGGAAATCGTTTGTGGCCAAAAGCGGTTGGACCGCGTTGACCCGCCCCGATGTTAGGCGTAGAGTCGAAATACAGAACCAGCCTGGACAGGACGCCTGCAGGCGCGGAACTCTCATTCTCATGGAGGGTGCACACATGACTACAATGCAATCGCCGACTATTTCAAATCCTGCGGTGCTGGTTCCGGTGAATCCGGAAATCGAAAGGTATATGCTCAGTCTGGTTGGCCGGACCGACCATCCCGTGCTGGCAGATATGGAAAAAGTCGCAAAACAGAATAATTTTCCAATAGTCGGCCGCTTGGTGGGAGTTTTTCTGGAGACGCTGGCCAGATCAATCGATGCGCGCCGCATCTTCGAATTCGGCAGTGGATATGGTTATTCCGCCTACTGGTTTGCCAAAGCGACGGGGAAGGGCGGACGAGTGATCTGCACGGATGGGGATCCGCACAACAGGGAAAAGGCGGAGCAATATCTGAAAGCCGCCGATTTATGGGAGAGAGTCGATTTCCATGTGGGCATAGCACAGGACGCATTCGCAAAAACCGAAGGCATGTTCGATATCTGCTACAACGACGCGGACAAGGGAGATTATCCGGATATATGGAAGCTGGCCCGGAAGCGTATCCGCCCGGGTGGTTTTTACATTGCCGACAATGTGCTTTGGCATGGCCGTGTCGCCGTCGAGCGCTATGTCGATATCGTTCCCGGTTGGACCGAGGCTATTCTGGAGCACAACCAGATGATCTTCAGGGATCCCGAGTTCGACGCCTTTATCAACCCGACGCGCGACGGCGTGGTTGTGGCACGTAAGAAAAATACGTGATCTCGTTCCTTCTACAGGAATGCTGCGGGGCATCATGGCGGGTGCGATTTCTGTGGGCAGGCATCCAGCCAGGGGTTATCCGTCGTAACATTCATCCTTGCCAGTGTGAACTCTGCCAAGATCGAGTAACTTGCCAGTAGCAGTTTTCCTTATTTCAAAGAATTCCCTTGCTTGGTGTAGGGTTTCCCTTGCATACGTAGCGGCCCAAATAAGCTAGAATAAAATTAGCTTATCCGGTTGGCCTACCCTGCCGTGAAAACGAAAATACGAAAATTGTGGGTCGTTTTCTCCATTTCAGGTCTAACGGCTTCATGCGCACAAATGGATTCCCACAAAGCCATTCAGGATCCGTCCATCCGCATGGCTGCGGAAAATGCCGTAACCCAATGCGATCATTATGTTCTGGCGGAGCATTTTGAAGATACTGCCCGGAAAATGCTGGTAAAGGTATAGGAAAAAAAGGCGTTACTGAAACAGTATGAGAAGATCCGTCTGTATGGCTGGCAATCCCATAATTTGAAGTCGCACACCTCGGCTTTGATACGCAAATATGAGCAGGCTGTCCAATCGAATATGAGACATGCCTCATCTCAACGTCAAAAGGCGCACGAATTTGAAGGCCAATACCTCAGGCACGACAGTTTATGAAGCGGTTTGACCTTTTGAACCGTTCCCGCATCTCCGCTTATACCCTGCCTCATCACTGAGTATTTTCGGCGTCAACTCTTCAAAGATCAAAGATGTTCTGGGAAGGTATCTCCCAGCCGCCCTAACACCTGGAATGTCAATTTTGCATCAATAAAATGTGAAGAAAACTTGACAAAATACCCTTAAGTAAGTACTATATGTTTAAAGTTTAAATCCGTCGATTCGATTGACAGAAAAGATGTTCATACAAAAATCAATACGCACTTTTACGGTTCTAGCGCTCTTCGGGGCACTGGTTGGGTGCGCGCCCATGGGCGTGAATATTGCTGAAGAGGATGCGGCTACCCAATTGGCTATTCAAAATGCCGTAACCCCAAGCGATCATTACGCGTTGGCGAAGCATTTCGAGGATGCTGCAAGAGAAATGCAGGTAAAAGCAGAGGAAAAAAAGGCTCTGCTGGAGCAGTACGAGAAGATGCATCTGTATGGTTGGCAATCGCATAATCTGAAGTCCCGCACCATGGCTTTGATACGCAAGTATGAGCAGGCTGCGCAATCAAATGGCAGGGAAGCCGCTTCACATCTTCAGACGGCGCGTAAACTTAAGCGTAATGATGCTGAATACAAGGCGGCTTTAACCTTTTGAAAGATTGCGTTTCCGGATGGACTGATTGGGACTGGCTTGCCAAATCAGTCGGATTGCCCTGTCCCCACCCGGCCTGGAGTAAATTTTTCATAAGGGAAATGTGAAGAAAGCTTGACAAAGTATTCTTGAATGTGTATCGTTTTTTTAGCTGGGCCTTGATCGTCTGCCCCAGCAAGAGGACTCTGCCCACCCGTCCAGCAACAAGGTAGCAATGGACTTCTGACCACCCGTCCAGTTAGCAGTAAAGGACTCTGCCCACCCGTCCAGCAACAAGGTAGCAATGGACTTCTGACCACCCGTCCAGTTAGCAGTAAAGGACTCTGCCCATCTGTCCAGCAGCAAGATAGCAATGGACTCTGAACGCTCGTCCAGGTAGCAGTTAAGGACTCTGACCACCCGTCCAGCAGCGGTAATTATTATTCAATGGATAGGAGATCAAAATGGTAATGTCATTCGGCGCAACTGGGGACCAGTTATCTGGCGGGAAATGTAAACAGATACCAGGAGGTTTTTTTGCACTCCTGTTCCTGGTTGGATCATTAGGCGCATGCGCGCCCATGAGTAAAAACATAGTTAAAGAAGATGTCGCCAGCCATGCGACCATTCAGGATATTGCTACGCCAGGCGGGCATTATGCTTTGGCGAAGCGTTCTGAAGATGCCGCGAAGGAAATGCACGAAAAGGCAGAGGAACAGAAAGCGTTGCTTCAGCAGTATGAGAACGGGAACATGTATGGCTGGCAATCTCATAGCTTGAAATCGAATGTCCTGGCTTTGATACGGAAATATGAACAAGCGGCGCAATCAAAAATGCGAGAAGCAGCTTCGCATCGGCAAATGGCCCAGAAGCTCGAAGAAAATTATGTTGGACATAATAGTCTACGGCGCGACTCGGCCTTTTTAGAAAAGCGAGGCATTGATAACAAGACTGTTCAGTGATAACGGGGTTGATGAAAGGGTGCCCTTCGGAGGGAGTGTAGAACTGCCCAACGTCTTACACTTCCCTCCCTTTTTTCTCCTCTTCAGCCGCTTGTTTATTTCACTCTATTACCAGTATGTGGAATTCTATGACAGCCAATTATAAATGCGGTTTCTGTTTTCTTCTGAGCTTGTTTTTTACCGGATTATTGACGGCTTGCGCCAATACGGACATCCGTGAGGGCGACCGCTCTGAAACCCTTATTCAAGCTGAGCGGGATACGAGGACTCCTGCGGAACATATGGCGTTGGCAGAACATTTTGAAGAGTCAGCCAAAGAATTGCAATTGAAAGCAAACGAACAAAAAAAATTACTGCTCCATTACAAGAGCAAACATTATCTTTATGGCTGGGAGCCCCATGATGTAGAGGCGCAGACTCAGGCATTGATATTGAAATATGAGCAAGCTGCAAAAACATGTATGGCAGCGGCTATTTCTCATAGAAAAATGGCATCGGAAGCCAGCGAGCTAAAATAGCGACCTGGCATTACCCGATTTGCTTATTTTTCCAAATCATATTCGGCAGCTTGAGTTGGGATTGAAAAAATCGTCCGGCTGCGGATCGCGCCGTGCCGATACCTGGTTCCGCGGTGCAGCAATAGCAGCCGGATGGAACCGTTAATTTTTAATCCCAAACCAGGGTGGTTCTCCTCTCATCATTTCCGTCAGTGCATTCGCATCGGAAATATCGAAGCGAATCGTTTCCATGGGTTCACGCATATCCAATGCATGAACCCGGCATCTCCATCTTTTTACTTCATTCGCTGATTCACCAAACTTTTCGATTCTTCCTGAAACGATCCAAGGGAGAGCCGCCGGGTTGCAATAAATTTGTAAGATTCTGCTTGACATTTTAGGAATATCCGTTATCCTTCCTCTTAATACCACTGTTATCTGTAATGTTTTTACAGTTGAAGCGCGAGAACTTCACCTACAGTAACTTCATGTGGCCTTGGCTTAGGTTTCGCCAGCGGGAGAGCTGCAGTAAAAGGAATTTTGATTTTTGGTTTTAAAGTCTTAAAATGCCGCAAGAGTTGTAGAATCAAATAAACTGAACGTGTATCAATTAGAAGGACTCTGACCATCCGTCCAGCAACAAGGTAGCAGTGGACTCTGAACATCCGTCCAATTAGCAGTTAAAAGGACTCTGACCATCCGTCCAGCAACAAGGTAGCAATGGACTCTGAACATCCGTCCAATTTAGCAGTTAAAGGGACTCTGACCATCCGTCCAGCAGCAAGGCAGCAGTGGACTCTGAACATCCGTCCAATTAGCAGTTAAAGGGACTCTGACCATCCGTCCAGCAGCAAGGCAGCAGTGGACTCTGAACATCCGTCCAATTAGCAGTTAAAGGGACTCTGACCATCTGTCCAGCAACAAGGCAGCAGTGGACTCTGAACATCCGTCCAATTTAGCAGTTAAAGGGACTCTGACCATCCGTCCAGCAGCAGGCAGCAGTGGACTCTGAACATCTGTCCAGTAGCAGCAGCTATTTTTGTTTGATGGATAGGAGAATTCAAAATGGCAACCTTACTAGCCAAAGCCGAGGATCGGGTAAATAAAAAAATACCGTCGGCAAAAGAGTTTTTTATGGCCTTGTTCCTGCCTGGGTTAATTGCTTCAGGCACGCCGAATGCATACGGAGAAGATACCAATCAATCCAACTCCAGTGAATATCATATTGCCAGGGCAAAGTACTACGAAGAAACGGCTATGAACCTAAGCATAAAGGCGAAGGAGCAAGAGCAGCTTCTCGAGCATTACGAGGAAAAAAGCTATCTCTATGGTAAGCGTGCCCAGGATTTGCAAGCCCATACGTGGGCACTCATGCGAAAGTACCGGCGAGCCAGCATGGAAAACCTGACTAAAGCCGCTGATCATCGACGGATTGGCTCTGACCTCGAAAAAAATAATTATTTTTCATCTCGCCAACAAGAGGATGAACTGATATCGAATTGAGCGGGAAATGGATACCGTAATTATAAGAGTAACAGTTGAAGCAACGAGGTTCATGCAGGTTGGAGCCCAGGCCGGGATGTAAGAATATGTCATCATAAAAAGGGGCGATCATGAAAACCCTTGGGGATTACGAGAAGTTAGGTCTTGCATTTTTGAAAGGTGATCTGGGTGCTCAGTCCATCAATGACAGCTGCGTGCATGCAGATCAGGCCACCAAGCAGATGCACGTAATCATGAAATTGGCGCGGAGCTTGTTATTCCTGATGGTCTTCAGTTTGCTATAGTGGACCCCAGATACTGGACAGTGATTTAAGATGGTAGCCTGCTATAAAAAGGAGTAGGCAGTGAGTGAGAAGAAACGCAAGAATTTCAGTGGTGAGTTCAAGGCCAAGGTGGCGCTTGAAGCGATCCGGGGAGTCAAGACGGTAAACGAGATTGCCCGGGAGTTTGGGGTGCATCCGACCCAGGTGGGGTTGTGGAAGAAGGAGTTGCAGGGGCAGGCATCCGGGATATTCGACATTAGGCGCGGCCCCAAGCCGGTTGACCCATCCGCCAGCCCGGAGCGACTCTACTCTGAGATCGGGCGGCTGAAGATGGAACTGGACTGGCTTAAAAAAAAGTCCGGGATCAGTCTATAGGAGAGCGCAAGCGCTGGGTCAGTCCCAATGATCAGTTGGCACTGACCCGGCAATGCGAGCTGGCGGGGGTCGCTCGTTCCGCCACCTATGCACCGCACCGGGCTGTTGAACCGGACGAACAGGAATTGATCCTGTTGGTGCAGATCGATGCCGAATACACAAGGCATCCTTTTTACGGTAGCCGCAAGATGACGGTGTACTTGCGCGGCATGGGGCATCGCATCAACCGCAAGCGAGTGCAGCGGCTCATGGGCAAGCTGGGACTGGCGGGCATGGCGCCGGGGCCGAATACCAGTCGCGCCACCCAGCAGCACAAGGTCTATCCGTACCTGCTGCGCGGGGTAGAGGTGACACGGCCCAACCAGGTGTGGAGCAGCGATATTACTTATCTTCGCCTGGCGCGGGGATTTGTGTACCTGGTAGTGGTGATCGACTGGTACAGCCGCAAAGTTCTGACGTGGCGCGTGTCGAACACGTTGGATAGCGGGTTCTGTGTAGACTGCCTGGAGCAGGCATTGCAGACCTGTGGCCCCCCCGAGATATTCAATACCGATCAGGGCTGCCAGTTTACCTCAGAGGCATTCATCAGAGTGCTCAAGGCGCATGGTATTGCCATCAGCATGGACGGACGCGGACGGGCATTGGATAACATCTTCGTGGAACGGCTCTGGCGCAGCGTCAAGCACGAGGACGTGTATTTGAAAGGGTATGCCACCGTGCCTGAACTGCTGCTGGGATTGACAGAATACTTTGTGTTTTACAACACGGAAAGATCACACCAGTCGCTGGACTATCGCACGCCCAACGAGGTCTACCAGACAGCAAGGGGCGGCGGGGCAAGAATTGTGGATAAATTCAGTGAGCGAGAAACATCTCACTCAGAAACCGAATCGGAGCAGCGCCGTTCCGCTGCATGTGATCAGCTACCCTCTTAAACTCAACCTGATATTGTCTTGACTGAGGGGTCCACTTTATGCTTTATTCGAACAGCGTCCAGGCCAACAATACTTTTAACTCGAATACTTTTGACCTAAACGGGGCTACTTCTAGTAATACCTTGAATGCCAACAGTTCCACCTCAGATAATTTATTATCCCTCATTAAGAATAGCGGTATCCAAATAGGTGGATGGATGCAACTCGGGGCTACCTATAACCCGGGTAATCCGGGCAACGGATATAACGGCCCTGTTTCCTTTGCTGATCGGTCAAATAGAATGCAACTAAACCAATTCAATATATTTGTTGAACGACCGGTGGTGGCTGAAGGCGATGCATGGGATTTTGGCGGCCGTATCGACTTCATGTTCGGCACGGATGCCATTTATTACCAGGCAGCCGGGATTCCTCCTTTCGATGTAAACAGTGGCGAGCCAAATAATAGAGGCAGCTGGGACCTGAATATTTGCTGCAAGTCGACCCGCACCTACGGCATAGCATTTCCTCAGGCCTATCTCGAATTCTATGTGCCCGTCGGAAATGGCCTCAATGTCAAGGCGGGCCATTTTTTCTCGCCAACCGGCTATGAGATTGGCCCGGCGCCCGATGTTTTCTTCTATTCGCACGCATATTCCTTGGATAACGGCCATCCCTTTACACATATGGGATTATTGCTCGAATATAAGCTCACCAAGAATTGGTCTCTGATTGGCGGGCCGCTCACCGGTAGCGGCACGGGGGGCTGGGACGCCAATTTAACCAGAACTGCATTAACCAACTGGAACGGCATAGGAGGCATTGCATGGGTTGGCGAGGACAAGAGGAACTCATTTAATATATTGAATACGTTTGGCGACGTTTCGGCAACGACTCATGAACCCTGGACCCTGATCAGTTCGGTTTTGCAGTACCGCATTACCGATAAAACTCACTTTGTTGCGCATTACGTTCACGGTTTCGTAGGCGGAGCATTAATGAACGGGGTAAAGAAGGACGTAGAGTGGCAGGGAGTCAATACTCATTTGTATTACGATCTTCTGGAGGATCTTTCCATAGGAATTCGTGGCGAATGGTTCCGCGACAGGGACGGTTTTCGGGTTCTTTCTCCTCTCCGCGTGGCTTTTGCCACTAATAATCAGGGGGTAAGTTTTGCAGGCAACTTTCCCATTACTTCCGCACCCGCGGATTACTATCAAACCACCATAGGACTGAACTGGAAACCGGCGAAAAGATTGAAACTCGATAATTGGAAAGCGGCGCGCAGTTTCAATGTGCGACCCAATATCCGCTACGATAGAGTGGTGGGGCTTGAACAGCCATATCGGCCTTTCGACAACAAAAAGGACCAGTGGCTATTTTCGCTTGATTTCATGGTATCGTTTTGATCACTGAGGGCAGGTTGGGTAGCGAACACTCTCATCACCGGATCGATGCAAATGACTATCAAATAGGACGAAAACATATTTTGTGTTTCCAGATACAGAATTGTAGATATAGGCGACAGTTACTTCATGGTGTTGTTTCCAGATTGAACGCATATAACTGTATGGAGAATAAGATTTTTTAGAACACTAATCTTTTGGCATATCCTGGAATAGAATCCGGCCGCGCAGCATGAAAATGTATGACGAATCCCTAACTTCCCAATTTATGCTGATGCCTGAAGATGGAAATTTAATGTTGCTTTTTGTTATTAAGTATGTACAATTATTTCCAGTAACAGTAATTTTATTGTGGTTTAAGGATTCGCCATTATTTGGGTTGCTTCAGCAGCAGTGGCATAGCAATTTGTAATATGCTGTACCTGGATCAGGCCAGGCCTTGCTTGGGCGGTCGATCAAGACGGTGCAATTGATGTAAAGAGAAACTAGGGTTCCGGTTTCCTCGATAGGAAATGCCTGGTCCGAGAGTTTCCGGTCTCGTCATGACGAGGCTCCACGGAGGGATAAAAGCCCGGGAGATAATGTAGTGATACATTGCTCTTGGGGTTTTACCCGACGATTAAAGGAGACTTCGTTATGCATTTCCTTTCCGTACGTTCCGTACCTGTACGTCCCTTTCCTGTCGTAATCGTAATCGATTGCAGGCAGCCGCGAGGCTCGCTTGTCTCGCGTAGCTCCCCCCGTGCGGTTTCCGCCATAAAAAGGGCCATGAGCGGCTGGCAGGACCTTGTTGCGATCTTCTCGCCGGGAGAAACATCATGCCAGTGAAACAAAGCCTGGATGGTCCTGCTTGTCATGCCGCTGCGGCAGAGGCTCATACGCTCAAGCGGACGTTGAGTGTATGGAACTGTTTCACTTTGGGATTTTCGGTGGTATCGCCGGTGGTGGGTCTTTATGCCATTTTCGGTGTCCAGAACGTAGTCACCGGAGGAGGCTGGATACTTGCCCTGGCGCTGTGCCTGGTCATGCAGATGATGGTGGCCACGGTCTATGCCGAACTCTCCTCCCAGTTTCCGATAGCAGGCGGCGCCTATAAATGGGCCCGGCAACTCATAGGACCACGGGCGGGGCAATACGCCGGCGTGATCTATGTCAGCTCCACCATCGCCATGCTCACCACCACGGCCTATACGGGGGGCATGTGGCTGGCGGCGGTTTTCGTGGGCGGCGATGCCCAGGGTGCGACAGCCGTGTTGTGGGGAGGCATATTCCTGCTGATCTGCACCACGGTCAACATGGTCCACCAGAACATATTCAAGGTCATCAACATGCTGGGGGTCTGTGCCGAAGCGCTCGGATCGGTATGCGTTGCGCTGGTATTGTTCTTTTTCTTCCGCATCCACCCTGTTTCCGAGCTGTTCCAGCACCTGGGCACCGGGCTTGCCCCCACCAGCATGACGGCATTCCTGGCGGCGGTGGCCATCGCCGGATGGGCATTCATTGGTTTCGACGCCTGCTCCACGATAGCGGAAGAGGCGCACCACCCGGAACGGATGATTCCCCGGGCGATCTTCCTGTCGCTGTGCGCCGTGGGCACCGTGGTGCTTTTCAACTCCTCCTCGCTGATGCTGTCCGTCGACCATGGCGTCCTGATAGAAGCCAGCGCCACCTCCGACCCCATCTCACCCATCATCACGGGCACCATCGGGGCGTGGGCTGCCAAGCCTTTCCTGGCGATCGTCATGACGGCTTTTCTCTCCTGCGGCTCATCGGTGGTCAATTACGTATCGCGCATCGTCTTCTCGATGGCGCGCGAAGGGAACATGCCTGCACCGCTCTCGCGCGTGACGCGCCACAAGATCCCGCGCAACGCCATCCTGACCACGGTTTCACTGTCCGGGCTGGGACTGCTTTTCGGCCTGAACGACGGGGCTGTCGCCACCATCATTGCCTTTGGCACGGGCGGGCTGTACGCCATGTTCTCCTTCACGACCGGGGTTGGGCTCTACAGCCGGCTGACGGGGCGGTGGAATCCCGCGCTGGGGGCCTTGAAGCTGGGCGCACTGGGACTGGCGATCAATACAGTGGCGTTTGCATGGGCGTTGTTCGAACTTGCCAACATCGCCTGGCCGCGCGAATACGTGGTGGCGGCCGGTGCTCCCTGGTGGCAGCTTTATGCGGTCCCGCTGGTGCTGGGAAGCATCCTGGGAGTAACTACCCTGCATATATTGATGAACAATAATCGCAAGGAGCACAAAAAAGATGACTCGAAAAGAATCACAGCCGATATGAACCAAATGTGAACTGCAGGACTGTCATCAAGCGCAGTCGACAATTTATTTTTCATGAGGAGAAAAAATGAAAAATCCAAATACATTTCTGTGGAAAGAAGCCATTCCCGGGGGTTCTCACTGGTCCGGCGTCATCCGCCGCGGCACGACGCTGCGCCTGACGGATATGGCGGGCGGAGCCAACGCGGCAGTGCTTTTCTATAACCTGGAAGAGAAGCTGGAGCGCTACAACATGGCGGACACGCTGAAGTGCCAGCATACCTTCCGGCTGACCAAGGGGCACGCCTGCCATTCCGACATGGGACGCATTTTCTGCTGCATCACGGAAGACACCACGGGCTGGAACGATACGGTATGCGGCTTGAGCGATGCGGAATTGATACGCCAGAAATATGGCGTAGGGCGGTACCAGGAGCTTCGCAACGAAATGTTTCGCAGCGGGCTGGACGGGATGCTGGTGGAATTGGGGAAGTGGGGGCTGGGCATGCGCGACGTGGTATCCAACATCAACTTCTTCAGCAAGGTGACCGCCAATTCATCCGGAGAACTGGAGTTTCACCCCGGTAGCAGCAAGGCGGGCGATTACGTGGACCTGAGTTTCGAGATGGATACGCTGGTGGTGCTATCCGCAGCGCCTCATCCGCTGGATCCCTCTAGAACCTATCACCCCGGGGCAGTCAAATTGGCGACATTTGTCACTCCCTCTGCGGTTTCCGGAGATTTTCGCTGGCAGGCGAAGGAACCCGCATACATCCCGGAGAACGAGAGGGGACTCCAAAACACCCAACGTTTATATACCTGTGGAGGTGCAGCATGAGTGTACGAAAGCTTGTTGAAAATGATTTGAGCCCCGCTCTTCCGGTAGTGGATGAGATTTGTCCGGCGGGCGAGCCCTGGGTCAAGGTAGTGAAGAAAGGCCAGGTGTTCCGCATTGTCGACCTGGAGGGCAACCAGGCGGTGGATACCCTGTTCTACAATGCCCACGATGCGGAAGAACGCTACAGCGCGACCGATACGGTACGCCGGCAGAACATGCTGTACCTCACCACGGGCAGCCGGCTCTACTCCAACTTTGGCAACGTCATGCTCACCATCATCGCCGACACCTGCGGGCGGCACGACACGGTAGGCGGCGCCTGCTCGGCGGAGAGCAACACGACGCGCTACGCGCTCGAGAAATACCCGATGCACAGCTGCCGCGACAGCTTCCTTCACGCATTGGCGCATGATCCGGTATGCAAGCAATTGAACATGAGCAAGCGCGATATACCGAGCAACATCAATTTCTTTATGAACGTGCCCGTATCTGAAGAGGGCGGGCTGGATTTTGCGGATGGCGTTTCTGCGCCGGGCAAATATGTGGAGATGCAGGCGGAGATGGATGTGGTGGTGCTGATTTCGAACTGCCCGCAGCTGAACAACCCATGCAACGCCTACAACCCCACTCCGATCCGCTTGCTGGTATGGGGTTAGTCAGCCTGAGTCAGATGGAAGAAGGGCGTTCTGTTTAATTTTAATGGCTCGAAACCGGGGCATGGAAATAGCGGAACAAAGATGATTGGCAGGATTGCCTGCCTTAACCTGGCGGAATGTTCTGCCAAAACTGGGGACAAAAATGTTTGAAAGAGAAGTGGTCACGGATGAAAATGCAGCACCAGCGAATAAAAATGTTGCACTTACCATTGATGTGCTCGATCCCGCGGGAGTACAAACCACCATACAGGATTATCCTGGACGGTTAGGTTACTGGAATATCGGCGTGCCTCCGTCCGGACCCATGGATGGCCTGGCATTCCGCCTGGCAAATCGTCTCGTGGGCAACGCGGAAGGGCTGCCCGCCATGGAAATCACTTTTAGCGGCCCGACTCTACGCATCAATTGCAATAGCGTCATTGCAGTGACCGGAGCGCCGATCCAGGTGAGCCTGAACGGAAAGCCGCTGGCGCAATGGCAGTCACATGAAGTTGCAGTCGGCGCGTTGCTTCAGTTCGGCGATATTCTGGACCTCGGCGCTCGCGCTTATCTGGCGGTTCAAGGTGGTTTTCAGCTATCCGACTACCTCGGCAGCAAATCCACTTTCATACTGGGCCAGTTCGGCGGTACCGGAGGTGCGCTGCATACTGGCGATGTGTTGCATATTGTCGAGGCTCGCGTTCATAACCCTCGCGTCCTGCCACAGGAATTGATTCCGGGATATACCAATACCTGGAAGATCGGTGTGCTATATGGTCCCCATGGTGCGCCCGATTTTTTTACCGATGAAGATGTCAGCACTTTTTTTGCTTCCGAATGGAAAGTACACCATAACTCCGACCGTACAGGCGTACGCCTGATCGGTCCCAAACCGAAATGGGCGCGAACCGATGGCGGTGAAGCGGGACTGCATCCCTCCAACATCCACGACGTGGCGTACTCTATCGGAGCGGTCGATTTTACCGGCGATCTGCCTGTCATACTTGGGCCGGATGGTCCAAGCCTGGGAGGTTTTGTGTGCCTGGCCACCATGGCTCATGCCGAGCTATGGAAGATGGGCCAGCTCAGGCCCGGCGATACGGTGCGCTTTCATCAAATGTCCATCACCGAGGCACAAGCGCTCGAAGCATCGCAGGATGCATTGATACGAGATCTGCGCCAACCCAAAGAGTCGCCGGCAACGCCAATAAAAGAAAGAGGAAGCCCCATCCTCCATACCATTCCCGAGAGTGCCCAGCAGATACGGGTGCTATATCGGCAGGGTGGCGACAAGAATATGCTGGTTGAGTATGGCCCGCTGGTACTCGATCTCAACCTGCGCTTTCGCGTTCACGCTTTGATGGAATGGCTCCAGCGTGCCATCGATTCAGGCCGTCTCGAGGGGATGGTGGATATGACCCCTGGCATTCGCTCTCTGCATATCCATTTCGATTCCAAATTACTACCACGCGACAAGCTGCTGGCTACGCTCATTGCGGCGGAAAAGGAGTTGCCCGCCATTGAGGACATGGAAGTGCCCACGCGTATCGTGCACTTGCCATTGTCATGGAATGATCCATCGGTCCAGCTGGCGATGAGAAAGTACATGCAGTCCGTGCGTAAAGATGCCCCGTGGAATCCGGATAACATCGAATTTATACGGCGTATCAATGGCCTGGATAGCATCGAAGAGGTGAAGCGCATCATATTCGAGGCAAGCTACCTGATAATGGGGCTGGGCGATGTCTATCTCGGTGCGCCGCTTGGAGTGCCCCTTGATCCACGGCATCGCCTGGTTACCACTAAATATAATCCGGCGCGCACCTGGACGCCCGAGAACGCAGTAGGTATCGGCGGTGCCTACATGTGCGTATACGGCATGGAAAGTCCCGGGGGTTATCAACTCGTCGGACGCACGGTTCAAATGTGGAACAGCTTTAACCAGACGAAAGATTTCAAGGATGGCAAACCATGGCTGCTGCGTTTTTTCGATCAGGTTCGCTTCTATCCCGTGACCGAGCGGGAACTGCACGCATTGAGGGAAGATTTTCTCCATGGGCGTTTCAACCTCCGTATCCAGGAAACCAGTTTCAGTTTGAAGCAATACAACACTTTCCTGCAGGAGAATGCGCCAGCAATCGATGCCTTCAGGGTCAAGCAGAAAGCCGCGTATGTCGCCGAGCGTGAACGCTGGAAGGCGGGGGGGCAGGCCAATTACACAAGCAGCGATGGTTCGCAGGACAACGCGAGCGCTCCGCCAAGTGAAATGCAATTGCCGGAAGGGATGCATGCCATTCGCACCCACGTAACTGGCACCGTATGGAAACTCCTGGTCAAGGAAGGGCAACGCGTGACGGCAGGAAGTCCGGCAGCAGTAATCGAATCAATGAAGATGGAGTTTACGGTGGAGATACCGATCGACGGTACCGTCCAGCAATTGTTTTGTAAAGAGGGCGGTCGCGTATCCGCGAGGCAGGTTCTCCTGGTAATCAAGGAGGATTGAGCGGATGCGGGTTGTCCGGACGAAGAACAGCCCGCACCGCCATGAGCGATGTCTTCCAGTCAAGGCAAATGTCATGCATGTCATGGACCTGGCCGCCCAGGAGAAATGACGGATGCAGTGACTGGAATCCGCCAATAGTCGCGCCCATGATAAACGGCTTTTAAACAATACAGAGATAGAGGATGCTATGAACCAGCTAACTTCCGACATGATTGCCACTCCCGATATCAATGCCGCCCCCATGCAAAATCAGCCAGGCACCCTCAGCGATGCCATCGCTGTCGAGCTCATTGACGATGCGCCCGGATCGAAGTGCTGGAGCGCAGCGGCAATCCAGGCCCTGCTGGATCTGCCATTCAATGACTTGATGCATCGGGCTCAATTGATCCACCGTCAGCATCACGATCCGAATGCCGTGCAGCTTTCCACATTGATTTCCGTCAAGACGGGAGGGTGCCCCGAAGATTGCGGATATTGCCCCCAGGCCGCACGCTATCACACCAATGTCGAGAACCAGGGCATGTTGCAGCTCGAGGAGGTCGTGGCATCGGCGGCCGCAGCCAAGGCCCAGGGCGCGACACGTTTCTGCATGGGTGCGGCATGGAGGGGGCCCAAGCAGCGTGACATCGAGAAAATGGTGGAGATGGTAGGCGCGGTGAAAGCACTGGGACTGGAAACATGCGCCACGTTAGGCATGCTGAAGCCGGGGCAGGCAGAGCAGCTTCACGATGCGGGACTCGATTACTACAATCATAACCTCGACACATCGCCGGAATTTTATGGCGAAATCATCACGACCCGGGGTTACCAGGATCGGCTGGACACTTTACAGAAAGTGCGTGGAGCGGGGATCAACGTATGCTGCGGAGGCATCGTCGGCATGGGTGAGTCGCGCCATGCCCGGGCCGGCCTGCTTGCCCAACTGGCAAATCTCGACCCTTATCCCGAGTCCGTCCCTATCAATCATCTGGTACAGGTGGAAGGCACGCCCCTGCACGGCACCGAAGCCCTGGATCCTCTGGAGTTCGTGCGGACCATTGCAGCGGCGCGCATCACCATGCCGAAAGCCATGGTGAGGCTGTCCGCTGGCAGGCGCGAGATGCCGGATGCCGTGCAGGCACTGTGTTTTCTTGCCGGCGCCAACTCGATCTTTTACGGAGACAAATTGCTTACTACCGGCAATCCGGAAGCGGAAAGGGACAAGGCATTATTCGATAAGCTAGGGTTGAGCTCGATGTAGCAGCCGTCGTGATTCCCTATATCCCAGGTTTCCGTCGAATTATGGTTAGCGGAATGAAAAACGATCTCATCGAGCAGCTAAGCGAGCAATTGCGGGGCCGCGAGAAAAAAAATCTGCTCCGGCGGCGCCTGGCTTTGGAAAGTCCGCAGCAGACCCATGTTTTCATAGATGGATGGGAATACCTCGGGTTTTGCAGCAATGACTACCTTGGCCTTGCGAACCACCCGCGGCTGATCACGGCAGCGTGCGAGGGCGCACAGCGATATGGGATTGGCTCGGGTGCTTCGCATCTCATCAGCGGACACTCTTCAGCGCATCATGTACTGGAAGAAGCGTTGGCCCGCTTTGTCGGGCTGCCTCGCGCACTATTGTTTTCCACGGGATACATGGCGAACACGGGGGTGGTTACGGCGCTGATGGGTCCCGGCGACGCGGTATTTTGCGACAAGCTCAACCATGCGTCGCTCAATGACGGCGTGCTGCTGTCACGCGCGAGGTTCCATCGCTATCCGCACCTTGTTCTGGCTGTGCTGGAACGCCAACTGGCAGCATCGCGCGCCGAGCGCAAACTCGTATTGACCGACGCCGTATTCAGCATGGATGGGGATATAGCGCCCGTACCCGGTCTGCTGGAACTGTGCGAGAAATACAACGCGTGGCTGATGCTGGATGATGCCCACGGCTTTGGCGTACTCGGGCCGGGGGGGCGGGGAACGATGGCCCATTTCAATATCCGCTCGCCTCGCATTATCTATATGGCGACGCTGGGCAAGGCCGCGGGTGTATACGGTGCTTTCGTCGCCGCACAGCCGGCGATCATCGAAACGCTGGTCCAGCGTGCCCGAAGCTATATTTACACCACTGCGTCTCCGCCTCTGCTTGCCCATACCTTATCCAAAAGTCTGGGGTTGATAGAGAGAGAGCAATGGCGGCGCGATAAACTGGTCCAGCTTGTCGCAGCGCTCAGGCAGGAGTTGCAATCGCTGCGCTGGCGGTTATTGCCCTCGACCACGCCTATTCAGCCCCTGATTATCGGTGATAACGATCAGGCCGTGGAAATCAGCAAGGCATTGCGTTCAAGGGGAATTCTCGTCCCCGCGATTCGCGAGCCTACCGTCCCGCAGGGATCTGCAAGGCTGCGCATTTCATTGTGCGCGTCACACACGATGGAAGATGTCGCCCGGCTGGGAACAGCGTTGAGAGAACTGGATCAACGTGCGTCGAGAAAACTATGCTCGAAAATTTGCTGAGTGAGTCCGAACATGTTAATGACAATGGATTGCGAACATATCGTTGATAAGCGCCTGGTACGGAGGGCATTTGACCGGGCTGCCGCAAGTTACGATCAGGCCGCGGTGTTGCAACGGGAAGTGTGCGATCGAATGCTCGCGCGTCTCGATTCCGTAAAATATGTTCCGGAGGTCATTCTGGATGCTGGCAGCGGTACGGGCTATGGCACGCGCAAGCTGCTCATGCGCTACCCTGCCGCAAGGATACTGGCGATCGATATCGCAACGGCAATGCACGCTCAGGCGCATCCCGGGATTTTGCGGCAAGGGCAATCATTGGCGCAAGGCGGGAATCGCGGTCAAATCAGCTATGTGGGAGGTGATGCGGAGAAGATGCCGCTCAAATATTCCTGCGTGGAGCTGGTGTGGTCGAATCTGATGCTCCAATGGTGCAATGATCTCAACCCGGCATTTGCCGAGGTGTTCCGCGTGCTGCGGAATGGAGGTTTGTTCATGTTCAGCACTTTCGGTCCGGATACTTTGAAGGAGTTGCGCCAGGCTTTCCGTGGCGCAGATGAATACAGGCACGTCAACCGTTTCACCGAAATACATGACATTCGAGATAAGCTGGCGCGTGCCGGATTTGCGGTCGCGGTCATGGATAGGGAACATATCACCATTTGTTATGACGACGTAATTGGTGTTATACGAGACCTGAAAGCGATCGGCGCCCATAATGTCAGCCAGGGAAGGCGGCGCGGGCTGATGGGTAAAACAGCATGGCAAAAAGCGATGAATTGCTATGAGATGTTGCGTACTAGAGGAAAGCTCCCGGCAACTTTCGAGGTGATCTATGGCTATGCCCGGAAGCCGGATGAGAAGCGGGCAACCGGCTCGAGAGTCGCATGTGAAACCATACCTGGGATGCTAGCAGAGGTATTTTAATAGACGTCCTGAAGGATAATAAGCTCAGCAGTTTAATCGACACCTTTTCAAACAAATATATAGAATGCGGGTTGAGGGATGTAGCGCTCCCGAAATCGACCGTAATTGAAACGATCCCCTTATGTCTACAAATCCTACACCTTCTGTTAGTCTAAGACGATCCAGTCGCGAATATGGCGACGACTTTGGCGGGTTACCGGTTTGTCAAAGCAACCCCAGGAAAAAAGGGCAGAGCATGTTTGAGAAGGTATTGATTGCCAATCGCGGCGCCATTGCCATGCGCATCATCCGCACGCTGCGCCGCATGGGTGTCAAAAGCGTGGGGGTATATACGGAAGCCGATGCATTGTCGAGGCATGTGGCAGCGGCGGATGAAGCGTACTGCATCGGTAGCGGTGCCGCCGCGGAAAGCTACCTGCGGGCCGACAAAATCCTCGAGGTGGCAAGGCGCACGGGTGCACAGGCCATTCATCCGGGATATGGCTTCCTAAGCGAAAAAGCGGAGTTCGCCGAGCAGTGCATCGCGGAGAATATCCGTTTTATCGGCCCAACCCCGCAACAGATGCGGGCATTCGGCTTGAAGCATACGGCGCGCGCGCTTGCCTTGGAAAATGCGCTGCCCCTGCTGCCGGGAACGGGTCTGCTGGAAAACATGGAAGACGCCCTCCACAGCGCCGGGCATATCGGCTACCCCGTCATGCTGAAAAGCACCGCTGGAGGAGGCGGCATCGGTATGCGCCTGTGCTGGAACAGGGATGAGCTGGCCAGCGCGTATGAGTCGGTTAAATATCTCGCGCAGAATAACTTCAAGGATGCGGGCTTGTTTCTGGAAAAATACGTACAGGATGCCCGCCATATCGAAGTGCAGATTTTTGGCGACGGTGCGGGTGGCGTCGTCGCCTTGGGCGAGCGCGATTGCAGCATGCAGCGACGCAATCAAAAAGTAATCGAGGAGACGCCTGCGCCCGGACTCAAGCCGCATCTGCGCAAAGCGCTGCTGGATGCGGCCGCGAGATTGGGCAGTGCGGTCAACTATCAGTCCGCGGGCACCGTGGAATACATTTTTGATGCCGCTACGGGTGAGTTTTATTTTCTCGAGGTCAATACTCGCCTGCAGGTCGAGCATGGCGTGACCGAGGAAGTGACCGGCATCGATCTGGTGGAATGGATGGTCCTGCAGGCTGCCGGCGAGCTGCCGCCACTCGATTCCTTCGTCATCCGACCCCGTGGAAGCGCGATCCAGGTGCGCCTGTACGCCGAAGACCCTGCCAAGAATTTCCAGCCATCTTCCGGCACGCTTACCGCAGCCGAGTTCCCATCCGGAGTGCGCGTGGAGACCTGGGTGGAGCGTGGCGTCGAGGTCCCGGCTTTTTATGACCCCATGCTCGCGAAAATAATCGTTCATGAGAAGGACCGCGAGCAGGCGATCCAGACATTATTGGGAGCACTGAACAATACCGTAGTGAGCGGCATCGAAACCAACCTGGATTATCTGAAGCAGATTCTGCAGACGGCGGCATTCCGCGAAGCACGTCACACCACGGGCTTCCTGAACAATTTCCGCTATGCGGCGAGCACCATCGATGTCGTCAGCCCTGGCGTGCAGACCACCGTGCAGGATTATCCGGGAAGGGTGGGTTACTGGAGTATCGGCGTACCGCCTTCCGGCCCGATGGACAGTCTCGCATTTCGCCTTGCGAATCGTTTGGTGGATAATATGGAAAGCGCAGCCGGGCTCGAGATTACCCTTGCCGGTCCGACGCTGCGCTTCAATTGCGACAGCGTCATCGCGCTATGCGGCGCCCTTATCGATGCGCGGCTGGATGGCGAGCCTTTGGCGCAATGGCGTTCCTGCCGGGTCAAGTCGGGCGCGCTGTTGCAACTCGGCAAGATAGCGGGTCCCGGTTGCCGCGCCTATCTTGCGGTTCAGGGAGGGGTCCAGGTTCCGGCCTATCTGGGCAGCAAGGCAACCTTTACCCTCGGAAAGTTTGGTGGACATGCCGGACGGGCCCTGCTCAGCGCGGATGTGCTGCACATTGTCCCGCTCCGGCTTCATGCCCGCTCTCCTGACCGCGTGCTCCCCACGGAGTTGATTCCCCATTACAGCAATCGATGGGAGATCGGCGTGCTCTCCGGGCCCCATGGAGCCCCCGACTTCTTTACCGATGACGATATACGCACTTTTTTTGCTTCCGAATGGACAGTGCATTACAACTCCAGCCGCAGCGGGGTGCGTCTGATCGGTCCCAAGCCGGAGTGGGCGCGAAGTGATGGCGGCGAGGCGGGATTGCACCCTTCCAACATTCATGACAATGCCTATGCGGTAGGTTCGGTCGATTTCACCGGCGATATGCCGGTGATACTCGGTCCGGATGGGCCGAGCCTCGGCGGCTTTGTCTGCCCGGCTACCGTCATCCAGGCGGAATTATGGAAGATGGGTCAACTCAAGCCGGGAGATAGCGTGCGTTTCTGTCCCATGTCGATGGAACAGGCGCTTGAACTCGAAAAATTGCAGGATGCGACGCTTCGAAATCTGGATGTGCCGAAGGTTATTCCACCAGTATTCAAAAGGAAAAA
This sequence comes from Nitrosospira sp. TNL200, assembly GCF_055386305.1. Classification (NCBI taxonomy): domain Bacteria; kingdom Pseudomonadati; phylum Pseudomonadota; class Betaproteobacteria; order Nitrosomonadales; family Nitrosomonadaceae; genus Nitrosospira; species Nitrosospira sp. TNL200. Next base: position 1,037,060 of record NZ_AP041003.1, read on the forward strand.
CCGTACAGCTTCAGCCCTTGAGGTTGAATCCGCCATATTGCATCGGCTTCCGGAAGGTCCAGCGCAAGTCCAGGTAGTGTACCGGCAGTCGGGGGATAAAAATATTCTTGTCGAGTATGGTCCCCCGGAGCTCGACCTCAATCTCCGCTTCAGGGCTCACGCCTTGATGGAATGGGTGGAACATGCAGTCAGTGCAGCGCGGCTGCGAGGCGTTCTGGATCTGACTCCGGGCATACGTTCGCTGCAAATCCATTATGATTCGCGCCTGTTGCCGCGGGACAAGCTGCTGGATTTCCTGATCGCAGCTGAAAAGGAACTGCCTGCCATCGAAGATATGCAGGTGCCAACGCGGATCGTGCATTTGCCTTTGTCATGGGCCGATGGGGCGACCCGGCTCGCGATAGAAAAATATATTCAGTCCGTCAGGCGGGATGCGCCCTGGTGCCCCAGCAATATTGAGTTCATCCGGCGCATCAACGGGTTGGAAAGCATCGAAGCAGTCCGTCAGATCGTATTCGAGGCAAGCTATCTGGTAATGGGCCTCGGGGATGTGTACCTGGGCGCGCCGGTGGCCACGCCGGTGGACCCGCGCCATCGGCTGGTTACCACCAAGTACAACCCCGCGCGCACCTGGACTCCGGAGAATGCGGTAGGCATCGGTGGGGCTTATCTGTGCGTATACGGCATGGAAGGCCCCGGCGGATACCAGTTTGTCGGGCGGACAGTGCAGATGTGGAATCGTTATCGCCAGACAGTCGACTTCAAGGATGGCAAGCCCTGGCTATTGCGTTTTTTTGATCAGATCCGGTTCTACCCGGTCAGCGAAAGCGAACTGCTCCAGCTCAGGCAGGATTTTATCTCCGGACGCTTTCAACTTCGGGTGGAAGAGTCCAGGTTCAGTTTAAGAGAATACAACGCCTTCCTGCAAAAGAACGACGTGGCGATCAAAGCATTCAAGGCAACGCAGCAGGCCGCGTTCGAGGCGGAGCGCGCGCGCTGGAAGGCGGAAGGCAAGGCGGAATATGTGAGCGAGATTGTCCTTGAGGATGCTGACGCGCAAAGCGAACTGGACTTGCCGGAAGGGGCGCATGCGGTCAGCGCGCATGTCACCGGCACAGTATGGAAATTGCTGGTCGAGGAGGGAGAGCGCGTCACGGTGGGAAAACCCTTGGTGGTGTTGGAATCCATGAAAATGGAATTCGTGGTCGAAGCGCACGTTGGCGGAACAGTGCGGCAATTGTTTTGTAGCAAGGGCGGGCATGTATCCGCAGGGCAGATGCTGCTGGTCATACAGGAGGGTGAAGATTGAACAAACCGCTTCTATCCAAAAACGTCGAGGCCCGCAGCCTGGAATTCGTCTGGCACCCCTGCACACAGATGAAGCAGCATGAAACGTTGCCCCTGATTCCTATCGCTCGTGGCGAAGGTGCGTGGCTTCTCGGGTTCGAAGGGGAGCGCTATCTCGATGCCATCGGTTCCTGGTGGGTCAATCTCTTTGGCCACAGTAATCCGCGCATCAATGCCGCGGTTCACGAGCAATTGGATAAGCTGGAGCATGTCATGCTGGCGGGATTTACGCATGAGCCGGTGGTGGAATTATCGGAACGCCTGAGCAGTCTCGTATCCGGGAGGCTCGGGCATTGCTTCTATGGCAGCGATGGCGCGTCCGCAATAGAAATTGCGCTGAAGATGAGCTATCACTACTGGCACAACAGCGGCCATCCGGAAAAGAATGGCTTTGTCAGCCTGCAAAACGGCTATCACGGTGAGACGCTGGGAACGCTGTCGGTAACCGATGTGGCGCTGTTCAAGGATACGTACGCGCCGCTATTGCGTGCGAGTGCGCACGTTCCCACCCCCGATTGGCGATATGCTGCCGAGGGGGTATCGCCCGAAGAGCATGCGCAGCAAGCAGCCGCTGGGCTGGAAGCGTATCTCGTGCAACATCATGGAGAAACCGCCGCATTCATTATCGAACCGCTGGTGCAGGGCGCGGCGGGGATGGGCATGTATCATCCCCGTTACCTCAAGCTTGCGAGGGATTTGTGCAATAAGTATGGAGTGCATCTCATCGCTGACGAGATAGCGGTCGGTTTTGGCAGGACCGGTACCCTGTTTGCCTGTGAGCAGGGCAATATCACGCCCGATTTCCTGTGCCTCGCCAAGGGACTGAGCGGCGGCTATCTGCCGTTGGCCGTGGTGATGACTACCGATACGGTATACCAGGGTTTTTACCACGATGACACGACGCTCGGTTTCCTGCATTCCCATACTCATTCGGGTAACGCGCTCGCGTGCCGCGCCGCGCTAGCCACGCTCGATATTTTCGAGCAGGACGATATCATCGAAACCAATCGGACGAAGGCAGCCTACCTCAGTCACATCGCAAAACCTCTCGCCTTCCACGGCAAGGTCAGGAATTTTCGCAACTGCGGAATGATTTGGGCGTTCGAGGTGGAAACCGGTGATCCCGCATTTTCGGGAAAATTTTTTCAGGCCGCACTTGCTCAAGGACTGGTGCTGCGCCCATTGGGAAATACGGTATATTTTATGCCTCCCTACATTATCAGTGAGCAGGAGCTGGACCAGCTGGTGGCGGGAACCATGCGAGCCCTCGATGCGTTCTGAACCTCTGGCATTGACATTGGCAGTTGCCGAAAGCCTCACCTGGTTTTCAAGGCAGCTTCTGCCTTCAATACGGATTTTAGTCATCTGGCGGAGGGATACAACCCGGCCGGAGGGGCATCATGTCAATAGATTCGGGGCAGAATGGCTGTCCCATTCCTGATCCTGCAGGTTCCCATACGCTCAAGCGGACGTTGAGTGTATGGAACTGTTTCACTTTGGGATTTTCGGTGGTATCGCCGGTGGTGGGTCTTTATGCCATTTTCGGTGTCCAGAACGTAGTCACCGGAGGAGGCTGGATACTTGCCCTGGCGCTGTGCCTGGTCATGCAGATGATGGTGGCCACGGTCTATGCCGAACTCTCCTCCCAGTTTCCGATAGCAGGCGGCGCCTATAAATGGGCCCGGCAACTCATAGGACCACGGGCGGGGCAATACGCCGGCGTGATCTATGTCAGCTCCACCATCGCCATGCTCACCACCACGGCCTATACGGGGGGCATGTGGCTGGCGGCGGTTTTCGTGGGCGGCGATGCCCAGGGTGCGACAGCCGTGTTGTGGGGAGGCATATTCCTGCTGATCTGCACCACGGTCAACATGGTCCACCAGAACATATTCAAGGTCATCAACATGCTGGGGGTCTGTGCCGAAGCGCTCGGATCGGTATGCGTTGCGCTGGTATTGTTCTTTTTCTTCCGCATCCACCCTGTTTCCGAGCTGTTCCAGCACCTGGGCACCGGGCTTGCCCCCACCAGCATGACGGCATTCCTGGCGGCGGTGGCCATCGCCGGATGGGCATTCATTGGTTTCGACGCCTGCTCCACGATAGCGGAAGAGGCGCACCACCCGGAACGGATGATTCCCCGGGCGATCTTCCTGTCGCTGTGCGCCGTGGGCACCGTGGTGCTTTTCAACTCCTCCTCGCTGATGCTGTCCGTCGACCATGGCGTCCTGATAGAAGCCAGCGCCACCTCCGACCCCATCTCACCCATCATCACGGGCACCATCGGGGCGTGGGCTGCCAAGCCTTTCCTGGCGATCGTCATGACGGCTTTTCTCTCCTGCGGCTCATCGGTGGTCAATTACGTATCGCGCATCGTCTTCTCGATGGCGCGCGAAGGGAACATGCCTGCACCGCTCTCGCGCGTGACGCGCCACAAGATCCCGCGCAACGCCATCCTGACCACGGTTTCACTGTCCGGGCTGGGACTGCTTTTCGGCCTGAACGACGGGGCTGTCGCCACCATCATTGCCTTTGGCACGGGCGGGCTGTACGCCATGTTCTCCTTCACGACCGGGGTTGGGCTCTACAGCCGGCTGACGGGGCGGTGGAATCCCGCGCTGGGGGCCTTGAAGCTGGGCGCACTGGGACTGGCGATCAATACAGTGGCGTTTGCATGGGCGTTGTTCGAACTTGCCAACATCGCCTGGCCGCGCGAATACGTGGTGGCGGCCGGTGCTCCCTGGTGGCAGCTTTATGCGGTCCCGCTGGTGCTGGGAAGCATCCTGGGAGTAACTACCCTGCATATATTGATGAACAATAATCGCAAGGAGCACAAAAAAGATGACTCGAAAAGAATCACAGCCGATATGAACCAAATGTGAACTGCAGGACTGTCATCAAGCGCAGTCGACAATTTATTTTTCATGAGGAGAAAAAATGAAAAATCCAAATACATTTCTGTGGAAAGAAGCCATTCCCGGGGGTTCTCACTGGTCCGGCGTCATCCGCCGCGGCACGACGCTGCGCCTGACGGATATGGCGGGCGGAGCCAACGCGGCAGTGCTTTTCTATAACCTGGAAGAGAAGCTGGAGCGCTACAACATGGCGGACACGCTGAAGTGCCAGCATACCTTCCGGCTGACCAAGGGGCACGCCTGCCATTCCGACATGGGACGCATTTTCTGCTGCATCACGGAAGACACCACGGGCTGGAACGATACGGTATGCGGCTTGAGCGATGCGGAATTGATACGCCAGAAATATGGCGTAGGGCGGTACCAGGAGCTTCGCAACGAAATGTTTCGCAGCGGGCTGGACGGGATGCTGGTGGAATTGGGGAAGTGGGGGCTGGGCATGCGCGACGTGGTATCCAACATCAACTTCTTCAGCAAGGTGACCGCCAATTCATCCGGAGAACTGGAGTTTCACCCCGGTAGCAGCAAGGCGGGCGATTACGTGGACCTGAGTTTCGAGATGGATACGCTGGTGGTGCTATCCGCAGCGCCTCATCCGCTGGATCCCTCTAGAACCTATCACCCCGGGGCAGTCAAATTGGCGACATTTGTCACCTCTCCTGAGGTGGCCGCAGCGTGTACGAAGATCGCAGAGAATGCGCGTGGCCTGCAAAATACTGAACGTTTTTATGCACATGGAGGTGAAGCATGAGTGCGCAGAACCTTGTGGAAAGCAAACTGGAACCTCGTCTCGCGGCGGTGGACGAGGTATGTGCTGCCGGAGACCCCTGGGTCAAGGTAGTGAAGAAAGGCCAGGTGTTCCGCATTGTCGACCTGGAGGGCAACCAGGCGGTGGATACCCTGTTCTACAATGCCCACGACGCGGAAGAACGCTACAGCGCGACCGATACGGTACGCCGGCAGAACATGCTGTACCTCACCACGGGCAGCCGGCTCTACTCCAACTTTGGCAACGTCATGCTCACCATCATCGCCGACACCTGCGGGCGGCACGACACGGTAGGCGGCGCCTGCTCGGCGGAGAGCAACACGACGCGCTACGCGCTCGAGAAATACCCGATGCACAGCTGCCGCGACAGCTTCCTTCACGCATTGGCGCATGATCCGGTATGCAAGCAATTGAACATGAGCAAGCGCGATATACCGAGCAACATCAATTTTTTCATGAACGTACCCGTATCTGAAGAGGGCGGGCTGGATTTTGCGGATGGCGTTTCTGCGCCGGGCAAATATGTGGAGATGCAGGTGGAGATGGATGTGGTGGTGCTGATTTCGAACTGCCCGCAGCTGAACAATCCATGCAATGCCTACAACCCTACTCCGATCCGTTTGCTGGTATGGGATTGATCCCGGCCCGCATACATTGCCTTTTTATGCGCAAGGCGTATCGTGCGGGGGAATTGGACGTCCGGACAGGCTTTCCAGCTTGACTGGACGCGATATGCTACTGGACTGACGTTCCGATAGTTAGAAGAAGAAGCGCATTGCCGTGCGTTGTGGCAACGGCTTCAGATACACCGGTCGCCTCCCTGGCAGAATCCACAGCAAACATATTGAGAATATGTCATGCGGATTATTATGGATGGATGATCGCAGTATTGACCCTGCGATTGCGGCCGCTCAATCTCACTCAACAGGAAGTTAACATATGGACCCACTTATCCGAAAAATCATTCTGGCTACTGATTTCTCCGAAGCTTCCGGGGAGGCTGCCGGGTATGCGAGATGGATAACAGAAGTGCTTGGAGCAGAACTCAAGATCCTGCATGTATTTGAACCCAGTGGCTGGATGGTGCCCTCGCCTTATTATTATACCCCCGGCTTCGAGGAATGGGTCCAGGCAAGTATCGAGCAAACCCGACAAAAAGGGAAAGCGGCGCTCGAAGCGCTCGCGGGGTCCTTTGGCGTCCATACCGAAACGATTTTTGTCGAAGGAGACACCGGCAAGGAAATCGTCCTGGCTGCCCTGAGGCATAATACCGATCTGCTTATTCTTGGCACACATGGCTACACGGGATGGAACCACTTGAGCTTGGGCAGCATAGCAGAGTATGTTATCAGGCATGCGCCCTGTCCAGTGCTGACCGTTAAGCCGGGTGGAAACCAACAAACCTGAGGTCTGGTTTCTCGTCCGCTGCTGAGCTTGATGCCTTCCTTCTCCAGCGCTTCAACGACCTCAACCCCGAACATCTTGACCGCCTTGCTTCTTCCAGTTGTGAGGCGACACTGCTCCGACATAACCTTCTGATGCAGGTTCGCTTCCGGTCTTTTCAGGATCTTCCATATCCGATTCGCATTGGCTTATCTTCTTCATAGCACTCTTCCTAAGTAGAAATTCAACGCTGGGGCAAGTGATTTCCAGATTACTCTCCACGTGATCCAGAAGTTTCCTAAGCAGAACAATATCTCGCGTCGATCCCAGCTTAAGAATCAGGGTTTCCCTTAGTATTAAATCAAGGTTTCCCCAATACCATTTTATTCCTGTGGGAATTAGCATGGACTCACATTTCAGGACTCTGACCATCTGTCCAGTGTGGGGACTCTGACCATTCGTCCAGCAGCAAAAGAACTCTGACCATCCGTCCGATATTGATTCAATCAATTGGGAACAGGAGAATCAAAATGGCAACGGCACTCGGAAAAAATAAACAGAATATCCTTATCGTTTTGTCCGCGCTTGTTTTATTGGCCGCAGGCATATTTTCAAGCTCTGCAAAAGCGGAAAGTTTTTCTGATCAATCAACTAGTCAGGCGGTGGTATCGCCAAGCGAGCATGACTTATTAGCGCAGCAATTCGAGGTTGCGGCACAGGGAATGCAGCAAAAGGCTGACGAACAGAAGAGACTGCTCGAACAGTATGAGCAGATACAATTTTATGGCTGGCAATCCCACAATTTGAAATCGCGTACCGCAGCATTGATACGCAAGTATGAAGAAGCTGCGCGGTCAAATATGAAGGAAGCCGCTGCTCATCGCCAGATGGCGCAACCGAACCCCGCTTACGCTACCCCTGGTGCGCAAATGCCCCAGACAGGAAGCAACTGATAAAAGCAGCTTGTTTTAATAGGCAAATCCGGATGCATCAGTAACAGCAAAAGGCATACGGGTTTGCCCATCATCATCTCCGACAGTAGGACGCCGATATCACATCCTCGCCTCCACAGAATTCGCGCGGAGAATCGCTGCTTGTTCCCTACACTCTTGCAGAAAGCAAGTAACTGATTTACATTATTCCCCCTGAGTGCCATTCTTGATGGGGAAATGATGAAAGACGATGAGACGCCAGACAACGGTGCGGCCGCTACGGTTGCTTTTGAGCGCTCGTGCTGTCCCATTACCAATGCGCTGGATATCTTTGGCGACCGGTGGACGCTGCTGATCATTCGCGACCTGATACTGGGCAAAAGGCGCTACCAGGAACTGATCTCCTCAGCGGAGAAAATCGCATCCAATATTCTGGCGGACCGGCTGAAAAAGCTGGAAGTCGCGGATCTCATCACCAGGCGAGCCTACCAGCAGAACCCCGCGCGCTACGAGTATTTTCTTACGAAGAAAGGGGAAAGCCTCAAGCCCGTGCTGGCCGCTATTGCCTCCTGGGGCCAGGAGCATTATCCGGGCGCGGTCGTGTTTCCCCAGATGGAGAAGTCCTAGCAGAAACTCCGGCAGTTCAAATCCGCAGCTGGTGGGGAGCGCGGCCCATTTCAATGCCGGATCTTGTAGCCGCTCCTGAGCATTCGCAGCGTCAGCCACGATACCGCCAGAAAGGCTGCCGCGACGATTCCCAGGCTTAAAAAAGGCGAAACATCCGAAGCCTTGAAGAATCCATAGCGGAAGCCATCGATCATGTAGAAAAATGGATTCAGGTGGGACAATCCCTGCCAGAAGGCGGGCAGCGACTTTATCGTATAAAATACCCCCGATAAAAATGTCAGCGGCAGGATAACGAAATTCTGGAATGCCGCAAGCTGATCGAATTTTTCCGCCCAGATTCCGGCTATGATTCCCAGCGATCCCAGGAAGGCGCTGCCCATCAAGGCGAAGGCGAGAATCCATAGGGGTGAATGCACCGGGATATCGAAAAACGCGACGGTCACTCCATAAACACCCAGTCCCACGGCAAGTCCGCGTATCACCGATGCGAGCACATAGGCTAAAAATATATCGGTGTACGAAAGCGGCGACAGCAGGATGAAGACAAGATTGCCCGAAACCTTGGACTGGATGAGGCTGGATGACGAGTTTGCGAATGCGTTTTGGAGCATGGCCATCATGACGAGGCCGGGCGCAAGAAAGACGGTATAGGGCACACCGGGATACGCCTGCACGTGGTCTTCCAGCACGTGCGAAAAGATCATGAGGTAAAGCAGCGTCGACACCACGGGTGCGAATACTGTCTGGAACCCTACCTTCCAGAACCGGAGCAACTCCTTGTAGAGCAGCGTCAGAAAACCGGTCATCGCGCTGTGGCAAGTGGTTCCAGCGCCTGGCCCGTATTCATGATCTTCATGAAAACTTCTTCCAGATCCGGCTGTAATACCTGCATCTCGACTACCTGGGTGCGTGCCGCGCGCAGCGCCGCCAGTACATCCTCCAGTTGCGCATAATCCTCCAGGGCCAGGAGGTGGCACCCGTCTTCATGATTGTCCGCTAGGGGTTGAAGCGGCGCGGGCAATATGTCCGGCGTCAGCCTGAGGCGTACCATGCACCCGGAGAGGGTATTGGTAAGGTTTTTTATGCTGTCGAGCGCAACGATATTTCCCTGCTTCAGCATTGCCACCCTGCTGCATAAAGCCTCGGCTTCGTCGAGATAATGGGTAGTGAGAACGATGGTGTGCCCGTTGCCATTCAGCTGTTTGATGAAACGCCATAATCCCTGGCGCAATTCCACATCCACGCCTGCCGTGGGTTCATCCAGCACGATGACGGGGGGCTTGTGAACCAGTGCCTGGGCCACCAGCACGCGGCGCTTCATCCCACCGGACAATGAGCGCATGTTCGCATCGGCCTTGTCGTCGAGATCCAGGTTATGGATGATCTCTTCTATCCATCCAGCATTGTTCTTCAAGCCGTAATAGCCCGACTGGATAGTAAGCGTCTCACGTACAGTAAAAAACGGGTCGAACACCAGTTCCTGGGGAACCACCCCCAGCATGCGCCGTGCTTCGCGATAGTCCGAGCGGACGTCATATCCCATCACGCGAACGCTTCCACTATCGGCCAGCGCCAAGCCTGCAATGATATTGATGAGGGTGGTTTTGCCCGCGCCGTTAGGGCCTAGCAAGGCGAAAAATTCCCCTTTCCGGATGTCAAGGTCGATTCCGCCCAGGGCGCGTACGGACCCGAAGTGCTTGCGCAATTGCCTGACTTCGATCGCGATGGTCATCGATTCATCTCGCAGGCTGCGAATCCTCAATGGCATCCACCATCATCGCAGCGGCGTCAAAACCGGTCTGGTTGCAGATTTCGCGCATGCAGGTAGGACTGGTGACATTTATTTCGGTGAGATAATCGCCGATAATGTCCAGGCCCGCCAGCATGATCCCCTTGTCATGCAGATACGGGCCTAGCGCATCGGCTATTTCCCGGTCGCGAGGAGTAAGAGCCCGGGCCACGCCGGTTCCCCCGACGTTGAGGTTGCCGCGGGATTCGCCAAGCTTGGGTATGCGGGCGAGCGAATAAGGTACGGGCTTTCCGGCGATCAGCAGAACCCGCTTGTCTCCCTGAGCAATTTCGGGGATATGCCGTTGTGCCATGATGGTGCGGGTGCCGTAATGGGTGAGCGTTTCGATGATTACGCCGATATTGTGATCCTCCTTGTGAATCCGGAATATGCTGGTTCCGCCCATGCCGTCGAGCGGTTTCAAAACGATGTCGCCATGCTCGGCCAGAAAATCGCGAATCAATCCTTCCTGCCTCGTTACCAGGGTTGGTGCAATATATTGGGGAAACTTCGCTATCGCGAGCTTTTCGTTATGGTCGCGCACTGCCCGAGGGTCGTTGATGACCCATGCGCCGCGATCCTGCGCCAGCTCCAGCAGATAGGTGCTATAGACGTACTCCATGTCGAATGGGGGGTCCTTGCGCATGAGTACGGCGTCGAATTCATGCAGCGGTGTTTCAACGGGGTCCGACGCCCGATACCAGGAATTTCCTTCGACTGCTTCCCCAGTGCCAGCCAGATCCAGCGCGCGGGCATGCCCGACGGCGCATTCTCCATTCCATGCCAGGCCACCCTGTTGCAGGGCAAACAAGCGATGACCCCGGGCAGCGGCTTCGCGCATCATGGCAAAGCTCGAGTCCTTGTAAGTCCTGATCGAGTCCAGGTGGTCGAGCACGAAGGCAAGGTTCATCGATCAGGCCAGGTATAAGTCCGGATAATATTGTTTCCCGATACGCTCAACATAATTTCTCAGATTGTTTTTTGACAGGCCATGCTCCTTGAGCGGGGATTCGATCGGGCAGGCAAGGGTGTTGAGCAGGAAGCCGAATGCGCTGGCATCCAGCGTGGTCGGCTTGTCTCCCAGGAAGTATGCCTTTTCCCCGAGGCTGGTCGATAGTGCGTCGATATCCTGCATGCCGAGCTCGAAAACTTCTTCCGCCGAATGGCGTCCCAGGCCATGGCCATAAATCTGCCGCTTGATCCTGTGGCGATAAACCAGCGCGGCAAGATCCCGGATGACCGGCGGCAGGACGCCAAAGATGGCCCGCTTGTTGGTTTGCCAGTTGCTGTCTGTATATTGCCACCGCGAATACATGGTGGCCCAGAACAAGTGTTCCTCAATCAGCCGCTGCATCGCTAGCGATTGGGCAAGCTCAGCCTGGCTGAGCCCTTCATCCAGGTCCCGATACCGGGTCTTCAAGTAGCGGACTATAAAACGGGAGTCCGCAAGTTTTATCCCCTCATCCTCAATGTAAGGCAATTTGCCCTTGGGCGCAAACAGCGGAAGAGTCGTCCTGATGGCGTATTCGATTCCTGCCATCCGGAGGTAGGTTTCGGTCTTGACGCAGAAATGGCTCAAGTTGGGATTACCCCAGCTGCGTTCAAACTGGTAAAGTGTCAGCACGTCGATTCTCCCTGTCTGGTTCTTGCGGTTCCTTGCGCAGCGAGGCGATGGCACGATGCGCTTTCTGTTTTTCCAGTCGTTTGGGCTATGTGATCAGGCAGTGTTTAGGTGTCTGATACTTTCAAACTGAAAGTAACTATGCTAACGTAAGGGGTTGCAAAATGCAAGTAAAGATCTTGCAGCTCCGGGTATGGATGGTCAATGGTTTTTTGTGAAACTTTGGTGACGGAGCCGATTTCAAAAACCGTATCGGCATCCACAGGGCGAGGGTAGCTGATGCTGAAATAATGCTGTCATCCCGTGGCTGCATGATTCAGGAGGCAGCGGAATATAAAATACAATTAAATGCCTTTGCTCAGGGGCGATTCAATGGAGCCAGGTATTTCGTTTCGAAGGATTCGCTCGGTAACGGCCTGCTGAATAAAAATCCCTGCATTTCGTTACAGTTCAATGACCGCAGCAGACGCAACTGCTCCTCCGTTTCGACGCCCTCGGCTACTACTTTAAGCTTCAAGGCATGAGCCAGAGTGACGATAGTTGATACCAGCGCAAGCCCTTCCAGCGAGACAGTCATATCGGTCACGAACGAGCGATCGATCTTGAGCGTATCCACGGGTAGTCTGGATAGGTAGCTTAGCGAGGAAAAACCGGTGCCAAAGTCGTCTATGGCTATGGTAACGCCCATGGCGCGGATCGCTCTCAGGCTGACGATGCTGTGTTTGACATCTTCCATGATCACGCTTTCAGTAATCTCCAGTTCTAATCCCGCTGCCGCAATCTCATTTATACTTATTACCCGCCTGATTTCATCAACGAAATCGCGGTGGCGTAGCTGCAGTGGCGATACGTTTACCGCAATACGCATGGTGGACAAATTCGTTGCGTGCCAGCGCAGATAATCTTCGACGGACTTGTGCAACGCCCAGCGTCCGACTTCATAGATCAATCCGGTTTCTTCCAGGACGGGGATAAAGCTGCCTGGCGGCACCAGGCCCGTGAGCGGGTCGTTCCACCGGATCAGCGCTTCGGCACCGACAAGCTTGCCGCTCTCCAGGTTGATCTTGGGTTGATAGTGGAGCACGAATTCTTCATTTTCGATCGCCCGGCGCAACTGGTTTTCCAGAGTCAGCTTGTCGGCCGTCGATGCGGTCATTGCCTTTGTATAGAGCAGGTACCGGTCGCCGGTGACCTTGGTCTTTCTGAGCGCAATTTCGCAATTTCTGAGCAGCGTCTCGGCATCGGTGCCGTTGTCGGGATAAAGCGTTATTCCGCATTTGAAGGAAATCCGGACCACGCCTTCGCTCAACTGTACGGGATGATTCAGCAGAGGCTCCATTCGCTTACTCAAAAGCGCAATGACGTTTCCTTCATTTTCCACTACCGGCATCACCACGGCAAAATGATCCGCGCCTATTCTTGCCGCCAGGTTGGCGTCGCCCAGGCTGCGCGTCAGCCGTTCTCCCACCTGTTTCAGAAGCGCGTCGCCGGCGGCCCGGCCAAGACTGTCATTGATGTTCTTGAACCGCTCCAGATCGATCAGGCCCACGGCAACCTTGTAGTCGCCGCTGGCAGCGCTGCGCAGGTACTGGGCCACGCGCTCAAGGAATAGGCTGCGATTGGCAAGTCCTGTCAGGACATCGTAGTAGGCCAGGTAGTCGAGCTGCGCCTGTTTGGCAATGTGATCGATTGCGAACGAGATGTCTCCGGCCAGTTCCGTCAGCAGCCTCAGCCCTTCTTCTTCGAAGAATTCGATTTGATCGGCATACAGCGTGAGCACGCCTATGGATTTGTCCGCAACGATCAACGGTAAAACAGCCAGCGAGCAGACTCTGGGGCCGGCATATTTCCTGAGCAGCAGGATCTTGGGGTCATTTTGTACGTCGTTGGATACAACTGCCTTTTTCCCCTCGATTGCCTGCGCGACCAGGGTGTTTTCCGACACCGCGCCCGTGCCCGGTGAAAAGAGTTTCTTGAGGGCAGTCAGGTGCTGCTCCTCTATACCCGCCGAGGCGACCGGAACAATTTTCATGCAGGCCGGGTCGATAATCCCTATCCAGGCCATGCGGAAATCGCCTTGCTCGACAGCAATCCGGCAGGCCTCGCGGAATAGTGACTCACGGTCGCATTCACGCACCATGAGGGCGTTGATGCCGCTCAGTACCGCGTAGACGCGAGCCAGGTGTTCAATCTTCCGCAATTGCAGCCTGCGCTCGGTGGTATCCTGGAAAAAGATTGAAATGCCGCCATCAGGTGTTGGATCGACGCGTTGCTCGAGCCAGCGGTCCCAGGGGGAGAAATAATGTTCGGTATGCATGGTGACGCGTTCGGCCATTACCTTGTGGTAGGTGAGCTCGAGCGGCGAATTTTCCGCCTCAGGAAAAGCTTCCAGGTACTTCCGGCCAACCAGCGACGCCGCCTTCCGGTCGAGGATTTCCGCCGCCTTCGGATTGACGTAGGTGAACCGCCAGCTATGGTCCAGCGTGACAAAGCCGATCATCATGCCTTCCAGGATGCTGCGGATGGCACGTTCGCCATCTTGCAACGCCCGTATCTCCCGGTCCCGCGTAATGGCAATGGCGGCAGTATGGGTGGCCATTTCGATGGTGTGCTGATGACGCTGTGAGGGGCGGGCGGCCATACGCAGGTAGATGGCGAATGTCCCCAGCACGGCGCGCTGGCGGTCGAATATGGGTGTTGACCAACAGGCGCGCAACCCGTTCGCTCTTGCAACCTCGCGGTAAGGTGCCCAGAGCGGATCGGTCTCGGTGTCCTCGACGATCACGGCTTCACCACGATAAGCCGCCGTGCCGCAGGATGCCGCGGCGGGGCCGATTTCAAAGCCATTTATCAGGTGGTGGAGCGTTTCCGGCAGTGAGGGTGCGACCATGTGCCGCAGGTATTTGCCGCTTTCATCGAGGAGAAGGATAGAACCCCTCGTTCCATCGATGTCGGTCTCGATCACGCCCACAAGCGCTGCGAGCGTCTCGCGGAGCGGGGCGCCGGCAGCAATCATTTCCAGCACGCGACACTGGCCCTGCACAAGCCTGACAGAACGGGCAGCGTCGTCAGTCGGTTTGCTGCGCCAGGCACGGGGGGTGCGGCCCGGGCGCGGAATCCTGGGTTTCCTGATGGGTTTGCTCAACATGCCTCGAGCTTCGGTCTTTACATGTAATGTGCTTGAAAATGCGCTTGAAACGTGAATGGCGCCACGGTGAAATATGTGCGCGACGGGATTTGCTGCTGAAATCTATGCGGAGATTTTGTAACTTGGAAATGACATGATCTATTGCATCATGCCGTTGGGCTTCTGGGAAGCTGTAGAATTTTACAGGTACCAGGCATGGATTTGCGGATAAGCGCGGTCAATTGCCGGATTCAGGTTCAACCGGGAATGGATCAGAACGGACTACTTGGGACGAAGCAGTATCGTGGGACGCTATTTCACCCTCATGCCCGGCTGGGCCCCCGTGTCGGGCTGGAGGAGATAAGGTCCGCCATCCTGGTCTCCGGCAGCAAGGACCATGCCCTGGGATATGCCGAACTTCATTTTGCGTGGCGCGAGGTTGGCAACGAGTATGGTGAGGCGGCCTTTCAACCGTTCGGCATCATAAGCCTGTTTGATGCCGGCAAACACGGTGCGCTGTCCGGAGCCGACATCCAGGGTCAGTTTCAGCAACTTATCCGCTCCTTCCACCTGCTCCGCCTGAATGATCCGCGCCACCCTGAGATCGATGCGGGTGAAATCGTCGATCGTAATTTCCAGGGGGCCGTCACTCGTTTCCGTTTTCTCTCTTTTTACTTGTTTTGTAAAAGGGGGTGCGGAAGAAGGGCTCTTGGCTGCGCCTGTGGACTGCGCGGACTGCATGGCCTGTCCTGGCTGTATTGCCGGCTGGAGGCTCGTTTTGTTGGCTTCGATCAACTGTTCGATGTGTTCCTGATCGAGCCGGCCCATCAGGTGCTGATAATCGCTGATCTGGTGGCCGTCTGGCAACAGCCTGTTCTGTGAATTGGCGTCTTTCCAGGTAAGCGGAGGAACGCGTAAAAATCCTTCCGCTTCTGCGGCCAGCTTGGGCAGCACCGGCTTCAGGTAAACCGTCAGGATCCGGAACATGTTCAGCGCCAGGCTGCATACTTCGTGCAGTTCGGCGTCCATCTCGGCATTTTTCGCCAAAACCCACGGTTTCATCCGGTCCACGTATTGATTGGCGACATCCGCAGCCAGCATGATTTCCTTGATCGCCTTGCTGAATTGGCGACTGTCATAGAATTGCGCGATGGAAACGTGGCGTCCCAGAAAAGTGTCTTCCTCGTTGAGCTGGCAGAAAAGAAAGCGGTTGAACCATTTCCTGTTTCCCTCCGAAATCGTGTCCGTCAGCTTGCCGCCAAACTTCCTGAGAATGAAACCGGAGCACCGGCTGGCGATATTGACGTACTTTCCCACCAGGTCGCTGTTGACGCGCAGGACGAAGTCTTCAAAATTGAGGTCGATGTCCTCCATATTGTCATTGAGCTTCGCCGCGTAATAATAGCGCAACCATTCCGGATTCAGGCCCTGCTTCAAATAGCTGTCCGCGGTAATGAAGGTTCCCCGCGATTTGGACATTTTTTGTCCATTGACGGTAAGAAATCCGTGGGCGTAGACCTGGGTGGGCGTGCGGTAACCCGAGAACTCAAGCATCGCTGGCCAGAACAGGGCGTGAAAGTACAGGATGTCCTTGCCGATGAAATGGATCATCTCCGTATCGCCGCCCGGACGCAGGAATTCATCGATGTCTGCCTCGGTCCGCCGATGCATCTGGAAATAATTCCTGAAGCTGCCGAAATAGCCCACGGGGGCGTCCAGCCAGACATAGAAAAATTTCTGGCGGGCGGTGCCGGGAATGGGGAAACCGAAATAGGGAGCATCCCGCGAGATATCCCAATCGGCAAGGCCGGATGACAGCCATTCATTCATCTTGTTCGCTGCTTCAGGCTGCAGCCGCGAACGCGTTTCGGTGGAGCCAGGCAGGCTGGGGAGGGATTCAAAAACCCATTTTTCCAGGAAAACCTTGCAGCGCATGTCCGAAAGCTTGAAAAAGTAGTGCTGGGATGCCCGGCGCTGCGGGGCTGCTCCCGACACCGCTGAGTAGGGATTGATGAGGTCGGTAGGCGAGTAAGTGGCGCCGCATGCTTCGCACGAGTCGCCGTACTGGTCGCTGGCATGGCAGTTCGGGCATTCGCCCTTGATATACCGGTCGGGCAGGAACATTTCCTTGACGGGATCGTAGAACTGCTCCACGGAACGCTTGACGATCAATCCTTTTGCCTCGAGCTGGCGGTAGATATCTTCGCAATACGCCTGGTTCTCACTGGAATCGGTGGTGTAGTAGTGGTCGAAACCGACCTGGAAACCGTCAAAGTCAGCCTTGTGTTCGGCCCACATCCGGTCGATCAACTGCTTGGGCGTAATCCCCTCCTGCTCGGCGCGCAGCATAACCGGCGTGCCATGCGTGTCGTCCGCGCACACGTAGTGAACCTCGTGTTCCTGCATTTTCTGGAAACGCACCCAGATATCCGTCTGGATGTATTCCACCAGATGGCCGAGATGAATGCTGCCGTTGGCGTAGGGGAGAGCGGAGGTAACGAGAATTTTTCGCTTTTTCATCAATCAGCTATTGAATATACCAGACGCAATTGTAACAAACTGTGGCGGTAGAGGTCTGTTGAAACTGAAGGAAGGCAAGCGATGGCCATCTTCCGCCTGCTGTCTGCAGGGTCCGGATCCGCTATCGCTGGTTCAGCCGGAAGGCGTGCGGATGATGCAGCGTTGGATCATGCCCGGGTCTTCGGTCCTATCAGCCATCATGACTCGCAACATCGAAATTTGTTAGTATTCAAGGGAAGAGCTGAACAAATCCCCGCTGGATGCGTTGCTGTTAAAATCGGGACGAGCATCAGGCGCCAGCGGGGATTTGTTCAGCTCTTCCCAAAGTTATTCATCCATATCATGCCGCAAGGAGCGCAAAGTGCCTATCACCGAACAGCAGGTTCAGCTTGCCCTCAAGGAAATAACCGATGCCAGCACCGGCAAGGATTATGTGAGCACCAACGAGGCCCGAAATATTCGCATCGATGGCAGCGATGTCTCGCTCGACATCGTGCTGGGGTATCCCGGGAAAAGCGTGGCCGAAAGCATACGCAAGCAGGTGGCTGACAAGCTTGGAACCATTCCGGGCATTGGCGGCGTAACTGTCAATATATCGAGCAAAATCGTTTCTCATAGCGTGCAGCGCGGCGTGAAGCTCATTCCGGGCGTCAAGAATATCATCGCCGTCGCATCCGGGAAGGGCGGTGTGGGCAAGTCGGCGACCGCCGTGAATCTGGCGCTGGCATTGGCGGCGGAAGGTGCTTCGGTCGGCATACTGGATGCGGACATTTACGGGCCGTCGCAGCCCCAAATGCTTGGAATCACCGGCCGTCCCGAGTCTCCGGATGGAAAAAGCATCGTGCCGATGAAGGCGCATGGCATCCAGGCCATGTCCATCGGGTTCCTGATCGATGCGGAAACGCCCATGGTGTGGCGCGGGCCTATGGTGACGCAGGCATTGCAGCAGCTATTGAACGATACGCGCTGGAACGACGTGGATTACCTCGTGGTGGACATGCCGCCGGGTACCGGCGATATCCAGTTGACCCTCGCCCAGAAGGTGCCGGTGACGGGCGCTGTCATCGTTACCACGCCGCAGGATATCGCGTTGCTGGATGCGCGCAAGGGGCTCAAGATGTTCCAGAAGGTCGGCATCCCCATCCTGGGGATCGTGGAAAACATGAGTACCCATATCTGCTCTCGTTGCGGCCATGAGGAGCATATTTTCGGCGAAGGCGGGGGCGAAAAAATGTGCAGGGATTACGACGTGGAATTGCTCGGCGCTCTCCCGCTTGACATCCGGATCAGGGAGCATACCGACTCGGGCAGGCCCTCGGTGGTCGCGGAGCCCGATGGACGGGTGGCGGAGATTTACCGGAGCATTGCCCGGCGGCTCGCGGTCAAGGTCGACAATCTGTCCCTGGATCATTCCGCCTTGTTCGCAAAGATCGTGATCCAGGATACCTGATTCCCGATAACCTGTTTTCCTGGAAAAAACATGAGCATAAAGTCTGACAGATGGATCCGTCGCATGGCCGCGGAACGAGGCATGATCGAACCATTCGAGCCGGGCCAGATCAAGCATGTGAACGGCCGCAGCATCGTTTCCTATGGCACTTCCAGCTATGGTTACGATATTCGCTGCTCGGACGAATTCAAGCTGTTCACCAACATCAACTCGGCCATCGTCGATCCCAAAAATTTCGATTCGAATTCCTTTGTCGATGTAAAAAGCGATATCTGCCTTATTCCCCCTAATTCCTTCGCGCTGGCGCGCACCGTCGAGTACTTCCGCATTCCCCGTAATATCCTCACCATCTGCCTGGGGAAATCCACTTATGCCCGCTGCGGCATCATTGTGAATGTCACGCCCTTCGAGCCCGAGTGGGAGGGATATGTCACCCTGGAATTCTCCAACACCACCCCGCTTCCCGCAAAGATTTACGCCAATGAGGGCGTCGCCCAGGTCATTTTCTTCGAGTCCGACGAGGTGTGCGAAGTGTCGTACAAGGATCGCGGCGGAAAATACCAGGGGCAAAATGGCGTAACCTTGCCCAAGATCTGATCGCAAGGGCAAGTTCCGTCCTCCCGCCTACGCCCTGGGATGTGAAAAAAACAAACAAGGTTTTTGCGGAAATCGCCATAAGCGCATCGTCATATCTCCCCTTCATTTCTCTTTCGGAGCGGTGCATTTTTGCATGGGGATCATGCCTTCCATCGCCAGAGATGGCGCGCGAAATTCGTTGAACCATATGATTTTTCATGACTCAAAAAAAATACTTGATTCCCGCGCGATCAAGTCTATAATCCGCTTTTTTTCAATGCGAGCGCACAGGAGGTCATCATGACAAGCAAAGCAAACTATTGGGATACGGCCGATCTCGTAAACATCCATATTCCCGTAACGTAGCACCTCCAAAGGGGGACATCATGAAACTGCACACTGCCGCTCTACGCCAGGACGTAGAAGCCAACTCCATATTCGACACCCATCCTGAAGTCAGTCTCGATTTCCAGCATGTCCAGTCAGCCCTGAAGAAGGGTTACAGCAAGCCGTTCCTGCTGGTAGACAGCAATATCGTCCGCACCAAAGCCCGCCGTTTCAAAGCTGCGATGCCTCGCGTGCATCCGCACTATGCCGTCAAGGCCAATCCCGATCCGCGCGTTTTGAAGGTCCTGATCGAGGAAGGGGTCGGGTTTGAAATCGCCTCCATTTCTGAACTCGATCTGCTGATGGGATTGGGCGTTCCGGCCGCCGAAATCTATTACAGCAATCCGATGAAATCGCGTGAATACTTAAAGTATGCCGCTTCCATGGGAGTGGAATGGTATGTGCTCGACAGCGTCGAGGAACTGCGCAAGATCGTCAGCGTCAAGCCGGACGCGAAAATGTACCTTCGCATCGACACGCCCAACATCGGCAGCGATTGGCCGCTTGCCGGCAAGTTTGGCACGCATGCCGCCGAGATCGAGGGCATCATCGCAGAAGCGGCAGCCCTTGGAGCCGACCTTTCGGGCGTGACCTTTCACGTGGGTTCCCAATGCCGCAACCCTCAGAATTGGCGCGTGGGCATCGAGCGGGCAAAAAAGGTCTTTGCCGACATGCGTGGCGCCGGACTGACACCTCGCCTGCTCAACATAGGCGGTGGCTACCCGGTGCGGCATGTCAAGCCGATACCCTCGATCGAAGTGATAGGCGAAGTGGTGAACGAGGCCCTTGCGGACTTACCCGGGGATATTCGCGTCATGGCCGAGCCCGGCCGCTACCTCGTTTCCGACGCGGCCTATTTCGTTTGCCGCGTTGTCGGCACAGCGACTCGCAATGGCAAGCGCTGGATGTATTGGGACGCAGGCATGTTCGGCGGGGTGATCGAAGTCACCGAAGGTTTGAGCTATCAGATTTTTTCTGACCGCTCAGGGAAAAGTATCCCCTGGTCCGTGGCAGGGCCGACTTGCGATTCAGTGGATATCCTGATGCGCGATGAGATGCTGCCGGAAGACATCGAGGAAGGCGATTTCATTTATATTCCCAATGCGGGCGCCTATACGACAGCCTATGCAAGCAACTTCAATGGTTTTCCGCTGCCCGAAGTGATGGTGTTGTAGGGCGACAGCAAGCAGTGGTATGCGAATGGCTGAACGGTGTTCCCGCTGTTCAGCCATTTTTGATTATGAATTTGAGGTGGCGATGAAGGAAGACGCCAACCGTGTGCGTGGCTCGCGCCACGAGGACACACGCCTGTCTTGAAGACAACGGCGCGTTGCGCATTTTCGAGGGCACGGTGAGCGGCGCCAAGGCGGATCGTATCGATCTGGCGGCACTCATGAACGTGCTGCGCGCTGTCGATGCTATCATCATATTGCGGCTGGGCCAGCAATTTAAGGAAAATTAAGCTGCTTTATGAGCGTTTCCTCGGACATCCTTTCGCCTCTCACCGTATACAGTAAGCAGCGCGTCGGTACAGCGCTCAGCGCGAGCCCAGGTCCGTCCTGCGGTCAAACACGACGAAATGGTATTCCAGCCCATCTTCGTCCATCCGGTGTTTTTCCCTGGAGGTTTCGATCCATTCAGCGTGGTCGAATTCGGGAAATAACACATCTCCCTCGTAATCCGCCTGTATCTCGGTAATATACATCCGGTCGCATACAGGCTGGGTTTGCTGGAATATTTCGGCTCCCCCAATGATGAAGGTTTCCGTGGAGTCCGTATTTTTATAGCATTCCCGCAACGCCGTGGCGATGGAATGCACCACGGCGGCGCCTTCGGCCTCATATCCCGATTGGTGGGTGACGACAATCGAAGTGCGGCCGGGCAACGCCCTGCCGATGGATTCGAAGGTTTTCCGTCCCATGATGATGGGATGCCCCATCGTGAGCGCCTTGAAGCGCTTCAGGTCCGGGGAAAGCCGCCATGGCAGGGCATTGTCTTTGCCGATGACGCGATTGCGCGCCATCGCTGCCAAGATGGAAAGTCGCCGCGGGATCATACCGCCACCGGCGCCTTGATTGCCGGGTGAGGATCATAGCCTTCAAGGGTGAAATCCTCATAGCTGAAATCGAAAATGCTTTTCACCGATGGATTCAGCTTCATTGTTGGCAGTTTTTTCGGTTCCCGCTCCAGTTGCTCCCGCGCCTGATCCAGATGGTTGAGGTACAGGTGGGCATCGCCCAGGGTGTGGACGAAATCCCCGGGCTCCAGGTTGCAATGCTGCGCCACTATCAGCGTGAGCAGGGCATAGGATGCGATGTTGAACGGCAGGCCCAGGAAAATGTCGGCGCTGCGCTGGTAGAGTTGGCATGAAAGCCTGTTGCCGGCGACGTAGAACTGGAACAGTGCATGGCATGGCGCCAGTTTCATTTCATGTAATTCTCCCACGTTCCAGGATGACACCACCATGCGGCGGGAGTCGGGCATATTCTCGATTTGCTCGATCACTTGCGCGATCTGGTCGATGCATCGCCCTTCCGGGCTGGGCCAGCAACGCCACTGCTGGCCATATATCGGCCCGAGGTCGCCATTTTTATCCGCCCATTCATCCCAGATCGTCACTCCCTGTTCGTTCAGGGATTTGACATTGGTATCTCCCCTTAAAAACCAGAGCAGTTCGTGGATGATGGATTTCAGATGGCATTTCTTGGTAGTGAGCAGCGGGAAGCCTTCCGCCAGATCGAAACGCATCTGGTGGCCGAATATCGAAAGCGTGCCAGTACCTGTCCGATCGGACTTGCGGTGGCCGTGCACGAGAACATGTCGCATTAAATCGAGATATTGACGCACGGCTATGGGCTGCGATAAGCGGGATATGGATCGACCGTATATAATAGCATGCTGCTCCATGGTGCATGGTGTAGAGAGAGCCTCTACCCTTGCATTCAGGGTTGACCCACCGCAATAAACCAGCATCGACCGTCAAATGCTCGCAAAACTGATACAGCATGCTTCTCCCTTGATACAGCCCGGATCCGCCCGGCATATTCTCGTGGTGCTGCCCGGGGCGGGCAATTCTCCAGGCGAATCTCCGGGTTTCGAGTATGCAGGCAGGCAGGCGCTCGCAGACCTCCTGGCGCGGCGCAAGATGACGTGGCGCGAGATGGACGAGACACCGCTATCGGCCACGATCGAGAGAGGCGCTTTGTGTGCCTGGGTCATCGTGGATCCGGCGCAACCCCCTTTCGAGCAGCAAACGCGCCTGCGCAAGGCGGTGCGGCTGCTGCTGGAAGAAAAGCCGGCGGAAATTCATCTCGCAGTCTATGGCGATGGGCGGGAAACACGGGATGTGGCGGAATGGGCAATATATGTCGCCCTGGTCAACGGGGCGGAACTCCCTTCGCGTAAAACGGGCGGAAAAAGCGAGTCAGGAAAGCCATTGGCCAGAATCGTGCTGCATGGCTGCAGGAATGCGGATGGATTTGCAGCGGCGTACGCCAGGGCAGAAGGCAATCTGTTGACCCGTTCCCTCACCATGCTGCCTCCCAATGAACTGACCCCGGCAATTTATAGAGCAAAAATCAGGGAGTTCGCGGGGAGAGAAGGCTGGAAATGCCGGGAATTCGACGTCAAGGCTTTGCGCAAGATGGGTGCGGGGGCCTTCGTGGCGGTGGCCCAGGGCAGCGACCCGGAGGATGCCGCTATCGTGCATGTGAAGCGGCGGGCGGCCCGCTCCGCTAAAACCGCCAGGACCATCAAGACCGCCAAAAGCGTCGCGCTGGTGGGCAAGGGCATCTGCTTCGACACGGGCGGCCATAACCTGAAGCCACCGAAATACATGCATGGCATGCACGAGGACATGAACGGTTCGGCGGTTGCCCTCGGCATTCTGCTCGCTGCAACGCGTCTTGACCTGCCGGTGGATATCGATTGCTGGCTTGCCATCGCACAGAATCACATCAGTCCGCGCGCCTATAAGCAGAATGACGTTATCACGGCGCTGCAGGGGACAACCATCGAGATCATCCACACCGATGCGGAAGGCAGAATGGTGCTGGCGGATACCCTGACGCTGGCATCTAGGAAGAAGCCGGATCTGATGATCGATTTTGCCACGCTCACGGGTACCATGCATACCGCGCTGGGATGCCGTTACAGCGGGATTTTCGCGAACCGGGAGGAATTGCTGGAAAAAGCGGGCTCGGCGGGAAAATCCAGCGGCGAGAGAATATGGCCATTTCCGATGGATGCCGATTATGACGAAGAACTGGAAAGCAGGATTGCCGACATCAAGCAATGCTCTCTCGAAGGCGATGCGGACCATATACTCGCCGCGCGTTTCCTGGGACGTTTTGCAGGCGACGGGCCATGGATACACATGGATCTTTCGGCCAGCAGTTGCAAGGGCGGACTGGGCGCGGTGGGAAGCGACGTTACCGGATTTGGTGTGGGGTGGGGGCTGGCGATGCTGGAGAATCTTGAATAATCCTTTCGATTGGTCCCGATTATTGGATTTTCAACATTCCCTTCCCCCTGAAGAATCCTTGAGGTCCACCGCGCAGGGGACTGAAGTAGACCGCATCGCTCGAAGCATCAGAATGGTGGTTCTCATTCAATCTGCAGCACAATCTTGCCCACGGCGTGGCCTGATTCGATGAGGCGATGCGCCTCGGCTGCTTCTTCCAGCGGCAGCACGCGATCGACGTGCACTTTAAGCAATCCCTGCTCGACCAGTTTCGCCCCGCGTTCCAGTATGCGCGTCTGCGCCAGGCGCGCGAGGTGCATGCCGAAATAGAGCGGGGCTGTCATTTGCACGTAGCCGATGCTCAGGTTGCGCAGTCGCGCGGTATTGATGCAATCGATTTCACAGGCGGTGGAAAGCAGCGTCACCACGCGGCCGTACAGCCGCGTCGCGGCGAAGGATTTGCAGAAGGTGTCGCCGCCGACGGTATCCACCACGAGCCTTACTCCCAGGCCTCCAGTCCAGTTCAACGCGGCTGCGGCAAAATCCTCCCTGGTATAGTCGATGATCAGTTCTGCGCCCAGGGATTGCGCCAGCTCTGCCTTGAGGGGACTTGAAACGGTGGTGGCGATCACCGCGTCGAAATAACGGGCAAGCTGTATGGCGATGTGGCCGACGCCGCCCGCGCCCGCGTGGATCAGCACCGACTGACCTTCTTTCAGGTCGCCGCGGATTACCAGCGCTTCCCAGGCGGTGATGAGCGCGAGCGGCAAGGCTGCAGCTTCCACCATGGAGATATTGCGCGGCTTCAATGCCAGATAGTCTTCGTCCACCACCGCATATTCGGCATACGTTCCTGGCGGGTAGCCCAGGCCATTGTTGAAAAAGAACACTTCGTCTCCCCGGCGTACGCGGGTAACCGCGCTTCCGGTTGCCTCCACCACCCCCGCGCCATCACAGCCCAGAATGGCAGGCAGCTTCTCCGGATAATACATATTGCGCTTGCGCACTTTCGTATCTATCGGATTGATTCCGGCGGCATGGTTTTTCACCAGCACGCCGGACGGCGTGGAAATCACCGGCGCCGGAACATCGGCGACGGCCAGCACTTCCGGCCCGCCAGGCGCATCCATCAATATGGCTCTCATGATATTTTCATATGCTTGTCCAGATAGAAAAGGGTGCGCGGCCTCCGGTCGAGGCTGTCTGCCGATGCGATTCCCGCGCGCTTGCCACCCCTGCGGATGCGGGCTGCGGGAAGGGATATGTTAAACTTCAGGTATCGATCTGGCGAGACAAATAACGTGTCTGGAAATACGCTCGGCAAGCTTTTTTGCGTGACTTCTTTTGGCGAATCCCACGGCCCGGCTATCGGCTGCGTGGTCGACGGCTGCCCTCCGGGGATGGAATTGTCCACCGAAGATATCCAGCAGGACCTGGACCGGCGCCGTCCGGGCACGTCGCGTTATGTAACCCAGCGGCGCGAACCGGACACGGTGGAAATCCTTTCCGGGGTATTTGAAGGCCGAACCACTGGCACGCCCATTGCGCTGTTGATCCGCAACCAGGACCAGCGGAGCCAGGATTACAGCAAGATCATGGATACGTTCCGGCCGGGGCATGCAGACTATGTCTACTGGCAGAAGTACGGGATACGCGACTACCGCGGCGGCGGCCGATCCTCCGCGAGGGAAACGGCGGTGCGGGTTGCGGCAGGCGCCATTGCCAGAAAATGGCTGCTGGAAAATCGAGGGGTGCGGATACGCGGCTACATGGCGCAACTTGGGCCGATAGCGGCGCCATTTGGGCAGTGGGCCGAGGTCAGCCGGAATCCGTTCTTCGCGGCGGATGCTGCTATCGTGCCTGTCCTGGAAGAATTCATGGACAAGCTGCGGAAGTCAGGCGAGTCTGTCGGGGCGAAGATCACCGCAGTGGCGGAGGGCGTGCCCGTAGGCTGGGGCGAGCCGGTGTATGACCGGCTGGACGCGGAGATCGCCTACGCGATGATGAGCATCAATGCAGTCAAGGGTGTCGAGATCGGCGCGGGTTTTGCCGCTGTCACGCAAAAAGGCACCGAGCATTCGGATGAGATCACGCCAGAAGGATTTCTGAGCAATAATGCGGGAGGCATCCTCGGCGGCATTTCCACGGGGCAGGACATCGTGGTGAATATCGCTGTCAAGCCGACTTCCAGCATCCGGCTGGGCCGCCGGTCCGTAGACAAGAGCGGCAGGCCGGTAGTGGTCGAGACCCATGGCAGGCATGATCCCTGCGTCGGCATTCGTGCAACGCCCATCGCCGAGGCGATGCTGGCGCTGGTGCTGATGGATCATGCCCTGCGTCACCGGGCACAAAATGCAGATGTCGCCTGTCCGACGCCAAAAATCCCCGCCAGTGTTCCAGCGAACGTTTTCATTCCATTGAGTGGAAACCGGAAGGCGGGTCTGACCGAGGACCCGGAACCGGACGAAGCCTGAGCAGGCGGGCGCGTAACAAGTGTCAACAGGCGCCAGCAGCCTGCTACGGGGTCGCATCTTCCTTCGGAAGACACTGATCCGCCCTGTGCGGCCGCACCATTCGCGTCGTCGCCTTTCGTGCATCCCATCCTGCAAAGCTACCGCCGCGCCAGCGGAGATTTATTCAGCGCTTCCCTGGTTCGCGCGCCGGCGCCAATCCAGCCAGGCATCCACACGCGTGCGGTAGTAGTGCAGCCAGTCGTTCTGGTGCTGTTCTACCGTATATTTGTTGCTGCGCTCTATGACAAGTATGCAATCATCATATCCGCTCAATCCGAGCCGGTCGTAGTGCTCCTGCATGGGCCGTGTCATCGGGTAATTATTGGTAAACAGGGGTATCAGTATGATACGGAAAGGCAGGTGCCCCAATTCGGACGTGACCCGGCTGATCAGCCGTCGCTTTCCATGAACGATGGGATCGCTGGTGTAAATCACGGCCATTCCGTTATCGGTCAATCTCTCCGGTAGTTCCAGCAGCAGCCGAATGGTGAACTCGATGCCGATATCTCCCCCGCCTATGGGCAATTGCGCTCCTTCCGGATGTGGAACATAAGGCGTATTGGCTGTAATGCAATCGAAGCGCCCCGGAATGCTGGAGAAGAGGTCGCTATGTATCGTGTTGACGTTCCGGATCTTGTTGAGGCGGGCATTTGCCTGGACCATTGCGAGAGCTCGCGGATTGATATCCGCACAGATTGCTTCTTCCGCCTGGCGCGAGAGACAGATTCCCTGCACGCCGCTTCCCGTGCACAGGTCGAGCGATCGAGAAAAGCGGCGACCCTTGGAATATTTTGCGGCGATATTGACCATCAGGTCGGAGTCCCATCCGATATAGACAAAATCCGATTTGTCCCTGGAAGGGTCGCAAAGGAAATACAGTTCCCCCACCGGATAGCATCGAACCTTTGACGCCACGTCGTCCCCGGTAATGTGGAGGACGCCGGCTTCCTCCAGAATCTTCAGATCATCTTCAGCAATGACCTGGCTGATCCTGTCGCGCGCAACGCTTCGATGAAAGAAAAACAGATCGAAAAGCATGACGGGGGCGAGACCTTTGCTGCGTTCCAGCATGCCGGAATAGAGATTCTGGCATGGCGACTCTTTCCAGCAATTGATCCCTCCAGCAGCGTAGGTGGCGAGACGGATGGGTTCTGAATACCAGCGGTTTCCGCCGGACTGCGGAATGCGTTTGGCGCATTCATATTCGGCATTCCTGAGGATCGATGAGAGAGTCGATGCTGCCTCATGCGTGAACCCGGCAGGTTCAAAACGCGCAGATGGCGCTTCTTTCTCGTCATGCCTGCTGAGAGGAGCTCTTTCAATCGGGTCCGTCATGCTGTCAGATCGCTCATTTGTTGCTTATTTGTTATTGCTTCTTTCTTTTGATCGAGGAGTGGCGGTAGAGAGCATTACCCCGGATTAGCCAAAAATCTACCATACAACCCGCAGGGGCGCAATTTGCCGTTCCGGGATAGCGGAGAAAATCTCCCGAATACCAGGGTGGCTATGTACGGAATCGCACAGAAGCAGCAGGATAAAGCCGGTTAAAAGTGAAAGACGCTTCCGGAGAAACAGGCGGGAGGTATCAGGTTTTTGGTTTTTCCAGTCGAAGCAGGGTCCAAGCCATTGTAAGAAAAGGGTTCCAACATGACAGATACCGCACGGGAAGGAGGCGGAGGGTTGAAATCCATTCCCGTTCGTATTCCAGCGGGAGGCGTGGTTCTGGATGCGGATCTTGCGATACCGTCCAACGCGAAAGGCCTCGTCGCCTTTGCCCATGGCAGCGGCAGCAGCAGGCATAGCAGCCGGAATCGCTATGTGGCAGAAACGCTGAATGAATATCAGTTCGCGACGCTGCTTGCCGATCTTCTCACACCCGAGGAAGAGATGATCGATTTGCGGACGCGGCATTTGCGCTTCGATATTCCCATGCTGGCGGACAGGTTGATCGACATTGGGGCGTGGCTGCAGCGCCAACCGCAAACCAGGCATTTAAAAATCGGCTGGTTTGGCGCCAGCACGGGAGCTGGGGCGGCCTTGATCGCGGCTGCCCGCAGCCCTCACGATATCATGGCTGTGGTCTCGCGGGGCGGGCGCCCGGACCTGGCGGAGAATTATTTGCCACAAGTCATGGCGCCGGTGCTGCTTATTGTCGGGGAGAACGATCCCCAGGTGCTGGAGTTGAATAAATCGGCGCTCTCCCGCCTCAATGCCGAATCCACGCTGGAAATCGTCCCAAATGCCACGCATCTGTTCGAGGAGTCGGGAACGCTGGAGGCAGCTGCTCTTCTGGCCGCAGAATGGTTTTGCGATCACTGCAGCGCACCCGTAGGGAAGCGCTGAAATGCACAGCGTCATTTCGGAGCAACGCCTGGCGGAGGTGGTGGAAAAACATGCCCAGCCTTTAGGGCTCGCGGCGGGCAACCAGGATGCGCTGATCGAAACCGTGCTTGGCCAGGCGAGAGGAAAACGCTTCGTCCTGATTGGAGAAGCGAGCCACGGTACAGCGGAGTTCTACCGCATTCGGGCCGAAATTACCCGGCACCTGATAGTCGAAGAGGAGTTCGATGCGGTAGCTGTTGAAGCTGACTGGCCGGATGCATACCGCGTGAATGACTTCGTTTCCGGTCGTTCGGATGACCTGGCTGCGGACGGTGCCCTGTCTGGTTTTCAACGGTTTCCTACCTGGATGTGGCGCAATACCGAGGTTCTTGCTTTCGTCGAATGGCTCCACGACTATAACCTGGGGAGCGGTTCATTTACCCAATACAGCGGGCAGAAAAAGGAAAAAATCCAGCGCGGAGAGCAGGAGCCCGTGGGCTTCTACGGGCTGGATCTGTATAGCATGACGACTTCCATGGCCGCGGTTCTGGAGTATCTCGACAAAATCGACCCCGAAGAAGCTTCCGCGGCGCGTGAGCGCTACGCCTGCTTTGGCCAGTTCATCAACAATCCGCAGGCATATGGCTATGCCATCGCATCTGGCAGATGGGATTCCTGCGAGCAGGAAGTCATCGACCAGCTCGTACGGTTGCAGCAGAAAGCGCGTGTGTATATAGGAAGGGACGATCCGTTTGCCGGAAACGATTATTTTTCAGCTCAACAGAATGCCGAGCTGGTAAGGAACGCGGAGGAATACTACCGGGCCATGTTCCGGGGGCACCCCAATACCTGGAATCTCAGGGATCGGCATATGTTCGAGACATTGGAAAAACTGTCCGCCCATCTGGAAACACGGCTGGAACGGGAGCCGCGGCTGGTTGTCTGGGCACACAACTCTCATCTGGGCAATGCGGCCGCAACGGATATGGGGCGGCACGGAGAAATCAATATCGGGCAACTGGTTACTGAAAAATATGGCCGCAGCGGTTTATGCATCGGCTTTTCCACCAGCCGCGGCACGGTTACTGCAGCGACGGATTGGGACACTCCGTCCAGAACCAAAACCATACGTGCACCCCTGCCCGGGAGTTACGAAGAGTTGTTTTCCCGGCTTGAGAAAAAATCCTTCTACCTCGATCTGACAGTTGAAAATGAAGCAGTCGACGTGCTGAGGCAAGAGCGCCTGCAGCGCGCCATCGGCGTGATCTATCGGCCGGAAACCGAACGTATAAGCCACTACTTTCATTCGTCGCTGCCGCGGCAGTTCGACTTCATGATCCATATCGACGAAACGGAGGCGGTCATCCCGTTACAGGCCCATATCCGCAGGAAGCCGGGAGAAATGGATGAGACCTATCCATCGGGGCTTTAGGGACCTCTGAATGATCCACGGCGCTGTCGGCATTTGCATCCGATAAGAAGCAAAAAGGCTATATGAAAAAAGGTGCATCCTGCATGAGGATTCACGTTTTCTTAAACGGCGGGTTTCCTGATCCTCTCCGGATTTTTTTGCCAATGGCGTAATCGAAGCAATCGAAACAGCCAGATAGCGTCTTTACATTCCCATCTTCTTTGCTATAAAGAATTATGGCCGGTTCCATCTGGAAATCCAGGAACCAGCGCATGGAGTCCATCAGCGGCTCGCCCCTTTACATTCCTGCGTCTATTTATGGGAGGACAAATGAGGACGATCATTCATGTGTTTCTGATCGGCTCCATCCTGGCTCAGGCCTCGCCCGTTTTTGCCAGCGACCGCCTTGATCCAATCCCCGGAGCGGACCAGGCAGATCAGGCAAACCGGGCCAACAGGGCGGTGAACATCACGCTCGGCAATTCCGGCGCAGGACTGGATAACGCGGCGCTTCGATCTGTCCGCAAGGTGATCGGACGAGCGGTCGCCGCCGAGATCGTCGACTCGGTTTTTGTCTATAGCCCCCGCGAAGGCGGCCCGGTCCCGATCGAAGGCGGGTTGTTCGTATGCGCAGAAAAGGGTTTTGATGCTGCTCCCAAAGATTTCGATCATTTCGTCCGGCAATTGCGTTCCATTCACCCCAGGAAGGGCACATTTCTCAATGTGGAGTTCGTACCCCAGTGCAAGCCGGTGAATTCCGAGGATCCCGGACCGTCGGCGGTCTGTGGGGGAATCGCCGGAAAAACCTGTGCTGATCCAAAACAGTATTGCGAGTATGGCCTGGGTCAGTGCAGGATTCCGGACGCGCAAGGAGCATGCAAGATCAAGCCGGAGATTTGTACCCGTGAGTTCAAGCCCGTTTGCGGCTGCGATGGAAGAACCTACGGGAACGCATGCAACGCCGCAGCCGCCGGCGCATCTATCGAGCACCAGGGGGAATGCAAGAAGGGCGAGCGGCAGGCCTGCGACGGCATCGCCGGGATCAGGTGTCCCGGCGACAAGGTTTGCGTGGACGACCCCAACGACAACTGCGACCCTGAACAGGGGGGTGCGGACTGTCCCGGAATATGCGAAGCGAGATAGCGGGACTCATCCTCTCTTATACACCTCGTAATTTCGGCGGGAAAGCAAAGATTATGTTAGTTAGCGAACGAACAATTCCGCTGGACTGCGAAAAAATCGCACAGAAAATGGGATGCACCAATTTCAGAACGAACTCCATTTCCTTGGTTCATCCAGTTTCCTCATGGAATATCAACAATTTATAAAGGAAGTAAATGAATAAATCATCAGACAGAAGAAACGCTTCCGATTCGGAAGTTCAGGGCCAAACCGACGCGCCTATGCAAGCCACGGCTGAGTCGGCGCGATTGGCTGATCCGCATGTTCCGTCTGAAGCAACTGAACGTAGAAGTCCTCATCGTGTCATCTCTACCGCTTCTTATTATCATCCCGAACGGCGGGGCCGCGTGTTTGGTGGCGGATCCGATGAATTTCCCGAAGAACCGGAAGCGGGGAGCGAAATGGATGGCGATTCCGGCGATGACAGATTCAGATAGCAGCAGGTAGGGCAACAGATGAAATGAAAACGCTGTATATGAAATTGGACGGTAACTTTCCCCAAGAACTTATTGTTAAAGGAGAAAATCATGGCAAATATTGCACGCCGCTCCCCGCTTTCGAGCGATATAGCCCGTTTTGACCCATTTTATAATATCGATGACTGGTTCGACTGGGTCAAAAATACCGGAATGCGTCCTTTTTCCATGGAAATGGAAAACGCACCGACGATCAAGATGGATCTGAGCGAAAGCGATACCGCTTACACGGTGCGAGCGGAAATACCTGGAGTAAAGAGAGAAGACGTGAAGGTGCAGATAGATGGCAACCGCGTTTCTATCAGTGCGGAGACCAGGCAGGAAAAGGAACAGAAGGAGGGTGAAAGGGTCATTTGCCGCGAGTGCCGGCAAGGCTCAGCCTATCGCAGCTTTACGTTGAGCAGCGATGTGGATGACGCCAGGGCCGAGGCCAGGTATGAAAACGGCACCCTGGAACTGACATTGCCCAAGAAGGAAGGCAAGACCGCCAGGCATATTGAGGTAAAGTAGGGTAAACCAGAGTGGGAGAGCGGGACAGGCGCAGGAGAGATACAACCCCGCCCCTATCCCACCGGATATGCCGTTACCCTTATGCTGATCCGGTTGTTCCCCGAGCGCTTTCTGTTGCGGAAAGTATCGCTCCAGATGGGAGAGTGCGATGCCAGTAGGCGAATTATGCAATCGTGACGTGGTCATCTTGCGGCGTGAGGACACCATACTTGCTGCCGCAAAACTCATGCGCCAGCACCATGTGGGCGATGTAGTGGTTGTAGATGACAGCAGCGGCTTCCGGCGTCCGGTCGGAATCATTACGGATCGGGATGTGGTGATCGAAATCATGGCGACCGAGCTCGATCAAAAGGTGATAACAGTCGGCGACATCATGACCGGGGGACTGGTTACGGTAAAGGAGAGCCTTGGGGTATTCGAAGCCATCCAGTACATGCGGACAAAGGCTGTAAGGCGGCTGCCGGTGGTGGATGAACAGGGCGCGCTGGTGGGCATACTCACGCTGGATGATCTGCTGCAGTTGCTGTCGGAGGAATTGGCGGCAATTGCCCGGCTGATTGCGCACCAGCAGCAAAAAGAAACCCAGGACCGCCGTTGACAGCCTCTCCGGCAAGATCGACATTATTCCATGATATCCGCCGCCCAGCTTCAATTGTCCCGCTTCAGGCCCGATGCCGGCCAGCGGAGAAGGCTTGTTTTCCTCCTGGGGTTCATCCTCGGCTGCTGGCAGCCGGCTACGGCTGATATCCAACCGACGGTAGGCGCTTTGGAAAAAAAAGAGAAGAAGGAGAAATCGATTATGCCCATGAGCTTAACTGCATCGTCCTTTCCCCAAGACGGGGAGATTCCTGCTCGTCATACATGCGAAGGGCACGATATTTCACCGGAACTCTTCTGGACAGATGTCCCAGAGGGGACGAAAAGCCTTGTCCTGATCGTGGATGATCCGGACGCGCCCGATCCAGCAGCACCGAAAAGGACCTGGGTACACTGGGTCTTATATAATATTCCCCCGCATGCAACGGGTCTTTCGGAGGGGATCCCAACCGAAAATCTTCCTCACGGGACCCGCGAGGGCACCAATGATTGGCAGCGCACCGGCTATGGCGGCCCCTGTCCTCCGATCGGCAATCATCGCTATTTTCATAAACTCTATGCGCTCGATACGGTGCTGCCGGATTTGAAGCAGCCCACCAAGTCCAAGCTGGAGGAAGCGATGCGAGGCCATATCATCACTTATTCCGAATTGATCGGCCGGTATCAAAAACATTGAATGCTGCCGGCGCCGGACCAGCTCCTCCATCCGGTCCGGGATCCGCTTGTCTTTTCATCATGCGAGGCAATCGTTTCCGCCGGCGTTTCGTCCTCATCCACCTGCCCTGAAATGGATTAGGGGCATGCTGGCTATTTAGCATCTTGTCCGCTTCCCGCATACTCCACCCTGTCCAACTGCCGGATTTAGGATTATCGCTTCCCCCCGTGATCTCATGGGGAATGGAATATCATTGCATGGCTATTGTCACCTGGCCGTCTATCGCCACGGGAACGAGTGAATGCTGTGTCGAAGAATTTTCCTGTTCCCGGCCCCGAGATTTGCTAATCTATTGAATCGAAAGTATAGGAACAGTATTTGCTTCTTCATTCTGAATCATCGACCTGTTCCATTATTTCCCTGCAACGGCGGGGAGGAGAATGGAATCCGCATGCGTCAGGTCAACCATAAAGCCGAGGTGGCCGTGTTATGACATATAAGTGTTTGCCGGTTATTTGCCTATTGCTGTTTGCGGGTTGCGGTTCGCTCCCTGTTTCCGTCAAAAGCGGTTCCGTCGGCCGTGCGGTGCAGATTGAAAACGCACGCGGCGAAATTTCCCGGAAGGAAAGCAAGGCAATTCTCGCCCGGGTCGAAAGTGGCGGCGAGCCAACCGGCATATTTGAAAGGCATCTCGCGCAGGTGGAGCAGATCGCCGGCAGTGCCCTGACCACGGGCAATAAGGTGACGCTGCTGATGGATGGCCCGTCTACCTACAAATCCATGTATGCGGCAATTCTGGATGCCAGGAATCATATCAACATGGAAACATACAGCATCGAGGACGACGAGGTCGGCCGCCGCTTCCGGGATGCCTTGGCAGCCAGGCAGGAGCGCGGCGTGCAGGTGAATCTGATTTATGACAGTGTCGGGTCGGGGAACACGCCCAGCGAATTTTTCCAGCCCCTGATCGCGAGCGGCGCAAAGGTGCTCGAGTTCAATCCGCTCAATCCCCTCGCGCTACGCAAGAAATGGGAAGTAGGCCGCGACCATCGCAAGCTCCTCGTTATCGACGGCAAGGTAGCTTTCGTGGGCGGGGTCAACATCAGCAGTGTTTATTCCAGCGGGTCGTTCCGTTCAAAAACCCCAGCGCCCGATACTGAGCCCTGGCGCGATACGCATCTGCGTATAGAGGGCCCCGTCGTGGCCAAATTCCAGCAGCTATTCCTCGCGACCTGGAATCAGCAGAACGGCGAGGCCCTTCCGGCCAAAAACTTTTTCCCGAAGCAAGAAGAGAAAGGGAGCCAGATTGTGCGCGCGGTGGCCAGCAGTCCGGATGAGGATTGCAACCAGATGTACGTCACCCTGCTTTCCGCTTTGAACAGCGCGGAAACCTATGCCTATATCACCAACGCGTATTTCGTGCCGAACCAGGAACTGCTCGCCGCGCTCGAGCAAGCTGCCCGACGGGGAGTGGATGTGCGCCTGCTGCTGCCCAGCAAGAGCGATTCGAATCTCGTTTTTTACGCTTCGCACTCTTATTATGAAGAGCTGCTGGCTGCGGGAGTGAAGATCTACGAGCGCAAGGACGCCATGCTGCATGCCAAGACCGCTCTCATAGACGGCGTATGGTCTACTGTCGGCTCAACCAATCTCGACTGGCTGAGCCGCGAGTACAACCACGAGGTGAATGCCGTGATCCTGGGGCAGGAATTCGGGGCGCAAATGAAGGCGATGTTCGACAAGGACATTGACTCCTCGGCACTTATCACTCTGGAAGACTGGCGCAAGCGATCGATCGGCGAGCGGCTGAAAGAATTCGGCGCGAGGCTGTGCGCGCGGTGGCTGTAGCCCCGTTTTCTTCCCCATTTCGCGCTGATGGGGGTAGCCGAGAATCTCCGCTATCGGAAATGGCACACGCATGGCGCCTCTCAGACGAACAGCAACAGGTATGCGGCGATAGTCGCCATGCATAGCATAGGCACCGAGAAGGCATGAAAGACGAGCCAGCTCTTGCTGTCCCGGACCATGCGCAATGCGATGATATTGGCAAGCGACCCCAGGATGAAGCCGAAGCCACCGATATTTACGGCATGAGCGATCAGCTTCCAGTTTCCGGAATATTCCGCCAGAAGGATGGCAGTTGGCACGTTACTGATGAATTGGGAGATGAGGACTCCGGCAACGAAAAAATGCCTGGGGTCGTCAGGTACCTGCGTTATCATTCCGTGTAAAAGGGGCATTTCGGCAACCAGCCGTACGTCCACGAACATGAGCACGAATACCACGATCAAGGGCCAATCGACCCGTTTGAGCGCGTGGCGATAGGCGATTAAAAAAATGAATAACAAAAATATGACGGCTATTTCTCCCTGACGCATATATAACCAGGCGGCGACTGCGAAAGGTCCAGGCAGTAAGCAGAAGCAGCAGGGCAAGCAATATCGCGGCAAGCGGAGCCATGGCGGCCGCAAAGCGGTAAAATGACGCACCGGATAGCTGCCAGAGAAAAAGGTTCTGGGGATTTCCGATCGGCGTCAGGGTGGATCCCGCGTTTACCGCAAGGGCTTCGAAGACCACAAGGCGTGTTACCGGTATCGTTCCCATTACCCTGAGGCCCAAGGTGAGCGGCACTACAACGAAGAGCGTGACGTCATTTGTAAGCACCGTGGATAGCAGTGCCGCAGCAATTACGAGGGTCAGAGCCAGTGTCCTTTCCGTAGACATCAACAGCGCCAGCCGCTTGCCGAGATGATGCAGATAGCCGGAAGTCTCCACGCCTTTCGTCAGTATCAACAATCCTGTGAGGGCGGCGACTGTATGCCAATCTACGAGTTCCGCGTAATCGGCTATCTGCCCATGGCCGGTGATCGCGAGCAGGACAAGAAGTCCGATAAGGCACCACAGGAAATAGTCTTTTTTTAATGTGTGAAGCAGGGATGCGCGCTGCGGCTGTTCCATTTGATCAGGTCCTGTTTATTCTGCAGGGATGCAACAGACTGAACCGCCGTGAATGGCTGGGAGATGCTGCCGGAGTTGGCTGAAAGGAACAGGGAAGGCTTCAGGCCGCAACCGCAACTTTCTGGGCAACGGCTTCGTATCCAGGGGAAAAGCCAGACTGAATTTTTCAGGCAGTTTCGTTGTCATGATAGCTATGCCTGGGCGAGGTGATGGAGCGAGATGCCTATCGATTTTACCGGAAGCCTGCTTCTCCACCGTGCACCTATTTCATCGAAGAAATCCAATGAACAAACGTGTTATCGATTTCATTCTTCTAGCGGGTTTTGCCGGTCTTTTTTTTGGAATCGCCTCAGTGGGCCATGCACAGGAAGACCATGAGAAAAAGGCTGAGCAATTGCTGAAAAAAGCGATCGAAAGCGGCAGAGAAGGAAGTGCAACAGCGGTGGTCAGACATACCGAGGCGGCCAGAGAACAACTGATTCAGCAGAACAGGGAACATCCTTATACGCATCCGAGCCTGCATATATATGGAGAGAACCCGAAAGCGGAGTATGATGATGCGCTCTTTGAAGAGATGGCGCTGGCGATCAGCGAAGCGAGGAAGGGAAACGCAAGAGCTGGCGGTGAGGCGGCGTCGAGAGCCTATCTCCACCTGAAGCAGAAAGAGCAGGCGAAATAGCTGTAAGTGGTCCCAGCTAGGGCCTGTTAACAGGCCCTAATTACCTTCCATGGATTCGGTATACATTCCGTCACGTGCCAGGCCATTCAGCCGGCAGCGTTTGAAAAAAATCTCCTGGGCTTTCACCTTGCTATCGTCCCGGCCTTTCCAGGCATCCAGAACCGGCGCCTGGAGCGCCCGGCCATAGGAAAAGCTGAGCTGCCACGGTTGCGGTCCCAACTCATTTATTGCGCTGAGGTTGGCGGTTGCATCTTCCGGGCTTTGACCTCCCGACAGGAAGACGATGCCTGGAATCGCGGCAGGTACATATCGCTTTAAGCATCGCACCGTGGCCTCTGCAATTTGCCGGGGCTCAGGCTGGGATGGACATTTCAGGCCGGCAATCACCATATTGGGCTTGAGCAGGATTCCTTCGAATGCGATGCGATGAGCGTCAAGTTCTTCGAACAGGCTTTTCAGCACTTGCGAGGTGACCGCTTCGCAACGCTCGATGCCATGCTTCCCATCCATAAGGACTTCGGGTTCCACGATCGGCACGATGTCCGCTTCCTGGCACAGCGCGGCATATCGCGCCAGAGCATGGACATTGGCGTGGACGGCATAGGGCGCTGGTAACTCGCATTCATCGATCTGTATGACTGCGCGCCATTTTGCGAACCTCGCCCCCAGTTGCCTGTATTCCGCCAGCCGGTCCCGCAATCCGTCCAGGCCTTCGGTGACCTGATTGCCGGAGTACAGCGCCAGCGATTTCGCGCCCTTATCCACCTTTATGCCGGGTATGATTCCGCGTTCCGACAGCAATCGTACAAAAGGAATACCGCCAGCGGAGCTCTGGTGCAATGTTTCATCGAAAAGAATGACGCCGCTGATATAGCGTTCGATGCCTCCAGCGGTAAAGAGTAGTTCCCGGTATCGCCTGCGATTTTCCTCAGTCGACTCGAGCTGGATCGCATCGAAACGTTTCTTGATGGTAGGACTGCTTTCATCTGCTGCAAGAAGTCCCTTCTGCTTTGCCACGATGGCAGCAGCCACTAACTTGAGTTCATCGATGTTCATCAGCCTGGTTTCCTTTTCAATGCCACTCCGGATAAAAAACCTGAAATAGTACTGAACAGTCTATCAGTTTGTTTTTTGTTTCCTCGCTTTCCAAAAATCGCGAGGGTCATGGCGTGGTGGCCGGTGGCGCAGTGAAGATACCGAGATACGATAAAACGATCAAGGCGGCGATGACGCCGGCTATCAGGATGAAATAAGGCCAAACAGGTTTTTTATCGGCATAGGGATCTTTGAGCGAGC
Organism: Nitrosospira sp. TNL200; assembly: GCF_055386305.1. Classification (NCBI taxonomy): domain Bacteria; kingdom Pseudomonadati; phylum Pseudomonadota; class Betaproteobacteria; order Nitrosomonadales; family Nitrosomonadaceae; genus Nitrosospira; species Nitrosospira sp. TNL200. The sequence goes on from NZ_AP041003.1 coordinate 1,075,564, forward strand.
GGCGGGAACCTTCTGGCAGATAACCCAGCTTGGTGAGCGAAGTGCCAAACGAGATGTTGATTCGCGCGCGCGCATTGATTGCCCAGCCATTCGCGTCCAGCAGGGGGCCGAGATTACGCTTCTTCAGCTTGAACCATGCGACCACCATGGCCGGACCGGAAATCAGCAGCATCAACCCGATAATCGCCAAAGGGATCTGCCACAGCTTGAGACCCAGGATGCCGCTGACCAGGGAGGCGAGAACACCGCCGATCGCTCCCAAGGCCAGTCCTATCGCGGCGAATATCCCTGCAAATTTGCCCACGTCGAAAGGGGCCTTCGGAGGTGGAGGCGGAGTTCCAGGGGCGGCAGGAGTGCCCATATCCACAGCTGTACTGATCAGTTTCTCATCCGTGGCGGCCGCTTTCGATGCGGCGAGTTTTTGCAACTGCTCATTGATAAACCGGGCAAGTTTTTTGTAGGGAGACCAGAACGCCTGCCGGATGCTGATCGGATGATCGACTATGCGTACTATGGTTGCATCCCAGTCGTGGCCCTTCCGGTCATAGAAGATGCCGTTTCGCCCAACCATCAGAAAATCGGAGTCGCCAGCGGTAAAGGCGGCCGCTATGCTCATTTTTTCGGTCCCACCATTGCGCACGCACTCGCAGTACGCAAGATACAGGCCACTGGTGCTGGCGAATTCCGCATGTTTTGCGATATCGTCCACCCGAATGCATAGATCGCAACTCCGTCCATCCAAGTAGAGCGTGCCGAGCTGGAAGATGGCTTTGTCTCTTCCGGTGTAAAAGCTGCGAAACGATACGAAATTGTTGACGAGGTTGAACAGGTCGCGTTTGAAGCGCAGAAGTTTTTCCACTAGGCGAATCGCCTTTACCTCGTTCTCCACTGCCTTGTCCTGGCTGAGCAGGCTGTCAATGGCTTTTTTGTGTTCGCTTTTGAAAATCTCCCGTATTCGCTGCTTGCCCAGTTCCTCCGCCTTGCATGCCGGTTTTGCCGCCTGCCAGGCTTCGAATGCGGCAAATTTTGTGCGCAACATTGTCCACTCGGAAGCGCTTAGACTTTCTTTTTTTCCGAGTAGCGGCGTAATGACCAGTTCGCGCAGCGCATCGACCTGTTTTCGCCAGGCGGGATTGATTCCGGAGATCAATGGCAATGGCTTGCCGGGTTCCACGGTTGCCAGCGGAAAATTCGCTATATCGGTGTTCACGGCCGACAATGTTTGGGCTGCGATGCCCTGATAATCCTCCACGGAGCGGCTGAGCGGGACAGCCGCGCGGGCATCGTATGCGGCCAGGTCGCACCGTGTAAAATAGTCGTTGATCTTGTCCTCGACCGCATGAAAGGCGCCAGCGGCGGACTGGGTTGTCTCATCCAGAAAGCGGATAGCGGGGTCGCCGTCGCCCTGGCCTTGCCAATCGCAGTACGCGGCAATTTCAGCGAAGAACGAATCACTGAGTTCCTGGCTGATGCTGGGCTCACCGTTCACATCAGCAACGGATCCCTGGTATTTGACGATGTCTTCCGCCGTACTGCGCAGTTTTACGTCCGTAATCTGGCGGACGCTGATCAACCCGTCGCCGTTGAAGTCCAGTCCGGCAACCAGTTTCTCGACGTCAGCCAGATCTGCAAGAGAAATTTCGGTCGCGTCGGGCTTACCAAGATATTTAAGGATATATTGTGCGGACGCCAGCACCTGGTGTCCTTCTTCGCTGCTATCGTCTATATCCGCCAGAGCCAGGCTGGGCGATCCCTCGACCATGAGATCGGAGTTTTTCAGCAAACCACCTGCCCAGGCAATTGCAGAGAGGATTTCATTCGCATGTACATGCGCGTCCTTGTCATGGTCGATCAGATCGAGCGTCTTGTTATCGAATTCGATGCCGCGGGTCGGACAACTGAGCGCCACCCACAGTTTCTGATCCAGTGCTTTCAATGCCAGCAGATCCGCGCCGCTATCGATCTGTGCCTGATCGAAACCGCCCGCCCGGAAAAATTTCCATGTATGGGAAGAAGCCATCATGCCTGTCCTTGTTGTTATTGAAAAACCGTTTTACCCTCTAATACTTATAGGTCGAATACCGGAATATTGCAAGGGTTCTCTGCACAATTGCACGAAATTCAGCAAGCCGTGCAGTATGTAGTAGTCCGTGCAGAGTCGGCACACCGGACCGGTCTCGCCTGGGATGGGCTATCATTCTGATTTTAAATCGATACCGGGTCCCGCCAAGCCATCAAATCCCAATTTGACCAGGGCTTTCTGTTCTTCTTCGGTTTGCACCCCGCATGCGATCACGATAACGCCGATTTGTTGAGCCAAGCCGCATAACGCTTTCAGCCGTCTCTGGTTTTCCCTGTTCTGATGAATCCGATGCACCAGGCTGGCATCTATCTTGAAGTAGTCAAGGCCCAAGCTGGCCAGTTTTTCCGATTCCCCAGCGGTATGGCCGACATGATCCACCCCGATGCGGCAACCGATTTCCCTGAACGTGCCGCAAAAACCCTGGAATGCCTCAAATTTACGCAAGGCATCATATGCCGTCATTTCGAGCCATATCCGGCGACATAAATCCGGATGCCTGCACAGCAATTCAGTCAGTTTGCTGCGGGATTCCCCATTGGCGATGGTTTCGACAGAGAGGTTGATGGCGATATCTTCCGGGAAGGAATGCAGATGTTCGAGGGCATGGCGGGCGACCCCGAGATCGAGCGTTCCGATCAGATCAAGATGCACCGCGATGGGGATAAAGTCCGGTGCATCCAGCCAGCCGCCGTTTTGCTGCGCTTGCATGCGAACGGATGCTTCCTGGTGCAGTAATTCCCCGGCACGTCCTACCACAGGCTGGAGAACCAGCCTGAAGCGGTCCTCCCGGAATGCATCATTGAAAATATGCCGCCAATCCCCAATATTCGCAGCCGGGCCGGCCTGGGTTGGGGCCGCCCGGGCTAGCGTCCTGGCAGTGCCTTCGGCGGCTGCCAAGGCCGCATCGGCACTGGCAAGAAGTTCGCGCAACTCGTCCCCTTTGCGGTATCGCACGGCGCCGATGTGGCAGATGTCCGTAACCTCGTCACCAACTCGCGACAGCAATACCGTGAGTTTCGAAACGACTTGATTCGCTATGGCTTCGGTATTGTCGGCGTGCGGGATAAACAGCATGAAATCCGACCCGTTCATGCGGGCGGCGAGAAACCCCGGGTTTTCGCCCTCCGAAGTTTCGCCGATATGGCTCAGGAGCGCGCCTGCTTCGCGAAGCAGCCGGTCGGTCTCGATACGCCCGAGCTTCTGATTGATCTGTTCGAGTTTATCGAGGCGAATAAGAAACAGAATACCGGTTTGCATGCCACCCGATGCATCGGCCTTGTTTTCCATCATTTCACGCAGCCGGTTCATGAAATATTCGCGATTGGCAAGGCCGGTGACCGGGTCAAGGTTCATGCGCTCGTTCAAGTCTGCAAGCCGTGAGCTTTCTTCAAGCTTCCTGTTATGCAATTGTCTTATCAGGTCGTTCGTGGCGCGCGCGATGCTGCGCAGCTCCAGGATCCGGGGTTCGGAAATAGTCAGGAAATTACGGTTCGTTATGGCTTCCGCCTGATCCACCATCGCTACCAGCGGTTTCTTTATTGCGTGGAGTATCAGCACGCCGATGAGTCCCACAAGGGCGGCCGCCGTGAGGTACCAGATCATCAGCGTGCTCGCCTGGTCCCATAGCATGCGATAACCCAGATGGGACTGGCTGGCAACCTTGATGACGCCAAAGTGCACTCCGTGATCCGTCGCCTGAGCGTGCCCCACCTCGACCCTTATTGGAAAAAGACTCATGAACCAGCCAGGAGCCGCAGCTGCAACCGGTCTCTGGGTACGCTCATCGATGATACTGCCGTCCGGCGCGGTAATGGAGATCGCCTCATATTGGCCAGTATCGAAAAGGGCGGCAATCTGCAGATCGATGGTAATGGGATCCTTGCTTAACTGCGATATTGCAAGGGCGAGGGAGGTCGCGCTATCGATATTTTTTTGATGCAACTGCTGTTCGATGTGGCTGCGGATGCTGGCCATGCTTAGCGCAAAGCTGCCCGTAAAACTTATTAGCGTAACCAGTATGATGGCTAACCAGAGTTGTCGTGAAAGAGACATTTAAGACCTGATTTTTATTATCCTAAATTCGCCTTGTAGCGAACCCACCACGCAAGTGAACGTCGAGTGTCGCGAAAGTCTTTGTGGATCATGGTTCCAAACTAAAAAAAAGCGATCAACTACCGGATTGAAGATTATTCCATGAGACGATTCAAATGCAGTATAAATAAGTGGGGTGACTGAGGCAGAGGTTATCACGGAGTGGACTGTCGTTTCAATTTTGCGCCCGAGGCCGCGCGGGCTGTTTTGATATGAGGAATCCCGGGGCAACTGGCGGAATGCCGGGCAAGGTGTGGGCGCCATATGCGACGGTGGCCGCCGACAGGCGATCCGAGGCGGAAATGCTCCTGGCCGCTAGCTCGTCGTCATGAACCGGAGGAATTACATGCGCACCGCCTTCATTTCCCATCCAGATTGCCTGCTGCATGAAATGGCTTCGTATCATCCCGAATGTCCGGCCCGGCTCAGTGCCATTAATGATGAATTGCTGGCTTCCGGATTGATGCGGGCAATGGAACGAATCGAACCCCATGACATTCCCCTCGCATCGATGGAGCAACTGGAGCGGGTGCATTCCCCCGAATATATCGCTTCGCTCGCGGCAAAGGTGCCTTCCACGGGAATCGTTCATCTTGATCCCGATACCTCGATGAACAGGTATAGCTGGAACGCTGCGCTGCGTGCGGCAGGGGCGGTGGTCATGGCAACGGACCTGGTGATTGGAGGGCGCATGACAAATGCCTTTTGCAGCGTTCGTCCCCCGGGCCACCATGCCGAACGGTCCCGCGCGATGGGATTCTGCCTTATCAATAATGTCGCCGCAGGCGTAGCCCATGCCCTGGAGGCGCACGCTCTCGAACGTGTTGCCGTGGTGGATTTCGACGTGCATCATGGCAATGGTACCGAGGATATCTTCCGGAACGATGAACGCGTGATGATGGTCTCGATTTTCCAGCACCCATTTTATCCCTATAGCGGCATCTCGGGGCGTTCGGAGCGGATGGTCAATATTCCGCTTGCGGCTGATAGCGGAGGAGAAGTTTTTCGCTCGACAGTCAACCGGTTCTGGCTGCCTTCCCTGGAGAAATTCAAGCCGCAGATGTTGTTCATTTCAGCCGGCTTCGATGCCCATCGGGACGATGATCTTGCCTCGCTGAATCTTGTAGAGGGGGATTACGCATGGGTGACGCGGCAAATAATGCAGGTGGCATCGGTATGGGCCGGCGACAGGATCATATCCACGCTGGAGGGCGGATACGATCTTAAAGCGCTCGGCAAGAGTGTCGCGGCGCATGTAAAAGCACTGTGCGGTGCGGCGGTTAGCGATTGACGAAATACTGCTCGATGATTTTAGGGTCTGTTCAGCCCTTCCTTCACAGCTCTGGTAATCTTTGGGCGCGGCCATGGTCCAACTTTACCAGGCTCTGGTTTGGCGCATAGCGTCCATGATGAAGGGTGCGGCAGAACGGCGCGCGTGAATCCATGGTTTTCGAAAGGGAATTTTCTGAAGTGTGAATGGTATGCCGACAGAAAAGCGAGCCACGGGCATTAGCGGAACAAGGCGCATTCCATTGGTGCTGCTGATCCTTGTATTGATCGGCGGCGCCCTGGTAGTAAGCCACTACTCTACTGTAAAACCCCTTATCAGGATTGGCGTGCTGCATTCGCTGACCGGCAGGATGGCGGAGAGCGAAAAGCCGCTCGTGGACGCTCTCAGGCTTGCCATCGAGGAGGCGAACGCGGCGGGAGGAATAAAAGGGCAAAAAATCGAGGCCATCGTCGTCGATTGCGGCTCCGATCCGGAGCATTGCGCACAGGAGGCGGAGCGCCTGATTACACTGGAGCAGGTACAGGCGTTGTTTGGATGCTGGACTTCGGCTTGCCGCAAGGCAGTGAAAAAAGTCGTGGAAAAACATCATCACATACTTTTTTATGCGCTACGGTACGAGGGCATGGAGCAGTCCACGAACATCCTGTATGGGGGCGGTGTACCCAATCAACAGATTATGCCCGCGGTTCATTGGGCGCTGGTAAATCTTGGTAACCGGGGGGAGCCTGGCCAAAGCGGTATCCATAGCGGGCGTGGCAAACGAGTCTACCTGACTGGATCGAACGATGATTTTTCGCGCGTAGCCAGTATTCTCATCAAGGATTTACTGGTTGCGCATGGCGCGATCATAGCAGGGGAGCGGTATATATCCGCCGGGCTTCCGGATATGGACGATCTGGCGGCAGATATCGCCGGGAAGAGGCCGGACATGGTTCTGAATACCATCAGCGGCACAGACAATGCAATGTTTTTTCGCGCACTGCAAAAGAGGGAAATCACCCCCGAGAGGATACCCGTATTATCTTTCAGCATCACCGAGGTAGGATTGTCCGCCGAGGAAATGCCTCCCATGGCGGGTCATTATGCGGCGCGAAACTATTTCCAGAGCATTCGAGGCGCGGAGAACAAGGCTTTCGTAAGCCGGTTCCGGGATCGCTTTGGACAGAACGCCGTGATCGACGGGCCGGGGGAAGCGTCTTATGTCAACCTGCAAATGTGGGTACAGGCGGCGCTCGAGGCGGACTCGGGCGATGTGGCCCAGGTGCAGCGCACCATCCTGCGCCAGAGCCTGCCAGCACCCGAGGGGCTGGTTTCGGTCGATCCCGCGACGCGCCATGTATGGAAAATTGCCCGTGTCGGCAAGGCGCGGGGCGATGGTCAGTTCGATATCGTCTGGGATTCCGGCCGTCCGCTGGAGCCGGCCCCATTTCCGAGCTACCGTTCGCGTGAAGAATGGGATCAACTCCTTAGCAGAAGCGAGGAAGCTTCCCTGAGTCTCGCTTCGCCATGAGCATCACCCTCCCCATGACCGTGAGATTCACTTCTCTTACGCAGCGATTCACCGTCTGGTTCGTCGCGGTTTCCCTGCTACCGATTCTGATAATCGGCTACAGCCTGCTGCATACCTTCGAAATCGAAATGGAGAAGACGGCGATCCGGCAAGTCTCCGCCATTGCCGATATGAAAGCAGAACAGATCGATAGCTATCTGCGAGAGCGTCTCCGCGATGCCAAAATCATACAGGCGGCCAGCACCACACGCATGGCCATGCCGGAGCTTGCCGCGGCATATGCCGAAGAGGGGATAAAATCCGCCGCGTATCGTCAACTGGATGCCCGCTACCGCAAGCATTTCAAGCGTTTTGTCGAGGATGCCGGATATTACGATCTTTTCCTGATTTCTCTCCAGGGCGATATTGTTTATACCCAGGCCCATGAAATCGATTTCGCCACCAACCTGATCACCGGACCCTACCGGAATAGCGGCCTGGCTTATGTTGCGCGTAATGCGCTTGATACGCTGCAGGAAGGCGTGTCGGATTTTGAACGTTACGGACCGTCGAAAGGCGCGATCGCGGCTTTCATGGCTTTTCCGATCATGGCTGAGGGTAAGCTCGAGGGTGTCCTGGCGCTTCAGATATATAGCGAGCGCGTATTCCAGGTCGTTACCGACAATGTCGGACTAGGTGCGAGCGGCGAAACCATGATAACCCGGCTTCTGAACGAGCGCACCGCCCTGGTGATGGCGCCATTGAGACATGAGCCCAATGCAGCGCTGGAGCTCAAGGTGCCCCTTAACAACCCGCCATTTTCGAAAATGATCCAGAGCGGCCTGCATGGCGAGCGTGGAGCCGGCCTGAAAGAAGATTACCGCGCCAAGGAGGTGGTCGCCGCATGGCGCTATCTGCCGCGCATGAACTGGGGCATCGAGGTCAAGATGGATGCGGACGAGGTGTTTGCATTCGGAAGGCGCGTGCGTACTTTCAGCCTGGTGATTCTCGGGATAACGCTGCTCGCCGCTATTCTTGGCGCTATCCTGTTCAGCAGGCGCGTTGTTGACACCTTGAAAAAACTCAGCCACAGCGCACAGCATATCGCCGCGGGAAACCTGCAACAACGCGTGCCGGTTGGGGGATGGGATGAGATCGGGCAACTGGCCGGTACTTTCAATACCATGATCGAGCGATTGAATGCGAGCACCCGTAAGCGGGAAGACGCCGAAGACAACCTGCGGCAACTCAATCAGGAGCTGGAGAACAGGGTGGCAGCCCGCACCGCGGACCTGGAGCGAGTCAATGCGGCCCTTGTCAGCAAGGAAGAAGAGACACGTTCCATTGTGGAACACATGGTGGACTGCATTGTCACCATTGATGACAAAAGCATTATCCGCTCGGTCAATCCGGTAATAGAAAAACTCTTCGGTTATACGCGCGAGGAGGTGCTGGGCCAGAATATTTCGATGCTCATGCCTGAACCCCATCGCCGCGCGCATGACGGCTATATCGACAGATACTTTCGAACGGGGAGGGGGCGTTGTGAATTCGACCATATCCTCACCCTGGAAGTGGAAGGCGTACATAACATCGGCATGGGCCGGGAAGTCGAGGGGCGGCACAAGAATGGCCAGCTCGTCGATCTGTATGTTGCTGTCAGCGAATATTTCGTCGGGGGAAAACGATACTTTACCGGTATTCTGCGCGATATCCACGAGCGCAAGCAGGCAGAGCAGGCATTGCGCGGCAGCGAGCAGCGGCTGAGGGCCATAGTGGATAACCTGGGGGCTTTTGTCGGGGAGATGACGCCTGATGGAGTACTGGTCGAGATCAACCGCACTGCTTTGGAGACGGGCGGCCTGCGGAGCCGGGACGTGATCGGCAAGAAACTCTATGAGACGGCATGGTTTTCGTATAAGGAAGAAGTGCAGGCGCAAATTCGCGAGGATATCGAGAAGGCGCTAGCCGGGAAGATCGTGCGCCACGACCTGGTTGTACGCATCGCCAACCGTGGCCTGATGACTATCGATTTCATGCTGGTACCGGTGCGCGATGCGAAGGGCCAGATAGCCAAGCTCATACCTTCGGGTATCAATATAAGCGAGAGAATGCGTATCCTGCGCGATCTCGAACAGGCTCGTCTCGATGCCGAGCAAGCCAATCAGGCTAAATCGATTTTCCTGGCTGCCATGAGCCATGAGATACGCACCCCCATGAATGGCGTGATCGGCATGGCGGATGTGCTGCAGCAGACCAGTCTCAACGGCTACCAGATGGAGATGGTCGACCTTATCCGCGAATCTGCGTTTGCGCTGCTGGAAATCATCGATGATATTCTCGATTTCTCCAAGATAGAGGCAGGCCGGCTGGAAATCGAACAGGCGCCCACATCGGTGGTGAGCGTCGTCGAGAAGGCCTGCAACATGCTCGAAAGCCTGGCTGCGCGAAAAGGCGTGGAGCTTACCTTGTTCCTGGATCCGGCGATTCCGGAGGAGGTCCTGGGAGACGCGCTGCGCTTGCGGCAAGTGCTTGTCAATCTCGCCAACAATGCCATCAAGTTTTCCAGTGGACAGCAGGAACCGGGCCGGGTGTCAGTGCGGGCGCTTCTGGCCAGCCATGACCGCGATCAGGTGACGGTGGAGTTCCAGATCGCCGACAATGGGATCGGCATGAGCGAGGAGATCCAGGCAAAACTTTTCAGTTCCTTTACCCAGGGCGATACTTCCACGACGCGCAGATTTGGAGGAACCGGACTCGGCCTGGCTATTTCCCATCATCTGGTCGAGCTCATGGGGGGAAGTATCACAGTCCAGAGCGCGCCCGGTAAGGGGTCGACATTCACCGTGCGTCTCACATTTGTGGCCCTTCCCGCCAAACCCGTGGCGAAGGTGGTTGACCTGGCTGGCGTTTCCTGCCTGGTGCTGGGAGACGAGAAGGGGCTGAGCGACGATCTGGCCGTGTATCTGAAATACAGCGGGGCTGCCGTTGAGCGGGTAGCCGATCTCGCGGCGGCCCGTAATCGGATAGAAACGCTTCCGCCAGGCTTGTGGCTATTGATCATCGATGCCGGACATGCCTTCCCCCCCATAGAGGAATTGCGGGAAGCATTTCGCGCACGTCCTGATCTCGATCCTCATTTCGTGGTTCTGGAGCACGGCCACCATCAGCCCGACATCGAGCCACGGTTCGTGGTCATCCGGCGCGGGCGCCGCCGCCACGAGCGCTCCGAAGCCGTTGATACGGTTACTCTGGATGGCGACGTCATGCATCGGGATGCTTTTCTCCGTGCCGTGGCGATCGCTGCAGGACGGCTGCACGAGGAAATGGCTACACAGCAGCCGGCCAAGATCGATTCGCTGGTTGCGCCATCGAGAGACAAGGCGCTGGCGGAAGGCAGGCTGATCCTGGTGGCGGAAGACAATGAAATCAATCAGAAAGTCATCCGGCAGCAGCTTGCGCTGCTGGGATACGCTGCAGACATAGCCCCTGATGGAAAGGAAGCGCTGAAGCGCTGGATGAGCGGCGATTATGCGCTGCTGCTCACCGATTTGCATATGCCGGAAATAGATGGTTATCAGCTGACGGCTGCGATCCGTCTCGCCGAACGAGACAAGGTCCGCAAGCCCATCATCGCCTTTACTGCAAATGCATTGAAGGGTGAGGCGGAGCATTGCCGGGCAGTGGGCATGGATGATTATCTGAGCAAGCCGGTTCAGCTTGCCCATCTGAGAGCGATACTGCAAAAATGGCTGCCCGCGCCAGCGACGCCCGTTACTCCCGCTGCCTATGCCGACCATCTTGTGGCGGCATCGCCTTTCGCATCCCCGGCGGCGCCGGCGGAAAAGAAACCGGTGGATGTGACCATCCTAGAAAACCTGGTAGGAAACGATCCGGCGGTGATCAGCGAATTTCTCCACGATTTCAGGATCAGCTCGGCAAGAGTCGCCGTGGACTTGCGTGCCGCATGCGAAGCAGGACAGGCCGCGCCGGCGGCGGCGGCCGCACATAAGCTCAAGTCTTCGGCCCGTTCGGTGGGAGCAATGGCTCTGGGCGAATTGTGTGAACAGATGGAGCAGGCAGGGAAAGCAGGGGATATGGATGCGCTGAGAGAATTATTGCCGCGCTTCGAGCTGGAACTGACGTTGGTGAGCCACTATATCGATTCTCTGGAGGCCAAGGGTTCCTGAGGGTTTCCGGGCGAGAACGTTACGCCACTGGTAATATATTCCTGGGAGAGTCCCCTGGATAAACCTTTCGTGCCGCGAGGTTTATCCATCGCGGTTTCATGGGTTATGATTACAATGGCAAACCTGGAACAACGAAACAGGCCAACTAGGCTAGGTAGTGCGACGCCAATACGTGAAACCGAGCAATGAGGCAGTCCGTTTGACGCCTTGTTTGAGGCTTTATTCAGTATTTTTTAGAAAAACAATATGGTCGAACGATCCGCTATCAGGATTCTGGTGCTTGACGATGAATCCTTCATGCTCAAGCTGCTCAACCGTGTTCTTGCCAATCTCGGATTTACATCGGTAATACTGTGCGATAGCGGGCGTGTTGCGCTGGAAAGCATCGATGCAAACTCGCGGCCCAACATTATCCTGCTGGATCTCAACATGCCGGAAATGGATGGAATAGAATTCGTGCGCCATCTCGTCGAGCGCCATTATACCGGCAGCCTCATCCTGGTCAGCGGGGAGGATGAGCGCATGTTGCAGACTGCCGAAAAACTGGTGCAGGCGCACAAGATTCCCATACTGGGGCATTTGCACAAGCCGGTCCGGCCGGAATCGTTGTCCCTGCTGCTCGATAAATGGACTCCTCCTTCCAGCAGCGGCCAGGGGATACCAAAAAAAGTTTACCACGCGGAGGAATTGCAGGCTGCCCTAAACAATCGGGAGCTGGTCAATTACTACCAGCCGAAGGTTGCGGTCGCGAGCGGCGAGGTGATTGGCGTCGAGACGCTGGTGCGCTGGAACCATCCGGTGGATGGGCTCGTATTTCCCGATATGTTCATCGGGGTGGCCGAAGCTTTCGGACTGATCGACGAACTGACACAACTGGTTTTCAGCAATGCGCTGATCCAGGCAAAAGCGTGGAGAGAGGAGGGAATCCGGCTTCGTGTTGCCGTGAATGTGTCGATGGATAATCTGGCATCCTTGAGTTTCCTGAATTTTGTTGCTGATATGACTGCCGAAGTCGGCATCGCTCCCCAGGATATCGTGCTGGAAGTGACGGAAAGCCGCTTGATGCAGGATACGCGGGCACCGCTTGAGATACTCACGCGGCTGCGCCTGAAGCGTTTCCGGCTATCCATCGACGACTTTGGCACCGGGCATTCCTCCCTGGCTCAGTTGCGTGATATTCCCTTCGATGAACTCAAGATTGACCAGGGGTTTGTCCACCACGCCTGGAGCAATGAGACCCTGATGGCGATGTATGAAGCCAGTCTGTCACTGGCGAGGCAATTAGGCATGGAAGTTGTTGCCGAAGGCGTGGAAGACCGGAATGACTGGGATCTTCTGCAGCGCACGGGCTGCGATCTCGCTCAGGGAGCTTTTGTTTCCCGGCCCATGCTGCCTGTGGAACTGCCCGGCTGGATCGAGATCTGGCACGAGCGCGTGCGGACCGAGCTTTCCCTTGGGAAGCGCTGAATAATCCTGAATCCGGGCAGTTGGACAGGGTGGAGTGTGCGAAAGCCGGCGAGATCAAATGACGAGTGCCGCCGCCACGCGCCGTCCTTCCGCCATCAATATGTTGTAGGTGCGGCATGCCGCCTGGGTATCCATTACTTCCACCCCGATCCCCGCAGCAGTCAGCATTTTCGTCAGGGAAGGATGCGGAAACCGCAGCATGGGTCCTGTCCCTAACAGCACCATTTCAGGCTGCAACGAAAGCAGGAATGCAAAGTGCTCAGGCTTGAGTTGCTCCAGGATCCTGGGTTCCCAGTCGATGATGCGATCGGACAGGACGATCAGGCTTTGTTCGTAGCGTATCTGGTTGATCGTAACATATCCGGCACCGTAGCCGGTGAACGTGTTTTGTTCGGATAACCCGGAAAGGTGCAGCTTCAAATCAGTCTCCATTTGCGGCACGTTGGTCTGTCGGGTAACATTACATCTTTTTTGCGATGCAATAAAGCGGAACAAAGGCATGATCAGCCGAACAGACTACCTGCTTGAAAATTAAAATTCCGATTCCGTCGCCCATATCCTCCTCTTTGCAGGCGGCCACGGCGTGTTCGCGGCAACCGCCTCTTCCAGTCATCCAATCCATAACCATGCAACCCATCCTGAAATCCAGCAAGCTGGCCAATGTCTGCTACGACATTCGCGGGCCTGTGCTGGACCGCGCAAGGCAGATGGAGGAGGAAGGGCATCGCATCATCAAGCTCAATATCGGCAATCCCGCCTCATTTGGCTTTGATGCGCCGCAGGAAATTCTCCAGGATGTGATCCATAACCTGTCTGCCGCTTCCGGGTATTGCGATTCAAAGGGGTTGTTCGCGGCACGCAAGGCCATCATGCACTACACCCAGGAGAAACAGATCCAGGGTGTGCGGATGGAGGATATCTATATCGGCAATGGCGTTTCGGAACTGATCGTGATGGCGATGCAGGCGCTGCTGAACACCGGGGACGAAGTGCTGATTCCCGCACCCGATTATCCCTTGTGGACAGCCGCAGTTGTACTGGCGGGAGGAACGCCACGGCATTATGTATGCGATGAGAAGTCGGACTGGCTGCCCGATCTGGATGACATTCGCGCGAAAGTGACTTCCAGCACTCGCGCCATTGTTGTCATCAACCCCAATAATCCGACCGGCGCACTTTACCCGGACGATATCCTGCGCGGGATTGCCGATATTGCGCGCGAGCACCAGCTGATCATCTACGCGGATGAGATATACGATAAGGTATTGTACGATAATGCCACTCATACCTCGATAGCCTCGCTCGCGGAGGACGTGCTGTTTGTGACATTGAACGGGTTGTCCAAAAATTACCGGGCTGCGGGCTTCCGCTCCGGGTGGGCGGTGGTTTCCGGGCAGAAACAGTTTGCGCGCGACTATATTGCCGGACTGACCATGCTTGCCTCGATGCGGCTCTGTGCGAATGTGCCTTCGCAATTCGGCATCCAGACCGCGCTCGGCGGATACCAGAGCATCAACGACCTCGTGATGCCGACCGGACGCCTCATGCGGCAGCGCGATCTGGCATGGAAGCTGCTCACCGACATTCCCGGCGTGACGTGCTACAAGCCGAAGGCGGCGATGTACCTGTTTCCCCGGCTGGATCCGGAAATTTATCCCGTCGAGGATGATGAGCAGTTTGTCCTGGATCTCCTGCTGGAGGAAAGAGTGCTGCTGGTGCAAGGCAGCGGTTTCAACTGGCCGGCACCCGATCATTTCAGAGTGGTATTCCTGCCCAATAGCGACGACCTCACTGAAGCGATAGGGCGGATCGGCGATTTTCTCGGGCGATACCGCAAGCGAACCCGGATCAGATCACCGGACGAGAGCAAATGACGGGAAGCATGATTTTTTATTCTTGACTGTACATCGTACCAGCAACATTTCCAACAATTCATTCATCTGTCAGGACATGAAACCCATCAGCGTAGGATTACTAGGCATAGGCACTGTCGGCGGGGGTACTTTTGCAGTACTCAAGCGTAATCAGGAAGAAATCAGCAGGCGCGCGGGGCGAGGAATCATCATTCGCATGATTGCCGACCGTGATGTGGAAAAGGCGCGAAAAATCGCGGGTAATGACATTGTGGTCACGGACGATGCAAACGCAATCGTGACGCATCCAGACATAGACATCGTGGTGGAGCTGATAGGCGGATATACCGCCGCGAAAGAGCTGACGCTCAAGGCCATAGAAAACGGCAAGCATGTCATCACCGCCAACAAGGCCCTGCTGGCCTCGCATGGCACGGAAATATTTGCGGCAGCCCAGCGGAAGGGCGTAATGGTTGCGTTCGAAGCAGCGGTGGCGGGTGGAATACCCATCATCAAGGCGTTGCGCGAGGGCCTCACGGCGAATCGCATCGAATGGATTGCGGGGATCATCAATGGCACGAGCAATTTCATTCTCTCGGAGATGCGCGACAAGGGATTGACCTTTGATACGGTGCTCAAGCAGGCGCAGAAGCTGGGCTATGCCGAAGCGGATCCCACTTTCGATGTCGAGGGCATCGATGCGGCGCACAAGCTTACCATCATGGCTTCGATCGCCTTTGGGATCCCCATGCAGTTCGACAAGGTTTTCACCGAAGGCATTACCAGACTGACTCGTGAAGACATACGCTACGCGGAAGAACTGGGATATCGCATCAAGCTTCTGGGCATTACCCGGCGCACTTCGGCCGGAATCGAGTTGCGCGTCCACCCGACCTTGATTCCCGCGCGCCGCCTGATAGCCAACGTGGAAGGGGTGATGAACGCCATCGTGGTAAAAGGCGACGCGGTTGGCGCAACGCTATACTACGGCGCGGGAGCCGGTGCGGAACCCACGGCCAGTTCTGTCGTCGCGGACCTGGTGGATGTCACCCGGATGCATACTGCCGATCCGAAACATCGCGTCCCCCATCTCGCTTTCCAGTCCGACCTGCTTTCCAATACGCCGGTCCTGGACATGGAAGAGGTGGAAACATCTTATTACCTGCGACTGCGAGTCATCGATAAACCGGGGGCATTGGCCGACATCACCCGTGTGCTCGCAGACCTGGGAATTTCCATCGACGCAATGGTGCAAAAGGAACCCAGCGAAGGGGAGGACCATGTGGACATCATCATGCTTACCCATCTGGCTCTGGAGAAAAATATCAACGCCGCAATCGCCGGGATCCAGAAGCTGCCCCTCGTGGTGGGTAAAGTGACACGTATCCGGCTGGAGCAATTGAACAGCAAGTAGCGATGTCCTTCAGCTTACGCTGCAGCAGTGCGCCGCAAGGGGGCTTCCCCTTGAATACCTTCGAATACACCGCGACTCCGGCCTGAACCGGCTACCGGTTTCGTTTTTTCAGGAAGAAAAAATGCGTTATGTTTCTACCCGGGGCGGCATGCCGCCCAAAAAGTTTTCCAGCATTCTCCTGGGGGGGCTAGCTGCAGATGGCGGGCTGGCCATGCCTGAGGCGTACCCGGAGTTCGATTCCGCCGCGTTGCAGCAATTGCGCGGCCTGAGCTACCGCGAGCTGGCGTTCGAGATCATTTCCCGCTTTGCCGACGATATTCCCGCCGCTGATTTGCGCAATATCATTGAACGTACTTACACAGCCGGATCCTTCGGCAGCGATGAAATCACCCCCCTTAAAACCCTGGAACCCGGACTGCATATCCTGGCGCTGTCGAATGGGCCGACCCTGGCATTCAAGGATATCGCCCTGCAATTACTTGGCAATCTGTTCGAATACACGCTGGCAAAAACCGGGGACCACCTGAATATCCTGGGCGCCACATCCGGGGATACCGGGCCCAGCGCGGAATATGCCATGCGGGGCAAGGCGGGAATCCGGGTATTCATGCTGTCGCCGCAGGGAAAGATGAGCCGTTTTCAGACAGCCCAGATGTTTTCCCTGCAGGATCCGAATATTTTCAATATTGCCATCCGCGGCGTGTTCGATGACTGCCAGGATATCGTCAAGGCAGTCAGCAATGATTCCACTTTCAAGCAGAAATACCATATCGGAACGATCAACTCGATAAACTGGGCCCGCATCGCCGCGCAGATCGTCTATTACTTCAAGGGTTATTTTGCCGCAACCCGATCAAACGCGGAACAGGTGTCGTTTGCGGTGCCATCCGGTAACTTCGGCAATATCTGCGCGGGGCATGTGGCTCGAATGATGGGACTGCCTATCAGGCGCCTGATTCTCGCCACCAATGAAAACGATGTGCTGGATGAGTTCTTCAGGACAGGGCGCTACCGTCCCCGCGGCACCGATGAGACGCATCACACCAGTAGCCCTTCCATGGATATATCCAAGGCGTCCAATTTCGAGCGTTTCATTTTCGATCTGGCGGGACGGGACGCGAATCAGGTGAAGGAGCTGTGGGGGAAAATCGAAAGGGAAGGAGGAGGTTTTTTCGATCTTTCCGGCGGCTCCTTGTGGGAGAAGATAAAGGACTTCGGCATTGTTTCCGGAACCAGCAGCCACGCGGTCCGCATCGCAACCATACGGCGGATTCATGAACAGTATGGCGTGCTGGTGGATCCTCACACCGCGGATGGCTTGAAAGTGGGAATGGAATACCGCGAGGAGGGCGTGCCGCTGGTTTGCCTTGAAACCGCGCTTCCGGTCAAATTTTCTGAAAGCCTCATGGAGGCTATCAGCCACGAGCCGCCACGCCCAGCCGGGTATCAAGGCATAGAGAACCTGCCACAACGGTATGTGGTAATGAATGCCGACGCCGACCCGGTGAAGACATTCATTGCCGAGCAAGCACGCAATACTGGCGAAGCAGGCACTTTCGAAGAATATGAAAAGGTAGTGCGATAACGGTTTTTGGAAGACTGTTGCTGCATCGTGAGCGGGGATCGGGCAGCGGAGGGGATGCTTCGACCGCATCACAGTTTTGTTGGGGCGCAGGCATCCCGCTACGGGGTCGCATCTTCCTTTCGGAAGACACTGCTCCGCCCTGCGCGGTCGCACCATTCGCGTCGTCGCCTTTCGCGCATTATCCCGCAAAGCCGCCGCCGCGCCTGCGGAGATTTATTCAGCGCTTCCCTAAATGCGCTGTTTCTTCGCCGCGGAAAGAAAATCATCCAGTATCGGGCCCGAGTCGAGCAATTCGCTGGCGTCGAAGTGAAACTCGGGGTGCCATTGAAATCCCGTCACATAACATTCTCCACGCATGCGTATGGCTTCGATGATGCCGTCGGTGGAGACTGCTTCGACCACGGAATCCCGCCCCAGCCGTTTGATAGCCTGATGATGAATACTGTTGACGAGGTGGACGGGATTATTTCCATATAACGTCGCCAGACGGGAATTTTCCTCGATATGCACCTGGTGGCGGTGCCGGTCGTAAAGCACCGCATCCACGTGGGGAGCAGCATCCGGGCACTCCGTGACGATATCCTGGTACAGGCTTCCGCCCAGCGCCACATTGATAAGCTGCAGGCCGCGGCATATGCCGAGTACGGGTTTTCCCTGCACCACGCACTCCCAGAACAGTTCCATTTCGTAAAGATCGCGCACGCGATCACCGGACCATTCAGGCCGGATGGGGGTTTCTCCATAAGAGATCGGACTGACATCCGCGCCCCCCTGCAGCACCAGGCCGTCTATTTCCTTGACATAATCGCTGATGCGCACGCTGGAACGTTCCACCCCTCCCGATTCTATCGCCGGCAGCATGAATGCCAGCGCACGGCGCCGCATGATCCAGTGCGCGACACTCTGTTCGAGATATTGCAGTGTTTTGTTGCGAAATCCCAGTTCTGCAGGAGGGTTGTGCAGAATGCGCGGCGATAAACCAATGCGTAACGGGCGCGTCATCGTGGTGGCTGGTGTAATGCTTCGGAAGCTCTCTAGTCAAAAATGCCGGATCGGCGTTGTCCCGCGGCATCTCGTGCCGATGGGTGAACAACGCGCTTGATCATTCGCCGCTGACGTCGATCCTGCTCATTTTTAACGTACTATTCCGGAGATATTCTGAAAGGTCAACTGCACCGATGTGCGCTATCGCATAGTACACTGTATTGCGGCGTAACCCAAAATCGTCAATTCCCCATCCATAACTCGGCCTGCAGTTGCATGACGTCGCCAAGGTTGTGTTCCCGCGCATAGGTGCGGCGAAACCAGCTTGCGCCATTTCCCGCGGAAAGTATTTTCCGGATCTGTTCCAGCGCCTCCACCGCTCCCAGTTCGCTTGCATGGTCGCCAATGCGGTTCAGCATGGCGGTGATATCTTCCCGGATAGTACGCCGCTCATGCGAGCGCGGGTCGATGAAAATTCCTTCGAGTCCGAAGCGGCAGGCCTGGAACCGGTTGAACGTATATACCAGGTAGTCATCCTCTTCCGGCGGAGTGCGCTGCTCCACCATGATATAGCGGGACATGGACTGGATGTAGCAGGCGATGGCGGCTGCAACTTCCACTGTGAGCGGCGTGTCGCATACCCGTACTTCAATCGTCCCGAATTCTGGTTTGGGGCGAATATCCCAATAAAAATCCTTCATCGATTCCACCACGCCGGTAGCCGTCATTTTGGCAAAAAAGGCTTCGAAGTCGCTCCAGCTCAGGACAAAGGGGGCACGTCCGCTCAAGGGGAACGAAAATACGGAATTAAGCCTCGCCGAGGCGAAGCCCGTGTCGTGTCCCTGCACAAAAGGCGAACTGGCCGATAAGGCGATGAAGTGCGGTATATAGCGCGACAGCATGTGCATCAGATGGAGCGCTTCGTCAGGGCCTGCGCAGCCGACATGCACGTGCTGGCCGAATATGGTGAATTGCTTGGCCAGGTACCCATACAGTTCGGAAAGGTAATGAAAACGGGGAGCGTCGAAAATCTTCTGCTCGCTCCAGTGCTGAAACGGATGCGTGCCTCCACCCGCCACGGCAACGTTGAGGAAACGCCCCGCATCGGAAACTGTTTTGCGCAGTGCGCTCAGTTCATCGACCAATGCGGCATATTCCTGTTGTACGGAAGTGTTGATCTCGATCATGCTGCGAGTCATCTCGGGCTTGATATCGCCGGGATGCGTATGCTTTGCCACCCGCCGCAGTATGTCGGGCGCGGAAGAAACCAGATTGTAGTCATTGCAACTGAGCAACTGCAGCTCAAGTTCCACCCCCAGGGTGAGTGGGCGAGAGGATGCGAACGGCATCAGGCTCATGTTTTCTCCTCCGGGGTCTCCCCGGCCGCCTTGAGGGCTTTTTGCATCACGATGGGCCCGGCAATCTCCAGTATCACGATACAACTCATCAGTACGAGCCCCATTCCGGCGCCAAATGCGGGAAACATCGTGCTCGTATCCAGCGTAAGCAGAAGCGCAACGCTGGACATGGGCACGAGCGCAATGCCCAAAGCCACCGTCTGGCGCATGCCAATGCCGCTGTAATGCCCCAGCGCGAGCACGGATAGCAGCTTTGCCGCACTGCGCACGACAATGAGCAGCAAGACCAGCAAACCGTAACGCAAGCCGCTCAGGTCTGCGGCCAAGCCATTTGCGATAAACATCAGCACGACCAGAACAGCGCCGGCTGATCCGAAATGCGGGGGGAAAGAACGCGGCCGCTGGCGCTGGTAACGCGTGATCAAGCCGGCGGCAAGCAGCACCAGGATCGGACTGAGCTTGAGGGTCGACGCCATGATGGTCGCGAAGGCGATCATACCGAACAGCACGAAGGAAAAGGTTTCCTCGTGCCGGCCCACGTAATGATGAATGCGTTCGAAGGTGACGCCAAACAGCCAGGCCAGCAGGGCCGACCCGCTGATGAGGTAGAGCGGAGCCAATATGGAATGCACCAGATCGGTGCCGGTTTCGCCGTGCATGAAGGCTACTGCGATTTTGTACAAAATGACCGCATAAATGCAATTGAGGGCGGTCATCAGCAAGAGCCTGTCGGTTACCTGGCCCTGGGCGCGCGACTCGGTCACGATGCGCACCACGATGGCCGGTGAAGTAGCGATGGAGATGGCGGCAACCACAAAGGCGGTGACGGAAGGAATATCAAACCAGACCAGGAACAGCAGCACTGCAAAAAAACTTGCTCCAGCTTCGAGCAGACTGGTGGCGGCAAGCCAGGGATTGGCCTTGAGCCAGCGAAGATTCACCTTGCTTCCCAGCTCAAATAACAGAATCCCAAGTGCGAGGTCGACCACCAGGCGCCATTCCGCGGCAGGCAATTGGGGGATCAAACCCATCCCGCCTGGACCAAGCAACAAGCCGATACCTATATAACCGACGATGCGCGGGAGATTGGCGTAGCGCACCAGCGCCTCGCCGACAAGTACGCCCACCACCAGCGAAAGCGCAAGCCAGAGCGCGGGGCTGACAGAAAGCGGCCAGAGGGGAAGATAGCTGGACCAGGTCATGCCGGGACAAGAGATAATGTCGGGAAAGCTGCCGTATTTGCCGCCTCAAGCGTTATTTTCGGATACACCCGGCCCTCCTTGGGGATAAAAGTGAACGTGGCGCCTTGTGCTTGTACAAAACGAAACTGCTTAAAACAGTGAAACGCGTGGTTGCCCGTGGGTGAGGATTCTGGCTGAGAACCGTAAATCTGGAGAGATGGCTGAATTATAAACGATGAGGAATGGTTGGGAAGCGTTCATCGGATGTTCCATTACACCGTGTCCTTGGCCGTAATAGGGAAATAGGGGCATTCCGGAAGGATTTTGTCTCAATCGAGAACCCTTCCGCTTCACGGAAAGATCTTGTGATAAACGGAACTTAAGGAAGCGCTGAACAAATCCTCGCTGAGCGCGTTGCCGGTAAAATCGGGATGATCATAAGACGCGCGACGCAGGTCGTAGCCGGGACTACGATGCCAAGGAGCGCAACGCCATGAGAACCCGATTTTACCACAACCCTTATGGGGCGGGGCTTTGCGAACGGTCTGCCTTGTCAGTCTCCTAGCGAAGGGGATCAACCATTCGCATCGTCGCCTTTCGCGCATCCCATCCCGCAAAGCCACCGCCGCGCCAGCGGAGATTTATTCAGCGCTTCCTTAAGTAAAAGTTTTCTTTCAGTCTGGTCTTCCCCGCTTCCCGCAGAGCGAAGTTTGCGGATGGGATTGTGATTGTTGCTTATGAACCAGGGTCAGCATGGTGCAGGACCAGGATTTCCATGATCCTATGGAGGGAATAGCGATTCGGCGAGTTATTTCCTAAAATGATCTTGCGTTTCGCCTCCGGATGTGCAAAGAATAAGTATGGCACTTAAGCGGGTAATCAGCGGATAGCTGGCGGACAATGGGCGCTTTGATTTTTTACACTGCGATCTATTTCCTCGGGTTTGTGGCTGCATATTTGCTGAACCAGCTTACCGGCCGCATCCTGATCCGGAATCGGCGGCTTGCCGGTCTTGTCCTGGTCCTTATGGTCGCGGTCGTTCACGCGTCGAAGATCATCAGCACGCCGCCTCCGCACCATTCCGATATCGGGGCAGGATCTGCCCTGGGTTGGTACGTTATTCTTCCGGTTGCAATCATCATTATCGTCGTGACGTATTTGACCTGGCAGGAGGGGCGGGATGATGACGGGTAGGCATCGCAATCCCCGCCCTTTATCGCAATGTAATATTGGTGAGCCCATGCCTGAAAGACTTGTTCTACTCATGAACGTTTCAACCGCCTGCCAACTCGCCTTAGCCATTGTCTTATCGCCCTTGCCGGCCTGGTTACGCGCATCGAGTTGCATTCAAGGAACGCTGCCATCGCTTGCTCCTTCACCGCCATTGCCTGGCGGCAATCGGCATTCTCCGCAAGCAATCTTTCCCGGTCTCGTACCATTGGCATGACGGATTGTATATAGCTTGCCATGGCGTGCAGTTCATCCTTGAATATGGATGAAGGAAGGAAGTCCTGCTTGCTGAAATCCTCGATTGCCCTGGTATACAAAGCCTCCAGTGCGCCTGCCGCGGCGTGAAGTGCGCATTTGCTCCTGACGGTGGTTGTTACGGCCGCGACTCGATCAGCATCATATGCGGAAACGGCCTGAATAATGGATGCAGAATTGAATTGACCTGTGGTTAACCTCGGCGAAAAATTCTGACCCCGCAGTAAATCAAGGTTGTCTAGATCGGCAAGATCAAGGCATGCGGTGGGACTGATTGGTAGGAGCGCACATCCGGAAGCGATCGCTTCGATAGCCGATCGGCCGGATGCAAGAACGATATCGTACTCGGGCAGCACCACCTCCGGCGCGCACGTCTCTCCTTGCGGTAGCCAGAGATCGAGCTTGATGCCCATGGATTCGAAGGCCTTGCAAAGCTGCGAGGCATGCCAGCCGGTGCGGTCGAAGCTTCTCAGGTAGAGCAGCGCAGTCCGGGGTTTTCTCCTCGGCGTGCGGACAAAACGAAACCGGTCGAGATCGACCCAATTAGGAATGGTCATGACTTCCTGATCGGTCAAGCCAAGCGACAAACGAATACGCTCTGAAACCACCGAACACATCCCGACGTAGTACAGAAGCCGTGGATGAACCGGCGGTCTTTCCACCCACGGCAGCGATCCATGGCAATGATAGATGGCTGGCACGCCAGGAAATGCACACAAAGCGCGCATGGTATCCAGATGGTGCTGCCCATGGATGATGTCAGGCTTGAAGGGGGACTCGAAAGGATTGAGAATTGTGGGAACCGACATTCCTTTTAACAGGGTTCCTGCTTCGCCGATTTGCGAACTGCATGCCGCAACTTGATGTCCTCGAGAGACCAAAGCCCGAGCGAGGTCGACCACTGCCCACTCGCTACCTCCCAAGGCTGCAAGCGTATTGTTGGTAATGAGTATTTTCATGGATGCTGGCGTGGTGAGCAAACTTAAGAAAGCGCTGAACAACCATTCGCTTCGTTGCTTTTCGCGTATCCCATCCCGCAAAGCCATAGCCGCGCCACCCAGGATTTGTTCAGCGTTGTTTCCTTAATTCATCCGAGTGCAGGCGAAGTCAAATCTCGAATATTTGAACGGCTAGACCGCGAGACACGGCGCAAATATTGTCGAATACCCTTATCGGGATGAATAGCTGTAAGAATTTACAGGTTTGCTGGATCGTTATTCCTCGGGGCAGGGTATGAACCTAAATCCGGCAGTCGATCACTCATTTCCGGTTTAGATCCATGATCCATAAAGACTTTCCACGGTACTTGACGTTCACTTGCATGGTGAGTCCGCTACAGGGCGGCTACAGGCAGATTGCGCGATTTTTGCGGTACATGACTGCGTTGCATCGCCCAGTCAGGTTCTGGATATGAATCGCATCGACAGATCCACAGCCTTGATATCCTTGGTGAGGCTGCCGATGGAAATGCGGTCCACGCCGGTTTCCGCTACCGCACGAACGTTTTCCAGGGCGATTCCCCCGGATGCCTCCAGTATCGCGGTCTTGCCGGATGCCTGCTTGTTCAGCGCCACTGCTTTTCTCAAGCTTTCGAGATCGAAATTGTCCAGGAGAATCATTTTTGCGCCGGCATGAAGCGCAGCCTGCAAGTCATCCAGCGTTTCCACTTCCACCTGCATGAATAATCCTGGCGATGCAATTTTTTCCACAGCCCGCAACGCCTGCATGATTCCGCCCGCCGCGATGACATGGTTTTCCTTGATGAGTACGCCATCGTACAACCCCAGGCGATGGTTCGTTCCACCACCGCACTTCACCGCGTACTTTTGCGCGAGCCGCAATCCGGGCAGGGTTTTTCGGGTATCCACTATGACGACTCCGGTTCCATGGACGGCGTTGACATAGTGCGAGGTTTCCGTTGCGACTGCCGACAGCAGCTGAAGAAAGTTCAGCGCGGAACGCTCGCCCGTCAGCAGCGTGCGTGCTTTCCCGGTGATCCGGCAGAGTTCCTGGCCGGGGTTTATGACGGAGCCATCCCCTGCAAACCATTCGATCCGGGTATCGGGCGACAATCGGGCGAAGCATGCATCGAACCACGGAACGCCGCATAATACCGCGTTCTGGCGGCTGATGACACGGGCAGCGGCGGTCTCGCCTGCGGGGATCAGTTGTGCGGTGATATCCCCGCGGCTGTCCCAGTCGTGCGCATTTTCGGGGCCGAGGTCTTCCGCTAGCGCCCGAGCCACGTTATCCCTTATTTCGATGGCAAGGTCCATCAGCTCTCCCGGTTTGCCGTTAACCTGTTTGTTCAATTGATTGCGTATTCTACCCGAAGAGGATGACCCGGCCACCGGACGGCGAACCATATCGCCAATGGCTCTTCCCAGCCCAGGCCGATAAGGGTGTCTCCTTGAAATTCCGGTTTTGCTCCCACATATAAAGAAAGGCACTCTTTCAACCACCCAAGGAATTCCCATGCGTTTCGACAAGCTGACCACCAAATTCCAGCAGGCGCTGGCCGATGCGCAGAGCATCGCCGTGGGCCAGGACAATCCCTATATTGAACCGCAGCATTTGCTGCTCGCGCTCCTGCAGCAGGAAGACGCCTCAACCACCTCGCTGCTGCAGCGGGCGGGCGCCAATGTCCCTCCATTGCGCGATGCCTTGAAAAGGGCCATAGAACGCTTGCCCAAGGTGGAGGGTACCGGCGGGGAAATCAATGCCTCGCGCGAGCTCGGCAATCTGCTCAACCTTGCCGACAAGGAAGCGCAGAAACGGAACGATCAATTTATCGCATCCGAGATGTTCCTGCTGGCGGCATGCCAGGATAAAGGCGAAACCGGCAACCTGCTGCGGCAGCACGGAGCCAGTCGCGCCGCGCTGGAGCAGGCAATCAGCGCGGTGAGGGGAGGAGAAAATGTGGGCAGTCCCGAAGCCGAGGGCAGCCGTGAAGCGCTGAAGAAATATACGCTGGACCTGACCGAGCGCGCACGCATGGGCAAGCTGGACCCGGTGATCGGCCGGGATGACGAGATTCGCCGCACTGTCCAGGTACTGCAGCGACGCACCAAGAATAACCCGGTTCTCATCGGCGAGCCCGGCGTGGGCAAGACGGCGATCGTCGAAGGCCTCGCGCAACGCATCGTCAATGGCGAGGTGCCGGAAACCCTGAAGGACAGGCGCGTGCTGTCGCTCGACATGGCGGCGTTGCTGGCGGGCGCCAAGTACCGTGGGGAGTTCGAGGAACGCCTGAAATCCGTCCTGAAGGAGATTGCCCAGAGTGAAGGCAGCATCATCGTGTTCATTGACGAGCTTCATACCATGGTGGGGGCTGGCAAGGCGGAAGGGGCGATAGACGCGGGCAATATGCTCAAGCCCGCGCTGGCGCGCGGAGAGCTGCATTGCGTGGGCGCCACCACCTTGAATGAATATCGCAAATACATCGAGAAAGACGCGGCGTTGGAGCGGCGATTCCAGAAGGTGCTGGTGGAGGAGCCCACGGTGGAAGCGACTATCGCCATCCTGCGCGGGCTGCAGGAAAAATACGAGGTGCATCACGGCGTCGATATCACGGATCCCGCCATCGTCGCCGCGGCCGAACTTTCCCATCGCTACATCACCGATCGTTTTCTGCCGGACAAGGCTATCGACCTCATCGATGAAGCGGCGGCCCGCATCCGCATGGAGATCGACTCCAAGCCTGAGTCGATGGACAGGCTGGACCGGCGCCTTATCCAGCTCAAGATCGAGCGCGAGGCCGTCAGGAAGGAAAAAGACGAGGCTTCCCAGAAACGCCTGAGCCTGCTGGAAGATGAAATCGCGAAACTGGAGCGCGAGTATGCCGATCTCGAAGAGATCTGGAAGGCCGAGAAGTCGCTGGTGCAAGGCTCCCAGCATATCAAGGAAGAGATGGAAAAGGTCAGGCTGGAGATAGAAGCGGCAACGCGCAAGGGAGACTGGCAAAAGGTTTCGGAATTGCAGTACGGGCGCCTTCCGCAACTGGAGGCGCAATTGCAATCGCAACTCAACAACCAGCAGCGCGAAGAGCAAGCGGCGGAATCCGAGGCGCCCGGCAACAGGCCGAAGCTGCTGCGCACCCAGGTGGGGGCGGAAGAGATCGCCGAGGTGGTATCGCGCGCGACCGGCATTCCGGTCTCCAAGATGATGCAGGGCGAACGGGAAAAGCTGCTGCACATGGAGGAGAAACTGCATGAACGGGTCGTGGGCCAGGATGAGGCCGTTCGGCTGGTGTCCGATGCGATCCGCCGCTCGCGCGCGGGACTGGCCGACCCTAACCGGCCTTATGGCTCGTTTCTGTTTCTGGGTCCCACGGGGGTGGGCAAGACCGAATTGTGCAAGGCACTGGCCGGCTTCCTGTTCGATGCCGAAGATCATCTCATCCGTATCGATATGTCCGAGTTCATGGAGAAACATTCCGTTGCCCGATTGATTGGCGCACCTCCGGGCTATGTAGGATACGAGGAAGGCGGTTATCTGACCGAAGCGGTTCGGCGGAAACCGTACGCGGTGATTCTGCTGGATGAAGTCGAAAAAGCGCATCCCGACGTATTCAATGTTCTGCTTCAGGTGCTCGACGACGGCCGCATGACGGATGGGCAAGGCCGCACGGTGGATTTCAAGAACACGGTGATCGTAATGACTTCGAATCTCGGCTCGCAGATGATCCAGCAAATGGCGGGGGATGATTACCAGGTCATCAAACTGGCGGTGATGGGTGAGGTGAAAGCCTATTTCCGGCCCGAGTTCATCAATCGCATCGATGAGGTGGTGGTGTTCCATGCACTGGACGAGAAGCATATCAAATCCATAGCGCGGATCCAGCTACAGCAACTGGAGGCGCGGCTGGCGAAGCTCCAGATGAATCTCCAGGTATCGGATGCGGCGTTGGCGGAATTGGCGCAAGCGGGGTTCGACCCGGTTTTCGGAGCGCGCCCGTTGAAACGCGCGGTCCAGACGCAGATCGAGAACCCTCTGGCCAAGGAAATATTGGAAGGTCGCTTCGCAGCGAAGGACAATATCGCGGTGGATTGTAAAAACGGAGTGATGTTATTTGCGAAATCGTAGCAAGACAGCATTGCTTTGCTCCACCTTGTGCTAATCCGGTCCACAGCCTCGAGAGGGCCGGGCGGCGCGCGCAAGGTGTCGCCGCCCGGACTGCGCGAATCCCACGACCAAGTGATTGTTCATCGTTTCATTACCGATGCCGTGTATTGCAGGGGGAAGTCCCGGGCCGCTCGTTCTTGTTCCTCCGCCAGCTCTTGATTTTTTGCTGTCGAAAGGTGCGGGGGTGTGCGCCCCCAATCGGGAATTATATTGAGAGGCACGAGATTCAGGTAAAATGGACGTTTTTTTAAGGGTACTGTCATGCATGGTGCCGTAATCAGAGGAAGCCTGGTTGCCATTGTCACGCCCATGCATGAGGGGGGTGAGCTGGACCTGGAACGTTTTCACGCGCTGATCGATTTTCACGTGACAGAGGGAACGGACGGTATCGTAGTCGTCGGCACCACTGGCGAATCTCCCACCGTGGATTTTGATGAGCATCATCTGTTAATCCGGACGGCGGTGGAACGGGTTGCTGGACGCGTTCCGGTTATTGCGGGAACCGGCGCGAATTCGACGAGGGAAGCGATCGACTTGTCCCTGTACGCCAAAGATGCGGGCGCGGATGCGAGCCTGTCGGTCGTGCCCTACTATAACAAGCCCACCCAGGAGGGTTTGTACCGACATTTCAGAGCGATCGCGGAAGCGGTGGATATTCCCCAGATTTTATACAATGTTCCCGGCCGCACCGTGGCTGACATAAGCAACGAGACGGTGCTGCGCCTCGCTCAAATTCCCAATATTGTCGGCATCAAGGATGCCACCGGGGATATGGGGCGAGGTTTTGATCTGTTATGCCGTGCCCCTGAGGGGTTTTCGGTTTATAGCGGAGATGACGCGAGCGGACTCGCGTTGCTGCTGCTCGGGGCGGATGGGGTGATTTCGGTTACCGCCAATGTCGCTCCGCGGCTCATGCATGAAATGTGCCTTGCCGCATTTGCGGGCGATCTCGGCCAGGCGCGCTCCCTGAACGGGAAGCTGCTTAAACTGCATCAGGATCTGTTTATTGAGGCTAATCCCATCCCGGTGAAATGGGCGGTGGCGCAGATGGGGCTGATTGGGCCGGCCCTGCGGTTGCCCTTGACGCCATTATCCGATCGAAACGGACAGATTGTCCGGGATGCGATATCCCACGCAGGCATAGCAATACAATGATATAAATAAACAAGGTAATCCCCCGGCTATGCCGGGGGACTCAGTAAGGTTTGACCGTGTGAAGCGGTCGCCCCGATTCTTTTAGCTCGACCAAAAGCTAGGAGAATCGAATGAGAGATTACCAGAGTCTGACGCACACGACATGGGACTATAAGTACCATGTCGTGTTTATACCGAAGAGGCGGAAGAAGGCGATATTTGGGGCGATACGCAAGCACCTTGGAAGAGTGCTGCACGAGTTGGCGCAGCAGAAGGGTTGCCAGATCGTGGAAAGGCACTTGCAGTTGGACCATGTACACATGTGCATCAGTATTCCACCCAAGTACGCGGTATCGCATGTAGTGGGATATATCAAGGGCAAGAGTGCGATATCGATTGCGAGGAAGTTTATGGGCAAGGCAAGAAACTTTACGGGCGAGCACTTCTGGGCGCGTGGTTATTTTGTATCGACCGTAGGACTGGATGAAGAGATGGTCAGAGAATACATCCGGCACCAAGAGAAAGAGGACGAACATTATGATCAGCTCAAGCTTGGCATGTGATGCCGCCTTCAGGCGGCGCCAGCTTTTTGCCCCTTTGAGGGGCTAATAGAACTAAGCCTCCGGCTTTGCCGGAGGTGACTTAACTGGAACCACATATTCCGTTGTTCGCGATCCATCTAAGCAAGCTTCCCCGAGGATCATCCACCTGGCCTCGTCCATGGAAACCAGCATCGGCATCTGTTCGAATCCGTTCAGTCGGCGGCTGGCACCAATCCTGCAGAGTTGGCTGGCTCCTTCGTGTTGGGCGGTCATGATTAGAGGGAGCCGGTGTTGCATATGAAATGGCGGATTGTGGTTGCAGTATGCCTGGTGGCAAGCATGGCAGGATGCAACCTGTTGCCGGAAGGCAAGAAAATCGATTATAAATCGGCGGGAAAGCTCCCTCCGCTGGAAGTGCCGCCGGACTTGACCACGCCGGGCAGCGACGAGCGCTATGTCGTTCCGGATATCAATCCGACAGGAAGCGCAACTTTTTCTGCCTACAGCAAGGAGCGTAACAAGCAGCCGGGATCGGGCGGCAGTTCCATTCTGCCGACACTGGATGATTCCGGCGTGCGCATGGAGCGCTCCGGCACGCAGCGCTGGCTGGTGGTGAAAGGCGAACCGGAAGAGATATGGCCGGTGGTGAAGGAATTCTGGCACGACCTGGGTTTTCTTATCAAAATCGAGATGCCCGAAGCCGGGGTGATGGAGACGGATTGGGCGGAAAATCGGGCAAAGATTCCACAGGATCTGATTCGCAGTGCGCTTTCCAAAGTTCTTGATACGCTTTATTCAAGCGCGGAGCGGGACAAGTTTCGCACCCGCCTGGAGCGCGGGGAGGACGGCGTTACCGAGATTTACATCAGTCATCGCGGCATGGACGAAGTGCTGGAAGCCAATATGCGCACGATCTGGCAGCCTCGTCCTCCGGATCCTGAGCTGGAAGCCGAGATGCTCTCCCGTCTGATGATGCGATTCGGCGTGGCGGAGGAACGTGCCAGGGCGATGGTGGGCAGTTCCGCCAACACGGAGCGGGCACGCATGAATCGTGAAAAGGGTGGCGTGCTGACGGTAAACGAGGCATTCGATCGCGCCTGGCGGCGCGTTGGGCTGGCGCTGGACCGCGTTGGGTTCACGGTGGAGGATCGCGACCGTTCGCAGGGAATTTACTTCGTCCGATATATCAACCCGGATGCGGATAACAAGACGGGTGGCGGCTTGCTTTCAAAATTGCTATTCTGGCGAGACGAGAATGCCGATTCGGCGGATCAGTATCGTGTCCAGTTAAGCGAGGCCGGTGCGGCGGCCACAGAAGTCAAAGTACTCAACAAGGACGGTGAGGCCGAGAAATCCAGCACTTCGAGCCGGATACTGGGCTTGCTGTACGAGCAACTGAAGTAATCCGACACCGGTAAGGCAGAGCAATACCGATAGGCAGGGAAGGTCAGGCTGGATCAATACCGGGATGAGCAATCGGCTGTCTATCGCACTGGCGACATACAATGGCGAGCGTTATCTTGGGGAGCAGTTGGAGAGCCTGCTTCGTCAGACGCGGCTGCCGGATGAGCTGGTCATTTTCGATGATGCTTCCACCGACTCGACCGCGGCCATTGTGCGGGATTTTGCCGGGCGTGCGTCTTTTCCGGTACGGTTCCAGATAAACGCCGAACGGCTGGGGTCGACCCGCAACTTTGAAGCGGCCATACGCGCCTGCAGCGGCGATATCATCTTTTTATGCGACCAGGATGACGTATGGTATCCGGACAAGATAGCGCGCATGGAAGAGGAATTCATCGGCGACCCGCAAGCGGGAGCGGTATTTACCGATGCGGACGTGGTGGACCAGGATCTTCGGCCATTTGGTCCGCGGCTGTGGGGCACGGTACGGTTCCAGCGGAAGGACCAGGCGCGGTTTGCGGCGCATGATGCGCTCTCGGTGCTGCTCAGGCATCCGGTGGTAACGGGGGCGACGATGGCTTTTCGCTCGAGCTACCGGGAGCTGCTGCTGCCGATACCGGAAATATGGATACACGATGCGTGGATTTCGCTGCTGATAGGGTCGGTGTCGCATCTGGTGCCGCTGCCTGTTCCGCTGATCGCCTATCGCCAGCACAGCGCCAACCAGATCGGAATACCCAGGCGTAACCGGGAATCGAAGCGTGTTAAAACCGGTTGCGCGGCGTTTTACGGACCGCAGGTTCCTCGTTTTGAAATGGCGCGCGCGCGTCTCGCAGAATTGTCCAGCCGTTTTCCCGGCGCGATACGAAGTATCGAGCGCATCGATGACATGCTCCTTTTTTTGCGGGCGAGGGCAGCCCTTCCTGATTCCCGCTGGCGCCGCCTGCCGGGTGCGATGCATGAGCTCGCAGCGCTGCGCTATCATCGCCATGCGTATGGCTGGAAGAGTTTCCGTCGGGATTTGCTGCGCTAGCAGGCTGCTGGAAGCGCTGATCAAATCTTCGCCGAGCGTGTTGCTGGTAAAATCGGGATGATCATAAGGTGCGCGACGTAGCTCACTGCTCTTTGCGCAGCCCCTTGCACAAAGCAGCCGTCGCCCAGCAGTGATTTGTTCAGTGCTTCCTCGATAAGAATGCAATTTCAAGGAAAAACGGCATGCGGGGCGCGTTTTAGGGTCAGGCATGGCGGCATGATGTTTTTGACGATATTCGGAATTGCCGCAGCCCCGTCAGCCATGACCGCTGATTGCACGGGGCTGCATTTTTGGATCCGGGCAAGATTCATACAAACACGATATCCTGGCATCGATAACCCGTTCCACCGGATCAATCGCCCCTTCATGAATTCATTTTTGATGAATATCCTTTCCGGATTTGTCGTGGCGCTTTATGGACTCAAGGGAGGCTATGCAAAGGTAAAGGTTAAAGGACAGACAATACGCCTCGCGGTGGATAACCTGCGTACGCTGCAGCGGGCCAAGACGTATTCCATCAAGGAGCCGGATACGCTGGATTGGCTCGACAGCTTTCAGCCCGACTCATGCCTTTTTGATCTCGGCGCCAATATCGGCCAATACTCCCTGTACCCCGCGGCAAAATACGGTAAAAAAATCCGGGTTTATTCTTTCGAACCCCAGTGCGCCAATTATTACCTGCTCAACAGAAACATCCATTTGAACAAGCTCGATAGCATCGTCACGGCCTATTGCGTGGCGGTATCCGGACAGAGCACGTTCTCCAGGCTGTATATACCCAAATTTATCGGCGGCGGTAACCGCTCCCAGTTTGGAAGGGAAGATCTGAAGCACATGAAAATACCCAGCGCGCATGTTCAGGGCATGTTTGGCGTGACGCTGGACGATCTTTGCACCAGGTGGGACTTTCCCTGTCCCAATTACATCAAGATAGATGTCGATGGCATAGAAATTCCCATCATACGCGGCGCGGAAAACACGCTCAAAAGGCCGGAGCTCAGGTCGGTAATCGTTGAACTGGGGACCATTGAAGAGCAGGAGGAAGCGATACGCCTGATGGCGCAGGCAGGTCTGGGCGTAAAGTCCAGGACGACGAGGAACTGGGGGGAAACGTGTTTTGTTTTCGAACGGATGGCCACGTTATAATGGCAGCCGCCTCTATCTTTCGTCACCCGCGAGTTGATTTCCGCTGTTGCACAAACTGCAGTTTTTCCTGATAAGTGCCTATTCGTGCCGGTTTATCCGCATTCCAGCAGCATACCTGCGCCAGCCGCGATTTCCTTGCGAAATTTGCTCTTTTCTTCTTTGGCATCGCCTTGTGGAGCAAAAAACCGAGTTTATATGCCTATTACCTGCTCATTGCCTCGTGGATAGTGGCGGGCGGGGGCTTGGAGCGGCTGAAGGAGGTGGGAAGGGAACCCTTCGTGAAGGCCATGCTGATCCTGTGCCTTCTGGTGGCAGCGGGCATCCTTTATAGCGATGGTCCCGAAGCCGGGCATAAGGTATGGCAAAGATACTTTGCCTTCCTCATCTTTATCCCGTATTTTACGCTGATGAGCGCGAAACGGCTGCCGTGGGCTGTCGGCGGACTGGTTCTCGGCTACGTGGGGGTCCTGTTTCTGGGCACATACCAGTGGTTGATGATGGGAGAGCAGGGTATTCCGCCCCTGGGCATCACCTATCTGGACTTCTCTTTCATGCTTGCTATCGGCGTCCTGCTATCCCTGTTTCTTGCGGGTTCAAGCAACAGCCGGTCCATGCGTGTCCTCTGGTGGATTGTGGCGCTCTGGCTCTTGTTCATGCAGTTCCATCAGAATGCGCGGGCCATTCTCCTGGCTACCATCATTTCCTCGGGATTCCTGGTTTTTCTGCTTCATAAAAAGAATATTAAAACTTTCGCCAGTATCATGGCCGTAGCGGTAGTCGCCATCGGGATTTTCTCGTATCAAAGCGATACCCTCCGGGAGAGGCTCATGCAGGCCAGAAGCGATATCGAGCTCTCCAAGCAGCACAAGTACAACACTAGCCTGGGATATCGCCTTGCCATATGGGATGTCGGCTTGCACGGGATATCGGAGCGTCCGTTTTCCGGCCACGGCACCGGCATGGCCGCCAGTTACTTTGATAAGACGATTCCGACATACAAGAACGGGATTTACGGAAACCTGCTGCAATTTCATGAAGAGACCTATCACTATCACAACGACTGGATTGAAATCGGCATGCAGATCGGAATAGCAGGATTGGCAGCTTATGCTTTTCTCCTCTGGAGCTGGTTCCAGGCTCTCCGCCTGCATCATCTGGCCATACCGGGCGCCGCATTTCTCTGTTTCATCTTCCTGTTTGGACTGACGGATGTACTGGTCATATTCAGGCAGAATCTCTACCTGTTACTGGCCCTGACCGCGGTCGGACTTACCTGGAAGGCGCCGGGCCGGATTCAGTTTTATGGTGCGAAAGGTTCTCCCGCCCATGCCTGATTCCGGTTCCGGCTTGCCAGGCCTGACAGTCCTCCTTGTGCGAGAAGGCCAAGGCGTTGTTTCTCAGACGATCTTAAAGTCGATAGCCGATGACGAGGCAGTGGCTCCTGAACGGGATATTGCCGATGTGGCAAGGGTGAGCGGGAGCAATCGGCTGTCTATCGCACTGGCGACATACAATGGCGAGCGTTATCTTGGGGAGCAGTTGGAGAGCCTGCTTCGTCAGACGCGGCTGCCGGATGAGCTGGTCATTTTCGATGATGCTTCCACCGACTCGACCGCGGCCATTGTGCGGGATTTTGCCGGGCGTGCGTCTTTTCCGGTACGGTTCCAGATAAACGCCGAACGGCTGGGGTCGACCCGCAACTTTGAAGCGGCCATACGCGCCTGCAGCGGCGATATCATCTTTTTATGCGACCAGGATGACGTATGGTATCCGGACAAGATAGCGCGCATGGAAGAGGAATTCATCGGCGACCCGCAAGCGGGAGCGGTATTTACCGATGCGGACGTGGTGGACCAGGATCTTCGGCCATTTGGTCCGCGGCTGTGGGGCACGGTACGGTTCCAGCGGAAGGACCAGGCGCGGTTTGCGGCGCATGATGCGCTCTCGGTGCTGCTCAGGCATCCGGTGGTAACGGGGGCGACGATGGCTTTTCGCTCGAGCTACCGGGAGCTGCTGCTGCCGATACCGGAAATATGGATACACGATGCGTGGATTTCGCTGCTGATAGGGTCGGTGTCGCATCTGGTGCCGCTGCCTGTTCCGCTGATCGCCTATCGCCAGCACAGCGCCAACCAGATCGGAATACCCAGGCGGGGCTGGCGCAACCGGCGCAAGCGGCACGGCGGAAGCTTTGCGCTCTTGTATGGCCCGGCGCTTCGCTGTTTTGAAGCGTTGCGGGAAAGGCTGCTGAAATTCGGTAGCCGCTTTCCGCAATCAGAACGCCATCTCAGCCGCCTGGATGCCAAGCTCGTTTTTTTACGCGCTCGTTGCGGGCTACCGCTAAAACGATGGCGCCGCCTGCCGGGTGCAATGCATGAACTGGTGACGCTCCGTTATCATCGTTATGCAAAAGGCATTGTGAGCTTCTTTGGCGATCTATGGCAGAGTTGAACCTGAATCGGGCAGTTGACATGCTTTCATAAGGATTCACCCTTGACCAGCGACAGGTCTTTATCCGCCAGCAGGGTGCCGAGAAAGTGACGGAAACCCGTATCCCTGGCCATAACCATGTCCGCGCTGATCCAGAGCTGTATTCGTCTATTTTTTAGCCGGTAAAGGTCCAAGTAGTTGGGCTTGGGCGAGATGCTGCCGGTGCCGATGCGCTTGGGATAATATACCCATTCAGGGACGATGCCGGATTGCCGGAGCGCAGCCTCGGTTTCTTCATATTTGTACAGCATGCCCAGGATTTCGCTCTTCCAGCGGGCGATGGGCAGAAGAAGATGCATGGGGCGGCGGAGGGGCTGTGGCGCCGGCATTGTCGCTCCCTGGGAATCCGCTTCTCCGGGAACGGTTCTTCCGGAGGGAATGGAATCGGTTTTTCTGGAATGGGCTTTCATGATAAATCTCCTCTAAACGGTCTCCTGTAAGCGGTTTGTGATTTCATCATTCATCCCACCATTTGCGAGGAAGAAGAAATCCCAGGAGCCATGAGCGAATATCTTACGGATATGCCGTAGGCCTACAATTGGACCGAAGTACATCTGTACGGAAGTACGATCCGCCGTTTTTCGAAGAGACCGGCTGCACGCTCCAGGCGGCGTCATGGCAATGGACTCCGGCGGCAATTCAGTGCACAATAACGCAAGTGATGATGCGGGGCTCGCGCTTCCATTCGCTGATCCGCCATGCCGATTTTTTGGCCGCTTCATTGGTGCTTCGTCGAAGTTTCATCCACGTTTTATCCAGTTTCATATGGCGGGCCTCCCCGCATTGCATGGTAGTGAACCTGGTCAGGTCCGGAAGGAAGCAGCCACAGCTATTTTCTGCAAGTGCCGGGGGTCGGGCTCGCCACCCCTATTGCCGGATTGCCTGGGTCGCCCGGATCGCTTCAGGCCCGGCATGGCAACGGAAGGCAGGAAATTTCCATGAATCAAGGCCGCCGGAGAGCAGCCTGACAGCCGTCGGGCTACAATAGCGTTTTCATTTTCCTTTTCCCGTTTTCTCGATATCGTGTCGCAGAACCAGGTTCTTGCCCGTAAGTGGCGCCCCAGGAGCTTTTCCCAATTGATCGGGCAGGAGCATGTCGTCAGGGCGCTGACCAATGCGCTGGAGCAGAAGCGGCTGCACCACGCCTACCTGTTCACCGGGACCCGCGGCGTCGGCAAGACCACGATTGCGCGCATCCTCGCCAAAGCGCTCAATTGCGAGGCAGGCATAACCCCGGCGCCGTGCGGCACGTGCATGGCTTGCAATGAGATTGATGCGGGACGTTTTATCGATTTGATCGAACTGGATGCCGCATCCCATACTCAGGTCGATAAAATGCGCGAGTTGCTTGAAAACGCGCTGTATGCCCCTACCGCTGCCCGATATAAGGTCTATATCATCGATGAAGCGCACATGCTCTCCAAACCGGCATTCAATGCGATGCTGAAAACGCTGGAAGAGCCGCCGGAGCATGTCAAGTTCATTCTTGCCACCACCGATCCGCAGAGAATTCCGGTGACCGTCCTGTCCCGATGCCTGCAATTCAACTTGAAGCAGATCCCGCCGTCACTGATTTCGGCCCGCCTCAAGCATGTGCTCGAAGAGGAAAAGATAAGCTGCGATCCTGTATCGTTGCAATTGCTGGCTCGTGCAGCCCAAGGCAGTATGCGCGACGCCCTGAGCATCCTGGACCAGGCCATTGCCTTTGGCGAGGGCAGTATTGAAGAAACAGGCGTGCGCGACATGCTGGGCGCCATCGACCAAGGCTATCTCTATGATCTGCTGGATGCGCTCGCCCAAAAAGATGGCGCTGGCATGCTTGCCATTGCGGATGCGATGGAAGCTCGCAGCCTGTCGTTCGATGCGGCCTTGCAGGATCTCGCCACGCTGCTGCATCGCCTTGCGCTAGCCCAGATCGTGCCATCCGCCATAGGAGAAGATACTTCAGAACGCCAGCGCGTTTTTGCACTGGCGGCGGCATTCCCGCCGCAGGATGTTCAGCTTTTCTACCAGATGGCCATACTGGGCCGCAGCGACCTGAGCCGTGCGCCGGATGAATACGCGGGATTCACCATGACTCTTTTGCGCATGCTCGCTTTTCTCCCCGAGGATATGCCGGGTGCAGATGCAAAATCCGCCATGCCGTCGTCTCCATCCGCCCCACGGATGAGTGGCGGCAGAACTGATAAGAATGCGGGATGGTCTCCGCCGTCGCCACCGGGCCCAGTCAAAAGCGTCAAGCCCGTTGCATCGGCGCGGAACACATCCAGCCCGGAACGAAGCCCAGGGCAATCTCCGGCGGTGATTGCAGACGCTGAAGGCATGGCGGGCGCTGCAGGCAAGGTGAAAACCGCGGTGGGTGCAAGGACGGCAGCGATATCGGGAGAAGCAGCAGGGAAGGCACGCATGCCAGCGGGACTGGATTGCGCCATGGATCTGTTCAGCGGCGACTGGGCAACGGCCATAGGCCAGTTGAAATTGAGCGGTATGGCGAAAGAGCTGGCGCAGCATTGTGAAGTGAAGAACGTCTTGGTACACGAAATCGAATTCGCGATACCGAAGGCGAGCAGCCACTTGCTCGGTTACCAGGATAAATTGAAGGCCGTGCTAAGCGAGCATGCGGGCAGACCGTTGCGCCTGAAATTTTCGATTGGGGACGGGACAGGCATGACGCCCGCGGAACAGGAGAATCGCGAAAAACAGGAAAAGCAGATGCAGGCTATTGCAGCCATCGAATCCGATCCCTTCGTGCGCGACCTGGTGGAAAATTTCGACGCAAGGCTGATCGTTTCCTCGATAAACCCCATTCAATAGTGGAGGCAAGAAAATGATGAAAGGCGGCTTGGGCAATTTCATGAAGCAGGCGCAGCAGATGCAGGAAAACATGAAAAACATGCAGGAGAAGCTGGCGTCGATCGAAGTTGAAGGCCAGTCCGGGGCGGGAATGGTCAAGGTGGTGATGACCTGCCGGCACGATGTGAAGCGCGTCACCATCGACGACAGCCTGATGGGTGATGATAAGGACATGCTGGAAGATCTGATCGCCGCCGCGGTGAACGATGCGGTGAGGCGGGTGGAAACCACCGCCCAGGAAAAGATGGCAGGCCTGACGTCCGGCCTGACCCTGCCTCCGGGAATGAAATTACCGTTCTAGGGCCTGTTAACACTTGTTTCGCACCCACGACGGTGATGGATTTCAATCAGAACAAGGCACGAGCTGCACGGCAGAGTAAGCTCTGCAAGCGGCGAGCAACGATGGGTTGGGTGAAATTCCATCCCGTTCCTCTGGGTTGCGCACGAAAAAACGCGGGGACGGCGTTGCAAATCTTGGGCATAGGCCCCTATGCCCTGCGCTTCGCGCCTTATTCTCACGTTTTTTCGCGCAGCAACGCGGGTGTGAAACAAGTGTTAGCAGGCCCTAGCTTGCGGTTGCGGTCGCGGATGAATAACAGATTGATCGGAAAGGACGGTGAACCGGGAATATGGCCGGGCCAGCCATGAAGGCGCCTGCCGGTCTCCAGGATTTGATGGAAGCTTTGCGCTGTCTGCCGGGCGTGGGTCCGCGCTCGGCGCAACGCATGGCCTACCATCTCCTGCAACGCGATCACGCCGGCGCGCAACGCCTCGCCACCTCGCTGGATTATGCGTTGAAGTACATCAGGCACTGCGAGAAGTGCAATAATTTTACCGAAGAGCCGGTATGCGAACTATGCCGATCTCCCCGGCGCGATGCGACCATGCTCTGCATCGTGGAGATGCCCGCGGATCTGCTGATGATGGAGCAGGCGCACTGCTACCAGGGCATGTACTTCGTGCTGATGGGAAGACTTTCTCCACTGGACGGTGTCGGCCCCCGGGACATTCATCTCGACCGCTTGCTGAAGCGGATACAGGATCCGGTTCGGGATCAGGTGGTGCGCGAGGTCGTGCTTGCCACCAATTTCACCGTGGAAGGAGAGGCGACGGCTCACTATATCGGCGAGCTGCTCCACGGCAAAGGGGCGAAGGTCAGCCGCATTGCACGCGGTTTGCCCGTGGGGGGCGAGCTGGAGCACGTGGACAGTGGCACGCTCGCGCAGGCGATGATCGAGCGCAGGGAGCTATAGGAGGCTCCCGCATAATCTATGTGGCCCGCTGCCGGAAGTTCCCTGGCTCAAGGGTTGAACCTGAATCCGGCAGTTGACCGGTCATTTCCAGTTTGGAACCATGATCCACCAAGACTTTCCGCGGTACTCGACGCTTACCTGTATGATGAGTTCGCTACAGCGCGGACTGCGCGATTTTTGCGGCACATGACTGCGTTGCGACTCTTTGGAATGGAATGGCCATTGCGCGTCGTAGCACCTTGCCCTGCACTCTAGAAACCGCACACTCCACTCCCTATCCAATTGCTACTGCCGGATTCAGGTTGAATGAAGACCATCTCGCCAAAGGTTGCGCCAAGACCGCGCAAGCCGGCCGCTGCGGCTGTTTCAGCCGCCACGGCGGCAGTGAAAGGGCCCAAATCTTCCCGCACGGCTAGGAGAAGGGGGACCAGGAAAATAATTTCTGTGCCGGCAGTGTCCGCTCATCCTTCCGTTCCTCCCGCATCCGGCGCCGGCCCGGCCACGCATAAGCTCCAGAAGCTGCTGGCCCAGGCGGGCCTGGGATCGCGCCGCGAAATGGAAGAGCTGATTGCCGCAGGGCAGGCCACCATCAATGGAAAAATTGCCAAAATCGGGGACCGCGTCGGTCCCGAAGATGTGGTACGGCTGGGAAAACGCGTCATCCACTTCCGGCGCAGCGGCACTTTGCCTCGCGTGATGATCTATCACAAGCCGGAAGGCGAAATCGTCAGCCGCGACGATCCCCAGGGCCGCCCATCCGTCTTCGACAGGCTGCCGCAACTGCGGTCATCGAAGTGGATCGCCATCGGCAGACTGGACTACAATACCAGCGGCTTGCTGATCTTCACCACAAACGGCGAACTGGCCAACCGGCTGATGCACCCCCGCTTCGAGGTCGAGCGCGAATACGCGGTGCGCATCATAGGCCGCCTCACGCCGGAAGCCGTGGAAAGATTGACCGCCGGTATCGAGCTGGAGGACGGACTGGCCAGGTTCGATCAATTGTCGGACCAGGGTGGCGAGGGTTCCAATCATTGGTACCGGGTGGTGTTGAAGGAAGGCCGCAATCGCGAGGTGCGCCGCATGTTCGAAAGTGTCGGGATGGCGGTCAGCCGGCTGATGCGGGTGCGGTTCGGCCCCATCAACCTGCCCCCGCGCCTGAAGCGCGGCAAATGGATGGAACTGGATGAGGTTGAAGCAAGGCGCCTGCTGGCGCTGGTGGAGGGCAATCAGGGCTGACGAGACTGGTTTGGAAGATTACTTCGGGATCTCGTTGCGCCTCAGCAGGAACACGAATTCATCTCCCCCGCTGGTTTCGAGCCAGGTAAAAGGCGTGCGGGGGAAGTTTTTTTCAAGTTCGGCCCGGTTATGGCCGATTTCGGCCACGAGTATTCCATTTTCGGTGAGATGGGTCGCGGCTTCGCGCAGGATTGCGCGGATCGCATCCAACCCGTCGACCCCGCTCAACAAGGCGCTGCGCGGCTCATGCCGGTATTCCTCCGGGAGGGCCGCCATGGAAGCTGCATTGACGTAAGGCGGGTTGCTCACGATCAGGTCATACCGGTGGCCCGCCAAGCCATTGAAAAGGTCGGATTGCACGAGAGTGATCCGATGTTGCAGCTCATAGTCCGCCACGTTTTTTGCGGCGACCTGCAGTGCGTCTTCCGAGATGTCGGATGCATCGATGGCGGCATTTTCGAAAGCATGTGCGAGGAGTATCGCAAGGCATCCCGATCCGGTGCAAAGGTCGAGTGCCGAGCGGACGGTGTCAGGCTCCTGCAACCAGGGCGCGAGTTGCTCGCGCAACAGCTCGGCAATGAACGAGCGCGGTACAATCACGCGCTCATCAACGTAAAAACAGAAATCTCCCAGCCAGGCCTCGTTTGTCAGATAGGCAGCCGGTATTTTTTCGGTGGCGCGGCGCTCGATGACATGCAAAACCTGCGCCCGTTCGGTGGTGGTGAGACGTGCATCCAGGAAGGGATCGAGCTGGTCTGGCGGCAGGTGGAGCGAATGGAGAATGAGATAGGCCGCTTCGTCATACGCGGATGCCAAGCCATGCCCAAAAAACAGCCTCGCTTCGGTAAAGCGGCTTACCGCGAAGCGCAGCAGGTCTCGAACGGTCTGGAGCTGATTGCCTGCTTCATTGTACATGGGAGAAATTTCCGATTGACTCTGACAAGAGATTCGGATCACCCGGTGCGTTGATTCACAATCAGGATTTCCTTAAAGGAAGGAAGGTTTCGGGATCATATGCCCCGCTTATGTCTTCAATAGCAGGTTTTCCAGCGTCATCCGGTAAATCTGCGGCAACTGTTCCAGATCCCTCACTTCCACGTACTCGTTGATTTTGTGGATGGTTGCATTACGCGGTCCCATTTCCACTACCTGCGGGCAGATATCGGCGATGAATCGTCCATCCGATGTGCCACCAGATGTCGAAAGCGCGGGTTCGATCCCCGTCACGGCCATGATCGCACGGCTTATCGCATCCACCAGGCTGCCTCCGGGCGTGAGATAGGGCTTGCCTGAGAACTCCCACTTGATGTCATAATCGAGATGGTGCTGGTCCAGGATGCCGTGCATCCGCGCCTGCAGCGATTCGACCGTGCTGGCGGTGGAAAACCGGAAGTTGAACAGGATGGCGACTTCGCCCGGTATGACGTTGGTGGCACCGGTGCCACCGGCGATATTGGAAATCTGCCAGGTCGTGGGAGGGAAGAATTCGTTGCCCTCGTCCCATACAGTCTGCGCGAGTTCGGCGATAGCCGGAGCCGCGAGGTGGATGGGGTTTTTTGCAAGATGAGGGTAGGCAATGTGGCCTTGTATGCCCTTTACCGTCAACGTGCCGGACAAGGATCCCCGCCGGCCATTTTTTATGGTGTCGCCGAGATCATCCACGCAGGTGGGTTCGCCGACGATGCAATAATCGATCAGTTCACCTCGCGCTTTGAGTCTATCGACCACCTTTGCGGTGCCGTCTATGGCGATGCCCTCTTCATCGGATGTCACCAGCAGCGCGATGGAGCCGCGGTGGCCGGGATGCTCGGCTACAAAGGCTTCGATCGCGGTAACGAAGGCCGCGAGCGAGCCCTTCATATCCGCCGCGCCGCGCCCATAAAGCCTCTCGTCCCGGATCTCCGGCGTAAAGGGATCGCTTTCCCATTTTTCCAGGGGGCCTGTCGGCACCACGTCGGTATGGCCGGCAAAACATATCAGCGGCCCGATGCTTCCGCGCCGCGCCCATAGGTTATCGACTTCTCCGCAGCGAATTTTCTCGATGCGGAAGTCCATCTTTTCCAGGTGTCGGATAAGAATATCCTGGCAGCCGGCATCGGAGGGCGTGAACGAACGGCGGGCGATGAGCTCCTGGGCGAGAGTCAGCGTGTCATTTTGCATGTCGTGTTTTTTCCAAAAAGGAATCATCGGTCGGTCCATAAATTATAACTGGTACCGCGTTGCGTTTCAGCCTCGTTGCATCGCGCCAATGCCAACACGTTCTTGCACGAGTTGCAGCATACTGAAATTGTCCGGAGCGCACACCGTTAACGCGGCTAACAGCGAGGTATCAGTCCACGTCATGCGCCGTCGATAGATTTTTGTGGTGTTGATAGAACTTGATGGTGTTTACCATCAAATCATGCGCGAGCGTGATGATCACGCAGCTTATCGTCGGCAGGGCTGCAAGGGGAGCACAAGAAGCCGGGCAATCTTGGCAGCAGGAGGTCTTTGGGCTGCGTCGCGAGAAATCGATCGATTTTCGGGCCGCGTGGACGGATCGTGGCGACCGAGTCGCTTTGAAGTCGGGTTGGGTTACGGCTGCCCGATATAAAGGTGGTTCACGCCGGGACAAAGAGCCATCGACCGCCAAGCTTGGATCACAACCAGCGGTGAGCTCGGGCAAGCTTGTGTGCAGCTTACGGCGATCTACCTGAGGAGATGAAAGCACCGGTGCTCCTGAAACAGCAATAGAAGGAAGGTTGTTGGCGTTACAGTTGCGCCAGAGGCTGAAATTCTCTTTCAGCTGTTGCGATTGACGTAACGGTCGGGCGGTTGCTATGCTAGCTTCATATCTGAGCCTTCGTGGATGTGTGTGAATTCATAGAGGAAAGAACATAAAGATGCTCTTGGAACTTCCCTGTAGACTGACAAGAAACTGCAGCTGATCCACGGCTGTGATGACTTTGATGGGCATCGGCTTGTACACCTACGTCACCGATCCAGCAAATATCGAAATTCTGGAATACCATTGAGGAAACGAACGTGGCACGCACCATTATTCATGTTGGTCCTTCAGACATTACTGTGGGTTAGTAGTACGCTATCGCGCATGGTCTTCAAGGAGGGCACTGCTCAAGCGCAGCATGAGCGTCATCGGGTGCGTAGGTGAGGGTTGAAACCCATAGTGCTCGTAGAACTGCTTCGCCTTTTCATGAAGTGCGTGCACAAGCAATGCTCTCACCCCTGCATTCTGCGATACGGCCACTGCGCGGTTGACGGCATCCTGCAGCAAGGCCGCGCCCAGGTGTAGTCTCTGCATCCTCCGGTCGACCGCGAGCCGGGCGAGGATCATGACAGGAATCGGGTCAGGCATGTTGCGCCGCACGCCGCTGGTTGCCAGTCGGTGCGAAACTGCACCAACTGCCATGGCGTAATAGCCGCGGACATTGCCCTCTTCATCGGTGACGACAAAGGTGCGGCTTGCGCCACTCAACTGATTGGCCAACGCCCTCCGCTTGATCCAGTCATCAAGTGAGGCTTCGCCACACTCGAAGTCATCCAGCCGATGCAAAGCGGTAAGTGGCTCCGGCGGATTGAACTGCAAGCTCAGCCCTTTGCCGGTTTCCTGTCCCAGGGTGTCTTGACCGCCATGAGGCGTTCCAACCCCGGATTATGGGCGGGCGGTGCATCGAGCAGCCTGGTGAACTGCTGGAACTTCGCGGCATCCAGATCGAAGAACACCTGGTCGAGCAGTACGGACTTCGCTTTGTCGCAGGCGGCTTCGAGCATGAAGTCGGAGCGGTTCTTGCCGAGCAATTGCGCGGCCTGGTCGATGAGGTCTCGCTGCTCGGGACGCGCCCGGAGGTTGATGGCG
Source organism: Nitrosospira sp. TNL200 (assembly GCF_055386305.1). Lineage (NCBI taxonomy): Bacteria > Pseudomonadati > Pseudomonadota > Betaproteobacteria > Nitrosomonadales > Nitrosomonadaceae > Nitrosospira > Nitrosospira sp. TNL200. The sequence goes on from NZ_AP041003.1 coordinate 1,120,106, forward strand.
GCATCACGCATAGGTTAATCCAAATTGTATATACAACAGATATACCGATATACAGTAGTGTATAGTAGTTGTCAATACAGATGCCCGCCGGCTGGGAAGTGTGGCTTTCAAATCCCGCGCAGCAATTCGTTGATACCGGTTTTTGCCCGTGTTTTCGCATCCACCTGCTTCACGATGACCGCACAGTAGAGGCTGTATTTGCCGTCGGCGGACGGCAGGCTGCCGGAAACCACCACGGAACCGGGAGGTATGCGGCCATAGCTGACCTCGCCGGTTTCCCGGTTATAGATCCTGGTGCTCTGGCCGATATAGACGCCCATGGAAATCACCGAATTTTCACCGACGATGACGCCTTCGACGATTTCCGACCGCGCGCCGATGAAGCAATTATCTTCGATGATGGTGGGATTGGCCTGGACCGGCTCCAATACGCCTCCGATGCCGACCCCACCGGAAAGGTGCACATTTTTCCCGACCTGGGCGCAGGAGCCCACCGTGGCCCACGTATCCACCATGGCGCCTTCGTCGACATAGGCGCCGATATTGACGTAGGAGGGCATCAGCACGACATTGCCGGCAATGAATGCTCCCTTGCGCACGGCCGCGGGGGGCACGACCCGAAAGCCGCCATTGCGGAAATCCCGGGAACTGTAGTCCGCAAACTTCGACGGAACCTTGTCGTAATAATTGGAAAAGCCGCCCTTTATAAAGCTGTTGTCCTCGATCCGGAATGAAAGCAGCACCGCTTTCTTAACCCATTGACGCGTACTCCATTCGCCATCGATTTTTTCCGCTACCCGCAGCTTGCCGCTGTCGAGCATCTCCAGCACCTGGGCAACGGATTCCTTCAGCCGGGCCTCGACATTCCTGGGGGTAATTCCGGCACGCCGTTCAAATGCTTCCTCAATAGTGCTTTGGAGCTCATCCATGATTTTCCTTTTTCTATGCGTGAGATATTTTTCCGGGCGTGGATTTTCCGCGCTGCTCGCGCTGCAGATCGGCCGCAAGCATGGCCATGCGTTGCGCTGCTTCGACGCATTCCGCCAGTGGCGCCACGAGCGCGACGCGCACGAAATCTTTGCCCGGATTGATTCCACTGGCATAGCGTGCGAGATAGCTGCCTGGCAGAACCGTTACATTATAATCGCGATAAAGCCGTTCGGTGAATTCGATATCGCTGCCGGGCGTATTCAACCAGAGGTAAAAAGCGGCGTCGGGCATGGATACCGGCAGGGTTCCAGCCAGCAGCCCGACGACCTCTGCGAATTTTTCGCGGTACAGGCGCCGGTTTTCGACGACATGCGCCTCGTCGTTCCATGCCGCTTCGCTTGCGGCTTGCACCGCCGGATTCATCGCGCTGCCGTGATAGGTGCGATAGAGCAGGAATTTTTTCAGTATCGCAGCATCGCCCGCTACGAATCCCGAACGCATGCCCGGTACGTTCGATCTTTTCGACAGGCTGCTGAAGACCAGCAGCCGGCGAAAATCATGCCGTCCAAGCCGATGGGCGGCCTGCAGGGCGCCGAGCGGCGGCGTGGCTTCGTCGAAGTAGATTTCTGCGTAGCATTCGTCCGAGGCGATGACAAAACCATATCGGTCCGACAGCTCGAAGAGTTGCCTCCAGGCGTCCATCGGCATGACCTTGCCGGTAGGATTGCCGGGGGAGCAGACATAAACCAGTTGGGTGCGCGACCAGATGTCCTGCGGCAACTCCTCGTAATCGAGGGCATAGCCGTTTTCGGGTAGCGTATTCAGAAAGTGGGGGGTCGCGCCGGCGAGCAGTGCGGCGCCTTCATAAATCTGGTAAAACGGATTGGGACAAACCACTGCCGCACCGGGCCGCGAGGAGTCTATCACCGCCTGCGCGATTGAAAACAAGGCTTCGCGGCTGCCGTTGACGGGAATGATCTGCAGGTCGGGATCGATGCCGGGCAAGCGGTAGCGCCGGATCAGCCATGCTGCGATGCTGACCCGCAGCGAGGCAGCACCGAGCGTGGTGGGATAGTGCGCCATCAGGGAAAGATTATCCGCCAGCGTGCTGCGGATAAAATCAGGGGTCGCATGCTTGGGCTCGCCGATATGCAGGCTGATGGGCGAAAAATCCCGGTTCGGCGTAATTTCTGCGAACAGCTTGTTGAGCTTCTGGAATGGATAGGGTTGCAGGCGGTCGAGGTTCGGGTTCAATTTGTATCCTGCGGTGGCGCGGCGGGATAAAGCGTAATATGCCCGCGTGCTTTTCATTGATAGGAAAGGATGCGGAATTATAAATGGCGAACGTGCCGTTAACCAGAAAATATAAACGGGCCGGCAATGCGTTTCCGATAGCTGCCCTGCTGGGTGGCGCCACGATCTGGGGCCTGTTGTGGTATCCCTATCGATTGCTGGAACAGGCCGATATCAGCGGATCCATCGCGACTGCGATAACTTACCTTATCGCGTTGCTGCTGGGGCTGGCGGCATTCCGCAACAGCTTGCAAGGTCCGCTGATTTTTGGTGGCAAGATGCACCTGTTGCTGGGGATCGGGCTCTTCGCCGGATGGACCAATCTGGCCTATGTGCTGGGCGTGATTCACGGTGAAGTGGTGCGGGTGCTGTTGCTGTTTTACCTTGCACCGCTGTGGACCATCGCATTCGCACACTTGCTGCTCGATGAGAAACTGAGCCTGCATGGCTATCTCGTGATCGCGCTTTCGCTTTCCGGGGCGATCGTCATGCTGTGGCAGCCGCAAACCGGCTTTTTGCTACCCCTGTCCTACGGCGACTGGATGGGTTTGTCGGCCGGAATCATGTTTGCCCTGTCCAACGTCCTCAGCCGCAGGGATCAGTTTCACAGTGTCCAGCTGAAATCTCTGGCGGTATGGGCGGGAGTGACGCTGGTAGCGCTTGGTTATTCGCTTTTTGGCGAGGCCGCCATGCCGGGCCGTGTTTCCACGGAATCGGGCCTGCTTCTGCTGGGGCTGGGGTTGATCGTGTTCGGGCTGAGTGTAATGGTGCAATACGGGCTCAACCATGTTCCAGCCAACCAGGCCATCGTGATCATGCTGTTCGAACTGGTCGTGGCGGCGGTTGCCGCTTATTTTCTGACTGACGAGGCCTTGACGATGAAAGAATGGATAGGTGGTGCGATGATCATATCCGCCAGCCTGTTTTCGACGAAAATGAACCGGTAGGCCGGAAACCTTGGAATCGCCTGGGCGGTTCAGATTTTGCGCTGCGGGAGGTTTGTTCTCGTTCTGGAGGGAAAATATGAGTCACCATGTCGTGTTTCTGGAAAGGGATTCGATCAAGGCCAATATTCGCCGGCCGCGTTTCGAGCACACCTATGAGGAATATCCGCATACGGCTCCCGAACAAATCGTGCCGCGCCTACGTAAAGCGACCATCGCCATCATCAACAAGGTGAAACTGGACGAGACGATGCTTGCGCGGCTGCCCATGCTGAGAATGGTGGCCGTCACCGCTACCGGATATGATGGCATCGATATCGCAGCTTGCCGCGGGCATGGCATTGCGGTGGCGAATATCCGGAATTATGCGGCCCACACGGTGCCGGAGCATGTTTTTGCATTGGTGCTCGCGCTGCGCCGGAACCTGGTCGGATACCGGCAGGAAATCGAGCAGGGGGCCTGGCAGAAATCCCCGCAGTTCTGCCTGTTCGCCCATCCTATTTCCGAATTGCACGGTTCCACCATGGGCATCGTGGGCGAAGGCGCGATTGGCAGGGGTACGGCCGCCATCGCGAGCGCCTTCGGCATGCGCGTGCTATTCGCTTATCATCCCTCGTCCAGAAAAAAAGACGTGGTGCTGACCCCTTTCGATCAGGTGCTGGCGGAGTCGGACGTACTGTCGCTGCACTGTTCGCTGACGCCGGCGACCCGCGGCATGATAGGGGCGGCAGAGCTTCGCAGGATGAAGCGCGGCGCGCTGCTGATCAATACTGCCCGAGGCGGGCTGGTTGACGAAGCCGGGCTGGCGCGCGCACTGGAGGAAGGAATCATCGGGGGGGCGGGTGTCGACGTGCTCAGCGCCGAGCCGCCGGAGGACGGCAATCCCTTACTCAACCTGCGCCTTCCGAATTTCATTCTCACGCCGCATGTTGCCTGGGCTTCGGATCAGGCGATGCAGGTTCTCGCCGATCAGTTGATCGATAATATCGAGTCCTGGGAGATGGGCAAGCCGCAGAACCTGGTCACGTGAAGCCTGCCGGGGTGGAATTGCAAGGGGTGGCGTCCGAGTTGGTACGGGGTTCGATTCGGGGGACGTCGCCACCGGTCCCGGTTTTCCTGAATCCGGAAGTTTGATTGACGCAGTTGACAAGCCGGACCCCCTTCGCTAGTCTCCCACGGTTCAATTCCGGTCGTGGCTGATTCCAGGCATGAGTTCCCGGATCAAGGGTCGGATTGAGTATACTGCGTCGAATATCTTAAAATGAGGGAGTTGCTGGATAAGTCCCTTTGAATCCGGTGCAGGGCGACAATGGTTTCGTAGGGAAGACCCTGTGTATAACGTCACGCAGGACCTTGTCCGGAAATTCGCCAATTCACTATAACTATTACTAATTACTATTAGGCTATTACTATTAGCCAAAGACTTTCAAACCAAAGGAGAGAGTGATGGAACTGAAAGGATCGAAAACTGAAGGAAATTTGAAGGCCGCTTTCGCCGGGGAATCCCAGGCCAACCGCCGCTATCTCTACTTCGCGGCGAAAGCGGACGTGGAAGGCCAGAACGACGTTGCAGCGGTCTTCCGCTCCACTGCCGAAGGAGAAACCGGCCACGCCCATGGACATCTCGAGTATCTGGAAGCGAGCGGTGATCCAGCCACCGGCCTGCCCATCGGCTCATCCCGTGAAAATCTCAAGGCCGCCATCGCTGGCGAAACGCACGAATACACCGACATGTATCCGGGCATGGCCAAGTCCGCGCGCGAGGAAGGCTTCGATGAAATCGGCGACTGGTTCGAAACGCTGGCCAAGGCCGAACGTTCGCACGCCAATCGCTTCCAGAAGGCGCTGGATAACCTGACCGAGTGATCCGGCGAAAATACCGGAAACACGAAGGGGCCGGATGCCGCAAAGCCGATCCGGCCGATTTCTTTCGTTCCTCGACTTCATTCCTGCTGACTTTCCCATTTTTTTCATTTTGCTATGAGTAGCCGAGAAGGCAGCCTGGAGCCGCCGAAACGCCACCCGCTCGACTGGCTGAACCCGGAATTCTATGACGAGCCCAAGCTATTCAACGAGCTGGAGCGCGTCTTCGATATCTGCCATGGCTGCCGTCGCTGCGTCAACCTGTGCACCGCTTTCCCGCGCCTGTTCGATCTGATAGACGAGGGGCCGACGGGCGAGCTGGATGGGGTGGAAAAGCAGAGCCTGTGGGAGGTAGTGGACCGCTGCTACCTTTGCGACATGTGCTTCATGACGAAATGTCCCTATGTCCCTCCCCATCCATGGAATGTGGATTTTCCCCACCTGATGCTGCGCGCCAAGGCGGTCAAGTACAAAAAAGGCGATGTCCGCTTTCGTGACAAGCTGCTTTCCAGCACCGATCTCATGGGGAAGCTTGCCAGCATTCCGGTGATCACGCAGACAGTGAACGCCATGAACAAAACGCCGGCGGCCCGCAAGCTGATGGACGATGTTCTCGGCATTCACGCCGACCGCAAGCTGCCGGAGTACACCAGCCACAAGTTTCGCTCCAACGCGGAGGTTAATTCCTCCCATGCAATTCGCGATGGAGCGAGAACGCCGGGGAAGGTCGCGATTTATTCCACCTGCTACGTGAATTACAATGAGCCGGGCATAGGGCATGACCTGCTGAAAGTGCTCGATCATAACGAGATACCGGTGCGGCTGGTGGAAAAAGAGGCCTGTTGCGGCATGCCCAAACTGGAACTGGGCGATCTGGAAGGCGTGGAAGCGCTCAAGACGATCAATATTCCTCCACTGGTAAAACTGGCCAGGGAAGGCTATGCCATCCTGACCGCAGTGCCATCGTGCACCCTCATGTATAAGCAGGAACTGCCCCTGATGTTTCCCGAGGATGAGGAGGTGAAGGCGGTGGCGGAGGCGATGTTCGATCCGTTCGAGTATCTGCACCTGCGCCATCGCGACGGCCTGCTGAAAACGGATTTCAGTCGGTCGCTCGGCAGCGTTTCCTATCATATTCCGTGTCATCAGCGCGTGCAGAACGTCGGCCAGAAGACGAAGGAGGTGCTGCAAATGATTCCCGGTACCAAGGTGACCGTAGTGGAGCGCTGCTCCGGGCATGATGGCACCTGGGGCGTCAAAAGCGAGCACTTCGCCGATTCCATGAAGATAGGCAAGCCGGTATTCAAGCAGATGGCTGCATCGGCCCCGGATTACATCACCTCCGACTGCGCCATAGCGGCACGGCATATCGAGCAAGGAATGGGCGAAACCAGGGCGCAGAAACAGCATCCGCTGACCCTCGTGCGCGTCGCCTATGGCCTGTAAGGCTTCATAGGCGGGAGCCGTCAGATATTATCCGGGTGACGAAAAAAGATGAGGAATCGATGACATGATTACACGTGACAGCTTGATGACTCTAGAGGCATATGCCAGAGCGAGGGACGAATTTCGCGCCAGGGTCATGTCCCACAAGAAAAATCGCAAGGTCCACCTGGGCGAAAACGTGACTCTCATCTTCGAGGATGAGCTGACCATACGGTATCAGATCCAGGAGATGCTGAGGGCGGAGAAGATATTCGACGGGGAAGGAATACAGGAGGAGCTGAAGGCCTATGTTCCCCTGGTTCCCGATGGCAGCAACTGGAAAGCGACCATGATGATCGAATACCCGGACCCGGAGGAACGCGCCGCAAGGCTAGGCGAATTGATCGGCATAGAAGACAAGGTATGGGTGCGAGTGAACGGACTCGATCCCATATATGCCATCGCGGATGAGGACCTGGAGCGCGAAACGGAAGAGAAAACATCGTCAGTGCATTTTTTGCGCTTCGAACTCGATGCGAATATGACGGGTTCGCTGCACCAAGGCGCGGCCTTGAGCATGGGCGTCGATCATCCTGCTTATCAGGCGCGAATTGATCCTGTCCCTGCGGCGGTGCGGGATTCCCTCGCCGGGGATATAAAGTAGGGAGCCGGCCCCATGAGGAGTATGAGGAGGCGTATGAGGAGCGGTACGAGGAATCATATAAGTAGAGCGGTAAACGGCTGGGCCGTGCTGCTTGCCTTTTCCATCGGAATACCTGCCGCAGCGTTGGCGCAGGACAGGAAATTCGAATATGAATTCGATCATGAAAAGCCGTGGGTGGAGCTGCAGTCCCAGCTTCCTCCTTACCCTTCCGAGGAAAACCTGCTCAAGTTCGATGCCGGCCCCGTCAGCGCTAACTTGCACTACGTGGATGCGCCTTCAATAGTTGTAGGGGAAGACGGCGTGGTGCGCTATACCCTGGTGACGAGATCGCCGCAGGGAGCGATGAACGTGAGCTACGAGGGCATACGTTGCCAGACGGCGGAAAAAAGAACCTACGCCTATGGCCGCAATGACAAGACCTGGGCGCGCGCAAGAACATCGAAGTGGATGGACCTGGAGAATATCGCGCAGAACTATGCCCAGCGCGCCCTTTACCGTTATTTTTTCTGCCCGCTGGGAATCGACATGGTCAAGGATGCGGATGAGGCCATCCAGGCCCTCAAGGCGGGCATTCATCCCCGCGCGGTGCGTTATTGACGGTCCCGGTGTCGGCTTACGCTGCGCTGACCTGACCTGACCTGCAAATACTTAGACGACCCCGGCAAATTTCAGGATGACAAGAACGATCACGATGAGGCCTACCGTATAGATGATATTGTTCATGGCATGCTCCGTGGATTCGGATTAAAAGCGGGTGCGCAGGAGATATCCGAGAGGCATCACTGCGCAATTCAGGCTCATTATCGGTTCACACGTGCTTGAGTTCCGTTCGCCAGGGCACAAAGAAAACTTTAAAGCGATATAAGTCGACGATACGACTAAACGGCTGAACTATTGAGCCGGGCCGGCTTATTGGTTTTTCGAACGATGTCAGCGATATGGCTGGTAAGACCGACTTGGCCAACCAGCACAATTCCATCATTTTCTCCTAATTGACTCAGTTCGTTGCGCAACTCTTCCAGCCCTCGTGAAACATTGAAGGAGTGCCATTTCGACGCCTCGCCTGGGACCAATACGCTCTCTTGGGTCTGGGTTGCACCCTGGTGCAGCTGCACCACCCAGGGGCGCTCACCGTCGTAAACCCATTCAAGGCGGACTGGTCCCAAAAGCGCAGATGCGCGATCATATAATTCCCTAATTGAACGAGTAACACTTTCAGGAAGCTGTTCTGGAGTGGCAACACCTTTCATGAACGCTTCACCTTCCCCCGCTTTTCCTTCGATGATTACTCTACCGTCGGCAGCAACAATAAGAGCACCAGAATATTTGGACGGAATTGCATATTGTGCAAGAACAGACGAGATTTGGTCACCTGTAGGATCTTCTTTCGCTAATAGGGTAAACGGATCTATCCATCCATGATGAGTGGTAAATTTTCCGGGAATTTGTTCCTTTGGACAGGTTCGAAGCCAGCGCTCGGCACTTCCTGTTTTATCGCCAAAATTGAAAGGAGCCAAGCGCCTGCTGATTACCATTGTTCTGGGGACAGGCAATCCTATTTCCGATCCCAGCAGCAGGCCGAAGGCTTTGTCTCCAATCAGGCGGCTAAATTTATTCGGCCAGTGTTTGTTTGGCTCAATGGTAGTTTTTCCAATCTTTTCCAGTTCCCAGCCTAGAATATGAGTATGTTTCCATCCCCGTGGTTTGGGATGAATGCTGAATTCAAGCCGGTATTCAGGACCGTAATCGAGTTCAATCGGAAACCCATAAATTCTTTGTAAAATAGCAATACCCCATGGAAGTGGAAATGAAGCAATTCCTTCACGTTCCACGCAACGTGGCGTATCGTCCGGTGCGAATTCAACAATGCCGCCTTGGATTACTCCGGAAACTCCCCCGTCATGCACGTCAACAGTTTCATTGATAATGACATGCAAGTCCGAACGCGCCATACGTAGCACCGTTGCTTCGATATTATCGATATTGGTCTGCTGGTATACGAATTCATTCCCTTGAGTAGCATCTGGAGCGAAACTGCGGATATTTATTGATGAATCAGGACTATTTTGCAATAATTTTTGGATGGCCTCGCGCAAGTCTCCGAAGACATGATTTGGCGAGTACCCGTGTACTCGCGCATATTCCTGCCGAACCGGAGCACCGGGCGAGAAGCTGACGAACTGTGCAACATTGATCGATTCGGCTAAGCGATCAAGCGACTCGTCCTTACGGAAATGGCGGGTCTTCTTTTGGAGAGTCAAACCTTTTCCCTCGTTGCACATGCAAAAAGACGATCCGCAATACGCTGTAATTTGTCGAACGCATCACTTCTTTGTTTAAGTTCGATTGCCGCATCCAGTATGCGAGCGCTGCCATGTTCGGCACTGACCGGTTTTCCGTTAACTGTTTCTACTGGAATTCCGCGTTCCATTGCATAGTGAAATTCTATGGCGCAACCTACACTGAACTGCCAGTCGTCTATCACTACCACCCGAGCTACATACCGTGCTATAACGGATTTCCAAAACTTGTAGTAGTTTTGTTGATCCCAACAAGAAATTCTTAAGCTGGCCGGTTCGATCACGGGGAGGGGTGAATACTGGCGCAATAATTCAGCGGTAGCCCAGATGTCAGACTCATTGTGGCTAATGACACCTGCCTGTAGGGCATCTTGATAAACGTCGGGATTATCTTTCAGCATATGGCCCGTTTCCAGATACCAATCGACAAACCTTCGACCAGTCGTGATAGGGCCGCTTAGATAGATCGCTCTATCTGCGCCTATGGCACACTTTAATGTTAGAAGAAGGCTTTCGTGGTCCATTATTGATACGATGCGCTATTTCTCTTTAGGGCGTGTTAACACTACGGAATGCTTCAACGATCAAAGCGAAGTGGATGAAGGCAATAAACATCACATCAAGTTTCTCGAAGCGAGAGAAGATACGCCGGAACCCCTTCAGTCTTCTGAACAATCGCTCAATCTCGTTGCGCCGCCGATACATGGCTTTGTCGTATTCCCAAGCCTCAGTCCGGTTGGATTTGGGCGGTACTACCGGGATGAAGCCAAGCTCCAGCGCCAGTTGTCGCGTTTCGTTCCCTTCGTAGGCTCTATCCATCAACAAATGAACTGGCCAGCGGGGCTTGCCCAGGCCGCTGAGTAGTTTGCGTCCCTCGGCGGCATCGTGAGCCTGTCCTGGTGACAGGGCAAACGTTATTGCCGTTCGAGCATCCGCGGCAACCATATGAATCTTGGTGGTCCATCCGCCTCTGGATTTGCCGATGGATTGTGGGCCGTTTTTTTTAACGCCCCCGTACCATCTGGATGAACCTTGACCAGGGTGCTGTCCAGCGATACCGCCTCGATCTTGATGCGAACAATCTGCGCTTGCTGCAACTGCTCAAATACCCGATCCAGCACACCGCTTTTGCTCCAGCGATTCATGCGGGTATAGATTGTGTGCCAATTACCGAAGCGTTTGGGTAGACCGCGCCACTTGCAACCATGCTCAGTCACGTACAAAATGGCGTTCAATACGCTCAGATTGCTCAGACTGACATTGCCACGCTGCATCGGTAGACAGTGTACGATTTGCTCGTACTGGGCTTGAGTGATCTCCATACCCATAAAGTATACCTGAATATATGCAATATGGCTATTAATGTTAACACGCCCTAGCTGTAAGGGCTTTAGCAATTTTTTTTATAACTTTATCATCCAAATTCGGTGCGCATTCTTTAATTAATTTTATATTTTCTTCTTCTATCTCGGAATCGATAGTGGGATTGGGTTTTAGTTTTAGGATTTTTTTTACTACATCTTCGACTGCCGGTATTTTTTTCAGCTCTTCAGCTTCTTCCTCGACTTCCTGAAATAAACCGATTAAACATAGAAACTCTTCCATTGGCGTTTCTCTAATATTAAGAGACTTATCATCGCTATTGACGAAGCGGTTTTTATACGCCTCCAAGGAAGTCGTTCGCGCTTGATATGTGAGGTCTTTCTCCAATTGCTCAGGGAATTTCTCCGGTTCCCAATCATCCCAATTGAGGTCTACAGTTGATGCCGGGTAATTTTTTTTTCTCCAGGTATTCCAAACATCATCCGGGATCCCGTCAACGACTGCTTCCAGGTCTTTATATCCAAGGAATAGGGATGATTTTTGCAGTTTTTCCCACTCGCGGTTATTAATCCCCTTTATCTTGCCTTCAATCGTTGCCTCAATTTCTTTTGAGGCTGTATTGTTTTTATCTCCGACATTTTCTTTTATCAACTTTTGAATTTTCTTTATTAATAGTTCTGCCAATATAGATTTCCTTTTATTTGCGTCAGGCGGAAGAAGAAGGTATTGTTTATCTATCCTTCCTGGCCGCTTAATCGCCGCATCGATACGATCCGCATAATTAGTGGCAACGATGAATAATGCTTGCTTCGTACGACGCAGCTCATTCAATTTTGTAAGCATTCCCGGAGTCATGAACTGAAAGAGGGTATCTTGCTTGCCGTACCGCTCCGAGTTGCGGTCCAGCAAAAAATGATCGATCTCATCAAAAAGTATTACGCACGATGGTTGAGCCTTAAGAGCCTCAAAAATATTTTTGGCCCTGGCCTCCACTTGTGCCCCTCCTTCCGCAAGGAAATCGCTAACTGTGATCGTGATCAATCGATAGCCAAGAACCTCAGCGATGCTTTCTGCTACCGTTGTCTTGCCGGTACCTGGCGGGCCATAAAGCAGCATGGAAAAACTTTCTGGTTTTTTGTGAAGGTGGGAAGTTATAAATTCCTGCTCAATACGCTCATAAACTTTAAGTTTCTCTCCTAAGCTCGTCACAACCTCGTATTTATTTACTTTTTTTTGCCAGTCTTTTTCGTTGGACTTAGGTTTTTTATGTGTAAATCTCGATGCTATGAGCATTCTGCGTGCGACATGCAAATGAAGCGCATTGCGATAGGCAAGAAGAAATTCGATAACCTGGCTGGTTTCCCAGAGATGAATTACGTTGGAGGAGTTAACGTGTTCCGAATGCCAGCCAACATATTCTTCGTTAGATTTATTATCTTTGAATTTTACCGTCCGTGCGCGAAGCCATTGCCAATATCGCCTAAAAAGAACGATGCACTTCGAGCTATATGTGTCATATATTTCGTCACCGTCAAAAATTTTGCAGGCACGAAGGAGGGAATTGGCTATTTCTACACTCACCGGGAACAAAACCAACCCCTGGGGTGTTGTCATATAAGGCATTACTGGCCGCCAATAAGGATTTTCAGCTTGCAGTGATGTTAATACCTTGAGTACACGGTCGAACAACGTGCGATCAACGATATTCCTCTGGCACAGCAGCATTCCCTCCAGGCAAAACATCAATTCGGCGGGGTCAAACCTACTATCAGGAATCGAACTAAACGATAATTGACGGTGAAGTGACATCTCGAAATATTCATAATTTTTAGAAAGATCACAATCAGGGTCAAGTTTATGAATGATCTGAATTAGACGCAGAGCTGGAAAAGCGTGAATCGATGGATCAGAGTTCTTGGGAGGACAAAATAGTGCTTTCGGTGAGGAGAATTTAGCGAACTCGTCTAGTTTCGCTTTGGCCGTCTTTAACGCAGAGTGCGTTACTTGGGCCCAGCGGCGATCGTCCCACTTGGCAGTGCTAACATCAGCCAGCCACCACAAAGAGAATATATCATTGTTTCCAAACGTGTTTGATTCAAGATTTAAACCGGGATGCTCGTCTTTCGAGGCAGTATTTTCTTCTTTTACTTCCTTTGTTTCTGATTCGTGATCCTTTGATAACACTTCACGTAAAAGTAAATTTGAGGCTTCCTGAATATTTTTGATCAGTTTATCCCGTAGGTCGGGGCGGATACTTTTATCCTTCGGAAAGATATTGGGTTTCTTCGGAAATCTGCCCATCAGCCTTAGCATTGCACTGAGTATCATCGCTGTTGTACTAACGGACATAGGCCTATTATCTAAAGGCCACACCGATTCCTTCTCATACTCTATTTGATATGGCCACGCAAACTTGTCTGCTTTAAACTCGTGGATATATAGCTGCACGACTTCTTCCAAATACTTCTCAACCTCTTCAATATCGCGCTGTTCGAGTGGATGTTCTTCTGTCAGATATAGAGCTAATGGGTCCAATTACTTGTCCTCAATACTGTTCTAAAAAGTTGGGAGTACGGATTTGGGAAGTAGCTATTTATTTCGAGCGTTCGTACAGCGTCTTCGCGCGCATTCCCATGCGGCAATAGCCCAGGGTCGGGCGCGGCAGCTTGTCCATTATGGTTTTGAATTCGGCTACGTTCCCGTCATTTATCTGGCCGGGAACCACTGGAAGGTAGGCGAATTCGATACCCAGTTTTCTAGCCTCCGTTTCCATCAGGTTGTGGTCGGGGTGCGAACCGCCATCCTCGCTATCGGGGCGGTTGCAGATCACGCTTTTAAATCCCGCGGCTTTGATGTCTTTCAGGTCTTCGATATCGATCTGGGGAGTGGTGGAGAAATTGTCGTCGATGCGAGTCAATGGTTTCATGTCTTTCCCTGTAAATGGAGTGGAAGTTCATTGCCGGCCGGATAATATACGCCGGTTCATTGGTTTTTTCATTGGAACAAGACCAGGTTATCCCGGTGGATCAGCTCGGGTTCGCCCACATAGCCCAGTATGGTTTCGATGTCGCTGCTGGCGCGGCGCAGGATTCTTCGAGTTTCCGCGGCGCTGTAATTGACGAGTCCGCGAGCAATTTCCTTTCCTGCCGGGTCAAGGCAGCCTACCACCTCGCCACGTTCGAAATTGCCATCGATGCGGGTGACGCCTATGGATAGAAGGCTGCTGCCACCGATGGTAAGGGCTTTTACCGCGCCTTCATCCAGGGTGAGATTTCCGCGCATTTGCAGGTGATCGGCCAGCCATTGCTTGCGGGCCGCCAGCGTCATGGTTTCCGCCAGAAGTTGGGTGCCTATGGCTTTGCCTCGGGCAAGCATTACCAGGACATCCGGTTCATGGCCGGAGGCAATGACGGTATGTGCGCCACTTCGCGCCGCACGCCTGGCCGCCATGACCTTGGTGAGCATGCCGCCACGGCCGATATCGCTGCCAGCGCCGCCAGCCATGGCTTCCAGCGCGGGATCTCCCGCCCGTGCTTCTTCCACCAGGCGGGCGTGGGGATCTTTGCGCGGGTCCGCGGTGAACAGGCCGCCCTGATCGGTGAGAATCACCAGCACGCTGCCTTCGATCAGGTTTGTTACCAGCGCGGCCAGCGTATCGTTATCGCCGAAGCGGATTTCATCCGTGGCAACGGTATCATTTTCATTGATGACCGGAATGACGTTCATGCCCAGCAGGGTGATCAAGGTGGAGCGCGCGTTGAGGTAGCGCTTGCGGTCGGATAGATCCTCATGGGTGAGCAGGATCTGCGCGGCGTGCAGGCCGTGCTGGCGAAAGCAGGATTCGTACGCCTGCACCAGGCCCATCTGGCCGACCGCGGCTGCTGCCTGCAGCTCATGCACCGCATGCGGGCGTTTTTTCCACCCGAGGCGTTGTATGCCCTCGGCTATTGCTCCCGATGATACCAGCACGATCTCCTTGCCCATCTTCTTGAGTTCGGCGATCTGTCCCGCCCAGCGGGTAAGCGCGTCGTGATCGAGCCCCTGTCCCTGATTGGTGACGAGGCTGCTGCCAACTTTGACGACGATGCGCCGGGATTGCTTTACGACGGATTGGATCACGGTGAGCGTAATGTGCGGGCCTTCGCCGAAAAATCCTTCTTGTTGCCGGATTACGCTTCGCTAATCCGACCTATAAAATCTGCACGCTGGCCCGGACGATGCGCGGCATCCTTCTTGTTGCTGGATTACGCTTCGCTAATCCGACCTACATAATCGCAGGCAAGCGGCGCAATAGTATAAGCGCTTGCGAGCGCATTATAAAGAAAGCGGGAAAGCGGATTATCGCCATGCCTCCCGGAATGCGGACGCCCGACCAGTCTGCCCGGCCTGTCATTGGATCAGTTTGCGCCGCAGCAAGGACAGTGTGATCCGGCGGCCGGTTGCGAGAGCTGGATAGATCATGCGTGCCACATGCCTGTTGCGAAACAGCAGCCGGTTGAATGCCCCGAAAATGCCGGGTTCGGTTCCCAGTACGGACAGGAGGTGCATGCCTGCCGCTCCGAAATGGTAATGTCCTCGCCATATTACGACCATGCCGTCGTTGACATCCATTCCACGGGAACGCAATTCCTGGACGAGCCCGGGTTGCACGCGGGCGTCGATCAGTTCCACCTCCGCCACTTTTTTGCGGATGGCGTAGAGCTTCACGAAATTCGTGCAGAACGGGCATTCGCCATCGTAAATGATGGATAACCGGCCAAAACTGCTATCCGGACCGCTGGATTTCATGCCAGGCCAGCCCAATCCCGGATCGCGGAGCTCGCCAGGATGACGGATGGATACGTGGCAAGAAA
The DNA here is from genome assembly GCF_055386305.1 of Nitrosospira sp. TNL200. Classification (NCBI taxonomy): domain Bacteria; kingdom Pseudomonadati; phylum Pseudomonadota; class Betaproteobacteria; order Nitrosomonadales; family Nitrosomonadaceae; genus Nitrosospira; species Nitrosospira sp. TNL200. The sequence continues at coordinate 1,135,701 of NZ_AP041003.1, forward strand.
TGGCCAGACGAAGGCATTCAGGCCCATGAACCAGGCATTGGAAAAATGGAATGCCGCGAAGCAGGCGAGGCTCGCCATGAGCAGGCCCGGGGGAAGGATGAACACCAGGGGAAACAGCGTTTCCGTGACGATGGTGAGCCAGCATACGAAGGTACAAAAACCCGGCCGGTCCCGGGCAAACCGGGCGGCGAACGAATCGCCATACGATTGCGTCTGCATCACGCCCAGCAGGGCGCCGCCTTCCCGCCAGACCGGGGAGGCGAGCTTCGCGGCACCAGCGGCAAAATAGGCGAGCGTTGCCTGTCCGGCGAGGGCAAAGATTCCGCACCATGCCAGGCTTGCGTCATCCATGGCAACACCAGCCGACATGATCGCCGCGCCGAAGGCGACGACCATGCCCATCTGGTCCGATCCATCGCCGCCAAAGCGGCTGCGCCAGGACATGTAGAGGCAGGAAAGAAGAATCGCCAGGCTGGCCGCCAGATCACCGGGCCCTACATGATTCGGATAGGGAAGCAGCAGTATGAGGCCGCCAAGGATGCGCGACAGCAGAACCGATACGATGAAGGATTCCGAGTAAAAGTGCGACCGGAAGGGGGGCGCGCCGATCAGGCTTGGGCGCAGCCCCAGGATTTTCCACGAGAGCAGGCCGTCGGAGCGGAAGAGATGCAGATTGAAAAGCCATTCAGCCGCTGACAGCAGCGACCACGCCGCCAGCAGGATCTTTGTAATGATCAGGCATTGGACGATATCCGGCGCGATATCCACCCTATCCATTGAGGCTCATCTTACCTGCTGTGGAAATCCGACAGGAAGGAGCACTCCAGCTTCCGATTGTCATGCCCGGTCGATTCGATGATCGCGATCTGGAATTCGGTGCCGTCCGGATCGGGGGGCACCGCATGGGATGCATACCGGAGCAGAAGGAGGTAGGGCATGGTGAAAGGCAGTCCCGTAGCGCCTACTTCGCCCTGCTTCTGGAGGAATTTTATGGACTGTATCGCGTCGTTCATGATCTTCGACGACCGTTTTCCGGGGTGCCATAGCCACGCGCAGCCGGGACGCGGAGCATAGACGGGTACACTCTTCCAGTCTGTCGTGCTGCCGTCCCTGCGCCGGTCCCGTACCACCAGATGATAATCCCTCACCCCGGGATTGGGGGCGAAAAAGGTCCAGCGCGGAATGACGTGAAAGCCGTCGAGCGGATTGATCAGGGGCTGGAACCGGCGATGTTGGGCCAGTAACGTGATCGCCAGCCATAACGCCACCAGTGGCCACAGCAGCAGGGAAAGCAGCGACATGCCGTGCTTTATCGCTGTTCGAAGGAGTTCTGGCGCAGCCTCATCAGGCTGTCCACCGATAATCCTTCTCCCCCTTTCAATCCGGTATTGTCGCCGGTATGGGCAATGCTGGCGTTATTGTTTATCGGAATGACGATGTTCTCGTATTTGTCCGAAAGACCGGGCGTCATTTTTCTTGCGGCGATCACGGCATCCAGTCCGCTAAGTTCCTTGTCGTTGAGCGTGCTCATCAATGTCCCCATAAAAAAGTAAGATTCAAGCTATCAGCGTGCCGCGGGCGGCTTCAGCCGGTTCAGGCTGCCGCTATCCGCCACTACGGATCAGCGTGCGGGAGCGCTGCAATTCATTTATAGCAGAAACGGAAGCGCTCGTTATTCAGGATCGGGTCAGCGGCGGCGGGGGATCGATTTCGCTGCCCTTCGCCGTTTTCATTGCTCAGGGAACGCCTGCTTCACCAGATTCCGCTTCTTCCGGTTCCTGCTTCCGGGCCGGCTCCGCATGCTCGAGGTATTCCATGATCGCGTATGTGAGTTCCTTGCAGCCTTCGCCCGTGAGTGCTGAAACGATGAAACTTTTTTCATTCCAGCCCAGGTTGCGAATGAATTCCCGGCACAGCCTGTCCCGGTCGTTTTCCGGCAACATATCCGCTTTGTTGAGCACCAGCCAGCGGGGTTTGCGATAAAGCGCTTCGTCGAATTTCCTGAGTTCTTCCACGATGGCATGGGCTTCGCGTACCGGATCGATATTATCGTCCAGCGGCGCGATATCCACTACATGGAGCAGAAGCCTTGTCCGTGCCAGATGCTTGAGGAAGCGGTGGCCGAGTCCTGCGCCCTCCGCGGCGCCTTCTATCAGGCCCGGGATATCTGCCATCACGAAACTGCGATTGTGGTCCACGCGAACCACGCCGAGGTTGGGATGCATGGTGGTGAAAGGATAATCGGCAACTTTCGGACGGGCTGCGGAGACCGCGCGGATCAGGGTGGATTTTCCCGCGTTGGGCATGCCGAGAAGACCCACGTCGGCCAGTACCTTGAGTTCCAGCTTGAGTTCGAATTCTTCTCCCGCCTCGCCAGGGGTGAATTGGCGGGGAGCCCTGTTGGTACTGGATTTGAAATGGAGATTGCCGAGGCCGCCGGCGCCGCCCTTTGCCAGAAGCACCTTTTGCCCATCCCGCGAAAGATCGGCCACTGCCTCCCCGGTGGCAGCATGGGTGATGACGGTGCCCACAGGCATGCGCAACACGATGTCTTCCGCCCCCTTGCCATAACAGTCGGCGCCCCTGCCATTTTCTCCATTTCGGGCGCGGTGCACGCGGGCGAAACGATAATCCACCAGCGTATTGATGTTGCGGTCGGCAATGGCGAAAATACTGCCGCCGCGGCCGCCGTCTCCTCCGGAGGGTCCGCCCCTGGGAATGTATTTCTCGCGGCGAAAGCTGGCGGCTCCATCTCCGCCTTTTCCAGCCATCACCTGGATCATTGCTTCATCTATGTATTTCATGTTTTCCGGCCGGGTTGCCGCCTCCCCAAACAAAAAAGCCCTGTCATGATGGACAGGGCTTCGTTTTGCAATTACGGAGAAAAATTAATGTGGTCTGATCCTGATTCAGGAGACCGGCATGATGCTGACCATCTTGCGCTGGAGCGCGCCTTTCGTGCTGAAGATGACCTTGCCCGCAATTTTTGCAAAAAGGGTGTGATCCTTGCCTATGCCGACATTATCGCCAGGATGAACCTGCGTGCCGCGTTGACGAATGATGATGCTACCCGCAAGGATCAGCTCCCCGCCAAAGCGCTTCACGCCCAGCCGCTTGGAATTTGAATCGCGGCCGTTCCGGGAGCTGCCGCCCGCCTTTTTATGTGCCATGTTTAAATGCTCCTATGCCGAAATGCCGGTAATCTCTATTTCGGTATAATTCTGCCGATGCCCCTGATGCTTCTGGTAATGCTTGCGCCGCCGCATTTTGAAGATGCGCACCTTGTCATGCCTGCCCTGTTCCAGCACTTTTGCCACGACGGAGGCACCGCTTAGCAGAGGCTTGCCCATCGAGATATTTTCGCCATCCGCGATCATCAGCACCTGATCGATCACGAGTTCGCTGCCGACATCAGCCGGTATCTGTTCGATTTTAAGTTTCAGCCCGGCCTGGACGCGGTACTGTTTTCCGCCGGTTTTTATGATTGCATACATGGTGAGCTCCGATTGTTGCGCTCGCCGCCACTGTCGCCAGGGAGCGCCCCAAAAAATGTAAGCGCGAATTATACATACCCGCACCTGTAAGGTCAAAAGCTTGTGGCAAATACGTTTTATGGCTGGAAGCTAGGGAAGCGCTGAACAAATCCTCGCTGAGCGCGTTGCTGGTAAAATCGGGATGATCATAAGACAGACGCGCGACGCAGGTCGTAGCCGGGACTACGATGCCAAGGAGCGCAACGCCATGAGAGCCCGATTTTACCGCAACCCTTATGGGACGGGGGTTTGCGGGTGGTCTGCCTTGTCAGGCCCCTGGCGAAGGAGCGCCCCGGAGCGTCGCCCGAGGGGCCCTGCGGAGCGGGGATCGGGCAGCGGAGGAGATGCTTCGACCGCACCACAGTATTGTTGGGGCGCAGGCATCCCGCTACGGGGTCGCATCTTACTTCGGAAGACACTGACACTGCTCCGCCCTATGCGGTCGCACCATTCGCGTCGTCGCCTTTCGCGCATCCCATCCCGCAAAGCCGCCGTCGCGCCAGCGGAGATTTATTCAGCGCTTCCCTAGCATGTAATGCTAATCCAACTTGACACATTGGCGGCGACATTTCTACCATGGCAGTTTTTTCAGGAAGCCCCGTGTCAATCGAGCGTATCAGAAGTCTTATTGCCCAGGATATGGGCGCGGTGGACGCGGTCATCCGCGAAAAGCTTTATTCCGATGTGGGGCTTATCCGGCAGGTCAGCGAATACATCATCAATAGCGGCGGGAAGCGCCTGCGTCCAGCGCTTGTCATTCTTTCCGCCGGCGCGTTCCGCTATGCCGGTAAATTTCATTACAACCTCGCGGCTATCGTCGAATTCATCCATACCGCAACCCTGCTGCATGACGACGTGGTGGACGCGTCGGAGTTGAGGAGAAGCAAGGCCACCGCCAATGCGCTATTCGGCAATGCGGCGAGCGTGCTGGTCGGCGACTTTCTCTATTCCCGCGCTTTCCAGATGATGGTGGAGGTGGACAACATGCGCGTCATGCGCGTGCTGGCCGATGCGACCAATACCATCGCCGAAGGCGAGGTGCTGCAGCTGCTCAACTGCCGCGACCCGGATGTGGACGAGGAGAATTACCTGCGCGTGATCCGCTACAAAACCGCCAAGCTGTTCGAGGCGGCCACCCGCCTGGGAGCGATACTCGGCAATGCGACGCCCGCGGAGGAGGAGGCGATGGCGACTTATGGCATGCACCTGGGTACCGCGTTCCAGTTGACCGACGACATGCTGGATTACTCGGGCGACTATAACGAAACGGGAAAGAACCTCGGAGACGACCTTGCGGAAGGAAAGCCCACATTGCCGCTGATATATGCCATGCGGGTCGGGTCGGACGCACAGTCGGCAACCATACGCGAGGCGATCGAGCAGGGCGGGGAGGGCGGCTTCCAACCCGTGCTCGATGTCATACAGCAGACCGGCGCGTTGGACTATGCGCGAAAGCGGGCGCAAGCCGAGTCCGACACGGCCTCCGCGGCCATCATGTCACTGCCGGAATCCGAGTACAAGGAATGCCTGCTGCAGCTCACCACTTTTGCGGTGGCGCGCAACTATTAGCGAAGCGCTGAACAAGTTCTCCGTGAGCGTATTGCTGTCACCCCATTCCGTCCCAACTCGCTAATCCCAACCTGCTCAGTCCACTGAAGGTTCCGTGGGATGCACGCCGGCAGCGCCTGTCCGGGAAGCGCCATCAGCGTGAGGCGGCTCGCCGCGATCGGCATGCTGTTGCGCGGGGCCGCTGATTCGGCTCAGGTTATAGGCCGTATTGATCAGGCCGATGTGCGAGAACCCCTGGGGAAAGTTTCCCAACTGGCGCCGCAGGCGGGGATGGTATTGCTCAGCGAGAAGCCCGAGATCATTGCGTAACGACAGGAGGTGGTCGAACAGGGCCTCCGCGTCCTTGCGGCGGCCGATCATGATATAGGCATTGGCGAGCCAGAAGCTGCATACGAGAAAGGCGCCTTCCTCGCCGGAAAGCCCGTCGTCCGTTTCTCCGGTCCGGTAGCGCAGCACGAGCCCGTCATTCATGAGTTCGCGCTCAACCATCTCCACGGTGCCGCGGAAGCGAGGATCATCCGGCGGCAGGAATCCTACTTCTGCCATCAGCAGAAGCGAAGCATCGAGCGCATTGCCGTCATAGTACTGGACGAACGTATTCCGCTTCCCGTCATAGCCGCGCGCCAGGACTTCGCGATGTATCTCGTCCCGGAGCGCGCGCCATTTCTCGACCGGTCCGCTGGACCCGAATTGTTCCACGGTTTTTACTGCCCGGTCGAAAGCAACCCAGGCCATCATTTTCGAATGGACGAAGTGTTTACGCCCGCCGCGCACTTCCCAGATGCCTTCATCGGGATCGCGCCACAGGCCCTCCAGCCGGGAAAGCAACGCCTGCTGAAACCGCCAAGCCTCCTGGCTCGGGCCGAGCTGCGATTTGCGGGCGGCATGCAGCGCATCCATCAGTTCGCCAAACACGTCTATTTGAATCTGGTCGCACGCGCCGTTGCCTATGCGCACGGGTGAACTGTTCTCGTAGCCAGGCAGCCAGGGCAGCTCGATTTCGGTGAGGCGGCGCTCGCCGTTGATGCCGTACATGATCTGCATCTGGTCGGGCGCGCCTGCTGCGGCGCGCAACATCCATTCCCTGAATGCACCGGCCTCGTCGAAGTAGCCGGCATTCATGAGCGCATACAGCGTGAGGGTCGCATCGCGCACCCAGCAATAACGGTAATCCCAGTTGCGGATTCCGCCGATCTCCTCCGGCAGCGACGTCGTCGGTGCCGCGATGATGCCGCCGCTCGGATGGTAGGAGAGCGCCTTGAGCGTGACGAGCGAGCGCTCCACGGCATCTTTCCATCTGGAATTCCCGAATTCCGAAAGCTGGCAGATGCGGATCCATTCCTGCCACCAGGCCGCCGTGCGTTCGAGCCTCAACTGGGCATCGCTAATGAAATGCGGCTCGCGATGCAGCGGATGGTACGCGAGCGTGAAAGGGATAACCTGGCCCTCCTTCACGTCGAATTCCGCGACAGTATGCATGTCCTGGCCGTGCAGAGGCACGGGCGTTACCAGCTCCACGGCGTCCGGGCCGGCTACCGCGTGGAGGCCGTAGTCGCGGCCCCGGACCCATGGAACGGTCTTGCCGTAGCCAAACCGCAGCGTGAATTCCATTCGCATCGATACCCGGCCCGACACGCCGCGCACGAGGCGGATGACATCCACCTTCTCGGGGTCATCGGAAAACGGCATGAAGTCCACGAGGGTGGCCTTTCCGCTGTCCGTCTCGAACGTGGTTTCGAGGATCAGCGTGTGGGGCAGGTAGCGCCGGCTGGATTTCCGCACTTCGCCAGCGGGAGAAATGCGCCAGTAACCATGCTCGGGCGTTCCCAGCAGGGCGGCAAAGCAGGCGTCGGAGTCGAATCGCGGGAGGCAAAGCCAGTCCATCGAGCCGTCGCGTGCAACCAGCGCACCGCTCAGCATGTTGCCGATGAATCCGTAATCCTCGATGGGTTTGCTCATCGCGTATCTCTCGAAACATGGCATAAGCAGTCATTCTACAATCAACGGGCCGGGGATTTCTCGTCCCTTGGGGAAATGCCTGAATCCGGATATTGCGATGGCGCGACGCTGCGGGACGGAGAGGGCTGGTTTGCAATTGACGGGGCCGACAGACGATCAGGATGCATTTTGGGAAAACGATAAAACATTTTTGCGTTGCTCATGCATTCCTTACTGGTACAATTGCTGCCCACGCGCCAGGGAAGCCGATTCGTTATATTATCGGTTGGCGAGAAAGCGGTACAATTGTCATTCTGCAGTAGCAGGCATCAGGAGGGCAAGGCTTGGCCGCCCGGACTTCACATCAAGTCCGGGATGACGGATCGGGCACTTGCCTGCACGCAATACAGAGCGGGATGCAAAGCTCGGCATATATCATTCGGGGTGTAGCTCAGCCTGGTAGAGTACTGCGTTCGGGACGCAGGAGTCGGAGGTTCGAATCCTCTCACCCCGACCAATCCGGTCTGCCCCGGCCCAATATGGGCCAGGAGGGCAATATGGGTAAGCATGGGTAGACTGTTGTTTTTCGCCCTTATAGCCGTGCTCGTTTTCTGGGCGTTGCGAACTTATATTCGCGGGGTAAAAAAGCGGCAGGAAGCGCAGCAGCACACGCTCTCCGTGGAGGGCGAAGACATGGTGCGATGCATCCATTGCGGCGTGCATCTGCCCAGAAGCGAGAGTGTGCTGGCCGGCGGCGAGATTTTCTGCAGCGACGAGCATCGCCGCCTGCATGCAGGGCAATGAAAATAGCTGGCTGGACGGCATGCGCTTCATTCCTTCCCCGAATTGCGACGAGCGGCCGCCGGGCTGTCCCGTAAGCCTGCTGGTTATCCACAACATCAGCCTTCCGCCCGACGAGTTCGGCGGCAATGGCGTGATCGAGCTATTCACCAACCGGCTGGATCATGACAAGCATCCCTATTACCGGAATCTCCGGGATCTCAAGGTTTCCGCGCATTTCTTCATCCGGCGGGACGGAGAAACCATTCAATTCGTGCCATGCGAAATGCGGGCCTGGCACGCAGGCGTCTCCTCCTGGCAGGGCAGGGATCGCTGCAACGACTATTCCATCGGGATAGAACTCGAGGGCAGCGACACCCAGCCCTTTACCGATGCGCAATACGAGGCATTGATTTCATTGACCGGGACGCTGCAAGCGAGATACGCGATCGTGGATATCGCCGGCCATGCCGATATCGCGCCCGGACGCAAGACCGATCCGGGTCCCTGTTTCGACTGGGAGCGCTATCGGAAGGGGTGTATCCGCCAAGCTTGAGGCCGGATGCGTCGCTGAATTCAGGAAAGCCCAGGAAGCCTGACGAAGAGGCAGCTCCGCAAATTTTGTCTGCTATAGGTTACCTACCGCTGAATGTCAGTGCCAGGCTGGACAAGGCTACGCGGGAAAATTCCACCTAATCAGGGATAGCAAATATTGATCAATTTGATCGTAATGATCAAAATATGCTAGGCTTGACTGAAGAGGAGAGTGCCATGAACACGATACCGGCTGCTGACGCTAAAACCAATTTCGGGGCTTTGCTCGATAAAGCGCAACGGGAGCCTGTGATGATTTCTAAGAACGGCCGCGCCGTGGCGGTTCTCATGTCGGTTACTGCGTTCGAAGATCACCAACGGCTCAAGCTCGAGTTGCTGCGCCGGGAAATACGCAAGGGCCTGGATGAGGCTGAACGAGGAAATGTCCTGTCAGCTGAGCAGGCTTTTGCGGAACTCGATAAAGAGCTTGCGGATTGATGCCCCGTTTCGAATTTACGGCAAAAGCCACTGAAGATTTACGCGAAATTGGCCGCTATACAAAACAGACATGGGGAAATACGCAGGCCTGCCGCTATCGGGAAGAACTCGAACTGGCTCTCAAAAAGCTGAGTATGTCACCACATATCGGGTTTGAACGGGACGAAATTGCCCCGCAGGTACGCTCCTTTACCGTTGTCTCACATACTGCCTTCTATCTCCCCCGGAAGGATGGAATCACTGTGTTGAGGTTATTGCATCCGAGCATGGATATCGAACGCGCCTTCGATCTTCAACCGGAAAAGCCAGGAGAGCGGGAGCGATAGGGTATATCTTATCTTGATTGGGAGCGCTACCGGAAAGGGTGTGTCCGCCCGGCTTGAGGCCGGATGCTTGATGAAAATCAGGACTCAGGAAAGCCGGCGAAGAGGCAGCCCCGCGAACCCTTTGCCTGCTCATCTTGAACCGGAGCGCACGCTTCGTGGGGCTGGGCCAGCTGCTGGCGCTTCCTGCGCCATCAGGTAATCTTCGTAATTGCCTTTGTAATCGATGATTCCGTCCGGTTTCATTTCCACGATGCGGCTTGCAAGCGAAGAGACAAATTCCCGGTCGTGCGAAACGAAAATCAGGGTACCCGTGTATTTTTCCAGCGCACTGTTCAGGGACTCGATGGACTCCATGTCGAGGTGATTGGTAGGTTCATCCATGAGCAGCACGTTGTTTCTTTGCAGCATGAGCTTCCCGAACAACATGCGTCCTTCCTCCCCGCCGGAAATGACGCGCACGGATTTCTTCACCTCCTCGCCGGAAAAAAGCAGCCGGCCCAGCACGCTGCGTATCGCCTGATCGTCGTCGTGTTCGCGCCGCCATTGCACCATCCAGTCCGTCAGGGACAGGTCCTGCCGGAAATCGGCAGCATGATCCTGGGCAAAGTAGCCGTGCCGCGCTTTTTCCGCCCACTTCACCTCTCCCGCGTCGAGTGGCAAATCGCCGGCCAGGCAGCGCAAAAGCGTGGTTTTGCCAATGCCGTTGGGGCCGATAATGGCGATTTTCTCTCCTGCTTCCACATTGAGGCTGAATTTTTGCAGCAACGGTCTTTCCATGCCGGGAAAGCGCTTGCTGATGCTTTGCACCGACACCGCCAGACGGTGCAGCTTTTCGCGCTCATCCACATCGATGCGGATATAGGGATATTGCCGGCTGGAAGGCTTGACATCTTCGAGTTTGATTTTTTCGATCTGGCGCGCGCGGCTGGTGGCTTGGCGCGCCTTGGAGGCGTTGGCGGAGAAACGGCTGACAAAGGATTGCAATTCCGCGATCTGGGTTTTCTTTTTGGCGTTGTCGGCCAGCATGCGCTCGCGCACCTGCGTGGAGGCAGCCATGTATTCGTCATAATTTCCCGGGTAGATCCGGATTTCGCCATAGTCCAGGTCGGCCATATGGGTGCAAACGCTGTTGAGGAAATGGCGATCGTGCGAAATGATGACGATGGTGCTTCTGCTTTCGTTGATGATCTCTTCCAGCCAGCGGATGGTATTGATATCGAGATTATTGGTGGGCTCGTCCAGGAGCAGGATGTCCGGATCGGCGAAGAGGGCCTGGGCAAGCAGGATGCGCAGCTTGAACCCGGGGGCGATCGCGCTCATCAATCCGTGATGGTGCGGCTGCGGTATGCCGACGCCCAGCAGCAGTTCGCCAGCACGTGCTTCCGCGGAATAGCCGTCCAGCTCGGCGAAGCGGGCTTCCAGCTCGGCGGCGTGCATGTAATCGGCTTCGGTGGCGTCCGGGTTCGCATAAATCGCATCGCGTTCCTCCTTGACCCGCCACAACTCGGCGTGCCCCATCATGACGGTATCGATCACGGGGACTTCCTCGAATGCGAACTGATCCTGGCGCAGCTTGCCCACGCGTTCATCCGCGTCGACGCTGACATTGCCGGAAGTCGGCTCCAGATCGCCGCCAAGGATCTTCATGAAGGTGGATTTGCCGGAACCATTGGCGCCGATCAGGCCGTACCGGTTGCCGTCGCCGAACTTCACCGAAACGTTTTCGAACAACGGCCTTGCGCCGAATTGCATCGTGATGTTTGCAGTAGTGATCACAACCTTTCCTGAAAAAGTAAAAAACCGCCTATTTTAACCCTTTCCCGGAGTAATTCCGAGCCGGCTTCCTATTGTGGGCGAGAAGGCGCCGTGAAATCGGGTACTACCGGCCAGTCATTCTTTCATGCCGGACTGCGCCCTGGTTGCGGTTCTCCTGTGGAGAAAGCTATCTCAAAAATGGGCGATCAATGAGGTTGTGATAAAGGTATTGCCCTTCACCGCAGTATTGTCCTTGGTGATGAAAATATCGTCCTTGCTGCCCAAGGTTCTCGCTTCGATTCGCCACAGCAAATTGCCGGTAAGGCGGTAATCGAAATTGGCCGAGAAACCCCATGTTTTGAAACCATGAGGAGTATTTGATGCAATCATTATCCCATGCCTGTCGTCATAGTACTCCCCGCGGATTGCCACAGCGGTGTTTACAGTCGGGGTATATCTCAACGCAACCATGGAGCTGAACCAGAGGTTCATCGCTTCCTCGTGTTTGTCCGCCTGTTCCGCGCCGATATCGAAATTGACCGTCGCAGCCCACCTGTTGTCCAGTTGGAAAATCCCATAGAAATTGTGAAAATAGCGCATTCGCCGCGAACTGTCGGGCTTGTCGGTGCCCAGAAACGTGCTGCTGTTCAGTGTTATCCCGGGGGAAGGCTTATAGGTGACCTGCGTGCCGAATGAGGGGAGGGAACTGCCTTCCACCGGCTTGATATGCTGCCAGCCGTTGAGGATCAAGGCGCTGACGAACCATTTTTCATCGGCGGATGTGTATCCAATCCTGGCACCCGATTCATAATAGGGTGTATTGTCCGCCTCGATGCTTCGCGTGAGTGTCCAGTTATCCTTGCCCACTGCGCTCTCGAGGCCTATATGCGACGGGAAGACGCCCGCATCCAGCCACAAGTTTCTTTCACGAGACAGCTTTATGCCGACGTTGCCTTCATAAAAATTACCCAGAAACCCAGGCTCGAGCGCGTAGTTGGCTTTCATGTAGGTGCCCAGTGCCAACGCGAGGTTGGCCCTGAACATACTGACGGCATAAGACCCTCTCAGGAACGCCAGATTAATAGCAGCTTCATTATTCTTGTTGAAACTGTAAATAAACGAAGGCCGGGTGTTGCCCACCGAATTATTGAAGTTGCTCCCGTAGTAAGCTTCCACATAGCCGCTGATGGTCAACGGCGAGAGGAAGCCTCTGAGCTGCGGGATGCCATCTTGCGCTTGCGCTTGCATGGTCGTCAAAAGGCAGGCTGCAAACATGAGTCTTTTCATCGTTGCCTTCCATGTTTGCCGGGAAAGTCCCTTTGCCTCAGAAAAATATATAAGTCACTGAATATTGAAAGAAGATTGTAAAAAAAGAGCGGAAACAACCGATTACGTGCCGTAAAAAGTCTGTAAATCAGGCCGTGACCGAATCTCATGCGGAAAGCGACATGCCTCCACTCCTGCTAAACGATGCCGTGGCGCGCCTCCCCGGTTGAGACTGCGTTCGAGGAACATAGGAAAATTGCTGGGGTTTCAAGGTTCGGTTCTTCCAAGCCGACTGATATTCTCGATGGTCGACCATGACGGTACTCGTGTCATGATGCTAGAAGAAACCGCATAAAAACGGTGTAAATAATTGATCGTTCGGGGTAAAGAATGTAGAGAGTCGGCAAAAAATGCAGAGATCGAAGTTATTCCAGGCATAGCAGCAACCGGTAGCCTACGGCGGTTTCAGTTTGCAGATATTTCGGCCGCGCCGGATCGTCTTCCAGCTTTTGCCTCAAATGGCTCATGTAAATGCGCAGATAGTGCCCGCTTTCCGAATGCGACGGGCCCCAGACCGCGCGCAGGAGCTGCGGGCTGGTGACGACGCGCCCCGCATTTTTCACCAGCATCGTCAGCAGCCGGTATTCTATCGGCGTCAGATGCACCACCTGATTGGCCCGGGTGACCAGGCGCGACGCAAGGTCGATGCTGACATCGCCGAACCTGACCACTCCGCTCTCATTGGCATGGGACTGGAGGTCGCGCCGTTGCATGGCGCGTATCCGCGCCATGAGTTCACCCACGCCAAACGGCTTGGTCAGATAGTCATCCGCGCCGGCATCCAGCGCCCTGATCTTGTCCTGTTCCTCATTCCGGGCTGATAAGACGATAATGGGAATGGATGACCACTTCCTGAGATCCAAAATGAAATCGATGCCATTGCCGTCAGGCAGGCCGAGATCCAGAATGATCAGATCCGGTTTGCGCGTTCCCGCATCGATGAGCCCGCGCCGTGCGGTTTCCGATTCGAACACATGCCATCCCTCCGTTTCCAGCGCCATGCGCACGAAACGCCGGATATGCGGCTCGTCTTCGACTATCAGAATATCAGGCATGGATCCACTCAGGGTGTTTTGAAGGATTCTAGATTCGCGTGACTCAGCGGCACCGCCGGCGCATATTATTCAATTCGGAAGACTAGCAGGGATTTCTTCCACTGAAGATATATCTGGTGGTTTGCCAAGCGGAAGCGTGAATACAAAGGCGACGCCACCATCCGGCGGTCGCCGGGCGCAGAGGGTGCCGCCATGCGCTTCGACAATAGCGCGGCAAATCGCGAGCCCCAGGCCAACGCCCGATTTAGCCGACTCTTTTTCTCCACGGGTGAATTTCTCGAAAACCGCTTCCTCCATGCCGCGCGGCAGCCCAGGCCCGTTATCGGAGAAAGTGACTTCCAGAAACTGTTCTTTCACTTCTGCCGCAATGGTAAAGCGTGAACCAGGCGGCGTATATTTGCTCGCATTCTCGATGAGATTGCACAGCACTCGCTCGATCAGCACGGCGTCGAAGCGAACCAGGGGCAGGTCGCGGGGAAGCCGGGTTTGCAGTTGATGCCGGACCAACTGAGAGCGGCAGGCGTGCAATGCGCTACCCACGACTTCCTCGAAGGGTTGCCACTGCAGATTGAGCTTGACCTCGCCGCTTTGAATGCGCGCCATATCCAGCAGGTTGGATACGAGATTGTTCATGCGGACAGCTTCGTCACGCACGGCTTCCGCCAGCTCCCGCTGGGATGGAGCAAGAGCCGGAGCGGATATGGCCAGGGAATCGGATAGCCCCACCAGCGAGGTGAGAGGCGTGCGCAGATCGTGCGACAGGGCGGCCAGTAGCGCGTTGCGCAACCGCTCCGATTCCATGCGTATCAGCACACTCTTTGCAATCTCGATGTAATGCACGCGTTCCAGCGCGATGGCCGCGAGCGCGGCAAAGGTATCGAGCTGGCGCCGCTGCTCGGGGATAAGTATCCAGCGGCGATTTTCGGGCTCGATGGCAAGCACCCCGCGGGTGCGCATCGGCGCGACCAGCGGCAGATAGAAAAAGCTTCCGCCGGGAAGCGTATTCGTGCCAATGCCGGCTGGCGCCGCATGATCGAATGCCCACTGCGCTATTCCCATATCCGGAGCATGGGTGCCAGGAGGTCCGGATATTTCCCCTGGTGCCGGGGCAAAGCGCAAATGGCCCGCATCGTCGGGCAGCAATAACGTAGCCTTCGCATGGAACGTGCGTTGAACAAAACTGCGTGTCGCTTCGGAAATCTGTTCGGTTTGCAAGGCGCCGGACAGCTCGCGCGCGTATTCATACAAGGCGAGCGCGCGTTCCTCGCGATGCGATGCGACGCGCGCCTGGTAGCGCAAGCCGGCAGTGAGATGCCCAATGATCAAGCCCACCGCAAGCATGATCATGAATGTCACCAGGTACTGCAGGTCGCTGACGGCGAATGAAAATCTTGGGGGTACGAAAAAAAAGTCGAATGCTATGACGCCTACCAGCGTTGCGGCAATCGATGGGCCACGTCCCCACCTCACCGCCACCAGCACGGTTGCCAGCAGAAACAGCATGACGATGTTGGCGAGATCCAGATAGCGCGACAGCGGCATGGCGAAGAGCGCGGTCAGCAGACTGGCCGCCGCTGCCCAGGCATAGCCCCAACGGGGTACGGCGTGTTGCCGCGAAAGCAGTACGCCCGGAGCCGACTGGGATGCTTCTGTTCCGCTCGCTTGCTCCAAGCCTGGCGATTCTTTCGGAAAGGGACGGCCTATTTCAATCATATCCATGTCAGGCGCATAACTGGTGATCCTCTTCGCATAGGCGCTGCGCCAGGGCCAGACGGAGGAGCGGCTGCGCCCCACTACTATGTTCGATAGATTGCGGGCGCGCGCGTAGTCCACTATCGCCAGGGCAATATCATTCCCTGCCAGTACCGCCGAGGTGGCGCCCAGATTCTGCGCGAGTTTCAGCTTTTCCAGTATGCGTTCGCGATGCGCGGGGGACAGGCGCTGCAATTGCGGCGTCTCGACATAAATCGCGTGCCAGTCGGTATTCATCCGTCCTGCCATTCGGGCTGCTGCGCGAATCACCTGCTCCGCATCCGGACCCGGCCCGATGCAGGCGAGCAGGGTCGAATCGGTTTTCCATACCGGTCCGATCGATTTTTCGATGCGGTAGGCCTTCACATCGTCTTCCACGCGATCGGCGGTGCGACGCAGCGCCAGTTCGCGCAAAGCGATCAGATTGCCTTTACGGAAAAAATTCCGGGAAGCATGCTCCACCAGCTGTGTCTGGTACACTTTTCCGGCCCTGAGCCGCATGAGAAGCTCGTCCGCCGTTATATCGATCAGCACGATTTCGCTGGCTTCGTCGAATACCGCATCGGGCAGGGTTTCCGCAATGTGTACGCCTATGATGCCGCCGATCACGTCGCTCAGACTTTCCAGATGCTGTACATTGACTGTGGTGAATACATCGATGCCCGCGTCCAGCAATTCTTCGACGTCCTGCCAGCGCTTGGGGTGGCGCGATCCCGGCCCATTGGAATGGGCCAGTTCATCCACCAGGATCACCGCGGGATGGCGTGCCAGCGCCGTATCGATATCAAATTCGGTCAGGGTTTTCCCCCGGTAATGGATTTTCTTTTCGGGCAGGACTTCGAGGCCCTCGATGAGTGCGGCTGTTTCATCACGGCCATGCGGCTCGATAACTCCCACCACGATGTCGTGGCCATCCGCTTGCATGCGCCTGGCGGCGGTCAGCATCGCGTAAGTCTTGCCGACTCCTGCCGAGGCGCCGAAATAAATACGCAGTTTTCCCCGGGATGTGGACAGTTCCCGCTCCTGGATTTGCGCCAGCAGCGCGTCAGGATCGGGGCGTGGAGGCTCAGCCGCGCGCATGGCAGGCAATGGCGCTAAAGCTATTTATCGGAGTCATGGGTCAGGCGCATCAGTTGTTTTTTCAGCGGGGGTCGGCATCGCCGGTGCGGGCGAAAGCCCGATCGAGAGCCAAGTTGAGGGCCAGCACGTTCACGCGTGGCTCACCGAAGAATCCGAGATATCGGGCCTTGCCCAGTCTTGCTATCATGCCGCGTATTTCTTCAATGGTGGCATTGCGCGCGCGCGCAACGCGCTCCAGCTGGTAGTACGCTGCAGCGATACTGATCTCCGGATCCAGGCCGCTTGCGGAGGCCGTCACCAGGTCGACCGGAATCGGGGCGATATTGCCGGGATCGGCTCGTTTCAGGGCTTCGATGCGCATCCTTACCGCGTCGATCTGCGCCGGGTTGGTGGGGCCCAGATTCGACCCGCCCGAGGATGCGCCGTTATT
Source organism: Nitrosospira sp. TNL200 (assembly GCF_055386305.1). Lineage (NCBI taxonomy): Bacteria > Pseudomonadati > Pseudomonadota > Betaproteobacteria > Nitrosomonadales > Nitrosomonadaceae > Nitrosospira > Nitrosospira sp. TNL200. The sequence goes on from NZ_AP041003.1 coordinate 1,152,277, forward strand.
GGGCATGGGGCTGGTGGCGGAAGGCCGGCCCCAGAAATATTTTGGAGAAAGAAACGCCTGGCCGATCAGCAAGGAGCCGATCGGTTGGCCGTCGCGCAGCACCAGGCTGCCCTCAGCTTTATCCGTAAACAGGGTTTGCGCGATGACGGTGACAGTGAGCGGATACAGCAGGCCGCAAATGATCGTCAGTATCGCAAACAATGCCATGGCGGGACGAAAAGCGGTTTTCACGCGGCGCCCCTACGCAAGGCCAAGTACCGCCAGCACCATGTCTATCGCCTTGATTCCGGCGAATGGCACCAGGATGCCACCCAATCCATAAATCAGCAGATTGCGCCGCAACAGCAGGGCGGCGCCGATGGCCCGGTATTTCACGCCCTTCAATGCCAGCGGAATCAACGCGACGATGATCAGTGCATTGAAGATTACAGCGGAAACAATGGCGGATGACGGACTGGTAAGACGCATCACGTCGAGCGCAGCCAGTTGCGGATAGGTGGTGGCGAAAGCCGCGGGGATGATGGCGAAATACTTGGCGGCATCGTTGGCTATGGAAAATGTGGATAAAGCGCCGCGGGTTATCAGCATCTGCTTCCCGATCTCCACGATCTCCAGCAGTTTGGTGGGGTTGGAATCGAGATCGACCATGTTGCCTGCCTCCTTTGCCGCCTGCGTACCCGAATTCATGGCGACGGCCACATCGGCCTGCGCCAGCGCCGGTGCATCGTTGGTGCCATCGCCTGTCATTGCCACCAGGCGTCCGCCAGCCTGAAATGAACGAATCAGCTTGAGCTTGTCCTCGGGCGTGGCTTCCGCCATGAAGTCGTCCACGCCTGCCTCGGCTGCAATCGCGGCGGCGGTGATTCTATTGTCGCCGGTAATCATCACCGTCCTGATGCCCATGCGGCGCAATTCGGAAAAGCGTTCCTTGATGCCGCCCTTGACGATATCCTTGAATTCTATCGTTCCCATTACACGGCTATTGTCCACTACCACCAGGGGCGTGCTGCCACGGCGGGCGATATCGTCCGTGGTCCGGGTGACTTCCAATGGATAAGGATGCCCCAGCGATGCGGCATATTTTTTCATGGAGTCCGCCGCACCCTTGCGGATAGCCCGGTTTCCGGTATCCACGCCACTCATGCGAGTTTGCGCGCTGTATGGGATGAATGTCGCGTGCAGCGCTTCCATATCCCGTCCGCGCATATTGAAGCGCTGCTTCGCCAATGCGACGATGCTGCGACCCTCAGGTGTTCCATCCGCCAGGGAGGCAAGCTGGGCGGCATCGGCCAGTTGTTCCTCCGTGACTCCTGGCGCCGGAAAAAATGCGGCAGCCTGCCGGTTGCCGAGCGTGATCGTCCCGGTTTTATCCAGCAGCAGCACATCCACGTCCCCGGCCGCCTCCACTGCCCGGCCTGAGGTCGCGATGACGTTGGCCTGCATCAAGCGGCTCATGCCCGCGACGCTGATGGCGGACAGCAGTCCGCCAATGGTGGTGGGAATCAGACATACAAGCAATGCGACCAGTATCGTCATGGTAACGGGCGAACCGGCCTGGGCGGCCTCGACGCTGAAGAGCGAGAACGGCAGCAGGCTTACCGTTACCAGCAGGAAAATGATGGTCAGCGCAACCAGCAGTATGTTCAAGGCGATCTCATTGGGTGTTCTCTGCCGCTTCGCGCCTTCAACCATGGCAATCATGCGATCCACGAACGCTTCGCCCGGATCGACCGCTATCCGCACCACCAGCCAGTCGGAAAGCAAGCGCGTGCCGCCGGTTACTGCGGAAAAATCACCGCCCGATTCGCGGATGACAGGCGCGGATTCGCCCGTGATGGCGCTTTCATCAACCGACGCCACTCCTTCCGTCACTTCGCCATCGGCGGGAATCACGTCGCCGGCTTCCACCAGCACGATGTCGCCTTTGCGCAGATCGGAGGCGGATATCGTGGTCCAGCTGCTGCCATGGTATGGCGCATCCAGTTTTTTGGCGGCAACCATTTTTTTTAAGGCATGAAGCGCTGCGGCTTGCGCCTTGCTGCGGCCTTCCGCCAGCGCTTCGGCCAGATTTGCGAATAGCACGGTAAACCACAGCCATAGGGTGATGTTCAAAATAAAACCGGCATCCTCCTCGCCACCCTGCATGAGGGCTTGCATGAACAGCAGAGTGGTCAGGATGCTCCCGACATAAACGATGAACATCACCGGGCTGTGCCATTGAAGGCGCGGGTCGAGCTTTTTGAAAGCATTGACGAGGGTGGAACCGATCAATTCCCAGCCGAAAAGGGGAGTCTTCTTGTGGCTCATTCCGATCCTTTCTCAGCGCAAGGCATGAAGCTGCAAATGCTCGATGACCGGTCCCAGTGCCAGTGCGGGGAGGTAGGTGAGCGCGCCGACGACAATGACGGTCCCTGACAGGAGAGCAATAAAGAGCGGGCCGTGTGTCGGCAGGGTGCCTGCAGTCACTTCAACGCGCTTCTTTGCCGCCAGCGAACCTGCGATGGCCAGCACCGCAACGATGGGGATAAATCGGCCGAACCACATCGCGATTGCCAGCAGAAAGTTATAAAACGGGGTATTGGCCGACAAGCCGGCAAAGGCGCTGCCGTTGTTATTGGCAGCTGACGAGAACGCATACAGAATTTCGGAAAAGCCATGCGCGCCGGGATTCAGAATGCCTGCTTTACCGGCGTCAACCATGACCGCCAGTGCGGTTCCGCCCAGCACCAGCAGGGGTGTGACAAGAATCACCATGGAAGCCATTTTCATTTCGAATGGCTGGATTTTCTTGCCCAGGTATTCCGGCGTCCGCCCGATCATCAAGCCGGCAACGAATACGGCAAGGATTGAGAAAATCAGCATGCCATACAGTCCGGATCCGACTCCGCCGAATACCACTTCTCCCAGTTGCATCAGCAGCATCGGCACCATGCCGCCGAGCGGGGTCAGGGAATCATGCATCGCATTTACCGCGCCGCAGGATGCCGCCGTGGTGACCGCGGCGAACAAAGCGGAAGCGTTGATGCCGAAGCGTATTTCCTTTCCTTCCATGTTCCCGCCGGGCTGCAGCTCGCCCGGCGCCTGGTCGACATTCAGCGCCTGCAATACCGGATGGGCTTGCTGCTCCGCGACCAGAACGATGGACGTCATCGTCAGAAAAATGACTGTCATTGCACCCAATATTGCCCACCCCTGGCGGATGTCGCCGACCATGCGTCCAAAAGCGAAGCACAGTGCGGCGGGAATCAGCAGAATCGACAGCATCTCGACAAAATTGGATAGCGGGGTGGGGTTCGCGTACGGATGTGCCGAGTTCGCGTTGAAAAAACCGCCACCGTTGGTGCCGAGCAGTTTGATCGCCTCCTGCGAGGCTACCGGTCCCATCGGCAGCATCTGAGTGGTGGCGATCGCAGATTCCATCATCCGATTGCTCTCGGCATTGGTTAGCGGCTCGCCATCCGGCCCGGTTTTGGCCTGCTGATAGCTGAGGGGCTCGACCAAATTCACTTCCTGATATGCGGAGAAATTCTGGATGATGCCCTGACTGGTTAGGAATACGGCAAATAGCGCCGACAGGGGCAACAGTACATAGAGCGTCGAGCGGGTGACGTCATGCCAGAAGTTGCCGATCGATTTCGCGAAGTGGCGTTTGAAACCGCGAACAAGTGCGTAGGCGACGGCCATGCCGGTCGCTGCCGATAAAAAATTCTGCACGGTCAGTGCCAGCATTTGCGTCAGGTAGCTCATCGTCGATTCACCTCCATAACCTTGCCAGTTGGTATTGGTGGCAAAACTGATAGCGGTATTGAACGAGGAATCAGGACTCACGTTGCCCAACGCCTGGGGGTTGAGCGGCAACCATGCCTGCAGGCGTTGCACTGCATAAACGACCAGGGCGCCCAACGTATTGAACACCAGGAGTGCCAAGGCGTAGTCCTTCCATTCCATTTCTGAATCCAGCGGGATGCCGGCGAGACGGTAAAAGAAGTTTTCGGTTTTCTTCATCCAGTTCAAGCCGCGTATGGGTGTACCCTCGCCAATTTTTGCGAGATAAATACCCAAAGGGTACGCCAGCGACAGCAGTGTTACCAGGAATACCAGGAGTATGACGAGAGATTGTGCCGTCATTACAGGTCCTCCGCGTTTATCAGGGCAACAAGCAGATATATCAGGAGAATAGCCGCGATGACCGCGCCGACGGCATAGAACACATTCATTGACGCTGGCCCAGTTTTCCGCAGCCTCTCACAAATGCGGCAGTCATGAGCAAAAGCGCTACGATTGCGCCTGCATAGAGGATATCCATTTCGCCCTCATCGGATCTATCCCAAATATACAGGTTAGGCGAAACCATCTAAAGATGCTGCAAATATCCGGATGCTGGATGCAAAGAAAGTATAAAAACAGCCGTGTCATCGGAGACTTGTTCAGGGGCTCCTGAACTGATTCCGGATACAGGCGTGCGGTATTTTGGCGTTCCTGTATCATTGCGATTTTCTTGATAGTGCCCGCGCTCCATGAAGACAACATTTCTGGATTTCGAGCAGCCTGTCGCCGAACTGGAAGCCAAGATCGAGGAACTGCGTTTTGCGCAGGATGATTCGGCGGTGGATATTTCAGCCGAGATCCTGAGGTTGCAAAAGAAAAGCCAGTCGCTCACCTCGGGAATCTATGCCAAGCTGTCACCGTGGCAGATTTCGCAGGTGGCGCGGCATCCGCAGCGTCCTTACACCCTCGATTATATCCAGCAGCTGTTTTCCGATTTCGAGGAACTTCATGGCGACCGGAGTTTTGCCGACGACAAGGCGATCATAGGCGGGCTTGCGCGGTTTGGCGGCCAAACCGTCATGGTCATGGGCCACCAGAAGGGACGGGACACCAAGGAAAAAATCTACCGCAATTTCGGCATGCCGAGACCCGAAGGCTACCGCAAGGCGCTACGCCTGATGCAGCTCGCGGAGAAATTCTCGATACCGCTGCTTACCTTCATCGATACGCCGGGCGCCTATCCTGGTATCGGAGCGGAGGAGCGCGGCCAGTCGGAGGCTATCGGGAGAAATCTATACGTGCTGGCAGAACTGAAAGTCCCGGTGATCTGCACCATCATCGGCGAGGGAGGCTCTGGCGGGGCGCTGGCGGTGGCGGTTGGCGACGTAGTGCAAATGCTGCAATATGCTACCTACTCCGTTATTTCGCCCGAAGGTTGCGCCTCTATCCTGTGGAAAAGCGCGGACAAGGCGCCGGAGGCCGCCGAGATCATGGGAATCACCGCGCATCGCCTGAAGACGATGGGGTTGATCGACAAGATCATCAGCGAGCCCCCTGGCGGGGCGCATCGCGACTATCTCGCCATCATGCAGTCCGTCAGAAAGGCATTGCAGGAATCGCTCGGGCATTTGCAAGGCTATTCCACCGAGTCGTTGCTGGAGAAGCGCCATGAACGCCTGATGGGATATGGCAAGTTCAAGGAAGTCAAAATCAAATAGCATAAAAAGCAGGACCGAAGAGATACTGCGCCAGCGGATTCGCCGGGGAGACCGCCTGGTGGTGGCGTTGAGTGGCGGGATCGATTCGGTCGTGCTGCTGCATCTGCTGGTTCCGTTGTCCGCTTCGATGGGATTCGGGCTCTCCGCGGTCCATGTCGACCACGGCATCAGCGCCAATGCCGGCAAATGGAGCGCGTTCTGCCACGATCTGTGTCATGGCGTTGGCATTTTCCTGGAAACGGCGCGGCTGAAAATCGGGCGCGAGCCTGGTACAAGCCTCGAAGCTGCCGCGCGCGCTGGACGCTACCGGGTATTCGCCACGCTCCAGGCCGATTATGTGGCGCTTGGGCAGCACCAGGACGACCAGGCCGAAACGCTTCTGCTGCAACTGCTGCGGGGAGCGGGTGTCAAGGGGCTGGCGGCGATGCCTGTCGTCCGGGATCTGCCGCTGGATGAGGCACCGCGGGACCAGTTGTTTGCAGCGCAGATCAAGCGGGAATTACCCGGCGCCGTCCCTCTCCATGATCGGCCCAGGATGCTGCGGCCCTTGCTCCATGCCTCGCGGAGCGAGATCGAGAATTACGCCCGCGAGAACGGCTTGCGCTGGATCGTGGACGAAAGCAACGAGGACGTGTCGTTCGACCGGAATTTCCTGCGCCACGAAGTATTTCCCCTGCTTGAAAAGCGCTTTCCTGCCTATCGCACTACCTTTTCACGCGCCAGCAGGCACATGGCCGAGGCTGCGGAGCTTCTCAATGAACTGGCCGAAGCCGACAGCGCGGCAGGCCTGATCCCGGGAAAACTCCATATCGAAGATTTGCGGAAATTGAGTTTGCCGCGCGCGCGCAACCTGCTGCGCTACACGCTCGCCCAGCGGAGGGCTGTGCTGCCCAGCACGGTGAAGCTGGATGACATATTGCGGCAGCTGTTGTCCGCGCGTTGCGATACAAATCCGCATGTCATCTTTGGCGATGCCGAGGTACGCTGCTTCAGGGGGATCATTCATGTATGCAAAGCCGGGAAGCTTTGGAATACGCCTGGCGATGCGGTGCCGAGAGTCATATCGGCTGCAGCGGTTGCATGGAGCGGCGAAAGCGAACTGAGCCTGCCGCATCTCGGCGGCATTCTCAGCTTCAGGCGCGAAAACAGCATGGGAAACGGGGCAGGCATCCGGCTGGTGAAACTATCGGAGCAGCCGGTCACGGTCCGGATGAGGCGGGGAGGGGAATGGCTGCGTCCCGATCGCAATCGTCCGCGCCGCAGCCTCAAGAACCTGCTAAGGGAGGCTTCGCTCCCGCCATGGGAGCGTGACGCCCTGCCCCTGATATTCAGCGGCGATCATCTCGTGTGTGTTCCCGGCATCGGGATAGATTGCGCCTACCAGGCTGCATCCGGGGAGCCGGGACTGGTGGTGGAGTGGCGCCGGACGGATCCATGGGGATGAATTGAACCGCCCCGGCGATCCATGTCCCCCCTGGCTACCACAATTCGAAAAGCAGCACTTCCGCGCCCTGTCCCTGGTCGATGATGAGATGCTTCTCGCCTGTCAGCATGGCGGCGTCTCCTGGCGCCAAAGACGTTCCATTCAGCGATGCGCTGCCGCGGGCGATATGAATGTAGTAGGAGCGATCTGCGGAAAGCGGTTCCTCGATGCGTTCATCATCGTCGATCAGGGCGGCCGACATGCGGGCGTCCGCGCGAATGGTGACAGACCCCTCGGCGCCATCCGGAGAGGCGATCAGGCGGAGCCGGCCGCGTTTTTCCGCATCGGCAAAAATCTTTTCCTCGTAGCCTGGGGGAATGCCGGTCTCGTTAGGCAGGAACCAGATTTGCAGAAAATGCACCCGTTCGTTTGGCGACGGGTTGAACTCACTATGCTGTACGCCGGTACCCGCGCTCATTCGCTGCACGCTGCCCGGACGGATGACCGAGCCGTTGCCCATGCTATCCTTGTGCGCCAGGCCTCCTTCGAGCACGTAGCTGACGATTTCCATATCCCGATGGCTGTGTGTGCCAAATCCCTTTCCGGGTTCGACCGTATCATCGTTGATCACGCGCAGCGCGCGAAACTGGATGTGCCGAGGGTCGTAGTAATCGGCGAAAGAAAAGCTATGCCAGGAATTCAGCCAGCCATGATCCGCGTGGCCCCGCTCCGCGGCGCGTCTCAACTCCATCATGCGTATCCTCCGTTTCTCTTGTTTGCTTCGTTTGAGTGGAATAATGATACCAATGGTACAACAGCACGCTTCATTCGCCCGTTCCAATCGAGTTATCCCTGAATGCCATGGGCAGCCCGCCCACGAAGTGGGAAACCTTTGGTGCCTCCGGTCCGGTATGAAAACGGAATACGCTTTCCTGCACCCTCTGGTCCTCACGGGTAACACGCGCGTGCTGGCGCAAGTGATCCAGCCATGAGGCATGCTGGAACAGCTCGACATACCGCCCGGGCGATGCGATATCTTCGAAAACGCCCCAGGCGAATGCGCCGTCCCGCCGCCGGATGGCGCCCAATTGCTGCACCGCGGCAAGGAAAGCCTCACGCTGCTCCAGGGCAATCCGGTACTCGATCGTGACCAGCACCGGTCCCCGGCTCGAGCTCAATTCCTCCGCGGCTTGCGGATGCGGCCAGTGGTGGGAGGGGGACAGGTCGGGCGCTTCATGGGAGCCGAGGCTGAATCTGCGTACCGCCACCGCTGCCCCCACCATTCCGATACCGGAGAACAGGAATGCAGCAGGCGTGCCCGCATGGGCCGCAACCCAGCCCCACAGGAAACTGCTAAGCGTCATCGCGGCGGCGAAGATCATGAGGTACAGGGACAGCGTGCGTCCCCGGACCCAGGCGGGGACGGAGATCTGGGCCGCGAGCTGCAGCGATGACAGGACGCTGAGCCAGGATGCGCCGCAAACCGCCATGATGGCATGCACCGCATATTCATTCCGGACCACCGCCAGTCCGATGCAGGTCAGGAAGTAGACGATCGTTGCGGCGAATACCAGGCCGTCGGGCCCGACGTGAGCGCGCACTCTTGGCAGCAGCATCGCGGCGGCAACAGCGCCGATGCCGACGAAAGTCAGCAGCAAGCCGTAGGTACCAGGACCGCCGGCAAGCTCTTGCCGTGCAAATAAAGGGAGCAGAGCCCATATGGATGTCGCGAAAAGAATGAAAGCAGTCACGCGAACCAGCACCGCGCGAAATACCGATGCCAGGCGCGCGTAGCGCACGCCGGCGCGCAGCGCCTGAAAAAACCGCTCCGGCGGCAGGGCCCGATTGTCCGGTTCGCGTCTCCAGTGCCATAGCATCACCACCATGCCGATGAACGAGATGGCATTCAGGCTGTAGGCCACCCACGCGCCCATCTGGGCTACCAGCAAGCCGCCGAGGGCGGGGCCGATGGAGCGCGAAAGATTGATCGATACCGCCCCCAGCGAGATTGCCTGTGGCAGGAGGTTGAGGGGCACCAGTTCGGACAGGACAGCGCTCAGGGCGGGCATTGCCATGGCGGCGCCTGCACCCAGCGCGAAAGTGAGGATCAGCAGATTCCATGCATCCAACTGGCCGGTTGCCGCCAGATAAGCCAGCGCGGCTGCTGCCAGCGTCATCCATAACTGGGTGGCGATGAGATAGCGGCGGCGGTCCACGATGTCGGTCAGCGCCCCCGCGCCCAGCGCAAACATCACAAGGGGCAGCGAGCCAGCAGCCTGGACCAGGGATACCATCACCGGCGATGGCGACAGGTCGGTCATCACCCACCCCGAAGCCGTGCCGTTGATCCACGTTCCTATGTTCGAGCCCAGCGACGCGAGCCAGAAAGTCCGGAAAACGGGAAGCTTGAGCGGCTCCCATGATCCTGCCCGGGAACCGGGGGGATACGATACGTTTTCAGGTGCGGCAGCGGTGCCATCTTCAGCGGGTTTACTCATCCGCAAACATCCTTTCCGTTTTCAGGTCCTGCAGGTCCCGAGAATCCAAGATTACCCCGGAAATCCGGAGGGGAAGGCGAGGAGGATGAAGGCGGGACAGTTCCGGCGGAGACCGGGTGGGCTCTTGTCTCTTGTGTCACGGATTGCCCAAAATTTGAATTCGCCATTGCCGGGTTTGTGCGTGCTGCCGGTCGTCAGTTCCGGGCTCCCGGCGGTCTTGCACACACGGTAGGAACTCAATACGTCGCGTCGAGTGTCATCCTGCTGTAGCATGTAGGTCAGGCTCGGGCGCCATTTGGCGAATCGCAGCTCTTCCAATATATGATCGTATTCCTCATGGGAAATAAAATGATCGATCAGGAAGATCTCGCTTGCCAAAGGATTCTTCAGGATGTCTGCTATTCGTCTTCCGGAGATTTTCTTCATGCCCGGCCCGGATTCGTCTGGCGGAGACAGCCAATGCGCGCGTAGGCGGCAGGAAGCTGGCGCGAGACGAAGCGATGCGGTGGGAGGCATAGGGAATTCCTGAGGCCACTTTGGCGTTGACGATGCGAGATGCTTTTCGTGACCGGTTCGAACTTGGTCCAGCTATTTATAATATATGCAATTCATGTGGAATAGGTGAAACGAGATCAACTTAAAATGAGTAAATCGAAGTCCACTTATTCCTGCAACGAATGCGGCGGCCAGACCTTGAAATGGCAGGGTCAGTGCCCGCATTGCCAGGCGTGGAACACTCTGGTCGAGGTTATCTCCGAAAAAACAGCCTCACGGTTCACTCTAGTGGCAGAAACGGGAGAAGTGCAGAATCTGGGCGAGGTGGAAGCAGGGGAAGAGCAGCGCTATTCCACTGGCATGGCAGAGTTCGACCGGGTGCTGGGCGGGGGACTAGTGCACGGCAGCGTGGTATTGCTCGGTGGAGATCCGGGTATCGGGAAATCCACGCTGCTGCTGCAAGCGCTTTGCCATATGTCGGGCAGCGCCCCGGGCGCCTTGAGTGCCCTGGGCGTTCTGTACGTCAGCGGCGAGGAATCGGCGCGCCAGGTTGCGTTGCGGGCACAGAGGCTGGCGCTCGACGCAAAAGCGGTCCATCTGCTACCGGAGATTCGGCTGGAAAGAATCCAGGGCATATTGCTGGAACGCAAGCCAGGCGTCGTGGTGGTCGATTCGATCCAAACCATTTATTCCGATGCACTGCAATCTGCACCCGGCTCGGTTGCCCAGGTGAGGGAGTGCGCTGCGCAATTGACGCGGCTGGCGAAGGCCAGCGGCATAGCCATTGTGCTGGTAGGTCATGTGACCAAGGAAGGCGCGCTGGCGGGACCGCGCGTCCTGGAGCATATGGTGGATACCGTGCTGTATTTCGAAGGCGACACCCATTCGAGTTTTCGCCTGGTTCGTGCCGTCAAGAACCGCTTTGGCGCCGTGAATGAATTGGGCGTATTCGCGATGGGCGAGAAAGGGCTGCGGGAAGTGAGCAATCCTTCTGCGCTGTTTCTCTCCCACCATGGGGGCCAGGTGCCGGGCTCGTGTATCATGGTGACGCAGGAGGGCACCCGGCCGCTGCTGGTGGAGATCCAGGCGCTGGTGGATGAGGCCCATGCCCCGAATGCCCGCCGGCTGAGTGTAGGGCTGGAACAGAACCGGCTGGCCATGCTGCTGGCCGTGCTGCACCGCCACGCGGGTATCGCCTGTTTCGATCAGGATGTATTTGTCAATGCAGTCGGGGGAGTGAAAGTCACCGAACCCGGGGCTGATCTGGCAGTATTGCTGGCTATCGTGTCCTCGCTCAAGAACAAGCCGCTGCCGCAGAAAATGGTGGTATTTGGCGAAGTCGGGTTGGCGGGAGAAGTGCGTCCGGTGCAGCGCGGGCAGGAGCGATTGAGGGAAGCGGCCAAGCTGGGTTTTGTCCAGGCCATCGTGCCCAGGGCCAACAAGCCCAGGCAGCCGTTTCCCGGCCTGGAGATCATCGCGGTAGAGCGGGTGGAAGATGCGGTGGCGGGAATACGTTAAGGATTCGTTCAGCGCTTCTTTATTCAGCGCTTACTTACTTAATTAAATGGACCTGCTCGCGTAAGCCGGCGGGACCCAGTGCTTGTAACATGAGTAACATTGTGGAAGGAGAGGGATAATGCATGTCGCTACATCATATGAGCGCATAGGCGGAGAAACGGTAATACGCCGGCTGGTGAACCGGTTCTACGACCTGATGGATGAAGAACCGGAATATTTCGGTGTTCGCAAGCTGCATCCGCAGGATCTGGCTCATTCGCGGCAGAAACTGTTCATGTTTCTGTCCGGCTGGACTGGCGGGCCTTCCCTGTATACCGAGAAGTATGGCGAGCCACGCTTGCGCACCCGCCATATGCCCTTTCCCATCGGAACTTCGGAGCGGGATCAGTGGCTGTCCTGCATGAGCCGCGCAATGGTGGATATCGGGCTGGATGAGGAATTGCGCAGAAAACTGGATATGGCGTTCGACCAGACGGCGGATTTCATGCGTAACCAGCCGGAGTAAGAGGAAGCAATCAGCATCGCCGATAGATACCCCTTTAACAGGATGTTGAAAAACTATTCCGAAACCGCTTTTCGAGTATTTATAGGGGTACTCAGACTATTGACCACATCAAAAAATCGCTTATGACCCGTTTCAGAGGGCCGGCTTGCTTCTGGTTCCTGCTGCCAATGCGTTTTTCAACAACCTGTTAAGGATGCTCCCTTATACTCGTATATCCTGCATTCCCCGTAGCATCCGCGGCAACGATGTGTCGTTGCCGCGGATGCTACGGATATAGGGGCTGCCGGACCTGCCCGGATGGCTTATTTGCTTCTGAAATACGTGTCGGCGCGCCCATTCCCAAATGGACTGCTCCGGTTGCCTGTAACCGTATTGCCCCTCGCATCCGTCCGGTTGGCGCTGAACGAGCGGCCGCGGCTGTCGCCCCAGTCTCCTCTCGCGCTACCGGCAGCGGGAACATGGCGCTGGTTATCCGGCGACCAGCTCCGGCTGCGTTTATGGGCGACATTGGGCGTATTCCGAGGCATGCCCGATCCGCCAGCGCGTGGCTTGAACCGCGGTTCGAGGCCGGGAATCACGTGGGAGGCAATGCGCTGTCCGGTGAAGTGCTCGATTTTTTTCAGACTGACATTGTCTTTCCCCGATGCGAAGGAGACGGCGATGCCGGAAGCGCCGGCACGCCCTGTGCGCCCGATGCGATGCACATAGTCTTCCGCAAATTTCGGCAAATCAAAGTTGATCACATGGGTAATGCCGGCGACATCGATCCCGCGGGCGGCAACATCGGTTGCAACCAGCACGCGCAATCCCCCATGGCGCAACTGGGTGAGCGTGCGATTGCGGTCACGCTGGCTCATGTCGCCATGCAATGCGGCCGCCTCGTGACCCTGGGCGGACAGGCTGTCCGCCAGGGTATCGGCATCACGCTTGGTTGCCGTGAAAACAATGGCCTGTTTTAGCGTGATGTCGCGCAGCAGGTGATCCAGCAGGCGATTTTTATGAGACACGTCGTCCACATAGTGCAGCCGCTGCTCGATATTATCCAGTCTCGCCTTCTGCGACGCGACCTGGATGCGCCGGGGTGCGTTCAGCAACTGTGTCCCGATATTCTCTATCTCGCTATCCAGCGTGGCTGAAAACAGCAAGGTTTGGCGGCTCTCGGGTGTGGCAGCGGCAATGCTTGCGACATCATCGATGAACCCCATGTCGAGCATGCGGTCGGCTTCGTCCAGCACCAGCATTTCGAGGCGGGAAAAATCGATGCGGCCGCGCTGGATGTGATCGATCAAGCGGCCTGGAGTGGCCACGAGGATGTCGACCGGTTGCGAAAGCAACTTGTTTTGCAGGGGATAGGGCATCCCGCCGAGGATACTTACGACCCTCACGCGAGGCAGATGCTTCCCGTATTTGGCGGCGGCCGATGAGACCTGGAGCGCGAGTTCGCGCGTGGGGGTGAGCACCAGGACGCGAGGCCCGCGGCTGTGCGTGCGGGACGGTGTGGCAAGGCGATGCAGTGCAGGCAGCATGAATGCGGCTGTCTTTCCGGTGCCGGTCTGGGCCGAAGCCATGACGTCATGGCCAGCGAGCAGCTCTGGAATGGCCTTTTCCTGGATAGGCGTGGGCGAGGTGTAACCCGAGTCGATAATGGCCTTGAGGATGAGAGGGTGCAGGTTCAAATTTTCAAAAGACACGTTATTTTCCTGTGAAGTGAAAAATACGGCGCTAACATGCAGAATCCGGGCCGGGCAGTCGCAGGCAATCTTGCGTGCGGTCACCATGCACGCAAGGGAAATATTCCCCTGGCTTTGCAGACAGACTCTGATTCTGAATAAGAATGCGCCTCAGCGCGCGAGCAGGATGGACTGCCGGAATGATGGGCAAGGCACCGCTGACGCACGTATTAAAAACCCTCCGTCCCCGCAACCGCTAGGACTATTCAGGATTCTTGAACATCGCCGCTAACCAGGATGCCGCACAATTCCGTTGAAGACTTGAAATCGAAAAGAGGTCAGGAACGATGACTCGATGGGAGGGCAAGCGGATAATTCTTCGAAGCCATACGATCGAAGCGCAATTATACATCAATCCGGCACCACATAAAAGTTTTTTTTAAATAGAAAGGGTTCGGCTTCCAGTTTTCATGGAAGATTCTATGGGGACATAGGCGCCCGCGGTCAGTCCCTGAAGCTATGGCGAGGCCGGTGAAGCAAGCTCGGGCGGAGCAACGATTTTCCGCTTGAGCGTTTCCAGTTGAGGCTGGTTCAACGTCTCGGTCTTGAGCAATTCCTCCGCCGAGTGATCCAGCAGCGCGCGGTTATGCTTCAGTATACAAGAGGCGCGTTCCAGCGCCCGATTCACCAGGCTGCGGACCGCCGCGTCCACCGCTTGGGCGGTGGCTTCGCTGTAATCCCGGCTTTGCGGCATGGGAATGCCGGTCTGGAGGTAAGGCGAGCGTTCGCGGTCGTAGGCGACATTGCCCAGAGCCTCGCTCATCCCGTAGCGCAGCACCATGGCGCGGGCAAGATCGGTGGCGCGGGCGAGATCATCCGTTGCCCCTGTGGAGATTTCGTGAAACACCACCTCTTCCGCTGCGCGTCCTCCCAGCAATACCGCCATCCGGTTTTCCAATTCCGCCCGGGTCATGAGAAACCGGTCTTCGGTCGGCCGCTGAATGGTATAGCCGAGCGCACCCACGCCACGCGGAATGATGGAAACCTTGTGCACTTCGTCCGTGCCGGGCAACGCCAGCGCGACCATGGCATGGCCCAGCTCGTGGAAGGCGACCACGCGCCGTTCCTTCGGGTTGAGCAGCCGGTTGCGCTTTTCCAGTCCTGCGATGATACGCTCGATCGCATTGTTGAAATCCTCCATGGTCACCGCGGAGCCATTCCGCCGGGTGGCGAGGAGTGCCGCTTCATTGACGAGATTCGCCAGATCGGCGCCGGTGAAGCCCGGCGTCAGCGCCGCGATCTGATCCGGCCTGACGTCGGAGTCCAGCGTCACCTTCCTCAGGTGCACCGCCAGAATCTGCTCGCGTCCCAGCTTATCTGGCCGATCGACCAGCACCTGCCGATCGAAGCGTCCCGCGCGCAATAGCGCAGGATCCAGGATTTCCGGCCGATTGGTTGCAGCGAGCAGAACCACGCCGCTTTTGGAATCGAAGCCGTCGAGCTCGGCAAGCAACTGGTTCAGGGTCTGTTCCTTTTCATCGTGACCGCCCATTCCGTATGCGTTGCGCGCACGTCCCAGCGAATCCAGCTCATCGATGAAGATGATCGCGGGGGCCATCTGGCGGGCCTGCTCGAACAGGTCGCGCACCCGGGCGGCGCCGACACCCACGAACATTTCCACGAATTCCGAGCCCGAGATCGAGAAGAAAGGAACGTTTGCTTCGCCTGCCACGGCACGGGCGAGCAGGGTCTTTCCGGTGCCCGGCGGGCCGATCAGCAGGATGCCTTTGGGTGCGCGACCGCCCAGCCGGCTGTATCCTTGCGGGTCCTTCAGGAAATTGATGATTTCGACCAGTTCATCCTTTGCTTCGTCCACTCCTGCGACATCCGCGAAGGTGACTTTGGTTTCTTTTTCCACGAATACCTTGGCGCGGCTCTTGCCAATCGACATGAGTCCTCCGCTCATGCCGCCGGGATTCATGCGGCGGATGATGAACATCCATATCCCGATGAAAACCGCCATCGGCAGCAACCAGGAGAGCAGATCGCGCATCCAGGTGCTCTGGACCACACCGGTGTAAACGACGTTATGCTTGTCCAGCTTGTCCGCCAGTTCCGGTTCCACTCGCGTCGTGACGAAGTCCTTCAATCCATCCGCATTTTTTTCCTTCAGCGTGCCATAGATATGGTTTTCGGTAACCGCGATCTCCTCAATCTTGTCCTCTTCCAGCAATGTATGGAAGCGGCTGTAGGGTATTGGTTCGACCTTCGTATATTGCTTGTAGAAGCTTTGTACCACCAGCATGCCGAGTATCGCGATGATGATGTACCAGAAATTAATTTGGGTTTTCTTGTCCATGAGGTTTTCCAGATTGCACTGATCAGTGCCTGCTACCGACAGACAAACGATTCGGAGGCCGGTTCCCTCAGGATAGCATATGGAAAACCGGAAGCTCTTCAGGAAGCTCAGGAAGAGCTGAACGAATCCCCGCTGGACGCGTTGCTGGTAAAATCGGAATGATCATGAAACGCGATGCAGGCCGTAGCCTAATCTGATTGTCGCGTCGCCTGATTCCACGATTCGACCCATTTTGTCAGGGCCTGTTGATAGGCCCTGACTTGAAAAAATGCGAGCGTGGTTCCTGTTTCCTGTTGCTTCGGCCGGCGCCTTCGCTTAATAAAGTTTCAATTCTCTTCCCGGGAATGCAATAATTTGTGCACGGGGCCGGCTTCGACTTTGACAAGGCAGACATGCAGCAACTACCCGACTTGATCGCTTGCAAGGAATGCGATGCTGTTCATCGCAGGCTGGCGCTCGGCCATAACGAGGTTGCCCGTTGCAGCCGCTGTGGCGCGGAGCTGGAGCGCGACATGCGTGAACATGTCGGGCGTGTCTTGCCTCTGACGATTGCCAGCCTGTTCATGTACGTTATCGCCAACGTTTTTCCGGTGGCCGGATTGGAATTCCATGGCATCGTCAATCATACAACGCTCATGGGTGCGGTTTTGTCGCTGGGTGCGGAAGAAATGTATTTGCTGGCATTTCTGGTATTTGTCACTACCATTCTGTTTCCCTTGCTTCAGCTTCTGGGGCTGGTTTATCTGCTGATTTCGATAAGCGGGACCGGGCGACGATCCCATGGGCTCAGTCTATGGGTGCGCATGATTCAAACCTTTCGTCCCTGGGTGATGGTGGAGGTTTTGCTATTGGGTGCCATTGTCGCGTTCGTCAAGTTGACGAGCATGGCAACTGTATTCCCCGGCCCCGCGCTATGGGCGCTGGGGGGGCTGGCCCTGCTTTTTGCTTCGGTGCTCTCATTCAATCCCCGGTATATCTGGCATATGGCTCCTCCCGAACGCAGAAAAAAGCTTGCGACAGCGGCGGATAGGGCCAGTGCCGCTCCATCGGCTGAAAAAGCCGTAACCGCGAAGCCGGAGTCGCCGTGAAGACCGCTGCAAGGCTTGGCATGGTGCTGTGCGGCCATTGCGCCGCGTTGTGGAAGGATGTCCAGGCTCATGATCGATGCGGACGCTGTGGCGCGAGATTGCATCCACGGAAGCCGGATAGCCTCAATCGAACCTGGGCTCTGGTGATTGCAGCCTGTATCATGTATCTTCCGGCGAACCTGCTGCCTGTAATGATTACCGCATCTTTCCCCAGGGAGGAGCAGCAGGATACCATCATGAGCGGCATCATTTATTTCTGGACTTCCGGCTCATGGGTGCTGGCGGTCATCGTGTTTATCGCCAGCTTCCTGGTACCTCTTTTCAAGCTGGCCGTCATGATCCTGCTTCTGGTCACGGCATGGCGGCACAGCAGCTGGCGGCTCCTGGAACGGACAAGACTGTACCGCATCGTCGAACTGATCGGCCGCTGGTCCATGCTGGATGTTTTTGTGGTTTCCCTGTTGGCGGGATTGGTGCAGATCCAGGGTTTTGCCACCGTTCATGCCGGACCGGGAATTGTCGCTTTTGCGGCGGTAGTGGTGCTCACCATGTTTGCCTCGATGAGTTTCGATCCCCGGTTGATGTGGGACACTGGCGCACCGGAGCAAGAAAAACCGGATGAGTGACGACGAACAGGGTAGAAACGATAAGTCGGGAGGCGCCGGAGGACCCACCGAAGCCATGGCCGTGCCTGAGAGAGTGCGCCAGCGGGACTGGATTCCGTCGTTGATCTGGCTGATCCCCATACTCGCCGCTATCATCGGGATCTCGCTCGCGGTCAATACCTTGATCCAGCGGGGCCCCGGGATCACCATTGTTTTCAGCACCGCGGAAGGATTGGAGGCGGGCAAGACCAAGGTCAAGTACAAGGAGGTCGATATCGGCACGGTGCAATCCATCACCCTGAGTGAAGACCGCTCGCAGGTTCTGGTGAGTGTTCAGCTCAAGAAGGAGGCCAGAAGCTTTACCGCGGCCGACAGCCGCTTCTGGGTGGTGCGGCCGCGTATCGCGGGGTCCGGCATATCCGGGCTGAGTACGCTTCTGTTCGGATCCTATATCGGCGCCGACGCGGGTGTGTCAACCGACAAGGTGGATACCTTTGCCGGACTGGAGGTTCCACCCATAGTTACGCGCGACTCCTCCGGCAAGCAGTATGTATTGCGTGCCACGGATATCGGTTCTCTGGATATCGGTTCGCCTGTCTATTACCGCAGGATCAGGGTGGGCCAGGTCACGGCGTTCGATCTGGACGAGGATGGCAAGGGAATCACCCTGCGGATATTCGTCAATGCGCCTTATGACAAATTCGTAGGCATCAATACGCGCTTCTGGGATGCCAGCGGTTTTGATATGGAAGTCAATGCGAGTGGATTCACGCTCAAGGCGGAATCATTGTCCACCGTGGTGCTTGGAGGCCTGTCATTCGCGTCTCCGGATGACAGATCAGGACCTCCCGCCAACGAAAATACCGCTTTTTTTCTGGCGGAAAGCCAGGCCAGGGCATTGGAAGAGGACGATGGCGAACCGCAGATGATCCTGCTCAATTTCAAGCAATCCGTGCGAGGCCTGGCGCCGGGCGCCGAGGCCAGCTTCCGTGGGCTGGTGCTGGGGCAGGTCAAATCGATAGGCATCGAATACGATCGCAAGCGGAAGGAATTCAGCATGCCGGTGCTGGTGGAAGTTTATCCGAACCGTCTCGGCAGAAAATTTGCGGAGGACCGCAAGCAATCGAAATATTCGCCGCAAGAACGCCTGAATCTCATGATCAAACGCGGTCTTAGCGCACAGTTGCGAACGGGTAATTTTCTTACCGGCCAGACTTACATCGCTTTCGATTTTCATTCGGGGCCTGTTTCAATCGACAAGGATGCTCGCGGCATGGCGTCCGCTGACTCCTCCTTCCTGCATTTGCCTACTATTCCCAGCAGTACCGACCAGCTTCAGATGCAGGTCTCGGAAATCGCCCTCAAGCTGAGCAAGGTGCCATTCGACGAGATCGGCCGGGATCTGCAGCAATCGCTGGATGTGCTCAAGCAGACGCTGGAAAGTACCGGCCAACTGGCGGAAAAATTGAACGACGACGTGGCGCCGGAGATGATGGCGGCCATGAAGGATGTGCGCAGCACGGTGAATGCCGTGGAGCATACGCTGTCGGTGGATGCGCCGCTGCAGCAGGATTTGCGCGAAACATTGCAGGAATTAGCCCGCGCGGCTGCCTCGCTGAGAATTTTGACGGATTATTTCGAACGCCATCCGGAGTCGGTCATTCGCGGTAAACGGGGAAATGATAGATGACACGGGAACGACATGTCCTGTATGCCGTGGCCGCCCTGCTCGCTGCCGGCTGCGCCTCGATTCCGGAAACCCGGTTTTATACCCTTTCGGAGCCATCGGGCATCTCCGAAGCCAGTGATTCAATGCTGTCTCTTTCCTCCGGCCCTGTTTTCATCGACGTGATGCCCGTCCGCGTGCCTGAGCGGCTTGCTCGCCCGCAACTTGTCATCCGCACCCAGGGACAGGCATCCCGGCTTTTCATCCTGGAGCAGGACAGGTGGTCCTCGCACTTCAATTACGAGTTACGCGATGCCTTTACAACACGGATTGCGAGCCGGATCGGCGCGATAAACGAAACGCGCGGGCGCCGGGGGGCAGACCAGCCCGCCTATCGGATTGCGATCGAACTAAGCCAGTTCGATGCGGTGGTGGGGAAAGCCGTCAACGCGAGATTTGACTGGACGATCACGCGCACCACGGATAGCCGCGGTGCGGCATGTTATTCCGAGTTATCGGAATCTGTCAGCGGGGGCATAGATGGCGTGGTCGAAGGGGTGCGCCAGGCAGTTTCGCGGGTCGCAGGGGAGATATCGCGCAATCTTGCCGAATTGGATACGGGACAAGCCGTGGTTTGCCCGTCCCCGAGGGGAGAGTAATCCTGCATTTTTCGCTCCTCCCCAGTTTTTGATTCCGCAATTGATTCCGGTATGTTCCCGGCATGCGCCCGGCGCAAATGGGAACTGTGTCACTCGGGTGCCTCTAAGAGTGCGCAACCGTACCGTAACTCTTGCTCGACTTCTGGAGAATAAAGATAATTGATGCCGGTAAGCGTAGCGTAGGAGGCAGAGTCTGGACTGTTCTCGTTTCCCGGAGTATTCTCGCCGTTTGGCACGTTTTGATTGAATGGAGGCAGATATCGCGCTTCGTGCAACAGCACTACCTGGTGTTGTTGCCGGTAGTAGGTATAGATTTTGATGGATTCCAGCGATTCGGTTCCGAGAACAACCGCCTTGAATTGAAACTGACCGTTGATGTCCTTTGCCTGGACGGAATAGGGGTCAGTGCCCGGCAGGAAGTCTTCGGTATAGGTCATGCCACCCTGGGTGACTTTGCAACGCAGGAAGGGAGATGCGGGCGCGATTGATGGCAATAGCGCCACGCCGATGCAGAAGATTGTGGCCTTCGCAACAACTGGCCATATGCCGGGATAGCGGTTTGGGAAAGGCGTGCTCGGTTTCATCTGCGATGTTTATCGAAAAAGCTACGTCATACCTCAGCCGCTGGATGATTGCAATGGGATATTGGAACTATAGGCCTGCGCCTGGCAACCGTTATATTTCTGTAAGGATGTTATGAGCAAGTTATTCAGGTCCGCCAGTCAGCCGACGGATGCCGGAGGAAGACCGAGGTATGCCAATGGGAAATCTTCATCCCTGTCCGGAAGCCCTGTGTGAACCACTGCCAGCACCTTATGCACGAAGAGAAAAAAAGAAAAGAGAGGCCGGAAGCGATCATGAAGGGTATTTTGCCTTCATATCCCTTACATACTTCCATTTTTTCCTGTCCCCATCATGATGAAAGATAGCCATAAAAGATTGATCCTGCCACTGATATGCGCGCTGCTGCTGGCAGGCTGCGCTACCACGCATCCCCTACTTCAGGGAGAAGTGGAAACCGACCCGATCGATCCTTATGAGAATCTTAACCGGAAGTCCTACGATCTCACGGATATCCTCGACAGGAAGATCCTGGAGCCGGTAGCCAATGTCTACATGGATTATGTGCCGCTTCCCATGCAGCGTTCCGTCGGAAACTTCTATGATAATCTCGGATATCCGAATGTCATTCTAAATGATTTTTTGCAGGGCAAGGTGCGCCAGGGATTTGGAGATACGCTGCGCTTCGTGGTCAATTCCACCATCGGCCTCGCCGGATTATTCGATATGGCGTCACCGATGGGGTTGCCGCAGCATGACGAAGATTTCGGCCAGACTCTGGGCGTTTGGGGAGTCGATGCGACGACTTATCTTTTCATTCCCCTGCTGGGACCCAGCAGCAACCGCGACGTATCCGGCATTCCCGTCAGCGTCGCCACCAATGTCCTGCTATGGACGGGCATCTATCTGGTCGGCGCACCGGTCACGATGCCGCTTGGCGCCCTTGACGTCATTCAGAAGCGAGCCCGGCTCTCCGGCCCCATGCAACTCCGCGACGAGGCCGCGCTGGATCCTTATCTCTTCGTGCGCGATGGCTATCTGCAGCAGCGCAAGCATTTGATATACGATGGTGATCCGCCGCCGGAAAGCTACGAGGAATCCAAGGAAATGGAATCTCCGGTCCGGCCACAGCCTTGAGCATATATAGGTGAACATGAGGCATCATCATCGAGCGGCGGCCTCGCTGCTGATCTGCACGTTGCTGGCAACCGGTTGTGCCGCTCCGCGTCCGCGGGGCGACGTTGGCGAAGCTATGGGTCCGATTGATCCCTATGAGGATGTCAACCGTAAATCCTACAACATCACCGACGTCCTCGACCGAAAAATCCTGGAACCGGTTGCAAACAAGTATACCGAATACGTACCCATCCGCATGCAACATTCCATCGCGAATTTTTATGATAATCTCGCCTATCCGAATGTAATCTTAAATGGATTTTTGCAGGGAAAGATACGCCAGGGATTTCAGGATACATTGCGTTTTGTCGTCAACACGACCATAGGCGGGGTGGGCCTCTTCGATATGGCGACCCCGATGGGCCTGCTGGCACATGACGAAGATTTCGGGCAAACGCTGGGTGTGTGGGGCGTTGATGCAAATACCTATCTCTTCATTCCCCTGCTCGGGCCCAGCAGCAACCGCGATGCACCGGGTATTCCGGTAAGTATGTTGACCAGCGCTCTTTTCTGGACAGGCATCTACGTGATCGGTGCGCCGGTTACCATTCCGCTCGGTACCCTCGGCGTGGTCCAGAAACGGTCGAGGCTGACCGGTCCCATGCGGCTTCGGGATGAGGCCGCGCTGGATCCTTATCTCTTCGTGCGCGATGGCTATCTGCAGCAGCGCAAGCATTTGATATACGATGGAAACCCGCCCACGGAAAGTTATGATGACCTGCTGGATGACGAAGCTATCCAGTCCCCATCCCCATCAAAATAAAGAGGCATCATTTCCCGTTGCAACGGTAACAACACCTCGGTATCATATGGTTATATAGGAAATCTCCGGCCAGTTCCCGAAAGAGCCTATTCAGTGCTTCCATAGCTTCAAGTTGATTACATCATTCCTTTTTGCAAGCCGTTGCTTGCAGTTCTGAATCCGGGCGCTTCAACCCGCATGCCCGGTGCGGTCAGGCAGAAAACTCTAACCTAATGCGGCCGCAGGAATATTCTGCGGCCTGTGGATCAGTTTTTCCACGGGGCGATGCACTTTGCCATGTTTATCAAGTACCTTTTCCGTCCGTGTCCGGCAAGATGCCCCCCCATTTTCGTATCGACTCTTGCCTTTTTCCTGGTGGGGCTAGGCAGCGACTACGCTGAGGCCCAGTGGTTCTGGACAAAGAGCAAGCCTGCCACCGTTACCATAGACGCTCCGGAGCCGGTGCGGGCACTGCTCGAAACCCATTTCCATCTGCCGGATGCGCCGGTTGCGGATGAAACCTTGCGTGCTGCTTTAATGCGCAGGGCGAAACGCGAGTTAGGCGAATTGCTCGCTACCGAGGGTTACTTTGCTCCTTCGGTAACCCTTGAGTTCCTGTCGCCGGATAAGCCGCCGGTGCTGCATGTCGACCCGGGGCCGCGAACGCTGGTAGCGGAGTTCGATATCGAATTCAAGGGAGATATCGCGGCTGACGAGCCGGGACGGCGCGCGCGGATAGGGAAGTTGCGGGCCGCCTGGAGCCTGGGAGTGGATCAGCCATTCCGCTCTCCGGCCTGGGAGGAAGCCAAGGCCATGCTGTTGTCCAGTGTCGCCGGTGAAGATTATCCAGCCGTCTCCATTGAGGAAAGCAAGGCGGTGGTGGATGCCGGCGCCGCCCGTGTTCGTCTCCTGGTAAGGCTGGATTCCGGCCCGGCTTTCCGCTATGGGCAATTGGCGATAAAAGGACTCAATCGTTACGAACAATCGCTGATAAGCGGACTTGCTCCTTTCAAGGCCGGCGATCCCTACCGTCGGGACCAGTTGCTCGCATTCCAGACAAAGCTGCAGAATTTACCTCAGTTCGGCTCCGTCAGTGTCCGCATCGACCCGGATCCTGCAATGCACCAAGCCGCTCCGGTTGAGGTGGTTCTGACGGAGGCGAAGTCGCAACGGATATCGTTTGGCGCAGGCTATAGTTCCAATACCGGCGGGCGGGGGGAGATCAATTACACGCATAACGATCTCCTGGATCAGGCGTTGCGGCTGAACAGCGTCTTGCGCATCGAACAAAAGCGCCAGACCCTCTCAGCCACGCTGGATAGCATTCCCAACCAGGAAGGCTGCTGGTTCTCGGCGGGAGCGAGCCTGGACAGAACGTTCATCCAGCAACTGGAAACCATGCGGGAAAAGGTGAGTCTCAGCCGTAATCAACTGGCGGGAGCAGTGGAAACACGTGTCTTCCTCAATTGGCAGCGGGAAGATCGCGCTCCGAAAGGAGGACTGCACCAGATCAATCAGACATTGATGCTGGATGGACACATACGCTACCGCTCGATCGATAATCCACTGTTTCCCCGTGATGGCAGCACTACCGAATTGCGCATCGGCGGTGGCAGCAAGGAGGTGTTATCCGATCAGGATTTCCTGCGCACCTATGCGCGGCATCAATTCTGGTATCCGGTTGGCAGGCGCCACGTTTTATTCCTGCGGGGCGAAATGGGGTATACGTTTGCTCCCTCCCGGTTTGGCATCCCGCAGGAATACCTGTTTCGCGCAGGCGGCATCCAATCGGTGCGCGGCTACGCCTTTCAGAGTCTGGGCGTGCATGAGGGGCTCGCCGTGGTCGGAGGTCTGGTCATGGCTACCGGCACGATTGAATATAATCACTGGATTACACCCAGTTGGGGCGCGGCGGTTTTCACCGACGTGGGTGATGCGGCGGACAGCTTGCGAAGCCTGAATCTGGCTGTCGGATATGGCGCCGGCATCAGGTGGCGCAGTCCTGTTGGCCCGCTGGCACTGGATCTTGCGCGCGGACAGAGGGACGGCAAGCTGCGGATGCACTTTTCCATCGCGGTCGCCTTCTGACCGAATGCATAAGTCTTCTCCCTCGCTCGCTACCCGGGACTCCTCCCACTCCGGGAGGTCCAGAAGCATGGGAGCGGGAAATGGACTGGCATCATACAGGACCGAGCGGGTGGCTATGGCGTTGGTGCGGATATGACGGAACGCAGCATTCCGATCAGTGTCAGCAACCAGATCAAAAGCGCAAACCAGCCCCAGTATTGGGAAGCGGTGCCAAGAAATCCGATACCGGTTATTTTTGCCAGTGAAAGGGTGCAGGCGGTATACATGCCCATCGGGAAAACCCTGCTCCAGGATGGAGGGCTATAGAAATGATACTGCTTCCCGAACGCGAGTCTCGACCACGGAAAAGCTTTTATCCATGCGGGTGGAGAATCGGCGATGTTGATGCAGACGAATTGCCGGACATCCATGATGAGCTGATAGGGAATCCAGGATGTTCCGATCGCCCACGCGAGTATGGACAGGTTGAAAGTAATCTCACGGATGTTTTCCAGTTGCGGCATATCCGACATATGCGGCATGTAGAGGACAAATTCCGCGCCTGCCAGGGTAATGATGGCCGGTGCTCCCATGCAGATCCAGTAAGGCGCTTCCCAATCCATGGGCTTGAGGCCGATGAAAAACAGGCGATAAATCAATATAGGCATGATGACCAGATACATGAGGAAGCCGCTTGACCAGAAAGTCCATAGTGCAATATACACATGGCCGGATTGCAGGTTTGCCGCATTCAGCAGCCGCAGTCCCAGCAGCGCCACCGATACCGTGCTGACGATGATCAACAGCGTGGCGCCATTCACCAGTTCGTGCGCAGGTTTTTTTCTGAGAGGAATGAAATTGAAAAAAATGAAATAGATGAATATGAACCAGCTGGTCAGCGCGATAAGCCACAGGGCGCAGGCGAGGCCCGTGGCCTGCTGGAAGATGACTAACTGCATGCCCAAAGTATTGGTGCCCACGACAAACGTCAAGAACAGCCATGAACGCTGAAGCGTTTTCAGGTCTGCAATCAAGTCCGGACGGAAGAGTAATGCCCGTGCAGCCAGGATGGTGCATAAAATCGGGTAGAACGCCAGATTCAGCCGAAAAAGTGCCTGTGATATGCCGGTGAAAGCCAGTGCGTCAAAGGCGATGGACATGATGCCGGTAGCCATCACTACCGCAAAGTATGCGGGATGGAAATCTTTTGCAATATTGCGGGTGATGGCGACGCACCGTTTCATGAATACCAGTTCGCGTATGGTGGTTCCTCTTCGAGTACGTTATCGGCTGCTCCGATCACACGTCGATGCAGCCTGCGTAAATTGTAATATGCGCATCCGGTTTTTTATTCGTTTTCTGGATCGGTATGATTGATATGAACAGAGCCATATTGGGTTTACAGCGGGAGCATAAGTGCATATGGCGCGGCTGAGCCACGAACGCGAATCAGGTGGTTCCGGCATGAAAAAATGGAAAGTTCTGGCGTTGCTGCTTCCGATCCTGGCCGTGATTGTTGCCAGCGCAGGCATGTGGCTGATGACAACCCAATCTGCTCTGGTATGGCTGGGATCGGCTGCGTCGCACGCCAGCAAAGGCAAATTAACCCTGGAGGGTCTGGGTGGCGCGCTATCCGGGGAGGCGATCAGCGCGCGCACCGTCCGCTTCGAAAGCGGCAACCTGATTGTCATCGCCCGGGATATACGGCTGCAGTGGCAGCCGCACGCCCTTGCGGCGCGGTGGCTGGAAATCACGGCATTGGCTGCGGGAGATATCGAGATCATTTCGCTACCGTCTTCAGAACCGGACTCCCTGCCTGAAAGCCTGAAGCTGCCACTGGCGGTTTCGCTGCGCAAGCTCGATATCGGCAGCATTCGCGTATTGAGCGAAGCAGGGGGCAACCCGCAATTTACGGCGACGGAAGTGATGGCCAGTCTGGAAAGCGATGGGCGCACCCATCGCGTATCCGATCTGCGCGCAAGACTGGAGTTCGGTACGCTGGCGGCTTCCGGCCGGATAGCAGGGGCGAGGCCATTCGACCTGGATGTCCGGATAGAGCTGGCTGGCCTGGCAATCGCGGCGGACAGGGGGATACCGGAAGCGCGCATCTCGGCCATTCTTGCCGGGAACCTGGAACGGCTGAATATAAAAGCGGAAGGCGCAAGTGCGAAAGATGCCGGATTGACGGGAGACGCCGAGGCCGAGCTGCAGCCATACTCTCCACTCAAGGTGGCAAGCCTGCGCCTGGCGCTGACTGGTCTCGATCCTCAGGCATTTTCGCCAGCCGCGCCCAAGGCCACTCTGGCACTGCAGGCGAGTTTCCGGCAAACCGGCTCAGATCGTCTTGCTGGAACCCTGACGGGCAGAAACAGTGCTTCCACGACGTTCGATCAAGGGGGCCTGCCCATACAGGCAGTACGCGCGCAGGCAATACTCTCCAGGGAATCGATCCAGTTCGACGAACTGGTGCTGGCCGTGCCCGGCGGCGGCGCGATTTCGGGAACCGCTGGGTGGCAAGGGGTGCAGAAAAAGGCATCCGCCGATCTGGCGGTCAGCGGGATCGATCCGGCACGGCTGGATACGCGCTTGCGTTCCGCCAGCATCAGTGGAAGCATCCAACTGAGCGGAGACGAAAATGACCAGCGCGGCGTCCTGTCGCTCAAGGATCGCAAGCTGCAAATGGACGTGGTCTTCATGAAAGCCGCGGACATGTTGACTTTGGAAAAAATGCATCTCAGGCATGGGCGTTCGAGCCTCGCGGGCAGGGGCGGGCTTGGACTCGGCAAACCACAACCGATTTATTTTGAAGGAAATATCCAGCACTTCGACATTTCCGCATTTGCACAGGTGCCTCGCACCGATCTCAACGCCACGCTGAGGCTGGCGGGTGAACGGCAATCCGGACCGAAGAGCCAGCCGGCAGGCAGCGTCCATTTCAAGATGGGCAACAGCCATATAGCCGGGCAGTCTGTCACGGGGCAGGGGCGGATAGAACTGGCGCGATACGATCCGGACAGCAAGCGTCCGCAAGGCAATGGAGAAATCGAGCTGCGGCTCGGGGTCAACTGGTTGGCTGCGCGAGGGAGCTTCGGCCGCCCGGGTGATCACCTGCGGCTGGATCTTGTTGCGCCCGCGCTGGCGCAAATCAGGCAAGGACTGGGCGGATCGCTCAACGCCGGGGGAGTGGTGGAAAGCAGCCTGGCCGGGCTCGAACAAGGCAGAGCGAAATTGCCGGACATGCGTTTCACCATCGAGGGGAAAGGGCTGGCTTTCAACGGAAAGCATACCTTTGCGACTCTGGCGGCCGAGGGCGGCCTGCAGGCCGATGCCATCGCGCTGAAACTGTCGCTGACGGATTATGCGGAGGAGGCGAAAACCCGGCTCCAGCGTCTGGATGTGGAAGTGGAAGGAAGCGCTTCCCGGCATCGATTGCAAGTGGCAGCGCTGATGGGCGCGGGCCAGAACCTGGCGCTGAGAGCGAGTGGGGGAGTCGAATCCGTGCAACGTTGGCGGGATGCGCATTGGGCGGGAGAGGTATACGAATTTTCGGGGACGGGTCAACTTCCCTTTCATCTGGTGTCCGCCGCTACGCTGCGGTTGGGTTCTGCTCATTTCACCCTTGGTGCGGCAAACCTCGCCGTCGCAGGCGGCGATGTGCGTATCGGCGGAATCGAGTGGACGCCCCGGCAGTGGAGCAGCAGGGGCAATTTTACTCGCATCGGCTTGCGTGCCCGTACGGATGTGGGTGACTCGAAAAATGGCGGGAAACAGGAAGAGGCGGGTCCAGAGCCGCTTCGATTGGGGGGAGAATGGAACATCGCATCGGCCACGCAGTTGAAAGGGTCGCTAAGAGTGGCGCGGGAAAGCGGCGACTGGATTCTGCCGGGGGACTCGCCATTTCCGCTGGGGCTGCAGACGCTTGAATTGGCGGCTTACGCCGCCGAGGGCAGGATAACCGGGGAACTGAAAGCCCAGGGAAAACGTCTCGGTCTGGCCAGCGCCAGCGCCACTGTTCCGGTAACCCGATCCGACACCGCGCTGGGCTGGATGGTGTTGCCCAATGCCGCCATGGGCGGGCTCATTTTCGTGAGTATGGAGGACATTTCCTGGGCTGGAGCTGCTTTCGACAATACCAATAATTTGAGAACGGGCGGACAACTCGCCCTCGAGGCTGACCTAGTCGGGACTTTCGGTACCCCGCGACTCAAGGGCCGGATACGTGGCGACCGTCTGGCACTGGCCCTGCTGGACCAAGGCGTGAGACTGGAACAGGGCGTCCTTGCGGCGCGCTTCACCGAGGAGGCCCTGCACATGGAGAAACTCGATTTTACTGCGCCCCATCAGCCCCCGCCGGAGGATCCGCTGCTGAAGCATCTCAAGATGGAAAAAGGCCCCGGAAAATTGGTGGCATCTGGAGTAATGGATCTGACAGGCAAGCGGGGAGATCTTGAGATTACCGCGAATCTTCTTCCGCTGGCTCAGCGCCCCGATCGCTGGATCATTGCTTCGGGAAATGGGCGCGCCACGCTGGAAAACAATATTCTTGCCTTGAAGGGCAGGCTTGCCGCGGATGGCGGCTTGCTAGCCCAGCCAACAGCCGGAAAACCGCACCTGCCGGATGATGTGATAGTTATCGAGGAAAACGCGTCCGCCGAGCATGGTCGGCAACAAGCCGACCGCAAAGGGCTGCGAATCCAAATGGAAGCGACTCTCGATCTGGGAAACCGCTTCTTCATTCGCGCTTCCGGTCTCCAGGGACGGCTGGATGGCCAACTGCGGCTGCAGGAAGAGCCTGGACGGCCATTACGGGCCAGCGGCACCATCGCCGCGCGCGATACCAAGTTCGAGGCCTATGGACAGGATCTGACGGTGGAGCGCGGTATCGTGAATTTTCAGGGTCCGCTCGACGACCCCGCATTGAACGTGCTTGCCGTGCGCAAGGGATTGGCGGTGCAGGCAGGTGTCGAAGTGACCGGCAGCGTACGGCAACCCAAGGTACAACTGGTATCCACCCCGAACGTTCCCGACCTGGAGAAACTTTCATGGATTACCCTGGGCCGTGCGCCCGGAGGAAAGGCTGACGCCTCGTTGTTGCTTGCTGCGGCCGGATCCATTCTGGGCGGGCAGGCAGGCGGCATCACCGAAAAAATCAGCCGCACGATCGGAGTGGATGAACTCGCCATACGGCAATCCGGAGCCGATGCGCTGACAGGACAGGTGGGTGTTGTCGGCAAGCGCCTTTCGGATAAGGCCTATATCAGCTATGAACAGGGCCTGGTCGCCGTTGCTGGGGTCACCAAGCTTACTTACAACCTGACTCCCAGGATCACGCTGGTCACGCGTGCCGGCATGGATAATGCGATAGATGTGCTTTATACGCTGGCGTTCGATTGAGGAGAATCCTGACAGGAATGAGGCTGTTGCTCAAGGTGATAAGTCTTCTTCTTTTTCAGTGTTTCGGAGGACATATACCAATCGTTAATCACAAGATCCAGAGAAACAGTCATCGATGCACCAAAAAATTCATTTCGGAAGCCAGCGAGGACGGAACAAAATTTCTCGGGCGCCTGCAAAAGGATTTTCGACCGCTACGCGCATTGATCTGATATCTTATTTGGATAAATCGCGATTACTACCTATAAGTAACAAAAATGGCAAGTTGTCCCTGCAGCCAATCGGAAACCGGAAGCAAGCCGTCGGGTGCGAGACGGCATGATCCTTGCACAAGGGTTGGCAAGGAATACGCCAGCTGCTGCGGCCGCTACCTGGAAAATGGGGAGGCTGCTCCCACTGCGGAAGCACTGATGCGGTCGCGCTATACTGCATATGCGCTCCGCCGGGAAGATTATCTGCTGCAAACGTGGCATCCGGAAACCCGTCCGGGTTCGCTCGAACTGGCAGATGAAGCCGGTCAAAAATGGCTGGGTCTGGAAATAAGGCGGCATGAGCAACCGGAGCCGGATCGGGCGTTGGTGGAATTCGTGGCGCGATACAAGGTAGCCGGTCGGGCGTACTGTTTGCACGAGGTCAGCCGGTTCGTGCGCGATGCCGGACAATGGCTGTACGTTGATGGGGATATCCGGGATGGCTGAGCCTGAATCCGGCAGCGATGCGCCTTGCCCCGCACTCCATAAACCGCACCCTCCACCCTGTCCAACTGCCGGATTCAGGCTGAATGGATCACGCCGGAAACCCGCCCCCACCAGAAGAGCTGCGGGAAACGCTGAGCAGTGTTTTCCGGAGGAAAATCGACAGAAGTGATAGGCGACCGTCGTAAACAGTAAGAGTAAGCAACCCCAAGGGCGATCGAGGGTCGATCCTTGCGTCCCGGGGCGCGTTGGAAAGGCCTGCCGAAAAGCATAACGGGCCATATATGGCCCGTTATGCTTGGTGATTCAGACTGCTACAGATCGAGAATCATAATTTGCCGGAGCCCGAGTTCCAGTCCGTAGGATTTGCGCGCGCCTTGGCTTTGTTCTCCCGTTCGCTGCGCTCGGTGGCGTAATCGCCCTTTGCGAGTTCCGCCGCCATTTTCTGATGATAAGCGGCTTGCTGTATATTGCTCTCCACGGCCCGCTCGTATTTATGCAGCAAGGCCGTGGTATGGGACTGCAGGTCCTGCGCCTGACGGCCATACATGTAGCTCTTTTCCTGGTATTGCGACAGCAGCTTCTTCTGCTCATCCGCTTTCACCAGCAATTGCCGGGCATTGTTCTTATACTGCTTCGCAAGGCGATCATGATCGGCGTAAGTCCGGGCGCTCTGCGCAGCCTGGTCGAGTTCGGCGTTATGCACTTCGAGCGCACCCGTTTGCGCGCAGGAGGCAAGAAGACCTGCCATCGATATGGCTGCGACGAATTTTCCTATTTTTGCTTTCATGATAGTAATGAGCCCAAATAGAATGACGTGATTGCATCCTACCCGAGCCAATACCATCAGTATATTGGGGAAACCCTGGTTTTATGCTAAGGGTTTCCCTTAGGTCATATTTTTATTGCAGAAGTGGATAAAGCTGGATGAGGAATTTTCCAACCCAGGAGAAGAGTTGAACAGCGCCTCCCTAGCGCTCCTCGGCGCTCCACTGAGTGGCGTACCTTATCAGGTCGGCGCCATCTTTCAGATTCAACTTGGAGCGGATGTTGAAACGGTGCGTTTCAATGGTCTTGATGCTGCGGCTGAGCAGCTTGGCGATTTCCTGGCTGCTGTGCCCTGCTCCGATCAGATGCAGCACTTCAAATTCGCTCGGGGTCAGGCTGTTGATCAGCGGTTCGGATTGCGAGCCTCCACCCGCAACCCGGTTCAGCATGCGAGCTTGCATCTGCTTGCTGAGGTAGACATTCCCGGCTAGCACTTCGCGTATGGCTGTCACGAGCACGTCGCCCGGTTCCTGCTTCATTACATAGCCGCGGGCGCCTCCCCGCAAGGCGCGCTGGGCATAGGCGCCTTCATCATGCATGGAAACAACGAGTACGGGCAGGTTGGGAATGAGGTTGTGCAGGCTTCTTATCACTTCGAATCCCGAAAGGGTCTTGAGGGATACGTCCATCAGCACGATATCCGGTGGAGGCCCGGACTTGAGCATGGCCAATGCCTCATCGCCGTCGCCAGCTTCCGCCACCACCTCCATATCGGGTTCGAGATCGATCAGCATTGCCATGCCATGCCGCAACATGGCGTGGTCGTCCACCAGCATCACTTTTGATTTCATGGTTGGCATGGTTGGCATAACGATATATTGGACGCTATGTTCAGTCGGTTCGCATTTCCAGGCGCACCTCCACGCCTCCTTCGGGACGCTTGAGAAAGGCTAGCGTCGCCCCGAACTGACGGGCGCGATATTGCATGATTTTTATGCCCATTCCCGGTGTCATGCCGTTTTTTGCGCTGGTGCCTGCAAAACCCCTGCCATTATCGCATATGGAGAGGCGCAATATCCCTTCACTCGAGGCTAGTGAAATGATCAGATGGTTCGCGCCGCCGTGGCGTATGGCGTTATTGACCGCCTCCTGGGTTATCCGGTAGAGATTGAGTGCAGAATCATTATCCCTGATGATCACGCCATTTTTGCACACGAAATCGCAAGTGATCTTGTAGGTGGCCGCGATTCTCGATGCAAACGCCTGCAGCGCGGCTGTAAGACCGTTGGTTTCCAGTTCGAACGGGAGCAGTCCCTGTGCGATCTGTTTGCATAGCATCACTGCGACCTGCGCCTGGGACGCGATCGAGGCGGCGATGGTTGCGGCATCCACACTTCCGCATGCGGCTATCTTCTTTTCGAGGGCCTTGGCCTGGTAGCCTATCGACGCGATCTGCTGCCCAAGATTATCGTGCAATTCCTGTCCGATGAGCCGCTGCTGTTCTTCAGCTATGGAAACCAGGGCCTGCTCCAGGCGCTTGCGCTCGAGCCACATTTCCAGGTCCCTCGCCACGGCATCGATCAGCCGCTGTTCTTCGGGAATCAGGAACGGCTTGTCCTCCGGGTAGAATACGCGCAACTGGCCGCAAGGCCTGCCATTGACGCTGATTTCCGATTGCAGTTCGTGCGTAAGCCCTTTTCCATGATTATCGGAGTTGAAGCGCCTGCCATCGAGCTCGATCACGGCGGTGGCGATTTCCGGAAACTGCATGGCCGGTATCAGGTATTCGAAAATATGCTGGCAGGCGCTGTCGACAGATAATTCCAGTCCCATTCCCCGGCGGATTTCATAGAGGCACACAATCTCTTTCAGGCGCTCTCGCAGCGCCTCGTCGATCTGCTTGCGCTCGAGCCATATCTCCAGATCCCTCGCCACGGCATCGATCAGCCGCTGCTCTTCGGGAACCAGGAACGGCTTGTCCTCCGGGTAGAATACGCGCAGCTGGCCGCAGGTCTTGCCATTGACGCGGATCTCCGATTGCAGCTCGTGCGTGAGGCCTTTTCCATGATTATCGGAGTTGAAGCGCCTGCCATCGAGCTCGATCACGGCGGTGGCGATTTCCGGAAACTGCATGGCCGGTATCAGGTATTCGAAAATATGCTGGCAGGCGCTGTCGACAGATAATTCCAGTCCCATTCCCCGGCGGATTTCATAGAGGCACACAATCTCTTTCAGGCGCTCGCGCAGCGCCTCGTCGATCTGCTTGCGCTCGAGCCATATCTCCAGGTTGCTCGCTATGGCGTCGATGAGCCGCTGTTCTTCCGGTAGCAGGAACGGCTTGTCTTCAGGATAGAATACGCGCAGTTGGCCGCAGATCCTGCCATTGGCGCTGATCTTCGATCGCAGTTCGTGCGTGAGTCCCTGTCCATGGTTTCCTGAAGTGAAGCGCTCGCCTTCGAGTTCTATCATCGCTGTTGCAATCGCGGCGAACTGCATTGCCGGGATCAGGTGGGCAAAGACATGGCGGCTGACTTCTTCCAGGGAGAGTTCCTGTCCCATGCCGCGGCGAATCTCGTACAGGCAGGTTATTTCTTTCAAGCGTTCGTGCAGCCTGCCTCCGGAGTTTGCGGGTTCCTCGGCCGGGCGCCGGCAGAAATCCTCGGGCTGGTTCGTTTCTATGGGCATGGAGACTCCTGGTTTTGTCCATCTCGTCGATCTGTGATTCAACCCGCCTTCGGCCCGGTCACGGGTAGCAGGGTTGTCGCGACGAGCTCGACGAATCTATTATATGCTGGGTGATTGTCACCTGGCTGAAAATGGTGTACATACAAATTTTTATGAACAGCTGACAAACCGATGTTGAAAGAAGAAGACGACGAAAAATACGGTATCCATTCACGGGCGGGAATACTTTCCATACTCCGGGCCATGATGCAGAGCAATTGCCTGGTAACCTGCCATTTTGGCGGATATCAGATTCCTACCGCCATTATCGACATCGATGGAGAAAATGGCGATATGGTGCTGGACTATGGTCCGGATGAGACGATCAACAAGCAGGTACTCGAAGCCGATGCGATTCACATGGTGGCCTATCTGGAAAAGGTAAAAATCGAGTTTACCTGCGAGGGGTTTGAAAAAATCGAATACGAAGGACGAGACGCTTTTCTTGCTCTTGTTCCCCAAATACTATTGCGTTTCCAGAGGAGAGAGCATTACCGCATCCCTGTTCCGGCCGTTCCCCTGGTGAAATGCACGATTCTGCTAGCCGGATCCCAACGGGTGGTAAACCAATCCATCAGGGTGGAAGTCATCGTATCCGATATCGGTGGCGGCGGCATGGCGATGATCGATTCCCGGTCAAAGGTGGGTTTCCAGGTAGGCGCCCTCTACCGCGATTGCCTGGTGACGTTGCCGGAAGTGGGCACTGCGAAGGTCAACCTGCAGGTACAGCATGTTTCGGAAATTGCCGAAGGAAACGGCCAGCGCGCGCGATGCGCGTATGTGGATATTCCGGAAACTACATTGTCCCTTATTCAGCGCTACGTGAACAAGCTGGAGCAGGAGCGAAGAAGAAAGCAGTGATTGCAGTCATCCTGAACATGCGTGAGAGTTCCTCCGACTCTGTCGGGGAGGCAGCGAAAGTTTGACATATACGGAAGCCCATCAGGGAAGACCTGAAAAAGGAATTTACTCTAGGGAAGCGCTGAATAAATCTCCGCTGGCGCGGCGGTGGGTTTGCGGGATGGGATGCGCGAAAGGCGACGACGCGAATGGTTGATCCCCTTCGCCAGGAGCCTGACAAGGCAGACCACTCGCAAAGCCCCGCCCCATAAGGGTTGCAGTAAAATCGGGTGCTCACCGCGTTGCGCTCCTTGGCATCGTAGTCCCGGCTACGACCTGCGTCGCGCGCCTTATGATCATCCCGATTTTACCAGCAACGCGCTCAGTGAGGATTTGTTCAGCGCTTCCCTAGACACCGGATTTATCAAGCAACCATCGAAACGCGCGACGCAATTCAAGTGTCCCGTTCTCTTCATACCACCTGCCATGGGCAAGAATAATTCGTGCCGGATCCCATTGAATCATTTTTTGAACGGCTTTCCTTAATTCCTTACCGGAAAAAGTCAGGCGCATATCGCGCGGCGTTTTGCCGTCCGGATCCTGCACGCCGCCCAGGCGTGTCAACCAGCGCAGAAGGAAAGAGTCGAGTTTTTCCGGTTCGAAGTTCTCGATGAGATCTGTTAGAAGCAGCGTCCGGCTTGGATAGTGAAAGAACTCGATCTCCGTCATGAATTTTCCTCTGACAGGGAGCGTGGCGATTTCCCTATCCCAGGGATAGCCACGATCATCATCCAGTCCGGTAAAATCAAAATCGATACGATTCCGTGCTTGTTCTTTTATGCGTGGAGCGAGGTAAACTGTCGCCGTCGGATAAGCGTTTTTCCAGTCGGGAATCCACCAATAATGGATACGGTTCGGACCGACAATCCAGCGGGGAGCTCCCAGCTTTTCCACCGCTGTTTTTAGTTCGGGAGTCAGGCAGGTGGGGGAGTGGATCAGCAGCCCGCCGCAAGCAAGGCGGATTATCGTCATTCTGGTCGGAAAGCGCATTTTGGGCCAGGGCAGGCCAAACCGGATGATTGGGCCATCGACAATCCAGAGGTCTTGCGTCACCGGTTTGATAACGTTAAGCGGCGGATAGACGCCATGGCTACGGTGATCCATAATTCCCAATCATCAAAAGTAAAAGCTCAAAGGGAAATGTTGGAAAAAACAAGCCGGAAATCTGCGGCATGTTGCTTACGGAACTCTTGCCATTTCGTCTGTTTTGAGAGTAGGTTCCTTGCTGCCGGGTCAACGCTGCCAGGTATTGATATGGACGAATTAATCTCCAATAAGTTTTGTCGCCGCTGACGCTGCCATCGTGATTGAACAAACAATATCCATGCAGGCAATGGTGCTGGATGAGCCCGGGCAGCCCGTGGAGCTGCGTACCATCCCCCGGCCCCAGCCGGGTCCGCGCCAATTGCTGGTGAAGATAGCGGCCTGCGCGGTGTGCCGCACGGATCTGCATGTGATCGATGGAGAACTGCCCAATTCGGATTTGCCCATTATTCCCGGGCACGAAATCGTGGGCAGGGTGGAGGCGTGCGGTGCCGATGTGGATGGTTTTTCCATCGGGCAGCGTATCGGCATTCCCTGGCTGGGCTGGACGTGCGGCGAATGCCGGTATTGCCGCAATGGCATGGAGAACCTGTGCCCGAAGGCCAGATTCACCGGCTATCAGATCAATGGTGGTTATGCCGGTTATACTGTCGCGGATGCACGCTATTGTTTTCGCATTCCGGACATCTATAGCGATGTCGAAGCAGCCCCTCTGCTATGCGCGGGCCTCATCGGGTATCGCGCGCTGAAAATGACCGGAGAAGCCGAGCGAGTGGGAATTTACGGCTTTGGCGCGGCCGCGCATATCGTGGCGCAAATACTGGCTTATCAAGGTCGCGAGTTATTTGCCTTCACCCGCGCCGGCGATGTGGCGGCGCAGAATTTTGCCGACAGGATGAGGGCGGCGTGGGTGGGCGGATCGGATACCATGCCGCCGGAAGAGCTCGATGCCGCGATCATTTTTGCGCCGGTGGGCGCGCTGGTGCCAGCGGCACTGCGCGCGATCCGGCCCGGCGGGACCGTGGTATGCGGAGGCATCCACATGAGCGATATCCCGGCCTTTCCCTACGACATTCTCTGGCGGGAAAAACGGCTGGTCTCGGTCGCCAATCTGACGCGGCGCGATGCGGAAGAGTTTCTCGCGCTGGCGCCGCAAATCCCCGTCAAGGTAATCACCGAATCTTTTTCTCTGCCTCAAGCGAACGTGGCCTTGACAAGGCTGCGCGAAGGAAAGCTGACGGGCGCGGCAGTACTTATTCCCGGGAAATGAAAAAGCATGGGAATTCCAAAAATATCCTCGTTGCCGGCTGCGCCTTGCGTGGAATATGCCCCAGTCTGTTATAATTGGCCGGCTGTCTGGAACAGCTTTTAATCGGTCTTCAGCGCCCGTAGCTCAGTTGGATAGAGTACTTGGCTACGAACCAAGGGGTCGTGGGTTCGAATCCTGCCGGGCGCGCCATAAAATCAAGGGGTTAGATGAAAGTCTAACTCCTTTTTCTTTTTCTTCCGCCACCATCTCAAAAAGTGCCCAACAAAGTGCCCAACAGATTGGCTGGCTGCAAGGGTATTGTAGTCACACACTCAGGTCTTATAGTTGTGTTACAGCTTGGTCTTCTACTTGATTGGAAGTTAAGCGAGTGTGTGTATTAGCTGTGTTACTCCAAGTCATGAGATTTAGAGAGGGTGGGGTGGGACCACGGACTTGATACCCCCCGCCTGGGTTGAAGTATTGCTCATAGAGCACAAGTCATTTTCAGATATATGACAATAGCATATTTAATTACGTGATGGAGCACTCGAAGTAGGGAGCGCCCTGATTGCGTCGAAATTTATTACAGCAGTTACAAGGGCGAATATGTAATAGCTTGAATCCATGAGATTAGGTTGCCTTGGCATAATTAATGCTTGAATGGCGCCATAACTTCTACAGCGAAATCTAACACTTGTATCGACTGCTATCTAAGGGGAGAGAATGACAAAACTGACCAAAGATCAGTTGGACTTTTTGGAACATTACAACCTGCCGCTTTCACGTGTTCTCGATGCTACAGGTATGCCCAGATCACTGTATCAAAGGAGAATGGCTGATGGAGGCTATGTTGTTGCTATGGGCGTGACACCCTGTAAACGAGGGCATTCACTCAGGAAAAAGTCTGGTCATTGCGTTCAGTGTAGCCCTGCAAACCTTGGTTATGAGGCGAGATATAATGACCCGGGCGAAGTTTATGTTGCTCACTCGGCAAAAAATAACCTAACAAAAATAGGATCAACAGCATCATCCGTTCAATCTCGAATCGATCAGATTAACTCAGATAGGTACGGCGGTATCAATGATTGGAGGTTTCACTGGTCATGCAAATGTGACCATGCGGGCCGGGTTGAAAGCGAAACGCACCAAGCTCTTCATAGTTTTCGAGCAGAGGGAAGAAGCTATTTTAAGAGTGGATCAGAAGTGCTGTGCAATGAGATTTTCAGTTGTAGTTTGACACAAGCGGTGAGTGCGGTGGAAAGGGCAGTAGCAGCTAAATTTATCTCAGTAAAACAACGGAACCAACAAACTGAAATTTCCCGAAACTCGCAAAACGCGCTTACGATCGCAAAATTTGCGAGTGAACTCGGCGTACTCTCGGCAGTATTGCTTGAGCAATTGAAGGCTGCCGGCGTCAGCAAGCATCAGACCAAGGATAGCCTGACTGAGACAGATAAGACTCAACTCCTTGAGTATTTGCGCGGAATCCATGGCGCGAAGGATGAAAAAGGCAAGATTTCTCTGCCACGGCGCCAGACTTCTGAAATCAACAAATCGGATAGCACCGGGCGTCCCCGCAGTATCCAGGTGGAGGTTCGCAAGACGCGTGTTATTGTCAGAGGTGATTTAGCCAAGAAGGCCGAGCCGGCTGCATTCGTGCCTTTAGCGCCAGCCCCGGTTCTCGCGCCGGTAGTAGATGCCGTACAGCATTTGCGTCAAGAGGAAGCAAGGAAGCAGGCTGAGCTGATCGCACGACAAGTTGCCGAACTGAGGGAAAAGAATTTAAGTCAGAAGGCTGCGGTTTTGGCAGCCGGTTTGAGTGAGGCATGACACGGCATTACAGGACCGCCGTACAAGAATCGCCTACATGACTCCTGTACATGAGCAAATAATCTCTTGCTCATCCGTGAGACTTATTTAAACTATCTACTTGTGATCGGGGTGTTCCCGCCTACCTAAACTATAAAGTGGACCCCTCAGTCAAGACAATATCAGGTTGAGTTTAAGAGGGTAGCTGATCACATGCAGCGGAACGGCGCTGCTCCGATTCGGTTTCTGAGTGAGATGTTTCTCGCTCACTGAATTTATCCACAATTCTTGCCCCGCCGCCCCTTGCTGTCTGGTAGACCTCGTTGGGCGTGCGATAGTCCAGCGACTGGTGTGATCTTTCCGTGTTGTAAAACACAAAGTATTCTGTCAATCCCAGCAGCAGTTCAGGCACGGTGGCATACCCTTTCAAATACACGTCCTCGTGCTTGACGCTGCGCCAGAGCCGTTCCACGAAGATGTTATCCAATGCCCGTCCGCGTCCGTCCATGCTGATGGCAATACCATGCGCCTTGAGCACTCTGATGAATGCCTCTGAGGTAAACTGGCAGCCCTGATCGGTATTGAATATCTCGGGGGGGCCACAGGTCTGCAATGCCTGCTCCAGGCAGTCTACACAGAACCCGCTATCCAACGTGTTCGACACGCGCCACGTCAGAACTTTGCGGCTGTACCAGTCGATCACCACTACCAGGTACACAAATCCCCGCGCCAGGCGAAGATAAGTAATATCGCTGCTCCACACCTGGTTGGGCCGTGTCACCTCTACCCCGCGCAGCAGGTACGGATAGACCTTGTGCTGCTGGGTGGCGCGACTGGTATTCGGCCCCGGCGCCATGCCCGCCAGTCCCAGCTTGCCCATGAGCCGCTGCACTCGCTTGCGGTTGATGCGATGCCCCATGCCGCGCAAGTACACCGTCATCTTGCGGCTACCGTAAAAAGGATGCCTTGTGTATTCGGCATCGATCTGCACCAACAGGATCAATTCCTGTTCGTCCGGTTCAACAGCCCGGTGCGGTGCATAGGTGGCGGAACGAGCGACCCCCGCCAGCTCGCATTGCCGGGTCAGTGCCAACTGATCATTGGGACTGACCCAGCGCTTGCGCTCTCCTATAGACTGATCCCGGACTTTTTTTTAAGCCAGTCCAGTTCCATCTTCAGCCGCCCGATCTCAGAGTAGAGTCGCTCCGGGCTGGCGGATGGGTCAACCGGCTTGGGGCCGCGCCTAATGTCGAATATCCCGGATGCCTGCCCCTGCAACTCCTTCTTCCACAACCCCACCTGGGTCGGATGCACCCCAAACTCCCGGGCAATCTCGTTTACCGTCTTGACTCCCCGGATCGCTTCAAGCGCCACCTTGGCCTTGAACTCACCACTGAAATTCTTGCGTTTCTTCTCACTCACTGCCTACTCCTTTTTATAGCAGGCTACCATCTTAAATCACTGTCCAGTATCTGGGGTCCACTATACTAGGAGATTAATGTGCGGATATCGATGCTGGATGTTATACGAGAGGCTAACGAGCAACGCAAGCGCGAAAGGGAGGCAAAGCGGGCAAAGGAAGCACAGATTAAGTGGAATTGGAGACTCGCCAGAAAGGGCTTGATTACGAGCCCAGCGCGGCTAACGATACTCGATGAGAAAACCCTCTCTCAAATGGATGCTGCTAGGCTGCTGGATTGCGTGATTGAGCAGTGGCAAAGGGGAAAGATTTGATCACTGGGGCAGGAATATCTTATTCATGTAGTTTTTTCCCGGGCGTTTTCAACGTGTACTCAGGAACGCGAGTGCTTTTCCATTCCCGCATTACGTGATTACAAACTTCACAATTAAAGGAGTCAACGTCCTTAAAGGGGAGTCGAGTGATTGTTACTGAGTAGATTGAGCCACATTTCTCGCATGTGGCATCGCCAGCTTCTTCGCTTGACCATGCTTGGATCATAGTTTTTTGCCTTCATTCTACTGCCAGGGACAGAGATTGGACACACTCCTATTTAGGGGCGCTAGGGGGACGTTATGGAGGCAGCCACTAATTCCTCAATGGGCGCGATGACACCCATTCTGTAGATAATATGCAGAAAACGTCGATGGTGGTCGCAATAGTATTAAAAAGGAATATCGTCAACTTCAAAACGAAATTCACCGTCGTACCGGTACACTTCCTTAAAGCCAGTTGTTACCTTGGCGTGTAAAGATAAATCTTCATTTAGAGTTGGGATCACAGCCTCATCACAATCAATATAAACGACAGCGCAACTAAGTTCATTACTCCAACTAACAGAAATATCTTCCTTCGCTATTAACACTCCGTGCCTTTGTTTGGCTAACCAGTATATTGCCCACCTAGTCTTTGCTCGAAAATCATCTATCAAAATATTTCGGCGCTTATAATCTTCTAGAATCTTACTGTAAAACGACTTATCAGCCGCATCACACCAGTTGCAATTCGCTTGGTGAAGGCGATCATAGTCTTTTAGCTTCTCTAGAAAGCTAGCATAAGTGATAAAACGTATCCTAGAAGAGGTTTCGTTCTTTTTTATAATGTATCGAAAAATGTAATGCTCAGCCTCGATTGTTTCTTCAGAGATAACATCGTTGTCGATAACAAGTCTAACAAGATCGGATTCAATAACCGACAAGAGATTAAATTGATAGCAAGAAGGCGTCTTTTTTCGTTGCGATAAAGCACCAAGCTCATAGGCTTGGGCTTTCATTAATGACGTCACTGCGGAGAATATATTTTTGTCGTTGTGAGGGGCGCCACTGATCCGATTCATTTCTTGAAAGGCAAATACCTCATAATCCGGAGTGGATAACGCTTCTTTAACACCAAGTCTTATCATTTCGTTGTGATAATTTTTTGCGGTGGCCGGCTTTGCAATTTCATACCCCATCGCTTTGTCGTTGCTCCACACGTGAAGAGGCCACCAGTTAGAATTTGGGTCTTTAAGGTTAATCTTTCTAGCGAGTAAAGCCCAAATATCTGCGGCGCTTTTTTTGCAGCTTACTAAAAGCGTCGTATATACGTCCACCTGTTGTACCTTCGATACTTTGTAAGCCAGCAGATCTATTTCTCTAACGCTACCTTCAAAATCATCTTCGTAGTACTTATTACTAATAACCGTCCAGCCTGCTTGCCGGAGGATGT
Source organism: Nitrosospira sp. TNL200 (assembly GCF_055386305.1). Taxonomy (NCBI): domain Bacteria; kingdom Pseudomonadati; phylum Pseudomonadota; class Betaproteobacteria; order Nitrosomonadales; family Nitrosomonadaceae; genus Nitrosospira; species Nitrosospira sp. TNL200. The sequence continues at coordinate 1,194,544 of NZ_AP041003.1, forward strand.
TCGCTATTCTGTACTCAAGAATAAAACCCGTTTTTTGTATCTCTTGGGTGTACTTGTTTTCGCTCATAGTTATCTGTGGAAGGAGGACAGGATATGGGTGTGGGGTCAAAAACTATCCGCATATCGCGTTTTTCAGAGCCTACTAAGCGATGATGTTGCGCTAGACTCGGCAGAAATTAATAACTTAATAATTCCATCAAACCACGCCTCAATTACCGGGTATTCCCTAGCGAATATCTCCCGATATGCCTCAAACCGGCGAATCTGATATCCCTTTCCTTTTTCGATATTTCGCTCAGCCTGATCCAGTTGCGAGACAAGCGATTTCCGCCAGCCGTCAAACTGCTTTTTGAATTCCTGGGCAGGGTCGAACAAGGCACTTTGCGAAAAAACCGGCTGCAGTCGACTTAACAAGGTTTCTGGAAGCTCACGAATAATTTTGCAACGATGGCTGCGCGGGTAAGGTTCAGACTGCGCCTTTTGCATGAATGGTTCATCTAAATGGGTAACGGTGCGCCGCAATATCTCTTGAGCACGTGCCACATGATGACAAATAAGACTTGCCGTTTTTTGGTCAGGTACGATTCGCATTTCAGCATTTCGCCACGCTTTAGTAAACTCGGGGCCATCCAACTGCTTGCACATCCGCTCATGCTCACCAGATGCTTCGATTCGATCGGAGGCTATTTTATCGATGGTGGACCGGTTAGCGTCATACGTAGCCAATAGGGGTTTCATTCGATTTTTCATACCATTTCCCGCTTGGCTGGTGGATACCAAACAGCCCTGAACCCGCCTTCAACGCTTGACCACCCCCGCTTGCGGATATACCCAAGGGCTCGTAGTGCTTCGCCTGTTTCCCCTGAATGAGCATGTTTCCCATGATATTTGGCCTTGAGTACCTGCCGGTAAAATTCAAGTGATCTCGGAGTGCTGCGCTCCTCGTCCGGCATCGACTCTATAAACCGCCGCAACCGTTCTATGACTGGTGCGGTGCGCAGTCTGAACATGTCCATTTCTGAGATATCTTCAACCTCGCGCCGGGCTGCTCGCTCAGCAACGTCCGCCTTTATCTTTTCCATCCATGTTTGCATTTTGCAATCTCCTTGACTCAGCCAAATCCTCTGTTTGTGGTGATATGTATGAGTGTGACTTTTTTCTGGATGTTCTGGATGATTTTAGGCATTTTTCGGAAAGTCCTCTATGAGAAGAGCTATAGAAAAGTTTCCTAAAATGGGGGTAAATCATCCAGATCATCCGCCCCGGTCAATTAATGCTCATGCATGCTAATCGTCCTTCTGCATTGAGCCGAACTCCGCGTGCGAATTTTGTCCCACTGCCTGCCTTTTCTAGAAAAATACCCCGCTCGGTCAGCCGCCTGCCAAACGATTGCCGGGTCGCAGGTCTTAGCCAGCCTGATGCTTTCGCCCAACTTGTATATGCTTTGTACAGGTCACTTGTAGATGTTTTTTCACTCGGTGCGATATCTACATGGTCATCCATCCATTGGCCGAAAATATCCATGTCTGCTTGATAAGCTTTCCCAGCTTCTTGTACCTCTCGGGGCGGGTTCAATCCCTGCCGCTGCCAATCTCTAAGCCCGTCCAAAGCCCAGTTAAGTACGCCAGACCCCTCAGCTCGCAATTTTTCTGGAAGCCTTCCATCGCATTCTTCATCGGCAATAGTTTCTCTAAAGGGGATTAGCGTGACTCTTCGCCAGATTCCATAGTCCCCGCCTGAGATCGCCGGGCGGTGATTTCCCACAATAAGTAACTTATGTGTTGGCGTCCAACTCGCAAACAGTGTCAAGGGTCACACAAATTTCCCCAGTTGTGGTCATCTAAATTTCCCCACCCTGGGGTTGCCGTCACTCGACGGATGGGTTTTCGGCGGGCCGGACCAGGCCCGCCTTGAGTTTGTCTTTAAGCCGGTAGGAATTGCCTCGTATATTCATGGTAATGGCATGATGCAAGATTCGATCCAGCACGGCGGTCGCAATCACGCGATCGCCGAACACCTCCGCCCAGGAGCCGAAGCTTTGATTGCTGGTCAGGATCATCGGTCCTTTTTCATAACGCCTGCTGATCAATTGGAAGAACAGATTGGCGCCGTGGCGCTCAATGGGCAAATAGCCGATTTCGTCAACGATCAGCAAGCGCGGTGCCGTGTAGAACTTTAATTTGTCCTCCAGACGACCCTCGGCGGCGGCCCTGGTCAATACGGCGATCATGGCGGCGGCTGTCGTAAACAACACCCGGTAACCCGCCTCGATCGCCTTGATCCCCAGGCCCACGCTCAGGTGCGTCTTGCCCACGCCGGGAGGCCCCAGAATCACGATATTCTCCCCGTGCTCGATGAAGTGGCACGAGGCCAGGGTCGTGATCTGTTTTTTGTCGATCGAGGGCTGATAGGTAAAGTCGAAACTGTCCAGACCCTTGACGAACGGGAATTTGGCCAGCGAAGTGCGCATGGTGATGTTCCTGACGGCCTTGGAGGCGACTTCCTCGCCCAGGAGCTGGTCAAGGAAGTCGGCATAGGGCAGTTCCTGCTCGCTGGCCTGCTGTAACAAAGCCTCCAGCCGGTCCCGGCTTTTAAACAAGCGTAGTTGCGCCATATGCTCATGCAAACGTTCAAGTTGTCCGGCCATCATTGCATCACCTCTTCATACACGCTCGGGTCGCGCACCTCGACCTCTGCCGGCCCCCACCAGCGGCTTTGCTCTGCAGATCCGGCCAGGCCGAACCGCTTGCGGCCATTGCGCGCCACGGCCCCGGGGCCATGCTCGGGCAGGACGCGCATCTGATGTTTGTCAGACAACAAGGGATGCTCGGCCACCACCACTCCAGCATGCTCGACGCGTAACGCGCCGCCTGCCGGAATGACCTCGACGGTTTTGCCGATCAGGCCGAAGGGCACCGAATAGCGATTGCTCTGGAAGCTCACCAGGTAGTCCTCGGCCACGATACGCGCAACACGCCGCTGCTCGCCAAACGAGCCGTGGCCCGCACTGGGCAAGAGTACCGTGGCTTCCTCGGCGAACCGATCGATAGGGCGCTGGTGCGTGGTGCCGTGCACACGCAGATCGGCAATGGTGGCGGTCCATTCGTCAAGCTGAGTCTGGACGTCCACCACATCGATAAACGTGCGTCCAGGCAGGAAATTGCGCTTGACATATTTCACGCCCGATTCAACTTTGCCTTTGGTCTGGGCGCGGTAGGGTGCGCACACTCGTGGCTCGAATCCCCAGTGCCGGGCAAAGGAGCGGAAGGTTTCATTCCAGCGCCAGCCTTCGCCCTTGACCGGCTCGCAGACGGTGCGAGCTCGATCGTAGAGGTGCTCGCGGGTGAGCCCGCCAAAATGCTCAAAGGCCGCTTCATGGCTTTCCAGAAACAAGCCCAGTTGCTCATTGGCGCATACCCGATAATAGCCGCGCCGGCTGTAGCCTAATGTCAGGACAAAGACGTGCAGTACCACCGGTTGGGTGCGCAAATAAATACGCATCTGCCCCCAATCGATCTGGCTTTGTTGGCCGGGTTCGGTCTCGAAGCGCCGCTGGCAAATCTGCGCCGGATCCGCCTGCACGCGCAGCGGCATCACGAACCGCTTGACGGTCTCGTAACTGCCCTTATAACCGCAATCACGCTGCAGTTCCTGATAAAGAATCCGTGCGGAATAATTCACCTGACTGGCCCGGCGCCGAAGAAAGGCATCGTGCGGGGCCAATAAGGTGTCAGCCCGCGCTTCGCGCTCATAGGGCCGCCACGCCGCCTCGCGCACCATCTTGCGCACAGTCTTGCGGTCGATATCAAGCCGCCTGCCAATCTCCGCAATCGAGACCTTCCCGGCATGCAACTGCCGTACCTGTTCACAGCGCTCTTTGCTCAGCATGACGGCCTCTCCTGTATCCGTGATGCTGACTATGATGCGCTCGGCTTTCTCCAATAACGTATCCATCTGTTCTCTCCTACAAAAACAGGTGGGGATTTTTCAATGACCGTAACGGGGGATTATTGGATGACCGATGACAAACAGTCCATAGGGATTTCGCGCAGTCATTGTGTCACCGCCTGTCATGGCTTTTAATGATGACTCAGCAAAGCGAGCGTTTTCATCAGTTTCCGTTGCCAATGCGAGTCGGCGTCCCTTGAGAAGCATTAAATCAGGTGAGGCAGCACTTGGGTCACGTTTTGACTGCATGAGGGTGGTGGTAGGCAAAATGACAGCATAGTCGCCAAGAAGCCAAAACAGAAGCTCTGCAAGTGTTGTCTTCCCGTTACGTCCCAAACCGTAGAAAAAAACGAAACAGTGCTCACTTACGTTCCCGGTTAAGAGATAACCTGCAAACCGTTGGAAAAATCCTGCAAGCTGTGTATTTCCACCCGTAATTCGTTTGATAAAATCATCCAGACGAGGAGCTGTCGCGGCGGGGTCAAAGGGAACAGAGCAACGCTTTGTCACAAGTATCTCAGGAGTAGTGGGTATTAGCTCCTGAGTGTGTAAGTCGATAACGCCATTTGGTACTCCCAACAGCATATGATCAGCGTCCACCTCGGATAGCCGCACGGTCATGGCAGGCTCCGATTTCGCCATGTTAATCATGGCGTGAATTTTTTGCTCTGTACTGCTCCGCTCGACGTGCGCCATTAGACGTTTCGTTTGGGCTTCATCTGGAGCTATTTTCCATTTCTCAGCCGCGTGCTTACGTAATTCCGCCACAACCGCTTTTGCTGCTCTAATCTCTTCCCCTGGAGGTGCAAGAACCCAGCCGGAATTGGCCTCGTATTTAAGCCATTCCTTTGTCTCGTGCACAAATTTAAGCCTGTCACAAAACAGTCGGGCAAAGATTTTCCCATTCACAATATCGCCGTTGGCACCTCCTAGCGCGCCTTCAATCTCAGCATTTTTAGCTGCGCTTACCCATTCCTTCTCTCTGGCAAGATAAAAGAGAGTCCCAAGACCAATACCCCCGTCCGGCCTATAAGAATCCCATGAGGTGTCGAAATCATCCTCGTTATATTTGCTTGACCCTTTGCTCCATTCGCGTGCAAGATTTTGAGCACACTCCCAGCCAGTTGATGCAAGCGCGAACAAGACTTTTAGCCAAGTACTTCTATCGCAACCCGAAGATAGTACGGCGAGCATGGATTTAACTCGCTCAATCTCCTCAACGGTTTCGGGAGGAGGTGGATACCTTCCTAAGCCCTCGCTCAAATCTCCGCTTTGCTGATGTAAAAGAGGCAATTTTGCGTGGGCCTCACTTACCTTTGCGTTGAAATCTGAAAAATCAACATCAGCACTTTCACGCAGTACTTTAACAATGGGGGTGTTATACCCGGGTTTGTGGTTCCGAGTGCCCGGCGGCCTGAGCACACTGGCAATATCCGCTGTTCGGGAAGGATCAGCAAGCAGGACGGTTGCTCCCATCGCCATGATTTTCTTAAGTTTCTTTGCCACTGGAAGCCACTCTGCGGCTGAGATATCTTGCCTCAGTATCCAGTAGCAATGAAGTCCGCCTCCGCTATCTACAACTGTCGGGGCTGGGAGTGCGTAAGCAAGGCGAAATGCATTTAATGCCTTGATAGCGTCTCTTTTTGTTCGATAGCCCTTTCCGTCAGCCGCTTTCTCTTCGCCGCAATCAATATCGATCCAGAAGGATTTAACCCATAAAACATTGTCAGCCTTACGCGATCCCGGTTCGCGATATGAAGCCATGGCGAAGAAGGCATCGTTTCCAGCCTCATCAACTTCAAGAGCTTTCGCTACGGCATTGCGTACCGAGTTTGCGTACTGGGACCTAAATTTCTTTTGCGCGTCAAGTCCACTGACGTTGTAGTTTCCACTTCCGGGAAGCGCCCTGCGAAGGAACGGTTCACAAGCCTCGCTGTTGTTACGATGATTGATTAATGCAGGGACGCTCACTTCCCTGCCTCGTTGCTAAGCCGGCTGGCTTTCTTTGCTTCAAGCCAATCTAAGACTTCATTCTCGTCCCAAGCTGATGCGTTTGGGCCTAACTGAAACGGTGCCGGAAATTCTTGAGTTTTTACCTTTCTCCAGATAGATGCAGGCGCATACCCTACAAGATCGCATACTTTACGTAACCGAAGGGCGCGACTGGTTTGTTGGTGTTGTACAGCCATATTTTCCTCGCTCAGATTTTGCAAGAGCTCCATGCTCTCGCTTATGAGCTTGCTTTGTACACCTTGCGATGGAGTGAGTCGAGGATGGCTGGGGGTAACCCCCCGTTTGCTGAGTTTTGAAGAAAGACAACGTAGAACTAAGGAATGATTCCATGCTTGCTGCATGAAAACTTGGCTTGCGCGTCTATGTCCAAATCGCTGACTGCTGTCAGAGGTATACGTTCGGCTTTGACCAATTCTTCACGTGCATTGAAAGTTTCGACAGCTACATACGTTGCGTCGTCAGAAGGATAACCTTTTATCCGAAAAAGGTACTCTGCATAAAGTGCAGCATCACGTGACCGCGTAAAACCCGGCAGTCGTGGACGCCCTTTATTTCTGTTTTGACCGAAAGCCGCGTGGGCCTTTTCGCCAGAGAGAATTTTTACCAAAGCATTGACAAGGTCTATTCTCGCTCCGTAAGCCCCTGAAGTGTTGAACAACTGTTGCGTATCTGGATTATCCAGCCACCGGATAATATCTATGATTTTTTGAGGGCTACGCGTCCTCAAGGTTGCAAATGTTCTATTCATTGGGGTCCGGGCTTTATCGTACCCTATCCAATCGCGAATTTTTGCAGCCAACTCAGAAACGGCATCCGGTACAACTTCGGCATCCGGTACAACTTCGGCATCCGGTACAACTTCGGCATCCGGTACAACTTCGGGCTCTGGTGTTGGTGGATAGACTATAGCCCACAGTGTGACCAGTGATTGCGGAACACCTGCATTAGCTATTTTTAGCTCTGCTTTTGGTTTACTGTCCTTCATGCAACGGCTTGTCGTAGGCTTACTACGTTCGTGATATCGTGGTTTAGCAGTTCCAGCCGCTCTCCCAGCACTCGCCATGCTTCAGCCTGTTCAGCTTGAAGTTTCTGACGCTGATAAATGCGTACCAGCTTGTTTTGTTCGACGTGGTTCAAGCATTTTTCTATCACGTCAGGACGTACGCCAAGTGCTCCCATCAGAGTTGCGCCTGTTCGCCGTAGGTCGTGGGGGGTCCATTTCCCTCCGGGCAGCGCGAGGGAGTTTGTATTCACACTTCGCCCCTTCATAGGTGGTTTATTCCCCCGTTGCCTGTCACCTATCTGTTTTGTTAATGATTTCAAGCATATATGGCTATTTGTATAGCTTGCTGGGAGAACCCAAGAGCTACCTTCAGACAATCTCCGCAACGTATTAAAGTGCTCGATAGCGAAGGAGGACAAATAAACGGTGTGCTCTTTCGCATTCTTTGCATTTTCGGGAGGTATGCGCCACTTGGCTGCACCTAGGTCCACATCAGCCCATAGGGCTTGGCTAATCTCACTTATTCGGCAGCATGTGGACAGCATGATCCAGAGCGTAGATATATTTTGTTCTGCCATGTGCGCGTCTGCCAATTTATCCGGCAATGCCTTGATTTCAGCTTCGCTCAGCACCCGCTCTCGTTCCACCTTTCTGCCGAAGTCATCTCTTTTCAAATGACTGCTGGGGTCATTTTCAACCCAATCGTTTTTTATGGCGAAGCCAAACATCTGCCGCATGTCACCCAAGAGATTACGGGCAATGATCGGTGCCCCTCGCTCAACAACATCGTAAAGGAGTTTTGCTACCATGCTACGCGTCACATCTTCAACAGCAACGTGACCGATAGCCGGGAACACGTCTTTCTCAAAGCTACGCTTTACTTCCGCCCCTTTGTCTTTGCGCCGTATTAATTCCAGCCGCTCCCATCGTGCAAACAGTCCAAGCACGTCTAAACGTGCCTTGCGTGCCTCAGCTTCGCTGATCCGTGCCTGTTCCTTATCTATGGCTTCCGCTTGGTCGGCATGCGATTTGAGGCGTTCTATATGCTTTTCTATGGCAGGGTCTTTCCCCCCTTTCAGTAATTTTTGCGCCTCATTCAGGTTATCGCGAATTTTTGCTAGCGAGACTTTAGGCCAAGTGCCGCAGGTAAAGTCTTTATGGGCTCCGTTGATGCGATAGCGCCAGCGAAACAGCACACTAATCCCTTCAGTGCGCACCTTAACCGTGCCGTATAGGCTTTCCGCGTCAGATATTCTCTTACCCGCGTCCTGCGCCGTAAGTGCTTCCAGCTGCTTTACCGTTAGCTTTGGCATCATTCCTCCACTTGCGCTTCAAAAAAAGTGCCCAACAAAGTGCCCAACAAATTGATGGGATAGGATGATATTTTACGCTACAGTATGAGACGGAGCAATAAGAAATATTCAATAATTACCGTAACTTAGTTTACAGTAATGGGATAAGGGGAGACCGCAAGATACAATGTGAGAGAGGTATCTACCTAGCTACGAACCAAGGGGTAGTGGGTTCGAATCCTGCCGGGCGCGCCATAATTCCTTAGTAGATTCAGCCGCTTATGTGTGCAACCACTAAGCGGTTTTTCTTTGCTTGCGCTGAGTTCGGATGTAAAGTCTATTGATTCATGCGAAGCGGCAGGACAGACTTGCTCAAAGCCAGGAGCCCAGATAGTTATCCTCCCACTAATGTCCAAATAACCGAAAACAGCATACCTCCCCAGGCGAGAGTAAGGAATGTCTGGATTGCCTCTTGCGGGGGCGAAGGCGACAAATGCCAGGAAGGCAGAGGAGGAATAGGAAGGCGAGGGCGAAAACCACATAGCTGCGAACCAAGGAGTTGTAGGTTCGAATCCTGCAGGGTGTGTCATAACTCATCTGTAGATTCAGCTGCTTACGTGTTCACAATACCAAGCGGTTTTTGTTTTCAGCGCTTCTTAATTTTTATACAATAAATCCATCAATAGAAAGGGTTGAGCGTTAACGGATAAGGAGACGAGTTATGCCTCAAGATAGACGTAAGAACGATGCCGCGCATCATGAGCCAGAACGGCGAGTCGAGGACAGGCGAAGACTATCCGACAGGAGGGAGGAATACCGCAACTACGGTACTCCCTGGACGGCGGAGCAGGTCCAATTATTGAAAAACCTGATCAGCCAGGAAATCCCTCTCAGGCGGCTTGCTCAAATCCTTGGACGAACGTCGTCTGCTGTCGAAACAAAAGTAAAACAGGTCAAGAGCCCCGACAAGAAAGTTGCGTGATGAAATAACCAACTACAAACTCATCCTGGGCAGAGCCCTATCCTGGTGATGATGTTATCTGCCGCAGGCAAGCATCCGGGACTGAAGATGGGTTCATCCATTCCCATGAGTTGAGAATGAGAGGGTATCAATAGCTGCCGGCGGAATTATTGAGATGCCGAATTCTTACCGTCAAGGATCTGATTTCCTTGTCTACATCAATTACCTCATCCAGTCTAACCAACTTGAATTGCAGTTTGACATGGGATTTATTCTGGAGCTTCAACGCGTGGTCCTGAATTCGCAACCATACTGTCTTGGATGCGCCGGCCGGTCCGTATGGAGGCAGCAAAATCGGCTCAAACGATCGGCTTTGTTCCCCGCTGCCCTCTCCAAAGCTTATGCTATCTTTTAATACTTTCATCGGAAGATCATCTGGAGTTACTGTCCTGATGTTTTCAATATAAACCCCGTGGGGGAGCAAATTCTCCAATCCCAGCCGGATGCAATAGCCTTCGCTATCCTGCCAGCTTGCAAATATCCTGAAAAAAACGACATCATCGCCCTTTATCGCCTTATATACCGCTTCAGCTGACTTTGGCCCATACTGTTTTATCAGTGCGGCGATCACGCCAGACGCTATGGTGTCGGCGCCAAAAAATGCTTCCGTGCCTTCATCGGTTTGCCCCTGTGGAAGTTCGGGCTCGCTCACTGCGCATCTCCTTTATTGACGGCCGAGGGGGAAATATTTATTCCCGCCAGTTTTATTCATGGCATCTTCTTTCTAATTGCCAGGGCTTGTTATTCAGTCTTTTTTATCCTCATTGTCCTTATTCGAATTACTTAAGGAAGCGCTGAACAAATCCTCGCTGAGCGCGTTGCTGGTAAAATCGGGATGATCATAAGGCGCGCGACGCAGGTCGTAGCTTGGACTACGATGCCAAGGAGCGCAACGCCATGAGTGCCCGATTTTACCGCAACCCTTATGGGACGGGGATTTGCGGGTGGTCTGCCTTGTCAGGCTCCTAGCGAAGGGGATCAACCATTCGCGTCGTCGCCTTTCGCGCATCCCATCCCGCAAAGCCACCGTCGCGCCAGCGGAGATTTATTCAGCGCTTCCCTAACGCTTCTTCGATCTTCGCTGCGGTAAGAATATCTTCCATGATAGGATCGGGATCGCCACCTCGTCCCCGATGTTCGGCGTACCACTCATGTATGAGCGCTGCGGCATCGTGCTCGCGGGGATCCAGAAATTCCTCCATGTCCATCCCGCTGGCGGCACAGACATCTTCGATAAGTGACCAGTCGAATTCCATATTCCCGTCTGTCGAGGAATTCTGTACCCATTCCAGCAATGAGAAATGGTGGTCTTCAGGAAAGGGAATTTTCATTTCATCAAATATTGATTATTTGCAGGTGTGTTCTTCCCACTAACAATGGTGTAACGTGCAACTATACCGCCGTATAAAGAGAAGTAAATGGCTTCCTTGATCCCAGGCTGGGCATATCCCGGCAAGTCCGCAGCAAATTCCAGTCAGGCTAATTAGGCGAATGACATATTCTGGCATATGCCGTGCTTTACGGAAATTGCCCAGTCTCGTCTCACATGAGCTGTATACATATGGTCTATGTTGGCTATACGCATGAGATAGTTCATGCGGAATATGAATGATAAACTCTGGAACCGGGATAGGGGGAAATAAAATGAAGGCATTCATAACGACAGGCGGTGTATTGAACGTTGTGCCGGAGAATGAGACCGAGGAGTACGCGCTGATTCAGTGGAAAATGCAGGCATCGATCAGAGTCGATGATGCGGAACGCGAGGAGGATCGGTATTTTCGCGGGAGCCGTATCAGTATTCCGGACGACATCCAGTTCTGATAATCCCGACACCCGCCCCGGCTATAGGCAGATGGGCAGAACCCCTGACGTTATGGATATTCCCCCTTGATACCCCTGGTGGCCCGGGGCCAGCCTTCGTGGTGGCCTTTTGCTTCATATCGTCCCAGCACATCTTCGAGGCATTCCTTTCTCGATTCAACCCGACGTATTCGTTGTTCTGGTTTATCCACCTGATTAGCACGGCCGTGCCCGGACTCCGCCTCCGGCTCATCCGCTTTTTCCTGGGCGGGGCCGCCTCGAAGGGGTTCCTGTAATTTTATACAGCTATCAGCGCGGCAGCGAAAATGATCTACTACCGTCGTGCGCCGCTTTTTATGGCGATGTTACGGACGGATAGGCAACGACGCGATGCATAAGCTCGAAGCACTTTTAATCGGCGGCCACTGGCCAGATTTCATGGCAGTGACCCTGGAACTGTTGGCCCGTGCTGGCTTTGCTGTCGATATCATTTCCATCAACGATTCCTTGAAGCACAATAGATCGATACGGAACTACGTTTTTGCGCAAAACGATGACATCCTGATAAAAACGGCAGTCGATCAGGCCAGGAGACACTATTCGCTGGTTGTGGTAACGGATGATCCGACACTAGGCGCGATATTGCATTCCGATCTGCATGAAGAGGAGAAGGCGAAGCTGCTGCCGGTCATATCGAAGGAGCATCTCGGCCATATTTTTTCGAAGATCGGCCTGTCGCTGTTACTGGATAAAAGCGGAATCAACACGCCCGGCTACGCGATAGCCAATAACGAGCAGGAACTAAAGGCGTCTCTAGCCATGCTTGGCTATCCGGTTGTCATAAAACTGGACTCATCCACAGGCGGAAGAGGGGTGTTTGAATGCGCAAACGAAAGCGATCTCGGGGTGATATCGAGCAAACCGCATATCTACCCCGTCCTGGCGCAAAAGAAAATCATGGGTAGCGAGGTGTCGTTCGAAGCATTTTACCAGAACGGCGCGCTCATCCATTTTGCCTGCTCCATGGTGGAAAGATACCAATACCGGTTCGGGCCGACTTCGGTCAGAAGATATACGCAGCTTGCTTTCCTGGAAAAGGAGATTTTTGATCAGCTAAGCCTGCTCGGAAAGGCGCTTGGAGCCGACGGCTTTGCCAATATCAGCAGCATCCGGTCCGGGCAGGATGGAAGATTGTATTTTTTTGAGGCGGACATGCGGCCCACTTTATGGATAGATCATACCAAATATTTTGGCGATGACTGGGCCCCTGCAATAAGGAGATACTTTCTTTCGCGAGAAGAGATTGCTTACCCCTATCCTGGCGACCATCGATATCCGGCGCACATCGTGCTATCGCACTATTCCAGAATAGGAGTGATGGACCTGATTCTAAATCGCTATCAGATCTGGAAACACCTTCCCGATAACTTTTTCTCTGCTGCTTTGTATACCCGGATCTGGGTGTTGTTCGTATCAGTGATCGTCAGGTTTTGTAAAAGCGCGATGCCCGCCTGGGGTTATGTCATTCTGCAAAAAATCTATCATAGGATAAACGGCCGTTTTATTCGAGCCGTATATGGATATATGGAAAAAGAAGGAGCCGAAAGGTGAAAAAGGAAAATAGTCCCGCGATTTCCGTGGAGAACAAACAACCTCGAGATCAGCCGCTCGTCCGAAGCCGGGCCGCCAGTCCGATGTTTGCCGCGCATGGTTTTTCGTGATTTAACCAGCCGATTCATGATAAACTGCCAAAGGCTGATTCCCAATCAGAGTGCCCTGGATGCAAAAACCTAATCCCGAATCCCGTTTTCCTGCTGATATCAGGCAGCATCTGCACTTAAGCCAATATTTCCGACACGAGCATGCCTAACACTATCTATTGCTATCATTGCCATATTCCCCATACGCGCGACGAGATGCGCCTGGTGGTGACAAAAACGGGAAAACGCTGGAGGTGCGAGCGCAGCATCAAGAGCGCCCAGGCCGACAGGAAAACGCGCGATGCGTTCGGCCGCCAGATCTCGGCTCTCAATAAGGCCGATGCGCAAGCTCGCATCAGGATGAACGCGAAAGACTAAGCTATCCCGGCTGTATCTCACTTTTCTCCGCCATTCCTCTTTTCCCCTGTTTTCCAGTTTCAGCACCTGGCACTCAATCAGCGAGCGGTGCGGCTTGCGTGCCGCACAGCCGGATTCAGCGCTTTGGACAGCGCCCCCGGCAGGGGGAGCAGCTGCTTGTAAGCTGCTGCTGCGATCAATTCTCCGCAGAGCCCGGCGGTCAGCAGGCCGCGCGTGCCGTGCCCCAGACTCGTAAATAACCCGGGGAGAAATTCGCCGGCCAGCGGCATGGCGCCCGGAAGCGAGGCACGCACCGATGCGCGACCTCCGAGCCAGGCGGGATGGAGCGTATCGTTATCCCATGCCTCCACGAGGGCCGGAGAGATTTCGGAGAGCTTGTGCAGGTTTTCCAGGTGATCGCAGGTTCGCAGTTCGAGCGACACATCGTTGAAGCCATGCGTGGCGCCGGCCACATGTGTGCCCGCAACCCCGGGAGACAGGTAAGCGCGAGCGCTCACAATAGTGCGCAAATTTTTGCTGGACGGCGTGACGGGCAGCGCGGTAATCTGTCCCCTCACCGGCGTCAGCGGAAAGTCTGCCAGCGGTTTGAAGTTCTTCACCTGGTAACTCGTGCAAACCGCCACTATCTGAGCGGCTTGCTCCCAGGATTGTCCATTCTGATCCTGGCCTGCCACATGCCATCCTGCATCGGTATCTTTTTTCCAGGCCAGCGAATCTGCGCTGCAACCCAGCCGTTGCGTGATCCGGGGATCAGCCGCCAGCACCTCGCACACGCTTGCCGGTACGACCCATCCTCCTGCAGGGAACCACAAGCCGCCATGTGCGAGCTTGAGGCCAGCCAGGCTCGATGCGTCTGCCGGCCCGACATGTTGCAAGATGTGTGGGGGCCAATCAAGCGCTGCCAGTTTGTCGATACGCTTGGTTTCGTCATCCGAGAAGGCAAGCTGCAATTCTCCGCATTCCGCGCGTGCAATTCCGTCCACGGGCAGCTTTTCGTCGAGCAAGGCAAGAGCATATCCGTACGAGGCAAGAACGAAGCGTTGCAGCGGGCTCATTCCCGCATTCAGGCGGGCATGGAGGATGCCCAGGGAATTTCCGGAGGCGGCAGCCGCAAGGCGCGGCGCCTGCTCGATGAGCGATACGGCAACGCCGCGGGCCGCCAGGGCGGAAGCCACGCTGCAACCCGCGAGGCCCGCGCCAATCACAATGGCTGTCGCCGGAGGCGATGAGGGATTCGCTGCCCCAGGCAGACATCCCCGGAGCATTTCGCGTTTGCGGCCGAAGCCCGGAGCCTTGTCGACCTGGAAACCGGCTTTTTCCAGGCTGCGCCGCACCCAGCCGGTACATGTGTAGGTGGAAAAAGTGGTGCCGGACCTCGAGGCGGATACGATGCTCTCGCACACGGGTTGCGTCCAGAGCTCAGGATTATGCGAGGGGGCAAATCCGTCGAGAAACCAGGCATCGACAGACGCGGAAGCTTCGGGCAGCGCCGTCAGCGCATCGTCGATCACCAGCGTAAGCCGGACACGGCCATTTGCAAAACTCCACCGGTTCCAGCCAGGGACACGGCGACGCCAGCGCTGGATCAATTCCACCGCGTATCGTCGAAATTCCGGCCATGGCGCGAGTGCCTGTTCCAGTTCGCGCTCATCCAGCGGGTATTTCTCCACGCTGAAATAGTCGAGGCTACTGCCTGCGTTGGCGGTTTCTTCAAATAATTGTCGTGCGCACAGGAAATTAAGACCTATGCCAAAGCCTGTCTCGCCTATGGTGAATGTCTGCCTGCACCCCAGTGAGGCAAAACGTTCCCGAAGGTTATTGCCATCCAGAAAGACGTGGCGTTTCTCCGCCAGCCCTCCCTCTCTCGAGAAATAGATATCGCCGTAGCGGCGCGAAAACGGTTGCCCGTTCACCCACTCGATGTCTGCGCGAAAATTCAGCATTCAGCACTGGCTGGATCTGGATCAGTCAATATCGACATCGATATCAGGAGTCCGCTTGTGCAGTCGTCTGAGAGCCTTTTTCTTGCGCATCCGCAGATTGAGAAATTCCACGCCAACAGAAAATGCCATGGCGAAATAGATATAGCCTTTGGGCACGTGGATATCAAAACCCTCGACGATGAGCGTTACCCCCACGAGTATCAGAAATGAAAGGGCGAGAATTTTGATGGTGGGGTGGGCATCGACAAAATCTCCTATTGGCTTGGCAGCCATCAGCATAACCAGCACCGCCAGTACGATGGCAATGGCCATCAGCGAGACATGATCGACCAGGCCAACGGCCGTGATGACTGAATCGAGCGAGAAAACGATGTCCAGAACGGCAATCTGCAATAAAACCATTCCCATACTGTTGGCCACGACTGCGTGACTGCTTTCGTCGACCCCTTCCATGCTGTTATGTATTTCATGAGTTGCCTTGAAAAGCAGGAACAACCCGCCTCCGATCAGAACGATGTCCCGGCCCGAAATCGAATTGCCAAGGATCGTAAACCAGGGTGCAGTCAAGCTCATGACCCACGAGATGGAGAAAAGCAGACCCAGACGGGTCAGCATGGCCAGTCCAAGCCCCATTCTTCTTGCAAAATCCCGCTGTGCTTCAGGAATGCGGCCTACGAGAATCGAGATGAAGATAATATTGTCGATTCCCAGTACGATTTCCAGTGCAGTCAAGGTCACCAGTGCTATCCACGCTTCCGGGCTGGCCAGCCACTCGAACATCCGCTTCCCCTCTTTATCCTGAACCGGTTATTGTCCCATTCATCCCGGACTTGTGCCAGAACAGTATTGAGCCATGATGACCTGTTGAATCGGTTGACGTGGAGGCACGGCATTTTCCGCCTAAAACCGATTTTATCCTGATATTCAATATTGGTTCCGCGAAGAATGCGAAGCCCAGGGATAAGAGGCAGGGAATTTTCTGGAAGGGATCAGTCAGAAGCTGCCCGTCATTTTGACGCACATGAATCACACAACGAATCATGTGAAGAGCAGCAGGGGCGAGTGCTATTCGACCGGAGGCCTGGTTCAATTATTAATCCGGCCCAAAAATACCAACGACCAATTTAGCTATAAGTTACTGATTTCCATAAGGCTGATACAAGGATATTAAAAGGCCTCCTTAATAACACATCGAAGAAGCAAAAAACCGGCCTTTGACAGAGGTGATTTAAGTTGACTGGAGTTCCGAGATGGTGAAAAGCTTCTTTTGATCTTCCGGTAGACGCTCCCGCCTGATAAATTCCTCCTGCTGATATAGAAGGCCGTTAGTTATGTCTTCTTTATTGTCCAAAATTCTTCGGGGAAACTCGGAAACGAATCTTTCGTTTCTGACGAAAACAGCTACAAAGTCGTTCCAGACATCTTCGACTTGAACGCTCGTATATGATTCAAGCAGCGCTGCGTTTATGCCATTTCGTTTTGCCCAGGCTACCAAAGCTCGACCACTATCTGGATAAAATCTCCAGCAATCTACCGGATATCGATGGAAAGGTCCGTTAGATGGGACGTTGAGATAAAAGAGGCCTTTCGGTTTTAGTACTCTTAAATAACGTAGTCACGAGATGAGAGATATGAGATTCTTATAAAGATGAAAGGATCGCATATGACACATTCACACCGCAGGCATGACATATCAGACGAAGTATGGGCGCTGCTTGAGACCCATTTGCCTGGCCGCCAAGGTGTTTGGGGAGGCATAGCTAGAGATAACCGCCAGTTCATCAATGCTGTTTTCTGGATTATGCGCACAGGCGCACCGTGGCGGGATTTGCCGCCGGATTACGGGGATTGGAGCAATACGCACCGCCGCTTTATCCGCTGGCGCGACAAGGGCGTCTGGGAAAGATTACTGGAAGCCCTGATTGACGATCCGGATTACGAATGGCTTATGATTGACGCCAGCCATTGCAAGGTTCATCCCCATGCCGCCGGGGCCAAAGGCGGAAATCAGGATATGAGCCGTACAAAAGGGGGCTCAATACCAAGATACATCTGGCCGTGGATGCGCATGGTATGCCGGTCAGAGTTCTTATTACACAAGGTACCACAGCGGATTGCACGCAGGCTGATCGCCTGATCGAAGGACTTGATGCGGATTATTTGCTGGCGGATCGCGGCTATGACAGCAACGCAATTATTGAACAGGCAAGGAGACAGGGTATGGAAACCGTGATCCCCTCAAAGAAAAACCGCACAGCACAAAGGTTTTACGACAAAGAACTCTATAAATTGCGGCATCTTGTCGAAAACGCTTTCCTCCATCTCAAGAGATGGCGCGGCATCGCCACAAGATACGCCAAAAATACCGCCTCTTTCCTCGCCGCTGTGCAAATCAGATGTATCGCTCTTTGGGCAAATATCTCGTGACTACACTATCTAATATTTCTAAAAAAATAATCCAGAACATTTCGGAATGTTCAAAGCAGGAGCTTGAGAGCACGATATCGGCAGAGCCAGAATCGAATGGCAACTTGTAAGGGTCATCCAGTATTACGTCGACACCTTCGCCAGCAACAAAATCCACTCCAATATATTCAAAGCTCTGAGGAGACAGGGTTCGCAAACTTCCGTTGATATTTTGCGAACCTATCTCGATAACCCTAACGTTCTCATTACTGAATGATTTCGCATAAGTTTCAAAAAAACTTTGGCAATTGATCATTGCGGAAGTATGCATTCGACATCCACGAAACTATATTTGAAACTTTGGGAGAGTTTTGCTTTTTCTGGTAAAAAACGGGATGAGCCGGCGGAGGTGTGTATTGTATCCGCCATTATGCGCGCGGTATTGTCACCCTATAATAGGACTCATTGCCGTAATTTTATGGAAAGATAATTATGCAAGTATCCGGGCGGATTTGCCGTTAAACCATGCGCATACTTCTTCCTGGGATACGTTCATCCCTTGTGCGGATTTAAAGGCGGTCCCGCTTTTTCCGCCGAAGTGATGCAACCACTGTTCATGCGATGCGTATCCCTGAACACTCCAGCCTTCCTGCAGCAATCTGGCTTGCTGTTTCGTTACAGCGTACCACCACTGATGTTTTTCGTCGAGCGGTGTTTTTTCGTACAAATCACGGTCTATCAGGAGACAGAAACCATCGACGCGAAGTGGGATCTTACCCGGGTCATTACCGACGCTTCCCCAAGGGTTTCCCGCAATACCGTAGGAGGTAATGCCACGTTTATGTACCGCGAGAAGATGCGACAACCAATCGGGGCTTTTGACCTCGATGTCACTATTGAGCAGCAGGAAATAACTGCTGTCAGTCGAGGCGAGCTTTGCCGCAATATTGTTGCCCTCGGCAAAGAGCGAGTTGTAGTCAAGCAGCTTGAGCGTATCGATCAGACCTTCTGCATGCAGATTTGTGACCAACGAGACTGTTTCGGCTTCCGATGTGTTATCCACCACAACGAGTTCGTAACCGACATCTTTTGTGTGTTCACGTACCGAGCGAATACTTAGGGAAACGCTGATTTAATGCATTTTGACGAACGGAGGCAGTGGATGACATGCGAGAATTGGTGCATTGAAAACAGATAGGCACTTGGCGATGCAAGGGAGTTTTTCTGACCTGGAATACGCGGCGAAGAAGAAGGTGACGCGACGCGACCGATTTCTGGGCGAGATCAATGCTGTGACACCGTGGTTGGCACTGGTGGCCGAGATTGAGCCATTCTACCCCAAGGGCACAGGCCGTGGTCGTCCACCGATTGGCGTGGAACGCATGCTGCGCATGTACATCGCCCAGCAATGCTTTGGTCTTTCGGATGAAGGCATTGAAGATGCCATTTACGACAGTCAGGCTCTCCGGTCCTTTGTCGGGATTGACCTGTTGCGTGAGTCGGCACCGGATGCCACCACCCTGCTCAAGTTCCGTCGCCTGCTTGAAGACAACAAGCTGACCGAGCGCATCTTTGCCGCCATCAATACCTTGCTGGCCGTGAAGGGGTTGATTCTCAAGGAGGGCACCGTCGTCGATGCGACGATCATCGCAGCCCCGTCCTCGACCAAAAACCAGAGTGGCGGGCGTGATCCAGAGATGCACCAAGCCAGGAAAGGCAACCAGTGGCACTTTGGCATGAAGGCCCACATTGGCGTCGATGTCGAGTCTGGCATTACCCATACGCTGGTTACCACGCCAGCCAATACCCATGACGTTACCCAAGCCCATGCGCTGTTGCATGGGAATGAGAAGGTTGTCTTTGGCGACGCTGGCTATCAGGGTGTCGAGAAACGGGAAGAGAACCTGAATACCGAAGTTCAATGGGAAGTAGCGATGCGCCCCGGCAAGCGCAAGACGTTGCCGGATACTCCAATTGGCCGCCTGAAGGAGCAGATCGAGCAGATCAAGGCGAGTGTGCGGGCCAAGGTCGAGCATCCCTTCCACATCGTCAAGAACCTCTTCGGCATGAAGAAGGTGCGCTATCGCGGACTGGCCAAAAACACGGCACAGCTTTATACCCTCTTCGGATTGGCGAATCTGCTGATCGCCAAGCGGCGACGGTTTGCACTCGACGCCCAAGGTGCGTCCTGAAATAGGCGAAACGATGAAATTCGCGGGAAAACAGGGCAAATGCCGCCCAAAAACAGGAGCAGAGCAGGCATTTCTTGCCCGCGTCGATGTAAATGATGAATGAGTGCCGCCTGCTCGTGCCATCTTCGATCAAATGATGATTTGTTCAGCGCTTCCTTAGCTTCACATGCTCCGGCGCATTGTGCGTGAGCATCAGGATACTGATTTTGGACATATTGATTTCCTACACCGAACAACCTAATTATGAGGGTTATGCAAGATTATCTACCGATGACGGTTCAGCCTTTTTGGGTAGATATCGCTAACTATTCTATTTTCATCACTTTTATCCCCAGTGTAATAGTAACCTAGACCCCTCAACCTCAGTCTCTCCTATCTTGGGTAGACAGTTTGCCGAGAAATAATATCTAGGCGACGACGCCCAGGCTTACGGCGAACCAGCAATCTGGGTCGGTCCAGGTATGCTCCACCTGGAAGCCGCCGTATCGTAGAAGATTCTTGAGATGCTCCAGTGTGTATTTATAGCTGTTTTCCGTATGGATGCGTTCGCCAGGGTAAAAATTCAGGGTGGCGTCGAGCGCATCGACCCGAACCGATTGGGAACACAGGCTTTCGAGATGCAGTTCGATCCGCGATTCCGGTTCATTCCAGAAGGAGACGTGGGAGAACGCGTCGGGCTCGAAGTGTCCTCCTAACTCACGATTGATGCGCAGGAGCAGATTTTTGTTGAACGAAGCGGTTATTCCCGCGCTGTCGTTGTACGCGGCGCTGAGCACAGCGCTGTCTTTTACGAGATCCGCCCCCAGAAGCAGCTTGTCTCCGCTGGACAAATGCCCCGCGATGGTTTGCAGAAGCGATATGGCATCGGCCTGTTCCAGGTTCCCGATGCTCGATCCGATGTACAGGACCAGCCGTGGAGAAGACTGCCGGACGAGAAATGCCAGATCGGTGAAATCGCCGATCTGGGGATATACGGTCACCGCATCCAATTCGTTCTCGACCTCATCCTTGGCAATCTGCAGCGCGGCGTGTGAAACGTCGAGGGGAAAGTAATCAACGGTGGACTGCCGGTGCAGCAGGGAGCGCAGCAAAATCCGCGTCTTGGTCGCGCTGCCGGCTCCCAGCTCGCTGACAGAAATATCCCGCTCGAGCCTTGAACAGATCTCCTCCGCATGCGCGGCCAGTATTGCGGCTTCTGTCCGCGTTGGGTAATACTCTGGCAAGTCGGTTATCTGCTCAAACAAGGCGGAGCCGCGAGCATCATAGAGCAGCCTGGGCGGCAGGCTTTTAGGAACCCGGCGCAGGCCCTCCAGCACGTCTGTGGCGATCTCCGGCCTGGTAGTCGGGCAAGTATATGATCGGGAGTGAGGCTGGGTTGCGGATATCATGAAGTGTCTCCATCGCGAGAGAACCGGATTCCTGAGAATTGCCAGCGCGCCTGCGGCGCGAAGTAATTGCGGCAGGACTTGCGCATTGACGATGCGGGGGTGGCGCAGGAACCGCCGCGCAGTGCCATCTGGGTGTCATGCAGGTCCAGGAGATCCAGAGCTTCGCGTGACTGCATTCCTTCTTTATCCTTCCCGTTTTCTTCCCTGGGCAGGCCGGAAAGCTCCGCCATGGGCCCGTTCTCCCAAAATTATTCAACAAGATTAAAGGCCTGGATTCCAGATTGCCATGCGTTGCTTTTCTCCCCCTGAAGCCCCAGGCTTCCCATTTATTATCGGGAACGACTGAGGCTTGCTCCGTGCGCTGCCAGACATAAGAAGAGTTGGAAGATCCGCAGTTTACGAAGCCAGCAAAGCCGCGCTCCCGTGCCCGCTTACACCTGTTCGGATTTGCTTGCACTGCCCGAGCCAAGGCGGCCTTGCTGATGGCAAGGCTTCCGTGGATTGAACCTGAATCCGGCGGTTGACCGCTCTTTTCCTGGACTCATCGATCAGATAGACGACGCCGTAGTCAAGCGCGGTGCGAATGGCCCTACTCGCCGCCTGCACGCATTTCTCATGCCTGGGAATAGGTAAGTATAGTTGTAATCGTGGCCAAAGGCCGCGTTCATCCGGTTTTTTATCTGTTCATTGATGGAATTGACCTGAGACAATCCCAAGGTTGCGAAATGTCTTGATCTCTTCCAGCCGGATACGGGCAGGATCATATCCGTCCGCCTGTCAGCGGACGGATAAATGCTTATAATCGCCTGCCAGGCTGATTTCGGTCTGATAGGAGGAGGCGCCGCGCGATGCAACCATTCCATGGCCGGCAATTCCTTCCTGTGCGGAAAGCGCAGAGAGCGCGGATCGGGATCGCGCGGTCTGGCGGTGAACTCGCACAATGCGCATACAGGCACGCTATATTTCAGTTGCCCTGGATTATCCTCGCTCGATCACCATGCTTTCACCGTGGCTCCAGGGTGCGGCTGGCTGCAGCGGGTTGGCCGGGCGAATGCATTCTATCAATTGTCCCCATTCTCGCATGAAGACCCAAGCCGCTGTATGCGGATGATCGGAAGATTAAAATCGCGAAATGCAATCCATTACCCAACCCCTCCCTTATTGGCGGCTTTCCGGTTTTTACTTCTTCCATTTCGCATTTATCGGGGCGTTTTCTCCCTATTGGGGCCTTTATCTCAAGTCCCTTTCCTTCAACGCCTTCGAGATCGGCGTGCTGATGTCGCTATTGCATGTCACCCGCATCTTTGCTCCGTCGGCCTGGGGCTGGCTTGCCGACCACACCGGCAAACGCCTTTTGATCGTTCAGGTCGCGGCGGCAATGGGCTTGATCAGTTATTGCGGCATTTTTTTCGATCAGTCGTTTGCCTGGATTGCCGCAGTCATGGCCCTGATGAGTTTCTTCTGGGGCGCCTCGCTGCCGCTTATCGAGGCCACCACGCTCGCCTATCTCGGACACGGCACCGACAGGTATGGGCGAATTCGAGGCTGGGGTTCGGTGGGATTCATCCTTGCCGTGGTTGGAGTGGGTTATTTATTGGAGGCGACGGAAATCACGACCTTGTTATGGGCTGTGCTCGGATTCAAGCTGGGCATCCTGTTTTTTTCCCATCAGATTCCCGATGCCGGGCAGCCGGTCGTACGCTCCAGCGATAGCTCGCCTATCGGTGAAATATTTTGGCGGCCAGAAGTACTCGCATTCTTCGCGGCATGCCTGCTGATGGCCGCGGCGCACGGGCCCTATTACACTTTTTATTCCATTTATCTGGTGGAACAGGGTTATAGCAAAAGTACCGTGGGTTTGTTATGGGCTACGGGCGTGGCCTGCGAAATCGGTATTTTTTTCCTGATGCCGCAACTCATGCGCCGGTTCGATGTAAGGCAGATTCTGGTCTTCAGTTTCAGTTGCGCGACCGCGCGATTCCTGATGATCGGCTGGGGAACAGAATGGCCTTTTGTGATCCTTCTGGCACAGGTGTTGCACGCGGCGACTTATGGCGCCCATCACGCGGCTGCGATGGTTCTCGTTCATCGCTTCTTCAGCGGTCGCCATCAGGCCAAGGGGCAGGCGCTGTATACGGGGCTGGCTTTTGGCGTCGGTGGCACCCTGGGAGGGATACTCAGCGGTTATGGCTGGCAGTGGCTGGGCCCCAGCCTCACCTTCACCATAAGCGCGACCGCCGCTCTGACCGGGTTGAGTTTGATAGTATGGAGAAAAGAACTCACCCGCTAATTTGGAGAATGAAAACCGGGGGCGACGGGAATCCGGCTTGCAGGGTAGCCTGTTTCTTGCTCCGCCGATGTGGGATAATTTCACATTGAACGGGGAAATACGAAGATGCAGACTCTATACGATAAGCTTTGGCAAAGCCATGTAGTGCATGAAGAGTCCGGTAAGCCGGACGGAATGGCGCTCATCTATATCGATCGCCACCTGGTGCACGAAGTCACCAGTCCCCAGGCATTCGAAGGATTGAAGCTCGCCGGGCGCAAGCCGTGGCGGCTGAAGTCCATTCTGGCCGTGGCCGATCATAATGTCCCGACTACTGAACGCGCTCACGGAATCACTGATCCCATATCGCGCCTGCAGGTCGAGACGCTCGACCAGAATTGCCAGGAACTGGGGATCACGGAATTCAGGATGAATGACAGGCGGCAGGGCATCGTCCATGTCATTGGTCCGGAACAGGGAGCCACATTGCCGGGAATGACCGTGGTATGCGGGGATTCGCATACGAGTACGCATGGGGCATTCGCTGCATTGGCCATCGGCATCGGCACATCCGAGGTGGAGCACGTGCTGGCTACCCAGTGCCTGTGGGCGAAGAAAGCCAAAGCCTTGCAGGTTCTGGTGGAGGGAGAGCTGGGCCATGGCATCTCGGCAAAGGATATTGCGCTGGCGATCATCGGCGAGATCGGGACTGCCGGGGGTACCGGCTACGCAATCGAGTTTGCGGGCAGCACCATCAGGTCGCTTTCGATGGAAGGGCGCATGACATTGTGCAACATGGCGATAGAGGCAGGCGCGCGGGCCGGAATGATCGCCGTGGACGATACCACTATCGAGTACCTGCAAAGCCGTCCTTTTGCGCCGAAAAGCGGTCTCTGGGAGAAAGCGGTCGCCCATTGGCGCACTCTGAAAAGCGATGAGCATGCGACATTCGACAAAGTGGTGCGACTGGATGCGGCATCGATCAAGCCCCAGGTGACCTGGGGGACATCGCCGGAAATGGTGACGACCGTCGATGGTAAAGTCCCCGATCCGTCGCGGATCTCCGATGCGGTGAAGCGGCATGACATGGAGCATGCCTTGCAATATATGGGGCTTGCTCCCAATACGCCGATCAGTGATATCCATCCCGATAAGATATTCATCGGGTCCTGCACCAATTCGCGGATCGAAGATCTGCGCGTGGCGGCTGAGATGGTGAAAGGCCGCAGCATTGCGCCCAGCATCAAGCTGGCCATGGTGGTGCCAGGCTCGGGCCTGGTCAAATACCAGGCGGAGCAGGAAGGGTTGGACAAGATATTCCGGGACGCGGGATTTGAATGGCGCGAGCCCGGCTGTTCCATGTGCCTTGCAATGAATGAGGACCGGCTGGCGCCGGGCGAACGCTGTGCCTCCACGTCAAACCGCAACTTTGAAGGAAGGCAGGGCCCGGGCGGGCGCACTCATCTCGTCAGCCCGGCTATGGCGGCGGCCGCGGCGATAGCCGGGCATTTTGTGGATATACGAAAAATATATTAGAATTCAAACGCAACATCAGAGCTTTTTTTCTTTAGAAAGGGGTGGGCATGAGAACACTAACAGCAGTGCTTGGCTTGATCGCTGTTTTTGGTTTGTCGGCATGTAATACGATGCAAGGTCTCGGGAAGGATATCAAGAGCGGCGGACAGGCAATAGAGAACCAGGCAAAATAACTCCCGACCGGATAGCTCGTGAAAAAATTCCTGTATTGCGACGGACTGGTGGCGCCGCTCGACCGCGCCAACGTCGATACGGACGCCATCATTCCCAAGCAATTCCTTAAATCCATCAAGCGCTCGGGTTTCGGACAGAACCTGTTCGACGAGTGGCGGTATCTGGACCATGGCGAGCCAGGGATGGACTCTTCCCGGCGCAAGCCCAATCCGGATTTCATCCTTAACCAGCCCCGGTATCTCGGGGCCGAAATACTGCTCGCACGCGCAAACTTCGGTTGTGGTTCGAGCCGTGAGCATGCCCCCTGGGCATTGCAGGATTACGGCTTCAAGGTCATCATTGCGCCCAGTTTTGCCGATATTTTTTTCAATAACTGCTTCAAGATTGGGCTGCTCGCCATTGGGCTGGATTCGAGCGTCGTCGATAAACTGTTCGATGAAGTAAATGCGGTCGAAGGCTACCGGTTGACCGTCGACCTGGAGGCCCAGTCGGTGCGAACCCCGCGCGGCGAGTCTTTTTTCTTCGATATCGACCCTTTTCGCAAATATAGCCTGCTAAATGGCCTGGATGAAATTGGCCTGACCATGCAGCATGCGGAACAGATCGCCGCCTTTGAAGCCAGGCATGCGGCATCCCAGCCATGGCTGTTTCAGTGACCTGTTTTTTTCCGCCGCAGCCCTGTTCTTTCATCGTGATCCTTCGATCCGGATTCTGGCTTCCGGCCGGACAGGCCGCAACAGCAGCATAGATTTTCCGCCAATGCTGCAGACTTGCCCGGAGAGCAGCAAGATTTATCACCAGTCTTGCCCGCAGTCCCATTTATTCCAGTTTATATATGTCCATAATGAAAATCGCCATATTGCCCGGTGATGGAATCGGTCCCGAAATCGTCGCTCAGGCGGTAAGGGTGCTGGAAGCCCTGCGGAGCGACGGCCTGGGATTCGAGCTGGAGCAGGAATTGCTCGGCGGATGCGCGGTGGACGCGCTGGGCGAGCCGTTCCCTGAAGCCACTCGCCGCCTTGTTGCAGCCGCTGACGCTGCCCTTCTGGGTGCTGTCGGCGGCCCGCGGTATGATGCGCTGCCACGGCAGATGCGGCCGGAACGAGGCCTGCTTGAAATACGCAAGTTTTTGAATTTATTTGCTAACTTGCGGCCGGCCATCCTCTATCCCGAGCTGGCTGCTGTTTCGACGCTTAAACCCGATGTCGTGGCGGGGCTGGATATACTGATCGTGCGAGAGCTTACCGGCGATATTTATTTCGGCGAGCCGCGCGGAATAGAATGGCGCGACAGCCAGCGCATCGGTTTCAACACCATGATATACAATGAAGCCGAGATTCGCAGGATTGCGCGAGTGGCATTCCAGGCGGCAGCGAAACGCAATCGCAAGCTTTGCTCCGTGGACAAGATGAATGTGCTCGAATGCACGCAGCTCTGGCGCGATGTTGTCACGGAGACGGGACAGGCGTTTCCAGAAGTGGAACTTTCCCACATGCTCGTGGATAATGCCGCCATGCAGCTCGTGCGCAATCCCCGGCAATTCGATGTCATGGTGACGGGCAATATGTTCGGCGATATTCTTTCGGATGAAGCTTCCATGTTGACGGGTTCCATCGGCATGCTGCCGTCGGCATCGCTGGATGAAAATAATAAGGGGTTGTATGAGCCGATACATGGCTCTGCGCCTGATCTCGCGGGAAAAGATATCGCCAATCCGCTGGCTACCATTCTCTCGGTAGCCATGATGCTGCGTTACACCTTTGATCAGGAGGAGGCGGCAGCACGGATCGAAAATGCGGTCAGGAAAGTATTGGCGGATGGATACCGTACGGCCGATATCTACGAAACAGGTACCAGGAAGATCGGCACCGAGGCCATGGGCGCCGCAGTGCTGGCAAACTTATGATCCTGAATCCGCTCTGTAGAAACTTACCATACAGGTGAATGTCGAGTACTGCGGAAAGCCGTTGTGGATCATGGCTCTAAACTGGAAATAAGTGGTCAACTGCAGGATTTGGGATAATAGATAATAGAGAGTGCAAGCATGAAGCGAACAGGTTTTATCGGTTGGCGCGGAATGGTGGGTTCCGTGCTGATGCAGCGGATGCGCGAAGAAAACGATTTTGCGCTGGTTGAGCCCACATTTTTCACTACGTCCCAGGCGGGCGGCAAATCTCCGGATATTGGCCAGGAAGTTCCTCCGCTCAAGGATGCCTATGACATTGACGAACTGAAGTCGATGGATATCCTGGTTTCCTGCCAGGGCGGCGACTATACGAGCGCGATCTTCAGCAAGCTGCGGGAGGCAGGCTGGAAAGGCCATTGGATCGACGCAGCCTCCACGTTGCGCATGGGAAATGACGCTATCATTATACTTGATCCGGTGAACCTGCCGGTCATCGAGCAGGCTCTGCACGATGGCGTGAAGAATTATATTGGGGGCAACTGCACCGTGAGCTTGATGCTGATGGCGATGGGGGGATTGTTCGAAGAAGACCTGGTCGAATGGATGAGTGCGATGACCTATCAGGCGGCTTCGGGAGCCGGCGCGCAGAATATGCGCGAGTTGCTGCTGCAAATGGGTGAAGCCCATCGCGTGGCGAAGGATCTGCTGGATGATCCCGCTTCCGGCATTCTGGATATCGACAAGGAGGTGGCAGGAACGTTGCGCAACGGTAACTTTCCCACCGCGAATTTCGGAGTGCCGCTGGCAGGCAGCCTCATTCCATGGATAGACAAGGATCTGGGTAACGGGCAGACCCGGGAAGAATGGAAGGGCCAGTCCGAGACGAACAAAATCCTGGGGCGCACAGAGCATGCGATACCGGTTGATGGGATCTGCGTGCGGGTCGGGGCCATGCGCTGCCATAGCCAGGCGCTGACGGTCAAATTGAAAAAGGATGTTCCGCTGGACGAAATCGACGATATTCTTGCTGCGTCCAACAGTTGGGTGAAGGTCATTCCCAACGAACGCGAGACAACCTTGAAGGAATTGACGCCGGCTGCCGTCACCGGATCGCTTACGATACCGGTAGGACGGCTACGCAAGCTGGCAATGGGGGGAGAATACCTGTCGGCATTCACCGTTGGCGACCAACTCTTGTGGGGCGCGGCCGAGCCCTTGCGCAGAATGCTGAGGATCCTCGTGGAGGCCTGACTGATTCTTCTCCTGGGGTGGTCGTGCGCAAACCTGCCTTTAAAACATTCCTGTTCCTGGCCACGGTTGGTTTCATCGGGGCGATCGACGCAGCGGGGCTTGGGAGATTAACCCTCAATTCCACGCTGGGGCAGCCCTTCAGAGCAGAAATCGACCTGGTTGCAGTGAAAGTGGAAGAACGGCTGTTTTTGGATGCGCATCTGGCCTCGCGGGATATTTTTCGCCTCGCTCATGTCGATTACTCGCCTTCTCTCTCGGCATTTAAAACCAGCGTTGAAACTCGTGCCAATGGGCAGCCCTATATCAAGGTCATTTCTGCGCAACCCGTGGCCGAGCCGCTCCTGAACATGCTGATCGAATTGAATTGGCCTTCGGGGCGCGTGTTGCGCGAGTACGCGGTACTGCTTCCGATGGCTGAAGCACATGCAAACGAGACTTCGGCGGCGCGTTCCGCTTCCTCCTCTTCCGACAGGCCGCCGTCCACTCCTGTCGCGGCATCCGGACATGCTCCCATGGACAGGGTGGAAAGGTTGTCCGGAAAGCAGTTGCCGGAAAAGACGGAGGAGAGAAGAGCGCAGGAAGGCGCGTCGGATTCCACGCTCTCCGCAAAGGAAAATACGGTCTATGGACCCGTGAAGCAGGGTGATACCCTGGGGGGGATAGTAAAACATATTGCGATTCCTCCCGGAATAAGCTTCAACCAGATGCTGGTTGCATTGCAGCGTGCGAACAGGGATGCTTTCCTGGGCAACAACATCCACCAGCTCAAGGCAGGACCCATTTTAAGAATACCGGACGTGATGGAGATCAAGGCCATCTCCCGCATGGAGGCCGACAAGGAAGTCGATACCCAGACGATGGAATGGAACCGAGGGCGGCCGCTGGACGCGACAGGGGCGCCTATTGCGGAATTGAAGGCTGCCGAGCGAGTCCTTCAGGAGGTTGTGCGTGAGGGAGATATCCAGCAATAGGCGCGAGCAGGGCCTTGTTGTCAAATTTGCAGGCCCCGCCAGGCTTGCCGGCTTCCATAACCTGAATTTTGCGGCACATGGCTGCGTTTCAACTCCCTGGAACGGAATGGCCATTGCGCGTCGTTGTGCCTTACCCTGCGCTCCAAAAACCACACTCCACGCTATCCAACTGCCGGATTCAGGATAATGAGTGGACGATATCTTTACACGCTTCTTCAGCCACTGGTCCTGGCGGATTTCCTGTGGTAGGCCGGGCATTTTGTCCACGCATCGCCTGGGAATGCTTTTCTCCAGGTAACGAACTTGCCGACCTTGTCGAACTCCTCGCCTATGCCGGGAGGATAGCGTGAGGATCGCACTGGTCCTCGAGTACGATGGAAGCAATTTTTGCGGATGGCAGAGCCAGCCGTCCGGTGGCTCGGTGCAGGACGCGGTGGAGGCTGCATTATCGAGGATCGCCGGCAATGCTACCAGAGTGCTGACGGCGGGGCGCACCGATGCTGGCGTGCATGCCGTATTCCAGGTGGTGCATTTCGACACCGAAGCGAAGCGGCCCATGAATGCGTGGATACGGGGAGTCAATGCATTTCTGCCGGACAGTATTGCGGTATTATGGGCCTTGCCAATGCCGCCCGATTTTCATGCACGCTACTGCGCCACTGAGCGCTGCTACCTGTACCTGTTGCTCACCCATCCGGTACGGCCGGCACTCAACCAGGGCAAGATGGGCTGGTTTCATCAATCGCTCGATCTCGAATCCATGCGTTCCGCGGCCGGGTTTCTGCTGGGGGAGCATGACTTCAGCGCGTTTCGTGCCGCTGCATGCCAGGCGAAGTCGCCCGTGCGCAAGCTGACGAAGCTGGAAATCACCCGGCATGGCGATATCATTGTGTTTGAAGTACGCGCCAACGCCTTTTTGCATCATATGGTGCGCAATATTGTCGGTTCGCTGGTTTACGTGGGGAAGGGCAAATATCCCCCGGCATGGATGGCGGAAGTGCTGGCCCGGCGGAGGCGTGAACTTGCCGCTCCCACTTTTCCGGCAGCCGGCCTGTATCTGGCGGGCATCGGCTATGATGCCAGATGGCAGGTTCCGGAATTCATCGAACCGCCACTGGCGGCGGTACTGCAAAAGTCGAACAGGTCATTGCCTACAAGTTCCCGGGAGCCAAGCCTGCCCGGCGGCATGGAGTGAGCAGTGCTCCGGATCACTCTTGCTCCCCGATGGATAGGTCCGAGGCCGGGATGCATCATTGGCCGGAAAGCGCCGTAGGCAGGTATCGATGGAGGACGTGATTCATATATGGCTACACCAGTAAAGATTTGCGGCATCACTCGCGCCGAGGATGCGCAGGCGGCAGTTCGCCTGGGCGCTACCGCCATCGGATTCGTATTCTGGAAGCGAAGCCCGCGATATATTTCACCGGATAAGGCACGAGAAATCATTTCCCTGTTGCCCGCATTCATCACCGCAGTGGGCGTTTATGTCGATCCCGACCGTAGTTGGGTTGAGACATCCTCTCGCGCAGGCGTGAATCTTCTGCAGTTTCACGGTGTAGAATCTCCCGATTTTTGCCGGCAATTTTCGTTGCCTTATATAAAGGCTGTTCGCGTCAAGCAAGGGGTAGATTTGATACAATACGCGACCCGTCATAGCGGCGCAAAAGGATTGTTGCTCGACACGTTTGTGGAAGGCGAGCCCGGCGGTACCGGACAGGGGTTCGACTGGGACCTGGTGCCACGTGATGTAAGCTTGCCTTTGATCCTCTCCGGAGGGTTGCGCCCGGAGAATGTCGCGCTCGCGATCAGCCGGATTCAACCATGGGCGGTGGATGTATCCAGCGGCGTGGAGGCATCCAAGGGTATCAAGGATGCCGATAAGATCGCCGCTTTCATGCGAGGAGTTCGAGCCAGTGAGAGTTTATGATCTACCCGACAGATACGGCCATTTCGGTCCGTATGGGGGAATTTTTGTCGCCGAGACGCTGATTGCTGCGCTGGATGAGTTGCGCGCGCAATATGAGCTTTCCCGAAACGATGCAGAATTCCAGGCCGAACTTGCCCATGAGCTGAAGCATTACGTTGGCCGCCCTACGCCCATCTATCATGCAAGCAGGTGGTCGGCCCACCTGGGAGGCGCGCAGATTTTGCTCAAGCGGGAAGACCTGAATCATACGGGAGCCCACAAGATCAACAATGCGGTCGGGCAGGCGCTTCTCGCGCGGCGCATGGGCAAGTCGCGCGTCATTGCCGAAACAGGTGCGGGCCAGCATGGCGTGGCGAGCGCCACGGTGGCAGCGCGCTATGGAATGAAGTGCGTGGTTTACATGGGATCGGTGGATGTTGCCCGCCAGTCCGCCAATGTTTACCGGATGAAATTGCTCGGTGCCACAGTGGTGCCGGTCGAATCCGGTTCCCGCACTCTGAAAGATGCACTGAATGAGGCGATGCGCGACTGGGTGACTAATATCGAGGACACTTTTTATATCATTGGCACCGTGGCGGGACCTCATCCTTATCCCATGATGGTGCGTGATTTCCAGACGATCATCGGACGCGAGGCGATGCTGCAGATGCAGGAGGAATATGGGCGGCAACCCGATGCGCTAATTGCGTGCGTGGGCGGGGGATCCAATGCCATCGGCCTGTTTTACCCTTATCTGGACAGTGATATCCGGATGATAGGCGTCGAGGCGGCGGGACTCGGGATCGAAAGCGGCCAGCACGCCGCGACGCTGACGCGAGGAAGGCCCGGTGTGCTGCATGGGAACCGCACTTATCTGATCCAGGACGACAATGGGCAGATCGTCGAGACGCATTCCATTTCTGCCGGCCTCGATTATCCGGGCGTCGGCCCCGAGCATGCCTGGCTCAAGGACAACAGGCGCGCGGAATACGTCGGGATAACCGATAGCGAAGCGCTGGCAGCATTCCATTCCCTTTGTCATTATGAAGGCATCATTCCTGCCCTCGAATCCAGCCATGCGTTGGCTTATGCCGCCCAGCTTGCGCCAACGCTGGGCCGGGACCAGCTCTTGCTGGTGAACCTGTCGGGAAGGGGTGACAAGGATATGGGCACGGTGGCGCAAGCCTCTCAAATCATGCTCTGACCGGCCCGTGCATTCCATGTCCCGAATTTCCGCCACTCTCGACCGGCTGCACCAGCGGCATAAAAAGGCTCTGATTCCTTTTATCACCGCCGGCGATCCCGAACCCGCCATCATGGTGTCTTTGATGCACGGGCTGGTGGAAGCCGGCGCGGATATCATCGAGCTGGGTGTTCCCTTTTCCGATCCCATGGCCGATGGCCCCGCGATACAGCGTTCGTCCGAACGGGCGCTGAAGCGGCATGTAAGCCTGAAAGATGTCCTGGCAATGGCGCGCGAGTTCCGGGAGCGCGACGATTCCACGCCGGTAGTGCTCATGGGGTATGCAAACCCGATAGAAGCGATGGGGCATGAGATATTTGCGCAAAGGGCCAAAGCGTGCGGAATCGATGGGGTATTGACGGTGGACTATCCCCCTGAGGAATCGCAGGAGTGGGTCGCTATTCTGGAACGCTGGCAGATCGATCCCATTTTCCTGGTTTCGCCGACTACGCCGCAGACACGCATCGAGCAAGTGGCGAAAATGGCAAAAGGCTATGTATATTATGTGTCATTGAGAGGAGTGACCGGCGCGCCGACGCTCGACCTCGACGAAGTAGCCAGCAGGCTTGGCCAGTTGCGCGCATCCATTTCCATCCCGATCGGCGTCGGGTTCGGAATACGCGATAATGCGACGGCAAGGGCGATTGCGGGGATCGCCGATGCCGTGGTAGTGGGAAGCCGGCTCGTCGAGGAGATAGAACGCTCCCCACATGACCAGATATTGACGAATGTGGCGCGCGTGGTGGCCGGCCTGCGTGGAGCGATGGACGAGGCCAGCCAGACGATAGCCGGCCGATAACCTGGCGCTGATCGAAATCTCGAATAAATCAACCCTGTATCAGGTAACGGCCCTACAGACCATGAGCTGGTTCCAGAAACTTCTCCCGCCCAAAATCAAACGCAAGGAAAGTGGCGAAAAAAAGGCTGTGCCCGAGGGGCTATGGAGCAAGTGCGCTTCGTGCGAGGCGGTGCTGTATTATTCCGACCTGGGGAACAATCTCAATGTCTGCCCCAAGTGCAACCATCATAACCGGATTTCCGCCCGGGTCCGGCTCGATCTGTTTCTGGATACCGAGGGACGCCATGAGATAGGCTCGGAAGTGTTGCCGCTCGATCCATTGAAGTTCAAGGATAGCAAACGCTATGCAGATCGCCTGTCGTCCGCCAAAAAGGAGACCGAAGAGGATGATGCCCTGGTAGTCATGCAGGGCAGCGTAAAAACCATCCCTCTTATCACAGCGGCGTTCGAGTTTGGGTTCATGGGCGGATCGATGGGATCGGTGGTGGGCGAGCGGTTCGTCCGGGGCGTCCAGGCATGCATTGATCTTCATCTGCCTTTTGTATGTTTTGCCGCCAGCGGCGGGGCCCGCATGCAGGAAGGCCTGCTGTCGCTGATGCAGATGGCAAAGACGTCCGCAGCGCTGACCCGGTTGAGCCAAGCGCGACTTCCCTTTATTTCGGTGCTTACCGACCCCACCATGGGAGGCGTGTCCGCCAGCTTTGCCTTTATCGGCGATGTGGTCATTGCCGAGCCTGGCGCCTTGATCGGTTTCGCGGGTCCGCGCGTCATCGAGCAGACAGTGCGTCAAACCCTGCCGGAGGGCTTCCAGCGCGCCGAATTCCTCCTGGAACACGGAGCGATAGACATGATAGTGGATCGCAGGCGCATGCGGGACAAGGTCGCTTCCCTGTGCACATTGCTCATGCACTCATCCGTCTCGCCGCCCTGATGCGCCATGCGCGCAACCGCATTGTTTTCCCGTTCTTGCTGCCCTCATCGCTTTCACCGCCCGCCGGCATTCCTCCGGTGTTCCTGGTCCGGCCGGCAAGCCGGCAGCCGTGACACTCCATGATCCCAAATCCGGCAGTTGGCCACTCATTTCCAGTTTAGAGATATGATCCAAAAAGACTATCTGCGGTACTCGACGTTCATCCATATCCACCCTGTCCGGCTGGCGGATTCAGGATGATTGAACCCGCTCCGAAATTCCAGACGCTGCTGGATTGGCTAGGTTATCTGGAATGCCTTCACCCAAAAACTATCGAGATGGGGCTGGAACGCGTGAAACGGGTCGGATCCAGTCTCGATCTCGATCCGGCTTTTCCTATAATCACTGTTGGGGGAACCAATGGCAAAGGTTCGACATGCGCCATGATGGAAGCCATATTGAGCAGCGCTGGATATGCAGTGGGATGCTACACATCGCCGCATCTGCTGCGCTATAACGAGCGCGTGCGTATCAACCGGCGGGAAGCGGGAGACGAGCAGCTATGTGACTCATTCCAGATGGTGGAGGCGGCGCGGATAGCCAGCGGCGAGTCCTTGACCTATTTCGAGTTCGGCACGCTGGCGGCAATGCAGCTCTTCAGCCGGGCAGGCGTGGATGTGGCCATTCTGGAAGTGGGGCTGGGTGGCCGGCTGGATGCGGTGAATATCTTTGATGCTCACTGCGCAGTGCTGACCAGCATCGACCTCGATCATATGGATTATCTTGGCGATACGCGCGAGAAAATCGGGTGGGAAAAGGCAGGGATCTTCAGGAGAGGAAAGACGGCAATCTGTTCCGAGCCGGATATTCCCGCGAGCATCGGCCGTTACGCCAGCTCGATCGAGGCGGATTTGCTGCATATCGGAGAGCACTTCGGTTACTCGGCGGACGCCAGTCAATGGAGTTTCTGGGGCCCGGGAGGGCGCCGGCATGCGCTTCCTCATCCGGCGCTGCGAGGCGATTATCAATTGCGTAACGCCAGCGCCTGCCTGGCGGCGCTCGATTCCCTCAGGCATATTCTTCCGGTTACGATGGGGGATATACGAAGGAGCCTGCTGGAAATCAACTGGCCCGGGAGGTTCCAGGTTTTAGCCGGACGGCCCGCGACGGTGCTGGATGTTGCGCACAACCCTGCCGCTGCTGAAGCGCTTGCCGGCAATCTGGCCAGGATGGGAAGCTACCGGACTACCTATGCCGTATTCGCGATGCTCAAGGACAAGGATATCGCTGGCGTAGGACGCGCACTTCTGGAAAGGGTGGACGTATGGTTGACAGCGGATATTCACGCGCCGCGCGGCGCTTCCGCGGACGAGGTGGCGCGGGCGCTGGCAGCTGCGGGAATAAAGGAGGCAGGGAAGACCATGCTTGCATTTTCAGATCCGGCTGCGGCGTACGCATATGCCTGTGAGCAGGCTGGCGAAAATGATAGAATCTGCGTATTCGGTTCATTCCATACCGTTGCCGACGTGTTGCGCTATCGAGAGCGGCCGGGTGTGCATGGCGGGTTTCAATCTGATGGCTAAGACTCTCAGTGAAGATGAAATTCAGCTCCGGAAACGGGCCAGAAGGCGGCTCATAGGGGCAATAGTGCTGGTTGCGGTGGCAGTCGTCGTCCTGCCTATGGTACTGGACAACAAGCCGGAGCAGCGCAATCACGAAATCGAAATCCGCATTCCTTCGGAAGATACAGCTGACGAGCTCCCGCCTGAAGCGGCAACCTTCCCCCAGACACCTTCCGCAGGGGTTCCGGATTCCGGAACTTCCGAGTCCCGGCGTCAGGAGGCTGCTGTGCTCCAGCCAGGCAAGCCCATACAGCCCCCGGCCCAGGTAGCGGAAAAGGTGCAACCCCCGGCCCAGGTAGCGGAAAAGGGTAAGCCGGCGGCGAACAGTTCCGCGCCGGAGATCGCGCCAGGCGCGGAGAGCGCTCGGACAAGTTCCATCGCCGCCAATATGTTCGTGGTGCAGTTGGGCGCTTTTGCGAATCCCGCCAAGGCGCAGCGGCAACTGCAGAGCCTGATCTCGAAAGAGAAGGATGTCAAGGCCTATACCGAAACCATAAAGACAGGCAAGGGGACGGGATCGCGCGGGCTGGACAGCAGGAAGGAAGCGGATGACGGCGAGATAACGCGTGTTCGCGTCGGTCCTTTCCAGACGCGGGAGGAAGCGGAGGCTGCCCGCGAGAGGCTCAGGAAACTGGGATTCGAGGGAGTGGTGATAGATAGATAACCCATCAGATCCAGGGCGCCATTTCGTGTAGCATGACCATTTTAGATTACAGCGTTATCGCAGTCCTTGCCGTATCGGTATTGCTGAGCCTGATGCGCGGGGTTGTACGCGAGCTGCTATCGCTGGCGGGCTGGATAGCCGCATTCATGGCGGCCAATTCATTCGCATCGGGATTTGCGCCCATGATTCCTTCCTCTATCGGTGGCGAATCGATACGCGTGTTTTTGGCATTCGCGGTGCTTTTCTTCTCCACATTGCTGGGCGCCGGGCTGCTGACGATGCTGATTTCGGCTCTGGTGAGGACGGCTGGGCTTGGGTTTGCAGACCGTTTTTTTGGTTTGCTGTTTGGCCTTGCGCGCGGCCTGCTTGTCGTGCTGCTGGCGATCCTGGCGGCGGGATTCACTACCTTGCCCCAGGAGCCGGCCTGGAAGAACGCGATGCTGAGCAAGCCGCTTGAAATGGCAGCACTGATGGTAATGCCGTGGCTCCCGCCGGATCTGTCCAGCCATATCAGCTATGCGAAATCGAAGCAGAAAAATTAGCGCCGGACGCATGGATTCACGCCGGGTTTTCATTACGGGAAAGGCATGCTGGCACTGCGCCGCGAATGGCGGGCCTGCGGATTTTGTGCAGTTGATTGATTAGGGCATACTCGGGAAAACATTATGTGCGGAATTCTTGGCCTTGTTGCGCAAACTCCCGTCAACCAGTTGCTATACGACGGCCTGCTGGTGCTCCAGCATCGGGGGCAGGACGCCGCCGGTATCGTTACCGCGCAGCATAACAGGTTCCACATGCACAAGGGAAACGGCCTGGTGCGGGATGTTTTTCGCACCCGCAACATGCGTTCGATGGTCGGGAACATGGGCATTGGACATGTACGCTACCCAACTGCCGGATCGTCCGAATCCCCAGCCGAAGCACAGCCGTTTTACGTAAATTCTCCGTTCGGGATCGTTCTGGGCCACAACGGCAATCTCACGAACGCCGTCCAGCTCAACCAGGAATTGTTCCGTGAAGATTTGCGTCACGTCAATACCAATTCCGATTCGGAAGTCTTGCTCAATGTGCTGGCTCATGAGCTGCAGAGGAGTACGAAAAACTATCATCTCGATCCAGCCGCCATATTCGATGCGGTTTCGGGGGTGCACCGCCGCTGCCGGGGCGCCTATGCAGTAGTGGCTATGATAGCCGGCTATGGTTTGCTGGCTTTTCGCGACCCCCATGGCATTCGACCACTGGTATTCGGTCGCGCGGAGAACGAGTTCGGGACAGAGTACCTGGTGGCGTCCGAAAGCGTCGCGCTTGACACGCTGGGATTCCATCTGATACGCGATGTCGCTCCAGGGGAAGCGATTTTCATCGACGAGAAAGGTAATTTTTACAACAAGCAATGCGCTGCCGCGCCTGTGCGTAACCCCTGCATCTTCGAGTTCGTTTACATGGCTCGCCCAGACTCGGTAATGGACGGTATTTCCGTATACGAAACACGGCTCAACATGGGTGAGAGCCTGGCCGACAAGATCAATAGGACCATGCGGCATCTGGACATCGATGTGGTCATCCCCATCCCTGATTCCAGCCGGCCTAGCGCCTTGCAGCTTGCCAATCGCCTGGGTGTCAGCTTTCGGGAAGGTTTTGTCAAGAACCGGTATATAGGACGGACTTTCATCATGCCGGGACAGCAGCAGCGGCGTAAATCCGTTCGCCAGAAACTCAATGCGATGAGCGTCGAATTTCGCGGAAAGAATGTGTTGCTGGTGGATGATTCAATCGTGCGCGGCACGACCAGTCGGGAAATTGTCCAGATGGCGCAAGGCGCGGGGGCGAGCAAGGTGTATTTCGCATCCGCTGCGCCGCCGGTGCGGTTTCCCAACGTTTACGGGATAGACATGCCTACACGCCATGAGCTCATTGCTACCGGCAGGGATGATGATGAAATCTGCCGGGAAATCGGTGCGGATTACCTGGTTTACCAGGATCTCGATGCGCTCGTGAAAGATGTCTCCAGGCTCAATCCTTCGATTTCCCATTATGAAACTTCATGCTTCGACGGCAGCTATATCACCGGTGATATCACGGAAGAGTATCTTGCCATACTGGAGGCGCAGCGGGGCAGTGGCATGCCATTGACGAGCACTGGCACCAGCAGCCAGCTGGATTTGAACCTGGCGGCGGTGGACTAAGGAAGCACTGAACAAACTCTGCTAATGTGAACAATGGCTTCCGCACTCCCCGTTTGAGGCGATTGCTTTGCGGGCATCATGCGAAAATCCTTCCGATCGCTGCTTCGCTTTGCGCATGATTACCGGCGGCACAGAAATTTTCCGGGAAGCCATATCGCAGCAATTTGACAAAAAGAATGGGGAAGTGTAGTTTCGATCTTGCGCCGATTTGATATTCAGCTTGCGGGCGCGTTATAAATTCGGCTAAAGCGGGAAACCCGTTTTAGCAAATGCTGGACGGGTTTTTTTATTGGGAAGGAGATCCTGATGTCTGACGATTTCGAGCTGGAGACCCTGGCGCTGCACACGGGTATTCATCGCAGCCAGTTCAATGAGCATGCGGAAGCGCTGTACCTGACTTCGAGCTTCGTATTCGAGAATGCCGCCCAGGCCGCAGCGCGTTTTTCCGGCACGGAACCCGGAAATATCTATTCGCGCTTCACCAACCCCACGGTTACCGCTTTCGAAGAACGCCTGGCCGCGCTCGAGGGTGCTGAAGCGTGCGTGGCCACTTCTTCAGGCATGTCGGCAATTCTTGCGTGTGCGATGGGCCTGCTCTCCGCCGGCGACCATATCATCGCATCGCGCAGCCTGTTCGGCGCTACCGTGAATCTCTTCACCAATATTCTCAAGCGCTTCAACATCGAGACGACATTTGTTTCCGCTACGGATATTTCCCAATGGGAAGCGGCGATGAGGCCCGGTACGAAATTATTATTCGTGGAAACGCCATCCAATCCGCTTACCGAAATTTCGGATATTGGCGCGCTGGCTTCCGTTGCAAAAAAGGCGGGCGCCTGGCTCGCGGTGGACAACTGCTTTTGTTCCCCGGCGCTGCAAAGGCCGCTGCAACTGGGTGCGGATCTGGTAATCCATTCCGCGACAAAATATCTGGAGGGTCAGGGAAGGGTATTGGGCGGGGCTGTGCTGGGAAGCCGGGACCTGGTGATGGAGCAGGGGATATTCGGTTTTTTGCGTACTGCTGGGCCGAGCCTGAGCCCCTTCAATGCCTGGGTGATATTGAAAGGCATGGAAACGCTGAAGATTCGCATGGAGGCGCATTCCAGCAACGCGCTGGAGATTGCACGCTGGCTGGAATCGCAGCCAAGCGTGGCGAAAGTTCATTACCCCGGCCTGACGTCGCATCCACAATATGATCTCGCGCGGCGCCAGCAGAAAACCGGCGGGGGCATTGTGTCCTTCGAATTGAAGAATGGAAAGGATGCGGCCTGGCGGGTGGTGGATTCCGTCCGCATGATTTCGATTACCGCCAATCTGGGCGATACCAAGAGCACCTTGACGCATCCCGCCACCACTACCCATGCCCGCATCAGCCAGGAAAGCCGGGACGCAGCCGGAATTACGGACGGCCTGCTGCGCATCGCAGTGGGGCTGGAAGCAGCGAAGGATATCCAGGCGGATCTGGCGAGAGGTCTGGCAGCCACCTAGGCATCCACAGGGATGCAACCCCATAGCAGATTGTAGGCGCCCGCCCCAACAGTACTTTGGCGCGGTCCGGCGCCCCGTCGCTGCTAGCGTCGCGACGCGTTATACAGCGGCGTGACGACCGGAAGCAATGATTCGATCTGCTGGACGCGCGAGGAGTCGGCAGGGTGGCTGCTGAGGAATTCGGGTGGCTGTCCGCCCTGGTTGGCATTCATCATTTTTTGCCATAAGGTTACTCCCGCGCGAGGGTTATAGCCCGCGCGCGCGGTGAGTTCCAGGCCGATGCGGTCTGCCTCGGCCTCGTCTGTACGGCTGAAATGGGTTGCAATAAGGGCTTCATAACCGACATTGGCCAGCGCTGCGGTATTCTGGCTGAGGCCGAGCGCCGCAGATCCGAGGCCCAGCGCGGCCTGGGCTGCGATCGCCTGGGATACCTGTTCCCGCGAATGCTCGCGTAACGCATGAGCTATTTCGTGTCCCATCACTACCGCGATTTCCGCGTCGGTGAGTTGTAACTGGTTGATCAGTCCGGAGTAGAACATGATTTTCCCCCCTGGCATGCAGAAGGCGTTCAGCTCGTTGCTGTCGATTATGTTCACTTCCCATTTCCAGCCAGGCGCATCCTTGCGAAACACGGCGGTTTGGGGTTCGATCCGGCGGGCAATGGCCTGCAATCGCGCCAGCATTTTGGGATCCTTATTGAGCGTTCCATTTTGCGTGGAGTCGTTCTTCAGCTTGGTATAACCTTGCGCGGCGGTTTGCTCCAGTTGGTCGGAGGAGACGAGCATCAGCTGGGACCGGTCTGCGCCCACCGCTCCTGCGGAAGTCGTGGTCGCGCATCCATTGAGCGTAAGTGACGCGATACCGATACCGATGGCGGCTAAAAAACGAAAGACGAGCATGGTTTCCTCACTGGGTTAAGTTGGCGATGATCCCCGTAGCCCACGCCTGTCCCACGGGTTCCGGCGAGTCTTCCGGACCGGCCAGCGTCCGGAGGTGCCGGATGTCGATTGCATGTATCCTTGTTCTGTCTACCGGCGAGCCCGCATCAAGACGATCCTGGAACTCTGCAAGATGCGCTTCAAACCACATAGGCTTTACGCACTACCACGTCTTCCAGCGGAACATCCTGATGACCGCTTCGGCTGCCTGTCTTTACCTTCCTGATCTTGTCCACCACGTCCTTGCCATCCACGACCTTGCCAAACACGCAATAACCAAAGCCGTGGGGCGTGGGTGAAGTATGATTCAGGGGGGAATTGTCCGCGACGTTGATGAAGAACTGCGCGGTTGCGGAATGCACGTCGGACGTACGGGCCATGGCGATGGTATATTTTTCATTTTTGAGGCCGTTGGCAGCCTCATTTTGAATTGGGGCGCGGGTCTGCTTCTGTTTCATGCCCGGTTCGAATCCTCCTCCCTGGATCATGAAGCCATCTATGACCCGATGAAACACGGTGTTGTCATAATGGCCGCTGTTTACGTATTCCAGAAAATTCTTCGCGGTGAGCGGCGTTTTTTCGCTGTCGAGCTCAAGAGTGATATCGCCGAGAGTCGTTTCAAGTTTGATCATATTTTCCCCTTTTATGGATTGGTCTTACTGCTGGTCTCCCCGGGAGTGCCCGCCCGCTGCGGGGATTCCGGGAGGAGCCGTGCATCCTCGATGATCACCGTCGAGCGCGGCACATCCGCCGGAAAGGGGCCTCCCGGTCCTGTTGGCGCCCCGGCGATCCTGTTGACGACATCCATTCCCTTCACCACCTTGCCAAATACGGTATAGCCATAGCCCTGCGGAGTGGGCGCCGTATGGTTCAGGAATGCATTATTGGCGACGTTGATAAAAAATTGCGACGAAGCCGAATGCGGGTCAGAGGTCCGTGCCATGGAAACCATGCCAATGTCGTTTTTCAGGCCATTGGACGCTTCGTTCCCGACGGGTTGTCTTGTGGGTTTCTGCCTGAATTCCTTATCCATTCCGCCGCCCTGGATCATGAACCGGGGAATGACACGGTGGAAAATCGTTCCGGCATAATAGCCGTCCTTTACATACTGCAAAAAATTCTCAACGGTTTTCGGCGCCTTGTCAGGATACAGTTCCAGTATCATGCTGCCCAGATTGGTCTTTATTTCGACCTGGGGATGCGTGATTTCGCCGGCAACGGAGGATGCCGTGCTGCAAAGAAGCAGCAGGACCGGGATAAGCTTCATGATGTGCCTGGTGATGTGCATGGTTCCCCTGGAAAGAATAACATATCAATCTTGCCGGCTCGGCAGACCGCGCTTTCGTGCACGATTTTCCAATGCCCCGTCTTGTCTTCTTTTTTCCAATATAGCCGTTTTTTCATTTTTCTGGAAAGGTTGTCGTCTGAATATTCCTGGTCGAAGTTGACTACAACGAGATCGTCCCTGCCCGGATACGAAAACATACCCACATTACTGATTTTTACTTTCACCCGTGGCTTGGCTGCATTTACCTCGCGCTTGTGCTTTATCCACTCATCCAGGTTTTGCTTCCCGCTGGCGAAGTCTTGCCCATAGTTCCGGATATAAGCATCAATATTGCCATTTTCCCAGTCCTGGCGCCAATTTTCCAGGTAACGAGATAGTTTCTCACGCAAGGGGAGGCTTTCAGACGGCTTGACCCATTCCATCCCGTAGCTGATGATGACGGGTGTAACGCCGACTTGCAGTGTCGCCCCCACGGCATCGAGATCCTGGTTTGCGAGTACCACGCAACCGTCGCTGGCTCGGGGCGGGCGGCTATAGGTATTCGAAGGCGTGCCATGCAGCCAGATTCCAAAACCACTGCGTCCGTGGCGTTTATCCCAATCATTGGGATAATCGATAGGAAATGCGCCGCTTCCGTAAAAGTCGGCCAGTTTCTGGCGGGGCAGATTGGCCGTGACGAAATAAACACCAATAGGCGTTTTCTTGTCCCCTTCTCTCAGCTTTTGGGAGCCATTCTTGCCAGTGCTGATATAGTAGTCGGCAACATAATGGGCTTCACCGCCGATATTCCGATATATGTAAAGCCGGGCTTTGTGCGTATCCGCGACCAGGGCATATTTTTGTTCGGACTGCATCTGCAGCAGAAACCGGGGAACCTTGTCGAGCGGCACCGGATCCTGGTAGTGCTGCATCCGGGCCCTCGCTTCCTCTCGCAGCTCATCAATATGCTGCTGCGAAACCCCTTGCATTTCGCCAATTTTATTGATGGGCCGGGCACGGGCGAGGAGCAGATCTCCCTTGATCAAATGGGCAAGCCGGAAATTGGGATTGGCCTTGAGAAGCTGCTCGATACCGTTCAGTGCGGAGTCGATCCGGTTTTCCGCGATTTCCTGCAGACTTTTGACGAGCATGGTTTCCGGTCTCGCCGGAGCCGGGATTGCTCCGGAAAAGCTATCGCTGGATAAAGCGCCAGCTGGCGAAAGGCAGAAGACCGCCAATATGGTGGAAACCGCCAAACCGAACTGGCTGTGCCTGCGATCAGCCATGCTGCCGCGGCGCATCATTTGCTTGCCGATTCTTGCTGAATCAGCCATTTTTCTCCTACCTTGACCATTTCCAGTGTCTTGGATGTCATGATTTTTTTAAAATTATCCGAATGATACAATTGCTTGAAGCGGATCCTGGCGTGTCTTGCGTCTTTAAAGCTGACGGTGGGATGTATGATTGATACATGAATCGACTTCGGCTTGTCAATACGCTCCTTCCGGAGGTTCTCCCAGGCGGCGCGGGAGGTTCCGTGCGGAGGATGGAAACTGCTGGAATAAAACCCGAGATACCGGGCGGCGTCCTTGTCAGACCAAGCCTTTGCCCAAGAGGCCACGGTTTCGAGGACTTCGAGGACTTTATCGGAATCATCCGCAGGAGCGGGTTTCTCCGGCGCTGGTTTTTCCGCAAGGGTGGGTTTCCCTGGAGCCTGTTGTTCCCGTGTTTTTTCTGCTGTTTTCCCGAGGGCATTGCCCGATGATTTTTCCGGTACTTTTTCCGGTACTTTTTCCGGGATTTTTTCTGGGATTTTTTCTGGGACTTTTTTTGCTACTTTTTTTGGTACTTTTTCCGTAATTTCTTCCGTGACGGCGGGAGCTACGCCACCACCGGACATCGCCAATGCCGTCTGGCTTTCCCTGGATCTGCCCGGCGTGAACAGGTCCTTTATCATGGCAAGCTTGGTCTGGGCCGTAGTATTTTCCTTGTCGAGCTGTAGAGCCTTGCCATAAGCCTGGCTCGCCATTTTCGCGTAAATTTCGCCCAGATTCACATGTGCCGTGGAATAGCTGGGGTGGGTGCGCATCGCCATTTCCAGCGCTGTCTTCGCCTTGTCATAATCACCCTGGCTGGCATATAACACGGCAAGGTTGTTGTAGGGTTCCGGCAGTTCCGGATAATCTTCGGACAGTGCCGAAAATATTTTTATCGCATCATCGGTCTCGTTCTGCTCAGTTAGAATCAGTCCTTTCTGGAAACGCATTTGCGCATCCCTGGGATGAGACGCGAGATAAGCGTCCGCCCGCTCCAGCGCCTTGCTCAGGCTTCCCTGTTTGTACAGTTTGGAAACGTCCTCATTTTCATCGGCGAACGCAGCGGGTCCCGCCAGCAGCACGGCGGCAACCGAGGCAGCAATGGCCATGGGTACGTTTATC
Organism: Nitrosospira sp. TNL200; assembly: GCF_055386305.1. Lineage (NCBI taxonomy): Bacteria > Pseudomonadati > Pseudomonadota > Betaproteobacteria > Nitrosomonadales > Nitrosomonadaceae > Nitrosospira > Nitrosospira sp. TNL200. The sequence continues at coordinate 1,239,199 of NZ_AP041003.1, forward strand.
CGGTGAAAATTACGTGTTTTCATTATGCTATACTGCCCCTCTTGTTCATGGGGTGTCGAAGAAAGCTCCTGACCAAGGCTTGGTGCGGAAGGAATTATTTCCTGGACCGGAATGGCCGGCAGGAAATGGTGAGATCGCGGCTCGGTCTCCTGTGCTGGAGACATGCGCGGAGGGTGTTTGATATTGCTGCAAGCCGCATTGAACATTGCTTCCGGAAGGACTGCTTCGCCAGGCTGGAGCGACGTGCCGATCTCCGCATCCCGCTTTGGCGGCCGCCGGATTCCCTGGCGTCGCGTCTGCGCATGACTTCAAGGTACCTCAATATTTCCCCGGATTCTACCCCAAAATTCTACCAAGAAGCCTGCTCAGTCCACAATCTCGCCATATGCTCAAAATTCACAATTCCCTTGTCAGAGAAAAACGGGACTTTGTGCCCATAGTGCCCGGCAAGGTCGGAATATATGTCTGCGGCATGACCGTTTACGATTATTGCCATCTGGGCCATGCGCGCATGATGGTCGTGTTCGACATGGTGGTGCGATGGTTGCGGGCAAGCGGTTTCGATGTCACCTACGTGCGCAACATTACCGATGTCGACGACAAGATCATCAGGCGGGCGCTTGAGAACGGCGAGCCGATCGAAGTTCTCACGGACCGCTTTATCCGGGCAATGGAGGAAGATGCGGCTGCTCTGGGCGTGCTTGCGCCCACGTGCGAACCCCGAGCTACGCATCATGTGGCGCACATGGTCGCCATGATTCGCGCATTGCTCGAAAAGGATCTTGCGTATTGCGCGGATAACGGCGATGTGTATTACGCGGTGCACAAATTTCCCCATTATGGCAAGCTCTCGGGTAAATCGCTGGATGATCTGCGCGCGGGTGAACGGGTCGGCGTAGACGTGCACAAGCGGGATCCGCTCGACTTCGTGCTCTGGAAGGCAGGCAAGCCTGGAGAGCCGCAATGGGAGTCGCCGTGGGGCATGGGCAGGCCAGGGTGGCATATCGAATGCTCCGCCATGAGCGAACATTACCTGGGCTGGCATTTCGACATACACGGCGGCGGACAGGACCTGCAATTTCCCCATCACGAAAATGAAATAGCGCAAAGCGAAGGCGTGCACGATCATGTTTTCGTCAACTATTGGATGCATAATGGTTTTGTTCGGGTCGACGACGAGAAAATGTCGAAATCGCTGGGGAATTTCTTTACCGTGCGCGAGATTCTTGTCCGATATCAGCCGGAGGTGGTGCGGTTTTTTATCCTGCGGGCACATTACCGCAGCCCGTTGAATTATTCCGACCAGAATCTGGAAGACGCCAGGCGCGCGCTCGATCGGCTTTACACGGCACTGAAGGCGGTCGAAGCGCAAGGCGTCACGGCGGAGCCGGACTGGGAGCAGCCGTATGCGCAGCGCTTCCGGCATGCGATGAACGATGATTTCAATACCTCCGATGCCATTGCCGTGCTGTTTGAGCTAGCTAGCGAGGCCAATAGAACCGGGTCGGGCAAGGATCTCGTCTTAATGAAAACCCTGGGGGGAATGCTGGGATTGCTGCAGCAGGATCCGCAACATTACTTGCAGGAGGCCACGGGGGGTGGCACCGGCCTGGATCCGAAGCACGTGGACGAGCTAATCCAGCAACGCCTCGTTGCGCGGATGAGCAGGAATTTCGGGGAGGCGGATCGTATTCGCAGGGAACTGCTCGAGGCAGGCATCGTTCTCGAGGATGGTCCTCAAGGCACCAGCTGGCGCAGAGGCTAAGCGGATCTCCTAAGGAAGCGTTGAACAAATCTCCGCCGTGCTGGCGAGGATTTATTCAGTGCTTCCTGATTCTTTTTTATCTTCTCTACTCATTCCTCGGCGATTCCTGCGATTTGCGATCCGGGGATAGCCGGAAAACCTTGGTATTGTCCGCGGCTTGCACGCAATCGATGACGCCTTGGTTTACCAGGTCGTCGAGGGCGCGCTGTATCACCGCCTTTGCCGTCTCGTATCGCTGACGGGAGAGCCACCAGTGGATGATGCCATCCACGGTGTCTGCAGCGTAGGGATGCAGGTGCAGATACTCTATTATTTCCAGGCGGGGATCCGTACCTGTATACGGTCCGGGTTCGGACTTTGTCCTCTCGGTGGGTGTCATCGGCATTGCTTCCTTGAACGTGCGATGATATGCAATTGATCTGTTCAATACAGAAGCAAAAATTGTGCCCTTGTATAAGAAACTGCCTGGCAGCTGCATGCGTTGACAAAGCGGGACATCAGTTTTTTCATGCGAGAGGGATGCGTGTCCGGATGCCGAACCGGGAAGCGATCACCTGAACAAACCCAGGTGCGGGGCCTGTTTAACGGGTTCTGGCAAGTGTGCCAAATATCACCCACCTGGGTCAGTTTTGTCACAGTTCGCGCGCCCTGATTCCATGCTTTTTTAACAGTTTGCCCAGCGCGCGCCTCTCCTTTCCTGCGAGACGGGCAGCCTGGCTGACATTGCCATGTGCTCGCGTCATCAAACGGCTGAGATATTCCTGTTCAAATTGTTCCAATGCCGCGGATTTCGCCGACGAGTAGGTGGAATAGCTGTGTGTGCATAGGTTGGCCATGCGGTGGCCGATTCCATCTTCAACTCCGGAGTCGATTCCGGCGGGGCATGTCAATCGCAGCGTGGTTTCATCGCAGATGACCGCCTGGCGGTATACCAATCCCTCCAGTTCGCGGATATTCCCCGGCCAGGGATAGCTTCGGAACCAACTGCAACTCCGCTCATCGATCTCCCTGGCATTACAGGGAAACTGCTGCTTGCAGCGCTCGAAAAAGGCATTCGCCAATAATGCGGCGTCATCTTCCCGCTCACGAAGCGGCGGCAGCTTCATCCCGAGAATTCGCAGCCTGTACAGTAAATCCGGGCGGAAAGCCCCCATTTTCACCAAGTCCTCCAGGCGGCTATTGGTGGCAGCGATGATGCGGACATTCACCTTGCGCTCTACACGGGCGCCGATGGGGCGGTAACTGCCATCCTGGAGAAATCGCAACAGCGTCACCTGGGCTCGGGGCGTGAGGGCATCGACTTCGTCGAGAAACAGGGTTCCTCCCGCGGCGGTTTCCACCAGGCCAGGCCGGTCTATCCGGGCATCGGTAAATGCGCCCTTTACGTGTCCAAAAAGTTCGCTTTCGACCAGATTATCCGGAACCGCTCCGCAATTTATCGGAACGAATGCCTGGTCGCGCCGGGCTCCACGATAATGTATGGCGCGTGCCGCCATTTCCTTGCCTGTTCCGGTTTCGCCTTCGATGAGTAGCGGCGCTTGCACTTTTGCAAGTTTGTCGATTAACGCAATCATGCGGATGAAGGCCTCGGAGCGGCCCAGAAGGAGAAATTTGTCCGTCCTGATTCCTGATTCAGCCATGCCGTCTTCCGCGGCAAACAGTCTTTGCGCATCCGCTTTTCCCTTGCGGCAAGGCTCATACTCTTCGTAGTTCATGCGATCCCCCTTTAAGTTCGCCTATACCGGTGTTTTCCGAAAACCTTGTTCGAGCGCGCTAATACCTATATTAAATATAGGGAATTGAGAATCTCGTACCCTGTCTTCCCGGTCTGTGCGGTAACGTACAAAATGCCGGGGGGAACGGAGTATCCGGGAAGAAGCATGCCCGTCAGAGAAGAAAACTGGAGGAACATGGGAAAGGGAAACGCGAAAGAGGTAGATGGCTTTTCGGGGCGGTTCGAATACAGCCAGGTTCAATACTATGGGATGAGTTCCTTGAATTGTCCGGAAGCGGCAACCTGGATAATTCCTCCCCAGATGCAATTGAGCGTCGAGACATTATCCAGGGAGGGCTGATTTCCCAACAGGACAGTTGCGGCGCCCGGCACCCAGGGGGCCGCCGTGAAGGGGATGCAGGGTTGCGGGGTAAGCACGCCAAAAGCCGCGGATGTGGCTGCGGCCACGGCCGGATTGGCGAGACTGGTGCATGCGCCAAAGGGCAGGATATTTACCATGGGCTTGTAATCCATGATGGTGGCTGCGGGCTGGCTGCTTGTCATCATCCTGTTGACGGGCAATACGGCAAGCTGACCCGGTGCGAGCCCGAAACTGCATGTCAGCGTTGCGCCATTACAAACGTGATTCGGCATGGCCGGGTCTCCTTGTCGAGTTTCGATTGATATTTGCGGAATGGGTTTTCACTGAATTCCGCTTTTGCAAAATGGATCGGACGTGTATGCGAACGAGTTATGCCACACACTTTGTTCCCAGATTTCATTGCATATTTCACCGCAAATTTTTCGCTCGAATCCGCACATGCCGCCGAGCATGAATTTGGCCTTGTAGGCACCGGTGCCTTCTCCTCCCTGGAGTTCCATGATGATTTGCTCATGTATTTCGGAAACGGCGAGATGGGTGGTATTGGTCAGGTCCCTGTAGAATTTCTCGGGAATGAGGAATTGCTTGCCGTCGATGACCACCGAGAAAGTTTCGGTGACAAATCGGGGTATGCCTCCATCCATCCCCCAGACGCCCGCGTCGACCTCGCGGCATTCGCCAGGGGCGCAGCGGCGTTCGCGGAATTTCACTGCAACTTTTTTCCCCGATGGAAGCATATATGTCTTGTCGTGCAGGAAGGGGGTGGGCGCCTCTTGCGCCGAGGCTCTGGAAGAAGCCAGGATAGCAAAGCCAAGAGCGAAAGTTTTCAGGAAGCCCAGTGTGATTTGGCGGAGTGCCTGTACTTTCATGCTATCTCGATGAATATCTTTTCAGTTTCGGACGCGGGCTTCAGCTTGGCGAAAAGCTGTTCGAACGCCACCCTGCTTTGACCTATGAATTCCTGCTCTTTCGTCATACCCACCAATATGCACCCCTCGGTATCGGCCGCTGTATTGCCGGGATGGATACGCACGCCCTCAAAATTGGGGACGCTGAGCAAAAGCGGGAGCAGACGATCGAAACGCTGGGAGTAGTTGATGATGACCTCATAGCGTCCGGCCGGAATCGCGGTCGCTCCCTTGATCTTGACCGGCCTGACCTTGTCTTCCAGCGTATAGCATTCAAATTGTCCGTTTACCGACAGTTCGCCTATCGTGCTGTTATCGAAGAAATCCGTCCGTTTTACCTGCAGTTCCATTTCAATTCTCCTTTTTATCTCGAATAGAAAGACCGGCAGGCTGCCGCCTTGCTCCAGACTGCCGTCAGGGCGGGCACTGCGCCAGCATCGCTGCCTTCGATGGATCTTCGCCGCTATTCCTGAATCTCTCGTAGTCCCCGCCGGTGAGTCCCCAGAATTGCGCCCGCTTCAATTCATCGGCCTGCTCGTATCGCGCACGCTGCGCTTCATCTATTTGTTCCGGCGCGGCAAATACCTTGTATGCGGTAGCCGTGCGGAATTTTGCCAATTCGCGGAGTGCGTTGGCATAGTCTTCATAAAATTTCTCGATATTCGCATTATGGTCCTTCACATGTCGTGAAAATGCTTCCACCATCTCCGCGTTGCCGGTTTCCGACGCGACATGCAAGCCTGTTTCCTTGCGCTTCAATATCTCCGCTTCCCGGCATAGCAACGCATAGTTATCGGTTGCAAGGGTTGCCAGGGTCCTGACTGCTTTCAGGTTTTGCACAAAATACCATATGCTTGCCGCGAGGAGGATGGACAGGCTCAGTCCCCAGATTTTCCAGCTTGTGCCCCGTTCATACGATTCGATCGCTTTCAGGAAAGCGAGACAGCCCTGATATCTGGCGTCTGGATTCTTCTCGGTCGCCTTCAATATCATTTCAACAAGGGGTTTTTTGAGCCTGGGATTGATCGTGCGAGGATTGGGAATGGGCGTGCCTACGTGCTGCGCCTTAAGTACGTCCTGGGTGGCGCCCTTGAATGGAAGCTGCCCGGTAAGCATTTCGAACAGGAGAATGCCTGCCGAATACACGTCCGACCGGTGGTCAATCTTGTCGGAATTGACGAACTGCTCCGGGCTCATGTATTCGGGAGTGCCAATGACGCGTCCCAGATTGGCCGCATGTTCGCTCCCAATCTGCCGTGCGATGCCGAAATCGGTCAGGAGGGCGCGGTTGGAACTATCGACCATCACATTCGACGCCTTGATATCGCGGTGCAGGATGGCTTTCTCGTGCGCGCAATTGAGACCCGCGAGGATGCCCTTGAAGATGGCCAGGGCCTGCTTCTCCGGCATCGGACCACCCAGCGCATCGATCATGTCGGCCAGCGAGCGGCCGTCGACGTATTCGAGGACAAGAAAATAGTCCTCGCCCACCTGAAAATAATCGTACATCTGAACGATATTGGGATGGGAAAGCTGCGCCTGGTGCGCGGCCTCATCATAGAACTGCTGCTTGAAATTTGGACTCCGGGTCAATTCCCGTTTGAGAACTTTTATAGCGTATTTCTTGTCCTTCACCAGGGCATTTTCGGCCAGGTAAACCCTTCCCATCGCGCCTTCGCCGAGCTTGGAGATGATGGCATAGCTGCCATGAACTATCGTGCCGACCAGGTCATCGTTTTCCATGCCATCGCTCCATTCCTTCAGGCTCACTCAACCCGTCAACATCGCCGTCTTGCTTAAAAAGTCATCCTCATCGGGAGCATCCCCCTCGACCTGATGCATGGGTCTCAAACCTGAGCCGTCGAATTGGACTCCCCGCGGGGTCAGAAGGTACCCGGTGGTCAGAATCAATGCTGCGCCATCCTGCAGCTTGATGATGTCCTGCCGGGTTCCTTTTCCGGCGGTTGCCGTGCCGACCGAAATGCCGCGATCATTTTCCGTGAGCGCGGCGATGAATATCTCCGCTGCGCTGGCGGTGAATTCATCCTGCCACAGGAAAATGCGCTGCGCGGGAGGCGCATGCGAAATCGTGGCCGAATAATCCTGGCTGCCGGACCGCCCGCTTACCGAAACGATCTCTTCGCCTTTTGCCAGGAAGAGCATTGCCGAATCCACCGCGGCATAAAAATCCCCTCCGCCACAGCCGCGCAGATCGATGATGATATGGTCATGCTGGCGCTGTTTCGAAACGAGGTAGTCGAGCTCCTGTCTGGTATTGGGCGTGAAGCTGGCAAGCCTGATAATGCGGCTGGAGCGATGGGTATATTCCGATACCGGCTGGGCAGAGAATCTGGCGCGAATGATGGACACCAGCCTGCGGTTGCCGCTGCTGTTCTCCAGTTCGGCCACGATGGGGATTCCCTGTCTGCCGGCAGCCAGGGAGACGATAGCGGGAAGGGATTTCCCGCGCGTGGCAACGCCATCGAGCGAAAGCAACTGCTCTCCCGGCTTGACTCCCGCCTGTGCGGCGGGACCATTCGGGATGGGATAGCAGAGGATGTCTCCATTGCGCCGTTTTTCGATATCCATGCCAATCCCAGTCTGCTCCCCGCGGCTCGCCTCCATGAATTTTGCATATTCTTCCTTCGTGAGGAAATCCGAGTAAGGATCTTTTTGCCCGAGATAAGCTCTCAGGGATGAAGCGACGATTTCCTGGGGGCTGTCGGCAGGTGTTGAAAACATTGCGTCGCGCTCTATATGAACCAGTGCTTCCGCGTAGTGCCTGATTGCCGGTTCGTTGGTTTCAGACGGCCGCGCACCTGACGGAACGTCTGCTTCCTTCATCCAGGGCAGGGCAGGCCCGGCAACGTAGCCGCCAAGGAAGGCCGCCATCAATACCAGGATGGCGACTTCTTTGCGGATGCATATCTGTTCCATGCCGAATCAGGAGTGCACCAGGAGATTGAGGGATTTCCTGATTTCTTCCTTGAGATGTTCCAGCTTTCTTTTCTTCTCCTCGATAGTTGCGTTGCTTTGCTGGATGTCGGCCAGTTCTTTCTGATGCGCCGTCAATTTTATTTCCCGACGGCGCCTAAGCGCCTGCTGCTCCTGGGTACGGGCATGCATATTCATGTTTGCCTGCTGCAATTGAGCAAGGCGCGACTGCAAGTCTTCCATTGTGACCTGACGGGTTTCAAGATCCTTGCGCAGCGAGGCGATCTGCTCCCGCAACGAAGCCTGCCGCGCCTCCTGGGTTTTGAGCTCTTCTTCCTTGGTCGCCACCCGCAGCTCATCGGCCTCCACGTCCTTCTTGAGCTGTATGACGGTGCAGCCGCCGACGCCGGCTGCTAAAAGCGCTGCCGCTGTCAATGTGCCGATGCCTGCTCTTCCGTCCGTCATCTCATCCGCCACAATGGCATGATATCCAGGCTATATCCGCTGGCGCTGTGCCGCGAGCGCCCGGGTTGCATTTTGCGTTTCGGCCAGCAGATGCTCCTGCCTGCGGATTTCGGCATCCAGTTCCGCGCTTTGGCTTCCTGCCCTGGCTTGGCGCACCTGGAACCGCTTCATGTCTTCCAGTGCGCTTTTCTCAAGCGCGATCTGGTCTTTCGCCGTATTTTCCTCCTTGAGCAGTCCTTCTCTTTCCCTGACCAATTCCTGTTGGGAAATGGTGCCTTCATTTATTTGCGCCACGATCTTGTCGGTGCGCTTCGAGACTTGTGCCACGCGCGTGCTCAGGTCCTGGTTCAGTTTTTCGGAGTCTGCGTTCAGCCCACGCACATATTTCAATCGCGCGTCCAGGTCATTCTCTTTTCCGGCGAGCTCCTGGCGGCGCTTTTCATACTTCTGGGCATACGTATAGCAGATCCCGGCTCCCAGCGCTCCACCGCCAGCGGCGGCGCCGGCACAGGCCGCGGCACTGCCGCCCGCCGCGATGCATATTGCGGTGGCGAGGCCGGCGCCCACTGCGCCGCATTCCAGCGCAGCCATTCCCGAGCTTCCCGGCTTTTCCCCCATGGTGCTGCACCCCGTCATCACGGCCAACAGCATTACAGCGCTAATCCTCACGGTGTTCCCTCCATCGATTGCCGCGAATCCCACCAGATGTGCTTCCTCTTGCCGTAGCCTCATTGTCAGATCGATGTTTCTCCCTGGGAGCGGGATCGCCCGCTGCCGCCTTCATCCTCGTAATAGCCGGTTCTTTCTCCTTCCGGACGCCTTTCGCCTCCGCTGGTAAATTTCCGGAACTCGAAAATAGTGGCTCCCGCCTTGATCAACGCACCATCTACCAGGTCTGCGCCATCCCTTTCCACATATTTCTCATTGAGAAAGGTGCCATTGGTGCTCAGCATGTCGTGCAATTCGTCCCTGCCGGCGCGGCAGAGAATCACGGCATGTTCGCCGGACATCATCCTGTCCGTCGTGACGTGCACATCGGAGGTCTCGTTCGATCCGATGACATTGCGTCCCTCGTATAGTGGAAACAACTCCCCTTGCAGCCTCCACTTGAACGTGACCAGCACGCCGGTAAGTCTCCGTTGATGGGTGGGGGAGGGTCTTCTAGGGGGCGGGGCATCCTCATATGGATTGAAGCCAGAGGTATCGAATTTTGTTTCTCCCTGGCCTTCCTGCGATATCGCGCCCTCCACCTTCGTGGTTGTTCTTTCCATGGCTGTGCTCCTTTGCAGTGGTTCGCTTGAAACAGGTTGGGAAGGTTCCTGAGCTGTCTTCTGGTGGGCGCGGTTCTCGGCCTCGCAATAGGCGCAGGTCTTCCAGTTGGGATCCATCGGATGTCCTTTTTCACATACGCGGGGACTGTCAGACGAATCAGATCCGGTAAATTTCTTCCACCACCCGAAAATGCCCTCAGATTTTGATCTGGAGTCCATTTGCAGAATTCCTGATAATTGGCACTATCGGCCTGCTTGAAACAGGCAGTGGGAATGGTGCGGAATGTTGTATTCCGGAAGCTTTCGCTGCCCGCCTTGTCTTTTTGCAGGCAATACACCGGATTATTTTCGACCATGCGTTTTTCCGCGAGCGTCCGTACTCAAGCAACTGGACCGTAATGTTATCTTCCCCCCCTTTCTGCAGCGCAAGATCGACAAGGCGGTTTGTCAGCTCTTGCGGGCTGGCTTTATATTCGAGGACGGTCATGATTTCGCTGTCCGTGACATATCCGTGGAGGCCATCCGAGCACAGAAGCATGCGATCGCCGCCGTGCAGGGGTATCCAGCCGGAAAGTTCCACCTTCACATCCGGCAGCACCCCGATTGCCCGGTCCAATACGCCGGCATCCGGGTGCGATGCCGCGTCGGCTGCGGCAAGCAGGCCTGCATCCACCATTTTCTGGACGCAGCTATGGTCCCTGGTGAGCTGCCGCAGCGTGCCACCGGCATAGATGTAAGCCCGGCTGTCTCCCACATGGGCGATCAACGCCTGCGAGCCGGCTACGAACAGCACGACAACGGTCGCACCCATGCCCTGCGTTTCGGCATTGCCCGAATGCCCCTGCTCGTACACTCTCCGGTTAGCTTCCTCCAGTGCCTGCTTTATTTGAGTAGGGGCGCATGGAATGGACTGGATGCCGGGCAAGGCCCGCGTCAAGGTTTCGATCGTCATTTGGGCCGCCAGCGCACCGGCGCGATGTCCTCCCATGCCATCGGATACGATATAAGCATAACCGGCAGGCGTGCCGACGCAACTCATCCTGTCCTGATTTTCATTGCGAACATAACCTGTTTCCGAACGCGCGCCTACCGACCATTCCCTGGTGAGCGCACCTCGGGATTCCTTATCCATGCGATTCTCCCTGATACGGCATGGTCGGGTTCATGGCACCAGGGATTCTCCTTCATCTTTCTGGTAAACCTCGCCCGCAGCTTCCTCACTCGGGGCTCGCAGTTCGAAGGCCGATCTTCCGGTCCGGATGCGGTCGCCAGGACTAAGCGCCCGGGCGGTTTCGTCCAGTCTTGCATCATTCAGCCAGGTTCCATTGCGCGATTCGCTGTCGCTCAGGTAAAGACTGCCTTCGTCATACTTTATGACAGCGTGCCTGTTCGACACGTAATCATCGCTTAGCTGCAGTTCACTGTCTTCCCCCGATCCAATCCGGAAGACTGGCTGCTCCACCGGAATCTTCCGCCCTTTGAGGGGACCGGCAGTGCAGTACAGGAAAGCCGCGGGCCGTCCGGGGGCAGGATCGGGGAATGTGAAGCCCACCGATGTCCGCGCACGCCGTACGGGTACAGGCCGCGCAGGCGTGGTCACGGGCGGCGGCAGCGGAGCGGGGGGAGGAGACGGCCGTTTTCTTACCATCACGAACAGGACAATGGCCACAATGATGCCTATAAGGATACCCAGTAGCGTTCCCACGTCGAGATTTCCCTCCCTGGTTTTATCGCTGGAAGCGGATTTTGGCGAACCCACAGCTTGCACAGCTTGAAATGCCGAAAGCCTCTGCGCAACTGCCTGTATCGCAGGTGCTTTGCCGGACGGGTTGAATTCCACTTGGGCGGAATCCGCTTGCCGTCCATCGGGGGAAGGCTGGTAGCGGAATGTCACGTCAAATGTCCGGGGCGGGGCCATATTGAACAATTTATAGAGTTCCCGCGATAAATCCTGCGCGGAGCGCACAGGAATAAAATACCCCCCGGTGTTTTTCGTCAGACGCGCAAGCAGTTCAGCGTCCGGAGCGGCAACATTGCCGAATCCGATCACATCGATGGCGATGTTTTGCGCGTTGGCCTTGCTCGCGACCACGTCCTCCGTGATGCTGCTCCCGTCATCCCTTCCATCCGTGATGACGATCAGGCGCTTGAGATCCTTGCCATCGCGGCTGCGCAACTCCGAGAGACCCAGCTCGATGGCTTCGAACAGCTTGGTTTTGCTGTCCCTCCCGTATCTGGCGCTGATTTCAGCGATGCTTTTCGATATCTTGGCTGGGTCCCTCGAAAAGCCCTGGATTTTTCTTACCTCGGTGTCGAAAGCCCACAGGGCGAGATTCGGTTTCGACTCGGGCTTGCCCAGAACCGTCCGCAACGCCTCCTGGATCTGCCTGATACGGTTGGTTCCCATCGATCCGCTTTGGTCGATTTCGAGAATAATCGACGTATCGAACGCAACTGCTGAAGCAGGCTTTATATCGTTCGCGCCGACGGTGTGCTCATTCACCTTCAGCCGGAAGGCGATAGCGCGAGGATTGTCCCCGGTCAGGATCGCAACGGTTGCCGCTACCGTGCCGGGAGGGTGTTCGTTGACCGATAAAAGCTGGAACGCGCCGGCATGCGTGAGCTCATACGGGAGAAACCCGTATGCGAAAAATAAAGGAACGATGGCGGCCTTGCAGCCAGTAGACCCAGGACCGCCCGCAAGCGCTCTCCATAAGCTCCGTAAATAATCCATGCTGACCATCCGATGGCTGCTATTGGCTGCCGATAAAGATCTTCTGAAGCGAATACTTCCCTATTTCCCTGAAACCAGGAAACCAGCGGCAACTATCCGGATAGGGATTTTCAGGGCTCCATGATTCATTTCAAAGCAAATTTCATGCCGAGGTATTACAAAAATAAAATATTTAAAATCAGGCATTAATCAACTTTTGATTCGCCTGCGGGAGTGGGGTATACCTGTCCACCGATCGGGAACAGCACGGACCGGATAGGTGATCAGGAATTATTTTTCACGGTAAATCAGTTGCTTGTGCCGCTACTGACAGAATGCCAACATGGGTCAAAGTCCACCCACTTTTTCGATTTGCCCGATTTCCCCATCAGTCGCGCCATGTTTCCACACAGTTCCAATGCATTTTTTCCCGCGTGTTTCTTGCAGTTGGCTGCTGGCGTGGATGGTTGTTTCGGTATCCGGGGGCGGAAAGGGAGATGATTGCCGGCTCTAGCAGCCTGTCGGACCTAGGGAAGCGCTGAATAACTCCTCGCTGAGCGCGTTGCTGGTAAAATCGGGATGATCATAAGGCGGCGCGCGACGCAGGTCGTAGCTTGGACTACGATGCCAAGGAGCGCAACGCCATGGTTCCCCAGAGCGTGGCCCGAGGGGCCCCGCGAAGCGGGGATCGGGCAGCGGCGGGGATGCCAGAGCGCGCCAAAGCATACATGGGGCGCCAGCAGCCCGCTACGGGGTCGCATCTTCCTCTGGACGACACTGCTCCGCCCTGCGCGGTCTCGCCCGATTTTGCTGCAACCCTTATGGGGCGGGGCTTTGCGAGTGGTCTGCCTTGTCAGGCTCCTAGCGAAGGGGATCAACCATTCGCGTCGTCGCCTTTCGCGCATCCCATCCCGCAAACCCACCGCCGCGCCAGCGGAGATTTATTCAGCGCTTCCCTAAAGGAAATCGGCTGCAAAAGCATCTGGCTGGTCTATATTTCGCCGCTTTTTCGACTAATAGAACGACTATTGGTCTTCAAAATCGTCAAAAATCCACCCTCACCCAGTCACATTTTCGCTTCGATTCTTCAAGTCCGGCAGGCTGCTAGTCCCGCAACTACGACCCACCCTGGGTTGGAAATAACCCATGCATATAAGTCACTGATTGAAATGGTTTAGCGAATAGAGAACGACGATTTCCATCGATGCGGCAGGAGATTCCGACGGCTGCCGCAACTTATAGTGGATCGGACAGGTTGTTTAACTTGCGGATTCCAAACTCTATTTTATATGGCTCTGCTGGCACGGATGTTGCATCTGTCAAAGTCAATCAGCTATGCATGCGGTTTACGCGATAAATCGGAAATATCGAAAGCAATCATGATCAATGATCTGGATGAAACGCTGGCCGTGCTGTTGAAGCGGGAGCTGCCCAAGGGGCTGGCCGAGCAGGTGCATGTCAGTTTCGGTGCTCCGGACGATCAATTTCCTCCGTCTTCCGTTACCTTGCCGGCGATCGATCTCTTTCTGTATGACATACGCGAAAACCTGGAGTTGCGAAGCAATGAGGTGTATCTGGACCGGCATATGGATGGGACGGCGACACGAACAGTGGCCCCCGTGCGGATAGACGCGTCCTACCTCATAACCGCGTGGCCAAGCCAGAGCGTTGCGGATCCATCTGAGGATGAGCATCGGCTGCTTGGGGAGGTGATACGGGCGCTGCTGCGCTACCGGACTCTCCCCGAAGAGGTGCTTCAGGGCAGCCTCCTGGATCAGGACTTGCCTCTTCCGGTCAGCACCCTGCAGCCTGGGCGCCTGCAGAGCCTTGGGGAATTCTGGCAGGCACTCGGAGGAAAGCCCAAGGCGGCGCTCAATTATACCGTTACCCTGGCGGTGGATGCTGCGCAGCCGGAAGTGGTGGGATTGGTTACTGAAAAAGTGCTCGAATTTCGCATGCAGGCTGGAAACGCGTCATGAGCGCATGGACGAGCCAGGAAAGGATAAGCCATTACGTCAGTGTTTGCGGCCGGGTAACCGATGCAAAGCATAACCCGATGCCGGGCATCCAGCTCGATATCCGCCCAGCCATGGAAAAGGCGGCGCTGCGTACCGGGAGATCGCAGCCGGCAAGTACCGGGTTTGCAGACGGCAAGGCACTGCGGCAGGCGGAATCGAGCGCGGACGGCCTGTTCTTTTTCCTGGATTGTCCCGGCGGGCGGTATGTGATCACTGCAGTAGACAGGAAGCCCGGCATGCGTGCCGAGCAGATCGTCTCGGTGCAGGAGGACGCCAGGAAAAAGGAAGTAAAGGATCGCCAGGCTGAAGATGGGTATCGGATAGAGCTTGTCATGCAGCCGCAGCAGTAACGGCAGGCGCGGCCTGCGATCCGCCGCAATCGCTGGGGTAGGGGATCAAGTTTTTTTGTGGACCGGGTACCTGTTTTGAGGCCTGTTTTCAGGATGGGATCCTGGGGCTCGAAGAACTGGGTTATCGGCTCATACCGATTCATAGGACTCATATCCGAAAGGGAGGAAAAATGGCAAGAACGACTTATCGCGCCCCCGGCGTTTACGTGGAGGAAATACCTTCCGCCAGACAGCCCATAGCCGGGGTGGGAACCAACACGGCGGCATTCATCGGCATCGTGCCGGATACGCTTTATTATCCCGTGGTGAATGACGATTACGATCCTGTCGTTGCCCGCCAGGAAATCGAAAAAACGAGTGCCGCTCCAGGTCCGGCAGGTACGCCCGTGGAAACGCCGGATGCCCGGCTTGCCAGGCTGCAGCGCGAAATGGATGATCTCAAGGCTGCACAGGCGACCGTGGCGCCCGGCGACGACGAGAAGCGGCTTGCGAAGCAGATAAAAGACAAGGACAAGGAAATAACCGCCGCCAGAAGTGAGGTGTCCGCGGTTCCCGCGCCGGCGGCGGGATCCGCCGAGAGCGAAGATCTCACCTACGATCACGGCGAGCCCGATGCCGACCTGTTGAAACCGGTCGATCAGCGTCCGTACTACCTCAAAAGGTTTGACGTGGATGTTGCGCCGGGAGACACCAAATTTTGCACGAATTTCACGGAATATACGAAACGCTTTGGGCCTTTTTCTGCATTCAGGTCCGGAGCGGACGCCTCCAGGCCAATGTATCCCGGCCATTATGAGCTGACCCATGCGGTCCACGGGTTTTTCAAAAATGGAGGATCACGTTGCTTCGTGGCCCGGGTAAGATCTCCCGCCGAGCTCGAAAAGGTGCTGATGAATTTCGAGTCGATCGATGAAGTCGCCATCATCGCGGCGCCAGGCTTGCCGAAGACACCGGATGTGTGGAACGCCCTTATCGATTACAGCGAGGATGAAAACCACGAAAATGTTTTTGCCATCCTGGATAGTCCGAAAGTGGTCGGCGATCCTAATGACTTCGATATCGAGAAACTGACCTATTCCGAATCCGGCGAGCAACCGATACCGCGCCCGAGCGAGAATGCGGCTTTTTATTTTCCGCAGATCGAAGTGGTGGATCCGGCGAAACAGTTGCAGGATACCGATCCGGTGCGCGGTGTCGAAGCGAAATACCGGGGACGCACCTATGTAGGTCCCAGCGGCCATATGGCGGGGATATACGCGCGTACCGACGAGGAGCGCGGCGTGCACAAGGCTCCGGCGAATTGTGTGGTACGCGGCGCCACCGGCGTCATGTACTACGTCAGCAAGCCGAAACAGGAAATCCTCAATCCCCAGGGAGTCAATGTGATACGCACCATCAACGGAGCGGTTACCGTATGGGGCGCCCGAACCATCGGCGGCGATCGCAATGGGGAATGGAAATATATCCCTGTGCGCCGTTTCTTCCTTTTCCTGCAGGAATCCATCGACAAAGGCACGCAATGGGTGGTTTTCGAACCGAACGATTATATGCTGTGGGGAAAGATCCGCCTCAACGTGACCGCGTTCCTGACTAATGTCTGGCGCAGCGGCGCGCTTTTCGGCCTGACTCCGGAAGAAGCATTTTATGTGAAATGCGACGCCGAACTGAATCCGCCGGAAGTGCGCGATCTGGGACAGGTGATTACAGAAATTGGCGTGGCTATCGTGCGGCCGGCGGAATTTGTCATTTTCCGGATTTCCCAATCCACAGGCCAGGAAAAAATCTGATGCGGCCCGCCATGACGATTGTTGGCCGGGTGATGTCCGGTAACCGCCGCTGACCATGGAAAGCGGGATCGGCCATCGCGAAATGCCCACGCGCTACCGTGCGCCAGGCGTGTACTACGAGATGCCGGGTCCGGTGCGTGCGCAAGCCGCATTTCAGACTGCCGTGCCCATCTTTGCCGGATTCGGCGATTCGATATCCCGGAGCAGAGACTCTTCCGCGGAAATCCATCGTATCGACCACTGGCAGCAGTTCCTGCATTTCTGCAAACCATCGCCTGAAAGCTACCTCGGCTATGCGGTGCGTGGGTTTTTCGAAAATGGGGGAGAGCATTGTTTCGTGGCGCCTGTCCCAAGTAGTGAAAATGGCGCGGCAAAAATGAGCGATGCCCTCCTGCGCCTGCTTGCTCCTGGCGCGGCGCTGGATAGCTGCGAAGATGCGGATCTCGTTTGCGTGCCTGACGCGATGTCGGCCCCTATTCGCAAAGCGGGTGCCCGCGCTGTCCAGGAAATCCAGTCCGCGGTGCTGGAGCATTGCGCCAGGATGGGTGATCGTTTTGCCATCCTGGATGGGCCGGAAAGCGGGCGGGGACTTGCTGCGGCATCGGATGACCGAACCGCCCAGGCGATATCGCAATGGCGCAGCCTGCCGCCGGGGCCGGGCGCGCTCTATTTCCCCTGGATGTACGTGAGGAAATTGCTTTTGACACGGCCCGATACGAGGCCGGAGACAGCACTTCCCTGTGACCGGCTGATCCTGGAAAACAGATATCGCGGAAACGGCTACGCCGATTTCCATGCCCCGGTGCTGGTGCCTCCCTGCGGCCACATCGCCGGCATCTACTCCCGCACGGATGCCCGGACTGGCGTGCACAAGGCACCAGCGAACGAAGTGATCGAAGGCATGCTTGAACCAGGCATCGACCTGACAGACACGGAGCATGGGACGCTGAACGAAGCCGGCGTGAATTGCCTGCGCGGTTCCGCGGGAAGGGGAATCCGGATCTGGGGAGCGAGAACCCTCAGCGGACAGCCTCAATGGCGATACGTCAACGTCCGGCGGCTGTTCCTTACGTTGGCCCGATGGATCAGGCAAAACATGCAGGACATCGTCTATGAGGGGAACGATCCGATTTTATGGGAGCGGGTTGCCCAGCGGCTTACCGTTCACTGCCAGGATCTGTTTGCCCAGGGCGCGCTGGCGGGGGACAGCCCGGCACAGGCATTCTTTGTCAAGTGCGATGCCGAGACCAACGCCAGGGATAGCCGGGAGGCGGGAGCCATCGTCACCGATGTCGGCCTGGCGCCGGCTGTTCCCGCCGAATTTGTTGTGGTTCGTATTATCCAAAGCGCCAGCGCAATCGCTGTGACTGGGTTGAATGTTTCATAAATCGAGGAGGCAAACAGCATGGCAAGCACAGGAGAACGAAGAGATCCTTATCGCGGATTCAAGTTCAGGGTCCAGATCGACGGGATACAGCGGGCTGGTTTTCGCGAGGTATCCGGCCTCGACTCCGCAACGGACTCGGTCGACTACCGCGTGGGAGACGACAAGACGATGACCATTTCGAAGCTGCCGGGGTTGAAGAAATTCGCCAATATCACGCTGAAGCGGGGCATAACAGACGATCTGGATCTTTGGAAATGGCGCAAGCAGGTCATGGACGGGAAAATAAAAGATGCGCGGAAGAACGGTTCCATCATCCTGATGGATGATGAAGGCAATGACGCCGCGCAATGGGACTTCGTAGCGGCGTGGCCCACCAAATGGACCGGTCCGACATTCAATGCGACCGCCCCCGACGTCGCCATCGACACGCTCGAACTTACCCATGAAGGACTGGATCGGACGAAATGAGCCTGCAAACGGAATTTGATTTCACGCTTCCGCATGGGTATGTCGATGCCGAGGGAAATATCCACAAGAAGGGAGTGATGCGGCTTGCGACGGCGAATGATGAAATTGCGCCAATGAAAGATCCGCGCGTGCAATCCAATCCCGGATATCTCGCGATCATTCTTCTATCACGGGTCATACGCCGGCTGGGGGACCTGCCTCAAGTCAACCCGCGCGTCATAGAGGAAATGTTTGCGGCGGATTTCGCGTTTCTCGAAGAGATGTACCGCCGCATCAACGCGAATGGACATAACCGGATTGCGGTTGCCTGTCCCGAATGCAGCGCCAATTTTCAGGTCGAGGTGCAGAGTTCGGGGGAGCCATAGGCTACCCCTCGGCCGAGCTGTTCGAGGAGGTAGCCTATGTCGCCTATCACTTCCATTGGCCGTATACCGAGCTGATGAATCTCGACCATCTCGAGCGGCGCCGCTGGCTCCAGGAAATTGCCAGGATCAATGAGCGCATCAATCGCGAGAGTGTTGATGAAAACAAGTCCGAGTACCCGGAGTTTTCATAAATCGATGGGGAATACAAGCCATGCAACGCGATCCTTTTTCCGCTTTCCGTTTTTCACTCAAGGTCGTGGGGGGAGACAGGGACAAGGATGGCAGGCTGGATGGGGCCATCGGCGGATTCAATGAAATATCGGGCCTGCTTTTCGAGACGGAAGTCCATACGCTGCGCGTGGGAGGCATGAACGATCAGGAGCTTCAACTCGCCGGCCCTGCGAAGTTTCCTTCGCGCCTGGTGCTCAAGCGTGGGCTCGGCGATGCGGGATTCCTGTGGGACTGGTACCTGCTGGTGGCGCGCGGAGAGGTCATACGGAAGGATATCGACATCAGGCTTAACGACGAACAGGGTGAAAAGCTGAGGTCATGGCTGTTCAAGGCAGCCTGCCCGGTCAAATGGACCGGACCGGATCTGCGCGCGAGCACTTCCGCTATCGCATTCGAAACACTCGAGCTGGTTCATCGCGGCCTCGGATAGGGTGGCAGGCGACAGGAAGACGTATTTGAACAAGCCAGGACACGGGAACACGGGACATAGGAACCTATAGGACCGGCAAGCAAAGATGACCCATTCCGCGACAACGAGAACCGACATGGCCTGGAATAAACCTGGATCACTGGGTTTTTCCATCTCGCAACGCTACCTGTGCGCAAGCCCGGCAGCCCGCAGCCCCTTGGTGCGGGAAACGGCGGGTGGCTTGAAAACGGCATTCGAGCGGCATGGCGAGTTTGCTGGCCATATCCTGGCGCGAAAGGCTATCTCCCCCACGACTGGGGGTTCCGGCGGCCATGGCGGGCAGGATAGCCTCGACATGGAGTTCATTCATCTGGCGAGCCAATCCGGAAGGGCGCGCAGTTCCGGCGCATCTGCCCGGACAGACTTGACCCGTTCCACGGCTGAAAAATCCGGATTTGCGCGGATATCTGGCTCCCCACCTGCACTGGAAGCGGTGGCACAGGCACAGCAAGTTCAAAGGAACCATGCCGTGCGCAGGGCCATTCACGGCGTAAGCAGCCTGATCAGTCCGCAGACTTCCAGGGGCAGACCTGAGGATTCCGCCTCATTGCCTGGTTCCCCGCGATCCGCTTCCATCGCCGCAGGTGGGATCATGGCTGGCAATGACCGATCCGGAAAACGGAGACAAGAACTGGCGGCCGCGGAAACAGGGCTATTCCCCGTTCGCCCAGAATCGATTGGCATACCGGCGGCGCTTATCCGGATACCTGTCATGCCGGCCACGGCAGAGTCCGGTAACGCAGCCTTGCAAGGCTCGTCCGGAAGCATGCCGCCCGCTTCCTCGGAAATGCCGGTATCCGCATTATCGGTGAGCCATTGGCGTCACGCGGATATCGGGTCCTGTTCACGTCTGCCCTTGGCGCCAGACCGGGGAAATCGTGGAATTTCCGCGATTTCCCCGGTCTCCGGGATTGTTGCGCGACAAGCAGGCGGCATGGCGGATTCAAATTCAAATCGGCTCGCTGGCACTCCCATCGGCATACATGCCGAACGGCACATTCTGCCTGAAGCAGCGAAGCTGCAACGGTCCCTGCCATATCATGGAAAATCTCTCGTACAGACGGCCAGAACCCGCGGCCAAGCGCGTATCAGCACGGATGTCGCGATAGCCGGGCCGGAACGAAATGCCCAGGTTGCCACACCGGGTACGCAGCCGGGCAGCGCAAACGAGGAATATGCTCCAGGTACTGCGCGTCCCCCGGTTCTGGCGCGGCAATCCATTCCCGATATATCCATGCCCAATGAGGCCCAGAAAATCTATAGTGGGGAGGGAAATGCCGACAGCATCACACGCACAGAGGTGGTTTCCAAGGACACGAATGCGCCAGGCAATCGGGCCGTGCATGGGCATGCCGGTTCCGCATCGGATCCGATCGTTTTCCCATCTGTTTTTCCGGCCTCATCGTCTACCTTGGTTCTGCGCCAGGTTGAGCCGCAACACCTTTCCCGAAAGGGATTCATGGATGCGCATCACGCCGGGCGGCTCCCGTTGCGTTCCCAGGCTGATGCCCTTGCGATACGCTCGACCCGCGTGGAGGCAATATCCGGGATAGCCCGTTCCCGGATATGGGAGCAACCCGCCAGCCCGGCGGCAAGGGAACAGGGAAACCGGCACGGCGATTCCACGCATTCCCATTTTCCCTTACGGCATGCGATGCCGGATACGGTGTTGCGTGCGGTGGACCGGGCAGACAGGGTAAGCGGAATGGTCCCCGCCATAGCCCCAGCCATATCAGGTAGCGGAGGAAAAGAGAGGAGTTTTCTCGCGCGGACACCCGGCCTCGCGTCTCATGCGCTCTCTGCAAGCAGGATATCCGGCGGGGAGTCGATTCTCGCCGGACTCGCGTATCTTCCCGGAGAGCGTCTCAGCACGATGGGGGAATTGCGGGCATCTGATGCCGAACTTCGCCGCACGGCTATCGCCAGCCCTGTTTCCGCATCGGGTTCCATTGCAGTCCCGGTTCATCCGCCAGCAGCAGGAATCGGAGAGTCGTGGTCAGCCGCCACGCCATCATGGCATAGCTACCAGGAGGCAGTGCAACGCAAGCCCAATTCCGCTCCTGCCGGATCGCCTGCTCTTTCGCCCGTCCTTTCGCCGGTATCCCGGATATTCGCGATGCAGGCCCACCCATGGAGAAAAGGGCGCGACAGGTTGGAAGCAAGCCCGGATGAAGGAACGCCGGCAAATCCTTCTCGCGCTGCCAGCAGCTGGGCAGATACAGCCACAGCCGGGCGTCCGCTCGTGCTGATACCCCGGATACCACAAATGCCGCAGATGCAGCGAATGGAGGCAGGGATGGGGGACGGGGGGGCTGCCTGGGGTCGGATCATGCGAGCGGCTGATGATGCCCGTGGCCGATCAGCCCATTCTTTTCCCCTGGCCCGGCAGGAAACACCAGAAGACCGGTACGGCGTGGTGCCGGCACCCTCTCAGGGCCCGGCAGGAGTCCATGGCGCGCCGGGGAGCAAAGTGGCTGCTGCTGAAACTTCGACAGGCAAACCCGATACCGATGAGATGGCCGCGCAGACCTGGCGATTGATCTCGGAGCGGCTGGTGATTGAACAGGAACGAAGGGGATTGGCGCCATGGCACAGATGAAAATCCTGGTCGAGCTGGAGGGAGGCAAGCTTCAATTCAGCGAGAGCAATCCGGAGAGCGTGATCATCGCCAAGTTCAATCCCAACCGGCTCACGCTGAGCCGGAGTGTCCAGTGGCAAAGCGAGAAAGTGGCGAAGCGCGATTGTCCGGAAACCCAGTACACAGGGTCCGAGCCCAGTACCCTTGGTGTCGAGCTATTCTTTGATACCTACGATGACCCGGAGAAAAAGAAAAAAAGCGTCCGGGAGTACACCAATAAATTGCATCTCCTGACGACAGTCAAGGAGCACGGAGACAAGCACAGGCCGCCGGTGTGCAGGCTGATCTGGGGCAGCATGAGCGTATTTTTCCAAGGCGTATTGCAGCAGCTTCAGAATCAGTTCACGCTTTTCATGGAAGATGGTACCCCGGTCCGCGCGACGGCGACGTGCACCTTTAGGCAGTGGCAATCGAATACCAGCGATCTCAAGGAACAGAATCTCATGTCGGCCGACGTCGCCAAGGTCTGGGTGGTCAAGCATGGCCAGACCCTGGCTTCGATCGCCAGCCGGGAATATGGCGACCCGCGCAAGTGGCGGCCCATCGCCCAGGCCAACGGAATCGATGATCCGATGAGCCTGCATCCGGGAGCAGTCCTGGTGCTGCCGGCCCTGCACGATATTTGACGGAATATCCACTATGGCAGCCAGAGACCAATTCGACACGCTCGCTCCGGAATTCCGGATACAGGTCAATGGATCGCCGCTGCCCAACGGCGCGGTCGCGGATATCATCTCGATCCACGTACTGGAGGACGTGGATGCAACCAGCATGTTCGCCATCACGCTTTCCGGGTGGGATGCGGTCGAGATGAAAGTAAAGTGGATGGATGATGCGCTTTTTCGGGAAGGTAATCCGGTCCAGATCCAGATCGGGTATCGCGACCAGCTCCAGGTGATATTCAGTGGTGAAATCACGGGGCTGGAACCTGATTTTCCCGAGGCTCGCCCTCCCACCCTGACTGTGCGCGGCTACGACCGCCGCCACAGGATGATGCGCCTGCGCAGAACGCGCTCCTTCACCAATCTCAAGGACAGCGATATCGCGAGCCAACTGGCGAACGGATCCGGCTTGAAACCGGAGGTCGAGGATAGCAAGGTCGTGCTTCCCTATGTGCTCCAGCACAACCAGACGGATCTGGAATTCCTGCTCGCGCGTGCGCGCCGCATCGATTACGAAGTGGTGGTGGAGGATAAGTCGCTCTTGTTTCGTTCCAGGAAAATCCGTGACAGCGCCACGCTTACGCTGCGGCGGGACATTGGCCTACTGGAGTTCCGCCCGCGCATGACGACCATGGGCCAGGTGCAGGAGTTCGTGGTCCAGGGATGGAATGCGAAGGACAAGAAAGAGATTGTCGCGCACGCTGCCGCGGGCAGCGAGCCCACCTTGATGGGCGGAGAGACTTCGGGGCCATCCAGCGTACGGCAATTGTTCTCCAATACGGGCGCCACGTGGGCGGCGACTCCGGTGCAAAGCCAGGAAGAGGCGGACCAGATGGCGCGCCAGTGGCTTTCCGGGATGGCTCTGAGTTATATCCGCGCCGAGGGGATGTGCATAGGAGATCCGGGGCTGCGGGCCGGAACGGTGGTGAAGGTCGAAGGCATAGGAAATCGCTTCAGCGGGCTTTACTACCTGTGTTCGGTCGAGCACCGCTATTCGATGCAAAAGGGATATCGCACCAGTTTTTCCGCCCGGAGGAATGCGACATGATGCCGGACGAGCTCTTGCGCAGCATGCTGGGGCATGATCCGGATGGCAAATGCTACGGCGTGGTGGTGGGTATCGTGACCAACAACCGCGATCCGGACAACATGCATCGGGTCAAAGTCCGCTTTCCCTGGTTGAGCCAGAACGACGAGAGCAACTGGGCGCGGGTGGCGAGCCCCATGACCGGCAACGGCCGCGGCGCTTATTTTCTGCCCGAGGTCGACGATGAAGTGCTGCTCGCCTTCGAGCATGGCAGCATCGAGCATCCCTATGTGGTGGGATCCTTATGGAATGGCAGGGATCAGGCGCATGAAAGCAACCCGGACGGGGCGAACGACAATCGCAGCATCAGGTCGCGTAGCGGACATGTCTTCAGGTTATGCGACAAGGCGGGAGACGAGAAGATCGAGATCATCGACAAAACAGGGAGCAACAAGATCGTCATCAGCACGTCGGACAACAAGATCATGGTGGAAGCGACCGGGGATATCGAAATCACATCCCAAACCGGCAACATCAAGCTGAATGCGATTGGCATCGAGTTGAAGGCGCAGGCGAATATCGACATTACCGCCAATGCGCAAGTCAATATCAAGGGGGCGCTGGTCAACATCAATTGAAGGGAATTGACCGATACGCGTGCACGAGCCCGTGGGTGAATCGAAAAGATGATCGATAATGAGGAAAAAACTGATGCCATTGTCTGTTCTCGGGGTTGGGTGGGGATTTCCGGTGGCGCCGGAGGAAAATGCCGGGCAGCCGGCGCGGTTTGCCGTTGCCCGGTACGAGGAAGCCGTGCGCCAGTCCATCTGGATCATTCTATCCACCGCCAAAGGCGAAAGGGTAATGCGGCCGGATTTTGGCAGCGGCCTGAGCGACCTCGCCTTTGCCATCAACAATTCGACGACGCATGCCATGGCCGCATTCGAGGTGCGTGAAGCCCTGCAAAACTGGGAACCGAGGATCGAGGTGCTGGGCGTGGACGTCTCCAGCGCCGGGGACAGGGGCGAGCAACTGATGATTTTGATTGATTACCGGGTGCGAACCACGGACAACCGCTTCAACCTGGTTTATCCCTTTTATCTCGAAAGGGCGCTCACGTGAAGGCGATCCAGGCGCCGCTGATGCGGGAACATGTCCTGTCGGAAGGGGAAATTGCCGCGCTGGTGGCGGCGCGTCTCGCGGCGCAAGGCTTCGCGCCAGCGGGAGTGGATCCTCTGCAAGACGCCCTGGCAGCCATATTTACGCGCTACTGCGGAATCCTGGTCCAGCGTTTGAACCAGGTGCCTGAAAGCCATCACCAGGCCTTTATCGACATGCTCAATGCCACTCCCATGCCGGCGGCGCCCGCATGGGTGCCGCTGACGTTCAACGCGGCCGGTTCCGTGCAGAATTTCTCTGCCGTCGTGGAGAAATCCACCCAGGTTTCTGCATCCGGAAAAGACGGGGCCGGGGCGGTGATATTCGAAACGGTGAAGGATCTGCCGCTGGCGCGGGCGGAACTGGTGCGTGCGGTGGCGGCAGATGGGCAAAGGCGGGTTCATGCCGACGTGAGCAGCATGATATTCCCGGACGGCGCGGGGAGCTGGAGCTCCCCTTATCCTGTTTCATCCGAAGCAGTCCCGCTGGAGCGGGCGCTGCATATCGCGCAACCAGCAATTATCGGTGTGTCCGGCATCAACCGGCTTCGGCTGGGTATCGAACTGGAAGATGGGCCGGTCCAGCCAGCCCAGCCTCAGGGGACACGTATCCAGTGGGGAATACGGGATGAAAAGGGCTTTTTTCCTCTCCAGCCCGAGGTGGACACGACCCGCGACCTGTCCTGCAGCGGCGAGGTGGTTTTCAGTCCACCGGAAAAATGGCCGGGCTGGATGATCGGTGCGGAAACTCTCCCCTGGCTGACGTGCCGCTTGTACCAAAGGCGGAGTCTCCACGACGATGCCGCTTCCGGATCTGTTCCCGGTTCCGGTTCTGCGGGCAGCGGTCCCGCGGATTCCAGTCCCGTGGTTTCCATCAGGCGGATCGAGATCACCGGATGTTTTATTGCCGAGCATGAGAAAATGGATGGCGTTTTCCATGGCGGCATTCCACTCGATACCAGTATGGATTTTTTCCCTCTGGGCGAAAGGCCGCGCTTCGGAGAGGTGTTTTATGTCCGCTCCGAAAGCTTCGCCAGGGCGCGGACACACGCGGTCCTGGATATCCGGCTTACCAACCCGGCGGGCGCCCCGGATTCTCCCATTCCTGCCGTGAGCAGGGGGGGTAATCCGCAGTTGCGCTGGGAAGGCTATACCGAGCGAGGCTGGGTACGGCTGGAGTGTTCCGATGGGACGTTGTCGCTGACCCAGGATGGTAAAGTCGATTTGCTGATCCCGGACGATGCCGTTCCCGCCATGGTGAACGCGGCGAGAGGGGGGTGGGTGCGTGCGCGGCTGGCAAGCGGACACTATGCCGGCGATCAACCCGCAGCCGTGGGCGGCTGGCCTTCCGTGAATCCGCCTTCCATCGCCAAGGTATCGCTCTCCTCCTTTTCCGAGCTCGGGCCCTTTCCCCCCGAGCATCTGATCGTTGAAAGCGATCTCGAATACCGCGAGGTCGATCCATTGCCGGCCCAACCATTCAACCCGTTTCCAGCACCGAGAAAAGATGGGCTATTGGTTTACCTGGCGCTCGCCGCCCGTAGCGCGGCGGAACTAGCCGGGCGCACAGTCAGTCTTTACGCGGTTCCCGGAGGCGGCGACATTCGATTGTCATGCGCAGGCCGCCCGGATGTCCTTCCTTTGCCACGCTGGCAGGTTCGCGGCGCATCAGGCTGGAACGACTGCACGGTCACGGACCTGACGCAGGGGTTCCGTATCCCGGGCATAGTGGAATTGCAGTTCCCCGAGGATATATCGCCATGGGAGAGATCGGTGCTCGATCCGCGCCGGAAGTTCTTCTGGCTGCGCCTGGTCTGGAATGGTCCGGTTCGTCCGGCGCCCGATCGCCAGCCTGGGTTTCCGCATCCGGATCTGCCGCGCCGGCTATTGCTGAATACCGTCCTGGCAACCCAGACGATCCGGCTGGAAAACGAGATTCTCGGGTCCAGCAACGGCAGGCCCAATCAGGTATTCCATGTGCTGCGCCGTCCCATCATCGGGAAATTGGCGCTGGAAGTGTGCGAGGCGCGTGAAGCGCGCATGGCGATGGATGAACGGGGGGCGGTCCATTCGCGGCAGGAATGGTTCCGTGCGCCCGGCTCCGCGGGAATTCCAGCATCGGCCGGTGACACCTGGATAACCTGGGTAACCTGGATCGAGGTCGAGGATTTCTCCGTATCCGGCTCCAGCTCGCGGCATTATGCCGTGGACCGCCACACCGGCAGCATCCGCTTCGGAGATGGAAGGCATGGCCGTATTCCTCCATCCGGAGCCAACAACATCCGATTGCGGGAATATCATACCGGAGGGGGTGCGCGCGGCAATGTACCGGCTGGCGCCATCACGCAATTGCATACTACGATTCCCTATGTGGAAGCGGTAATGAATGCCGAAGCCGCGGCAGGTGGCCAGGACCAGGAGGACAAGGAGGTCCTGAGACGCCGGGCGGCCGCCCAGATCAGGCACCGCGGCCGGGCAATCTGCATGGATGATTATGCGGATCTTGCCCGCATGGCTTCGCCCCTGGTCGCCCATGCCAGATGCATTCCAGGCGAGGACCTGCCGCGCGATTCCCTGGAAGGGCGGCCGGAGCCCGGCATGATCGGCGTGATCATCGTGCCCGGCAAAGCAGAGCCGCGTCCCCGGCCTTCGTTTGAATTGCTGCGGACCGTGAAGGCATTCCTGGATGATCGCCGGCCGATCGGCGTGGATATGATCGTAACCGGTCCCGAGTATGTCAGTATCGCCGTCATTATGGAAATCGCATGGTGTGCGGATGCCTCCCGGGCCGGTGCGATAGTCGAATGCGAAACACGGTTGAACCGCTTCCTGCATCCGCTGACAGGCGGATTGGACGGGCAAGGCTGGCGATTCGGGCAACAGCCGCATGCATCCGATATTTACCCGGTGATCGCTGCAATCGGTGGGCTGGATCATGTCCGGTCGCTGGAGCTGCACAGCGAGGAGGAGCGGCCAGGCCTCCTGGCGGCAGGCACTTTTCTCGTTTGCGCGGGCCGGCATGAGGTCAGCCTATGCTGACGCCTAAACTTGACGACCGGAGTTATGACGACCTTTTGCAGGAGGGCCTGTCCCTGCTGCCAGTCGTCGCGCCGGGATGGACCAATCACAATCCTTCAGATCCCGGCATCACGCTGGTAGAGCTGCTGGCCTATTTCACCGAGATGCTGGTTTACCGGATTGGCCGGATCACTCCGGCAAGCAAGCTGCAATTCCTGAAGCTATTGAAAGGGGGAAACTGGGAAGGCCTGGAGGAAGAGAACAAGGCGCAGTTTCTCGCTCTGCTCGCTGGCGACCAACGCGAAGGCGGGGAAAGCCTTGCACGGCCTCGTTCCATCGACCTCGAAAAGGAAATGGATTGTGCGATAGCGATAGCCGGAGCTGCTGAACTCGACGCGGCGATAGGCTATGTGGTTCAGGATCTGATGGGCAACGAGTGCGCCGTTACCACCCGGGATTTCGAACAAATCGCGCGTAATACCGCTCGCGATCACCTTGGGCCCGAGTATCCGGTAAGCATGCACTGCGTACCCTGCATCAACCTGGAAGCAGATCGGGTGGGGCGCATGGATCCGGGCGCCTCCGATCAGCGGGCGCACGTCAGCGTCATTGTTGCGCCGGAACGCGAACTCGATGAGGCCTCGGCGGCGGAACTGCGCGAAAAGATAAAGCACGATCTGCTCGCAAGATCTCTTCTCACGACGCGCGTGCACGTAGTGGCGCCGCTTTATCTTCATGTCGCCATCGGCGCAGCCATCGCTCCCCAGCCCGGGCAATCGGCGCAGCAATTGTCGGCCGCCCTGAGTGAAAACCTGTGGCGCCGGTTCAGCTTGCCGCGGCAGGATCTCCAGACCGGGGAGATGGATGGCAGTCGCGGCGGCTTGCTGTTTGGCAAACCGTTGCGCATCGGGGAGTTGATCGAGGCGATCGATGAAACAGCCGGTGTGGATTATGTCGAGCATGTTCGCGTCCTTCAGATGAGCGACAGGGAGAAAGATCTGGCCCAGCCGGATTCCGCGCTGGGCATCCAGGTGGGAATCCGCTCGACCATTGGAGTTGATACGCTGCTGGGCGGGCGGAAAATGCTGGGCTCGGGACGCCTGCTTCGCAATGATGAAGGCAGGCTTGTGTCCATCCTTCTGCGGCCCTGGGAGCTCCTGCGGCTGAGCCTGGCCGCGGAGGATGTGCGCATTCTCGATGCGCAAGGAATTGGAGGCTACGATGGGTGAGGCGGGAACACGGCTGCTGGACAGCTTGCCCGCCATCTACCGCGCTGCGGATTCCACGGGGAATCTTCGCCGCCTGCTGGGTGTTTTCGAGGAAATGCTTTTTCGCGCCGGGGAGCAGGAGCCGGCCGGAATCGAAGAGCAGATCGAAGCGATTCCCGGCCTCTTCTCTCCCCGCGGCGACGAGGTTCCCGGGTGGCTGCAGGTGGATCAGGCGCCAGATCGGTTCCTGCCCTGGCTGGCTACCTGGGTCGCATTCACGCCGCACGCGTTATTTCCGCCCCAGCAGCTGAGAAGCATTATCTCCCGCATTGCGTCCCTGTATGGCAGGCGCGGCACGCGCCCTTACCTGGAACAGTTGCTGAAAATCTGTTTTCCGGAAATTTCACGGGTGGCAATAGACGATCAGGCTGCGTCGGGACTGGTTGTCGGGCAGGCGAGAGTGGGCGAGGATACCCTGCTCGGCGGTGATCGCCCATTCTGGTTTTGCATCGCCATCGATGTGGAAGAACGTGAATTCCAGCAGGAAAACAGGGAGTCCAGGGAACAATTCGGGCAGCGGGTGCGCGAGATCATCGATTTCGCCAAGCCGGCCCATACAACCTATGAGCTGCGGCTGCGGTTTCCGCAACCGGACGAAGCTATCAGAACCTGAATGATTTGACGAAAAAGGGCCAGATAAAATGATAAGGATGCTTGTTTCCGAGGAATGCTCATCGAGGGAGCCCCAGCGGTTCTCAGGGGAGAAGGAGGATGATCATGCGTAAAAGACAAATCATCGGCAAGAAGCCGGCCTATTTCCATGGGCAATTGCTGCTGCAGGACGATTTTATCGATGAACAGAGATATCATGCCCATGAACGGGCCCGGCACAGTCTCAACCTGCATGGATGGGGAGTGGTGCGCGGACTCGACGTGATACGCGCCGGCGATACAGCGGTCAGCGTCAGTTCCGGCTATGCGATCGATGGCCGGGGCCGCGAGGTGGTTTTCGGCCAGTCCGAGACACTCGATCTGTCCACTTTCCCGCCGTCCTCCCAGGTCCAGATCACCGCCAGCTATGAAACCGAGCAGCCTTCGAAGGACCATTCGCGCATGGAATATTATGGCGTGCTCGCTGCTTCGACCGGAATCGAGGAGGCTGCGGTACCGCTTGCCACCGTGCAGCTCGACGATCATGGCAAGCTGTCTGCCGAATCGATCAGTATCGCGAATCGCCGGGAGTTGCGCAATGTGCTTTCGCCCGGATCGGTCACCGCCGCCATGCTGGAGCCGGGGTTGCGCAAGGGCTGGCTGCGGCTTCCGTTCCGGCCGACCGCCATTCCCCAGGATAATGATCCGAAGGAAGAGGCGCCTCCTCCCCCTTTCCGGATCGGCGCGACGGAGGCCAGAGCACATCGCGATTTCGATGGCAAGCCCAATACCAAGGGTGCGGGGGGAACCATGGCAATTCCGCTTCCCCCCGGCGTGACGCGTGTCCACCGGCTGAGGATTGCGGGCGAGGAAAATGAAAAAAAGCTGACGATCACCCTTTTCCGGGGTGGTTGGGACGCGGTTGGGAAAAAACATGTCGGCGGGCGGGAGGATAAGGGCAACAAGCTGCTTGAAAAGGAGATCTCCGGCGGACCCTATGACGAAACCTGCGTGATCAAAAGCGGAGAGCTCGATGCCGAGTGCGGCACGCTTTCGCTGGATATCAGGAGCAGCGGATATGCCAGGATATCCCTGGTTTCGGTCGAGATATCATACTGAGCGGGCGACTGGCGAAGTGGAATAACAAGCGATAACAGAAGCTCATGCAGGCCTACCCTGACTCCTTGTCTCATCTCCTGGCGGAAATGGAGCGCATCGACCTGCTCCTGCGTTTCCAGATCGCGCATCAGCGCAAGCTGTCGGGCGAGGATGAGCAGTTTCGCGGCTTGTATATTTATGAGCAGGAAGTCGATGCGTTATTGCGCAAACCCATCGGCTTGCCGCAGTGGTTCTCCCCCGAGCCATGGCCCGCGGATCTGGCTTCCGAGCTGGGCATGCTGCAGCATCGCATAGAGCAGTGCAGGCAGGCGAGCTTGCAACAGGGAATCGAGCTGAGGCTGGAGCGTGTGCGGCAACTGTTTGAACTCGACCCCTTCGACATCGATGTCTTGCTGGTTTGCATGGCGGTGGAATTCGATCTGCGCTACGAGAAACTGTACGCCTACCTCCAGGATGATGTCAGCAAGAAAAGGCCCGGTGTTGGCTTGATATTCAACCTCCTCGCTCCTTCGCTCGAACAAAGCATCGAGGCACGGCGGAATCTTCAGCCGGAATCGCCGCTGCTGCGCTTCCATCTGGTCGAGATGCTGGAGGACCCTGCCCAGCCCCGCCCACCCTTGCTGTCGAAGTACCTGAAAACGGATGATCGCATCGTCCAGTACCTGCTGGGCGCAAATGGCATCGACGAGCGCATTCGCCCTTTTGCGGAATTCATGGATAGTGACGACGCTGCGGAAGATGATCCCCTCGAACTGGACGAGGAGACCAGGCAAGGGATGATGAGCTTCGCAGCGGCTGCTTCGGAATCGCATCCCCTGGTGCTGCAATTGCAGGGAGCCGGCGCACCGGACAAGCTGCGCATGGCGCAGGCGTCATGCCGCTACCGAAACCAGCGCCTGCTGATTGCCGATCTTGAGCGGCTCGCAGTGGAATCCGATATCGAGTTCAATAGAATGATTGTCCTGATTCGGCGCGAAGCGCGCCTGGGGGATGCGGCATTATTCTGGAAAGGCGCACATTCATTGAACACCGACCAGCGCCGCAGTACATTCCTGATCTTCATGGAGAGCCTGAAACACGGTTGTCCGCTATCTTTTGTGGACAGTGAGGCTGGCGTGAATCCGACCGATGTGCCGCTCGGGATCATTTACCACGCGGTTGCGCTTCCCCGGCCCGGTTTTATCCAGCGCGGCCGGATATGGCGGTCCGCGCTGGCTGCGTATGAAACCGATACCAGTCCACATGGTATTGACGAGCTTGCGGTGAAATTCAAGTTCTCGCGCAGCGAAATCCGCAGCACGGTGGAGACCGCAGCAAACCTCGCGCGCTGGCGGAATCCGGATAGGCCGCGTATCACCTTGCACGAACTCTATGAGGCGTGCCGGCTGCATTCCAACCAGAAGCTGTCCGCCCTGGCGCACAAGATCGCATCCAGGTACTCCTGGAATGACATCGTTCTTCCCCGCGATCGTACCGAGCAATTGCGTGAAATCTGCAACCATGTCAAATACCGCGATCGCGTCTATGGCGATTGGGGTTTCGACCGCAAGCTTGCAATGGGAAAGGGTCTGTGCGTGCTTTTTGCAGGCCCGTCCGGCACCGGCAAGACCATGGCGGCGGATATCATCGCGGGCGAACTGGGCCTGGACCTGTACAAGATCGACCTGTCAACCGTCGTGAGCAAATATATCGGCGAGACCGAGAAGAACCTTTCCCGGATTTTCGATGAGGCCGAAACTTCGAATGCAATCCTCTTCTTCGACGAAGCGGATGCCCTGTTCGGAAAGCGCAGCGAGGTC
Organism: Nitrosospira sp. TNL200; assembly: GCF_055386305.1. Classification (NCBI taxonomy): domain Bacteria; kingdom Pseudomonadati; phylum Pseudomonadota; class Betaproteobacteria; order Nitrosomonadales; family Nitrosomonadaceae; genus Nitrosospira; species Nitrosospira sp. TNL200. Next base: position 1,271,705 of record NZ_AP041003.1, read on the forward strand.
AAGGATTCGCACGACCGCTACGCCAACATCGAGACAGGTTATCTGCTGCAGCGCATGGAGGAGCATGAGGGCATCGTCATCCTGGCAAGTAATTTCCGCAAGAACATGGATGAGGCTTTTGTCCGCCGGCTGCATTTTACCGTCGAGTTCCCGTTTCCGGCGGAGGAGGACAGGAGCAGGATCTGGGAGAGCGTCTGGCCAGAGGCCACGCCGCGCAACCCTGGCCTGGACCTTAAATTCCTGGCGCGTCGGTTCCAGATAACAGGAGGCAACATACGAAACATCGCGCTATCCGCAGCGTTTCTGGCAGCGGATGATACCGGCGTGGTGGAAATGCGCCATCTCGTGCGTGCAACCCAGCGCGAGTACCAGAAAATGGGCAAGCTCGTTTCCGAGAGCGATTTTGTTGCTCCCTTCAAGGAACTGGTGGCGATCGGGGAGACCTGACCGGTGATGATTCTCTAAACACCGCGGAATGCAGAAAGGACGACCCGAGGTGAGAGCGTCGCTCATCCCGGGGATACCATCATCGTTGCCATGAACTTTTTTTGCAAATGCAGCTGATGCATCGCCGGAAAAGGCGGTGTGATCGCTTCAAACTTGATTACGTGCGATCTATTGTCTATGTTTAGACTGGATTTTGACGAGACAGGGATGCGCTTCGTGCCGAAGCGTCAGCAGAGAGGCGAGCGTAATCGCCATCATGGCATGCAAGTGCCGATACAGGAAATGAGACATGTCCGCACAGTTTTCGCCCGAGCCACCTGAGAGAGCAAAACAACCGCTCGCTCATCATAGAGCCCAGGCCTCCTTTTTTCATTCGCATCAGGATGGGCGCTCCGCACCGTTCCTCCAGTTGCAGCGTGCACTAGGCAATCGGCGGGTAGGGGAGCTGATCCAGGCGAAACGCCTCACCCACGAAGGCAGGATCATGGATTGCAGGATGAGCCGCATCCAGCCCAAGCTTACCGTGGGGGCTGCCGACGACCAGTACGAACAGGAAGCCGACCGCGTTTCCCGTCAGGTAATGAGCATGCCCGATGCCTTCCCATCCTTCGGGGCCGGTTCCGTCCAGCGCGCGGGCATCCCGGGGAACCAAACACCGGAAGAAGCGGAAAAAGACAAGGACAGGGACAAACTGCTGCAGCCCAGCCCGTCCGGTTCGCTTGGCGCGGCTATTACCCCTTTCGTCCAGGCACAGCAATCCCAGCGCCAGCCCGAAGAAGAGGAACCGGAAAAGGAAGCCGCCTTGCAGCGAAGCTGCATGGGGACCATGCGGCAGGCTGGAGCGGACGAAGACCAGGCCCAGCCGATCCGACGGACCCAGACCGTGCTGGCCAAGCCTGCCTCCCTGTCAGGAAGCTTCGAGGCCGGAGAAGATGTCGAATCCAGCCTGAACCGCAGCAAGGGCGGCGGCAGCCCTCTGCCGGAAGCGGTGCGCAGCTTCATGGAGCCGCGCTTCGGCATGGATTTCAGCCAGGTTCGCGCCCACACTGGAGCCGATGCCATCCAGATGAACCGGGACGTGGGAGCGCGTGCTTTCACCCATGGGGCAGACATCTACTATGGCGCAGGGCACGGTCCGGAGGATCTGGCGTTGACCGCGCACGAACTCACACATGTGGTGCAGCAGACCGGGGGAGCGCCGCTGCAGGCGGAAAGAAAGCCGCAAACGGAACAGGCCGGCCTCAGTTCCAGCTTTGCCCCTTCCCTGCAGCGCGCCTGCTCCGCCTGCGAAGCGGAAAAGAAGAAAGAGCAATCGGCAGCATCCGGTTTCTCCGGCGGCATTCAGGCACAGCACATCCTGTCTGCGGATGGGGCGGAGAATAGGGTGCAACGTTCGTCAGCACTGCCCCATGTCAGCGGGCGAACCAACGGCCACGTCATGCAGGGCGCCTGGGCACTGACCGAGACGGTCACCAATACCAAGCCGATAATCGGCGACAGCACGAGCGGCAACGCCAGCAATCTGGCGGTTGCGCTCGCGACGGGCGTCTATGGAAAAGCCAAGTCCTGGCAGGTGGCGGGTTTCTGGAAAATATACGGCGGGAATGCCCATCTGCTGATGCGGCGCGACACACGCTATACCTTCGTGCATACCGGAACCGACAACAACCTGCTCACCCTCAGGGGAGGGGCCAGCATTTTCGGAGGTGCGGAAGCCGACGATCTGCACTATGCCCAGGCTGGCGCGGCGGTTGCCGGAAATGTGGCGGTGCGAACCATTGCGGATCCCGCCCCCGCGCAAAAATCGCTGTTTCCTCCCATTCACGACGGCGGGCGCAGCGAAGCGAAGAAGTCGTCCATCGGCGAAGTCGATGTTTCGCTTCCCGTGGGTGAAGCGACGGTCGATGTGAAAATTCCGTTGAGCAAGACGGATGAGGGCGAACTGGCAGTGCTGAATGAATCCATGCCATTGAACTGGGACCAGCCGGGCGGAGGCGCCTGGAAGAGCGTGGACGTTTACCTGGTGGCCTACGTCGAATTGGCTGCCGACAGCGAGAACGAGTTCTGGGGCACCGATGGGGATGTGAACTGGGCATATGCTACTGCTCAATACAATCTCTCCTGGGAAGAACGGGTTGTACCGGCCCCAGCTCCTGCTCCTGCGGAGGAGGGGGAAGGGGGAGAAGCAGAGGCAACCGCGAAGGGTGGGTACAGGTGCTGGTCGGGCCGGAATTGCGAGGGCAAGGCTTATAAGAAGAAGTATTGGCATTGCCACAACTGCAAGGATCATGAGAGCGGCAAGTCGCTTGGAGAACCGGGCAAGTGTGAAAACTGTTGAGGCGTGATAAGACGAGAGAGCCAATCTATTGTGCTACCATGGGAGCAATAGCCAGGGCACAGGCTATTGCTCCCGAGGGATATCCGGCAAAGGAGGCTTCATGGCTCTCGTCCTTGATGCGCTTACTCGTGCGTTTCGGGATTTATTCCAGTTTCAGGTGTTATGGATCGTCGTCTGGCCCGTTCTCGCGGCGGCCCTGTCATGGATAATTCTAGGCATCGCATTCTGGGACATCTTCTCCGGATGGCTCGTTAGCGGCCTGGACGCCATAGGGATGCAAACCTGGCTGGAAGATATAAAGCCGAGCTGGGTTGCCCACGGCATCCAGCTCACGATACACCTGATGCTCTTCGTGCCGCTGGTATTTGCTACCGCACTGGTGCTTACCGCATTGTTTGCCATGACTGCCCTGATTCGACTGGTAGCGGATCGCGATTACCCCCAGCTTGAACTGAAGGGCGGCAGCGGCTTCACAGGCAGCCTTGCCAATGCGTCAATCGCGGTTGGCATCTTTCTGGGCATATGGCTGATTACGCTTCCCCTCTGGCTGCTCGGCCTGGGCGTGATCATACCCTTTGTCGCTGCAGCCTATCTGAACCAGCGGCTGTTCCGGTACGATGCGTTGCTGGAGCATGCCAGCCACGAGGAAATGCGTGTCATATTTTCCACCCATCAGGCGTCATTGTGGGGCCTGGGGTTGCTGACCGGTCTGGTGCAGTTCATACCGTTTTTTAATCTTTTTGCTCCCGTCCTGGCGGCGCTGGCCTTTATTCATTTCGGTCTGGCGCAGTTGGCGGCGCTACGGCATCCTGCGCCCCGATGACGGTCAACAGGGAGACGGCATCATGCGATTGAGCGGCGATTGTTTGCCCGCTGCATTCGTTACGGGATGTTTTATCGCATCCGTCTGCGTTCCCGCCGGCTTTGTTCAGGCTGCCCGAGCATCAGAAATCGCACGATCCGCCGGGGCCGGCGTGGCGGATGCATCCGCTGCCATGCGCATATCGGCAGCGCATACGCATCATTCACCCCCGGAGGAAGACGGTACCGGGAGTACCGGAGGCGACAGCGCCGCGCCTGCACTGCTGGACCTGGGTCCGCATACATTTCCGGTATCGACGCGGAATAAACTGGCGCAGCGATACATGAACCAGGGGATGAATCTTTCCTACGGATTCAACCATGCCGAAGCCGGCAGGGCTTTCGAGGAAGCGGCGCGGCTCGATCCGACGCTTGCGATGGCCTACTGGGGACAGGCCCTCGTACTTGGACCGAATATCAATGCACCCATGCCGGCGGAGGCCGAGGGGCCGGCGCTGGAATACATACAAAAGGCCGTTTCGCTCAAGGCTGGCGCATCTCCCCGGGAGCGGGCGCTCATCACCGCGCTGGAGAAGCGTTATACGGGCAATCCCGATCAGCGCAAGACTAATGACAAGGCCTATGCGGATGCCATGCGTCAGGCGCACGCGCGCTTTACCGATGATCTCGATATAGCCATGCTGTATGTTGAATCCGTGATGGATCTCAACTCCTGGGGCTACTGGATGCGTGATGGCTATCCCATGCCTGAAACCACTGAAATCGTGGCGCTTACCGAGTCCGTCATGCGGCGCAATCCGATACACCCTGGAGCCGTCCATTTTTACATCCATCTGGTCGAGCCGACCAGCACGCCCGAGCGGGGAGAAGTGGCGGCGGACACCCTGCTCGGCCTGATGCCCGCAGCAGGGCATCTGGTGCATATGCCTTCTCACATCTACCTGCGGGTGGGACGATATGCGGATGCTATAAAGAGCAACCAGATGGCCATGGCGGCGGACAAAAAATACCTCGCGCAGCGGCATGCGTCAGGAATATATCCGGTGATGTATGTTCCGCACAATATTCATGTTCTCTGGGCAGCCGCCGCGATGGATGGGCAAAGCCAGCTGGCGATCGATGCGGCGCGACAGGTTGCCAGCACGATAGATGATGCAACACTGCGGCAGGTCCCGGCAACCGCCATATACCGCGTGGTGCCCTATTGGGCATATGCCAGGTTTGGCAGGTGGAACCAGATCCTGCAGGAGCCCGCGCCGCCGGCGACGAACGCATTTCTCAAGGGAGGCTGGCATTATGTGCGGGGACTGGCATTTTCCGCAACGCGGCAATTGCAGCAGGCTGAGCAGGAACTGGCGGCTCTGCGGGAGATCGTCAAGGGGCCGGGCCTCAATGTGCCGCTGATGTCGCTCAACACGGGGCGCGCTGTGCTCGTTATCGGGCCCGAAGTGCTCGCAGGGGAAATCGCGCTCGCCCGGGGGCAATTCGAATCCGCCATCAACCATCTGGAACGTGCCGTTCGTCTGGAGGATGAACTGGCCTACACCGAGCCGCCGGAATTGCATGCCCCTGCCAGGCTTACGCTGGGCGCCATGCTTCTGGAAGCGGGACGACCGGCCGAGGCGGAAACCGTGTATTGGGAGGATCTGAGGCGAAACCGCAACAACGGCTGGGCGTTGTATGGCTTGCTACAGGCGTTGCGTGTTCAAAACAAGAACGATCGGGCGGCGCTCGTCGAGGCGCGCTTCAAAGAGGCGTGGGCGCGAGCCGATGTGGAGCTCAACTCTTCGCGCTTTGGCTGCGTGGCCTCGCCCCCCGCCAGAGTGATGCGTGAACCACGCGCAAGCGAGTGAGCTAGGCTGACCATTGAAAGCGGAGCACCGGCCCATGAGCGAGCAAGCGAGGCAAATGGAAAAAATCCAGGTGCTTCCCGACCCCATGATCTGCACTATCGGGCATTCCACGCATCCCCTGGACGAGTTTCTCGATCTGTTGAGGGACAATGAAGTCAGACATGTCCTGGATGTGCGCACAGTGCCCCGGTCGCGGCAAAACCCCCAGTTCAATAAGGAAACATTGCCCCGTTCCCTGCAAACAGTCAGCATCGGCTATAGCCATCTGCCGGGCCTCGGCGGACTTCGCCATGCCCGCAAGGAGTCGCTCAATGATGGCTGGCGCAATGCTTCTTTTCGCGGATATGCCGACTACATGCAAACGCCTGAATTTGCCGGGAATGTGCAGGCCGTGGCGGAGCTTGGCGGCCGCGAGCGCTGTGTGCTGATGTGTGCCGAAGCGCTGCCCTGGCGGTGCCATCGTTCGCTCATCGCGGATGCGCTCATCCTTCGAGGAATCCGGGTGGAGGACATCATCGGCAAGGGGTCTCGAAAAGTGCATTCGATAACTCCGTGGGCGCGAACCGACGGGCTGAACATCACCTATCCTTCGCCGCAACGCGAGGCCAAGGAAGACTTGTTCGAGGATCCCCGGAAATGAGGAAGCCCTCGGGCGGCAGAAGAATATTACGCGCATAGATAACCAAGATAACCAAGGAGTCGAACCATATGAAAATCTTCCACGCGGCATTCACCGTCCCGGTGGTCCTGGTAGCCCTGGCGGGGCTGGATTCGCGATCCGCCATGGCATATGAAAGCGGTTTATCGAGCCAGCGTGAATTGCAAAAGGATGAGTCGCGCAGGAGCGATCCGCGCTATAACCGGAGCAGCAGGCAGCAGGGTCAGTCAAGGCAGTCAAGGCTGCAAAGTGGCGAGGCAAAGTCGTGGGAGGCAAGACCCTGGGAGAAGCAGGCGGAGGAAAAACCCTGGGAGACGAGGCCGTGGGCGCAGAAGGGACAGGAGGAGGGCCGGCGGGTCGGAAGGAAAGCGCGCAAGGAGCGGCAGGAGAGGGAGCGGCAGGAGAAAAAAATGGAAAGCGCCAATGACTCGGGCAGCTACAAGGAACGGGTATCCCAGCGCCGCCGTAACCAGATGGGAAGCCAGCGCTATTATCCCATCGGTGCGCGATAGGCAGCGAGAATGGTCCGGAATGAGCAGAACGGAGGGATGGGAGAAGGGAAATCCGTCAGGTAGAGAGGAAGGGATCGAAATCGTGATGAACCAGATCGCCGATGCGCTCGAGCGTGATATCGGCCGAGGGGTATAGCACGAGATTATTGGGGTCGTGCGCGTAATGTCCCTGCCGGGGAAAGATGGAGGTCAAGCGTCTTCCCATGCTGTTTTTCATCGAAGCCAGAATGCGCAGCTTGTCGTCGATCATCACGTAATGCCGGGCCGGGTAACGTGCTTCCACCGCGTGCAGCATTTTTTCCTTGTGGATGTAGATCAATACCCGGCCCTCGACCGCGTCCCATAATCCGGAACGCTGGATCTTGCGCGGCTGGAAAACGACGTCGCCATCCGACAGGATGACGGTTTTTCCCCAGCGACGGACATGGGATAGGGCATCCACTGCATGCGGATAAAGGCGCTCGGCAAAAGGGTATTCCAGCAGAAAGCCTGACATCAGCAGTAGTTCCGGTTCATTGATGTGGTTCATCCGGTATCGCTGCAAGGCGCCGAGGTAATCCGCATAGCCAAGTTCGGTTCGCAGCGCCTCGAACAGGGTCCAGTACCGATCGCTGCTCTCGCGGCCGAACTCCTGTGTGAGGTGATGTTTCAGATCTTCGATGACGTGATCATTGTCCAGCAGCGTATTGTCCACGTCGAACAGGAATATGCATTCCTCCGGTGTGGCTTTCCTGGTGTGAGGCTGCTTCATGGCTTCCTGCCAGATTTCACCATTTTTCTCCAAAAGGGCGAAGGTCGAGTTCGAAGCTCCATGCCTGAGTTGGCTGTTGCGCAAGAAAGAGAACCGTTTTTGCTATCTGCGAGGGCTCCAGAAAGAATTCGTCCGCTTTATCCGGCATCTGCTGCCGTGTCCGCTGCAAATTGACGACTCCATCGAGTATGACGTAGCTGACATGGATCTTCTCGGGGCCGAGGTGTCTGGCCAGCGATTGGGCAAGTCCTCGTTGACCAGCCTTGGCGGACGCAAAAGGCGCGAAGTTGGCGCCGCCTTTTATTGACGCGGTGGCGCCAATGGCGATGATGCTGCCCTTTCCCGCCACTCGCATGTCTGGAAGCACCTCTTTCACGGCAAGAAACAGTCCCCTGCAATTCACTTCCCAGGCGGACTGGAAGTCTTCCAAAGTCGAATTGTCCACATTTTTAAACGCGCCGGCGCCAGCGTTATAGATCAGTATGTCCACCGGGCCGACCTCGGCGCGGATGCGGGCGAAGACATCGGGTGCGGCTTGCGTATCCCTGACATCGTATGCATAGGTGCTGGCACCCGGAATCTTCTCCGCGATTGCGTTCAATTTTTCCTTGCTGCGGGCACAGAGCACCACGCGGTAACCGGCTGCGGCAAATTCAGCGCCCATGGCGGCGCCGTTGCCCGGACCGGCGCCGACAATCACGCATATTCCTTTATTCATTATGGAACCTCCGAACAAGTCTCCGCTGGAAGTGTTGTTGATAAAGTTGGGATGACTATAAGGCGCGACAAAGGTTATAGCTTGGACTACGATGCCAAGCAACGCAAGTTATGGTTTCCCAGAGCATAGTCCGATGAACCGCGAAGCTGTATCGACAGTAGCCGGGATGCCGGATCGTATCAGGCGTATGGGACACCCAGCCCGTGTGAAGTAAGAATTCTCACGCACAGTTCTTAGGAGATTGGTGGCAGCGCTGATCTCCTGCTTGGCACAACCGAAAGTGACAGATAACGGCCTGGTACATCATCCGTGCTCAGGAGGGAGCCAATCTCCACGGCGGGGATAGACCCTACTAGATGACAGGTGTACCTATGTCCGATGGTTAGCTCGTCTATAAAGTTTAAAATATAGGTTGGTCTAGTATTGAAGCCTCTTCAAGGATGATTGAAAGCTTTTGATCCGCATGGATTTAATTGACAATATAAATTGCCTGCTTGGCGATGACTTGAAGCGAATGATCAAGCCTCATGCTCGACTGAAGGTCGCGGCATCCTGCTTCTCAATGTACGCTTACGAGGCGCTGAAGGCAGAACTGGAAAAGATCGATGAACTGAGTTTCATCTTCACCGCGCCTGCCTTCGTTGCGGATGAGGTGACGGACAAGATTCGTCGGGAGCGCAGGGAATTCCACATTCCCAAGCTCGACCGGGAGCGTAACCTGTATGGCAGCGAGTTTGAAATCCAATTGCGCAATAAGCTCACCCAGAAGGCAGTTGCCAAGGAATGCGCTGACTGGATACGGCGCAAGGCCAAGTTCAGGAGCAACCGCAGCAAAGTGCCAATGCAGCAATTCGCCTGCGTGCAAGCCGATGGCGCCAACAGTGCTTACGTCCCACTGCATGGCTTTACCGCTGTCGATCTGGGCTACAGCCAAGGAAACGCCGTCTCCAATCTGGTCAACAAGATAGGGGCTCCTTTTGCGAACACCTATCTCAGTCTATTCGATCAAATTTGGAACGACTCCGAAAAGTTGGAGGATGTGACCGCCCACATCTGCGAGCACATCGCATCCATCTACCAGGAGAACTCGCCCGAGAGCATCTACTTCCTGGTGCTCTATAACATTTTCAACGAGTTCCTGGACGACATCGACGAGGATGTGTTGCCCAATGATCGCACCGGCTATCAGGACACCCTGATCTGGAACAAACTCTTCAATTACCAGAGGGACGCGGCCACCGGGATCATCAACAAGTTGGAAACCTACAGCGGCTGCATTCTGGCCGACAGCGTCGGTCTCGGTAAGACGTTTACCGCACTCGCGGTCATTAAGTACTACGAGTTGCGCAACCGTTCGGTGCTGGTGCTGTGCCCGAAGAAGTTGGCGGACAACTGGCTCAACTACAACCGCAACCTCAAGACCAACATCTTCGCCCGCGACCGCTTCAGCTACGACGTGCTGTGCCACACCGATCTGAGCCGCACCAGCGGCGAATCCTTCGGTACACCACTCAACCGCATCAACTGGGGCAACTACGACCTCGTGGTCATCGACGAATCGCACAACTTCCGCAACAACGATGCTTTCAAGGATAGGGAGACTCGCTACCAGAAGCTGATGAACAAGGTTATCCGCGAAGGCGTGAAGACCAAGGTGCTGATGCTCTCGGCCACGCCGGTGAACAACCGCTTCACCGATTTGCGCAATCAGCTCTCGTTGGCCTATGAGGGAGATTCCGAGAACCTCAGCAAGAAGCTGCGTACCAGCAAGTCGGTGGAGGAGGTCTTTCGCAATGCGCAGACCGCATTCAATGCCTGGTCCAGACTGCCGCCGCAGGAACGCACATCTCGTGCAATCCTTAACGCACTGGACTTCGACTTCTTCGAGCTGCTGGACAGCGTCACCATCGCACGCTCGCGCAAGCATATCCAGACCTTCTACGATACTAAGGACATCGGCCATTTCCCCGAGCGTCGCAAGCCTCTGTCATTCCATTGTGCGCTGACCTCACGCTCGGACGTGATGGGCTTCAACAAGATTTTCGAGCATTTGTCCAGACTCAAGCTCGCCGTTTATGCCCCTGTCAGCTACATCCTGCCGAGTCGCTTGAAGAAATACGAAGAGATGTACGACACGCAGGTTCCAGGTGGCGCAGGTAGATTCCGGCAGGTTGATCGCGAGAAGAGCCTGCAGGCGCTGATGACGGTCAATCTGCTCAAACGTCTGGAAAGCTCCGTCCAGTCATTCCGTCTCACCCTGCAATCCTTGCAGGCCAATCACCAGAACACGTTGGCGAAGATCGCGGCCTTCAACCAGACCGGCAACGCTGCCAGCGTAGGCGATCTGACTGAGGTGCTGGAAAGCCTCGATGCCGAGGAAGATGATCCGTTCGAAGGGCTGGATCAGAGCGGCGATGTCGGCGGCAAAGTCAAGATCAGCCTAGCTGACATGGACTTGCCGTCATGGGAACACGATCTCAAGGTTGATCTTGCCAATATTGAGATGCTGCTGGCCTCGATGGCAAAGATAGCTCCGGCTGACGATGCCAAGCTCCAGCATCTCAAGGTCCTTGTACTGGAAAAAATTGGCAACCCGATCAACCCTGGCAACAAGAAGGTGCTGATCTTCACTGCCTTTGCTGACACGGCGGACTATCTCTACGCCAACCTTGCACCTGACCTGTTGCACCGCCAGCAACTGCACTCCGGCAAGGTCACTGGCAGCGACCGGCCCAAATCCACTCTGCCCAAGGCGTATGACTTTCAGGAACTACTGACGCTGTTCTCACCGCGCTCCAAGGAAAAGGCCATCGTGCTGCCCAACGAGCCGGCGGAAATTGACTTGCTCATTGGCACCGACTGCATCTCCGAAGGCCAGAACCTTCAGGATTGCGACTACCTCATCAACTACGACATCCACTGGAATCCGGTCCGCATCATCCAGCGCTTCGGGCGAGTGGATCGCATCGGTTCGCCCAACAGCAGCATTCAGTTGGTGAACTACTGGCCTGATATTTCGCTGGACGAATACATAAACCTTAAGGAGCGTGTCGAAAACCGGATGATGATCGTGGACGTCACCGCCACCGGCGACGACAACGTGATTTCCGCGCAGGCCAACGACATGGCGTACCGCAAGGAGCAACTGCGCCGCTTGCAGGAGGAAGTCATCGAATTGGAAGACTTGAAGACCGGCATTTCCATTACGGACCTGGGTCTGAATGACTTCCGCATGGACTTGCTGAATTACGTCAAGACCCATGGCAAACTCGATAGGACGCCCAATGGCCTGCATGCCGTCGTGCCGGCCAACGTTGATCTGGGCCTTGCGCCCGGCGTCATCTTCACTCTGCGCAATCGCAACTCGGGTGTGAACCCCCCTGCGCACCTGCCGCAACACAATCGGCTGCACCCGTACTACCTGATCTACGTCAGTCAGGAAGGCGAAGTGATCCACGACCACACTGAGGCCAAGCGTCTGCTCGACTTGGCACGTTCGTGCTGCAAGGGCCAAGCAGAACCAATTGCGGATGCTTGCCAACAGTTCAACAAAATGACAGCCGACGGCCGCAAGATGCAGCCATACTCCGATCTGTTGAACCAAGCCATCAGCTCGATGATCGAGGTAAAGGAAGAAAAAGACCTCGACAGCCTGTTCAGTGGCGGCAAGACCACCGCGCTCACGGGCACCATTTCCGGCTTGGATGACTTCGAACTGATTGCTTTTCTGGTGATACAGGAGGCTGGATGAGCCAAGTCAATCCTACGTTGCGGCATTCAGCTCTCATTGGCTACCCCGCGCAGGCCGCCTTTGGGCGTACGCTGCCCAAGAACAGGGTATACGAACACAGCGGAGCCAATGCTCGGTTGAAGGATCTGTTCGTCAAACAGGTGGAGCAGATCGTCTGGGCATACAAGCTGGCTCCAGAAACGCTGAACCTCCCCGCTCGGCCAGGCGTGCCCGAGATTCAAGTTTTCAGTCTCCAGCTCAAGACGCCGGAATTGCACCGCGACGTGCTGCGCTGCATCGATGGGGCCATTCCATTCCCCATCCTGTTCGAGTTGGCCTTTGAGGGCAGAACGCAGGTGATCGCCGCCTATAAGCGGCCATTCTTATCAGGAGGGGAGGCCGACGCCAGCCGCTGGGTGCTTTCCGACTACTTTGCAACGGATTGGTTACCAACAGGCTGCGAACGTGGGGCCATGCCCGTGGCCTTGCACATGGGTGGACTGTATGAACAACTGTTGCATCGCCTGATTCCCTTGGCCGCGCGGTCGCAGGAAACGCTGGCCGAACTCGTGGCGCGTGTGGAGCAGATGCAGGCCAAGCAGCGCGAGCTGGACAAGACCACAGCGCGGCTGGAAAAGGAAAAGCAATTCAACCGCAAGGTGGAGATCAACGCTGCCGTGCGACAACTCAAATCAGAACTGGAAAGTCTCAGCCGTTGATCCACGGCAGCGGCTCGATTACGAACAGGACAAGAACATGGACAAACTGAAAATGCACTCGCCCAACCGGACGGAAGACAACATCGCGCGCATCCGCGAGATGTTCCCAGGCTGCGTGACGGAGGCGCGGGGCGAGGATGGCAGCGTGAAGCTGGCGGTGGACTTCGACCAGCTCAAACAGGAGCTTTCTGCATCCATTGTCGAAGGCCCGCAAGAACGCTACCACCTGAACTGGCCGGGCAAGCGCGAGGCGTTGTTGACGGCTAATGCGCCGATCGCCAAAACCCTGCGCCCGGTACGCGACGAGAGCGTAGACTTCGATACGACGAAGAACCTGTTCATCGAAGGCGACAACCTGGATGCGTTGAAGCTGTTGCAAGAGACGTATCTGGGCAAGGTGAAGATGATCTACATCGACCCGCCGTACAACACGGGCAATGACTTCATCTACGAGGATGACTTTGCCGAAGACGCGGACGAATACTTGCGTCGGTCGAATCAAGTGGATGAGGAAGGCAATCGGCTGGCCGCCAATACCACGGCAAATGGACGCTTCCATTCCGCCTGGCTGACGATGATGTATTCACGACTTCGACTTGCGTCTCGACTTCTGACGGACGACGGCGCGGTGTTTATCAGCATCGACGACAACGAATCGAGCAATCTAATCAATATCTGCTCGGAGATTTTCGGATCAGAGAATTTTGTCGCCCAACTTGCTGTTCAGTTAAATCCTCGTGGTCGTCATCTGGATAGATTTGTCGCCAAGACCCATGAAGCAGTCCTCGTGTTCGTAAAGGACGGACTCAATTCCTCATCAGTTTGCGGTCTTGAAAAGGAAGGCCAAATGGTTGATGAGTACGATAAAAAGGATGGGCAAGGTCCATATCGCCTGCTTGGCCTGCGCAATCGAAACCAAGCGTTCAATCCGACCACACGTCCGAAGCTCTACTACCCACTTTATGTGGACAAAGCAACAGGCGCTGTTTCGCTCAAGAAGGAAGACAACTTTCAGATTGAGGTCTGGCCAGACGCACCCAACGGAGTCAAGACGTGCTGGACGTGGGGGAAGGAAAAGGTATCGAAGGAAGGAAAGCTGCTTTGTACGCAACTTACTGGCGATGAGTGGCGCATCTACCGGAAAGATTATCTACATGGGGAAAACGGGGAGGTTGCCAAGACGCTGGTCAAATCCCTCTGGGTGGATAAGGAGATAACAAACGACTATGGACGGAAGGCGATCAAAGACCTGTTTGGATCAGCCATCATGGACTTCCCAAAGTCTACCGAACTGATGGCCAAACTCGTAAAGATCGGCAGTCATCCAGATTCCATCGTTATGGACTTCTTTTCCGGCTCTGCGTCAACGGCTCATGCGGTCATAGCAGTAAATGCTGAGGAAGGCGGAAATCGTCGCTTCATCATGGTGCAGTTGGCGGAAGAGCTTGCGGCTGACTCCGTAGGGGAAAAGGCTGGATTCAAGAACATCTCTGAAATTGGGAAGGAGCGAATTCGCCGGGCTGGCAAACAGGTGCTTGAAGGCGAGTCCGATGAGGGTTGGCAGCAGGACGTTGGTTTCCGCGTCCTCAAGATCGACACGTCCAACATGGCCGACGTCTACTACGCACCTGATGCGCTCGACAAGGCCAACATCGACTTGTTCGTGGACAACATCAAGCCCGACCGCACGGCGGAAGACCTGCTGTTCCAAGTGATGCTGGACTGGGGTGTCGACTTGGCGCTGCCGATTACCAGGGAAACCATTCAGGGCAAGGGAGTGTTCTTTGTCGATGGCAACGCACTGACCGCCTGCTTTGATGCGCACAGCGGTATCGACGAAGCCTTCGTCAAGGAACTGGCCAAGCGCCAGCCGCTGCGCGTGGTGTTCCGCGACGCGGGCTTCAAGGACAGCGCCGTCAAGATCAACGTGGAGCAGATCTTCAAGCTCTTGTCGCCATCCACCGAAGTGAAGAGCATCTGAGGGGGCGGCGATGAAACTGAAGTTCAAGACGCAGGCCTACCAGACCGCAGCCGTGCAGGCGGTGGTGGGCTGCTTCAAGGCGCAGTTGCCGGCCTCCAGCAAGGCCATCAGTTATCGCATCGATCCCGGCAAGGCCAAGGCGAAGACAGACAGTCTGTTTTCCGACGCGGGTTTCAAGAACGCCGACCTGCTGCTGTCGGACACAGCGCTGCTCGACAACATCCAGCACGTGCAGCGCCAGCAGAACCTGCCCGTTTCCGATGCGCTGGCCAAGACCAGGATAGCCCGCGTGAACCTCGACATTGAGATGGAAACCGGCACGGGTAAGACCTACTGTTACATCAAGACTATCTTCGAGCTGAACAAGCTGTATGGCTGGAGCAAATTCATTATCGTTGTGCCCAGTATCGCCATTCGCGAGGGTGTAGCCAAGTCGCTGGAGATCACTGCCGAGCATTTCCTGCAGAGCTACCACAAGAAGGCCCGCTTTTTCATCTACAACTCCAAGCAGTTGCATCACCTGGAAAGCTTTTCGTCGGATGCAGGCATCAACGTGATGGTCATCAACGTGCAGGCGTTCAATGCCACCGGCAAGGACAACCGGCGCATCTATGAGGAGCTGGACGACTTCCAGTCGCGTAAACCCATCGACGTCATCAGCGCCAACCGCCCGATCCTGATCCTGGACGAGCCGCAGAAGATGGAAGGCGGCAAGACTCTGGATACGCTGGTCAACTTCAAGCCCTTGATGGTGTTGCGCTACTCCGCCACCCACAAGACCACGCATAACAAGATCCACCGCTTGGACGCACTGGACGCTTACAACCAGAAGCTGGTGAAGAAGATTGCCGTGCGCGGCATATCGGTGAAGGGCTTGGCGGGCACGGCGGGGTACCTTTACCTGCAATCCATCGAGATTTCGAGTAAGAAGCCGCCCGAGGCGCGGGTGGAGTTCGAGCAAAAGCTGGTGGGCGGCAGTATCAAGCGCGTCGTTCGCAAGCTTGGCAAAGGGGATAATCTGTTCGACCTCTCTAACAGGCTGGACCAGTATCGCGACGGCTTTGTTGTCTCCGATATCAACGCCAATACCGACACACTGAGCTTCACCAATGGCGTGGAGTTGACGGTGGGCGACGCCACGGGCGATGTGACCGAAGCGGCGCTGCGCCGCATCCAGATTCGGGAAGCGGTTAAAGCGCATTTCGACAAGGAACAGGTACTGTTCCAGCAAGGCGTGAAGGTATTGACTCTGTTCTTCATCGACGAGGTGGCCAAGTACAGGAATTATTCCGCGTCCGACGAGAAGGGCGAGTACGCCCGCGTTTTCGAGGAGGAATACAACCTGTACCTCAACGAGGTGCTTGATCTGGACGAAACGCCCTATGTCAGGTACCTGAAGGGTATTCCGGCGGGCAATACCCACAGCGGCTACTTTTCCATCGACAAGAAGACCAAGCGGCTGGTAGATCCCTCGGTTGCCATGCGCGGCGAGGACGCCGGGCAGTCCGACGATGTGGATGCCTACGACCTGATCCTGAAGGACAAGGAACGGCTACTATCGCTGAATGAGCCAGTGCGCTTCATCTTTTCGCACTCGGCGCTGCGCGAGGGGTGGGATAACCCGAACGTGTTTGTCATTTGCGCGCTCAAGCACAGCGACAACACCATCTCCCGACGGCAGGAGGTGGGACGTGGCCTGCGCCTATCGGTCAACCAGCAGGGCGATCGGATGGATCATCCCGCGATCGTCCATGATGTGAACGTGCTGACCGTGGTCGCGAGCGAAAGCTACAGGGATTTCGTTGCGGCGCTGCAAAAGGATATCAGCGATTCGCTGTCTGCCCGGCCACGGGTGGCGAACGAGGAATACTTCACCGGCAAGGTACTCCCTACGGCTAGCGGTGACGTGCCGGTCACGCCACAAATGGCCAGGCAAATTTATCGTTATCTGGTGAAGAACGATTACACCGACGATGCGGACCAAATTACCGCCGTCTATCACGATGCCAGGAAGGCCGGAACGCTGGCCGATCTGCCGGAAGACTTGAAGCCGCATGCCGAGCACGTGTTTTATCTCATCGATGGTGTGTTCAGCGCCAGCCAGTTGCCGGATATTGGAGATGACCGGAAGCCGAAGAAGAACCCGCTCAACGCCAACTTCGAGAAACAGGAGTTCAAAGCCTTATGGCAGCGGATCAATCGCAAAGCGGCCTATAGCGTCGAGTTTGACTCGGACGAGCTGGTGCAGAAGGCTGCTGCGGCTCTCAACGATAAGGATGCCGGTCTCCGCGTTACCCCGCTGCAATATACCATCCAACATGGTGAACAGGCTACGGCTGTTACCTATGACGAAATCAAGGACGGGAATGCCTTTGTCCTTAAGGTGACAGAAACCGAGACGAACCGGTATTCGATCCATTCAGCGGTCAGGTACGACCTGATCGGCAAAGTGGCTGAAGGCACACAACTGACACGGCGGACGGTGGCGGAAATCCTCAAGGGGATCAATGTTGCGGTCTTCGCGCAGTTCAAAACCAACCCTGAGAGCTTCATCGCCGAGGCCATTCGACTCATCAATGAACAGAAGGCAACAGTCATCATCGAGCATCTTGCCTACGATCCGGTTGAGGACAAGTTCGACCTCGACATCTTTACCACCGGGCAAACTCAGCAAAATTTCAGCAAGGCTGGGGATAAGCTTCAGCGGCACATCTATGACTATGTACTGACGGACTCGAAGGTGGAACGGGAGTTCGTGAAAGAGCTGGACACTGCAAATGAGGTCGTGGTCTACGCCAAACTGCCGCGCGGCTTCCTGATCCCCACGCCGGTGGGAGACTACAACCCCGACTGGGCCATCGCCTTCAAGGAGGGAAGCGTCAAGCACATCTATTTCGTCGCCGAAACCAAAGGTTCCATGTTATCCATGGAACTACGGGAGATCGAAAAAACCAAGATCAAGTGCGCACGCAAGTTCTTCAATGAAATGAACAGGCGATATGCTCCGGAAAACGTCAAGTATGATGTGGTGGACAGCTTTGATAAATTGATGAGGGTGATGAAGTAGATTTTGAGACAAGGAGAAGTGAGGTGTTGTAGTACTGAAATTGGCTATTACTTTAACCAGAGGTTTGAGAGATCGCCATGAACTTCTTCCTGGGATCAGTTACGCTCGAATGGGTTGCGTAGTGTGAATAGGATAAGCTCCGGCAGCGAGATTCTCCGGTATACTCGAAACACTATGTCCGAAACGCTACTCGTCATTTCCGCTTCCGCTGTTCTGCTTGTCACGATGGCTTTCCTGGTAATAAGGCTGGGCATGCTTTCGACACTGGTGCGCGAATTGCTGTCGCAGCAAACGAGGGTCATGGAGGAAAAGCACCGCGACATGCTCAAGGATTTGCACGAGGGGCTGGCAAAACAGGGTGACCGGTTGTCGGAAGCGCTGGGCAAAACTTCGGAGCAGTTGCGCTCGACGGTGGAAACACGGCTGGACCAGATCAGCGGGCATGTCACCGAAAGGCTGGACGAGGGATTCAAGCAAACCAACGAGACGTTCACCAGTGTCATGACGCGGCTTGCGACCATCGATGAGGCGCAGAAAAAAATAGACAGCCTGACCACGAACATGGTCAGCCTGCAGGAATTGCTGGGCGACAAGCGTTCGCGCGGGGCATTTGGCGAGGTACAGCTGGAAGCGCTGGTGCGAAATATTCTCCCGGCGTCGGCCTACGCCATGCAGTATACGCTCGGGAATGGCCATCGCGCGGACTGCGTGCTGCGCCTGCCGCCGCCTACAGGCATGGTGGCCGTGGATTCCAAGTTCCCGTTGGAAAATTTTCATCGCATGTTCGATCAGCATGCGGATGACGCCAGCAGGGTGGCGGCGCAAAAGCAATTCAAGGCGGATGTGAAGCGGCACGTGGATGACATCGCCGGCAAATATATCCTGCCCCCGGAAACCTGCGAGGGTGCGGTGATGTTCGTTCCGGCGGAGGCGGTGTTCGCCGAAATCCATGCCTATCATGCAGACATCGTCGACTACGCCATGCAAAAGCAGGTGTGGATAGTCTCGCCTACCACCCTGATGGCTGTATTGAACACCGCCCGCGCGGTACTGAAAGATATAGAAACGCGCGAACAGGTGCATGTCATCAAGCATGAACTTGCCCGGCTCGGCAAGGATTTTGTCCGCTTCGACGAGCGCATGAAAAAGCTGGCCGATCATATCCGCCAGGCCAACCAGGATGTCGAGGAGGTGCATGTTTCGAGCAGGAAGATCAGCCAGCGTTTCGCCCGTATCGATGCGGTCGAGCTGGACATCAGGCAAGCCGGGAGCGAGGTGGTGCTGGACTCGCCCGCGACCGATACTCAAGGGATGCCTTGAACATGAGGACCAGTGGTCGTGAACCGGGAGGGGATCAACCATTCGCGTCGTCGCCTCTCTTGCATTCCATTCCGCAAAGCCATCGTCGCGCCTGCGAAGACTTGTTCAGGGCTTCTCAAGGGAACTCCTGAACATAAGGAACAGCATCGTCGCGTCAGTGGAGATTTGTCCAGGATTGCCTTGATGGCGTGGAACATCAAAAGCTGGCGCCGGCGCCATATTCTCAAGAGCGAGCCCATACCCGACGATTCATGGCAACGTGTGGTGGATCGCCTGGGTTTCCTGCGCGGCCTCAGTCCGGATGAGCTTTTGCGCCTGCGTGAACGCGTTGCGCTATTCCTTCACGGCAAGCAGATAAGCGGTGCACACGGGCTGGTTGTCACCTACGAAATGCGCCTGCTCATCGCGGCGCAAGCCTGTATCCTGATACTGAACCTGGATCTGGATTATTATGGCGGATGGGTGGAAATCATTGTTTACCCCGGAGAGTTCATCCGGCGTTACGAATATGTCGACGATGATGGCGTGGTGCACGATCTGGTGGAACCTGCCTCGGGGGAATCATGGTTGGGCGGACCAGTCATTCTTTCCTGGGAAGATACCGCAGCCGCTGAATCCGATGCAGGATACAACGTGGTGATACATGAGTTTGCCCATAAACTGGATATGCTCAATGGGGAAGCCAATGGGTTTCCGCCATTGCACCCCGGCATGAGCCAGCGCGCCTGGAGCGACGCATTCGGTGCGGCCTATGCCAAATTTCGGCTGGAAGTAGGGGATGCGGAGGCTGACGAAGCCATTGCATCCGATTTTTACGTTCCGCACGATATCGGGCTTGGTGTCGACCTCTACCTTGACCCTTATGCCGCGGAGGACCCTGCCGAATTTTTTGCTGTCATCAGCGAGGCCTTTTTTGAAAGGCCTTTGATGGTAAAGCAGTGTTTTCCAGCAGTTTATGAGCAACTGGCCCTTTTTTACCGGCAGGACACGGCGCGACGATGGAGTGAATCATGAGCGGCTATTTCATCGGTGGAGATATTGGCGGAACCAAGGTGCTGCTGCAGGCAGCCGAATGGGAAGATGGCTCGCAGATGCGAGTGCTTTGCGAGCGCCGTTATGCCAGCCGGGAGTACGCGAGTTTCTCGGATATCGTTGCGGATTTTCTGAAGCAGCCGCAACTTGTGGAGGCGGACCGGAACCCTGCCGCGGCCTGCTTTGCAGTAGCGGGGCCGATAACCGAACAGGGCGCCAGCCTCACGAACCTGCCGTGGTTGATGAATGAGGAGGCTCTCGCGAGCGAGTTTTCCATTCGCTGCGTCAGGCTCATCAATGACTTTGCCGCAGTAGCGCTCAGCATCGAGATATTGTCCGGACACGATCTGGTCACGTTGCAGGCAGGAAAGCCGCTCGCCAGGGGAATGCGCGTGGCGCTTGGGGCGGGAACGGGCATGGGAGGCGCGTGGTCGTCCTGGCAGGAAGGCGGATATGCTGCGTTATCCAGCGAGGCAGGTCATATGGATTTTGCGCCTGCCGACGAATTGCAGGATGAGTTGCTTGGGTATCTGCGGGCGAAATTCGGGCATGTTTCGGTAGAGCGGGTATTGTCGGGCCCCGGATTGACCCATGTTTTTAATTTTCTTTCCAGCAAGGCGGATCCCCGTACTTCCGTATCGGAGCGGATGCAGATGGATGCCGATGACGCGCCCCGCGTAACCGGGCTCGCCTTCCAGGAGGGTAATCCGGTCGCGCTGGAGGCAATGGATCTGTTCGTCTCGGTTTACGGGGCTTACGCGGGAAGCCTGGCTTTGGCGGGACTTACCCGCGGCGGGGTATATGTCGCAGGCGGAATTGCGCCAAGGATTATCGGCAAACTGAGGGAAGGGGGATTCCTGAAGGCGTTCCGTGACAAAGGCCGGTTTGCGGCGCTCATGGAGGAAATCCCCATCCATGTGGTGATGAACCCGACGGCCGGGTTGCTTGGCGCGCTGCATGAGGCGCGGCGGACGCTGTCAAAAAAGGCTGGAGGATAGAGGGTAGGGGCAGCATGGCCGGCCAGTCGCGGTCATCCCGGTTTGCCATCGACCCGCTCCCGCCAGTAGATAGGGGCATAGCGGCCTGTCCAGAGAGAGAAACAGACCAGCCAGCATAATCCTGCCAGCACATATAAGCCCGGGGCGGCTTCGCCTAGGGATTCAGGCAGAATATCCGGCGCGATGCGGAGCGCGACGGCAGCCTGGAAACCGATAAACAGCAGCCAGCTGAATCGGTCCAATGCCAGAGGGCGCCCGGAGTGCCCCAGCGTGACCCTGGATGCCATGCCGAGCACCATGCTGGCAAAATACCCGATGGCCAGCGCGTGCAAAGGAGCAAGGCCAAACGGCGACAGGCTGCCTCCGCTTGTGAAAAACACCAGGCTTTGCACGCCATATAGCAGCATGGAGAGGGGCAGCCAGGCAAACGCAATGTGCAGCACCGCCAGGAGATGGACGCGAAAACTACGCAACAATCCCCAGGTCAAAGACAGGTAGATCGCACAGGCAGCCAGCGGAAAATCGACCAGCCACAGATAAGAAAACGCATCTTCCGACAATTGCAGCATGCCGTGGATGAAGGAACAGGCCAGCATCAGCCAGAGCATCCAGTATGGCCTCACCAGGACATAATCATCCAGCACGCGGCTGGAAAAAAATGGGATCATGCGGTGGCTTACGATCATGACGATAGGCAGCAGAAAGAACCAGATCCCCGCGGAACGCGCAAAATCCAGCAGGACGGCAGCGTCCGCCAGCAGCCACAGCAGATAGGCGGCCATTCCCAGCCAGCCGGAAATGAGCGCCACCATGGCTGCGGCGGCGTGACGCCGGTCCTGGTCTTTCGCCCGCAGCAGAACACGAGCAAGCGCGCGAATCGCCACGCTGAACCCAGCCAGCAGCAGCGTGCTGCCGGCTGCCACGAACTGTTTCCCGGTTAGCAGACCCAGATAGAAAAGCAAAATACCGATGGCCATCAGCAGGCAGGAGGCGAGGAAATCCCGTGGTGGAATTTTCTCGCCATTCAACCAGTTGGGAAATGTGGTAAACAGAAAACCCAGAATGAAGAATGGAAAAAACCCGTAGATCATCAGGAAGGCGTGTGCCCACATGGGCGCCATGCCCCATCCGGCAACGCTGCCGGCAATGCCATAGCGTCCTGCCAGGTCCATTACCCACCATAGCAACGTCATCACGCCTTGCAGCGAGCCGGCCAGGAACATGCCGCGATGCGGCGCGGAGGCGAGGTTACGCCAAGGGGGTGTGGAACTATTCATGTCCGGTTCATGATGAGGGGCGCGAGGTGGATTCCAGAATGTTTGATCCGGAAGTTTTCCCTGTTATTTTACTCTAAGGAAGGAAGCATGCAGAATCATGAGCAAGGCTTTTACCAAAGAAACCGATCCGGACGATGATTCCAGCATGGAGGAGGTTGGCAACGCCATTTCATCCCTGCCTTCGGGAACCCGGAACTATATCACTCCAGGGGGGCATGCAAGATTGATGGATGAGTTTCTCTGGCTGATGAACAGGGAGCGTCCTCAGGTCACGGCAACCGTATCCTGGGCCGCGTCCAATGGCGATCGCTCGGAGAATGGCGATTATATCTATGGCAAGAAGCGCCTGCGCGAAATCGACCGGCGCATTCGCTTTCTTACGCGGCGCCTGGATATCGCGGAAATAATCGATCCAGCCGCGCCAAGGGAAGACGAAACGCAAATTTTTTTCGGTGCAACGGTAAGATTCGCAAACCAGGCGGGCGAGGAAAAAACGGTTTCTATCGTAGGCGTGGATGAGATCGACACCGCCAGGGGCTATATCAGCTGGGTTTCGCCTGTCGCGCGCGCGCTGATCAAGGCGCGCGAAGGAGAGGTGGTGATGCTGCATGCGCCGGCGGGAATCGAAGAACTGGAAGTCCTGGATGTCAAATACCGGCCAGTTCCAATGACGCCATTCGCGCCACTGGAATCGCAATCCCATACCCATCCCGGCAAGCCGGCAGCTCCGGCATGAAATCAGAGCAGGTCATTACATCGCGCGATAACCCCTTTTTCAAGCGCCTGGCCAAGCTCGCGGCCTCTTCACGTCAGAGAAAAGCCGCCGGTTTGACGCTCCTCGACGGCGTGCATCTCATTCAAGCCTACCTGCCTCTCGGGCAACCTGAAAGCATTATCGTCAGCGAGACCGGCCGCGAGAGTCGGGAAATCAAAAGGCTGCTGGCGGAAGTGGATGGCAGTATAGGCGGTACAGGCGCGAAAATGGCGATAGCTGTACTGAGCGATGGATTGTTCCACGATATTTCTTCAGTCCGCACACCGACAGGCATCATGGCGGTAGTTCCCATCCCCTCGCCAGGATCGGTTCGCGCGATCAAATATAATGACAACGGCAAGGAAGAGTTCTGGGTGCTGCTCGAAGCGATACAGGACCCGGGCAATTTTGGCTCCATCCTTCGTTCCGCCGCGGCTGCCGGCGCAAGCCGCGTTTATCTTTCCGATGGCTGCGCCGACCCCTGGTCTCCAAAGACGCTGCGCGCCGCCATGGGTGCGCATTTTCTCTTGCAGATTTACGAGCGATCCAATCTTGCGGAGGTGGCAGGGATATTCAAGGGCAAGGTCATCGCCAGCACACTGGATGCAGGGAAAACCCTCTATCAGGCCGATCTTGCAGGCCCGGTCGCCCTCGTGTTCGGCAACGAGGGAGCGGGGCTTTCCAAAGCGTTGCTGCAAGCCTGCATGGAACGCATCCGCATCCCCATGCCCGGCGGAACCGAATCGTTGAATGTGGCGGCAGCGGCAGCGGTCTGTTTTTTCGAGAGAGTGAGGCAGAAGAAGACGGGCGGATGAGCGGGCGCGAATGACGCATGATAATGCTTGGCGGATAAACGGCGAGAGGAATTTTTCCGTTGACTGGAAAGACAGGGTCTGCAGGGATAACCAGAAGGTCGGGAATATAACCTGACGGCATAGGGGCGATCAGGCGTGATCGGAAATGCAAAAAATGGAAGGGCTTGAAGCCGGTGTGCGGCTTCCCACCCCCAAAGGGGTGGCGTTGGCCATCATGGAGGTTTGCCGGCGCGAGGATGCAACGATTGCAGAAATCGCCAAGCTGGTAATGACCGATCCGGCACTATCCAGCCGCCTGCTCCAGTTGGCCAATTCGGCGGCACATTCCCGGCGGCCGGTTGCTTCCGTGCCCGATGCAGTCATGCGCCTGGGTCTTTCCACTGCACGCATGCTGGCGATGGGTTTTTCCCTGGTGGACCAGTATCCGAGCGGCCCATGCCAGGGGTTCGATTATCCCGGTTTCTGGTCTCACTCGCTCTTGATGGCAGTGGCATGCCAGCAGTTGGGCGGCCTTACCCGAGGCGGATCCCCGGATGAACTCTTCGCCTGCGGTTTGCTTGCCCGCATCGGCTGTTTGGCCCTCGCAACCGTTTACCCCATTGAATATGGCGGCCTGCTGGCGCAACAGGAAGGGACGTCTTTGCTGGAACGGGAGCGCGAGCGACTCCACGTCGACCATAATGAACTCACTGCCGTCATCCTGGCCGACTGCGGTATTCCCCTTTCTCTCGCCGAACCAGCCTGTCATCACGAAGCGCCCGGGATTTCGGGCTTTTCCGAAGGTTCGCGGCCCTACGAACTAGCCCGCATATTTCACCAAGAGCCAAATGAGGCCGTGAAGCGCCCGTTGGGATGTGCATTTTGGTCATAGCGATGTCCACGCGCCGCGCTCAAGGCGATTTGTCTGGCCTGCGGCGATAGCTCCCCCTTTCCCCCATGGTTTTTCAACATGCCGGGGCAGCACTCGGAACGGGTTATGGCGGCGCCAGCGCTTGGGCGGCGATAAGAAAGACGTGGCGTAGCGGGTGGTGGGAGGCGAGTAGCAGGCGCACGCGGCGCGTGTTGCGTACGATGACGGCCCCGATCTTGAGCAGCTTCACGCGGATCGTCGCCGCGCAGGCGCGCTCCAGTTCGGTGCCGGCCAGGGACAGCGCGCGCAAGCGCTCCATCAACGTATAGGCCAGGGCCGCGAACAACAGCCGCAACTGGTTGGCGGCAAACCGGTGGCAGGAGGCACGCGTGCCGAACAAGTCGAGCTGGGCTTCCTTGATGCGGTTTTCGGCTTCGCCGCGCACGCAGTAGAATTCGTCATAGAGCCGTGCCGCATCCCAGCCGAGGTTGGTGACGACAAAGCGCGGATTATTGCCTTGGGCGCCGTATTCAAGGCGCGTGATGATGCGCCGCTCGCGGTTCCAACTGTCGGCCGCGTAGCGCAGCTCGCCGACCGAGCGCTGCTTGACCTGGGTCTGTTCCCAGGCGCGATGCAGCGCTGCCTCCTGGCCGGCCATCAGTTTTTCGAGGCGCCTGTTGCGCGCCACGCCGATCGTGTAACCGACGTTGTGGCGTTCGCACCAGCGCAGCAGGCGCTGGCGGCAAAAGCCGGAGTCGGCACGCACGACGATGCGTACCTCGGGCCAGCTCTGGCGCAGCCGCGTCACCAGCAGTTTGATCACGGCTGCCGCGTGCCTGGCGCCATCGATCCTGCTGTTGCGCAGATAGCAGGCCAGCATCGACTGGCCGCAGAACACATACAGGGGAAGGTAGCAGTAGTGGTCGTAGTAACCGTGGAACTGGCTGCGCTCCTGATCGCCGTGCAGGGGAATGTCGGAAGCATCGATGTCGAGCACCAGCTCCTGCGGGGCTGTTTTATGACTGGCCACGAACTGGTCGACCAGCACCCCGTGCAGCGCCCAGGCCTGCGCTCGCGTGGCGCGGTTCTCCAAACGGCACAGGGTCGGTGCCGACGCTAGCGGTGCGGTCGTGCCGATCGCCGTTTGCATGGCCAGGTCGTGGCGTAGCATGGCGTGGTCGCTCAAGTCTTCCCAGCCTTGGCACTGCGCGTACACCCGTTGCGCCACCAGAGCGCGCAGGTCGTGCTTGATGCGCGCCGGGTAGCGGCCGTCCGACAAGATCCTGGCCACCGCCATGGTCAACCCGATCTTGCGGTCGACCTGCCGCAGCAGAAGAACCCCACCCTCAGTGCTGATATCCCCACCATCGAAATTGGCGATGATTTCGCGCCGCCCGAGGCGCCCCAAACGTATTTCATTACTGGTACACTTTGGCATCGGCTCAGTGCTCGCTATTTCTTGTGTGGAAACTTGATTTTAAGCGGGAATTACACTGAGCCGATTTCTTTTTGGTGAAATATCCGGGCTAGCCCATCTTTTCTATCACGCCAAGTGTCTGGCGGATCTCGGCCTGACCCCGGAAAAGGAGCGCTACAGCAAAATTCCCGAGCTTATGCTGCTTGGAGGCAAAATCGGTCTGGACGTGGATGCCCTGGGGACCCTGGTTGATGAGATTTTTTTGCGATGGAGGGGATGGGGCGAATTGCTCAAAGTGCCAACCCATACGCTTCCCTCGTTCGCCAAACTGGCGCTCGCGCCGGCTCCCAAGTCCGATGGAGAAGATACTTTGTCCGGCTTGCGCATTCTTCTCGTGGAGGACGATGCCACGAGCCGCATCACGATGGAAGCCATACTTGCCCGCCTGCTTGGCCATCCGGTCCATTCGGCGGCAAATGGCCAGGAAGCATTGGCAATGGCACTGGAAGTGATGCCTCAGATAGTGGTAACGGACTGGCTCATGCCCGTTATGGATGGAATAGGCTTTTGCCGCGCTCTGCGGGCTACGGACTGGGGGCAATCCATGTATGTCATCATGTTGACATCCATGGATGAGGAAAACGCCATCATCGAAGCGTTTGAGGCGGGAGTGGATGATTACGTCACCAAGCCGGTGAATGTTCCCGCTTTAAGGGCCAGGATGCGTGCTGCGTTGCGTTACGTCAAGCTGCTGGGTGCGTGGGAGCGGGATCGTGCCCAGCTCAAGCAGTTCGCGGCGGAACTGGCGATCAGCAATCGAAAGCTCGAGCACGCTGCGCTGACGGATCTGCTCACGGGCCTGCCGAACCGGCGCGCGGGCCTGCATGCTTTGTCACAGGAATGGAGCGGGGCAAATCGTTCTGGCCAGCCGCTATCGGCTGTCATGATCGATGTCGATCATTTCAAATCGATAAATGACAACTATGGGCATGCGATAGGGGATGTCATCCTCAAGGAAGCCGCAAAAGCAATCCAGAACATGGCCCGCAAGGATGACAGCGTTTGTCGCCTTGGCGGCGAAGAGTTCCTGATTATCTGCCACAATACGGATTTGAAATCGGCATATAACGTGGCCGAACGCTTGCGAAAAAAGGTGGGATCCACAAACATCAGGGTGGGCGACGCGGATGTCCGTATCACCGTCAGCATCGGCGTGGCGTGCAAGGAATTCGATATGGTCGATGCCGAGACCATGGTGAATGCGGCGGACAGGGCGCTTTATGAGGCCAAGCATGGAGGCCGAAACCAGACTTGCCTGTTCAAGCATAATCAAGTGGTCTGCCCTCACGGAAAACCGCTCATGTGATATTTTCCGAGCGGCATTAAGGAAGCACTGAGCAAATCCTCGCTGAGCGCGTTGTGGGTAAAATCGGGATGATCATAAGGCGCGCGACGCAGGTCGTAGCTGGTAGCTGGGACTACGGTGCCAGGGAGCGCAACGCCATGGCTCCCCAGAGCGTGGCCCGAGGGGCCCTGCGAAGCGGGGATCGGGCAGCGGCGGGGATGCCAGAGCGCGCCAAAGTATACATGGGGCGCCAACAGCCCGCTACGGGGTCGCATCTTCCTCTGGAAGACACTGCTCCGCCCTGCGCGGTCGCACCATTCGCGTCGTCGCCTTTCGCGCACCCCATCCCGCGAAGCCACCGCCGCGCCAGCAGAGATTTATTCAGCGCTTCCTTAAATAGAGTTTCTACACTTTCCCCTCCGATTGTTCGAGCCAGTGCTCGAGCCCCTGGGCGTTCAGGCCGACGTCCAGGCTCAGCAGTTCACAAATTTCCTCATGCGGCAGTTGGCAACCATGCGCGAGAATGCGTTGCAGCAGCAATTCCTGGATCTCCTTCACCAGAGCGGCATGCCGATTCGATGCGCCGCGCAGCTTTCTCGCTATCGCGACGTGGGCATCTATCAAGCCGTGCAATTCCGCCGCATGGGCGGACAGGTGACCGATACGTCCATAATGCGTCAGGAAGGCATAAACCGGATCGTAGCTCATGATGCGTTCCACTGAAGCGTGCGCGGCCACGGGGTCGAACTGCACCGGGGTAGTGGTCGGAAACACAAACTCCATGCCATTCACGTCGAACTCGCGATAGGAAAGACCAAATGTGTCGCCCGTAAAAAACAGACGGTTTCCACGGTCGAAAATGCAGTAGTGGTGGCGGGCATGTCCCGGCGTGTCGAGAAACAGCAATGGCCTGCCGTGGAAATCCAGGGTAAAACCATCCGGCGCCTCGACGATGCGTGCCGCATCCACCGGGCGTATGGTCCCGTACAGGCGGTTGAATTCGGCTTCGCCATATACCGCCTTCGCGCTCGCGATGAGACGGGCGGGGTCGGCCATATGGCGGGCGCCGCGAGGATGGACCACCAGTTTTGCGTTCGGCAGCCGGGACATGAATTCGCCCGCTCCTCCCGCATGGTCGAGGTGGATATGGGTCAAAAACAGGTAATCCACATCGGCGGGGTCCAGATTTCCCGCTTCCAGCGCTTGCAGCACGGCGGGAACGGAAGACGACGTTCCGGCATCCACGAGTGCCCCTCTATTTCCCTCGACGATCAGATGAATGGCGGCAAGTCCGGGACGGAGATAGTCCGCGTCGATGGCGCTGATCCCATGGCCATACGCTGTAACCCTGGACATGGCCCCGGAAAGGGGCGCCGAAGCGGGTGCGATCACAACCCCTTTCCCTGGATCGGGTTTTCGTTCATAAGAAGAGGATAAGCCGGTTAAATCGGGCGACAGGGCTGTTTCAACTGATCGAGTATCGCCGGATTCTCCAGCGTGGAAACATCCTGCGTTATTTCTTCCCCCCGGGCAAGGGTACGCAGCAGGCGCCGCATGATTTTGCCGGAACGGGTCTTCGGAAGATTGTCGCCAAAGCGGATTTCGTCGGGACGGGCGATAGGGCCGATTTCGCGCGTAACCCAGTTGCGCAATTCGGCCGCAGTTTCATGCGCCTTTGCACCTTCGGCGCGGGAGCCTTTCAGAACCACGAACGCCACGACCGCTTCTCCCCTGATTTCGTCAGGCCTGCCTACCACCGCCGCTTCCGCGACCAGCGGGTTGGCTACGAGCGCCGACTCGATTTCCATCGTCCCCAGACGGTGGCCGGCGACATTCAGCACGTCGTCAATACGCCCCATTATCCAGAAGTAGCCATCCAGATCCCGATTGGCGGAGTCTCCAGCCAGATAGTACTTGCCGCCCAGCTCGTGCGGAAAATAGGTTTTATGGAAGCGCTCCGGATCGCCCCACAACGTCCGCGCCTGCGAGGGGAAAGGCCGCTTGATGACCAGGAATCCTCCCTTGCCATCTTCCACGTCATGCCCGGCTTCATCCACGATAGCGGCCTTGATGCCCGGCAGCGGCAGGGTGCAGGAGCCCGGCTTCAGCGGAACAGCGCCAGGAGCGGGGGCGATCATGTGGCTGCCCGTCTCGGTTTGCCACCAGGTGTCCACCACCGGGCAGCGGGATTGCCCCACGACCGTGTAATACCACATCCATGCCTCCGGATTGATGGGTTCGCCCACGGAACCGAGCAGCCGCAAGGAGGAAAGGTCATATTTTGGCGGGAGATCCGCGCCGAGTTTGATCAGCGAGCGAATCGCCGTGGGTGCGGTGTAAAAAGTCGTGACCTTATGGTCCTGTATCATTTTCCAGAAGCGCCCCGCATCGGGATAGGTGGGAACGCCTTCGAACACGAGCTGCGTCGCTCCGACTGCCAGTGGGCCATAGGCCACGTAGCTATGTCCCGTCACCCAGCCGACATCGGCAGTGCACCAGAAAACGTCGGCAGGCTTATAGTCGAAAATCCATTTCATGCTCATGACGGCACCCAGCAGATAGCCGCCGGATGAGTGCTGCACACCCTTCGGTTTGCCCGTTGATCCCGAGGTGTAAAGTGTGAACAGCGGGTGCTCGGCGGAGAGCCATTCGGGCTCGCACGTGTCGCTCTGGTCCTTGACCAGGTCGTGCCACCAGACATCCTGGTGCGGATTCCAGGATACGTTGCCCTCGCCGCGCTGGTATACTACGACCGATTTCACTGAGTCCGTCCCGCCCAGGCCGATCGCTTCATCGACCGCGGCTTTCAGGTGGTTTCGTTTCCCGCCGCGATGCTGTTCGTCCGCAGTAATGACGGCTACCGCCCCGGCATCGACGATCCGTTCATGCAGGCTCTTGGCGGAGAAGCCGCCAAAAACCACCGAGTGCGTAGCGCCGATGCGCGCGCAGGCTTGCATCGCCACCACTGCTTCGATGCTCATGGGCATGTAGATAACGACCCGATCGCCCTTCCCGATGCCTCTCAACTTGAGGCCATTGGCCAACTGGCATACACGGCGGTAAAGATCGCGGTATGTCGAAACCGTTATGCTGCCGTCGTCCGCCTCGAATATGATGGCTGGCTTGTCCGGCTGGGTGTCCAGGTGGCGATCCAGGCAGTTGTACGATACATTCAGTTCACCGTCCTCGAACCATTTGAAAAAAGGATGATTGCTTTCATCCAGTACGCGGGTAAAGGGTTTTTGCCAAAGGATATGCTCCAAGGCCAATCTTCCCCAGAATGCCTCATGATCTTTTTCGGCTTCATTGCAGAGCGCCAGATAGGCCTCCATTCCAGCAACGTTGGCTTGCTGGACGAATTCAGGGTGGGGCGGGAATACGCGGGTTTCTTGAAGAATCGATTTTATCGCAGCCACCTGGCGCCTCCGTGTGTGGTTTCTGAATGCATCGAACCGCCAGATTGTATCACCCCGATCATCCACGGCGGCCGGGTTTTGTTGAAAGATCGGCAGTCCGCGATGCCGGCAGGACAGCCGGCGGCGATGTCATCCGCGTAGCCTTCTTCGGCACAAGGCAGGCTTGTTCAGGGTTCCCCGATGCCAACTGTCTGTTTCATTAATTATTAAAATTTGCTAAGATAGAGTTATCTTCATGGGCTTTTTCAGCCCATTTTTTATTTCTGGGGAACCAGGAAGGCAAATGGATCTGCATGATTTGCTTGAATCGACCGTGATCGGGTTGGGTTATGAACTGGTGGATGTGGAGCGTTCGCCGCACGGAAGGTTGTTGCGGGTTTTTATCGATAAACCCGAAGGAGTGAGTGTCGACGATTGCGTTGCGGTGAGCAATCACCTGAGCCGGTTGCTGGCGGTCGAGAATGTCGAATATGGGCGGTTGGAAATTTCATCGCCGGGACTGGACAGGCCTTTGAAAAAGACGTCTGATTTCATCCGTTTCGCCGGAGAGTCGGCTAGACTGAAATTGCGCGTGGCGTTGCAGGGGCAAAGAAATTTTGTTGGCATCCTGCGTGGGGTGGATGATGGCGTGTTAAAGCTGGAAGTAGACGGAAAAATGCTTGATCTTGAGCTCGATAATCTTGAAAGGGCGCGTCTGGTTCCCAAATTGTAACTATTTGAGAGATTGGCGGGAGGTAACATGAGCCGCGAGGTTTTATTGTTGGTGGATGCGTTGGCACGCGAAAAGAATGTCGAGAAGGGCATTGTTTTCGTTGCACTGGAGTTGGCGTTGGCGTCTGCTACAAAAAAGCGTTTTCACGAAGACGCCGATGTGCGTGTGTCCATCGATCATCAGACGGGCGACTATCAGTCGTTGCGCCGCTGGCAGGTCGTCGCGGATGATGCCATGGAGGATCCCGCGCGGCAGATAGCCTTGAGTGCCGCCTTGCAGGGTAACCCGGACGTCACGCCGGGAGAATTCATCGAGGAGGTGCTGGAGCCGGTGGAGTTCGGCCGGATCGGAGCGCAGGCGGCCAAGCAGGTGATATTCCAGAAAATACGCGATGCGGAGCGCGAGCAGATCCTGAACGATTTTCTTGAGCGCAAGGAATTCATGGTTACCGGAACCATCAAGCGCATGGAGCGCGGCAATGCGATCATCGAGTCTGGAAGAGTCGAGGCGGCATTGCCCCGCGATCAGATGATTCCCAAGGAAAACCTGCGGGTGGGGGACCGGGTTCGCGCCTATCTCTACAAGGTGGACCGTACCGCCAGGGGACCGCAACTGATACTGTCGCGAATCGCGCCGGAGTTCCTGATAAAACTGTTCGAACTGGAGGTGCCGGAGATCGAGGAGGGTCTGCTGGAAATCAAGGTTGCTGCCCGGGATCCCGGTTCCCGCGCGAAGATCGCGGTCAAATCCCATGATCAGCGGGTGGACCCTATCGGTACCTGTGTCGGCATGCGTGGTTCCAGGGTACAGGCGGTGACCGGCGAACTGGCGGGAGAGCGCGTCGATATCATCCTCTGGTCGGAGGATCCCGCGACTTTCGTCATTAATGCGCTGGCCCCCGCGGAAATCAGCAGCATACTGGTGGACGAGGAAAGGCACAGCATGGACATCGTGGTGGACGAGGATAACCTCGCCCAGGCGATTGGCCGGGGAGGCCAGAATGTACGGCTTGCATCCGAACTGACTGGATGGGAGCTTAACATCATGACACTGGAAGAGTCCCAGGCAAAGAATGAGGAGGAGTTTTCGGTTCTCCGGCAGCTTTTCATGGAAAAACTGGATGTCGACGAAGAGGTGGCGGATATACTGGTGCAGGAAGGGTTTACCACAATCGAGGAGGTGGCCTATGTGCCGCTCGGGGAAATGCTGGAAATAGAATCCTTCGATGAGCAGACTGTCAGCGAGCTGCGTACCAGGGCGCGCAATGCGCTTTTGACTGAAGCGATAGTCAGCGAGGAAAAGGTGGAGCATATTGCGGAAGACCTGCTTTCTCTGGAAGGCATGGATAGCCAGACAGCGCGCGAACTGGCTGCCAAGGGGGTGAATACCCAGGAAGATCTTGCCGACCTGGCGGTTGATGACCTGGTGGAAATAGTGGAGATGGATGCCGAACGCGCCAGGCAATTGATCATGGCGGCGCGGGCGCCATGGTTTGCCTGATTTTTATGGGATAAGTGCTGTAGACAGCGCTATTAAAGGTTATTAGTGCCTCCAATGAATGTAGAACAATTTGCTAGTGAATTGGGAGTGTTGCCAGCGGTACTGCTGGAGCAGCTCCGGGCTGCCGGCGTCAGCAAGCATCTGACGGAAGACAGTCTCACGGAGAAAGACAAGACCCAGCTTCTTGAATATCTTCGCAAGATTCACGGCTCGAGAGGAGAGAAGAGTAAGATCAGCCTCCCTCCTCGTCGGCAGACCTCGGAAATCAAGAAATCGGATAGCACAGGCAAGCCTCGCAGCATTCAGGTGGAAGTGCGCAAGAAGCGGGTATTGTTGAAAGATGATTCGAGCGACAGGCTGGCGCTCAGAGCGGGCGCCGCGGAGCCTGCAGCGCCCGCCGTCCAGCCTGCTCCTTCTCAGGCGCCCAGGCCAGTGGTGGATGCCGCGCAGCAGGCGCTGCGTGAAGAGGAAGCCAGAAAGCAGGCTGAACTGATCGCCCGGCAGACCGCTGAGCTCAAGGAGAAACAACGCCGCAAGCTTGGCGCACCCGAATCCAGGGAGCAGGAGCCAGAAGCCGAACCTGCCGTCCCGGGTGCTGTTGCCACCGCCACTCCCACGGCTGCTCCGGAGGCGGCACCGGCGGAGTCCGGCGCTGCGCCGGGCGTTCAGGCTGGAGCCGGTACGGGAACGCCCCAGGCACAGCCCGCCTCCACTGAAGGAACCTTGCATAAACCAGTAGTCAATGCCGAAGACAAGGCGGCAAAGGCGGAGAAGAAAAAGAAGCAGACCAAGCAGGTTGTCTGGAAGGACGAGCGGGTGGAGAAGCGCGGGCTGAAGACTCGCGGAGACCTGACCGGAGGAAAAGGATGGCGCACGCGCCGGGACAGGCATGGCAAGCCTGCCGAAGATCAGGTTGCTCATAGTTTTTCCGCTCCGACCGAGCCTGTCGTGCATGAGGTCACGGTACCGGAAACGATTTCCGTGGGAGCGCTCGCCCAGAAGATGTCGATCAAGGCCGCTGAAGTTATCAAGACTTTGATGAAAATGGGAAATATGGTAACGATCAACCAGATGCTGGATCAGGAAACCGCGATGATCGTGGTGGAAGAGCTAGGCCACGTCGCCAAATATGCCGCGCTTGATAGTCCTGAAGCATTTCTTGCGGATGCCGAAGTGCCGGCTACGGAGTTCAAGACCGAGCCACGTGCGCCAGTAGTTACAGTGATGGGCCACGTCGATCACGGAAAGACTTCTTTGCTGGATTATATTCGCCGCACCCGGGTAGCCAGCGGGGAGGCGGGAGGCATCACCCAGCATATTGGCGCGTATCATGTGGAAACCGAGCGTGGCATGGTGACGTTTCTCGATACACCCGGCCACGAAGCTTTTACCGCGATGCGCGCACGCGGGGCGAAGGTGACGGATCTCGTGGTACTGGTGGTGGCTGCGGATGACGGCGTGATGCCGCAGACTATCGAGGCGATACACCATGCCAAGGCGGCCAAGGTGCCCATCGTCGTGGCGGTAAACAAGATAGATAAACCCGAGGCGAATTCCGAGCGCATCAGGCAGGAACTCGTGACACAGTCGGTCGTTCCCGAGGATTGGGGCGGGGACACAATGTTCGTGGAAGTTTCGGCAAAGACCGGGCAAGGAATAGATGAGCTTTTGGAGAGCGTGCTGCTCCAGGCTGAAGTCCTGGAGTTGCGTGCGCCCGTCGAGGCGCCTGCCAGAGGCATCGTCATAGAGTCGCGCCTGGACAAGGGGCGCGGCCCGGTGGCGACTGTACTGGTGCAGTCCGGAACGCTCAAGCGGGGAGAGGTGCTGCTCGCGGGTGCGGTGTTTGGCCGCGTCCGGGCCATGCTCGATGAGAATGGCAAGCCGGTTGAATCCGCGGGCCCTTCAATTCCGGTGGAAATTCAGGGCTTGTCGGAAGTGCCCGTTGCCGGCGAGGCGGTATTGGTGTTGGCCGACGAACGCAAAGCGCGGGAGATTGCGCTATTTCGCCAAGGCAAATTCCGGGATGTCAAGCTCGCCCGGCAGCAGGCGGCCAAGCTGGAGAACGTGTTCGAGCAGAAGGGCGAGGTCAAGGTGCTGGCGCTCATCATCAAGGCCGATGTACAGGGTTCGTACGAGGCGCTGTCTCATGCCCTGGAAAGGCTTTCCACGGACGAGGTTAGAGTCAACATCATCCACAGCGGGGTGGGCGCCATCACCGAGTCGGACATTAATCTGGCGCTGGCTTCCAAGGCGGTGGTGATCGGTTTCAACAGCCGTGCGGATACGGTCGCGCGCAAGCTTATCGCTTCGACCGGTGTGGATGTGCGGTATTACAGCATCATTTACGAGGCCGTTGATGAAATCAAGGCGGCGCTGTCGGGGATGATGGCCCCGGATCGCAAGGAAAACGTCACCGGAATGATCCAGATTCGCGAGGTGTTCCGTATTTCGAAGGTGGGAGCAGTGGCGGGCTGCCATGTGCTGGAAGGCATAGTCAAGCGGGGATCGCTGGCGCGCCTGGTACGCAATGGCGCGATCATCTACAGCGGCGAGCTGGACTCGCTGAAGCGCTTCAAGGATGACGTGAAGGAGGTCAGGGCAGGTTTCGACTGCGGCTTGTCGCTGAAGAATTTTAACGACATCCAGATTGGCGACTTGCTGGAAACTTACGAGATCGTCGAAATCGCCCGCAGCCTGTAGTCCCATAAAGGGTTGCCATCTCGATTCCGTCGATTTCAGGAATATATCGTGCCGAGGGATTATTCACGTACGCTGCGGGTCGCCGACCAGATCCAGCGAGAACTGGCGGACTTGATTCGCAACGAGCTGAAGGATCCGCGTATCGGAATGATCACGCTGACCAGCGTGGAGGTGAGCCATGATTACTCCCACGCCAAGGTTTTTTATACCACCCTTCACAGCGAAGCCGATAATTTTCTTACGGCCAGAGGATTGGAGCATGCGGCGGGGTTTCTGCGCAGCCGCCTGTCTCACAGGCTCAAATTAAGGGTCATTCCCCAGCTCCATTTTATCTATGACGAA
Source organism: Nitrosospira sp. TNL200 (assembly GCF_055386305.1). Classification (NCBI taxonomy): domain Bacteria; kingdom Pseudomonadati; phylum Pseudomonadota; class Betaproteobacteria; order Nitrosomonadales; family Nitrosomonadaceae; genus Nitrosospira; species Nitrosospira sp. TNL200. The sequence continues at coordinate 1,307,779 of NZ_AP041003.1, forward strand.
TCGGTGGAGCGCGGAGTACGCCTGTCGCAACTCATCGATCGTGCCATGGCACGGGATGGTTCTGCCGAAGAATAGTGGACGCAATAAGGTGGCGAAACGAGCGAGCCGCCTCTCGCGCATGGCTATGGTCTTCTTCCGATAACGTCATTTTCTTCCCCGTATTTTCTCCCAGATGACAATGCAGCGTCTTTCCATCAGGCGGGATGGCCCGGTTCCCGGGCGCTCCGCGACGGAAACCTTTCCTATCGAGGTTCAGGCTGGATCCGCTGATTTCCCATACTTTCGACAACGCGCAGCATAAAGGCGAAAAGCGCCCTGTTAGCGGTGTCCTGTTGCTGGACAAGCCTCCTCATATTTCCTCGAATCAGGCTCTGCAAGGAGCCAAGCGGCTATTTCTGGCACGCAAGGCCGGTCATACGGGTACGCTCGACCCCATGGCTACCGGCCTTCTGGCGATCTGCCTGGGAGAGGCGACGAAATTTTCATCTGAGTTGCTGGGAGCGGACAAGTGCTACGAGGCCGCGCTCATGCTGGGCTATTCCAGCACGACGGGAGATGCCGAGGGCGAGATCTCGGTGGCGCGGGATGGGCAGCAGCGCGATGTCGGCGATATGCATTTCGAACCTGGGCGGATCGAATCAGTATTGAAAAGCTTTACCGGCGCGATCATGCAAACGCCTCCCATGTACAGCGCCATAAAGGTGCAGGGCAAACCGCTCTATGCCTATGCCAGGGAAGGAGTGGAATTGCCGCGCAAGCCGCGCGAGATCCATATCCACGACTTGCGGATGCTGGGCCTCGCGCGAAACGAAATGCGCATCTTTGTCAAGTGTAGCAGCGGGACCTATATACGCACTCTCGGCGAAGATATCGGCGTTGCGCTGGGATGCGGCGGCGCATATCTCGCCGCCCTGCGCCGCGTTGCCCTGGACGATTTTGATATCTCGCAATCCCACGCCCTGGGCGATCTAGGAGAAATGACGTTGTCGCAGCGGGACGCCTGCCTGCTGCCCGCCGACAGGCTTTTGCATCGCTATTTTGCAGCCGTTCTCGCTGACGGATCGGTCGAGGCTTTGCTGCACGGGCGGAAGATCAGGGAGATCGAGGCCGGACTTTACCGCACAAATGAGGGAAAGGACGCGTGTCTCGCGGATTTTTCGAATCTTAAGGAAGGACAAAGGCTTCGATTGTACGACGGCAGGAACTGTTTTCTCGGCCTGGGAGAAGTGACGCCGGAAATGGAAATAGCACCCCTAAGACTGGTAACAGGCTGGTAACGAGTTGCTAACGGGCTGGTAGCGCCGAGGTCCTATGAGTTTTGCTTGGATTGCATGCTTTCGGTTACATCTTTTCCTATTCCTCGATAACCGGTGAAGCGGCCCGACGAATCGAACATGGGCTCGCCGCTGACCATCAGGAACTGCCGCGAGCCATCGGCGCGGGTTCGACTGTAAACGAAGTCGAGAAAAGGACGCCGTGCCGTTATATTCGCCTTGAACTGCGCATGCTCGGCTTCGTTCCAGTGCATTTCGTTATTCCCCTTGGCTTCCCCCAGCAAGCTATCCACCGAAATGTCGAGCATTTCGAGGACGGGTCCGTAGATCTTGGTAAAGTGTCCTTTCTCGTCCTGTTCCCAGTACCAGTCAGAAGCCAATTCGGTCAGTCGCCGGAAACGCGCCTCGCTTTCACGCAGTTCCGCGGTTCGTTGAGCCACGATCTGCTCCAGCTCCCTATTGTAATTTTCCAGTTTTTTATACAGCAGGCGCACTTCCAGCATGTTGTGGATGCGCGTCTGAACTTCGATCAGATCGAAAGGCTTGCTCACGAAATCTTTCGCTCCCGCTTGCAGCGCTCTCAGTTTGTGCCCTGGCTGGGCAGTGATGACGAGCACAGGAAGATAGCCTCCCGCTTCGATTTTCTTCAGGCCTTCGATCACCTGAAAGCCGTCCATTCCAGGCATCTGCAAATCCAGAAGAATCAGGTCGTAGCGGTATTCAGCGTAGAGAGCGCAGACTTCGCGCGGATCGGTGACCGAAGTAATGGAGGTATAGTTCGCATCGCTCAACATCTGCTCGAGCAATCTGATGTTGGCCTCCTGATCATCGACGATCAGGATTCTGGCATTCTGGATATCGGATTTACTAATCATTATTCCTATCCTGTCTAAGCGCTATTGATCATCGTGGCGCGACTCGTTCAGCTTGTCTGATTCTAATGGATGAGATATCAAAGCAACTAATATTTTACCGATATGCAGTTGCCATCATGCGGCTGGCAACGCTCGCATCCGGTTCTTCCGTTTTGCTCCTGTATTTCGCGCGATTCCAGATTCTATTTCGTGCATTCCGCGATGAAATAAGTATTTTTGCCTGCCTGCTTGGCTTTCAGCAGCGCCATATCCGCATTCTTGAGCAATGTTTTAACATCGGCCCCGCTATCGGGAAAAAGGCCTATGCCTGCGCTGCCCGTTACCCTGACCTCATGTCCCCCCATGGCATAGGGCTCCGACAACGATTGGATTATTTTTTCCGCCGCAAGCGATACCCCGCCTGCGCCGTTTACGTGAGGCATCGCCACCACAAATTCATCCCCTCCCAGGCGCGCCACGGTATCTTCCTGCCGCACCGCCATCACCAGCCTTGCGGCAACGGTTTTCAGCAGCAGATCTCCCAGGTCATGGCCCAGGGTATTATTGATTTGCCTGAAGCCATCCAGATCCAGGTAAACGACCGCCATGCTGGTCTTGTTCCTTTTTGCATGGATAATGGCCTGGGAAACCCTTTCCGTAAGCAGCCGCCGGTTCGCGAGACCGGTTAGTGGGTCATGCAGCGCCATGAACTCCTGCGATTTGGCATAGCTGTATGCCTGCTGATGCAGGAGACGCACTTCAAGCAGGTTCCGAACGCGCGCCAATACTTCGGTCACGTCAAACGGCTTGCTGATGAAATCCCTTGCACCCGCCTCGAGCGCGTGCAGCTTGGATGCCGGATTTGCCGTGATCACCAGTACCGAGAGATATCCATCCTTCTCAATTTCCTTGAGTGCTTTCAGTACCTGAAATCCGTTCATGCCTGCCATCATCAAATCCAGCAGGATCAGGTCGTAGTTATTCTGGCGGTGCAATTCATAGACCTCTTCGGGATGCGTCGTCGAGGAAATCGATGTGTACTGCGCGACGGCCAGCATGTGTTCCAGGAGTAGAATATTGGATTCCTGGTCATCCACAATCAATATTTTTGCGCTTCGAATTTCTGTCTCAGTAATCATGTCCTATAAGCATGCCGTTTCCTTTTCGCTGATGCGGCTGACCTGCATCAGTGAAACCGGGAAGTGTACAGGCCAGTAATGGTGAGCCGCGCGGGCCTCGTTTATCCTGGTTTCGGCGTTGTCATATGCGGAAGGGGGTGGGAGCGCCATTCGCAGAGCTGCATGCATCCGGGAGGAAATCCGTCAAGCGATTTCACTCGAAATGTATCCGCGAAACATGAGTAGAGCTGTCAAGACTTGAGTTCCTTGAATCTCTCGGCGTTTACTTTTTATCTTTTTATTTTAGAGACCAAAACCAGATCTGCTCTGTGCGCTATATCTCATAAGCGTGATTTTTGATCATTTTTATCGGGTATTCCAGGCGATGCCGGCCTGGATGGGTTTCGTTGCCATGTCAATGATCTTTGCTGATTGATCCGCAGGAAAATCTTTGACGCCAATGCGGGCATTTTGCTAAAATGCGAATCGCGGGGTGGAGCAGTCTGGCAGCTCGTCGGGCTCATAACCCGAAGGTCGTAGGTTCAAATCCTGCCCCCGCAACCAACAAGCTATTGATTTATAAAGAGTATTAGAAATAGAATGGGTCTGGAAATGGTCTGTTTTGGTGCTATTTTGCCAGCATTTTTTCTATGCCTTTGTCACGCTGAAAAATACTGAAACGGCTTTTGATCCTGCATCAGGCATTGCTTCAGGCATAAACTTCCCGTACCTTTCCTCAACCATCTTTGTGTCCGTATGGCCGAGTTGAGCGGCCACCCAGGCAAGAGGTTCGCCTACCGATAGCATCATGCTGGCGTACGTATGCCTGGTCTGATACGGTCGCCTATATCTTACTTTCGCCTTCTCCAAGGTAGGTCGCCAAAAACTCTCATGCATCTGCTTGTCTCCGGTCCACCTCTGCAACAAGTTCGGATGTTGGAATACTTCCTTGCCAGCTAAGAATGTGTGCTGCTTCTGGGCGATCAAGGCTTGATAGGCCGGCTCAAGCAATTTAACGAAGCGAACTGACTTCTTGGTTTTGGGTACCTCGATTTCCTTGGATGCAAGCGTTTTTGCCTTCCATACCCTTGGAAGCATGAATCAGAACGCGACCGCGAAACCGGCCAGCCAATCGTCGATCCCGTCAGGCCCATCGCGCTGATGTTGAGGTGATTCATCGTCACGGAGCGCGAGCTCGCCATGGCGAGACGTGCGGGAAGGGGGCGTCTGCCCGGCGAAATAGGCATTGCACACACATATTTTTATGTGTTAAACTCATTAAAATATGGGTGACTTTCGCTATGAATTATGACGATTTCATCGCCGAGCTTAGTAAGGCGGGACTGAGTATCCGGCGCTTCGCGGATCTTATGAATATGCAGCCGAACTCAATTTCAAATAACAAAAAGCAAGGGGAGGTGCCTGATCATCTGGCGATAATTGCAAGTCTTCTCGCGGAGATGTCGAGTCACGATATAGATTTCGATCCTGTCTTTGCACGCCTTGAGCCCGGTAAAAAGAGACCGCGTGGGGCATCCAAACCTGGCAAGTTTGCTGGAAATCCACAAGGTGTATTGGAGTTGAGTAAATGATTGGGGCGGTACTTCGCGGTGGCGAAACGCTATCTGTGCACTCTAGGGGGAGCGAGAAGCAATATGGACGAGAAACTCTAGAATCTTCGTTAGAGGATATTCTTTATCTAAGCAGGTTAAATATTGGGAGAGGACGATGAAAAAGGCGACGCGAAAGCTCCCGGACTCTGCGCGCGTTGAGGAAGCGGAAAAGCAAATTATGGAATATTCACGTACCGTGAAGTTCACGGTGACGGAGTATTCCTTTGAGTTTATTGTTCAGAAGTTGAATTCCGATCGATATTATGTGCCGGGCTATCAGCGGGAGTTGGTATGGAGTCCTACTAAGCAGTCGAAGTTTATTGAGTCTGTTTTTATGGGTCTGCCGATCCCATTTGTCTTTTTTTGGCAAGACAAGGATGGCCGTATGGAAATTGTAGATGGCTCGCAGCGTTTGCGTACCATCAGGGATTTTATGGCGAACAAATTTGCCTTGCGGGATTTAGAGTCAATTCCGGCGGCAAACGGGTCGCGCTATATGGATTTTTTAGTATCGCGACAGCTTAAATTTGCGGAAACTGCCATCCGGGTAATCATTCTCGACAACACTACCGATGCGGAGACGCGAACCGAAATGTTTGCACGCATCAATACGGGTGGCACGACGGCGAACGATGCAGAGATCCGTCGAGGTAGCCTCCCTGGTCATTTCATGAATCTGATCGTTGATCTCGCGGTTGAGCCGGAGTTCATTAAATTGACTCCGATCAGTCAGCCGCTCATCGACAAGCGTGAACGCGAAGAACTGGTGACACGTTTCTTTGCATATCTTAATAGTTTCGATTCCGCTTTGGCAAATGGTGATGGCGATATATCGAATTACAAGGAAGAGCCTCGCCGGTTCTATTTTTCGTTCGTCAAGGAAATGAATGAACGGACTGCTTCAGAGATTGAACAGACCAGCGTTTCTCCGACCATTGATGCAATGAAGGTGGAATTCGAGAAGGTACTTTCCTTCGTGGAAAAGATATCGCCTCATGGGTTTACGAAATCGGAGACAGGCAACCAAGTTCCGCGCGTCAGATTCGAAGCGATTGCGGTTGGCTCTGCCCTCGCACTGCGGGCCGATCCGACCCTTTTCGAACGCGCGCCTGATATCACCCCGCTTTTGGATTCTAGCAAATTTGCAGCGGCGACGAAATCTGATGCTGCCAATGTGAAGAGCAAGCTGTTGGGGCGAATAAAATTGGTGCGAGACTGGTTGCTGCAGCAATGAAAGACATTTTAGCCTACCTCGCAGATCGGGAATCTGAATTCGCTCGTCACCTTTCTGTAGCGCGCTTGCTTGAGGCTCGCGTTGACGAAGCCGTGGATGAAAAGGATACTCAAGTCGAGATTAGGCACGTCAATACCTTAAAGTCCGGCTTACTCATACACTTATACAATATCGTGGAAGCTGTTGCTACACGAACTATGGTGGTGGTTGGCAAAACAGTCGTAACGGAGCAGCCGAAGCGGTGGACTGAAGCCGTACTGAAGGAATGGGTACGCGCTGCGATATGGGGTGGTGAGGAACGTGTTGGCGAAGGAGCCATTACGCGGCTGACGCGTGTGAGCGGGGTATTGGTATCCGGCGAAGCTCTAGATGCTTTCGTCGTTAAAGGCGAACCTGGAAGTTGGGATGATGAAGCGATCAAAAAGGTAGCGGAACGTCTCGGATGCAAACTCGTTTTGTCGGATGAGATCAAGCGTGCGGCGTATGAGCGCATATATCGGGACGAGACGACTGCTCTGAAGTATTTATCACGCCGAAGAAACGATATCGCCCACGGACAAACTACTTTTGAAGAAGGTGCACATGATCTGACGTTGGATGAGCTTTCTAAGCTAGCCGACAGGGTTCTGCCTTTCCTGAAGGCGGTGACCGAATCATATGAGGCGTTTCTAAGTAATAAGGAATACCTCACGGCCGAAGAGTTGGCGGCATGAGCGGCGCCGAAAGCCAAATCGTAGCGATTGACCTCTTTTGCGGTGTTGGAGGACTGACTCACGGATTGATGAGGGCAGGCATCAAGATCCAGCTCGGCGTCGATCTCGACCCTGCCTGTCGTTTTCCGATGGAAGCCAATAATGCTGCAAAGTTTCTCGAAGCAGATATTGGCAAACTCATGCCATCTGATATTCAAAAAGTATTTAATGGCTCGAAGATCACTTTGCTTGCAGGTTGCGCCCCGTGCCAGCCGTTTTCATCCTATGCCCAGTCCGCTAAACACGAGGAGCCGCACGAAGATTGGGAACTTCTTTCATCGTTTTCCAAGCTCGTCCTAGCCGTTCGTCCTACGCTGGTAACGATGGAAAATGTCCCGCCACTTTGTAAGCAGCAAATTTTCAAGGATTTTGTCGCCGATCTAGAGGGTGCAGGTTACAATATCGACTTCAGGGTAGTAGACGGCCGTGATATCGGTTTGCCACAAAGGCGGCAGCGCCTTGTCCTCGTGGCTTCCCTGCTCGGCCCAATCTCAATTCCCGACGCGGAGAAGCCGCCAGTTACGGTAAGAGATGTAATTGGGGATTTGCCGGCGCTCGTAGCGGGTGCTTCGGATCCGAGCGACCCTCTTCATGCGTCGGCATCTCTCAGTGACTTGAATCTCGCTCGTATGCGTCACTCGAAGCCGGGAGGAACGTGGAGGGATTGGCCGAAGGAACTCGTTTCGGCTTGTCATGCGCGCGATACCGGATCAACCTATCCATCGGTTTATGGGCGAATGGAGTGGGATAAGCCCGCACCCACCATGACGACACAATGCTACGGGTTCGGAAATGGCAGGTTCGGTCATCCGCAGCAAGATCGCGCAATCAGCTTGCGAGAAGCTGCAATGATTCAAAGCTTCCCGAAGGACTACGCCTTCGTTCCTGAAGGTGCGCCCATAAGTTTTAGTACGCTTGGAAGGATGATCGGAAACGCGGTGCCGGTTCTTTTGGGCGAGTATATTGGCGAGATATTGGTCGAGCATGTGAAAACTCACGGCGAAATCTAGTGATCAATGATCCGCCGATTGAACCGAAACGATCGGCTCTCATGGGCCGAATCGGACCAAGGGACACCAAACCGGAAATAACTGTTCGCAGGGTTCTGCATGCCTTGGGATATCGCTTTCGTCTGCAAGCAAAGGAGCTTCCAGGTCGGCCGGATATCGTTTTTCGTCCGCGGCGGAAAGCGATCTTTGTCCATGGATGTTTTTGGCACCGGCATCTGGGCTGTCGACAAACCACCACCCCTAAGACGCGTAATGAGTTTTGGGATGCGAAATTTTTGGTAAATCAGGCTCGGGATCAGAGGGTTCAAGACGAGATTAAAGATCTTGGATGGGACTATTTGGTTGTCTGGGAGTGCGAAACTAGAAATTCTGAAACACTTTCTGAGAAATTGAAGGCATTTCTTGATTTGTAGTAGTTCCGATTTAATCTGTTAGAGGAGCCAGTCAGCATATTCCATCAGGGACAGAGGCCTTGCCTCAAAGAAAGTCCGGATCTATGACTGCAGTCTTTACCTTCTTACCGTCATTGACTGAATGCTTGACAAACCGGGGCGACCATCTATGACAGTAGGGCCTTGCCAAAGGCGGGGTTACCCGGTTTGATAGAGGTTGCGAAATCTTTATCAATTGAGCGCGCAAGCGCAAAGGAGTAACCCCATCAGTAGTTTTCAACAGAATGTTATCAAACACAAGGTAGGTTTGCTTATTAATCCGGCCCAAAAATACCAACGACCAATTTAGCTATAAGTTACTGATTTCCATAAGGCTGATACAAGGATATTAAAGGGCCTCCTTGATAATCTGGCAGCCGAGCTTGGCAATGTATCGCGCGCCTGCAGGGTAATGGGCTTTTCCCACGATGCCTTTTATCGCTATCAATCGGCGATGGAATCAGGCGGACTCGATGCCCTGATCGATGCCAACCGGAAAAAGCCCAACCCCAGGAATGAGGTTGAAGAAGCGGCGGAGATGGCAGTGGCTGCATTTGCCATTGAGCAGCCTGCGTTCGGGCAGGTATGGGTATCCAACAAGCTGCGCAAAGGCGACATCTTCATTTCGCCCTCAGGAGTTCGTTCAGTCTGGCTGCGGCACGATCTGGAATCATTCAGGAAGCGGCTGGCAGCCCTGGAACGCCATGTTGCGCAAACCGGCGAAGTGCTGACCGAAGTGCAGGTTTGTGCCCTGGAGAAGAAGCAGGACGATGATGCGGCCCATGGCGAGATTGAAACCGCGCATCCAGGCTACCTTGGCAGCCAGGACACTTTCTATGTGGGAACGATCAAGGGTGTGGGCTGGATCTATCAGCAGACCTTCGTCGATGCCTACTCCAAGTGGGCGGCGGCCAAGCTCTATACGACCAAAACGCCGATCACGGCAGCCGATCTGCTCAATGATCAGGTATTGCCCTTCTTCGCAGGGCAAGGCATGGGCCTGATCCGTGTGTGACTGATCGCGGGACCGAGTATTGCGGAAAGCCAGAAACCCATGATTACCAGCTCTACCTGGCGATCAACGACATCGAGCATACCCGGACCAAAGCCAATCACCCGCAGACCAACGGCATCTGTGAGCGCTTCCACAAGACCATCCTGCAAGAGTTCTACCAGGTGGCGGGCCGCGCAAGATATACCGGGTCAATCGAGGAGTTGCAAATCGATCTGGATGACTGGTTGCGCTATTACAACGAGGCTCGCACCCATCAGGGCAGGATGTGTTGCGGCCGCACACCCATGCAAATATTGATTGACGCAAAGGAGGTTTGGAACGATAAAATCACATCACTGAACAGCCAAATCTGATCTGACACCGCACCAAGTCAAATTGGGTAACTGTCAGATGAAGTCTCAACTACTACAGTCGTGATGCGCTGGACCAAGTCTTGCGTTGTTGCCCGCTCTTCCGCATGCACACCGAGCATTCCGTCGCGTGCAGGAGTAGCCCGAACCGGGCTCCGTCAGCCCGAGCGAATTGCCGGGTTTCGCGGATTCTTTTTAACCTGAATCCGCCCTGTAGCGAACTCACCATTTAAGTGAACGTCGAATACCGTTGAAAGTCTTTATAGATCATAGCCTTAAACTGGAAGTGAGCGATCAACAGCTGGATTTGGGTTTAATGATCCATACATAAATAGGAGAGAACATTGTCGTCCTGCTCCAGCATTTCCTCCAGATGCGCCACGTTCTCTTCTTCCACGTCGATAAACGCCAGATCATGCTTGCCGTTGTAGCGCTGGACCGCATCCCGCCACGAGCCGTCGCAGGCAAGGGAGAGCGCGTTTACCGCAAACGACCCCTGATTATTGGCGAAGATGATTTTGTAGCTTCTGGTTGCTCTCATATTATTTCCTCTTGACTTGACTTGACTTGACTTGGCTTGGTTAATCGGATGCTGCACGATTCTTGCCCCTGCTTCCGGCATTGTTTCCTTCTCCAGCGCCCCAGGCTTGGTTGGCGTCCCCGAAAATAGGGTTCCCATAAAGGGTTCCCATAATTTAACGCATGCAGTGAGCCGGCTTGGGGGGTAGTTTATTTTCCTCGTTTCTCCATTTTCCGTAATGGTTTTTTTGGTTCTTTCCGGCCTAAGGTGGAGGCGAATGGTTACAATAACCACCCCCGGTCGCACTCGAACGAGCTTCCTGCCATATCGGTGAAATATTTCTGAGATTAACCCTCGTGCAGGGCACTACGTGAAAATAATTGAACGTTATATCGCTCGTGAGTTGTTAAGGCCGTTCATGGTGGTAAGCGTCACTTTCATGGGTCTGTATGGAAGTTTCATCAGTGCCCGTTTGTTGGCCGAAGGAGTGACGAATACGCTCGGCGTCGTCGTCATGGTAAAGCTGCTGCTGCTCAAGACGCTCATCGCTCTCGAAGTGGTGATGCCCATCGCCATCTATATCGCCATCGTCATGGCGTTGAGCAGGTTGCATCGGGACCAGGAAATCATCGTATTGCGCTCCGCTGGGGTCAGCGAGAAGCGCCTGATATATGCCGTGCTTCTGATCGTCATCCCCGTGGGGATCGTCAGCGGAGTGCTGTCGATCTATGTGCGTCCATGGGCCTACAAGGAAAGCTATAGCCTGAACTCCCAGGCCGAGGGAGAGTTGAATACGGACCGGTTCCAGGCCGGACGTTTCTATGGCAGCGAGGGTAGCGGCAGGGTGATCTATATCGAATCGAAGTCGAAGGGTGATCCCGCCAAACAGATGGAGGGCGTATTCCACTATATGAGAAAATCCGACAGGAGCGAGATCATCGTTGCCAAGGAGGCTCGTCAGCAGCCGCCCGTAGTGGACCAGCGGCCCCAGATCCATCTTTACGATGGCTATATCTACCAGCTCATGAGCTCGCCCGGCGAAAAAGACACCATCGTGAAGTTTGAAAAACTGATCTATTTCACCGATAACAAGGTGGTTGCGGAAATCAATCGCAAAGCAACGACTACCGCGGCATTATCGCTATCGGACCGGCCAAAGGATATCGCCGAGTTCCAATGGCGGCTTTCGCGTCCGGTGGCTACTATCCTGCTGGCCCTGATCGCCGTTCCGCTAAGTCGCGTTTCCCCGCGCCAGGACAAGAGTACCAGGACCTATCTGGTCGCTGCCGGCGTTTCTTCCCTCTATTATGCTCTGAGCGTGCTGGCGCAGAACTGGGTTTTGCGCGGCGACGTGGGGCGTGTCCCGGGTCTCTGGTGGCTGCATGGCCTCATGCTCATCATCGTGCTTTTCCTGCTGCTCCCCCGGACGGGGCGGTTGAAGCGCGCGGCCGATCCCGTGGGCATCTGATCTGAAAGAGCATCTGAAAGCCCGGAAGGCGGCGACGACGCAGCAACGTCGAGATGCGGAGGACGCACGGGCGGTATCGTGGTACCGATGCCGCTTCGCCATTGAATATCCTATCCGTGTCACCTGGCAGCGAGGGGAGTAGGCTGCCCTGTTCAGGTGGCAGCAGGATGAGCGCCATTCTCCAGGATGCTCGGATATCGCACCCGTTCCGCCTTGCCTTTCGAGAGCGCATATATCGTGTCAGCCGCGTTGATGAGCGCAGGCTGGTGCGATACGGCGATGACGGTAAGATTCTTCGCCAGCTCCTGCAAGGTTTCGCAAACTATTCGCTCGCTTTCCGGATCCAGCGAGCTTGTCGGCTCGTCGAGAAGTAAAAACTGGGGTTGGTGGGCCAGTGCCCTGGCGATTGCGATGCGTTGGCGCTGGCCACCGGAAAGAAGGCCGCCGCGTTCGCCGACGATTGTATGCAATCCGTCAGGGAGCGCGTTGACGAAATCCCATGCGCCAGCCTGCCGCAGGGCTCTTTCGGCATCGGCATATCCCAGGGCCGGAGCACCCACGAGGATATTGCTGAGAATGGTGTCGTGCAGCAATATCGTTTCCTGCGATACGTAGCCTATCATGTGCCGCCAGTCGCGCGGATGAATTTCACGCATCGAAATACCATCAATGAAAATCTCGCCGGATTTAGGCTCGGCGAGACCGCACAGTAAATCCAGCAGCGTGCTTTTGCCAACGCCCGAGCTTCCGGAAATCGTGGTGAACGATCGCACCGGTATTTCAAGGTCCAGGCCCTTGAATATCGTTTTGGTTCCGTAATCGAAGTGGATATGCCGCAGGCTGATCCCGCTTTTCAGCGTAGGCCGGCGGGAGCCGGTGTTTCGTTCAGCCGCCGCGCGTGCTTCTTCGATCGATGTTCGCAAGGCCCAGTACGCGCTTTCCTGTGCTGTCAGTTGCTGGTACCGCCGCTGTATCTTGTTGAGCAACCCAAGCATGCGCACCAGCAAAAATGCAATGACCATTACTGAGGGAAGGGTAAGTTCCCACATCACCAGCGCTATATACAATCCCGAAGCCATCAGGATGGCGAGAATGGGTTCCTGCAGCGCCAAGAGCGCTTCCCTGCTCATGACCTCGCGCCGGGTGGCTTTTTCGAGCTGCTTGGTCTGGTCCCGCAGAATCGCGTCGGCGACATTGTCGCGTGCCATGGCCTTGAGCGATTTGACCGAGCCAAGAATATCGGAAAGATAGGTCAGCAAATGGCGCAACAGGTGGGTCTGTTTCGCGCCAGCGCGGCGGGTGGCGCGTATCAGGCTGCTCAATATCTGCAGCATGAGGAAACCGACGGTAAAAGAGGAAAGGGTCGCCTCCCAGGAAATGAACATGGCAACCGTTCCATAAACCAGCGCCTGTACCGACAACGCAAGTACGGTGGCGCAATGCTCATACCCATTGGCGGCCCGATTGGCTTCAGTGGCAATGGAATTGGCGAGCGACCCCATGGGCTGGCGCAAATAATATTGCCACCGGCTTGCCAGAAGCGCCCCGATGAGTTCGAGGCGCAGCGAGGTCGCAACATGCGCGACGGTGTAGCCAACCTGCCTGTTCGCCACCAGCAGTATGATGCTTTTCAGGATCATGCCGCCCACGATTACCAACAGCATGGCGCCGATCGTGGGTTCAATGCCTACGTCATTAAGTACTTTCACGATTTGCCGCCCGATATCGGAGTCTTCGGGGCTGCCGACGGCAACCGAAAGCAATGGAAGCAAGGCCGTGAGGCTGAGTCCTTCGGCGACGCCTGCCGCCAGCAGGGCGATCAGCACATAAGCGGTACGCCGGGGATAGAGCATGCAATAGGTGATCAGAGTTCGCATGACCGGAATTTCTGGAATTATCCCCGCCAATCATATCTCAAAATCAGGCATAGTTCTTAAAGAACACCGATTTTATCGGCATATACAACCCGTGGAAGACTTGTCCAGGGGGCTTCTTGAGTGCCCGATTATTCTCGAAGGCGGGAAAAATGGGAATTCATTATCCTGCTGGCTAATGAAGCCGAATGGAGGATAGTGGTTATGCAAACAGGATAGATGCCAGACGCTCTGGATAATCCGGCTTGCCTGATAAATGACGAGGGAAGAACGTACAAGGGCCTGGTCAACACTTGTTTTGCGCCCCACGACCCAGGATGGTAGCGGATTTCAGCCGAAACAAGGCACGAGCTGCGCAGCAGAGCAAGCTCTGTAAGCGGTGAGTAACGATGGGTTGGGTGAAATTCCGTCCCATCCCTCCGGATTGCGCACAAAAAACGTGGGCGCGAAACAAATGTTAACAGGCCCAAGTTTTCATGCACGTTTTAAACCCTGGATTCCTGAAATGATGTGAGACCGGTATGCGGCATTCGTTGAGCATTGGCTAATCATCACGTTGCGCGGTATAGATGAGCACTAAAAGGATGCATGCGACAAAACGGAATGCCGACTCCTGTCCATTCCATTCGGGCGACTGCCACATGCAGAACCATTCTCCGCCCACTACCATGAATCCAAAAAACCACAGGGCGAAGCCGACGGTCAGCCCCAGTATGGATAGCGACTTCGAGCGGTTGAAGATCTGCGCATCACTCCCGACCTGTTGGAGCAGTCGCACTGCGCCTACAAGACAGAATATGGCAGTGGCAAATTCCGAACAAATGATGATGACATAGAATAGCGCGTGTAGCGCGGGTTCGGCGATTGCCCGGTATTTCAAGGCATTTCCCGGGTAAACCGTATCCATCGACATGACATGCTGGACGAATCGGAAATTGGATTCGTAGTCGAGAACATTGCTGATTGCCACCAGCAGGGCCAGGCAGCCGATGCCGGCTACCAGAATAATCTTGCTTGCCCGGATCAATAGACATTTTTCCATGTTTTCAGCCTGCTCGGGGAGAGGTGTCCACTCCCGCTTCCCTGAGAAGGCGGGAACTGATCAGTAGGATTTTTTCTTCTAATCAGTTTTGCGGATACCTCTGATGTTGAGGGCGGCCAGCGCAAACTGGAGTACGATAACCGCGAGTGCATGGGCATGCCATCCCCATGCCACCCATAAGGTGTTGCTGAGGAGAGAAAGCAGGAATCCCGCATGGCGCATGTGCTTGGTCGGAAACGTCAGTAGCCATACCGAGAGGATATTCACCAGCATTGCGGGCCACTGCAGCAGAGACAGATCATCCATGGAAGGTTTGCTCCATAATAGTCGGGTAGCCGGGGTGGGGATCAAAAATTTTCGCGATCAAAAAAGTTGCTGCGTCCGGCCTAACCGGCTCATGCCTCCGCTCATATCCCGCCGGATGATCAAGCCTCCTGAGTATACGGATCAGCTTTGGCTCAATCTGTGTGCAATCGAACATACAGCGGCCGCAGCCAATCCTAGACTGTCCAAACAAGACAAACACTTATACGGTTTTTTCCACTTTGCCACATCAGCCGGCTAGCCGACCAGCCGGAGAGAGGCGGAAGGCCGCGCATATCAGGACAGGAGCCATCATGACTACCGTAAGCAGCCGATCACTATGGAAGGGAGCGATCAGTTTTGGCTTGGTGCATATACCCGTTGCGCTCCACGCAGCCACTGTGGAAGGCGGCTTGAATTTCGACTGGCTGGACAAACGGACCATGGATCCGGTGGGCTACAGGCGCATCAACAAAAAAACGGGCAAGGAAATCGACAAGGAGAATATCGTCAAGGGTATCGAATATGAGGACAGAAAGTACGTCGTCCTGAGCCAAGAGGAGATTGCTGCGGCATATCCCAAAACGACGCAGACGATAGAAATAGAGATGTTCGTCCCCGCGACTGCCATTCCTTTAATTTATCTGGAGCGGCCTTATTATATCGTTCCGATCAACAAGGGCGGCAAGGTTTACGCACTCCTGCGAGAAGCGCTTCTCAATACGAAGCGCATAGGCGTAGCGCGAGTGGTTATCCAGACCAAGCAGCATCTTGCCGCGCTGGTACCATCGGGTCCCATGCTCGTTCTGAATCTTTTGCGCTGGGCGGATGAGATCCGCACCTGGAAAAATCTAAGCTTCCCGGCGGAAGGAATGGAGGAAGCAGGCATCACCGAGAAGGAACTGAAGATGGCTGAGCAGTTGGTGACCGATATGAGTGGAAAGTGGCAGCCGGAACAATTCCAGGATTCTTTCAAGGATGAGATCATGAAGCTGGTAAACCAGAAGGTCAAAACCGGCGACATCCAGTCCGTGGTTCAGCCCGATGAGGGGGAATCCCCACGCGGAGCGCAGATCCTTGATCTTACCGAATTGTTGCAGCGCAGCTTGAAAAGCAGAGAAACCGAGGGAGGCCAGAAAAGAACATCTGACAAAGCCCCGTCAAAGCCGCACTCGGGTAACGCTACGGACGCGGGGAGTGGCAGACATGATGGCAGCCATAAGCGCCGCGCGTGATGTAAAAGGAGCATATGTCCAAGGCAGATCTTCTTAAGACCTACAGGGCCAGGCGCGATTTCTCCAAGACGACGGAGCCAAGCGGAGAAGATCAAGGCGAAAGCAAGAGCCGACATGAACGGGTCTTCGTCATCCAGAAGCATTGGGCTACCCGCTTGCATTACGACTTCAGGCTGGAGCTGGAAGGAGCAATGAAAAGCTGGGCGGTTCCCAAGGGGCCCAGTTTCGATCCCAACGACAAAAGGATGGCAGTCCATGTGGAAGACCATCCGATTTCGTACAACCGGTTCGAGGGCCAGATTCCAGCGGGACAGTATGGCGCGGGAAAGGTCATCATCTGGGACAAGGGCTACTGGATTCCCCTGGAAGACCCTCATAAAGGCTACCGTGACGGAAAGCTGAAGTTCGAGTTGCGCGGGCTGAAGCTCAAGGGTAAATGGACTCTGGTGCGCATGAAAAACAGGGAGGGAGAAAAACAGGAACCCTGGCTGCTCATCAAGGAAAAGGATGAGTATGTGCGCCTGGCGAGTGAATTCAGTGTAGTGGACGAAATGCCTGACAGCGTGAAGAATCGTGCATCTCAGGGAAACCTGGAATTGCGGGAAAATGACGACCCACGGTTAAAGCGAAATTCTTCGGGAATCGCGGAAGGAGCGGTTAAAGCCTCGCTGCCACTCACTCTGCAACCTGAACTGGCTACCCTGGTCGATGAGCCGCCGGGAAATCCGGCAAACTGGGTTTACGAGATCAAGTTCGACGGATATCGCATGCTGGCCAGGAAAACGGACGCCGAGGTTCGTCTCATTACCCGCAACGGAAACGACTGGTCCCATAAGTTGCCGCACCTGGTGAAGGCGATAAGCAAAATGAAACTGAAGTCCGGATGGCTGGATGGCGAAATCACGATGTTGAATGATAGCGGCATACCAGATTTCCAGGACTTGCAGAACGCCTTCGATAGCGAAAAAACACGGGATATCGTCTACTATCTTTTCGATATGCCATTTGGCGACGGCTATGATCTGCGGTCCGTGCCTTTGATCGAACGAAGAGCGCTGCTCAGACAACTGTTCGAAAAAACTGTTTCTGACGACGTGCGTTTCAGCGATGTTTTCGAGGCGCCGCCTGAGGATATCGTCGCCTCGGCATGCCGCCTTGGACTGGAAGGCGTCATCGGCAAACGCAAGAATTCCACCTATGTTTCGCGGCGGTCGGAGGACTGGATAAAGCTGAAATGCAGCCAGCGGCAGGAATTCGTCATCGGAGGATATACCGATCCAAAGGGCTCGAGAACCGGTATAGGTTCTCTCTTGCTGGGTTTTTACGATGAAGAGAAAAAACTCCGGTATGCCGGCAATGTAGGGACCGGGTTCAGCGACAATGCGCTACGCGACTTGAAGGAAAAGCTGGGCAAGATTGCGGTCGACCGGAGCCCTTTCGACATGGCAGCCGGGATCGACAGGAAGGCGCATTGGGTAAAGCCAGCGCTCGTGGCCGAAATTTCCTTTGGCGAATGGAAGCGGCACGGGCATATCCGGCACTCGGTTTTTCAAGGTTTGAGGATAGACAAGAAACCGGCCGCGGTGAGCCGCGAAAAGGCGGTACATCCGCCGCCAGGCAATTCCTCAGCCGCAGGGACCGCAGCGCAGGCCGCAAGACCGAAAGGAGCATCAGCGATTCCTTCATCATTGAAAGTGACCCATCCCGAGCGGGTCGTGGACCCCTCCGGCGGTACGACCAAGATCGAAGTTGTCCGCTACTATGCACTGGTTGCCCCTTTGATGCTGGATCATCTCAAGGGAAGGCCGGTTTCGCTCGTGCGCGCGCCGGATGGCATTTCCGGCCAGCTGTTTTTTCAGAAGCATTGGGAAAAGGAGCATATCGACGGCGTCAATCAACTCGATCCAGATCTTGATCCAGGCCATCAACCCCTGCTTGAGATTGCAGCCCCGGCAGGGCTATTAGGGGCAGTGCAAATGAACGTGCTGGAATTTCATACCTGGAATGCAAAAAAAGATCTGATCGATAAACCCGACAGAATGACTTTCGACCTGGATCCGGGGGAAGGGGTCGAGTGGGAGCGCATCCGGGAGTCCGCGCAGCTAGTCCGCATATTCCTGAAGCAGCTCGAACTGGAGTCCTTTCTCAAGACCAGCGGCGGAAAAGGGCTGCACGTCGTGGTGCCGATAAAAAGGCTGAACGGCTGGGATAGCGTGAAAGACTTTTCCCAAGTCATCGTTCGGCATCTGGCTGAAACCATTCCCCAGCATTTCGTGGCAAAAAGCGGACCGCGCAATCGCGTCGGAAAGATTTTCATCGATTACCTCCGCAATGGATTCGGGGCTACTACAGTAGCGGCCTGGTCGATTCGCGCGCGGCCTGGGTTGGGGGTTTCGGTGCCTCTGGCCTGGGAAGAGCTGGGATCACTTACGAGCGGCGCGCGCTGGTCTGTTTCCAATATACATGAGCGGCTGGACAAGGGTAATGAACCATGGCGGGAGTATGAATCCCTCAAGCAGTCCATATCGCCCGCCATGAAAATTCTCGGATTCAAGCCGGGGAAATAAAAGACGACGCTGGAGTGCTCGTTCAGCCTGATGCATGTCGAGATCAGGAATCGATAGTCCCGCAATCTACCGGAATGCAACCGGAAATCGACAGTCGCGACTACTACAATTCATATCGCGCAGTCATCTCCTGGTAAGGATGACAGGAATTACTTCGAGTCTATTTTTTCCTTCAAATGTATCGATGCACGCTCCACCGCCTCGACGGCTTCCTCCACGTGCCCCTCCTGGGCCTCGCCGATGGCCTCATCCATTTCCTCGAAAGCCTCCTTGTCGTGTTCGGCCCTTTCATGTTCTCCATATATGGGTTTTTGGAGATTGGTATAAGGATGTTCCTTGTTGGCTTCGATCAGCTCTTTTTTCCCTTCTTCCGTATGATTGCTTATTCCTTTGATATTGCCTTCCTTTCCGCTACGGATCGCTTTCTCCAGATGTTTGAGCGCTTTTTTTTCGTGATCCTCCTCTTCGGCATGCAACAGGGCCGGATTAGCGAGGACAAGCAGAGTCAATAGAAAAGCATGTCCGTTTGATCTCAATTTCATATTTTGTCTCAAGTGCGAGTTTGAATAGAGTGAAGCAGGGGGTCGATAGGCACCGTCAGGCGCTGTAGTTTTTATTTGAAAGAAGGAGGTCCCAAGTAATTCACATCATTAACGTTCGTAGTTAACGCTTCATGCCGATGACGATGCTGTAATAACCGAATGTGGAGTATACGCGGGTTTTCTTGAATTCCGCCCTTCCCAGCATCCCTGACAATTCCAGCCTGAATAGTATTTTCCCTGGGTGTCATTTCTCAGTAGGTTGTTCACCTGTAGGTCGCCGTGAGCTTCCCCCGAAAAATCGTCTTCCAAGGGTGATGTAAAATCGAAGTCACATTGGAGAGGAAGATGATAAAGATACCGAGGCAGGAATACACAGGCGAGTTCAAGGAATTGGCAGTCAAGCGTATCAAGGAAGGGCTGACACCGGGCAGGATAAGCAAGGAGTTGGGAGTCAGCGACCAGACTCTGCGGAACTGGGTTAAGGCTGCAGCGGCAGGCAAGCTCAACGGTGCCGGAGGCAAGGTGGTCACGCCGGAGCAGATGGAGCTATCCCGGTTACGCACCGAGAACGGCCGGCTCAAGCGGGAGAATGAAATCCTAAAAAAAGCGACAGCGTACTTCGCGAGGGATGTAGCGTGAAGTACGCCTGGATTAATACGCAGCGGACGGAATATGGACTGGACGAGATGTGCCGGGTCCTGGATGTCAGTGAAAGTGGTTACCGGGCATGGAAGCGTGGTGGCAAGCCGGAACGCAAATGGCTGACGGATAGCCGGATGCTGATGCTAATCCAGTCCATCCATGCCGAACTCAAGGGTGCTTATGGCAGCCCGAGGATGGTCAAGGAATTGCGGGAACGGGGTTTCCCGGCCAGTAAGGAACGGGTTGAGCGGTTGATGCGGGAGAATGGTATCCGGGCGCGCCACAAACGGCGTTTCAAGGTTACAACGGATTCCAGGCACACTCTGCCGGTGGCGCCCAACCTGCTGGATCGCAACTTCACACCGGACGCCCCGAATCAAATCTGGACATCCGACATCACCTATTTGTGGACAGACGAAGGCTGGTTGTATCTGGCCATCGTGCTCGACCTGTTCAACCGTGAAGTGGTCGGCTGGTCATTGAAACCGCGCATGACGGCAGACATCGTGACCGATGCGCTGACCATGGCGTGGTTCCGCAGGAAACCGGCGGCGGGGCTGATCCACCACTCGGATCGGGGCAGCCAGTATGCCAGTCTTGCCTTCCAGGACAGGCTGAAAGAGTACGGCATGATCTGCTCGATGAGCCGCAAGGGGAATTGTTGGGATAATGCCCCGACTGAGAGCTGGTTCAATAGCCTCAAGAACGAGCGTGTGCATGGACTACGCTATGAAACACGAGCAGAGATGACAGCGGCAAGCTTCGAGTACATTGAGGTATTCTACAATCGGAGACGGCGACACTCGACCTTGGGCTACAAGTCACCGATGCAGTTCCTTGATGACTGGCTCACTGCTCAGCAGAAGAAACAACGGGTAGCATGAATCCCACCTGTTGGAAGACGAAAAATCGAGGGAACCTCACCGTTGTGCCCAATATTTCCCCCTGGGATTACCCCATTATCAACTTGAACTGCCTCTCGGCATAAACAAACGATATGTCTTCCTGACCGGGTTCGAACAAGGTGTGTCATTCACGGAACTGTCGAGCATTTGGAGCAGAATCTGCGGAATAAATACGGGATCTTTTTCCACGACGAAAGTTATACTTTTTCCTCGATAACAATTGGAATTGAATATCAAGTCAAAGCTTTTTATCTGCTTCGGCCAGCCGTTTCAAATTTTTTACCATGCGTTCGGCGCCCTCCCGGACCACTTCCCGGATGAGCTTTTCAAAAGGACGCATGAATATCTGAATTTCGGTCAACTCGAAAATAAAGGTCAACTTGGCTGATTTTCCTGGTTCGATTTCCTCCAGCTCATAAGTGCAGCGGAAAGGGTCATCCACACCGGTAAATTCCAGGCGTTTATCGCGCTCATAGGAATTGATGGTGAATTTAGTCTCAGTGCGTCGTCCCCGATCGATACGAACCTGGCGTGCTATTGTCCCCAACTTCACCGGACCCTCAGTGAGTTGTTCGAGTTCGACAACTTCTGGAGACCATTTGGGATAGTTTTCGAAGAACCCGTCCCCCAGATATCGAAAAATATCGCTGCAAGAACATTCAACCGATATGCTAGCCTTCGCTATCACGGGTTCTTTGGGGCGTAGGTCGAATATGCTTCCTGCTCCCGCATTCTCCTTTGGCCAATCCACGTGTGTAACTCAACAATATCAAGTTCAGCAGTCGAAGAAGATTTTCAGTAAACAAGTCCGTTGACGAGAATCAGCTTATCCTGGATTTGGGAAACCCTTTCATGAATCGGAGGGATCGGCATGCCAGATCCAGACGGATAATTTCCTGCAGCCCGTTTTTTCATTCCGTTCGCTTGCGCACACAGGCCTTCAGCGTTTTAGCGAGGAATTTTTCTTGGAAAAGGAATTTTCCTTTATTAACGGCCGTGATGATTTCACCGAGGCCATCAGTTCCCTGCAATTGGCATCCTCCCCAGGTCCTGTCTCGATCAGCGCAATAAGAGACGCGGCCGGCGTGCCAAAAACGCCCAATAGAACGGCGGCGCCCACGCGAATGGCCAGGATTTTGTCCGGGTATATCAATGGGTCCTTAAACGTTCCCGCTATGTGCGCGGGTGTCCGGAAGCTCAATATGCTGGGATCCTTGGGCTCCGGAGACAGCTTCATCTTGATCGATTCGTCGACGAGACTTATCTGCCCTTCGCCGAGCAGATTGGTCTCAGCCGTATCGAAAACGAAAGTCTCATTCTTCATGATTCCGTTCGTGATATCGAAATCGATAACGCCACACCGTACAGGCACGTTTTTATCGCCAGTGAACAGGAGCTTGATAAGCTTGGCTCCATCGAGGTCTATAGCCGCGAGTACTGTGTCGCTGATCTCCCCGCCAGACATGATCATCCCGAACCGCCCATTGGTCGAGGCCAGAAGCGCTCCCACCGATTCACCCTTGCCTTTAACATTAGCCGCACCGCCGATCAGGCCCTTGCTGTCCTTGGTCAACTCCAGCTTGGGAAAGAGTTTGGGAAGCTGAAGCCTCTTTACCTCCAGTTTTGCCGCTCCCTGAGGAATTTCGTCACGCGCATTTATGGTGACACTGGCCTTGATGTCGCCGCCAGCAACTGCAAAATCCACTGGATCTATCGTCATCAGTCCGTCGTCGACTTTGAGATGGGTAAAGAGATGTTCGACGGGCAGGTCCTTGTTTCTGATGGATTTTCCAGTGAACTTCACGTCGGCGTCCATAGCCCGCAATCTATCGACCTTAAACTTCTGATCTGGCAGCAGGCGGCCACTCTGGGCCTTGGCGGATGCCTTTTTTTCCTGTTTCTCCGCAGGACTATCCTGTGGTTGTGGCCCGCGCCTCGCAGCAACGAAGCCCTGCAGGTCATTCAGGTCAAGCTGCTCTGATACGATATCCCCCCGTAGTATCGGGCGTTTCCCACCCGTATCGAACACAATGTCTCCGCCGAGATCGCTGGAGCCTACCTTGCCCGAAAATCCATGCATTCCCCATTCCCCATTCCCCATTCCCCATTCCCCATTCCCCATTCCCCATTCCGTCTTCCGGTGCATGAGCCTTCCGGATATCCGGTAGGGAGGGGAGGGAAAGACGACAATTCCCGTGATCGGATAAAGCGCGGACAAATTGTCACCATGCAGTTCCAGATTGAGATCGATTACTTTCATCGCGGCGAGGCCGGTAATCGTGCCATCGAATGCCGCATGCGTGTTCCCGATTTGCACTTTTCCTTTGACCGGATAAGGAAAATTTTCGTCCGCAAGCGCCATTGCGGCGCCACCATGCACTTCCGCTACGAACTCCAGCCCCGTGAATTTTCCTTCCGCAGCTATATCCAGGGGAGTTTCCCGCGCATCGGCGGAAGCCGAACTGGTGACGATCTTTACGGTTATATCGGATTCCGTCCTGGGATCCCGGAACATGACCGCTCCGCGATCCAATACGAGGCGGCCGATAGTCGGCAACTTCGTTTCCTTTTCTTTCTCTTTTTTCAGATCCCAGTTTTTTTTACCATCCCCGCTTTTTTCCAGGATAATTTTCGGTCGAGACGCCGATACCTCAGGCAACACGATATCTCCCTTCAGCAAGTCCCACAAGCTGACCCGAAATGCGATCTTGCCGACAGCCAGCATTGGCTGCTCCGTTCCCCATTCGGCATTAGCGAGCGACACGCCCTGCGCGCTGATAAGCGGATTCAGCGACAGCCGGACGTCGAGGTCGCCCGCAATAATGAAATCCCGGCCGGTTTTCTCGCTGACCTGCCGTTGAATATAGGGCTTTGTCATATTCCAGTCGAACAATGCTGCAAATATGGCAATAAGCGCAAGGATTGCCCCGAGGATCAGCAGCGCTTTTCCGGCAGTCCTGGAGCGGATATTCATCAGGTCTCTTTCATGATAATGAACAGGGACAGCATCATGTCATTTACATAAAGCGCATGCTGGTACTATGGCACGAGCGATGCCATGGTGATAATGCGTTAATCCGGGAGTATGTTCGGTTCGTCATCGCACACAGCGCGATGCGGCAATCGGGTGACGCGAGGCGGGTGGGGCGGCGCTCCACCGGGCGAATTCAGGCCCAGGCTTTGCGGAGGGATGATGTTACATTCATAAGCCCCGCCACCTCGGCTGAAACCCGGAAAACGGGGAAATTGCTTTCAGTTCCTGCATACGTCGGAGCGCAGGCGGTCGAATTCCTTCTTCACCATCTGGTAGCATTCACAGACCCGGCTTTCCAGGCCTGACCGGTCCAGGACTGTAATATGGCCGCGGCGATAGCGGATAAGCCCAGCCTGTTGCAGCCTGCCCGCGGCCTCTGTTATTCCTTCCCGCCGCACGCCGAGCATGCTGGCGATTAATTCCTGTGTCATGACCAGTTCCTGGGAGTTTAAGCGATCCAGGGTCAGAAGCAGCCATCGGCAGAGTTGCTGCTCGATCGTATGATGCCGGTTGCAGACGGCTGTCTGCGAAATCTGGGTAATCAGGGCCTGCGTATAACGAAGCAGCAGACGCTGTACCGAGAGGGTCTGATTGAATTCCTGCAGCATGATGCTTGTCTTCAGCCGGTAACTGTATCCCGCGGTTTGAACGGTAGCCCAGCTTGGCGTGGTTTCTCCCCCCATGAAAAGCGATATCCCAAGCATGCCTTCATTCCCCACTCCGGCAATCTCGGAAGATGCACCGTTTTCAAGAATATAGTGCAGGGAGATGATGGCTGAAACGGGAAAGTAAACATAGGAAAGGCGTCCCCCCGATTCGCATAGCACGTCGCCGAGAGGCAGGTGAACCAATTCCAGATTGGGTTGCAGACGTTCGAATTCCGCCGGCGGCAGGGCGGCAAGAAGATGATTTTGAGCAGGTTGATTTGGAGGGGGACTAAGCATCCGTTAATAAGGGCGACGGCTTGAAGCATAGCCAGAAAAACGGCGGATGAGTCACATCGGCGTAGCCGCTTTCTTTCACCAGGCGGCTTCTTCCCGTATGCGCGCTTCCTATATGTCTATCATGGCACTATAAGACAATACCTGGCTCTGCGGTATTTTATTGTGCGCTAGCGTACATACTATGGATGAGCTGAGCTTTATTATTGAGCCATGCATATCAGTCCAGGATGGACTGTGGTGTCTCCTTTCATCAATTTCGTTAAACTGGATTATGCTGCAGAGCGATCGTGGCAGCAATCCGGCCACGATTTCGCCTCCCTACGCCCAGCCGTCCGGTTCAATGTTTGCGAGTGCTGGCATCCTGGAGTCGATGTCGTTGCGCGCGCAAACCATCACTTCAAGAAATCCCGGAGCCGCCATCGAGAGTATTCTCATATGGCGCAACGGGTGAAGTCAAAGGATGAAGTTCATGGCTTAAGGGAATATTTGAATTGAGAGCGAGCGAAACAGCGGTTTCAAGATGGTTATTTTCTTTTGCACGCAAGTTTCGCGGGTTCGGGAAGCAGCGGCCGCCCGTCAGCGAAGAATTCCCCCTCCGTTCGGAACTCTTCAGTGCCGACCAGATGGAGTTGTACGGCGGCATTCTGGCGGCTTCGCATGAGTTGGCAGCACGCCGCGGCACGGACCAGCTTCTGGCGCGCCTCGATGAAAACGAGAATATCCTGTTCAGCGTATGTGGCGTGCTGGCCGAGGCGGTTTCCGCCGGTCGCCCGCTCACTCCGGCCGGAGAATGGCTTTTCGACAATTTCTATCTGATCGAAGAGCAGATCCGCATTGCCAAGCGCCATCTTCCCAAGAACTATAGCCGCGAACTGCCCATTCTTGCGCATGGTTCTTCCCCCAATCTTCCACGTGTCTATGATATCGCCTTGCAGGCGATTGCGCATGGAGATGGCAGGGTGGATACGGAAAGCCTCAGGCGCTTTGTGGCCGCGTATCAGGGCGTGAGCAACCTGCAGTTGGGCGAATTATGGGCGATTCCCATCATGCTGAGGCTGGCCCTGATCGAGAATCTTCGCCGCGCGGCAGTGTATGTTTCGTCCGGGCATGCCGACCGCGATATCGCTAGCGCCTGGGCAACTGAAATCACTCGCATCGCCGAAAAGGATCCCAAGAGCCTGGTTCTCGTCATTGCGGACATGGCGCGGTCCGACCCGCCGATGTCAACTCCCTTCGTATCCGAGCTGACGCGGCGCTTGCAAGGCCAGGGGCCTTCGCTGGCGCTGCCATTGACCTGGATCGAGCAGCGGCTGGCGGAATCGAATCAGACCATCGATCAGATGGTGCAGTCCGAAAATCAACAGCAGGCGGCGGATCAGGTTTCCATCTCCAACAGCATCGGCAGCTTGCGCGTGCTGGGCGCCATCGACTGGCGGGATTTCGTGGAAAGCACGAGCATTGTCGAACGCGTACTCCGCGAAGACCCCGCCGGGGCCTACAGCCGCATGGATTTCGGCACCCGCGACCGCTACCGCCATGTGGTGGAACGTCTGGCGAGGACCAGTCCTGTATCCGAGGTGGAAATTGCCCGAAACGCGCTTCGGCTGGCAACCGAGGCCGGGAGAAAAACAGAAGGAGGTGTCAGCGCGCATGTTGGCTTCTATCTCATCGATGAAGGGTTGCCGGAACTCGAGAGCGCGGCGCAGGTGCGCCTGCCCGTTCACGAAAGAATCTCGAAGGCGCTGCATCGCTCACCACTTCTTTATTATCTTGGCAGCATAGCGGCAATCACGCTCGGTTTGACCGGAAGCCTGGTTGCAGCAGCCCGCGCGGAGGGAGCAGGCACCTGGTTTCTGGCCGGGATCGGCGTTCTGTCATTGTTCGCCATGAGCCAGTTGTCGCTGTTGCTGGTCAACTGGATGACTCAGCTGCTGGTCAAGCCGCATTCGCTTCCACGCATCGATTTTTCGAAGGGGATACCCTCAACGTTTCGCACTCTCGTAGTGGTTCCAACAATGCTTACGCGGGAATCAAACGTTGTTGATCTCGTGGAAGCGCTCGAAGTCAGGTTTCTGGCAAATCCGGATGACAATCTCAGCTTTGGCTTGCTGACCGATTTCCAGGATGCGGATGAGGAAAATCTCCCGCAGGACGGACCCTTGCTGCAGGTTACCCGCAGGGGAATCGAAGAACTGAACAGGAAATATGCGACTGCAGCCGCAGACGCCGAAATCGGGAATATGCCAGCGAATACAGCGGCAAATCCACAGGACAGGAAGCATGGCCCCTTCTTTTTATTTCATCGTCCGCGCCGCTGGAATCCGCAAGAGCGGCTGTGGATGGGATATGAGCGAAAGCGCGGAAAACTTGCTGAGTTGAATGCGCTATTGCGCGGAGGGGCAATGGATGCCTTTTCGCTGATCGTCGGCAATACTTCCATATTGCCGGAGATCAAATACGTCATCACGCTCGATACCGATACGCAGCTCCCCCGGGAATCAGCCCATCAGTTCGTGGGCACCATGGCTCATCCGCTGAATCGTCCTCGCCTCGAGGAAGCCGGCGGGGCGAAAAATAACAGGATGGTGAAGAAAGGTTACGGCATCCTGCAGCCGCGGGTTGCGACAAGTCTCTCAAGTACCAACGAATCGCGGTATGCCTGGCTTTTCGGAGGGGAAGCGGGGATCGATCCCTATACGCGAATTGTTTCGGACGTCTATCAGGATCTGTTCCACCAGGGATCATTCGTCGGTAAAGGCATTTACGATGTCGATGCGTTCGAGCACGCCCTTTGCCGCCGCTTCCCCGAAAACCGGGTCTTGAGCCACGACCTCCTGGAGGGGTGTTACGCCAGGGCTGGCCTCCTGAGCGACGTGCAATTGTACGAGGAATTTCCGACACGCTACCTGGCGGATGTGAAACGCCGGCATCGCTGGATCCGGGGAGACTGGCAGCTTGCGAGCTGGTTGTTGTGGCGCGTGCCCGGACCGGATGCAAGCTACCAGCCCAATCCACTCCCCCCGCTTGCCCGGTGGAAATTGATGGATAACCTCCGGCGCAGCCTGATGCCGCTGGCATTGACGCTGCTGCTTGCGGCTGGATGGATCGGGCTGCATGATCCCTGGTTCTGGACAGTGGCCGTGATTGGCGTATTCGCGATTCCTCCCGTGATTTCACTTGTCTCCAACTTTCTGAACAAGCAGTCCGACATATCGTGGCGCCAGCATCTCGTTATCCTGGGGCGCGAAGCCAGCAAGCATTCGGGCCAGATATTGTTCAATCTGGCCTGTCTTCCTTACGAAGCCTATTACAGTCTTGACGCAATCATCCGGACGCATTTCCGTCTTTTCATCACTCATCGGCGGCTTCTCGAATGGAGTCCCTCACATGATGCCGAAATAGAGCAAGGCCCGGCAGCAGGGCAAAAACCTGTCGGCATTGGCGGATCCTTCCGCACCATGTGGATTGCGCCCGCCGTGGCGGCCGCGGTAGCACTCGGCATCGCACTTTCGGACCCGGTCATATTGATCTTTGCCGCGCCGATCCTGTTGCTATGGGCGGCATCGCCTGCCATTGCCTGGTGGATGAGCCGCACGCCGCCGCCCCGCCGGGCGGAGCTGGCTGCGGGGCAAATAAATTTCCTGCGGCGAGTCGCACGGCGGACTTGGCTGTTCTTCGAGACTTTCGTCACGTCTGAGGACAACTGGTTGCCGCCGGACAATTTCCAGGAGCATCCCGTTCCCACCGTCGCTCACCGGACATCGCCGACCAACATGGGCCTCTCGCTGCTGGCCAATGTCGCCGCCTACGATTTTGGATTTATCGGGATAAGCCAGTTCCTCGAACGGACATCGAATACGCTGCAGTCGATGGAAACGCTGGAAAGGTACCTGGGGCATTTTTACAACTGGTACGATACCCAGACCAAAGCGCCCCTGACCCGCTATATCTCAACGGTGGATAGCGGGAATCTTGCCGCTCACCTGCTGACGTTGCGTGCCAGCCTGATGGAAATTGCGGATGCGCCAATTGCCATGGAGCGTGTATTTCTGGGGTTGAACGATACGCTCCAGATTCTTCACGCCACCGTCGCGGGTTCGGCTTCCCGTCCCCTGGCTCAATTCGAGCAAATGCTCATCGGGGTGACAGCGCAACGCCAGCGGATCAGCCTGGCCGAGGCGAGAGTCAATCTGGACCGGCTGACGGCTTGCGCGGAGGAACTGGTGCAGGAACTTGGCGGCGCGAACCACGCATCTGCGGGTGAAGCGGGTGAATGGGCGCAGGCGCTGGCTACGCAATGCAAAAGGAATCTCGACGAATTGGTCAGCCTCGCTCCGCAGTCTCTTTCCTCATATGGAAACGGCAATACCGATATGCCGGGGCCTGCCATGGAAACCGCCAGCTTGCGCCAGCTAGCCAGCCGAGGCAGCAACGGGGCGGAAAGCCGGCTGGCCCTGCTCGAACAACTCGCGCAACAGGCCGGGGAGATGGCGCAAATGGAATATGGGTTCCTCTTCAACCCCGCGCAACGCCAACTCTCCATCGGCTATAACGTCGGCCAGCGGCGGCTGGACTCCAGTTATTACGACCTGCTCGCATCGGAAGCGCGGTTGTGCAATTTTGTGGCGATAGCCCAGGGCCAGCTCGCGCAGGAAAGCTGGTTCGCGTTGGGGCGGATGCTGACCAGTGTGGGACACGAGACTGCTCTCATATCGTGGAGCGGATCGATGTTCGAGTATCTCATGCCCTTGCTGGTGATGCCCACTTTCGACAACACGCTTCTCGACCAGACCTACAAGGCCGCAGTCAACCGCCAGATCGAGTACGGCAGGGAACGGGGCGTGCCATGGGGCATATCCGAATCCGGCTATAACGCCGTGGATATCCATTTCAATTATCAATACCGGGCTTTCGGCGTTCCTGGCCTGGGATTGAAGCGTGGCCTGGGCGAAGATATGGTTATCGCTCCTTATGCTTCCGTGCTGGGATTGATGGTTGCGCCGGAGGCTGCGTGCGCCAACCTCCAGAGGCTTGCAGCGGAAAAAATATCGGGCAAATTCGGATTCTACGAGGCCGTGGACTATACGCCGGCGCGCCTGCGCCGGGGAGAAACCCGCGCCATAGTGCGCTCATTCATGGCGCACCATCAGGGTATGAGCCTGTTGTCTCTGGCCTATCTGCTGCTCGATCGTCCGATGCAGCGCCGGTTTGGGTCCGATCCTTCATTCCAGGCGACCATGCTGCTGCTGCAGGAACGGATTCCCAAGCCTTCGATCATCCTAACGCATACCACGGAGCTGCCGGATATCCGCATGCCAAAAGAGCTTCCGGACATGCCCATGCGCATGCTTTCCACGGCTAATACACCGATTCCGGAAGTCCAGCTGTTATCCAACGGCAGGTACCATGTCATGGTGACGAATAGCGGCGCGGGAAGCAGCCGCTGGAAGAACCTCGCAGTAACAAGATGGCGGGAGGATGCCACCTGCGACAACCGCGGAAATTTCTGCTATCTGCGAGATACCGCCAGCGGAGAATTCTGGTCCAATACTTACCAGCCAACGCTCAAGGAAGCGAAGCGCTATGGCGTGATATTTTCGGAAGGGCGGGTCGAATTTCGCCGGCGCGATCTCGATCTCGATACGCATACGGAAATTACCGTATCGCCCGAAGACGATATCGAATTGCGCCGGCTGCATATCACCAATCGTGCCTGGACGCGCCGCACAATCGAGATAACATCTTATGCCGAGGTGGTGCTGGCGACAGCGGCGGCTGATGCCCAGGCGCCGGCATTCGGAAACCTGTTCGTGCAGACGGAAATCCTGCCGGACCGGCATGCGATACTGTGCAACCGCCGGCCTCGTTCGCAGAACGATCCCGTGCCCTGGATGTTTCACCTGATGTGGGTCCATGGAAATATTGCCGAATCTGTTTCGTATGAGACAGACCGCATGGCATTCATAGGACGGGGAAACGATTTATCCGCCCCGCTTGCCCTGACAACGACGCCAGGACCGCTTTCCGGCAGTTCCGGCTCGGTGCTGGATCCTATCGTGGCGATACGCCAGCAGGTAACCATAGAACCGGGGGAGTCCGCCGTCATCGATATCGTAACGGGAGCGGGGGACTCCCGCCATGCGGCCATGAACCTGGTCGATAAATACCAGGACCAGCATCTGACCAACCGTGTTTTCGATCTTGCGTGGACCCACAGTCTGGTGGTGTTGCGCCAGCTCAACGCAACCGAGACGGATGCCCAGCTATTTGGGCGGCTCGCAGGATCCGTCTTGTATGCCAATGCCTATCTGAGAGCCGATGAGGCAATACTGAGCAAGAACCAGAGGGGCCAATCCGGCCTATGGGGATATGCGATCTCCGGTGATCTGCCCATCGTGCTGCTGCAGATCAGCGACGCCGGGAATATCGGCCTGGTGCGGCAACTGGTGCAGGCCCATGCCTATTGGCGCGTCAAGGGGCTCGCTGTCGACCTGGTGATCTGGAACGAGGATCATTCGAGCTATCGCCAACTCCTGCATGACCACATAATGGGCCTGATCGCAGGAAGCGCAGAGGGTCATCTGCTCGATCGCCCCGGAGGAATTTTCATCCGGCGGGCTGAGCAGATCGCATTCGAGGACCGGATTCTTTTGCAAACAGTGGCTCGCGTCATCATCCTGGATTCGAAGGGCAGCCTGCCGGAACAGTTGATCCGCCGTATTCCCACGGAGCTTCCAGTTGCGCCGGCGAGGCTGGCGCCGACCAGCCGCGCCGCTCCAGTCCAGCAGGTGAAGCTGCCAGACCAGCCGCTGCTCTTCAACAACGGCCTGGGTGGATTTACGCATAGCGCGCGGGAATATATCGTCATCACGGGCCGCGACCAGGTTACGCCTGCGCCTTGGGTAAATGTTCTTGCCAACCCGGATTTTGGCAGCGTGATATCGGAAAGCGGCCAGGCATATACCTGGGGCGAGAATGCGCATGAGTTTCGCCTGACTCCCTGGAACGACGATCCGGTTTGTGATCCTGGCGGAGAGGCTTATTATCTGCGCGATGAAGAAAGTGGTTATTTCTGGTCGCCAACGCCGCTGCCGGCAAGGGGAACCACGCCTTATGTCACGCGGCATGGATTCGGCTACAGCGCTTTCGAGCATATCGAGGAGGGTATTTACACCGAATTCATTATTTATGTGGCGCTGGATGCCTCGGTCAAATTCGCGGTGCTAAGGATCCGCAACGAATCCGGGCGCAAGCGCAAACTTTCCGCGACCGGGTGCATCGAGTGGATTCTGGGAGATTTACCCGAGAAAAGCAGGATGCATGTAGTGACGGAGATTGACGCGGGAAGCGGCATTTTGCTGGCGCGAAATCCGTACAATCACGAATTTCCGGGCCGGACCGCATTTTTTGATGCGGATGACGCGGCGGGCCGAAGCGTAACCGGCGACCGCACCGAATTCATCGGCAGAAATAGCACATTGAAAAATCCCGCCGCCATGGGAATGAAATCGCTTTCGGGAAGAGTTGGGCCGGGACTCGATCCCTGCGGCGCGATTCGTGTCCCGCTGGAACTGATGGATGGCCAGATGAAGGAGACGGTCTTTCGATTGGGAGTCGGGATGCATGCGGAAGGCGCGATCACGCTTGCGCGCCGCTTTCGTGGCGTAGCCGTGGCTCATGAGGTATTGGAAAGCGTATATGGCTACTGGAAGCGCACGCTGGATGCGGTGCGCGTGGAAACGCCCGATCCCGCATTCGACGTGCTGGCCAACGGCTGGCTGGTATATCAGGTCATGGCATCCCGGCTGTGGGGGAGAAGTGGTTTCTACCAGTCGGGCGGTGCTTTCGGATTCCGTGATCAGCTGCAGGACGTCATGTCGCTCGTTCATGCCGAGCCTGCGCTCGTGCGCGAGCATCTGCTGCGTGCGGCGGCACGGCAGTTTGTTGAAGGCGATGTCCAGCACTGGTGGCATCCGCCGGGAGGCCGTGGCGTGCGGACCCGGTGTTCCGATGATTATTTATGGCTGCCTCTGGCAGTCTGCCGCTATATCCAGGCGATCGGCGACACGAGTGTCCTGGATGAGGTGATTCCGTTTCTGGAAGGCCGCCAGGTTGGTGCGGACGAGGAGTCGTACTATGATTTGCCGGTTCGCTCGGAACAGGCTGCGAGCCTGTACGACCATTGCGTCCGTGCGGTCGTGCACGGCTTGAGATTCGGCGAGCACGGCCTCCCGCTGATGGGCAGCGGCGACTGGAATGATGGGATGAACCTGGTGGGTTTTCATGGGCGCGGGGAAAGTGTCTGGCTGGCCTTTTTCCTGCATGAAGTTCTGGTTCAGTTTTCCAGCGTGGCCAGGCGCCGCAACGATATGGCTTTCGCAAAACGTTGCGAAACAGAGGCGGATAGCCTGGCAAAAAATATAGAAGAGCATGGCTGGGATGGGCAATGGTACCTTCGCGCTTACTTCGACGATGGTTCTCCGCTCGGATCTTCCGTCAACCCTGAATGCCGCATCGATTCAATCACACAGAGCTGGTCGGTGCTAAGCGGGGTTGGCGCTCCCGAACGGCAACGCCAGGGAATGGATGCGGTTGATCACTATCTTGTTCGCAGGCAAGCGGGTTTGATTCAGCTTCTGGATCCGCCGTTCGATCAGTCGGCTCTGGATCCGGGATATATAAAGGGGTATGTTCCCGGGGTGCGCGAGAACGGCGGGCAATACACCCATGCTGCGATATGGACAACGATGGCTTTCGCCGTGAGGGGCGACAGCAAGCGCGCGTGGGAACTGCTCTCGATGATCAATCCGGTCAATCATACCCGGACGCCGGAAAAGACGGCTATCTACAAGAATGAGCCTTATGTGGCGTCAGCCGATGTTTACGCCGTTTCTCCGCACACCGGGCGCGGCGGATGGTCGTGGTATACCGGTTCCGCGGGATGGATGTATCGGCTTATGCTGGAGACGTTGCTGGGACTCACGCTGGAGGAAGGGACACTGAAATTCAAACCCTGCCTTCCGGCGGACTGGAAGGAATACAGGATCCATTATCGCTATGGCGAAACGACTTATCGTATCCGGGTC
This sequence comes from Nitrosospira sp. TNL200, assembly GCF_055386305.1. Taxonomy (NCBI): domain Bacteria; kingdom Pseudomonadati; phylum Pseudomonadota; class Betaproteobacteria; order Nitrosomonadales; family Nitrosomonadaceae; genus Nitrosospira; species Nitrosospira sp. TNL200. The sequence continues at coordinate 1,341,592 of NZ_AP041003.1, forward strand.
GTGCAGGAAACCGGCGGGAAACCCGATGAGAAGCGGGATACCGGCATAACCGGAGATGCCGGAGTAATCATCGATGGCGTGAAGCAGATCGCTCCGGCGATTACGCTTGTCGATGATCGCGTGGATCATCATGTCGAAGTCCGGGTTCATCCTCTGCCGGCCCTCGCCGATGCTCCGCTCCCTGGGAAGCCCTGAACGACTTCCTGCCGAACGCCGCCCGAGGAGCCCCGCGGGCGGGGGAACGATTAAATCGCGACGTCCGGAAGAGAAGGAACAGGATCCATTCGGACGGGGTTGATGGTCCTTGCCGAGTCGATGGCAGAAAGGCTTTGCGCGATTCTGGCGTTGAGGTTTTGCGTATAGCGTTGAAGGAGATAGCGAAGGGGTCCGCCCAGTTCGAATTCTTTTCTCAGGTGCGAAGCCTTGAGCCGATAGCCGTAGCCCGCACTTTGCACCACTGCGCGGTCAAGAGTTTTCTTTTGTCCCGGAAGCATCGAAATTCCGAATACCCCTTCATTGCCGATAAGCGTTACTTTTACCGGTTCCCCGCCGGGAGTATGCGCCAGCAGGGAAATGACGCTGGTGGTGGGGAAATACACCAGATCCAGTTCGCCCCCATTTTCATAAACGACCCATCCCTGTGGAAGGCATACCGGTTCGAGGCAGGATTTCATCCTTTCATAAGCATTTTCGGGAAGCATGGCAAGAAAAAGATTCTGTTTGGGAGTATGAAGAGATGACATCGGGGTCCTCGCTGATTCCGCCATCTCGTCTGTTGCGAGGGGCGAAAGGTTTTTAATCATGCTGATAATCGTGTATGCTGCCATCAGTACGGCGGTAGCGTATGTCGAGTCACCTTAGCATGCGAGAAGATACCGGTATGTGCGGTGACAGACAGAAAAAACGAGGTTGCTCTACTATAAAATGGAAAGACTTTCGGCAAGCTTCATGGTCGATGATCATTATGCATCCTTCTATCATCGCAAAGCTTGCTTAGAAGTTTCCTGAACATGGCTGGAAGAGGATGGTCTGGCGAAAGTCTGGCGCCGCTTTCCGGCGGAGTGACGGGCCGGACAAGTATCTTGAGACGAGGAAATGAATTCACCTGGAGGGAATCATGGATAGATCTGCCGCCAAGCGGAGCAGGGACAAGCTTATCGAGGATTTTCATTCCGTTATTGCCGATACCGAGGAACTGATGAAGTCGGTCAGTGGCGACAGTGAGAGAAAAGCCGTCGTGCTGCGTGATAAGCTCGACCGGAATCTCAAGCTTGCCAAGGAATACCTGCAGGACTTCGAAGGAACGGTGGTCGATAAATCCAGGGTGGCGGCAAGAGTAACCGACCAATATGTCCATGAAAATGCGTGGCGTACCGTAGCCGTTGCGGTAGGTATCGGCTTGATCATCGGATTGCTGCTCAGAGACCGGGATTAAGCGCTGCGGCCAAGGCAGTGGCAGTACTTCTTGTTAAAACCGGGTAGCAGGAGTCGATATGAAAATACGCATGTTTATTGCCGGGCTGTCTGCGTTGATGATAATGGGAGGCAATGCCTGGGCCGCTTCTTTCAGCGCTTTGTACACCTTTGGCGACAGCCTTTCCGATGTTGGCGACAGCCCTTTCGCCGTGCGTAGCCTCAACAAGACGCTGGGAGGAATATGCGATCCCGCGCATCCCTGCCCACCCTATGACGGCGGACGCATCTCGAATGGGCCAGTCGCATCGGAAAGGCTGGCGGTAGCCCTTTTCGGGGATGGAAAGGTGACGACTGACAATTTTCGCAGCTACGCGATTGCCGGCGCCACCAGCGGTATTGGCAACTACGGAGATGGCGGGCACGCCACTTCGACCGGTATTTTCGGCCTGCCGGGCATGCGCGACGAAGTGAGTGGCTACCTTGGCAACCTAAATGGCGCGCAGGCTGATCCAAATGCGTTGTATATGGTGTGGGGAGGCGCAAACGATTTCCTTACCACGGATTCCCCGACCGTGGCAGCCCAGAATATAGCAGGCTTTGTGGGCGAACTGGCGGCGGCGGGGGCGCGGCATTTTTTTGTGCCCAACCTTCCTGATCTGGGAGCGACGCCATCATCCATAGATAACGGACCTGCCTTCCAGGCTGCTGCGCGGGATTTTTCCCTTACTTTCAACTCCATGCTCGATGCGCAACTGAATAATCTCGATGGGCAATTTCCATCGGCTGATATTTTCCGCTTCGATACCTTTTCTTTCGTGAACAGCGTTATCCAGGACCCGGCAGGCCACGGCCTGACAGATGTCACACATTCCTGCCTGGGTGGCTTTGGTGGTCTTATACCGTGCAGCGATGCGGGGCAGCATCTTTTCTGGGACGATTTTCATCCCACCACTCAGGCAGACCTGTTGCTCGCAGCCGCTTTTGCCACCGCTGTGCCGGAACCTGAAATTTTTACCATGCTTGTTGCGGGCTTGTTCATTCTCGGCCTCGCAAGCGCGAGAAAGCGGCAAGTGGGAAAGGTTCGCCTGCATGCAGGCGGATTGTCTCTTTCAAATCCGGTTCGCGCTTAGATTACCTATCGTATCGCGCGGATATGGCAAGCCAGCAAAAAAAATGAGTTTCGCCAACAGAGCGCAAGCAGTATGCTGATCAAGTTCAAGAGCGATGCGTATGCCGACATCACCATGTTCGGCGATATTGCTACGCGGCTGCTTAAAATAATGGGTCATAGCGGGACAGTGCCCGGTGCGATACTCGCGCACGACGTTCCTGCCGCGCTGGATCGTCTGCAGCGCGGCGTCAAGGAAAGCTCCGCGGAGAATACAAATACAGGCGTGAGCAACGACAGGCAGGGGGAGCAAGGGGAGGGCCCGGAAGAGCATGTGAGCCTAAGCCACCGCGCGCTGCCTTTGATCGAGCTTCTCACCGCGGCGAAGAGCAGGCACCGTGATGTCATGTGGGAAGAGATGTAAGCGCTGATCCCGGATGAATCCGCCGGCCCCGCCCAGCCATGCTTCTGCTTGATATTGTCATGACTGTTCCGGACCATTTTTGAATGTGTGTTAACGAACAGAATTTTTTATCACTGAGCGCATAATGTAACCGGTGTCGCCATTGTGCCCTCGGTGGGAGACACCCCGTCCGGCAGCGAGCTCATCGCTGCCGGATTTTTTATGTGCGCCCAGCATGGGCGCACTCTTGCCCCGCCAAGCCATTCCCAAGTTTCCAGAGACGAACAGAGTCTGCCGCGCATGCGGTTGAATTCAGAATAATTATACTCGCGTCATTAAACGGAGAAATATGCTGATGTTCTCTTGTTGTTGTATGACAAAATTGTAAAAATGGCTGTGGAAATCTCCGTCTCATATTCCCGGATCGGTAATTTTTGCAGTGCGGCATTTTGCCGCACGCGACAATTTACCGCATTGACCTGTTTGCATGGCTGATAAATACTCCAAGTGCGTGACGTAGCGCTACATGCTTTACGCATATATTGTTATTCGTTTTTCTTTAATGGAATATTAAAAGGATCAGTCATGAAAAAAATATTCAAATATACGCTGCTCATTGCTGGCATGACTTCGTTGCCAGCCATGGCGCACATCAGTTACAGCGGTCGCGACTTTGGCACTTTCGATGGAACGATCGGGCAGACCAACACCATTTCGTATAATTCCGCCACCGGCAATTTCGGCTGGATCGACGGAACGGATGCCGATTGGGGCGACAGCCACAAGGTGCGGCCTTACGATTTTCACCTAACTGATACCGCCGATGTAAATATTACATTCCGGGCTCAGGTTTTTACGCCTGCCCCCACGGCCGCCGTGCCCAATCCCGTAGCCGTGCAAGGAGGGATCAATCCCGGTTTTTCGCTCTATGAGGGACTTGCTCATCGGCCTCCGGCCATACTGGATCATGATTTCGCTCCCGGTTCTATTGTGATCCGGGATGCGGTGGGCGGTGTTGGCATGACAGAAGGTTCATTTCGGGCACAGAACAACTGGAGCATCACCAACGATAATAATGATCCGCCAAGCGTATTTACTTATATTGGCTCCGCCTATGACGGCTCTGGCATAAACTACGGTACTGGCCTCATCGCCGGTCCTGACGGTGTAGCCGACCACATGGTTTCGAAAACTTTTCATCTGGCGGCGGGCGATTACTCGATATTTGTGGGCGGAACGGATTATGCCAATCAGAATGTTCTGCCGCAGCTTCAATATGGCATATCGGGTACTGTGGCAGTGGTGCCGGAGCCTGAAACATACGCCATGCTACTTGCAGGCTTGGGCTTGATGGGTGCCATCGTTCGCCGGCGTAATAAGCCTGATAGCATCTAAGAAACACGAACTATATCGTTGTTTCTTACAAAGTATTGTCCAGCAGAACCTGAACAGGCAAGGCAAGTAACCCGCCCAACCGGAAAAACGGTTTGGCGGACAACCCCTTAGGGCCGGGAATCTCGCACGCATGGGAAGAGATTTTGCCTGCCTGCATAGCCCGCATCTGAGGAGAAGACATTAGGGAAGCCCTGAACAAGTCTCCGCGGGCGCGACGGCAGCTTTGCCCTCGCTTCGCGGGGCCCCTCGTGCCACGCTCTGGGGAGCCATGGCGTTGTGCTCCTTGGTATCGTAGTCCAAGCTACGACCTTCATCGCACGCCTTATGATCATCCCGATTTTATCAGCAACGCGCTCCGTGAGGGCTTGTTCAGGGCTTCCTTAGGGCTTGCTAGCACTTGTTTCGCGCCCAGGACCCACGATAGCAGCGGATTTCGGCCGGAACGAGGCCCGAGCCGCGCAGCAACACGAGCGCGAAAAAGGGGTTAACAGGCCCTAATCCAGTTTCGGGAAATGCAGCTTGAAAATATGAAGCGCGTCTTCTCCTTCTTTCTTAAAATTCAATTTGCATAGTCTATTGTCGTAAGTGGCATGACGCTAACGGCATGCGACAATTTGCCACATGCGACAATATGCCACATTCCTAATTTTATCCTTTTGCCTTACATTTCACATCGCTTCCATTTAGACGTTTTTCATAATGTTAGCTGATTTTGTTATAAGCCCTTTCCTATAAAAATATATGGCGTTGCCGCCTCGGCTGCTTCTGTTTGCGTCGATGCAGGTAATCCGGATGTAAATAAAAATGAGAATAAGAAAAATTCTGGTGGCCGTGATAGCGGCGACCGCAACGGCAGGTATTTCAGAATTTGCAATGGGACAGAGCACAGCACCTTCTCCGAATAAAACACAATCACCGGCTGTGACGCTGTCTCCGGTTGTCGTCATGTCCAATCCAATCATAGACAGTGTCCGCGTCGATCCATTTTCCAGCACATCCGCGGTGGTTACGGAAAACCAGCTACGCGACCAGAATGCGTTCGACCTCGCCACGGCTTTGCGGCGGACTCCCGGTGTGCAGATATCGCGCTACAACCCGGTTGGCGCATTTGGGGGCGATCAGGGCGGCGCCGTCTTCATTCGCGGCATGGGGGTCAGCCGCCCGGGCAGCGAGATCAAGACCTATATCGACGGCATACCGTTTTATATGGGAGTGTGGAACCATCCCTTGCTCGATTTGCTGCCGGTCAACGGCATGCAATCCATCACCGTCTACAAAAGCCCTCAGCCGCAGATCAATGGCAACAACTTCGCCTCGATCAATCTCGAAACCAAGCGCGCAACCGAAGAAGGCATACAGGTGGGAGGAAGGGTTTCCGGAGGTTATTTCAACACATTCATCGAGCAGGTGGACATGGTCGGCCGCAAGGGCGACGTGGATTTTATGCTTGCGCAAGGACACGCCCAGTCGGATGGTCAGCGGCCGAACGCAAGCGGCGAGCTGAATAACGTAATGGGGCGCATCGGCATGCGGCTGAATTCCAACTGGTCGATTGGAACGAGCTTCCTGTACGTCGACAATCAGGCTCGCGATCCGGGGGATGTCCGCCTGCCCCGCCCCGCGGTGGCGCCGCAATACAATACCAGCGCAGGGATGGTGACTGTTTTTCTATCGCACAACCATGGCGCATGGCGTGGCGACCTTCGCGTTTATCACAGCAGGGGGGAGGGCAACTGGCTCAACGATCCGGTGCAGGGGACCTCGCTCACCAATTTCGAGATGACGGGGCTGCGCTGGAAGGAGCAGTTTTCTCTCTGGTCGGGCGGAAGCATCACTGCCGGACTGGACAGCGACTGGATCACCGGCGACGTGCGTTCCATCCCCATCGGAGCGCCACAGTCCCGTTTCAGCGCGCCGACCTTCCGCGTCACATCGCCCTATTTCGCATTAAGCCAGAGAATCGAAATCAACGAGAATTGGGCGGTGGTGCCGGCTATCGGGATTCGCGCCTATGACCACAGCCAGTTCCAGACCAAAACCTCGCCCCATGCAGGCTTGTCCCTGGTCTCCGCGAGGGCCACGCTATTCGCCAATGTCTCCCGTGGCATCAACTATCCGGGGCTGGAAACGCCGCTTCTCGCATTCCTGATTCCTCCTCTCGGGCAAAGCTGGAAACAGCTTTCGGCGGAAGAACTCAACCATGCGGAAGTCGGCGTGAAACTGACTCCCTTCGATGCCACGCAAATCGACATCAGCGTGTTTATCGATCAGGTGAAGAATCGTTATATCTTCGGCTTCCCCCCGAATGTTCCTCCGCCCCCTCAGTTCCTCAATCTGGGCACCTATGTGATGCGCGGTACCGAAATTGCCATCCGGCAGAATATTACGCCGAACTGGACGGTATTCGGCGGCCTGACCCTGCTCGATCCCAGTATCGACATTTTGCCTTATACCCCCAGGCGGGCGGTCACGGCGGGTATAAACGGGCAGATAGGCCCTATCCGCCTCACGGTCGATACCCAATATCAGTCGAGCGTGCTGGCGCTTAATCGCCCGCGCGCTGCAGGAGCAGTCAACAGCGAGAGCGTGCATTCATTTGCGATCATGAATGCCCGCGTTTCCTACAGGTTGCCGATGCTGGGAAAGAGAGGAGAAATTTTCGTGGCCATGGAAAATCTGCTGGACGTCAACTATGCCTATCGCCCGGGATATCCGATGCCGGGACGCTGGGGTCAGATCGGCGTATCCGCAAGCTTCTAGCAGCAGGCCCCAAAACCGCAGCATCCAGAACAAGGATTCACCATCTATTTGCCGGCTCATTCCCGAGCGGCAGGATAGCGATAGAGACTAGTTGATTTAAACAGGGGGGTTTTGATGCAGCTATCACCATTGGTAAATCCTGTAGAAGCTTTGAGCAAGGAAGAGATTTCACGATACAGCCGCCATCTGCTGGTTCCCGATGTGGGCCTGGAAGGCCAGAGGCGCCTTAAAACCAGCAAGGTTCTGGTGATAGGAGCCGGCGGGCTGGGGTCGCCAGTGCTCCTGTACCTTGCGGCAGCAGGAGTGGGGACGTTGGGGATCATCGATTTCGACGTCGTCGATGAATCCAATCTGCAAAGACAAATCATTCATGGGTACTCGGATATCGGCAGGCTCAAATCCAGAAGCGCGAAAGACTCCGTCAACGAGTTGAATCCCTGTGTCCATGTGCAACTTCATAACGAGCGCCTGGAAGCGGCCAATGCTCTGGAAATCATTTCGGGCTACGATCTGATCTTGGATGGAACAGATAATTTCGCCACGCGCTATCTCGTCAACGATGCCTGCGTGCTTGCCGGAAAGCCCTACGTCTGGGGGTCCATCTTCCGTTTTGAAGGACAGGCTTCGGTGTTCTGGGAAAACGCGCCCGACGGACGCGGCCTGAATTATAGGGACTTGTATCCCGAGCCCCCGCCACCGGATATGGCGTCCTCATGTGCCGAAGGAGGAGTCCTCGGCGTTCTCTGCGCCGTGATCGGCGCCATCATGGCAACGGAGGCCATTAAATTGATCACCGGCCTGGGCGAGACCCTGCTTGGACGGCTTGCCGTGTACGATGCCCTGGATATGACATTCCGGTTTATCCCGCTGCGGCGCGCACCCGCGCGGGCGCCCATCACCGGATTGATCGATTATCGGGAATTTTGCGGGCAAAAACGATCTGTTCCCGGGAACAAAACGGATATTCCCCTGATCAGCGCGCTGGAACTCAAGAAAATGAGGGAAAACGATGCGGACTTGCGGCTGATAGATGTCCGTGGGCTGGAGGAGTGGAATATCGTTCGTATCGAGGGCGCCGACCATATTCCCAAGAATGAAATGATGTCGGAAGAGGTTTTATCCCAACTCAGCAAAGACGATTTCATCGTGGTCCATTGCAAGATGGGGGCACGTTCGCGGGATGTTCTCATCGAAATGCAGAAACAGGGCTTCACCAACATCAAAAGCCTCGATGGCGGAATCCTGGCGTGGATAAAGGACGTCGATCAATCATTGCCGAGTTATTAGTTGAAAAGCATCATTAGTTGAAACGGAAGAGCCTCCGCGGCTTCTCTTTCTTATCGAAACTGTTTCGCTTCCATCAGATTTTGCTTCTCGCAGCGCGTTAACCGGTTTTCCGCAATTCATGATTTTTTAAAAAACCGCCTTTTGACGGAACAGGAGATGCTTTATCTCATTTTTTGAATGCACGGACATCAAGGAGGCTAAAAATTATGCTGACGATAGACGCCAGGCTGGTAAATGCAATGATTGCGCAGGCACGCAAGGATCATCCCGTTGAAACCTGCGGCATCATAGCGGGCTGCGAAGGATCCGATGTTCCGCTGCGCCTGATCCCGATGCGAAACATTGCTCAATCCGAAACGTTTTTTACATTCGATCCGCAGCAGCAACTGCAGGTATGGAGGGAGATGGAAGCCCGGGGAGAAGAACCGGTCGTGATCTACCACTCGCACACCCATGCACCAGCCTATCCGAGCCATGCCGATGTCAAGTATGCGATGGAACCCCGTGCCCACTACGTGATTATTCCGACGGATTCCAGGTATGAGGAGGAAATCCGCAGCTTCCGCATCGCGGACGGAATGGTTACCGAAGAGCGCATCAGGATGCTGAATTTGTATCAATCGGGTGGCGAACTGGCAACGATGACCTGAGCGTTCAAATTACGCGTTGGCTTCAATTTCAGCCTTCTATTCCGGGGAAGCCGTGAATGAACGTGCACATGCCGGCCGGCTTTCCTGAACCCGGATCCTCGATACGCAGCTACTTATGCAATAGCAGCTTTTTTACCGATTAAAAAATTGATTAAAAATTCCAAGAAGGAGCAGCCATGCCAGTAACCGTGAATATCCCGACCATCTTGAGGCCTCTTACCGACAATCAGAAACGCATCGAAATCGCGGGTTTCAACGTTCTCGAAGTCATCGAACAGATGGAGCGGCAGTATCCCGGCGTCAGGGAGAAATTGATCGCCGAGGGAAAGGCGCATCGTTTCATCAATCTGTACGTGAATGATGATGACATCCGTTTTCGCGAAGGTCTTCTCACGAGCCTGAAGGACGGAGATTTATTAACCATCCTGCCCGCCGTCGCCGGGGGATGCTGATCCGGCCGGCCTCAATGGATGGAAACAGGAATATGAATCATCCGGATCGTGCGCTGAGTGGCTGTGCGATAACGGGACTGAAAAGCCCGGCCCCTGATTTTGCTGCCATGGCCTCCTCCCTTTTTTACCAGTCGGCCGCATTGGGCATGGAAGTGGGATCGATCGAAAGCTGCCCGGACAACGCGGCATTTTCTTTTGAATTCGAAACCCCTCTTACCATGCCTGTCGCATGCAGGGTGACGAGGTGGCACGATGCTTCGAAACAAGTGTTGGCCACAGAAAATACCATGCAGGCAGCTTGCGGCCTGATGTCCGTCCATGGACGCGCCGGCGGCAAGTCCCGGCCGCTGGACCTTCGCTACGTTTCGACGCTGACCGCCGCACTGGCGCTGCAGGGGGGCGCTGCCGCTTCCATTGGCCAGTTGCGCGGCCTTTCGGTATCCAGCAGCAATGTTTCGATGGCTTCTGCAGCCCTGCTGAGCGTGGGGCAATATATCGCGGGGGCAACTGCCTCGGAATCACCGGAAAGGCTGTCGCCAGGCGGTGTCCCGAGCCGGGACTGTCCTCCCTTCGTCTCGCTGGATGGCGTCGTTTTCGAGCTGGAAACACTCGATGCCGGACCCTGGAAAAAGTTCTGGTCGGAACTCGGCGTAAGTGCGGCGGCCGCCGGCAAGGGGTGGGCAGCTTTCCTGATGCGATATGCGAAAGCCATGTCCCCGCTGCCCGATGAATTAGTCGATGCCATATCGCATTTCACCTATCACCACATCGCTCAGGTCTGTGCCAGTACCGGCATGGCTATTTGCCCGGTGCGTTCTCTCCAGGAAAGGGCAGGGGATGACGACAGCAGGCACATCTGGTCTCAAGGCCCGTGGGAGTTTGTTTTCGAGGGAAATCCCAGCGGCAGGCCATTGAGCAGGACCACCAGTGATCTGCCCCTGAGCGGCATCGTCGTCGTCGAATCCTGCCGCAGGATACAAGGTCCACTCGCGGGGCACCTGCTCGCTCTCCTCGGTGCGGAGGTTATCCGCATAGAACCGCCTGGGGGAGATCCACTCCGAGGCATGCCGCCCATGGCCGAGGGCTGTTCCGCTCGCTTCGATGCGCTCAACCGGCTAAAAACCATTCGGGAAATCGACATCAAGTCTCCGTACGGACAAGCGGAAATCAAGGAACTGGCGCAGGGGGCCGACGTATTTCTGCATAACTGGGCGCCGGGCAAGGCGTTGTTATTGAATCTGGACGAGGAAGCTTTGACTGCCATCAATCCTTCCCTGATTTATGCCTATGCCGCCGGCTGGGCAACGGACAGGCCGGCGCTCTGTCCATCGAATTCAATGCCCGGTACGGATTTCATGGCTCAGGCCTATTCAGGCATAGCCGGGAAGATCGCCGAAGCCTCGGGTACGCATTGCGGTTCCCTTTTTACCATTCTCGATGTGCTCGGAGGCGTGGTTTCGGCACAGGGAATCACGGTCGCGCTACTCAACCGATGCATGAATAATGTCGCTGGGAGAGTGACGTCGTCACTGATGAGTGCAGCAACGCTGCTTTGCGCGGATGATTTTGATGGTTTGTACAACCTATCCCGCATCAGTCCGCCCCCGCAAAGCATGATCGACGCCATCTATGCCACCAGGCAGGGGAAAATTGCCGTCGAATGCCGCGACCGGAAGATGGTGACGCGGTTGGTCGAAACCCTCGAAGCGACCCTTGGAGTGGGTGTCGGGATGGAGGAAGAAGGGTTTTTGCACCTGAGGGATCTGTTTCTATCGAGGACAGCGGACGAATGGGTCCAGATCCTCGGAGAGGCGGATGTTCCGGCAGCCGTGGTTATCGAAGACCTCGCAGACCTGCATGGCATAGAACTTCTGCAGCCAGGCCTCAGTCCCGGTTCTTACACAAAAGTCAATTCTCCCTGGAGCTTCAAATGAATCATTCAGGCATCGTGGATCTGGTTCCCGAGAAGGTTCGCAGCCAGTGGGTCAGGGATGGAATCTATCCCAATAAATCCCTATATGAGCTGTTTGTCGAGCATGCGTGGAGGCATCCCGACGGTCCGGCAGTAATCAGCCTCGATGAAACTGTCACCTACATGCAGCTATTGAGCAAAGTCCATCGGCTGGCGAACGGTTTCAGGGCGCGAGGGGTTGTCGCGGGCGACGTTATCGCATACCAGCTTCCCAACAGTTGGCGGTGTTGCGCAATCGATCTCGCCGCCGCGGCGCTTGGTGCGATTGCCGCCCCCTTTCCGCCGGGTCGCGGCCGCCTGGATATACAGTCCCTGCTGAGGCGGTGCGATGCCCGCGTCATTATTGTCGAGCAGGAACACACAAAGACCGATCTTTGCGAATTGATCGAATCACTGCGGCCGACGCTGCTGTCGCTTCGCATTCTGGTCGTGGATGGGAACCCCCGGCAAGGCTGGCATACACTGGAAGATCTGCTTCGAGCGAAATCTATAGAACCTGATGAATTACCAGCGGTTTATCCCGATTCGCCCGCTCGCTTCCTGATATCGTCCGGAACGGAATCAGAGCCGAAATGGGTTGCATATTCCCACAACGCGCTGGCCGGAGGAAGAGGGCGTTTTCTGCGGCGAATACATCCCCAAGGAAGCACTTTCAGCGGGCTCTACCTGATGTCGCTCGGCACGGCGTTCGGCTCGACCGCGACGTCTGGTGTTTTATCCTGGCTGGGTGGATCGGTTGCCGTACTGCGGCAATTCGATGTTGCCATCGCCATTCGAGCCATTGCAAAGCTGAGGCCCACTCATATCCTGGGCGTTCCCACCATGTTCCAGCGTATCGCAGCGGATCCGGCGCTGGCCAAGGCTGATACTTCCAGCCTGGTCGCCATCATCAGCGGCGGGGCAAAAATCGATGAGGCATCCATCCGCCGCTGTACCGAGGTATTCCGATGCGGCTTCATCGGCTTGTACGGTTCGGCGGATGGCGTTAACTGCCACGCCATGCTCGACGACGATCCGGAAGCCATTCTCCGCAAAGCAGGGCGTCCCAACCCCGAGGTTTGCTCCATCCGGATAGTCGATGACCAGAAACAGGAAATGCCGCAGGGCTGCATTGGTGAAATTGCCGCCCGGGGTCCGCTGAGCCCCATGCAATACGTCAATGCTCCAGATCTGGACGAGCGATACCGGGATGGAGAAGGATGGGTCTATACCGGGGATCTTGGCCTGATCGACGACAAGGGCTATCTCGTGCTCTGCGGGCGGAAAAAAGACATCATCATTCGTGGCGGCGTCAATATCAGTCCCGCCCAGATCGAAGACATCGCTGCTTCCCATCCGGCTGTCGTCAGCGCAGCCTGTGTACCGGTTGCCGATCCGGACCTGGGGCATCGGGTCTGCCTCTGCCTGGTATTACGGGAGGGAATGGAGCGCCCATCGCTATCGCAATTCACCGGCTACCTGCACAAACAGGGCCTGGAAATAAACAAACTTCCGGAGTATCTGCGTTATTACCGGCAGTTGCCACTCAGTCCCGCCGGGAAAATCGATAAAAAGCAATTAGCGGCGGAGATCGAGCTTGCCCAACGCATGACGGTACCCGGCCTTGCCCGCCAGGCGCACTGATGCCGCAAGCCTATAACAAATCAGACCATACCGCGCTGGCCAAATCGCTCTCCATCGAGATGCGAAAGTTCGTGGATGAAACAATCCTACCCAATGAGGCGCGCCTTGCCCAAGACGGCGAAGCATCATCGCGGCTGCAGTCGGAGCTGATCGAGAAGGCCAGGCATGCCGGACTCTGGGGGTTGTTTTACCCCTTCTCCCACGGCGGCAAAATCTTCTCGCTCGAAGACTATCTGATCGTCGCCGAACAGGAGGGGCGTACGGAATACTCCGGAGCAATCTTTGGCAGCCATACCGCACTCGATGCGCATATGCTCCTGGAATTCGGTACGGATGAAATCCGCAGGCGCTTCCTGGAACCCATGGTGGCGGGAGAAGCCATTCCCAGCTACGGAATGACGGAGCCGGAGCATGGCGGTTCGTTTCCCGGCCTGATAACGACTTCCGCACGCCTGTCCGGCGGCAACTGGATAATCGATGGCGGAAAGTGGTTTGTCGGCAACGCCGAACGGGCCACTTTTATTACTGTCCTGGCGCGTACGGCCGGGGAAGATATCGCACTCGGCAATGCCCTCTCCATGATTGTCGTTCCCACCGATTCGCCTGGGTTCCGGTTCGAACGCCCTATCAGCATGATGGGACGTTCGCTGGGCCAGGGCGAAATTTCCTTCAGCGGCGTGCAAGTCCCCGAGAATTATCTCCTGGGGGCGCGCGGCAGCGGCATCGATTTAATGAGGCGGCGGCTGGGCATGGGGCGATTGCTCCGTGCCATGAACTGGGTGGGACTGGCGCAGCGGTGCTTCGACCTGATGGGCGCCCGAATCCATTCCGGGCGCGGCAGATCCGCCCGATTAGCCGAGAAACAGTTGGTGCGGCAGCACGTTGCCAACGCGTATCAGGCCATTGCAGGCGCCCGCGAACTGATCCGGGTGGCCGCGAGGGGGGTCGATGCCCGGCGTACGGATGATGTCGAAATCAATGTCGCCAAGATGGCAGCGTCGCAAGCCTTGTGCCTTGCTTCGGATTCAGCGGTGCAACTGTACGGCGCGGAAGGCATCAGCGACCTGACTCCCCTTTCAGGTATTTTCAGAATAGCGCGCACCTCGCGCATCCTCGACGGCACCGACGAGTCGCTTATCAGTTCCGTGGGCCGGCGGCTCATCGATTTCTACAAGGAGCAGGATGCATACCATTTTGCCTGATCCGATTGCCGCACTTGCCAACCCCAACTCTTTACGGAAGCCATGTTCCCGAAGGGGCGACGAGCTATGATATATGTATATTTCCCGTTGCTTTTGCCGATGTGCCGGCATCAGCAGGCAACCGCGGGTCCAGGATGGAGGCGTCGCCGCTAATGTCCCGCTGGACCCGCTTGCATATGCTGGCTGCCGATATTTCGTTCCGGATCGTCCTGGTATCCGCAATGGCCCTGCCCATGCTGATGCTGTATGCCGTCAGCACGCTTGGACCGATGCTCAGCCGTGACCTGGGATTTGATCCGGCGCTGCTCGGTTACCTGGTAATGAGCTCGTTCGGCTTGGCAGCCGTATTGTCGTTCTGGGCGGGCGCCATTGTCGATCGGCTCGGCTCGCGCCATGCGCTGATGGCATTGTTTCTCGCCATCGCGCTGGCCTTCATGCTGATTGCGTCGATCGACAGCTTTCATGGGCTGATTGCGGCAGCAGCGATCTGTGGAATCGGCCAGGCCCTTGCCAATCCGGTTACCAATCTGCTGATCACGGAGCGAATTCCGAAAGAGAAAAAAGCAGGGGTCGTAGGACTCAAGCAATCCGGTGTTCAGGTCGCAGCCCTGTTCGCGGGTCTGGCGCTGCCGGGTATCGCGTTTCAATATGGCTGGCGCGCGGCGTTCGGCGGAATTGCTCCGGTAGCCATGCTGTTCCTGGTTGCCACGCTTTTTTTCGCTCCCGGGAAACACGGCAAGACCGGCAGCGACTTCACTTTCTCCAGGCCCAATCCGCTATTGCTGAGGCTGATGGGCATCCAGTTTTGCGTTGGCATATCTCTCTCCGCTTTCGTCACGTTTCTGCCAACCTTTGGCGCCCTGCAAGGCATGTCCCTCTCCCTTGCCGGTACCTTGATCGCGGTTTTCGGCGCGATGGGAATGCTCTCCAGGATAGTCCTGACTCCCATGGGAGCAAAACTCAAGGATGAGTCGCTGCTTCTGCTTGCGCTGATTGCCATTTCGGCCTGCTCGGTGGCGGTGACGATGCACGCGGGCCCCGAAAGCCACTGGCGGCTATGGACCGGGGCCATCGGCATGGGACTTGCCGCTGTGGGAACCAATGCGATAGCGATGAGCATGCTGGTAAGAGATGCGGCATTTGGCGCAGTGACCACGGCATCCGGTTTTATTTCGGTTGCCTTCTTTGGCGGCTTCGCATTGGGTCCTCCGCTTCGAGGCGCCCTGTCGAGCCATTCAGGAGATCCGCAGCCGGGATGGCTTATGCTGATTGGCGTGCTTTTATGCGGTTGCATCCTGTCGCTTGCACTGGCATCGGCTCGCCGGCGCAAGGCGGGGATGCCAGGCGCGGCCACGCGTCTCGCCTAGCGCTCGCTTGCCTGGATACCCAGAAAATGGATCACTGCATCGACAAGCAGATCGGGTGCGGTTCTTATCGCGCCATGTTGTTGCCCCTGCAGGATCCTGATCCGGCTGGAGGGGAGCGCCCGGTGAAGCATTTCCGCAATATGGTGGCGGCGGGGTGGGCTTTCGCCCCCAAGCAGGAGCAAAACCGGATTTTTGAGGCGATGAAACCGCTGGGGTGTGAAGACATAGCGATCGATCCCGCGCAATTCGCGATGAATGGTATGCGCCTCGGCAATTCGCTCAGGCCAATGCACACCAGCCTGCATGGCGGCAATCTCATGAGGGGGCATTTTGACGATCTCGCGAAAAAAAAGCAGAAGGACTTCCTCCTGCTTGCCTGCTTCCAGCAGGGTTTCGAATTTCGCATCGAGTGCGGGAGACCAGCCGCTGCCTGCCAATGAGATGGGAGGCTCATAGAGTATGAGCTTGCCGATGCCGGGAGCCAGGAGTGCTGCTTCCAAGGCGCAGAGTCCTCCGAAGGAATGCCCGAGCAGATGCACCGTGCCCCCGATGGCGTCCATGACCGCGGCGATATCTTCGCACTCGTGTTCGAGCGCATAACCATCGGCATCGCCGCTTTGGCCGCGGCCGCGCCGATCGAAGATCCACACGTCGAAATGGCGTTCAAGCGCGGGCAATACAGGGGTCCATGCCAGACAGTCGCCGGAGGTGCCGTGCACGAGCAGCAGGCGTTCTCCTACGCCGCCGTGCCAGCAGGCGATGGATACGCCATCCTTCGAGGAGACCAGGTCCATGATTTTATGATACCGGATTTTTCGAAACGGGAAGCAGGATCGGGCACGTGGAAGAATTTGAGCGCATGCGCGTGAAGCGATTAAAGCGGTTCATTCTTTGGATGGGAATAGGCTTCATGCTGCTAATTCACGGCACCCCCGGCGCGGAAGAAGGCAGATCTTCCCTGGGCCAGATTCATCCGTACCTGCGCCTTACGGGAGAGCTTTATGGCAGCTACGAGGCGTGGGATTACTTCCGGCCCAGTCCAGCGATAAACAATAATAATGACTACGACTTATGGTCGGTACGCGCCAGATTCGGCGCATTGCTGACCACTCCCTATGTCGATGGCTATGCGCAGGCTCAATATATCGGTTTATACGGGCTGCCCGATAACGCCGTGGCTTCTCCCGGCGGCCCGCTGGGACTGGGCGGCGCTTATTTCCTTGCGAACCAGTCTACCAACGCCAGCAACGTTTTCCTGAAGCAGGCCTATCTTGACTTCAAATTCCATTCTTTGGGCCTGCCGGGAGCATTCCTGAAGATTGGCCGGTTCGAATTCATGGATGGGATGGAATACAGAACCGGCGTGGACAAGTTCGATGGAATAAAAAGGGCGCGCATCGCGCAACGCCTCCTCGCATCGAATGTGGTTCATGTGGGGCGAAGCTTCGACGGCTTCAGCTCCGTTTATGATCAACCGGGTTTCAATATAACGGTGACCGGTATTCGTCCCACCCAGGGCGGGTTTACTGTCCAGGGACAGGATGAAATCGGCGATATCAACCTTTTTTATGCCGCGCTCACCACCAAGAAAGACACTTTGCTGCCCGGAACCGAAGGCCGGCTTTTCTATTTGAATTACGACGACAAGCGTAATACCCAGGTGATAGACAACCGGGCCGGCACGGATCGGCCCTGGCTGAATAGCCAGAAACTGAATATCCACACCCTGGGGGCGCATCTGCTGACCCTTCAGCAAGGGGATGCAGGAAGCATGGATGCATTATTGTGGGGCGCCTACCAGTTCGGCGATTGGACCAACCAGGATCATCGGGCCTGGGCGATCGCTGCCGAGGCCGGTTACCAGTGGACGAAACTCCCTTTCAGGCCCTGGCTGCGCGCGCTCTATTTCCTGAGTTCGGGCGACAATAATGCGAAGGACGATAAACATAGAACCTTCTTTACGGCTCTTCCCAGCGGGCGCGCCTATGCCAAGCTGCCCTTCTACAACCTGATGAATCTACAGGATGCTTACGTCCAGATGATCGTATCGCCCACTCCGCAGACCCGCATAACCATCGATGCGCATCACCTGTCGCTCAACAATTCGGGCGACCTGTTTTATGGCGGATTGGGGCCGACATCGCGCTCGGGAGCATTCGGCTATTCAGGCAGGCCTTCCAGCGGCAAAAGCGACGTGGGCCAATTGGTGGATATCAGTTTCACGCATACGCTCAACAAGCAATTGTCATGGAGATTCTATTATGGGCATGCTTTCGGCGGCGATATCGTCAAGAATATCTATCAAGGAAAAAAGGATATCGACATGATCTACATCGATTTCAATCTGGTTTTCTGAGGAAATATTATCCATGCATATTTTAGAGGAGAAGGCTGGCAGCGCGGACACGCCGCTGCTGAGCCGCAAGGAGATGGTGCATGCACTTGAACTGATGATCCGCCGCATGGATGCCATCGATTCATGCTGCGCCGACGGCTTTCCCCTTTACTCGCCGGGGAATGCCGGCCAGTGGGCTACCTCTGCGGGAGGTTCCTGGGTCGGCGGATTCTGGGGCGGCTGGTGGTGGTTGCGGTCGCGGATAACCGGGGCCGCGCCGGACAGGCGCAAGGCGTCCGATATCTGCAGGCGCCTATCTTCGAAAATCGATGCCGATTCCATCAACCGCAGCCTGATCTTCTGGTATGGCGCTTCCCTTGGCGATCTCTGGTTCGGCGATATCGACGCGCGCGAACTGGCCAGGGAAGCTGCAGCCGCTACCGCCGCTTCCTATGATCCGGAAATGAATTGCATCCCCCTGGGCACCGGGATGGGCGGCGGAAGCGAGGGAAACCAGCGAGTAACGATAGATACGCTTGCCGCCCTGATCCAGTTGCTCGATCGCAGCAAGCATGCCGCCTATCGCCATATAGCCCGTTGTCATGCAGACACCCTGCTGGCCGCCTGCCATGCCCATGGCGGCGCGTTTCATGCCGGCGCCCGCTTCCAGGATGGTGGTTTCAGGCCGGTTGATCGTGCTGG
Source organism: Nitrosospira sp. TNL200 (assembly GCF_055386305.1). Lineage (NCBI taxonomy): Bacteria > Pseudomonadati > Pseudomonadota > Betaproteobacteria > Nitrosomonadales > Nitrosomonadaceae > Nitrosospira > Nitrosospira sp. TNL200. The sequence continues at coordinate 1,360,264 of NZ_AP041003.1, forward strand.
CGCATGGTCTCGCGGCCAGGCGTGGGCCATGCTGGGGTTGACGCGGGCGGCGGCACGTTGGGGAGAACCTTATCTGACCCATGCCCGCTCTGCCTGCGAGTACTGGAAACATTCGCGTCCGGCGCCTTTTCCACCGGATCGGCTGGACCAGCCGGCACAGCCGCGGGATCTTTCGTCAGCCGTGATCGCGTCCCTGGCGATGCTTTCCCTGGCTGCCCTGACGCCGGATGGCGGTCGATGGCATGACGCGGCCTTGCGGCAAGTTGCGGCAATCATCCGCAGCCGCTACTTCACCGGCTTCACCGGGAACGATGATCATGCTGGATGTGGCGACGAGCCAGCTTCGGGAATATTCCGGGGTTGCTGCTATAAAACTCATCCAGGAAGGAATGAACTGGTCGAGTCGGCCTGGGGAAGTTTTTTTCTCATGGCGGCAGTCTCGGTTCTTGCTGGCATTTGCGAACCAAATCACTGTTAAAGGAATGAAATGATGAATATGCGCTTCGAATCGATCAGCCGGATCGTGCCATGCCTGGTCCTGGCGATGGCCGTTTTTATTTCCTCCCCAGGCATGGCGCAGAAAGCGGGAGCAGATCATGAATCCATTCTTTTGCACGCCGCGCGGGTCTTCGATGGCGATAACATCAGGGCCGATACGTCGGTATTGCTGGTAAATGGAAAGGTGGCGCGAATCGGTTCGCGTGAATCCTTCGGATCCAGCCATGCAAAAGTCATCGACCTGGGGGATGCAACGCTGCTGCCGGGCTTCATTGAATTGCATGCGCATCTCGCATTTCAGCATGTTCCCCCGGATACCGTGCTGAAGCATGGAATCACGACGATCCGGGATGTGGGAGGGCCTCTGCACAAGCCGTATGGCGGCGACGGGAGTCTGCGCGTGCTGACATCCGGGCCGATTATCACCGCACCGGGAGGTTATCCCATCCCCATGCTGGGGGAGGATGCGAATATTGCCGTGGCCGTTTCCACGGAGAAAGAAGCGCGAGCAACCGTTCGCGATCTTGTTCGCGGCGGAGCTGTCGTCATTAAAATCGCGCTGGAACCCGGTGGCGAAGCAGGGGCGCCCTGGTCATCCGGGCATGGCGCCGGTCATGATCATGGCGATCACGGCCATGCCGGCGCAAAACCTGCGCATGCCCATCCCCAGCATGCCCACCATGCTTTCCATCCGAAATCGGCGTGGCCGCTATTGCCGGAAAACATAGTGAAGGCGATCGTGGATGAAGCGCACAGGAACAATCGAAAGGTGACGGCGCACATCGCGGAGGAGCAGGGTGCGCGAATAGCCATCGACGCGGGTGTGGATGAATGGGCCCATGTGCCTTGCGACCCCATTCCTGAATCACTGTTGAAAAAGGCGGTGGCGCAAAATGTAAGGATCGTCACCACGCTGGATACGTTGTCCAGGTGCTCCGGTGTTGCGGGCAATGCAGGCATCTGGACGGGTCTGGGGGGGCAACTCCTGTATGGCGCGGAAATTGCGCATCCCGATATCCCGAGGGGCATCGACGCGCAGGAACTTCTTTACATGATGCAGATGGGAAAGATGGGACCGATCGACGTCCTGCGCGCCGCGACATCGAAAGCGGGCCAGCAACTGGATCTGCCGCTACTGGGTACTTTGCAGCAGGGTGCTCCGGCCGACATCATCGCAGTGAAGGGCGATCCCACTCGCAACCCGAAAACTCTGGAGTATCCTGATCTGGTTATTTCGGGGGGCAAGATCATCGTCAACAATTTTTGACTGGCTACGGAAAACAGGGCGTCCTAAGATCGTCTTCAGAGCGTCTTGCACGCTGCCTTCAGCTAATTTTTACCTGGCTCAGGATGTCTCGTTAACCCGCGTATGGCATTGATCAGCTCAAGCGCTTCGACAGGCTTGGTGAGGTGGAGCTGGAAGCCCGCCTCGATCGCCCTGGTCCGGTCTTCCGGCCGGGCAAATGCCGTAAGCGCAATGGCGGGAATGGTTCTGCCTTTCTCCTCAGGAAGATTCCTCACTTCCTGCATGAGCTGATATCCGTTTTTTTCCGGCATGCCGATGTCGCTGACCATGACATCCGGCCATATGGTTTCGAGGCGCCGCAATGCTTCGCTGGCGCTGGCAGCCGTGAATACGTTTGCATGGCATCTGGTCAGTATTCCCTTGATAAGTTCGAGCGAATCCAGCTCATCATCGACCACCAGCACGTGCACTCCAGCGAGCATGAGGTTGCCGGCTACCTGAACGCCGGGTTTGAGAACAACTTCATTCTCCTTGTCCCGCGTATTGCCGCCCGTGCTTGCCAGCGGAAGGCATACGGTAAAGGTCGCTCCCTTTCCCACACCTTCGCTTTCCGCTTTGATCATTCCTCCGTGGAGTTCCACCAGTTGCTTGACGATGGCAAGTCCCAGACCAAGGCCGCCGAACTGGCGGGTCAGGGAGGGGTCCGCCTGGCGGAAACGATCAAACACATAGGGCATGAAATCCGGGGCGATTCCAAGGCCCGAGTCGTTGATTTTGATTTCCAAGTAGGAACCCGCCCGCTCGGCCAGAACTTCTATCCCGCCGCCCTTTGGAGTGAACTTTATGCTGTTTGAGAGGATATTCCAGAATATCTGCTGCAGCCGGTTGTGATCGCCCCAGATAAAGCCGTGCCGGCAGCAGATTTTTGCCGATAGAGCGACACCTTTGGCCTGCGCGGTGGGGTTGATCGAATCAATCGCGGCCTCGACCAGATCAATGATGTCCACTTCCCTCATTTCGAGCCGTACTTTTCCGGAGATGATGCTGCTCATCTCCAGCAGGTCTTCGATGAGTTTGTTCTGCGCGCGGGCGTTGCGTTCTATCGTTTCGAGGCCGCGATGCACATCTTCCGGTTTCATGTTTCCGCTCAGGATGAGTTGGGCCCAGCCCAGGATCGCATTCAGCGGCGTCCTGAGCTCGTGGGAGAGGGTGGCCAGGAATTCGTCCTTGAGCCGGCTTGCCCGCTCCGCCTCGTTACGTGCGATACGTTCGTTCTCGAGAAGCTGCCGTTTTTCCGCGTCGGCCATTGCCAATGCCTCACCCAGCTTGGTCACCTCATTCTCAGTGGGTTGGTCATAACGGCTCGGGCGAGCTCCTCTCGTGATCCCTGCCACCTGGCGGGCAAGCTCGGCCAGCGGCTGCAGTATGCCTAGGCGGGTATAAAAAATGATGGCGATGGTGGCGATAAGCGCAACGAAAATGACCGCCATTTCAAAAATGATCTGGCGTTCGAGCCGTGCTACTCCCAGGTTCGCCTGGGTTTCCATGCGGCTGCTGAACATCTCTATGAATTCCTGTATCGGCTCCATGATGGCCGCTTTTCCGGCAAGATATTCCGGCCCGACGAGCATTTGTATCGCCAGTTCCCGATCGGATTTTTCTTTTACCGGGTCGCCGCGCCCGTCGTCGGACAGGCCTTCCGCGATGGCAAACGCCCGTTTTTCAAAGTTGACCAGTTGGTTGGAATTCTCCAGCGCGCGGTGCAGCAGGTCGTATTCCTCCTCGCGGAAGTGCGAGCGCCGAAACATTTCATCCAGTGAGACCGCTTCGACGTGCTCGACCGTAGACGGTTTTCCCGCGACGGCAAGATGCCAGTAGGTAGCGGAATAATTGAGCGGCCGCGGTTTTTTTCCAGCCCGGATGTCGAGTATCTCCTGGAAATAGAGTTTGTAGATGGGAGCGCCGGTGATCACATAGGCGCGGGCCATGCTGGTGAGGTCATCGGAGCTTTGCAGCAGTTCATTGGCGAGCAACAGCGCCTTGTAGCGGTGCCGTTCATTTTCCGTAATATCCTCACGAATGCTCAGGGAATGAAATACCAGCACGCCCATGGTCAGCAGCAGCAGCGGCAGGGCGAAATTGGTAAGCTTGGTGAAGTTTTTGATATTCATGGTTTTGGGTACCACGGGCTGTTGTTGCTGCTGCTACCCGCTTTTTACCATAGTACAGAAATTTGTGTATACCGCCTTTTGGATCAGTCAAACAATAATAATTTCAACCTGTATCCGGCAGTTGGACAAGGTGGAGTGTGCGGGTTCTGGCGTGCGGGAGAGGGCGCAACGACGCACAATGGCCATTCCTTCCAGGCAGTGGTAACGGTGTCCATGTGCCGCAAAAATCGCGCAATCCGTCCTGTAGCGAGCCCCACCATGCAGGTGGACGTCGAATATCGCGGGAAGTCTTTGTGGATCATTGATTCCAAACTGGAAATGAGCGGTCAACTGCGGGATTTGGGTTCAATCCCTAATAAGGAGGGAAACGGCGGTCTGGTAGTTTGAAGACAACTTCCTGCCCGGGCATGCCGGAGAGCGAGGAATGCTGCTTCTTATTCCCGCAATGCTGCTGAAACATGCGGATGCTAGCTTTTCTTTCTTGATCTTTCGGTCGGGGGGAAAGAAACATGCGTACATATCGTTCTTACGCCATTTTTGCAGTTGCCATTCTTCTGCTCAGTCTGGGTGCGGCGGTAGCGGCTTTGCATGGCAAACGTCCGGCCAATCCAACGCTGGAGATGTACGGTGATCTCAACAGATCCTTTGCAAGACTCTGGAAAGCGCGCCTGGGCGTCCCGATTGCACTGAATCAGGCCCGGAGTAAATCGGGGGTTCCGATACGCGCCACACTGGATGGACTCGATGTCGTCACGCTTGCCTTGTCCCTGGATGTCGATGCATTGAAAAAGAATAGTCGATTTTCATTGCCGGGGGAGCAAAGGCCTTCTCTACAGAAAAATCGGCCTTTTACCACCGCGGTGGTATTTCTGGTGCGCAAAGGCAACCCCAGGAAAATCGAAGACTGGAATGACCTGGTGCAGCCTGGCGTGGAGATCGTCACGCCGGACCCCAAAACTTCGCTGGATGCCCGCTGGAACTATCTCGCGGCATGGGGATACGCGGCCCGGAACGCGAGCACGAACGCGGACGAGGCGGAGGCATTCGAGTTCATGAAAAGCCTGTTTGCAAACGTCAAGACACGTGATCCCAGTCTGGAGGATTCGATCAAGACTTTCGCTGAACGTGGTATTGGCGATGTGTTGCTCGTATGGGAAAATCAGGCTCATCATCTTGCGCAAGATTCTGGCGGACGCGAATTCGAGGTCGTCACGCCTTCGGTCTCGATCATGGCGGAGTCTCCCGTGAGCGTGGCTCTAAGGAGAACAGATGAGCAGGCAGGAAAGGAACTCGCCCAGGCATACATCGAGTATCTGCATATGGTAGAGGCGCAGGATATTGCCGGAAAACATTTTTATCGGCCTCGGGACAGCAGGATAGCGGCCAAATACGCTGCCCAGCTTCCACCGCTGGAGTTGATTACCATCGACGACGTTTTTGGCGGCTGGAAGCAGGCACAGCTCACCCATTTTGCTCCCGGCGCCTTTTTCGACAAGATCCAGGGCAATTCATAGCTGGATTTCCTGCCGCGCTCCTTTGGCTCGACTGCCAGCCGGGCCAACAAGGAAACGGGCATGGCTATCACGGCATCCCCGGGAAGTCATCACGCCAGCCTATCGAACGCCTCCGCAGACAGGAATGCCAGAGGCAATCAAAGTCCATTCCAATCCCTGCTGGATTATGTGTGCCAACGCACTGAGCAATAGGCGCAAGGAGAGCACTATTGCAGGCATCGGTAGTCAGCCGACAGCGGGAGTGTGAGTGTAATAGCGAGCTGATTCTTTGACCTGCTGGCTGCTTTCTATCGTTTTATCCTAAATCCGCCTGTAGCGAACTCACCATACAGGTGAACGTCGAGTACCGCGGAGAGTCTTTGTGGATCGTGACTCCAAACTGAAACGAGCGGTCAATTGCTGGATTTAGGCTTATACCGATGAGCGGGAGAACTGGCATTTTCAACCCTTACTGTGGAGAAAAACAACATGTCTATACCAAATAGGTTTGCTGCTCTGGCTATCGTGCTGGTCACCGGTTTATTTGTCGCAGGCTGCGGGAAAAGCGGCGAAAAAACCGCCCCGTCTGCGGCGCCGCAACCGGAGGCAAAAACGACAGTTGGAACGGAAATAGATGACAGCGCTATCACTACCAAGGTGAAATCCGCCTTGATGGCGGATGCGGATGTGAAGAGTTTCGATATCAAGGTTGAGACAAGCAAGGGAGTGGTCCAGCTGAGCGGTTTCGTGGATAACCAGGGCCAGATCGATCGGGCTGTCACCGTGGCCAAGGGGGTCGATGGAGTGAAAAGCGTGGACAACAACATGAGCATAAAAACCACAGAGACTACCGTTGGGGAAAAGATAGATGACAGCATTATCACTACCAAGGTCAAGGCGGCACTGGTGACCAATTTGGGCATGAAGGGTACGGAGATTGGCGTGGTTACGCAGGATGGCCAGGTTCAGCTGAGCGGCTTCGTGGATAACCAGGACCAGATCGATCGTGCAACGGAAATCGCAAAAGGGGTGGAAGGGGTAAAAAACGTCATCAACGAGTTGGCGGTCAAAAAGTAATTTCTAACCATTTTGAACATACCACACGAAAGGAGCTGAAGATGAACTGGGATCAAGTGGAAGGCAACTGGAAGCAATTCAAGGGCAAGGTGAAGGAGCAATGGGGAAAGTTGACCGATGACCACCTCGACACCATTGCCGGGCGGCGAGATCAACTGGCCGGAAAGATCCAGGAGTCCTATGGGATCACCAAAGAAGAGGCCGAAAAGCAGATTTCCGTCTGGGAGCGCAAACAGAAGGATAGTTGATCGCCGGTATAGGCTGAAGCCAAGCAGTCCTGCTCCCATTCCGCACTCCTGGTGGCCGCTCGTAAAGGCGCTCGATGAGCGGGCACCCGGAGCAATTAAAAAATCTGGTTACCAGGAAAGGCAGAGGCGGGGAAACTGCCCGGGAGCTGGTAGGCGAATGCAGGAAGACGGAAAGGAATGGAAGCCGCAACTTTCATTCCAGGCAGAAGAAGCGTTGAACACACGGTAATCTTGATGATGCCCCCGGCTGAAAATAATTGCCGGGTTGCCGGTTCACCGACAGGCTCACCATAAGGAGGAAAGGCGATCATGCTTTACACTATTGCCGTTGTCTTAATAATCCTGTGGTTACTCGGATTGGTAAGCTCCTATACCATGGGCGGTTTCATTCATATTCTTCTCGTCATTGCGATCGTGGCGGTTCTGCTGAGAATCATCAGCGGACGCAGGCCGCTGTGATCAGGGCAGGGTATTGCGGATCTCTCGGTGTAGCGGCAATTATTTGATGTAGTGAGGTCGATCACCCGTTTGTTCGCCAGTTTCTTGCGAAGAGCAGGTTTGCGGGCCTCAACCCCATAAAGACGACAGGGGAGCAGCAGCCAACCGGTCTCCAAAAGGCAAGAAATCCGTGCTGTCGTAAAGCACGACGCCGTAGGTGAATTTATCCTTGCACACGTTGGATTTCATTTGTCTGGGCGAACTCAAACCAGAGATGTGAGCAACCGACTTATCCAACAAATTCAGATGGCAGCCGATAGTCCCAGAAGACCTCGCCTTCACTCCCATTCGATCGTTGCGGGTGGTTTTCCGGAGATGTCGTAGACCACCCGGTTGATGCCGCGCACTTCATTCACGATCCTGTTGGAGATTTTTGCCAGCAGGGTGTAAGGCAGTTCCGCCCAGTGCGCCGTCATGAAGTCCTCCGTCTGGACGGCTCTCAGCGCCACCACGTACTCATAGGTGCGTCCATCGCCCATGACGCCCACCGATTTTACCGGCAGGAAGACGGCAAAAGCCTGGGAGGTTTTTTCATACCAGCCGGAAATGCGCAGTTCTTCGGTAAAGATTGCGTCGGCACGCCTGAGCAGTTCAGCATATTCCGGCCTGACCTCGCCAAGGATGCGGACACCCAGTCCCGGACCGGGAAACGGGTGGCGGAAGATCATATCGTGCGGCAGCCCCAGGGTAAGGCCAAGCTCCCGGACTTCGTCCTTGAACAGCTCGCGCAGGGGTTCGAGCAGTTTTAAATGCAGGGTCTCGGGCAAGCCGCCCACGTTGTGATGCGACTTGATCGCCTGCGCTTTTTTCGTTTTGCTGCCTGCGGACTCGATCACATCCGGATAGATCGTTCCCTGGGCAAGCCAGCGGGCATTGGTGATTCTGGCGGCCTCGCGCTGGAATACCTCGACGAACTCCCGCCCGATGATGCGCCGTTTTTTTTCAGGGTCCGCCACGCCGTGTAATTGGCCGAGAAATGCTTCGCCGGCATCGACATGAATGACTTTGACGCCCAGGTTTTTGCTGAAAGTATTCATTACCTGTTCCGCTTCGCCAAGCCGGAGCAGGCCGTTATCGACGAATACGCAGGTAAGCTGCACTCCGATTGCGCGGTGGATGAGGGCTGCCGCCACCGACGAATCCACGCCGCCGGAGAGGCCCAGGATCACTTCATCCGCGCCCACTTCCGACCGGATCCTGCCGATTGCTTCTTCCATATAGTCAGGCATATTCCAGTCATGGCCCGCACCGCAAACGTCGTGCACGAACCGGGCGATGATTGCCTTGCCCTGCAAGGTGTGAGTCACTTCCGGATGGAATTGTATGCCGTAGAATTTCCGTGTCTCATCCGCCATTCCCGCTATAGGGGTGGCCGCATTGCCCAGCATCACCTGGAATCCCGGCGGCAGCGCGGTCACGGAATCGCCATGGCTCATCCATACGTCGAGTATTCCGTTATCTTCCCGGTCTGTACGGTCCCGAATATCGCGCAGCAGGCTGTTTCGGCCGGCGGTTGTCACCTCGGCATAGCCGAATTCGCGTATCCGGGCGTTTTCGACGGAACCGCCCAGTTGCGCGGCCATGGTTTGCATGCCGTAACAGATGCCGAGAACGGGAATGCCCAGTTCAAAAACGATTTGGGGCGCCCGCGGTGTTTCATCTCCGATAGCGGAAGCAGGTCCGCCTGAAAGGATGATTCCAATCGGCGCAAACCCTTGGATGAAGCGGGAGTCGACGTCACAGGGATGGATTTCGCAATAAACATTCGTTTCCCTGATGCGGCGCGCAATCAGCTGGGTATATTGTGATCCGAAGTCGAGGATAAGGATTTTCTGATGCACGGTTGCGGGTAATAGCCAGGGGAAGATTCAAATATAGGAATAGGGAATTCCAGGGCAAGGCGGCGGGACATGGTGTTCTTAGGCGAGCGGCTGGTCTTGCCTATGCGGCATCCGGCATGGCCGGTTTCTAGCCCGTGCTTGCACCTGCCCTCGCGCGCCTTCATCGCTTTCCGGGAACAGGCTCTGCATTGCTGCCGGCTACTCTGCTACTCTACATGGTAGTTCGGCGCCTCTTTGGTGATCTGCACATTGTGGACATGGGATTCGCGAATTCCGGCTGAGGTAATCTCGATGAATTCGGCTTTTGCGTGCATCTCATCGATCGTCTCACAGCCCAGGTATCCCATTCCGGAGCGCAAGCCGCCTATCAGTTGATGGATTACCGAGATGACGCTCCCCTTGAACGGAACCCGGCCTTCCACTCCCTCCGGCACCAGCTTCTCGGCTTCCTGTTCGGCCTGCTGGAAATAGCGGTCGCTCGATCCTTGCCTCATGGCAGAAAGCGAGCCCATGCCGCGATAGGTCTTGTAGGATCTACCCTGGAAGAGCTCGATTTCTCCTGGTGATTCTTCGGTGCCGGCAAACAGGCCCCCCAGCATCACCGAATTGGCTCCCGCCCCGACGGCCTTCGCAATATCGCCCGAGTAGCGAATGCCACCATCCGCGATGAGCGGCACACCAGTATCCGCCAGCGCCGCATGGACGTTCTTGATGGCGGTGATCTGCGGCACGCCCACCCCGGCAACCATCCGGGTGGTGCAGATCGAGCCCGGCCCGATGCCCACCTTGACGCCATCGGCTCCGCAGTCCGCCAATGCCCTGGCAGCGGCGGCGGTCGCGATATTGCCACCGATGACCTGGAGCTGGGGAAAGCGCTTTTTTATCCATTCCACCCGATCGAGTACGCTTTGCGAATGACCATGCGCCGTATCCACGATGATGACATCCACGCCGGCTTCAACCAGCGCTTCCGCGCGCTCGTCGCTGCCTTCGCCAACACCGATGGCTGCGCCCACGCGCAGGCGTCCGAAATTGTCCTTGCAGGCGTTGGGATGCTCGGAGGTTTTGACAATGTCCTTGACGGTAATTAACCCGCATAATTCGAAATCGTCGTTCACCACCAGCACTCTCTCCAGCCGGTGCCTGTGCAGCAACGCCATTGCTTCCTCGCGGGTGGCGCCTTCGTTCACCGTGACGAGCCGCTCCTTGAGTGTCATGATGTTCCTGATGGGCTGATCGAGATTGGTCTCGAACCGCAGATCCCGGTTGGTTACAATTCCGACCACTTTTGTCCCTTCCACCACCGGCAGGCCGGAAATCTTGTATTTATGGATGAGATCGAGCACATCGCGTACCGTCATGTCCGGCGGGATGGTAATGGGTTCCTTTACGACTCCGCTTTCAAAGCGCTTGACTTTGGCTACATGCGCCGCCTGCGCTTCGATGGGCATGTTCTTGTGGATGATGCCGATTCCACCCTCCTGCGCAAGTGCGATCGCCAGCGGCGCCTCGGTGACGGTGTCCATCGCGGCGGAAACGAGGGGAATATTGAGGGATATCGAACGGGTCAGACGTGTACCCAGGTTGACATTGCGCGGTAATACCAAGGAGTGCGCGGGAAGCAGCAGGACATCGTCAAAGGTCAGGGCTTTCTCAACCAGTCGCATAGAGATTCCTTCACAAAGCGGCATTATAACGAAACGTCGTGGCGATGGGAAAGCAGTCTGGCTGGATAGCCACCAGGAAAGTGGATAGTGGGAAATCCCTCCTGTTTCTTCAGGCTGTTATCGAGCGGCAGCGCCCTTTCTGGCGCGGCGCCTGCGTGCTTCCTTGGGATCGACGGCCAGCGCCCGGTAAATTTCAACGCGGTCGGAATCCTGCAAAATTCTCCCCGGTTTCGCTACTTTGCCGAATACGCCGAGCTTGTTAAGGGAAAGATCGATTTCGGGAAATAAATCGAGAATTCCCGAAAGCCGTATGGCCTGTTCCACCGTGGTTCCTTCACCTACGCGCATCTTACGCATGACTTGCTTCTCAGGCAGGGCGTAAACGACTTCGATCTCGATATGCCGGTTCACGAACTGCCGTACACCTCTTCCGCACGCTGGACGAAAGCCTCGACAAAACTGTTGGCGATCATGAAGAAAACCGGCCCCACCAGTTTTTCCAGGAATATATGGGCGAACGTGTAATGCAGGCGAAATTCTATCTTGCAGGCATCGTCCGCCAGGGGAGTAAACCGCCAGTGCCCATCCAGATTCTTGAACGGGCCGTCCAGCAGCTTCATCTTGATCAGTTCCGGCGGGTACCGCGTATTCTCAGTGGTGAAGCTGTGCTTGATGTGGTGATAATCGATCATGATGGTAGCATGGGTAACGGTCTCGTCCTGGGGCTCGACCGAGGAGCCTCCGCACCAAGGCAGGAACTTCGGATAATCTTCAACTGCATCCACCAGCGCGAACATCTGGCTCGCGGAATAACCGATCAGCACCGACTTTTCGATGTCAGCCATAAGATAAAAAGATAAACCGCCGGTCCCGCGGGACCGCTCTGAAAGCTGTTAAAATACACCAACTCCGCGTGGAACTCACCTTTTTTCTTCTCTTGCATGAGTATCGTCCAGAATAAAAAAGCCTTTCATGATTATTTTATCGAGGAAAGATATGAGACAGGCCTGGTCCTCGAAGGTTGGGAGGTCAAGGCGATCCGTGCAGGCCGCGTTCAGCTGAAAGAAGCGTATGTCATCATCCGTAAAGCCGAGCTGTTTCTTATCGGTTGTCATATCAGCCCGCTGCTGGCCGCCTCCACCCATGTCAAGCCTGATCCGGTCCGTACCCGCAAGCTGCTGCTGCACGCGGATGAAATCAAACGGCTCATCGGGAAAGCGGAGCGCGCCGGCTATACGCTGGTGCCGCTCGACATGCACTATAAGTCGGGGAGAATCAAGCTGGAAATCGGTCTCGCCAAGGGGAAGAAACAGCATGACAAGCGGGAGTCCGAGAAGCAGAAGGAGTGGGTGCGGGAAAAACAGCGCCTGATGCGTGCAAAGTAGCGATGCAAGCCGGTCCGGTTTTCCGGCCTATCTGTTCATCATGCATCTGCACCAACAATAGGTATAGCGAGTTCTATTTCATATGAAAAAACAAATCGCAGCCTGGCTTCTGACCTGCTGTGCCCTGGTGTTTGCCATGGTGGTGGTGGGCGGCGTCACCCGGCTTACCAATTCCGGGCTGTCCATCGTCGAATGGCAGCCTCTCATTGGAACCATTCCTCCTTTCAGCAGCGAGGATTGGAACGAACTTTTTGAAAAATACCATCAGACACCGCAATACAAGAAAGTCAACCTCGGAATGAGCCTGGAAGAATTCAAGGGCATTTTCTGGTGGGAATACTTTCACCGGCTGCTGGGGCGTGTCATTGGTCTGGCATTTTTCATTCCCTTTTTATATTTCATCGCCAGGAAGGGCATCGATGGGCCGCTTGGCCTCAAGCTGGCTGGCATTTTCGTACTGGGGGGTCTGCAAGGGGCGATGGGATGGTACATGGTAAAGAGCGGCCTGGTGGACAACCCCCATGTCAGCCAATACCGCCTGACAGCCCACCTGGGGCTTGCGTTCATCATTTACGCCGCAATGTTCTGGGTGGCGCTCGGTCTGCTTTCCCGCTCAGACTCATCTCTTGTCAACAGCAAAGTCCACGAGCTGCGGCGTTTTTCCACTTTCCTTACCGTGCTGATATTCATTATGGTGTTGTCGGGGGGATTCGTGGCCGGGATCCGGGCGGGCCTCGCCTACAACACCTTTCCCCTTATGAACGGGCACGTTATACCGCCCGAGATATTCATGCTGGAACCCTGGTATCGCAACTTCTTCGATAACATGGCAACGGTGCAATTCGACCATCGGCTGATCGCCTGGATGCTGGCGATTCTGGTCCCGATATTCTGGTTTAAAACCAGAGGTGTTCCGCTCGCCGGTTCCACCCGCATGGCCTGCAATTTCCTGTTGTTCATGCTGGTGGTGCAGATAAGCCTGGGAATTTCCACGCTGTTGCTGGTGGTTCCGCTCCACCTGGCGGCGGCCCACCAGGCGGGAGCGTTGCTGTTGTTTACCGCGGCTCTGTGGGTGAGACACCGGTTGAGCTGATTTTCGTGATACGGCCGTATCATTTGAAGTGCCATGTAAAATAGAACGCGCTTCAATATGACCGTAATTCTCCATGGCGAGGTTTGCCATTCCTGAGTCTATGGCACTGCGCAGACAGTGCTTCATTTTAAGAAAACCCTCTCTTCGCTGCAGCTTGCTCTTGCTTTAAAGCGCCATAAACGCGACATAAAGATAGACACAGTTGAACTCGGTCGGATTACAGATGTTTTTTTCTGCAGATCAATGTGCGTCATCCGTATTGTGCTACGAATAATAATTTATCCTTGATTTCTCAGACTTATCAACTATTTTAAATATTGGAGTTGTTGGAATGACCTATATCTCCGACGTATAACCCAGGTGCTGAATCCCTTTAGGCGTCAGTATATTCGGGATTCGTAAAGAAATATGGATGCTGATACCCAAAGGTTGTTGCACTCATGAGTACCAAACGAGCTGACTGGATATCTCTTGTCGAAGCAAGCTATAACTTGGAGGATAAGGATTCAGTCTGGTTGAAGCGAGTGCTGGATCAGGCCTCGCCACTTCTCGCTCGTGGCAGCGAACCTATTGGCTGGACGTTTCACTGTACTCCCACTACTTTCTCCCTGGGCAGTTTTTCCGAAGGAACTTCCAGGGCATTAACTTATGCCGCACGCATGTCCCATGCGTTGTCAACCGAAAAATCCCTAGATCTGACCTATCGCACTGGTGTCGTTATCGCGACAGCGAGCGAACTCGTATTTCCCCGTTTGCCTGATATGCACAAGATGTTCATGAAGCTGCTCAAAGGTCGGGTACAGGATCTGCTGGTCATTAATTGTCAGTCGGGGATGGGGACCGGCGTATCCATTGGCATGTTGCTCAAGGAAACGTCGAAAGCCAGTGAACAGGAAAGGCGGCGTTGGCCCCAAATTGCTGCACATGTGGGAGCGGCCATTCGACTTCGCAGCATGGCCGCAAATCTGATGCTCGATTCTCCAGAAATCGAAGCCGTGCTCGATCCGGGTGGAAGACTGCACGATGCCCGAGGACCAGCCAAGGATAACGGCGCGAGAGAAAACCTGCGTGAAATTGTTCGCCGTATCGAGCGGACGCGAACTCATGCAGGACGTTCCGATGCAGATACAGCCCTGAGCAGTTGGGAAGGCCTGGTCAGCGGACGATGGTCCATGGTTGACCGCTTTGACCACGATGGGCGTCGTTTCGTGGTAGCTATCAAAAATGATCCAGATCATCCTGATCCACGAGGTTTGACTGACCGGGAGCGGCAGGTCGCGGAATATGTCGGGCTCGGGTGCGCATCAAAGGAAATCGCCTACACGCTCGGGCTTACGGAGACTGCGATCACCAATTGCACTGCTCGTGCGCAACATAAACTCGGCCTGACCTCCCGGGCCGACCTGGTAGCCTTTTTCGCTCCAAGCGGGTTCAGGCGCAAACTTGCGGAAACTTTAGTGGCGCGCGAGCAGCTGCTTGTAGGCAGCCGTTCACATATCGATACGCGTCGTATCGCAAATCTTTCCGAGTCGGAGCGGGATATCGTCTCACTTTTGATTGCAGGTTCCACCAATGCCGATATCGCCCAGCGACGGGGATCGAGCGAGCGCACCGTCGCCAACCAAATCCAGTCAATCTTTCAGAAACTAAACGTGCGCTCGCGCGGAGAGCTTGTGGCAAGGCTTCAGGCAAAACATGGGTAATGAATGACAAAAGAATATGGTTACATCCGCGTCAATGTGTGGAATTGACTATTGATGATACTTATTTCTAGTAATACAGTTCCACTCACGAGATTAGGTTAAAGATGTTCTTGCGCGAGGGATGTGTAGTAGCCCCAATTGAAACGGGCAGGAATGCGGTGCTAAAAAGGGGATAGGACATGCCTTCATGCTATGTTTAGCATTTAAGGTTTTAATCACATAGGATCGTTATGCAACGAAATCCTCGCGCTAGGAGCTTGGGTCGGGAGAGAAATTGGAAGCAGTCGAGGAATCTCGACTATCGGGAATAAGCGCTCAAGCTGGGTGTCAAGCAGGATATTGCTCTTGCTTGTTATTCCGCTAAAAAAGCCCATGACCGCGTTGGTACACTTAATCGGCCCAGCTAGGTGTATGGTCCTACGCGTAATTAATTTAATGAAGGAGATATCATGCTGTTATCCGCTCCGTTTAGCCCGCCTGACGAATCTTATGGAAATGACCCACCTGCGTTATTTGAACCTCCTCCGGCTTTAGTAGAGGATTATTGGGATTGGGATGGGAATCTCGCTGGTCCGCATGTTCCTATAAAGTCAGCCCGTCTTATTTCTTCGCTGCGCGAGATAGCAGGGCGACAAAATGCAGAGCTTACACTTCTTGACTCAGCGGTTACAAATGTCAGAGCTACAAGATTAGGAGAACTCTCAACCCTGACAAGCCCAACAAATGTTCTAACTGGACATACAGCTATCATGGGAAGAGCCATTGCAGACTTGTCCGTCACTGGACGAGTTTCATTTTCCCAATTTGTAGCGCTTCGTCCTACTGAAGAGAGTCTAATCGGCACGTTCATGGCGGCAGCTAATCCTGTTGTTCCTGGCCTGACAAGAGAAGAGGCTCTTCGGGCACTGACAAGTACTCTTGATCGTGCTTACGCAGTAGTTTGGGCGCTCACAGGGGCTCCTTCACATCGGCGTGCTCGTCCGGATCTCGGTTGGATTGCAGTATCCGGTGAAGATGATTCGCCGCATTCTCCGGTAAACATCTCCTCGACTGTCGATCTGGTAGGGCAAATTTCGCTTAATCTTCGAGAGATGGGGTTTGTAACTTGCCGAGTCTCCATTAAGCTTCCTCACGCAGTGCCAGATTTTCCCAACCCCAGTTCGCCTATACGGTCGTTTCCAAGCGAAGTGCGGCAGCAGTTTAATGAGCTACTTACGACAAGAAGAAATGCTAATTATGACGACCTGATCCTGTTTATTCACGGTTTGGGATCGAGGCTTGAAGAAGGGGATCGATTCAAGCAAAAGTTGATCGATTATGGAAGAGCAAGACGAAAAAGATTTGCTGTTATGTCGATTGACCTTCCTGGATTCGGATATTCGTCGCGACTTGATATTGACAACGTCATACGGGGACGAGTGCCGAGATTCGATATTGAAAGACCGCTCACAAGATCCAATTTTCCATTCTTTACACTTTATAAAGATGCTCTTGAAGTACTTTCTGGTCATATAGCAGGTGGCATTCAATACGTGGTAGGAGGTAGTCTGGGAGGAAACTTAACGCTATGTTTGGCGGAAATCCGTAATGATGGCAGATATATTTTGCCGAACACATTACGAAAGTTTATAAGCTGGTCTCCCGCTTCAATCTGGGAGTCATATGAACGAGCGAGACTAATAGACGAGCCTGGTAGTGATACTTATCCGGATTTAGTTAAACACGAAGCAGTCCGTAGAACTCGTGACGATATGAATAAAGCGGAAGAAATGGGCACACGCCACGAGTGGTTTGATTATGTTCAAAGAGGAGAAAGACTTATTGATGAACTACCAATCCGTATAGCCGGCTGGCCTGATGCTGAAAGTGTAACCAAGGAAACACTGCTATATCTAGCGGAAATATATAGTCCAGATTGGCGAAGAACATTCTGGGCAGTCAGCCACGAACAAGTTATTTTTAGCCATCAAGAGCCACTTGCGCCTGGAAATCAGTGGCCTTTCAGAACAATTAATCGTCCACTATTTATATTGTCAGGGGAATTGGATGTTCGCCGTAACTTCGCAGGGGTAAAACAAAATTACTTTAATTATTATGATAATGTTGAAAAGGTAACTCGTGAATCCCCCGATGTTCCTGGGGAGCGTATGTTGCTCCGGCTCACAGGGCATTCAATTCATGATGAACGTCCAGATTTTCTCGCGGCCAATGTTGTTCGATTTATTGAAGAGCCCATAGAAGGAGAAATTGATCGACGTCACAAGGATCAAATATTAGCTTTTGATTTTGAAAGTTCTGGTAGAAAAGATCATCTATTGCGGTACATACCCGGCGGGGGTATCGCATCCATACTTTCTAACAGCAGAAGAGAGTTTGTCTTCGAAAATAGCGGCGGTATCGGCGATTATGATCTGCTTGATGAAAATGATCGGATCATTACTTTCGACTATGCAGGTACAGGTCGGCAGGATCACCTACTGCTATATCGACCTGGCAAGGGCATCGTATATATACTGTCGAACGACAGGGGCACCTTTACTACCGTTTATAGCAATGGAAGAAACGGAATAGGAGGCTATGACTTACTTAGCGAAAATGATCGGATCATTACTTTCGACTATGCAGGTACAGGTCGGCAGGATCACCTACTGCTATATCGACCTGGCAAGGGCATCGTATATATACTGTCGAACGACAGGGGCACCTTTACTACGGTTTATAGCAATGGAAGAAACGGAATAGGAGGCTATGACTTACTTAGCGAAAATGATCGGATTATTGCTTTCGACTATGCGGGTGCAGGTCGGCAGGATCACCTACTGCTATATCGACCTGGCAAGGGCATCGTATACATACTGTCGAACGACAGGGGCACCTTTACTACCGTTTATAGCAATGGAAGAAACGGAATAGGAGGCTATGACTTACTTAGCGAAAATGATCGGATTATTGCTTACAGCATCGCGAATAGTCGTAGACCAAGTCATCTCTTGGCATACCGCGCTGGCGAGGGAGTTGTTTATATACTTTACAATGACAGGAGAGGAAATTTCGAAACGGTATTCGAGAGTGCGAACGGTATAGGCGGCTATGAGATGTTTCATGAGCAAGATCGAATCATCGAATTCGATTTTGGAGGGCCGGACCATTTGGTTGGTCAATTATTGATATATCGACTGGGATTGGGGTTTGTATCAATACTTTCTCCGCAAGTTGGGCCCGAATTTGATCGTTTTTTTACACCTCTATAGTAGAGAATCCTACATTAGACTTATAAAGGACAAAGATTATGGCTACCTTAATTGACGATTTTAATGCTGGGCCACACGACATAACGATTTCAAGTGGGACAGATCTTGCCTATCAGGCAGGTTCGATGCTTGGAGGAGGTCGCTTTACCCAACTCATTGTTGCGCAAAATCCGCAAAATCAACCGGCTCATCTTGATATTGCTAAAGGATTCCTTAATTTAAGTTTGGGTGCAATGCAATATCTTCGCGTTGAGCTAGGTTATCCATATGAGCCGGATGGAAGCGGAGGAGGACGTGCACTTTCTTTTATCGATCAAGGTGTCGGTGATTTCCAGTCCATGGGTACTGCTTTCAGGACATCATTCCGTTTTAGCGATCTTATGCCGATTAACTACAATATCGTCGTTTTCACTGCTAGCGGATGGGCATCCTACGGAGAGAACATCAGTGCGCCACCATTTGTTCAGACCCATTTCGATTTTCCATTCGATAAGTTTACAGGTCCCAGCGCGCCGGATTTTGGTAGGGTAAGTATAGTCGTATTTATTTTTCAGACTTGGGCTGATTTCGTTATCGACTCGTTTGAAATAGTTTAACCCGGGGCACATAAATACAAAAACAAAGGAAAAAAAGTAAGAATGTCAATCACATTTCATGAAAATCCACTATATTTGAAACACCCTCATTTAACCCCAAGCTCCAAGCCGCCGATTTAATTTGATCAAATGGAGTTCATAACTCCATATGAACGGTATGGTATGTTCGGATTCTCGCGAGATGCTGCACAGCCGAGGCCATAATTCCTTAACGCGGAAGGGTAGGCGAGGGGAAGGCGGGCAGGAAATTCCCTGGAACGATTTTGCCACTATTGCAAATCGGAGTTAGGGCAACGTCTGGTCTATTACGACATTGATTCCCGACGCGCCGACCCTGACCGGCTGGCTAAGCCCCTGCAGGTCGCCCGGTTGGGGCATCGGGGATCCCGATTTAGATATCCTGGCGCCTACTACTACCTCGTCGCCAAAAGTCGATAGCTGCACCCCGGACCTCGCCATGGAGTCGTTCAAGGTAAAGCTTGCGGGAAGATCCTTGACTTGCAGGCGCAAGGTTGCCAAAGGTGCGCGTGGGCCGACCTTGGCGCGGGCGAAGACATAGAGACTGTCGTTCGGGGAAGCCTTGCCAACCATGGCTGGGCTCAGCGTCACCTTGCCGGAAAGGGTGCCGGAGGATGGTCCCCCAGCCCCTGCGGCTGCGGCCGACGCCGGTTGATTCTGTGCCGGGGGCGGGGTCTGGCTGCCAGGCGCGGATTGCTCCTGCGCCCTGGCTACGATGGAGCCCTTGCCGGCGGCAAGCGAGTTCGCTTCTGCAATGCTGTCGCGGACGGATTGCTCCAGTTGAGTGCCCGGTGGGACCAGCGCCAATAATTTCTCCCAGTACCCGGCCGCCTGCTTGTACCGCTTCTTCTCGAATTCGACAGTGCCCGCCAATGCCAGGGCTTTGGGGTTCCCCGGATCGAGACTCAATGCCTTATTGATCAATTCCTCCGGCTTGCCTATCAGGCTTCCGTCATTGACCATCGCCACGATGTCGGCATAGTCGGTGATGTATTCCGCATTGTCGGGGGACAACGCCATCACCTTTTCGTAGGCGCTTTTCGCGTCGGTGAAGCGCCGCATGATGGCATAAGTCCTGCCCAGCATGAGCCAGCCTTCCACATCGTCAGGCTGTTCCCGGAGGCGCGCCGTAAGGTTCTCCAGCACCGATGAAATATTCGCATGGCCGCCTTCTTCTTCCCCCGCGCCCGCCATCGGCATTTGCTCGGCAGCCGGCTGGGGCAGCAGCGCTTTGCTATTGCCCAGCCACAGATACAGGGAGACGGCAAGCAGCGGTATCGCCAGGACTGTCAACGCTACCGTGGCCACGTTTTTGTGGTTCCCGCCCATTATCGCGGTAGACATGGCTTCCTCCTGCGGGATATCCTGCAGCATCCGCTGCTGCAATTCCCGCTTGCTCTGCTCATATTGTTCCCTGGTAAGGATATCGCTGCGCAGATCATTGTCGAGTTCGGCCAGTTGATCCCGATAAACTGAGACGTTGGTCGAGTCGCGCTCCTCGCCGATTTCACGATTTCTTTTGCTCAGCAAGGTAGGCAGGACAAACAGCAAGGCGCCGACAATAAATATGCCGGCCACAACCCAGAATGACGTCATGCGTTGTTACCCTTGCTTTCCTCCAGCAGGGCTTCAGCCTGCCTGCGTTGCTGTTCGGATAGCACCGGTTCCTCGATCTGCTTGCGGCGGCGCTTGAGATAAACGACCAGTATTATCGCGCCGATTATCAGGAATACGAAGGGACCGAACCACAGAAGGATGGTGGTGGGTTTCATCGGCGGTCGGTAGAGCACGAAATCGCCATAGCGCGCGACCAGAAAATCGACGATTTCCTTGTCGCTCTTGTTCGCTTTCATCTGCTCGCGTATCTCACGCCGCAGATCGTTGGCAAAATCCGCTCTGGAACCGGCGAGGGATTCATTCTGGCATACCAGGCAACGCAAGTCCTCGGACAGGGCGATCATGCGCCGCTCGATTTCCGGGTCTTCCGCGACAGGCGCGGCTTCCTTGGCCCAGCCGTAAGGCAGGAGGAGAAATAAGAGCGCAAATAACAGGAGAAATTTATTCAAGCCTGAAAACCCTGAAACGATCATCCTTGCAGTTCCCTCACCAGCGGGAGTATCTTGTTTTGAAGCGCGTCCACTGTTACCGGGCCGATCTGCTTGTAGCGTATGACGCCGTTCTTGTCGATGACATACGTTTCCGGCACGCCGTAAACGCCGTATTCGATGCCTGTCCTGCCTTCCGGGTCCCTGGCGCTCGCTACATAGGGATCGCCAAACTGCCTGAGCCACTGCAGGGCCAGATCCCGTTCGTCCTTGTAGTTGAGGCCGTAGACCGGGACTATCCCGGCCTTGGACAGTTCGACCAGCAGCGGGTGCTCTTCGCGGCATGACACGCACCAGGAGGCCCATACGTTCAGCAGCCATACCTTGCCGAGATTGTCCTTCGATGTAAGCGTCTTGTCCGATGCATGGAGCTCCTCCAACTGGAACTCGGGAGCAGGCTTTCCAATCAGCGGCGAAGGAACCTGCCGCGGATTCAGATTGAGGCCGACGAGCAGGAACCCGACCAGGACGATAAAGGCGATCAGCGGAAGCAGGAAACGCATCAGACCTTCCCGCTCCGCGCGATCACGGGCGCAACCGGAGCCTTCCTGCCGGAGGGCGTTTTTTTACCGGAAGCTTTCTTGTCATCCGCAGGCTCGCGTTCCTTCCGCGAGGATAGGCGGTAGCGCCGGTCTGATACGGCCAGCCCGCCGCCGAACGCCATCAGCAGGCAGCCAAACCAGATCCAGTCCACGAATGGCTTGTGGTAGACCCGAACCACCCAGGCACCGTTTTCCAGCGGCTCGCCCAGTGCGACATAGAGGTCGCGAAAAATGCCGGTATCGATCGCCGCTTCCGTCATGGCCATGCCGGAAGCGTTGTAGACCCGTTTCTCCGGCTGCATGGCCTGGATTTTCTGGCCGTTACGCAGTACATCCATGTTGCCGATATCGGCAATATAGTTAGGTCCCTGGGATTTGCTGGCTCCATTGAAACGGAAGGTGTAGCCGCCGACTTCGACCGTATCGCCGATTTCCATGCGCACGTCTTTTTCGGTCTCATAGCCGCCGACCAGCGTCACGCCTATGATGAACACCGCTATGCCCAGGTGGGCGAAGTGCATGCCGTAGTAGCTGCGCGATTGCGCGGCCAGCTTCGCGAAGAACCCTTCCTTGCCACTGCTGCGGACCCGATGCAGCACGCTGGCGAATATGCTGGTGATGACCCAGAAGGCCAGCAGCAGGCCGAAGCTCACGAAGGGCTTCCATTCCCCCATCACGAAAGGCATCAACAGGGCGGTTACGACGCTCACGCCGAAAGCCCAGCGCAGCCGTATTGCCAGCTCGGGCAGGCTGGCCTGCTTCCAGCGTGCCAGGGGACCCAGGCCTATCAGGAAAATCGCTGGTGTCATCAATGGTACGAATACTGCCTCGAAGTAGGGCGGGCCGACGGATATCTTGCCGAGTTCGAGCGAATCCATGATCAGCGGATAAAGCGTGCCGAGCAGGATGCTGCCGGCAGCCACCATCATCAGCAGGTTGTTGGCGAGAAGGAGAGACTCGCGCGAGACCAGCTCGAATTTGCCGCCCAGCCCGATTTTCGGCGCGCGCCAGGCAAAAAGCAACAGGGAGAAGCCAATCACGATCACGAGGAAGGCCAGGATGAAAATACCGCGTTTCGGATCGGTGGCAAAAGCATGGACGGATGTCAGGACGCCCGAGCGGACCAGGAAGGTGCCAAGCAGGCTCAGCGAGAATGCGCAGATGGCAAGCAGCACGGTCCAGCTTTTGAAGCTGCCGCGTTTTTCCGTGACAGCCAGTGAATGCACCAGCGCGGTGCCCACCAGCCAGGGCATGAAGGATGCGTTCTCGACCGGATCCCAGAACCACCAGCCGCCCCAGCCCAGTTCATAATATGCCCACCAGCTCCCCAGCATGATGCCGATGGTGAGGAAAAGCCAGGCAACCGTGGTCCAGGGACGTGACCAGCGCGCCCAGGTTGCATCCATCTGTCCGCTCAGCAAGGCAGAAATGGCGAAGGCGAATGCCACCGAGAAACCTACATAGCCCATGTAGAGCATGGGAGGATGGAATACCATGCCCGGATCCTGCAGAAGGGGATTGAGGTCGCTGCCTTCCGGCGCGCCGGGTAGAAGCCGGTCGAAAGGATTGGAGGTGAACAGCAGGAACAGCAGAAATCCCACGCTTACCAGGCCCATGACACCCAGCACGCGGGCAACCATGTCATCCGGCAGGCGGCGGCTGAATACGCTTACGGCGACCGACCAGGTCGCCAGCATCAATACCCATAGCAGCAGGGAACCTTCGTGGGAACCCCAGGTCGCCGCAAAACGGTATTCGAGGGGCAGCTTCGAATTGGAGTTCTGCGCCACGTTCATCACGGAAAAATCATTGTTGACGAACGAATAGGCGAGGCAGAAGAAGGCGATGGCGACAAAGACGAACTGTCCCTGCACCACCGGCCGGGCCAGCGCAACCCATGAGGGAATTCCCCGCGCCGCGCCGATGATGGGCAGGGTGCCCTGTATCAGCGCCAGCAGCATCGCAAGGATCAGAGCAAAATTACCGAGTTCTGGGATCATGGTAGTGGCTGTCCGTTATGAATTGGAAAAATTCGGATATTCAGATATTCGGATATGGAAGAAAGGAGCGATTACAGAAACTCTGCCGGCCTGCTATGCGAACCCTCTCCAGCGCTTATTGCATCACCGTTTTTCGGGCCTTTTCCGCCTGGTCGAGCGCACTGGCCGCTTCGGGAGGCATATAGTTTTCATCATGCTTGGCAAGGACCTCATCCGCGCGGAAAACGCCATCGCTTGCCAGTTTTCCCTGGGCCACCACGCCTTTGCCTTCCTTGAAAAGGTCAGGGAGAATGCCCGTATAGACCACCGGAATCACTTTTGCCGTATCGGTTACAACGAAATTCACGGTCACGCCGTCGCTCTGCCGCTTGACGCTGCCTTCTTCCACCAGTCCGCCGATCCGAAAGCTTTTTCCCACGGGAGCTTCGTTGGCGGCCACCTGGCTGGGACTGAAAAAGAATACGAGATTGCTCTGGAACGCGTTCAGCACAAGTATCGAGGCAACCCCCAGTGCCGTCACGCCGGAAGCGATAATTGCCAGTTTTTTATGACGCGGTTTCATTTATTTTCTCTTGTTTGTTTGACTGATGAATCAGACTGAGATGCCTCATCAAAGTTCGCCTACGGTTAAAAACAAGAATAACCTCCCCGGCGATGCAGACAATCGCCACCAGATAGGAGCCCCAGACGTAAAGCCCATACCCGCCCATGGAAAAAAAATCGGACATGCTGGCCCAGTTCAACGTGTGACTCCCTGTAATTGCAATTCTCCCACCCAGGCGGTATGACGTTCCCGCTCCAGGATGATGGCGCGGGTGCGTATCAATATCACGGCGATGGCATACATCCAGCAGGCAAGCGACATGATCAGCATGCCGGTCAGCATCGTGGTTGCCATCTTCGGCGATTGGGTCAGGCTGACGGTGGCGCCCTGGTGCAGCGTATTCCACCATTTCACCGAGAAATAGATGATCGGGATGTTCACCACCCCTACGAGGGCAATCATGGCCCCGGCCTTGTCGGCACGCCGCGGATCATCTATTGCGGCCTGCAGGGACATGAAACCGATGTACAGGAACAGCAGGATCAATTCGGACGTAAGCCGCGCATCCCATACCCACCAGGTACCCCACATGGGTTTGCCCCACAGCGCGCCCGTCCACAAGGCAAGAAAAGTGAACATTGCTCCCGTCGGCGCAATGGCGGTCGCGACCATCGATGAAAGGCGGGTATTGAAGGCAAGGCCGATGCCGGACCATATTGCCATGATGACATAGAGAAACATGGACAACCACGCGGCGGGCACATGGATGAAAATGATCCGGTAGGCCTCCCCCTGCTGGAAATCGGTCGGAGCCACAAAAAAACCGATATAAAGTCCTGCCGCGCCCAAGACGATCGCAGCGATGGAAAACAGCGGAATCATCTTGCCGGCGAGAAAATAGAAACTCGCGGGAGACGAATATTTGAACCAGTTTATCGCCATGTCAAATACTAAAAACCATAGCTTGGATGCAGTGCTTCAGTGAGTAACTCGCAATTTTAACCTAAAAACCTTGAATTCAGAATTGGTTTCTTCATGAATCGTGCACGTCGCCGCGGGACACCGGTGAGCGAGTCATTCGGGGAAGAGTCCCGGCGGAGAGGCTCGGCGGCGCTTTTTCCTGGGCTATCTCTCCTGCCACATTTCCGCCGATCCTGTTCCTTCCGGTTCTCTGCACCATACAGGCCGTACTCCTATTCCATAGAGATGCGCAGCGATGCGCCCGCGGTCCAGGGCGCCAGCACCACGGAGGCCAGCAGGAACGCTCCCAGCAGGGACATATGCGCCCCGGCCCCCAGGCCCGCGGCGCTCGCTTCCACCGCGCCCGCACCAAAAATCAGGACGGGTATATAGAGCGGCAATACCAGGAGCGAAACCAGGACACCGCCGCCGCGCAGCCCCAGGGTCAGCGCTGCACCAATGGCGCCGATCAGGCTCAGCACCGGCGTGCCCAGCAGCAGGGAGGCGGTCAGCACCAGCAGCGCCTCTCCCGTAAGGTCATACTGTATCCCCAGCACCGGGGCCATCAGCACCAGCGGCACCCCGGTAACCAGCCAGTGGGCCAGTGCCTTGCCCAGCACCAGCATGGATAACGATTGAGGCGAGAGCAGCATCTGTTCCAGCGTACCGTCCAGATGATCGCTGGCGAACATCCGTCCCAGCGACAGCATCGAGGCCAGTAGCGCCGCCACCCAGACCACGCCGGGGGCCATGGTGCGAAGCATGTTCATTTCCGGCCCCACGCCGAGGGGAAACAGGCTCACCACGATAATGAAAAAGAATAGTGTCGTCAGGACGTCCGAGCGCCGCCGCATGGCAAGCAGGAGATCACGTCGGATTATCCAGAAAAACATGTCAGGCGAGCTTCAGTTGCTGGGTTGCACCGGCGGCAATTTCGAGTTCCTGGTGGGTGGTCATCACGATCATCCCGCCATGCTCCAGATGCCGCTCCATCAGGCCCCGCACCAGTTTGACCGCGGCCGTGTCCAGAGCGGTGAGCGGCTCGTCCAGTATCCACAATGCCGTGCCGCAAACCAGCAGCCGCGCCAGCGTCACCCTGCGCCGCTGTCCCTGCGACAGGACCTTGGCGGGCAGCAGTTCCCGGCCGCCCAGTCCCATGTGCTGCAAGGCGTCGTGCGCCTGTTTTTCATCGATATCGACGCCAGCCAGCGCGCTGGAAACGCGCAGGTTCTCGATCGCGGTCAGGTCATCCTTTACGCCGCCCAGATGGCCCAGATAAGTTATCGCGGCATAGTACTCTCCCTTGAGCGCGCGAATGCTCGCGCCATCCCACAGGATTTCGCCCTGCGCGGGAAGCGCCAGCCCGCACAGCATGCGCAGCAGGCTGGTCTTGCCGCTGCCATTGGGCCCCTGGACCTGCATCAGCCCGCCGGACTCGAGGGTGAAATCTATGCCATGGAACAGGCGGCGGTCGCCCCGCACGCACTCCAGGCTTTTTCCTTGCAGCACCGGCATTTATTCGGGCCAAAAAAACCGGCATTATAGCGCATCGAAGCAGCTCACCTGTTTTGAATATCAATGCAAACAGCAGGCGGCTTACGCTTGCAGAAGAATAGCAGGCTAGACTAGATCCACTCGCCCGCTGTGCATCGATTATGTGATGGCGAAGTCTCGGTCTCCGAACACTTAGCCTGCAAGATTCTTGGTTAAGCATTGCTCCATCCAGCGCGAGAAGCCAAAAGGCCGCGCTCATGACGAGACGTTGACCTCCGACATCCAGGTCGCTTACTAGGCACAGCTGCTATGGGTATCGCAGGATCACTGCGATGCTGCGATCTGACAGCTGGACGGTGACGAGGCAAACTTTTTAACTTAGCATGATAAGCTTGAGCCGAATTTTCACATGAGCACTAATCGCCGCATTCTAGTTGATAACGCCACATTGAGCGGTGTTGAACGCATCACCGGCATTAGCCAGACGTTGAATCTGAACAATATCGATAACGATATTCTCTGCCTCGAAAAGTTGATCACTGCGATCTTGTTCAGCGACGAACTCATTGGCGTCGATGATTATAAGAATGAGTTTCGCTCAAGCAGGTTGAAAAACTTTGACTTCATTAGGTTCTCTAAAATTGACCAACCTACCTATGCAGTGCTCGCAACAGACGCAGCGAGGTTTGCGAGTAGCATGGCCTTTTCATTCGAGGGCTCCAAACCGGCTGGTGATGTCATTAGTTTTTTCGAGGCTCTTCGGATTGATCCACAGTTGCGGTGGGACGTTTGGGCTTCAAGCGAATATCTAAGGAAGCGCTGAGCAAATCATCATTTGATCGAAGATGGCACGAGCAGGCGGCACTCATTCATCATTTACATCGACGCGGGCAAGAAATGCCTGCTCTGCTCCTGTTTTTGGGCGGCATTTGCCCTGTTTTCCCGCGAATTTCATCGTTTCGCCTATTTCAGGACGCACCTTGGGCGTCGAGTGCAAACCGTCGCCGCCTGGCGATCAGCAGATTGGCCAATCCGAAGAGGGTATAAAGCTGTGCCGTGTTTTTGGCCAGTCCGCGATAGCGCACCTTCTTCATGCCGAAGAGGTTCTTGACGATGTGGAAGGGATGCTCGACCTTGGCCCGCACACTCGCCTTGATCTGCTCGATCTGCTCCTTCAGGCGGCCAATTGGAGTATCCGGCAACGTCTTGCGCTTGCCGGGGCGCATCGCTACTTCCCATTGAACTTCGGTATTCAGGTTCTCTTCCCGTTTCTCGACACCCTGATAGCCAGCGTCGCCAAAGACAACCTTCTCATTCCCATGCAACAGCGCATGGGCTTGGGTAACGTCATGGGTATTGGCTGGCGTGGTAACCAGCGTATGGGTAATGCCAGACTCGACATCGACGCCAATGTGGGCCTTCATGCCAAAGTGCCACTGGTTGCCTTTCCTGGCTTGGTGCATCTCTGGATCACGCCCGCCACTCTGGTTTTTGGTCGAGGACGGGGCTGCGATGATCGTCGCATCGACGACGGTGCCCTCCTTGAGAATCAACCCCTTCACGGCCAGCAAGGTATTGATGGCGGCAAAGATGCGCTCGGTCAGCTTGTTGTCTTCAAGCAGGCGACGGAACTTGAGCAGGGTGGTGGCATCCGGTGCCGACTCACGCAACAGGTCAATCCCGACAAAGGACCGGAGAGCCTGACTGTCGTAAATGGCATCTTCAATGCCTTCATCCGAAAGACCAAAGCATTGCTGGGCGATGTACATGCGCAGCATGCGTTCCACGCCAATCGGTGGACGACCACGGCCTGTGCCCTTGGGGTAGAATGGCTCAATCTCGGCCACCAGTGCCAACCACGGTGTCACAGCATTGATCTGGCCGAGAAATCGGTCGCGTCGCGTCACCTTCTTCTTCGCCGCGTATTCCAGGTCAGAAAAACTCCCTTGCATCGCCAAGTGCCTATCTGTTTTCAATGCACCAATTCTCGCATGTCATCCACTGCCTCCGTTCGTCAAAATGCATTAAATCAGCGTTTCCCTAGATCAGTCATGCGCAAGCCTCATGAAAAAATACGCAATCTCGACGGAAAGTGGTTTGCAATTTTCCTTGTCGCTGGGACTGACGGGTATAAGCCTGGGCACCAACGTAAAGCTCAATCAGCTTTTCCGGTTCTATAAAAATAAACCCTTTACCCGCATTTTCCGAAATATCGCACAGGACATGCTCAACGTAGAGCGACTTGGGGGGCTGCATGATAAAGTTTGCTCCTCGATCCGGAAGCACTCTAAGGCAACTCACCTCAAAATTTCGATGACGCCAAAATATATGGAGCACAAGGAAAACGAGTATAGTCGCCCTGCAAAGCTATAGGGCGCTTGTTATATGCGGGCCGACAACCAACCTACTGCTTTCGACCATTTCGGCGTTCGCGACCATACCACAAGCAGTTATCTATCAAGTGGTTGCTCACTTGAGTCATGAGTAGCGAGCTAGGGTTCGGCTACTTCGAAGCCAAGGTTGCGATGAATGTTACCGGGTGACGTCAGCAATCGTTGCATGCATGGGAGAGACAGGCGCGGCACGGCTACCGCGCCGTCTTCCATGCAGCATGCTTCCGCCTTGCGCTACGGAAGGGTGGGATGCATTCCCGTGAGTTTATGGCGTGGAGGGAGGGCTGCGTTCCAGTGCCGCCCGGTCCCAATGCGCCAAGGTGGCGGCGGCATCGTAGGTGGTCTGCAGAAACGAGAACAATGCCCGATCAGGTTGCTCCGCGGTGCGCACGGCTTCATAGGGAAGGATGAATTCACCCAGTTTTTCATGGAAATAGGCGGCCTGCGGTTGGACCGGGTAGCTGTCGAAGCCGGGAGGAGTCGGATAAGCGTAGGCATAGAAGGCCGCTTCGCCCAGGCCGGCACCCGCCCAGAAGCCGGCGCTGGACACTTCATGCGAATAGGCTTCTTCCATTACCCACGCCGCGACGTTGGGCGCTCCGCCCGGATGCTTCGGCGCGGTTCTTCCGGAAAAACGCGTCGCCGCCAGGTCGAACGCTCCCCAGAAAAAGTGTACCGGACTTGCCTTGCCTATGAATCCCGCCCTGAACTCCTTCAGGACGCGGTCGGCCTGCACCAGCGCCCGCCAGAAGCGATTGACGGCATCGGCATCGTAGCTTGCATGCTGAGTATCTTTCTCGAAGGGTATCGCCACTTCCATTTCGACCGGCCGGGCGAGGATCCTGACGTGGATATCCAGTTCGTCCAGCGCCCGCATGATTTTGCGGTAGAACTCGGCCACGGTCATGGGACCCAGAGGAAATGCCCGCTGTTCCCCTGACGAGGTGGTGATGAGCAGCCTGTGTTCGACAAAGTCGAAATCGATGGCGAACGTGAAAGACCCATAGGGAACAGGCGAGGTCGTCAGGCCACGCGAGGCGACGTACAGCGTGCTACCCCAGCAATGATTGATATGCGGAGAGAGCGTCAGCCGGATTTTGCCGGCGATCTGTGTCCACATGTGGACGGTGCTGCAGGTATCCTGCCAGTTTTCCAGCGGTTGCAGTTCTGGCCATGCATCGCGTGTATCGGGCACGTTTTCTGCTGTCATGATCGTTCCTCTTCAATCAAGAGACACTGCATCATGCTGTCATCGCGCGCGTCGTCGATTAACCATTTGACCCTCGGATACAGGCCGATCGCCGTGGACAGGCGGACCGGCTGCTCATCCGCTATCAGCACACTGTGAAACTGTGTCAGCCGAGATCCGGGCAAGGCCCGCATGTTCCCGCTTCATGATCGTAGCAGCCGCATTCTCCCGTATCTTCGTTGCACACGACTATAAGTACGGAAGGGCCGTCCGTTTCCGGTGAGCCTGAAGATGAGATTCTGAAATTTGACCAATGAACCGGCGTCCCATGTAGCCGATTCATTATGGCGCTCATTTCCTGCACTTTGCCCGTGATTTCTTCGAATAAACGGCCCATTCGCTCCCGATCCTGGCCTTTGAGAGGTATGAGGGATTTCAATTTCTTTTTCGTGGATTTAGGCATATTCAAAATCCTCCTTGCTTGTTCGAGAAAACCAACCAGTTTTGCTGTCTGGTCGATGTATCCATCACAATATTTTTTATAGACCGGATTGTTTCGAATAGCAAGAAATCATCTTCTTGAAATTGGAAGATAAGTCCAGGCGATCTTCTTGCGGTGCCTGCCAAGATTTTGATCTAACTCGGTTAACGCTGCGACGATAAGTTTTTGATGTATTTAACAGGAGGTAATCATTCTTCTTGGGCCAATTTTTCCGGTTCTCCCTGTTAAAATACAGGATTTTCTTTTCGCTACATCATCAAGGATCATGCATTCGGACATTTGTAATGCAGGATGAGGATATCGCGTTCAATGAATGCTTGAGAGCATCCTTAATGAGAGCTTCCTCAATCCAGGCCTGTCCTGAACTATTCCGGCGTTATGAAGCTGTGGGCGATGTCTCCATGGGAATTTTTATGTCCAAAATGAACAAACCTGACCCGGGCGATACTGATTTCATGCGTTCTGCGCTCGAGCTTGCAGAGGCGGGGCGGGAGGCGGGCGAGGTGCCTGTCGGCGCCATCATAGTGAAAGATGGGCTGGTCGTCGGGCAGGGATATAATCGTCCCATCTCGGCGGTGGATCCTACCGCGCATGCGGAAGTCATGGCATTGCGCGAGGCGGCGCGCTGCCTGGGCAATTATCGCCTGGGCGGCTGTACGCTCTATGTCACGCTCGAACCCTGCGCCATGTGCGTGGGCGCGATCTTCCACGCCCGCATCGCACGGCTGGTCTATGGCGCGCCCGACTCCAAGACCGGCGCCTGCGGCAGCGTGATAGACCTGCCCGCGGAGGGGCGGCTCAATCATCATGTGCAGGTCGCGAGCGGAGTGCTGGCAGAGGAGTGCGCCAGGATGCTGAGGCAATTTTTCGCGGACCGCCGCCGGACGGGAATGAATGCGCATCAGGGGTGCGGATGAAAATCATCATCCATATTCCTTCCCAGGAACTTGATATCCTGGACGACAGTGGGGATATTCTCAGGCGCTACCGCATCTCTTCCGCCCGGTATGGCACCGGGCAGCAGCGCGGCAGCTTCCGCACGCCCCTGGGCAGGCACATCATTCGTGCCAAGGTTGGGGCCGGGCAGCCGGTCAATACCGTATTCGTGCGGCGGCGTCCTACGGGCGAGATCTACAGCCCCGAACTGGGCGCTGCCTTCCCCCGCCGCGACTGGATCCTGACCCGCATCCTGTGGCTTTCGGGACGCGAGCCCGGCTTCAACCGGCTGGGCGCGGTGGATACGATGCGCCGCTATATCTATATCCACGGAAGTCCGGATAGTGTGGAGATGGGCAAGCCGGGGTCCATCGGCTGCATCCGGATGCGCAACCGGGATCTGGTGGAATTGTTCGACCTGGTGGATGCCGGGACCGAGGTCGATATTGGCTGCTGACAGGCATTCTGGAGCATCCAGCACATCGTCTCCACAATCCACACCAGCCATGAACCGTGCAGTCATAAAAAAGGGTGGTCGGAGCGGAATCGGCCGATATTCGACCATGGGTGCGGTATGGTGGCGCGGGCTTTGATAGACTGCGCCACACTTTACCGGTTCCGGCAAGGCTGTAACAAATGGCAAGTATAATGGGTGGCTTGGCAAGGTTGCTGTTGTTTGAGGAAGAGTTTCTGGACACCGGGGAAGGCAAGCGCGACCGGAAGAGCCATGGGGCTGGATTTCACAGGATAAAAACCATGTTGCTATTGAGGTTATTTGTTCGGAAGAGCCTTTTGCGGTATCATTGGGAGCTATGACAAAGTATGTATTCGTGACGGGTGGCGTCGTATCTTCCCTCGGGAAGGGCATCGCGGCCGCTTCTCTCGCAGCCATACTTGAAACGCGCGGAATCAAAGTTACTCTGCTCAAGCTGGACCCCTATATCAACGTGGATCCCGGCACCATGAGCCCGTTCCAGCATGGTGAAGTATTTGTCACCGAGGATGGGGCGGAAACCGATCTCGATCTGGGGCATTACGAGCGTTTTATCAGCTCGCGGATGAGCAAGCGCAACAACTTCACCACCGGCCAGATTTACGAAAGCGTTATCAAGAAGGAGCGGCGAGGCGATTACCTGGGCGGCACCGTCCAGGTCATTCCGCACATCACCGATGAAATCAAGCTGCATATCAAGGCCGGGGCGGGCGATGCGCAGGTCGCGATTGTCGAGATAGGAGGGACCGTCGGCGACATCGAATCGCTGCCTTTCCTGGAAGCCATCCGGCAAATGGCGGTGCAACTGCCGCGAGAGGACACCTGTTTCGTCCACCTGACGTTGCTGCCTTATATCGCGACGGCGGGGGAATTGAAAACCAAACCTACCCAGCATTCCGTGAAAGAGTTGCGCGAAATCGGCATTCAACCGGACGTGGTGCTGTGCCGTGCCGAGCGTGAATTGCCCACCGACGAACGGCGCAAGATCGCGCTGTTCACCAATGTGCGCGAAGAAGCAGTGATCCTGGCAGTGGATGTGGACAGCATTTACAAGATCCCCGGGTTGCTGCACGACCAGATGCTGGATGAAATCGTATGCCACAAGCTGAGCATTCTGGCAAAGGCAGCGGATCTCAGTACCTGGAAAAATCTGGTCTATGCGCTGGAGCATCCGGAACGGACGATAGAAATCGCGCTGGTGGGAAAGTATGTGGATCTGAAGGAGTCCTATAAATCCCTGTCGGAGGCGCTGACCCATGCAGGGATCCACACGCGCACGCGCATCAATATCCATTACACCGATTCCGAAAGCATCGAAAAAGCGGGGACGGATTGCCTTTCGGGCATGGACGCGATACTCGTGCCAGGCGGTTTCGGCAAGCGAGGGGTGGAAGGCAAGATCATGGCCATCCGCCACGCGC
Source organism: Nitrosospira sp. TNL200 (assembly GCF_055386305.1). Classification (NCBI taxonomy): domain Bacteria; kingdom Pseudomonadati; phylum Pseudomonadota; class Betaproteobacteria; order Nitrosomonadales; family Nitrosomonadaceae; genus Nitrosospira; species Nitrosospira sp. TNL200. The sequence continues at coordinate 1,393,628 of NZ_AP041003.1, forward strand.
GCGAAAACCGTATACCTTATCTTGGCATTTGTCTCGGCATGCAACTGGCGGTAATCGAGTATGCGCGCAATAAAGCCGGAATGAAGGGCGCGCATAGCACGGAATTTGGTCCTGACACATCCTATCCTGTCATCGCGCTTACCACGGAGTGGCGTAACCGTGAAGGCGGGTTGGAAGTCCGCTCCGTAGGGTCCGACCTGGGAGGCACCATGCGTCTGGGCGGGCAGGAGTGCCTGTTGAAAACAGAAACGCTGGTGCGTCATATATATGGGATGGAGAAAATCGTCGAACGGCACCGCCATCGCTATGAAGTCAACAATGAATACATCCCCCGCCTGGAACAGGCAGGGCTGCGCATAAGCGCGGTTTCCGCGGGAGAGTCGTTATGCGAAATGGTAGAACTGCAGCAAGCCGAGCATCCCTGGTTTGTCGCCTGCCAGTTTCACCCGGAATTTACCTCCACTCCCAAGGCGGGCCACCCGCTGTTCACGGCCTTCATCCAGGCCGCGGTCGATTTTGCGCGCAAGCGCAATACGGCTGAATCCACGGCTTCCGGCAGGTTAAAAAATATCGCACAAGCATAATCCATGAATTTGGCGTCGTCGAGGCGACTCCCTGTTCGGCAGGAAGCGAATGAGCTAGCCATACAGACCGGAATATCGAATACCGGCTCTTTTTATCTCCGGGGTATATGCCTGTGAGAGCCAAAACGCTTTTTGCAATAAAGCGTCTCCAGTCTCCAGATATTCAAACTATCAAGCAACAAAAATAATTCATAAACGACCAGGGAAAAATAGCATGAGTGCAATTGTAGATGTTATCGCGCGCGAAATTCTTGATTCACGGGGAAACCCTACCGTCGAGGCGGATGTATTGCTCGAATCCGGCGTGATGGGCAGGGCGGCCGTGCCTTCTGGCGCCTCCGTGGGAACCCGGGAAGCGATGGAACTGCGGGATGGAGATGCGCAGCGCTATTTTGGCAAGGGAGTATTGAAGGCCGTGGAGAACGTCAATACCGAGATCGCCGAGGCCATCATGGGGCTGGATGCGATGGAGCAGTTTTTTATTGACCAGACATTGACCGATCTCGATGGAACCGGCAATAAATCAAGGCTGGGCGCCAACGCCGTGCTCGCGGTTTCGCTGGCGGTAGCGAAAGCCGCGGCAGAGGAATCCGGATTGCCGCTATACCGGTATCTGGGCGGAGCGGGCCCCATGTCGATGCCAGTGCCGATGATGAACATCATCAATGGCGGCGCCCATGCCAATAACAAGCTGGACATGCAGGAATTCGTCATCATCCCACTGGGAGCGCAAAGCTTCAGGGAAGCGCTGCGGTGCGGGGCCGAGGTCTTTCATACATTGAGAGGGATGCTGGACAACAAGGGCATGAATACGGCGGTGGGAGACGAAGGCGGGTTCGCGCCCAGCCTGCCCAATAATGAGGCTGCATTGCAATTGCTGGTGGAGGCGATCGAGCGGGCGGGTTATATGCCCGGGCCCGACGTGGCGATAGGGGTGGATTGCGCCAGTTCCGAGTTTTTCAGGGACGGCCAGTATCATCTTGCCGCGGATGGCTTGACCCTCACGCCGGAGCAGTTTGCCGACTACCTCGGTACCTGGGTGGGAAAATATCCCATCCTCAGCATTGAGGATGGGATGAGCGAGCACGACTGGGATGGCTGGCGGTTTCTAACCGGGAAACTGGGAAAATCCGTGCAGTTGGTGGGAGACGACATCTTCGTCACGAATACCGGAATCCTGAAGGAAGGCATCGCGCAGGGAATCGGAAACTCGATCCTGATCAAGCCGAATCAGATAGGCACGCTCAGCGAAACCTTTTCGGCCATAGAAACCGCCAAGCGCGCAGGCTACACAGCGGTGATCTCTCACCGTTCGGGAGAAACGGAAGACACCACCATCGCGGATATCGCGGTAGCCACCAATGTGCTGCAGATCAAGGCCGGCTCGCTCTCCCGTTCCGATCGCCTGGCGAAATACAATCAACTGCTGCGAATCGAGGAAGACCTCGGGGATGCCGCAAGCTATCCCGGACGAGGGGCATACTATCAGTTGAGGTAATCTTGCGAGAACTGCAGGCAAGCGGATAGCTGACCATTGGATGCCCTGTGAAAGTATTGAGTTTTGTGCTGGTTGCTTTTATTGTCCTGCTGCAGTATCCGTTGTGGCTGGGGAAGGGCAGTTGGCTCAAGGTACGCGAGGTCGGCCAGCAGATACGGACGCAACACGAAATCAACCAGGAGCTTCAAATCCGCAACGCCGCGCTGGATGCGGAGGTGCGGGACCTCAAGCAGGGCCATGAAGCTATCGAGGAGCGTGCCCGGAGCGAGCTGGGAATGATCAGGAAGGAAGAGGTCTTTGTCCACATACTGGAGGGGGGAAAAGAAGGCAAGGAGAAGGAGGCCTCGCGATGAGCTCCATTCTTTCTTCGGAAACTCCTGGATGGGCCATCGCTAAACGCGTTGAGGGTAAATCCGGGCGGAATGCGCGGAATGCGAGCCGGCAGCGAAACGGCTGTGCTCAGGTGACCAGGTCGACCTTTCCCGTTTCAAGATTGTAAACGCCGCCCGCTACAAGTATTTTCCCCTCTGAGGCCAGTCTGCTCAGAATGGGCGGCTGTTTCCTCAGTTTTTCCGCCGTACGGATGACATTCACCTTGACTGTGTTGCCGAACAGTTCGCCGGGCATGTTTTTGGCAGCCCTGACCGCGGGGGCCAGCGCGCTTGCCAGGGACTGGATGTGGCCGGGAAACTGCTCGTTGTTTTGCACCGCCTTGATGGCGGCATCCACCGCTCCGCAGCCTTGATGGCCCAGCACCATGATCAGGGGTGCATGCAGCACGGCAACCGCATACTCCAGGGTGGCTACAAAATCCGTCGTTAGATAATTGCCGGCTACGCGCGCCACGAACAGGTCGCCCCGCTGCTCGTCAAAGCAGAACTCCGGGCTTACTCTCGAATCGGAACAGCTCAATATGCATGCATAAGGGTTCTGTCCGCCAACCAGCAGGGCGCGTTCGTCCGTAAAATTCAGTGGCCTGGATTGTCCCGATACATACCGGTTGTTGCCAGCCATCAATCTTTCCAGCGCGGCATCCGGCGCTATGATATTTTCAGGCAGCGGCCCCTTCTTTTTTGCGGCAAATCCTGTTCCTGCCGCGGCCGCGGCAAGCGCTGTCCCGAAACTCACGGCGGCTGCCGTCCTGAGAAACCGTCGCCGGTCATAGGAAGCCGCGGCAATCCCGTTGGCCTTGTCGTCCCTATCATGCGCATTGCACATGCGTATTCCGTTCCGCGCTATGATCTGGTTATGGGATCAGGTGAGGGGGTTGCTGTGCGTATGGGGCACGGAGGAGGAAGAATGCTGCTCGTGCCTGATTTCTACCGGCACCATATGCAGCTTGCCGTGCCGGACGCCACGAGTCGCCATCACCGTATTGGCGAAACTTTCGACGCTTCGGATATCGCCGCGGAGAATGACCACCTCCAGGCAGTTGTCGTGATCCATATGCACGTGCATGCTGGACAGCGTCAAGTCGTGATGGTCATGCTGCACCGCGGTAACGCGGCTGGCGAGATCGGTCTCGTGGTGATTGTAGATGTAGCTGAGAGTGGCGATACAGTGTCCCTCGCTTCCCTTGTCCAGGCGCGCGGCCTCCAGTTCTTCGCGTATCAGGTCGCGCATCGCCTCCGAGCGATTGGTGTACCCGCGCGCGCGTATGAATTGGTCAAACTGCTCACAGAGCTGGTTGTCGAGCGATATGGTAAGGCGTTCCATGGTACATAATATTCAGTATTTCAGCAGCCTGCTGACGTAACTGTCATCGACATGGAAGAGAGCTTCCCATTTACATATGGAATGTCGGCATTGAGGAAGCTTACCATGGAGTTATACCCGCGTTGCATGATTTGTGATTGATTTCCGGCTTGCAGCGGTAAATATGGATTAATTTTTATGGAGCGGATTTGCGAGTCTCGTCCATGTACTCCCAAGGAAGGAGCGCCAATTTTAAAACTGATATGTCAGATTGACACGATACATGCGCGATTCAATCGGGTGGAAGACAAGACCATCCCTCGCCATGGCCGATGGACTCGTCTGGTATCCATAGTAGTATGCGATATCGAAGTTTTTGGCATTGAGCAGATTCAATACATCGAGCTGGATCCTGAATCTTCTGGCCAGCTCATATCCGGTCGAGAGATTGACGATCGTCGTACTGTAGGGTTTGACAGGATTATTGGTATCCACCGATACATTGCCAAAATGGCGCAAACGAAGCGTGGCAAACAGGTTATGCGACAGATTCAAGGTCGCGCCTGCGCTTATGGTGCGTCCCACAGCATTGGGGATATGAAATCCATACGCCTGGTTTGCGGGATCGCTAGCCTGGTTCAGTTGAGCCTGGTCGTAGCGTGCATGAGTAAACGAGAAATCGGCGTCGAGGATCAGCCACTTGGAGGGCCTGTAAAAGTTGGCCCATTCAATACCGTAGCGGGTGCTGGCGCCACTCGTTTCCGTGGTGCCTGCATCTCCACTGAATACCAGTTCCGACGCCGAATGCAGATACCAGATTGCCAGTGTTGACTTTAAACCTGCGATAGCTTCGGTACGGAAACCCACCTCCGCGCCTTTCGCGCGCACAAGCCCGTTGGCGGCCAATTGAGGCGCAAAATTATTGTTGCCAATCTGATTGGTATTGACCGTCGCGGTGACGCCGCGGGCATCGTTGGAATGGTAACCTTCACCGATATTAAAGTAAATCTCGCTGTTATACCAAGGCCCTAGAACAACACTGAGCTTGGGGCTCACCAGTCCATCCGTTTTGTTGCCGGAGTTTTGGGGAACGGTATAGGCATGTACGTTGAAATTGAAGATGTCGCCACGCAGACCCGCAATGGTTCGGAGTTTGGGCAACCAGAATGTCTGATTTTGCAGATACAAGCCGACACTGGCTTCGGTGACCTGATCCCTGCTCACATTATGATAAACGACTCCACGATTGGAATTGTTCAGCAATACATGGTTCAAATCATTGCGGACCTGAATCCCAAGAGTATTCTCCATATCGAAACCAGCTATTTTGCTCAACCAGCTTTGCTGCGCCCTGCCGCCAAAATAGATGCGGGATTCCGTTTGATTCACCTGGTCGCTGGGAATTATTCCGCCGGGAAGCACTATGTTGTCGGCGACCGAATTGACGAAACCGCTGAAGTCGGACGTGAGGTTGAGATTGTACTTGACCAGATAAAACGAAGCTTCCCGGCGGTAGTCCTTTTCTTTTTGCCACCAGTTGCCATGAAGCGTATAGCGCCCGGTTTCGCCATTGTCGGTGGGATCTATGTTTCCGAAGCGATTGATGAGGCCTTCAGTTACCGCAAATAGCGGAATCTGGTTGGTTGGGCGCCATTTTGCGTGATATGCGTGAGCTCCGATGCTTGCGCCCCAGTTGCCATAGTCGACACTATACTTGAGCATGCCGTTGAATTTGAGAGCATGTTCAGGCAACACCCAGGGACCGTTATACGTATTCACGTCGATGGCGTAGAGAACATCACCACCTCCTACCCTATTTGAATTCGCCGCCACCCCTCGGTAGAAGCCGAAAGAGCCACCGGTAAACTTGGCAAATCCCTGGGGAAGCGAGTTGAAGGTGGTAATCTTGGCGTGGCCCGCCGCGGAAAAATCTCCCTGATCTGCATAATAAGGTCCTTTCCCATATTGAACATTGTCTATCAGTTCCGGAATCAGGCCATTGAGGTCCATGTAGCCCTGCCCATGGGCATGGCTAGGCAGGTTGATGGGTACCCCGTCAACAAATGTGGCGAAATCGGTGCCATGATCGAGATTGAATCCGCGCAGGAAATACTGGTTGGCTTTTCCATCGCCACTATGCTGGGTGGCAATCATGCCGGGAATGAACTCCACCACTTCGGCGACGCGTGACAGCGGACGATTTTTAATCTGCTCCTGGCCAATGAATCCTTGAGACGCGGATTGGGTTTCGCCAACAAGGCTGGTCCCGCGCTCTTTGCCCAGTATCACCACTTCCTTGAGCTTGACCACAGGTTCCGCAGTTGCCTGGTTGTTTCGCATTTTATCCGGACGCATGGCATCCTGCGAGACGGTATCGGCGAGTTGAACGGTGGCGGATGAGTCCTGTTTCTCTACTGGATCAGCGCGTTCAGGCGGCATTTCGGGTTTTACCGATGCGCCTGGAACCTCTTGCGCATAAGCGTCGATTCCGCCTGGGGAAAAAACCAGCAATGGTACAAGGATGGATAGAGTGGATATCCCGGTATTAGACCAGGACGTGATTCCCGACGTTCTGCTCAGAGGCACATTGCACCCGGAAGATTATTATTCTCATGTCCGGCACGAGGCTGGCAGCCAGCGGCCTTCTCAAATTTATATTCCAGCGTTCGCGCGCCTTATCCGCCTATGGCGCTCGCGTTCACACCGGTTCTTCACTCAGCGATGAAGAAATTCCCAGAATTCAAAGCGACAGGATAATCGTATGAATTTTTAAAATATTATCATACGTTATCGAATGTATGAAATATTTATATCTTTTCATATTTCGACGAGGGCGCTAAACTAGCACGTCGGCATTTGGTGCGAGTTGGAACAACCATGAATGGATTGATAACCCGGTTTTTCATCAGACCCATCAGACCCTTCATTTTCCTGCTGGCGTTGCTGCCGTTTCTGCTCTCCAGCGTGACTCAGGCGGCCGACCCGAATAAAACGATCCGTGTTGTTACTACTGTCGCGCCCATCACCAATATTGTCCGGAACGTGGCGGGCACTTACGCCGAGGTGACAGGGGTCGTTCCCGATGGAACTGATTCCCATACCTTCGAACCGACGCCGGCCGACGCTAAAATCCTGCAGGCTGCGGATATCATTATCCTGAACGGATTGGATCTGGAATTGCCTACGGTGAAGCTGGCAGAAAAGGTAAAAAAATCCGGTGTTTCCATCCTGAAGCTTGGCAATCGCACCCTGCGCAAGGAAGACTGGCGGTATGATTTCAGCTTTCCGCGCGAGCACGGGCATCCGAACCCTCATTTGTGGCCCAATATCGCGCTGGCGATGAGGTATGCGGAAATAACGCGGGATGCCCTAGCCGCGCTCGATCCTGCCCATCGCGATAGCTATGAAAAAAATACCGACGCCTATCTGGTCAAATTGCGAGGACTGGACCAGGCGATCTTCAAATGTGTCAATACCATATCTCCGCAAAATCGCAAGCTGGTCACTTATCACGACTCATTTGCCTATTTTGCCCCGCGCTACGGCATGGAGGTGGTCGCGGCCATTCAGCCATCCGATTTTTCGGAACCGGGTCCCAGGGATGTCGCGCGGATCATCAAGCAGATAAAGAAGGAAAAAATACCGGCAATTTTCGGTTCCGAGGTTTTTCCGAGCAAAGTCATGGCCCAGATTGCCCGGGAAACCGGCGTCAAGTTCATCGATGAGCTTTCGGATGACGAGTTGCCTGCGGCGCCGAATGATTCGTTTATCGGCATGATGGCCAATAACATGGCGATCATGACGGCAGCGCTGGGTGGCAATGACGGTTGCGTGGCGAATGTCGACACGAGCAATATCGCGCCTTGACCCAGGAGATCCTGGGGCGAAGCCTGCGGTAAGCCTGACCGGGGTGAGCGCGGGCTACGAGCATAATGTCGTCTTTACCCGCCTGTCGCTGGATATTCACGCCGGTCAATTCGCCGGTATTGTCGGCCCTACGGGATGCGGCAAGACCACGCTGCTCAAGATCATCCTCGGCACCATGCCGGCCTTTTCGGGCGAAGTGCGTGTGGCCGGGCAGGCCGCAGCCACTATCCGGCCAGGCCTGGTCGGTTATGTGCCGCAACTGGGGAGCGTGGACTGGAGTTTTCCTGTCACAGTGGAAGAAGTCATACTGATGGGCCTCTACACCAGCGGGCGCGTCTGGCCCTGGCCCAGCAGGGAAGAGCGCCGGCGAGTCCGCGACCTCGCGCATCGGCTGGGAATCCACGATTGCCTGCGCCACCACATCGTGCATACCTCCGGCGGCCAGCGCCAGCGAGCATTTCTCGCGCGTGCGCTGATCAGCAATCCCCGGCTCGTGGTGCTGGATGAGCCTACTTCAGGCGTAGACATCAAGACTCAGCATGAAGTGCTGCATCTTCTAGGCGATATCAACAGTGAAGGCATCACCATTCTGCTCACCACGCACGATCTGAACGCGGTAGCCTCCCATTTGCCATGGGTGATCTGCTTCAATAACGGCATCGTAGCCCAGGGCCGGCCACAGGATATTTTCACCGCCGATATCCTGACCAGGACCTATGGCGGAGATATCGTCATAGTCAGGCATGAGGGCCATTTCCTCATCGCCAACAATACCCCGCTGCGTTTCAGGGGAGATGCCCAGTAATGGAAATTCTCCTCGAACCGCTGGAATATGAATTCTTCAGGCATGCCCTGCTGGCGGCGCTGATGATCGGCGCGCTATGCGGCCTGATCGGCGTGTACGTGATACTGCGGGGCATGAGCTACGTGGGGCATGGACTGTCTCATGCCGCATTTGGCGGTGCGGTAGCCGGTTTTTTCCTGAACCTCAATTTTTATGCCGGTGCGGCGGTAATGGGACTGGTTGCCGCGCTGCTGATAGACCGGATCACCAGGAGCGGCAAGGTCAAGCTGGATGCGGCTATTGGCATCGTCACGACGGCCATGTTCGCCTTTGGCGTTGCTATCATCAGCCAGGCGCGCACTTCCGGGTTGAGCTTCGAAGCGGCGTTGTTCGGCAATATTCTCGGAATTACCCATGGCGATCTGGTCGTCATTGGCAGCGTTACCGCGATCAATATCGCTGCCGTCGTTTTGCTGTATCGCCCGTTGCTGTTTTCCACCTTCGACAATGAGGCGGCACGGGTATTCGGAATCAGGACCGGGGCCGTCCATCTGATCTTTTCGCTGCTTCTTACGCTATCCGTCATTGCTTCCATGAACGTGGTCGGCGTCACCATGATTGCAGCTACCTTGATTGCGCCTGCAATGACTGCCCGCATGATTACAGACAGCTTCAGCCGCATGTTGCTCTATGCCTGCCTTATCGGCGCCGTGACCGGTGTCACCGGCATGTATTTGAGCTATATTTTCAATGTTGCCTCAGGAGCGGCCATCGTATTGTTTGGCGCGCTGTTATTCTGCCTGGCGGGACTGACGAAGCTCGTGCAGCAAAAATTCGCGCTGAGCGTGACTCTTCATCGCCACGGCGATCTGATCCATTCGCATCCCCATACCGAAGCCCATCTCGAATCGGCCAAATCGGCGGAAGACGAAGGCTTTGGCACGCCAAAGCCACGAGAGCCGGCTCGCAAGCCCCTTTAGCATCACTTCGACTTCCTGTCGGGGGCCGCAATCCAGAGATATGGGTTGAGACGCGGCATGATTTCAACATCTGCTGTCCGCCATTCACTTCTAAAATCTCCTTACGTACGCCCGAGCGTATAATGATATGCTCCTCTCGGCGCTGCTTTAAGGAAGCGCTGAATAAATCTCCGCTGGCGCGGCGGTGGCTTTGCGGGATGGGATGCGCGAAAGGTGACGACGCGAATGGTTGATCCCCTTCGCCAGGAGCCTGACAAGGCAGACCGCTCGCAAAGCCCCGCCCCAGGAGGGTTGCGGTAAAATCGGGCGCTCACCGCGTTGCGCTCCTTGGCATCGTAGTCCAAGCTACGACCTGCGTCGCGTGCCTTATGATCATCCCGATTTTACCAGCAACGCGCTCAGTGAGGATTTGTTCAGCGCTTCCTTAAGAATGAAGAGCCGGGAAAAATAAGCAGAATGAATATTTTTGGAGGAGATACATGACGATATTCAAAACGATGAAGCAAGTCCTTCTCATTACCACCTCTACCGGATTGGCAGCGGGTGCTTCCCTGGCGGCGCATGCGGGAGCGCTGGAGAACGGAAGCTGGGCACCCCGCGGATGTGGCGCCCGGCCTGAGGCCCCAGTCATCGAATCGACGAACCCGGAGGCGTATAACCGGAGCATTGGCTTGGTCAATGTCTGGCAAAAGCAGTTGCAGTCATATAATGACTGCCTGATCAAGGAAGCCAATGCAGATGCGGCGGCAATCAACCACGCGGCAAACGCCGAACAGACGCAAATAAACGAGGCGATCCAGAAAGTCAACGCGGATGCGACCGCGGCAAGAAGCAAGGTGGATTCTTCACCTCCCGCCCCAGCGACACCGCAAATGATGCAAAATCCAAATACGCAGATGATGCAGAATCCAAATTATTGATCGGCGCAGCGGCGGTTCGCAGAAGGCGGAATGGTTTTTGCTCTCCGTTCCTGATACCCTGTACAGTAGCTGGCTTGTGTAATAATAGATATATGGTCCTGGTTCCTGACAATCCAATACGGTTCCTTATTTTCTGAAAGGAGTAATCGTGCCAACCAATGCCATTTCCTGCACCCGGTTTATTTTCTTTGTGTTTGCCGCGCTTTTTGCCGCGCTTCCCGCCTCCGCGCATTACATATGGATCGAACAGGATGGGTCGCATCAATCCCGTCTTTTTTTCGGCGAATACCAGGAAGGAGAAAGGGAGAAAAGTCCGGGAAGGCTGGATGAAATCAAAAAACCGCAAGCATGGACCATAGAGGCGGGCGGCAAGCGTAAGGCGCTGGAAGTAACCCGGCGAGCCGATCATTTCGATCTTGGCGTAATCCGGCATGGCGCATCGACCGTGATCGCCGAAGAGCGCGGATATGAAGTCAAGGACTGGAGCAAGAACGGACATGGCGTTGTCAAGCCAATGTTTTACGCCCGCTATAGTTCATTTGAAGTAAAGGCGCCAGGCAAGCCGGAGCTTGGCCTCGATATCCTGCCGGAGTCGACGAATGGAAGTGCATCCAGGACGTTCACCGTTTATTTCCACAATTCGCCATTGGTAAAAGCCACGATCAAAATACATGGCCCGAATCTTTCCACTCAAGAGCAAACCACGGATGAAAACGGGGAGGCGACGATATCAACCGGGTCGACGGGACAATATGTGCTTGAGGTCATTCACCGGGAAACCCAGCCGGGGGAATTTGAAGGAAAAAACTATGAGGCGGTACGCCACCGCGCCACGCTGACTTTCATTCGTCCGGCTTCAGGGAAATAAGAGAAGTGAGAAGAGGGCGTCGCAATACGCTCAGTCCTTTTTTAGCCCTTTGTCAGGAGTTCGCAGACCATTCTTAGTACCAGAGTCCAATTGCTGGCAGCATCCATGCTCGTATGATATTTCCCACTGCGGTTTTCGCCGCAGCACGAATTTTTCGAGAGAAAGTCATGCGCAAATTCATCGGATGGGCAGCCTCATGGACGCTGTACTATTTGGGCGGCTACACGGATCTGGCAGGGACTCGCTTCCGTGCAAAGTGGCTGAAGCGAGCCTATTTGTGGCTGCTGAATGCATCGGACGATGCCCAGACCTGGGGCGGTGGGCGAGGCACATGGGAGCATGGCCTGCCGGCGAAGAATGAATACTGGCTTGATTTTCGAATCAGCGACAGCAGATACCCCCGCACCCCGGCTCATCAAAAGAAGGTTGGCCGCAGGCGGTACGGCAGGCGGCACCATGTAGGCGGCCTGGGGTGGTGTGATTGGCGAGCATTCTTTACATCGCCTAAATCAGGTCTGGTGCTGCGCCCCGGACGGAAAATGGGCTAGGGCGCAAGCCCCGGATACCTGGTTTTGAGCGCTCGGGTGATATCCCGATAAGGTTTGATCGCTTTTCGGTGCTGGCTCGACTGTGTCCCTGACACAAACCCGTTTTGCTGCGCCAAGGATTGCCGCGCCGCTGGTACTGTCTTTTCATCTCGGTGCTAGCTTCGCTGCCGCCCGGCACCCATGCGATGGCGACGCGCGCAAGGGTTTTTCCGGCATCTGCCAGGCTATCTCACGAACCTCTATCCCATTCTCCCATTCAATCGATCGTTCTTCCGTTATCCGTGTTACGGCCAATGTTGCGCCGCACCCTAAAAATAGCAGATCGTTGCGGGAATATAAAACCTGATTATCTATCGGTTATTAAGCCGTGATAAACTGGAAAATGCTTTTAACCGTCGAGTGATTCCCGTTTGAAGCGACGCTTTAGGAAGCGCTGAACAGATCCTTGGCCCGGCTAGCGGCTATGGTGATATGAAAACTGTCGAGGAGGAGGGTCGATGAAATTCAGATTGGTTGAATCCAATATCATGGTATATGCCAGGCTGCTCGCGGCATCGATAATGGCGGGTTTCCTTTCGGTTGCGGGAATGGCGAATGCAGATGATGCGCGTTCTGGCGCTTCTGGCGCAAGAGATACAAAATCGGTGGGAGTCACACTCATGGCCGTGACCGCGCAGATTCTGCCAGACGATCCCAAGCAGACGCTGACCGCCTTCATGGTATACCTGGCACCCGAAGCCAGCACCAGCAGCCATCGCCATGCCGGTGTCGTATTCGTGCACGTGCTTGAAGGCACGGTTCGCTCCCAGCTCAACAATGGGGAAGTGATAGAATATCGCGCCGGCGATAGCTGGAATGAGCCGCCAGGAAGCGTCCATTCGTATATGGAAAACCCCAGCAAAACGGTACCGGCGCGCCTGATCGCCACCATTATTGCTCCGACGGGAGCAAAGCTGACGACCTACGACCAGGACGGTTCCGTGCCACCCCCGCACGCGCACTGAAGCGGCTTGATTGAAAGCGGCGCTGCGCCGCGGAGTTCATCCTGGCCGGATGGGTCACTGGTTTGCTGTTACGGCTTCCTGTATTCCAGCCTTGCCACAAACAATAAACCTTCTGTCCAGGGCGGGAATGGAAGCAGGGACGGAGACGTTGGGTCCAATCAGCGCAAGGGAATGATGGTGCGCTCTATGCTCATCCTGGTGGTGAGCAGCTGAGTCTTCACCGCGTTAGCCATTTCGTCTATCATGCCGGCCGAGGCTCCCTGTCCTTTTTGTCTCGCGAGCTCAGCCATGGCCTGGAGATCCGCATGCAGGCGCACGGGGTCTATCTGCCAGCCCAGGGCGACCGCCAGGGCTTTCAACGCGGTTCCGCAGGCTTCAAACGCTTGTATGTCCGTAGGTGCCTCAGTACTCATTTTTCATCTCCACAATGAGAATGCGTCTCAATGCTATATCAGCTTTAGGGAGATGTAAAGGCGATTTGATCGATCGGCACAACCACGGGCTGTGCGCCAGCATCACGACGGGTATCACTACGCTGCTGCTGGCCTCCGGCTTTACCTTCGCACAGCAGGAACAGGCTTCGCCATCTGCGGGGTCTGCCACGGTTGAGCCGGCTGTCCCGGCGCTCAACCCGGTTGTCGTTACCGGGACGCGGGTGGAGCAATCGAGCTTCATGCTGCCCATGTCCGTCGATGCGGTGGAAGGCTCCGTCATCCAAGAAGCCCAGCCGCGGGTCAATCTCACGGAAGCGCTGTCCCGTATCCCGGGGCTGGTCATTCAGAACCGGCAGAACTATGCGCAGGACCTGCAGGTATCGAGCCGCGGCTTTGGCGCCCGATCCACATTTGGCATTCGGGGAATACGGATAGTGGTGGATGATATTCCCGCCAGCATGCCGGACGGACAGGGCCAGGCGGCTACCATCAACCTGGGCTCGGTGAAACGCATCGAGGTCTTGCGCGGCCCGTTCTCCGCCATCCACGGCAATGCTTCGGGTGGCGTGATACAGGCATTCACCGAGGATGGACCATCGGGCACGACATTGTCCGGTTCGCTGCTGGGCGGAAGTTACGGCACCAGCCGGGGTGAGATCAAGCTCGGCGGCACGCTGGGTGGAATCGGCGGTCCAGGCGCGGGCGCGGCACCCGGGCCTTTCAATTACATGGCCGATATTTCCCGCTTCCAGACCAGCGGCTATCGCGAACATAGCGCCGCGACGCGTTACCAGGCCAGCGCCAAGCTGACCCATCGTTTCGGCCAGGACGCCGTGCTGACGCTGGTCGCCAACGAACTTCACCAGGGAAATACGCTGGATCCGCTGGGCCTTTCGCGCGCCGAGGTCATCGCCAATCCGCGGCAGGCCAACGCCACCGCAACCTTGTTCAACACGCGAAAAAGCATCGACAATACCCAGGGCGGCGTAGTCTACGATTACCGGTTTTCCGCTGCGCATTCCATCAAGCTGATCGGTTATGCCGGGACCAGGCAGATTCTCCAGTTTCTTGCGGTGCCCGCCGGCGCGCAGATTCCGGTGACCAATTCGGGCGGCGTAGTCGATCTGGACCGTGAATTTGGTGGATTGGGGTTGAGGTGGACATACCGCGGCGAAGGCCCCCGGCCGCTGACGCTGACCACGGGTATCGGCTACGAGGGCTCCAGAGAGCGGCGCAAGGGATTCGAAAATTTTTCCGGCTCCGTCCTGGGCGTCCGGGGCGATTTGCGCCGCAACGAGAACAACACTGTCACCAGTTTCAGCCAGTATATCCAGGGCGAATGGCAATTCCTGCCCACCTGGCGGCTTTCAGCCGGGCTTCGCAATACTGAGGTGAAGTTCAGTTCACAGGACTTTTTTATCGGCCCCGGCAATCCCGATGACAGCGGCAGCATAAGTTATCGCAACCTGAATCCGGTGCTGGGGCTTTTATATGAAGCCACTCCCATGCTCAATCTGTATGTCAGCACCGGCAGGGGATTCGAAACGCCCACTTTTGCGGAGCTCGGCTACCGGCCGGATGGCGCGAGCGGCCTCAACTTTGCCTTGCGCCCCAGCAGGAGCAACAATATCGAGGCAGGTCTCAAATGGCTGGCGGCGGATACTACGCGCATCAATCTCGCGTTTTTCGAAACACGCGTTTCCGGCGAGATTCTGCCTGCCACCAATTCCGGCGGCCGGGCAACATTTCAGAACGCGTCTGACACCATGCGGCATGGGGTCGAACTTTCCGCCGATTCCCGTTTCGGGTCCAGTCTCTCTGCTTATTTCTCCTATACCTATCTCCACGCCACTTTCCGCGATGCCTACAGCTACCGCTCCTCGCCATCGTCACCCATGGCAACCGTGGCTGCGGGCAATTTCCTGCCTGGGGTGCCACGCAACACCGCCTATGGGGAGCTCGCATGGCGACGGGGGCTGCCCGGCTTTTCAGCGGTGCTGGAAGCCATTTACCGGGACAGGATTTTCGCGAATGACATCAATGCGGAAGCTGCAAAACAGTATATTCTGGCAAATATGCGGGTTGCCTATACCCATCAGCACGGCAAGTGGAAGTTCAGCGAGTTTGTCCGGATCGACAATATTTCGGATACCCGGTATGTGGGATCGGTTATCGTCAACGAGAGCAACGGACGGTTCTACGAACCAGCACCGGGACGCAATTACATGGTGGGAATCAACGCCAGCTATGTTTTTTAATCCGGGGTCCGTTAACACTTGTTCCGACTTTGCCAGAAAGTTCATGAGAGGAACGAACCTTGCCGCGCGCGGGTGATCAAATCGAGAGTCATGAGGGAAGTTAGCGGTGCAGCGGAAAACCATTTTGCAGATAATACCGCTGACGCAACCAGGGATTTGCCGGTATACTGTGGGAAACCCGGTTTTAAACTGGGTTTTTTTATCACTATTTGAAAATGAAGTATTACTGGAAGGAGTGGAAATAATGAAAGCGGTTCTCCTGCTTTTCCGATAAAACAACCCATCTTCCTCCACCAACCCAACGCCGGAAGGCTCACGGACAGTAGATGCTGGCCATGGCTCAGCCAAGGCCGAAACATATCGATGCTATGCACAGCTTGAAAAATTTCTTCTCATGCTGCAGCCCGGAAACGATACCGGGATACGGCGGTAAAGGTCCCGCGTTTCCCCGGATACCCGGGGTCGCCGACGCCGGATTTCGGCTCGAATTACCGGGCAGTTCGCCCGGAAGGCGATAACATGTCCTCGCCGGGAAGCCGGGGAATCCCCGTTCCTTTGCAAAACCGCGATTTTGCGGGCAGGACGCCCAGGCGCTCGGCGCCAGCTACTCCTCGATCGGTATCGCCGGCCTTCCAGATGCGGTTCTTTGCGCGGGACTTGCTGGCGGGAATCATAACGGGAGCAATGGCGGTTCCGCTATCTGTCGGGATCGCGTTGATGTCGGATTATCCCATCAAGGTTGCCCTCTTCACCGTGGTATTCGCCTGCCTGGTAGGCTGGGTTTGTGCCTTTTTCAAACCGGGCAACTTCGTCGGCGTGCCCGGCGTTGCCGCAGGACTGGCCTCCGTCCTGGCATTGGGCATTGCGAGCTTTGGAATCGAGAACATGGCATTTGTCATTTTCCTGACTGCCAGCCTGCAGGCATTGATATGGAAATTCAATTGGCAGCGCTATATTCTGCTGGCCGTCCCCAGTTATCTGGTGGAAGGGCTACTGGCGGAAATTGGCTTGACGATAGCTGTCAAGTTTTTCACCTTTACTTATGAAATCCCCCCCGAGCTGGAAACCGCCGATATATTCTGGAATGCTGCCCGAATCCAGATGATGCTCATATCGATATCCGGCTTTGCCATTTTCGCATGGCTGTTTTCCAGGCTGCAGAATACCCAGCCCGCCGTGCCTTATTTTCTGCTTGTTGGCGCAAGCATCGTGCTGGCGCGCTATTTGCCAATGCCGATGGTGCATGTGGATGACGTGGATCTCGGGCTCGAGTTGCCGGTACCGAATTTCAGCGGAGCGCTGACCTGGCTATACGTCGTGGGTTTCGCCGCCATGCTGGCGGTCATCAACGTCATCGAGCAGGTGATGAGCAATGCAGCCATCGAGAAAATAGATCCGCTGGGGCGCAAGTGCAATACCAACAACAGCCTGCTCGCGATCTGGATAGCCAACATGGGTTCGAGTTTCTTTGGGGGGATGACCAATCTCGATGGCCTGGCCAAAAGCACCACGAACAAGCTGGCCGGAGCGATGACCAAATTTTCGGTGCTGGTCATCGCGATCGTTGTCACTTTCTTTGTTCTAAACACGGCGTATCTCGAATACCTGCCGAAGTTTTCGCTGGCGGCGATCATGATTTTTTCAGGATGGAAAATGATTGCAGGATTGTGGCGCGTGGCGCATTACGGCCAGTACGCATTGATGCTTGCGGTAGCCTGCGCCCTGCTGGTCTACAAGATGGGGATCTTCGAAGGCCTGTTGATTGCCCTCGCAGTGCATGGCCTGATCAACTATGTCGTGTTCAACCAGGCCGGGAAGATACCCGGCCTGGTCATAATCAGGAAGTACCTGAAACGGTTTTCCTCCAATGGGGGCGTGGACTGAGAGCGGCCGCAGCTATTCCTGCCTCTTGAATTTTCTGCGGTTATTGCGCCCCCTTCCGGCTTCGGTCGACGTGCACCGCAGTAACCATGCTGCCGCGGTTTCCCCAGGCGTTGCGGATGTACGACAAGACCAGGGCAATTTCTTCGTCAGGAAGGATTTGCGCAAATGGCGGCATGCCATAGGGACGGGGATTGCTGGCGGTTACCGGCGCGTAGCCGCCATTGAGGATGCTGCGTATGGCGTTGATGGGGGAGGCGAGCGTAATGCCGCGATTCCCTGCCAGCGCGGGATAGACTCCGGGCTGCCCCTGTCCGAAGTTTCCGTGGCAGTCGAGGCAGTGGGTCTCGTAGATTTCCCCGCCGCGCCGGAGCTGCTTGTCCACTTCCTCGGTCAGCGCCGGGGCGGCGCCCCGCGAATAAGGTGCGCCCGGAGGAAGCGACTTGAGATATATCGCCATCGCGCGCGCGTCGGCGTCGGTGAGGTGCTGCAGGCTGTCGCTGATGACACTGGCCATTGGTCCGGTAGTCACTGCCCGCGATGACAGTCCTGTCTTCAGCAATCGCATGATTTCCGGAATGGTCCAGTCGGCCGTGCTGACCTCCTGGAATGACGTCAGCGAAGGCGCATACCAGTTTGATCCCATGATCTGACCGCCGCCCAGCACGTTTCCCTGGCTTGCGCCCAGTGGATTTCGGGTTGTGTGGCAGGCATTGCAATGGCCGAGCCCTTGTACCAGATAGGCGCCACGATTCCATTCATCGCTTTCTCCGGAAGCAGGACGATATACCCCTTGAGTGAAATAGAGTGCGCGCCAGATATATAGAAGCGACCTGAAATTGAAAGGAAAATCGATTCGGTTGGATGCATTGTGCTGCACTACCGGTGGCAGCGACTGGAGGTAGGCAAAGATTGCATTCGCGTCCTCACGCGTCACTTTTGTATAGTCGGTGTAGGGGAAGGCTGGATACAGCGGCGCGCCGTTTCGTGACTTACCCGCATTCAGCGCCTGCCAGAAATCTTCTTCGCTCCAGCCACCGATACCGGTCTCGGTATCGGGAGTGATGTTCGGAGTAACAAATGTTCCGATAGAGGTGGCGAGAATGTGGCCCCCCGCATACGGGCGGCCAGCCGCTCCATCTCCGGCCCGGGCCGTATGGCAACCCATGCAGTTGCCTGCGCGCGCGAGATAGGCCCCGCGGCTGACCAGGCCCGCCAATGCCGGCTGTGCCGCAGTGTCTGCCTGCTCCTCCACTATGGGTGCCATTAGCGCCTGCGAGGGTTGCGCATGAATGGAGGAGCGGCCTTCAGGCGCGAGCCATATGGCCAGGCTTATGGCTGCTCCTGCCAGAGAGGCGATGACAGTGCGTTTCATTGGATGGTTCCAGGGGGGAGCGTACCGGACGGCAGAAGGATGCTGCTGCAGCGCCGGGACAGCTTTTCCGGCAGGGTAGCTACTGTGTCCGGCCTCTTCATGAGCGCCTCCGGTACAGGTTGCGCTGCCAGCCAGGCTGCGATCATACCTGCTTCATCCGTCGAGAGCTGCTTCGCGATTTCCGACATGCAGTCGGGAGTCTGGCCGCGCATCAGGCCGCCGTTTTGCCAGTTTCCGAATTGCGCGATAATATAAACGCGTGGCAGGCCCAGCAAACCCGGGATATAGGGCGCCGTACCCATCAGGTCCTTCCCATGGCATTCCACACATCCGGGAATTTTTCGGGCTGGGTCACCCTGGGTGATCAGCCTGCGTGCCAGCCTGATTTCGGAAGAGGAGAGGTTCATCGGCTCCGGGGGTGGAAACGCCTGCCGCAAGGATGAGAAATACGCCGCCATTTCGCGCAGGTATCGGTCGGGTAAATCCTCCAGCAGCAATGCCATCGGCCGGTAGTGGCGTTTTCCATCCCGGAAATTGCGCAACTGATTGAACAGGTAGCCTTCCGGTTTGCCTGCGATACGCGGATAGTAGGCATCCCTGCCTTCCTTGTCCTCCGGGCCGTGGCAAACGGTGCAGGCCTTTACCCTTTCTGCCATCGTGTCGGGCGCGTTGACCGGGATGATGGCGGAAGGAATATCGGGCAGATCTGGCCTCGCCAGAGCCAGCCCAGGCACGGCCGCCAAAACCAGGAAAAAAAGCAATACAGATTTTTTTACCATCTTTTCTGTTCTCGATTTTCCCCTCACTCGCATGCAAATTATTCTGGATCAGGGCTAACGGGGTTGATCCGTGAGTAGGGATTCCGCAAAGCCACCGTCGCGCCAGCGAAGATTTGTTCAGCGCTTCCTCGCGCAGCAGTTCCCATGGCTTTTCTCAAACCGGGCAACGCTGGCAAGCAATCATGAAATGGTTAACGCGCGAATTTCCGCACCACTGCCATCAGCTCGTCTATCGCCTCGTCTCCCTTGCCCGACTTGATGGCTCCCTGCAGGCAGCCATGAGTGTGATTTTCCAGCAGCAGCATGGCTACGGCGTCGAGCGCGGATTTCAGCGCGGAGATCTGGTTCAGGATGTCAACGCAATAACGGTCTTCCGATACCATCTTGTTGACACCCCGCACCTGGCCCTCGATACGGTTGAGGCGCTTGATCAAGGCTTCCTTGCCTGGCTGCACCACTGGCAGGGATTCGCGGGGCCCCTTTCTAGATGGCGACTTCAAACCCGGCATCTCCAATTGCTTTCCTGAACTGATCCGTGTTAGCTGCGGCATCATCATAGTGGATGGTTGCCTGTTTTTGATCCAGCGATACTTCCACGCCGGCCACGCCGGGAATCTTCTCCAGCACGTTCTTGACGCTATTGACGCAACCCATGCACGTCATCCCTTCGATATTTATGACTTCCGTTTGCACTTCCGCACTCCTTTGCATTTCATGATTTTCACGATTAATCCCCTCCGCCGCCTGCCTGCCAGCGGCGCAGCAGCAGGGAGTTGCTGACCACGGATACCGAACTCATCGCCATCGCGGCGCCCGCTATGACAGGGTTGAGCAACCCCACGGCCGCCAGCGGTATCCCCAATATGTTGTAAATGAAGGCGAAGAAAAGATTCTGGCGGATTTTTCTCAGCGTGGCCCGGGAAAGCGAGATGGCGTCTGCCACGCTCATGAGGTCGCTACGCATGAGCGTGATGTCGGCCGCCTCGATCGCCACGTCGGAACCTGCGCCGATGGCGAAGCTCACATCGGCGGCCGCCAGCGCCGGCGCATCGTTGACGCCATCTCCCACCATCCCGGTAAGCCTGCCACTGCCTTTCATGCGATCGACCTCGGCTACTTTATCCTGCGGCAGCACTTCCGCGCGGTAGTTGCTTATGCCCGCCTGTTTCGCTATGGCAGCGGCAGTCGCGGCGTTGTCGCCGGTGAGCATAACGACTTCGATGCCAAGTGCCTGAAGCCGCGATATTGCCGGCCCTGAGCTGGGCCGCAGCCGGTCGGCAATGGCGATATAACCCAGAACCGTGGTTCCAGCGGGTTTATTCCCGGCGGGCGGGGTTGACGCTTCTGCTGCCAGGCCGACGACGGTCTTGCCTTCGGCCTGGAGGTTGGCGATCGTGCCGGCATCGATGCCTGTACCGTGATCCAGCAGGAAGCTGGGCGAGCCTAGCAGGTATTTCACCCCATCGGCTCGGGCGGTGATGCCGCCACCGGGAATGGCATTGAAATCGCTCATTGGCTGGGGACGAATACCCATGACGCCAGCACGTTCCATTACCGCTCTGGCCAGGGGATGCTCCGATCCCTGCTCCAGCGTGGCGGCTGCCTGCATCAGCGCTTGCTCTGTCGTCCATCCTGCTGCAACGATATCGGTAACCACGGGCCTGCCTTCGGTCAGCGTACCAGTCTTGTCCACTATCAGCACCTGGATTTTTTCCGCCAGTTCCAGTGCAGCGGCATTCCTGACCAGCACACCGGCCTGGGCTCCCCGCCCCGTGCCGACCATGATGGCGGTAGGGGTCGCCAATCCCAATGCGCAGGGGCAGGCGATGACCATTACCGCCACGGCGTTGATGAGTGCCGGCACGAATCCGCCACCCAGCCACCATGTCAAGATCAGGGTCAGCGCACTTAGCGTGATCACTATAGGGACAAATATCCCCGCGATTCTGTCGGCCATGCGCTGGATGGGCGCCTTGGACCCTTGCGCCGTTTCGACCAGGCGTATGATGGCGGCAAGCTGGGTGTGCGCACCGACTCCGGTAGCGCGGCACTTGAGCAAACCTTGCTGGTTCGTCGTTGCCGCATATACTTTCTCCCCGGCCTGTTTCGTAACAGGCAGGCTTTCTCCTGTCAGCATCGCTTCATTCACGTTGGAAGCGCCCTCGATCACCACGCCATCCACCGGGAAGTTCTCTCCCGGGCGCACGATAAAAATATCGCCCCCCTTAAGCGAACCCGCATTCACCTCGACGATCTTGCCCTGACGTTCTATTCGGGCTATCCTGGGTTGCAGGCTGACAAGCTGCTCTATCGCAGCCGAAGTCCTGCCTTTTGCCCGCGCTTCCATCAGCTTGCCCAGAAGCACCAGCGTGATGATGGCTGCGCTTGCTTCAAAATAGACATGTTGATCCATTCCCAGCAGGGTTACGGCTGCGCTGAAAAAATACGCCATGCTGGTGCCCAACGCCACCAGTACATCCATGTTGGCGCTTCCGCCACGCAGCGCATGCCAGGCTCCTGTATAAAAGCGCTTGCCTACCCAGAACTGCACCGGAGTCGCCAGCGCCCATTGCAGCCAGCGCGGCAACTCGGCATGCTCGCCCCAGAGCATGGGAATCATCTGGGCCATCAGGGGCAGGGCAAGAATGGCGGAAATCCAGAACATCCGGCGTTCCGTCTGATAAGCGGTCATTTTTCGCGCTTTCTCTTTTGCCCGGCTGCTTTTGGTGATTTCACTGGCGCCATAGCCTGCCCGGGCTACCGCGGCGATGAGGCCGTCCACTGATGTCGTGCCGGGTATGAAGCTGACATTTGCCACCTCGGTGGCAAGGTTGACAGTGGCGGTAACGCCGGGCTGCTTGCTCAGCGCCTTCTCTATACGGCCGCTGCATGCCGCGCATGTCATGCCTGTGATCTGCAGCTGCACGGTTTGGGGAACCACGTGAAAACCGGTTTTCTCGATTGAACGGACAAGTTCTTCTGGTTGCGTCCTGGCCTCATCGAACTCCACCCTTGCTTTTTCGCTGGCGAAATTAACGTTGGCATGCACGCCGGGAAGCTTGTTCAGGGTTTTCTCGATCCGCGCCGCGCAGGCTGAGCAGGTCATGCCTTCGATAGGTAGTTCTATCTGTTTGAGAGTAAGCGAACTCATGAGTAGTCCCACATGACTGATCTTTATTCGACTGCATCAAGCCGCATTGGAATGATGCACATTTGTTCAATATATACCTCATTGGGGTATAAGTCAAATACCCCGTACCTGTATACTAAGGAAGCGCTGAACAAATCATCATTTGATCGAAGATGGCACGAGCAGGCGGCACTCATTCATCATTTACATCGACGCGGGCAAGAAATGCCTGCTCTGCTCCTGTTTTTGGGCGGCATTTGCCCTGTTTTCCCGCGAATTTCATCGTTTCGCCTATTTCAGGACGCACCTTGGGCGTCGAGTGCAAACCGTCGCCGCTTGGCGATCAGCAGATTCGCCAATCCGAAGAGGGTATAAAGCTGTGCCGTGTTTTTGGCCAGTCCGCGATAGCGCACCTTCTTCATGCCGAAGAGGTTCTTGACGATGTGGAAGGGATGCTCGACCTTGGCCCGCACACTCGCCTTGATCTGCTCGATCTGCTCCTTCAGGCGGCCAATTGGAGTATCCGGCAACGTCTTGCGCTTGCCGGGGCGCATCGCTACTTCCCATTGAACTTCGGTATTCAGGTTCTCTTCCCGTTTCTCGACACCCTGATAGCCAGCGTCGCCAAAGACAACCTTCTCATTCCCATGCAACAGCGCATGGGCTTGGGTAACGTCATGGGTATTGGCTGGCGTGGTAACCAGCGTATGGGTAATGCCAGACTCGACATCGACGCCAATGTGGGCCTTCATGCCAAAGTGCCACTGGTTGCCTTTCCTGGCTTGGTGCATCTCTGGATCACGCCCGCCACTCTGGTTTTTGGTCGAGGACGGGGCTGCGATGATCGTCGCATCGACGACGGTGCCCTCCTTGAGAATCAACCCCTTCACGGCCAGCAAGGTATTGATGGCGGCAAAGATGCGCTCGGTCAGCTTGTTGTCTTCAAGCAGGCGACGGAACTTGAGCAGGGTGGTGGCATCCGGTGCCGACTCACGCAACAGGTCAATCCCGACAAAGGACCGGAGAGCCTGACTGTCGTAAATGGCATCTTCAATGCCTTCATCCGAAAGACCAAAGCATTGCTGGGCGATGTACATGCGCAGCATGCGTTCCACGCCAATCGGTGGACGACCACGGCCTGTGCCCTTGGGGTAGAATGGCTCAATCTCGGCCACCAGTGCCAACCACGGTGTCACAGCATTGATCTGGCCGAGAAATCGGTCGCGTCGCGTCACCTTCTTCTTCGCCGCGTATTCCAGGTCAGAAAAACTCCCTTGCATCGCCAAGTGCCTATCTGTTTTCAATGCACCAATTCTCGCATGTCATCCACTGCCTCCGTTCGTCAAAATGCATTAAATCAGCGTTTCCTTAAGGTTGACTGCGCCGTTTCTCGCCGGGCAAATTATTCATGGTTCGCACTTTCGCTCTTTTTTAAATGATATTTCCCGCATTCGATGAAGCAGGTGCGATGAACCAGGAGTATGCGTTTCGCCTGAATTCACAAGCCATCGTCATATGTGCTCTATGTATGGTGCCGAACAGAGCGGTTCATCCGTGTTCGCTAGCATGCCCATCATCCCGCTATTGTTAGGAGCGGATAAAGACCGGCGGGGCCTTGTTGCTCAGGCAGAGGCCGCGCCGGGAAAGTTCTTCGTTGCTCAAACAGGAGGCGCATCATGATTTCGGATAGAGGCAGAAATGGCAATGACAGAGGCGGCGGCGAGAGCAGGCGAGGCTTTGCTTCCATGGATGAAGCCAAGCAGCGCGAAATAGCAAGCAAGGGTGGCAAAGCGGCGCACGAGAAGGGAACTGCCCATGAATTCACATCCGAAGAAGCGCGCGCGGCAGGCAGGAAGGGTGGAGAGGCTCGCGGAAGGGGCGCATCCAGCCGTAAAAACGCTGCGTCTGCAACTCGTGGGGAGGTTCTTAGCACAGCCCGCCAAAGGTGAGAGGCACCACCAGGAAGTACTGAGGTGTATTACTGAGGTGTATTGAGGATAGGAAATGGGCGGGCAGTCAGCAGGTCGCCAGCCGTTATTTTAATTGCGGCAATATCAGTCAGTCTGTCTTCATGTCGAGATCAAGCCGGCCATATGGATTGAGATGGCGGATTGACATGGTGGGTTGACATGTTTCCCGATAAGCGCGGCCAAGGCGATGCAGTAGCCGTATGACGTAAATTTTCCCTGTCAGTCCGGCTGCGGCAATACTTTCCAGATCGGCGCAGATGCGCCAGTGGCGCCGTTCACTGGTATCGCAATGCCGGAGGCCGCGACCATTGTCGCGCGCCTCATGACTACTCCGGTTTATCTGCAACGTTCCGCGGGGAACCCGGATTTATTTCGCTTGCATGCCGTTCACCTGGACTTCGACGCGGCGATCGGGCTGCAGGCAGGCGATTAAAGTCGGGTTCCGCTCCGTGCCCTTACATGCGTCACCAGTGATTGGATCGGCCATTCCCTTGCCCTCAATCCTGATTTTCTCAGGATCCACTCCTTTCGATACCAGATAGTTTTTGACCTCTCTGGCGCGAATCCGGGAAAGCTGGTTGTTATAGGCTTCAGAACCAATACGGTCCGTGTAACCGACAATATTGATCGAATCATAACGAAGCGTTTTTAACTTGAGCGCAAGTTCATCCAGTTGATCGCGCGATGGTCCCTGCTTCAACATGGTTTTATCAAAATCGAACAGCTCATCCGTAGCAAAGCGTATCCTGTCAGGCACTTCTGACGTGGTGGGAGCAGCAGCGGGGGAAGCGTCAGAGACGGGAGCAAGGGCAGCGACAGGGGCAGCAGTAGACGCATCGGCAGGAGTGGTTGATGAGGTTGCTGCTGTCTTCTCCGGCTCACTGATCTTCATGAACACGCTGCTGAAACCTAGGGCAAACTCCAGGCCTCTGTTTGTAGACACAAACACGATATTTACGCCGTTCTGATTTCTCAATGCGGCGGCGGAACCGCCGCCTGCCAGCGTCAATCCGGCATCAGCTCCTACATAATTGCCATTGAAGTCGTCGAGGTTATTCAGGCCATATACCTTGCCAACCGCGTCGATACTGGAAATGCCAATGTCAACAAGCGAAAACCCTTGTAGTTCCACCGGATAGTCCTTCCCCCGGTAAGTTAGCGTGCCGTTGCCCCAACTGAAGCCAAAACCGAGCGCAAACGAAGTTGCCTCCAGTTTAATGGTTGCGTCGGGTTGTTGCTCCTCGGCTTGAGCCCCATTCAATCCCAGGCTAAAGACAACTGCCGTTACGAATCCCAATATCCATTTTAATTTCATTTTGAATACTCCTCATTATCAGGGTTTTGCCGATACAGTGATTCCGCACGAGCCTCATCCATTTGGAAGGATCAAACATTTGTATTTCATACTATATATAGCCGTTGCTGACATGCTGTCAAGTCAAATCTGGTGAAGGGGAGGCGGGGTTGGCTGCAGCGGAAGCCAGCCCCGCCCCGGCTCTGTATGCTGCCGAACAGAACATTGGCAACCCAGCTCATTACCATGGCATCATTCTCTGCTTTTAATAGCAATAAACGAGATAAAGTTCCCAGGGTTTAGCGCCGATATCGATATTTTTGGCCGTTCTGGGAAAAGACAATCCCTTGAAACAGGAGACTGACCATGATCTCAGATAAAGATAGACTTAGCAGTGACAGAAGCGCTGGCGAGAGCAGGCGGGGTTTTGCCTCGATGGACGTAGGCAGGCAGCGTGAAATAGCCAGTCAGGGTGGAAAAGCGGCCCACCAGAAAGGCACGGCCCACGAATTTACTTCTGAAGAGGCGCGTGCAGCCGGCCGGAAAGGCGGACAGGCTGCCCATGAGAAAGGCACTGCCCACGAATTCGATTCGCAAGAGGCGCGTACAGCCGGCCGCAAAGGCGGGCACGCAGCTCATGAAAAGGGCACTGCGCACGAATTCAGCTCGGACGAGGCACGCGAAGCTGGCAAAAAAGGCGGTGAATCGCGCGGTAGAAGCCACGCCGGCGGTTCAGGCTCATCTTCGTCCAGCGGAAAGAATCGCTAGAAGTCCGGTCGCCAGCAGTCCGGCTTGAAAGGTGAGGGGGCGAAAGCCCCTCTTCATAGGTATTGTTTTCGATAGTCCCGGTATTTATGCAGCAAGCCGGGCAATCAGTTTTTCGGCGTCAAACGGCGCCCTCACCTTCACGTCATTATCGAAATAGCAATAAATGTCCCGGGTGGAGCGGCCAGGGCACGCATCCGATAGCAGGTGGGGGCTGTCAAGGCAGGATCCCGAATGCCAGGCGTGAATGCGCGCAGCCCAGCACGATAAAGCCTCATCGGTGTAGCCGCTTGCATAGATTTCCTTGTCGCCGTGCAGGCGAAGATAGAGGAAATCCGCCGTTACATCCTCGCAATGAGGCCATTTTCCTGCCGTGTCTGCCACTACCAATGCAATATTGTGCTCGCGCAGCAGTTGCACGAAGGATTCATCGACAAAACTTTTGTGCCGAATTTCGACCGCGTGGCGCAGCGGACGCGCGGCGTCGATCGCCAAGTGCACGCGGCCGGTCATATGGGGCTCCCGGTGCCTGGCAAGGCTGAGGGCCTGGGAAGTATCGCGGGGCAGAAGCGCGAAGAAACCCCGCATCTTTTCGGGATCGTAACGAAAGCTGGGTGGGAATTGCCACAGGATGGGGCCGAGCTTTTCCCGCAAGTTGAAAATGCCTGATGCGAAAAAATTGGAAAGAGGACCGGAGATATCGTGCAGCCGCCGGATATGGGTGATATAGCGCGGACCCTTGATGCTGAAAACGAAGCTGGGAGGGGTATCGTGATACCAGCGCTCGAAGCTTTCCGGCCTTTGCAGCGAATAAAATGTTCCGTTTATTTCTATTGACGGCAGTTTATGGGAAGCATATTCGAGCTCGCGATGCTGCGGCAGGCCCGGAGGGTAGAATATGCCACGCCATGGGGGATACCGCCAGCCGGAGATTCCGATGAATATGCCATCCATTCGTAATCAGCCCCGCCTGCCCGGCAGTTCGTTTTCGCCGCCGGCACAGGCTGGTGGCACGTAGCAGTTCAGCGCACGAAGCGGGTTCTTTCGTTTCATCCATGCCTCCATCTCTCCGGCAGGCTCAAGCTATCGCCACATGCTCGAAAAACAACGTGAAAGCCCTGACGAAGGCTACAGTTTTCAGGCGGTGCGGAGGTAGGGTCTTGCCAGCCTGATATCCGCTTCAAACTCCTCATATTCCTCAGCCTTGTTTTCCTCGGGCACGCGCAGCAGGAAGGAAGGGTGGACCGTAATCAATAACGCTATATTCGATGCGTATCGCGGATCTTTCCCCGATTTGCTCCGATTGGCGTCGCAAGGCCCAGAAGCGCGCGGGCTGCGGTTGCGCCCAGGGCTACGAGCAGGCGAGGGGCTACAAGTTCGATATCACGCCTTAACCATTGATTGCATGTGATAATTTCAGCATCTACAGGCTTTTTGTGAAGACGGCGCTTGCCGCGAAGCGCGAACTTGAAGTGCTTGACCGCGTTCGTGACATAGACCTCTTCACGAGGTATGCCGGATGACGCCAGTGCCTGGGACAGAAGCCGGCCCGCAGGGCCAACGAATGGACGTCCCATGAGATCTTCCTGGTCTCCCGGTTGCTCGCCGACGAGCATGATGGGCGCATGAGATGGATCTTCCCCAAAAACGGTTTGGGTGGCATTTTTCCATAAGGGGCAGGCATGGCAATCCGCAGCAGCCTTTCGCACTGCCTCGATGGTATCTCCTGCCTTGCCGGCAGGATAGAGATCATGTTCTACAGCAGTTTTCACCGTAGATTCCTGTTGCCGTTCATGACGATGGACGGGGTCGGCGCCCGGACTGGAAGCCAGGACGCAGACCTGACCCTGAGAGCTTTTGACAATTACTCTGACCGATGATGCGATATAATGTTCAGCAATATTCCTTCTCGTGCCAGGCGAGCCCCATCCAGCCCATACAGCGGACAGATCCTGGCCAGAAACTTGCATTTCCGGGTTGACATTGACTCAAATTCCAGTATCCTACCAAGGTAGCCTGAATGGTCGGCAAGTCTGACAAATGAGACATTCTGGAGGAAATATGCAGTATTACAACGAGGGTACCGGCGGTGCGTAACGGTATTTCCGCCGTGTTATTATAAAGACCCAACCTCTGCGTTGGGTCTTTTGCTTTGTATAGTCCATTCTTCCGCTTTATCCCGCCCATCACCCCTGCTAAAGTCAATGCTTGACCGTATCATGCTGTGGTTCCGGCCCAGCCGGGTGCTCGGTCTTTTACTGTTTACGGAGCTGATCGCTTTTGTGCTATTCGCAGGGTGGGAACTGGTCTGGTTCCAGTTCACCTTTTTCAGTCATCCTCCACCTGCACTCGATACGCAGAAATGGATTCTTCTCATCACGCTGGCTTCCGCCCTCACCGGCTGGATAATCACGGCCATGGTCACCGTGAGAAATTCCATCAAGCAGCATACCATCAATGCCTTGCTACAGTCCCGGCTTTCCGCCACCTACATGGCTCATGCGGATGTGGTCAACAGGAATTTCATAGCCCCTGACGGAAGCCTCAGGCCACTCCTGCAGTCCGAGCTGGAAGCGCAAAGCGATGCCACCCAGGACAAGCTGAACTCGCTTCGATACATTCTCAACTATATCGAATTCATCTCGATAGGCATCCGATACGGGGATCTTCATGAAAGCCTGCTGAAGAGCAGCCTGCGCGGGATCGTTCTCAATGCGTTCCAGTTCTCGGAAGCATATATAAAACACAGCCAGAAGACGAATCTGAAATCCTATGAAAATCTGGTATGGCTGAAAAACCGCTGGATGAAATAATAGCTGGATGAAATAAGATGCATCAATCTTTCCCGGCCGTCGCAGTGGATTTATCCTGTCCTGCCGGAGAGCAAGGCGGCTCATCGGCCGGCAGTTCGAACCAGAATACGCTCCCCGCTCCAACGGTGCTTTCCACCCCGATCTCGCCTCCCATCAGTTCGATCAACTGTTTCGTTACTACCAGTCCGATACCTGTGCCTTCCACCGAGCCTGCTTCTTGCCCAAGCCGGTTGAACTGCTGGAAAAGTTGAGCGAGTTTTTCCGGAGACAATCCCGGACCCTTATCCTTGACGCTGATACGGATGCGCTCTGGCGATACCGCTTCGAGAGCCACTTCCACCGTACCTCTTTCACGATTGTACTTGACCGCATTGGACAGGAGATTGATCAATATCTGCTTCACCCGCGTCCGATCGCCCTTGACGTACAGATGGAGATCAGGCGGCGGAAAGGTGATCTGGATGTCCCGCTCCTGAGCCAGGGGTTCTATCATGGTGCGGCATTCCGGCATGACCTCGGCCATGCACACAGGCTCATGCTCAACCACGAGCCTGCCGGATTCGAGAGCCGCGAGATCCAGGATTTTGTTGATCAGTTCAAGCAGATACCACCCCGCGCTGGTAATCTCCTTCAGCATGGTTGCCTGGCTGAACGTGGGGGGAGGCGTGCTCGACTCCATCAATTGCGCGAAGCCGAGCATGACATTGAGCGGCGAGCGCAACTCATGGCTCATCCGGGAAAGAAAATCTGATTTCGCGACATTGGCTTTTTCCGCATCGGTCTTGGCCTTGATCAATTCCGTCTCGATCAGCTTTCTCTCCGCAATATCGCGCCGCAACTCCGCGTTGACCTGGGCGAGTTCCTTCGTGCGCGTGGCAATGAGATCTTCCAGCCGATAGCGATGCTCGCGCAATTCCGCCTCGACCCGCTTGCTTTCGGTGATATCCACCAGAATGCCTTGAAGAAACAGCGAGCGACCCGTTTCATCCCGCACCACGCTGGCTTCATCCCGGAACCACAAAACCTTGCCGTCCCTGGACAGCAGCCGGTACTCGCACCGCAGCGGCGTGCCAGTGGCGCCGCTCTTTGCACGCTCTTCAAGCGCATAATCCCGGTCTTCCGGATGAGTTTGCGCGAGGAGGATTTCAGGATTGCTCAACCACTCTTCCGAAGTAAACCCCAGTTTTTCGATCTGTCCGCTGACATAAAGGAAGCGGTGGGTCCCTTCCAGTTCGGCAATATAGGCGATAGCAGGAATTCTCTCGACCAGGGAGCGATATTTTGCTTCGGTCTGGGATAATTTCTCTTCCGTAAGTTTCTTTTCCGCGAGGATCCGCCGCTCTTTCAATACCCGCTCGATGACTGCTGGCAGCAATTGCAGGTATTGCTGCTCCACATCCTTGATCAGGTAATCGCGCGCGCCGCGCTTCATGGCTTCTACCGCGATGGTGGTATTGTCCGCGCCGGTCAGCATCATCACCGGGATGGCAATTTCGCCGGTATCGCTCGTCAATGCCGCAAGAAACTCCAGGCCATTCAGGTCAGGCAGATGATAGTCGAGCAGCACGCAATCCGGTTTTTGCGCATGCGCCGCCTGCAATCCTTCGTGCCCCGACTCGGCTTCGGAAAGGACAAACTCATAATCCGTGTTTCGCGTGAGCGCCCGGCGGCATGCCATGCGGTCAACGGCGTCATCCTCGACCAGGAGGACGCGAATCATCGGTTTATTCAAGGCGGAGCCGCTCATATTGGAACCGTATGTCTCACTTGAATGTCGTCAGGGCATCTCGCTGATGGTCCAGTAGGCGTCGATGGAACGCATGACCTCGACGAATTGCCGGTAATCCACCGGCTTGGCCATGTAGCCCGCCACGCCCAGATTGAAGCTGTTCACCTTATCCTGCTGCTCCTCCGATGTCGTCAGCACCACCACCGGAATGCACCGCACCTTGCTGTCATTTTTGACGACCTGCAGAAATTCGATGCCATTCATGATCGGCATATTGAGATCGAGCAGGATGATGCAGGGTTTTTCCTTTTGAGGATCTCTGAGGTAATTGACTGCGTCCTCGCCATTTTCCAGATGCACGAGCGGATTGGTGACATGGATTTCTTTCAGCGCGCGCATGACGGTCATGGTGTCCACCTGATCATCTTCAACCAGGAGAATGGGCTTATTCGTGATTTTCACGTTGTTTCTTTCCTATGCAAGTTAATGATTCGGTGCAACCCGGGGCAGAGTAAAAAAGAATGTCGCGCCCTGTCCCACGGTGGATTCGATCCAGATGGATCCCCCATATATTTCGACGATTTTTTTTACCAGTGTCAAACCCACGCCAGTGCTTTCTATGCGGTCGCGCGGGGCCAGGGTCTGAAAAAGATGGAAGATCCGGTCGAAGTGCCGCGTCTCGATACCGGGGCCGTTATCGGTTACGCTGAACTTCCAGTATTCGCCCTCCGCGCTGCAGCCCACGCAGATTTCGCATTTTGGCTTATCCGAGTATTTGATGGCATTGGAAAACAGATTCTGAAATACCTGCTCTATTCTTGTCCGTTCAGTAACGAGGGTGGGCAGGGAGTTCTCCACAGCAATAGTGACGTTGGACGGCGGAGAAATCAAGTCGACCACATCCCGAACTGCCTGATTGAGGTCTACCGCGACCAGGGCTTCTCTCACCCGGCCTACGCGTGAGTATTGGAGAATGCCATCGATCAGGTTGCCCATGCGGTGGACCCTGCTGATCAGCAGACGCATATGCTCCTTACCCTCGTTATCAAATTTTTCCGAATAATCGTGAGAAAGCCAGTCCGCTAAGGCGCCGATCGCGCGCAGCGGCGCCTTGAGGTCGTGGGAAACCACGTAGGCAAAGCTCTTGAGCTCCTCATTGGCACTTTCCAGTTCGCTCATCAGGCGGGTTTTCTGCTCTTCAGCCTGCTTGCGCTCGCTGATATCGCGCATGATGCCTACGTACGTGTGATGCTCTCCATCCTGCATTTCGACCGCTGCCAGATCCATGGGAAATACCGTGCCATCCTTGCGTCTCCCAGTTGTTTCATGCGTCACGCCGGATGCCTTGGTTCGCCATTGCACGTAATCAGTTTCAAAATAATCGTATTGCATACTCTCGCCTGCGACGCGCAAGGGGAAGAGCAAGTTTGCATTTTGCCCGATAATCTCGTGCCCCTGGTAGCCGAATATCTGCTCCGCCGCGGGATTGAAGGTCTTGATCACGCGTTGCTCGTCGATGGAAACAACACCATCGATCATGGTTCGCAATAAGGCGCTGGTGTGTGCCTCGCTATCGCGCACCTTGCAGATGGTATCGACCAGGCTGTCCCGCATTTCCTTGAGCGCCTGCATGA
The DNA here is from genome assembly GCF_055386305.1 of Nitrosospira sp. TNL200. Classification (NCBI taxonomy): domain Bacteria; kingdom Pseudomonadati; phylum Pseudomonadota; class Betaproteobacteria; order Nitrosomonadales; family Nitrosomonadaceae; genus Nitrosospira; species Nitrosospira sp. TNL200. Next base: position 1,426,438 of record NZ_AP041003.1, read on the forward strand.
GGTGACCGATCTCATCCCTCGAATGGGGGACGATTTCCTGCGTGAGGTTGCCTGCCGCCACGCTGCGGGCGATTTCGACGACTCTTTCCAAGGGCCGGAAAATCGCATCGCTCAGCATGATGCCGATCAGCACTGCCAGTAATAGAGCGACCACTATGGATGCGATCAGGATATTGCGTATGCTTTTATAACTACTCACGGTTTCGTTATATTCCTGCTCGATCTCGTCCAGTTGCAGTGAAACAAGCGCTTTGAGGCTTTTGTTCAGGGGTATATACAGGGGGCGGATCTTTTCAATGACAAGACGGTGCGCCTCCTCGATCTCATTTGCGCGCAACGCCGCAATTGCCGGCTGGAGACCCTCGCCCAGAAATTGCGCGCGGGTATAGGTAAGTTCTGCTGCCAGGCCTTTTTCTTTTTCCGTCAAATAAGTGACGAGGTATTCATTCCAGATATGTTCGATTACCTTGTTGTTTTCCTCCACCTGTGACGTTTTGGCGGCAATGGTTGCTGGGTCCGGCACGACCAGCGCGGATGTGATGGCCAACTTGTTCTGCAGCAGGCGCGTTTCGATATCCGACATCTGCGTCAGGGGGACGGCGCGATCGTGATAAACCGTTTTTATGCCATCGATAGCCCTGCTCATGCCAACCAAGCCGAGCATCTGCACCCCCAGCAGAAATGCCACCAGTAGTGAAAGCGTAAGAATGAGACGCGACTTGATGGTCAGCTTCTTGAATATAAAGCCTGAATTCTTCAAAGCACCTATCCTCGTGAGCGATTCCCGGATGCAATGCGGCGGACTGCCATGGCGCCCGGGATTCGCGAGCATTCAGGAAATAATAACCTCTTTAATATTGCCTTAATGGTCTTTTTAAAGCTTTTGCAAAGCTGCTTCTCCCGTTGTCAGGCGTTTTCGTTACGCCTGTAACTGGAGCAGGGGAGGTTCCTTCACGCAATAAAAAGGTAAAAACCCTTGGTTCGCCCGCAGTGAATCATGCATGAATCCTGTTTGTTCCGCGTGCGTATCAGGCAAGAAAACCAGCCTCTTGCGCGAGAATGTGTTCAAGGATAAACATAATGGACTATTGACAGAATACAAGCACTGCTAAAAAATCAAAAAACATGGAAAGCCGTTTATTTCCTTGGGTTGCATTTTTTCCGGTTTTCGTCCCAGGCTGCCGGGAACTGGAGGAAGTGACCGATCGAATCGATGTCATCTTGAAAGGATAGCTCAACATGAAGCTCAATGCCTTACTTGCTGCAGGTTTATTCGCGGGCGTGGTCTCAACGGCAACGGCCGGGCAGTCGGTGTATACAGCTACGCTCGATGGTTCGAGCGAGTCTTCGCCAAATAGCTCCACCGGAACCGGCACGGCAATCGTCACGATCGATTCCGATCAGTTGACCATGCGGGTCCAGGAAAGCTTCAGCAATCTTGCGGCTGGCGTTACCGCTTCCCATATCCACTGCTGCACAGGCATGCCCGGTAGCGGTACCGCCGGGGTAGCTACCGTGACACCAACCTTCACGGATTTTCCATCCGGCGTGATGAGCGGTACCTACGATCACACATTCGACATGACGCAGGCCTCGAGCTACAACAGCGCATTCATCACATCCAATGGCGGAATAAACGGGGCCTTTCAGGCTCTGGTGGCCGGCCTCAATGGCGGCACCGCTTATGCCAATATTCATTCCACCGATTTCCCGATGGGCGAAATACGCGGCTTTCTGCACGCAGCGCCCATACCGGAACCTGAAACCTATGCGATGCTGCTCGCAGGGCTGGGCCTGATTGGCGCAATAGCTCGACGCCGCCGGATCTGAGCCGGAGAATATACCGGCAAAAAGGGGCTGGCGACGGCCCCTTGCATGATTTCGCGCCCCTTTTTCTGCGCGAGAGCCCTGAGCATTCAGTCCAGGCCTGCATGTTGTATGAACGACAGGCTGGGATTGTCCGGTTCGGTTACGCGCAGCTGAGCGCACTCGCCACTTCGCCAATCGGCAATCCCTTCAGATTGTTTGTATTACTTATCTCAGGTAACTGGGCGGGATGGTTATGCCATGCATCGATGCGTCCATGAGATCTCGCAGAGATGATTGCGGGCTACGCCGCGTCTTGCAGAGCTGCGGCTCGAAAGCCAATACGCCTCTCTAACCCCATATGCTAAAATCCTGGCGCTTGCGGAGGGTCTTTCTTCTTTTCCTGGCAGCCAATGCGGCCAGACCCGGTGCTCCGAAAGAGGCTCATTCATGCAAATCCCTTTGCCCGGATGGTGAAATAGGTAGACACAAGGGACTTAAAATCCCTCGGGCTTAATCGCCCATGCCGGTTCGATCCCGGCTCCGGGCACCATCATTTCAATATATTAGAATATCTCCCGCTCGACTATTGTTCTCATTTTTTGCTTGTGGGGCACTAACGGGACACTACGGATAAGGATTTTCCTCGCATTACTACAATAAGGTATTAGCTTCATGGATCCGATCAATCAATAGGCCTATTCTAACAGGCTCTAAGCGAAGTCACTGACGAGCTGGAGCACGGGTTCAAGAAACAGCTTTGCTTCATTCGACGAAGTTCCCGCCCTTAAGAACGCAGGAATCAGCTCCAAGAATTCCGCCTTAGAGCAGGGCAAGTGCTCAAGCAAGGCATCTATCATTTCCTGCCTGAGAAGACGTTGTTCTTCTGGCGTATCCGGAAAGATCGGTTTGATATGAAGCATGTCGAACGAATGCAAGCGCTCCTGCAGGCTCATGTCAGCTGTCTGTTCGCCCTCCCAAATCTCAATCTGGATGTTCTCGTCCGCCTGCTCCAACAGCTCGATTTCGGCACTGATCTCGCTTATTATTTCCGTTTCGGAAGTTGGTGTCCTTAGGGAAGCGCTGAACAAATCATCATTTGATCGAAGATGGCACGAGCAGGCGGCACTCATTCATCATTTACATCGACGCGGGCAAGAAATGCCTGCTCTGCTCCTGTTTTTGGGCGGCATTTGCCCTGTTTTCCCGCGAATTTCATCGTTTCGCCTATTTCAGGACGCACCTTGGGCGTCGAGTGCAAACCGTCGCCGCTTGGCGATCAGCAGATTCGCCAATCCGAAGAGGGTATAAAGCTGTGCCGTGTTTTTGGCCAGTCCGCGATAGCGCACCTTCTTCATGCCGAAGAGGTTCTTGACGATGTGGAAGGGATGCTCGACCTTGGCCCGCACACTCGCCTTGATCTGCTCGATCTGCTCCTTCAGGCGGCCAATTGGAGTATCCGGCAACGTCTTGCGCTTGCCGGGGCGCATCGCTACTTCCCATTGAACTTCGGTATTCAGGTTCTCTTCCCGTTTCTCGACACCCTGATAGCCAGCGTCGCCAAAGACAACCTTCTCATTCCCATGCAACAGCGCATGGGCTTGGGTAACGTCATGGGTATTGGCTGGCGTGGTAACCAGCGTATGGGTAATGCCAGACTCGACATCGACGCCAATGTGGGCCTTCATGCCAAAGTGCCACTGGTTGCCTTTCCTGGCTTGGTGCATCTCTGGATCACGCCCGCCACTCTGGTTTTTGGTCGAGGACGGGGCTGCGATGATCGTCGCATCGACGACGGTGCCCTCCTTGAGAATCAACCCCTTCACGGCCAGCAAGGTATTGATGGCGGCAAAGATGCGCTCGGTCAGCTTGTTGTCTTCAAGCAGGCGACGGAACTTGAGCAGGGTGGTGGCATCCGGTGCCGACTCACGCAACAGGTCAATCCCGACAAAGGACCGGAGAGCCTGACTGTCGTAAATGGCATCTTCAATGCCTTCATCCGAAAGACCAAAGCATTGCTGGGCGATGTACATGCGCAGCATGCGTTCCACGCCAATCGGTGGACGACCACGGCCTGTGCCCTTGGGGTAGAATGGCTCAATCTCGGCCACCAGTGCCAACCACGGTGTCACAGCATTGATCTGGCCGAGAAATCGGTCGCGTCGCGTCACCTTCTTCTTCGCCGCGTATTCCAGGTCAGAAAAACTCCCTTGCATCGCCAAGTGCCTATCTGTTTTCAATGCACCAATTCTCGCATGTCATCCACTGCCTCCGTTCGTCAAAATGCATTAAATCAGCGTTTCCTTAGCTTTTCTAGCTCATTCAGAATCGGGCGTAGCTGTGCCTGTGGGTTTTTGAACCAGTCGGTTGACCAGATGCGATAGATCTTCCAACCAAGGTTTTCGAGGATCTCTTGACGGAGACGATCTCTGTCTCTGGCAGACTTCGCTGAATGATAGGTTGCACCATCGCACTCAATGCCAACCAGAAATCTACCTGGCTTACCCGGATCTTTTACAGCGATGTCCAGGAAGAATCCCGCGACGCCTAACTGCGGTTCACATTCGTAACCATAACTCTCTAAGGCTTTTATAACGGCGATCTCGAAGTCGCTATCTGCCGGCTTAAGGGTAGGAGCGGAATTGTGAAGATGACCCCTCTCCGTATATTCGAGGAACGCTTTCAAGGCGCGGACTCCTCGACTGCTTCCTGTTCCTTCGAGAACATCTCCCGATGTCATTGAAGAAAAGACGTGCATTCGCTTCTTCGAACGGGTGAATAGAACGTTGAGTCGCCTCCAGCCAACGCCCGAATTGATGGGCCCGAATCTCTGCATGGTTCTGCCACCTACGGATTCAGGACCGTATGTCAGGGAAATGTAGATGACATCACGTTCGTCCCCCTGCACATTTTCCAGATTTTTGATAAATAGCGGCTCTTCCGATGCCCTGTTTTCTTCGATAGCACGAAGCAGGGCAGGATCATCCTTAGCCAACTGGTCCAACTGCCTTTCGATTTCGTCCCGCTGTTCCGCATTCATCGCCACGAGACCTATTGACTCATGGGACTTGGATTTCAGGTGCATTCCGACCGATTTTACCAGTTCTCTTGCCTCTTCGACGTTGCGTCCCGACGCGAAGCGTCCATGACCGACGTGGACGAGCTTCACGCCAAACTCTGGAGATGATTTGAACGGCGAAGGAAATATCACGAGGTTTTCGTCGTAGAAATACTTGTTCGAGAACGCAATCAGTGATTCGTGTTTCGAACGGTAGTGCCACCTCAGACGGCGAGTCTTGAATATCGGCGTCACGGATTCCAGTATACTTTCAGAATCCTGGAGACTGACGATTTCCTCTCCCGTGCCGTCATCAATCATCTTGTTGAAAAAGTTTGTTGGAGGTAGCTGTTTAGGGTCGCCGACCACGACCAGCTTCGCACCTCTCGCAATCGCTCCCAAGGCGTCTTCAGGTCTGATCTGTGAAGCCTCGTCCATAACAATAAGGTCGAAGTGGAAACGTCCCGGTTCAAGATACTGCGCAACGGACATGGGACTCATCATGAAGCACGGCTTCAGCGCCAATATTGACTTACCTGCACGTTTCATCAGGCTTCTGACGGGAATGTGCTTGGCCTTCTTCGTTACCTCATGTTTGATCAATGAGACTTCCGAAAAATCAGAAACCTTGCCTGATGCGACGCCCAATGGCGGCTTATTCTGAGACGCGCGATGAGCAATCTTCAATCTCTGAAGTTTCAGAAGTTTGCTGTCATATTCCCTGAAGCGCTGTTGGATGGCAGTCTGTTCCAGACCTGTAAAATTGGCGAGTTCGGGATGCTTCTGAAAGACTTCTTTGGTCAACTGATGGCAGTAGACGAGGGAAACGATGTCCTGCAGGTTCTGGCAACTCATTCCTGAGCTCTCTATTACATGGATGAAGTTTTTGAACCCTTCGCCATACAGCCTGTTCTTTAGGCGGACGTAATCGAGCCACGTACTAAGCCAATCGCGGCTGTCAGAAGCCCTATTGTTCCTTTCACACAGGGAACTGATCGTGTCTTTACATGGAGCAAGCCATAGGCCGAAATTGACTAAACCTTTATCTCCAAACACCTTCCTGCAAGCATCATGTCTGTTCAGATCGGATTCTAAGCTGGCAGCTGATTTCCTCAACTGCTCGTAAATCATTTCCGTCGGTTGTTGACGAATTGCAGCCGCCAGATGCTCGTTTTCCATTACAAGCCTAGCGATAGTCAGAAGGTTTCTGGCAGAACGCAGGTCGATCTCGGAATAACCACCCTTTGCGAGCGTTAGATGCCTATTGAACGGTCTGACGAGATTCCTGAAATCGCTGCCATTCCACCCCTCGGAGTCCGACTGAATTTCTTTAATGCGGTTCTCGAAACTCTTCAACTCCGCCAGCGTCAGGTCATTGGTTTTGGCTATCTTCGACAGCCTCTCAATGAGCTTCGACAATTCGGACAGCAGTCTAGCCAATGGACCGTCGGCAATGATGAGATCGTCTTCGCGATTCTTGTTGATGGGATGGTTTGGAAAGTCTTGGGAAACCTTCACGAGCAGTTCTTGAAGTGCGCGAACCTTCTCCGTCAATCCCTTGTTGCCCTCATCAATCAGAGAGAGGCAGATCTGTCTGTCCAATCTGACAATTTGATTTCCGATTTCCACGCGCTCACCAAAGCCGATACCGTACTCAAATCTGACCGCCTTGTACCAATCTCTCAGAGTCGAGATTCGGTCTACGGGCGTTTCCATGCCCTGATACTGGTTTCCCAGCACAGGGTTGTCGAGGACGACTTTTTCTATACTCTCCCGCTCCTCTGCAAAGAGAATTATGTCGGGCAGGAGTGCGATGACTTCCTTACCATTCGGTTTCGGATTCGTTGAAAGCGCGACAACTGCCTTTCTACATGCTCGCCATGAGGAAGAGAACCACCGAAACAATCCTCCGTCTTCCAGAATCGCAAGTTGGTTCTTCAACACCCCCGCGCTGGGAAGTCTGTCCAAGGCAACTCTATCCTTGAGTCTTGCGTACACGGGCACTGCGACCTTCAAGCGATCCCTGAGATGGGACAGTAAGCCATCCAATTCGGGATTCTCGAAGACCTCATCCCGGTATTTATAAAGGTCCGGGGGAAGTCTTTCGAGTAGCGATATAAAAACAATCAACTCTGCGAGTCCGGTGCGGGTCGTCAGAAAAAGTCTGCCGATCTTTATGGGAACATTCGGACGGATGCTCTTGAGAATCTCGTCCACGTCTCTGGCAAGCTGGCTTGCCTTGGTCACGGTGCCAAAATCCTCGGCGAGATCCGCAATTTTGCCTCCTTCGGGAAAGCCAAGACTTCTCAAGATTTGGGCGACACTGGACAATGCCTCTGCAGTGCTCTTGTCATAAATGGCCTCTGCATGAATTTCCGTACTTAATCTTGCAACGTCGGCTTGGATGTTCGCATAGGTGTTAAGCCACTCTCGTATTTCATCATGGCGTTGATGTAGCTCGTCCAGTCGGTCAAATGATTCCCCACCTATAAGCTCAGGCAGGCTCCGACCGATAGCGGAGAATTGATTGATCTCGGATATGCAGACAATTTCAGGAGTTTGCAGCCTGAACTCGTTCAGACATCCCTGCCACACGGCTTGAAGATCCTGCAGGCTTGCAGTCCATTCTTTGAGGGCTGCAAGCAGCTCTTCCTGCTCATAGGAGGACAGGTCCGGGTTGCCCACTCCGTACCAGAAATGGTTCTCGATTCTGCCTTCATCAGCCTGGTCAGCAATCTGCCTGTAAATGCTTCCCAGCATAAAGGCGTAGTCTCCCAGCTCATTCTAAAGTGGACCCCTCAGTCAAGACAATATCAGGTTGAGTTTAAGAGGGTAGCTGATCACATGCAGCGGAACGGCGCTGCTCCGATTCGGTTTCTGAGTGAGATGTTTCTCGCTCACTGAATTTATCCACAATTCTTGCCCCGCCGCCCCTTGCTGTCTGGTAGACCTCGTTGGGCGTGCGATAGTCCAGCGACTGGTGTGATCTTTCCGTGTTGTAAAACACAAAGTATTCTGTCAATCCCAGCAGCAGTTCAGGCACGGTGGCATACCCTTTCAAATACACGTCCTCGTGCTTGACGCTGCGCCAGAGCCGTTCCACGAAGATGTTATCCAATGCCCGTCCGCGTCCGTCCATGCTGATGGCAATACCATGCGCCTTGAGCACTCTGATGAATGCCTCTGAGGTAAACTGGCAGCCCTGATCGGTATTGAATATCTCGGGGGGGCCACAGGTCTGCAATGCCTGCTCCAGGCAGTCTACACAGAACCCGCTATCCAACGTGTTCGACACGCGCCACGTCAGAACTTTGCGGCTGTACCAGTCGATCACCACTACCAGGTACACAAATCCCCGCGCCAGGCGAAGATAAGTAATATCGCTGCTCCACACCTGGTTGGGCCGTGTCACCTCTACCCCGCGCAGCAGGTACGGATAGACCTTGTGCTGCTGGGTGGCGCGACTGGTATTCGGCCCCGGCGCCATGCCCGCCAGTCCCAGCTTGCCCATGAGCCGCTGCACTCGCTTGCGGTTGATGCGATGCCCCATGCCGCGCAAGTACACCGTCATCTTGCGGCTACCGTAAAAAGGATGCCTTGTGTATTCGGCATCGATCTGCACCAACAGGATCAATTCCTGTTCGTCCGGTTCAACAGCCCGGTGCGGTGCATAGGTGGCGGAACGAGCGACCCCCGCCAGCTCGCATTGCCGGGTCAGTGCCAACTGATCATTGGGACTGACCCAGCGCTTGCGCTCTCCTATAGACTGATCCCGGACTTTTTTTTAAGCCAGTCCAGTTCCATCTTCAGCCGCCCGATCTCAGAGTAGAGTCGCTCCGGGCTGGCGGATGGGTCAACCGGCTTGGGGCCGCGCCTAATGTCGAATATCCCGGATGCCTGCCCCTGCAACTCCTTCTTCCACAACCCCACCTGGGTCGGATGCACCCCAAACTCCCGGGCAATCTCGTTTACCGTCTTGACTCCCCGGATCGCTTCAAGCGCCACCTTGGCCTTGAACTCACCACTGAAATTCTTGCGTTTCTTCTCACTCACTGCCTACTCCTTTTTATAGCAGGCTACCATCTTAAATCACTGTCCAGTATCTGGGGTCCACTATATTCTGCCTTACCGCGGTCAGGGTCTCTCCCGAGAGTCCATCAATCCTGAGAGGATCGGGATTGATCGCATACTGTTCCCTAAGTCTGGTTGCCCTTTGCAAAATCGCATGGATGGTCAATCCGGTCTTCTGCCAAATGCTGTTGATCTTCGTAGCGTAAACGTTCAGTTTGCGTTTAAGATCCTCATACCGTTCGACGTCTGCATCGATTTCCCACGGCGAGGCATACTGCTCCTGCTTAGATAGGCGGACGTTGAGCTCGCTCAGAATCTTCTGCTTGTTCGTCTTGTGGCTGTGCAGTTCGAGACAGAAGTCTCCAAGACTGGCCTTGTCGAGTCGACTCTTCACCACGTTCAATGCCGCCATTTTCTCTGCGAGGAAAAGCACTTTTTCGCCATTCGAGATGCTTGCGGCGATCAGGTTCGTAATGGTCTGCGACTTGCCGGAACCCGGAGGGCCTTCGATGACGAGACTATCCCCGTTCACCACGTCTACGATAGCACTGTGCTGGGAACTATCTGCATCGTAGATAAGAGGGTATTGGGCGTGCAAGTCCTCAAGGGTGTCGATTTCGTATTCTGGTTCATAGGTGAATGCCAGACTGGCATCGCGCTCCTCACCCGCTGAAGCAAAGAACTTTTCGATAAGCGGATGCTTCTCGATGTTCGCATGAGCCGGCCAGTTCTTCGGATCCAGATCCTCATACATTGCCTGCTTCGTGAAGTTGAGCAGGGCAAGGGTAGCCTGCCTCCGTAATTTCCAACGAGGCTGATGCTGGAGAATCGTATTGTGAATTTGATCGAAATAAATCTCTGGAGTTGTTGTGTCGTCAATCGAAGGAAGTATTAGATCGAAGTCATTGGCCAACTTCTCCCGCAGCGTAACGTTGCTGATAAGGTTGTCATCCTTCAACTGCAATGTATAACGATATGCTCCTGATTTCCTGTCAAGATCTGATCGTTCCAGTTGCACGGGAAGTGTGAAGAGAGGAGCAAGTCTTGCGGCATCTGAATCCCTAGATTCATACCATTCGAGGAAGCCCAGCGTGAGGTACAAAATGTTTGCCCCACTCTCCTCGATTGATGTCTCAGCGGTAGCCCTGATCGACCTGAGTCTCACCTCGAGTTCAGGAGGGTACAGCAAGCTTTGCAAATTCTTATCGATGTGCCTCGCTTGCGTTTCGGACGTACTAACGCCGGGAAGATCGTAAGATGTGGACAGCCCAATATGTTTTGCCCATTGCTCTGCGCTCGGATACTCGGAAATAATTTTCTTCCTTGTATCAGCATTTAGCTTTATGAGTCCCGCGTCCGTAAGTTCCCGTTCCGTTGGCTCAGGAACAGGAATGAAAGTAAATTTCGCGCCCGGGGTATTCAGGATCGTGTAAATCTGATCTGGAAGCTCATCAATGAGCCTAATGCAGCTGGATCTTGGATGTTTGTAGTTGAGAAGATTATTTCTACCCGAAAGGTCCAGAAGCCGTCTTCTGATGGAAGCTAGAGAATTGAAGAAAAATTTAGTTTGCTTTTCCTCGAGATTTTGGAACTCAGGACTGCTCACCTCGCAGTCAACGGCTTTTTCTTGTTGATTTTGCATGTTCTAGACTCCTGGAATGTACTGGTGACGCCTTTTGATTCCGATCAATTATCCGTTCATCCACCTTTTAAATATTGATGCCAATTTATTCTCCCTTCTCAAATAACGCTCTTTTTTCAATTGAATGGGATTGCCTTATCTCCATTTTATAGGGTTGCACCTCTTAGCTTCGCGCGAAATTTTACAGAATTCAGCGGGATTAGCTACTGTCCCAAAGTACAACGGAAATCAACAAAGATATTGAGAATAGGAAAGCCGTAGACCAGTCCATGATATGCAAAAAGACGGCCTAAAAACTGGTGGCTGTCCATCTTTCTGAAACAGGGAAAAATTTTTTTCAAATATGCCCCGCTAGTGCCCCACAAGAACAGGATTGGAATGTAGGCATATGAAAAAACTATGGACCTTGTTGCTATTTGTTGCCGTTTACCGTATCCCTTTCGCGTTGTTTTTACAGAGGGTAGGAATGGCAAATATCGAGAAACGCACATTGGTCGAGGGCAAGATAATTACAAAAAAGTACGATAAGCCACAACAAGAAGAAAATTATATCTTTTTGATTGTATTGCTGTATATTCTGCCGGCCTATTGTATATTATTGAAAATAAGAGACTTAAAATCCCTCGGGCTTAATCGCCAATGCCGGTTCGACTCTCTTGGTTACCTGGTTTTAGTTTCTCACCATCCGGAACCTGACGGTTCCTTTCGCGCGCATGGCTGGTAGCCGAAGCCCTCGGGGGTTTTTCTCTTTTGGGGGAAGCCGTACAATAGGGCATGACCGACGATTACATGACCGACAAAAAGGAGAGAAGATGGAAACGCCATTCAGGTGGGTGCCTGGCAGGATTTCCCATGGCACGATAGAGATGCCAGAATGAGATATTTGGCAGCGATCTTGATAGCAATCTTTTCCACAAACTCAAGTGCGGAATGGGTACAGTTTGCGCTTGGCACCACCGGACCTGCTTATTACGATAAGGGCAGAATAAGGGAGTTGGGAAATGGTGTTGTTTCCGTATGGGAAAAATTTGCGGTAACAGATGATGTTTTACAAAAATCGATTGCAATGGACTCTGCTTTCAAGGACTACGCCTATACCGAAACGAGGGGAAATATAAATTGCAATGAACATAAGTTTGCCAGGACGGCTATGTATGCCTATAGTAAAAATGGAGTTCGTATTTTCTCGTATTCTTATGCAGAAAAAGAGATTGAATACACAGACATAGCTCAAAATAGCATGACGGAAGAATTAATGAGGCTTGTATGCCCCAAGAAATGAAAGGCCCAGGTGGAATGGGGATGGAGCAACCCGCCGGGAAATGACAACTGGCTAATTGCCGAGTGGTGAATGGCATTCTGGGATGTTGTTGCGAGACTATCAATAAACAATCCTCCGGGTGTGATTTTCTGAACCAGGTATATGGATTACGAATTGGATATTACATGACCAAGCATCGGAAACAGTTTACGCAATCCCGCGGCCATCATTTCCACGGCTATAGCCGCAAGGATAAATCCTCCGATGCGCTGTACTACGTCCAGCGTGGATTGCCGAATCTTCTTCTCCGCGCGGGAAGCCATATAAAAAGTTAACCAGCACCCTATGCCTGCGAGAAGGATAGGCATCACCACGTGAATCAAATCGGCGGTGGCATGCCAGGCGCTGTTTCCCATGACGTAGCTGAAGGCCGCCGGACCGGCCAGCAATGGCACAGCGAGAGGAACGATTGCCGCTTCCCGAATTCCATCCTCATTGGCAATGCCGGGGGATCCCTTGAAGGTTGTTTCCTGTCCAAGAACCATTGCAATCGCCAGCAGCAGGACAATCACTCCCCCGCCCACCTGCATCGCCCCCAGCGATACGCCAAGCAATCCTAAAATAGGCATCCCCAGGAACGTCGCTACCAGCAATGCCACCGTGACGCTCAACCCCACCGTCTTGGCAAAGCGGCCTTTGCTTCGTGCATCAAAACCTTCCGTAGCCGCGAGAAAAACCGGGATCATGGAAACAGGTCCCATCAGCACGAACAGCGTGATGGTTTTCTTGATCGTCAGGGCCAGGATTGAAAGCATTATCTAGCGGTATGGGTGAAATATGGTGTACCGCCCACGCGGATGAGGGATGGGCGGTCGATTCTTTTCAAGCTGGGTTCGACGTTTGATATGAGCAAGCTGGCACGGACGTGGCAAGCTCGTTCACAGGTTTATAGCTCGCCTGAATGATACCTCGATATCGCGCTTTCGCGGTGGAAAGCGATAGAAGAACTTCGAACGCACCAGCGCATCAAACATCAGAATATAGAGGGAATACCATGCCAAAAGTATACAATTCCATTATCGTCCCCGCCCGGGTGGAAGCGGTATGGTCAAGGGTGTGCGATTTTCATGATTTTTCATGGGCGCCATCCCTGGTTACTTCATGCGAAAAAATAGGGCCGGGCGACGGGTACTCGATAGGTGCAAGGCGGTTGTTGAACGGGGTATTCCTGGACACGCTGATCGCCTATAGCTCGATCGGCAGGCGAATGATGTATTCCATGGATGAAGGGCCCTCGCCGGTTTCCTCCAGCGAGATTCAAGACTATGTGGGCGACCTGCATCTGCTGCCGGTGACAGCCGATAGCGCGACGTTCGTGGAATGGTCCGCGACATGGGAGTCGAAAAATGCGGATATGGTCGGCTACATGAATGAAGTGTACCGGTCTCTCCTCATGGACCTTGCCACAGGCTTTGGCGCCAGACGCTCGAACCAAATAGCGAAGCATGGAGGAAACCCTGAATAAATTCCCGATTTTCCAGTATGGCGCGGTCAAGCTTTTGCGGGAATCCTTGCATGAACAAGGTTTGAGCGGGTAGTCTGCCAGTGCGCTTCCTCCACGCCTCGGACCTGCACCTCGACAGTCCGCTGCTCGGACTCAGCCGGTACGAGGGCGCACCGGTCGACGAGGTTCGCGGAGCCAGCCGCCGGGCCTTCGAAAACCTGATCGCCGTTGCTCTGCGCGAGCGCGTCGATCTCGTCGTCATTGGCGGCGACCTTTACGATGGCGACTGGCCCGACCACAATACGGGGCTTTTCTTCGTAAAAGGGGTCGCGCAACTTGCGGAAGAAGGCATTCCGGTCATCGTCGTGCGCGGCAATCATGACGCGGCAAGCAAGCTGACCAAGTCCCTGCGCCTGCCGCGCAACGTATATTTACTGGCTGACGCAAAGCCCGAAACAGTCGTTCTCGACCAGATCGGGGTCGCCGTGCATGGACAGAGTTTTTTCACGCCTGCCGTGCTGGATGATCTTGCATCCGCTTATCCAGCTCCCATTCCGGACTGTTTCAACGTCGGCCTGCTGCATACGTCCCTGAACGGCCGCCCCGGACATGACAATTACGCGCCTACGACCCTGTCAGTCCTCCAGGGCAAGGGTTACGATTATTGGGCACTGGGTCACGTCCATGCCGCGGAAATCGTCTCACGCGAGCCCTGGGTGGTTTATCCAGGCAATACGCAGGGAAGGCATATCCGCGAATCCGGCGCCAAGGGCTGTTCCCTTATAGCAGTCGAAAATGGCACGGTGCGGGAGCAGCAAATCATTGCGCTGGATGTTATGCGCTGGGAAACCCTTTTGCTTGACATCTCCGCGCTGCCCGACCTCGAGGCCCTGCTGGATGCCGCTACGGTGGGCATTCGCGCCCGGCTTGCCCGGGCGGATGGCCGGGCGCTGGCAATGCGGGTGCGGATTGCCGGGAGCGGGCCGCTGCACCGCCTGCTCGCAACCCGGCCTGAGACAGTGGAACAACAACTGCGCGGCGCGGCAATCGAGGCATCCAACGCTCAAGTCTGGATCGAGAAAATCGAGCTCACCACACGCCCCGAGCTGGATCTCGACCGCCTCGCCGAGCGGGACGATCCACTGGGCCTGCTGGTGCGCGAACTGCGGGGCCTGGCAGCCGATGATGCGGCGCGGGGCAGCGTGGTGGAAGAGGCAATCCGGGACCTGCAGCAAAAACTGCCGCTGGAATTCAGGGAAGGGCCGCATGCCCTGCTCCTGGATGCGCCCGAAGCACTCGCAGCGCTTCTGGGCGAGGTCGAAGCGGAGGTGATTGCACGCCTGTCCGGCCAGGGTGGCTATGATAGCGATAGTGGCGGCGGGATGGCCTCGTGAAGATCGCGCAGCTCTATCTCAAGGCCTATGGCGCATTCTCGGGCCAGCGCCTCGATTTCGGCAACGGGGATGGTGCGAATTTCCACATCATCTACGGCCCGAACGAGGCCGGTAAATCAACCACCTTGCGAGCGCTGACGGGCTTGCTATTCGGCATCGACGACCGTACGGCAGACAGTTTTCTGCACCCGAACCCTCAATTGCGCGTTGGTGCGACCCTGATCACCGGGCAGGGAACACAGCTGTCCGTCATGCGGCGCAAGGGGCGCAAGCAGACGCTGTTTGCACTGGATGAAACAACCGGCGTGGAGCTGACCGATCGACCGCTGCCGGAAGACACGCTTTCCCGACTGCTCGGCGGGCTGGATGAAGGACTCTACCGTTCCCTGTTCGGCCTGGATATGGAAGGGCTGGCCCGGGGCAGCGAAGCCCTGCTGGCGGGCAAGGGGGAAATCGGCCAGAGCCTGTTCGAAGCCGCCGCCGGGATGACCAGCCTGCAGCAACTGCTGGGCCGCCTGGATAGCGAAGCGTCGCACCTTTTCCGGCCGCGTGCCACTACCAGTGTGATCAATATCGCCATCAAGGAATTTGAAGAAAAACGCAAGCGGGTGCGCGACGCCAAAGTCAGCACTCATGCCTGGGAGCAAGCCGACCGCAACAGGCGCCAGGCGGAGGTTAAATATGCTGCGATACGTGACGAACTAACAGTATTGAGGAGTGAACAGCGTCGATTATCCCGTATCGCCGTCAACCTGCCATTGGCGGCTGAGCGCGCGGCGAAGGAGGCGGAACTAACTACGCTCGGGCACGTTCCCCTGCTTTCGCCCGAGGCGGCGCAGCATCGGATCGAGGCGGAGGAGCGGCTGCGCAACGCCGTCGAAGATCAACGCCAGGCAATGGCGGGACTGGAACGGCTGCAACAGAAGCGATCGTCGCTGACGGTGCGCGAAGCGTTGATCGTCAATGCCGCCGGCATCGAGCGCCTGCATCACGCCGCCAAAGACTGGCGTGGCGCGATAGAACGTTTGCCGCGCATCAGGAAGGATATCGATATCGCCCGCAGAAGCATAGCCAGCCATGTAGGTGCGATCGCGCCGGAACTGGCGCAGGGTATCACAATCGAGCAGGCTCGCACGCTCATTCCAACGCCTGCGCTGACCGCTCGCGTGCAGGCGCTGGGAAATCAATACGCCACCTTGCAGGCGCGCAATGAACAACTGGAAGAACGCGCTCGCAAGGTTGCGGATGCGCTCAGCAGGCTGCGCAGCGACCTGGCCGCCCACCCGGCGCCCGCACCCCTCGATATCCTGGCAATTGCCCGTGAAAAAGCTGCCTCCCAGGGCGACATCACAGCTCAGCAATCCGGGCTGGACCGGGAAATTGCCGCCCTGGAGGCCGCCATCGTCCGTGACGCCGCCGTCCTCTGGAACGGAACGCTCGATGAACTCGCAGCCTTGCGCGTTCCTTTCTCGACCACTATCAAGGAATTCGATGCCGGCTATCGGCGCGTGGACGAGGATTTGCGTGCGCTTCAGAGCAGGGATGATGAGCTGGCGCGGGATATCGACGAGCGGGAGCGCGAGCTGCGCGGCCTGGCAGCCGCCGGCGAAATCGCCACCCATGCGCAGGTGCAGGCAGCGCGCGCGCATCGCGACGACGGCTGGAAGCGTGTTCGCCACGAATACATCGAGCGGACAGAAATTCCTGACGTTCCTGACGGACTGCCAGCCGCCTTTTCTCCCGGATTATCTCTGCCTGCTGCCTACGAAGGCGCTGTGCGCGAAGCCGACCGCCTGGCCGACATCCTGCACGCCCACGCTGAACGCTCGGCCAACTACGAAACCACCCGCCAGCGTATCGCCGACATGCACAAGACACGTGCCATGCTGTCTGCTCGTCGCGATGTGCTAAGTGCGGAACGTGACCAACTTGACAGCCGTTGGGGCGCTATCGCCAAGTCTTTAGGCCCGGTGGAGCTCACGCCGGCCGCAGCAGTTGAATGGTGCCAGAAACACGCCAACTGGGTCGAGCGCTATACGAAATTGGGCGCATTGAAGCAGACGCGACAGGAGATCGCCGGCTTGCTGGCGGCGACGCGCGCCGGCCTGAACGTGGCACTGACGGCTTGCGGGCTTCCCGATCTGGCCGATGGCGAATCGCTGGCTGTCGCACTCGCCCGTGCCAAGGCGGCAGTCGATGCTGCGCAACAGGCAACCACGGCGCGAGCCGCGCTCGTCGCACAAATCGCCCACCTGGCGCTTGAGCAGGCTGACATCGCTTCCCAGCAGGCACGAGCAAGTGAGAAGACGAAGCTCTGGCAGAGCCAGTGGGATGAAACAGTCACCGCATTGCGCCTGCCTGCCGGGGCATTGCCGGCAGAAGCGGATGTACGCCGTGACGAATTCCATGCGCTCAATCTCGCGCTTGTCGCGCTCGATGACCTTACTCGGCAAAGCGAAGTAGAACACACAAGGTGCTTCGATTTCGAGGCTGAATTCACTGCCCTCGCGAGAAAAGTTGACGAAGCGGAGAAAATACAGGAGGCGCCCGGGATATCTGAAATGGAGGTGCGAGATGCTTCCGGGGATGCGGATCATCTAGTGGCGAAACTCTATGAAGAACTAGCCGCCGCACGGGAAGCGGATCAACTGCGCAAGCAGACTGATGGGCTCATCGAGCACGAAACGGTCCGCCTTCAGCAGGCCCGGCTTGCAGCCGAAACGCAGCGCGAGCGCCTGGCGGAACTGATCAGCCGCGCCGGCGCGCAATCGCAGGACGAGTTGCCGTCGATCGAGGCGAACGCCGCGCGCAAACAGCTACTTTCCGCCAGGATAGACGAGATTGGCGAGCAACTGGTTCGCAGCGCGGCCAGGCCACTCGCGAAAGTCCTGGCTGAAGTCGAAGGCCATGACATATCAGCCACAGCGGCGCGGCTGAGCGAGATCGAAGCCATCGTCAGGGATAGCGAGCCGGAAGCAGAAACCGCCCACGCCCATTTACTCGAAGCGAACCGGGAATTCGACACCATGGACGGCAACGATGCAGCTGCACAGGCACAGCAGGAGGCGGAAGAATTGATTGCCTGCATTGCCGGACATGCGCGCATTTATGCCCGTACGCGGCTCGCAGAAGTGATCGTGTCGCGCGTCGTGCAGGCCTACCGCGAGCGGCACCAGCGGCCCGTGCTCCGGCGCGCAGGGGAAATTTTCGCGAACATCACGCTGGGAAGCTTCAGCGGCCTGATAACCGATTACGAGGACAATGCACAGGTTCTGCTTGGCCAACGGCCCGGCGCTACCCGCGTCGATGTTGCCGGCATGAGCCAGGGGACACGGGATCAGCTTTTCCTGTCGCTACGCATCGCCGCAATCGAAGAGCACCTGAAGCAGCGGGAGGTGATTCCGCTGGTCATCGACGACTTGCTTGTCCAGTTCGACGATGCGCGCGCATCAGCTACCCTGGCGGTGCTGGCCGGCCTGTCCCGGCAAACCCAGGTTCTGTTCTTTACGCACCATGAACATCTTTGCGAGCTTGCTGCCTCGGCATTGCCTCTGGGTACATGGCGCCGGCACGATCTGGGGGAACCGTTTTCCGGCGGCCAGCGCGCTTCCGGCACCGTAAAATTACTGTAAGCATCTTCCCGACTCATTACCGTCGCAGGATTGCCCACCAGCGCGCCATATTGAGAAGTGTCATAAGGGAAGCCGCAACGTAAGTCCAGGCCGCGGCAGTAAGCAGGCGCCGGGCATGAGGCAGGTCTCCGTCGATCAGGCAACGTTTTTGCTCCAGAATGGGCAACGCCCGGGCAAAGCTCGCGTTCAATTCCATTGGCAAGGTTGCGGCATGCACCAGCGCCGCGCTCGCCAGAGTCAGGATTCCGCCCGCAAGAAATAGCAATCCTACGGCGGGAGAGCGTGATAACGCCATGATTACCGGGGCCAGCATCAGGATGCTCGCCCCCAGCTTTTCGGCAGGAGCAAGCCATTGCACTAACTGAGTGCGCAAGGCAAGGGGTACATAGTTATCCCGGTGCTGGATCGCATGGCCGACTTCGTGCGCCGCCACCGTTATGGCGGTCAGCGAGCGGCCGTTGAATTTATCCGGGGTAAGGCGAACCTTTTTTTCCAGGGGATCATAATGGTCGCCCGATTCGGCAAGCTCCACACCGACGTGTTGCAAATTCGCCTGGTCGAGAAGGTCGCGGGCGAGTTGCGCTCCTGTGAATGCGTAGCGGTCTGCGGGTTCGCTATATTTCTCCATGGTATGCCTGATCCAGTAAGACGGGCCGATAATCAGGAGAGCGATGAAACAGGCCAATATCAGATAAAGCATTCAGGGAATACCGGAAAAATGACTTCGATCAGCCAGCCTGAATGAGGCTGATCGGTCTCATATGAGAGCATTTGATCGATAATGGCGACAATAATTCCCGGGTGGGCAGGGCATAAAAGCGGCTATATAAACACGTCAATTATAGCGGGGTGGCTACAGGGGCGGAGGGCATGTTCAGAGGTTCTTTTTTCCTGGTCTGGATCTGTTGCATGCAGTTACTATGGCCTGTTAACACATATTACATATATCATTGTTTGCAAAAGTTTTATTTAGATGTGAGGATTCTGGGTAATGCTTCGAGTTCAATGAGTTACTTTGAAGTGTTAACAGGCCCTAGTTACTATACTGCGTAGAGTGATATCTCGGGCCCAAGCCAGGCCGCAAGTTCTACCTTCGCGCATTTTGTTGCGGGTCCCACGATTTTTTCATATCTCTGATGGAGAGGACGCCATGAAACAAAAAATCGCAATCATCGGAAAAGGCAATGTCGGAAGCGCGCTGAAGCGCGGGCTGGACCGGGCGGGTTATGACGTACGCAATAGCGGAAAGGAAGCAGTCAAGGAAACGGCCGCATGGGGTGAGATCATTATCCTTGCGGTTCCTTTCGGCGCGATCGATGATGTGCTGCATCAACTCGCGGAAACGATCGACACAAAGATAGTGGTGGACGCGACCAATCCGCTGACCCCGGACATGCAGCTCGCGCTGGGCTTTTCGACCAGCGGCGCGGAAGAGCTGCAAAAGAAGGCATCTGGCGCACATATCGTCAAGGCCTTCAACACCGTGTTCGCCCAGCACATGGATAAGGGCACGGTGGCAGGCGAGCAGCTTACGCTATTTGCGGCGAGCGACGATCAGCAGGCACGCGCCGCGGCACTGGAGATGGGCAAGGCCATCGGTTTCGATGCGGTGGATGCCGGCCCGCTCAGCAATGCCCGCCAGCTTGAGGCATTGGGGTATTTCATTATCCAGCTAGGGTATACCCTGGGTAACGGCACGGATACCGGTTTCAAATTCATACATTGAGGAAAATGGCCGATGCAGGGAAATATGAACAGGAAGTGTAACCAATGAAAGCTTTCAAACTCAGGCAAGCATGCGGCATCGACGGATTGGCATTGTGCACGGATCTGGCCCGGCCTGAGCCCGGCGGGGGCGACGTGCTTATTCGCGTGAGGGCGAATTCCCTGAATTTCCGGGACTTCATCGTGGCCCATGGCGAATATCCGGGGGGAGTCAAACCCAACGTCATTCCGCTTTCGGATGGCGCTGGCGATGTGGTCGAGGTCGGCTCGGGCGTAACCCGGGTCAAGGTGGGCGATCGTGTGACAGGCTGCGTTTTTCCGGACTGGGTAGCAGGCCCTCTGACGCAAGAGGTTTTCCTGCGGTCTCTGGGCGGTTCGATCGATGGCATGCTGGCCGAATATGTGGTGCTTCCAGAGCGTGCCGTTATCCCCTTTCCCGACCATTTGAGTTATGAGGAAGCGGCCACCCTCCCGAATGCAGGCGTAACCGCCTGGCATGCATTGGTGGAAGCCGGGCGCATCCGGGCAGGCCAGACGGTTCTGCTGCTGGGAACCGGCGGCGTTTGCCTGTTCGCCTTGCAGTTTGCCAAATTGCACAGTGCGACTGTCATTCAGACTTCAAGCAGCGACGAAAAATTGGAGCAGGCCAGGGCGATGGGCGCCGATCATCTTATCAATTATGAGAAGACGCCGGATTGGGATCAGGAAGTGATGAAACTGACCGCTGGCCGCGGCGTCGATATCGTGGTGGAGGTGGGGGGCGCGCAAACATTGGAGCGGTCCATGCGATCCGTGCGGTTCGGGGGAGCCGTGGCGCTGATCGGCCTGGTTTCCGGCTTTGGGCACATAGATCCGCTGCCGCTGATGCAGCGCTCGATACGCTTGATAGGCATCAATACCGGTTCGGTTGCGATGTTCACGGAAATGAACCGCGCCATTTCCGAAGCTGGTTTACATCCTGTCATTGCCCGCTCGTATCCCTTCGAGCATGCGATCTACGCCTATCATTTTCAGCAGGCGGCAAAACATTTCGGGAAAACGGTCGTGGCCGGCGCTGCCTAAGCGGATCGATTCAGCGGATCGATTCAGCGGATCGATTCAGGAGGAATCATAATGTTCCGGGAAGAGCCGGAGTGCCCAACCCATGCACGCAGGCCTTCAAAACCCGGAACCCGGAACCCGGAACCTTGAGACCCTTCTCATCGCTGGCTCGTCCCTTCTCCCATTCCTTTTGATGCGGCCAGTTGCTCGCGGCCCTTTCACTCGCGCATATCCGGCATTTCTGGTCTATATTTCAATTGGAGTTGATGCATGCCGCGAGACCTGGAAATTTGTATCCAGGTGCCCGGTATTTTTTAAGCATCCCGATTATCCCGATTATCTCGATTATCTCGACCATATTAGGAGAACAGCCATGAGAAAGTGCTTGATCAGCTGGGCAACTCTTGCGGTTCTGGCCGCTTGCGCTGTTTTCCCGGCGCAAGCTGATAGTACCGGCATTGGCCATAGCAACGCGCCGATATTTTCCACGCAGGAGAAAATCGTATTCACCCTGAAGACGGATTTCGGAGATTTGTGGAACCATCGCGCCATTCCAAACGCCGAGGTGCCAGAAGACATAAGGGATTTTACGGCTCCCGGAAGGCTTTCGTGGAAGGACGGTTCTGGCTCGCATGATCTTCCGGTGCAAGTGCAGTTGCGAGGAAACACCAGCCAGGCTAAAACGGAATGCCCATTCCCGAAAATGACGATCAGTTTCGAAAAAGACCGTGCAACCGATGACCGGGTCTCGAAGGGCACGCTGTTCGACGGGCTGCATTCCGTGGGGATAGGCACCCACTGCGGAGGCAAGCCGGGGGCATCCCAGCGTTTCCACCGTGTCTGGGGAGGCCTGTCGCCTCATCGGGAAGCGCTGGTATACAAGGTGCAGGAGCTTCTGGGCGTTCCCGGTTTCCAGGCCGCGGCGACAAGCTTCAGCTATATCGACAGCACTACGGGGAGAGGTCCGGTCGAGCCGCAGCCCAGCGGGTTCGCGGTGAACCAGCCCATGCCGGGTTTCTTCCTTGAGAATATCAAGACCTTTGTGAAAAATGCGAAAGGAAAGGAAATCCGCGCCGCGGATTCGCCCATCAAGGATTCCGATACGCAGTACATTTTCACCAGCCTCACGGAAGCGCAAAAAGATGCGCGGGATGCAGGCTCGCAAATCGAGCCCATAGACCCCCGGGGTATCATCCGCCTCATGCTGTTCCAGTCACTGGTCGCAAACTATGACTGGATCCTGCGCATTTCACCCGACGACACCAGCGCTTCCCGCGGCCTCTGGAATATGAAGGTAGTCGAAACCGATGGCAAATGGATCGTTTTTCCCTACGATTACGACCTGGCCGGCTGGGTGAGGCCGGATGATTCCGCTCCTGAACTGCCAAATTTTAACAATCCTTTCTTCAAGCCTGTGGATATTTCAGCTGTCGTGGCGGAATTCAGGCAGAAACGGCCGGCTGTAGAAGCGCTGGTGGATGATCTGGCGAAAGAAGACAGAACCGGAGCAGCGAGCATAAAATCACGGATCAGGTCCTTCTATGCTGCATTGGATCGAAAGTTTCCGTGAGCAACCGCCATTCTGGCGGACACCGATTGGCGCAAGCACAGAAGTGCGGGACAGGCAGTTGGCGAAGGAAGACAGATGAACCGATCCGATCTTGAATTTTTGCAGGCAAAACTGACTGAATGACCAGGCTTCTGTCTGCCGGAGCCACCGATATCGGGCTCCGGCGCACCAACAACGAAGATGCTTATTGCGTCATGCCGGAAATCGGCCTCTTTGGAGTGGCGGATGGCATGGGCGGCGCAGCCGCCGGGGAAATTGCCAGCAAGTATTTCATCGAGGCTGCGCGTAGCGTTTTTGGCGGCGAAGACTCCGGCGGGACTCCCGGGATGCACGCGAATGGCGAATTGCGGCACGCCGCTACCGCCGCCTCGCCCGTGGCGGGTTACGAGCATCTGCTGGAAAAAGTATTCAACCGGACAAGCAGGCTCATAGCCAGGCATGTGGTGGAGCACCCGCATGACAAGGGAATGGGATGCACTGCGGACCTGCTGATAATCCATGAAAATGATTATGTAATCGGCCATATTGGAGATAGCAGGGTCTATCTGCTGCGGGAAGGAAATTTATGCCAGTTGACGAAGGATCACTCCCTGGTGCAGCTTCAGGTGGATAACGGCGAGCTGACTGCGGAGGAAGCAAGGCATCATCCTCGAAAGAATATTCTGTTCCAGGTTCTCGGCGGAAGCATGAGCTCAACTGGCGGGAGTTCGATGAATGCACCGGATGCCGCCGTGCCTTTCGACCTGCTGAGGGGGAATGCGCTGGACCGCGATATCTTCCTGCTCTGCTCGGATGGACTGACCGATATGCTGGAGGATGCCGAGATCCGGGAAATACTCGTTTCGCACAAATCCATCCAGCAAAAGGTGTTGAAATTGATCGAACAGGCGCTGGCGGCGGGGGGCAGGGACAACGTTACCGTCGTGCTTTGCGAAGTGGCTGCCTGAATTCCGCAAAATTTCCCTAAAGTTCGAGGCAGCCGTGCCGTTGAGTCGGCATGCTCCTTTAAAAAGCACTCTGCGCGCCGGCATTCATTTTCCGGAGCTTCTCCCGGGCCATCCGGACATGGCGTCGCTTTTCCTGCGCATGTAGGAAATTTTCCTACATGGAAACGCATCCATTTCCTACGCGCGAATCAGAGGCCTTCCGATTTCCGGAACATCGTCCCATGGGCACAATGAAGTCCTCAACAACACATTGGGGGCAAAATGAAAGCGAACGAATTGACCACGGAAATCAGGGATCTCAACCTGACCTACCTGATGCTGGCCCAGCAGATGGTCCTTGCCGACAAGGACATGGCCATCTTCCGCCTGGGGATCAGCAAGGACATCGCTGACATATTGGCAGTGCTGACCCCCAGCCAGATTCTCAAATTATCCAACTCCAACATGATGCTTTGCCGTATCCGGTTCGACGACAACCTGGTATTTGGCATGCTGGCGAATTATAGCGGCAAGGAAAAAACGATGTCCCAATCCCATGCGGCCATCCTCATGGCAGGCCAGCCGGTGGAAGAGATCACCTAGGCGCCGGGCAAGGGCAAGCGAAGCCGACAAGATTCATCGATAAAAAACAGTACTCCAACGATAGGGGAAATATCATGCGGAAAAAGAGCGTAGCGTCGGAAGCCAGGGAAATCCAGACTGCCATGGAAATGATCCATCTCGGAGCGCGCCTCCAGCTGTTGGAAAGCGAAACCAGTCTGAGCCGCGAACGCCTGATCAAGCTTTACAAGGAATTGAAGGGCGTTTCTCCCCCCAAGGGCATGCTGCCTTTTTCAGAGGACTGGTTTCTGACCTGGCAACCCAATATTCATTCTTCCGTATTCGCCGATATTTACAGCTATCTGACAGCCCATGCCGAGTGCCGCGGAATCGAGGCAATCATCAAAAGCTACAAGCTCTACCTGGAGCACTGCGAAGTCGCGGAGATGGAGCCCGTGCTAAGTCTGACTCGCGCCTGGACCCTGGTGCGTTTTTTTGAAGGAAAAATGTTGAAAACAGCCTCCTGCGGGCAATGCAGCGGCCATTTCGTGGTTCATGCGCATGATCTCACCCATCGCTTCGTCTGCGGGCTGTGCAATGTTCCTTCCCGCGCGGGCAAGACCAGCAAGCCGCGTACGCTGACCTACGCCGCCATGGCGGCCTGATTCCCTTTTACGGGCTTTAACCTGAATCCGGCAGTTTAACGGGGTGGAGTGTGCGGTTTTTGGAATGCAGGGCAAGGTGCTGCGACGCGCAATGGCCATTCCATTCCAAGGAGTTGCAACGCAGCCATGTGCCGCAAAAATCGCACAATCCGCCCTGTAGCGAACCCACCATTATAGATGAGTGTCGAGTACCGAGAAAAGTCTCGGTGAATCATGGTTCTAAACTAAAAATGAGCGATCAACTGCCGGATTCAGGTTTAACCGGCCCCTGATTTCCGCTGCGGTGCGGGCATTCTCAATCCCCCTATATTGAGGCTGCCACACCGCATTTTTTTTGCGTCCTGCCGCTAAGCCCAAAACGCTTTATCCGCCTGGTTTTCCAGCGCTTCTTTCGCTTGCTCCCGTTAAAGTTTGCCAGGTTCCCGCCGTTACAGAAGTGAATGTTTCAATGCAGCACGGCTGCCGCCTGGGGGTGGGCGTTCGCGCAATTGCCGGCAATGCCGGCTGCATTGAGCCAACGAATTGAAAGTTCCGCAAGAGCGGGGACACGCAGCATCAATCATCGAAACGGAGTACCGGAAAAAATGCTGATCATTGTAGGATGCCTCATCACTCTGGGCTCAGTATTCGGAGGATTTGCACTGGCGGGCGGACACCTTGCCGCACTGTATCAGCCATTGGAGCTTCTGATGATAGGGGGGGCCGCAGTGGGCGCCTCTGTGCTGGGCAATACAAGCAAGGCGCTGAAGGCGACCTTGAAGGCTTTGCCCAGGGTTGCTCATCGCCCGAAGTATACGAAGATGCTTTACATGGACCTCATGGCGCTGCTCTACGATCTCCTGGCGAAGGTGCGCAAGGAGGGATTGATGTCCATCGAGTCCGACATCGACAATCCGGGCGAGAGCCCGATCTTCTCACATTACCCCAGTGTCCTGGCGGATCATGAGGCAATCGAGTTCATGACCGACTATCTTCGCTTGATGGTGGGAGGCAATCTGAATGCGTTCGAGATCGAGAACCTGATGGACAATGAAATCGAGACGCACCACCAGGAGGGCCAGATTCCGGTGCACTGCATTTCCAAGCTGGGAGACAGCATGCCCGCATTCGGCATTGTCGCCGCTGTGATGGGCGTGATCCATACCATGGCGTCGGTTGGTCTCCCGCCCTCGGAGCTGGGGGTGCTGGTAGCGCAGGCGCTGGTAGGCACCTTCCTGGGAATTCTTCTGGGCTACGGCTTCGTCGGACCGTGCGCCGTCGTGCTGGAGCAAAAACTCGAGGAGTCGACCAAGATGCTGCAGTGCATCCGGATGACATTGCTTGCCAGCATCAATGGCTACGCTCCCGCCCTGGCGGTCGAGTTTGGCCGCAAGGCGCTGTATTCGACCGAGCGCCCGAGCTTCGTGGAACTGGAAGAGCGTGTCAGGCAGGCAAGGCATAAATAGGCGATCTTGAATCTGAATCCGGCAATCGACCGCTCATTTCCAGTTTAGAGCCATGATCCACGAAGACTTTCCACGGCACTCGAGGTTCAGCCATATGGCAAGTTCGCTGCAGGGGGGTTCAGGATGGATGATTCCAGGAAGTAAACCATGACCGCGACCGAGAAGCGCCCCATCATCATCAAAAAAGTGAAAAAACATGGCAGCCATCATGGGGGCGCATGGAAGATCGCCTATGCGGATTTCGTCACCGCCATGATGGCATTCTTCCTGCTCATGTGGCTGCTGGGCTCGGCCAGCGAGGAGCAGTTGCAGGGGCTTTCGGAGTATTTTCAGACCCCGGTGAAGACTCCTCTGGATAAGGCCCGCGGAACCGGAGATCGTGCCAGCGTGATCCAGGGAGGGGGCAGGGATATTACGATGAATGTCGGCCAGGCCAGGAAGGTAAGCGGCGAGAGGAGCAAGCCTCGCAACCTCAAGGCGGCCCAGGCCGAGCTCGAACGGCTGGACAGAATCAAGCTCGAGGACCTGAAGAGCCGGCTGGAACGGTTGATCGCCTCGAACGAGACCATGCGCGACTTCAAGAATCAACTGCTGCTGGACATTACATCGGAGGGACTGCGCATCCAGATTGTCGATGATAAAAACCGTCCCATGTTTGCGCTTGCCAAGGCGGATCTGCAGCCCTATACCCGGGATATCCTGCAGAAGCTTGGCGGAGTGCTGAACGAAATGCCGAACAGGATCAGCCTCGCGGGCCATACCGACGCCACCCCCTATGCCAGCGGAGAAAAAAACTACAGTAATTGGGAGCTGTCCGCCGATCGCGCCAATGCTTCACGCCGCCAGCTCGTCATGGGTGGGATGAACGAACAAAAGATCATGCGCGTGGTGGGGTTGAGTTCGGCCGTGCTGTTCGACAAGATCAACCCCGTCAACCCCGTGAACAGGCGCATCAGCATCGTCGTGATGAGCCACAAGGCGGCGGAGGCTGTCACCCAGGAAGGCGGGACAACCATGGATATCAAGAGCGATGCCGCCACGATCAATGCCAAGACCCCGGAGCCTTCCGAGGCCGGATGAGAAAATGCGCTCATTCCATGATCTGATTTTTTTTGATGATATTTCTTAACGCCGAATAGCGGCAGGAATTTCTCTCTTTTCCCTCGATGACCCGCGCCCGGGCCGTTCGATAATGCTCGCCAATGGTAGCCGATCGTAGCGTTGGCAGCCTTGATGAACGAGATATCGGAGTGAGGCGTGAGCGAAGAGAGCGATCTCGAAAAAACAGAACCTGCGTCGCCCAGGAAGCTGGAGAAATCCCGCGAGGAAGGCCAGGTTCCACGTTCTCCGGAACTATCCACCTTTGCCACCCTGATCGCTGCGGGTGCCGCGATGTGGTTCATGGGTGGCCATATTGCGGGCCAGCTTGCCGGCCTGATCAAAGACGGCATGAAAGTGTCCCGCGACGTCGGCTTCGATGCGGAACTGCTTTCCGAGCGCTTGCTCGGGCAATCGATACACGCCCTGCTTGCACTTGCTCCCTTCCTGGTCCTGATGCTCCTGGTGGCGCTCGCCGCGCCCATGCTGCTTTCGAGCTGGCTGTTCACCTGGAATGCACTCATCCCCAAGTTTAGCCGGCTCAATCCGGCAAGCGGATTGGGCAGGATGTTTTCCATGCACAGCCTGGTCGAACTGTCGAAGGCCCTCCTCAAGGCCGCGCTGATCGGCGGCGCCGGAGTATGGACCATCTGGCATCACAAGGAGGCCGTGCTTTCATTGATCGCGGCGCCTGTGGCGGCAGGGATCGGCCACATGGGCGAACTGGTGGCGATGAGCTTTCTTGCCGTGGCCGGCACCATGATCCTGATCGCAGCGGTGGATGTGCCCTATAAGCTATGGGACCATCACCGCAAGCTCAGGATGACCAAGGAAGAAGCGCGGCAGGAAGCAAAAGAAACGGAGGGCAACCCGCAGGTCAAGGGCAGGATACGCGCCCAGCAGCGCGAGATTGCCCGGCGGCGCATGATGGCCGAAATCCCCAAGGCGGACGTCATCGTCACCAACCCCACGCATTACTCGGTTGCGCTGAAATATGAGGATGGCAAGATGGGCGCGCCCCGCGTGGTTGCGAAGGGTGCGCACCTGCTGGCTCTGAGAATCCGCGAAATCGCCGCGGAGCATGACATCCCGGTGCTTGAAGCGCCGCCGCTGGCGCGCGCGCTCTATACCCACACCGAACTGGGCGACGAAATTCCCCATGCGCTGTATAACGCCGTGGCCGAAGTGCTGGCCTATATTTATCAGCTGCGCCGCTATCGCGAATACGGCCCGAATGCGATGGCGGGCCGCAAGGCGCCGGTTCCGCCCGCTACGCTTGCGGTGCCGGCCGATATGGATCCGCTGAACAGCCCATCCTCCGCATCCCCGACAGAAACCGACATAGAGGCCCGTTAACCCATGAACGCGATTGCCAGTCTTTCCTCTTTCTTCGGCGGCGTGAACGCAAGGGGCCTCGCAGGGCCGCTTCTGATACTCATGATCCTGGGCATGATGGTGCTGCCATTGCCGGCTTTCCTGCTGGACATGATGTTCACCTTCAATATCGCTCTTTCCATCATGGTGCTGCTGGTCAGCATCCATACGCACAAACCCCTGGAGTTCGCCGCGTTTCCCACCGTGCTGCTGCTGACCACGCTGCTGAGGCTGTCGCTCAATGTTGCCTCCACCCGGATCGTGCTGATGGAAGGCCATACCGGGCCGGATGCGGCAGGCAAGGTCATCGAGGCTTTCGGCCACTACCTGGTGGGCGGCAACTACACGGTTGGCATCGTGGTCTTCTTCATCCTGATGGTCATCAATTTCATCGTCATCACCAAGGGTGCGGGGCGCATAGCCGAGGTCGCCGCGCGGTTTACCCTGGATGCGATGCCCGGCAAGCAGATGGCCATCGATGCGGACATGAATGCCGGCCTCATCGGCGAGGAGGAGGCTGGCAAACGGCGCGGCGCCATTGCCCAGGAAGCGGAGTTCTTCGGTTCGATGGATGGCGCCAGCAAATTCGTGCGTGGAGACGCGATAGCGGGCATCCTGATTCTATTCATCAACGTGATCGGCGGCCTGATCGTCGGCGTGCTGCAGCACGGTCTGGATATCTCCACCGCGGCGCATAATTACACCCTGCTGGCCATCGGCGACGGGCTGGTGGCACAAATACCGGCGCTTATCATCTCCACGGCGGCGGGCCTGGTGGTAAGCCGCGTAGGCACCGACGAGGATATCAGCGGGCAGCTCATCACGCAGCTTTTCATGAAGCCGCAAGTGCTGATCCTGACGGCTGCGATCATCGGCCTGATGGGCACGATACCCGGCATGCCCCATGTTGCTTTCCTGTTGCTGGCCGCGGTGCTGGGCGGCGGCGCGTATCTGATGATCAAACGGGAGAAGCGGGCGGTGGCGGCGCAAGCAACGGCGGCGCCCAAAGCGCCGGCGGAGGTGCAGGACGCGAGCTGGGATGACGTCATGCCGGTGGATATCCTGGGCCTCGAAGTGGGCTACCGCCTGATCCCGCTGGTCGATAAAGCGCAGGATGGCGAATTGCTGCGCAGGATAAAGGGCGTGCGCAAGAAATTTGCGCAGGAAATCGGGTATCTGCCGCCTTCGGTGCATATACGCGACAACCTGGAACTGCGCCCCAACGGATACCGCATCACCATAAAGGGCGTATCCATTGGCGCGGGCGAAGTCAATATCGGCCAGTATCTCGCCATCAATCCCGGAAATGTCTCCGGCAGCCTGCCGGGCGCCGCCACCAGCGATCCCGCATTCGGGCTTCCCGCCTTGTGGATCGAAGCCGGCCAGCGCGACCATGCGCAAATGCTCGGTTATACCGTGGTGGATGCCGGCACCGTAGTGGCTACCCACCTGAATCATCTGCTGCATGGCCATGCAGCGGAATTGCTGGGCCGCACGGAGGTACAGCAACTGCTCGACCGGCTGGCAAAGGAATCTCCCAAGCTGGTGGAAGACCTCACTCCCAAGCTCCTTCCCATCTCGACGGTGCAAAAGGTCCTGCAAAACCTGCTGGACGAAAATGTGCACATACGCGACATGCGCTCGATTCTGGATGCACTGGCTGAACATGGGAGCCGAGTGCAGGATCCGTACGAACTGACTGCCCTGGTGCGGGTTGCGCTGGGAAGGGCGATCGTGCAGCAGATCGCGCCGCAGATGGGCGAATTGCAGGTCATGGCACTGGATACCGGATTGGAGAGACTGCTTGTCCAGGCATTGCAGGCTAGCCCCAGCAATACCGGCATCGAGCCAGGGCTGGCCGATACGCTGTTGCGCGAAGCCATGGGCGCGAGCCAGCGCCAGGAGCAGATGGGCATCGCTCCGGTGCTTCTGGTGCCGGCGCCGCTCAGGACGCTGCTCGCCCGCTTCCTGCGGCGCGCGCTGCCGCAACTCAGGATTCTGTCGCACGCTGAAGTACCCGATTCCAGCAACATCAAAGTCACCACTATTCTAGGAGCGAGAGCATGAGCATAAAGCGGTTTTTTGGAGCCACCACCCGGGATGCATTACGCATGGTGCGGGATGCGCTGGGTCCCGATGGAGTCATCCTTTCCAACCGCTCGGTCGATGGCGGGGTCGAAATCCTCGCCCTCGGCGCGGAAGACATCACGGCGCTGATGCCGCCAGCGGGGAAAGCCGCAGCGAAGGGTGCGGTGGACAGAACCCGGCTGGATGAATCCAGGAATGATGCGGAGCCGGAGCAACCGGGATTCCGTGCTCCAGGCCAGGAAAGTGCCAAGGCCTCCGTCTATCGGGCGTTGAAAATGGAAGAAACGGCGCAATCCCGGAAGATCTCTCCATTCATGGCGCCGCCGGTGGAACAAGGCGGGCGGAACAAGCAGGAGGAATCTGAGGAGGAGTGGTTAGAGGAAGAAGCGGAGAGCAATCCTGTTGCGGCCCATAGTTTGCCGCGATTCAAGTTTCCCGCGTTCGATAAGCAGCAGCAACGGCCTCCACGTTCCCCGGTATCGAACATTCCGAACTTCGCAACCGGTGCCGATGCAGCGCGCGAGCCTTTGGCGCCCGCTGCCGGGAATACCCAGCGGATGCCGGAGAACGCCAGTGCCGCAACCCTCCCTGCGTTCGGGGCCGGAAAGAACGTTGCCGCAAGCATGGTGGATACGGCATCCGGCAATGGGGCGTTGCACCAGTCCGAAAACGGCGACGAGCCAGCCATTCCTGGGCCGAAGGAAGAAAACATCCGGGATCATGAGGTGGAAGCAGGCCCCAGGAAACGGCGCGCCGCGGCAACTGTCCGCAAGGCGGTAAAATCGCAGGCACGGGAGCAGGATGCGGTATCCGAAGCGACTGGCCAGCCCGCGTTCGATTCCCGCCAGGTTGCCGACCAGGTGGCAGCGAGCGTGCTCAGCGAAATCAGGTCGATGCGCGGCAAGCTCGAGCATCAGCTTGCTACGCTGACATGGACCGAGCGGCAGCGCCGCGACCCCAGCCGTGGCCACGTGCTCGGCCAGTTGCTGGCAGCCGGGTTCAGCGCCGCGCTGGCGCATGAACTGCTGGAACGGCTTCCCGCGGGCCTGGAAGAACGCAAGGCCATGGAGTGGATCAAGACCGTGTTGAAAGCCAACTTGCAGACTATTGCCAATGAAAACGAAATCCTGGAACAAGGCGGCGTATATGCGCTGGTGGGGCCTACCGGGGTGGGCAAGACCACGACCACGGCCAAGCTCGCCGCACGTTGCGTGGTGCGCCATGGCGCGGACAAGCTGGCTTTGCTGACTACGGATGGATACCGGATAGGCGGCCATGAGCAGTTGCGCATCTACGGCAAGATCCTGGGGGTCACGGTCTACGCGGTAAAGGACCAGCAGGATCTTTCCCTGGCCCTGTCGGAACTGAGGGGCAAGCACATGGTGCTGATCGATACCGTCGGCATGAGCCAGCGCGACAGGATGGTGGCCGAAC
The DNA here is from genome assembly GCF_055386305.1 of Nitrosospira sp. TNL200. NCBI lineage: Bacteria > Pseudomonadati > Pseudomonadota > Betaproteobacteria > Nitrosomonadales > Nitrosomonadaceae > Nitrosospira > Nitrosospira sp. TNL200. The sequence goes on from NZ_AP041003.1 coordinate 1,458,733, forward strand.
AGGTGGCGATGCTTTCCGGCTGCGGCACGGACGTCAAGCGCCTGCTGCTGCTCAATGCCTCATCCAGCGGAGATACGCTGAATGAAGTCGTTTCCGCCTACGAGGGCGGCGGCCTCGCGGGGACGATCATTACCAAGCTGGACGAAGCGGCTACCACCGGCGGCGTGCTCGATACTGTCATCCGCCATCAATTGAAGCTCTACTATGCTGCTACTGGGCAAAGAGTTCCCGAAGATCTGCATGTTGGCAATGCGGATCACCTGGTTGGCGACGCCTTCGATAACCTGCCTGCCGCTTCTCCCTTTGCCATGCCGGAAAACACATTTCCGTTGCTGATGAGGGGGGGAATCGGGAGGGTGGCCGGTCTCGAAATGAATGGAGGCCGCCTTGGCTAATCCGATACAGGACCAGGCCGAGGGCCTGCGCCGCCTGCTGGTGCAGGACAGCAATCTGCATGCCGCAACCGTGATCTCGGGCAGCGTGGGCGCGGGCAAGACCATCGCGGTGATCAACCTGGCGACCGCCCTGGTGCGAAGCGGCAAAAAGGTGCTGATAATCGACGAGAATGCGAGCGCCAGCAACCTGGGCGGAACGCTGGGACTCAGCGCGCATCGGGATCTGCTGGACGTGATTCGCCGCGACATGGCTTTCGACAAGGTGCTGATCCAGCATTACGACGGATTCAGCATCCTGCCGGCGGGACGCGGTATGCGAGTGCTGAACAAGCTCAATCCGGACGATCAGGCTCACCTGGTCGATTCGTTCGGGAGCCTGACGCCTCCCGTGGACGTGATACTCGTCGATGCGGCGCCTGGCCACGCCAGCAAACTGCTCTCGCTTGTCTTCCCCTGCCACGAAATCGCGGTCCTGGTTTCATCCCAGCCCGCGTCCATCACCGCGGCCTACGCCTTGATCAAGCACATAAGCGGCAATGGCGGCAGCCAGCGCTTCCGCGTGCTGGTGAATAAGGTCAACGAGGCAACGGAAGCGAAAAAGATATTCGATAACATGGCCCGGGTGGCGAGCCGCTATCTTTCGGTATCGCTGGATTTTATCGGCTTCATACCGCCGGACGACAAGCTCAGGCAGTCGATCCGGCGCGGCCGCGCGGTCATAGACCTGTTCCCCGCATCCGAGTCGGCCGTCGCCTTCAGCCGCGCGGCGGAATCGCTTTTCAACTGGACGTCCGAAGACGCGAACAACGGCGGGATGCGCGGGTTCATGCAAAGCCTCACGCGGCTCGCTGGCGACCAGCCCAGCCATTCCGATCAACACGCCAGGCAGAGCAGCGCAACCATCCAGGAAACGAGGAGTGATCATGTATAACGCAGCAGGTGTCATCGATAGAAAGCCCGCGGTAGCCGAGTACGCTCCGCTGGTGAAACGCATCGCGAACCACATGATGGCGAAGCTGCCGCCCAGCGTGGGAGTGGACGATCTCATCCAGGTAGGAATGATGGGTCTGATGGAGGCGCTGAGCCGCTATGAGGAAACACCGGGAGCGCAATTCGAGACTTATGCGGCCCAGCGTATCCGCGGCGCCATGCTGGATGAATTGCGCCAGACCGACTGGATGCCGCGCAGCGCGCGCAAAAGCATGCGCCAGATCGAGACGGCAGTGCAGGCATTGCAGCATCGCCTCGGCCGTCCGCCCGCGGAAACGGAAATCGCCGCGGAACTCAAGGTGCCGCTTGCCGATTACCAGCAGATGCTGATGGATGCCCATGGGACCCAGCTCATCCATTACGAGGATTTCGTGAATGAGGGGGATGACGATTTCCTGGAGCGCAACTGTTCCGGCGCCGAGCCCGATCCCCTGGCAAGCCTGCTGAACGACGATTTGCGCGAACTGTTGATCGAGGCGATCGGCGATCTGCCGGAGAGGGAAAAGATGCTGATGGGGTTGTACTACGAGCAGGAGCTGAATTTCAAGGAAATCGGCGCAGTGCTGGGCGTATCCGAGTCGAGGGTATGTCAGATTCACAACCAGGCGGTTGCGCGGTTGCGCGCCAAACTCAAGGAGGGAGCATGGACTTCAATAGCATAGCGGGCATCGTCATTGCCCTGATAGCGGTTTTCGGCAGCCAGACACTCGAAGGGGGCCACCCGGGCTCGCTCATCCAGTTCACGGCATTTGCCATCGTGGTGGGTGGCACCCTCGGGGCCGTGCTGCTGCAAAGCCCGGTGCGCCAGTTTCTGCTCGGCATGAGGATGAGCCGCTGGATATTCATGCCGCCACTGCTGGATGCCGGGGCGCTGGTGGATCACGTCTTCGCCTGGAGCAACTCGGCGCGGAAGGAAGGGCTGCTTTCGCTGGATCCGCACATCGCGGGAATCGACGACCCTTTCATCAGGAAGGGGTTGCAGCTCGTGGTGGACGGTACCCCGCCGGAAGAATTGAAACGGGTACTGGAAGTCGAAATACAGGCTTTCGAGGACCAGCACCGCCAGGGAGCGAAAGTCTGGGAGGCGGCAGGTGGATATGCGCCCACCATCGGCATCCTCGGAGCCGTAATGGGGCTTATCCAGGTCATGGAAAATCTGTCCGATCCGGCGAATCTCGGAGCGGGGATCGCCGTTGCCTTCGTGGCAACCATCTATGGCGTGGGGCTGGCGAACCTCGCATTCCTGCCCATGGCCAACAAGCTGAAGACCCTGATCTCACGCCAGGTATTGATGCGCGAGATGATGGTGGACGGGCTGGTGGGGATCGCGAGCGGCGAGAATCCCAGGCTGATAGCCGGGAGGCTGAAGGGATATGGGGTATGAGCAAAACCCGTATTTGGTTCCAGTGGAACGTTATATTCCATTGACATGCATTGTGGATTATGCAGTTTGCGCAGGATGGGTGGAGTTTTTTGATGGGTTGCGTTTCACTCCACCCATCCTGCCGTTACCATGCAGGATACATGATTGGAAGTTTGATTCCGGAGCATGTGAATACCATATGAGGAAGGATGGAACATGAGAAAGGAATACAGGGCGGAAGAGCGGGAAAACCACGAGCGCTGGCTGGTGTCCTATGCCGATTTCATCACATTGCTGCTGGCGGTCTTCGCCGTGATGTATGCGATTTCCCAGGTCAACGAAGGCAAGTACCGCAAGCTGACGAATTCGCTCATCACGGCGTTCGCGAAGGAAGCGGAACGCCGCACGCCGCTGATCGTCGCGCCTGACCCCTTGCCGGAGCGCGTCGAGACGCCGCTTTCTCCGCAGCCAGCAGCAAAGGAGGATGCGCGAAGTGAAAAAGCCAGGCGTTTTGCGGAAGCAAGGCTGAGGCAGCACGAAAGATTGCAGCGCATCGCGCGCGATATCGTGGCAGCGTTCGCTCCCCTGGTGGAAGACGGACAGGTCCGGGTCATGCAGAACGAACGGGGGGTGCGGGTGGAAATCAATGCCAACGTGCTGTTCTCGTCCGGCGAGGCGACATTGCATGAGGAATCCGGCAAAGCGCTCAGGGCGGTGGCGCAGGTTCTGCAAAAGGGCGATCAGTTCATCCAGGTCGAGGGGCATACCGATGACAAGCCCATCACCACCCCCAGGTTTCCCTCCAACTGGGAGCTTTCCGCGGTGCGGGCCACGAGCGTGGTGCGGCTGCTGATCGACAGCGGCGTGGCCGCTTCCCGGCTTACCGCCGTGGGCTATGGGGAAAATCATCCGGTGGAATCGAACGATACCGAAGAGGGACGTACGCGCAATCGCCGCGTCACCCTGATGATCCTGTCCGGCCCGCCGGATGCGCCTGAAGATCCGGAGGAAACCCCGGAAGACGCAGCGGCGCCGGAAGCTGGTACCTTGCCAGCCGGCCCTGTGCATGAAGTCCGGACAGAAGATCGCAAGGAGTCGGAAACCGGATCGGCTTGAGTTCTTTTTTTGGTTCGGTACTCGTTCCTGCCGGTGTGCCCGAAATACCCGGAAGTACCAGAAATGCCCATGTATATGCGATTTGATGACGAAAAAATAATCCGTGTAGGTTGCTGAAAGCCAGGCCATAGCGATGGGTTACGTTTCACTCCATCCATTCTGCCGCAAGCAATCGCAACAATAGCAGCAATGGAAGGATGGGAAAGCGCAGCGTAGCCCATCAAGACATCGCATGAGATTCATGCGCTGGACGTCCAGCAATCGCTGCAGGCGCATTGCGCGCTAGGAAGCAACCGGAACGATCAAAACGGGTTTGCCCGCGCGCCTGCAAAGCGGTAAAAGCATCTTCCCGTGCCACCCATTCAATACATCTGCATGCGGAGGCGGGAGAGCGAAACGAAGAATCAAACCTCGCCCAGCCGGCGGCCACCCTTGAACAGCCGTGGCTGTCCATCCGAACCGTAGAGGCCGGACAGTCCAGCGCTTTGCACCGGCCCCTGCAACGCGGCAAGCGCCTGCGTGTTGTAGCGCAGCCGCTGGTTGACGAGGATGCCGTTGATCTTGTTCAGTTCGCTCGCGGCCTGGGCAAGCTGCAGCAATTGGCTCCAGGCTTGCGCTGCTTCCGGATAGCCTTGCAGGGCGCGCTCCATCCCGGCGTGATCGTGGCTGCAGCCCAGGCTTTCGATCCAGCGATTGCGCTCGCTTGCAAGCTCCACCAGGCGCTGGGCCTGGCTGCCTTTTTCCCTTGACAGCGCCAGCAATTCGGAAACATCTTTTTCCTGCAGGATACCCTGCTCGCGCTGGAGCAGATGAATGAAATCCTGGGTGGCATCGCGTTCCGCTGCAATACGCGTGGCCGGGTCAAAAACCATGATGACGAGTCGAATCAGGTGTTCCGGTTCTGGATCAGATCCCGCACGGAATCGAGCAGGCCATCCGCTACCTTGCCGGGATTGACGGTGAAGCGTCCTTCGCTGATGGCTTGCTTGATTTCATTCACGCGCGTGATATCGAAAGCCTCGTTGCTGGCGAAATTCTTCTCGATGGTCTGCAATTGCGGGCTCAGGTGCACAGCGGCGCCCTGGCCATTCACGACTGCTTCCGGTTCCGCTTTTTGCGCGGCCCTGGCCGATCGGATAGGTGATTCGCCTGGAAGGGCGGTGACAGTATTGTTGACGGAATTATCGATTTTCATGGTATCTCTCCTACGGTTGACCGTAGATGTCTAACGGCAGCCCCAGGTAAAACTTGAGAAGGAAACATGAACAGAAATATCCGGCACAATCAGGCGTAAATTGATGCTGCCATCCGCCACTTCATCCCCCCATTATCCCGGATACTTCCGTCGCTGGCATAAACCATTGTAGATCATTCGCGAGCCTTCGAACAAGTTTCCTTCCGGGTGGAGGAAATGACTGTCCGGCATCCGGAATGCCAGGGCGCGTCATCAATAGATCACCTCGACTATCGATCCCGCGCGGGCAATGCCGCTCACTATCTGGCCGGAATGGTTCTTGACCTGCACACGCTGTCCTTCCAGCGCATTGCCCAGCGCCCTGCCTTCGGCGCTTATGCTGAATCCGCGTCCATTTGAAACCAGCTTGACCGGCTGGTTCTGCTTCACCGCTATCTGGGCGCGCAGCATGTCCTGGCGCAACGGGCTTCCGAATGGGATGCTGCCGGCCATGGTCATGCCGATCGCCTGGTTCAGGTCCGTGACGATGCCGGGGGGAAGCTGCGTCAGATCTCCCTTGCGTATTGCGAAGTCCGCAGCGGTCAGCAACTGGCCCTGGTTCAGTGGGCGGGCGCTGACAACATAATCCGCCACGACTCTTACCGTGGCGCGAACATAAATCGTCCAGGAGTGGGGAACGGTGCATTGCACCGCCACGGTCGTGTTGCCCCACGCTCGGCTTCCCGGCGGCAGCGAGGGCTCCAGCGCAGCGCATGCCGGCAGGCTGGCGCGGGTATCGATTGCGCCGGGAATGATTTCCACCTCGCCGGGAAGGCCGGCTGTCTGCATGCGCAGGAAATGCGTGACCGATGCCTGGATGAGCCCGTGATCCTGCTTGACGCCCGGCGAAGCGGGTGCCGCGGCGGGCGCCAGCGTAAGGACAAGAAGGAGCAGGCCGGGAATGGATGACGAAGTGCGCGAATGGCGCGAACCGATTGCAGGCATGATGATTTCTCCAGTTTTTTCCGCGTTTCGGAGCGAGCCGCGGCGACGTGAGGAATTCTAGCCATCTCCCGGCGGCGCCATTGAATGGAACTGAGGCTGATTTGGGCCGCTGTTCATCCGATTGCCTTCCAGCGGGTTTCTCTATGATGCGCCCATTGCCAAGCCAGCGGGCCAAAGCAGCGAGATGCGGGGTAATTGGCTCTCTTTTCCCTGGTTTGATTCCAGAGGCGATGCTCTACCATGCTTACATCGTATGCCGCGCGCTCCATGCGGGATGCTGTCCACAGTGGCTGCAGTCCGTAGTGGTGAACAGCAGCGAGATGCATAACTTGAGGAGTTTTTGAGGAGTTTCCGTGATAGACAAATTGGACAGCACCTTCCGGTTTTATCAGGATTCCGCAAACCTGCGGGCCCAGCGGCAGCAACTGATCGCATCCAACATCGCCAACGCGGATACGCCCCAGTACAAGGCGCGGGATATTGATTTCAGCGCGGCGCTGCAAGGTGCGTTGACGGGCGGCAATGCCGTCGTGCTTACCACCAGCGCGCCCAACCATATCGCGCCTCCCGCGAGCGCGAATGGGGGCGCTCCCCTGCTTTACCGCGGAGCGGTGCAGGGCAGCGTGGACGGCAATACCGTGGACATGGATATCGAGCGCAGCCAGTTCGCCGATAACGCCATCCATTACGAGGCCAACCTGACATTCATCAGCACCGAGGTGCGGATGATGCTGGCTGCCCTTCAAAATTAAGGAGAAACCGGATCATGTCGCTATTCAGCATTTTCGACGTCGCCGGTTCGGCGATGACCGCTCAGAACAAGCGTCTCAACGTTGTTGCGAGCAATCTTGCCAACGCCGACAGCGCGGCGAGTTCCAATGGCGAGGCCTATAAGGCAAAACAGGTGGTATTCACCACCCAATCCGTCGGCGCCCAGGCTGCCGCCGGATTGCCCGCGGATGGCATGAATGGAGCGCATGGGTCCTATGGCACCGCCGGGGTGCGCGTCTCGGCAGTAATCGAAGACCAATCCCCGATGCGAAAAGTGTTCGAGCCCGGCCATCCCATGGCGGACAAGGATGGTTTCGTGACCATGCCCAATGTCAATGTGGTGGAGGAAATGGTCAACATGATTTCCGCCTCGCGCTCCTACCAGAACAACGTGGACATGATGAATACCGCGAAGACGCTGCTGTTGAAAACCTTGACCATCGGACAATAAGGAAAACCGCCATGAGCTCCATCCAGGAAACGGGACAGGCCTCGAACCTGTTTACATCATACAACGCAAAAAACACGACGCAGTCCGCGGCGGACGATCCGCAGGACCGCTTTCTCAAGCTGCTGGTCACGCAGATGAAGAACCAGGACCCCCTGAATCCGCTCGATAACGCCCAGGTCACTTCCCAGCTCGCCCAGATTAGCACCGTCAATGGCATCGAGAAGCTCAACACCACCCTGCAGGCCATGGCGAATGGCTTCACCGCCGGGCAGTCCCTGCAGGCGGCAGGCATGATCGGGCACAATGTCCTCGTGCCTGGTTCGGCCCTGCATCTCGCCGGCGGCAGCGGCGCGTTCGGCATCGATCTGGCGCAACCTGCGGATGAGGTGAAGGTCACGATACAGGACAGCTCCGGCGCAACCATGCAGGTCATGAACCTGGGTCCGCAGGCTGCGGGATCGCTTGCATTCGGATGGGATGGCAAAACCGCGGGCGGAACCCAGGCAGCCGATGGCGGCTATGCGATCAGTGTCGAGGCGACGCGCGGCGGCCAGAAGGTCGACGCGCAGCCGCTGGCCATCGGCATGGTCCAGGGCGTATCGCAGGATAGCCAGGGAGCGCGCCTCAATGTCGGGTCACTGGGCACGGCGGCAATCGCCGATGTGAAGCAGATTTTCTGAGTATTCGAAACCGGAGCGGTTTAATCATATTCTGTCTCGCGCCCAAGCCGGAGCGAGACGCTTACCAAGGACAAGGAGCGTATCATGAGTTTTCAGCAAGGCTTGAGTGGTCTGAATGCAGCGGCCAGGAATCTGGACGTGATCGGCAATAACGTGGCGAACGCCAATACGGTTGGATTCAAGCAGTCGCATGCGCAATTCGCCGACATGTTTGCCAATTCGCTCGCGGGAAGCGGCTCCACCCAGGCGGGAATGGGTGTCAGCGTGGCTTCCGTGGCGCAGCAATTCGGCCAGGGGAGCATTACCACTTCCGGCAATTCGCTGGATATCGCCATCAACGGCGCGGGCTTCTTCCGTCTCAATGACCAGGGCAACATAGCCTATACCCGCAACGGCCAGTTCCATCCGGACAAGGATGGATATATCGTCTCCAGCGGCGGCCAGCGCCTGACCGGCTACGTCGCTACCGCGTCCGGCCAGATTACCGCCAGCTCGCCAACCGACCTGAAGATCTCGACGGCCGACTTGTCTCCCCGCGCCACCACGCTCGTGAACGCCGGGATCAACCTGGATTCCCGGGCATCCACGCTCAATCCGGCCGCTTTCGATCCAACGGATTCCGCGACGTACACCAGTTCCACGCCCATGCCGCTTCACGACAGCCTGGGCAACGCGAGCACGCTATCCGCCTATTTCGTCAAGACGGCAGCCAACACCTGGGACGTATTCGCCTCCAGCGAGGGCACGCTGCTCAATGGGGGGGCGCCGGTAGGCTCGCTGAACTATCTGTCCAATGGAGCACTCGACCCGTTGAGTACGGCGACATTCAATGTGACGAAACCCGTGAGCAACGGGGCGAATCCCGTGGTATTCAACCTCGACTTCACTGGCTCCACCCAGTTCGGGTCGGGCTTCGGCGTCAATTCCCTGGCCGAGGATGGCTATGCGTCTGGCAAGCTGGTCGGTTTCGACGTCGGGAACGATGGCATGATCCGCGGCAGCTACTCGAATGGCAAGTTCCTGAACCTGGGCCAGGTTGCACTGGCGAATTTCGCCAATCCGCAAGGATTGCAAGTGCAGGGCAACAATCTCTGGGCAGCAAGCACCGACTCCGGCGTTCCGCTGGTGGGCGCGCCCCAGACGAGCGGCCTGGGCGCTTTGCAGTCGGGAGCGGTCGAGGAATCCAACGTGGAACTGACGTCGGAGCTGGTCAATATGATTACCGCGCAGCGCGTCTACCAGGCCAATGCGCAAACCATCAAGACGCAGGATCAGTTGCTGCAGACGCTGGTGAACATGAGGTAATGAAGCGCGGAAAGAACGGCTTGGTGTAGGCATGGCGAAGGCTCGGCGAAGGCCTGGCCTTCCTTTCAGCCATTCGCCATGCCTGGATTGAACACCCGAATATCTTGATGCCTGGAATGGAGAACAGAAGATGGATCGCATGATCTACGTGGCGATGACCGGGGCAAAGCATACCCTGGGACAGCAGGCCGCCGCATCGAATAACCTCGCAAACCTCAATACGACCGGATACCGCGCCGAAAACAACATGCTGCGCGCCGTGCCCGTATTCAGCGATACGCTGGCAACTCGCGCCTTCGTGGTCGATTCCAGCGCCGGATCGGATTTCCGGCCGGGCACGCTCCAGGAAACGGCGCGCGATCTCGATGTCGCGGTTGAAGGCCGGGGCTGGATCGCGGTGCAACTGGAGAATGGCGAAGAAGCCTATACCCGCAACGGAAATCTCCAGGTCAGCGCGAACGGGGTATTGCAGACCCGGAATGGAATGAACATCATGGGTGACGGCGGCCCTATCGCCATCCAGCCCAATTCCACCATCACCATTGCCAAGGATGGCACGGTTTCCACCGTGCCGTTTCGCCCGGGTTCGAATGAATCGAACGTCGTGATAACCGCCGGGCGCATCAAGCTGGTCGATCCCCCGGAGGGGCAGCTTACGCGCGGGGCCGATGGCCTTTTCCGCCTCGGCACCGGCCGCCCGGCGGAAGCCAGCCCGAACGTCACCTTGATCAGCGGCATGCTGGAGGGCAGCAATGTCAATGTGGTGGATGCCCTGGTGGATATGATTGGGCTCTCGCGCCAGTTCGAGACGCACATGAAGCTGCTGCAAAATGCGGAGGGCAATGCGCAGCGGGCCAGCAGCCTGCTGAACCTGAGTTCCTAACCCTGGCATGCGTGGGTCCATGCCGGCCTGCCCGGCCAGGGGCAAGCTGAAGTCATTGGACCCATCAAACCCATCAAACCCATCAAACCCATCAAACCCATCAAACCCATCAAACCCATCAAACCCATCAAACCCATCAAACCCGTCATCCCGTCAATCCCGTCAATCCCGTAAACAGGCAGGCAATCATCCCTCTTTTCCCGGCGCTGATTCCGGCATTGCTGCAATAAGATGACGGAAACGTGGCGGCCGGCATGAACCGGTCCAGACAGCCAACAGGAGACAGGAGATGATGCAGAAGATGATGCGGCAAACAATGCAGTATGGGTATTTCGCCTGTGTCTGCATGCCGGCGCCCGGCCTCGCCCGATATGGATTCCCTCTCAGGAGATTCGCATGATTCGCTCGCTTTGGATTTCGAAAACCGGCCTGGATGCGCAGCAGACCCAGATGGACGTGATCGCCAATAATCTGGCCAACGTTAGCACCAATGGCTTCAAGCGTTCCCGCGCCGTGTTCGAGGATTTGCTATACCAGACCCTGCGCCAGCCCGGCGCCCAGTCATCGCAGCAGACGCAGTTGCCTTCGGGCCTCCAGGTCGGCACCGGTGTGCGGCCCGTGGCGACCGAGCGGGTGTTCACCCAGGGAAATCTGCAGCAAACCGGCAACTCCAAGGATGTCGCCATCCAGGGCCAGGGGTTTTTCCAGGTGATGATGCCGGACGGAACCACTGCCTACACCCGGGACGGTTCGTTCCAGTCCGACTTCCAGGGTCAACTGGTGACATCCAGCGGGTACCAGGTGCATCCCAACATCACCATCCCGGTCAATGCGCTCAGCATTACCGTGGGGCGGGATGGCACGGTTTCCGTTACCCAGCCCGGTTCCAGCGCGCCGGTGGAGGTGGGTTCGCTGCAGCTCGCCACCTTCATCAACCCGGTGGGATTGCAGGCAGTGGGAGAAAACCTCTACGTGGAAACTTTCTCCAGCGGACCGCCCAATATCAATACGCCCGGCATCGATGGAGCCGGCATACTCAACCAGGGTTACGTGGAGACATCCAATGTGAACGTGGTGGAAGAGCTGGTCAACATGATTCAGACGCAGCGCGCCTACGAAATCAACAGCAAGGCAGTGCAGACCTCGGACCAGATGCTTCAGAAACTTTCTCAAATGTAACGGATCGCCCAGCGATACAAGGACGCAGGAAAAAGGAGAAGCCAATGAACGGGAACACGCGCATCCCCGGCAACGGAAACGGCAAGGGCGGCGGGGGCGGCAGGCCTGGCCTGTACGGCCTATCCGCACGGTGCACCCGGAAATTGAAAACGGCATTCTCCGGCATCGTCGTGCTGACAGCTCTTTCCGGCTGCGTGACCCTGCCGGCACCACCAGCTATCGTACAGCATCCCCTGACCACGGTTACCCCGCAGCCGGAACCGGCGCCCAGCAATGGCGCCATCTTCCAGGCGGGAACGCACGACCGGCCATTATTCGAAGACAGGCGGGCGCGCATGGTGGGCGACATCCTGATCATTGTGCTCAACGAGCAAAACAATGCACGCAAGCAGTCGAACAGCAGTGTCAGCAAGAACGGTTCCCTCAATTTCGGCGTTCCGCCCATCGTATTCGGCGTGCCCATCACCAAGAAGGTGGAACTCGGCGCTTCTTCCGACAACAAGTACGACGGGAATGGCCAGGCCGCCTCCAACAACAATTTCACGGGCACTATCACTGTCACGGTGCTGAAAGTGCTGCCTAACCGCAACCTGCTGGTCAGCGGGGAGAAGCAGATCGCCATGACCCAGGGCACCGAATACATTCGCTTCTCCGGTGTGGTACGGCCCGAATCCGTCATCAATAACACCGTGTCCTCGGTGCAGGTGGCGGATGCGAAAATCGAATACAAGGCCAATGGCTATATCGACGAGGCCCAGACGATGGGCTGGCTTTCGCGGTTTTTCCTGACTGTCTCTCCATTTTGAGAGGTAAGCATGCAACCCATGCAATATATCGCAATGCATCGCCGCTTCCCCAAGCCCATCCGGTTGATTCTTTCGCTGGCCTGGCTTGCCTGCTGGGCCGTCATGCCCATGCAGGCCCAGGCTGAGCGCATCAAGGATCTCGCCTCGGTGCAGGGGGTCCGGCCCAACCAGCTCATCGGGTATGGTCTGGTGGTGGGCCTGGATGGCACCGGCGACCAGACCAGCCAGACACCGTTCACGGTGCAGACCATAACGAGCATGCTGATGCAGATGGGGATCAATCTTCCTCCCGGCACCAACCTGCGGTTGAGAAACGTGGCGGCGGTGATGGTTACGGCCATGCTGCCTTCTTTCGCTCAGCCCGGCCAGGTCATCGATGTAACCGTCTCCAGCATGGGCAACGCACGCAGCCTGCGCGGCGGAACGCTGCTCATGACTCCGCTCAAAGGTGCGGATGGGGTGGTTTACGGCATGGCCCAGGGCAACCTGCTGGTCGGGGGCTTTGGCGCCGCAGCCAGCGGCAGCCAGGTCCAGGTCAATCACCTGAGCGTCGGGCGCATCACCGGCGGCGCGACAGTCGAGCGCGCAGTACCGGTCGCGCTGGGAGAGGATGACACCATCCGCCTCGATCTCATCAACACCGACTTCTCCACGACCAAGCGCATCGTGGATGCGATCAACGAGCGCTTCGGCGCCAGCACCGCCGCGGCGCTCGACGGCCGCACCATACAGGTGCGCACTCCCCAGGGAAGCGACCAGCGTGTGGCATTCATTGCCGAGGTGGAAAGCATGAACGTCATACCGGCCCAGACTTATGCCAAGGTGATCGTCAACAGCCGCACCGGTTCCGTGGTCATGAACCAGGCGGCGACAGTGGAAGCTTGCGCCGTTGCCCATGGCAATCTTTCGGTCGTGATCAGTACCGAGCCTGTCATCAGCCAGCCCGGCCCATTCTCCAGTGGTCAGACGGTGCAGGCGCAGCGCTCCACCATAGAGATCAAACAGGAATCCGGCATGCTCACCATGGTGGAAGGCGCCTCGCTGACCGAGGTGGTCAAGGCGCTCAACGCGATTGGCGCCACTCCGCAGGATCTGCTGGCAATCCTGCAGGCGATGAAATCGGCGGGAGCGTTGCGCGCTGACCTGGAGATCATCTGATGGCGCTATCCGCCGATCTTTCCGGCAAGCTTGCCCTCGATGTCCAGGCGGTAGACGGGCTGCGTCTGCAGGCAAGAAAAACCGACAAGGCCGGGCTTGAGGCCGCAGCCCGGCAATTCGAAGCGTTGTTCATGAACATGATGCTCAAGAGCATGCGCGAAGCCACCCCGCAGGACAGCCTGATGGATAACGACCAGAGCCGGCTATACGTTTCCATGCTGGACCAGCAGCTCGCGCAGAGCATGGCCGCCAGGGGAGTGGGGCTCGCCGACATGATGGTGCAGCAGTTGAGCCGCGGCATGTCCGCGGAAGCTGCGGACATATCCGCGCAAGCCGCCCAGGCTGGCGCCCGGGACATTTCCGCGCCATCCCCGGCGGGAGCGGCGCCGCAGCCGTTGCAAGCTCCAGCTGCACAGGATTTGCAGGGAACCCAGGCTCCACAGGCGTTGCAGCAATCGCTGCGGCCGCAGTGGACATCCCCGCAGTCCCACCCGCAAGGCCAGTCCGCTGAATTTCAGGCCCGTTTGATGCCCCATGCCCAGGCAGCCAGCCAGATGACGGGGATACCGGCGCAGTTCATGCTGGGCCAGGCGGCCCTGGAGACAGGGTGGGGAAGGCGAGAGATCCGCGCGGCTGATGGCACCCCCAGCCATAACCTGTTCGGCGTGAAGGCGGGGGCCAACTGGAAAGGGGCAGTAGTGGAGGCAGTTACCACCGAGTATGTCAACGGCGTAGCACAGAAGAGCGTGGAGAAATTCCGGGCATATGATTCCTATGCCGACGCTTTCCGCGATTATGCCAACCTGTTGCGCAGCAACCCGCGCTATGCGGGAATCATGGATCAGGCGGTGCGGGGGCTGGATGCCGACGGGTTCGCCTATGGCCTGCAACGCGCGGGCTATGCAACCGACCCGAATTATGCCGACAAGCTGAGCCGCATCATCAAGACCACGCAGTGGTCCTGATACCCCCGATTTTGAAAGATGGCGCGATGAAAATGCATCTGCCGCCCGGGAAAGCTAAATATTTTTCTGGCACTGCCGTAAAAACGGATATGAGCACGGTAAGGATGATCGGCATGCATCTGGAGAGATGCATCGGTATGTTCGGCAGGGATGGAGGACCGCATGGGTAACAGCATCTTCGGCATCGGGCTCAGCGCCCTGGCCGCCGCGCAGCAGGGGCTGCTGGTCGCAGGCCATAATGTCGCCAATGCCGCCACGCCCGGATATACCCGGCAATCCATTGTTCAATCCACCAATGCGGCGCAGGCAACCGGCACGGGATTCTACGGCCAGGGGGTCAAGGTCGACACCGTAAGCCGCGCCTACAACCAGTTTCTCTCCAACCAGCTCACACAGGCAAAAACGGAGTCGAGCCAGCTCGATACCTATTACGCGCAGATGCAACAGATCAACAATCTGCTGGCGGACCCCAATGGCAATCTTGGCCTGTCGCCTGCGCTCCAGAACCTTTTCAATGGTGCGCAGGATGTCGCCACCAATCCTTCCGATCTCAGTTCGCGCCAGTCCATGCTGTCCAGCGGGGAAGTGCTGGTGCGGCGCTTCCAGTCGCTCGACAGCCGTCTGAATGAAATACAGGATGGTGTAAACACGCAGATAAAGAACAGCGTTTCCCTGATAAATACCTATGCGGCGCAAATCGGCAAGCTGAACGAGACCATCGCCAAATCGGAGAATGCGGCACGCGGCCAGCCTGCCAACGATCTGCGTGACCAGCGCGACGAGCTGGTGAACCAGCTCAACCAGGAGATCCGCGCCAATGTCGTGGTGCAGAATGATGGCTCATACAATATCTTCATCGGCGACGGGCAGTCGCTGGTGGTAGGCACCCAGGTATTCCAGCTAGCCACAGTTGCCTCGCCTGATGACGCCAGCCGGCTCGAGGTGGCGCACGTTTCCGGCGGCAATACGGCTACCATCAAGGAATCCAGCCTGGATGGCGGCAGGCTGGGCGGCATGCTGCAATTTCGCAGCGAATCGCTGGACGCCGTGCGCAATGGGCTGGGAAGGCTCGCCATCGGCCTGGCGGGAACCTTCAACCAGCAGCATCAGCTTGGGCAGGATATGCAGGGCAACCTGGGCGGCGACTTTTTCACCGTGCCCAGCCCGGCCGTGGCTCCCTCCATAAAAAACACGGGCAACGCCACCATTGCGGCGGATATTACCGGCTTCAACAGCCTTACCGCCAGCGACTATTCCCTGCGTTACGATGGAGCGAATTACACGCTCACGCGGCTGGATGACGGGACCGCGCAGACGTTCGCCACGTTTCCGCAAACCATGGATGGCGTCAGCCTGACACTGGCTTCCGGCACGATGGCCGCCGGAGACCAATTCCTGATACAACCCACGCGCAACGGGGCAGGACAAATCAAGGTCGCCATACAGGATCCCAGCCTGATTGCGGCAGCCGCGCCGATTCGTACTGGCGCGCCGCTCGCCAACACCGGCACGGGACTCATCAGCACCGGCGTGGTCAATCTCCCGGCGCCGCCAGATCCCAACCTGCGGCAGCCCGTAACCCTGACCTTTACCGGAACGAATACTTTCGATGTTAGCGGAACCGGTACCGGGAACCCTGCGGGCGTTTCATTCACGCCAGGCGGATCGATCAGCTACAACGGCTGGACCGTGCAGGTTACCGGGCAGCCGAAACCCGGCGATACCTTTACCATAGAACCAAACACCAACGGCGTGGGGGATAACCGCAACGCGCTGCTTCTGGGAGCGCTGCCGGGCCAGAATATCCTGGCGGGCGGCACTGCGAATTACCAGAGCGCCTTTGGACAGATAATCAGCCAGATGGGAAGCAAGACCCGCGAACTGGAAGTGACCAGCGCGGCCCAGACCAACCTGGTAAGCCAGACCCAGGCTTACCAGCAATCCGAGTCAGGCGTGAACCTGGACGAAGAGGCGGCCAACCTGCTGCGCTACCAGCAGGCGTACCAGGCCGCGAGCAAGGTGATACAGACAGCCAACCTGATGTTCGATACCTTGCTGAGCCTGGGCAGGTGATGGGTCCGGAATTCAGGAATGGGCGTTGTTTGATGCGGCTGCTTACCCGGTTTACCGAGATTAGCGAGAGGAAAGATCATGCGTGTCAGCAGTAATACCAGCTTCGAACTCAGTCTTGCCGCCCTCAACCGGCAGCAAGCCGCACAGGTGAAGAACCTGGAGCAGATCAGCAGCGGAAAGCGCATTCTCACTCCGGCGGAAAATCCCTCATCATATGTGCAGGCGTTGAAGGTATCCCAGGCGGACGCCGCCAACACGCAATACGCGGCCAATCGGCAGAGCGCGGCGACCAGCCTGAGCGCGCTGGAAGGAACATTGGGAAACGTGACGCAGGTGATCCAGAACGCGCAGGAGCTCGCGGTCTACGCTGGCAATGGCACGCTCAGCGATAGCGGGCGGGCCGCCATCGCCACTCAATTGCGGGGCAACCTGGATGAACTGATGAGTCTCGCCAACCGCACGGACGCCAACGGACAGTATCTGTTTTCCGGCTTCCAGGGATCGACCAAACCGTTCGTGGATACGGGCAGCGGCGTGCAGTATCTTGGCGATGATGGCCAGCGGCTGGTGCAGGCCAGCGACTCGCGGCAGCTTGCCGTGAACGAATCGGGGCGCGAAGTATTCGAGCGCATACCCGCTGCCGGAGGCGGGTACCAGAGCCTCTTCAAGACACTGTCGGACATGATCGACGTGCTCCAGGCCCCGGTCGCCACCCCGGCCGACAAGACCGCGCTCGCCAATGGCCTGAATTCTGCGCAAACCAATCTATCGAACTCGCTGGACAGCGTGCTGCGCGTTCGCTCGGGGGTTGGCAACAGGATGAACGAAGTGGAGACGCTGAACAATACCGGGGACGACCTGGGCCTACAGTACAAGCAGCAGCTTTCCTCGCTGCAGGACGTGGATTATGCCAAAGCCATCAGCGACCTGACCCAGCAGCAGACCTACCTGCAGGCGACACAACAGGCCTTCCTGAAAGTGCAGGGGTTGTCGCTGTTCGATTTCATCAAGTGATCGATTCCGAGATCGGCTAACACTTGATTTTTAGATGCGACCCTTATTTTTCCCGCATAGAAGGGAACTAGCCCGCATTTCTCACACCCTCACGATTACGCTTTGCTGGGGTTTGTTTCCGTACTGTTTGATCGGTTGGAGCCTGCGGGCAGTCAATATTGGGTAGAGAAACGAGATTGGGTAGATAAACGAGGTTTGCCTGCAGCATGTACGGATTTCTGAGCTTGCGACAGGCCTACCCCTGAGTTTCGCTGCAACAGGCACGATGTCTCCTCGCCACATGGCGCAATGCACATGCGTGGGCGTAATGAGGCTCAGCCTGATGCTAGTCGCGCTTGTGCGAGACGCCATTTGTGTTGATGGGGATGACTGTTGGCTATGCAGATGTAAACCTGGCGTACACCGATGCGTATCAGTGCGCCGATCTTCAGGAGTTTCAGGCGCATACGCTCACATGTTGAGTCCGCCAGTCCGGTACCGTGCAGGGCGAGACGGCGCAATGCTTCCAGCATCATATGGCAAACGAGGCGAACCACAGGTGCAATTGATTGGCACGCGTCGTGGCAGTCGAAGTGTGATCGGCGAACAGGTGGAGCTGGCACTCCTTGATTCGGTTTTCCATCTCGCCGCGTGTGCAGTAAAACTGTTCGTCTTCATAGGGTACCTGCGCCGGCCAGATAAGGGGTCATACGGAGGTCTTTATTACATGTATCAAGGTATACCGCAGGGCTTGGAAATCACTCAAGCCCCAGTACGAGCGGGTCGTCTTTCGTTGCGGCGTGGCACATGTCAGCTTGATGGGAGATATGCAAGCGCCGTAACGAAATTAAATTACCACCGGCAAAGCCGGTGGTTTATTGGGTGAACCCCTCAAAGGGGTCTCAAAACCGTGAGCCGCTTCGCGGCGCAGTGAGGCGTACAGCTCCAAAGTTGATCTCTCTTGCAAACATTACTTCGATCATAGGGCCTCTCCAGTTCCATGCACCGATTCAAAACCATCTCCGACCGACGCAAAGGTCAAACCTTTCGGAGTCCCCCGGCAAAGCCGGGGGTTTACCTCACTTAATCAAATGCCTGTTTCACAAGCTCAAAGGCTTCCGGTGCATCTTCTCGTGTTTCGAGAAGCTGGGTGATGTTCATCGGCTTTATTCATTTCGCTCTGATCGTTAAAGCATTTTGTAATGTTAATATACGCCCCAATTGATCGTTACAGGTTGCAAACATGTGCCCGCTACCCACTTTTCATGCAAGCCAACGAGCATTATACAAACACTGAACGGAGAGATCGTAATGACTGAACAAATTTCATTTGGGACCACAGAATTTGCAGACAATCCTGAACCGCGTTGTCCATGCTTGTTACTATTAGATGTGTCCGGATCAATGCAAGGTCAACCAATTGCCGAGCTAAATGCCGGGTTGACCACCTTCAAAGATGAGCTGGTGACGGATACCTTGGCGATGAAGCGAGTGGAAGTCGGAATTGTAACTTTCGGACCGGTACAGATTGCTTTACCATTTCAAGGGGCAGCGACGTTCTATCCGCCCACCTTGACGACCCAGGGTGATACCCCGATGGGTGCTGCGATCAAGCAGGGATTGGAATTGGTGCGCCAGCGTAAGGATGAGTACCGGGCAAACGGGATTTCTTACTATCGACCGTGGGTGTTTCTGATTACTGATGGTGGCCCAACTGATGAATGGCACTCGGCAGCTACCGTTGTGCGGGAAGGTGAAGCTTCGAAGTCGTTTGCTTTCTTCGCGATTGGGGTTCAAGGCGCCAATATGGATACCCTGCAACAAATTAGTGTGCGGGACCCGCTACGGTTGGATGGTTTACGGTTCCGAGATTTGTTCAGTTGGCTGTCGAGTTCCTTGCGTTCGGTATCCCGATCCACACCGGGTACAGAAGTACCATTACAGTCTCCGCAAGGTTGGGCTTCTGTGTGACGTGGCGGGTCGTTGCCGCCTCTGCGGTTGGGACATCTCATACGGTCACGGATACAAACTGCCAAGATAGTTGTCTCGCCCAAGTTGAAACAGATCCAGCCAAACCACCGTTCCTGACGATCTTTGTGGCGGACGGGGCTGGGAGTGCCACTTACGGTGGAACTGGCGCGGAATTGGCAATTGAAGCCGCCACGGCGTTTGTTGGCCAACAATATACCCAGACGGAACTCGCCCTTAATGACCATTGGGCGGTGGAATGCGTCCAAGCTGTACGGACGAAAATCTATGCAGTTGCGGATCAGCAAGGTACGAAAGCCAGGGACTATGCCTGTACGTTCTTGGGCGTGGTCGCCTCCCCTTTTGCCACTCTGCTAATGCAGATTGGCGACGGCGGGATCGTAGTCGATGTTGGCAATGGGCTAGAAGTGCCTATTACTCCAATGACGGGGGAATACGCCAATATGACCAACTTCGTGACTGACGAGAATGCAATCGATGTGCTCGCAGTCACCACCTTGCCAACCCGCGCCGATAAAGTAGCAGTCTTCTCCGATGGCATTCAGCGGTTGGCCTTGAATATGGGCACCAATACTGCTTACGGGCCGTTCTTTATCCCATTTTTTACGGTTTTGGCAACGGCCACGGCAGTGCAAGAGGATTACCTCCAAACCGCGTTGGTGCGGTTCTTGAGCAGTCGGGCCGTAAATGAACGTACCGACGACGACAAGACATTAGCGTTGGCACACTGGGTAGGGTAGTTGCGCTATGACAAAAACTTTTGTCACTAGCACGGGCAAGACGATTGAGATTGGACGGGAATTCGGCAAGGGTGGTGAGGGCGCAGTCTATGAGATACCTGCGAATCACCATTGGGTGGCCAAATTATACAACATACACCACGCGCCGGATGCAGCAAAACAGGCCAAATTGCGTTTCATGACTAGTACGGCAGATACGGAGTTGCTCAGTTACGCAGCTTGGCCCCAAGGCACCCTCCATAAGAGCCATAATGGGCCGGTAGTTGGATTCTTGATGCCCAAGGTCAGCGGACGGATGCCGATCCATATGCTTTATAGCCCCGCCCACCGTCGCCAAGACTATCCCAACGCGGCATGGGATTTTCTACTCTTTGCGGCCCGGAATATTGCGGCCGCGTTTGCCGCCATTCACCGCCACGGGCATGTGCTAGGCGACGTTAACCAAGGCAATGTCTTGATTGGTGCCGATAGCAAGGCGGTCCTGATTGATACCGACTCTTTTCAGATCAATGCCAATGGCACAGTGCACTTATGCAAAGTCGGAGTGGCCCATTTCACGCCGCCAGAACTCCAAGGGGATGTGTTATTTGACCAAGTATTCCGCAGCAGCAACCACGACAACTTTGGCTTGGCTCTGTTGATCTTCCACTTGCTCTTTGGCGGGCGACATCCCTATTCCGGCGTTCCCCTGCGCGCCAATGCCGGCGAAGCGCTGGAGAAAGATATTCAAGCCTACCGCTATGCCTATGCCCGGGATGGTCAACAACGCGGGTTTAAACCACCACCTAAATCTATTCCAATCACCATCGTGCCGGATTCTATCGAGGCGATGCTTACGGCTGCATTTACCGAGAACGGCACGAAAGGTGGGCGGCCCACTGCCCAGCAATGGGTAACCGCTTTGGACGGCTTACGGGGCCAGTTAAAGCGCTGTGTCACGACTCCAATGCATGTCTATTCCGGCCACTTGGGCCGGTGCCCGTGGTGCGCCTTGGAAGATCATGGGGTGATTTATTTTCTGGATGTGCAGGTGGAGGTTATCTCCAGGGGGACCGCCGGTTTTGTCTTGGCGCGGATCTGGGCAGCGATCGAAGCCATTCCCGCGCCTTCCACCATATCGATTCCTAATATCGCATCCATTACGGCCACACCTGCCCCATTACCATCGGATATCAAGAAACAAGGGATGATCACTTTCTGGCGACTCGTTATCGTCAGTATCACGCTCTGGCTGTTTACCATCTCCCCCGGGGTGTGGTTCTTCACTTTGGCAGGAACTTGGTGGGCATGGGTGACGGTAGATGATCTAGGAAACAAACGCAAAGCCGAGCGAATCAAACGCCAGAAAGCACGAGACGCCGCCCAGCAGGTGTATGACCAGATGGTCGCACGCGTGCAGCAAGAAATCAGTCCGGAAGCGTTCAGCAAGAAAAAACAAGAACTCATCCGCTTACGGGATGAATACCAACACCTGCCAGAACGCGAGAAAACTGAAATTGCCAATCTGCATGCTACGGCAGAAGCCCGCCAGAAACATCAATTTTTGGAACGCCAATTTCTTGATACTGTGTCCATTTCCGGTGTTGGCTCGACCAAGAAAGCAGCTTTGCGATCATTCGGAATTGAAACAGCGGCTGATGTGACATGGAACAAGGTCATTGCCGTGAAGGGTTTTGGCGAGGTCTTAACGCGGGCCGTGGTAGATTGGCGGAAAGCCTGTGAACGCCGGTTTCTCTTTAATCCTCATCTTGGCGCAACCGAGGCCGATAAGAATTCCGTACGAGCACAGATTGCAAACCGTAAGCGCATCCTTGAAATCACCCTCAATGCTGGCCCGGCGCAGCTCCAACACTTGCGCCAAGATATGATCAATAAAGTGAATGCGTTAAACCCATTGTTACAAGCAGCCAGCCAAAAATTAGCCCAAACACAGGCTGATCTAAATGTTATTTGATTATTGCTTTCATCACTTACAACCTCTAACACCGCACTCCAACTCGGTCAAGTTCAAATTTTGCTGTAAATTTACTTCGCTCGGTTCAATGACGTTTTGTTTTAGCCGGTGATGGTGACAATGTTATTTAAAACCTCGCAGCGGCTTTGATCCCATCATCGCTGCGGTCGCCGAGGCCAACGGTTGCATCGTCGTGACGGACAACGAGAAGGATTTTCCCGGGATCGAGATTTTAAATCCACTTCGACAAGCGGGCTAACGTGATGAATCGTAAATAAATAAGGTAATCCTGCAGCATAGCTGGGGGATTACCTTATTTATTTAACTAAATCTTCGGATACTGCTGACCACATATCTTTCCGATCTGACCAGGTACGGAATCACCGCTGAGCATGTGGCGAAGTCGGGGTGTTATTCATACGGATTGAACGTCCGCGAGGCTGCGGCATGCCTCAAGGTTGGTAAACCATCCTGTACGCCGCACTTGCAAGCGATGGGTGCAGCCGATTCCTGATATTCCGTGCTGTCGTCTTTCGAAAACGACATAGTGGCTTTAAAGTAGCTTTTAAGCTACAATATGGCATGTGATAGAACTTCTCCGATATCAGCGTGGCGATGGGCGCGAACCTTTTACTGAATGGCTGAATACTCTGCGCGATAAGGTCGCCCAGGCGCGTATCCGGATTCGTTTGCGCCAGATACAAACCGGCAACTTCGGAGACTGCGAACCGGTTGGCGAAGGGGTAACAGAATTGCGTATTCATGTCGGCGCTGGATACCGTGTGTACTTTGGAAGGCATGGAAAATCGGTTGTTATCCTGCTTTGCGGTGGCGACAAGCGTTCGCAGCCGGCAGATATCAAGCAAGCCAAGGCACTTTGGATGGAATGGAAACGGAGGCAAGCATGAGCAAATTGAAAGGTGTCGTCTCGCACCACGAACGAGAAATCGCCGAACTGAGCGCTGATCGCGAATTGGCAGTCGAATATTTGAAGGCAGCAATGGAATCGCTCGATAATCCCGACGACCGTGCTGCGGGCCTGTTGGCGCTTCGCACCGTGGCTGAAGCCTATGGCGGGCTTGCGGTCGTTGCCGCCGAAGCAGGCATCAGCCGTGAATCCCTGTATCGCACGTTATCGCCAAAAGGCAACCCTACTCTCAAAACGCTGCTGGCGGTTCTCAAGACAGTCGGGTTACGATTATCCGTTGAATCTGAGCACGTGCAGAAGAAAGGTTTGGAAGCCATTGTCTGAACCGGTTGCAGAGGGAGTGCAATAAGAATAACCACTACTCAGAGGCTGATGTACCTTTAGTTCGATTACTATTTCTTCAGTCTCGCCAACGCATGGCCTCATTGTCCGGAAACCTCATCCAGATAGGCCCTGAGATCGTCGATCGGCCCGGGATCAAGCGTAAACCTGCTCTCGCGGCCTCTCTGCACACTGTGAACGATCCCTGCGTTTTCCAACACCCGCAGGTGCTTGGTAACCGCTTGCCGGATAAGTGCACTTCCTTCCGCTAGTCGCGAAATGGAACGGGATTGGCTGCCGCAGAGTTTCGCGACCAGGGATAGCCGCGTAGGATCTCCCAAAGCCGCAAATACGTTCGCATAGGCATGCTGCTTTGCCAGAGCCATGCTACGCATTCGCAATGACATGATTTTCTATATTTTTGATCTGCTCCTCCCATCCGCCGTCATTCATGCGGAATGCTTCCACGTGGCGACCGGCGGGAATCTTGTCGAATCCGGATTCGGTAACGCGAAACAGGGGGTGCCACCGGGGATTCCCTGCAACCTGAAATCCACCAGGGTAGGGGTTTCCTTCGAATAGTCTATCGCGGGATCCACGGCATAAGGATGCCAGGTGAAGGAAAACAGCGTTTCCGGCTCCATGCGGACCACACTGGCACGCAACTTTTTTGTTGCCCAATGAGAATTTCGCATCCAGCCGGCAAGCTCTTGAAAAACTCGCTGGTAATCGTCTACACTTTGGTACGTCCACCAGCAGTCCGGGGTATTTCGTGGAGGAAGCACGCACCCACGATTTTTCTTTTTCCTCGTGTCATAGTCCGAGTCCGGCAGCCTCGGCAATCTCGTCTCGTCCGACCAGTTCCAGATGGTTGCCTTCCTTTGCCCGAGGAATTTCACGCAGAAACAGCATTGCCGGAGAAGAAAATAGAACCTTTCCAGCTAGCGGAAGAAGAAACCCAGCCGTCCACCATCGTCGCCAACGCGCCCGGCATGGTTTTTCAGTATGTCCAGGGCGAAGACGGCCGGTATGCTTTGCCGTTCGTGAGCGATCAGTGCCTGAACGTGCTGGGCTTGCCCGTCGAGACGCTGCGGAGCAACCCGGAGCTGTTCATGGATATCGTCCTGCCCGAGGATCGCGAAAGCCTGCGCCGCTCAAAAGCCGAATCGGCGGCCAGCCTCGGCACATGGAACTGGGAAGGGCGGTTGTGGATCGAGTCGTTCCACGACGTGAAATGGATCAGCCTGCGAGCCAGCCCGCGGCGGGAAGAAGGAACCGGGGTGATCTGGGAAGGCATCATCATCAATATCACCCAGAGCCGGCGCAGGGAGGCGGAACTCAAGGAATCCCATGAACGGCTGCGCGAGGTGTCTTCGCACGTCATGGCGGCAAGAGAGCACGAGCGCATCCGCATCGCGCAGGAGATCCACGACGACCTGGGCGGGAACCTCACCGCGATCAAGATCGACCTGGATTGGCTGAGCCGCCACATCGGAGAGGATGACGCCGTATTGCTGGAAAAAATTCAAACCATCGACCGGCTGGTGGACCGAACCATCGATTCCATCCGGCGCATGTCGCGCGACCTGCGCCCGGGCATCATGGATTTCGGCATCGTCGCGGCGATCGAATGGGAGGCAGGCGAGTTCAGCAAACGCCTCGGGATTCCCTGCGAAGTGAGCTGCGCGCAGGAAGACATCGATCTGAAGCAGGACGCCGCCGTTGCCGTATTCAGGATATTCCAGGAAGCGCTTACCAATATCGCCAAGCATGGACGAGCTTCGCAGGCCTGGGTCCGGCTGGATACTTGTGGATCTGGAAACGACGCTTCGGGGTGCGTGCTGGAGCTCGAGGTGCGGGACAATGGCCGCGGCGTTACGGAGCTCGACAAGGCAAAGCTGAATTCCTTTGGCATTCGCGGGATGGTCGAGCGTGCCGGCCTGCTGGATGGCAAACTGACCGTGAGCGGCGCGCCGGGAGAGGGTACCACGGTGCTTTTATCGGTCCCGCTGGCGCCGGAGGAAAATGACATCCCCCGCGACCCGCGCCCCGACTCCTGGCATGAATAGGCTAATGAACCTCTGAATAAGTTCTCGCTGAGCGCGTTGCTGGTAAAATCGGGAAGATCATAAGGCGCGCGACGCAGGTCGTAGCCGGGACTACGATGCCAGGGAGCGCAACGCCATGGCTCCCCAGAGCGTGGCCCGAGGGGCCCCGCGAAGCGGGGATCGGGCAGCGGCGGCGATGCCAGAGCGCGCCAAAGTATACATGGGGCGCCAGCAGCCCGCTACGGGGTCGCATCTTCCTTTCGGAAAACACTGCTCCGCCCTGCGCGGTCGCACCATTCGCGTCGTCGTCTTTCGCGCATTCCATCCTGCAAAGCCGCCGTCGCGCCAGCGAAGACTTGTTCAGAGGTTCCTAACACCATGAATATCCTCATTGTCGACGACCATGCCATTGTGCGCCAGGGCCTGCGGCAGATCCTGGCGGAGAGCGGCGAACCGATGCTCATCAAGGAAGCGGATTGCGGTTCGGAAGCGATGCGCCACGTACGCGAGGGCGAGTGGAATGCGGTGGTGCTGGATATCTCGCTGCCGGACAGAAGCGGCATCGATGTCCTGAAGCAGATCAAGAAGGAGTACCCCAAGATCCCCGTACTCATGCTCAGCATGCACGAGGAAAGCCTTTACGCGCTACGCTCCCTCAAAGCCGGCGCTTCGGGCTATATCACGAAACAGAGTGCGCCCGCCGAGCTGACGGCCGCGATCCGGCAGGTCGCCAGGGGCCGCAAATACCTCACGGCGGCGCTGGCCGAGGCGATGGCCGACAGCCTTGGCGTCAATCACGAGCAACCGCCCCATGCAACGCTTTCCGATCGCGAGTACCAGACCCTCTGTCTGATCGCTTCGGGCAAGGGGCTGACCGATGCGGCTGAGGAGATGCGCCTGTCCGTAAAGACGGTAAGCGTGTATCGCGCGCGCGTGCTGGAAAAGATGAAGCTCAAGAACAATGCGGAGCTGACGCGCTACGCCATCAAAAACGGCCTGGTCTGATCCGGCTGCTCTTTTCCCTCTTCCCCTTGCAGATTCCACAGATAGGTAAGTCTGTGCCATTTCCCCATCGCGCGGGCGCTATCCCGGGCTGAAGAATCCGGGGAAAAAATATTTCAGCGGCGGTTAAATTTATACTCCTGAGCGCCGTTAACCAGGATAGCAGCGGTTGATCAGCCTCGGATAAAGCAGGGGGATCAAGCCAGAGCTGTAGGGGTTTATTCCAACGGACTTTAATCTAGGAGAATTTCGAAAATGGCTGCAATCATCAATACCAATGTCGTATCGCTCAATGCCCAGCGCAACCTCACCAGTTCGCAGAATGCGCTGGCCACTTCGCTGCAGCGGCTGTCGTCCGGTTTGCGCATCAACAGTGCCAAGGACGATGCGGCCGGGCTTGCCATATCCGAGCGCATGAGCTCGCAGATTCGTGGCCTGAACCAGGCGGCCCGCAACGCCAACGATGGCATCTCGATGGCGCAGACTGCCGAAGGCGCGCTGGGCGAGATTGGCAACAACCTGCAGCGCATCCGCGAGCTGGCGGTGCAATCGCGCAACGCGAGCAACAGCGCGAGCGACCGGCAGGCGCTCAACAACGAAGTCCAGCAGCTCAAGTCGGAAATCGACCGGGTATCTTCCTCGACCTCGTTCAACGGCATCAAGCTGATCGACGGCTCGTTCACCAACCAGTCTTTCCAGGTTGGCGCCAATGTCGGCGAAACCATCACCATCAGCAATCTGGTCAATGCGCAAAGCTCTGCCCTGGGAAGCACTACCTCCAGCAGCGCCAACGTCACCGGTGTAGCCGCGACGGCTTTCACTGCGATCACGGCGGGAGACCTGACGGTCAATGGCGTGAGCGTGGGCGCGGTAGCGGCTGGCGGCAATGCCGCGACGCAGGGCGCGAACATTGCAGCGGCCATCAACACGGTCTCATCCACCACCAACGTGACCGCCACCGCGGATGCCGCAGGCCTGGTGACATTGACCAACGGTTCCGGAAGCAACACGGTAGTGGCCTTTGCCGGCGCTTCCGCCACCACAGCCACCACCGGCCTGACAGCCGGCACGACGACCGCGTCCTCCAGCACGGTTGCCGGTTTCTCCACGGTAGACATCAGCACCACCTGGGGAGCGGATACGGCCATTGCCGCGATGGATTCGGCCTTGAGCGCGCTGAACGCGGGCCGTGCCGACCTGGGCGCCTACCAGAACCGTTTTTCCTCGGCGATTTCCAATGTGCAGACCACCTCGGAAAACCTCAGCGCCTCGCGCAGCCGCATCGTGGATACCGATTTTGCGGCTGAAACGGCCTCCCTGTCGCGCAACCAGGTGCTGCAGCAAGCCGGCACGGCGATGCTCACCCAGGCCAACGCCATGCCGCAATCGGTGCTGTCCCTGCTGAGAGGCTGATCGGCCGAAGCGGTAATCCATTTCGGCATCACTTAGCCAAACGGGAATCCGGGGCATTGTTCCGGATTCCCGTTATGCGTTTGCCTGGACGCAAAACAAGTTCGACAGACTGCTGGTTCACATTTTCCGGATTGCCGCGCATTCCGGGTCAAGTACCGAGATACGCGATATATAGCCCGTTATTCCGCGGATGGAATACAGCCTGGCGCACTTATCATGGCTGCTGGGTAAAACGGCGGTGGACAAAGTGGCGAAACAAGGGAACCGGTACCGCAAATCCCGCAATGGCGCGGCCGCAAGCTATCGAGACCGCATGCGACATCAAAAAAACTTGATGAATGACTCAATTTATACTCCTGAGCGCCGTTAACCAGGATAGCAGCGGTTGATCAGCCTCGGATAAAGCAGGGGGATCAAGCCAGAGCTGTAGGGGTTTATTCCAACGGACTTTAATCTAGGAGAATTTCGAAAATGGCTGCAATCATCAATACCAATGTCGTATCGCTCAATGCCCAGCGCAACCTCACCAGTTCGCAGAATGCGCTGGCCACTTCGCTGCAGCGGCTGTCGTCCGGTTTGCGCATCAACAGTGCCAAGGACGATGCGGCCGGGCTTGCCATATCCGAGCGCATGAGCTCGCAGATTCGTGGCCTGAACCAGGCGGCCCGCAACGCCAACGATGGCATCTCGATGGCGCAGACTGCCGAAGGCGCGCTGGGCGAGATTGGCAACAACCTGCAGCGCATCCGCGAGCTGGCGGTGCAATCGCGCAACGCGAGCAACAGCGCGAGCGACCGGCAGGCGCTCAACAACGAAGTCCAGCAGCTCAAGTCGGAAATCGACCGGGTATCTTCCTCGACCTCGTTCAATGGCATCAAGCTGATCGACGGCTCGTTCACCAACCAGTCTTTCCAGGTTGGCGCCAATGTCGGCGAAACCATCACCATCAGCAATCTGGTTGACGCGCAGAGTTCATCTCTCGGCACCAGCACCAGCAGCACAGCCAACGTCACCGGTGTAGCCGCGACGGCTTTCACTGCGATCACGGCGGGAGACCTGACGGTCAATGGCGTGAGCGTGGGCGCGGTAGCGGCTGGCGGCAATGCCGCGACGCAGGGCGCGAACATTGCAGCGGCCATCAACACGGTCTCATCCACCACCAACGTGACCGCCACCGCGGATGCGGCGGGCAAGGTGACGCTGAACAACATTTCCGGAAGCACCACGGTAGTGGCCTTTGCCGGCGCTTCCGCCACCACGGCCACCACCGGCCTGACGGCTGGCACCACCGCGGTAACTACTGCCACCGCCGCGGGATTCAAAAATCTCGATATCAGCAATACCGCCAATGCCGATTTCGCCATTGCCGCGATGGATTCGGCCTTGAGCGCGCTGAATGCGGGCCGTGCCGACCTGGGCGCCTACCAGAACCGTTTTTCCTCGGCGATTTCCAATGTGCAGACCACCTCGGAAAACCTCAGCGCCTCGCGCAGCCGCATCGTGGATACCGATTTTGCGGCTGAAACGGCCTCCCTGTCGCGCAACCAGGTGCTGCAGCAAGCCGGCACGGCGATGCTCACCCAGGCCAACGCCATGCCGCAATCGGTGCTGTCCCTGCTGAGAGGCTGATCGGCACGGTCGAGATCGCCCGGCGCAGTCCGGCGAAAATGTAGAAAAAGTGGAAGCAGAAAAAGGAATCCGGGGTGATCGACATGCCCCGGGTTTCAGTTCCGAACGGTTTCTAATCGAAGAATGAGCTCAATAATGCGCATCTGTAGCGAACTCACCATGCAGGTGAACGTCGTTACCGTGAAAAGTCTTTGTGGGTCATAGCTCTAAACTGGAAATGAGCGATCAACTGCCGGATTGGGGATCATATCAGCAACCGGACCGGAACCGTTGCCGCGGGCGTGCCGGTCTCGTTACGACCCCCGCAGGCCAGGAAGGAACTGCTGTAAGCGAAGCTTGAACCTGTGCGGGCCGGCAATCGGAAGCGGCGGGTAATCGGCGACGATAAACGCAAGGAAAATAGGATCGAAACAAAGGCGAGGCGCAACGGCGCATCGCGGGGAAGTTGGAGAAAAACATGGCAATGTCGGCAGCGGGTATCGGATCGAATCTTGACGTGGATGGCATCGTCAGCCAGTTGATGGCGGTGGAAAAGCAGCCGCTTGCGCTGCTGCAGAAACGCGAAGCGGACTACCAGGCCAAGCTGTCCGCATACGGATCCCTCAAAGGTTCGCTTTCGGCCTTCCAGACCGCCATGCAGGGTCTGGCTGATGGCAGTAAATTCCAGGCGGCGACCGCGAGTGCGGCGGATTCCTCGGTGCTTGCCGCCAGCGCAAGCGGCAAGGCGGTACCCGGCAGTTACTCCGTCGAGGTGCAGCAATTGGCGCAGCAGCAGAAAATCCGCTCCGATGGATTCGCCAGCACCTCCACGGTGATAGGAAGCGGCACGCTTACCATCCAGTACGGCGCATACGATGGCGACTCCAACACCTTCACCCTGAACAATGCGAAACCCGCGCAAACCGTGACGATCGATCCGGCCAACAACACGCTCTCCGGAGTGCGCGATGCAATCAACGCGGCAAATATCGGCGTAAGCGCGACCATCATCAACGATGGCGCCAGCAACCGGCTGGTAATGACCAGCAAGGATACGGGCGCTTCCAGCAGCATCAAGATCAGTCTCGCCGACGACGACGGAAACGATCTGGATGCATCCGGGCTTTCGCGGCTCGCTTTCGATCCCACCGCAGCGGCGGGTATGGGAAGAAATATGGCCGAGGTACAGCCGGGGCAGGACGCCAAACTGAAGATCGACGGGATAGACATCAGCAAGTCATCGAACACGATTACCGATGCGATCGAGGGCGTCACGCTCAATCTGCTCAAGAGCAATACCGGCAGCCCGACCACGCTGACCGTCGGGCGCGATGTCGCCGGCGTCAAGGCGTCCGTGGAAGCCTTTGTCAAGGCATATAACAATGTCAGCCAGACCCTTGCAGGCCTCAGCGCATATAACGCCGCGACCAAGACTGGCGCGGCGCTGCAGGGGGATTCGACCACGCTGTCGATCCAGTCCCGCATACGCGCCACGCTATCCGCGACCGTGGGCGCAGCCGCGGCCGGAGGTGGATTGAGCTCGCTGTCGGATATCGGGGTGGCTTTCCAGAAAGATGGCACCCTGGCGCTGGATTCCACCAAGCTGCAGGCTGCGCTGGATAATAATTTCAATGGGATCGCCGGACTGTTTTCCGCGCAGGGGAAATCCAGCGACAGCCTGGTTTCCTACGTCGGGTCTACCGGGAATACAGTGCCGGGAAACTACGCCGTTACCGTCAGCAGGCTCGCGGCCCAGGCCAGCGTGGCCGGAAGCCAGGCCGCGGGTCTGACCATCACCACGGGTATCAACGACCAGTTGGACATCAATGTGGACGGCACTCTGGCAAGCATCACGCTCTCCGCAGGAACATATGGATCGGCGGATGCGCTGGCTGCGGAGGTGCAGAGCAAACTGAACGGCACGGCGGCACTCCTGAATGCCGGAAATGCCGTTACGGTTTCCCAATCCGCAGGCGTGCTCACTATTGCTTCAGCCCGCTACGGTTCCGCCTCCGCGGTGAGCGTCATGGGCGGCAATGGCGCAGCCAGTCTGATGGGGGCGAGCCCCGTCTCCGCCGCGGGAGTAGACGTGGCCGGCACGATCAATGGCATCGCCGCTACGGGAATAGGGCAGACGCTTTCGGCGGCCGTCGGCGATCACGCGGAAGGGTTGCGGGTGAATATCAATGGCGGTCCGCTCGGTTCACGCGGAAATATCGGTTTTTCGCGCGGATACGCCGATCAGCTGAATACGCTGGTTAGCGGCTTTTTGACAAGCGACGGGTTGATTGCCAGCCGTACCGACGGGCTTAACGCCAGTATCAAGGATCTCGACCAGCGCCAGAGTGATTTCAATGATCGCCTGACGGCCATCGAAGCGCGCTACCGGGCACAATTCACCGCGCTGGACACCATGCTCAGCAGTCTCAATCAGACCAGCGCGTATATGACCCAGCAGTTGAGTGCCTTGCCGACCAAATATTCCTGATAGGAGAACGTGAAATGTATTCCGCATCCCGCTACGGCACCAGCGCCTACGCCCGCATCGGACTCGAAACCGGCGTATTGGCTGCCAGCCCGCACAAGCTCATCCTGATGCTGTTCGAGGGTGCGCGGATTGCGCTTGCGTCGGCCCTCGTTCACATGAAGAATGGCGAGATCATCGCCAAGGGGGAGGCCATCTCCAAAGCCATCACCATCATCACTTCCGGGTTGCAGGCCAGCCTGGAGATAAAAGCGGGTGGCGAGCTCGGCGAGCGGCTGTACGCGCTCTACGATTACATGAGCCGCAGGCTGCTTGAGGCCAACCTGCATAACAAGCCGGAATATCTGGAAGAAGTGGCTCGCCTTCTGGGGGAACTGAATGATGCATGGGAGGCGATCGGGCCGGCTTCGACGGTATCCGCCATGCCACCCATATCATCCATATCATCATCCGCCGCTCATCATTCCTATGATGCGCCGGTTTCGGCTCTTTCCTCGAACAATGGGCACGGAAAATGAAGGATACCGACTCCATGAATGATTCCGGAAGCCTTGCAGGATTCGAATACATAGCCCAGGTGACCACCGAAATGGCTGAAGCGGCCCGAGCCGGAGAATGGGAAAAGCTCGCAGGACTGGAGCGGCATTGCGCGGCCAAAGTTGCCCAGATCAAGGCGATGCAGCCGGTACAGCTCACGAGCGAGACGCAGCGCCGCAAAATCGAACTGATACATCAGATCCTGGCCAATGATGCGGAAATCCGCAATTTCACCGAGCCCTGGATGAAACGCCTGTGGTCGCTGCTTGGCAGTTCCAGAATGGCGAGACAGGTAGGGAAAGCCTACGATTCGAGCGCGTTCGAGTAATCGCCGGTAAACCAGTAGCCAGAACCTGCCGATTTTATCTGTTGACGCTGCTTCCCGGTCTTCTCGAGGCTGGAAGGGTCGAGGTGGACGAGAAAATGCGAGGTCTTTGATATGCTTGCGCTCGATGCGTTGAATGCGTTGGCCCGGAGCTCCGCCGGCGCGCTCCTGGCGCGCAAGCAGCCCGGTGAATTGGCGCTGCTCGCGGGCCTGGAGCCGGGGCGGCGCCTGGGTGCGCGCGTGCTCGGCAAGCTTCATAACGGCGAGTTCCTGGTCGAACTGGCCGCGCGGCATGCGGGTGGGCAGGGGGGGCGGGCGGTGCAAATGCAGTTGCCGGCAGGCGTGCGTCCGGGCGATCTGCTGAATCTCGTTTTCGTCTCGCGGGAGCCGCGTCCGACCTTCATGATTGCTGCCGAAGATTCTCCCTTCTCGCAGGGCGTATCATCGCGCGTCAGCGATGCCGGTCGTTTTATCGATCAGTTGCTGCGCCAGCCGGTGGCGGCACCCGCGGGGCTGACGACGTTGTCGAGCACGGGATCTCTTCTTGTGGGGCCACCGCTGGATAGCGTGCAGCTTGCGAAAAGCCTTGCAGGAGCGCTGGATCGGAGCGGGTTTTTCTACGAATCCCATCAGGCGCAATGGGTCGCGGGCTTGAGATCCCTGCCCAGATTGCTGCTGGAGCCTCAGGCCCGGCTATCTTCCGAAGCCGGTCTCGCCGCCGCACAAGGGGTAGGGGCGGGGGCAGGCGGTATCATCGGTGGAGAAGAAGGGGGGCCAGCCGCGCCCTCCATCGCGCCAGGTACAGCCGGCGCAAGCGATCCCGTTCATCCGGCTACCCTGGCATTGGTGCGGCAACAACTGGATATGCTGGAAACGCGGCAATTCGCCCTGCAGGGAATGGCCTGGCCGGGTCAGGTCATCACGTGGGAGGCGGCACAGGAAATAACGCAAGACCGGGGAGAATCGGACGCTCGGAATCCGGGGGAGAGAGAGCAAACCGCTTCCGCCTGGCGCACCACAGTGCGTCTTGTTCTTCCCCGGCTTGGCCAGATCACCGCAAGCCTCCGGCTTGACAAGAGCATCGGATGCGCAGTGGATGTGCGCCTCGCCGCAGCGGAGGCAGGCACCGTGGCCGCGCTGCGTGCCGGCATGGCGCCACTGGCGGATGGCCTGAAAGCAGCGGGAATCGAATTGATGGGCATGGAGGCGGAGCATGATGAAGCCTCCTGAACCGCCTGCCTTACCTGCCTTATCCGTGACATCCACACCGCCGGAATCCTCCATGTTTCCTGCGCTTCCTGCATCCCCAGCATCCCATGGCGCGGCGGTGGCGCTGGCCTATCGGGATGGCAGGATAGCTCCGCAAGTCGTTGCAAAAGGCCGGGGGCTGGTGGCGGAAGCCATAATCGAGAAGGCGCGTGCACATGGAGTATATGTGCACGAATCGCCGGAACTGGTATCCCTGCTGATGCAGGTGGACCTCGATCAGGCGATTCCACCCGAACTCTACCGCGCAGTGGCTGAACTGCTCGCCTGGCTTTACCGGCTCGAAGCGGGAGTTGCTCTCCCGCTCTCGCATTCGCTTCCCGCGATAGAAAATATGATGAAGGATCGAGACGGTTAGAAAGCCCTGGACAAATCCCTGCTGGGGATTTATTCAGCGCTTCCTCAGCTCTGTCTTAACGGGTCTGGGTTTCCTGGCCAGTTAGCGCCAGTATGCCCTTGAGCGTGATGACGCCGGTCAGCGCTTCCACGGGGATACGGGCCTGGCTCTCGTTCGGGTCCCTATACCGGAATACCTGCGCCTCCATTTCCTGGCCTTGGGGCGGCGAAAGAAAAACGAGCGGCTCGGGTATGGCCTGGATCGGCAGCGAGATAGTCAATCCGTGTTCCAGGCCGCGAACTCCCGCGGGATAGTCGGTGAAGGTGAAGGAGATGATCCGCTTCAATATCTGCACGTCGAATCCATCGGGTGTCAGCCTGAAGGGAACGCGAAAGCTTGCTTTTCCCATGTCGAAGCACAGCAATCCGTCGTGAAAAGGCGACGCGGCATCTCTGTCTTTGCATTGCGGCCGGGATTTGCATATTTCATCGAATTCTTCCACATCGGGAAGCGCGTCGTGAGTATTCGTGTATTCGACTATGGTGCGGCTCCATTTTTTGTCCCAGGCATCATCCCGAAAGGTCCAGCGCCTTTGGCGAAAGCAGGTCAGTTCGTATTCCCGCAAAAGCTGGTATATCACAAGAGAATATCTCCCGCACATGGGCGCCTCGAAGTTGAAGGTTTTCGTGGTGGTGATGCTGTGGCTCCAGTTGACTTCGTAGCCGAAAACTTCCTTGATCGTCGCCTTCAGCTTGAGGATATCCTCCAGGCCGAGGGAAGCGCCAATGGATTGTTCGACCGTCTGGCTGGTTTTCTCCGAAACGCCTTCGGTCCGGGCAACCTGGCAGACTCCCGGCGATCCGCATCTCGCCGTGGTGCTGCTGTCGATATCGATCCATTTCTCATGAATGACGCAATCGATCCTCGTCCGGCCGGAATCGAGATCAACAGATACTTCCCCAATTTTCTTTCGGCCGCTGAAATAAACAGCCATCTCTCCCTCCGGATTCCAGTTTCGGGCGGCAATCAGGCCGAAGCCGAAGCAACTCCGATTTATTCGCCTTTTTAAGGCTAGGGAAGCGCTGAACAAATCCTCGTTGAGCGCGTTGCTGGTAAAATCGGGATGATCATAAGGCGCGCGACGAAGGTCGTAGCCGGGACTACGATGCCAAGGAGTGCAACGCCATGAGAACCCGATTTTACCACAACCCTTATGGGGCGGGGCTTTGCGAACGGTCTGCCTTGTCAGGCTCCTGGCGAAGGAGCGCCCCGGAGCGTCGCCCGAGGGGCCCCGCAGAACGGGATCGGGCAGCGGAGGGGATGCTTCGACCGCACCCCAGTTTTGTTGGGGCGCAGGCATCCCGCTACGGGGTCGCATCTTCCTTCGGAAGACACTGCTCCGCCCTGCGCGGTCGCACCATTCGCGTTGTCGCCTTTCGCGCACTCCATCCCGCAAAGCCACCGCCGCGCCAGCGGAGATTTATTCAGCGCTTCCCTAGATCCCGCCGGTAAAAAAGCAAGAGGCCGGCGGGGTTCGGCTGCTGCCCCCCCATTTCATTCGCCACCCGATCGCTCGATCTCTTCCCATAGTTTCTGCAACCGCTTTGCGGAAACAGGATAAGGCGTCTTCAGTTCCTGCGCAAACAGCGAGATGCGCAGTTCTTCGATCTGCCAGCGGAAGCCGGCCAGGGCCGGATCGCTGGTTCCGGTCTTTTTATGTTGCTGCAGGCGCTGTGCGTACCGGTTCCAGAATCCTGTGATTACCGCGCCATGGCGCATGTCGCGCTCCGGGTTTCCGCCATATTTATCCAGCCGCAGCGACATGCCCTTGATGTAGCGCGGCAGGTGTTGCAACTGCTCCCATGGCGTGGCGCTCAGGAATCCCGGATAGACAAGGTGATGCAATTGCTGCTCCAGCTCATTTTTCAGTTTTCCGATACCGGGGCTTCCCGCAGACATCCGCGAGGTCAATGCCTGGGATTCGCTGGCGATGCTCTGCAACGTCCGCAGTGTGGCCTCCGTGACAGCGGGCAGCCGCACCCTGGCCCGCTGCCGCTGTGCCGCGAATTCCTGCTCGCGCCGGGGCAGCACATCATCCCCAATGAAAGCGCGGTCGGAAAGAGTGTTCAGGATGTCGTCCCTCAGCACATCGGGATCGACGAGGCCATGCAGCTGCAAGACTGCCTGGTTCACCATCCCGCCTTGTCCCCACAGGTGTTTTTCCAGTTGCTTCATCTGTTCCCTGAGCTCGTAGCGCAGCAACTGGCGCACGCCAGCCCGCATGCTTGCCTGCGCCGCATCCGGCGTATCGAACAGGTGGATGGACACCTTGCCCTCGCGCAGCGCCAGCGCCGGATAGCCGACCAGCTTCCTGCCACCGCGCATGAACGGAATTTCTTCCGGGAGATCGCCAAAATCCCAGCGTTTTACCTCGTCGCGATCGACGGGAAGGCACTCTCTCGAGTCCGCCCCGGAGAATGTCAACTGCGCTGCCTCGCCGAGCCGCGCCCTGAGCTGCGCCAGATCACGGCTCATGGCCAGCTCTTCCCCTGCTTCGTCCACTATCCGGTAATTCATCAGCAGGTGCCGGGGCGGCTCTTCATTGGCCCATATGGCGGGTGAAACAGTGGCGCCTGCGCTTCTCTGAATGAAACCTGCCAGAGTGGCTGTCAGGGGGATTCTCGCCCGGGTGGCCTGTCCTTGCCGTGGCGCCGCATTTTCTTCCTCTTTCTCCCGGTCATCCTGGTATTCAAGGAAGCGCGTCACGAATTCCGGCACCGGCACGACCTGCCGCCGTATCTGCTTGGGAAGCGCCTTCAAATGCCAGGCGATCTTTTCCCGGATCAATCCGGGAACCAGCCAATCGAATCGCGCCGGTTCGAGCTTGTTGAGCAGGGGCAGGGGCACAGTGACAGTCACGCCGTCCAGTGGATGGCCTGGTTCGAAGCGGTAGGCGAGCGGCAGCCCGAAACCATCCATGGCATCCATGATGATGGTATCGGGAAACCTCGCCTCGGTAACGTCGGCCGCCTCATGGCGCATCAGGTATTCGCGGGTAAGATAAAGACAATGCGGGTCTTTCTGCTCCGCCTGCCTGCGCCATTTTTCGAATGCGGCCCCGTTGCTGATTCCCTCCGGAATGATCCCATCGTAAAAGGCGAAGATTTCCTGCTCGTTCACCAGCACGTCCGGCCGCCGCGCCTTGTGCTCCAGCGCCGCGACTTCAGCGATCAGCTTGCGGTTGTGCTCGAAAAACGAGGCATGGGTAATATAGTCGCCGGAGACCAGCGCGGAGCGTATGAAAATCTCCCGTGCTTCCCTGGGATTGATCGCGCCGTAATATACCCGCCGCTTCGGCACTGCCGTCAGGCCATAGAGCGTGACCCGCTCGAAGACCGATACCTGTGCCGTTTTCTTTTCCCAGTGGGGATCGAAATAATGTTTCCTGCAAAGCCTGCTGCCCACTTGTTCTACCCACAGGGGATCTATTCGCGCCACGCACCGCGCATACAGCCTGGTTGTTTCTGTCAGATCGGCGGCCACGATCCATCTGGGCCTGGATTTTTTCAGTGCCGAGCCGGGGAAAATGGAAAATTTGATGCCGCGCGCCCCCAGATACTCGTCATCCTCATCGGCCTTGAACCCGATGTTGCCCAGTAGCCCGGACAGGAGCGCACGATGGATCTCCTCGTAGCTCGCGGGAATTTCATTGGGCCTCATTCCCGATTCCATCACCAGCGTATGAAGCTGGCCATGGATCTCGCGCCATTCACGCATCCTGCGATGCGACAGAAAATTTTCCTGGCACAGGGCCGCCAGCTTGCGGCCGGATTTTTTATGTTTGAGCTGCTCATTGAAAAAATCCCACAGCTTCAGGTAGCCAAGAAAGTCGGAGCGCTCATCCTGGAAGCGCTGATGGGCGCGGTCAGCCGCATCCCTGCGCTCGAATGGCCGGTCTCGCGGGTCCTGTACGCCCAGCGCCGAAGCGATGACAAGCACTTCGCTCAGGCAGTTCTCCTCCCTGGCGGCCAATATCATGCGCGCCACCTTCGGGTCGATGGGAAATTTGACCAGCCGCCAGCCGATGGGGGTGAGGGCCCGCTCCTTGCCCGGGGTATCCTGCACCGCTCCCAGTTCCGACAGCAACTGGTAGCCATCCGCAATCATCCGGGGCAAGGGAGGCTCCATGAACGGAAAATCCTCGACCTCGCCAATCCTGAGCGACTTCATGCGCAGGATCACGGCGGCCAGGGATGAACGCAGAATCTCCGGGTCAGTGAACTCCGGGCGGCCCAGATAATCCTCTTCCGGATACAGGCGGATGCATACGCCGCTCATGACCCGTCCGCAGCGCCCGGCCCGCTGGTTGGCGGAAGCGCGCGATATTTTCTCGATCTGCAGTTGCTCCACTTTGTTGCGGAAGCTGTAGCGGTTGATTCGTGCCAGGCCGGTATCGATCACGTAGCGTATTCCCGGAACCGTAAGCGAGGTTTCCGCTACGTTGGTAGCGAGAATGATGCGTCTTGCGTTCCCGTCCGGCTTGAATACGCGCTCCTGCTCCGCGTAGGATAAACGTGCGAACAGGGGGAGTATATGCACCATGGCATGGCTCGCGCCGGGAAAGGCGTGCTTGCGCAACGATTCGGCGGTCTGCCGGATCTCGCGCTCGCCAGGAAGGAAGATCAGCATGTCGCCCGCGCCGCAGCGCATCGCTTCATCGACCGCGTCGAGGATCGCCTGCTCGGCATCGCCTTCCGCCTTGTCCTCGTCTTCGGTTTCCGTTTCCGCATAATCCGTGCCGCCAATCCTGCCGGGCGGGCGGTAGCGTACTTCAACCGGATACAATCGGCCCGATACCTCGATTATGGGAGCATCGCCAAAATGTGTGGAGAAACGTTGCGCATTGATCGTGGCGGAGGTGATGATGAGCTTGAGATCTTCGCGCCGGGGCAGCAGCTGCTTGAGATAGCCGAGCAGGAAATCGATATTGAGGCTGCGCTCGTGCGCTTCATCGACAATGATCGTATCGTATGCCAGCAACTGCGGATCGCCCTGGGTTTCTGCCAGCAGGATGCCGTCGGTCATGAGCTTGATGTACGTATCCGGACCCACTTTATCGGAAAAGCGCACCTTGTAGCCTACCGCGTGTCCTAGAGGACTGCGAAGTTCGGATGCCACTCTTGCAGCGACCGTGCGTGCCGCAATGCGGCGCGGTTGCGTATGCCCGATCATGCCGGTAATCCCGCGATCCAGTTCCAGGCAAAGCTTGGGAAGCTGGGTCGTCTTGCCCGACCCGGTTTCGCCGCAGACGATTACAACCTGGTTATCCCGTATAGCCGCAAGGATGGCGTCGCGCCGGACCGCTACGGGGAGCTCTTCGGGATAAACCGGCCTGGGCGCATTCACCCGGCGCATTGCGATTCTCGCCGCGTCAGCGGCAGGGCGAGCGTTTGCAGCAGAGGAAATGGCGGAAGCGGCCACCGGTTTTTTCATCGGGACATGAGATGGGACATAGGGCTTGCTGAAGCCTTATTTTAACGTACGCCAAAGCCGGTTCACGACTGCCGGACTGGCAAAGCCGGGATGGGCAGAACACTCGGCAAGCCAGTGGCGAAATCAGGAAGAAAGGGGATGGTCCTTGACACGGGATTTCCAGCAGCTATCTTTAGGGAAGCCCTTACGAAGCCCCTACGAAGCATATTAAGAGTATTCGCGGAGAGCGCCCCATGACTGGAAATCCCCGCAGCAAACGAAAATTATCCCTTCCACTGATTATCCTGGGGGGGTTGCTGATGTTTCTCGCGCCGGAGAACATATGGGTTGGCGCGGTTCTTTTTGGCCTGGGCATTATCGTGGAAATAGCGGGAGCCGTACTGCGGCAGCGCCGCGAACCCGGGGAATAGCGCGAAAACGAATGAGCGCCACTTCCCCTGCTGCGCAGGCTGCGTTCGATGACTTCTGTTTTGCGTCGCCCCGCGGCCCATTCTCGCTCATCCCGATCGTAACAGCCTAACCGTGGCCTGTGGTCCTTGTGCCACAATGATCAGATTCGCACTGAAGGGAAGCGGCAACTGCCGGATTCAGGATAATCCCGAGCTGGAAAAGAGGGCAGGAGCAGGGCAAGGTGAATCCCCCATTGGCGCACCCGGGAATTGTTGAATTCAGGATAAAAAACCCGAATACGCTAATACGCTACGGCGGCTCCGGGTTTATTGCTTTCATCTGCAAAGAAGGCTGTAAGGGGGGCTCTCGGAATCCTCGGAGGTCCGCCCTCGAATGGCATGATAGTATACCTGCGCTCTGCAAAGCCAAGGAGAAAGTCGAATTTTCTTACCGCCCCGGCTCGCGTCAATTCCGTCAGCGTTCCATCTGCCGGGTGGCGGTGTTTGTCTCTCAGCCCGGTATGCGGCGCCTCGCCAGCAGCAATAACATCCCCAGTCCCGCTAGCATCATCGCATATGCCGAAGGTTCCGGAACCGGCGCCAGCACGCCGAATAACCCATGGGCTTCGTCATTAGGGCCAGCTGCGAAGTAGAGCAACTGGCTGCTGCCCCCCATTGCACCATTGCCCGGAGATATGGCCCACAGCCCATCAATCACGACGGGATGGTTGCTGGCGTCCATTACCTGTCCCAGGGGCATGAGGGTGGCCGGATCATAGATGTTGATGTGGCCATCGCCGAAATTGCCCACGAGTAGATCTCCCGCCATGGCGCCAAACGAGGAAGGGGCGATCGTCAGCCCCCATGGCGCATTCAGCGTGCCGCCCGAAGCCACTCTGCCCAGGAAGTTGCCATCCAGCGTAAACTTGTCGACCAGCCCCAGGCCGGCACCCTTGATTTCATCGTTGGTTGCATTATCCCGCTGGGCATAGGTAACATACAGCGTGCCATCGAGATTCTGCACATTGAAAGGCGCATAGCCGGTAGGCAGGTTGGGATCGGTGAACGAACCGGACAGCGACGGCTGCGCCGTGGTGCCTTTATAAACATCTATGGCGCCGGCCTTGAAATTCGCAGCGTACAGATAGTCATTTCCCGCCACGCTGCCGATCGCCGCTCCCTTGTATACATTTGCCGCAGACGCGCTCGCGATGGTCTCGGCCGAGGTGCCCAGGGAAGGCCGCCAGCCGGAGACCGTGCCATCCTCGCTCACGAACAGGAAACGATTGCCATTGAATGACGATCCGTTTCCGTTGAATACCTGGCCTGTCGGATTGCCGGTGCCGGGGATGGTCACCGTGAGCCCCGCCTTGGCGGTGGCCTGGGTTGCCGGGTTCACGTTGTACAGTACTGCCGTGCCGGCCCCGTTCGAAGATACCCAGAAGGGACTGGTGGGACCAAAAGACATGCCCCATCCATTCTTGAGACCCGGATCGGTTATCTGCGCGGGATTGGCAGCCTGGTTATCGGTAACCAGGTTGGTAACGCTGAAGGGCACCGCCCAGGCAGGATTGAAAAGGATTGCCACCAGGGATAATCCCGCCCCGGCAGCCAGTGATGGTAAAAGGAATCGAGTTCGTTGCATGGCTTGCTCCACAAAAGTTAAAGAGAACTGCGCACCAGTGTCATTTGGCCCTTCCATGTGTCCCTCTTTTACCGTCAGCCCTTACCTCTCTTCCGGCCGTCCGTGGTCCATCAGCGGCAAAGCTGACCGGCTCATCTTATATGGGTCGGGCTATGACCCTGGATTATGCGGATGCCCCGAATTTCAACATATATCATGGCTTCCGATTGTCAAGCTGGACCATATGTGCGCGCATATCGAGAATGGGGTTTCGCCCATTGCATCCGTCCATAGCGGCAGGCTGGCGCTTGCTGCTTGCCGCATGCCGCCAGGAGGGCCGCGCTGTCGAGTCTGCAAATCGCTGGACTGATCTGCCGGACTGATCTATAACTACAGGAAATATTTCAGGGAAAAATGCTTGTCGACTCTATCACTTATTAACCTATCGGGAGGAACGATGACGACCATACACGGATGGGCTGCTTCCGGCGCGAAACGGGAGCTTGAGCCATTTACCTACGATGCCGGCCCCCTGGGTGCGGAAGAGGTGGAAATTGCCGTGGAGTATTGCGGCTTATGCCATTCCGACCTTTCCATCCTGAACAATGATTGGGGCTTGTCCCGGTATCCGGTGATTCTGGGGCATGAGGCGGTGGGGCGCATCGTCGC
Organism: Nitrosospira sp. TNL200; assembly: GCF_055386305.1. NCBI lineage: Bacteria > Pseudomonadati > Pseudomonadota > Betaproteobacteria > Nitrosomonadales > Nitrosomonadaceae > Nitrosospira > Nitrosospira sp. TNL200. The sequence continues at coordinate 1,501,168 of NZ_AP041003.1, forward strand.
GCTGGGGGATTCGGCCAAGGGCTTAAAAGTCGGACAGTATGTGGGCATTGGCTGGAGCGCATCGAGCTGCATGCACTGCCATGAATGCATGACCGGAAATCACAATTTGTGCCCGGAGGTGGGCGCGACCATCATCGGGCGTCACGGAGGGTTTGCCGATCGGCTGCGCTCGCACTGGGCCTGGGCAATTCCCCTGCCCGATGCGCTCGATATTTCTTCCGCGGGGCCGCTGCTGTGCGGGGGCATCACGGTCGCGGCCCCGCTGATGCATTTCAATATCAAGCCGACGGATCGTGTGGGCGTGGTGGGAATCGGCGGCCTCGGCCACATGGCCCTGCGGTTTGCAAACGCATGGGGATGCGAAGTGACGGCTTTTACTTCCAGCGAATCCAAATTCGAAGAAGCCAGGAAATTGGGGGCCCATCAGGTGATATCGAGCCGTGATAGGGCGGGGATTGCGAAGGCGGCAGGCTCGCTCGATTTTCTCCTGATCACCGTCAACGTGCCGCTTGACTGGAGCGCATTGCTGGGAACATTGAAACCGAACGGCCGCATGCATGTGGTGGGGGCCGTGCTCGAACCGATGCCGATCGCCGCCTTCGACCTCATCATGAAGCAGAAAAGCGTTTCCGGATCCCCTACGGGAGCGCCTGCGGCAATTTCCGCCATGCTGGATTTTGCCGCGCGGCATGGCGTCGCGCCGCAGGTCGAGCATTTCCCGTTAAGCCACGTGAATGACGCGATCGAGCATCTGGCGACGGGTAAGGCGCGCTACCGGGTCGTTATCGATATCATCTGAAACGCGTAATATCCTCATCGGTACCCCCTCTCCTACGCCGGGAGAAACTCGCCCAGCCTTGCGGCTGGGCGGCTGTTTCCAGGCTATCATTTTCCTGTTTTCCATTTCGGCTGCCTTAAGCTGCCTGAAGCTGTCTTAAGGTGTGCCTTAATTAAGTTGTGCCTTAAGCTGACTTGTCTAGTTGGAACCCCTAGCATCCGGTAAGGATGTCGAACAGCTTTACATTTCACCAAGACGTACAAAAAAAACTTCGAATAACCATCTTTCTATATATGGCATGATAATTGCTTCAATGTGTTTGGCTCGCATTTTTGCTCGGCAATGGTTGTATGCACAACTATTGCTGGTTCTATTCTTGCCGGGATACTTCTTGAATAATGTGGCGTTCGAAGTAATGGGCAATCAGAAACCGGGACCACGGCCAACAAAACATGACATTGCACTATTTCCCAGGCTGCTTCGAGCCTGGCGTCGGCGCTCGCTCCGCGATTTTGGACGCCTATTGGCGTATAACGTAGGCTTGGTAGCGAGCGGCAAATACGAACAGGCAAATCATGCTTTTGATCCGGCATTTGACCGGCGATTCAACGTGGAGACCGCCGGCACGGAAGAGCCCGGGTTTTTAACTGCCGAGCATGATCTCAAGTCTCATGCCCGCGGATATGAACCGGTGACGGAACAAATGATGCGCGCACTGCTGGAAATGTTGCCCGATACCGATCTCGTTTCCTATAGTTTTATCGATTTTGGTTCGGGTAAGGGGCGGGCATTATTTGTTGCTGCCGAATACCCGTTCCGGCAGATCATCGGTTTGGAGTATAGTCAGGAACTTCACGAGGTAGCTTCGAGAAACGTGGCAACCTATCGCAATCCGGTACAAAAATGTTTCCATATCACGCCGCTGTGCATGGATGCAACGGCTTTCAGGTTGCCGGAATATCCTTTGATTTGCTTTATCAATAATCCTTTCGACGAATCGTTGATTGCCAGGACAGCCAGCAATATCGATGGGTCGGTGAGGGCATTCCCGCGCCCGTGTTTTATCATCTACCTTCATTCATACTACCCTGGCCCAATTGATGCCTTATCCGGATGGTGTCGGATACACGAAGGATCTTCGGAAAGATCATCGTATATCATCTGGCAATACGCAGCGAGCACTACATAACTTCCGGTTCTATCAACCAGGAATAGTGCGTAACAAGTGTTGACAGGCCTTAGGATACAATGAACTGGGCAGTGCCTTGCAGGTTGACTACGCTGTAAAGGCGCTGCGGTCCTGGCGGCGGTCCCGCGATGGTGGTGGGGGCGGTAGCGGTGATTCCCGGAACCCTGATGTGCGCTCCAGCGGACTGGGGTAATACCGTGACGATAGGCAGAAGCAGTGAAAACGTGATGGTTTGCAGATCGGGTATGGATTCCAGCGTGACGGTAATCAACTGGCCAACCTCCGTATCCTGGATGCGAACCTCGTCTCCCCGGAACGAACGGCTGATCCTGTCGTCGCGATAGCTGAAAATGGGGCCGCCAAGAATGCTCGTCGTGGAATAGGTGACATGGATAGTGCCACGGCTAAGCTCGAACAGGTTTGCTTGGGTAAAACCTTCCATGATGCCCCCTCCTTGGAAATAATATTCATCCAGGCCGAATCTTGTAGAGTCCGCACATGCGGGATACCGGCTTTTCTGTACTATAGATCACTATGGGCAGAAAACAAGCTGATCCATGGATACGATCATTTTTTCCTGCCGGCTTCTTCAAGGATACGCACTGTTTCCGAATGGCCATTCTGGGATGCCATTGTCATCGCCGTGCTGCCATCCTTGGCTTTCACGCCCGCCTTGGCGCCGGCCGCGAGCAATATTTCGGCCACCTCCTGCCTGCCATCCTGCGATGCCAGCATCAGGGCGGTAATGCCGTCGCTTGACGTGGCGTTTACGTCCGCCCTGGCGGCGAGCAGCACATAAACCACCTCCTGCCGTCCATCCTGGGATGCGGCCATCAATGCAGTCATGCCATTGCCTGACTTGGCATTCACATCGGCTTTGGCTTCAATCAGCTCATGAACTACCAGTTGATGACCTTCCTTCGCCGCCGCCATCAGCGCGGTAATGCCCTCACTTGTCCTGGCGTTCGCATCCGCACCCGCCACCAGCAGCGCCTGCACTATTTTTTGATGGCCTTTTTCCGACGCTATCAACAACGCAGTCAAATTGTCGCTGGTTCGGGCGTTTACATCCGCCTTGTCTGCCAGCAGCTCATGCACCACCATCAAGTGGCCGGCCTGGGATGCCACCATCAACGGCGTGACGCCGTTGTCTATCCTGGCATTCACATCCGCCCCGGCGGAAAGCAGCATGCGCGCCACTTCAGGATGGCCCATTTCCGATGCCATCAGCAATGCTGTCGCGCCGTGCTCCCTTGCGGCATTGACCTCGGCACCGGCTGCCAGCAGATTCTGCACGACTAGCTGATGTCCGTTCTGCGATGCCACGAACAGGGCCGTGATGCCATTATTCATGCGAGCCTTTACTTCCGCGCCAGCGGCGAGCAATTGCTGCACTACCGGCTGATGCCCCTTCTCCGATGCCAATATCAATGCGGTCACGCCATCACTTGTCCTGGCATTTGGATTGGCGCCGGCTGCCAGCAGCCCCTGCGCCACCATGCGATATCCTTCCTGCGCCGCCGCCATCAGGGCGTTGACGCCATTGCCCGCCACGGCATTGACATCCGCTCTGGCCGCAAGCAGCGCGTGGACTATCTGCGGATAGCCTTTTTCAGATGCAATGATCAAAGCGGTCAGGCCATCATTTGCCCTGGCATTCACATCGGCTCCGGCGTCAAGCAAGGCCGTCACTATTTGCCGGTTGCCAACCGCCGCTGCTGCCATCAATGCCGTAGCGCCATTGCTCATGCGTGCATTCACATTAGCCCGGGCATCAAGCAGCTTTCGCACAATTGCCTGATGGCCTGTGGTGGAAGCGGCCATCAACGCGGTGGCGCCATCCTGCCTCGCTTCATTCACGTCGGCTTTGGCGGCGAGCAGCGCCTTTACCCGGAAAAGATCTCCTCTCCGCGCCGCCGTAAGCAATTCGCTGTCCGCCAGCACGCTGGCGGGCGACAAGCACAGAACCACCACCAGGCAGGCAAATTGCATTTTCCATGATCTTGTCATTTCACCTCCTCTTTAACGAATCGCCATTGCTTCCTCAGCATGCCCTAATTCCCGGAAGAGGGCTGGGGAGAAACCTGCAGCCAGCCATCCGGGCAGTCCTTGACATAAGGATAATACCCGTTTGCCGCCCGGCAGTAATACCAATAGCCGGGGGGCGGCGAAGCCTGAGGCTGCTGTGGCACGTCCTGCCGCTCCACGTATACCGGTGGCGCCGAGGGTGCGACTGCCGGGGGATAGGAATATGCCGGGGGATAGGAATAATAAGGCCAGAATCCATATCCGCCATAGCCCAGCCCATATCCTAATCCCAATCCAAGCCCGTATCCTCCAAAACCGAAACCCAGGCCGTAGCCGTAGCCGCGGTAGAAGCCCCTGGGGCTGCGATAGTAGCCATGACCGCCACCTCGATAGTAGCCTACTCCACCTCCCCGGTAATAGCCCACCCCACCGCCAAAATGCTCCCCGCCGCCATAGTGCATTCCTCCGCCGTGTCCCCAGCCACCTCCGCCAATATGTCCGCCGCCGCCAAAACCACCGCCGTGTCCGCCGCGCGCCCATGCTGAAGCAGCGTAAAGCACTCCAAGAAGAATGAACGCAACAACCATCGATCCGGTCTTTTTCATACTTGCCTCCCCCATCCGCCCGATCTGTCTGGCCAGATATGGCGATGACTTACCGCAGCCAGAATCCGCCGATCTTCCCATCCTTGAGGGCGAGAAATATCAGGACGTCGTCATTGCCATCCTTGAATTCCATCTTCCATGTGTAGACTGTAAAGCCCTGCTGGTTCAGTCTGGTGAGGAATGTCGTGACATAGCCCTGCTTGAGGCGGGAGGCAAGGGATTGATTGATGCTGGCAAGCATCTCCTTTGTCATTCCCTCCTGGAATGCCTGGTCGCCCTGTGCGATGAAATCCGGCAGGGAATTGGCCTGGATAGCCGAGATCATGCTTTTCATGGTGGCTTCCGTGTTTTCGGGCGCCTGTGCAAAAACAGCCAGGGGTGTCAGCATGATGAACGTGAAAGCAATGATTTGACGCCTCATGAGCGCCAGTGAAGAAGCCAGGCACATGAAACTCTCCTTGAGTGGGTGATATTGGAACGATGGCAGCAATCAGCGGCTTTTCATGCCGCTATGGGGATAATCTGCAATATAGACGCAGAGCCGGGAAATTGAAAGCCGGAAAGGGATAGGATGGGCGGAAACAGCGGTACGCTTGATGCGCTTGTGATACGCCGGCGAAAACAGCCGGGCTTAAGGAACCTCTGAATCTGCGAGGACTTGTTCAGAGGTTCCTTAGGAAGCGCTGAACAAATCCTCACTGAGCGCGTTGCTGGTAAAATCGGGATGATCATAAGGCGCGCGACGAAGGTCGTAGCCGGGACTACGATGCCAAGGAGCGCAACGCCATGAGCACCCGATTTTACTGCAACCCTTATGGGGCGGGGCTTTGCGAGCAGTCTGCCTTGTCAGGCTCCTAGCGAAGGGGATCAACCATTCGCGTCGTCGCCTTTCGCGCATCCCATCCCGCAAAGCCACCGCCGCGCCAGCGGAGATTTATTCAGTGCTTCCTCAGTACACGCTACGGTCTTTGGACACGACCATGATAGTTTTGAGGATGATATGCAGGTCCAGTCGCAGGGACCAGTTGCGCAGGTAGTCGAGGTCGTGGTCGATGCGGGCTTGCATTTTGTCGAGGGTGCGGGTTTCCCCGCGGTAGCCGTTGACCTGGGCCCAGCCGGTGATGCCGGGCTTGACCTTGTGGCGGATCATGTAGCCCTTGATCAGGTTGCGATAGATCTCGTTGTGGGCCACTGCATGGGGGCGGGGGCCGACGATGCTCATGCGCCCCTGCAGCACATTGACGAACTGGGGCAGCTCATCGAGCGAGTTCTGGCGCAGGAAGGCGCCGATGCGGGTGATGCGGGCATCGCCCTTTTGCGCCTGGCGGATCTGCTCGCCGTCTTCGCACACGCGCATGGAGCGGAACTTGTACACCAGGATCTCCTCGCCGTCGAGGCCGTAGCGGCGCTGCTTGAATATCACCGGCCCGGGCGAGTCCAGCTTGATGGCAAGGGCGATGAGCAGCAGCAGCGGGGAGATGAGGGCGAGAATGATGAGGGACAGGAAGATGTCGCTTGCCCGCTTGATGAGGCCGGCTGATCCGGTGAAGGGCGATTCGCATACCGAGATGACGGGGGTGCCGCACACATTGCCGCTTCGCCCCTGGATCAGGTCGGTGATGAACATGTCGGGCACGAAGTAGATGGAGGCGGTGGTGTCCTTGAGCTCGTCGAGCACATGCAGGATGCGCGGCTGCGAGGCCATGGGCAGGGAGAGGTAGATGAACTGGATGCGGTTTTCCTTGACGAAGTCGGGCAGCTCGCGCAGCCTGCCCAGGAGCTGGTTCCTGGCGGCCTGGTGCAGGCGCTCCTGGTCGCGGTCGTCGAAAAAGCCGCACAGCTCGATGCGGGAGTAGCGCGCCTCTGCGATGCGCGCGGCCAGGGAAGTTCCCTGTTCGTTCATGCCCACGATGATGGCGCGCTGCGGCGGGCCTTGCAGCGCCAGCAGGAAGGGGGCGGCCGAGCGCAGCAGGAGATGGGCGCCTATCTGGCTCAAGGGGGCGATCCATAGCCAGGTGAGCAGGGCGTGGCTGGAGAATTCGGCGATGTAGCCGGTGGCAAGGCCGAGAAAGAACAGCAGCAGGGCCACCCAGAACCAGCTGTAGAGGACGTCGAAGATGAGCCGCTTGATGGAATACTGCAGGCGCGAGGTGCCGGGAAAGGTGACGGAGAAGACAATGACGGCCAGGATGAGGTAGGGCGGAAGCAATTCGCCTTCGATGCTCGCGCTCACGTACCACAGGGAGAGGGTGAGCATGGCCGGGTCGAGGATGGCCTCCAGGGCGCTGAGCATGTTGTTGCCCAGCGGCCCCTTGCTGGGGGTGGAGAGGGTGGAGGCCGAGAAGGTGGGATTGGCTTCAGCCATGGCTGGGGTGGCGCTCGATCTTGGATACGGCCTGCATGCGGTTGTAGACGTCCAGCTTCTTGAAGATGTGCTGCAGGTGGTTCTTGACGGTGAAGGAGCTGATGGAAAGAATGCTGCCGATCTCGGCGTTGGTCTTGCCCATCCTGACCCAGTCCATGATTTCGGCTTCGCGCTTGCTCAGCCCGTAGTCTTCGCCAGCCTCGGCTTCGCCCATGCCCGGCTCTTCCTGCGACAGGAAGGGCACGGCCACGGAGGGCGGGGACAGGGGAGCCACCCGGCGCAAGGCGGTATCGATGTAGGGCAGGAGGATTTCCATGGCGTTCAGGGTGGAGGCATTGAACCGGTCTTCGGAACTGAACAGGATGTACAGGCAGTCGTGGCGTCCGCGCTTGTCGCTGATGCCGTGCAGCAGGGTGGAGCGCATGCCTTGCAGGGCTTTGCCGAAGGCGCAGTGCAATCCCATGTCTTCCTGCAGCAGCCCGGGCTCGTCCGTCCCGGAGGAGCAGGGCATCCTGCCCAGTTCAACCCAGTAATTATAAAGCCGCCGCAAAAGCGGTGAAAGCCCTTCTGGCTCCAGGTGCGCCGTCCTTACTCCGGGCAGCGCCGAAATGATGTCGTGGCGTATGGCCCCGGATGCGAAATCCCCCCAGGCAACCAGCATGATCTCATGCGGAAGATAGTGCTGGATCTCGCCTTGCATCCAGCCCAGCAGATCGCAGTGCCGCCGTACCGCTATCCCTTCCTGTATTATCCTTGAATACCGCTGTAATTGATCTATCGAAAGTGAGGTGAAGAAAGCCATGGAATGATTTTGTGTGATTGTTCAAACTGGATTGTTGGCTATAAGGTTAGTCGGAAGAACGGAACCTGCATCCATTTATTGTTCATATCGATAAGAGAAAATGTGGATTGCTCCGGTAGACTGTCCGTTTCGGTCAGCCAGATCCAAAATGGCACGCCGTGGGCCGAACTTAACGCTAGCATAGGGAAAAGAAATGACGCCCTTATTACCCTTTTGCGAAGAAATAATGACCGGGCTGCCGAGGCGGTCATTGTCAGGTGAATGGCTCTCGAGGCCTTCCATCCTCCGAGGAGCCTCCGAGGAACACATGGCAGGAAAATCAGGATCACAAGGTGAACAGCCGTACCGTTCGCCACTGTGGTGGACGGCAGGGATCTGGTCAGAGGTTCTCCCGGCCTGCCAGGATCAGCTTGAGCCCTGATGCTATGAAACACCAAATGGTTACCGCCTGGATAGCTGTAAGATCTTACAGGTACCGATGAGGACTGCCGCTTCATCTGGTTACCAGTGAAGCTGGCGCAATAACGAACGTTTTTTCCACTGATGCGCCTGCATGCGATGCAAAATGTTGTCCAGCATCCGGATCGTCTCGATGATATGCGGACCCTTGTTGAGCATCACGCATTCGGCCCGTACGCCCGCCGCGGCATCCGTGACTTCGGCACGGCTTGGTTTACCGGTCTTGGCCATGCCTTCGAGCACCTGGGTTGCCCAGATGACCGGCAGGTGCGCCGCTTCGGCCAGCCATAAAATCTCTTCCTGCAGTTCCGCCAGTCTTTCGTAGCCGCATTCCACCGCCAGGTCGCCACGCGCGATCATGATCCCGGCTACCGGCGAATGCAGCAGGGCGAATATCAGTTCGGGCAGTTGCTCGAAAGCGGTGCGGGTCTCGATTTTTATCACGATGCCCAGCTTGCGGGCGCCAAGGCGCTTCAAGTGTTCTTGCAGCAACAGGATATCGTCGGGCCTGCGTACGAATGAAAGCCCCACCATGTCTGCATTGCGGACAACGAATTCAAGATGCTCCACATCGAGGGATGTCAAACCGTCGAGGTTGAGCTGGCTATCAGGCAGATTGATGCCTTTGTCTGCCAGCAGTTTTTCTCCCCCGTCGCGCGCTTCGGTGATCTCGACCCGAATTTCATCCGTTCCGACGTCGCGGATTACTCCGCCGATGCGGCCGTCATCGAAGAGAATCCGTTCGCCGGAGCGGACGCTGGGAAAAATTTCCGGCAATGAGCAGGCGATATGCGCGGGATGCTGGAGATGCCCCTCGCTGTCGAAACGGGCGGGTTGTCCCGGAACCGGATCCCGGGTAACGACGAGACTGTCTCCGCGATATAACCGGATGGTATCCGCCACTTGCAGCAGTGTGCCTATCTCCCCCGCATATCCTATCGGCCTTGGTGAACTGGAGGTGGAACGCAAGAGGTAAAGCTTCAAGCCGGGCTTGACATAAGCCGTTTGCATGGATTCCGCACAGAATCCCGATCCCAGCCGTTCGATCAGCTCCAGGCGGCGCAATGCTCCCCTCGCATCGTTGAATTCGATCCTGTCATGCACCGCGGCCTGCGCCAGCCAGTCATCCTTCACGGGCACAGCGGGCCAGGCATGCGCCGGCCGGCCGGTGGTATCTCCTTCCGGGTGGAGCCATATGCGCGCAGGTTCTGTCACGTTGCCGTAAGCATTGCGCCTGGGCTGCCATTTGATTACCGACGGCGCGAGAGCAATTCCCCCGGTGCGAAGCTTGGGGCCGCCCAAATCCATCAGGATGCGACAGGAGCGCCCTGTTTCCCGGCGCGCACGCTTGATCTGCCGGGCGAGACGATCCCAAACCGCGGGGTCGTCATGCGCGCAATTTATCCGCGCGCAATCCATGCCCTGCAGAAGCATATCCCGGATAAGCGCATAATCATCCGCAGCGGCTCCCGGCAAGGTGACCAGGATACGAACGCGTCTTTGGGCAGGAGACTTGCCAAGCAGGTCGTTGGTATTGGTTTCCAGCAAAGCGTATCCGGCAACCGCGGTTTCGATGGAAGGGATCGCTTGCGAGGCCTTTTTTCCCTGTGAACGCTGCAGCAGAGTAATAATGGCATCCAGATTACTCAACACGTGCGACTCTGCGCGACCCATTGAAGACAGGCCGGCTGCCGCCAGCTTCTTCTGCAGGGGACGCGCGTCGCGGCGGCGCAAGCCGAGATAATGGATGAGATTGGCGGCGCTGGCACGGTGCCGGACCGGCACCTCCTTCAACAGGACGTCGGAAGCTTTTTCCAGAGCAATGAGCTCTTCACGCAAGCTTGTCAGTTCCTGGAGCAAATCCGCGTATGGACTGGGTTTTTCTCGCTCGGAAGGGGAATCCTGCACTTCTTTGCGCGATAGGGTCATGAGTGAGTGTCCACGGGTCATCGCCAGTCAGGATAAACACTGGCGCAAATTCGAACGTTGACATGATATTGTTACAATTGCGTGACGACAGCGTGACGGTAAAAAATTAAGCTTGCCGCTTGTATGCATCTCGCTTCCGCTGCCTCATCCATTCGTTTTGCCATAGCTGTTCCAGCGCACGTCGCCTTTTGCCGCGAGGGCGATGGTGAAATACTATCTTAGATGATTCTGCTTATTCTTCCATGCCGCACCATCATGCCCGCAGCTCCAGCCTTCTTTAGCAGCACCGGCTGACTTTGCCTCCATAACGCGCCTCCTGCCGTTCGCAGAAGAACTGCTGGTAGGACATGACCGGCAGATGCGGATGTTTGTCCCGCATATGCGCAACGTAAGTGCCGTACTCAGGCACTCCCACCATCAGGCGCAGGCTCTGGCATACTCTTCTTGCCCCGATTGCAATGTTCGTGAGGCCAACGATTCCCACAGTCCTGCCTGTTCCAGTTTTAACCGACATGGCTTATCTCCTTTGCATTTTTCTTCATGGCCGAAGCTATTTTCCTTCATGGGCGCGGCGACGCTTCCACAGGCAATAGCTCGAATGGCGTTTCCCTGGCGCTGGGCTCGCGCGTGGCGCGCGCCTGCATCACCGTCCTGGCGCCGAATACCAGCATGCTGATCAGTACCAGCATGAACAGGGCGGCAAGCGATGCATTGACATAGTCGTTGAAGATCACCTGCTGCATCTGCCCGATGGATTTGGCCGGGGCCAGCACCTTGCCCTCCGCGATGGCATTGCGGTATTTGTCTGCATGCGCCAGGAAACCGATGCGCGGATTGGCATCGAATATCTTCTGCCAGGCAGCGGTGAGGGTGCAGACCATCACCCACACGGCGGGCACGATGGTGACCCAGGCGAAGCGGTCGCGCTTCATCTTGAAAAGAACGGCCGTGCAGAGAATCAGCGCGATGCCGGCGAGCATCTGGTTCGATATGCCGAACAGCGGCCACAGCGTGTTGATGCCTCCCAGTGGATCCACCACGCCCTGGTAAAGAAAATAGCCCCAGCCGGCCACGCAAATGGCGGTGGCGACCAGGCTTGCCGCGAGGGAATCGGTACGCTTCATCGCCGGAACGAAGGCGCCGAGCAGATCCTGCAGCATGAAGCGGCCGGCGCGGGTTCCGGCATCGACCGCGGTCAGGATGAAAAGCGCCTCGAACAGAATGGCGAAGTGATACCAGAACGCCATCATCGCCTTGCCGCCAATGGCGTCGGACAGGATCTGCGCCATGCCCACCGCGAGCGTGGGCGCCCCTCCGGTGCGGGAAATGACGGTGTGCTCGCCCACGTCCTTCGCGGTCTGCGTGATCATCTCCGGCGTGACATGGAAACCCCATTGCGAGATGGCCTGGGCGGCAGACTCGGCCGTGGTGCCGATGATCGCCCCCGGGCTGTTCATGGCGAAATAGACCCCCGGCTCGATCGTGGATGCCGCCACCAGCGCCATGATGGCCACGAACGACTCCATCAGCATCGCACCATAGCCGATGAAGCGCGCATCGGTTTCGTTGCGGATCATTTTCGGCGTGGTGCCGGAGGAAATGAGCGAGTGGAAGCCGGACACGGCGCCGCAGGCGATGGTGATGAACAGGAAGGGGAAAAGATTGCCCGACCAGACCGGACCGGAGCCATCGGTAAACTGGGTGAACGCCGGCATCTTGAGTTCCGGCGAAACGAAGATGACACCGATGGCGAGCCCTGCGATAGTGCCGATCTTCAGGAACGTGGATAGATAATCGCGCGGAGCCAGCAGCAGCCATACCGGCAGCACGGAAGCAATGAAGCCGTAGCCGATCAGCAGCCAGGTCAGTTGCTCGCCGGTCAGGGTGAACCAGCCGGCCAGGGCGGGCATTTCCTGCACGTATTGCCCCATAACGATGGACAGCATCAGCAGGATGAAGCCGATCAGGGATACTTCGCCGATGGCGCCCGGGCGGATATGGCGCGCGTATACGCCCATGAACAGGGCAATAGGTATGGTGGCGGCCACAGTGAACGTGCCCCAGGGCGATTCCGCCAATGCCTTGACCACGATCAGCGCCAGCACGGCGAGCAGGATCAGCATGATGAAGAAGGTGCCGAACAGGGCGATAGTGCCGGGTACCTGTCCCAGCTCGGATTTGATCAGATCTCCCAGGGAGCGGCCATCGCGCCGCGTGGAGATGAACAGCACGGTAAAGTCCTGAACTGCGCCGGCGAACACCACGCCGGCAAGCAGCCACAGCATGCCGGGCATGTAGCCCATCTGTGCCGCGAGGATCGGGCCGACCAGCGGCCCGGCTCCGGCTATCGCGGCAAAATGATGGCCAAACAGCACATGCTTGTTGGTGGGCACGTAGTCCAGGCCGTCGTTGAACTTGTAGGCCGGGGTCATGCGCGTCGCATCCAGCCGCAGCACCCGGCTAGCGATGAACAGGCTGTAGAAGCGGTAAGCGATGGCATAGATGCATACCGTCGCCACCACGATCCAGATGGCGCCGATGGATTCGCCATGCTGCAACGCAATCACCCCAAAGGCAAAGGCACCCAGCACGGCCAACCCCACCCAGACCAGCCTGCCGATAAATCGATTCATGGTTTTCTCCCGAAGCTGAATCCTGCTGCCGCGATAGATAAGGTCTCTGAGTACCTCGGATATGCGCCTTATCCGGCTCGACCGAGAGCCGGCGCAAATACCCAGGCAATGGCAAGCAGGAGATTATAAATAAACTATTGCCATGCCATGTTTTCAAAAAACGGAAAATTGCCTTTCCATTTCTGCAACATTGCTTGAGTCGTTGTATCGCTCAAGCCTGCAGTGGGAGTGACTCATCCGGATGGCGCTCCATCCGGGGTCTGTCAGTACCCATAACCCTCAGTACCCATAACCAATAGGCCCTGGGATTCATCCGGACTCTAACGGAAAGGACGGCTCAAATAAGGAGAACGCTCCAGGCCGAAACGCCACGGCACATCCTTGGCCTTTGAAATGCCGATGCGCGGGCCCGTCACCACCTGGAGTTGCTGGCTGGCTGGGCGAGGCAGGAGTTGAAATGGGAGTGAGTCGATCGGCAAGCCATTGTGCTCCCCCGTGATGCCGAGGGCTTGGCAGACTCGCCCGGGGCCGGAACAGAGCAGGCGCTCGTTGGCAAGGCCACGCCTGGTCCGCATGATTTCCAGCCCCGCCAGCGGCTCAATCGCCCGGATGAGGACGCCCGCGCCGTGTCCATGCGGGCGGCACACGAAGTTGAGGCACCAGTGAATCCCGTAGGAGCGGTAGACATAGGCGTGGCACGGCGGGCCGAACATCACCTGGTTCCGTCGGGTCGGGCCTCCAAAGCTGTGCGAAGCCGGGTCTTCATGGTCGTATGCCTCGACTTCGACGATACGTCCGCCGACCCCATTCATCAGCAAGGTTGTTCCTATCAGCGACTGCGCCACTTCGAATGAAGGGGCATGAAAATTGATATGGGGTGCGGCCGTATCCATGGCGGCAATTCTATACGGATGGTCTTGCAGCCGAAACCACTTTATGGAGAGAGTGGAATCGCAGTTTCAGAAGGCGATCTTGTATTGTAGGATGAGCAGGTCCCGGCTGGATGTTTTCACGATATCGCCAGCGGCCCAACCCTTCTTCTGCGCAATGGACAGCACTTCATTGAAGAATTCGATCACTGCATTATGCTTGATCAGCTGCTCACGATTCTTGCTGAACATGGCGGGCATCCATATCTCATCATCCAGCCGCCGAATGGTGAACAAACTCTCGGTAAAGGGGCCCGTGCCGCACTTGTGTAATTACCTGAACAGGTATAAACTGTCGCCATGGCTGACAAAAAAACCGCTCGGAAGCAGTGTTTGTCCTGCATTGCTTTCAGAAGAAGAGCAAGATTGAAGGTGGCCGAGGTATTGGCACAGGAGTTACGAAATGCAAAAACGAATCATTGAAAGCGCTGAGGTTCAACGCAGTTCAAGCAACGTCTTCGCCGATCTTGGGCTGCCAGATGCCGAGAAGCTCAAGATCAAGACCGGTCTGGTGGTCGAAATCAGGAAGGCGATGCGTGCTCTCGGGCTCACTCAACAAGCAGCGGCCAAGCGCATGGGCATTCCACAACCGAAGGTGTCGGGCATGATGCGCGGCGACTTCACCAACCTGTCCGAGCGCAAGTTGATGGATTGCCTGAATCGCCTCGGCTATGACATCGAAATTACGGTGCGGCCGGCGTCCGAGCCGATCGGGCATCTGACGCTCGCAACCACCTGACCGTAGCCTTGTTCCATCCCCTGATCGGCTGACGGAAATTTCGGCGGCTTCGGCATCCAATCCATACCTTCTCCCATCTTCAGCAGGTCCGCCAGATTGTGGCCGGCCAGCAGAGCGTCGATCTGCAGATTCGCATGTTCGAGGGTAATACCATAGTCATTTTCCGGCACCAGGAAATGTCGCGCTTGGGGAGATGGATATTGCGCAGGCGTTTGCTTATCTCCTCCGGCAGACAAGTAACCTCCATAGACAGCGGCTCCAGGTTCAGGTGGCGCACTCGGTTGATTTCAGTTGCCGGCACGGGAAACTATTTGAAAAGGAATATAAAGCGATTTGTTTGTCGTAAAGAGTGGATAGGATTCCAGTCCGGCATGAACAGGCACGGAAGAACATGAAAGAGCATAAAACAGCATGAAACAAATATGAGCGCCACCACATCGATGGTTGGCGCGACCCTGCTTTTCGCGACCATGACTCTTTGCGTCAAGCTGGCCTCCATCCAATACAGCACTGGTGAAATGGTGTTTTACCGAGGTGTCGTGGGCGCACTGATGATGGCATTCCTGGCGCACAAGAAAGGCGGAACCCTTCATACGAATGTGCCGGCATTGCATTTCTGGCGCAGTTTGACCGGGGTCAGTTCGCTCGGCCTCTGGTTTTACGCCATAGCGGAATTGCCGCTCGCCACGGCGGTGACGCTGAACTACATGTCGCCGATCTGGATGGCGCTGCTGCTTCTCGGCGGCGCTTTCCTGCTGGGCACGAGCCGCGTCAACGGCTGGCTGCTGGTAACCGTGCTGGTCGGCTTTGCCGGGGTGGTATGCGTGCTCCAGCCGGTCATGGCCGGGGATCAGCTATGGGGAGGCCTGATGGGGTTGATATCGGGGTTGTTCGCCGCCATGGCTTATTTGCAGGTCTCCGCACTTGGCCGGGCAGGGGAGCCTGATGGCCGCGTGGTATTTTATTTTTCCATGGGCAGTATCGCAGGCGGGGGACTGGCAGCTACACTGTCAGGCGGATGGCATACCCATACGCTGCATGGAGTGGGAGTGCTGCTTGCTGTCGGCATACTCGCGACCCTGGCGCAATTCCTGTTGACCCGGGCTTATCGCACCGGCAACATGCTTGTCAACGCCAGCTTGCAGTATCTCGGCATCGTCTGGGCATTCCTGTATGGCGTGCTGCTGCTCGATGACCCCGTTACGGCACTGGCACTATTTGGCATGAGTCTGATTGTGCTGGCAGGAATTACCGCCGCGCGTCTGCGCGAACCGCGTGTCATCCACGAGGTCGAAAATGATTTCACCGGATAAACGGCGACCGGGGCGGAGCCGCCATCGCATTGCCCGGGAAAGGTTCCAGTTGGATTTATCCGGGAATGCCCACCTGTAACTTTCGACAGCTTTCCGCGGAATTGTCCATCATGTCTAATCACTTTTTGATTTGCCCTTATAATCATGATCCTAAATCCGGCAGTTGACCGCTCATTTCCAGTTTAGAGCCATGATCCATAAAAACTATTCGCGGTACTTGATGTTCATCGCCATGGTGAGTTCGCTACAGGACGGATTGCGCGATTTTTGCGGCACACGGCTGCGTTGCAACTCCTTGGAATGGAATAGCCATTCCGCATCGTTGCGCGTTGCCCTGCACGCCAAAAATCACACACTCCATCCCGTCCAGCTGCCGGATTTAGGATGACATCCCACCGGCCCTGCCTTGCAACCTCATGACAATCATCAGCAGACTGAAAAAACATGGCGTTTCGGCCATTTTCTGGATCGCGATCGGCTTCCTGTCCTTTCTTACTTTCATTTCCTACAAGGCACATACGCGGGCGTACGATAACTGGCTCTGGGTGGAACATGCGCAGCAGGTCAATCTTGAAATTGAAGAACTGACCACGTTGTATTTGAGCACGCGTACGGCGTGGCGAAATTATCTGACGGCGGGAAATGAAATCGATTTGCGTATTTATGAGGAATCAATAAAGGCGATACCGTCCAAAATTGCCTCCCTGGAATCATTGACCAAGGACAACATGCAGCAAAACGAAAGGATCAAGGCCGTATCGCTTCTGTTGAAGCAGGATATCTCCTTGATAAGAGGCTACATGGCGCAAAAAAAGAGCGGGCAATATGTCGATCCGGCCGTGCCTTTTGCTCCCGGCCTGAATTGGGAAAAATTCAAGTACATTACAGAAGTAGTTCAGGATGCCGAGAAAAAACTGCTTGCCGAGCGCTCGCAGAAATTCAAGAACAGCACGGATCGGCTTGCCAGGACTCTCATTGCTGGCAGCTTTGCCAGTTTTGTCATGCTAACCTTGGTCTTCTATTTTTTAAATAAGGAGGTGAGACAGCGCAGAGCCGCCCAGGAGGCCCTTGCCGAGAGCGAGCGTCATTTCCGGCTGGTTGCCGAGGCGGAACAGGCCGCAAACAAGGAACTGGAGAGCTTCAGCTATACCGTATCGCATGATTTGCGTGCGCCCCTGCGGGCAATAAACGGGTTTTCGCGCATCCTCAATGAAGATTATGCGGATAAGCTGGATGATGAAGGCCGCCGCCTGCTCAAGGTGATAAGGGATAACAGCAACAGGATGGGCTCGCTTATCGACGATCTGCTCGCATTTTCCCGATTGGGCCGCAAACCTGTCGCCGCGGCAAGGATCGATATGACTGCCTTGGCCGAGGCCGTCAAGGAGGATCTGCAAAACGAATCGAAGGATCGATCCATGCAGATCATCATCCACCCATTGCCGCCAGCACTGGGAGATCCGGTCCTTATACGGCAGGTATGGATCAACCTGCTTGCCAACGCGATAAAGTTTACGGGGCATGCCGCCTCCGCCTGCATCGAAGTAGGCGCTATCGGCAATGCGGAGCAGCAGGGCAGCGCTAACCATGTTTACTATGTCAAGGACAACGGCGCCGGCTTCGACATGGGCTACTACGACAAACTGTTCGGCATTTTTCACCGGCTGCACCGCGATGACGAGTTTCCAGGAACCGGCGTGGGTCTTGCCACCGTCCAACGCATCGTCATACGGCACAATGGGCGGGTGTGGGCTGAAGGCATGGTGGATCAGGGAGCAACTTTCTTTTTTGAGCTCCCGCGCGGCGACGGGCGAGAGTGAGTGAGCGTGCGAATAAACCGATAAACAACAGGGTTAAACGATGAATCAAAATGAATTAGTGGAGATTGTCCTGGTGGAAGACAATCCCAGCGATGCCGAACTGACGATCCGGGCGCTGAAGAAAAACAACCTGGCCAACCACCTGATCTGGTTGAAAGATGGGGCAGAGGCGCTTGAATTTCTATTTTGCACGGGCCCGCATGCGAATCGGCCCCAGGCTCAACCCAAGCTGATCCTGCTCGATCTTAAGATGCCGAAAGTGGACGGCATGGAGGTGCTGCGCCGCGTCAAAGAAGATGATAACCTGAAATCCGTCCCCGTGGTGGTGATGACTTCATCTAATGAGGACCAGGATATCGTTGAAAGCTACAAGCTGAGGGTGAACAGTTATCTCGTCAAACCGGTCGAATTCGAGCAATTTCTGGAAGTGGCTTCAAATGCAGGTTTTTACTGGCTACTCATAAACCGCGTACCCGAAAGATAAAACGGGCAACGGCATGATCATCTCGCCAGCTCTTCCGGGGGTTTGCATTTGCCATAGTGGTCGAGCGAGATGCCTGCGCGCCTTGCCTCGCATGGATTGTCATAGGTTTGGCCGTCACAACCGCAAACGGGTGCGAGTTTCTTTTCGCAGGCAGCCGGTATAGGCTTGCAAGCTCCTTTCGCATCGGGTGCCTTGCACTGGCCTGTGTTCTTTTCGCAATACTGCCCGCCTGGGCATAGGATACCCAGTATTCCGCCGCACTCCACCGGTTCGACCGGTTCGGGCGGCACACACCGGTCGGACAATTCCACCCGGATGGAAGTGCCCGGCCTTGCCTGAAGGAGCCGAAGCTGCATGACCAGGTCGTCAAACTTCCCTTCGGCCGCCATGAATCCGGCTTCCGCGCAGGCTGACAAGCCGAATTCCATCGAGGCAGGACTCCCCGCCCTGGGAATATAGGTATAGAACGTATCGATGGCATTGCTGCTGATAGCGTCACCTATCAGCTTCCGCACCGAACGCAGCAAGCTTTTGTCCGGCGTGCCGCTGTGGCTGCCAATGGCGATATTCACGGCCTGCCCTGCTGCCTGGGCGTAGCCCTGGTCCTGGGCTGGAACAGGTATGCTGGCGAAAAATAACCCGCCAAGCAGCAAAATCCGGCTCAGGCATCTCGCCGGGAAAGTGTGAGTCAAGGGCAGCACGGAAAGTAGGCCATCAATAGCACCATAAGCACGATAAAACAACAATCTCATTTTTTGAGGCTGCTCTCATTCAAAACAGGATCCACCCCAAATTATTCCGGGCTGACCTGAACGCGATGGAGATCCGGAAGGTTGCTTTCAGATTGCTTTCCGAATCTCTGCAGCAAATTCCTCTGGCTCCGGTACTGAGGGATCAGTTTGGGCCGATGGAACCGCCTTGCTCGTCCTTCAGATCCTTTATGGGTTTCCCCTCTTTATCCCGGGGAAAATCCGGTGGCGACACGGCATCCTTGCTCCGGTCAACCCGCTTCTTCTGATCTACATATCCGGTATCCATCTCCTCCTTGTCTTTTTGCATGCCATAATATTTTTCTTTCTGGCCTCCTTTTTTGGAACCGGTTTCCTTGCCCTTGTCGCTGCCGCTGTAGCCGGCGGGATTTTCCTTGGTCTGCCCGGAGGCACCGCCGTATTGAGCATTCGCAATGCCGGAAATCCCCAGGAGAACGGTACCGGCAAGGATCAGCGCAGATGCCGATGAGCGTACGGTTGAAGCAGATGAGAATTTCATGACTGTTCCTTTTTTGATCCAGCAATATTGCTGGATCAAAAGAATACGCAGCCGCAGCTACCTCTTCAGTGCGGTATCACACCAATCCGGTGTTTGGCGATATGACACTTAAAAACGGGAGCCGGGCGCAGGGGACACCCGGTTTATATGGAGCGGCAGAAGAGGAGATGCTGTAATCCGAGCTCGGCGTTTGAAAGTAACCAGAGGAAGACCTGGCCTGATCAGGAAATGGAAAGGAAGGTGTGGAAAAAAAGGCGAAGGAGGAGAGAGGAGGTAAGGGGGTCCCAGGTGCGCGCCTGGAACCCCCGAACACAAGGTTTAGTACCGGCCCTTGAGCTTTGGACCGGTTCCGCCGCTGCCGTCGTCGCCGTACAACTGCATATCCTGATAGGTGCCCGAGCTCTTGGACGAATCTCCGTATCCGCTTCCGCTCGTCCGGCTGCCGTCATACCGGCTGGACTGGCCCGAACCAGCCGAGCTCCTTGTGCCATAACCATAATCGGACCCCCCTCCTGAAGTGCCCGATGACGTGGAACCGCTGGGCTGCTGCATGGAGTCTCCCTGGCCGTAACCCTGCGCATGCGCCATTCCCGCGACGCCGAAAGTAAGCACGCTGGCTAACATTAATGATTTTACTGATACTATTGGAGAAAATTTCACGATTACCCCTTTTTATCCGCCCAGCGACATCCGCTGTGGCAACGATAATACTTCGCTCTTTCCGGCTGTTCAGTGCGCTAGCACACGGATGAGATGGGGATCGTTTTCCGGTCCGCCTCGATGGCGCGGCGCTTCATTCAGGCCGGCGGGGAACTCAACAAAATAGAATGAGACCTGGCAACGTTATCAATTTGCCGCTCGGGCGGGCATGTGGATATCTCGAAACTGTTCTTTTGATCCTGTTCATGAGTGCGAGTATCGGTCCGCTGCACGCATTCACCTTTGAAACCAAGGGCAGCCCAAAAATCAGGAGTGATGATGGCAATTTCGAAATGGTTTTTGGTGCCCGCGCCCATCTCGACGTGCATTCCTTCGATAACGATAACGCAAATCCTGCCTATCCGGCTTTTGGAAGCCAACGGCCCGATGGCAACCCGCATAGCGGCTTCAACTTCCGGCGGGGGTATACTGATGTAACAGCCAGATTCCATGACCTGAGCTTCAAATTCCAGAACGATTTTGCGGCAGGAACTTTTCCCGGCAGTTTGCGTGAAGCCTGGGTGGGCGCGAAGATCGGGCCGGGCCAGCTGACAATCGGCCAGTTCAAGGCTTATCGCGGCATGGAAGAGTTGACCAGTTCGAATGAGATTACCATGATGGAGCGCCCCTCGACCTCGTCCACAGGCATTTACGGCGGACGGCAATGGCTGATGGGAGTGGGTTACAAGGGCATGATCACGGACTATCTGGGTTACGGCGTGCACGCCATGAGCCTCGCCCACGCCGGCATGCCTATCAGGGGATCGAGCTATGGGGGGCGGTTGGTCTGGCTGCCGCGCTCGCGGGAGGGCGATACGCTTCATTTTGGCTTCGCCTACAGTATGGATACGTCTTCCAGCGAGTCACTCGCCGCCAAGGTGGTCGATATCTATGGCGGACGCCGGGGATATACCCAATCCTTCGGGTCCGCCGGCGCAGCCATGGGGCCATCCCACGACCGCACCCAATCCACCCTCGCGTTTGAAGCCGCCTATTCGCTGGGGCCGGTCACATTTCAGGGGGAATATGCGGTGGTGAAGCTTGACAACACTCACCTGCTGGCGGGTGCGCAGAAGGATTCCCACGTGCAGGCCTATTACGTGCAGGCCAGTTGGTTTGTAACCGGGGAAAGAGCCATTTACCGGAAGGAGCGTGGCGCTTTCGGAAAGCCCAAGCCCTCAAGGAAATGGGGAGCAGTCGAATTGGCCGCGCGCTACGATGCGGTCGAAAACAAGGATCAAAGCCTGGTCGCGGACCCTTGCGGCACCGGCACGTCCAAATGCCGGACCCAGGTACTGACACTGGGCCTCAACTGGTATGTGCGGGAAGGTGTGCGGCTCATGCTCAACTATTACCTTACCGAAAACGCTATCGGAAATGCCGGGCCGGGCACGCCAAACCGTACCGACACGCCTTCCGTGATCTCCTTCCGCACGCAGTTAAGTTTTTAAGACCGGCCGGGACCGGCGGAGCATCGGGATAGCGTGTTATCCGCCTCCTACATGCGCTCGATGTATTCGCCGCTATCGGTATTGATCTTGATCTTCTCGCCTTGCAGCACGAATGGCGGAACCATGACGACCAGCCCTGTCTCCAGCGTGGCCGGCTTGTAGGAGCTGGTGGCGGTGGCGCCCTTGAGGTTGGGCTCGGTATCGGTAATGGTCAATACCACACTCGCGGGAAGCTGCACCCCGATCGCACGGTCGTTATGGAAGTTGACCTGGATATCGGTGTTGGGCAGCAGGTATTCGTATTGCCCTTCGAGAAATTCCTGCGACAGGTTGAGCTGCTCGTAGTTTTCCTTATCCATGAAAACGAAGTTGCTGCCGTCCTGGTAGAGGAAGGTCATGTCCCGTGGTTCGACGAACGCGCGCTCCACCTTGTCTTCGGTGCGTATGCGCTGGTTGGTCTTGGTGCCCGCCTCGATGTCCTTCATTTCCACCTGCATAAAGGCGCCACCCCGACCGCCCACGTGAACGTGGTAACATTTGAGCACGCGCCAGATGCGCTTGTCCCACTCGATCAAGTTGCCGACGCGGATTTCTGTTGCGAGCACTTTAGCCATTGTTTTTCCAGTTCCAGTGGGTCAAAAAGCGCGCATTCTACACTAAAAGGCCGGCTGCCATCTCATGCAATCCTCATTCTCGGCGGACTGCCGCCAATGCCCGCGCCTTGCGGGCCACCTGGACGAAGTAAAGGCGCGCTACCCGTCTTATCATGCCCGCCCGGTCGCCCCCTTTGGCGATGCCGCCGCCCGGCTTCTCATCGTCGGGCTGGCGCCGGGCATGCATGGAGCGAACCGGACCGGCAGGCCCTTCACCGGAGATTTCGCCGGCATATTGCTATACCGGACCCTGCACAAGTTTGGATTTGCGAGCCATGCGGGTTCCGATTCCCCTGACGACAATCTGCGGCTCATGGATTGCCGCATCACCAACGCCGTCAAGTGCCTGCCTCCGCAAAACAAACCGGAGCCTTCGGAAATACGCAGTTGCAATTCTTTTCTCGCCGCCGAGATCACCGGGTTCCGGAAAGAGGGTGGTGCCGCGATCCTGGCTCTCGGGGCAATAGCCCATCAGGCGGTACTGCGCGCACTCGACCTCAAATTGAAGGATTATCTCTTCGAGCACGGCGCGGTGTACAAGGTGGCTGGCGAGGCTTCGAGTCCGGTTGCCGGCAGCCCGGGCTCGCCCGATTCCGAGCGCGAAATGCGGTTATATGACAGCTACCATTGCAGCCGCTACAATACCCAGACCCGCCGCCTGACGCCGGAAATGTTCGAGCAGGTGTTCGTGAAGATTTGCGCGGATCTGGCTGCGAGGTAGGGTAGGCGAGGTAAGAAGGCAAAGGCGGGGCAGGGATTGAAGATCGAGATGGAAACGATGGAAACATAAAGAAAAAGGGAGGATCAACCATGCCTTATGTGAACATTCGTATTGCTGGCACGCTCAGCCGCGACCAGAAGAAGCAGATCGCCACGGAGATTACCGATACTCTCGAGAGAGTCGCCCACAAGCCCAAATCCTATACCTACATTGCTTTCGACGAACTGCCGGACGAAAACTGGGCGATTGCCGGCAATCTGCTAGGCGAGGAGGAATAACTTCATTGCCGGCAGCATCCGCTTTCGACAGCAAGGAATTCTGCTCCAGCCTGCCTTCCCAGCCGGGGGTCTACCGCATGCTCAATGCCGCGGGGGAGGTGATCTATGTCGGCAAGGCGATCGACCTGAAAAAGCGCGTTTCTTCGTATTTTCAGAAAAACGGGCTGGGGCCTCGCACGCAGTTGATGGTATCGCAAATCGCCGGGGTCGAAACGACCGTCACCCGATCCGAGGCCGAGGCGCTGCTGCTCGAAAACAATCTCATAAAGAGCCTGGGACCTCGCTATAACATCCTGTTCAGGGATGATAAATCCTATCCCTACCTAATGCTGAGCGCACACCGTTTTCCCCGCCTGGGCTTCCATCGCGGCCCGCTGGACAAAAAAAATCATTATTTCGGACCTTTCCCCAACGCGGGCATGGTGCGGGAGAGCATGCAGTTGCTGCAAAAGGTGTTTCGCATCCGTACCTGCGAAGACAGCGTATTCAGCAACCGTACCAGGCCGTGCCTGCTTTACCAGATCAAGCGCTGCAGCGGGCCTTGCGTCGATCTTGTCGAGGAATACGCTTACCGGGACGATGCGCGGGACGCCAGGCTTTTCCTGGAAGGCAAGCAGACCGAAGTGCTGCAAAGCCTCTCCAGAAAGATGCAGGAGGCGGCGCAATTACAGGAGTATGAGCAGGCCGCGCTGTTTCGCGACCAGATCCAGGCGCTGAGGAAAATCCGGGAAAAACAGTTTGTCGATAACGGCAGGGCGCTGGATGCCGACGTAGTAGCCTGTGTCGCCGAAAGTGGCGGCAGGGGCCGGCTCTGCGTCAACCTTGCCATGGTCAGGGGCGGGCGCCACCTTGGCGATAAAAGTTTTTTTCCACAGAATGCGGAAGGCTACGAGCCATCCGCCGCGGTGGAGGCTTTTCTGGCGCAGCATTATCTCAATCGCAGTGTGCCGCATGTCATTGTCGTGGGCGAAAAGATCCAGCGGGAAGCCCTGCAAAACCTGCTCGGCGAGCAATCGGGGCGCAAGGTTCTGATCAGTTGCAATCCCATCGGGGAACGGCGCGTATGGCTGGGGATGGCAATGGAAAACGCGCGGCTCGCACTGGAGCAGATGCTGGGCCGCCAGGCCAGCCAGGAGGAGCGCCTGCAAGCCCTGCAACAGGCCCTGAACATGCCTGGAATCGGGCGGATCGAATGTTTCGACGTCAGCCACACGCAAGGCGAAGCGACCATCGCATCCTGCGTGGTGTACGACAATTTCGCCATGCGCAACAGCGAGTACCGCCGCTACAACATCGCCGGGATCACGCCGGGAGACGACTATGCCGCCATGCGGAATGTATTTTTAAGGCGCTATCATAAGATTGCCGAGGGCGAAGGCAGCCTTCCCGATCTCATCCTGATCGACGGCGGCCGAGGCCAGGTCAGCGCCGCGCAGGAGGTATTGGTCGAACTTGGGCTGAACGATGCCTGCCTGCTGGGCGTGGCAAAAGGCGAAGAACGCAAGCCCGGACTGGAACAATTGATTTTCCCGGAGGTTGAAAAGCCGTTACAATTATCCACGGACCACCCCGGATTGCACCTGATACAGCAGATCAGGGACGAGGCGCACCGTTTTGCAATTTATGGACATCGTGCCAAGCTGGGCAAGGCGCGCACCCGGTCCAGCCTGGAAAAAATCGGAGGTGTCGGCGCCAGGCGCCGTCAGAGCCTCCTTTCCCGGTTCGGCGGGCTGAAAGGCGTACTCACCGCGAGCGTGGAAGAATTGCAGCAGACCGAGGGTATCAGCCGTGCGCTGGCGGAGAAGATTTATAGGGAACTGCACTGAATTCGCCATTGAATTCGCCTGAGGCTTTAGCCCATGAAGCGCATAAAACGGGATTGGCCATGCCCAGCGGCCGGCTGTGCCGTTTGGGATGTTCCAGGATCATTTCGGCCGATGCCGGGCCTGGCTGCGAAGAATTCACGCGTCCCGGATATTTTCGGGAAGCCATGAAACCCGGGAACAATCCCGAGCGCAGGATGGGCAGCCTGACGTGAAACTCATTTGCGACAATGAATTTACCGAACTGCTATTCCAATGGCGCAGGCGACCTCATGCCCTTCAATCTCCCTAACGTACTGACGTGGATGCGCATCGTGGCAATTCCGCTGTTCGTGGGAATTTTCTACTTTCCGCCCAGCTGGCTGTCCCAATCCGACCAGAATCTGATTGCTACCGTCATTTTTACCGTGGCGGCAATTACCGACTGGCTGGATGGCTACCTCGCGCGGGTCCTTCAACAGACCTCCGCTTTCGGCGCATTTCTCGACCCCGTGGCGGACAAGCTGATGGTCGCGGCGGCGCTTATCGTGCTGGTTTACCTGAGCCGGCTGGATGCGCTGATAGCATTCATCATCATTGGCAGGGAAATCACCATATCGGCCCTGCGCGAGTGGATGGCGCAGATCGGAAGAGGCAAGAGCATGGCCGTGTCTTTCCTCGGCAAGCTGAAAACCACATCGCAGATGGTGGCCATTCCATTGCTGCTTTATCATGACAAGATCGGCGAGGATTTCAATGCCCATGCCGTCGGAACCTGGCTGATCTACCTTGCGGCGGTATTGACGCTGTGGTCGATGGGTTATTACCTGAAGGTGGCCATCCCCCAGGCATTGAAGCACGGCTGATCGGGAAATGCCAAAGTACCCACCCGAATCTGGCCTTTCTTGACCAAACATGGCGCCGTCCTTATAATGCCGCCATTGTATTTGCGGGAATAGCTCAGTGGTAGAGCACAACCTTGCCAAGGTTGGGGTCGCGAGTTCGAGCCTCGTTTCCCGCTCCAGTATCGTGGGAAAATGGATTTTCCGCATGAGGCATACCCCGATTATCGCCTCACGCCAATCCGTTTTCCCTTTTTAGTTTGCGCCTATAGCTCGGCGCATCGACGCGCGAACCATTCGGGTTGCGCAAGAATGGCGGGGTGGCAGAGTGGTCATGCAGCGGCCTGCAAAGCCGTCTACGCCGGTTCGATTCCGACCCCCGCCTCCATAAAATCTTCTAGTGAAATATAGTAAGATCCTAAAATCCGCATAAGTGCGGGTTTTTATTGCACTTTTCGTCAAACTAGAGGTGCTATTACCTAAGGAAGCGCTGAACAAATCATCATTTGATCGAAGATGGCACGAGCAGGCGGCACTCATTCATCATTTACATCGACGCGGGCAAGAAATGCCTGCTCTGCTCCTGTTTTTGGGCGGCATTTGCCCTGTTTTCCCGCGAATTTCATCGTTTCGCCTATTTCAGGACGCACCTTGGGCGTCGAGTGCAAACCGTCGCCGCTTGGCGATCAGCAGATTCGCCAATCCGAAGAGGGTATAAAGCTGTGCCGTGTTTTTGGCCAGTCCGCGATAGCGCACCTTCTTCATGCCGAAGAGGTTCTTGACGATGTGGAAGGGATGCTCGACCTTGGCCCGCACACTCGCCTTGATCTGCTCGATCTGCTCCTTCAGGCGGCCAATTGGAGTATCCGGCAACGTCTTGCGCTTGCCGGGGCGCATCGCTACTTCCCATTGAACTTCGGTATTCAGGTTCTCTTCCCGTTTCTCGACACCCTGATAGCCAGCGTCGCCAAAGACAACCTTCTCATTCCCATGCAACAGCGCATGGGCTTGGGTAACGTCATGGGTATTGGCTGGCGTGGTAACCAGCGTATGGGTAATGCCAGACTCGACATCGACGCCAATGTGGGCCTTCATGCCAAAGTGCCACTGGTTGCCTTTCCTGGCTTGGTGCATCTCTGGATCACGCCCGCCACTCTGGTTTTTGGTCGAGGACGGGGCTGCGATGATCGTCGCATCGACGACGGTGCCCTCCTTGAGAATCAACCCCTTCACGGCCAGCAAGGTATTGATGGCGGCAAAGATGCGCTCGGTCAGCTTGTTGTCTTCAAGCAGGCGACGGAACTTGAGCAGGGTGGTGGCATCCGGTGCCGACTCACGCAACAGGTCAATCCCGACAAAGGACCGGAGAGCCTGACTGTCGTAAATGGCATCTTCAATGCCTTCATCCGAAAGACCAAAGCATTGCTGGGCGATGTACATGCGCAGCATGCGTTCCACGCCAATCGGTGGACGACCACGGCCTGTGCCCTTGGGGTAGAATGGCTCAATCTCGGCCACCAGTGCCAACCACGGTGTCACAGCATTGATCTGGCCGAGAAATCGGTCGCGTCGCGTCACCTTCTTCTTCGCCGCGTATTCCAGGTCAGAAAAACTCCCTTGCATCGCCAAGTGCCTATCTGTTTTCAATGCACCAATTCTCGCATGTCATCCACTGCCTCCGTTCGTCAAAATGCATTAAATCAGCGTTTCCCTAATAACATCCAGCTTTAGATAGGGGTAACTTTTTGGGGTAACCCGAAATTGTTAATAGAGTTACCCTGCCTCTTCATTGACACTGTAATTCGTAATGCCAAGCCTGGCCCAAAGTCTGCCAAATTGTTTGATGAACGCGCCCACTTCCTAATAGTTACCCCTGCAGGGGGGAAATGGTGGCGGCTCGCCACGCGTTCGAGAGCAACGAGAAAATGGTATTCCATCAGGGTATGGAATGCGGTATCGTTAGGGAGTACAGCGATAGGTTAACCGTATTCCTGCTCAAGGCGCATAAACCGAACAATATCGGCAGGATGCTAATCTCCAGGTGACGGGCAATATGGATTTGGTTTATTAATCCGGCCCTTAAATAAGCTGGTTATGGTAATATTAAGGGATGGAAAAGATCGATGCACGGAAGTTGACAGTATCTGGTCGGGAAGTATTGAGGAGGATGGTTGTCCGGTTGCGCAAGCAGTCTGGAATGCCTGTGAAGGAATTGGCCGAGATAGCTGGCGTTCATTACCGGACGGTGGAAGACTGGCTTTTGCGAGCACGCCGAGAAGGCGAAGCCAGTTTTGGGGAGAAGGTGCGCGGGCGGCCTGTTGGGGCCTGCCGCAAACTGAAGATGGCCGATGAGGTCTGGTTACGCGAGCAGATCATTGGGCAGACGCCGCTGCAAATGCAATTGCCTTTTGCGCTGTGGACCCGACCTGCGATCAAGACGCTGATTCAGGAGAGATTTGGAGTGCAGATGCAGGACAGATTGGTGGGGAAATACCTGAAACGCTGGGGATTCACGCCGCAGCGCCCAGTCAAACGTGCCCTGGAGCAAGACCCGGCCAAGGTCGATATCTGGTTGAAACAGACCTATCCCAATCTCCTGGCGCGTGCCAGGGCACAAGGCGCGATCGTCCTCTGGGGCGATGAGACGGCGGTGAAGGAAGACGCCAACTGGGTTCGTGGTTACGCGCCACGAGGCCAGACGCCTGTTTTGAAGACACCGGCTCGCTGGCAGAAGCTCTCCATGATTTCGGCCATTTCGGCGCGTGGCGAAATGGCCTTCAGAATCATGGAAGGCACGATCAATACCGAGCGTTTCATTGAGTTTCTGGAGGCGTTGATTCAGGATGCCGCGAACAAGCACAAGATCTTCCTTGTCGTCGACAACTTGCGCGTACATCATGCCAGCAAAGTCAGGGAATGGCTTTGCGGGAAGGAAGCGCAGATCGAACTGGTCTTTCTGCCGCCTTACGCTCCGGAGTCGAACCCGGATGAATATCTCAACCGCGATTTCAAGACTGCGCTGCGCACCGGCCCGATCAGCCGCAACACCGATGAACTACTGGAGAAGGCCCTGTCTTTCATGAAGCGCATCGAAAGCTTGCCAAACCACGTCATGGCTTACTTCAGACATCCTGCCGCTGCTTATGCAGCCCATGGTATTTAAGGGCCGGGTTAATAACGCACTCTCGATGCGCGGAAGAGAGTCTGTAAACAATAAGCGGTTAACCGGTATTCTCGATATGCCGGCAAATACCTGTCCCAGCGTATCTGAATAACCATCTCTGAAACTGAACCATTAATCCGGCCCAAAAATAGCGACGGCCAATTTAGCTATAAGTGACTGATTTCTATGAAGCTAGATCAAGGGTATTAAAGGGTTTCCTTAATAACTCCAACGCTGCGGGGAGGAAACCACCGCTCGTTTTGGAAATCCATTAATTCTGAAGCTGAAATATTCAGCGCATTAACCAGTTGGCAAATATCGAGCAGGACAATGTTTCTCTGCCCCCGCTCAACTCCGCCAAGACGGCTATTCAACTTCACACCACTGATAAATCTGCACCGAATCGCCAATACCCGCGCGATGCGATGAACAGCGCTGCGGCAAGAGATTAAAACCATATGCGGTCAATATCTGCTGTGCTTTTTCTCTTTCGATGCGATTCATAGATTCGATATCGGGTACGACCTTTTTCCTTTTAGGTATGAAATCCAAGCGGCACGAAGCTCCTACCGTGACTCCATCAGCAGGATTCACGACCACGCGAAGGTTAAATTTTTCCGTTATCCAGCGCACAGCCTCACAACTGTATTGGCTGCTTGTCAAACCAAGGCTATCGGCCATTTTTCGTTTCCTATTAGCTCGATCTGCAGTTGAATCACGATGACCTTGAAATAGCGCGAAAACCGGTCCGCCACGTTGATTCGCCATCTGTTTAATATGAGGCAAAAAGCCTTCTCCCTGCGGAAAATTTCCACTGATTTGTGTAAAAGCAACTTTTGAGGGGAAGGCCAAGGCAAGCCACGACCATGGCGGATCGCCTTCGGTTATTAAAACGGTAGTGTGAGAGGGCTCCGATAGCTCGGGAACGTCGACATAAAAAGGTTTATCACTCCATGGCGTGTGCCCCCAAGTGGGAATGCCCCCTGCAAAAACTACAAGGGTGGCAATCATGATCGCCCAGAAAGACACGCGCCGAGCTTTGTCATACGGCAATAGCTTATTACATAGGATGAAGATCGCTAGCGGAGCGAGTAATTCCATCGGGACCAGATATCGGTAGATACTGAAAAGCTTCATCCATAGCACAAAGCTGATCACGATCACGACTAGGATATATCTCGCAGATGGGTCCATTTGCAACGCGTGTGATTTGCTCTGGCGGCGTAGCAGCGTCGCAATAATTAGGGCAATCAGTAATGCGTAGACAATTGCCCAGATAATCTGCCGAACGTCAATTTGGCCCACTTTCCGCGAATCAATAGAAATGATGAATGGCCAGAGTATTTCCTGCCATATCCCTTTGGGGAGCCAGGAGGTATCTGCAACACTTATTCGTGCCGCCAGATCATTGGGGAAGATACTCCCAAACTGGGGAAAGAGCGGGTTGCCGAACGTCTGCCACATGATATAGAACCAGTATCCGGCGGTACACGAGAAACCGACCAAAGTGCCGACACCAAAAACGAAGGCAATTTTGACACGTGCTATAAGTGATAGGGGGAAGGCAAACAAGCCCGCGCAAAGCGCGATAGCATAGATCGCATTGGTCAATTTTAGACCCGTACCCATGCCCATCAGTATGCCTGCTGCAAACAACGTTAATATGGAGAGAACGCGCTCCGTTCTATATCTCTCCCAAGCATGCAGAATTATCAGAATGGATGAAAGACAGAAGACCGAAGTCATATTGTCTCCCATCGTATTTCCAAGCTCTGAGAGAAAATTGGCCGTCAGGCATCCTGAAAAGGCCAGTAGCAAAAGTATCCGATACTTGTCTGTTTGGGGTAGCGATGGCAAAACTCTGCGGCATATCTCGACCAGAAACACAAAATTTAAACCATGCGCTGTGCCCATCAGAAAACCAAGCAGAGGAGGGGGCAGATGCATCGTGCCGAAGTAGTACGGCACATCCAGAAGTGGATTGAAGTAGTTTTGAAACCCCCCCGGTGCAAAGTCTGTGGCAAGTTTGTCGTTAAAAAGAGCGAAAGGGTTGTATAGATGGTAGTTGAGAAGATCCCAGTTGGCATCCGCGCCCAGCAAAACTGACCATACACCAAAAGCCAATGGCGTCAATATGATCGCGTTACGATAGGCCGCAGCACTGTTGAGTCCAACGGTAAAACTGCGGAAAAGGAAGTTTGCGGCGGTAGATCGTCTGTTGCTAGTTGTGGAAATGGCACTCATGACGCTTGATTAAAAACCCACCATTTGGAAACTGCAAAATTAACGAACATCGCAATGCAGGAGCCAACCATCACGCCTATGAGTGGTTTCCATTGGGTATCAGGGCCGATGCGCAATATTGCTGCGTAGGTAATAAAATTGATTAGCCAGCCAAATGTCATCGCCGAAAGATAACGCCACCATTCCACCCACGGAGACCGTGGCTGTGCGTTTAAAAATGTAAAGCGCCGGTTCATTTGCCATGTAACGAATATGGCGCAAAGAAATGAAACTAATCGGCCAAGGTAAAGCCCGATTCCGAACTGAATGAGGAGGTAAAGAACCCCTGCGTCTATAAGGAAACCAACGATCCCAGCCGTTGCAAAGCTTGTCAACTGACGTCTTGACATGAACGATCCAGGGTTCTTCTGGCGGGACCCGGAATAGATAGATAAGCGAAGCGCTTTGCCTCGATTCGGCCAAGCGTAACAGTATCAAGCACGATGCCGCAAACCAGCAGTATTGCACCGAGCAACATCAATGCAACACACAGAAGGGCGGTGGGAAGGCGCGGTACCAATCCGGTACTGAAGTATGTTTCAAACAAAGGAATCGCTAGCGCAACAGAGGTAAGTGCACACGCGATAAACCCGATAGAGAATGCAAGTAACGGTCTTTCTGATTTGAAGAGAGAAATTATTGTCCAGAGAATGCGTATCCCATCGCGGTACGTACTGAGTTTGCTAGTGGAACCTTCAGGTCTGGATCCGTAAGAACTCCGAACTTCTAGAATGGGCATGGATAGTTCGAGGGCATGCACCGTTAATTCCGTTTCGGTTTCGAATCCCGTTGAATGCGCTGGAAAAGATTTGACATATCGGCGCGAAAATATTCTATAACCCGATAGCATATCCTTTAATGATCGGCCAAAAATGACGCCCACACATCTTGTCAAAAGGACGTTGCCGAATCTATGTCCAGTACGATAGGCCGCCTGTTCTTCTGTTTGTCGCATCCCTACTACCATGTCTAAACCGGCCGCAGTCAGGCTGGAGATTAGTTCAGGCGCTTGCGCCGCATCATAAGTATCATCTCCATCAACAAGTACATAGATATCTGCTTCTATATCAGCAAACATTCTTCGAATGACGCTGCCTTTGCCTTGGAATTGCACTTCGCGCACAATGGCGCCAGCGTTACGTGCTACTTCCATGGTTTTATCGGATGAATTATTATCGAATACGTAGACTTTCGCGCCTGGAAGGGAATGACAAAAATCCCCGACCACCTTTCCTATGGTCGTTTCTTCGTTATAGCAGGGGATGAGGACAGCAACGTGGTTAAAACAAGAATCTGGCATTTGGAAAATCTATGAGGATTGTAATGGCATAGCTATTTTTGATTTTCTCGAAGCTCAAATGAGGGAATCAGAGAGATACTTGGCATCAGCTTAAAGAAGTTTACTATGAAACTTCCTGGCAATTGCGAAAGGCTTTACTCCCGTTGCTGTCAAACAACGCTGGGCACGATCAGGAGCAAGCTCTTTTTGGTTTGCTGCCAGATATCCCCATAGAGCCGGCTCGAAGCGCAGGGGATATGGGTGCCGGGGCCAAGAACGGGGGCGGTAATGGGGTAATAATAAAAAGGGAAGAAATTACATTTATTTACCTGGTATCAAGTCGTGCTAACACTTGCCAATGCTTACATCTGTGAACCATACAGCTGTCCCGGCGCCATCCCGATATCCAGTTGCGTCAGCGGCAAGGATGTTGGCAGCGGGAGATGCAGGGCTTCGTAAACGGGGGCATTGGAAAAACCGTAGGGTGCTGCTTCCTCGTTGCTGAAAGCGTAATAAGCTTTATCCACCTTTGCCATGATCATCGCGGCCAGGCACATCGGACACGGATGGCCGCTGGCATACACCACGCTGCCCTTTAAATCCGGTCGTCCCAACTGACGGCAAGCCGCTCGCAATGCCTCCATTTCGGCATGCGCGCTGACGTCGTGAGTCTGTATGATGTTATTGACGCCAGTGGCAACCACTTTGCCGCCGATAGCCAGTACCGCACCGAAAGGGCGGCCGCCCTGCTTGTGGTTGTCCTGAGCAAGGCGCACCGCCTCGTGCAGCAGTCGTTTATGATCGGCCATCGCATCTCCCGGGATTGTTGCGTCCGTTGCGCGCAGTTGTCTCGCTGCCGTGGCAAGCACAAGGCCCGATGCTGCTGACAAGAGCCATCTACGCCTGGCATTGATCATTTTAACCTCTTCTCGGAATTATGTAGATTCTTGTCAGGCAGCTTGGAAGTGTATCAGTCATGTTTCCATGTCATGAATCCCTTTTCCCGCAAACCGATGTGGGGATGGCGATTGAGATGCATGAATGCCTTGGCTCCGGTACGCGGTATACGGCGGGATAGCCGGATGCCGCCATTGCCGGGCCTCCAATTCCGCTTCGCGGACCCCTCAGGTTACGCGCGGGCGAGACACTATCGCAGTCAAAATTCACTGCGGCGGTTGCATTTCGGCTCCTGACGGAGGCGAGGTCACGATGGCAGGCGGATTGGCAGCATAAGGATTGTTGGGGCTATCCGGGGAATATTTTGAGCCATAGCGGCCGTAGGGGTTGTTGATGCTGTCTGGCGAGTATTTGCTGCCATACCTCCCGTAAGGGTTGCTGGTGCTGTCCGGGTCATGGGGGTTGCTGCTCAGGTTGCCGAGATATTTTCCGGTCTGGCGGTCGATCAGAATAGGCGGCCCGGCCGCAGCCATTTCCAGTGCCAGGGCAAGAAGCAACCCGGCAGCGAATGAAGCGTTATCCTTGTTCATCGATCTATTCCCCTTTTCCTTTTTTCCGGAGCCTTTCTTTGAATTGATCCGGTGTTGCCGCATCTATCCGGCTAGATTGTGCGGTTCCGCTTCCCGCTCGCAGGTCTCTGTCATATCTGCCCGCATGCTCATCGTACGGGTTTTGGCATTATTGAAAAGTGGACCTTGGTACTATTTCTGCTGTCTTCGCATTACCTGCACGGATTCTTAAAACCAGTCCCGCTCGATAACCAATGACATCAGGAAGGTGGATGGCGCGCGCATTCCGGTGCGCGGCACATGAAAAAGAAGAATCCGTGGGAATGCGGACCGATGAATTGCCCGATATGTCCGATATAATCAAGCCTGGTTTCATCGAATCACCGAGCTCTGGCTCAGTCGGGAATTTGATGGAAACGTGTGATTGACATCTGCGATCATCCCATCTAGAGTAATGGTCCCTGAATGCCATTTAATTAAATTGTCAATAACTTGAGAGGAGAGTAATGATGAAAATAACCAAAACACTGTTAGCGGGTCTTGCATCAGGATTGCTGCTGGTAGGGGCTGCCCAGGCAGGCGAACAAAAATTCACGGTGGTGATTAATGCTTACGACACCAATATTCCCGAACTCAACGTCGAAGGCGTGACAGTCAAGAACATCCGTGCTTTCAATGTGCTCAATGAGCCGGAAACCCTGACGGTCAAGAAGGGGACTGACGTGAAGATTACCATTGAGAACAAATCCCCCATCAGCGAGGGTTTTTCCATCGACGCTTATGGAATCAAGGAAGTAGTCAAGAAAGGAGAGACCAAGACCATCAGTTTCAAGGCTGACAAGGCCGGCGCCTTCACCATCTGGTGCCAGCTCCATCCCAAGAATATTCATTTGCCCGGTTCCTTGAACGTAGTGGATTAAACAGCCACGCAGAAGGATAGCGGTTCAGCGGTGAGAAATCCTCACCCTGCGAGCCATCAAACCCGCCACTTTGGCGGGTTTTTTTTTGCATTCGAGAAGCAATCCCATGCCTCCAAAGCATATGCCAGTATATGCTGCGGTAATATGGAAAGATCAAACCGGCAATTTGACGAAGGGAAACGGAAACGTGAATGATCTCCAAGGCTTGATTAGTGCTGTCATTTTCGCCTTGACCCGTCCCGTAAATTCTTGAACCCAGAAACGCACGGGTGTAACAATGATGGAGGAAACTAGTCCAGGCTGGCCTCATGCTTAAATGGAAACATGAGGAAGCATGAGAGTTCAGCAATGTAATTCGTCTACCGATGGGAGTATCGATACATTACCGACAAGGAGATGAAACATGAACAGCGGACTGGTTTTCTGGGGTACATATATCCTTGTGCTTGCTGCCGGACTGGGCATAATGGGAGTGGATTAAGGAAGCAGGATGGCCGGTGTTTAGTCCCTTTTCATTCCCTCCTTCTATTCCCTCTTGTAGCAGCGGAATTGTGAATGTGCGGAACAGAACGCAATGCCGCCCTGTTTGACCGGAAAAAGTAATCCAGAAATGATTCATGGGTGTCCCAGCGTACAGACTCCTATAGCGGTCAGCGCAATTATCTGCCACATGACCATTATCAAAAATAGGGGATATGGGATGAAACCTGTCTCGGTGTTTTCCGTTCTTCGATCGGGTTTGTTTGCTCTTACGGCATGCGGGCTGATGAGTTCCACGGGTGCGCAGATTCCCGGACCCGGCCAGGTTGGCGGCATGGGACAAGGAGGTGCGCCCGCGGGAGAGTTTCCATCTGACCAGGGCAATGTAACGTACGGTCAAAGGTACACGCCGGCCGAAGATTTTCCCCCAGAACCTATTCGGGACAATAAGGACAGGAACGGGGATAAGAACAAGAAAACCCCCAGTGATTCTTCCGGGGAATCATTGCCTCAGCCGGATAAACGGAGCGCAGGAGAAAAGGTGGACACCTCCATTGAATCGGAGGCGCCGGAAAGCCATTCTCCCGGTACGGCCGATGCCGGCGCGAAGCAGAAATAAGGCTGTCAATTGCTGCTCATAAATATCTGTCGCTGGTAAACACATTTTCCCATCCTGCAAACCACCGTTGCGCTGGGGTAGCCTTACTGAACCTGAATCCGGCAGCTGACCGGTCAATTCCAGCTTAGAGTCTTGATCCACGAAGACTTTCCGCGGTACCCGGCGTTCCGTTCACCTGTATGGTGAATCGCTGCAGAGCGAATTGAGGTTGAGGGCTTTCCGGGTGTGTTACCGCACAGATCGCGCCGTACCAACACCGGACACTTGCACGCGGGATTGCCTTTCATGTTTTTTCCGCATACTGAATAGCGCATCTACGAGAGTGTATACCCGGCACGCGGTCTTCAAAGGCTATCAGCCTTGGCGAGCCCCTTTCCATAGCCTGCGAAAGCAGTTGTTCTGTTGAATTTCTGGAGCGATGAAATGAAAAAATCAATGGATAAGGATGCGTTTGGCTTGACTTTCGCGCAGTTTGAAGATTGGGCCGAGAGAAGCTCAAGAAAAATCTTCAAACGCAATAAAAAAGAACGGCTGTTCATGGATGATGTTTATAAGGACAGCGATGGCAGAAGCAAGGTCATACCCATTTTTCGCAAATCCAGAAATCGTCCCGACACCAGCAGATAAGCCGGGCAGGCAGATGGTTTTCTTTACCCGCAGAAGATTTTCTCTGGATCCGCAGGATGCAGGCCGGTGCCGGGATCGCCCCAAGATAGCGTTTACCTTTTTATCCGTTTACCTGGAAGCGCTTTCGAGTCCGCTTCCGCACCGCCAGCATAGCTGAAAATTAGCCGGGTTTTCCTCGGAGCATGTGCGGCAAAATACCACGCCTGTCTCTACAGGCGCTTTTTCATAGGCACGTACCACGGCCTGCGCCCGCGGCAGATCATCCTCGCGAGCAATCCAGACTTCCGGATACGCATGCGTGAAAGGGATGTCGCCCACGCCACCCTGAGCGTGCTCGTTGAATAGCCGCGCTTCGATGTTCGCATGTGCGAGAAGGTCGAGCAGGATATGCGCCTCCATCAGGTTGGCGGCGGAACAAAGCTTCTTCATGGACCGAAGCCGTGCTGACCGGGCGGCCTTATCATTCCCAGATCCTCATTTGTTGCATTCACTTCCTTCCTTGTTTTTGCTGCATGCACTCCGCGAACCACAGGTTTGCAGACCTTGTTGCTGGCTTGGCGCTGGATTCCGGGTCAGGCCCGGAATAACGAGGTTCATGGTATTTTCCGGCTGGATCAATAGCAACAGCATTTTCCGGCACGGTTGTTCTTTGACCGATTCCCGCCTGGTTCATTTGCCGCGAAGCTGCGCCGAATGATACGGATGCGGTTACGGTTCAGGGATTGGGCGGCAGGCCCGAACTGATTTCCAGCGCGATGAACTGGGTAAGCTGGGCTGGCGCGAAATTGTTGTCGGCTACCAGGATGATCGTCCGCTTGCCATTGAATATCGGGCCAAACGTAATGCCTTCGATATTACCCGCTGCGAGCGCCGAACCATCGATATTTTTTAGCTTGGAAAGATCCAGAAGCAACGTCTTGCTGACCAGCTGAATATTCCTCCCTGCGATGGAATCCATGCCTGATACATCGGTAGCGTGGCGTGCGTCCGCATAAAACAGCCGGACGGTAAATCCGGTGGCGATACTCCCTGGTGTGAGGGCGCCAAGCGTGAATGAGCGCTCGATGGTGATGAATTGCCGGTCGCCGATGGCAATAAAATCGGTCAGGCCGTTGGTGGCGAATCCGCCAAGGGAGGAGGGTGCGAATACCACCGGCCCCACAGGGTAGATATACTCCTCGGCAGGCCTGCTGCTGGCAATGTCGAAGGAAAGAATGCGCGCGCGCGAACCGGTGACGACGCTCGAAGGCGGCGAATCCTGTACCAGGCCATTTTCCGTCGCGGTGTAGAGCGTGCGCCCCTCCAGCGAGATTGCCAGGCTTTCGAAGGCGAGGTTGTTGTATATCCCTTTGTCTCCCGGAAATATTCCCATATTGGATCCGTCGGGGAAGTAGCGGGAGGGTACAGGGAAATCGCTCACGTAGCTGCCGTCCGGATTCATCACGCGCACGGCAGGGTTGGCGAAGCCAAAAATGCCGCGCCGGCCTTCGCTGCTCCAGTATATGCGGTTGCTGGCGCGATCGAATCGCAGCGCTTCGGGGTCAAGTCCGTTTTTTTCGAAGCTGTTTCCGTCCGGTCCCCGTAACAGGGTTACCGAATGGAATTTCACCCCATCCATCCCGGGCGTGGCGGAACGCTGGAACAGGGCAAGATCAAGCGACAATTCGTAAAAGCGCGCATTGTTCCGGTCGTCGCTGATTGCAAGGTAACGATCAGTTGCCGGATTATAGTCGAGCGAAGACAAGCCGCCGATGAGCGTGCCGTTGAAGCGCGTTTTGTTCGGCACGATTTGCTGGCCGATATAATTGAGGACGATATGTTCCGAAGCGGAAGCGGGAGCATGAAAGCCGGCAGCCGCAATGGCGAGGGCGAGGGCGGCGGCAGTGATTGTCTTCATAGGGTAATTATGAGCGAGTCTATTTATTCCTGATACTGCAATATTGCTCAGCCGGGGGGGTTACTATACGTGTTTTGGCGGCTTTGGGGACCTCCCGTCTTCCTGCCCGGCTTCATCGCATGAACAGTTTATTTCAGATGAGTTACAGTACAAATAATGCGAGAAGGTTTCGCTGGTGGGCGCGCTTTCTGGCGCATCTGCTCCTTGCTACCGCAATATCGGGATGCGCCAGCTTCACCGAGGTGAGGAAATTCGCTTCGCTTTCGGGGAATGCCGCAGGCTTCGATGGAATCACGAGAGATTATGTCGAAGCGCCCGAGCGGCGCAAGCAATACCAGCCTGCGAAATTTTACCCCGACCTGGAATCGATGAAGGCGCGCCGCGAGGCACAGCACGCCA
Organism: Nitrosospira sp. TNL200; assembly: GCF_055386305.1. Taxonomy (NCBI): domain Bacteria; kingdom Pseudomonadati; phylum Pseudomonadota; class Betaproteobacteria; order Nitrosomonadales; family Nitrosomonadaceae; genus Nitrosospira; species Nitrosospira sp. TNL200. The sequence continues at coordinate 1,540,089 of NZ_AP041003.1, forward strand.
GCCTGGATTTACTTCAGCAAACCCTGGCGGATTACATGCATGGCCTCGATGCGCTGGCTTCAGGCGACATGAGAGTTTTCGACAAATCGCTCGTCGATGTCAGCGCCAGCCTCAACAAGGCGTCGATGCTCGACGCGAATGAAAAACAGGCCGTGGGTGCGCTCTCCACCCTGTTTGCCCGTTCCGCCACCGTCTGGTACCGGGAGCACGAGATGAAGAAGTTGATCGGCAGAAGCAATGAGCCGCTTCAGGATGTGATCAGGGCAGCACGCAGAATCGTGGAAAACGGCATCGTGGCTGACCTGCAGGTGGAATCGGCCCTGATCGCGCGTTATTATGACAACATAATGCTCGCCCCGGACAATCCCCCGGAGCCGGTTGCGATGGCGTTGGCGAAGGAGGTTCGGGCGGAAGCATTGAGCCGTGCCGATGGCCGTATCCGGAGTGCCCGGGCTTATGATAATGTCTTGTCGGGCATTGCCGCTGGGCACCAGTACCTGTACGACCACAGGAAGGCTATCGGCGCCATTGATCACGGCGAAACCGGACTGCAGTTCAAGTCCCGCATAAATACGCTTCGAACTGCTTATAAAACCCTGCTCGATGTTTCCCGGTAAAAAGGAAAAGGAGGAAAAGTATCATGGAACCTCTGAGTGCGGATGAGGCTTTCGAGCTGGGCAACCTGCTTCGCGATACCGCGGTGGCATTGGGAGAATGGCGCGTAGGGCATCAGGGAAGCCTTACACGGCGTGAATGGGATGAACTGGATGAGCGGGAAATCGCGCTTCTGAACAGCGCATCCGCCATGTATACCGCGGCGATAGGCGTGGTCCTGGCCGATAGCGAGCCTGCCCTGGCACGCCTCCAATCCAGCGTGAAACACGCAAAAACGGCGATCGGACGTATCGCCGTTTTCAAGCAGGCGCTGGATCTGGCATCCGCACTGATTCTCTTCGCCGGGGCGATCACGTCCGGCAATGTCGCCGCGCTTCCGGTTGCGGTGGTATCGCTGGAGGATGCGGTGGCGGCAATCTTCTCTTCCGCCGGTTCGGATGACTGATGGATGACTAATCGTTTCGACGCTGCCCGATGATGCCGGCGGACAAGGATACCGCTTCACCCGACGCGACGGTTCAGCCGCTCCGGAATAAACGGCTTATCCTGGCCGCTGCGGGATTCGCAATCGCGGCCGCCCTGCTGGCAGGGTGGTATTTCACCCAGGAGCGGAAAGACGCGGATACGCTGGTGCTGTATGGCAATGTCGATATCCGCCAGGTTTCGCTGGCTTTCAACGGCAGCGAGCGGGTAGCGGAAATGCGTGTCCAGGAAGGCGACCGGGTAAAGGCCGGGCAGGTGCTGGCAACCCTGGACACCCGCACTTTGACACTGCAGATTGCCCAGGCGGTGGCGCAAATCGAGGTGCAGGAGCAGGCCTTGCTGCGGCTGAAGAACGGTACGCGGCCGGAAGAGGTGGCCCAGGCACGGGCTCAAGTGGCTGCCGCGCAGGCGGATGCGGATTTTGCTTCGCAACAGTTCGAGCGTCTGCAGAATATCGAGCAGGAATCGGGCGAGGCGGTCAGCCGGCAGGATCTGGATAACGCCCGCTCGCGGAAGCGGGCAGCCCTGGCGCAACTGGAGAACCAGAAAAAAGCGCTGCAACTGGCGCTCATCGGCCCCCGCCAGGAGGACATCGCCCAGGCCGAGGCGCAGTTGCTGGTGTCCCAGTCGGATCTTGCCCTCCTCAGGCACCAGCTCAGCCTTTACGAGTTGCAGGCGCCGATCGATGCCGTGGTGCGCTCGCGCCTGCTCGAACCCGGAGATATGGCTTCCCCGCAACGGGCGGTCTACGCCCTGGCGATAACGGACCCAAAATGGGTGCGCGCTTACGTGTCCGAGGTCGATCTGGGGCGCATCAAGCCGGGCATGAGCGCGCGCGTCACGACTGACAGCCACCCAGGCGAATCCATAGCGGGGTGGGTGGGATTTATTTCCTCCATGGCCGAATTCACCCCCAAAACCGTGCAGACCGAGGAGCTGCGCACCAGCCTGGTTTATGAAGTCCGCATCTTCGTCGAGGACGCGGCCAACCGGCTTCGCCTGGGCATGCCCGCCACCGTGTATATTTCCCTGAAGGATAACGCCGGTTCACGGCAGCCTCCGGGCGATGGGTGAAACGATGAGCAAAGCGGCGGCGCTCGTCGCCAGCGCTGTTCACAAGCGTTTTTTGGCGAAGGAAACCGGGAAAATCATCCATGCGGTAACGGATGTCTCGCTGCGCTTGTCTTCCGGCACGCTAACCGCCCTGGTGGGCCCGGATGGCGCGGGAAAGACGACATTGCTGCGAATGATAGCCGGATTGCTGAAAGTCGATGAAGGCCAGCTCGAGGTCCTGGGCATCAATGTCGCGCTCGACCCGCAAACCATCCAGGACAGGATCGGATACATGCCGCAACGCTTCGGCCTCTATGAAGATCTCAGCGTCCAGGAGAACCTCGATCTTTATGCCGATCTGCATGGCGTGCCTGCCAGCGCGCGTGCTGCGCGTTACGCCCGGTTGCTCCAGATGACGGGCCTGGCCTCCTTTACCGGCCGCCTCACGGGCAAATTGTCCGGCGGCATGAAGCAGAAGCTGGGGCTGGCCTGCACCCTGGTGCGCTCGCCGGAACTGTTGCTGCTGGATGAGCCCACAGTGGGGGTCGATCCGTTATCGCGCCGCGAGTTGTGGGATATCGTCCAGCAAATGATCGACGAGGAGCATTTGACCGTTCTGGTTACGACTGCTTTCCTGGGAGAAGCAGAGCATTGCGCCCACGTCTTTGTGCTGAACGAGGGCAAGGTGCTGGCGGAAGGCACGCCGGAGGAAATTCGCCAGCGCGCACGGGGCCTGTGCTTCGATGCGGCGCCCCCGCCGGGCCAGCCGCCGCGCATCCTGCAATCGCGCCTGTTCGATGATGCCAGAAGCATTATCGATGCGGTGCCGCATGGAGGGGTGGTCCATTTTGTGCGGCAGCCCGCGGCGGATCAGCGGCATCTGGATGCTTTGCTGGAAAGCACGCCGGTAACGGAGGTGGAAGCGCGGCTGGAAGATGGATTCATGGTGTTGCTGCGCAAGCAGCAGGACATGGACCGGCTTGGTGCGCACGCGGAATCCGGAACCGGGGAAAGAATGGAAAAAATGGAAAGGGTGGAAGGGACGCAAGTAGTGGCAGGGCCGGAGCGGATGGCCGCGGAAGATGAACCCGAGGGCAGGGAAAAAGTGGATGAAGTCGTCATAGAAGTGCGTGACCTGGTGCGCAGGTTCGGAAATTTTACCGCGGTCGACCACGTCTCCTTCTCGGTGCGGCGGGGGGAAATCTTCGGCCTGCTGGGGCCAAACGGAGCGGGCAAGACCACCACATTCCGCATGCTTTGCGGCTTGCTGCCGGCAAGCGGCGGCTTTCTCCAGGTGGCCGGCGTCAATCTGCTGCGCGCGCGGGCCGCAGCACGGCGCAAGATAGGTTATGTTTCGCAAAGGTTTTCCCTCTACAGCGATCTCTCCGTGATGGAAAATCTGGAGTTCTTCGGCAGCGCCTACGGGTTGCATGGCTCGCGGCTGCGCGAACGCATCGCCATCGTGATGCAGCAATTCGATCTCCAGGGCAGAGAAAAATCCCCGAGCGGGCAGTTGCCCGGCGGCTTTAAGCAGCGGCTGGCAATGGCTGTGGGCCTGCTGCACGAACCCGAGATCCTTTTCCTCGACGAGCCCACCAGCGGCACCGACCCGATGAAGCGCCGGGAATTCTGGCGGCGCATCACGGCGCTGTCGGAAGTGGGCACGACGATCGTCATCACGACCCATTTCATGGAAGAAGCCGAGTATTGCGACCGCATCGTCATCCAGGATGCGGGGAAGCTGCTGGCGCTGGGTACGCCGCGAGAAGTCAGGGTGCAGGCGGGAGGAGAAGGCAACCATCTGGACATGGAAGAAGCTTTTATCGGCATTGTCGAGCGGGCACGGCGCACCCCTGCCGAAACTCCCCGAAGGGAAGCGGCCCGGTGAACAAGTCCGATAGCAAACTCGATGGCAGGCCCGGTAGCAAGTCCTATGGCAAGTCCAATGGAGCGTTGTCTTTGCCAAAGCCGCCCGGCAACCCGCCGGAATCGGCGAGCCGGAAACGGGAGGGAGGGGAGGGAGGATCGCGAGGGACAGGAAGGCCGGGAGGATTGTCGGGATTCTGGCCGCGCCTGGCTTCACTCACCCGCAAGGAGATCCGCCAGTTGCTGCGCGATCCCGGCAGCCTTGCTATTGGCATCGGCCTGCCTCTCGTGCTGATCCTTATTTTTGGCTTCGGCCTCTCCCTCGATGTCAGGAACGCGCCGGTAGCGGTTGTGCTGGAAGATCCCTCGCCCATGGCAGTGGACGTCATCGCGGGTATTGAGCTTTCCCCTTATATCTCGCCAGTGGTGGTGATTTCCATGCACGATGCCGAGCGCCTGATGCTGGAACGCAAAGTGGACGCCATCGTGCGTGTGCCGAGCGATTTTTCCCGCGACCTGGCTGCTGGCGATGCGCGCCTCCAGGTGCTGGTGCATGGAACCGAGGCCAGCCGGGCGCTCATCATCCGCAGTTATCTCAACCTCGCGCTAAGCCAATGGACGCAGCGCCAGGCCGAAAGGGGACGAATGGCGGAGCCGGCCGCAGCGGCGGCTTCCCGCACCGGGATGGTAGTGCCGGTGGAGCGCATGTGGTTCAATGCGGCCAACACCAGCACCTGGTACCTCGTGCCGGGGCTGATCGTGCTGATCATGACGCTGGTGGGCGCCTTCCTGACAGCGATGGTCATGGCGCGCGAGTGGGAGCGCGGCACGCTGGAAGCCTTGTTCGTTTCGCCGGTGCGGCCCAATGAAATTCTGCTGGCGAAGATCATTCCGTACTTTCTGATGGGGATGCTCGGTCTGGGGATGTGTCTGGTGGCTGCGCAGTTCCTGTTTGAGGTGCCGATGTACGGGTCGCTTCTGATTCTGCTGGGCAGTTCGATGCTTTACCTGCTGGTGGCGCTGGGAATAGGCTTGCTGATTTCGTCAGTGACCCGCAACCAGTTCCTCGCAAGCCAGGTCGCACTGCTGTCCAGCTTCATGCCTGCGCTGATGCTATCCGGATTCATGTTCGATCTGCGCAACGTCCCGGTGGTCATCCAGTGGATCGGCAAGGCGCTCCCCGCGACTTATTTCATGGAATTGATCAGGACACTGTATCTGGCAGGCAACGTCTGGCCGCTCATCTTCAAGAATTGCGCCATTCTTGCCACGTACGCCATATCGTTGCTTGCGCTGGCGCGCCTGGTCACGCGCAAGAGACTGGATTGACGCCGTGCTCGATTTCCTGCGCCGCATTGCCAGCCTGTGCCGTAAAGAACTGCTCGCCATCTTCAAGGATCCGGCCAATCGGGTAATCCTCATCGTTCCCTCCCTGGTCGAAAGCTTCCTGTTCGGTTATGCCGCGACTTACGACCTGACGAACGTGCCCTATGCCCTGCTGGACCAGAGCGGGGGAATCCATGCGGCCGAGCTCGTAGCCCGCCTGGATGGAAGCGGGGTGTTCCATCGCGCCGCCACCCTGCGGACCCAGAAGGAGATTGCGGATGTGATCGATGCGGGAAAGGCCCTGGTCGTGGTCCAGATCGGGCAGCGATTCGAGCAGCAATTGAATGAAGGCGGGATGGCGCCGGTACAATTGATCCTGGATGCGCGCAACTCCAATACCGCGGGATCTGCCGCGGCCTATATCGGCGGCATCATCGAAGGGTATAACGCCACGCTGCAGAGCGGCGCGGCGCCGCCCCTGCCGCAGATCACCGTCGAATCGCGCGCCTGGTACAATCCCAACCTCGAAACCCGCTGGAACCTGCTGCCCGGGTTGATCGCCTCGCTCAGCATGATTCAGACGCTGATGCTGTCTGCCTTGTCGGTCGCGCGCGAACGTGAAAACGGCACTTTCGATCAACTGCTGGTGACGCCGTTTTCCCCGATGGAAGTGATGATAGGCAAAGCCATCCCCTCCATCATGATCGGCCTGACGCAATCGACCATCGTCATGATGGTCGCGCTATTCTGGTTCAGGATACCCATGGCAGGGTCGCTCGTCACGCTCTATACCGGGCTGACCCTGTTTACCGTGGCCAGCGTGGGGCTGGGGCTGTCGATCTCGGCGGTTTCGGCAAACATGCAGCAGGCCATGCTGTACACTTTCATGCTGATCATGCCACTGATCCTGCTTTCCGGACTGGCCACCCCGGTTCGCAACATGCCGGAATTCCTGCAGATCGCCACCCTGATCAATCCGCTGCGCTTTGCCATCGACCTGGTGCAGCGCGTCTATCTGGAGGGAGTGGGGCTGCTTACGGTCATCCACGACCTGATTCCCCTGCTGATCATTTCGGCGATCACCCTGCCGCTGGCGGCCTGGCTGTTTCGCCATCGCCTTCTTTAGTAATGCATCAATGCCATGTGGCAGATAACGGCGAAACCGGAAGCCTGCATCATCTCTCCGCTTCCATTTGCTTTTTCGATTCGCTGAACTATAAATCAGATGGATGCGGGTCAAGGATAGCGGAGTCAAGCGCAGCGTTGGTACGCATTTCCTGATATTTGCTCCGGGAGGAAGAGAAATCTCCTCCGCAATGCGGAATCCGGATTTTGAACGGAACGGCACGGTGCAAGCGGTAAATAACAGCCAATAGCAGCCAATAACAGTGGGAGAAAGCCATGGAGAAAATTCGCGAAATAACCGAAGTCCATCTTGCACTCCTGGAAAGCTTCCCACCGAAATTGCGCATCACCGCCGTGGGAACCGTCTCGACCGGGGGCTGGACCGATCCGAAGCTCCAGCCTCATGTCTTTATCCAGCCGCCGCCAGACGGAATCCACGATTTCGATTTCGTTGCCGATCCTCCCACGGGTCCAGCACCTCAGATCGTCTCTTCCATTCAGGCCATCTACACCTGGGAAGAGCTGCCCGAAGGGGTGAAGGGTGTGCGTGTTCGCGCGTCCCAAAATGCGAAGACGGCGCAGCTGGATCTGGACAGGCCCGACCGCCAGCCCAATCGTTTTATCCTGGACGATTACGGCGGCGCTACCCGGATCGAATATTATCCGTGCACGTTCGATTCTCTGGGGGAAGAAGAGGTGGAAGCAGCAGCGAATGCCCGTCTCGAGTACCAGGGCCCGGAAGGGCATTTTGTATTTCGCGGGGAAGAGATTGGCCAGGAACAGAATATTCTCGGTTTGCTTGTTTCCGTGGTGCTACAACCCAACGCCGATGCTGGCGGCCTCGATTTCGCGCTGCTCCTGCCACCCGTTCATCTCCGCGGCCAGGCGCGGCAGGCGTTTCAAACCATAGGGATAAAAATACGAAGCAGGGGGCGGGTAATCCATCCATCCGGAGCGGAGCTTGCCTATGAGGTAGTCAATCTCGAAGGCGTGGCGGAGGATATTCCGATACTTTAGGTTTCATGAAATACCGCGTGGCACAGCAGAAAATTCAAGAAAAACAATGGAGCAATATGCGATGACTTCAGAGGAATATCTTCAGGAACGGCTCGATGACCAGATCAAATGGTATGACGACAAAAGTTCATGGAATCAGATGTGGTACAAAAGGCTACGCGCTCTCGAGATTCTTTTTTCAGTCACCCTGCCGTTTCTGGTCAGCCATATCGCCGGGGACAGTGACATGCTCAAGCTTCTCACGGGAGTAATGGCCGTTGCCATAGCGCTAATTGCGGGTCTGGTCACACTGTATAAATTTCAGGAAAACTGGGTTGAATACCGGGCGACAGCCGAAACCTTGAAACATGAAAAATATTTATATCTTACCCAGAGTGCCCCTTATGATGGAGACAATGCATTTCACCTGCTGGTAGCGACAGCCGAATCCGCAATGTCGAAAGAGAATGCGGCGTGGTCCCAGGTATTTAAAGAAAGACAAAAAGACACAACAGGAAATAGCGAAGCGGGTTGATGTGCGCGCACCAAAGCAGCCCGCAATCCAATGATTTGTAGTAGTCGCGACTTCATCTGACAGTTACCCGATTTTACTGCAACCCTTATGGGGCGGGGCTTTGCGAGCGGTCTGCCTTGTCAGGCTCCTGGCGAAGGGAATCAACCATTCGCGTCGTCGCCTTTCGCGCATCCCATCCCGCAAAACCACCGCCGCGCCAGCGGAGATTTATTCAGCGCTTCCTTAGAATCCTAGTTCACCCTGCCCCTGAGGATTTACCGCAACTGACCAAAACTTATTTGCCAATGGATACCGACTGGCGACCAGCAAGCGATAAAGCGGCTGGTTCTTTATTCCGGTAACAAGTTTCTGATCTGTCGAAGTAAAAAATCCCAAGTCCGCTACTTTTTGCTTCCAATATTCGTATATGTTTTCGCGGATTTTACCGCGTGAACCCGTTGTGTCGACATTTTCTCGCCATCCAGGAGCTAAGGCATCAAAATCAGAATTTTCCGATATGAGATTCATATCGAGATTTCGTTGAAAATCCATGGCGCTGCAATGAATTAAAAGGTCAATGTGACGCAGTGCGGATAGCGCTTTGATCAGTCGAAAATCGAGCGATATGAGATTGTATGGATCAACAAATGCGAGATGAAGGCCACAAGGATTTACAGCTGACGCCATCTTTTTCGCAGCTACGGTCGCGGAAGCGTGAATGGGGAAAACTGGCGCACCGAGTTTTTTCAGCCGGGCAGTGCAGGCAGCGAGACTTTCTTCATCAACATCCGATATATACACGCCAGAGAAAGGCGCTTTGCTTTGCACGCTAGCTTTCCAAGCTGCTATAGCACTGCCATCTATCCACTCTCCTGTTGTTTTTATTCGTGATTTTCCTGTTGCGCAGAAGAGGTCGAAATAAGCCGCCCCACCTTGGTGTTCTCCGATAAATTGCCTTCTGGCCGCTTGCGAGATTTCAAGGTATCGCAACAAGTACATATGCTTTTCTTTTGCCCACTCATCTATATCATCATTGGCCAGATGCCCATCGTCTCCCTTAATTAGGTTCATCGTTTTTACGTATTTTCTTGTTACTCACAAAAAATCGTCAAGCCGGCATCAATAAATGCTTCCCGTTGTTATGCTGGTCATAGCGGTTCACGCCCGGTCAACCCGTCACCACGAGCGGCAACCCGGAATCTTTATTATCTCACCACACTACATTTTTTATGGATCAAAATACCCTCGAATGAGGGAGAGGGGAAAGAAAGAAAACCCGCCGAAGCGGGTTGAAGGAGGAGTTCCCGTTGGTATGAATATCAGCGGGAGCATCAGTATCCGAAAGGGATTAAAATCGGATACCTGGCCCTGCAAGGGTACAGGGCACAATCATACTGCCACAGTGACATGTCGCCTGTGTGACAGATTCAAAAGCAGATATTAGAATTGCTGAGCTAATACAACTTAACCCTATACAAGGTGCCTTACCGTACAGAGTGCCTTTTAGCTCGGTGTATGCCGCACCGGGCTTTTCGTTAAGGAAGCGATACCATGTCAAGGAGAAAGCGCTGTGGTGATGCGAGCTTATCAGATTAAATATATTGGAGGAAACCATGAGTGATCAGGCTATCTCGGATGGAATACCCAGGATGACATTACTCGCAGGTTTGATATGCGGATTGGTTGTTTTTGCTTACTCGCAAGCAGCCACCGGTGCCGGTGGAACCCCTCGCGCTGCTGATGCTGGTGTTGCTTCCGGCGGGGCTGCTATTGGCGGAACCATCGCTGGTGGTGGAGCTGCCGGAGCTGGTGTAGCCGCTGGTGCAGCTACGGGAGAGCGATCGCGCGGTGGTAACGAAGGCGGCGGCATGTCGAGCGGTATGCCCGGATTGGGCGGCGCCGCTAGCGCGCCAGGCGGGGCAGTTTCCCCAAGTAAAAAGGGACCGCCCGGTATGGCAGGTTCCAATGCATCCGGGCGATCTCCGGGACAGGAAAATCCATCAACGCTTCCAGGTGGGAGAAGAGGATATTAAGGAAGCGCTGAACAAATTCTCACTGAGCGCGTTGCTGGTAAAATCGGGATGATCATAAGGCGCGCGACGCAGGTCGTAGCCGGGACTACGATGCCAACGAGTGCTGCGCCATGGCTCCCCGGAGCGTGGCCCGAGGGGCCCCCGCGAAGCGGGGATCGGGCAGCGGGCTTAGAGTGCGCCAATGTACATATGGGGCGCCAGCATCCCGCTACGGGGTCGCATCTTCCTTTCGGAAGACACTGCTCCGCCCTGCGCGGTCGCACCATTCGCGTCGTCGCCTTTCGCGCATCCCATCCCGCAAAGCCGCCGCCGCGCCAGCAGAGATTTATTCAGCGCTTCCTCAAGTAGTGCAAACTTACTGTGATTTGCTCGGCAAATTTGGGCATTGCTCCACATAATCAATCTGCTGTGGCATCCGCTCGCGCCATTGGTTATCACTCATGTTCCGCACAATTTTCGAACAGAGGATTTCGGCCCAGCGGGCTGGCCCAGGCCAGACCAGAATATTCGAAGTATCGGCAGTTATGTTCGGAGCATCGGCAGTTATGTTCGGAGCATCGGCAGTTACGAAGAAGCTCCCGTCGGGTGCAAGCGCCACCGCGCTAATTTTCCTGTTTTCATGGCCAGAAAAGCGTTCACCAATCCTGACGTATTCGACGCCATCCCATAATTGAACTTGTCCATCGCTTCCACCCGTGAGGATTAACTTGCCATCCCTGCTGGTGCCTATGGAAGTCAGTTTCACGGAATTCATGAACCCCAGGCGAAGATTAAAATCATCCCACTTCTTCAGGGCGGAGCTTCGAGACTTTGCCAGGGCTGAGGACTCCCATTCAAGTACGCTTCCATCCCGTCCGGCTGAAAGCAGCCATTGCGATTCGCTTCGGGAAAGAGACATGACCGAGTCTGAGTGTCCCGTCAATATCCATTCAGAACCAGGTGTTTCAATATCCAGTATGCGTATACCTATAGAAAAATCCCCAACCGCAATATATTTTCCATCATTACTGAAGCCGACCGCATACAGCTCGTTCTCCGATGGCGCATCGAATTTTCCTTGACGTTCTCCAGTCGCAGCATCCCAAAGGCGTACCGTGCCATCCTTGCTGCCCGCTACAAGCGTTTTACCATCGGGTGACACTGCGATTGAGCGAATGGGGCCCGCATTGTCTTTCATATCGATGGCGTTATAAGTTGTATCCCAGCGCTTGACCACACCATCGTCGCCACCCGAAACGAGAATCGGCCGATTCCCGGCCTGGACATAAGCCAGACCGTGGACTGCTCCTGTATGGGCAGGCCAAATCGAAAGCGGTGGCAGAGATACGGGCAGGGGGCTTATCGCCGGCCGCTGCCAGAGATAAACGTTGCCGTTTTGATCACCAGCAGCGATCAGCTCGCCATTGGGACTTATGGCAATAGCTGTTATGTTGCCGCGGCCCGCCGCAGGCAGTGATGAGTCGAGCGCCAACTCCAGCTGGGCAAATGAGAAACCGGGAGTTTTTTCGCCCCAGATACGTATCGATCCGTCCTGTCCTGCAGATGCCATTTGATCGCCTTCCGGGTTAAATACCACTCCGAGAGCCATGCCGCCGTGCTTTCCCAACCTCCCATCCGTGATCAAATCAAACTCGGGAGGAGAAGAAGCCGCTTGCGATCCACCTCCGCAATGATGGTGATAACCTACCTTAAAAAGCAGTATGCTGCCATCTGCGCCCGCAGCGGCTATGAATCCGCCTCGATCAGCGGCAATATCGTTTATCTTTACATCCTGGCTTTTCGTCTGCAGGATACGGCAGCGTTCCTCGACATTCCAGCCTATGATGCGTCCATCATCGCCGGTCGATAAGAGTATGGAGTTGCTGAAAGAAGGGAATACGAGCCGCTCGATCAATGCATCATGCCCTTTAAATTCCCTGGGCTGCGGATTGGCTTGATCGAAGTCCGCTACGTTCCATACCCTGACAATCGCATCCTCGCCCCCCGACGCGACCCAACGGCCGTCGGAGCTTGCCGCCACCGCTACAACCTCCTGTGCATGAGAGATGTATTGCATCGCGCCGCTTGAGACGTTGAGTTTCCGCAGCATCCTGTCGCTTCCGCCCGAGATCACGAATTCGGCTCGAGGTTTCCCGCCATAGGCCACGCTTGTGATATTACTGGGTTTGCCCCAGAGATCCTGGCTGGACCATTTTTGCACAATCCGGCGCTGTGTCACATCGAACACACAGACGAGACCGCGCCCTGTTTCTCCATCGATGCGGGCGTATCCCGCCGCCAGCCGGGTGCCGTCGCTATTGTATGCGAGCGTCCACACCGATTCCGTAGGCGGCTGCTTACAATCCAATTTGCCGGTTTCACTAAAATCTTTCGTGTCGATCAGGCGGATCATCCCATCCTCGCCACCGACCGCGAGTATTTGGCCGTCAGGGCTGTAAGAAAGCGCCGGCGTGGGTGTTGAGCCAGTCAGGCTCAAGAACTTGCGTAAATAACTGTAGATATCCAAAAGGGTGTGAAGAAGTACCAGGCTTTCTGCTTTGATTGGCAATATTCCCTTTTCGCTCAAACGATAGGCTGCAAGTCCCTGAGACAGGATTTCTTTAAATGGCTCCGAGCCAACGGGCAGGTTCGATCGCCCTTCGGCGAGGCGAGATGTGGCGATGGCAGTAGCCATACCCTGCTGCGCCTTCTCGGCCTTCTGCATCGCTTCCTCGGTCTTCTGCGTCGCCTCCTCGGTTCTCTGCTTCTCCCTTTCAGCTTCGTTTTTTTGCTGCCATCCCCACCCGAAAAGGAGAATACTTAAAACAGCCGCGCCCACTGCAAGATTTCGCCGATGCCGGGCAACTTTGAGGCTTCGATGGGCCAGGTCTCGCTGGCGCCGCAATTCTTCGCCGCGGGCATGTTCTTCGTCGCGCTCGGCTTGAGCCTTTGTGGCTAGGCGCTCCTGCTCCAGTTGTTGCTCCTTCATCCTGCGTTCATCTCGCGTCTTCCGGACCACGGATACCAGCCGATCGTGTATCAATTCCACCCGTGCGGTATCCATATGGTGAGCGATTCGCAGCAGCCGATGCCGGTCAGTGAGTGCGGACAGCTGTCTGGGAGTCAGTTTATGTTCAGTAAGCGCTTCATCCCTGGGATAGTCGCCGCGGAAGTGGTCGCCCTGGATCAGGTGGTTTTCGATAAAAAGAGCCGCATCCGGCGGACCTTTTACTTCCGGATCATTGAGAGCATCCTGGTAAAAATTATCGAGAATATTTTGACCCACATTCAGGACGAGTTCCTTATCGATCAAGCCGCCGGCTGTTCGGCGCCGATTCAACTGAGAGCAGCATAAGCTCAGGAGCACAGGCTCGATGACCATACTGGATGTGCCAGCAGCTTCTGGCAGGTGATCGAGTTTTCCCACGAAATCGACAATGCTCTCTGCCGCATCCTTGTCGAGCACAGCGCGACCAGAGCGCTCCACCGCCTCGATTGCACATGCGCGCGACATCGGCTCCAGCCGTAAATAATTACGCAGTAACGAGGGTATCTTTTGTTCCCATGTCCGGATGTCGGGCAAGTAATCTTCGCGGAATGACAGAACGATGCGATAGTGCTGGGATTGGAGGTTCAGCCGCGGCCGGAGGATCCCGGTTATGTCGTTCGCAATTTTTTCGGGAATGCGATTCTCGACCAGGTTGGCAAGGCCATCGAAGACCTGCTTTATCAGTTCGACATTGCCGCCACTACGCGAAAACAGTTCTTCAAACTGATCGAATACAAGTACCGGCGTTAAGGGAAAATTATCCGTGCTCCACACCTCCATATCCTTGCGGTGCAAAAATTCCCACAGGCCTTCATCATTCGCTGGCGCGGGATATTCCGCCTTTGCAGCATCGAGCTCCTCCATGAGCCGCTGCATCGCTTGTGCAAATGGCGCAGCAGTACTTTCATTGGAGAAATTCAAGCGCAGGTGAACGGGAAGACAGTGCTCGGCCCTCAGCAAGGGATAAAGCCCGGCCTGCAGGAGTGAAGTTTTACCCAAGCCTGACTTTCCATACACGACCGTTAGCGGTGCCAGCCGAATGAGCCGGAGGAGTTCCTGGGCCTCTTCGCCGCGGCCATGAAAGAAATCCTTCGAAGCTTCGTCGTAGGCGGCTGGACCTGGCCAGGGATTTTGCAAATTCAATGCAAGGGCTTCCGAATCGGAAGATCCGGAAGCACTGGATGCGGAAACGCTGTCATTCCTGTCTGGCATAGTCATGACAATCTGCCTTCACGCCGAACATCACGCAACAGATCCGTTAGCCTCTTCCTGAGTTTGTCGTCTGGTTGCCCTTCGGGCGCGTGGGCGAAATCCTGGATGTCCGTCCAATCAAACGGAACGCGATGATAAGCTGTGGGTTGAAAGTCCTGATCCACGATTATCGGGATGATGAACGGCCTGCCTCGAATTGCTTTCTTTCTTTCACTTGCCTCTCCCCATTCCCGATAGAAATATGCCTCATCCAGAGCGTCGGCCTTATGCGAGATGAGGGGCAGAAAATAGTGGCAGTTGAGAATGCCGTCCCGAATACGCTCTGGAAAATCATCTCCAGGCTCAATGGAATCATGATCGAACCACACATCGCCCTCGCTGGCCGTCATGTCGAGAAGCGCCTTGTATAGTTTCTCGGCGCTGAACTGATCCGTACGCCGGCAATAGCTGATAAAAAATGTCGGCTTGCGGGGGATAACCGGGTTCGCGACGAGATCGGCGGTTGTTTTGCTACCGCCATATTTTTGTGTCCAGCGACGGTGTAATTCAGCGACAAACTCGACTGGCGATATATCTGAAATGATCTTTGTGCCGCCGCCATAGCTATTGAGAAAGCAGGTGAAACCTTCCTCTGGTTGCGGCTGCTCGATTAACCATGCTTTTCTAAGACTGTCACTTCCAGATAACCGTGTTCGGTTGGCAGCGCGAAGGAAGAACCGGCTTAGCCATTCGGGAAAATTGCAACCGATCAGCAGTAAATTATTAGACCGCAATTCATCCAGAAATCTTTTATGAGTTTTTTCACCGTTGACAATGAGATCGTGAGCGTATTCCAGCATATCTTCATCATGAATGGCAAACATGGGCGCTGCCCGCGTCTTGCCAAAAAGGTAGAAGAGCTGGGCTTCTTCCCGCCTTTGACGCCAATCGCCCGGTAATTCTCTTGGTAGTTCGCCGGTTAGCGAATGAATGATTTCATTTACCGCGGTACGGTGCTGTTTCAGGCTTTGTGAAAGAAGCTCGTCTATGGTGAGTGTTACGAAGAGGCGAAAGTCCGTGATCTGCGCCAACTGATGGAGAGGCTCCGGTATGTCAGCGTCTTTGGTAACACTGTTGATGGCGTTGTTTACAAAATCATAAAGGTCGTCCATTGGGACCTGACCCTTTAACAGTGACACCGCCTCATTCAGTTCGCGGAATGGCGGCAGCTGTATCCCGCCGGCATCCTTGCCGCAATCGTGCAATAAGCGAGTGGCAACCTGTGCCTGCAATGAAGTCTGGCCGTCGGGTCCGACAAGCAGCCGAGGACCGATGATCGGGATGACCGTATTTTCCCGCATCTTGTTCATCAATATATTCCACCATAATTCTTCCATCATATCCTTTCTCCCCCTGATCCTCTTGCCCGGGATTTTCCTCCCATCTGTCCATGCCGTCTGCAAGGCCGATGAATGCGTCGTCCAGCCATTATCCAGCAGTCACTGCTTGAACGCGACCGCTTCAACCTGAAGCCGCCCTGTAGCGAATCCGCCATATTAGATAAATGTCGAGTACGACGTAAAATCTTTGTGGATCATGGTTCTGCATTGGAAATGAGCGGTCAACTGCCGGATTCAGATTGAAGCTCATCCGCGCTCGAATGGCTCAGGAAGATGCTGGGCATGGTTTACCCAAGTTCGCTGATATTGATCCATGTTACCCGCCCGGTCCTGCTCTTGATCTCGTTGTACATATGCTCGGTGCCTCCGGGGCCATCGCCCTTGCTGCCGTCCCACAGGCAAATGAAGCGCACCCTGTTCACTCCAAAGGCGAGGGCGGTGTAAAGCAGCCACAGGTTGCAGCGTTCAAAGGAAGTCACATCCCCGGGCGAAGGGCTAAGCTCATCCGGCATGATGCGCGGCGGATTGCTGGCGTTTTCCTTCAATGCATAGTAGCGCTTGCGCCACTTGTCGCCGTTGGCGGAAGGCAGGATGGAGCGCTGAATGAATTCGGGTTCTGGCAATGGCAGCATCATTTGCAGGCGAGTGCCCCGCTCGCGGCAGGCTTCAAGGAACAGAATATCGCCGCCGCTCGCGCCCTGGGCCAGCGCGATATCCCCGGAGCCCGCCTCCAGGTCCTCTATTGCGGCAGCAATCTTTCGCCTGGCCGCATCCTCCTTCCTTGGAGGAAAGCGCGGAGCAGGGCGGCCGGGCGCGTCCATCATGTGCCCGCTGAACAGCAATACCTGCCGTGGCTGCCAGCACTCCTCGGGCCTGACCAGTTTTTGCAGCGCGCGCGTGAAAGTGGCAATGCCGGTCTCGACAGTCTGAGAACGAAAGCCGAGGTCCTTCAGCAGTTGCAATTGCGCGCAGCTGGAATTGAGCGCGAACCAATCCTTGTCGTTTTTCGCGATGGTTTCCTTATAGGCGGCCTTGACCGTATCCGGCGTGCCCATGAGCACTTCAAGGTCACCCAGGGTGGCCTGCGACCAGAAATGTAGCGACTCGCGTGGTTCGCACCCGGCCGCAAAACGGACTGCGCCGGCCATGAGTCCGATATCGTTGTCATAACGTGCTTCATGGGTAAGATGGCGATACAGATGCATCAGGGTCAGCGCATTGATACCGGAATAATAATGAGCGGGGTTGCGGCGGTAACCGCTGGCATAGCTCTCGATGGCGCACCGGAGCAGCGCATCATCATACGCGGCATCCTCCCTCATCTGCTCCGGCGTGGCGCCCGGCCGGTGCCATGCGGCAATCCAGGCATCCTTGTCCAGCCTGCCCAGCAGCGCCCAGGTTTCGGCGTCGTCCGGATATTCATCCAGTACATTGCGATAATGCGCGCGAGCCTTATCCAGGGAGTAGGCTGGTATTCCGGCAAGCGCCAGCCGTTGCAGGCAGATTCCCTTTTCCTGCAAGCCTGCAAGGTTCCGGGGTTCGATCGCCAGGCCACGTTCGAGCTGCTCCAGCGCGAAATTGAAATGCTCGGTTTTACGCAGGGCCGTACCCGCCGCGATCCACGCCTCCGCGCGAAAGGCCGCCACCGGGGCCTCGTCCGCAAGCACCAGCATATTTCCGATCAACCGTGCCTTGCCTGCCAGGAGGATGCGCTCTTTCCAGGCATCATGCCGCTGCCAGAACTCCTGCACTTCACCGATACGCAGCGACTTCCAGTCCGGCTCCTGCAGGTTGGGCAGCAGGTGATAGACCGGACTTTCCTTGCGGCCGTGCCAGGACTCCATGGTTGCCTCGGCCATTTCGGTGAGGTGGCGCCGGTCGTTTTGCAGCGTGGCAGGATCCACGGCGCCGTCCGCGATGCCGTAGCGCAACTTGCGCTGCGTGTAAAGATCGAAGGCGGCAGGAATGCGGCCGCCGCAAATCAATAGGATGCCGCGGGCGCGCAGCGCATGGCGCACGCCAAGCTCATACCAGACATTGGGGTTGTCGATGGTGAGGTCGGCCACTACGAGGTCGGCTATCAGCAGTTCCTGGAACATGTCAGTGATGATGTTGCCGGCGCGCTGCTCCTCGTCTGCGCGGAAGACTTCCAGTCCTGCCATTTCCAATGCAGGCTGAATGTATTCAGCATAGACGCGATTGAAGTCGATCGACTGCCCATCGGGGCCGGGTTTGCTGCCGAAGGGCATCGCAACGAAAGCGTGAGGCTTCATGATATCTATCCCGGGTCGGAATTAAGCGGCGCCTATCCTCGTGATAGGGAAAATCTGCCACCTCCAGTATAGTATGAATTGTTTAGTGCTTATGTACCCGGTACGCCGGCCCTTCTGGCTTCTTCACTGGGGCAGGATGAGTTAGCTCAGTCAGAATGAGAATGCGGCGCCGATACCAGGGAAGAAAATCATGCTCCCATCTTCCAGCAAGAAAATCATCCTGTTTTATGCGAAGGAGGACGAAGCCTGGGAGCAAAGGCTGCAGGACAGGCTCGCCTCTCGAACGCGTAATCTTCAACTCTTTCCAGCCGGTCTGGCAGTCGAATCCTGGAATAACGAGAAGCTCGGCGAGCTGATTCGCAGTCCGGAACAACTACACGAGCAGGTGCGCGATGCCGTGTATATGCTCTTCCTCGTCTCCGATGACTTGCTGAAATCTTCCTATTTTCGCGATCTTGCTGGAATGCTCCGGCTTTCTCTGGGTGAGGCTTCGACGTTTCGCATGCTTCGCATCCACTTGCGGCCCCTGGTTTTTTCCCTGGATTGGCTCGAATCCGCGATGCTTCTCGGTCCTGAATCTCCCGCGCTTGCCGAGCTTCCCCGAGAGCAATGCGACAGCGAGCTCGACCGGATAGCCGATGCGGTGATCGCGCGCACTGTGGCTGCAATGAACGTTGCCTCGACCCAAAGCCCAGATAATCCGGCCGCTGACAACCGTGACGATAACAGCGAAAAACAATCGGCAGCCCAACAGTCATCTTTTTACGGACCGGATGAGCATTCATCTTTTTATGGGCCGGATGAAGCGCCGTTTTACGGGAATATCAAAGAAAAGCAGGAAGGAGCTCAACAATCTTCACAGCCATCCCCCGGAGTTGCAACTGAGCAACCAGAGAGGGAAGCGGCTCAGCAGCCGGATCGGCAACCTACCGAGCCATCATCTCAAGCATCCGGCGAACAGCCGCCATCGCCATCGACTTCCGACCCGGGCGTGGTTCCGCTGGCACAGCTCGCCGAATTCAGGACCGCCCCTTCGATTTCGCTTCTAATGGAGCGTGCCGTGAGGATGGCTTCGAGTAATACAACTCTAGGTGTTGTGACTACTAGTTTCCTGTTATTTACCATTGCCGAAGCCACGGATACGGAAGGTCCCTGGACGGCGCATTTCCTGCGTAATCTGATCGATAGTTATGCAAAAGAATACGGCGCAGTTCGAGATCACTACTTTAGCAGGCGGGGTTCGCTAGGGCTGAAACCCATAGTAAAAGGTGGAGGATTTGCGGGTCCTATCGGCATGACGTCTTATCTCTTCTCAGCACTAGAGCGTTCCCGCGATATCGCGCAGCGCACGACGAACAAGGAAGAAATTCATGGACGCCACCTGCTTGCGGCGTTGCTGGCTGACGATGAAAGAGCGGAGCGCTCTGGTGCGCTCAAGCGTCTTGCCGAGATGGGTCTCGATCCGGTATTCGTGCGCGAAGCATTGCACGAATGGGTGCGCGGCCAGGGGGACCTCGACCAGGCCTGGGAAGCATTGCTCATTGGCGAATCATCGGAAATCGCGTCGCGTCGCTTAAGTGGCTTCAGCACCGATCGGGCAGGAGGCGAAGATCTGCTGGGCATCCAGGACGAGGTGCGCGCGCTCGCCGTGCTGATCGCGGCCCGCACTGTCGTGCCGCCGCTATCTATTGGCCTGTTCGGCGAGTGGGGTTCCGGCAAAACCTTTTTCATGCGGCAGTTGCGCAACGCCATCGATGAACTGGCGAAGGAAGCGCGCGCAGCCAACCGCATGCAGCGGGACCTGCCGATATACAAGAATATCGTCCAGATCGAATTCAATGCCTGGCATTATGTCGAGGGTAACCTCTGGGCAAGCCTGGTCGAGCATATCCTCGACAATCTTTATCCGGGTAAGGAGACCTCTGTCAGTCAAACCCTGCAGAAGGAACTGATCAACAAACTGGCGGAGGAGAAAGCCCTTTCACGGGCGGCGAGCAATGCGGTGGACAGCGCAAAGGCCGCGGCAACTGTCGCCAAGGGCGATCTCGATGACGCGCAGAGGAATCTCGATGAAAAAACCAGGGAGCTCGCAAAGCTGAACGCCGAGCACGTCGGGAAGGATTTTCTGCTTACCGGTGCCCATCAGCCGGTTCTCGATGCGCTCACGCAACTCAATCTCACCGCGGTCGGCAGCAAAGCAGTGGAACTCGAAGGAGCCTTGCGCCAGATCCATGGCGTGCTCGGAAGGGGACAGCGCTTCCTCGCTCCGCTCATGCATGCGAAGGACCGCAACCGGCGGTTCGCCTGGCTGTTCTTCAGCCTTCTGGGTGTGCCAGTGATGACGATATTGGTACGCTTCGTGCTGCAAGTGCTGGGGTCGAGCGTTGCCGACATCTACGCCTATGCCGCCGGCCTGGCGACATTGATCGGCTCGGGCGTGCCCTGGCTCAAACAACAGGCGGAGTGGATATCCAGAAGGCTGGGCGAAGCGGAAGCGGCGCAAAAGAAATTCGATGAAGAAATGGCGACGCAGACTGCCGAGCATGTGCGAAAAGTGACGCAGGCCGAGCAGAAGCTGCGTGAATTGACGGCCGCGCTCGATGCTGCCCAGCAGAAGCATGCAGAAGCAAAAGCGCGGGAAGCCGCGGCGGCCGCCGAACTCAAAGCGGCGACAGCCGGGCGGCTGCTGGCCAATTTCATCACCGACCGGGCCGCGAGCAGTGACTACCGCAAGCACCTGGGCGTGCTCGCGCTGGTGCGCGACGACTTCGAAAAACTTTCCGGTCTCATCGAGGAAGACAACTGGGCGCTGTCGCCTGAAGACCCGCTGGAATCGCCGCGTGCACAGGGACAGCAGAGGTATGCAAGCCTGGCCGAAGAGGAAAAGGACAAGGACAGGCGCATCAATCGCATCGTGCTCTATATCGACGACCTGGACCGCTGTCCGCCCAACAAGGTGGTCGAAGTGCTCCAGGCGGTGCATTTGCTCCTCGCGTTCCCGCTGTTCGTCGTGGTGGTGGGGGTGGACGCGCGATGGATCAAGCGCTCGCTGCAGGCGCGCTACCACCAGTTGCTCCACGTCAGCGGCAAATCGCCGGATGGCGAGGACAACGCCGGTTTGCTGCTGGGCTCGGCCACGCCCAACGATTATCTGGAAAAAATTTTCCAGATACCATTCTGGCTGAGGCCGATGGATGCAGCCGCCAGCGACCGGATGATTCGCGGCTTGCTGCAGACCAGCATCAAGCGACCGGATGAAAACCTGAAACAAGCCACGCAGACTGTTCAATCCGTCAAGGAATCTGCGCAGGGAGAGCCATCCGCCGAGCTGGCGCCCGCCGCAGATGCGGCAGGGAAAGAAGAAGCTACATCGATCCGGGAAGGCTCTCCGGGCCAGGACATTTCATTGGAGAAGTCTTCCGGTGCTCCGGCGCCGTCGGCACAAGCGCAGCAGCAGGCCGCGCCATCCGTGTCGCCGTATATCGCTTCCGCATCAACGGGGGAAGGCGCCGGCAGCGCGGTGGTTTTGCCGGCCGTCTACCCAGCCTTCAAGAGCCTCGAAACGATACAGGAAGAGCTGGATTTTATGAGCAGGCTTGCGCCGATACTCGGCCGCTCGCCACGGGCGCTCAAGCGGTTCGTCAATGTTTACCGGTTGATCAAAGCCGGTCTCACCGTGCATGAGGCACGGTCTTTCCTGCAGCCTAACGATATCCTGGCAGATTACCAGGCCGTGCTTTTCCTGCTCGCGGTGGATACCGGAATGCCCTTGCTCGCCCACGAATTTTTTTCGATCATGGAAGAGGGCTTGCATGCTGCTCCCCGGGATGAGGCTCCGGCGAATATCGCGTGGATGATAAAACGAATGAATGCGATGATCCAGAGTGATGCACTGAGGGATAGCGGCAGTTGGCGCCGCATGCGTGACTGGCTGGATAACCGGCTTGGCGCAGCTCGCACACCTATCGCGGCCGATACGCCGCTTTCCGTATTTGCCCCATGGATGCAGCGCGTGGCCCGATTCTCGTTCGAGCCCGGGCGGTCCTGAGCATAGGCTATTCCTGTCTCGAATGCATGGATGCGGGAAAGAGGTAAATTTGCTGCGGATGCATTGGTTTTTTTTGCTTTCTTTACTATAAAAAGAAGGTGCCGGGCGTGGGACTGGCTGGATATGGCTGGATGTGGCCTTGCGCTGTTCCTCGCCGGTTTTATGCAACGTTATGGTTATGGAGGATATGATGAAAAAAGCGAGTGCTCCCGATGAAAAGGGCACCGGAGGTGGCGGTGGCCCGGACGCCAAAGGGAGAAGCAGTGGTGGAAGTCCGGTCTCGAAGGGAGGAAGCGCCAGCACAGCCAATACCACCAATACGGCCGCTACAGTCGATACGCCCGATACTTCCGTCCTGGCACGCTACTCCCCCACGGAAGGCGCGCAATCCCAGCCGGACTGGATAAAGAAGAAATTTCCCGCCTATATCGCGCCGCACGGCATGCATGACGCGACCAGCGTGCGCGAACTCACGCATAACGGCCATCAGGTCCGGATCATTACCACCTACCGGGTGGAGGTTGATGGAGAGCCCGTAGGCATGCATCTGTCGGTCGACGAGGACGGGCAGGTCTATACCCATGCCACGCCCTTTGTCACCTATGCGTCCGCCGTCGATTTGATGAAGCAAGTCATGGACGCTTATCCCGGCGCATTCTCCGATGATGCCGGGGATGAGGCGCAAAGCGGGCATGACCCGGGCCATGCCCATGGCCAGGCCGGCGAAGGAGAGCAATCATGATCCGGCGCAATTTTCTGACCGATGTCACCGTCGCCCAGCAATTCATCGACGGCGTATCCCGGCTGAAAGATCCGGCCCGGTTTCCGTGGACTGGGCAGCAGGGACTGTCCGTCTATGATTCGTTCGTTTTCTGGCATCACCAGTCCATGATGCTGATGACTCCGCCAACCCAGAGCGACCGCAATGCCGCGCATTCCGGTCCCGCTTTCCTGCCCTGGCACCGGTATTTCCTGATCACCCTGGAAAATCTCCTGCGGCGTGCCCTCGGTGATGACAATTTTCGCATACCCTACTGGGACTGGACCGCGGATGCCGAGCTGGCCGAGCCGGCGACTTCCCCGATATGGAGCAATGCCAACCTGGGCCAGTTCTCCGGTTCGAGCTGGCGGATCCGCCTCGAAATGAATCTAAGAACCGGAGATATGCGGCGGACAAACCGCACGCTCCAGCGCGCGCTGGGGAACGACGGCAGCCTTCCTTCCCGCACCGGCGTGCGCATGGTCATACGCGACCAGGCGTCCTATGACACCTCGCCGTTCAACTCGTCGTCGCCCGGCGGCCTGCGCAACCTGGTGGAAGGCTGGATCGGCAACGAGCGCATCCATAACAGCGTGCACGTCTGGGTGGGCGGAGATATGTCCTTGTCATCATCGCCCAATGACCCAGTTTTCTTCCTGCATCACTGCAACGTGGATCGAATCTGGGCCGCGTGGCAGGAACGCCATGCCGGCGCCCCCTACCTCCCGGACATGACGGCGCCGGACACGCTCCAGTTTCACCGGATCGGCGATGCGCTTTACAGCATCTACCAGGACAATGTGACGCCGGGGGATATGACGGATTACAAGCGGTATTACGAGTACGACACCCTTTCCGATCTGACGGAATTGCAGGCCTGATCGGGGCAACGAGGCGCGGCCCCTCGCCGGGAGGGGGTAGCGTCAAGTCCTGTTTCTTTTTCTGAATCAATATTAATTTCTTCATGGCAAAGCAACGGTAGCAACGGTAGCAACGGTAGGATGGGTGGAGTGAAACGCAACCCATCAAAAAACATCTACCCAGCACCAGGAAAATGATGGGTTACGCTTTGCTCCAAGGACTCATCATGACAACTCAAATGGCTGTACCCACGACGATGGTACCTGCAAAGCTTTCTGCTGCGGCCGCTGCCGGGATTGATGTCGGTGCCGCCGAGCTGATGCTCGTGATCCGCAAGGGCAGTTGCCATTGTCACTGATCCATTTCACGGCATGAGGAAGTCTGGCAACCGACCCGAAGCGAGCCTCAACGATTCGATCATTAGATCCCGCACCATCTTGCCAGTAGTGCCGCTGGTAGTGGCAACATGGCTGATGATTTCACGGGCACAGCAATCCAGGGCAAAGATAATTCGCACTGCTTGCCCGTTCCAACAGGAAATCTCGAAGCCATAGGAGCACCAGTGCAGGTTGGTGCGCAGAGCTAGTCCACAGTACTGTTATATATAAAAATTATACCTATATAATTTTAATGTATAACGTGCCCATGGCGAGACAATAGTTCAACTATGAACGGGAGAAGGCAAATGCAGCCTCAAATCGAAGCATTCTTCGATCCGGCTACCTCGACCATCAGCTATATTGTTTTTGATGAGCCTGGCGGGGCCTGTGCAATTATCGATCCGGTCCTCGATTACAATTACAGGTCCGGCAGAACAAGCGCGCAGTCCATCGAGAAACTCCTGGCATTTGTTAAAAGCCGGCGCCTGACGGTGGAATGGATACTGGAGACACATATACATGCCGACCATTTGAGTTCCGCGCACTATCTCAAAAGCAGCGTGGGTGGAAAAACAGGCGCTGGGCGCGACATTCCCCTAGTACAGCAGATCTTCAAGGAAATATTCAATCTCGGACCTGATTTCATTGCAGACGGGAGACATTTCGACTCGCTCCTGGGGGATGACGAGGCTTTCGGTGTCGGCAAACTGACTGCAAAAGCGATTTCGACTCCCGGCCATACGCCAGCAGATTTATCGTATCAGTTTGGGGACGCCATTTTTGTCGGAGATACGCTCTTCATGCCGGACCTTGGCACGGCACGCGCCGATTTTCCGGGAGGGGACGCCCGGTTGTTATTCCAGTCAATTCGCAAACTGCTTGGGCAGCCTGCGGAGACCAGACTGTTCCTGTGTCATGACTACCCGCCCCCCAGCCGCCAGCCGCGCTGGGAGACAACGGTTGCCGAGCAGCGTGCCCACAATATACATGTGCGCGACGGCATATCGGAAAAGGAGTTTATAGCCATGCGGGAAGCGCGGGATGCGACACTCGACATGCCTATCCTGATGTTTCCATCGGTTCAGGTGAACGTGCGGGCGGGAGAAATGCCTCCAGCCGAAGAGAACGGAGTCTCGTATCTGAAAATACCCTTGAACCTGATGTGACGCGCTCAGGACGCATTGTTCAGCCAACGCGTATCCTGACTTTCAGTCCGCAACCCCAACCCTCCAGCTTTAGCTGGAGGTTGTTGAGTTCTTTCGTAACCAAGACCGCAAGACCGCAAGATCGGATAATGTCTTTTAAAATTGCTGCCCGCGCATCCGGCTGACCGGGATCACGGGCAGGCGTGCGATCCATGGTTCACGATAGAACTGGCTGCCATCAAGGCGTTATTCGCTATCTCCCCATGCGTGAGGCCGTCAGTTCTATATCAGCATCCTTCCAGGCCTTTTTGAAGCGTGCCTCGATGACTTCCGCCTCGGCTTCCTTTTTCTGGGCGTGCAGGGCCTGCATCAGCCCGAAAAGGGCCCAGCCACTGTCGCGGTTGCGCTGCAGGTCGTTCCAGTAGACGGTCTCCGCTTCATCCGGGTATCCCGCTTCGAGGAGGATGGCGCCTAGCGCAAGCCGTGGCGGATAATGCCATTCCGCGGGTTCCGTATAAACCAGCGCGTCTTCATAGCGGACGGCGCGTTCAAGATGCGCTATGGCCGAGTCGAATTTGCCGCGCGCGGCATCGATTTCACCGGCCAGCGCTTCGGGAGCGATCCTGAGGATTGTACGCGGCGTATTCTTGGAGAGGAGCGCACCGTCCAGGCTTGGGTCTTTCATGATCTCGCGCAAGGTTCCCAGTTCCTGCTCAGCCCTGGCGAGATCCCCCGTTGCCACGAATGCGAGGC
This sequence comes from Nitrosospira sp. TNL200, assembly GCF_055386305.1. NCBI lineage: Bacteria > Pseudomonadati > Pseudomonadota > Betaproteobacteria > Nitrosomonadales > Nitrosomonadaceae > Nitrosospira > Nitrosospira sp. TNL200. The sequence continues at coordinate 1,565,939 of NZ_AP041003.1, forward strand.
CCCGGACATAATGCCAGCTCCCCTTGAGGAATGCATTCGTAGCGGGAGGCGAGGGCTCATCGAGTATCTCCCGCCAGTGCCCGAACCTCGCCAGAGCCCAGTAGGGCGCCATGCGGAACACGGCAGTCAGAGGCATCTCCTTCAACGTGGTATCGTCCACCTTGCTGGCGATCTTGCGGGCGGCTTCGATCGCCATTCCGCTGCGGCCGCTTGCCGTGGCGGAAAACGTAAGAAAGTGAATGTTATGCGGATAGTAGCCCATCGGGTACAGTCCCTGCGCCTGGCATTGGGCGATGTAGTCCTCGTCGGCTGCTATTGCCAGCTGGTTGCTTTTTATCGCGTCCGCATATCGCCCCACCCGCTGATAAATGTGCGACGACATGTGTATCATGTGTCCCGCCGCGGGCATCAGCGGAAGCAGGACGTCCGCGGCTTTCTCCGCGCGCTCCGGCGTGGCGGTCGGTTCCAGCAGGTGAATCTGCATGTGCAATGCGGCCGGATGCGCGGGATGGCGACGCAGCACGTCCCCGGTCAGCGCCACGATCTCGGCCGTTCCCTCATAGGGGGCTCCATCGCGCATCCAGTATCCCCAGGGGCGAAGGTCCATCACCGATTCCACATAGAGCATCGCGATATCGGGGTCAGCGGGAAAACGCCGATGCACCGTCCGCATTGCCTGCGCATAAGTCCTGTCATTGGCCGCGCGCTCTGCGGAATTGCCCGAATAGCGTTTCTCCAGCGCGGCGATCAGCGCCTGCTCCCTTTGCGACGCCGGCCCCATCAGCGATTTCGCCTTTTGCACCAACTCCGCGGCATCGGGTTCATCCTTGGGATCCATTGGCGCGTTTATGTTGGGGCCCAGCACCAGCGCCTGGCCCCAGTATGCCATCGCCAGCGCGGGATCGAGCCGTGCGGCTTCGCGGAATGCGCGCCGCGCTTCGGCATGGTTGAACCCGTAGGCCAGGTTGATGCCCTGGTTGATGAAGAGCTGCGCTCTTTTATTTCGCGTGCTGACCGGGAATGCATGAGTCCCGAGGTTCTGCAGCCTGGGCGCCATTTGTCCATCCGGTCCCGGCTGATTCGCCATGGGGGGAGCTTCATAATGCTTGTGGGTCGGGCCTTGCGCCGCAGGGGCCTGACGTTGTTCGCCCGGAACCGCGTCGCGCGCTTCCGAGGACGTACTGAAAACACTTGCCCCAACCAGTACCAGTCCCATTATCTGGGAATTAAAAGTACGGGATTCCATTACGTCTCCTTGAAAGTATTTTTGCAATCAAAAGGGTATCTTTGTCTATTGTCCAGATTCCGCGTTCTGGCAACTCTCCGCCGTGGTGGGATCGATTACGGACAGGATGCGGGAAACACGATTTGCGGGAAAATTGCCTTGCTCGGCGTGAGCTCTTATGGCCGTTTCGTCGGGCGCAATGTAGACGCAATAGATCCTGTCGCCGGTCACATAGCTCTCCACCCATTGGACTGGAGATCCCATGCTGGCGAGCACACCGCATGATTTCTGCGAAATGGCTTGCAGATCCTGCGCGTTAAACGAGCCTGCTTCGGGGATCTCACGTTCAATGATGAATTTGGGCATTCGTACCTCTTGTTCCTTGTTAAATATGACCGGTCGTTTTAATGAAATGGAAAAAATTAGCGAGATTCAGGGGGCCTGAAGGGGCCTGAAAAAGTCGCCGAGCAGATCCTGGCAGCATTGCCTGACGGGCCCGGATGATTTTTCGATCTTCGCTCTCAGCAAGGCTCCCTGCCAGGTATTGACTAATAAATCGGCCATGCCCGCCGCTGGTTTGTCTGTTCTAACCGTGCCTTGCTGCTGCGCTTTGGCCAAACCGGATTGCAGCAAATCCCGATAGCGGTTAACAGCCATCTGGAGGGATTGCTGGCAAAGCGGGCTGGTATCCCCGATCTCGCCCATTAGATTGCCAAGCAGGCAACCCCCCTTGAAATCGTTTTTTTCCAGTTCCGCGATAAGTTCATCGAAGTAACGCTGTATCGCGCCTAGCGCGTCCGTCCCGGATTGTTGTAAATGAGTGGTCAGTTGGATGATAAAGGGATCCACATAATGCTGGATGACCTTGGCGCCAAAATCTTCCTTGCTCTCAAAATAATTATAAAAAGAGCCTTTGGGAATATGTACCGCATCCAGAATCTCCTGGAGCCCGGTGCCGTGGTAGCCTTGCCGCATGAGCATGCTCACACCCTGGTTCAACAGATTGTCCCGGTTCGATTCCTTTTTCGCAGATCGAGGCATGAGATGATAATACGACCGGTTGTCTTGATTTGTCAACTGCTTTTTGCTCGATGATTTGAAACAGAGGATGCGAAAAGAAACAGATCCGAGGCGGCGGAGAAGTATTCGGCAAAGCACTGCAAGCCGCAGCGGGGTCATCTGCGAACACGGAAATGCCAGTGGGCCGGTCGTCCGGCAGGATTTGATGGATCAGGCTGTGCGCCGCTGCAAATCCCGGTGGGGGAGGAATTCGTGACTGCAGTGGTTTCCTCCTTCTTCAATCAGAATTGAAATTCCTTCGGGTGCGAAAGAGGTATCGGATTCAAGGCGAAGAAACAGATCGTCCAGCCGGGCATTTTCCGTCGGATCTCCGCTCAGGCCGAATAAGTCTAAAAGTTTGGGTTTTTCCACAGTCTCTCCTCTCCCTAACGTTATTGCGTGCAATTAATCAACAAATACGTGCCCTCGCATATCTTCTGCTTCCTTGCACGTTTCCATTATCCGGGTTGTGCTAATCGTGCCAGGCCAGCCAGGCATGATGATCCGGAAGCGCAGCGATTGAACGATAGCGAAGCCGGACTGGGAAGTCGTAAAGAAACGGTCAAATATCGGTTAAATTTCGAGGGCGGGAGCAATTCCCGCCAGGACCGATTGCTCATTCCCATCATTGGGAGAATAATCTGGATGGGGAATGTGCTTGAACTCCAGACTTGCCGGTGCGGCAGACCGGATATCCAGTATTCATGCAGGAACGCTGCCTGGAAATGCGGCGGCTCGACCTGCCCATAAACGTGCAGGAACGAGGATGTGAGGATAGAATTGGGCGGTCAGGAAAAAGGGGATGGCATGAATCAGGTGAGTGAACCGGGAGAAAACTGCTGGCAGTTTCATTCATTCAGGTTGGATAAGAAAAATGCCACCTTATGGCATGTTGACCAGGTGGTCCCGTTACGCCCCAAGAATTTTTCTGCGCTGTGCTATCTGGTCGAACGGCATGGGCAGCTGGTGACCAAGGATGAGTTGCTGGATGAAGTATGGCAGGGCCGCTGCGTAGGGGATTCGGTGCTGAAAGTATGCATCAATGAGCTGCGGCAGGCATTAGGGGACGACGCTCGCACTCCGGCCTACCTCGTGACAGTGGCGCGCCGTGGCTATCGATTTATTGCTCCCGTTACCGTACCTGCATTACGGCCGGAAAGAGAGGAATACGCCGCGCGCATCCTGCCCGGAAATGGTGGCCGGGGCGACCCATTCATCAGATCCGGTTGCCGGATTCTCCGGGACATGCCCAGGGCGCAATTGACGGCTGCCTGGCAACGCTCCCTGGAACACTCCCGCCAGATCCTGTTCCTGGCAGGTGAACCTGGAATCGGCAAGACCACGCTTATCGAGATGTTTCTGGAGGAGATTCGCCATCATGCTCCCATGATCCTGCGCATGCGCTGCGTCAGGCACCTGGGCCAGGGCGAAGCGCTGCTTCCGGTGATCGAGGCCATCGAAAAGCGTTGCCGCGCAGCGGAAGACGCCGGATTGATCGGGCTATTGCGTCGCCATGCGCCCATCTGGCTCGCGCAATTGCCATCAGTGCTGCCGCCGGCGGAGAGAGAAGTTCTCCAGCGCGAAATTTTCGGCGCCAGCCGCGAACGGATGATACGGGAAGGGTGCGAGCTGCTGGAAGCCATCGCCCGGGAGGCGCCTTTGATTCTCGTCTTCGAGGATCTCCACTGGAGCGACCACGCTACCCTGGATTTGCTGAACCTCCTGGCCCAGAGAGACGAACCGGCGCAGCTTTTTGCGATAGCCAGCTACCGGCCGGCCGATGCCAGCCAGCAGGCTCATCCGCTTGTTTCGATTCACGAGGAACTGATGTCGCGCCGCATAGGCTCGGAAATCATCCTGGAGCCATTTTCCCTGGACGAGGTGAACGGTTACCTCTCCCGGCGCTTTCCTGGCATTCGCGTTCCCAGTTCAATTGGTGAAGCTCTTTTCCGCCGTACCAGCGGGCTCCCTCTGTTCGTTTCCGATCTGGTCGAATATCTGGTGGCGCAGCACCCGAACTGGCCCGTTTCTCACGAGCCTATGGCCGAGAAAGGACTGCCGCAAGGCAGCCACCGCATGATCGAAAGCGAGATCGGACGGTTGAGCCCGGATGAACAGCAGTTGCTGGATGCCGCCAGCGCTATCGGCGCTCATTTTTCCGCGATATTGCTGAGCTCCGTGCTCGGCATGGAACTGGCCGAGGTGGATCGCTGCTGCGATGGGCTGGCTCGGCGCGGCCAGGTATTGCTTCGGGAAGGCATGGAGCAGCGCCCCGACGGCAGCGTTGCCGGCAGTTATGCGTTCCGCCATGCGCTATATGTCGAGGTGCTCTATCAGCGGCTTGCTCCCGGACAGGCGATCCGGCTGCATTTCCGCATAGGCGAGGCGATCGAGCGGGAAGGCGACAAGCAGGATCTGACGCATGCGGCGCAGGCCGCCCTGCATTTCGAAAGAGGATGGGACTGGAGCCGGGCGATCAGCTATCTGGCGCAGGCGGCTGCCAGATCATCGCAGCGTTTTGCCAATCGGCAGGCCCATGACTATCTTGTGCGCGCACTGGCAATGGTCGAGCGTTTGCCGGCGGAAGGCCAGACTGAAACCCGCATGAGCCTGCTGAAGCAGTCATCGGCAATCAAGCGCTCGATGGGGGAGATGGCGGGAGCCAAGGCGGATCTCGAGAATCTGCTTGCCTGCGCCATCGCCTCGGGAGACCTGAGAAACGAGGTCACGGCGTTTCTCGAACTGAGCCGCATCCTGGCCTGGATGGACAGCCGCAAATGCCGCGAACGGGCCGAACAGGCGCTGATGCGTGCCAAGGTCCTGGGAGACCCGATTCTTCAATCCATAGCGGAAGGCATATGGGGCGGGATGAATCTTCTATTTGGCCCATGGCGCCCCGAGCATGCGCGTGCATGCTACCACGCCATGGAGTTGGCGCGGGCTACCGCAAACCCTCTCATCCTGCACTCCCGGCTGACGCAGCATATTTATATCGAAACGCTGGCCTCGCGCTACCGGCATGCCTGCCTGACGGCTGAAGAGGCCCTGGCCCTGTCGCGTACCCTGGGCGATGGCTATATGTTCATGATCGGGCACTATTATTATGGCCTGGCTTTGCTGCATTCCGGCGACTGGGGAAGGTTGCGGGAAATATCCGAGGAAAGCCGGCGCGCGTTCGAACGCAACTGCGACGACGCGAGCCTGCCCCTGCGCCTGCATTCCCAGATTTTGACAGCCTGGCTCCATGTGGAGGCAGGGGATTTTGAAAGCGCGAGGGTCTTGTGCGAAGAGGCACTGCCTCAGGATGCCGGTCGCTGGGCACTCTTTATCCGCATCCATTTTGCGGCTATACATGGCCGCGCGCTGCTTGGGCTTGGGGATCAGAAAGGAGCGATCCGTTGTTTCGAAGTTTTTTTCCAGGCCGAGCAGGACGAATCGCTGCCCATAGCCCGCAATTATTTTTTTCCGGCGTGCCAGGGAGTGTGCGAAGCCTGGCTATCCCTGGGCGAGTCTGGAAAGGCTCGCCATTATGCCCTGCGCCTGCATGAATTCTCGGCTGCCGCTCCCGAACGCAGCTATCTTGCCATCAGTCTTGTCCTGCTTGCCGCTATCGATCTAATGGAGGGATCATTGGATGAGGCGGATATCCGGCTCGCCGAGGCGCTCGAGATCGTGGCCGATGCCGATATCCCGCTGGCCGCCTGGCGCGTTTATGGCGCAGCCGAGAAATTTCACGATTTGCGCGGCCAGGCAGAGCTGGCGAGCCAATTCCGTTTCAGGAAGCGGCAGGCGATAGAGCAACTGCTCGACTCGCTTCACGAAGCCGATCCCCTGGGAGAAAGCCTGCAGGGCTTGAGGGATATCTCATTTCCAGCCACCCAGAAGAGCAGGGTTGATGCTTCGCCCGAGATTCCTGAGCGGGGGCAGCGGCGCGGGCTGGTCGCCATGCAACCGGGCACCAGTTGACCGGCATTTACCTGGTGCTGCAGATGTGTTTTTGATGGGTTGCGTTTCACTCCACCCATCCTGCCGTTGCCACCGATGGTTTCAAAATGAAACCCGATTGGCACGCGCCATTCGGGCGACGAATGCCATCAACATATTCCTCGCCTGGCAGTAGTGAATCGAAGCAGGTGCTTGAGCTGCGGGCCGTCATCTTCTGGCCGCCATTCTTCAGCCGGGGCAACGGATGACTTGCTTTTTTCGATTTTACGGCTATAAATACAATAACAGCTCTTTATAAATGTAGGCACCGGCGCCGATACAACTCCGGCGGCGCCTCCAATTCCAATAATCGGGAAATCAAAAAAATGCCACTTAAATCCTATGGAGTACTGAAGGGCCGCCCCGTGGGCCGCCAACTCGGCTCAGGCGCTAATCCGCACTACCAGATCCATATCGTCGATGACACTACGCACTATCGCATTGCAGTGAATGTGGCCTCGCAAATGGCTCCCTCCGAGCTTGAATTTCTGGTGGACTCGCGCTTCGATCATCCGATCCTGGCCGAGCTCGCCAACATACCGCTGGGGTGGCTTGCGCTTCCACCGCGGCCTGGCGGTCTTGCGCTGGATTTTATCCGGGGAAATCTGCTCGACCCGCGCGATATGCGCGTGCTCCCGTTCAATGTTCCGGGTCCCGACAACGATTTGAACGAAAAAATCGACCAGTTTGTTCAGCGCGCGATGGCCGATGAAGATGCGCAGATGTATGCGTTCGGCGAACGCTGGGGACCGGAGAACAATGTGACAGACAAGATATTCGGTTTTGTTCCTGGCAATGGCGTTCACGACATTCATATGAACCAGGGTAATGCGGGGCGTTTCGTAGGGGATGATGGCGTGTACCAGGATGGCGCGCTGATGTTTCATTTCCCCAGGACCAGCCAGTGGGTCGCCGTATTCCTGAAATTTCAGTCCCAGACCTGGCACACCGATGACAGAACCGGGCACCAAACCCGGGTGGCAACCAGCGGCCCGCCTTCGGACCGGAATATCGTATCCAATCCGTTCATCCCTGGTGGGCAGCCAGGCCCGGAAATGCCGGATGGAGCGGTCCGCATCGTCGCTGCGCTGGTCAACAGCACGCAGTCGCCCGAAATCGAGTTCGTCACGCTTCTGAATACTACCCCCGAAACCATCCCGCTGGAGGGATGGCAGATCGCGGACCGGGACAAGAACAGGATGAGCCTTGCCGGTTCCATCGCGGCTGGAGAGACCCTGCGGATACAGCTGCTGCCGCCTGTTTTTCTTCCCAACAAGGGCGGGATCATCACGCTTCTGAATGATCGCGGGTTGCGTGTGGACGGTGTGGCCTATACCGGCGCGCAGGCAGGCAACCCGGGCTGGACGGTGAAGTTCTAGGGAAGCGCTGAACAAGTCTCCGCTGGCGCGGCGGCAGCCCGGCCTGAGCCGGGCCGTGTACGATATAGCACCTCAGCCTTTGTTGCGATGCCCTGATTTTTCACGCATTTGATTCATCTGCTCCCGCTGCGCGTCAGTCAGAATATCCCGGATCTCCCCCCGTACCTTGCTGCGCTGAACGATCAGGTCCGCCACCAGCTGGCCGCGTTCCTGCGCCAATGTTGCCACCTGGCTGCTATCGCTCTTGGCGCTTCGGGCCAATTCCTTTAGCGCCTTGCGGTTGGCCTGCATCTTTTCCCTCAGGTTGGCTCGCTGGGGTTGCGATTTTTGCAAAACCGCCTGAACCGATGAGCGCTGTTCTGCTGTCAGTTTGAGGCGATCCGTCATCCGGTCCAGAAATTTTTCTCCTCCGGACATGCCTTCTCCTTTCATTCCGGAATGCCTGCCATGGTGGCAGTCATGCCAGGTTTTCCCTGAATTACTGTTGTCCGGGCCGGGAGCGGCCAGGGCCATACTGCTTGCCAGCAGGCCGCTGATCAATACGATTTTCGCGATGGATTTCATGAGCTGATGTCTCCTAAAGGTCATTTGCCAGATTCCACCGTGATAGCGTGATAGTCGCGCAGTGCCCACGGTGTGAGCAAATAATAGAACCGGGGCATGTCAATGTGGGTGAGGGAAGCGTAAAGTTGTGTAAAGAAACGGAAAGGCGCTTTATTTGACCGAGATGGTTTGGCAATATCCTTCTACAGCAACCCGGAACAATCCATGGAACCTACAAGACGATGGCGCGCATACTCCTGGCCGATGATGACAGTGAATTAGGCGATATGCTGGCCGCCTATCTCGGCAGGGAAGGCTTCGAGGTCGAGTTGGCGCATGACGGCAGCGCCGCGCTGGCCAGGGCGCTGGCCGCTGAATACGATCTCCTGATACTCGACATCATGATGCCGGGCCGCAACGGCTTCGACGTGCTGCGCGAATTGCGCACGCATTCCATGCTTCCCGTGTTGATACTGACAGCGCGCGGGGATGACGTCGACAGCATCGTGGGGCTCGAACTCGGAGCCGATGATTACCTTGCCAAGCCGTCCAATCCAAGAGTACTGGCGGCGAGGATTCGCGCGATTCTGAGAAGAGTCGAAGCGCAAGCCGAGTCCGGTGGGGATGGAACTCCGGGCAGGATCGCGCTGAATGATATTGTCATCCATTCCGGTTCGCGTGCCGTGGAATGCGCGGGCAAGCCCCTCTCCATGACCAGCACCGAATTCAGTCTCCTGCATGTGCTGCTCGATGAAGCCGGCAACGTCGTTTCGAAAGCGGTTTTGTCCGAGCGGGCGCTCGGCCGCAAATTGAGCCGTTATGATCGCAGCCTCGACATGCACGTAAGTAATCTGCGCAAGAAGCTGGGACCGCTGCCCGATGGCCAGGAACGGATCAAGACTGTCCGGGGCATTGGTTATATTTATTCCCGGGCATGATGGTCCTCGCGGTGCATAAGCTCTTCTGGAAAATATTTCTCTCGTTCTGGCTTACGTTGATCATCTTCACCGGCGTGCTGATGTTCGCCGCTTCCAGCTATCTGGAACATATACGGACGCAGCAGGATATCGGCAGTGTCCGCTCCCGCCTGTCGGACTATCTGGAGCAGGCACGGGCGATCACCCAGCGAACAGGCGTGCAAGGGCTGAGGGAATGGCTGGAACACCTGGACCGCAGCGAAGCCATACCGATCTTTCTGATCGATAAAAAGGGACAGGATCTGCTTGGGCGGGACGTACCGCCGGATATCATCGCAAGAATGGAGCGCAGGCGCGAGTATGCTGGACGCATGGAACGGAAGCGGCACCGGCATGCAGAGCCCATTCTGCTGGCCGATGGAAGCGCTTACCGTATGGTACCCGATTTCCAGAGCGCCACGTTGCTGCGGATCTTGCAGCGGCCCAGGGTCATCGCGCTTCCCGTCACGATCGCAGCGCTGATAAGCATATTGGCTTGCATGCTGCTCAGCCGCTACCTGACGCTTCCGCTCGAGCGGCTGCGGAGGGCCGCCCAGCATATCGCGGCGGGCGATCTTGCCCAGCGCGTGGCCCCTTCCATGGGCCGCCGCCAGGACGAAATCGCAGACCTGGCGGGAGCGTTCGACAGGATGGCTGAACGGCTGGAAAGAGCATTCAACGCCCAGCGGCAGCTGCTGAGCGATGCATCCCATGAATTGCGCTCGCCTCTCGCGCGGCTTCAGGTTGCGCTGGAGCTTGCGCGGCAACGGTTCCGCGGCGATGCGGAAGAAGAGCTTGGCCGCATCGAGCTCGAAATAGAACGCCTGAATGGGCTGATAGGCCAGCTTCTGGAGTTTTCCCGCCTGGAAGCGGGAGTGGATGCCGCGCATATCCAGCGGGTCGAAATGCAGGAGTTGCTGGAAGGAATCATGGCGGACGCACAATTCGAGGCGGAATCAAGGGGCTGCAAAGTCAGCCTGGGTGTATCCTTCGAGGCGGTCATCAATGGCAATGCCATGCTGCTGCGCAGCGCCATCGAGAACGTCGTTCGCAATGCCGCCAGATACACGAAGCCGGGCACGGCGGTGGAGATCAGTATGCGGAAAGAGGCGGGAAAACCGGGCGGCATCATCATTCAGGTGCGCGATCATGGGCCCGGTGTCCCGGAGGAAATGCTGCCCCATCTTTTTGAACCATTCGTCCGGGTGGAAGCAGCCCGGGACCGTTCGAGCGGCGGGCACGGGCTTGGCCTTGCCATCGCCGATCGCGCGGTTCGCTTGTATGGCGGCAGTATCGCCGCCAGGAATGAGCAGGGCGGGGGGCTGAACGTGCTTATACGCCTGCCGCTTGTGAAAACCTGAGGCTGACGGGAGTGTGTAGCGAGCTTTTTTAACCGCAGGATGGGTTGTGCTGTGCTCCACCCATCACATCCGCTTCGATGAACTTGCTTTCTCCCGGAAGAATTTCTCCACTTCCTCCAGTTCGCGGGTGCGCTTCATGGGTGGCAGGCTCTGCCAGATTTTTCTGCCGTAGGGCTTGGTGATGAGCCGTGGATCGCAGATCATCAGCACGCCGTGATCCTTCTCGTCGCGGATCAGCCGTCCCGCCCCCTGCTTGAGGTTGATGACTGCGCGCGGCAACTGGTATTCCAGAAAGGCGTTGCGTCCCTCCTTGTTGATCTTGTCGATGCGTGCCGCGAGCACCGGGTCGTCGGGCGGGGCGAAAGGCAATTTGTCGATCACCACCAGCGATAATGCCTCGCCGCGCACGTCCACTCCCTCCCAGAAGGATTGGCTGCCGACCAGCACGGCATTGCCCATGTTGCGGAAACGCTCCAGCATATGGGTGCGCGAGCCCTGGCCTTGCAGCAGCAAAGGATATTCCAGCTTCTCCTGCTCGAACGCCTTTGCCAGCAAGTCATGGGTGCGCTGCATGGCGCGCAGGCTGGTGCACAGGAAGAAGGCACGCCCGCGGCTGGCTTTCAGCACGGGGAGCGCGGCTTTCACCACGTCCTCGGCGTAGCGCAGGTTATTCGGGTCGGACATGCCTGCCGGCACGTAGAGCAGGGCCTGGTTGGCGAAGTCGAACGGGCTCTCCCAGCAGGCGGACTGGGCCGCATGCGGCGGCGCGCTCAAGCCCATCTCTCCATGATAGTGCGAGAAATCGCCCTTCACTGACAAGGTTGCGGAAGTAAAAATCCAGGCGCGTGGAGATCCGGCGAGCTGTCTGCCGAATATTTCCGCGATGGACAGAGGGGTGGCGTTGAGCTGCAGCGCATGGCTGAATACTTCGACCCAGCGCACGAATCCTTCGGCTTCCGCCTGGTCGCGCCAGCGCCTGACGCTCCCGGTTATTTCCCTGGCGCGCTGCCAGCAGCTTTCCAGACCTTCCGAGCGTTCCGCCTGGCTTTCCAGGAGTTCGCCCAGTGAATCGAGAGCGCCGAGCAGTGTGTCGAGCGCGGCGCCAAACCGGGGATTCTGCTTCACGGCGGCCAGCGGCAGCCGGAGATTCTCGCCTTCGACGGCCAGGCGGAAATCGCGGGCCGCTTTTTCCATGGCAGCGATTGCCGGGGGCAGGGCGGCAAAATCCCTGGCGCCGCGCAACGCCTCCGCCTCCGCGTCGCGCCCCAGCTCCAGCAACTGGCTGGTGCTGACGGATTCCCCGAAAAAAAGACTGGCGGTTTCAGGGAGCTGGTGGGCTTCGTCGAATATTACCGTATTGCAGGCAGGCAGCAATTCCGACACGCCCTCGTCCCGCAGCATGACATCGGCAAAAAAGAGATGGTGGTTGACCACGACCACATCCGAGAGCAGCGCCTGCTTGCGCGCCTCCATGACAAAGCATTTTTTATGGTGCGGGCAATCCGAGCCGAGGCAACTGTCCCGCGTGGAAGTGACCTGTTGCCAGACCGCGGCATTCTCCGGTACTTCGCTCAGGCCGCTTTTGTCGCCGCTCCTGCTCACGGCGGCATAGCGCTCGATCAGCTTCAGGTATCTGGTTTCCTGGCGGCTGGCAAAGCTCAGCCGCTCATCCTGAAGCGTTCGTTCCAGATGATAATGGCATACGTAGTTGGCGCGGCCTTTCAATAGCGAGACGGTCACAGGCGCCTTGAGCGCCGCCCGCACGGTAGGTATGTCGCGATTGAAAAGCTGGTCCTGCAAGGTCTTGGTGCCGGTGGAGATGATGACCTTGCCGCCAGCCAGCAATGCCGGCACCAGGTAGGCAAACGTTTTCCCGGTACCGGTGCCGGCTTCGGCCACGAGGATGCGATTTTCCGCTATGGTATCGGCTATCGCCCGCGCCATCTCCAGTTGCTGGGCGCGTGCGCTGTAGCCGGGGACAGCGCGCGCAAGCGGGCCCTGGGCGGAGAAAAAAGAATCGATATCGGGCATGGGCGCCGTCGAAATAACGAGCTGCCATGATAACCCAGGTCAGCCGCTGCTTCACATCAATCGATCCGATGCCGAATCGGGAGAGGAATGGGCGGCAGGGGTGGTTATCCCAAATCCGGCAGTTGGAAAGGGTGGGGTATGCAATTTCCGGAGTGCAGGGCAAGGCGCTGCGACGCGCAATGGCTATTTCATTCCGGGGAGCTGCAACGCAGCCATATGTCCCAAAAATCGCGTAATCCGCTCTGCGGCGCCGATGCACTCGGTATCGTACGTAGTGGGATATATCAAGGTCAAGAGCGCGAAATCGATTGCGAGGAGATTCATGGGCAAGGCAAAAAACTTTACGGGCGAGAACTTCTGGGCACGCGGTTATTTTGTGTCGACGGTAGGACTGGATGAAGAGATGGTTAGAGAATACATCCGACACCAAGAGGAAGAAGACGAGCATTATGATCAGCTCAAGCTCGGCATGTAATGCCGCCTTTAGGCGGCGCCAGTTTTTTCCCCCTTTGAGGGGCTAACAGAAATAAGCCTCCGGCTTTGCCGGAGGTGATTTAATTCCCTTTATCAATTGCCATCGTCTCCTCCTTTTGCTATCTTGGTATGAATTATTCCTACCAAGGGGCTTAAATGACCACAACCGAAAAAATCAGCATCGCTCTGCCGCCGGAAATGGTGTCCCTTGTCCGCAGCGCGGTGGCCACCGGCGAATACGCCTCCAGCAGCGAGGTCATCCGGGATGCGTTGCGGGACTGGACTTGTAAACGCAGCTTGCGCCAGCAGGGGGTCGCGGAATTGCGCCAGCTGTGGCAGGAAGCCTTAAGCGACAAGACGCCGGGAATCGCTGCCGAGGACGTGCTCGACCGCCTTGAACGTAAATACCAGGCCATCGCCGATGCAGCCAGCATGGGGAAATAATGCGGCTGGAGCTGTCCCGCTTCGTCGAAAGCAATCTGGATGATATCGCTGACTATATCGCCCAGGACAATCCCCGCCGGGCCATTACCTTATTCAGGAAATCCGGGCCAAATTCCACGAGATACGCCATAACCCACTGCTGTATCAGCTCCGGCCTGAAATAGGGGAGGGTGCGCGTATGACGACTCTGGGCAACTATGCCGTTCTCTTCCGCGTAACCGGCGCTAGTGTGCGGATTGAGCGTGTGCTCTATGGCGGCCGGGATTTGCCGGGAATCTTTGACACCTGACTTATTAACCCGGCCCTTAAATAAACAAGGTAATCCCCCGGCTATGCCGGGGGACTAAGTAAGGTTTGACCGTGTGAAGCGGTCGCCCCGATTCTTTTAGCTCGACCAAAAGCTAGGAGAATCGAATGAGAGATTACCAGAGTCTGACGCACACGACATGGGACTGTAAGTACCATGTCGTGTTTATACCGAAGAGGCGGAAGAAGGCGATATTTGGGGCGATACGCAAGCACCTTGGAAGAGTGCTGCACGAGTTGGCGCAGCAGAAGGGTTGCCAGATCGTGGAAGGGCACTTGCAGTTGGACCATGTACACATGTGCATCAGTATTCCACCCAAGTACGCGGTATCGCATGTAGTGGGATATATCAAGGGCAAGAGTGTGATATCGATTGCGAGGAAGTTTATGGGCAAGGCAAGAAACTTTACGGGCGAGCACTTCTGGGCGCGTGGTTATTTTGTATCGACCGTAGGACTGGATGAAGAGATGGTCAGAGAATACATCCGGCACCAAGAGAAAGAGGACGAACATTATGATCAGCTCAAGCTTGGCATGTGATGCCGCCTTCAGGCGGCGCCAGCTTTTTGCCCCTTTGAGGGGCTAATAGAACTAAGCCTCCGGCTTTGCCGGAGGTGACTTAACTGTCGAGTTCCACAAAAAATTTTTATGGATCACGGCTCTAAACTGGAATCGAGCGATCAGTGCCGGATTTGCAGTTATTCAGGTATCGCGGAAAAGCCGCTGTTTTTCAGCTTCTTCGCCGGTGACGCGCTACGTCCGACCTGATACGTTTTTTTCCATACGATCTTGCATAGCGGATCCCCGAATATCGTCCGCTTCTGGGCGATGTTTTTTGCCACTGCGCTTAATGCAGCCATGCTGATTACGGTGAATATCACCAGAAGTATCAGCGGAAGCCATCTCTTTACCAATATAACCTCCTTGGCATGATAGCCGATCAAGTTATGCCGAACAGCCCATGCATGGCCGGCAAAAAAATGGCGGGGATCACCCCGCCAGAGGGGAATCGAAATAAGCTCTCAGGGATAGGAATTCATCGCTCTCCCACGACCTGGCCGTGAGACTCGCTCATCATGGCTGGAGTCGCAGCAGACCGGGATCCGGCGTGCGTCAACCGCCGCCCGGCAGCGGGAGCGTCGCGATGGCGCAGTTTTGCGGCGGTCTGCCGATGAAAGGCAGCCTTGTTCAAACTCGTCTTTGCCGCCTGTTCGTACTTGACCATCAGAGCCCAGGTGTGGGATTGTTTGTCCTGTGCTTGCCGGCCATAGAAATAGCTTTTTTCCTGGTAATGGTCGAGCAGCTTCTGCTGTTCCCGAGCGTTTGTCTGCATTTCCCTGGCGAGATTTTCATAGTGTTCCGTCAGAGCCAGATGATCGCCCAGAGTTCTGGCATCTTTTGAGGCCTGGCGCAATGTGGGATTATCCACGGCTTCGTAACGGCTCATGGGCGCGCAAGAGGCAAGCAGGCAAGGAAAAATCATGCATAACAAAAATCTTCCCGGTTTCATCCCGTACCTTCGCGATTCCGTCTGTGTCTGCTATAGCCATTTGAAGAATATGCGAAGCATCATGTATGGCTGCAGTTTACCGGCTGCCGGGTACTTTGTCAACTTTTATATGTATAAAGTGGGTCGGATATTGCGGGAGATCCCGTATTGGCGGACATCCGGATATGCCATATCATTTTTATCCCACTTAAAATGTGTCGTTGACATGAAGAAAATGAATGTGCAAGCAATGCATTCCGGTCAGGATGATTCCAAGGCAGCCATTTCCATTCGTCTTCGTATTACGATGATAAGATTGTCATGCCTGCGACTGCATCAGGTAATGCGCTTCCATCCGCTACTGGACTGGGACCTGCTGACAGGCCCTGATGGAGGGGAGGGCGCAGTCAGGCAAATCAGTCCTTGATTTGTGTTTTCCTTTCGGGACGATGCCTGATTTTTTATTTCCGGATTCTGCATGATCGAGATCGTCCGCGTTGCCCTGCGACGTCCTTATACATTTGCTGTGCTGGCGCTGCTCATCCTGCTTATCGGGCCGCTGACGATTTTGCGCACGCCAGTCGATATCTTCCCTGAGATACGCATCCCGGTGGTCGCGGTCGTATGGCAGTACACCGGCCTGCCTCCCGATGAGATGGCAGGGCGCATCATGACGCTATTCCAGCGTTCGTTGACGACAACAGTCAACGACATCGAGCATATCGAGGCAAATTCGTACGCCGGCTCGGGCGTCGTCAAGATATTCTTTCAGCCCGGCGTGGATATCGCTACGGCCAATGCTCAGGTCACGGCAATCTCGCAGACAGTCGTCAGGCAAATGCCGCTGGGCACGACGCCCCCCCCTGATTCTCAACTATAACGCCTCGACCGTGCCGATCATCCAGCTCGCCTTATCCGGCAAGGGGATGTCCGAGCAATCGCTTGCCGATCTTGCCCTGAATACTGTTCGCCTGCGCCTGGTTACCGTGCCCGGCGCCGCGCTTCCGTTTCCCTACGGGGGAAAGACGCGCCAGATCCAGATTGACCTCGATGCGGCGGCGTTGCAGGCACGGGGCTTGACCGCGCAGGATGTAGGCAATGCCCTTGCCGCCCAGAATCTCATCACGCCCATCGGCACGCAGAAGATCGATGCCTTCGAATATACCCTGCAGCTGAACAACGCCGCTTCGGTTATCGAGGATCTCGGCGACCTGCCGATCAAGGCAGTCGATGGCGCAACGATTTACATCAGGGATGTAGCCCAGGTGCGTGATGGCAGCGCGCCGCAAACCAATATCGTGCATGTGGACGGCACACGCTCGGTGGTCATGACAGTCCTGAAGAATGGCATGATTTCCACGCTGGCCATCGTTTCCGGAATCAGGAAAAAGCTTGCCGAGATAACGCCTGCGTTGCCGGAAAATCTTGAAATCGTGCCGATCAACGACCAGTCGTTCTTTGTGCGCGCGGCCATCAAGGGGGTTGCGCTGGAAGGCGCGATCGCGGCTTTATTGACAAGCGTCATGATACTGCTGTTCCTCGGGAGCTGGCGCTCGACGGTAATCGTTGCCGTATCGATTCCTCTTTCCATACTCGGTGCGATCATCTGCCTGGCGGCGCTGGGTGAGACATTGAACATCATGACGCTTGGCGGCCTTGCGCTTGCCGTCGGCATACTTGTTGACGATGCCACGGTTACCATCGAGAGCATCAATCTCCATCTCGAGCAAGGCAAGGATGTTGAAGCCGCCATCATGGATGGCGCTACCCAGATCGCGACCCCGGCGTTCGTATCGCTGCTATGCATCTGCATCGTGTTTATCCCGATGTTCTTTCTCGAAGGCGTGGCGCGCTATCTATTCGTACCCATGGCAATGGCTGTCATGTTTTCGATTGCCTGGTCATTCCTCCTTTCGCGCACGCTCGTGCCGACCATGTCCAAATATCTGCTGCGCCCCCATGTGCAGGAAGCCGTCAAAGCGCCGCCGCGCAATTTTCCGGAGCGTTTCCAGCGCGGCTTCGAAGTACGGTTCGAGCACCTTCGCTCCCGCTATCATGTTTATCTGCAACTGGCGCTGGCGCACCGGCGTATATTTGTGATGAGCTTTCTGGCGTGTGTGCTGGCCACGTTTTTGTTATTGCCGTTTCTGGGCATGAATTTTTTTCCGTCGGTCGATAGCGGCCAGATCCTGATGCACGCGCGTACGCAGGTCGGGACGCGCGTGGAGGAAAGCGCAAACCAGTTCGCCGACATCCAGAAGGCGATCCGGAAAATCATTCCGCCAGAAGAAATCGAGGTAATGATCGATAATATCGGCCTGCCGCCCAGCAGCATCAATCTCACCTACAACAATACCGGGGTAATGGGAACGCAGGACGGGGACATCCAGATCGCGTTGAAGAAGGGTCATCAGCCCACCGAGGGCTATGTGCGCGAGCTGCGGGAACAGCTCCCTCCAGCCTTTCCCGGCGTGACATTTTCGTTTCCGCCGGCGGATATCGTCAGCCAGATATTGAACTTTGGTTCGCCGGCGCCCATTGAAATACAGGTGCGCGGCAGCGATCTCGCAGCAAACTTCGATTATGCCAATTCCCTTTTGCCGGAAATACGTCGTATTTCCGGGATTGCGGATGTTCGCATACAGCAGTCTCGAAGAAGGCCCGTCTTCGATATCGATGTCGACCGCACGCGTGCCCAGCAGCTGGGCATCACCATGCGCGACGTGACCAACAATCTGGTCGCCAGCCTTGCCGGCAGCAGCCAGGTCGCTCCGACCTTCTGGTTGAACCCGAAAAATGGCGTCCAGTATCCGATCGTGATACAAACACCGCAGTACCGTCTGGATTCGCTCGCCGCACTTGCCAATCTGCCGGTTGGCGCGAGCGGCGATATCCCGCAGGTGCTTGGCGCGGTTGCCGAATTCACGCGCACAAGCGGCAACGCGCTGGTAAGCCAGTATGATATCCAGCCGATGGTGCAGATCCATGCAGCCACGCACGGACGCGACCTGGGCGCAGTCGCAGCGGAATTGCGCCGGGTTCTCGACGATAACGCGAGTAAAGCGCCCAGAGGGTCATCCGTTTCGCTGCTCGGGCAAGTCAGCACGATGGAAAGCGCATTTTCGGGCCTGCTGTTCGGCCTGTTAGGCGCCATTGTGCTTATTTACCTGCTGATCGTCGTGAATTTCCAATCCTGGACAGATCCTTTCGTCATCATCACAGCATTGCCGGCAGCGCTCGCCGGCATCATCTGGATGCTGTTCATCACCCGCACGCCGATATCCGTGCCGGTGCTGACTGGCGCGATCATGTGCATGGGCGTGGCGACCGCCAACAGCGTGCTCATGATCAGTTTTGCGCGCGAACGGCTAGATGAGATCGGGAATGCGGCTGCCGCTGCGCTTGACGCCGGATTCGTGCGTTCCCGCCCGGTTATCATGACAGCCCTGGCGATGATTATCGGCATGGTGCCGATGGCCCTGGGCCTGGGCGAGGGCGGGGAGCAGAATGCCCCGCTTGGCCGCGCCGTTATCGGCGGATTGATCTTTGCCACCCTGGCCACGCTCATTTTCGTCCCGGTCGTTTTCAGCATCGTGCATGGAAGGCACGGCAAGGCGCCTGGGTCGGAGCTTGCAACGGAAAAACCTCATGCCACCTGATTCGGCTGCCCCCCCGGCCTCTGCCCGCAAACTTCGCCTTGCCGGCATGGCTGCCATGCTCGGCGTCCTGATTATCGTCGGCAGTGGCCTGGCCATGCGGGCGTCCGATGACAAGCGTTTGCGCGATTGGACCGACGAGCGGATTATCCCGACTGTTACGGTTCTTGAACCGGTCTCCAGCGGGGGGGCGGTGCGATTCGATCTGCCTGGCCGTCTGCAGGCCTATTCGCGCGCGCTGCTCTATGCGCGCGTCGACGGGTATCTGAAAAGCTGGAAAACCGATATAGGCGCACCGGTCAAGGCTGGAGAGTTGCTCGCCGAAATCGAGACACCCGATCTTGATCAGCAGTTATTGCAGGCAAAAGCCGACCTGGCCAGTACACAGGCGACCGCTGCGCTTGCCAGAACGACTGCTGAACGCTGGGAGCAGCTTGTGGATTCGGGGTATGCTTCAAAACAGGCTGCCGCTGAAAAAACAGGCGACTTCAAGACCAAGGAGGCTCTGGTCAAATCGGCTCAGGCGAATGTCGAGCGTCTGGTGGCATTGAAGAAGTTTACCCGCATCGTTGCTCCCTTTGACGGTATCGTCACTGCCCGTCTGACTGACATCGGGGCACTGATCAATGCGGGCAGCGGCGTGGGCCAGCAGCTCTTCGAAATATCTAATACCCGGACAATGCGGGTATATGTCAGCGTACCGCAGGTTTACGTACCCCGTATTCCGCCTGGCAGCCCCGTTGCCATCACCGTACCGGAACGGCCGGGCAAGGCCTACCCCGCGACAGTCGCGGCATCGGCGCAGGCGGTTGACAGTACTGCGGGAACGACGCTCATGCAGATTCACGTCGACAATGCCGATGGCGAGTTGCTGCCCGGGGCATTCGCAAATATCAATTTCCAGTTACCCGGAGACGAGACAGTGATGAGCGTGCCTGCGAGCACGCTGATGTTCGACAAGGCGGGATTGCGTGTTGCGACGGTGGATGCGAACAACAGGATTGTGCTAAAAACGGTGACTATCATGCGCGACCTGGGCAAGACTATCGAGCTTGCCTCGGGCCTGGTTCCTGGCGATCGCGTTATCGAAAGCCCCCCGGATGGCATCGCGGATGGCGATGGCGTGCGCATCAGCCACGCCGCGGGCAAGCCAGACAGAACCAATGGCGCGCCCAGCGGCGGCAAGGGCTTTTACTAGGGCCTGTTAACACTTCAAAGTAACTCATTGAACTCGAAGCATTACCCAGATCCTCACATCTAAATAAAACTTTTTCAAACAATGATATATGTAATATGTGTTAACAGGCCCTAGAGAACTTCAGGCCATATTCTGCCATGGCCTTGATCAAAATCCGCATCCCTATCGGATACGAGGTTCATCCTCCGATAGCATCCGCTTTTGCTCCAGGCAAGGCTGCAAAGCCGCTGTCTGGAACAGGATAGCGCCTAACGCCGGCGGGAATCCATCCAGTTCCGCATCCGTCTGGACTTCACGATTTTGTACGCGAACAGGCTCAGCAGCATCATCACGATCAGCGGCCCGATCGCGGAACGAAAGATGTTCGTGTAATTGATCATGCGTACTCTCAAGGGATACTGGTAATGCACGGGGGGTACCGCGTCTCCCGTGATGAAGACGGTATAGAGGCCCTTGTCCAGGGTCGTTTCGCCCTTGATTACGCCGTCCGGATGGTAGCTGGGCCGGACATATGTCACGGTCTCATCTTCGGCCTCGCTGGTGCCCCGTACGATGCGCATCCCCACGGGTATGTCCCGTAGCGCCTGATCCACCAAATCCACAACGAGGAATGTTTCGCCTTCCTTCGGAATTTCTGTACAGTATTGGTCTCCCGGCTCGTATTGTGGTTGATAGGCACTCAAATGCACCATGCTATTGTCGCCCATCCGCCTCATGCAGGTATCTTCTTCCATGGTTACTTTTCCATGCGCTCCGGCTGCGCCGCAGTATAGCGCCGCCGCCAATGCCAGCACCGAGATGCAAGCTTGCATCACTCGCTTTATCACCATTTATATCCTCTTTTTCACTATTGCTTGCCATGTTGTTCGCCACGGACGGCCGCCCCATTTTCATTCCCGCAATACTCCTGCCCGGGCCGGCGAAACTGTTCCAGTCGATTCCATCCAGCGGGCAACAGTCGATTCCATCCAGCGGGCAAGATAAAAACGCCGTTTAATCCTGCCAACGCTTGCACAATGAAAGTATATTAAATTCATGGCCAATGCAATCAAAATTTACAGATGGCACGAGTTGGAACGAGCTGCCTTGCCTTCGCTGTCCAGGGCCTGCCAATATTTCAGAGTATGGTCGCGTCCTTGTTTGCCCATGTCCTCCGGCTACTGCGCCAGCAATCCTTTCTCGAGATAGGCGATATCGAACGGCATGATGATGCGCGAATCGGGTGAGATCAGCGACCCATCCTTACCGGCATAGTCAAGCCGGCTCAGCATATCCTTGATGACATTGAGCCGGGTAAGCGGCTTGTCATCGGCGCGCACCACCGTCCAGGGGGTAATGAGATTATGGGTGCGCGCCAGCATCTTGTTTCGCGCCTGTGTATATTGTTTCCATTTTTTTAGCGCGAGCTCATCCAGTCCGCTGATCTTCCACTGGGTAAGCGGATCTTTCTTCCGGTCTTCCAGACGTTCCGCCTGTTCCGGTTTGCTGATGTCAAGGTAGTATTTCAGGAGTTTGACGCCGGACCGGATCAGCATATGCTCGAATTCCGGCACAGAGGTCATGAATTCTTCGTATTCTTCGTCGGTGCAAAATCCCATGACCCGTTCCACCCCCGCCCGGTTGTACCAGCTGCGATTGAACAGCACGAGTTCCTGCGATGCCGGCAAATGCCGCACATAGCGCTGAAAATACCACGAGTTGTTGTCGCGGTCGGAGGGTTTGCCAAGGGCGACCACCCGTGTTTCGCGGGGACTGAGGTGCTCGGTGATGCGCTTGATGGTTCCATCCTTTCCCGCGGCATCCCGGCCTTCGAAGATAACCAGTATCTTGTCGTTACACTGTATGAAATGGCGCTGCAGCTTGACGAGCTCGACCTGAAGGCGATAAAGCGTCTCCTTATATTCCTTTTTCGAGATTTTTGGCACTTCCATCTCGAAGTCCATTCCGTTCTTTTTTGTCTTTTTACTTTTGCTCATGGCATATCCGCTCCTGTATTGTCCGCCGCCCTGGTCTTCATGCAGAGATGCCTGTTCCTCGCGGAGGCCCATGCTGCATCATACACTTCTTCCGCAACGCATCCGCGTCCCTGCCGAACCCCGCTTATGCACGCCGGGAGCGCCTTCCTTGTCGCAGGAACGCTTTCCATGTCGAGGAACTTTTTCCATGTTGAGGCATTTTTTCCTGGTCTTCAGGAGCGCTACGTGCGCGATACATGATGGCATACATGCAGGGAACAAAAAATAGCGTATATATCGTTGCAAACGTCAGGCCGCCAATGACTGCACGGCCCAGCGGCGCATTGGTGGACCCTCCCAGCGCCATCGGGAGCATGCCCATGATCATGGCCGCCGCGGTCATGAGCACAGGGCGAATCCGGGCTTTGCCGGCCTCGATGGCGGCCCGCAGCAGGTCGCCATGCGCTTCGATGCGCTCCAGCGCATAGGCCACGACCAGTATGGAATTTGCCGTGGCCGTCCCCATGGCCATGATGGCGCCTGTCAGGGCCGGGACGGAAATATTCGTCTGGGTCAGGAACAGGGCCCAGGCGATGCCTGCCAGAGCGCCGGGCAGGGCGGTGATGATGATGAAGGGAACCAGCCATGATTGAAAATTGATGACAAGGAAGAGGTAGATCAGCACCACAGCCGCCAGAAGGCCGACAAGCAGTTCTCCATAGGTGGCGATCATGATTTCGGCCTGGCCGCTGATTTTGACGGTGGAGCCGCGGGGAAGCTCATCCTTCATCTCGTCGACGATTTTCCTGACGTCGTCCAGCACGCCGCCAAGCCCCCGTCCTTCGGCGGACACATATACTTCAATCAGCGGCATGACACCCCTGTGGGTCACCAGGCCAGGCGTGCCTACCGGCGATTGCTCCGTGAGATTGCCCAGGAGCTGATAACCCTGATCCAGGCCGGCATCCCCGACCGTCTTGACGGGAATCAAGTTCAAGTCATTGGTGCTTGCGACCTGATGTTGAGGATTATAGATATTGATCTGGTATGAAATGCCAGTCTTCAGATCCAGCCAGTATTTCTGATCGATCTGTTGGGTTCCGTTGGTCGTTATCAGCATATTCAGGGCGATATCCGCTTCGCTCCTGTCAACACCGAGCCCATATGTCCTCTGGCCTTCAACAAGCAGGGTGGGCGTGCGCATGGTTTGCTGGATCACCACATCGGAGGAGCCGGCGATCTTGCGCAGCTTGCCTTGCAATTTGCGGGCGTATTCGTAGTTGCTGTACATATCCATCCCCTTGATCTGAACATCGATCGGAGAAGGGGAACCGAAATTCAGGATTTTCGCTATCAGATCAGCTGGCTGAAAGGTGAACTCGCTCCCCGGATAGCGCTCCTTCAGGCCGTCATGGAGAATTTTCCGGATATCCCACACCGCTGATTTATCATTGAACAGGGTGATCGTCAGGTCGCAGTCCTGCGTTCCGATGGTGGGTGTCGGAATAAACGCCAGGTTATGCGGCCCGACGGGCAGGCCGCAATTGCTGATGATGGCTTCGACCTGCCCGGGAAGCAGCCGGTGGATATCGTTCGAAACGAGCGTGGTGATGCGGTTTATGGATTCCATCCGCGTTCCCAGAGGTCCCCGCATGTGCATCTGGACGGTTCCCGACCTGACCTCCGGGAAAAAATCGCGGCCGTTGAAGTAGAAGAGGATAAGGGAGAGAAGCGCGAAAGCCAGCATGATCGTGGCGAACCGGCGGCGGTTTGCAATTGTTTGTTCGAGCAGCCCGCCATACCAGCCGCAGAACCGGAGAAAGCGAACCTCGAATCCCTCCTGGAAACGAGAGAAAACCCCCAGATGATATTTTAGCCTCTGTAGAAAACCTGCAAACTTTCCCGTTGGCTTTTCCTTGCTCTGGCCACTCTCTTTTTTGTGCTTTTCTGCGTGATTTCGCTGAAATGTTGCAAATTTCCCCTCCGGTTTTTCCTCGTTCCGATCGCCATCCTTTTTACGTTTTTCTGTGCCAGGATGCACCAGAATATATTTCGCCAGGGTCGGCACGAGCGTAAACGACAGGATGAAGGACGCCAGCATGGCAAATATCACTGACAGCGCCATCGGCTTGAACAGAAAGCCCGATACGCCGGAAAGCGTGAACAGCGGCAGCCAGACTATGGATATGCATAATGTGGCGAGCAGCGTCGGAATGACGATCTGGTTTGCCGCATCGATGATTGCCTCATCGAGTTTCTTGCCCATTTTCAGGTGAGTATCGATGTTCTCGGTCATCACCGTCGCGTTGTCGACAAGAATCCCCACCGCCAGCGCCAGTCCCCCCAGCGTCATGACATTCAACGACTCGCCCAGCGCCTGCAGACAGATGACGGAGGTGAGAATGCACAACGGGATGGAAGTCGTAATGACGATCATGGGACGCCACGAGCCGAGCAAAAGCATTGCGATCAAACCGACAAGCAGGCCGGCGATCAGCATTTCATGCGTCACCTCCCTGATGGATTCCCGCACGAAAACCGATGCGTCGTTGAGGACTTCAACCTTCACGTCAGGCGGCACGATCTCCTTGATGAGCGGAAGGGCTTCCTTGACGCCGGCAACCACGTCCAGGGTCGACACATCGCCGCTTTTCATGACGACAATAGTGACAGCCTGTTTACCCTTCGCAATGATGGAGTTTGTTTGCGGCGGACCCGCGAGCTGGACATCGGCGACATCGCGCAGAAAGATGAACGAATTTCCCTCCCGCTTTATCGGAATACGGTTGAATCTCTCGATATCCGGCGGCATCGCGTTTGTCTGGACCATCCAGTCGGTCTGCTTGATCTTCATGTCGCCCGCGGGCAGCACGATATTCTGGCGATCGAAGACCGCATGGATATCGGTTGGCGACAGGTTGTGATCCAGCAATTTTTCCCTATCGAGGGATACCAGAAGCTGTATGGGCTTTCCACCGTAAGGATGCGGAACGATCGCCCCCGGGATCACGATAATCAGGGGTCTGATTCGAGCGAAGGCAAGATTGTAGAGGTCTGCCGGCGTCATGCTTTCCGAGGTAAGTTTCAGCATGACAACCGGTACCGAAGAGGCTTCCAGGCGCATGATCATGGGCGGGGAAATATCCGGCGGCAACGCCTTGACGATCGTCTGGCTTATCGCTGTAACTTCCGCTTCGGCGCCAGGGAGACTGGTGTCGGGCTGAAGAAAAATATTGGTGATGCTGATGCCGTAGTACGCCTGGCTGACGATGTCCGCGATGCCTTCCACCGTTGACGTCAATGCGCGCTCGAAATAAAAGGTGATACGGCCGGATACATCCAGCGGCAGCATGCCGGCATATGCCCAGACCACGGAAATGACGGGGATTTTGATGGAGGGAAAAATGTCCGTCGGCGAATCTCGTATCGCCCGGATTCCGAATATGACGATCAGAATCGAAAGAACCACGAAGGTATAAGGCCTGCGCAACGCGATAAGCACGAGCTGGTTCATATCATGTTTCCCCTTATACCTTGATACTTTAGGTAAAAAAATTCATTACCTGCAATACTGCACGCAAGAGGAGGCGATTCTGATTCTTTTACAGACCTTTATCGACGATCAAGGGAAGTCCCGAGAAAGTCACCGCTGGCGCGACGGTGGTTTGCGGGATGGGATACGCAAAAAGCGGCGATGCGAATGGATCTCTTCCAGAGGAAGATACGACCCCGCAGCGGGGCATCGTTGCCCCGGCTACGACCTGCCTCGCGCGCCTCATGCTCATCCCGATTCTGCCGCCAACGCGCCCGGTGAGGTTATTCAGGACTCCCCCCGATTTAGACATCGAAATGGCCCCGGAATTCGGACCGTTGGATAATTAGGAGCTTTGGTTCACAATCCAGGCAGGCCAGGTGCAGGCCCTGATTCGGCGACTAAACAGTACAACAGTACGAACGTCATCCCGGCGGGAGCCGGTATCCAGTGGCGTTCGAAACATGCTGTTTGCTGGCTTGGGGTGTATTCCGGCTCCAACCTGGAATGATCAGAATGGCCGGAATGGCTCACTGGCGTGCCGGTGGCCTTGCGGGATGGGATGCGTGAAAGGCGGAGACACCAACAGATCGCTTGTTTTCATCCCAAGGTTGAAACCACCGGCTTCAGCCGGACAGCTTTAGCTGGTGGTTGTTGAGTATCGGGCTCAGGAAGCCAGCGAAGGCAATCTGGCATTGATACGCTAGTGCTGAAAGCCGCTGCGCCGAATTCAACAATCCCGATATTTCAGCGCAGCGCGATCAGTCAGTTATGGAACCAGAACCTGTGACAAATTGTCATTTTTGTAGTTTCTATCGCTGAGATCCCGATATGGAGCGAGTGGTTTCATCAAATTAGTGTTTTTGTTGCCTCTGGCATTCTGATCCCTGTCAGGTTCAAGCGGAATCAGGGGTTTCATCAAATTATTGTTTTTGATGTTTCTATCGACGGGATCCGCATTGACATCAATTCCCCCGGCTGGTACAGGCTTGTCAAGATTTGTATATTGCAATATGCCAAAAGGTTGAATTTCACTGTCAGCGGGTAATTGATCGCGGTTCCAGCCTCCTCCCAGCGCACGGATAAGCGCCACCGATGATCTCAGCAAATCGGTCTTGATCTGTACGGAATCGATGCTTGCCGTCAGTGTGCCGAGCTGGGCATAAATGAGTTCAAGGCTGGTAGCCAGACCGCCCTTGTAGAGATCCATGGTAAGATTTTGCGTCGTGCGTGCGGCTCCGACGGCGGCGTCCTGCCGTTCGGCGGCAATAGTCATCCAGTGCGTCTTGGTCAGATTGTTCTCAACCTCACGAAAGGCATTCAGCACCGTCGAGCGGTATAAATTTTCTGTCTCGCGATAGACCGCCCACGATTGTTGCAGTTGAGCCCGGCGATAGCCGCCCTGGAAAAGCGGAATGGAAAAAGAAGACCCATAGGCCCAGAAACTGTTAGCCAGTGCGAGCAGATTGAGCCCGGAATCTTCCATTCCTCCTCCGAGCCGGATGGCCACATCCGGGAAAAAAGCGGCGCGTGCTATTCCAATGCCGCGGTTGGCCTGCGCCATCTGGCGTTCCATTGCGGCAATATCGGGCCGGCGCTCAAGTAGCGTGGAGGGAACGGTCTGCGGCAGGCTGAACCTCGCGGAAAGGAGGATATCTACCGGTTCGATCCTGAAGCTGGCTGGAGCAAGATTGAGCAGAATGGCTATGGACTGCTCCGCCACCTTGCGATCGGCATTCATCAGGGCCAGCTTCGACTCGGTAGCGAACAGCAGCGACTGGGCCCGTGCTACGTCGAGATTGGAGGCGATCTTGCCTTCGAACTGGGTCATTACGACATCCAATGAGTAGTTATAAAGGCTGATCGACTGTTTATAGATCGCGATTTGCGCATCCAATCCGCGCAGCGTGAAATAATTCGTTGCAACTTCCGCCTGCAGAATAAGGCGCGCGAGCCCATAATCGGCCGCGCGTTCTTCCGCGCGATAGATTTTGGCTTGTGCCGCATTTCGCAGTTTCGACCAGAAATCCGGTTCCCAGGATGCAATCCCATTCATCAGAACCTGGGTGTCGCTGTCAGGTTCTCCGGGAGCGCGGAAGAGGGTATGGTCGGATTGCCTGTTATTACTGCCACCGAACCCAAAGCCGAGCTGGGGAAAATATTGGGACCGTGCCTTCATCATTGAATTGCGCGCCTGAATGAAGCGTTCAGCCGCTGCCTGCAAGTCCGGGTTGGCTGCAATCGCCTGCTCTACGAGGTTGTTCAGAACGGGATCGTCATAGAGTTTCCACCAGTCGGGCCGGACCGCATCATCCGACGGAGTAGCCTTGACGAAATCACTCGTTCCCTCCCAGGTATCCGGAACAACAAATTCGGTCGGTTTATAAGTGGGCGACAGATCGAATGCAGGAAAAGGGAGATTGGCGCAACCCGTCAAGCCTGCCGCCACAAGCAGGAAACCACCATATCTGGCGCTGGAACGGCAGAAGCTTGATATAGGGGTTTCTTTTTTACGCCGCAAGTTGGTCATGGTCGGTGTCATGGTGCATGTGATCCGTTCAACGCTTGCTTCAACTTCGGATCGGACGTTTCCGAATGAGAGGCTGGTTTGGATGACTCCGGAGCTGCTTCCCTTGGTTTGTTGATCAGGTCATATCCGGGCGCGGGCGTCACGATGGTCACCTTGTCGCCGTCGAGTATGGCAGCGCTGGGATTGTTGATGATCCGGTCCTCTGTTGTGACGCCCTCGCTTAATTCGACCGTGGCGTCCAGGATTCTGGTTATCTTGATCGGCTTGAAGTGAACAATGTTGTTGTCATCCACCACAGCCACCCGCGTTCCCATCTCATCGAATACCAGGGAGCTGGATGGAATGGAAAGGTGTTTGTTCTGCACATCCACGGTCAGGGTGACCGATGCATAGGAGCCGGGCCACAGATCCTTCTCTTCATTATCAATCACAAACTGGGTAACCACCGTACGCGTGCTCACATCGAAGCCACGAGCGGTGGTCAGAAACTCGGCAGTAAATTCCCGATTGGTAAATTGCGGCACTGTCAGGTGGGCTTTCAGGCCATCATGCATCAGCGCGCCGAAGCGCTCGGGCACGCTGACGAACAAACGCAGCCGGCTGATGTCCGCGACAGTATAAAGATTGCGGACTTCACCCTGGGGCGTGCTGATCGTGCCTTCCTTGTTGATGAAATCCCCTACGTTGATGGCGCGGTTGATGACTACGCCGTCATACGGTGCAATAATCGTTTTAAACCCGATCAATGCCTCGAAGTTGCGGACATTCTGCATGGCGGCATTGACCTTTGCCTGCTGGGCCTTTGCTTCGGCCACCTTCACCGAAATCGCCTGCTCGGATACCGCCTGGTTTTTGCGCAAAGCTATCCACCGGTCCGCAGTAAGTATGGCGAGCTCGTTGAGGGCCACTTCCGACGCCAGATCCGCCTTGGCTTGCCGGTATTGGGCATCGAGCGCCGGCGCGTTGATTTCGGCAAGGACATCTCCTTTTTTGACTCTCGCTCCCCAATCCTTATGCCACATCTTGACGTAACCGGATACCTGGGCATAGATCGGCGCCTGGAACCATGCCTCGATGGTACCTGGAAGCTGGATGGTTTCCTGGGCAGGCAATGGTTCGGCATGGACGATAGCCACTGTGGGAACGTCATTTTCCATCGCCTGATTTTTTAAGGAAGCCATATCCTTCCTGGATTCAACAACCCTGTAACCCAGGTAGATAACAGAAACAAGCAGAACGATCGCAATGATTACCGTACTTTTTTTACGTGATTTTTCCATATCAGGCATTTCCATGTTGTGAAGCGATTTCCTTGTGGCCAGGAATGGGTTCCTGGTCTTTAGGAACGCTGCGTGCGTAATACATGATGGCATATACAGCCGGGACAAAGAACAGGGTATATATCGTTGCAAACGTCAGGCCGCCAATGACTGCACGGCCCAGCGGCGCATTGGTGGATCCTCCCATCGCCATCGGGAGCATGCCCATGATCATGGCCGCCGCAGTCATGAGCACAGGGCGAATCCGGGCTTTGCCGGCCTCGATGGCGGCTAGCAGCGGGTCGCCATGTATTTCGATGCGCTCCAGCGCATAGGACACGACCAGTATGGAATTTGCCGTGGCCGTTCCCATGGCCATGATGGCGCCTGTCAGGGCCGGGACGGAGATATTCGTCTGGGTCAGGAACAGGGCCCAGGCAATACCTGCCAGAGCGCCGGGCAGGGCGGTGATGATGATGAAGGGAACCAGCCATGATTGAAAGTTGACGACAAGGAAGAGGTAGATCAGCACCACGGCCGCCAGGAGGCCGACAAGCAGTTCTCCGTAGGTGACGACCATATTCGCGGCCTGGCCGGCGATTTTGACCTCGGAACCGCGGGGAACTTCCTCGTCCATCTCCTCGACAATTTTCTCGACTTCCGCCAGCACGCCGCCAAGTCCCCGTCCTTCGGCAGATACGTACACTTCGATCAACGGCATGATGCCCCTGTGGGTGACCAGGCCGGGCGTGCCTACCGGCGATTTCTGCGTCAGGTTGCCCAGGAGCTGATAATTCTGATCCAGGCCGCCTTCTCCTATCGGCTTGACAGGAATCCTGTTCAACTCATTGATGCTTGTGACTTGAGGTTGAGGCTGGTATATGTTGATCTGGTACGACATGCCAGTCTTCAGATCCAACCAGTATTTCTGGTCGATCTGCTGGGTTCCGTTGGTCGTGATCAGCATATTCAGGGCGATATCCGCTTCGCTCCTGTCAACACCGAGCCCATATGTCCTCTGGCCTTCAATGAACATGGTGGGCGTGCGCATGGTTTGCTGGATCACCACATCGGAGGAGCCGGCGATCTTGCGCAGCTTGCCTTGCAATTTGCGCGCGTATTCGTAGTTTCCGTATATATCCATCCCGTTAATCTGGACAGTAATCGGAGAAGGGGCGCCAAAATTCAGAATTTTCGCTATCAGGTCGGCCGGCTGAAAGGTGAATTCACTTCCCGGATAGCGCTCCTTCAGGCCGTCATGCAGAATTTTCCGGATATCCCACACCGCCGATTTATCATTGAACAGGGTGATCGTCAGGTCGCAGTCCTGTGTTCCGATGGTGGGCGTTGGAATAAACGCCAGGTTATGCGGGCCGACGGGCAGGCCGCAATTGCTGATGATGGCTTCGACCTGCCCGGGAAGCAGCCGGTGGATATCGTTCGAAACGAGCGTGGTGATGCGGTTTATGGATTCCATCCGCGTTCCCAGAGGCCCCCGCATGTGCATCTGGACGGTTCCCGATCTGACCTCCGGGAAAAAATCGCGGCCGTTGAAGTAGAACAGGATAAGGGAGAGGAGCGCGAAAGCCAGCATGATCGTGGCGAACCGGCGGCGGTTTGCAATCGTTTGTTCGAGCAGCCCGCCATACCAGCCGCAGAATCGAAGAAAACGGGCTTCGAATCCCTCTTGAAAACGGGAAAAAACCCCCATGTGATGTTGTAGCTTCTCCTTGAAACTGAGAGCCTGCCCCGCTGGCTTTCCGTCGCCATGCTCGCCGTGGTGGCCTTCCTTTCCGTGTCCTTCCGCATGTCCTTCTCCGTGTCCTTCCGCGTGAGGATGCTTGATGAGATATTTCGCCATGGTCGGTACGAGCGTACGCGACAGGATGAAGGACGCCAGCATGGCGAATATCACCGCCAGCGCCATGGGCTTGAACAGATAGCCCGATACGCCGGAAAGCGTAAACAGCGGCAGCCAGACAATGCATATGCATAATGTGGCGAGCAGCGTCGGAATGACGATCTGGTTTGCCGCATCGATGATTGCCTCATCGAGTTCCTTGCCCATTTCCAGGTGAGTATCGATGTTCTCGATCATCACTGTCGCGTCATCGACCAGAATCCCCACCGCCAGCGCCAGTCCTCCCAGCGTCATGACGTTCATCGACTCGCCCAGCGCGTGCAGGAAGATGAGGGAGGTGAGAATGCACAACGGAATGGAAGTGGTCACGACGATCATGGGACGCCACGAGCCGAGCATGAGCATGACGATCAAACCGACAAGCAGGCCCGCGATCAGCATTTCATGCATCACCTCGTCGATGGATTCCCGCACGAAGACCGACGCATCGGTGATGATTCTCACGTCCACATGGGACGGCACGATCTCCTTGATACGCGGAATGGTCGCCCTGATGCCGTCGACCACGTCCAGGGTCGATGCCTCGCCGCTTTTCATGACGACGATAATGACGGCCTGCTTCCCGTCCACCATGACGGAGTTTGTTTGCGGCGGACCCGCGAGCTGGACATCGGCGACATCGCGCAAAAAGACGAATGAATTTCCTACCCGCTTTATTGGAATATCGTTGAATTCCGGAATTTCCGGCGGCATCGCGTTTGTCTGGACCATCCAGTCGGTCTGCTTGATCTTCATGTCGCCCGCAGGCAGCACGAGATTCTGACGATCGAAAGCCGCATGGACATCGGTTGGCGATATATTGCGAGCCAGCATCTTGTTCTGATCGAGGGATACGAGGAGCTGCTTGGGTTTTCCACCGTAAGGATGCGGAACAATCGCCCCGGGGATCACGACAATCAGGGGCCTGAGCTGGTTATAGGAAAGGTTATAGAGATCTGCCGGCGTCATTTCGTCCGAGGTGACCTGCAGGCTGGCTACCGCTACCTGAGAGGCTTCCAGACGCATGATCATGGGCGGGGAAATATCCGGCGGCAACTGCTTGACGATCGTCTGGGCTATAGCGGTAACTTCCGCTTCCGCGCCAGGGAGATTGGTGTGGGGCTGAAGAAAAATATTCGTGATGCTGATGCCATAATACGCCTGGCTGACGATGTCCGCGATGCCTTCCACCGTCGAGGTCAGGAAGCGTTCAAAGTAAAAAGTGATACGGCCCGACACATCCAGCGGCAACATGCCGGCGTAAGCCCAGACCACGGAGATCACGGGAATCTTGATGGTGGGAAAGACGTCGGTTGGCGCGTGCCGTATCGCCCTGACTCCGAATATGACGATCAGGATCGAAAGAACCACGAAGGTATAAGGTCTGCGCAACGCGATAAGTACTATCTGGTTCATACTATGTTTCCTCTTTTACCTTCAGTAGAAAATTCATTTGCTTACAATATTGCCCGCAGGGATGAGGCAATTCTTTCAAGTTTGGACATGCAGCTTCCAGCCTTGCGCCTCCAGACGGTCTGAACAGGGTTATTGCCGATTCCCTGCCAGACCCAGGAGTTGATCGCCAGGCAGAATATTGCAGGTATCCGGTTCGCCTTCGCCATGTGCTCGATCGCTGCGTCGCTGGATGGCTCAGCAGGTTGTGATGGCCAGATTGGCTGCCCGATATCGATAAGATGGACGTTGCAGTACCGGCCCCCGGTATCGAAGCGCAGCTGATTCGGAAGTGTCTGATTAGGAAGCGTTCTGGCAATCAAAAGGAAGATGGCGCCGAAGGCCGCGGTAGCCGGATTATTTCCCGATGCGATGGCGATCGCCGCGGCCACCGAGGATATTTTTGCGATGCGTCTCCCCGTTTCGCTAACCTGGAGGGTGGGAAAGCTCTGAAGCTTGCTGGTATGCTTCAGGGCATAGTTGAATCCAATCTCGGCAGCCTCGTCGTCTGTCTTTCCGATAGCGCGGGGGAAAACAGCCTGGCACATTGCAAGGATCTGGTTCACGTTGAGGCCCCAGGCCCCGAGGATCGTTGCCGATGCGGCCACGGCTCCGCAGGCGATTTGCTGGGGGCGAGTGCCTGTTGCGGCCCACTGTGCCGCATTGGCTACCGCGCTCGAGATGGCTTCGCTTACGACTCGCATGTTATCCGCATTCAGGAGTCCTATGACTCCCCCCGAGTGGTCCTTGTCGTAGTGGCTGACCAGGAGAGGGTAATCGTGATCTGTGAGGATGGGATCGATAAAATTTTGCACTGTCTCCGCATAGCCGAGTACTCCGCCATCAATCAATATCGTTCGATGCCGCCCGGCTGCCACGTCTGCCGCGACAACGAGCGCGCTTTCTTCCCGCTCGACGTCAATCGTATGGATGGTGAGTTGCAGGGCCATGAGCTTGCAAGTTTTCCTTCCAAAATGAATATGTGGTTTGCACACCCGGGAGTGTGCTGCCAGGGTGAGTTCAAGTTATCACACCTTTTGTCAGGGGAACATGATATATCGGTGGTTATTTTGTGAATGATGTCAAGGGAATATCATGTATTAGTGGTCATTTTGTGAATACTGCGTCCGGAATGACCAAAGCCGCGCTGGCGGCCGCAGAAAATATGAAAGGGGAATATGCTGGCCGAGATGCAGGTTTTTGCTCTGGAGAAGATGCAGGATGGTCTGTCTTTTCCCGCCGGGAATATTCATGTGTCTGGCATATATTTCGAGGATGCGCGCGAGAGATCCTGGCACTTCAGGCGGTGTTGCAGCGTGGCTCGAGATATCGACGATACGGGGCAGGCCGCCGGTTCCCCTGGCACAGGATTCAGAAAAACCGGCTGCTAAAAATATATCTCCTCACTCGTGCTCTCCCCCTCGTTTCGCTCCGGGGAGCGATCGAAGCGGGAAAGAAAACCGGCGTCGCCACGGGAAGAGGTGAGGGTGGAGTCATGGCCGATCATGGCCTGAAGCAGGCAATATCAATGCCGGGTTGATGCAACCGGCAGGAGTCGATGGCAATGCTTCGAGTGATTTGCGCGTACAGATGTACAGATGTACAGATGGATGCGGCAACCGCGCATCCCATCTCGCAAAGCCGCCGTTACTCGCCGTCGGGTCAGCGAGAACTTATTCAGCGCTTCCCTGACGGGTCTTCCCGGGACCCATCCGGCTTTTCAGCTTGCGCAGGATAGGTGGTGTAACCCATCGTTTTCCTAGGAAAGCGCTGAACAAATCCTCACTGAGCGCGTTGCTGGTAAAATCGGGATGATCATAAGGCGCGCGACGAAGGTCGTAGCTGGGACTACGATGCCAAGGAGCGCAACGCTATGGTTCCCCAGAGCGTGGCCCGAGGGGCCCCGCGAGCGGGGATCGGGCAGCGGCGGGGATGCCAGAGCGCGCCAAAGTATACATGGGGCGCCAGCAGCCCGCTACGGGGTCGCATCTTCCTTCGGAAGACACTGCTCCGCCCTGCGCGGTCTCGCCCGATTTTGCTGCAACCCTTATGGGGCAGGGCTTTACGAGCAGTCTGCCTTGTCAGGCTCCTAGCGAAGGGGATCAACCATTCGCGTCGTCGCCTTTCGCGCATCCCATCCCGCAAAGCCACCGCCGCGCCAGCGGAGATTTATTCAGCGCTTCCCTAGCGCTGGATAGATGCTTTTTGATGGATTGCGTTTCACTTCATCCATCCTGCCGTTGTTATAGTTGCTGCAGTTGCTGCCGATGATTTCAAAATGGAATCTGACCAGGACGCGTCGTTCAGGCGGCGCATATCCGACGGATTACGCGATTTTTACGGCACCTGGCTGTGCCTTGCCCTGCTCCACTCTCCCCAATCTGCCGCATTCAGGATGATGATGTTGGGATTCAGGGGTAGGGGGTAACTTGTTCAGCTTTCAGCTGGTAGCCCGCCTGGCCGAATTCGGACTCCACGCTTCGGACCTGCATGATACCGCTGACCCACATGGTATCCATGGTTCGCATGCCCGCCACCGGCCTGGCCGCCCTGACATGGATGATCTGGTTGGGTGGGGGAGGGGGTGTGTGAATACAGGCGCCGAAATAGGGGACCAGTAAAAATTCCTTCACCTTGCTGCCGGATTTCTCCAGGGGAATAACGAAACCGGGAATGCGGATGCGTTCGCCATTCAGCGCCGGTTCCACTGGCGCATTGCTCCATGCCTCGCGCATTTTTTCCAGCGCCTCCATGGCGCGTGGATCGCTGTCCTTCAGATTTTCCAGCTTTAACCCCTTCAGCGAAGCCATGGGATCCCAGTTCCTGGGCATCAGGTCATCCCAGTTCTTCTCCTTGTATGCAGCGGCAGAGCCGGGTGCAGAGCTGCCTGGGCTAGCTGGACTAGCGGATCTGGCTTTTGCTTTGCCGGGGTCCGGCGCCAGCTGGTCCCCGACCTTGTAGTCCCGGTTTCCGGAAGGCGCGGGGGAACCGGCAGAGCCGGCGGAAAATACCGGCGATGCCAGCAGGAAGAAAGCAAGAAGGAGGAAGAAACCAGGCAGCCGGAAAACAGCTAATTGAATTGAATGAGTTGAATGAAATTTCGCCATGCGGCGCATTCTCCTATAGTCTGGGCGTCAATCCATCGGCGAGGGATAGCCGGTAAGCGCGGTAGCCCGGTATCAGACTGGCCAGGAATCCAGTCGCCATGACAAGCAGCAACAATTGAAGCGTCTCGGGGGATAATCCAGCATGCAGCGTAATGCCCAGATGCGCTTCGAGCATGGACGCGGCGAAGAAACTGGCGGCAAACAAGCCCGACAAGCCCAGCAGCGAGCCCGTGAGTACCACCATCGCCCCCTCGATTGCCAGCAGAATCAGCACCACGAGCGGGCCTGCTCCCACGGAACGCAGGATGGCCAGTTCGCGCCGGCGCTCGCCCAGGCCCGCAAGCACTACCGCCACCAGTCCGCTCAAGCCGACGGCGACCACCAATACGGAGATCCCCAGGAGGGATTTTTCCACGATGCTGACGATGGACCAAAGTTCATCCAGCGCGACGCCCGGCAATACGGCCAGCAACGGCTCACCTTTATAGTGATTGATGAACCGCTGCACCTGGAACACGCCGGCGCGGTTTTTCAGCCCTACCAGGGCGGCTGTTATTTCCTTGGGCGCAAGATCGAATTTGCGCACATATTCCGCAGGTATGGACAGTCCGGGCAGGGGGGCGCCGCCCTGCCAGTCCAGATGAATTGCCTGGATGGCCTGGAGGCTGACATGAACGCTGCGATCGACGGGCAATCCCGTGCGCGCGAGTATGCCCGCAACCTTGAATGGCTTGTCGGAATGTTCCGCCAGGCCCAGGTCGCCGGTTCCATGATTGAGCACGATGCGATCTCCGACATGGTAATCCAGCTGGCTCGCAACCTCGGCACCGATCACCGCATCGAAAATATCGGCAAAGGGATGCCCGGCGGTAAAAGCCAGCGATCTGCCATCTCCATAACGAAAGTGTTCGAAATAATCCAGGTTGGTCCCCACCACTGCGAAACCGCGGTGGGAGTCTCCCAGCGAAATGGGAACCGCCCACGCGACTGCAGGATGGGTGACGACCGCCTGGAAGCTCGACCAGCGGATATTGTGCGTCGCATCGCCGAGGCGAAACACGGCATAAAGCATGAGCTGGATCGGGCTCGTTCGCGCCCCGACAACCAGATCGGTCCCCGATATTGATTGAGCGAAGCTCTCCCGCGCCTGTGTCCGCAATTGTTCCACGCCCAGCAGCAATATGACGGAAAGCGCGATGCTGACCGCCATCAAGCCGAGGGTGGCGCGCCGGTTCCATGCGCTGGCAAGCGCGAGGGAGAGCAGCGGCTTCAGCCCACTCTCCCGGCGAGCTCATCTTCTTTGCTCGTCCTTGCCGCTGCGTTTGTCGTCAATTTTCGTAAAAACGGGCTTCCCGCTTGAGCAGGTCGTCGATGGTCAGCCCTTCGGGCACGAACCCGTCGAATACGGTTCCCAAGCGTTTGGTTTTCAGAAATTCCAGGTTAGCCCGGTAAGCACGGGGAGGCAGCGGAAAATAGTGGGTCCCCCGCGCCGCCGCAGACGCATTTTTCATATAGAACTCGACGAATTCCCTGACCTCCGGCCTCTCCGCCGCCTTCATGTTCACATAGATGAAGATGGGACGGGAT
Organism: Nitrosospira sp. TNL200; assembly: GCF_055386305.1. Lineage (NCBI taxonomy): Bacteria > Pseudomonadati > Pseudomonadota > Betaproteobacteria > Nitrosomonadales > Nitrosomonadaceae > Nitrosospira > Nitrosospira sp. TNL200. Next base: position 1,603,366 of record NZ_AP041003.1, read on the forward strand.
AAAGGCTGATAGGTTCCATTTTCGACGGTTTCAGTCGATGGCGTAATCGCCTCGCCAGTATCGTTATCGATGGCAACCGCCGTGACCTTGTCCTGGTTTTCCGCATAATATCCAAAACCAAGAAAACCGAGCGCATTTTTGTCACCCGCCACGCCCTGAAGCACGACGTTGACATCATCTTCCCTGGATGCAGTGAAATCGCTGCGGCTGGCTTTTGGCTCGCCCATGATCGCCGTGGTGAAATAATCGAAGGTGCCCGATCCCGGTCCTGCGGCGTAAAGCTTGAGCTTCTGGTCAGGCCATGCGGGATTTACCTGGCTCCACCTGGTGATTTTGTTCGTGGCGTCGGGTTGCCAGATTTTCCTCAACTCGTCGACGGTCATGGTTCTACTCCAGTTATTGTCGGAGTTGACCACCACGGTCAGCGCATCAAAGGCCACCGGCAATTCCACGTATCGCACGCCAGCCTTGCTGCAGGCTCTCATTTCCTTTCCCAGGATGGGACGGGAAGCGTTGACGATATCTATTTCCTGGCGGCAGAATTTTGCAAAGCCCCCGCCTGTTCCGGATATGCCAATTTTTATGCCGATTTTGTCCTTTTTTGTTTCCTTGAAACTCTTCGCTACATTGTTGGTAATGGGATACATCGTGCTGGAGCCATCGATCCTTATCTCCGCATTGGCGCCCGCGACGTTGGGAACCATGACCAACGGGACAAGCGCAGCAATGAGAACAACTACTTCAAGGATGCGGGATTTAAACATTTTTTCCTCCTTTTCCTAAACAGGCTATTGAATCCGGCAGATGAAAAAATAGCCCAATTTTGCCGTAATCACTGTGAGACACGCTTTGCGACCGTTCTTGTCAGATTGTTCGCGAAGGAAGCAGTCGTTTGCATCATCGCCTTTCGCGTACCCCAATCCGCCGAGCCCCATCGCACCAGCGGAGATACGCGTCCTTAAGTATGAACTATTGCACCCAGGATGAACATCTCCGGCGGGAATATGCACCCATTTTCCGATGTCATCGAATCTGTTCTCATATTGCATATGCCGTATTAAACCTGAATCCGGCAGTTGACCGCTCATTTTCCGGTTTGGGACCATGATCCACAAAGACTTTCCGCAGTGCTCGACGTTAATCGGTATGGTGAGTTCGCTACAGGGCAAGTTGCGCGATTTTTCGGCACATGCCTGCTTTGCAACTCCCTGGAATGGAATGGCCATTGCGCGTCGCAGCACTTTACCCTGCACTCCGCCTGCACTCCGGAAACCGCACACTCCACCCTGTCCAACTGCCGGGGGGTAAAAGATCCGGCAACGCATCTCCATGCATCCGGTATGCTACCGGAATCGCGGGAAGAGAAAGGAAAATCGATGCTCGGGGATTGTATCGGGGGTGCAACACGCAGAATTACTATGATGCGGCGGCGCGGCCTGAATAAACACTTGGCTCATTCCCGCGAAGGCCGAAATTCAATAGCTTGAAACAGCCCTTGGATTCCGGCTCATTGCTGGCGCGATGTCCGGAATGACGAAGATTTTTTATGCAATAAATTTACGATTTATCACTCCACGCTTCCATGAATGCAGTCATTTGTCGGGTTACACTGCGCTAACCCGACCTACGGGAATGGAGATATTCCGTTGGAACAGTTTGATCAATTGCTCTTGATCTTGCTGTGCTTCTGGAGTACGGAATACCCCCTCACGCCTGGTTTGTCGCATTGGCACGCCGCGCAGTAGCCGCAGGTCGGATTAGCGCAGCGTAATCCGACATCGGAGCTGCCAGCGTCGCATCATGGATCAATAGACGCTGGGTACAAACATTTCTCTGGGCACCGGATGCCGCAGGTAGTCAGGATTATGAACCCGATCCGGAAGTATGACGGAGTCATGCTCTATTTCGCCGTAGGGAATCTGCGCCAGGAAATGATGAATACAGTTGAGCCGCGCTTTTTTCTTGTCCACGGCCTCGACTACCCACCAGGGAGCCTCATGAATATGAGTGCGTTCCAGCATGGTTTCCTTGGCCTTGGTATATTGCTCCCAAAGACGGCGGGACTCCAGATCCATGGGGCTCAGCTTCCATTGCTTCAGGGGATCGCGGATTCGCATCAGGAAACGCACGAACTGTTCGTCATCGGTAATGGAAAACCAATATTTGATCAGGATGATGCCGGAACGAACCAGCATCTTTTCAAACTCGGGAACGCTACGGAAGAACTCTTCATATTCCTCTTCGCTGCAAAAACCCATGACTTTTTCCACGCCAGCCCGGTTATACCAGCTCCGGTCAAAAAGAACGATTTCCCCGCCGGATGGCAAATGCGCCACGTAGCGTTGAAAATACCACTGGGTGTGCTCCCTTTCGCTCGGAGCGGGAAGGGCGGCTACCCGGCATATCCGGGGATTGAGACGCTGGGAGAAACGTTTTATCACTCCACCCTTTCCTGCGGCATCGCGGCCTTCGAATAAGACAACCACCTTCAATTTTTTGTGCACGACCCAGTCCTGCAGCTTGACCAATTCTCCCTGAAGGCGAAAAAGCTCCTTGAAATAGAATTGCCTTTCCACCTGCATTTCATCCACCGGCCTCGTAGCGTCGGCGACCAGTTCATCCATGCGGAAATCATCGATTTCCATTTCCAGCTCCTCGTCAAGGCTATCCATCATGTCTGCATGGACATGGCGCTCCAGTTCCGGGGATTTGTCGTCGTAATCCAGGCTCATTCAACTTCTGGCATCGATTTAAAATATTCTGGCAAACAGCCAATATAAGGATCCGGAAAGAATCATGGAGGCAGGAAGCGTCAGCACCCAGGCCATGGCCAGATTGCGTACGGTACCCCATTGCAGGCCGGATTTATTGGCGGCCATGGTGCCTGCCACGCCCGATGACAGGACCTGAGTGGTGGAAACCGGCAAGCCATAGAGATCAGCAACCCCGATAGTGGTCATGGCGACCAATTCCGCAGATGCTCCCTGCGCATAAGTCAGGTGGGATTTCCCGATCTTTTCGCCGACGGTCACCACGATGCGCTTCCATCCCACCATCGTGCCCAGACCCAGGAATATGGCCACCGCCACCTTCACCCAAAGTGGAATGAATTTGGTTGCCTCATCGATATTCTTTTTGAAAGCCTTGAGATTTTTTCGGGTATTGTCACTGAATTTAACGGCGTCATTCTTTTCCAGGAAACGGATGGTCTCCGAGGTCAAATACATATCGTTGCGGACATTCCCGACCGCCTCCATCGGTATGCGCTTGAGGCTCCCGTGCTGCTCGATCTGATTGCCGATATCCTTGACCATGCCAGCCAGCGCGGACAGCACTTCGGGGTTGTACTCCTTGGTACGCACATACTCGGAAAGCACTGCGCGAGGCTCTTCAGGAACAGCGGTCGTAACGGTCTTGAGCAGGGATTCGTGGGTGACGTGAGAAACCGCTGCAAACTGGGTCATCTGATCGGCCGGCATGGCCCGATTCAAGGCATACGCCATGGGCACCGTGCCGATCAGGATCAGCATGATCAGTCCCATGCCTTTCTGGCCGTCATTGGAGCCATGTGCAAAAGAAACGCCTGTGCAGGTCAGTATCAGCAGGCCGCGAATCCAGAATGGTGGCGGCGTGTTTCCCCTCGGGTTCCCGGTATAAAGCCTGGTTCTTTACCAACGCCCGCATCGCCCACAAGAGCAGCGCGGCACAGCAAAATCCAATCACCGGCGAAAGCAGCAGGGAATATCCAACCTTGCTTGCCTGGCCCCAATCAACCCCGCTGGTTCCGTCCCGTCCATGCATGAGCGCGTTGGCGAGGCCGACTCCGATAAATTACAAAGCCGGACTGCGTGCCAGCGGTTATGCTTACGCATAGTTGCGAAAGAAGCTCTTTCAGCCTGCAAAACGATGAAAATCAGGAGAGGAGGGGATGTCAGGGCCAGGGTAACGCTGAACAAATCGCGACTGTAGACTGTAGAGTGGGTGGAGTGAAACGCAACCCACTAAAGACATCTATCTACTATCTAGTGTGGTGAATCGTAAATTCATTTCATAAAAACCTCCGTCATTCCGGACGCCGCGCCAGCGGTGAGCCGGAATCCAAAAGCACCAGGAAAATGATAAGCTATGCTTTGCTGCATCCATCCTGCGCAAGCTGGCATCGTGGTCCAGCCACGGTCTACGGCTGATTTTCGCAAAGCTCGGCCAGATCCACTGTCCGGCTGAAATGCGACCCCAGGCGCTCGTCATGGCTGACAAAAATCAGCGTGACATGCTCATCCTCGCAACGCTCGAGCAGCAGATCGAGAAATTCCCCCTGCCGGGCCGCATCCAGTGCGGAGGTGGGCTCGTCGGCGATGATCAATTCAGGATGGCCGATCAATGCGCGTGCGGCGGCCACGCGCTGCTGCTGCCCCACGGAAAGGGAGGTCACGGGCTGGCGCGCCAGTGTCGTGTCCAGGCCCAGTTGATCGAGCAGCCGGTTCACCGATTGTCCCAGCGAGCCAGCGTTTTCCAGCGCGCTGTCATGCCGTCGCCGGGAGAAACGGCAGGGCAGGAGCACATTCTCGCGCACCGAAAGGTAGGGCACCAGATTGAATTGCTGGAACAGAAAGCCGATATGATCGACGCGAAACCGGTCGCGCGCACTGGATGACAATGCGGTAAGGTCAGTATCGAGAACGCGCAGATGGCAAGGCCGGGGCAGCAGCACTCCACCCAGCAAGCCAAGCAAGGTACTCTTGCCGCTGCCGCTTGCGCCCTGGAGAAAGATGCGCTCCCCGCGCCGCACCAGAAACTGCGGAATCGAGAGACGAAAGCCATGCCTGCCCGGCCATTGATAAATAAGATTCTGAATCTCGATTACAAATGGGGTCATGAGGGATTCATAAAGGGTTCATGAATGGACTCATACCCTCACGGTCTCATCACCACCGCACACCGGTGGACTGGGGCGTGAGCCGCACACTCGACTGCTTCCGCGGTCCCGCGACGGCGACATCGAGTCGCCGCAGGCTGGAAAACGCCCGGAACAGTCCCACGTCGAATTCCTGCAATGCCTGTGGCGTGGAACAATGGAAGACCCAGGCCGCTTCCAGTTCCCCGTGAGACTCATGGTCTTCATGAGCGCTGTGAGCTTCGTCTGCATGGGGAGAAGGAGCGGGCGGAGAGGACGCAGGCTTTGATGTCTCACCCTCGCGACGGTCCGCCGTAGGGCGGCGGTTTTTGCCGGATGACGGAACAGCCGCCAGCAGTTCCGGGGAAAGCGCGGCGGATTGCAGATGGGTTGATTCCAGCCGGCATCCCGCCGATGGCGTGAAGAGGAACAGAGTGTCGCCCTGATGCAATTTCGCCGCCATCGCCCGGATAGCCCGGCGCTCCTCCGCGGTTCGCGGCGCATGCTCGAATCCCACCAGATTGTCCAGCGGAGTGTACAGGTTGAGCTGCACCGTACCGCCATCCACTGCCACCTCCAGGGCTGCCTGTCCGTGAACATGCGCTCCCGGAGATTGGGCCGAGGCAGGGGATGCGGATCCCATTGCCAGGCCCGCGGCAAGCATGATTTTCTTCGAAAAACCCAAAAAATCCGAAAAACTGGAAAGACCCGGCGAGCGGAGCGATTGTTTCATCCCTGGTATTCTCCAATCCATGCAAGAAGAGTTTGTCAGTTTCGACCTCGGCGCCGCCAGGCTGGTCGCTGGCGATGCTCATTCTCGCCCGCTTTCCGCTTGCGGCACCAGACGGAAAACCCGATCGAGACCCCAGCAAGCCATCTGGCGGCATTCCTGAACAGCGCGCGTATTTCATATGCTGCTGCAACAGTAAGCCGATGCTGGGGCCCGGCATACTTATAACATTTTTTATGACTGGGAAACGTCAGTATTCTTCGATTAATCACATTAAAGTAATGGTTATCGAGCGGTGGCAGAATGGTGGGAAACCACACCTGGTGAGCCACCAAGACCGGTGGATCATGGCGGGTGAAGCTCATGCGTAAGCCTGGCGGATTATCGCGAAGGAAAACTGAAAACATGTAAGTGAAATATTGCGGATGCAATATGCGGGTCTTCAATTCACCTATTTCTGATTGGAGTATCCATGATTACCCTGTCGTCCGCACCGCGCAGTCGCGATGGCCTTGCTCTGGTTCTCGCGGCATGCCTGGCCCTTGCTGCATTGTTCCCCGCCGCTGCCCGAGCGGATGCCGTAATCCTGTCCTTTTCCACGGTGGGGGATTCCCGCCAGGATCCGGTCTCACCCGATGCAACCACGCTTCCTTTGTCCGGCCAGGACCAGATCTGGCTTCAGAATACAAAGGCCTGGTCGCGCATCATGCGTTCGATTCAATCTCAGAAATCGAATTTCCTGTTCTTCAACGGCGACATGATCATGGGCTATGGCAAGGCTGACGTGCCAGCCGACACGTCGACCGTAGCGGCCATCGTCGATTCAGACCTGGTGCAAACGTATCGCCAATATGCGTTCTGGCGCGGCATGGTTGCGCCCCTCATGGAAACCGGCACCTATGTTGTGCCGGTTCCAGGGAATCACGAGGTGCAATGGAAAGCGGGCGGCAAGATTGCGCTGGAAGTCAATGAGAATGCCTGGCGCGAGAACATGGGTGATCTGATCCTTGATCCCACTCGTTTCAAAACCCTGCTAGGCGCGCCTGTCGATCATTTCGATGTGGACAACCATCCTCAAATCGGTGGAGCTCCCGGCAACGCGGCGGATATCAATGGTTCCAGCGGCACCGACCTGATCACAACCAGCCAGCGCCAGTTATCCTATAGTTTCGATTTCAAGGGATCGCACTTCGTTATTATCAACACGGATCCGACCGGGAACGACAGCCATGCTCCGGTGAACTGGCTCGCGGCTGATCTCGCGGCCGCCCGCGCGCGGGGTGCAAGGCATTTCTTTGTCTTCGGCCATAAGCCCGCTTACACCTATTTCTACAACGATGCTTCCGGAACCCCGCCAAAAGACAAGCCGATCACCAAGACGGCCGGGTTTGATTCCGACACGAAGAATCGGGACCTATTCTGGAACCTGATCGAAACCTATGGCGCTACCTACTTCTGCGGCCACGAGCATATCTTCAACGCTCAGCAACCCACCAAAACCACAGGCGGCAATGCGTGGCAGGTGATCGTGGGCTCCGGCGGTTCCCCGTTCGAGGCTGCCATCGTCGATAGCCATAACGCCGCGACCGACCGCATGTATGCCTGGGCCAACGTTCGTGTATTCCAGAGTGGCAAGGTGCAGCTCGATGCGTATGGGTTCGATGATGCCTACGGTCCCACGCAGTTGATCAAGACAATCATCCTGGCTCAATAATTTCAAGATAGGGCGAATACAAATGCAGAGTACAAAAATTTTGTGTCTTGCGGCTCTGGCCGCGGCGTTTGCCGCGCCGGTGAACGCAGCGCTGACGGTCGATACAGGCGCACCCGATGGCAGTGGTTTTCCGCTATTGCTCGATTCCAATGATTGGCTGGCTGGCCAGGTGACTTTTACCAGCTCCGTTCAGATCGATGCGATCAATGTGTACCTGGACGATATTGGCAATGGCACCGGGACCTTCACCCTGGCGCTATATGCGGACGACAATGTCAAGCACCTGCCTGAAAACTTGTTGAACAGCGTTTCCGCGACGTTTACGCATGCCGGGTGGAATGGCGCCGCCCATCTCGATTGGTCGGTTGGGCTGGGCACCTACTGGATCGCGATCGAAGGCCAGGATCCATTCAACGGCGGATTTATCGGTGTAATGCCTGTCGGCGCGCCCGCGCCCCTTAAAGTGGACCCCTCAGTCAAGACAATATCAGGTTGAGTTTAAGAGGGTAGCTGATCACATGCAGCGGAACGGCGCTGCTCCGATTCGGTTTCTGAGTGAGATGTTTCTCGCTCACTGAATTTATCCACAATTCTTGCCCCGCCGCCCCTTGCTGTCTGGTAGACCTCGTTGGGCGTGCGATAGTCCAGCGACTGGTGTGATCTTTCCGTGTTGTAAAACACAAAGTATTCTGTCAATCCCAGCAGCAGTTCAGGCACGGTGGCATACCCTTTCAAATACACGTCCTCGTGCTTGACGCTGCGCCAGAGCCGTTCCACGAAGATGTTATCCAATGCCCGTCCGCGTCCGTCCATGCTGATGGCAATACCATGCGCCTTGAGCACTCTGATGAATGCCTCTGAGGTAAACTGGCAGCCCTGATCGGTATTGAATATCTCGGGGGGGCCACAGGTCTGCAATGCCTGCTCCAGGCAGTCTACACAGAACCCGCTATCCAACGTGTTCGACACGCGCCACGTCAGAACTTTGCGGCTGTACCAGTCGATCACCACTACCAGGTACACAAATCCCCGCGCCAGGCGAAGATAAGTAATATCGCTGCTCCACACCTGGTTGGGCCGTGTCACCTCTACCCCGCGCAGCAGGTACGGATAGACCTTGTGCTGCTGGGTGGCGCGACTGGTATTCGGCCCCGGCGCCATGCCCGCCAGTCCCAGCTTGCCCATGAGCCGCTGCACTCGCTTGCGGTTGATGCGATGCCCCATGCCGCGCAAGTACACCGTCATCTTGCGGCTACCGTAAAAAGGATGCCTTGTGTATTCGGCATCGATCTGCACCAACAGGATCAATTCCTGTTCGTCCGGTTCAACAGCCCGGTGCGGTGCATAGGTGGCGGAACGAGCGACCCCCGCCAGCTCGCATTGCCGGGTCAGTGCCAACTGATCATTGGGACTGACCCAGCGCTTGCGCTCTCCTATAGACTGATCCCGGACTTTTTTTTAAGCCAGTCCAGTTCCATCTTCAGCCGCCCGATCTCAGAGTAGAGTCGCTCCGGGCTGGCGGATGGGTCAACCGGCTTGGGGCCGCGCCTAATGTCGAATATCCCGGATGCCTGCCCCTGCAACTCCTTCTTCCACAACCCCACCTGGGTCGGATGCACCCCAAACTCCCGGGCAATCTCGTTTACCGTCTTGACTCCCCGGATCGCTTCAAGCGCCACCTTGGCCTTGAACTCACCACTGAAATTCTTGCGTTTCTTCTCACTCACTGCCTACTCCTTTTTATAGCAGGCTACCATCTTAAATCACTGTCCAGTATCTGGGGTCCACTATACCTGACCCACACGGCATTCAACGATAGCAGCGGGTACAGGCCGGCTGACGGTCTGAGTTTTGGCCTTCAGGTGGATACGGTTGCTGCTATCCCCGAACCGGCAACCTATGCCATGCTGTTGACTGGACTAGGTCTTCTGGGGTGGAGAACGCGCAGGATCGGAAACTGATGAATCGATGAGGCCGGGATTGCCGCACCGGGCGGCAATCCCGGTTTTCCTGCTGTTATCTTCCTTTATATTCCGTTATCTTAGGTTATTTTCCGCTATTTTCTGCAGGACCGATGCTTGCCATTCCTCCTGCGTGGTGAGTTCGCTATTGCCGTTGTCAAATCATCCCGTTGGTGCCTCATGACATTCCGCCAATACAAACATTCACCTCAAGTTCCATGAATCGGCCAAGCCCAAATCCAAAATCCGACGAGTATCATTAACAGAAGCATGGCTATCAGTGGATAGCTGCTGGAGATGGCTTGATTGGCGGCTCTGCGCTTTCTGCCGGTGATCATCGCAGCAATGAGGTTTTCTCCTTGCAGGAAGCTGGCCGCCAGCACGCCGGCAATATGCACGAAGACCACTGCCAACATAGCGTTGGAGACGAACTCGTGCAGTTCTTCCAGCCAGTCGCCGCCGATTTCCTCATAAACCGCCCAGCCGGAAATACCACTGGAGATTCCGAGCAACAACAGCAACAGAATGGCGATCGCGTTTGCCGGATTATGCCCGACAGGATGCCATGCATATCCCTTGACCAGTTGGGCAAAATAGCGGGTGATATAGGTAGAACAGCGCACAAGCACGGCGAATCGCACATAGCGCGTGCCGACAAGGCCCCAGACCAACCGAAACGTGATCAGACCGAGCACTGTGTAACCGAACAGTACGTGAATGTCCCGCCAGCGCTCGCTTTCAGCCGTGAGAAAGGCGCCAGTGAAACTCAGTGCCAGCATCCAGTGAAATATACGGGTCGGCAAATCCCATACGAGTATGCGCCGTGTCATGGAATGACCCCGCCTTTTTATGGGCTTAATGACAACAGGTATGCAAGCACGTCACCTTTCTCCTGTGCGGTGCATTCACGCTTCAGCACATCCTTGCAATTGCGCTTGAACCATTTTTCCACCTTCGTGGCATTCGTAAAGCGCGCCGGATTGGCGGATGGGGCCAGTGGTTCTATGATTTTTTTAGTTACGGTATGTTTTCCCATCGCAGTGGGATTATCTGTATGGCAGATAGAGCAGCTCCAGTCGCCACCATGGCGCGACTTGAAGAACTGCTCGCCACGGCTGGCGTCAAAGTTGGAAAAGACCATGTCATCCACTTTTGCCTGTGCGGCAAAGGTGAGGAGAAAATCCTGCGGCTGCTCGGCCCAGGCAGGCAACGCGATAACCAAGCTGATCAGGAACGTGATGCATATACGTTCAATAATATGAAAACAAAGGCGATCGGGTTGGCGGAACAAAGCGGTAGGGGGTTACTTTTTATCTTGCCCGTAGTTGGAATAATAAGCAGCCAGATTGTCGATGTCTTGATCCGTCAACCTTGACACAACGCCATTCATGTAGGGATTAATCCGTTTCATGTCTCGGAAGTCACGCAATTTTGCAGCGAGATAGGCTCTCTTCTGGCCTATGATCTTGGGTGACATGAATTCAACCCGGATATTTTTGGGCCCATGGCATCCGTCGCATGTGTAGTATGCCGTTTGCGCTGCCTCGGCCAGAGTTCTGGCTGCGGGTTTCTTTTCAAGAATTGAACACCCAGGCAGACAGAGAACGAATACGCTGAGCCCACTGACAATCAGGGTGCGTAAAATCGTCTTTTCCATCACCTGGGTTCCCATTTGTCAGAAGGTAAATGTGCGTAAAACATGGCCAAATCGGCAATGTCCTGGTTGCTGAGCTGAGCGGCTATGTCTTCATGGCCTTCACATTTCTCGCCTTGCTTGCGGCATGCTTCCAGCCATGCGCATAAATATATGAATTCTTGCCCCGCTAAATTCGGAATATCGTCAGTTTCACTGATGCCGTTGCCGTCTGTTCCATGGCAACTGCTACATTCGGCTTTGGCGCGCTTTGCGCCGGCCTTGTTTTCGCTGCCGCCCGTATCCATGGCGTGACCCGCGGGGCATGACCCGGATAGACGCACTGTATGCGATACGCCGGAAAAACCTAAAAGGCATAACAGGATGGAAACCATCAGAATGGGCCTGGTTTTAGAATGTATCATGGAGAACCGTATCAAAACATTACGTTGCCGACAAAGTACAGCGTATTATTGCCATCGGAATTGCGTCCTGCGCCATCGTAGTTGGAGTGTCTGCCATTGAATTTGGTGTAAACCCAATACTGGATTGAAAGACGTAAATTTAAATAAGGGTCTGTCCTGGAGGTGCCTTTACCAAACGGTATGTAGTCGACCGTAAAAAGAAACGAGTTTGTGTTTGGAGAACCGTTGGCGCTTCCGGTGATAGGACTAATCCCGCCAAAATTCGGGCCGCCGTTATAGACAATGGTATCCGCGCTACCCGACATGTAGTTCCAGCCCATCGCCAGATTGTAAGTCTGCTGATGGGTCCACATCCCCATCATCATCACGCTATTGAGATGGTTATGGGAATTGCTCGCAAAACCCAGGGCTTGAGAGGTATTCATCTTCATATTGTCGCGCGTATATCTAGCCATCGCCATAAACATGTTATTGTCGTCAAGCTTATAGGAGTAGTTTGCGTCAACGTTGTATTCCACATAAGTATCCCTGCCGCTCCCCCTTTGATAGAATGGAAACACTTTGGCGGCAAAACCATAAGTTCCAATCATCATCCAGTGCCTGCTCGTGGCATGTTGTAGAAACATGCGCCAATAAGGCGCGCCGCCATCGATAAGTCCACTTTGCGGTGCCGCGCTTTGAGAACCGTTGGTCCACACACCCAGGCCCTGAGCCATATTCTGCGGCTGCGACGTGTATCCGCCGGCTTCCAGATAGAGATGATTATTGATCATCATGTAGGCCGTCGAACCCATCGTATTTGCGCCAGCCATCAAGGACTGCAGGTAGGGTTGGGCGGCTGGCTTCACCGTCACGGAAGACGTGGTATAAGGGAACATCCAGGCATATGCCGTCATCCAGGAATCGGACATGGTCGGCGCATTGTTTACCGTAAGCCCATAGGTAATATCGATGTCCTTGATTTTTGCATGACTCGCAACGCGTATATCGGCCATGGTAAGGCTGAGTGTGCGTGCAACTTGGGGATTGAGGTTAAGTTGTAGATAGCTTCCGATCCTATCCGTAATTCGGCCGGTATAATACAGTGCATCCCAGTCGTTAACCGCGTTATTGTTGGGTTTCGACAGGCCGCTTGCGTTATCGTAATACTGCCCGGCAGGTACTTTCTGCTGCGTGCTGGTCAGCGATCCCACCAATTCCAGGGCAAAAGGATTTATCACGTCGGGTAATTTATTGGCATGCCCCGCCACATAACCATCGAGCTTGAATTTTTGCCCATATTGGGTTAACCAGGGTCCATATGCCTGCATGTGGCAGGCCGTACAGGGCTCGCCTGTCTGGCGTGCGAACGCTGTAGTGGCTAGAGCGTCTTGAAATGGAATTATCGAAAGAATGGATGAAACAATAACAAATATAAGAAGCCGCTCTTTTTTCCTTAAACAGTCATATAAAGCCAAACATCGCGAATCTGGTTTTTGATCTGTTTTTAGGGGGTATGGATAAGTCATCGATGCGTGTCGCCGCGGCGGAGCGGCACCCGCGAGAAAGGCAAGCCCGAGCGATTTCGTCATGTTGCGTCCTCGATGTTATGTACCGCACAAGAACACCATCGATATTGCATTTCGACACAGCGAACAACAACTTTTTCAAAAAGTATTTATCGCAAATACTTTTATGTCAATGCGGCAAATTGTCGCAGGCAAGCTGTGCGTGATCTTTAATATAATCAACATGATAAGAAACAGGCCCGGGGGACGGCATGAGCTATCGGCTATGGCCGGATCGCAGTGCACCCGGCCTCATCAGGGGACATCTGGCATACGCCAGTCGCAGGGACCGGCCATGTTCGCTATAGTGGAAGTGGAAGGTTTATTGTCGGGACAAATACAAATGCAAATAGGCGCTGGGTTCCCAGCCGGATTCCGTAGAGGATTTGTGGTTGAAAGGTTGCACGAATGAGTGGGATTTGTTGTTGCGGAAAGAAATGGTATGACAGCCACAATGGAAAGGCATCCGGGCGAAACGGTTCGGAATGATTAAAAAATCGCTAACTCAAGAAAAAATCGGAACCGGAAGCTTGAATGCATTCAGGATTTTATTTGATCCTTTGCGCGTAAGGCTTTCTTCCCAGCCAGGAGGACAGGGATTGCCGCACCGGGCGGCAATCCCGGCTTTCCTGGTGCTATCTTCCTTTATATTCCGTTATCTTAGATTATTTTCCGCTATTTTCCTCGGGATCGCTCCTGGAGCTCGTGACGCTCCTGTGCTTCGATGCACAACGTGGCGGTAGGCCGCGCCAGCAGACGGAGAATCCCGATCGGTTCGCCAGTTTCCTCGCACCACCCGTACGTTCCGTTTTCGATACGCTGCAGCGCATCCGCGATTTTCCGCAGCAGTTTGCGTTCGCGGTCTCTTACGCGGAATTCGAGCGAGAAATTTTCCTCGGTGCTTGCCCGGTCATTGGGATCGGGTTCTGAAACGATCGCATGCATATTTTCAAGCGTGCCCTGGGCATTTTCCAGCAATTTGCGCCGCTCATCCTCGAGCAGTGTACGGAAGAATTGCAGTTGCTCCGCGGACATGTATTCGCCCGGCGGGATCTGGGAAACCGCTTTCTCTGCGGGAGAAGGGATTTGCTCTTTTTCCATGGTATCTCACGAATATGAAACGGATCGGGCGTATCAGAAAAATAGCACCGGAAAGGCGAAGTTCAATTCCTTTTTGTCGCCGCCTTTAAAAAAACTCTGTACATAATAGGGTTATTTGGGGATTTGATAAAGCACTTGTATGCATTTGATTTGTGCAGTGAGATTTCCCCAGCCATGAAAGCGTCATGACAGAAATCCGGACAGTGTCCAGACACACTCCGGACACCTGGGGAAGCGCTGAACAAATCCTCGCTGAGCGCGTTGCTGGTAAAATCGGGATGATCATAAGGCAAGGCGCGCGACGAAGGTCGTAGCCGGGACTACGATGCCAGGGAGCGCAACGCAGTGGCTCCCCAGAGCGTGGCCCGAGGGGCCCCGCGAAGCGGGGATCGGGCAGCGGCGGGGATGCCAGAGCGCGCCAAAGTATACATGGGGCGCCAACAGCCCGCTACGGGGTCGCATCTTCCTCTGGAAGACACTGCTCCGCCCTGCGCGGTCGCACCATTCGCGTCGTCGCCTTTCGCGCATCCCATCCCACAAATTCGCCGTCGCGCCAGCAGAGATTTGTTCAGCGCTTCCCTTGTTCATTCCTTATTTTTTATCAGCGGCTGCTTGCTCTTCATGGGCAAAACGCCCATACTGGTTAAATGAAGTCCCGAAGCCGCTTATTTGCCGTTGTTCTGGTCATGCTGGGGCTGCCAGTGCAGGGTGCGTTGGCCGCCATTATGCCGCTTTGCGCCCAGGTTTCCCAATCCATCCAGGCCCACCCGGTACTCAACCCGTTCCCCGGGTTCGAGGCGCAAAACCATTCATCCAGCCTGGCCTCGCCCTGTTCCCAGCACGATATGAACGATGCGAATGAATCCGCGCCTGAAACCATCGATCAGCCGGATGAAATGGCGCTGGGGTGCGATGGGGCCGTGTGCCATATAAGCGGCAGCAGCCTGCCTGCCTTTACTCCTCAAATAAGCTCGACCGGCGCATTTTCCTATCTTGCCGTGTCAAATGCCCGCTTCACCTCGCTTATCCTGAAACAACCGCAACGCCCCCCTCTCTTCTGATTCTTTTTCCCGGGAAGCACTGAACAAGCCTCGCGCCTGCGCGAAGTACCTGTTCGCTAGCGCTTTCTGGCCGGCACAGTCCGGCTGCCCGGTTGCCCGAATGCGGCTCTTGCCGCTGTCGCCAGCCATTGCCGTGCAGACTGTGTGCTTGCTGCTCCGGCTCCATGCGGCGACACCAGCCATTCCGGCAATACTCCCGCAACCGCTCTCCCGGAATCCGGCAATCAAGTGGGATGCATCGCCACGGCTCGTGCGATGTTCTCTCCTGGTTACGAACAATTTTCAGGGAAATCAGATGATGACCTTGCTCTCACTCTCCATGGCATTGCCGCTGGCCATGAACTGGCGATTCACGCGGGCGCGGCGTCGCCGGCCTTCATGGCTGCCTGGCGGATCGGAGAAGGCGCGGCCATGCGAAACAGGCACGGCTCCAGCGGACTCGGGGAGCCGCTTGCGCAGAAAATATTCATATGATGATGCTGGTTCCAGACTGGTGCCGTTCTGGCGCGCCGTCCGGCTTCGTGCCGGGATCCTTGCGCTATTGGCGAGCGTCATTTTTCAGGCGCACGCCACAGATGCGCTTTCAGACCGGGGAAGCGCAACAGCGCATCTGCATGCCGGCGTCATGCAGAAGGAGGATGCATCCACCGGCGTATTTGCAAAAGCTGCGGATGGCTCCATTACACCGCTGCAGGCCTTGATAGCGGAGGCGCTGGAGAGAAATCCGGAAATCCAGGCTGCGCTGCGCCAGCGCGAGGCGGCCAGCCAGAGGATCGCACCCGCTGGAGCGCTGGATGACCCGGTGCTGGAAGCAGGAATCATCAATGCGCCCCTGGCTTCATCACCCTTCAACCGGGAAGACATGACGATGAAAATGATCGGCTTGTCCCAGCGCTTGCCCTTTCCGGGCAAACGCGATTTGCGCAAGGAGGTCGCCGCCAGGGATGCGGAGAGCGTTGGCCACGGCTACCAGGAAACGGTGAATCGCGTAGTGCGGGACATCAAGTTTGCTTATTTCGATCTGGGGCTTATCCTGGAAAGAACCCACATCGTGGAGAAAAACAAGCTGATCCTGGAAGACCTGCTCCACATTGCCGAGCGCCACTATGGAGTGGGCATAGGAAGTCTGGCCGATGCGCTGAAGGCGCAAACCCAGGTATCCAGGATGGCAGATGAACTGCTCCGGCTGGCGCGGGAAAAGCCTGCCATGGAGGCGGAGCTCATCCGCGCGCTCAACCGCCGCGCAACTGAGGCAGCGCCCATACCGGAACCGCCGCGACTTGGGGAAGAGACCCTGAGCCTGGAATCCCTGCGGGAAGCGGCTCTTGCGCAGCGCCCGCAACTGCTGGCGCTACAAAGCATCGCCGCCCGCAACGACAAGGCGCTGGAACTGGCCCGGAAAAATTACTACCCCGATCTTGATGTGCGTTTGTCATATGGCCAGCGCGACAATATGCTGGATGGCAGCAGGCGTCCCGACATGGTGACCCTGACCGTTGCGATGAACCTCCCCATATGGCGTGAGAGCAAGCTCGAGCCGCGCGTGATGGAGACACTGGCGCTGCGCGACCAGGCACTGGACCTGTATCAGGCGCAACGCAACGAAGTGGATGCAAGACTGCGGCAGCAGGTGGAGACGGCCGAACAAAACCTGAGATCCGCGCGGCTGTACCAGACCGCGATCCTGCCGCAGGCGCGGCTCACGGTCGAGGCTTCGTTGAGCGCCTATCGTGTCAATCGTGTCGATTTCCTGACATTGCTCGATAGCCAGATGACCGTGTTCAACTATGAAATCAGCCTTGCCACGGCCATTGCCGGCTATAACAAGGCGCTTGCGGAAATCGATTTGCTAGCCGGCAGGCCGCCGCGGTAAACCACCCGAATCACCTTTAGCGGAACCAGTTCGTAACGGATGAAGCTGATGAAACCGATCAAATCAAACCTATGAAACCCATGAAACCGATCGCCCGATTAATTATTGTTATCGCTCTGATATCGGGCGCGCTGGCCGCCGGATACTGGTGGGGCAGCGCCAGGACGGCGGTACCGGCGGCGAATCCGCCGGAAGCGGCGCCGGAAGGCAGGGGCGGCAGGGGCAAAATCCTCTATTACCGCAATCCGATGGGACATCGCGACACCTCGCCGGTGCCGAAGAAAGATTCGATGGGCATGGACTACATCCCCGTCCATGAAGGCGAAGAGTCCTCGTCCGGCGCCTCGGTGGTGAAGATCAGCCATGAAAAAATACAAAAGCTCGGGGTGAGAACGGAAGTGGTCGCGCCGCGTGAACTCACCCGCACAGTGCGGGCAATGGCAACCGTTCAGCCGGACGAGCGCCGGCTGTACACCGTGGCGCCCAAGTTCGAGGGCTGGATCCATAAGCTCTACGTCAACGCCACCGGGCAGGCGGTAAGAAAGGGCGAGGCCTTGATGGACGTATACAGCCCGGAACTGATCACGGCGCAGCACGAATATCTCATCGGAAGGAAAGGGATGCAGTATGCCGCAGCGGAAGGCAGTCCGGAGGGTGGAGCGGCAATGCAGCGGCTGGCCGAAAGCACCTTGAACAGGCTGCGCAATTGGGATATCTCGGAGGCAGACCTGCTGGCGCTGCAGCAGGAAGGTCAGGTCAGGCATTATGTCACCCTGCGTTCCGGGGCCAGCGGCGTCGTACTGGAGAAACCTGCTATCGAAGGCAGGCGCTTCATGCCGGGAGACATGCTGTACCAGATCGCGGACCTGTCCAGCGTGTGGATGCTGGCCGAAGTATTCGAACAGGATCTGGGCCTGGTTGATCGGGGGCAGGGCGCCACTATCAGAATGGTTGCCTATCCGGGCAAGGTGTTCAGCGGAACGGTGACGTTCATCTATCCCACGGTGACGCCGGATACGCGGACTGCAAAGGTGCGGATCGAACTCTCCAACAAGGAGGGCCTGCTCAAGCCGGATATGTACGGAAGAGTCGAACTGGCTTCGCCACAGGGCATGCAGGGCAAACGGAAGCTGCTGGCGGTGCCTGACTCGGCGGTGCTGGATACAGGCACGCGGCGCCTGGTGCTGGTGGAACGGGGCGAAGGGCGGTACGAGCCGCGCGAGGTCATGCTCGGCATGCACGGCGATGGCTACGTTGAAGTGCTGGGCGGACTCGCGGCGGGAGAAGCGGTGGTGGTCAGCGCAAACTTCCTGATCGATGCCGAGAGCAACCTCAAGGCGGCACTCGACGGCTTCACTCGCGATGCTTCCCGTCCGGGGACCGATGAGGCTGCGCATGATGACCACCACCCATCCGGGACGGCCGTGGCGCAGGGCCATCGTGGCGAGGGAAGCATCGAGGCGGTGGATTGGGCGCGCTCGACGGCTACGATCCGCCACGGGCCGATTGCCAGCCTCGATTGGCCGCCGATGACCATGGATTTCCGCGTCAGGGACCCGGCGTTGCTGCGCGCCTTGAAGCCGGGGCAGAAGATCGATTTCGACCTGGTCGAGGAACCGGCCGGAGAGTATGTCATTGTCCGCATCCAGCCGGCTGCCGGCAGCCTCCCCGCCGGCCCCGCAGGCGGCAGTTGGGGAGAACGTTGATGCTCGGCCGGATCATCGAATGGTCTGCCCGCAATATATTCCTGGTGTTGCTGGGCACAGCCTTCATTGTCGGCCTCGGCATCTACTCAACGCTCCGCACGCCATTGGACGCGATTCCCGATCTCTCGGATGCGCAGGTCATCATCTATACTGAATACCCGGGGCAGGCGCCGCAGGTCGTTGAAGACCAGGTCACCTATCCCCTGAGCACGGCCATGCTGGCAGTGCCGAAATCCAAAGTGGTGCGCGGCCTTTCGGTATTTGGCGCCTCCTTCATCTACATCATCTTCGAGGACGATACCGATATCTACTGGGCGCGAAGCCGGGTGCTCGAATACCTCAATTTCGCGGCGGGGCGCATGCCGCGAGGCGTCACGCCGACCCTGGGGCCGGACGCAACGGGGGTTGGCTGGGTGTACCAGTATGCCGTCCTGGCAGCCCGGCATACGCTTGCGGAACTGCGCACCATCCAGGACTGGTTCGTGCGCTACCAGCTTACCAAGGCGCACGGCGTGGCCGAAGTGGCGAGCGTGGGCGGATTCGTCCAGACTTACCAGGTCACGGTCGAGCCACGCAAGTTGCGGGCTTATGGTATTCCCCTCGACCGGGTCGCCGCCGTGATCCGTGCCAGCAATCGCGATGTGGGGGGACGCGTGCTCGAAATGGCCGAAACAGAATATGTGGTGCGCGGGCGCGGCTACCTGCATGGCATAGCCGACATTGAAAATCTCGTTCTCAAGGCGGAAAAAGGCACGCCGGTGCTGATCCGCGACGTGGCCCGGGTCGAATTGGCTCCGGACGAACGGCGCGGGATGGCGGAGCTGAATGGCGAGGGCGAGGTGGTTTCCGGCATTGCCGTGGCGCGCTACGGGCAGAACGCACTGACCGTCATCGACAACGTGAAAAGGAGGATTGAAGAAATATCCAGCGGTTTGCCGGAGGGAGTATGGCTGCAGACCGTCTACGATCGTTCCGACCTGATCTACCGGGCAATCGATAACCTGAAACGGGTCCTGGTCGAAGAAAGCCTCATCGTGGCTGCCGTCTGCATGGTGTTTCTCATGCATGCGAGGAGTGCGCTGGTGGCTATCATCATGCTGCCCATCGGCGTGCTCATCGCGATGATCGCCATGCACATGCTGGGGCTCAATTCCAACATCATGAGCCTGGGCGGCATCGCCATTGCCATCGGCGCCATGGTGGATGCCGCCATCGTGATGATCGAGAATGCCCACAAACACCTGGAGCGGGCGCCGCCGGATGCATCCCGCCTGCAAATCGTGATCGATGCCTGCCGCGAGGTGGGCCCCGCCCTGTTTTTCAGCCTGCTCATCATTACCGTTTCGTTCCTGCCGGTATTCACGCTGGAAGCGCAGGAGGGGCGAATGTTCGCACCGCTGGCCTATACCAAGACGTTCGCGATGGCGGGCGCGGCGCTGCTATCGATCACGCTGGTGCCGGTGCTGATGTTCCTGTTTATCCGCGGCAGGATCCTGCCCGAGCAAAGAAATCCGGTCAATCGCTTCCTGATATGGATTTACCGTCCCATCATCGCCTGGGTGATGCGATGGAAGAAGCTCACCATCGCGCTTGCTGCGATTACGCTTGCCGTTTCGATACTTCCGGCAACGAAACTGGGCAGCGAGTTCATGCCAACACTGAACGAGGGGAGCCTGCTGTATATGCCCATCACCTTGCCGGCATTGTCGGTTACCAAATCCGCCGAACTGCTGCAGACCCAGGACAAGATCATCAAGACGTTTCCCGAGGTCGAATCGGTATTCGGAAAGGCGGGGCGTGCCAATACCGCAACCGATCCCGCGCCGCTGGAAATGGCCGAGACGGTGATTAACCTCAAGCCTGAAAGTGAATGGCGGCTGGGCATGACTGTCGATAAGCTGATAGCCGAGCTGGACCAGGCGCTGCAAATACCCGGGGTCAGCAATGCCTGGACCATGCCGATCAAGAACAGGATAGACATGCTTGCCACGGGCATCCGAACGCCGATTGGCATCAAGGTATTTGGCAAGGACCTGGAGGAAATCGAGGAACTCGCCAGGCATATCGAGGCTGTCGTAAAAACGGTGCCGGGCACCACCAGCGCCTACGCGGAACGCCTTACCAGCGGCTACTATCTCGACATCGAACCCGATCGGCTGGCGCTGGCGCGCTATGGCCTGGCAGTGGGCGACCTGCTGGAAGCGGTCTCCCTGGCGCTGGGCGGCGAGACGCTGACGACCACCGTGGAAGGCCGCGAGCGCTTCGCCGTCACCCTGCGCTATCCACGCGAACTGCGCCAGGATCCGCTGGCCATCGCCAGCCAGGTCCTGATACCGGTCATGAACGATGCCATGATCCCGCTAGGGCAGGTAGCCAGCGTCAAAACGGTCAGGGCCCCTCCCGCCATACGCACCGAGAATGCGCTGTTGTCGGCATACATCTTTGTCGATATCCGCAACCGCGACATCGGAGGCTATGTCGCCGAGGCACAAAAAGCGGTGACGGAACAAGTGAAATTCCCGCCCGGATACTATGCCACGTGGAGCGGCCAGTTCGAATACATGGAGCGGGCCAAGCAGAAGCTGAAGGTGATCGTGCCTCTCACCCTGACGATCATTTTCCTGCTTCTTTACCTCAATTTCAGGCGATTTACCGAAACCCTCATCGTCATGCTTTCGGTGCCGTTTTCCCTGGTGGGCGGAATCTGGCTGCTCTGGCTGCTTGGCTACAACCTCAGCGTCGCGGTAATCGTGGGCTTCATTGCGCTCGCCGGCGTCGCCGCCGAGACGGGCGTTGTTATGCTGATCTATCTCGATCACGCCTGGGAGGCGGTCGGGAGAAAACACGCGGCCGCGGGCAGCAAGCCGACAGTGCCCGACCTGTATGCTGCAGTGATGGAGGGCGCCGTCGAGCGCGTACGGCCAAAAATGATGACCGTGGTGGCGATCATGGCAGGGCTGCTGCCGATCATGTGGGGCAGCGGCACGGGCTCCGAAGTGATGCGGCGCATTGCCGCGCCCATGATTGGCGGCATGGTGTCGTCCACTATACTGACATTGATCGTGATTCCCGCCATTTATGCGCTGGTCAAGGAGTGGAACCTTCGCACGCGCACAGGGCCATAAGGCGGCTGATCAATAGGGCTATGCGCTATCCGCGCTGCTTGGATATCTGCGGCCGCAATGGGCGATTTATCCCTTTTTTGCTCTAAGGAGAAACGCAATGAAATATACCCGAACGCTCGTCTTGGCTCTTGCTTTGTCCGCCTCAACCCTTGCCCTGGCGCTGTCCGAGAACTTGAAGGGCAGAGACATGAAAGGCATGGACGATAAGCCTCAGACTCATGATTACAGGGCGGCGACTCATCGGATGAAGGCTGTCGTTAAAGCCGTGGACAGGGTCAACGGCAAGGTAACGCTTGCGCATGAACCGGTGAAAACCCTGAACTGGCCTGCCATGACGATGAAATTTTCAGTCGAGGACAAGGCATTGCTCGATAAGTTGCCGGCAGGCCAAAAGGTGGAAGCCGAATTTATACAGCAGGGTTCGGACTATGTGGTAACCAGCGTGAAATGATATTCACGGTATCGATGCTGTTGAACGTCTGTCAGTCCTTTTGCCACCCATGCCATATGGGCGGCTGTATCCCGTTCAGATCCCGCTTCCGCTGATGTTCACCGTAGCCACCTTGCGGCTCAGCCGTATCTGCTATGACGGATAGCTCGACAGATGCTCCGAACGGCGGCGCGCGATCGAGCCAAGCAGCGCTAGTCCGGCGACGTAAAGCGCCCAGCTTTCCGGTTCGGGAACGGGTGCTGCCTGGAGCCTCCCGAAGAGACCCTCGGTCTCGCCTTGTGGCCCGGCCGCGAAATAGAGCGCATTGGACATGCCCAGGCTGGCGCCGTTGCCGAACTGCAACCCCCACAATCCATCAATCGATATGATATTGCCCTGGTCATCGCGCAGGTAGTCGATTGCCCGGTGAGTCGCAGGATCGAAAGCGACGATGGTGCCGTCACCAAAATTGCCTACCAGCAGCTTTCCGCTATATATCCCGAAATCATCAGGGGCGAAGGCGACGCCCCACGGCGCATTCAGCAGGCCGCGATCATCCCAGGTATGCATGAGCGCACCGGATGCGTCGAATTGCGCGAGCCGGCCCAGCCCTGGACCGCTGGCTTCTTCACCACCAAGAATATGTCCCGGCGCCGAGGGATCCTCCTGGGTCTTGGCATAGGGCACGAGCAGGCTGGTCCCTTCCGGACCGGTCAGCGCCTGGATGTTGAAGGGCGCATAGTCGCCGGGCTGGACATTGGCCGATGCGGAAAAAGGATTCACGAACGCACCCGGCCTGCTGACCTCGGCAAAGTTGCCGTCGAAGCTCTGGATGCCAGCGTTGGCGCCAAAATTCGCAACATGGATGCGGTCATCGCCAGGACCCAATGCAATGCCAAAGTAGTGTGCGCCAGCGGAAGACCGGTCGATCATGAGCTTGGCAAAGGCAGGGCGATCGAAGCTGCCATCCGGATTCCTGCGTTCTGTCCAGGCTGAAATAGTGCCGGTATCCGTGACAAACAGGAATTTTGCCGGAGCGGTAATGGAGCCTTGGGTGATCACAAAGTCGTTACCGGGGTTGAACACCACGCCGGTAGGCGTGCCGGCGGATATGGCTGGCCCCGCTGGGGAGCCGGGGACAGTCACCAGCCTGAGATCGTCCGAATACAACGGCGTGCCTCCGACGTCCCCGATATACTGGTTGCTGGTTCCCCCGCCATTGCTTTCCACCCAGAAATGGCCGCCCAGGCCTGCGGGACGAATCGCGATTCCCCAGGCATTGATGAGGCTCGGGTCGACGATGCCGGCGCCGTAGGCGTCGGTGCTCGCTACAAGATTGGTTTGCGTGTACCCGGCTGCATGGAGCGCAGGTGTAACCGAAAGCGCAAACGCAAGCATGCAGCCCCGTAGCGGGGCTGACCCCTTGGTGTTGGTGATCAGATTCATATGGTTTCCTCCTCCGTCGTTTTGTTGTAAAACAATTCCAGAACATTGCCTGCATTGCCCGTTTTTTCATTGTCCGCATGGCAATGCGCGAAATGAGAAAAACGGGCAGGGGGATTGCCGGGGAGGAAACGGGAACTTGCCGCCTGGCGACCAAAAGGCCGAAGCATGCGGGCCGAAGCAAACGGCGCACGATATCCTGGCGCGATTGCCAGGCGCAAATAGCCCATCCCCGACAAATTCTGTTTCAAACAGGCTGGCTTGCCGGGTGGGCTGGCGGGCGTTTAGCTGCGGGGCGGAAAAGCCCCGCGGGATAAGTTACATCTGGCTTTGCAGCCAGTTCTGGAGACCGACCTTCGGCATGACATCGAGCTGGGTTTCCAGCCAGTCGATATGCTTTTCGGTATCTTCCAGGATTTCCTTCAGAAGTTCGCGGGACACGTAATCCTTCACGGTTTCGCAGGCCGCGATGCCTGCAAGCAGCGTTTCCCTCGAAGCCATCTCCAGCCTGAGGTCGCATGCGACGCATTCTTCCGCCTTTTCGCCAATCATGAGCTTGCCGAGGTCCTGGAGGTTAGGCAGCCCTTCAAGAAACAGAATGCGCTTGATCAATGAATCGGCATGCTTCATTTCCTCTATGGATTCTTCATACTCGCGCTTGCCCAGGTCATCGAACCCCCAGTTTTCGTACATCCGGGCGTGAAGAAAATATTGGTTGATAGCCGTCAACTCGTGCTGCAGCTGGCGGTTCAGCCACTGTATGATATCTGCGTTGCTTTTCATGTTTGCCTCCTCAGGCGGAATCTCGAATCAACGAGTGGGTTTGTATGAGATGGCGTTGCGCCACGGCTTTTTGCATCAGCGTCTGTTCCAGCACCTCCTTGGCATGGCAGGCGCATATCCCGCATTGCTCGCTCACGCCAAGGTGGGCTTTCAAATCCCGCATCCGATCCGCGCCGCTGTGGACAGCGGCGCGGATCGCGGTATCGGTGACACCTCTGCATATGCAAATATACACGATTAACGCCCCGGAGTCTTCATTTAGTCAGGATCAGCTTGCCGTTGCGGGTCCGGCGCAAGAGATATTGCTCGCCGCGGTGCTGAATAAAGACCTGATCCCCATCCGAAAAAAGAGCATCGCTATTGATTGATCTTATCCGGTTGAGCATCACGAATTTGTGCTGCGATTGATCGCCGTCCGCTTCAAGACTTCTGCTCGATGCTTCCATTATTGAATCCGCTATTGAATTCATGATAGATAGAGCCTCTTTGCGATAATGAATGATAATGATTCGTAATTATATTTGAGTTGGGGCGAAATGCAAGAATAAATCGCCGTGGCATTGCCATCTCGTACGCATGCCGGCTGCCGCAGCAAATGTCCGTCGTGAGGAGGTGCGCCGCCGGCGCTAGCGCATTTGCACGGCCGACCTATAAGTGGTCATTCTGTCAAAATCCGTCCAGGCATACACCGGATCAACCATGGAACTGGTGGGAATCATAAAGGTCGCCATGTCCACGACTCCATACACCGTGCGCCCGATCGTATGCAGGACTCCCGCTACCACTCCGGCCGTCATGCCATAGAGAGGTCCTTTCTCATGACTCGCTATTTTTATGTTTTTCGGGATTTCCAGGAGCGCTCCGGCGGCATTGGCAGCGCCGTCCGCCAATTTTTCACCCGCTTTTTCTACATAATTGTCCGCCATGGCCGTATTCGGCAGCAGAAGGCATGACACGGCCAGTATCCACAGTCCCATTCCCAGGTTTTTCATGATTGCCTCCAAATTGAATCGATTAAAGCAGGGCCAGTGTCCTATTAGGATGAAACTTCCTACGCTTTTCTTCCACCGGAATTACCCCACGCGCAGGAGATTTCAATCCCATATGTATCCTCTTCCTCCACCAAAGGAAAAATTGGCCTTGAGAATTATTCGATCCGAACCATGGGTTTGGCCAAAGCCGATGCCGACAGTGCTTCGAACTTCACCGGGGGCGACAAAATGGACCACAGGCATCACATAATGCTGCTGCTCGCCCAAGGGGTCGATATTCCTGACTCCGCCCGGGCCGCCGATGAACTGAATGCCATAGCGCAACCGCTTGTTTTTCTGATAACTCAACTCAGTAAGGTAGCCAACCTCGAACAATTGCTCTTTCGCGCTTTCGCCTCGAATCACTTTTTCGAATGGAAAGTTGGCAATAACGATGAAAGGTCCGAAATCCTTTTGCAGCGTTGGCTTGAATTCCAGTTCAAGCGTATCGTCATTGATTTTCGGCGTCCACTGCTCAACCTCGAAATACCACCCCAGGTCCACCGGCAAGACGCCTTGCTCCGCAATTCGTCCGCGAAACCGAAGCTTGGAACCGGCGTATTGCACATCTCCCTCGGCCGGACGCGCAAAATTGATGTAGTACGCCACATCTATTTTGTTGGTGAGGCCATACTCCAATTCAATGGCGGTGCGCATCATGCTCTGGCTGGCAAAGGTTGGGGAAGTGCCGCCTTCTCCTTCCTTGCGCCCATAGGCAACGAAACTATTCAGAAGCTGCGGGCTGAAATTGCCTTTCCCCTGGGTGGCATATCCGTAAATCTGGAACTCAAAAGGGTCGACCGCTTTCGCGAGGGAGGAAAACAGCATGACGGGCAACGCGGCCAGGATCATGTAAATCATGTAAAGCCTGCTGGATTTCATTTCTTTCCATCTCCACCGCGCGGCTTTCCGCTACGAAACGAACAGGGAAAGGAAAGGAAATCCGGCACATATAGCGCTCTTCTTCTTTTAACCGGTGTCACAACCCTTGCTCCCATGACAAGTCAGATAAAAATTGGCTGGCTTGCCCGGATGGGGATCGGCTGGCTGAAATGCCGCTAATGCAGGGGAAACCAAGCGGCAACGGATATTTACGCCGGATTTTAATTGCGAGGAGGAAAAACTTTTCCGCATCCCTTGCAGAATAAATGACATCCCGGAATATTGTTAATTTTTTGTTATATTTTTGTGAACTTATTGTTAACGATAATAAGAATGATTCTTATTATACGTTATTCCATACCTGGAACAAGGTATTTTGTGATTGGCCTTGTTTATGGAACCGAGGACAAGGAAAAAGCTGGGAAACGGCTAGGAGCGCGTCGGACGTGTTTATCTGTCGGTGGAAAAAGCGGCTGGAGTTATGGGAATCAGTTGGTAGCCTTCCTTTTTACTATTCCACGATATGAAAATACCTCACGGATCGGTCAGTGGAATGGAAAATCACTGCTGGCCTGGCTTTCCGCAATCGAAATGGGAAGGACCAGGTTTCGCTCCATCGCCGGATCGCATGAGGAGGAAATGATTTCTATCGGCATCAAATGCTACCTATGTGAAAAGACATTCCTGCCGCTGGCCAATATATCGGGATAGCTTGGCAATCGATTGGTTCATCACCCGCCATACTCCGAAGATCTTCTTTTTTCAAACTATAACTCAATACAAAGACCACATTTGATATATAGTTATTCACATAAGGTGAAATAAGGTTTGGAGTGCCGACTATATTTCACTATATTTTACCGTGGCGGCATTGTCGAAATCAGTCATGAAGTTATCCTGTTGCCTGTCCCTGGAGATTGATAATGAAATCGAAACGCCTTATCGCAACCTTGTTCGCTCTTGGCCTGCTTGTTTCCTGCGCGCATACCGATCCTCAATCCACGGACATGAGCAGTGCAATCCGCGACGCCAGGACCAGGGCCGACCACAGCGCCCTGGCCCAGTACTACGAGAACGCGGCGAAAAGAATGCGGGCAAAGGCGAAGGTGGAGAGGAACATGATGAATGAATACACGCAGCACGGCTACTATTATGGCCGCCGCACGGAAGACCTGCAGGAACATACCGAAGCCATGGTGCGGGTATACGAGGAAGGCGCGGAGGCAAACAGCAATATGGCGAAGTTTCACCGCCGGCTCGCGGAGGATGCGAGCGAGTAGTGACGCCAACGCGAAACGGATGTCCGTTTTGGGGATTGGATCGGAGAGGGTGACCGTTCGTTTTGAAACATACATTTCCGCAATTTCATAGACTCCATCCCGTCAGGCCATCAACGAGTCATGGTCCGGGCCTGCCGCCAGCCTCGAATCTCAGCAGGAAAATATTTTCCGCCAGCCGGCGCAAGCCGCGTTCCTGGAAGCGCGGGTTTTCTTCCAGCACGTCCTCGTGCAGAAGCAGGCGGATATCCGCGCGCGCATTGCTTTTCTTGTTCTTGTAGAGCGCTTCCACTTCTTCCGGGGAAACCGCGAATGGCGGCCCTTCCATTTCCCCGGCAGGATAATCGAGTGTTATCAGTAGCATTTGAATGGAGGAAGATACCGCGGAGGCAGTGAGCACGGCGGGTGGCGCGGGCTGCACGGGCAGAGCGGGCAGGATGCCAAGCAGATGCGCCGCGTAGCGTTTGCGCGTTTCGGGCGGCAGGGCGATCAGCGCTCCCCGATCATAAATGGCGTGGACGCTCGCGAGTTCCGCTTTGTCCAGGTCGAAAAAATCGCCGCACAGGATGCGGATGCCATCCGCTTCGTAACAGTCGAATTTTTCGCTGCGAATACGCTTCGGCGCGAGGCCGTTTTCCTCGAAAAATGCCTCAGCCGCCACGCTGCTCAGTTCTATGCCCAAAACAGGGTGGCCCTGCGCTCGCAGCCACAGCATGTCCCGGCTTTTGCCGCACAACGGCACGAAAACCGTGCTCCCCGGCGCAAGGCCGAGTTCAGGCCAGTATTGGCGTAAATACGGGTTGATCTCGTCCTGGTGAAACGCGGTCTCGCCCCGCTTCCAGCGATCCAGCCAATAATCTTCCTTCATTCAATTTTCACCCGCGTCACGGCGTCGCCACCGCCGATAACGGCAATACCGGATTGTCCCCATTCTTTTCAGGGAATTTTATCAAATGGTGAACGACAGCTCGTTGATGAAGTGAGACCAGGCGTCCACGTTATGGATGGCATCAACCAGCGGGCATTTTTCATCCTTGGTTGCCACCTGGAAGCAATAGAATTCCTCGTTGAGGCTGGTGTTCTGATCCAGGTTTGCCAGATGCCCGGCTTCGTGTATCAGCACGCGCGGAGCCGTGGCGAGCTTGGTCATGTCGCTGTTGAAGAACAGGGGGCATAAGACCAGGAATGTCCGCGCTTCGTCCACGTGCGCAATGGCATTATCATTGCAGTGCTTGTCCTGGCAGTTGCCGCATTCGATGGGCGACTGGCTCAGCTTGTCTGCGACCGCCTGGATGCTGCGGATGAATGTCTTTTTTGTTTTGTCACTCAGCTTGACATTCAGGTTGAAATAATCCCGGGCGAGCTGCTTCACCCGGTCTTCATTGCCGGGCATGTTGATGGCGGAAATTGCCCGTGTGCACCTGCGCAGGGCGTGCTCCCTGATGATTCTGGCCACGCTCAACTGCTCGCTGGTGAACTGGCAGCGTGCGTGCGCATCGTCTATGGGTTCATTCACGCACAGCGCCTTGATCATCTTTTCACGATCCACCGGTTTGCTTTCCGGCTTGGGCTCGCCGCCTTTTTTAGCGGGATCGGAAGGTTGGCGCATGACCGTGGCGGGCGATTTCGCCAAAAAACTGCCTTGAATGCCTGCTCGCTCAGCCAGTTGTGCCAGATCGCTGGCCACAACTTGCCGGCCAGGCCTCGCTGTGATGTTCATGCTGCCCGACGGTTTGCCGCGAGGCGATCCGGCATGCGAGCCCAACATGCGCCGCACCGCCTGGTTGCCCATCGTGCGCTGCAGGCGCAGAATGAGATCGCGTGGTTCGCGAGGGCTTGCCGCCGCGGGAGAAGGACGGAAAAAGGAGGAGGGAAGGGGTGGTTGAGGCGCGGCCTGCCTTTGAACGAAAATCCTCATCTCTCTTCCTCCGTTTGCAGCAAATCGTTTCATTGATGAACTTGTCCATCCCTTACTCATGATAGCCGAGATGGGGAGGCTTGTGGATTTAAGCAATTCAGGATAGTGAAGGCCCCGGATCGTCGGCAAAACATGGGACTACAGGACTACAGGAAAATATCGATGCGATTCAAACCAATGAATACACGGCTGCCGTTCATCGGTATCATGTCCTTGAAAACTCCGTGGCGCATCATGTCTCAAGGCCATCATCCGAATGTCCCCATCCTGGAATCCGTACTGACATGTCCTCGCTGCGGGTGCGCGAAGAAAGAACTGATGCCGACGAACGCATGCCAGTACTATTATGAGTGCAGCGGCTGCAAGGCGCTGTTGCGTCCCCGCTTCGGCGATTGCTGTGTTTTTTGTTCCTATGGTTCGGTCAAATGTCCTCCGGTCCAGGCGCGATCCGCCTGCTGCGAAGGGAATGCCACTGGCGGGAACGCCGTCCGCAATTTGGGTTGAAGCTCGTGTCCGATGGATGACAGGCGATGCGAGAACAAGGCGGTAGCGCAATTTGCGCAATTTCGCCACTTTGGGCCTGCGTATATATAATTGGATACCTGCTTTCGCAGGCATGCTGATTTTTCGCAGATATGACAATCATGACAATCGTTCTGTTTGCCGCAGGACGGCGCTGTTTTTTTGTTCGCCGGACAATGCAGGGGAAAGCAGGAAAGGAGCCTGAATGAAAGTCGCCGTGTGCAGCGCCCAGTCCTACGACCGCCAGTTTCTGTCGGATGCCAACCGCGACTCCGGACATGAACTGGCGTTCTTCGATTCGCACCTCTGCCAGGAGACGCGGCAAATGGTGGCGGGATTTCCCGCAGTGTGCGCGTTCGTCAATGACACACTGGATGCCCCGGTACTGGAAGCACTGGCGGGGCAGGGCACGCGCCTGATCGCGCTGCGCTGCGCGGGATTCAATAATGTCGATATTTCAGCGGCGGGCAGGTTTGGGCTCCGCGTGGTACGCGTACCCGCCTATTCGCCGTATTCCGTGGCGGAACATACAGTCGCCCTGATGCTGGCGCTCAACCGCCATCTGCATCAGGCTTACAACCGGGTGCGCAACGGCAATTTCGCGCTGCAGGGGTTGCTTGGCTTCGAATTGCGCGGAAAAACTGCCGGCATCATCGGCACCGGACATATTGGCAGCGCGGTGGCGCAGATACTGCATGGTTTCGGCTGCCGCCTGATGGCCCACGATCCCCAGCCAAGCGTCGATTGCATCAGTCTGGGCGTCGAGTATGTGCCGCTGGAACAACTCTATGCCGGCAGCGATATCATAACCCTGCATTGCCCGCTCAATCCGCAAACGCATCATCTGATCGACGCCGCGGCGATTGCGCGCATGAAGCGCGGCGTAATGCTGATCAACACGAGCCGCGGCGCGGTCATCGATACCCGCGCGGTGATAGAGGGACTGAAAGCATCCAGGATCGACTACCTTGGTCTGGATGTCTATGAGCAGGAAGGCGACTTGTTCTTCCGCGATTTATCCGACCAGGTGCGGCAGGATGACGTATTCGAGCGCCTGCTGACATTTCCCAATGTTGTGATCACCGGCCATCAGGGATTCTTTACTGCTGAAGCGCTTGCCAGCATCGCGCGAACCACGTTGCAGAATGTCAGTTTGTTCGAGCGCGAGGGATTGTGCCAGAACGAGGTGACTGTTGAATTGGTACGTGGAGGCTAGTCATCCTTCCCGATTTTTTCCATTTTAGGGAATGCCTGGAGATGGAATTCCCCACGCGAGATTGTTTTCCGGCTTTGATAAACTCATGAAAGAAACGGGGAAACCCCGGCTGCGAGACGACTGAGCGGGAGTATTTTTGGCGACCGCGAACCAGGCGTCGAAGCCCCGCTGGCGCGGGGCTTGCCGATCGCGGATGCTGCCGGGAGTGGCTACGCGGCGCGCCGGCGGCGGCTGACACCCAGGCCGGCGAGACCGATGCCCAGAAGGGCAAGCGATGCGGGTTCCGGTACTGCATTTCCCCCGTCGATGGGAGCAAACGTATCCACGAAGGTCCACGAAAGGATATCGTGATTTGCAAATGCGGCACCTGTTCCCGAAGAGAAGCCAACGAATGCGTTGGTGGTCCCAAGATCGGCGGCAATATCGCGGGTCAGGGAAAGAATTGCTGCAGATGGCCGGACATCCACTTCCGCCAGGCGGACTTCCAGCAGGTTCGTCGCGCCATTGTAATCGATCCACGAGTACCAGACTGCGCCGTTATTCATGTCGTCCACCGTGACTTCCGCGCGTGCGAGGGAATTCACGCTCCCGCCCACGTCGATGCCGACGTGATTGCTGCTGTTGCCGTCGATACTGCCGTTGTTCCAGGTATCGAACTCGATGCCGACGCTGTTGGGAACGCCATCATAGCCAATGCCTCCTCCCGCGCCCCCAACATTGTTGGAGTTGGTCTGGACGATGAAGACGAGTCCATCGGCTCCGCAGCCCTGGCCGTCGCAGGCGCCGCCAGGATTGGTGAACCGGAACTGGAATGCCGTGCTGAACGATGCATTCGATGCAAGCGAGATAGGGTTGGTGGAGAAAACACTGCCCGCCTGGCCGAAATTGGCTGGCGTAACGCGCAGTACGTTGCCCACCTGCGCCGCGTTACCGTTCAATGTGAGTCCGCTGGTGCTGGAAAAGTCGGAAAAGCTGATCGTGGTGGCGTGTGTTCCTGCGCTCAGGCTCATACCAATCAGGAGAGGCAACAGTTTCTTAATCGAATGACGCATATTCATTTCCCTCTTGTTTTTGTTAATGTTTTTGTTAACTTTGACCCCAATTGGAGCCAAGGCTCTTTGCTGCAGTAATACTCCACGAGCTATCAAGCATTTTTTGTGCCAAAGGGAATACTGGTAAGAATCATGCGCCAATACATATAGTTAAGCTCCATTAAATGGATAATTGGCGGATCGACTGAGCATAATGGGGCATTTTTCGTCAAATACCTCGACAGCCATATTCGCCAGCGCGCAGCGGTCTGGTTCATACTTGAGCATGGCTGAAGAAGCAGGGCACATTGCTTTATATAAAATACGTAATATCAGTTAGTTATTAACCGATGTTATGTAGTTGGTTTAACTATATCGCCGCGAGCCAGCCGGGGAATTCCATTGCACAGAATGTAATGTGCGCCAGCGAACGGAATGAAGGTGGCGGCAGTGGAAAACTGGCACCAGCATTTTTAAAGACGAAGGTTCCGCACGTAGGGGGCTTATGCAGCCGGGCAGCCGGCTGAATCCACTTGGCAGACCGGGTGTTTGGTCCACCCATTCCTAAAGGAGGAATGCCATGCCGCGAGGAGATAAATCATCTTATACGGATAAGCAGAAGCGCCAGGCGCAACATATCGAGGAAGGATACGAGAAGAAAGGCGTTCCCGAGAAAGAGGCGGAGCGCCGTGCGTGGGCGACCGAGAACAAACTGTCGGGCGGAGGCAGGAAATCCGACTCGGGCAAGGATTCGAAGAAATCCTGACATTCAATACAAATCCGCCCTGTAGTGGACTCGAACTTATGTCAAGATGCCGCGGCTAGTTTTTGTGCATCATAGCTCTAAGGAAGCACTGAATAAATCCTCGCTGAGCGCGTTGCTGGTAAAATCGGGATGAGAGCGCGCCAAAGTATACATGGGGCGCCAGCAGCCCGCTACGGGGTCGCATTTTCCTCTGGAAGAAACTGCTCCGCCCTGCGCGGTCTCGTCCGATTTTACCGCAACCCGTATGGGGCGGGGTTTTGCGAGCGGTCTGCCTTGTCAGGCTCCTAGTGAAGGGGATCAACCATTCGCGTCGTCGCTTTTCGCGCATCCCATCCCGCAAAGCTACCGCCGCGCCAGCGGAGATTTATTCAGCGCTTCCCTAAATCGGAAATGAATGGTCAACTGCCGGATTCAGGCTCCATGTAATGGGCCGGTTTCTTTCGTTACGCAGTCCCTCGGAAACCGCCCCGGGCATCGCCTTGGCGTGCGGAATCCGCATTTGCACAATGCTTCAGGGACAAATCGCCTAACTCCAGTTCTCTTGCCAAAGGCAGAGCAGGGCGCGCGCGGGGTTCGCAAATCGCAACCACACATGCCAGGACTTGTCCATCGCATCGGTCTTTCCCGCAACCTGTAGTCTTCGGGCATCGTCATCCTGGACGCCGGGTTCGGTGGGTTGACCTGGCCCCGGGCGTTGCAGCATGCGGCAGCCGAAGTGATGGGCTATTGTGATTGCCAGATTACGTATTACCAATCCGACCTACAAAACCACAAAACTTGCCGCCATAGTATGAACCCGCATATGTAATGTAATGAATCCGGAAAAAGTGAAGCGCCCATATGAATGAATTGCCGTTGTCGGATTACGCTCCACTAATCCGGCCTACGCAACCTGCGCGATCCGCCATTCCCACGAGGCTCATCAGTGCCTACCGTTCCGCTGGCTACTGGGTCATGCCAGCGGCGCCATCGGCGGCGACGGGAGGAGGAACAGTGGCCGCAAGCCCGGATAACGCGTTCGATAGCGCATTCGTCCTGCATGTGGATGAGTATTCCGCAGCGCTATCGCAGCTTTTCGCTGCTTCCGGCCATCGGTGCGCGGCATTCATCACGGCATGCAATCCCTTGAGCATGCCGCATGGCCATGAGGAGAACCTTGCGGCTTGTGCCCGGCTGCGGGACAGGCTGATGCACTATTGTGCCCGGCTGGAAGAGATCATCGATGGGGAGAGCAGCGATTCCATCGGCACATGGCCGGGAGAAAAGAGTTTTCTTGTGCTGGGGCTGGATCTGGAAACAGCGATCCGGCTGGGCAGGGAATTCAGGCAGAATGCCCTGGTATGGGCGGACGAAGACGCCATTCCTCGGCTCATCCTGCTTCGTTGATCCTCTGCCAAAATCTTCTCCACTGCCTTTCCTCAATGGAATTTTTGCGTGCTATCATCGCATTGGATTACGCCGCGCAATGCGGTTCCCGCACGCCGCACGGGTGGCTGCCGGGGCTGGCTTCACTTGCACATTCATTCACGGCGTCGAGTTCCATTTCCGCTTTAAAACAGGAATATCCCGATCACCCGATCAACCCGGCGGGCGGCATCCGCGGCAGATGCCGCCGCATAAGGAAGAAGGCGACTTGGAGGCGCCAGGCAGAATCATGGATATCGAACAATTGAATATCGACCATCGCATCGACGACCAGATCAAGGTTGTCGAAGGTCCCGCCGGCTTTCCTTTCATCAAGGTCAGCAATGACAGTGCCAGCGCCGTCATCTCGGTCTATGGCGGGCAGGTATTAGCGTTTCAACCAGCCAATGAGCAGCACAACCTGATGTTCCTCAGCCAGTTGGCCTACTATGCTCCCGGCAAAAGCATCAAGGGGGGAAGTCCTGTTTGCTGGCCCTGGTTTGGTCCGGATCCGGAAGGGAAGGGCCGGCCGGCGCATGGATTTGTGCGCATTCGGTTCTGGGAAGTGATGCACACTGAAGCAATTTCCAATGAGGAGAGCAAGGTGACACTGGGGCTGGCCGATAGCGCGGAAACGCGGGATATTTGGCCGAACGCATTTATGCTGCAACTGGAAATCACGGTGGGGAAGTCGCTGCGCCTGGAATTGATCACGCGCAACGCTGGCGGCCAGCCTTTTTCGATCACTCAGGCGCTTCATACCTATTTCAAGGTAGGGCATATCAGCCGGATAGCTGTCCTGGGGCTGGAAAATACCGAATATATCGACAAGACCGACAAGGGCGCGCGCAAGCTGCAGACCGGGCCGATCACTATAAACAGGGAAGTGGATCGCATCTACCGTAACGGGAGCAGTGAACTTGTCATCGATGATGCTGCCCTGGATCGCAGGATATGCATTGCTTCCAGAGGTAGTCACACCGCTGTCGTGTGGAATCCCTGGGAGAAGATTTCTGCGGAAATGGGCGATCTCGAGGACGACGATTACCAGCGCTTCGTATGCGTCGAAACAACCAACGCGGATACGGACGTGGCGCAAATCCCTCCCGATGGGGAAGCGCGGCTGACGGCCACCTACCGGATAGAGCGCGATCTGCCGGACGAATTGAAAGCGCTTCACGCCGAAGGTTAGGGAAGCGCTGAACAAATCTCCGCTGGTGCGGCGTCTGGAATGACGGAGACCTCATACCGGCATGTTCATGATGTCCTGATATGCGGCGACCATCTTGTTGCGCACCTGCAGGGTGTATTGCAGGGAAATGTTCGCCTTCTGCAAGGAAATCATGGCATCGGTCAGGTTCGCGCCCGGTGCGCCTATCTCGAAATCCCGTGCAAGCCTGGTAGCGTGCTGCTGGGTATGATTGACCTGGTCCAGCGATTTTTTCAGAACGCTGGTGAAATCCACGCCGACGCCCCCGGCCCCTCTTATCCCTCCCTGAGATTCTCCCTGCGCTTCATTCACTCCTGCTGAAGCTATCCTGGAAGCGGAAAGCGGGGCAGGCCTGCCTGCTGCCAGCGCGGCTCCCGCTTTCAACTGCGCAAGCATTGAATCCATCTTCGATACATCCATGATGCGGCCTCCGCTGTCGTTCACGCTATTGCTGGTTGTTGCATGGCGGCACAATAGCAGTGCCCGCGGCTGTTCCTTGCAATGAAAAGCACCGCAAACCCGCTTCTTTTCCCTGCTTTGATATCCCCGTGAATATTGATAATGCAGTCATTCACGAGCGCAGCGATATCGCAATAGCCGAGCATGG
Organism: Nitrosospira sp. TNL200; assembly: GCF_055386305.1. NCBI lineage: Bacteria > Pseudomonadati > Pseudomonadota > Betaproteobacteria > Nitrosomonadales > Nitrosomonadaceae > Nitrosospira > Nitrosospira sp. TNL200. The sequence goes on from NZ_AP041003.1 coordinate 1,639,656, forward strand.
AATTCAGCATTGATTTATTTCTGATTCATATCCAGTCAATTTCGAAGGGGAGAACGTCATGGCGGTAGGGGCGGAAGCGGTAGCGATAAGCGCTTCACAAGTTGCGAGCAGCCCGCTGGGCATGCTGGGCAGGCTGTCCAGCCAGCAAAAACTGGGATTGATGCTGGCTATTTCCGCCATTATCGCCTTGCTCGGAGGCGGCTGGATGTGGAGCCGGACCCCGGACTACAAAGTGCTGTTCAGCAATGTTTCCGACCGCGATGGCGGTGCGATCATTGCTTCGCTGCAGCAAATGAACGTTCCCTACAAGTTTGTGGAAGGCGGGGGCGCCATCCTGGTTCCGGCCAGCGAGGTGCATGATGCCCGTCTCAAGCTGGCTTCGCAGGGGCTGCCCAAGGGTGGACTGGTGGGGTTCGAACTGATGGAAAACCAGAAATTCGGGACGAGCCAGTTTCTCGAACAAGTCAATTTCCAGCGCGCGCTGGAAGGCGAGCTGGCCCGCTCGGTCCAGTCCCTGGCTGCCGTCAGCAGCGCGCGGGTTCACCTCGCCATGGCAAAGCAATCGGTGTTCATGCGCGAGCAACAGAAACCGAGTGCCTCCGTACTGGTGAATCTTTATCCGGGGCGCGCCCTCGATCCGCAGCAGGTGAACGCCGTCATGCATCTGGTTTCCAGCAGCGTCCCGAACTTGCCGATCAAAAATGTCACTGTCGTGGATCAGAACGGCGCCCTCCTGAGCAAGCTGGATGAGTCGAATCCATCCACCGGTCTCGACCCGAATCAGCTGAAATACCTGCACGACCTGGAGCAAAGTTACGTGAAGCGCATCGAGGCGATCCTGATTCCCATAGTGGGGCTGGAAAACGTGCGGGCGCAGGTGACGGCGGACGTGGATTTTGCTCACACTGAGCAAATGGCGGAACTCTACAAGCCCAATCAGGATCCGGCCAACTCCACCCTGCGTAGCCGGCAGACTTCCGAATCGACGACCGTGGCGGGACAGGTTGATGGCGGCGTGCCCGGCGCGCTTTCCAATCAGCCTCCGAGTCCCGCAACCGCACCGATCACCACCGCGGCTGCCACGCCCGCCAACGGCCCCCAGTCCGGCGCGGCCGGCACCGCCCCCGCAGGCGGGCAGGGCACCCCCGCGCCTGTCAATTCGCGCAAGGATGCAACGACCAACTACGAGGTGGATAAAACGATCCAGCACGTGCGCAAGCCCGTGGGGGGAATCAAGCGCCTGTCGGCTGCCGTGGTCGTCAACTACCGCCGCGTCACGGATGAAAAAGGGGACGTGACCACCCAGCCCCTGAATGAAACGGAGAAAGCGCAGATCACCGATCTGGTGAAGGATGCCATGGGATTCAACAAGGAGCGCGGAGATACGCTGAGCGTAGCCAACAGCCCATTCACCGACCCGGAGCGGGAAGAGGTGCCGGAACTGCCGCTGTGGAAGCAACCTGAAATCATCGATCTTGCCATGCAGGGCGGAAAGCTTCTGCTGATCGGATCGCTCATCCTGTACCTGGTCCTGGGCGTACTTCGCCCCGCGCTGCGGCGCATGAGCCAGCCGGCAGACCAGCCGGTGCCGGCGCTGGCGGAAGAGAGAGAGAAGGAGGACGAAGCCGTTTCACTGACGGACGAATTCAGGCAGACCCAGCTTTCCCGAAATGAACAGAACCTGATGCTGGCGCGCCAACTGGCGAAAGATGATCCGAAAGTCGTGGCGGGCGTGGTCAAACAATGGGTAACCAGCCATGAATGAAGAAGGCATACAGAAAAGCGCCATCCTGCTCCTGTCACTGGGGGAAGATGAGGCGGTGGAAGTTCTCAAGCATCTCAGCCCGCGCGAGGTGCAAAAGGTGGGCACCGCCATGGCGAAACTCAAGAACGTCAGCAGGGACCAGGTGGACAGCGTCATCACCGATTTCTGCATGCGGGCCTCGGATAAGCTTGGCACGATGATCATGGATCCCGAGAATTATGCGCGCGCGGTTCTTCATCGCACGCTGGGGGAAGAGAAATCCACTGACATCATCAGCCGCATTCTCGAAGGCAGCGACACCAGCGGCATAGAGGGTCTCAAATGGGTGGATTCGCCCTCCGTCGCCGAGCTCATCCGGGCGGAGCATCCGCAAATCATCGCCACCATCCTGGTGCACCTGGATCGCGACCAAGCAAGCGAAATCCTGGGAGAATTTCCCGAGCAGATGCGCAACGATGTGCTGCTGCGCATCGCAACGCTGGAAGGGATACAGCCTTCGGCGCTGCGGGAACTCAACGACGTGCTCACCGATCTGCTGTCGGGTAGCGAAAGCCTGAACAAAAGCCCGGTCGGAGGCATCCGCACGGCTGCCCAGATCATCAATTTCATGGGTAGTGCCGCTGAAACTTCGGTGCTCGACAACCTGCGCGAGCACGATCCGGAACTGGCGCAGAAGATAATGGACCAGATGGTGGTATTCGAAAACCTGCTTGATATCGACGACAGGGGAATCCAGCTGGTGTTGCGCGAAGTTCCAAGCGAAACGCTCGCTGTTGCATTGAAGGGAGCGCCCGAGGATCTGCGTGAAAAAATATACAGGAATATGTCGAGCCGGGCCGCGGAAATATTGCGCGAGGATCTGGAAGTGATGGGGCCGGTCAGGGTAAGCGCTGTGGAGGCGCAGCAGAAGCACATACTGCAGGTCGTGCGGCGCCTGTCTGAGGAAGGCACCATCATCTTCCGTGGCAAGGGCGAGGAGACCTACATTTGATGAGCATCTTCCGTGCAGGCCGATGCGCGTCGATATCGTTATCGAAGTAACAAAGGTTGAACAGCCATCATGATCAATAATATTATCCCGCGAAAAAAACTGGCCACGTATCAGCGTTGGCAGATGGACGCGCTGGACGATCCCTTTTCTCCCCCGCCCGGACCGCGGCCGGATCAGCAAAGCGCTCCGCCGCCGGCGGCTGTTCTGCCCACGGTGGAGCAGATTGAAAGAATCAACCGCGAGGCGCAGCAGGAGGGTTATGCCGCAGGGTATGAGACAGGCATGAAGGCCGGACACGAAGCGGGCTATGAGATCGGCCGCGGGCGTGCGGCGGAGGCGGCGGCCAGCCTGCAGGCGCTGCTAAGCGGGTTCAGCCAGGCGCTGGCGCAGGCCGACCAGAACATTTCCAGCGAATTGCTTGCCCTCGCGCTGGACCTTTCCCGGCAAATGGTACGCGAAGCGTTGCGGGTCAAGCCAGAGATCGTGCTGGCGGTAGTGCGTGAAATCATTCGGGAGGAGTCGGTGTTCGGACAGCCGCCCCAGATTTCCCTGCATCCTGACGATGCCGCGCTGGTGCGCGAGCACTTGAACCAGGAGCTCAACGATTGTGTGATCAGCATTGATCCGCAACTGGAGCGTGGCGGCTGCCGGATCAGAACGGGCAACAGCCATGTCGATGCCACGCTCCAGAGCCGCTGGCAGCGCATCGCGCAGACGCTGGGACAGAACAGTGGGTGGCTGAAATGACCGTGCCCGCCCCCTTGACATCCCACCTGGAACAGTGGGGCAGTTTTCTCAAAAACTGCGGTAATGCCGTGACGGGCACGGAACCTTTCCAGCGTTCGGGCAGCCTGACCCGCGTTGCCGGGCTGGTGATGGAAGCGGTGGGCCTGCGGCTCGCGGTGGGTAGCGGATGCACTGTGCTGATGCCCAACGGCAACCAGGTGGAGGCAGAGGTAGTCGGTTTTCACGGGGACCGGCTGTACCTGATGCCGACCGATGATATCTTCGGGCTGAGTCCTGGCGCCAAGGTGATTCCCTGGGAGAGCGCGTCGATACTTCCGGCTCCTGGCGCCCCGGAACTTCCCCGCCGCCGCGCATCCGACCGTGTGCGGCACTTCCCGGTGGGGGAAGGTCTGCTGGGGCGGGTAGTGGATGGCGCGGGACGCCCCCTGGACGGCCTTGGCCCGCTCAGGGCCGCGCGGGAAGCCCCGCTTGCCAACAAACCCGTCAACCCGCTCGACCGGGAACCCATCCGCCAGGTACTGGACGTGGGCGTGCGCGCCATCAACGCGCTGCTTACCGTGGGGCGAGGACAGCGCATGGGCCTGTTTGCCGGATCCGGGGTGGGAAAAAGCGTGCTGCTGGGAATGATGGCGCGCTATACCAGCGCCGATGTGATCGTGGTGGGATTGATCGGGGAACGAGGGCGGGAGGTCAAGGAATTCATCGAGCAAAGCCTGGGTCCCGAGGGGCTGGCGCGTTCGGTAGTCGTGGCGGCGCCAGCGGATACCTGGCCGTTGATGCGGTTGCAGGGCGCTTCCTATGCCACCTCCATCGCGGAGTATTTTCGCGATCAGGGAAAAAATGTCCTGCTGATCATGGATTCGCTCACCCGCTACGCCATGGCGCAACGCGAAATAGCCCTGGCGATCGGCGAACCCCCGGCGACCAAAGGCTATCCGCCGTCGGTGTTCGCCAAATTGCCGCAACTGGTGGAGCGCACCGGCAACGGCGCCAGGGGAGGCGGCTCGATCACCGCGTTCTACACAGTCCTGACAGAAGGGGATGACCAGCAGGACCCGATTGCCGATTCCGCGCGTGCCATTCTGGATGGGCACGTGGTGCTGTCGCGCCAGCTTGCCGAAAGCGGCCATTATCCCGCCATTGACATCGAAGCCTCGATCAGCCGCGCCATGACCAGCCTGATTTCGCCCGAATATTTCGAGCAGGTGCGGGTTTTCAAGCAACTCTATTCACGCTACCAGCGTTCACGCGACCTGATCAGTGTCGGCGCCTATGCGCAGGGGAGCGATCCGCTGCTGGATAAGGCCATCCTGCTGCACCCCAGGCTGGAGGCATTCCTTCAGCAAGGGATATTCGAGCGTGCCGAACATGCGGAAAGCGCAGCCAGGCTGAGCGCGCTGCTCGCCCAGCAGAACAGCTGAAGCTGAATCGAACCAGACCAGACACCCATCCTTTGATACTTTCCAACCGAGCCTTGACCGAAAATGACAAAACACTCTGCCCTGGATACATTGATGGAACTTGCGCAATTGCGGACCGATGAGGCCGCCAGGCGCCTGGGCGCGGTGAATGCGCAGGGCCTGGACATGGAAGCGAAGCTCGGCGTGCTTATCCAGTATCGAAGCGAATACCTTGCGCGCTTCCAGGCTTCGATGCAGCAGGGAATAACCGCATCGGACTGTCGCAACTACCAGGATTTTCTGGACAAGCTCGATGCCGCCATTGCTCAGCAGCGTGAAATGGTGGCCTTGGTGCGGCAACGCGTGGAGGCAAGCGAGGTTGCGTGGCAATCCGCCAGGCGGACGCTGAAATCATACGGCACGCTGGCACAGCGCCAGGCACGCGCGCAGGAGCAGCGCACTGCGCGGCATGAGCAGAAGGAAACGGATGAACACGCCAGCGCATTGGTGCGTTCCGGCGTGATGCACTGAGCCATGAGTTTCGCTGTAGCATTCGAATGCAAATACGACAATAAACAGAAATAAACAGGAATAAAGCCATGCTCAATCCCTCCATGTTGCAAAACGCTTCAACCGCAGCGGTACCCTCTTTGCCACCCGGTTCATCTGCCGGCAATGCCGCAGCCAGCAATGGAGGAAGCGAGGCCGCCTCCGTACCCAGTTTCAGCAAGGTACTGGCAGGTGAAATGCACGATAAGGAGGAGGGGGGCGCACCCGTATTGTCTATATCGTCCGGCGCCATGAGTTCCGGTACTGTTTCGGATACCTCCATGAAAAATACGGCACTTCCCCCCGAGCCAGCCGTTGCCGTGGCGGAAGCGGCCCCGGCGAAGCATGCGGCAAGGGCGGGTTCCGCGGCAGCTGCCGCACGGACGGATAAGGAAAGCATGGAGTCTCCGGAGGAGAATCATGCCGATTCCCTTGCGGGACTTCTGGCAAGCCTTGGCAATACGCAATTTTCTCCCGCTCCGGCTCCTGCCGCCGTGGATTCGCGGATCGCCAATACCCGAAGCGGGGCACGGGATGGCGGGCCGGACGACGCCAATCCTGTTTCGGCCCGGCCGGGCAAGGAAGAAACGGGGCGAGCGGATATCTTTCCATGGATCGGTGGCTACAGTGCAGGCGGCACAGGGATTGCAAGGGGTACAGCCGGTACGGCCGATGCCGCCACAGGCGAGAGAAGTGTGGCGGCCGGCATCACTGCCGGCGGGAACCCCGCTCCGGCCATACAGATGAGTCGGATAGTACAGGCTGCACAAACTGCACAAGCTGTTCCGGCGCTGCCGGCGAAAGGAAAGCAGAGCGCTCTTCCCAACGTGGAGGAGAACGCCGGCAGGATGGACAAGCCGGATAGGGCGGATAAGATGGACAGGACGGACGCGGGTAAACCGGATGTCGCGCAGCGCAACGATTTCAAGTTCGATATGCCAGGCTCGGGCGTGGCGGACAAACCCGAAAAACAGGGAGCAATCGTAACGGATGCGGGATCCCAGCCTCCACCGCCATCGTTGTCCGCCGCGCCCCAGGCGAGCTTCATGGCGCAGCCGGCGGAACGCGGTTTCGCCATGGGGGACACCGGTTCCAGCACCGCCATTTCCGTCATGCAGGACCTGCAAACGCCGCTTGGCGCCAGCGGCTGGGACGATGCATTAGGCCAGAAAGTCTTGTGGATGGTTTCCAGCCAGGAGCAGATCGCGGAGCTGAGCCTCAATCCGCCCGATCTCGGACCATTGCAGGTGACGCTTTCCATCAGCAACGACCAGGCCACCGCAACGTTTGTGTCGCAGCATGCGGATGTGCGGCAGGCGCTGGAAGCGGCGCTGCCCCGCCTCAGGGAAATGATGGCGGAAAGCGGCATCAGCCTGGGGGGCGCGACCGTCAGCAGCGGCGGCGACAGTTCGCAGCAACAGGGTTTCGAGCGGCAGCATCGGCCTGACTCGCGTTATTCCCCAGGCGAGAGCCCGGTAGGGCAGGGGAATGGCCATGGAATGATAGCGAGCAACCCCGGCGGGAAAAACAGGCTGGTGGATATTTTCGCATAGCGCTGCCAGCCGCTGAACCGCTGGCCGCTGGGTGCTGCCGGGGCAATTTTTCTCCATGCTTCACCATGCTTTCCCCGCTTCTCCCTTCTTCCTTTCTCCCTCTTTTTTCGGCTTCCTTCATTTGGCCTCCCCCGCCCATCATCTCGCGGAGGAGGGTCGTCCCAATCCTGAAAATTTCGAGATGACCCGCTTTTTGCCCTCTGTTTGACGCATCGGCTACGGGCTGGTGGCTCGATAATTCGTTTCACACACTTTGCAATGGAGCAAATCATGGCAGCCAGATCAGTGGTGAGAGGAAAGATTGGCAGTGAGACCGGCACGGAAAAAAAATCCGGCGGCAAAAAAATGGCAATGATCGTAATTTCTGCAGTCCTGGGGTTCGCTGCGGCGGGAGGCGGCGCAGCCTGGTACATGAACCGGCCGCAGGATGGCCTGGACGCCAGGACAGCAGAGCAGCCTCCCGTTTTCGTCACATTGGATACCTTTACCGTGAACCTGCATTCCGAGGGGGAAGAACAGCATCTGCAAACCAACCTGACCTTGAAAGTGAATGATGCCCCGGCGGCGGAATCGATCAAGCTTCACATGCCGGAGGTGCGCAATCGCATCGTTCTGCTGCTTTCCGGCAAAGCGGCATCGGAAATCCTGGGGGTCGAGGGTAAGAAAAAACTTGCTGCCGAGCTCGCTGCCGAGATCAGGCAGCCATTCGGGGAGGGTGCGCCGGAACAGCGCATTCAAAGCGTGCTTTTCACCTCGTTCGTTATCCAGTAGCAGCCTCATGAACACCAATTTTCTCTCCCAGGAAGAAGTCGACGCGCTTCTCGCGGGCGTTGCTGACGAAGAGGCGCTGGAACCGCGCAAGCCGGGCGCGAGATTCCGGCCCTACAACCTTGCCGCGCAGGAGCGCATCGTTCGCGGCCGCATGCCGACCCTCGAGATCATCAACGAGCGCTTCGCGAGACTGCTGCGCCTGAGTTTGTTCAATTTCATGCGGCGCAGCGGAAATGTATCGGTCGGCCCCGTTCAGGTGATCAAGTTCAGCGAGTTCGTGCGCAACCTGGTGGTTCCGACGAATCTGAATCTGGTGCATGTCAAGCCATTGCGCGGCACATCGCTATTCGTCTTCGACCCCGCCCTGGTATTTCTCGTAGTGGATAATCTGTTTGGCGGCGAGGGCCGTGCCGGACCCAAGATCGAAAGCCGCGATTTCACCCAGACGGAGCAGCGCATCATTCAACGCCTGCTCAACCTGGTATTCGACAGTTACGGAAAATCATGGAACCCGGTCTATCCCATCGAATTCGAGTATGTGCGGGCCGAGACGAATACCCAGTTCGCCAATGTCGCCACTCCCAACGAAATTGTCATCGCCACCACATTCGAGATCAATTTTGGTTCGGCGGGAGGAGAAATGCACATCTGCATTCCTTATTCCATTCTCGAGCCGATCCGGGACCTTCTCTCAAGCAGCATGCAGGGCGAATCGCTGGAAGTGGACAAACGCTGGGTGGGCCGGTTATCGAAACAGGTACAGGCCGCCGAAGTCACCATGCTGGTTAATCTCGCCAATATCCAGGTGACGCTCGACCAGATACTCAACATGCAGGTTGGCGATGTCGTCCCGCTGGATATGCCGGAATTCGTCACCGCAAGCGTCGACGGCGTGCCGGTGATGGATTGCCGTTACGGCATTTCCAATGGCCGCTACGCCCTGCGCATGGAAAGGATGCTGGGCTCGGCCAGTACAGAATGATCATGGAACGCCGCGATCTGTCCCACCGGCCTTTTACACAGGAAATCAAGGAGATGAATATGCAAGCAAGCAATGCCAGTGCTGCCCAGCTGATGGAGGGGCAGGAAAATGCGGGTGACTCCCCGCTCCACGCCACGGGCAATACCCCACAGCAAATTTTCGAACAGTTCAACAGCCCGGCAAAAACGGAAATCCATAACGATATCGACCTGATCATGGATATCCCGGTGCAACTGACGGTGCAGTTGGGACGCACCAAGATCGCCATCAAAAATCTGCTACAGCTCGCCCAGGGGTCGGTGGTCGAACTGGATGGGCTGGCGGGCGAGCCGATGGATGTGCTGGTGAACGGGTACCTGATTGCCCAGGGCGAGGTGGTGGTGGTCAACGACAAGTTCGGCATCCGCCTTACCGACATCATTACGCCGAGCGAGCGCATCCGGAAACTGAATCGCTGACATCGATACTCGATTCCCTCCCCCAGGACAAATAAATGCGTACTCCGGACACTGATCGTTTTAGGGCGCCTGCGGCGTCAATGGCATCGACGCGCTTCATTGCCGCCTTTTCTTCCGTTTGCTGCTCCTTGTCCGCTCATGCTGCCGGGCAGACCGTGCATGCGCCGTCTTCCGTCACCGATGGCGGCATGCTTCAGGTCATGCTTGGGCTTGGATTGGTGCTTGCCGTCATGGCAGGGTGCGCCTGGCTGTTACGGCGCTTCGGCGGCATGCCGCGAGGCGCCGCCGGGGTGTTAAAGGTCATCGGGAGTTCTGCTGTCGGCCAGCGGGAGCGCGTCGTGCTGATCGAAGTCAACGACAGGTGGCTGGTGGTGGGAGTCGCGCCGGGACACGTAACCGCTCTGCACAGCATGCCGAAGGGAGAAAGCTTTCCTGCCGGCGCCCCCCAGGCCGCCAGCGCGGTAACCAGTGACTATTTCCCTGGATGGTTAAAACGGATGACGGAGAAACGAAATGGCGAATGATGCCGGTAAGATGAACGGGGATATCAGCAATCCCTCACCCTCTTTGCTTGCCGGGCGGCGCGCGAATCGCAGCGGATGCGGCGTTGCCGGTGTTGTTTTGGGGATCGCATTCCTGGCATTGCCATCCCTGGCCCTCGCGGCCCAATCGCAAGCGGTGGGCCTGCCTGCTTTCACCAGCACGCCCACCGCCGGCGGAGGGCAGAATTATTCGCTGAGCCTGCAGACGCTGCTGCTGCTGACCGCACTCACGTTTCTTCCCGCAGTTTTGCTGATGATGACCGGCTTCACCCGCATCGTCATCGTCCTCTCGCTGCTGCGCATGGCGCTCGGCACGCAGTCCTCGCCGCCCAACCAGGTGCTCGTCGGCCTCGCGCTGTTCCTCACGTTCTTTGTGATGGGTCCGGTTTTCGACCGGATTTATACGGATGCCTACGAGCCATACAGCGCCAGCAAGATAACCCAGGCCCAGGCGCTGGAGAAGGGCGCGGCGCCGCTCAAGGCTTTCATGATGAAACAGACACGGGAGGCCGACCTGGCGCTTTTCGTCAAGCTTTCCGGCACGCCCCAGTTGAATGGGCCGGAAGAGGTGCCCCTGCGGGTGCTGGTCCCGGCCTTCGTCACCAGTGAGCTGAAAACGGCGTTCCAGATTGGTTTCGCTGTATTCATACCCTTCCTGATCATCGACATGGTCGTGGCCTCCGTGCTCATGTCCATGGGGATGATGATGGTGTCGCCCGCGCTGGTGGCGCTGCCGTTCAAGATCATGCTGTTCGTGCTGGTGGATGGATGGCATATGCTGATCGGTTCGCTGGCGGAAAGCTTTTACTAGCATGCGCTTTGCCCTGCACTCCAAAAGCCGCAGACTCCTCCCTGTCCAACTGCCGGATTCGGGATTATTTTTCACACAACCGAGGAAAACGATGACACCCGAAAGCGTAATGACCATGGGCCAGAAAGCCATGGAAATAACTCTCCTGGTTTCCGCTCCGCTATTGCTGGTAGCGCTGGCGATGGGGCTGATGATCAGCATTTTTCAGGCCGCCACCCAGATCAATGAAATGACATTGTCTTTCATACCGAAATTGGTCGCGTTGTTCGCGACCCTGGTGGTGGCCGGTCCGTGGCTGCTCGGCGTGTTGACGGACTACATGCGGCAGGTGTTCGAGAGCATTCCCGCCATGGTGGGATAGCTACTGCTCCGGGACAATGTCAGACCGCCCGCCGATGATTACGCTTACCTCCGCCGATTTCAACCTGTGGCTGACGTCCTTCCTATGGCCGCTGGCGCGCATCCTGGCGCTGCTGGCCGCTGCGCCCATGCTGGGCAATGCGGCCATTCCGGTGCGGGTGAAGGTCGGCCTGGGAGTATGCCTCACCCTGATCGTTTCACCCGCGCTGGGTCCGTTGCCCAAGGTCGAGCCGGGGTCGATGGAAGGGTTGCTGATACTGGTCCAGCAAATCGTGATCGGCCTGGCGATGGGCTTCGCGATGCGCATCGTTTTCAGCGCGGTGGAAATGGCGGGAGAAATTGCCGGGCTGCAGATGGGTCTGGGCTTTGCCACCTTCTTCAGCCCGCGTAGCGATGGCAGTACGCTTGTCGTGGCGCGGTTCGTTGGCCTGCTGGCGACGCTTGTCTTTCTTGCCGTGAACGGACATCTGCTGATGCTGTCGGTACTCACCGAGAGCTTCAGCGTATTTCCCATTTCCACCGAACCGGTGTCCGCGGCGGGATGGCAAACGCTGGCCTACTGGGGGGGCAGGATTTTCGAGGCGGGGCTGGGACTCGCCCTGCCAGTGGTCACGGCGCTGCTGATCGTCAACCTCGCGCTGGGCATCCTCACTCGCGCGGCGCCCCAGCTGAATATTTTTGCTGTCGGCTTTCCTATCACGCTCATGGTCGGAATGATCGCCCTGATGCTGTCGCTTCCCCACTTCACGCCGGTAATCGAAAAACTGATTACGGAAGGCATGCACACCATGCTGGAAATAGCCCGGGCGGCGGCGGGAAGACTGCCTCAGCCTTCCCCTTGATTGCTCGCCACGACGGCGGATAAGCGTACTTCGCTGAGTGGTTAAATAACCGGCTGGATGAAAGGCCTGCGCCGCCGTGCCAGGGCGAAGCTCGCGAGGCCGATTCCCAGCAGGGTGAGCGACATCGGTTCAGGCACGAGAGTATCAGGCAGCACTTCTGCATTCTGGTCTATTGCCAGATATTGCCCGAGGGTCATCCCGGGGGATAGGGGAGTCGGGTCCAGGGCGGCAATGGCGGCCGTATCGAATGAACCATCCGAAGCGCTAGTGAGGGAGCTCAATAGCAAGCCGGACGGCTTCAGTTTTGTGTAGTTGCTTATGGTTCCGCTAATCAGAAGCAAGCCATTCCCGCTAACTATATTCTCGCCGCCGATGAATGTCCCGTTCCCTTTCGCTTTCTGAAAACTTCCCGTCCCCCCGGTTATCGTGAATGAGGTATCGTTGAATAAGAATATGAATGGGAGAATTGTCGGAGTGAACAGTCCCTCATAGTCGGCAAAGATGGAGCCGCTTGCAGTGCCGAGAGTCATTTTGCCGGCAAAAGAAAGATGTCCGTCCGGGAAAGGCGTAACACAATCTTTCCCCGAGATCGACACCTGCCCGAGCAGGCTGCTTATTCCTGTGCCTGTTGTGATTCCCCCGACGAACGACCCGCAGCCCAAGTCGGGTGAAATGATAGTCTCATGAATGATCGAGCTGACGGATAGCGCGGCGCTCCTTGCGTCCGTGGAAATGGCAAGCGGCGCCGCCACCGACAGCATCAGCAAAGCAGACGTTATAGCCTGGTTCATAACTTTTGTTTTCATGATTCTTCGTTCCCCCATAAAGTCTATCGAATAGTGAACAAGCGATGCAACAGGCGTTTTTTAAGAAAAAATTGAGCAAATTCTCGCTATGTGCGTTGCGGGTAAGATCAGGACGATCATAAGGCCCGACAAAGGCCACAGCCGAGACTACGATGCCAGTGAACGCAAGTCGTGGCTTCCTGGAGTGTTGCCCAAGAGGTTTCGCGAAGCGGGGATCGGACAGCGGCGGGGATATCGGACCGCGCTAAAAGGCTGTTGGGGCGCCAGCAGCCCGCTGCAGAGAGTCCGCTGCTGGTCGATCTTCCTGCGGAAGACACTGCTCCGTCCTCCGTGGTCGCATCATTCCCGTATCCCATCCCGTAAAGCTGCTATTACATTGACGGAGATATGTCCAGCTCTTCTCTCAAATGGAATTTCAGTATCCGCGTGAATCTTATAGTGCGGATTTTTTTGCGTCAACCAGTTCAACCCATGATAAGTAGTGATATCAATTCATCATTTCCTGCCGTCCTGGTCCGGCCGAATATACACACCAGAAGCCGCTTGTCCGATAAAAATACCGTTAAACAGTGTGTTATCCCACGCTGCCATGACAACATGGTTGATATTCCCGTTGCAGTATTTCCCGCTGTGCCGAGATTGAACTTTTCAGAATTACTGCTAAAGTAAAATACAGACATGGCGAATCAGTTCGGATTGCGGCGTAACGGCGACTACTGGCAACGTTTCGTTTTGTCTGTTTTGTTTTATCTGCTTCGTTTTGTTCAACTGCCATTACAGGGGAGTGACAGGAATGCCAAAACTGGATCACGCGACCTTCATTGCTCGATTGAAGGGGAGATCAATAAATGCCGCGGAATTACGAAGCGCGCACCCCGAGCTGGATACGGGAAGCATACCCGGAAACGGTGTTATCGCCGGCACGACCGAGAATCTTGAAAAATTGTGGGAGATCGTCGACAGCTTCGACCATGATGGAAATGTGAATACCCTCTCGGACGATGCGGCTTTATCCATTGCCAATTGGCTCTTCACCCGGGCGGGTAATGGCCAGGCTACGGGAAGCGCCGGAGATTGGCGAAAGATCGCCCAGGCGGGCGACAGGAGCATCACGGAGAAAACCGCTGCCCACAAAACAGCAATCGATCGCATTGGGGTTGGCCTCTATTATGGCGACCATTCGCGCTTCCATGAGGATATTCTTCGGGGGAACCGTTCCACCCTCCAGGGCGAGATCGATGCCATGAGCGCGGGAAACTGGCGACTCGGCGCACTGGAGCCGGGGGCGGTTGAAATCGAGAATTCCTCCGGGCAGTCGGTTCGGTTGCAGGAGAGCTCGTGCATCGGCTGGGTGATGCAGAACGTCAGGGCTGCGTATGGGGGAGCCGATCATGGCGGGCGCTCCGATGAAATAAACCAGAGAGTCAAGGAGGCCGACCTGCGAGGCACGGTTCTGTGCGAGGAATTGCAGAAGGATGGCTGGACCGCGATTTTCTATTCGCCGAGAACCGCCGACGACCTTGCCGGAGCGGGCGAGCGCGAGAAACTGGGTGCCCTCAACATGGCCAAGGCGGGTTCCCGGGTATGGAAATCTCCCATCGCGGGATCGGATGGCGTGCGCTGCGATGCCGTCATCACCGGTTATCGGGGAATGGCGCCTGATAGCGAAACCGAAGCACAGCTGCAAAAACTGGAAAATGTGCCGTTTTTCGTGGGGGTGGCCAATGGCGGCATCCATACTTTTGTGGGCCATAATGGAAAAGTGTGCGATTTTCATTGGACCGCACAGCCGGATGACAAGGATGCCATGACAGAAAACCCGATCCGGGAATGGAAATGGGACACGGGCCTGTATATGGTGCCGCCCGGCTATTGGTAATCCGCCATGCGAACCTCCGTTCTTTATATGAAACAACGGGCTTCCGCGATGCCAGGAATAAGTCCGGCGAAAACGGCATCCAGTCTGCCTGACCGTCCGCTCATATTGGCCGCGCTGCTGGCAGTGCCGTTTCTCGCCGGTTGCGCCCAGATAAAAACCTTCAACGTGGCCCCCAGCACCATTTGCCCTGGCGAGACGGTGAAAATCGACTGGGCCGCTTCCGGCAACAATGCCAGCGTCATGCTGGATGCGGTTCCGCCGCTCACGGGCATTGGGGAAGTGCCCGCGGAAGGTTCAAGGATGGTGACTCCAGTGGAAAGCACGCGCTTTATCCTCAAGGTGCCTGGGGTGTTGAAGAGCGTGCAGCGTGAATGGGACGTGCAGGTGGTCCCAGGAGAAAGCGCCAGGACCTGGGGCGGCATTGCAGAGTGCAGCGGCCAGCCGCAATCGATATCGGTTTCCTTCACCATCCAGCAACAGGACACTTCCCCGGGCATTCATGCCGAACTGGTCACCAACAGCTATCCCCGGCCGCTGATAGTCCGCAAGGATGATGTGGAAGTGGAGATTCCGCCAAAAGACGGGACAGACCGTTTCAAAAACGTCCCTGCAATGGGAACATGGACAATAGCCAGCCCTGTCGCCCCTGAAGAAACGTGCGAGAGCGCCCTTGCGGCAGTTGCACGCCGCCTGACCGTCAATATGCAGATGAGCTGCGCAGAGCAAAAAAACTAAAGAGAACAAGGAGAACAGGCCATGGCAATGCTCGACCAGATCCAGACCATCGTCATCGTCATGATGGAAAACCGCTCGTTTGATCATGTACTGGGTCATCTGAGCATGAAGCGCTTCAACAACCGCCAGGATGTGGCGGGATTGATCGACCCGGAGCAGAATCCAGCCTACACGAACTTCCTGGATGGGCAGGGATACCAGCCTTTCGAATTGAAGGATGGTCCGTTGCTGCATGACTTGCCTCACAGCCGGCCCATGGTGAGCACCCAGTTGGGCCAGGCTGGCGCCGCCTTTACCATGAGCGGCTTCGTCGAGGCGTATTTCGACGCGACCGGAAGCAAGGTGGCCGATCCGCCATCGATGGGCTTTCTTTCTCCAGGGGACGTTTCAATGTCGAATTTCCTGGCGATGAACTACGCGGTATGCGATAACTGGTTCGCGCCTCTGCCGACGGACACCCAGCCCAACCGCTCGATAGCCTACAGCGGCTATTCGCTGATCGACGATACCAAGGCGCGCCCCATACCCACGGTCGCGGATAGCTTCATCTTCGAGTGGCTTAATGCGCGCAACGTCAGCTGGCGCGTGTACCACTGCGGTATCTCATTCTTCGCTCTGTTCGACCGGTTTTACGAGGTGCTGGGCCCGAACTTCCGCAGCTTCAGGCAGTTTCCGGGGGATTTCGCCTCCGAATCGCCTTCCGAGATGCCGCAGGTGATATTCATAGAGCCCGAATATACCGATTCTCCAGTGCATTTCGGCTGGATCCCGAACGATAACCATCCGCCCACGTCCATCGGTCCGGGGGAGCATTTCCTGCGCAACATATACGACCTGCTGAGCAAGGATTCCGAAAAATGGAGCCGCACCGTCCTGATCGTCACCCATGATGAGCATGGAGGGTTTTTCGATCATGTGCCGCCTTTGCCGATTTCCGCCGCCCTGGCGCCGGGCGCGTTGTTTTCGGAGGAATTCACGAGTACCGGCCCTCGGGTCCCGGCGCTGGTGGTATCGCCGTGGATCGCATCCGGCACTGTGTTCAAGGGTGCGATGGACCACACCTCCATCCTGCAACTGCTATCGGAAAAGTTTGCCGGCACCCCGGATTATAACGAAGAGGTCAAGCGGAGAAGGGAAGCGGGCATTCAAAGCGTATCGCAAGTGCTGGCCCAGGCGCTTGCGCAACCGCGCACCGATGTGCCGCAGCCGCCTGCCGACGCCATCACCAGTTCCGTGGAACTTAAGCCCGCCACCGATACCCGGGTGCAGACGGATAGCCAGCAGGCTTTTACCGCCGCCGCGCAAAAACTGGTTGATTATGACCGTCCGCGGGCGCTGGAGAAATACCCGGAACTTGCCCATCTTCCCGGCACTCCCATTGATGCGCCGGGAAAATAAACTTTTAGCAAGTACGCGCCTCCGGCTGCGTTTGCGATTTTCCTGAGCGCGCAACTCTGCCACGTTGACAGGTTCCTTCCGGCTTTTCTCCTGAAAAGTTCAAGCTCCCTCAGGCAGTCGAACTATAAGCAATTATTCGCCGGCGACGGGATGAACTCACGGATGATTTGCAACTCCTGAAGTAAATACTTGGTTAATTTCCAACAAAGGTACGTAAAGTCCCACACGATTTGAGACGTCGGGTGCCTTCAAGAGCCTTCTGGGGACGAGCGAGCACCAGTCCATGGCGCGTTCGGGATGCTTCCAGCAGTCTTCGAACAGGTGTGCGAGCAATCTTCAGTCGTTTGGCAATCTCCTGCTTGCTGGAGTTCCTCCCGGAACGGCTGCATCTTGGCGCCCGATCTTACCTCTTTGGATTCGGTGGCCACGGCCCACCTCAGGCGCTTGGCTTAGTCGTGCATGGCGGCGAGCTGCATGGGCGGCGTCTGCTGGTTCTGGGTGGAGACCCGTGCGTAGAGGTCAACCTGGAACGTCTTACCCCCTGATCAAAGATCCCTCCAAAAGGGCTTGTGCGAAAGGCCGTGTTTTCCAGTGTATCCAGGCAGCCTATCCGCACTGACTATAATCTAAAGTCAAATACCACCGGCAAAGCCGGTGGCATGTGTTCCGCGATCTCGATCTGGGCGAACTCGGAAGGCTGGCAGTGGAAGGCACACCGACCGGCGAAGTACGCATAGCCAGTGAGATTGCCCGCGACCCCTCCGATCCAATGATTACACTCTCCGCCCGCTTGGCAGCGCGGGCAACCCCCCGCCTTTGGTCGGTGAGAAGCTGGATGTCATTATCGGCACGCTACGCGGCGACATGTCCAAGGCGCCGCGTGCCACAACATTGGGGTCAATGTGAGGTTAAATCAATCTGGAGGGGATGGTCTTCACATTAAGATTGAGACCGTTACCCTTCGGGTCAGAGGTTGTATAGCCGGCTGTTACGTGCAACTCCTGATCACTGATAATCTCACGGAAGCCGACGGTGAGAGGCATGGGCGAGGTAGGAACTCCGCCATAAAGCAACTCGGTAATACGGCAGCAATCGTCCATTGTTGCGGTACCCGCAGGTAAGACAATCTTGTCGATAGCATGAGCTTTCGCAACGGCAGGTTCGCGACCCACGGTCGCTCCTGCAAAGACAAGCGGAACCACGTTTTTCGTAATCTGCGCTTACATGAAAAAGCAAGGAGGTTTGATGTTATAGTGTAGTACGTGTACTACATGTACTACATATGGAGGCTATATGGCAACTCTTTCGATCCGCATTCCTGACGAGATTCTTGCACGGCTGGAAACCGTATCGCGGAAAACAGGACGCAGCAAGGCGTTCTACGTCAAGGAGGCGGTACTTCGACAGCTTGAAGATATAGAGGATATTTATATCGCGGAGCAGCGGTTGGAGGATATCAGGGCAGGGCGCAGTGGCACGCTGACATTGGATGAAGTGGAGCGTGCCCTTGGCCTGGACGATTGAAATGAGCGAGGGCGCCCAGGATGATCTGGCGAGGTTGGACAAGCAGGTAGCCAAGCGCATCACGGCTTTTTTACGAAAGCGAGTAGCCGCGCTGGACAAACCCCGCAGTATCGGTGAGCCCCTGAAAAGCAGCCACGGCGAATTGTGGCGCTACAGGGTAGGGGATTACCGCGTCATTTGCCAGGTGCAGGATAGCAAGCTTTGCGTGCTGGTGATAGCAGTCGGGCATCGCGCGGAGATATATCGCTGATGCTTACCCTCATCCATTCTGGTGGGCATGGGCCTCACGGCAATCTGCACCACGGCATCCATAGGCGGAATCTACGCGAGCCGGTCCGCATTGCCATGGTTGGTTTGATGTTGATCGCCATTCATTCCTGTTTTTGGCACGCATAACGCTTGCTGAATCTGGACATGATTTCACGATCCATCAAGAATGGTTTATCCACTAACTCAACGCCTTCTCGATGCGCCACAGCGCATTTTCCAGGTTGGCCATGGCAGTAGCGAACGAAAGACGGATATAACCATCTCCCCCGAAAGCCGAGCCGGGTACGACCGCGACCCCGCCGTGCTCCAGCAGGTATTCGCTGAGAGCGATATCGCTGAGATCGCTCAGCAAACCTCTTGCATGCAGCCGCGAAATTGCCTCGCGCGTGTCGGCAAACGCATAAAATGCGCCTTCCGACAACAGGCACCTGACGCCGGGAATGGCATTCAGCGCATCGGCCACAAACCGGTTGCGTTTCCTGAATGCCTCCACCATGGGCAGCATGCAGGATTGATCGCCATTGAGCGCCGCTTCCGCAGCGGCCTGCGAGATCGAAGAAGGGTTGGAGGTACTCTGGGACTGGATGTTTTCCATGGCGGTGATGATGCGCTCGGGGCCGCCGCAATAACCTATTCGCCAGCCAGTCATGGCGTAAGCCTTGGATACGCCGTTGAGCACGATGGTGCGGGGATAAAGGTCGGGGCAGGCATTGAGGATATTGACGAACCTTCCGCCCGACAGCAGGATATGCTCATACATGTCATCCGTGGCAATGAGAATGCCGGGATGCCGTCTCAGGACTTCGCCCAGGGCCTTGAGCTCATCCATGGAATAAACACTGCCCGAGGGATTGCTGGGGCTGTTGATGACGAACATTCGCGTTCTCGGCGTGATGGCTGCTTCCAGTTGCGCCGCCGTTATCTTGAAGCCTTGTTCGATGCCGGCCCCGACAATGACGGGTTTCCCTTCCGCGATCAGGACGATATCCGGATATGACACCCAGTAGGGAGCCGGAATGATGACTTCGTCGCCCGCATTGATGGTCGCAAGCACCAGATTGAAAAAACTTTGCTTGCCGCCGCATGAAACCAGGATCTGTGCGGGTGTATAGTCGAAGCCGTTATCGCGAATGAATTTCGCGATAACCGCGCTTTTCAGTCCGGGCGTGCCTCCCACCGCCGTGTATTTGGTCAATCCCTTGTTGATCGCGGCAACCGCGGCATCCTTGATGTACTGCGGCGTGTCGAAATCCGGTTCGCCCGCACCCAGCCCGATAATATCCTTGCCTTCGGCCTTGAGCCGGGCAGCCCGGGCGGTTACCGCAAGAGTGGGGGAGGGCTTGATAGCCCGAACGCGCGATGAAAGTTCCACGATGATGTCCTTGGTGTCTTGCACTGATGCCGGCTTTGCTGCGTGATAAGATAAGCCGGAGTATGGATTTCAGTGTACCGGAAAATAATCAAGCCGCGCATTATACCCGTGATCATTACCTACCCCAATAGTTTATACAAGTTGCATCAATCCTTTAACCCCGCCGGCGACCAGCCCGAGGCTATCGGCAAGCTGGTCGAGGGCATAAATGACGGCCTGGCGTTTCAAACGCTGCTCGGCGTGACCGGTTCGGGCAAGACCTTCACCATGGCGCACGTGATTGCGCGGCTTGCCCGTCCCGCGATCATCATGGCGCCGAACAAGACTCTGGCAGCGCAGCTCTACGCCGAAATGCGCGAATTCTTTCCTGAAAACGCCGTGGAGTATTTCGTATCCTATTACGACTACTACCAGCCGGAAGCCTACGTGCCTTCACGCGATCTCTTCATCGAGAAGGATTCCAGCATCAACGAGCACATCGAACAGATGCGCCTGTCCGCGACCAAGGCGCTGCTCGAGCGGGACGACGCCATCATTGTCGCCACAGTGTCCTGCATCTACGGCATCGGCGATCCCGTGGACTATCACGGCATGATCCTGCATCTGCGCGAAAACGACAAGATGACCCAGCGGGAAGCCATTCAGCGTCTGGCTGAAATGCAGTATCAGCGTAACGAGTTCGAGTTCGCGCGCGGAACCTTCAGGGTGAGGGGAGATGTGCTCGATATTTTTCCCGCGGAAAATTCGGAAACCGCGGTGCGGGTATCGCTGTTCGACGACGAAGTGGAAAGCATGGTGCTATTCGATCCGCTCACCGGGCATACCCAGAAAAAAGTCTCGCGCTATACCGTTTATCCCTCCAGCCATTATGTCACCCCGCGAAGCACCACGCTGCGGGCGATCGAGACCATCAAGGCGGAATTGCGGGAGCGCATCGATTTTTTCCAGCAGAACCACAAGCTGGTGGAGTTGCAGCGAATCGAGCAGCGAACGCGCTTCGACCTGGAGATGCTCAACGAGCTGGGCTTCTGCAAGGGCATCGAAAATTATTCACGCCACTTGTCGGGGAAAAAACCGGGGCAGCCGCCACCCACACTAATCGATTATCTGCGGCCGGACACGCTGATGGTCATCGACGAAAGCCACGTGACGGTTCCGCAGGTGGGCGGCATGTACAAGGGCGATCGTTCCCGCAAGGAAAACCTGGTCGAGTATGGATTTCGCCTTCCGTCGGCGCTGGACAACCGTCCGCTGCGGTTCGACGAATTCAGGAAAATGATGCCGCAAACCGTCTTCGTTTCCGCCACGCCGGCGGAATTCGAGCGCGTCAACAGCGGGCAGGTGGTGGAACAGGTGGTGCGGCCTACCGGTCTGGTGGATCCCCAGGTCGAAGTAAGGCCCGCGGTCACCCAGGTGGATGACCTGATGTCGGAAGTCGGCCTGCGCGTGGCGAAAAGCGAACGCGTGCTCGTCACCACGTTGACAAAACGCATGGCCGAGGACCTGACCGACTATTTTTCGGATCATGGTATCAAGGTGCGCTATCTTCATTCCGATATCGATACGGTGGAGCGCGTGGAAATCATCCGCGACTTGCGGCTGGGAAAATTCGATGTGCTGGTGGGGATAAACCTGCTGCGGGAGGGGCTGGATATCCCCGAAGTGTCGCTGGTGGCCATACTCGACGCCGACAAGGAGGGTTTCCTGCGTTCGGAACGTTCATTGATACAGACGATCGGCCGCGCGGCCCGCCATATCAATGGTACTGCGCTGCTCTATGCCGACAGGATTACCGATTCCATGCGCCGCGCAATGGATGAAACCGAGCGGCGGCGCAACAAACAGATCCTGTTCAACAAGGTTCACCAGATCACCCCGCGCGGGGTGCACAAGCGCGTAAAGGATCTGATCGACGGCGTCTACAGCATGGAAACGGCACAGCAGCAACTCAAGGCCGCACAGGTGCAGGCCCGGTATGACGCGATGAGCGAGACTCAGCTTGCCAGGGAAATCAAGGCGCTGGAGAAGCAGATGCTGGCGGCAGCGAAAAATCTGGAATTCGAAAAAGCAGCGGGGTATCGCGACGAGCTAAAAAAGATTAAAAACAAACTCTTCGTAGGATTTATTGATCCTGTTTCTGAGGAAAATGAGGAGAAAGCGAAAAAACCTCAACGCCGGAGGAGGGCGGGAAAGTGATGGAAAGTGATGGTAAAACAGTCAACTGGATATCGTTGGAGTTATTTCCAGCCTGAACCGGAAATACGCTGGATGAATACCTGGGTCATCTCTCACGAAGGTGGGAATTTAAAGGTGAGTACGGGAGGAGAATGATAACCTGCCTATTACTACAGCATATATTTATCTCATCTCCCTCCTATTCTGGTCTATCTCCAGATGTCTCCTCTGTTGCTCCACCCGTTCTTTTTCTGCCTTATTTCTTGCGATCCTGTCATCTTCATCTTCAAATTGACCATAAAATAGAATCGCGCCAATTGCATTTAAATTAGCGGCATCGTTTCGCCCAAAATAAGGACTGCCTACAGCTAGGCTGTTAAAATTACTCTGGGCAAGTTTACTGCCTTTGAAGCAACTCTTTTTAAGGGCATCCATCTCAAACTGGGATTCCTTTTTTTCATTTATTCTAAATTCTCCAGATTGACTATATAAATAAGCACCTGATTTTGTCTCATCCCACAAAGATCGACGCATTATTTCTTCCCATTGAACACGAGAGGGAAATCCTGAGGCATACCATTGACCAATAATCACGCCGCAATTGGTTCCCATGTTTGTCTTTTCGTCACCAAAACCAATGATCCAATAGGGGTTGAACAGTCCCTCAGGGTCACGGGTTCTCATAGCTGTCTTGATATTGGCAAGAGCGGAATTTACGTCCTTTTTAGCTTCAAATATAACCATCACCACGTCGTTCCTGGAACGGTACTCCAACATTTTCTTTTCTACTAAATCCGAGACAGGATCTGCTTGCGATGTAAATGAGAATGATTTTTCCACCCCGGGTACTTCCGGCTTTTGCAAAAACCCTGTTGCTGGGACAGGAGCAGGGTTTACGTTTTGCAACGAGGGGCGGGCAGCCGACGTATTCTGTGTCGCCCCATTTTGAGCAGACGTCTGATTAAGCCGAGCCAGACCAATTTGTGCCGCAGGATTTCCGAGCTGGGCGGATAGCTGATACCACTTTCGAGCTTCTTCAATATTTTTGGGAACACCCATCCCAGCCTCATATTTAAAACCCTGTTGATAGTATGCTTGGGCTTGCGCTTGAGCCTGAAATGGATGCCGTGGAATAGGAGTGGTGCAGCCGGTTAGAGAAAGCAAACCTGACACGATCATCAGGGAAGCGAATAAGCTGATACTCATTGTAATCATCGAACCTGAAGCAGAATTTTATCAGATGAGTAGCTCAGCTCCTTGCTTTACGCACTCTCCATCCCAGGAGACCTAAACCGGCTATCAGCATGGCGTAGGTTTCAGGTTCCGGTACGGCCTGAACCAAGGGGTTCATGTGCATACTGGCATGGCCAGTACCGGCAAAAGTCAGGCCGGTGACGAATGCCGTAGGGGAGTTCGGGTCCAGGCCCGCACTGGTCTCGATGCCTGTGATTCGGAACCTGTCTACTCCTGCTCCGGTAAATGCGTGCTCTATGCCAGCATGCAATGTTGAATCAAAGGTCCATTCAGTGCCGTTCCATAAATACAGGCTGAATTGGTTATCACCAACGTTCGGAAGCAATACAGAAGTAAAGTTCGGGCCGGAATCCAGCAAGTAGTCATAACCGGTGGCTACAAGTGGATCAATCCAGATAGTGCCACCCTCATACGTAAATACGAACGCCCAACCATCCGTCAGCTCTACCATGGGCATGATGGGATTGGCGGGACTGGCACCGGGGTTTGGAATCAGCAGAAAGCTTTGAATTATCCCCGCCTGCCTATTTTCTGCAGACCCAATTATCCACCCCTTGTCATTGATGTCAGAACCGGAAGCCAATACCCAGCCATTAGCCCTATTGAGCGGATCCAAAAAACTGTTGAGGTCGGTTGCAACAGTACCGTTCCATAAAGTAGCATGGGGTTGCTCACCACTAATGCCTACGTTACCGACCACTTGACCTAGATTGTTAATCGCGTTGGCAGCGCTCACGGTGCCAGATGTACCAAGATCAATTACCTTCGTACCCTCCCATAGAACGGCATGATATTCCCCGCTGGATGTTTGCGAGCTTCCTACAATCTGGTCAAAATTATTGATGGAATGAGCGCTACGGTATATCCCGCCCAGTGATTTTAGTTCCGTTACATTTTTGCCATCCCACCACACAGCATGGGTTTCTGAAAGAACATCGGTCCATAAACCCACCGCTTTCCCGCTGTCATTGATAGCTTTGGCAGAACTGTAACCGCCCGCACTGGACACCCCGTTTGGAAGCCCCAAGTCTGTAATTTTAGACCCATTCCACAGTGCTGCATGAGTTTCCCCATCTGCCGTACTCGCTTCACCGACCACCTTGCCAAAATTATTTATGCCATTTGCAGCGCTATAAGCGCCACCGAAGGTCCCAAGATCAATTGCTGCAGTCCCATTCCACAAAATAGCATGTGGTTGAATACTGGTAAGAAAATTGCTTCTCCCCACCAACTGTCCGCTGTCGTTAATATCAGTGGGCTCTAAGTCAGAGATCAACTTAATACTTCCTTCACTCCAGACTCCTCCTGAAGGAATATTAAATGCGTACCCTGCTACCTGGCCTGAATTGTTCATACCGTGGCCGAGAAAATCGTTCAGAAATGAAAAAATATAACCGCTCGCATGAGCAGGGGCGTTAGCCCACAAGAGGCTCGCGACGATTATGCTAATCCAGCGCAAATTGCACGTCATAAAATTTCCGTTATGTTTATTTAGATGGGGGGTGTTGTTCAATCAGATCGCGAAGTTCTTCTGATTTTACGGGACACGATGGAATAGTGTTATGCCATGCTACCTATGCTCAACCTCAGCAATTTAGAACTCCTTGAAATGATTGTCAATGTCTATCTCGCAATATGCGAAGAAGTCTATCTGGCTACAGATAACGCCACAAAAAAAGCGCTTGAAACAGGATATGGACAAATTAAATTACCACCGGCAAAGCCGGTGGTTTATTGGGTGAACCCCTCAAAGGGGTCTCAAAACCGTGAGCCGCTTCGCGGCGCAGTGAGGCGTACAGCTCCAAAGTTGATCTCTCTTGCAAACATTACTTCGATCATAGGGCCTCTCCAGTTCCATGCACCGATTCAAAACCATCTCCGACCGACGCAAAGGTCAAACCTTTCGGAGTCCCCCGGCAAAGCCGGGGGTTTACCTCACTTAATAATCCGCCTTGGATTACCACTTACAAGTAAGCTTTGCAAAGCGGCAATTAACTTGAAAAGGGGGCTCAATACCAAGGTACATCTGGCCGTGGATGCGCATGGTATGCCGGTCAGAGTCCTTGTTACACAAGGTCCCACAGCGGATTGCACACAGGCTGGCTACCTGATGGAGGGGATCGTTGCCGAATGCCTGATTGCAGATCGCGGCTACGACAGCAATACGATCATCGAGCAGGCTATGAAGCGGGGCATGAAACCTGTTATTCCACTCAGGAAAAACGGGGAAAAACAAAGGCCGTATGATGAGCATCTCTACAAAATCCGCCATCTGGTGGAAAACGCCTTTCTCCACCTGAAACGCTGGCGAGGCATCGCCACCCGATCACCCGATACGCTAAAAACAGTGCCTCATTCCTTGCTGCCATCCAGATCAGATGCATTGCCCTCTGGCTCAAAATCTCGTGACTACCTTATCTAGAGCGGTATGATTTGTCGGACGAAGGCAGCTGGATTCCGATGGAATCCAGCCCCCAAAATTTACCGATTAAATAGGCCTTCCAATTAGGAGCTGCAAAATGCCAAGAATCGCATATCGATCCGGCGATTATGAAAAAACCTATGAGAGTTTACGTACCTTTGTTGGAATTTAACCAAACCTATGAAATTCAGTTGATTACCGTCGCGGAGTTGACGAAGATGATCTGGTCGAAGGTCCGGTTGAGGGTTTTACTGTTGAAATTCTTCATCACCAGGCTTTGCTCGAACCTGACACGGTCTCCGGCTTTTACCCTGGTGGTGGGAGCAGCGATCCAGAAACGTTTTTCCGTATTCGCCAGTTCCATATAGGTGTATCCTGGCGCATCCAGCGTGGAGAGCACCTTGCCCTCATTACTGGGCATTCCTCCCGCAGCGCTCGCAGCACCGGAACCGGCATTATCTGCAGCGGTTGCCTGCAATGGGCCTAGATACGCGATACCGAGAGAAACAGCCAACGCGAAATACACTATTCTCGCTATTCTCAAAACTGCCTCCAGTCTGGTCGGGATTGCCCGGTTGTTATGAGCAGGGCAGCATCATACACCCCAATCACCGGGAGTTCCAACCGAAAAATGATCTAGAACCGGGCGTCGCTGCGCCAGCGGAGATTTGTTCAGCGCTTCCCTAAGGGGAACTCGTCCATGCGTCCATTTTCTTGCCGGGGCTGGGGTTGGAGCTGGAACCTGAGTCCGAGCCGGGCACGGTTCGGGGGTCAAAAACAAACAAGGATGGCGTGGAACCGTCCAGCATGGTGGAGGAGCCTGGCATGGGGCGCTGGCGAACGGTGAAGCCGGGACCCAGCAGCGAGTTCGCGCCTGAGTCGACAGGATGGGCGGTGGCGCCTGAGGCGAGGCCAATTGGAGTGCTTCTACTCGCACAGGCCGCCGCGCCTTCCTCAGCACTCTTTCCTGCCTTTTGTTCCGCAGCCTCGCATGCCAGGGTCTTGTAGACGCTCATGTATTTTGAGGCTTCCTGAAATCTTCCCGCATCCATCAGCTCTTTTACATGTCGCTGCGCTTCCTTGAATCGGGTTTCGGCATCAGGGGTGTCGTAGATGGAATTGGCTTGCGCGGTGGCTGCAATCAGTGTCATGAAGATAGCCGCAATGACGTTCACGTCTTCTCCTTTTTAATCAAGTCAGTCTCGGAAAGAGATCTCGTAGCGGGCGCCATGTCGATCATCTTCGGGAAGCCGGCTATCCGCTATCCTGGACCAGGAGGTATTCACTAGCCCTGTATTGCCACTTGGTATGATAAGCAATCACGTTTTCCGCCGCAATACGTCTCAAGGATTATTATTGGGCGGCAAGGCGGGAGGTGTTATGCGCATTCATGAAATTCCTTAAAGGGAATGCCGCCATGTAAAAAGACCCGGCAAGGAGTAGTTGGCCTTTGCCGGGTCAGTGATATCCACTACAAGAGGGAGAAAAAGTGGATACCTGGGTACATTTTTCCATGAGATGGATCTGACTTCTGTACGGCGGCTAACATAACGCATGCACAGGCCCGTCTTGCATGGCTGGGGCATATGCTTGCCGCACCCGGATAGCCGGAATAACACAGGTCAATTTTGCTCATAATGTATATTATGTTAAATTTGATAAAATGAATCGTATTCAGGCTATTCGCTTCTGCTCACGTACTTGCGGCCACTGTCGAGCCGCATGGACAAGGGCCAGTATCCATATCGTTTCGTCATCAATCTCGTACACTAGCCGATAGTTTCCATGTGGGACTAATTCACGGGTGCCGTGTATTTTTCCCGGTTGGCCCAGCATAGGATAAGTAGCCAGTTTGGCGGTAGCATTACTGAACAGCTCATCCATCCATGCGGCTGCAGGCAGATTATCGGTTGCAATGTAATCCCATATGTCGATACGATCTTGCTGTGCTTCTGGTGTCCAGATAACCTTCACGTCTGGTTCGTCGCATTGGCACGCCGTGCAGCAAATCCAGCTTCAACCTCGTCATTTGACCGGCCTGAGCCAGAGCGCATCGAGCTTCTGGCAACCTCCACCTTGCGGTTCAGGAAATCGTCATATTCCCTTGCTTCGCGCTGCCGTTGAACGAACTCGCGCATCAACTCGCGCAGGACTTGAGATGCAGGCCGATGAACAGCCTCTGCTTCAGCTATAAACTCGGCACGCAGTTCGGGCTCCAGCTTCATTGTAAAAACGGCTTCCTTTGGCATGAGTACACCTCTTACGTATAATACTAACCAAGTATATACTTTTGATTACCTCACGGCTATAAAAGGCGGTTTGATGAGCCATGGAAGCATCGTTTGACAGTAAAGGGCGAAAATTATGCGCACGTTTTTCCAGTCTCGCCGAAGCAACGGATAATTGCAGCCCAAGCCTGTCAAACCGGAATTCGATTATTTTTATGCACCTTTCCATCATCATCCCCGCCTTCAATGAAGAGCGCCTGATCGAGCACTGCCTGTGCTCGATTTCCACCGCCCTCGCCGTCAACGCCAAGCCGGGCTTCAGCGCCGAAGTCATCGTCGTCGATAACAATTCAACGGATGCCACGGCGTGCCTTGCGCGGCAGGCTGGTGCCCAGGTGGTTTTCGAGCCGGTCAACCAGATCGGCCGGGCGCGCAATGCCGGCGCTGCGGTGGCAACTGGCGACTGGCTGCTGTTCGTGGATGCCGACAGCATCCTGAATCCTGAATTGCTGGCCGATATCCTGCGGCTGATCGAGGAAGGAAAGAGCGTCGGCTGCGGCAGCACCATCAGAATGGAGGGATTGCCCTGGTGGGCGGATGGCGGATTACGGTTGTGGACCCGCATATCCACCCTCTTCCGCTGGGCAGCCGGGGCGCTGGTGGTATGCCGCGCCGATGCGTTTCGCGATGTCGGCGGCTTCAATCAGGAGCTTTACGCCGCCGACGAAATAGACCTCAGCGAGCTCCTGAAAAAATGGGGGCGGAAGCGCGGCCTGGATTTCGTGATCCTGACGCAATATCCGCTGGAAACCTCCGCGCGCAAGGTAAAGCTCTACTCGGGACCCGAAATGGCTGCGCAGATGCTGCGCCTCATGCTGCATCCGCGCAAGGCATTACAGGATAGGAAGCAACTGTCCGTCTGGTACGATGGCAGGCGTTAGGGAGTCTGATCGGGGCCGGGCAACGCGGGAGGATTGGGCGGATCGGCAGGCGCCTTGTTCCTTTTGACCTGGGGCAGCACAGGCCACTTCGCCAGCGCGACGACCCACAGGAGGATCAGCACCCCTCCTGGAATGAGTGCCAGAAGCGAAAATACCGGATTGAAGCCTACCCGGTCCAGAATTCTCCAGAATGGAAAAACGAAAAAAACGGCGAATGAAATCAGCCAGGGTACCAGCCCCAAGTCGCCCATATCATCTCCAGATTAGAAAAAAAGCATGCATTAAAATCCCGGCAAGGCCCGATACCTGGTTCGATACCTGTCCTTATGGCGCATGTGCCAAATATACCGCATCGGCGCGGCGATGTCGGAAACGTTTTGTCGCTCTGCGGCAAACTCTCTTATGCAAACCCTCTTATCGCAACGCACGCCCCGCCATATAACACCACGGCCAGCAGGATGACGGCGGTAAAACCCAGGTGGACAGCCAGCAGGCTGGCGAGGACGGCGCCTACCACCGAGGCGAAGCCGTTTATCGCCCATGCCCAGGGAATGGCATCCGGCGAGGTGCAGGCGAGCCGCGCCATGCCGGTGGGAAATGGAATACCCATGCATATGCCCGGCAGGGCAATCAGCGCTGCGGAAATGCCTATTTTTGCCGGGTCCGGCAGGTGGATGAGCGCATCGAACAGGTCCGGCAGCAAGGCCAGGTAGAGCAGCGCCACCATTCCCAGCACGGCAATAGCTGTGGTGACGCTGCGCACCCCGGCCGCCCTGCCCTGCTTTCGGCCGGCCAGCCAGCTTCCCAGCGCGGCAAATATGAGAAATGCGCACAAAACCACCGCCAGCGCATAAAGCGGATGGGAAAGAAACAGGATAAATTTCTGGATAAACGCGATTTCCATGAACATGAATGCGAAACCGATGGCAAGAAAATACAGCGTTGCGCTTGCCGGAGGCAGGGTTTCGCGGGCTCGGGATGCGGCCAGCGGCGCCAGGATGAGAAGGATACTCGCGAGGACCGCCTGTATGAGGGTCGCGACCAGCAACGGATAGCTCCAGTCGAGTAGCGCCATGCCGCCCTGCTGCCGCAAGGAGAACAGCTCGACCGCTGCATCCCATTTGAAGTAGCGGAAAAAATAGGGCCGGTCATCCGTTGCCGGCTCGATATGGAATTTGTACCGGTCGATAAAGTCTTGCCTTTCCGGCCCCAGGAGCGCGACAGCGCCTTCGTAAAAATAGGGCCGGGCCAGCAGGTTATAGCGGTTGGTCTCTTCCGCGAGCATGCCCGGATAGTAGGCAGGATCGAAAGAGCGCGTGCGGCTGAATTCCCTGATCGCCGCGATTTCGTCCGGAGAGAAATCGCTGTTCTTTACCAGCAGCGTGACGGTCTTCCAGCCCCGGATCATCGCTAGCCGTCTTGCTGGGTCGGGAACACCCGATTCTTCCAGTGCGGCGATTGCCGTGGCGAACAGCTTCAGCGAATCGCGCGGCGGCAGGGTGAGCCAGCGTGTGATGCTCAGCATGCCATCCGGCGCGAGGCGGCCAAGGTAAATCTGCAGGGCTTCCACCGTATAGAGATAGCTTTCGCTGAGTCCATAAAGCCCTGCGGAAGCGACGCCGAAGGAATCCAGCAGTGCGACCTGGATCAGGTCATACTGGCCGGTGCCGGCACTGGCGAATCCGCGGGCTTCGCCCTCATGCACCCGGACGTCGGGCCGCCCATAGAGCTTTCCGGAGAAATCGCCGAAACGGTTGCGCACCAGGTCGATGATGTTGCGATCCAGTTCAACCGCATCCACCCTGCCCGCCCGGTAATAAAGCGCCTGCAATACATCGGCGCCCGCTCCAGCTCCCAGCACCAGCACGCGCGGCCCATGCGGTGGTATGGCTGGAGATCCCAGCACGTGGTAAGGCAGCGCGGAAGTAAGCTGGCCCAGGTAGGCGAGCGGAGCCAGGTTGCCGTCGAAGCGCGTCAACACCGTGGGGCCGTTGCCATCGACGAACATTTCCAGCTGGGGCGGCGGCTCGTACAGGGCGTTGAGGCTCATTCCCGGCGCGTAGCGAAAGGGAATGCGGGTGCTTTCCACCACCGCAACCTGCCCGAGAGGGCCGGTGCGTTCCTCGATCATCCGGGTTCCCGAAATGTTGAGGGTCTGGCTCAGATCCTTGTAAGGCGAAGGATGGATCTTGAGCCAACCGGCATGCGCCACCACGACAGCCAGCAATGCGAGCCCGGAAAAGAGTTTTGCCAACCACGGGCGCTGCACTTTCAACTCGATGGCGGCAATCGCAGCGGCGAACAAGGCCAGTGCCGCCAGGATCATCAGCAGGTCGCCAGGGGACATGAAGAACAGCACGGCGACGACACCCAGGCTGCCTGCTCCCGCGCCGAAAATATCAGCGGCGTAAACGCGGCCTGCCTGCATTCCGAAGCGCCACAGCGCGAGGCCGATACTTGCTCCGCCGAAAAAGAATGGCAAAGCCACCAGCAGGTAAATAGTCAGCAGCTTCGGCAGCTGGCTGGTATCCCACAGGAGTTCGAGCGGATTGAAGGGAACCTGTTGCGCCAGCAGAAACGACAGCGGCATGGCGAGGGCCAGCATTGCCGCGGTGGCGAGAAACGTGGCATTGAAGCATGGCGCTATTCTTTCCCGAAGCAGGGCAAGCGCGGTGCCGCTCGCGCCATAACCCAGCATCGCGGCGCTGATGATCATGTACGCGAAATGATGCCATAGCACCATGCTGAACAGGCGGGTCAGCGCTATTTCATAGGCCAGCAGGCAGCCGGACAGCAATCCGATGGCGAAAAATGGCGGCCTCGGCGCCGCCATGGCTAGTGTCCGCCGGTGAGCGGGACGAAACCCACCGGGATGATCTGTCGGCTGGTAACCGAACCGTCAGGGTGTTTTTCCACCAGCATGAGGAACTGGGTCATGAATTGCGCCCCAAGCGGGATGACCATGCGCCCGCCCGGCTTCAGTTGCGCGATTAGCGGCGGGGGCACATGGCTCGCGGCGGCAGTCACCACGATGGCGTCGAACGGCGCTTCCGCCGGCCAGCCGTAGTAGCCGTCTTCCACCTTTACCTGCACATTGCCGTAACCGAGCGCGGCCAGCCGCTCGGCAGCCTCTTTGCCAAGAGGCTCGATGATCTCCATGCTGTAGACCGATTTGACGATTTCCGCCAGGACAGCCGCCTGGTAGCCGGAACCGGTGCCTATTTCCAGGACCTTGTCGCCAGCTTTCACCTTGATCAGATCGGTCATCATCGCCACGATGACAGGCTGCGAAATCGTCTGCCCGTGGCCGATGGGAAGAGGCCGGTTGATATAGGCAAACCTCATCAGCCAGTCCGGCACGAAACGGTGGCGTTCCACTTTCTCCATGGCTTGCACCACGCCGGGACCTGGAGCGGGATTGCCGTTGGCGGCGAGATCGGCCAGCACCTCCGCCACCATTTTGTGGCGCTTCGCGCTGTAATCCTCGCCATACGAGGGAAACGCGCAGCAGAAACAGAGAAGCGTGCCCACGATAAAGTGGCGGTTCATGGCTCTACTTAGGATCACCTCAAATTGACAACTATAGACAACTATAATTTTCTCGCCCAACTGATATCAACGACATTCTGACCTATATTAAAAATAGTCTTTCAAAAGACTATCGCAGAAATTTATGATTCATGATTTTTGGTGATCGGTATTGGATGAATCTAACCAAGGAGATATCACTATGACACAAAAACGAAAAATGGGATTCATTATTGCAATCGTTCCTTTTTTAATGACCACAGGTAGTTTCGCAACCAGTGCCAATGCGAGTGGACATGATGGAGAAAGCGATGCTTCTGTGATGAAAAGAGAACCAGACGGTAGTGTTAGTAAAAGTGAATTCATGAAACACCACGAGTGGATGTTTGACCAAAACGACAAAGACCATAACGGTAAGCTTGATACCAATGAAATGAGAAATCTACACAAAATGGTGGGTAAAATGCATGGGCGCTTTGAACAAGAACATGGACAAAAGAAATAGCTAGCCTACAGCAGGAGGCCCCCCGGCTATGCCGGGGAGGCATTCGAAGTTTGACAGATACGGGAGTCCATCGAGGAAACTCCGAAGTGTGAGCCGCCAGGCACACACGAGGGGGAGAATTCACGATGTACGAGTACGAAAGCCCAAGACGTTTGAGTATGCCTCTCGCGTTCGGAACAAAATCAATGAAAATTCTGACCGGATCCAGTGGTGTATGCGAATTCCGGTTCAAACCGGACAGCCATTCCAGAGCAAACTGGACACCGATTGCAACGCTACGCTAGCGTCACCACAAATCGCCCAGCAGTCTGTTGATGATGAAGAGAACGATGGCGAGAGCAATCAACCCCAGTAAAGGCGTGTTTTCTTCGATGAGGCGGGTCGCCTGATCGGATGGACGGTAGCGCCGGGCAAAGAGGTATAAGGCGGCAAAAATGGCGATCACCAGCGCTGTATAAAACAGCTCGGTATATGCGCCTTCGAAATACCATTCGTTGCTGTCCAAAAGCGATTCCCTCTTCCTGGCCGGGCCGGTATCGGGGCTATCTCAAAGCGGGAAAACCCGGCCGCGAAGACAGCGAATCCGCCCTGGCTGTTTCCGTTGGCATGAGCAGCAGCTGGATATCCGATTCCCATCCCCTGATTTTCTTCGCCGCATGCGCGCGTTGTGCGGGAGTAGCGGTATTGTGAAGGCCCGCGACAAAGCCGCAGTTATATGCCCACAAGTTATCCGAATACTTGCGGTAGGCTTCGTTGGGCGAGTTGTAGACGCGCTCCATGTAGGCGCGCAGCGCTTGCTGTATCCTGTCCGGATCCGGCGTGACGGACGTCAATTGGCGCAGCAACTGCACCAGATCCTGCTGGCGCCGGTGGCGCTCCGCATTCCAGATAGTCACTTCGTAAGGCGAGGCCGCCAGCCGCTGTTTAATAAATTCGCGTTGCTGGCTGTCGAGCTTGCCGTAGAAGAACTCGGCACGCTCGACGGTACGGTTGATCGATCTCTTCAGGCGCGCCTCGGCGTTGCCCCGAACATGGTCCTCATCGAATTCCTCATTGATCCTGGCATACCTCCGCTCGATATTCTGGATCTGCCGGGGGGTCAGGGTTGACGTGATATCCACGGCAATCGGCAATGCGTGCTCAAACGCTTCATCCATATATCCTCGTATCTCCGTCCACAAGCCGCAGGTGCGTTCCGGAGTCGTATCTTCCAGCACCATGGTCCTGGAATGGGTCAGCAAGCCCGCATACCGGGGCAGATGCTCGCGCCGGTGCCAGGAAAACCAGCGGGCCAAGGCAGCGCGGACACGCGACCCTTGCGTTTCGTCGAAATCCACGAACCGGTCCAGCCACCAATAGGTCACATGGTCCGCCTGGTTGTATCCGAAGCGGACAATGTTGCACCCCGTCAAGGAGAACAGCGCGGGAACCAGCAGGATGATCAGCGACCGCTTGAAGGGAAACGTTTTCATGCCGCGTTATTGTGGCTGCAATAGCGGTACGGACGCAAGCGCGGCGCAGCCGGAACCCCTGAACAATATGCTTGACGGCAAACAGAGTATCTACACTCCATAGCCGTTACCGATGATTCCTGGCGGATCTTGAATGGGCGGCCACGCGCCTTGCCTGGCAGGCGGTGACCGCTCGGGGACGGTATTTCAATACCTTCTTCTCCTTCCCGTCATTGCGCGCTTGCAGAGCCCGCTCTCCATCAAGCGAAGAACTGCCTGCAGGAATCTTCAGCCAACAGGCGGGCTCTGGCAAACGCTAGTGGATGTCACCGGGAACGGAAGAATTTCTCAGGCAATCCTCGTAGGCCTTTTCGGCATCCTGCCAATGCTGTCTGGCAATACTGCCGTCATGAGGATTCGAATTGCCTATTAATTGCTGCAACGCCTCATACGCTTCCCTTGCCTTTCTTTGCTCCTCCTCACAAGTCGCATTCATATCGACCTCCTGTCTTTCGGAGAAACCAACTCCCTTGCCGCCTTTCCCGGGCCTTCGGATTCAGTAAACCGCCTTCCCCCGAATGGCCCGCCTCATCCCACCACTGCAGAACGGATGAGTCAAGATCATGTTTTACACGCAGTATCTGGGCACATTTTCGTAAACGCGCAGGGGTAAATCGAGCTCCACGGGATATATCCAGGGACAAGTAATTGTGGAAGCTTCTTCGTTACACCCTGCGTTATAGACCCTATTTTTACCTGGTCGTTCACGGTATCCCGGGTGGTCAGGACAGATACGGGCATCTGTTCGCCTGCCTGGCGCAGCGCCAGGAGGATGGGCCAGCCGTCCCGGGGAATAGGCGTAACGTGGACTGAGGGAAAAGAGATAGAGAGAGGCTGGCCGCCTTTTTCCGATTTGGCGATTCCTTGATCTCACATTCCCTCTCTGGCTTCCGCAGATTTCCAGACTGCGAAATGCTTTACCGGAAAAATAATGATATATAAATAAGTTTCACGCTAATATAATGGTTCATGTTATTACTTAATATAATTGATAATTAACATATAAAATATATATCATTCATGTGATATAAAATCCTGTGATATTTACAATCCTTTATTTTCAGGATTATGTCATAATATCCGACTGGCCGTAAAGCAATCTCCAGGGCGGCCACGGATGAGAATTCGATGCAATTTCAGAAATGAAAAGATGGCGCCGCGCTTCGTGTTCTTCCTGGCGGCGGTTCATTGCTGCTATGATCGTTATTCCATCAGGGGCAGGACCGCGAATGGATTCCAGATCTTTTAACGGGCAGAGCATGCTGGCCATGGATATCCCGCGTTACGGCGGCCCGGAAGTGCTGACAGCTTGCACGCGTCCCATCCCGCAAACGGGAGAGCAAGACATTCTCGTCAGGGTGGAAGCCGCGGGCGTCAATCGTCCGGATATTCTGCAAAGACAGGGAATGTATCCTCCGCCTCCCGGTTCATCGGCAATTCCGGGACTCGAAATTGCCGGGACAGTGGTTTCGCCTGGTGCGGGGACCACCCGCTTCAGCATTGGCGACAAGGTATGCGCGCTCGTTCCCGGCGGCGGTTACGCCGAGTTTTGCACGGTACATGAAAGCAACGCCCTCCCCGTACCCTGCGGTTTCAGCCTGATCGAGGCGGCGGCATTACCGGAGACCTTCTTTACGGTATGGGCCAACCTGTTCCAGCGCGGCGGCCTCAAGGCGGGTGAAACGGTACTGATCCATGGCGGCTCATCCGGCATCGGCACCACTGCCATCATGCTTTCCAAGGCATTCGGCGCCACCGTGCTGGCGACCGTCGGTTCGGAAGAGAAATGTCGAGCTTGCCTGGCGCTGGGAGCGGATCTGGCGATCCACTACCCGACTCAGGATTTCGTGGAAGAGACGAAAAGATTCACGCAGGGCAAGGGGGCCGATATCATCGTGGATATCATCGCGGGCGACTACGTGGCGCGAAACTACCGGGCGGCGGCGATGAACGGGCGCATTATCCAGATTGGGGTGCAGCATGGCTCCGCACCCGAACTGAACCTGATGCCCATGCTGGCCAAGCGCCTGACCCATACCGGCTCGACCATGCGATCCCGCACTGTGCGGGAAAAGTCGCAGATCGCGCAGGAGCTGGAACAGCACGTCTGGCCTCTCTTGCGGCAGGGACAGATCAAGCCGGTGATCTTCCAGACCTTCGACCTGGAGCAAGCTGCCGCGGCGCATGCGCTGATGGAATCCGGCGCGCACATCGGAAAGATCGTCCTTGTCACCGCTGCCGGACGTGCCGCATCCTCATAATCCCATTCCGGATTCGCTGGAATCCCGTGAAAGATCTTCCACAAGCTTTGCCTTGAAACGGAATTTCCGGATTGCTTCCTGTTTATTCCTCAAGTTTCCCGTGACCAGGCCGTATTGATTAGATAATTCGATCCGATCTGGAGGATGGTCATGCCCCCGTCGATGCTAGGCAGCAACCTGGTAGTCATTGCCGCTGCAACTGTTGCGATTGTTTCTCTCTATACTGCGGATACCGCCATGACTCTATTGGCACTCCTGGTCTGCGCGTTTGCAGCTCGCCTGCAATACTCCCGTTCGCTGAAAACCGCGAATGCGGAACTCGAAAGCGCCAACGAAGAATTGCAGAAGCGCTCCCACCTCGATCCGCTTACCGGGTTGCCCAACCGCATCCAGTTCGAAAATTATCTCGTAAAGCTTACGTCGCGTTGCGACCGGGCGGAGGAACAGGGCCGGGAAGAATTCGATGCCGAGCATAAACCCGGTAGAATCGCCGTTCTGGTAGCCAACCTGGATGGCTTCAAGTCCATCAACGATTCCTTCGGCCATGCTATTGGCGACCTGGTGCTGAAGGAAGCGGGATGGCGATTGCGCGGACTGGCCCGTACCACGGACATGGTTGCCCGATTGGGGGGCGACGATTTTGTGCTGCTGATAGAGGATGTCCGCAACATGGGCGATTGTGCACAACTCGCCCACCGGCTGGTAAAGGCGCTGGCGCAACCCTTCGATATAGGCGGCCAGCAAATCGAGATTTCCGGTTCAGTGGGCGTGGTGATTTATCCGGACCAGGGTCCGAGAACCAGGTTGTTGTCCTGCGCCAGTGCTGCGATGCATTCCGCCAAGCATTCTGGCGGAGACGGCTATGCGTTGTTTGAATCCCGGATGGAAGACA
Organism: Nitrosospira sp. TNL200; assembly: GCF_055386305.1. Lineage (NCBI taxonomy): Bacteria > Pseudomonadati > Pseudomonadota > Betaproteobacteria > Nitrosomonadales > Nitrosomonadaceae > Nitrosospira > Nitrosospira sp. TNL200. The sequence goes on from NZ_AP041003.1 coordinate 1,677,128, forward strand.
GCGCAGTGGATCAGCTTGGCCTGCATCGGGATTTGCGTAGCGCGGTCGAGCTTGGCCAGTTGCAGTTGTATTATCAACCCAAGGTGGGCGTGACCGATGGGCGAGTCAGAGGCATGGAGGCGTTGCTGCGCTGGAATCACCCGGAACGCGGCATCATCGGCCCCGAAATATTCATTCCTCTTGCCGAGCGCTTTGGCCTGATCAATGGCCTGGGCAACTGGGTTATCAATGAAGTATGCCGCCAGATGGGGACATGGTCTCAAGAAGGCATGCGGATGAGCGTTGCGATCAATCTGTCGATGCATCAACTGCGCCAGGATGATCTGGCAGATAGCATCCGGCAGGCGCTGAAGCGGCACCAGCTTGAACCATCGCAGTTGATATGCGAGTTGACTGAATCGGCCGCAATGAAAGACATCGACGCAACCCAGTGTTTTTTCAAGAAACTCGCAGCCATAGGCGTGCGCTTGTCCATAGATGATTTTGGCACCGGGTATTCCAGCCTGAACTACCTGCGCCAGTTGCCGGCCCGTCAGTTGAAGATCGACCGCAGTTTTATCACCGACCTCGAAAAGAACAGCGACGCACGCGCCATAGTCAAGGCAGTGATCAACCTCGCGCACGTCCTGGATCTGAGCGTCGTGGCCGAAGGAGTCGAAACAGAGGGGCAGCGAAGGATTCTTGAGGAACTGAAATGCGACGAACTGCAAGGTTTCTTTTTTTCCAGGCCGATGCTGGAGGATAAAATGATCGGCTGGGTAGACAGGCAAGAGGCAGCCGCGATGAGCAAGGAAGGGAATCTCGATGCCCTGGACAGCCCCCTGTTGTCCTGACAGTACATTTCCTTCATTCATCCATAAGATAGCATCCACGGCACCAGGCAATTAACGGCGCCAAATCCACATTACTCCCGCCTGGATTTTCGGGGAAAAACTTGATGCGACACCGCTCCGGCTGGGTGTTCTCGTTCTCGCCATGGAAAATCCTCGAATGGTAAAAATAAGAAAAAAAGACGGCACCTCGATGAAAAATTGCTGTCTTATTATTGTGAAGAAAGTGAAAAGAGTAATGTGAGGAACGTAAAAAGAGTGGAGGCACATCATGAAAAACATATTCGAAATTCTGATGGCAGCACCGCCCGAACAAATCACACGATGCAAGATCGCCATGCTGGAAATAGCGCATGGTCACTGGGAAGCGGCGGCGATGACCATGGACGATGCGGCATATGAAACTGAACCTGGAGAATGGGCAACGGATTGCATGGAAATGCGGGATTTTTGCATGGCCATGGACAAGGTGAAAAGCGAAGGCATTCATGCAATTCAGGCAAGCGGTGGCAGCGCAGCGGCAGGAGCAAGAATGGTTATCGCCACCTTGTGAGACAATATTCCACAAGACTTCCTGAATCCCGAATCCTTCTCGAAGCAAAAATCGTTCAGCGCTTCCTTAATTGCCAGTCGTGGAAATGCGGAATTCCCGCACTATTTCGGATTTACGCAATGTTTCCGCGAGATCGGCGGTCCTGTCCGGATCCCGCTTGGTGCGGATATCCATGCGATATTCGAACAATCCCGTCGGCGTAATGCGATAGCTCATGTTCGCAATCTCAAACCCATGGTCGGCGACGAGCCTTCGAACCTGGTCTTCCGGCATGATATCGTTTCTGTCGAAGCTTACGTGGTATTGGGCGTAGGAGTCGCGGGGCAGCCTCATTTCAATCGAATTGAACAAGGTGAGCACTCCCAGCATGAGGCCGGTTCCCAAAAGCGCGGGGAAGTAGAATCCCAGTCCCAGCAGAATCCCGATGGCTGCGGTGGTCCAGATGGAAGCGGCAGTAGTCAGGCCGCGAATGGTCATTCCTTCCTTGAAAATCACGCCGGCGCCCAGAAATCCGATACCCGTCACTATCCCCTGCGCCATCCTGCTCGTATCCGCTCCTATCGAACCGACCGGCGCGCCGTGCAGCCAATGGGACTGATATGAAGTCATCAGCATGAGGAGACTGCAGGCCAGGCATACGAGCGCATGGGTCCTGAAGCCGGCGGGATGCCCATGGACAGTCCTTTCCAGGCCTATCACCGCGCCTGCCGCCAGCGCCGCCGCCAGATTAAGCGCGATGACCGGATAGTCGTTCATATGGCACCGGCCAAGGCGGGGTCGTCAGCGCGAAAATCGACGTTCCCATTTCCGGGGGGGAAAGCGCGATATCACGCCGCGCCGCCGCTCACGCTGATGTTCTGTCCGGTAATCCAGGCTGCTTCGTCGCTTACCAGAAAAAGCACCAGGCTGGCGACGTCCCGCGGCTCGCCCACGCGTCCCTGGAACGACATCGCAGCCATGCGCTTGATCGTCTCTTCGCTTTTTCCCGTGGTGAACATCTCCGTGTTTACCGGACCGGGCGAAACGATATTGGCCGTAATGCCACGCCCCCCTGCTTCTTTCGCAAAAATGCGCGTCAACTGCTCGACCGCGCCCTTGCTGGCAGCATACGCGGCATAGTTGGGGAGCATCAGCCGCGTGACCGTGCTCGACAGGCTGACCACGCGCCCCCCGTCTGCCAGCCGCGTGGCCGCTTCCCGCAAGGCATAGAAAACGCTGCGCGTATTGATGTTCCAGACGCGGTCGAACTCTTCGTCCCGGATGTCGGCAATTTCCCGTGAGAGAAGGATGCCGGCGTTATTGACCAGGATATCCACGCGGCCGAACCTGCCGATAGCGGCATCAAAAAGTATGCGCACTTCTGCTGAATGGCTCACATCCGCCCGGACAGAAAGTGCTTCTCCTCCCGCCTCCATGATCTCGCTGCAGACCGTTTCGGCAGCATGGCGATTGCTGAAATAGTTGATGATGATTTTTGCGCCCGCACCCGCCAGCGAGCGGGCGATTTCCGCGCCTATGCCGCGGGATGCGCCAGTGACGATGGCGATCTTGCCTTCGAGCGGTTTCGCCATCATGCGGTCCATGCAATCCATACAGCACGCGAGAGGGTCATGTGCATTGTCTTCTTGTGATTTCTGCCACATGCCTGCCCTGGAACCGGGCGATGGTCAGCTCGTTCTCCGATGGTTTCCGGCTACCGTCGCCGCCGGCAAGCGTGGCCGCGCCGTAAGGCGATCCCCCCGTGATTTCGCTCATATTGAGCAATCCCTGGCAGGAATAAGGCACTCCGACGATGATCATGCCCTGATGCAGCAAGGTGTTATGGAAGGAGGTGATGGTGGTTTCCTGCCCGCCATGCTGAGTAGCTGTCGAGGTAAAAACGCTGGCCACTTTCCCAATCAATCCGCCACTCAACCATAATTTCCCCGTCTGGTCCAGGAAGTTGCGCATTTGCGCGCACATGTTGCCAAAGCGGGTCGGCGTACCAAAAATGATGCCGTCGTAGGAAGGCAATTCGTCCACCGTTGCGACAGGCGCCATCTGCTCCAGTTTTGCGCCTGCCTTGCGCGCAATTTCTTCCGGCATCAGTTCCGGCACCCGCTTGATGACGACTTCTGTTCCATCGAGGCTGCGGGCGCCTTCGGCGACCGCCCCGGCCATGGTTTCGACATGGCCGTACATGCTGTAATAGAGTACGAGAATTTTTGTCATGTTCCTCTCCCTTGAAATACGCTGATACGCAGGATGGTCGAGCGCACCCTGCGCAGCCTGGACCGGTCGACCTGCCGCCAACTCTACCGCCGATGCCAGGGATCACCCGAAAGCCGGAATCCCTGGATTTTCCTTAAAGCTCAACTCCACGCCATTCCCGGCCGGGTCCTGCAAAAAAAGCTGATAAATGCCCAATTCCGCCACCTGGCCGCGAGAGAACGGGATATCGTGCCCATCGAGGGTTGCTTCCATCGCAGTGCGGCCGGTACAGGTAAAAGCGACATGATCGAATGTGGTGGAGGTATGCGTGAGGCGCGATTCTCCCGCCCTCGTCTCGCTCAGATGAAGAACGCAGTCGCTGCCGGCATAAAGCCAGTATCCAAAGCTTCCCAGGTCAGGTCGCCTGCCCTGCCGCAGGCCAATGATATCGCAATAGAAATCCCTGAGCCGGTCCATGAGTTCCCGCGGCGCTCGCAGATTGTAGTGGTTGAAGGCTATCGCCGCCATATGCTTTCGTCAAGACGCCGCTGCTTCATTCTTTTGCCCCGCTGGATTGCAATAGCTCGGCGGCTTGCGAATGATTCCGTCCCAGGGCAAACGCAACAGCGGTTTTTCCCGCATCGTTTCTCAAGTTGGGGTCCGCCCCATTTTTCAGCAGGACAGTAATGGCATCCGTGTGGTTTCCCCGTGCCGCCATCATCAACGGCGTAGTGCCGTTGGGAGAAGTCGAATCGACTGGAACGCCTCCGTCCAGGAGCAGCTGGATTACCCTGACATGGCCGTTGGTCGCTGCATAGAGCAGCGGATTCCAGCCGTCATGCTTGATTTCCGCTCCCTTGACATAGAGCTTTTCGACGATGTTGTATAGTCCATTGTAGCTAGCGAGCATTATCGCGGTCTCGCCATACCGGTTACGCAGGTTGAGCTTGGCGCCCGCATTCAGGAGGATGTCGATTAGTTCGGGATTATTGTTCTGGATGGCGATCATAAGCAGCGTGTTTCCTTGCTCATCCGGCGTGTTGGGGTCGGCGCCGCGGGCAAGCAGCTTTGCTATGTCTCCCGTATGATTAACCTCCACCGCCGAGCGCAGCTCCTCATACACGCCTGCCGAGACTGGGGATGCCAGGAAAAAGCCGACGACAAGCAGCAAGCAGGAAAAATTCCAGGATCTGGTTGGAGATATCATCATGCAACCTTGAAAAGATTAAAGAAATTGGCTGTAGTGGCGGCGGCAACTTCCTCCAGTCTGATGCCCCGCAGCGCGGCTATTTCCTCCGCCACGTGGCGCACGAAGGCAGGCTGATTGATTTTACCCCGATGCGGCACGGGAGCGAGATAGGGCGAATCGGTTTCAATCAGCATTCTCTCCAGTCCGATTTTCCTGGCTACATCCTTCAGCGCTACCGCATTCTTGAAGGTAACGATACCCGAAAACGAAATATAAAAGTTCATTTCCATCGCCTGCTGCGCCACTTCCCAGTTTTCGGTAAAGCAGTGCATCACTCCCCCGACCCGGTCGGCGCCCTCCTCCGCCATGATGCGCAAGGTGTCCTCCGCGGCTGCGCGCGTATGAATGATGAGCGGCTTGCCGCACGCCCTTGCCGCGCGGATATGCTGACGGAAACGCTCGCGCTGCCATTCCAGGTCTCCCGTGAGGCGGAAGTAATCCAGCCCTGTTTCCCCGATAGCGACAATTCTGGGGTGCCTTGCAAGAGACGCCAGTTGCGCGGCCTGAGGTTCCTCCAGGTTTTCATAGTCGGGATGAACCCCTACGGAGGCAAAGAGGTTGGAATGGGTTTCCGCCAGGGCGAGCACGCGTGGAAAATCCTCGAGATTCACGCTCACGCACAGGGCATGGCTGACCCCATTATCCCGCATGCTTGCCATCACGTCGTCGAGGCGGCTTGCGAGATCGGGAAAATCCAGGTGGCAGTGGGAGTCAACAAGCATGATGACAAAGTTTAAATCTGCGATGAAGTGAATGAAACCAGGCATTGCTCAGTCTTGCGATCAGGGACGCAGATGTCGGCTTTTTTTACAAAACTGATGAGCCAAGCTATCAAAATATGCCAGTATTAACGCACATTCTTTATAGTCAAATGATTTTATATGATCTTTTTCCAGTATTTAAAAAAGGCATGAAAATTGCTAAATCTCTGACCGGTAACATCGTGTGTGAGGAAATTCGTACTTCGTGTAATACATAACTCAAAAAGGAATCAAATGAAAACCAAGAAGAAAATAATTTCGATGTTTTTTGGGACGCTATTTTTGGGCGCCGCCTCCATCGCTTCAGCCGGCCCCATCATCATTGCGGGGACGGATGCGGATGATCATGGTTCCGCCAGCTCCACTACCAATTTCACGGGTTGGCTGTTCATGCAGAAGGCCTTTGAGAATCTTGCGCCTGCGGTAACCAATGGGCAGCACACCGTGGCATGTATTGGCTGCAACTCGAGCTCCGCGCTTTCGGCATTCAACTCCGCTACCTCGAAATCCAGCCTGGATGGTTCGTGGGGCTTCGTGGCCCTGTCCACTTTATCCGATATCACCAACTTCTTCAATGGCACTGGCACCACCAACGCCAGCAACACGGGCATCATTTATATGCCTACCGTAAGCAGTAACGTATCGGGGGGCATCACTGATGCGCAGCTTGGCATCGTCAATGCCAATTCCGGCATCCTCAACAATTTCGTGGTGAGTGGCGGCGGACTCTTCACGCAGGAGCAAGCCAACTCGAGTATCGGTTACGGATGGCTCTCGGCCCTGCTGCCTGGACTGGTAGTTCAGGGAGATAACGGCGGTCCCAATTTCAACTCCGGCTCCCTGACGATTACCGCAGCAGGCAATGCCGCATTTCCCGGCCTGACCAATAGCGATGTCAGCAACGCGACTCCCTGGCATGCCTGGTTTTCGGGCGACTTTGGAGGCTTGAGCACTCTTGTCACCGGACCAATTTTCGGCCAGACGGGCGGCACTTTCCCCGGGGCCGTGGTAATTGGTGGCGGCGCCGGAACAGTATTCCAGTGCGGCGAACCGGGACAGCCGTCCTGCGGTACCGTGCCGGAACCCGGAACGATCCCGCTGCTGGTCCTTGGTTTGCTGGGACTAGCCCATACCCTGCGTCGCAGATTCGGATAGATTCCGGTTTGACCGGTTCCACCAGAAGCCTTTCCTTCGGGAAAGGCTTTCGGTCGATTGCGAAGAGATGGCGCATGGCCGGCAAATAAAGCTCTATCGGGAACTCGTTGCCACCGAATATCGATCACGCAAATGCGCTTGTCGCCGGCGGCCGGGGGGGCAGCGCCTGGAGATAGGAAATCAGCAGATCCTCGAGGAACAGGCGCGGATTGAGAGGATGGGCCGCAAGCTGCTGTGCTTCGTTCAAGCTGCGCAGATAAACGCTCAGTTGCCGGGGATCGATGCCGTACGCCAGGGATTTTATGGCCTCCACCTTGTCGAGGTGATAGCGTATCTCCCCTGTAACGCGAAAACTCATTAAATCGTAGCTCCATTTCTGCAGCCAGCTCACCACTATCGCCATATCCGTTTTCTGCATCCTGTCCGCAAGAGCGACTGGATTAAGGTCGCGCGCGCTGACTTGCTGGATGAAGCTGCCATGCAAATCAAGGTAATCGCCATGACTGAATTCCAGCGCCGCAAGCGGCGCATAGCCGGCGGAAGCAAGACAGATTTCGGGATTTTTAACTCCCTGCTGCCTTAGCCAGCCAAGCGCGGCGGCGCGGTCCGGCGCAGGCATGGCGACCTGGCGGCAGCGGCTGCGTATGGTCGGAAGCAGATATTGCGCCTGATGCGTGACCAGCATGAACAAGGTGTACGCCGGCGGCTCTTCCAGATTTTTCAGCAAGGCATTGGCGGCGGCGGCATTCATCGTCTCAGCCGGATGGATCAGCACGATCTTGTAGCCGCTCTGATGACTGGATATATTGACGAAATCGACCGCATTTCGAATCTGCTCCACGGTAATCTGCTTGCTGGGTTTTTTCGCCGCTTTCTTTCCGTCCGTAATTTCATCCCCGGCACTTGCCTCGGCAGCCGCTTTTTCGCCGACGGCTTCCGAAGATTCTGGCGAATCAGCCGTTTGCGAAAGGATCTCCGGTTCGATCAGGCGGAAATCGGGATGCCCGCCGATTTCGAACCACGCGCAACTCGCGCATGCCCCGCAGGACAGGCGTTCGACCGTTGGGTTGCGGCATAGCAGCGACTTGGCCAGACAGCGGGCGAATGCGAGCTTGCCGATGCCCTTCCTGCCCCTCAAGAGCAACGCGTGCCCCAGGGAAGCCTTTCCCGGACCCGGTTGACCGGCAAGCGCCAGCGGTCGCCACACATCTCGCTGCCAGGAAAAAATATCATTCATGACCATTCATGACAGATGGCGGAAAGAAAATCACTCACCGATTTCGTGACCTCGTCCAGAGGAACGCTGGCATCGATTACCCGTATTCTCGAAGGGAATTTTCTTGCCCGCTCCAGATAGGCGGCCCGCACTCCGCGAAAAAACTCATCCCGTTCTTTTTCAAACCGGTCCGGAGGCTTCGCGGCATGGACACGCCGCCTGCCTACCTCGACCGGCACATCGAAATAAAGCGTGAGGTCGGGTTGAAATTTCCCCTGAACCCATGCTTCCAGATCGTCGAGTTTGCGCAGGGACATTCCCCTGCCTCCGCCCTGATATGCAAAGCTCGCATCCGTGAATCGATCCGAGATCACCCAGTCGCCTCTTTCAAGGGCCGGGAAAATAACCTTGTCCAGATGCTCGCGGCGGGCCGCAAACATCAGCAGCGCCTCCGTTTCGGGATGCATCGGCTGGTCAGTGTCCAGCAGCAGTTCTCGCAATTTTTCCCCGAGAGGCGTGCCGCCGGGTTCGCGGGTGACGATTGCCGGTTTCCCATTTTCGAGCAAAAATTTCTCGATCCCTTGCAACTGGGTACTTTTGCCCGCTCCGTCCATGCCCTCAAGGGTGATGAACTTGCCGGAAAACGTTGTCGAGGTCATTTTTGATAAAGTGTAAGGTGGATGTAAAGATCCTATGCTTGATTTGCGTGCAACCAGCCCCTGAGCCGGTTACTGGCGCCGGTGGGGCATGATCCCGCTCGGGCGGGGGATATCGATCCGGCTTTTGATCCTTTCGCCAGGGTCGCCAGGGCTTTCATGAGGGAAGGGCAAGAACAAGGCGATTCGGCTAGAATCGTCGTGGCGCCCTTGGTCAGCCTCGCGAATGGGTATACCATGTTGCCAGCGCCTCGAATGCCATGCGATTGCAATGTGATTGCAACGCGTTGGGCAGCGCGTGATCCCGAAGAACGTTACATTCAGGAGTTTATCATGGCTTTCCACAGCAGGACTTCATCCGGTCGAAAAACCAGCGCGATGACGCTGGCCATCCTGGCGATAGCGGCATATGGCCCGTGCTTGCCGGGTATGCCGAGCGCAAGCGCGGCGCCGGTGGAGAAAACATCGCGGGTGGAGCATGACCAGGCGGCGGGGAACACGCCCATACCCGCCCCGTCCCCATCCGGCAGCGAACCGCTGACCGAGCTGGAGCGGATGGAACTCCACTACCGTCGCTATAGCGCTGCCGCCACTAGCGTGGCTCAGCTATTCAAGCAATTGAGCCAGAAAATCGAGGATGTCACAGTGGCAGCCAAGGCTGCGGAAGTAAAGAGCAGCGCCCATAACAAACGTGTGCTGGAAGACAAATTACGCCAACTCGAGAGCGCACGCACAACCTATAACCTGCAATATGCCCAGTTGCATGGGCAGATGCAAAATGAAAATCGAAGCTATGCCGCGATCGTCCATGATCTGAAGAACAGATACAGTGATACGAATGCTTCGAAGACGGAGCAGGATGCAAAGGCAAAGCAGACGAAGGGAAAGGATGGCAAACTCAAGGATTCCAGGACCAGGGAAACCAGACAAGGGGAAGTGAAGGGTCAGGATTCGAAAACTGCCGGTTCCAGAACCGCAGCATCGAAGAACAAGGAAAGGGATAAGCAGGCGCTGGATCTGCAGGCCGGGGAACGGGAGGGTAAAGATCCACGAGTCATCGATCTCAATACGAAGGAATTGAGGCAGAGGCGGGATGAAGCCACGAAGCCGGTATCCGCTCCCACCTTGAATGCCGTTCCATAGTTCCAGCCTGCCAGCCGCCAGCAGATTTCACCGCACCCCGGAACTTCCCGGCCTTCCGAATCCGGGGAAAAACGACCCTCCATTTCCCCGCCACGCTGAATGCCTGTCATGTTTCATGCGCTTGTCCGGAACGGCAAGGTAATCTCGCAAGCAGGCAAGGCCATGGCCGTGCCATGGTGGAGCTTCACCAAAACCGTCATCGCTGCCGCGGCACTCGCCCTGGTGCGCGACAAACTGCTGTCGCTGGACAAAACAATCGAAAATCAACCGTTCACCCTTCGGCAGCTACTACGCCACGAGGCGGGACTTCCGGACTACGGGCAACTGCCTGACTATCATATAGCGGTGGATCAGAATCAGTTGCCCTGGCCGGATGAGGAGATGCTGGCGCGCACGAATGCAGGAAGCTTGTGCTACCCGCCTGGCAGTGGCTGGACGTATTCCAATATCGGATATCTGTACGTGCGGCGCCTTATCGAGCTTGAGACCGGCGAGGAATTCGAGGTTGCGCTGCAGCGACTGATCCTTCGCCCCTTGGGACTCGGCCATGTGCGGCTGGCCAGGTCGCGGGAAGATCTGATCGAGGTTGAGATGGGAAAGGCCGCCACCTACGAACCAGGCTGGGTTTACCACGGGTTGCTGGTTGGGCCGCTTCATGAAGCTGCGTTGTTACTGGACCGGCTGATGACTGGCCCCCTGCTTCCCGACGATTTATTGGCTGCCATGCTCGACAGCCGGTGTGTTGGTCAAGCCATAGCCGGCCGGCCCTGGCTATCGCCGGGATACGGGCTTGGCATCATGGCAGGGAAAACCGAAGGGGGAACATGGGTTGCCGGACATACCGGCGGCGGACCAAGCAGTTTTATCGCCGTCTACCGTAACAACAATTCACCGGTGTCTCTTTGCTGCGCAGCATTCTCGACAGGCAGCGACGCGGGTGGCGTGGAGCGTGAAGCAATCCACAGGATTGCGCAGGATTGAATCTGAATCCGGCAAGACAGAAAAACAGGATCAGACGTCAGCTCCTCAGCGGTGGGAGCGGGTTATCTTTCGGAATGAATTTGAGCGCGACCCCGTTATTGCACCAGCGTTCGCCGCGGGGACGCGGACCATCATCGAATACGTGGCCTTGATGGCCGCCGCAACGCGCGCAATGATATTCGGTACGCGGCATGATATAACTGAAGTCGCGCCCGGTTCCCATGTGTCCCTCGACAGGCTGGGTAAAGCTGGGCCAGCCGGTGCCGCTTTCATATTTATCTGCGCTATCGAACAATGGCAGGTAGCACGCCGCGCATAGATAGGTGCCGGCCCGATTTTCCTTGTTCAGCGCACTGCTGCCCGGTCGCTCGGTATCTCCTTCAAACAGCACGCGATATGCGGCCGGCGAAACCAGGCCGCGCCATTCCTCATGAGGCTTGTTCAAGGGCTTGACGGTAATGAGATTGGGTGTGGCACTCAGGTTTTTACCGCGCGAGCAACCTGAAACCAATGGGAAGGCGGCCAGCATGGCAAGATTTCGCAGCGCAGCCCGTCGATCCATGGAAGACCTCCTCGGATTTCCTATGAAAGGAAAGCTCCCGAAAATCCTCGCAAAATACGGGATTCATCCCGCTTCCTTAGCAATTTGACCGCTGGCGATCCGCGAGGTTCTTCACCACGGTCCCATCCTCCTGTCTCATGAAATGAAAATGCCAAAACAAGCTTTATCCGTTTCGCGGTGGTTTAAAATAGCGTGGCTTTGAACGGATCAGCTATCGCCGGCCGCGTGCCGCCGGCAGAAAGCCGCGAGGAAAAACAGCGCTCGTTCTTCGCGTGGCGAACGTGTTGACTACTCCGGAATGACCGGAAGCCGCCGGGAACGGCAGCGCGTTCAATCTTTTTAACCGGAGAAATTTTCATGCTGTTCGAGCGCGTCAAACCTCTTGAGCATATTATCGAATCGGCGGAGCGAAAGGGACTCAAGCGCCAGCTTGGCGCATTTGACCTTACCATGCTGGGGATCGGGGCCATTATCGGCACCGGAATTTTCGTGCTGACATCGGTCGCTGCCGAGAAAGCCGGCCCGGGCATGATGTTTTCATTTGTCCTCGCCGGCTTCGTGTGCGCGCTGACGGCGCTGGTATATTCGGAGATTGCCGCCATCGTGCCGGTAGCAGGGTCCGCTTATACCTATTCCTACGCGGTATTCGGCGAGTTGACGGCCTGGATGGTCGGCTGGGCGCTTATTCTGGAATATGCCGTGGCAGCCGCGGCGGTAGCCGTCGGATGGTCGGGATATATCAACGGATTTCTTCATGAGATAGGCTATGGACTGCCCCTGGTTCTGACCGCAGGACCCTACGATACCATTGTCCTGCGCTCCGGCGCAGGCATGGGCGCCACCTCGTCAGGCGGATTCAATCTGCTGGCCTTCCTCATCTCCCTGTTCGTTACGGTGCTATTGATCATCGGCACGTCAAAAAGCGCCAGATTCACAGCCGTGCTGGTCGTGGTAAAAATCGTCGCGCTTACCGCATTCATCGTCCTTGCCGTTCCTGCCGTGAGTGCCGCCAATTTTGACCCTCTGCTGCCCAACGGCTGGGGTACGCCATTTTCCGGGGTGGGCATACTTGGAGCGGCGGCCTCGATTTTCTTTGCCTACATCGGTTTCGACGCGGTATCCACTGCCGCCGAGGAGACAGTCAATCCCAACCGGAATGTGCCTATCGGACTGATAGGCTCGCTGACCATCTGCACGCTTTTCTATCTGGTGGTAGCCTATGCTGCCGTCGGAGCGGTTGGCGCCCAGCCGGGCGGCGAACTTTCGCAATCCAGGGAGCCGCTCGCGTACGTACTGCGCGCCGTGGGGTATCCCGCGACCGGAAACTGGGTGGCGTCCGCCGCCATCATTGCCCTCCCCTCCGTGGTATTGATGATGATATATGGGCAAACGCGGGTTCTTTTCACCATGTCCAGGGACGGCCTCATGCCGGGCGTATTCTCGCGCGTGCATGAGCGCTTTCATACTCCGCATGTCGTCACCGGCGTGACCGGCATAGCGGTCGCGCTCTTTGCCGCAATGTTTCCGGTGGGAATGCTGGCGGATATTTCAAACTCGGGCACGCTGTTCGCCTTCTTCACAGTGGCGATGGGCGTCATGATTCTACGCCGCCGCGACCCAACTCTTCATCGCCCTTTCAAAACACCCATGATCGGCATCGTAGGACCCATGGCAGCGGCGGGATGCGTGCTGCTGTTTTTCAGTCTCGGCTGGGAGACCATCAGATTGTTTCTTTATTGGGCGGCGATCGGGCTATTCATCTATTTCGGCTATGCCCGCAGGCACAGCCTTCTAGGGAAGCGCTGAATAAGTCTCCGCTGGCGCGGCGGTGGGCTTTGCGGGATGGGACGCGCAAAAGCGAAGCGGCAGAGCGCGGCTCGAAAGCAGTTCAACGATAGCCCGCACGGAACCTTGTTTGCCTCCCCTCCTTCAGCTCTGCAGGCGCCTTCGCTTGAACTGGGCTCCGGCGCTTCCGACAATAAGCAGGGCAAGAAAAGTGGGCGATTCGCCATCCCCGCCCAGCCCCATGGCCTTCATGGCTTCCATCGGATCATGCTGCGGCTCGTCCATATTCCGTTCGGTGCTGCTTAGCGAAGTGATACGTATCGAGGCAATTCCGCCAGGGCTGGTGACTCCGAAAAATCGGTCCTCGGCGGTTTGCCCGGCAAAAAGGCCATCCCCCAGCGAGGCGGGGCCAATGACGCCCAGAAGATTGTGCGAAGCATCGAAAGCCTCGAAAAGAACGCTATCGGAGCCCGCTCGGACGTTCGCAAGGCCAATGTCGGTCCATAGCAATCCGGCATCGGTCGGCAGCGAACCCAGCAATGCCGTGCTGAAAGTGAAGGTCAGGCTTGCGTCGCTGCTCGCGAACCAGGTATGGCCGCACCCGGCATACCCATCTTCCATCATGTCATCGATATCGGCCGGATCGAACGGATTATCCCTGGACGCAGCAGGCCGCATTTCAAATGGCGTTGCAGTCGGGGCAGACCCACCCGAAGCATTATCCTCGAAATCCTCCATGGGAAAAGCGCTGAACGCCGCGCGCACCGAAGGATAGTCCGCAAAGCAATGATAGGGAATCGGGCCAACCAGCGTGGCGTTGGCCGCAAAAGGTTCTGCCAGCAAAGCAACTACCGATAAGGGACCGCTCAGGTTCTTCATGTAACCCCCCTTTCCTGGAAGTGGTTTTCAATCCACACGAATGGACGGGTTCTATCTTACGAGCTGCTTTCATTTTTGCCATCGGACTTAGGTACTAATGCCTGAATCAGTCTCATGCGAGCGACCAGGCGCTGCGAGAGATTGTTCAGGAATTCCCTGAAACAGAGCAGATACTTTTATGAGTAGGATGACAGGAATAAGTTCGAATACTGCTGATCCTCATCGGGAAAATCCGAAACACCGGGTTTTCCATATCGAACCCGGCTGGCGTTTTCCCGCACGCCTGATTGGGGCAGGATCAGAGAGCGAAATTAAAAACCATTTTTTAAACATGGACTTCCATTGAATTTCTCTGCCAGAAATATCACACCGGCATTGAACTCGACCGCATGAATCATAGTCGTATCATTCTTGAGGCCGTCGCCACCGACCTCGGCGTGCGATTATTGCGCCGGCGCGGGAAGCGCTTCGAAGGTTCCCGCAAGCGCAACGGCACGGTCTCAAGAAAGCGGAGGTATTTTTTTCGATATTCGACTTATTTATGGAGGATTTATGAAAAAGAGCACGCTCATGTTCGCCCTGGTTGCACCCCTGTTCGCTACAGCCGCCAAGGCAGAGGCGCCCAACGATGCGCAAATTGCATCTATTGTCGTCACGGCCAACCAGGTCGATATCGATGCGGGAAAACTGGCTGAATCCAAGGCATCCAACGCGGACGTCAAGGCATTTGGCCACAGGATGGCCACCGACCACGCCGATGTGAACAAGCAGGCAGTCGAGCTCGTTACCAAGCTCAAGGTCACGCCCCAGAATAATCCGACCAGCGAAAGCCTCAAGGCCGGAGGCGAGAAAAATATCGCCAACCTCAAGAAATTGAGCGGTGCCGCATTCGACAAGGCCTACATCGATCATGAGGTAGCCTATCATCAGCAAGTCCTCGATGCAGTCGACAAAACGCTCATCCCCAGCGCCAAAAATGAAGAACTGAAAGCCCTGCTGATCAAAGTGCGTCCCGCATTTGTCTCGCACACCGAGCACGCCAAACAACTCCAATCCACGCTCAAGTAAAACCGTACCAAGCCGCAACGAAACCCTCCGCCTGGTCCCCGGTCCCGGCCGGAGGGGTTCCCGGTAGATTACCGGCCGGCTTCGTCTCATCCGGCATGCCAGTGATGAAACGCGGATGAAATCCCCTGCAAATCCATCGCCCATCTGCTCAGACCCGAATTGGTGGAAGAAAACCACCGTGTACCACATCTACCTGCGCTCTTTTTACGATGCGAATGGGGATGGCATCGGCGACATCCAGGGGGTGATCGAGAAACTCGACTATCTGGCGGATCTCGGCTATGAAACAATCTGGATTTCTCCCTTTACCCAAAGTCCGCAACGCGATTTCGGCTACGACATCAGCGACTACCTTTCCATTTCAGCGCAGTATGGAGACATGCCGCTTTTTGAAAAACTGGTGCAGGAGGTGCACTCCAGGAAAATGAAGATCGTGTTCGACCTGGTGCTGAACCACACGTCGGATGAACATGACTGGTTCAAGGAATCCGCCAGCTCCCGCGATAATCCCAAGGCCGACTGGTACATCTGGAAAGATGGAAAAGGCAGGGACGGCAGAAAGCCCCCGAACAACTGGCGGGCAATGGCGGGCAACAGGGCATGGATCTATTATCCCGGGCGCAAGCAGTTCAACTACACCGCTTTCCTGCCTTTCCAGCCGGACCTGAATTACCGCAATCCCGAAGTCAAGCAGGCCATGTTCGACGTCGTCCGGTTCTGGCTCTATAAAGGCGTGGATGGCTTCCGGCTCGACATTATCAGCGCAATTTACGAAGATCCCGAGCTGCGGCACAATCCTCCAAGCTTGCGCCTGACTCCATCGGACAAAGCGCTCACCATTTTTTTCCAGAACCTGAAGAATAATTTTCTGCAGACGGAAAGCTTCGAATTCGCCGCCGAGCTGAGGAAGGTGACGGACGAATTCGATAATCCAAAACGGGTCCTGATCGGTGAATCCCACGGAGAAGAGGAACTGATCAGGCGATTCTGCCATGACAACGGTAAACGGGGCCTCAATGCCATCTTTCTTTTCAAGGCGATCTCCACCCCGTTCAAGGCGGAAAATTACCGCCAATTGCTCGAAACATTCGAAAAGCATTTCCCGCCGCCCCTGGTGCCGACCCTCGTCTTTGCCAATCACGACCGCAATCGCGTGATGAGCCGCCTTGGAGGAAATATCGAAAAGGCAAGATTGCTTGCGCTGTTCCAGTTCACCTGCAGAGGCATTCCCTTCACCTATTACGGGGATGAGATCGGGATGCCAAGAGTCCGGATTCCCCTGAAGCAGGGGCAAGATGCCCTCGCCATGCAGCACCGGTGGGTTCCGCAGTTCCTGGTCGACCGCAGCAAGGAAATTCTCAATCGCGACGAGTGCCGCACACCCATGCTGTGGGATGAAAAACCGAACGCCGGCTTTTGTTCCGATTCGGTAAAGCCCTGGCTGCCTCTGGCTGAAAACTTCAGGGAAATCAATGTGGCGAAGCAGAGCAGCGACCCGTATTCGCTCCTGAATTTCTACCGGCGGGTGATTCGCCTGCGAAATGCCACGCCGGCACTGAGTGAAGGCCAGATGGAGATCGCGAATGACATCTGCAACAAAAAGGTGCTGGCATATTACCGAACGTTCGGCAATAAGAGGCTTGCGGTATTGCTGAACATGTCCGGGTCCGCGGTGAAGAATCCCGTGGGACACGACGAGATAGCGATTTCGACGCACCATCAGACAGAAGCGCACCGGCTGCAACCGTACGAAGGGCGGGTGGTGAGGGGTTAAATAATTTCTATAGTACGCTTAAACTATACTAAAGTACTATACCAACTTCCTTATCTACCCGAGATTGAACAAAAAAATAAACGGCTCTTCCCATGAAGAAATTTATGAAATGGCCTATAAAGGCAATAAAAAAGGACGTGAGTTATTTTCGTGACTTATCGCTTTATTTAATGTCACGGGAACAAACAGGCAAAAAGCCGTGTGTGAGATATTGCCAGGCGGGAACCCTATCCCCATCTTTCAAAAAACCGGTATGTTTTTTCAGCACATACGATAGCAAAGACATTGTCAGGTCTAGCGTTATCCATTACCTTGATGAGCTCGTACAGGCTGGATTTGACATTGTATTTATAAGCTCGAGCAATGCGATTTCCAATGAGGATCTGGGCAAATTATCAAATTATTGTATAAAAATAATAAATCGGGATAACAAGGGCTATGATTTTTATAGCTGGAAAACCGGATTGGAAAAATATCCTCATTTCCGCGAACATGCGGCTGTATTGCTGGCTAACGATAGCGTCATAGGTCCGCTTTTCAATATTTCCAGGATCATCGAGAGGTTGGAAACGGATGATGCCGATGTGCTCGGCATGACCGACTGCTATCAATACTATCCGCATCTTCAATCCTATTTCCTTTATTGTAAAAAACAGGTCATCGTCTCCAGAGAATTCATCCAGTTTTTTACCCGCGTCGATGCACTCGAATTTAAGATGGCCATAATAAGAAAATATGAAGTAGGCTTCTCGCGATTACTGCAACGCCGATTCAAGCTGTCCGCACTTTACGATTTGGAAACTCTTCTGGGTCAAACAAAATATGATGCCCGGCCGAAAAAGTGGATCGATCCGACTGTTCATTTATGGAAACCTCTCATTACCGAACTCGATTTCCCTTTTATCAAAAAAAGTCTTGTCATAAAAAAGGGTGTAAGTATCGAAGAAATTTCTGCAACACTTGCGAGAAGTAATTCTGTTTATGATATTAGTATTTATGGAAATATCATCTAACAAAGTATAGCTGTTGAGGTCTGGTGCCTGGTACCAGTTTTCCAAGCAAGCCGGCATGCTAGCAGAAAGACCGTCTTATCAACTTCGCTGAGCACATCAGGCACACTACTACCGGTTAACCGAAAACCCATCTCTAATGCGTGTGTGCTTTATATCTCATTCAGCGGGTGGATACGGTGCGGAGCTTGCACTGCTGGAACTGCTGGAAGGTCTGGTCAAATGCGGCATCGAGTGCAAGGTCCTGGTGCCGGAAAAAGGCCCCCTTCTTGCTGAACTCGACCGATTGCAAATCGAGTGGCGCTTGATGGAATTTCCGAAATGGCGGCCGCGCCGGCGAAAAGTGCGAAATCGCATCGTTCGTATTATAAGAGCGCTGATGTATGCATTTCCCATGGCAAGAGCAATCCGGGAATGGAAATGCGATGTTGTCTATACCAATACCGTTATGATCATAACGGGGGCGTTCGCCGCCCTACTCGCGCGAAGGCCGCATGTATGGCATTTGCATGAGTTTGGCTACGTTGATCCCAGGGAGCAGTTCGACCTGGGGCGACGTGTGGTGACATGGCTTATCGATCATCTCTCTACAGTGATCATTGCGAATTCCTGTACCTTGAAGCAGGAATATGCCAGATATGTGGACACTCAAAAGTTTCGTGTAATTTATCAAGCGGTAACATTAAAGGAATTCACCAATAATCCTCCACCATCCATAGCGGGGATAACGGCGTTCAAGTGCATTATTGTTGGTTCATTGCAGGAAGCGAAAGCACAGGATGAAGCCATTCTCGCCCTGGCTGAAGCCCGGAGGCAAGGAATCCCGGCAATCCTGCTCCTGATCGGGGAAGGAGATCGATCCTTCAGACTAATGCTTGAGGGGCTGGCAGAGCGTTGTGGTGTTGAACAGCAAGTTATCTTCCATGGGTATGCAACAAACCCCATGCCGCTTATCGGTACTGCTGACGTGGTGTTGATTTGTTCTCGATCTGAGTCGTTCGGACGCGTTACTATCGAGGCAATGCTTGCAGGAAAGGCGGTAATAGGCGCGGCCGGGGGAGGAACCATGGAGCTTATCCACGATGGCAGCACCGGATTGCTCTACTCGCCCGGAAATTATCTTGAGCTGGCTGCCAAGATACGGTACTTGTACGAGAATGCCGAGCAAAAATCGAGGCTCGGGACCACGGCGCGCAACTGGGCCAAAGATCGCTTCCATCGGGAGAGATATGCCGGAGAAGTGATTAAGCTTCTGGAGGAAGTGGTGAAAAAAAAGAAGAACAGATACGATGAATCCAGATAAGGATGGTAAGGATACCAGCGCTTGTAGCGAACTCGCCACGCAGATGAACGTCAAGTATCGCGAAAATCTTTGTGAATCATGGTTCTAAACTAAAAAAAGAGCGTTCAACTACCGGATTTGGGATTATTGGTTTGGGCTGGATTCCGGATCAAGCCAGGAATGGCCCGGAATGACGGGATTGATAGTAGTTCTGGCCGGATCAATAGTATGGCTTGAATATCGATGAAGGGAAAAATCTGCCAGCCAGCTCCCTCAGATCGATATCCTGCTGCCTGCCATCCTCGAACCTGAGCTGCCACCGCGGGCCGTGGGGATCATTTGGCTTCATCGCTACGGGATCATCAGCCAGTCTTATGCCTCCTTTTTCCAGGGCTTTTCTCGCGGCTTGCGCATCGCCCGTCAAAAGAAAGCGCAGTGCATCCGGAATGCGCTTTTTCTTCGCTTCCCACGCCTTGTTCATCCATGGGGCCATTTCCTCGATGAGGCCGTGCTTCCTGTAGATGTTGGCCATGCGTGTAAGTTCATCCGAATCTTCCAGCAGGTTGCCCGTCAGCATGCGGCGGGCGATCGTTTCATCGGCTGGCATGTCCGCCAATGCGCGCGGTCCCGCATTGCGCCTGTAACGTTCCATGAGGCCGGCGTCGGGACTGCCAATTCTATTGGGCCGCATTTCGGGTAGGCTGTCAGTTCGGGGGAACGGTACGGAAGCGGCAACAGGAAGTTCCGGCTGAAATCCGCCCGGGCTGGACAAACCAGCCGCTGATGCGGGGGAGTTTCCGGCGGCAAATCCTGATTCCCCCGGCTCCCAGGCGCTCACGATTTCATCGTTGGCGGCCCGCAGGCGTTCCCGCCTGTCCTGCTTGAAACGGGCTTTGTCCATGCTCGCCTCGTGCATCTGCGCATCCCGTTCGTCTGCTTTTGCCAGGCGCTCAGCCGTCTTGCGCCTGGCCTCCATTTCCCCTCCGCTGCGCAGGCCCTCCGCCAGTCCGCCTGCAAAAGTGCCAAAATTAAACATGAAGCCCTTCCCTCCATCTGCCATTTTCGGACCGATTATTTCGGCCTGCCGATATAGGCGCTGCCCAATTGCCCTGCCAGGCTGCCCAGCCCGGCAGCGGACAGCGCATTTGCCTGCTGCTGCTTCGCCCATGCGTCGAGCTGCGCGTTATGCAGCGCCGTGCCGGCTGTCATGTTCCCGGTGGCCGAGTTCCCGGCGTTGAGAGCGGCGGCATCCGCGGAAATTCCCGTGGTCGGCATGTTCCGGCCGAATTTTGCCGCGCTTTCGCGCATGGCCATGCCCTGCAATTCAGTATTCCGGCGGGCCTTGTTCATCGCCCCGGCGGTATCCCTGGCAAGCCCCAGGCTGATGTCGCCGGACAATGCCTGGAATCGTCCCGAATTTGGATTGACCCCCAGGCGTTCCATGGCCCGCTGGCTGGACTCCAGCGCGCCCTGGTATCCGCGCGCAATGTCGGCCGCGGCTTCCGCCGCCATTCTTTCCTTGCGTTCGGGTGTGTCATACTCATTGGCATCCTTGACCATGCGGGCTTCCACTGGCGCGAAAAGATCGCGGTAGATTTGCCACTGGGATTCCGCCCGGCTGGCGTTGGCGTCGCCCAGGCCGATCTGCTGATCCACGATCTGCCGGATCAACGGATCCTGTACCGCCGCCCTTTCTTTCTCCCATGCCAGTTGCTGTTGCGCTGCTTCGAGCTGCTGCTGGGCGATATCGGCGTTCTGTTTTGCCGCCTGGCCTATGAGCGGATCGGGTTTCGGGGGTTTGGCGCTGCACATTTTTCAGTCTCCAGTATTTTGGCCAGTCCATTTTCGACATGGCTGTAGCCCAGCATCCGCAAAAATCTTCCTGCCTTGTTGACTGTCTTGACAGTGATATGGATTTCGCTCGCGCCAAGCAGCCGCATGGCATTCTCCACATAGCCGACGAAACATCTTGCCACCCTGCCTGTGCGGGCCACCGGCAGCAGGTAAAGCGTATCTTCGGTCGCAAGGAGGGTTTGCGTATGCGCGCTCCGATCCAGGTACATGGCGCAGTTTCCGCACAACCTGTTTTCCTTTCTCACGGTAAAAAGGAGATAGCGCCCGGCATGCTCATAACGGATAAATGTCGCGTAATCCGGATCGAATGGCAGCCCATGCCGATGCCCCTCGGTTTCATCCCAATGCGCCCGGTGCAGCGGCCTGATCTCTTCCCCGATATCCGCGATCCGTTCCCGCGAGAACACGAAATCCCCGCATTTCTCCGGCCGGATCAGCGCGATACTTTCTCTTGGCGCGAGCCTGTCGAGGCATTCAGCGGCGATGCAGATGTCGGCGGCGAACTCGGATGTCAGGGTAACGCCCATGTTCGCTGCGAGCAATGCCACCAGCGTATTATTCATTCATCATGTCCGGGAATCTCTGAATCACTGGCAAACGGCTTGCAGGCGCGATACCGGTTTTGCGCAATGGAATGCGGACAGGCGATGGCGGTACCGCCCTGCCCGACTCGGCATCATCCGTCCGTGCGGGCAATCACCTGCTCCAGCGCGGTGCGTACCGCATTGGTATAGGAGTACAACGCCTCGCATTCCGCCTGTGTCGGAGTCGGTGAAAAGGTAAGCTGCTGAAATTTTGGCGCCTCGATCCGGTTTCCCCGCCGCCCGGTCAGTATTTCCATCATTGTTTTCAGCCACTCGGGAGTACCGCTGGGTATGCCGGGCTTTTTGATGCGCATTTGCTGGACATGGCCTCTCGCCAGCGCGGATTCGATCATCGCGCCGGCCATCGCCGCTGCTTGCGCACGATTGGATTGACGCGATGCAGCAACGGCCAGCAGGAACGTTTCACCTATGATGGCTGCTCCGCAGGTATTGGCCTGGGCCGGATTTGCAGTGATCAGGTAATGCGTCGAAAGCATGAGGCCGGCGCCACTCGCATTGCCCTGCATCGACCAGGATGGTACCGCCAGCAAATGCTTCTGCATTATCACGGCCGTCGTGCTGACCGTATTGCGCTGCATCGAGCCTGCAACCAGGAGCCCGGATGCGGCGACGAGCTCCACTTCGCCAGCTTCGCCCCTGTTTGCCTGGGTTGCCGGAACCGGCAGGAGCGAATGGCCCTGCAAGGCCGGCATTGCGACGCCGAGATTGCCTTGTGCGGAAGCGGCGCCGGCAAGCATGTGGCGCTGCGCGACTGCCTCCCCGCCGGTGGCCTGGATTTGTGCAGACGCAGCAGGTGCAAGCGGCTGTACCTGACCTATCCCAGCAATGCCGGAAGCATTTTTCTGGACCGGGCCGGTGGCGGACAGGCCGCGTCCGTTCGAAGGCACCCAGGCATCTTCTCCTTCCGGCTGGAAAAGTTGCCACGGATTTGCCGCGATGGCCGCTATCGACAAGTCATCCAGGTATTTGTCCAGGAGATAGAAATAGGCAAACCTGCCCGATAAAAAGGGCAGCCCGCTTCCCCTCTGGTTTCCTATCCATAGCGGATTCGTCACGGCGCCCGGGTTTTTTCCCGAGGCGCTCGCGATATTAACGCCGTCGCGAAACCAGTCGCACGTTGCGCCGTTCCTGTTTCGCAATGCGCCGTGCACCACCGTGCCCGTCGGCCAGCCTGAGGAAAGCAGGCTGCCTGCGTACCCATTGACCGAGAACCATAAGCCCCCGCCTGCTGTCTGGAATATATTCCAGCCGCTTGCCCCGTTTACCGTGCAGTCGGCGACACCCCGGTAATTATCGAAAGAGTCGAAAATTCCACCGAACAGCACGGTGAATTCCGCTGCCGGGATATTCGCCGCGCCATAGCTCAAATAGGTGCTCGTGCCATCGAATACGAGCGCGTTGCCCAGCGCGGTTGTGTCCAGGGCAATGGCCCCGTTCAAAGCCGGGGCGCTTATCCTGCTCCCGGCATTCCTCATCCATCCGCTTGGATCGCCCGCGGCGATGATCGATGCCGAGACTCCCGCAAGCGCGAGATGCGTCGTATCAGGCGCGGCCGGATACAGCGGCTGATTGGTCAGCATTTGTCAAATATCTTCGGAGGAATATTCAGGCTACCGTCGTCAGTTCGCTGAGATATGCCTCGACGGTAACCGCCTGTCCCGTATTGCCCGTGAATTCGACCTCCAGGCACATGATCTCCCGGCCGATGGGATAGGTCCAGCCCAACGCCGCATTCGCCCCGATGCCGGGTCCAACCGCCGGGAAAAGCGTTTTCCAGCTCGGCCCCGCACTGCCGGGAGGCGGCAGGGTCGCGCTGTGCGCGATCAATACCCGCGCCGTGCATTGCGTGGCAGGACCGATGGCGCCATTGGCTATGCTCAGGGTAAGCCTGCTGGGCCCCTGCACCGCATTGAGGTCCAGTGTGCCGCGCGTCGTGCCACCGGGAGGATTGGGTCCGTTCGCCACGAGCGTGCGGGCGGTTTTCGTCAATGCCATGATCTGCCTCCCGTCCGGTTCTTCATGAAGGCTGGGAGCTGGTGTAGGTGATGGACGGAAATACGACCGTGTTGCCGCTGGTGACGACCTGGTCCGACGTTTCATCGGTGACCCATAGCACCCTGCTGGCGTTGTCGGTGAACGCGATGTGCAAATCCGGCGCCGCGCCCGAGCTGGCCGCCGCCGTTGCGCTCTTGGCAGCCGTAGCCAGGACGCGCGCCGCGCCATCGGCCCCCGAGAGGGTGAAGTCATCGCTTCCCATCGCGACGGTGCATATGGCATTGCCGGTCACCGTTGCATAGCTGTCGCCCGCAGCGTACGTCTTGAGCAGCAGCATGCGCAGGCTGCCGCTCCTGATCGCATTCAACCCCCCGTCCAGCACGTCCGCGTGTGCATATTTTGCCATTTCATGCCTCCTCTAGTCCTCTGGTTTCCGCCTGGTTGTCCTGGTTTCCCGGGTGCGAACCGATAAATCCATCAACCTGAATCCACCCTGTAGCGAACTTGGCTATCCGGACCCGCCTGGCCCGGCCCGCCCGAGCCTCAGGCCTGTCTTAACCCATCCATGGTTTCCGCCAGTGTCACCGCAGATACCTTCACATTGCCCGACAGCACGATTTCCACGTTATCGGCCTTGTAGCCGCCTGGCAGGCGGAAAGCGCGGCTGCTGCCAATCTGTTTGCTGAATTTCAAAGTGTCGTCGATCCATAGCTGAAATTGCAGCGAATCAAGCCGCAACGGTGGAATCGGGCTCATCGCATCGCCTCCTATCTCATGCTCTCCCACTGCTGAATCGGCCAGTCCGTCATCCATCGCGCCGGAAACAGCCAGCGCATGGTTGGCGGCCACGGCGCTCTCATTTGCGCTCCGTGCCAAAGCCACTTCCTCCTCGGACATCTCGAAATCCGCGTCGATCCTGGCTGCGCCATAATTGAGAGGGGGCGCGGTAACGAATTTCCTGCTCTTCCACTCGTAGATCAATTTTGTCCCGGCATCCCCTTCCCATTCATATATCTTCCGGTCCGCCGCTACATACAGCTTGCCTGTGGCCGGGTCCGCCCATATGGCGGTGATTTTCTGGTTTACCTTCAGAAACGAGGCGCTCTCCGCCTTGTCGATCACGAACATGAGCGAACCGCCATCAGCCGAATAACCGGCGTAATACCGGTTGTCCGCAGCGGCGGCGATGAATGTGCCCGGGTTCAGTGCCGACCACTCGCTTTGGGTGAATAAATCCTTGGTGACGATATCGCTTGTTCCGGCGGCCGTCCCGATGATCACCATGCCTTGCGGCGCGGGATAGCCGACACCGAATGCGAAATTTGCGACGCCGCGCTTGGCCATGCATGGCCACGCCACCCCGAGCTTTTCCATGCCGCCACCCATCGTTGCCGGTTCCACGCCGGTAATGGTGAACGGATTTCCAGTCGTCATGCCTATCAGGGTAGTGCCATTCACCGCTATCGCCACAATATCCTGGTCGTAGGTCTGGCGGTAGGCGACGGGCCAGGCGTAGGGTTTGAAGGGTTCGGAGAAAAAAACTTCGTTGCCCGCAAAGCCAGCCGCGATGCCGTTGGCCAGGATGATGATGCCCTGCGTGCTGGCCGGCGGCATTTCCCATGTGGCGGAGGGCAGAATTTCCGCCAGCGCCACCTCACCGTCGGCGACGGTGTCATTGAAGGTGGAAGCCGCCGCGGGGATAGTGGCTACATAATGATATTCCGTATCGCTCGAGGCAGTGACAGTCCGGTAGATGCGCTTGCTCATGCCTGATGTGTTATGCGGCGCCACGCGGGCCCAGATCCCTCCACCCGAGTATGCCTGGCTGGTCGCGAGCGCCACCGCTATCTTCTTTGCGGCCGTATCCACCCCCACAATCCGGAACCTGCCATTCAGGTCAGTCATGCCGGCCACCGACGCAAACTGGATTTCTTCACCGGCGCGCAGGCCGAAAACCGTATCGAGCGCGACCTCAGCCTGGCCCGGGAGCGGCGAATCTGCCACCGCATCTGCCAGGGTTCCTGAATTCGGCGGAGCGCCATCCATGGCCGACAATATCCAGCTACCGTTATCGCCCCCGCTGATTGCGGAAGATGGAGGAGACGGCCTCGACTCCTCGCCCCATTGGGTGACGAAGGTGTAGACATAGGCGCGAGAAATCACCATTCCTCCGGCGCCGGGGCCCCCTGCCGGGAGGACGGCAGGCGCCGTCTTCGGCGGCGTTACCCCCAATACGTAGCAGCCGGACGGGTAAGGTCCCGTGCCTGCGGTTGCCATGTCATAATCCGACACGCGCGGCTCGCCATCCCCTGTATAGTAAAAGCGCCGGGATACATTATCCGCAATGGGCGAGCGCGCCACGTCCACATCCTTGTCCCAGGCAAGCCATTTTCCATTGTCTTCCTTCTCCATGCGGAACAGGGATACGATGTCGCCTTCGACGGCCGGCATATACACCGGCAGGAGACCGTTCCGGGGACGGAGATCACCGGAAGTAAGCCTGCAGTTGGTCGCCACCTGCGCCTGGTTCGGCGCCAGCAGCTGTTTTGCCAGGCGCGGCACCAATCCGGAAAACCCGGCGATACGGAATGCGGTCATCCGGGCGAAACCTTGCTGCTGGCCTCATCCCCGGCCAAGGGTACGGGGGGCGCGGGAGGCACGGCATCCCCGGAGGATTTCCTGCCTTCGCATATTGCCCGTTCCTCGGCCCGCCTTTTCACCAGGCCGGGCAGCACCTTTCTGCCGGGCCCATATTTGAATGCCTCGATGCGCGCGCATGCTTCGGCATACCGGCCGGAATTGATCAGATCGATCAGATTGGGTGGTTTGCCGGGTGCGGCCTTGCGGCAGAACGTGGGAACGCCGACACTGTACGCCAGCCGCACGTAGGCTTCGTACTCGTACTGGTATAGCGGCACTGTAACGCAACGCCTGACCCCGGCGGCATAGACTCCCTCGATCTCATCCAGCAGCCTCACCAGCGAGCGCGTGGGCGTGGTTCTGTCGCCCATCCTGACGCCGGTGGTGGAGCCGAATCCGATGGTTGGCACGTCGCCGGGTACAGGAATGTAGGCTTCCTCCCGGTAACCCTCATGGACCGCAATTCCTACCAGGGTGGAGGCGGCCAGCACCATCATGGCGACGGTGGCGCGCGCCTGGGTCGGAGTCGGCTTGATCATCTGCTATCCTTTTCCGCTTCTCGATCCTGCCCTGCCCCCGTAGGCTGCATGCGCGGATCAGGCGGGGTAGAGTCATGAGGGACGGAGCCATGAAAAATCATTTGGCATTCTCCTTGATACAGTCGAGCTTCGCCTTTATGGTTTCTTTGAGGTCGCCCGCGTCCAGATTGGCGCAGGAAGAGACCGCCGGTGCGGGCGCAGTAGCCGAGGGCAGCCTGGATCGGGCTTTGCGCCCATCCGTCCTGCCTGCCTGGGTCTCCGAACCGGTTCCGGGATCCATATCCGGCCCCGAATCGGGATCGACCGCGGGGAAAGGCGCGCCGGCAGGACGATCTCCGCCGGGGGTGGGCCCCAGGATGGCGCAGGACGAGAGAAACAGGGCTGCGAGATAAGGCCTCATGGTTTTCTCCCGTTTCTCCCGTCTCTTCCATAGGGCCACTGATCGATGATCCTGTCGAGTTTTTCATTGAACTCTCTCATCGTTTCACGCTGTTCCGCGCGGGTGGATTTGATTTCGTCGCTCAGGCGCTCATTGGTGCGCTCCTGGTACAGCTCACCCCTTTTGAGGCTGGCGATATCATTCTGCACCGCGTTGTAGGTAGCGATGCCGGATGCAGCAAGTCCGGCGATCGCGATGATCCCGCTGAAAGAGAGAGTATAGGTGGATGGCCCCCGGCGCCGCTCCACCCGTTCCGGTTTATGCTCGCTATCGTCCTCGTTCATCTCAGAACAGGCTCCAGAGAATGACGATCAAAACCACGGCAGACGCGAGCAGGATGGCGGCAGTCCACTTCGATGCCTTCAATTTGTCGAGCAGCCCATCGGCCTCCGCGTCGGCTGCCGCATTCTGGCGATCGAACTCCTGCTTGATGCGATTACGCTGATACATAGTCATGATTGCTCCTCCACGAAAATGGTGGCTCGTAAAATAAAAAAAACGCGGCATGGCCGCGTCCTGGCAGGCGGATCCGCCTGGCTTATTTATCCATTTGCCATTGGATCGCGTCCATCTGTTCCTTTGGTGCACTATCGCCCAATGCGATGATTTGATCCCGCAGTTTTTGCCGGTTTCCAGTCAGCCGCCCGTGGACTGATGCAAATGCTGCCGCGTTCGCCATGATTCTGCCGGCCAGCTCCGCCCTGGAAAGGCCGCGTGCGCTTGCGGCGGCATCGAGCCAGGGCGTGGCGGCATCCGGGTTCTGCAGCCAGGCGCGCGCTTCCGTTTCCTGCATGGGCCAGCTCCTCGTCTCATCATCCGGATAGCCGGCCTTCAAGGTGCTGATGGCGTCCTGGTAGGCGGCATCGATGCGGGCGAACGCATCCTGCCTGGGCGCAGCGGCAGCCGGAGTCGTTGGCCGCGGCGCCGCCTCTTTCCACAATTCGATGAAGGGCTGGAAATCCTCGACATTATCGAGCTGCGTATTGGCGGATTCGTCATGCTCCACATGGCCTTTTTTTCCGTCCCACTGCACTGCCCGGATGCCGGGAGGCAAAGCGGATAAATCAACCATCCGGAATGTGCCTCCGATGCCGACCAGGCCGTCATCGCGAATGATGGTTATGCGCATCAACTGTCCTCCTTTTGCCATTCCACCCGTCGTTTCTCCGCCTTCCGGGCGGCGGCCAGCAGTTCCTGCCCGGGCGTTTGCCGGGCCTGTGCGCGCTGTCCGGCCATTGCGTTGCGGAATGATTCGATGGCCGCTGTCCCCTTGCGCGATTCATTGGCGGTGTTTATCATGAGGGTGGGCATCCAGGCAATGGCGCAGTGCCAGCTATCCGTTTCTTCTCCCGTGTTCGTGTTAACGCCGCGAACCTGCACGTACCAGGGACAGCGATAGAGTATCGGTCTTGACTGGTCCAGCTTGACTTCTTCACATTTTGCCCCGAGCGGGCAGTCTGCCATGCGTGTCTCCATCAGTCCTTTCTCGCAATGATGAGGTCGATGTATTGCACTGCCAGATTGATGGCCGTGCCCGTGAAAGTGTGATTGTGAGAGCCACCGCCTCCTATACCCCCATCAGTGGCTATAGATGTGCCACCCAAAGGAGAACCACCACTGGACGGAGAGATACCACTTCCAGACGTTCCATAAAATATTGTGTTATGTGTATGCCACGGTATTTGGCCCGAGGTTAGTGTCGTCGCACTATTCGATCCACTCACAGCCTGGGTCGTGAAAGCATTCGTAAAAGTGACCGAACCGCCCGAGCCTCCTCCTGCTCCGCTGACGATCCGCAAGGCCTTGTTGTTGTGGGTGGTTACCTGTGTCCAGCCTGCCGGGGCGGCCGCCTGGAAAAACAGCATGACGGTGCCTGCCTGAATCAGGTCGGCTGATGCTGCTCCCAGCGCTGCTCTTGCCGCCGCCGCATCGGCCTGTACCAGCAGGGTGCGGATGAAAGCGCTCAGTCCGGCCAGCGCGGCTGTGCCTGGGCCGGTGAAGTACGGCACCTTGTCCGCTGCGGAAGCAAGGCCGCCCAATGCGATGAGGTTGGAATTCGAAAGCGATTCCCGCAACGCGGCGCTGGTGATGCCCGCGACAAAATAATCGCCTGCCGCCCAGGTGCGGGCGGCGGTGCCATCCATTCCCCGGCCGCCCGCGGCGATGGTGAGGCTGTCGGCATTGCGCGCCTCGACCTTCACGATTTCACGATTGCCCGATGCATCCTTGAATATTCCATAGAAATAATCCCCCGACCCCAGCGCCGGAAAAAGCAGACCCTTGCCTGCCTCGACGGTGAAATTCAGGCCGGCGCTGCCGGCGGGCGCGGAACTGACCACCGCTTTGCCAAAATTGGAAAACTTGAGCCCCATATCTTCCTCCCTGTCTATCCGCGCTTGTCCACCTCATTGCGGCTTATTCATAGCAGCTTATGCCCGATCCCTGATTCGTGTGCGCAGCGGCAGGCGAATGTAGCTTCTCTCCGCATTCATGGCAGCAGCGCCGGTCTTGATGCCGAACTGCTCCTGGTGGTATGACGCGAGTTGAAGCTGGGTATAAGGCTTCTTGGGCGAAGACATCAACCGGAACAGCGCCCCATGGGCTATCGCTTCCCGGTATTCGTCAAATTCCCTGTCGCCCAGGCCGGTGCTGGCCGGGGACGGTTTCAGGACAACTCTCAGGATCAAAACCCCGCTTGCGGTGGGTTCGGGCGTGAGCGTGAAAGAATCGGCGCCCCCAAAAATACAGGAGGGCACCCCCTGCAGGAGGTTGATCGTCCTGTTGCGTTCCTCCATATCCCTGCCGGCAGCGAAGCATGCGATTTTCCTGCCATCCAGCACCGCATGGAGAATCGCATGCAGCGCCGATTCGGTGGGCAGGGTGAAAGGATAGGCAGGCACGCCGGGCTCGATCGCTATGGCCGGATGATCGAACCGCCAGGCAAGCGATTGCTCACAGAAGGCAATTGCCGCCTGGCGCAATGCATTATCCATCGCCGCAAATGGGCAGCCGGGCAGATGCGGAGCAACCAGGTCGTAGAATTCGCTCCAGGGCTTCACGGGTACGCGCTCCCTTCCGGATGGAGCCAGCGCATTTTCCATTTCATAGCGGAATCTCCCCCTCGAAGAATCGGCCGAATGCCGATGCCCGTCCCGAACTGACGTGTTCGTCATCCACCGTTTCAGCCCGGAAGGTGATGTAATCCGCCACGGTTTGCAGGTACCCGGCGGGCAGCGGAAAAGCATCGTCCAGCAGCCTTTCGCCGTCGGCCCAATCGGGCCATGGGACGAATTGCTGGGAGAAAAGATCAGGCCGGCGCTTCAGTATCTGCAGCACGCCCTGGTTGGCGAATGCCAGCAGTATTTCATCCGGATACCTGTCCTTGCTTGCGTCGTTCAGCGGGATGCGTGCAAGATCGACCGCCGACCGATAGGTGAATGCCATCATCCTGAATCCGGCAGTTGGACAGGATGGAGTGTGCGGTTTTTGGCGTGCAGGGCAAGGCGCAACGACGCGGAATGGCTATTCCATTCCAGGGAGTTGCAACGCTGCCATGTACCGCAAAAATTGCACAATCCGCCCTGTAGCGAACTCACCATATAGATGAGCGCCGAGTACTGAGAAAAGTTTTTATAGATCATAGCTTTAATCTGAAAACGAGCGGCCGACTGCCGGATTTAGGATGACTTATCCAGCTCGTGCTGCGAAAACAGGGCGACCACTTTTTGCCGCAGCGCCTCCCTGCTCTGGCGCTTGTCCAGCTTCTGGTTGTAGTTGCGCTGAACGAAATCGGCCAGCGCTACTTTATCCATGCCGTGAAAATCGACCACGGGGATCGGTTCTTCCACCCGCGCTTCTTCCGCCAGCAGGCCGATAGCGCCGTCCGCCGGGTGGTCATCGTTCCCGTTATCCACGGGCTTGTCCGCTTTCGCCCAGCTATCGGTAAACGGCAGCAGGCGCTCCGCCATCTCGGCGGTCACGCTGCGAACCTGACCCGGTTCCCAGCGCAGGCCGATCCGGCCGATGCTGTCGGTTTTGACGGTCTTGCCGATATATTTCACTAATGGCATATCAGGCTCCCATAAAAGGAGCGGCCTCCGTTTGATGTGCTTAGCGTGCTTAGCGTGCTTAGCGTGCTTGGTGTGCTTGGTGTGGTATGGGGGCGGCCGCCCTGGTTTGCTTTTCACCCGCCCTGTTACTTGATGCCTATGCCGTCGCCTTTGACGATCGCGGTTACCTTGCCGGCAGCGAAGGTGGCTGCGGCTGCGGTAACCGTGATGGTCAGGAATACCGGCCTTTCGAACTTGAGAGGTTGAAAAGCCAGCGTGGTACGCCCTGCATTGCGAAACAGGGCGTTGCCACTTGCGGAAAAATAGGCATCATCGGCCGTCGGCCCCTCGTTCGCATTGACCGGCGCAAAACCGATTTTGCATCCGATAGCGGGCGTTCCGGCGGTATCGAGATCGTCGTTGACGATATCGATATCGGTCACGTCGAGGCCTCCAGGGATGATGACCGGGCGGTACACATCCCCGACCGCAGCTGCCGCTGGGGTTACGGAGCCGTAAACCACCACGGCGTTGCCATATCCGCCCATGTGGCGGTTTTTAGTAATCAGATCTGGTGCGTTGAAAGTGGCCATCGATACACTCCTTGAAGAATGGCATTGGTAGGCTGGAAAACAGCGCTTGCGGGGATTACAGCGATACTGCGGAATCGACTGCGATCACGCCAAAATCAGTCGGCACTTTGGTTCCTGTTCCATCATCGATGGAAAGCCGGACCTTGGCCTTGCCGCATACTTTTTCCCCCATGACTTCCAGGTTGCTCTCGAAGTTGTACCAGTGCTCCTTCCAGCCAAACTGCATTCCGCTGATCTTGGTTCTGCCGTAGGCTACGCCAAGCGCCTGCGCCCCCAGGAGGAGACCCCGCTCTACTGCATAACCCGCAGCCAGGGCCGGATTGATTGCCTGATCGGTTTCGGTGGCCGTGGGGGCGTTCGCGGCGGTCACGATTTTGGTCGTATCTCCCGGCATGAAGCGGATTGCCCGCTCGTTCTTGATTACCAGGATGCCATTCCACATGCCCACTTCTCCGGCGAACAGGGGATGCCGGCCATCGAGGTATGCCGCCCGGTTTACCGCGTTTTGCTGGAATGCCCGCAGGGAGCCTTCGGTAAGCAGGATGGAATACTGGTTCGGGGTGGCGAGGAACACCCACATCCTCGAAGTCTGCGCGGCGCTGTCCCCAGCCAGCTTCACCGATTGCAGGGGCTGGTCCATGTCGTCGATCCGCTTGCGCAAATTATCCAGATGGCTGAGCTTGAGCTGGTCCGTGGAAACGATGGCGCCCAGTTGCTGCCCGCCTTGAACCAGGTTTGCGCCATTCACCACGAAATGCCGGTTGAATGTGGGCGCCTTGACGGGATTGACCATGACTGAAGCGAAATTCGGGGCGCTCTGGAGGGGAATGGTCCAATCCGTACCGATCTGCGACCCGCGGGCGCCGGCGAGGTGCACCAGCGATTCCTGCGTATCCAGCCTGGGGAAATAGCCGGATAATTGCGCCAGGGCGATCTCGCGCAGGTTGTGCTTGGTGCGTTGCTGAGACATGCTGCCGCCCGCGTCGATGACCTTGCTTGCCAGATCGATCTTGATTTCCATGGAGGAAAACGAGAGGGTGCTGCCCTTGCCTTCGCGGTTGACATCGCCCATCAGCGGTTCCCCGCCAACGGTATCGACCAGGTCGAGCGACACCACCTCGCCTGCGCCTTTCATCAGGTTGTCTATCCTCACCAGGGGCATTCCGGGCTGGGTCTGGCCGGCAAATTTTTCCATGGTGGCGGAAGGTTCGACCGGCCCCACCAGGTTTTCCAGGGCTGAGGTACCTTTCAGGGTATTGGCGAAGAGCGCGGCGCTATAGTGTTTCACGGCAATCGGGCTGCCGCTTGGAACATTTGTTTCAGCCATTTCGTTGGGGTCCTTTTAATCGAGTTCGGCTCTCAAGGCTGCTGCCTGCTGCGAGGGCATCTTCATCAATCGCCTGGCCAGTTCATGCGGGCTCAGGTTTTCGATCTGGTCGCGCTCGGAAGCGGGATTGGCTCCGCCCTGGATATCCGATAAGGTTGTGGGTTTTCTTGCCGGAGCATTTTCAAGCCTGGCTCGCACTTCAGCCTTAGTCTGCTCCGGGTCGGCTTGCTTTGGCATGGAAGCTTCCGGCATGATTGCCTTCACGCGGCGCGCAACCTCTTCGAACCTTTCAGCAAAAGACTTTCCCATCCATTTACTGCTGGTCCGGAGAATTTCGTCCTGTTTCAGCGCT
Source organism: Nitrosospira sp. TNL200 (assembly GCF_055386305.1). Lineage (NCBI taxonomy): Bacteria > Pseudomonadati > Pseudomonadota > Betaproteobacteria > Nitrosomonadales > Nitrosomonadaceae > Nitrosospira > Nitrosospira sp. TNL200. The sequence continues at coordinate 1,710,615 of NZ_AP041003.1, forward strand.
TCCTCCCATGCATGCGGATCATTGTTTTCCCAGTGCACCAGGTCCGGGTTGCCATCCTTGGCTTCGGCAATCTGCTCCTCCACGGTGAGTTGCCGGGCGCGAGCCGATGCTTCCTGTTCGTATCTCAGCTCATTCAGCGTTTTTTCGAGTTTTTTGCCTTGCTTTCGGCTTCCCTCCAGTACAGCAGTGATTACCTGATGGACTTCCGGCATATCCGCTTCCAGCCTTTCCAGATGCTTTGCCAGGGTTTCATCGGAGATTTCGCCGTCCATTCCTTCCGCATTCTCATTCTTCTGCTTCAACAGCGTTTCGAGCTTTTCGGCCGCCTTTCTGTTTTCCAGCTGAGCAGCCTGAAGCTGCTCGCGCAGCACCGAGTTTTCCACACGCAATGCTTTATGCCTCCCGTAGGGGATGATCCCCTTGCCATTCTTCGTGTGGACGATCGGCTCGTCTTCCCCCGCGCCGTTAGCCACGTCTTGCTGCTCTTCCGATCTGGGTTCGTCTCTCGCCATCTGCTCGTCTGGAGCGGGAGTCACGTTCTCCAGCGTCTCTACATCCTCCGGTGCAGGATTTGCGATTGCTTCATCCGTGAAGTCATCGGTTTTCATTGTCATTGGCTTTTCCTCCAACTGCTTAACCCAGTGAGCGGGTCCGCTGCGCGGAATTGATAGAATCGAATGGTTGTCATGATTGCTGCATACCAAAACAAAAAGCCACCCGGAGGTGGCCATTGCAGGATTTACGCAGGATTTATGATTTACAAATTCATGCTTTCACAAACAGATAGCGTGCCGGCGGTTCCGCCGCAGTGTCCACCGCGCCAATGCTCGGAGGGTTATGGAACGTCCTGCCGCTGAAATCCCTGCCGCCCAGGTAGGCCCCGGCACGCTTGATCGCGCCTGCCTGCGGGCGGTGACGGGCATCGAGCAGAGGATTGTCGGTAATGGTGCCGGTCAATGCCGAGCCACGGTCCGTGTTCAGGTAGCCGCATATGCAATTGTTCTGTCCAGTAAATCCGGTCACGTCAGGGAAAATATCGACACCATAAAACCGGTCACCAATATGGCGCAGAACATTGTTCGTAATGTTGCCATTCTTGCAGTTCGGAAAAGCGCTTATTTCCCCATTATTCCGGATGCCGGATGGGCCCAGATTATTATCGAAAAATGTATTGTGGCGCAGGACACTTCCCCACGAAGATGCCAGCACCGCTCCCGATGCCTGATTCCCGTATGCGATGTTGGACTCGAGGATGTTGCGGTCGCCCATATTAACGGAGAATCCACTGCCACCGTTGTTGTATGACTTATTCCGCCGGAATACCGAGTCGTCAGTCCAGTTATCAAAAGCGAACCCATGACCTTCAACGAAAGGTGAAGACGGGTCGTTGACGTTGTCATAAGCCTCACAGTCCTCTACCAATAAATTGCAGCAGCGCCCCCAGGCATATTTTACGGATTGACTAGCCGGATTTGTTGCCGAGTTGATATTGATATAAAGATTTCCGCCGGAAACGCCAAATTCGCCGTCACGAGGGGTAGTTGGAGTGATTGTATTTTTGTTGAGCCTGCCATACCCGCTGACTTTCGTCGTGACATAGTACACATCGGCCTGATACGCAGCCAAAGCTCTATACCAGACCAGTCCAGCCTGCATCCATCCTGACGGGGTAAACTCCTGGAGTCGGTATTTGTTGGAGAATCCGTGACCTCCCGCTGGGGCATTGAAACCATTGCCGTAAAATTTACAGCGCCTGACAACGACCCCATGTGCGCCATTGACAAGCATTCCATGGACGGGATTGTTGAGGAAGTGGCAATCTTCGAAAAGATAGTCGCTCGTGTCTCCCGTTGATGTATCAGTACCTCCGAAAAATAGCCCTGTTCCATTAGCGCCTGGGGCAGTATTGGCAAAATAGCATCGCTGAAATCTGTGACCCGAATTCCCTGTGCCACCACTAGCGACAAGATAAAGAGTATAAGTAGCGCGGTTCAGCGCATCGAAATACATATCTTCAAAATCGATATAACTCCTTCCGCTGCCGTTCAGAATAAAGCTATTATTCAGCGTTCCAGTTGGAGGAGGAGTCCAGATTGAATAAGGAACTTGCGCAATGCCATAAGCACCATACCGCGTCCTTTGCGTGGTACCTGCCCCAGATGCTACTCCTATATTTAAAATAGAAATTGCTTGTGTGGTTCCACGCTTGAAAAGATAGGTATCCCCCTGTGCCGCACCAGGAAATCCCACATTAGCGAAGACCTCATAATATCGTTTTGCCTTATCTTGACTCTTTCCGTTATTTGCGTCTAAGCCGTAGAGTGAATCGAAATACCAGGTAGTCATTTCAATCGCCCACAAAGTGCAAAACACGGAAATACTCGAGCGTCAAGGCGTCTCCCGCATTTGCCCTCTGTCCCATGATCTCGACAGTGGTTGTCATGGAAAAATCAATGGCATAGGTAGCGGGAGTTCCCGACCCGGCAGTGGCGTAAGTCGTATCATATGGCTGTATCTGGGAACTTAGGGAATTGCGGTTGGCGAGGATGATCAGCGGAGCCTCCCTGGTCGAGGTGGTGCGCGTCGCGGAATAAACCAGGATGCCTCCCACCCTCACCTTGCAGATCTTGCTGTTCGCGCTGCTGGCAAATGTCCATAGCGGCTCGATCTGAAGAATGCTGTTCACGCCGAACATTCCCTGAGGAATGACGAATGAAGCAAGCACTTCGTCGACTCCCGTCCATGCGCTTCCGACCGGCGCGGCAGAGCTCGACAAAACCTCGACTGGTTTGGAAACCACCAGGGAATTTTCGGCGGCGCCCTGCTCTATCAATGCCGCCTCGATCTCCCGGGGCAGGCTGGCGATCGTTCCCGCACCATAACGGATAAGGCTCACCGTCTTGTCGGTCCGAAACTTGATCATGCGTCATTCCATTTGAAATTCAAGTCACTAAAGCTTTACCTGTTCCAATCGTCACACGGCCTGCAGGTCCGCGTACATGTCAGGGAGCGAGTAGCCGGCTTTTTCCTCTATCACAATACAGCCCTTGTAGTGGATTTCCCGGCTGGCGACGCCAGCAGGAAATCCATCCCCCGCCCCGTCGTAGCAGCCCATCTTTGCGTAGTTTCCAAGCCTGTCGTTATACCCCAGCGAGCCATCGTACCGGCCTACGAGGCTGCCATTCACGTAAGCGTCGAGATACCCCTGGCCTGTATAGCTGAAAATCGCCCGGAAGCCAAAATACACCCATTGGTCGCTGATTGCATCGAATTCATAAAGTATGCGTTCGGTTACCGGGCCGGTGGTGATGGCGGCTTCGTTATACGCATAGCTGATGCGGAATTTCGATCCGACCACCGACAGGAAAAGCGGGGGAATGCCGGAATAGTCGCCGGGGTCTTCCGTCTGGCGCACCTGGAAAATGATCATGCGCGTGGAAGGGCTGTTGATGAAATCCCATGAGCATAGTTTGAGACCCACGGCGATGTTGTAGGGCGTGCCAAAGGCGAGCTTCTGGGCATAGAGCGTGGGCGAAAATATTTCTCCGCGATAGCCATGGGCAACCGGCGTGTCAGTGGGTTCTATTCTGGAGACGACTGCCCCGGGAATACTGTAGACCCTGTTTGCCTTGCCGACGGTACTGCTTACGCCAGCCGCCGTGGTGCCATTGGAATCGATTGTCATGGTGGTCAGGTCGGTTTCCGGATGAATCAGGAATTTCGCCAGCAAGCCTTTGTAGTACATGGGATAGAAGCTTGGCGACTTCAGAAATGCCGTTGATGTTCTGCCTTTCAGCAAATCGAGAATCGGCTGCGGCAATCCCGCGTAATCCCCTGCCGCTTCCACCACGTAAATATTTCCGCCCTGAAAAAATCGTTCGAGTTGCGGCCGGTATGCTTGCGATACCGGCAAATTCGCTTCATTGATTGGATAAATTTTCATGATCAGTCCAGGGAAGGGATAAGTTCGACGATGATATTTTCAAGCGAAGCAAATTCGGCCCCGTTTACCTTGGTGCACTTGAGCACCAGCTGTTGATCGACGGAGGTATCGATGTTCGCGGTCTTCCAGTCGGCTCCTGTGGCGTTATAGGAACCGGCGCCGACCACGACCCCCGATCCGGGGGAGGTGGACAACTGCTGTAGTTGATCGCTGTTGGTATTCTGGATCCAGGCCATCACCCCGCTGCTGAGTGTGGTCGTAGCACCATACTGAGTGAATTTGACGCCGCCAAAAAACACCTCGAACGTTTTGGTGTTGGCGCTGTTGGCGTGGCGGTGCCGGCACATGATCCGGAGCGAACCGTTCTTTCCCATGCTGCCGCCCGGAACAGTGCCCGAGAATAGAGTCTGGGCGCCAATACCCGTCATGGTCCCCGTTCCCGCGGTGCCCGTAGTGCTGGCATCAGCGGAGAGCGTCAGGGTATTCGCATCGGGCGTGCCGGTTACTGCGTATATGCCTGCAGCGGGGGTGGTCCCGGTTCCGGCGGTGGGCGAAAAGGCATATTTGTCTCCGGTAAGCGCGCCGTGGGCTGTACGCGAAATCGTTATCACGCTTCCTGCCAGAGACCAGGTGCCGACCGCGTCCGAATGGCAGCGCACGCCGGACTGCAGGATGGGCCTGATGAGCGGCACGATCTTCGCGCTACCTGCCTGGACGAGATTTGCTTCGACACTCGGAGCGAGATTGAGAACCGATCCTGCTCCATATTGAAAAACACCAATAGTTTTATCATACACCAGACTGATCATGTCATCTCCTCGATGGTTATTTAGGAATTTACCTGCTGATTGGATTGCTCATTTCACATTTTCAGATCAAACTGGCAGTGTGGCGCCACTTGCACCGTGCCTCGAATCCTCAGCCTCGCGCGCGCAATACAAGTGTTAACGGACTCTGGCAACCAGACCTGCTTTCGTGACTTTTCATGACGCTATGGTTTTACCTGGGCGTCGGCGGAATCATCCGTCCCCCGGTCGCCTCGGCCGTGGCGGTCGTGGCTGCCATGGCGCCCATGCCCGCAACCCTGCGCAACTGATCCGCCAGCTCATGCCGGTTGGGTACATCCGACAGCTCCAGCATGGCCGGATACATGACCCCCTGGTATGCCGGAGGCGCCGCCTGCACCATCTGCGCCAGTGCCTGCAGTTGCTGCGCGCGGAAGCTCGGCGTGGCCGGCACATCCTCCAGCACGACCTTGACCTGGGCAGTCTCGATGTCGTTCTCAATGGCAGGGCCGGCAGGAGTCATGACCGGGCGGTTGAAAACCACCATCCTGCGGCCGCTTCCATGCCTGACCGCCACGGCGGATTCCCTGCCCAGCATATCCTGCCTGATGAACGCCAGGAGCTGCTGCCCCACTATGCGCCGTGCATACCGGAAGTTGTCGTTCGGCTCAGCCAGCACCGTGGAACCCTGCTCCACCAGGCTGTTGATGGCCACGCCGCTGGTTGCGGAAGTGTCCGCTCCCAGCATCGAGCGGTAGATTCCGCCAACTTCCTCGATTCTTCGCTTGCGCTCCTGCACCAGCTGAAATACCTGCACGGCAAGCTGATGTTCCCGCGTCACCTTGAATCCACCAGCATTCCTGCGCTGCGAGTTGAGGACCGTCATCGAGCGCAGGCTGCTGATATTGCGCGCGACTTCCTGATAGGTGTTCTGGTTGAGATCGAGCGCGTCGTTATCTATTTCCACCTTGACGGAGTTCAGCACTTCGTAAAGCAGAATATCCAGATCGATGATCTGGTCCTGCGGCCCGCGCATATCCCTTACCAGCCCGTAGGGTGCGCGCGAGCGGTCCTTGCGGAAGCACCAGAATGGAACATACGGGAAATCCGCATGCGGCAATGGACTGGGTGCGTCCATCAATTTATGCGGCCCCAGCCAGATGGCGACTCGTACCCGGGTGAGCAGGCATTTCTGCACCCGCACCAGCCCTCTGGCTACCGCAGCCTGGTGAACCGGATTGTCTTCGCGGTATTCAATGATTCTTCCATCGGGCAGCCCCAGAACATGGCCGTCCTCGAAATGCCGATACCATAATTCGGATAAGCGCACCATCCCCGAGCTTCGGTTCAGGTATTCATCGTGGTTGCGGCCCCACGTCTGCTCGATCTCGAAGGCGCTTGCCATGCCGGTATCGGTTCCCTCATACACATCCGTCCGGCTCCATCCGCTCCAACTGTTGGCGATGAGCTGTTCCTTCTCGGGAAACATCGCAACGGCCTGCAACCGGTCCACCCATTTGTCGCGGCGCAGATAGCGGGCATCCGACAGGTCCGGCTCCCTGGATGTCCAGTCCCAGTAGATGTCGTTGCGATGTACTTCCCGCACACGATAGGGATACCGGAGCGGGTCGAACTCGCGCGATACCTCGACCCATCCGATACCCGCGCGGATCATGCTCGAATAGGCATCGGACATGGCGCGATCCGCCCGGGATTCCGTTTCCACCTCCTTGATCCGGGCTGACAGGCCCTCCGCTATTTCGGCCTGGGGCTCGTCGTCTGAGGTGATCTTATAATCCGTGCGGCTGCGCGCTTCCATTCCCAGCACTGCATTGATCGTGGGCTTGATGAGATTCGAATCCTGCGGCGGAATGCCAGCCTCCCTCAGCCGCCTGAGTACTTCCTTGTTTATCTGCGAGCCATCGTAATAGTCGCAATCGGTATCTGCTTCGAGGCGCCACCTGGGCTGGTCACGTATATCCCTGCAGATTTTGTCGTAGGCTTCGACCGGTATATCCGCCGTTATCGGAAATTCCATCATCCCCGCCATCCTTTCATGCTGATGCCGCGCGCGCTGACCATGGGCTTGTCCTCTTCGACCGAGATGGCGAAATACCTGAATGCATCCGCCGCGTGACTGTGGAAATCGTGCAAAGGCCTGCCACTGAGTTGCCCGGTCTCCGCGTCGACGTCAAACCGGTAACGGCGCAGGCTCTGCAATCCTTCCGCACACTTTGTCGCGTCGAAATAGCAGCGATCGAACACTGTTCTGGCTGCATTGATTCCATCCGTAATGGACAGATTCGGCACTATCCTGACCCTGCGTCCGGCCGCGAGCATGATTTCCTCCAGGCTTCGTCCGGTCGCCAAGGTTTTGGCTTTTGCATCGTGCGGCAGCCAGTCCATGCCATAGACATATCCCCTGTCCTGCAGCACGCCGAGATAATGCTGAATCGGCATTTGGGCATTGCTGTAATAATCTATCAGCCTGAGCTCGGCGCCCACGGTCTGCGCGAACCAGATGGCGGTGTTGTCGGCCCACCCCAGATCGAAGAATGTATGAACGGGCCTTTCGGCATCATGGAGAACGCCTCCGATGCGTCCTTCTTCCTGGGCTCGTCTCAATTCCCTGGCGTACACCGCGCCTTCCAGGGCCGTCCTGCAATGGCCCTCCCAGATATTCTGGTATTCATCCGGATCCCTTGCTTTCAGTTCTTCTTTTTCTCGCCAGAGTGTTTCCGGGAACCAGGGGTTGTCGCTCCAGTTGATCTTGACCACCATCGCGTCCCGCGGGGGATGGATCACAAATCGCTGGTGCGTGTCGTCGGTTTCCAGTTCGGGGTTATAAGTTACCCAGATTTCCGAACCTTCCCTGCGGATGGTCGGAATCAGCGTATCCCAGCTGGTCTTGCTTACTGCCTGCGCTTCTTCGACCCAGACCCTGTCAATGCCCTCGAACGATTTGATCCGGGAAATATTGTTCCTCAATCCGGCAAACAGGAATTCCGATCCATTGGCCCCGCGGATCGCGCTATTCTGTACCTCATAAAATGCCTCCAGGCCCATCGCGGTGATTTGCGCCTGCAGCAGGTGGTGCACGGAATCGGCGATCGAGTTCTGAAATTCGCGGGCGCACAGCACGCGCAATGGCGATGCTGCCGCCTGGATCAGCAACGCCCTGGCGGCGCCCCAGCTCTTGGCGCCGCCTCTCCCGCCATACAGGACCTTGTATCTTGCCGGGGCGAACAGGAAGCGCAGCTTTTCCGGGAATTCGGCCCGATGCGCAGCCATCATGAAACCTCGCCACGCATGTCATGCCGCATGGGTGCTGCCGCCGCTACGGTGATCACGACAGGCCGGCGGCTCCATCCCCGCGCCCGGCCGGCACGAAGGCGATTTCGATGCTGGGAGCCATGCGCGTTTTCCTGTCGTTGCCAGTTTGCGCTTCCATTGCCTTGTCGCCGTATTTTTTGGGCGCCAGCCTGGATGTATACCACTTGCGCGCATCGATGCGCAGCTGGGTGCGCGCTATGGCCTCCCTATTGGTTATCTCCCGCCCTTTTTCATCGAGATGGAGATCCTGTGATCGGTCATCCGAAATTTCGATGATTTCCTCGGCATACGCATCCACGCATAACTCCTTCGCGCGCAGATATTGCTCCATGAATTCCGCGCTGCCTGCCAGCCAGCTCCAGAGCAAACGCTGGCTGATTCCGGTTTCGATACACATTGCGCGTGTCGATTTTCCGAGGGAAATGCCGGCGCAGATCCTATCCAGCATCGTGCGGATCTCCTGTGCCGGCGCGTTCATTTTTTCAGTGGTTGCGGCCACGGCAGATATACACGCTTTTTCCCTGGTTCCGTTTTCAGGTCTGTTTTCCAATGGATATGCTTTCATGGTTCCTTGCAATCCTGCGTGTTCTCAGTGAGTTGGCGAAAACGGTGGGATGTTGCAACCCGCCAGGGCGGCACGCAGCTTCGTCTCGCACGCCCAGCGTTCCTCTATTTCCGCTCGCAGCGCCCGATTGATCGTCAGGGCATCGTCGCCCGGCGATACGCGGTCCACCGCATAGGCCGATTTGCACTCTGGCGGCATCCCGATACGGCATGGCACGGCTATGGGTTTCTCCACCACGCGGGTCTGGATGATCGGCTTGCTGGCGCATCCCCCCATGAGGACCAGAAGCATGGCAAGGCAGCCTCGCCTACTCATTTTGGCGACGGTCACGCACATACTCCATTTGTTCAGCAGCCATTTTCTCGCACAGATGCCCGGGCTTCGCGGGCGGCAGGGATTGTATTTTCCGGGCGGCTTTCGTGTGCCGCACGGCCGCTTTCGATGCGGTCTGCATTGCCTTGGCAGCGTTTTTTTCCCTGGCGATTGTCGTAGCCCTGAGCGTATCCATGGCAAGACGCACCTTTTCGATATCCGTTGCGCAGCGATCGTTGGCCGCTGACAGCAATGCGTTGTCCGAGCTCAGGCGCGCCACCCGGGAAGCCATGCGCCAGTCTCCCAGTGCAAACCCGCCACCGAAGGAAAAGGCGGCAACAATGCCTATCAATACTGCTGTTATTGCAGGACTCCAAATCATTATCTCGATCCGGAAAAATGATCACATGAAGTGATCGGACATAAAAAAACCCGCCATAGGGCGGGTTGGGGATTTCATTTTGTGTTGCTTGTGGCAGCGTCGGAGTTCATGCAACTCAAGCCGCAAATTGCTGACTTTCAGTTTGAAGGTTTTCGGCGAGCCTATGTGGGGCTGAAAAACAAAAAACCCGCTCCAGGCGGGTTATTCATCCAGAATCCAGGTATTCCCAGTTGATCAATTAAATTAGCGCGGCTGCGCCAACTTCACGAAATGGATCAAGAAACGGATTCAGTACAAGCACACTTATTCACTATATGGTTTCGCATTATAAAGTGTAACTAGCATTTGTCAAGCAGTTTTTAAAGTTTTTCTTGTTTCCTCCACTCAAGTCATTTCTGAATGGAAAATTTTCATCCCGGTGCTAAAAATAGGAGTAGCGTTATAATTATTCGAATGCTTCGTTGGCATTGATTTTCCATCATTTATTGCCGTAATCGATAGCATGATCAAATTTCCGGCATCACTGATTATCGTCAGCGCAGCGCTCGGCATCTCGGATCCCTCATCTGCGCAGGAAACATTCGGAGGCCACATGGGCCATGATGTGGACCATGGCCTGGGCCATATTCCTTCGGCCCTGCATGCGAATATGGGCCTGGACAGTCCCTTTATTCGCTCTTTCCCCTCTTTTTCCCTCGATTCCAGTTCCGGCTTCGGTTCCCACTTGCTTTCCAGCAGCAGTGGTCTGGAAACATCCTCCTCGGTTCCGCGAATGCTGCTGCCGCTGCCCATCAACGGCCCATTATGGGGATCGCAAACCCGGTATGGATTTCAGTATCCGGGGAGCTACCTGCCGGCCGGCACGCCCTTGCACCGGTATAACGGCTATATCGTGTGCGACCCTCCGGCAGCGGCAGCGGGGAAGCGAATGGTCAAGATCACGACGACGAGATCACTTGCAGCGCCCGGTGATACCCAGCCCTGCCCCGTCTATACCATCGATGGTGAAGTTCCGAAGACGAAAAACTACACGACCACGAATGTGCCGTCCGCCACTCGAAATCCACCACCCTGACAAGAGCAAACCGCGATGAAGTTCCGGAACACAACGCTAATCCCCACCCGCTTCAGCGCCCTGCTTGCCGCCGCCTGCATGGTAGCCACATTGTTTTTGCAGGGCTGCGCCAGCTTCCAGATCACTATCCCGGATTCCGATCCCATGCGGCAGCCGGGCTATACGGACGGATACCAGAAGAAAATCATGCACGCTTACTTCTGGGGCCTGCTGCTCGATCCGCAGGTTCTCGCCGCCGAATGCTACGGCCAGGGCATAAATGACGTCATCATATACCGTACTTTCGCGCATGATCTCGCGGGTGTGTTCACCCTGGGTTTATGGATGCCCACCGAAGTCTACTTCCGGTGCAAGGCGCCACCAACCAGGCCAGGCGGGATGCTGCCCTCGCCGTCGAAACGGCCGCGATCACGGAGTCGCGCAAAAAGAGGAAAGCGCGCAGATGGCTTGAGGACAGATCATGACGAACGGAAGTAGACGCAGTGTTTTCACGCCAAAGCCAATGGAGCAGGGACGGCACCTGGCTTATAAGCAGGCCATGGAAGGCGAGTATGTGTTTGGCGTCGATCGCGGCAATAATCCCCCGCTGGAGACCTACAATCAGGCGACGGCGGAATTGCAGGGCATCATCCAGGCCTGCGTCCGGGAAGGGAAGTTGCTGCGAGCACACGGCAGCCTGTGGTCGCTGAGTACGGTTGCCGTCACCGCGGGCAGGCTCATCGATAACACCGCGCTGCGGCTGTCATTCGAAGTGCCGGCTGATCTTGCCGAACCAGCCTATGCAGGAGAAACGGCCAAATTACGTTTCATCGAATGCGGAAATTCGGTCGCCGCCCTGAACGACCATCTTTTCAGTAGCGGCCTATCCATTAAGGGATGCGGTTCCAATAACGGCCAGACCATCGCGGGCGCGATATCCACCGGTACGCATGGCGGCGCATATAAGTTCGGCGCCATGCAGGAAATGGTAGTGGGCTTGCATCTCGTTACCGCACCAGGCAGGCACGTCTACCTCGAGCGCAAATCCGCTCCCGTCATGGAGGCAGCCTTTGCCGAAAGCATAGGGGCGGATTTCATAAGAGACGACACGCTGTTCAACGCCGCCCTCGTGAGCCTCGGCGCCTTCGGCATCGTGCATGGCGTCCTGATCGAAACGCGCGAACTGTTCCTCCTCAATGCCGCTCGTTTCCGGCGCCCCTACGACGACACCCTCAAGCACGCAATCGCAATTTGTGACCCTACCCTCATTCCCCTGCCTGCCGAGGCTTCTGGCTTTCCCAGGAATAAGCCCTACCATTTCGAGATTTTCTTCAACCCCAACGAAGGCACGCCCCCCGCCGAAGCCATCGTTCATATCATGTATGAATCCTCCTACGACCCGGATCATTACTCGCCACCGGTTTGGAATGCGGGCGGGGCCGGACTGGGTGCATCAGGGCTCGATGTCATGGGCACGTTGGTGGGGAAGATTCCCAGCCCGCTGAACAAGCTGGCGGTGCCATTCCTGAATAGCCAGGTTAACCAGGAGTTCGCGCCCTACTTCAAGCAGGCAATCATTCGTGATCTTTTCCGGGGAGAGAAAACGCTGGGCAAGACGCTTGCCTGTGGCATTGGCATGCCTGTCGCAAAGGCGGTCGAAGCCATGGAAATTGCCTTCGGGGCGTACCGGGATGCGAATATCGTGCTCCCGCTGGTTTTGTCTCATCGCTTTGTCAAAGGCACCCAGGCTCTGCTCGGGTTTACCCGTTTTCCGGTTACGGCAGTCATGGAAATGGACGCGGTGAACACGCCGGAGACGCGCGCCTATTTCAACGAAGTCTGGAAGCGGCTCGATGCGGCGGGCATACCGTTCACGCTACACTGGGGAAAATACAATGCTTTCCTCACTCCCGAGCGCGTGCGCAACCGTTATGGCGACGCCGCAGTGGACCAATGGCTCGCCAGCCGCAAAACACTGCTGGACGATGCAGCGGTGCAGCAGGTTTTCACCAATGATTTCATGAAGGCAGCGGGATTGGCAGGCTAAGCATTGCCCAGCCATCAGAGAAAAAATACCCGAACCTGGGGAAAAGCAGATGTCTCGCCTATCATCGATCCCTTCCTTGCAAAAAAAAGTGCCACAACCGGCATCATCCCGCTGCCTCGCTCCGATTCAGGTACGGTCTGCTGGTTCCCTCATCTTTCATTTGCAGCGTACCTTGGGCAATCGGCGGGTTGCACAGTTGATCCAGGCGAAGCGCCTCACTCCCGAAGGCAGGATCATGGATCGCGGGATCGAGATAAACCGCATCCAGCCCAAGCTTACCGTGGGGGCTGCCGACGACCAGTACGAACAGGAAGCCGACCGCGTTGCCCGCCAGGTGATGAGCATGCCCGATGCTTCCCCATCCTTCGTGGCCGGTTCCGTCCAGCGTGCAGGCATCCCGGGGAATCAAACGCCGGAAGAAGCGAAAAAAGACAAGAACAGGGACAAGCTGCTGCAGCCCAGCCGGCTCGGTTCGCTTGGCACGGCTGTTATCCCCCTGGCGCAGCAACTCCGACGCCAGCCGGAAGAAGAATCGGAAAAGGAAGCGGCATTGCAGCGAAGCCACCTTGCAAATGTGGAAGCTCCCCTGCAGCGCCATGCGGAAAAGAAGGAAAAAAAACTCCCGCCCCAGGAAACCCGCGTAATCAGCCGGTTTTATGACACCTCAACGGGAGCCATGATTCAGCGGGACAAAATTCCTCATGGCGCGCTCACCTGGGAGGATTTCAAGGGCAAGGCGCCCAAATCGTCAAAATATGACGCTGTCACCTATTCATTTTTTGAGGATCCGGATCTGGGAGCGTTGATACCCGGCAAGGCCCCCGTGGATACTGGCGAACCCTGCAGGGCGAAAGGCAAGGACCAGACCCGGTTCACCGTGGACATCACCATCGATCCGGCGCAACTCGAAATCAAGTCCCTCATGGATCAGGAGAAATCCTGGCGCAGGCCATGGACGACCGACGAACCCGCGCGACGGGTGAAATGTGAAAAGGAGTGGTCGCCTAAATGTGAAAAAGGCTTTGACAAGCAATTTTCCAAAATCAAAAAGACTGTTTCCAAGGAAAAAACCCGCTGCCAGAAAGAGCTGGATGAGAAAAAAATGAAGAAGAATGCCAAAAAACAATGCAAGCCGCTCGAGGACGAGTGCAAATCGGCTTTGAAAGGTGGTGATGCCAGTTTTTCCATCCAGTTTGATGGTATCGAAATTACGGCGGCCACGGCAAAAGAATGCACCTCCATCGTGCTGGCGCATTGCGTGACCGAGACCCTGAAAGAAAGAACATTCTCTGTCTCCGTAGACGGCGAAACGGCAACCGCCACCAGCAAAGCCGGATGCAAGACCGAATTTGCCCCTGAGTTTGAAAAATTATTAAAAGATCAGGCCATCTGGGAAATAACGGTCACGGATGAGACGACCACGATAAAATCGCGCGAGGACTGCCGAAAGCAACTCGTGGACGATTGTGCGACGGATTTTCTGGAAACCGGCAGTAATGCGCTTCTCGGGCATGAGCAGGCTCATTTCGACCTGACCGACGCCATGGCAAAAAAAACGGAGAACGACCTCAAGGAATTGATCGGCACCTTCCCGGTGGAAGCAGAAGGGTGTGGTGAGAAGGCAGCCACAGCAAACGCGAAAAAGCTGCTTGCCGGCGAATTGAAGAAGCTGAAGAAAAGTTATGGAGCCAACAAGGAATTGCTGAACAAGAAGCAGGCGCAATACGACAAGGAAACCAAGCACGGCACCATGGAAAAAAAGCAGGCAGCCTGGGAGAAAAAAATCAACGAGGGCTTCTGATGCCGCGACGATTAACGGTAAACCTGCCTGAAAGGGATACTTTCTGCCACGAGTACAGACTGGTATAGACTGCAGGATGGGTGGAGTAAAACGCAATCCATCAAAAATATCATCCAGTGCCAGGAAAATGATGAGTTACGCTTTACTCCATCCACCTACGCAAGCCAGGGAAGCGCTGGACAATTCTCCGCTGGCGCGACATGGCGGCCAACGCCCCGAGTTACTGCGAGGTTTGCACCACCCGTACCACGCGCGGATCGTCAGCGAACTCCAGCAGCAGGCGGCGCACCCGGTCCTGCCATGCATCGGCAAAATCCGCGCGTATCTGATCATCCGCCCTGTCCTGCAATATGGCCGCCATGCGAGCGCCCTGGGCGGGATCGCCCGCTATGAGGGAAACATCCAGGCTTACCGAGACTGATGCATCATTATCGCGACGCGTGAAGTGAATGGCTTCGCCTTCGCGTTGCGACGCAAAGCTGAGCAGCCCTCTACGCTTGAAGCGCCCCTGAATGCCGTAAAAACCGTTATCGCCCGCTGCGCCAGTAAGCAGCGTCAGCACTTGCGCCACTACCCCGGTAGTTCCTTCGCTTTCGGGGGCGGGCATACGGACGGAAATGGCTCCCCGCTCCGCCGGTTGATCCGGATACAGCGCGGCCAGCGCCGCGCGCCCCATCAGGAAAGCACCAGCGACAGTCGGGCAGGAGTGTCCGGCCAGACGCACCGCATCCACATAGTGATAATCGAGCACACCGTCAGCAGCCGCGCCCAGCATGGCGGCGAAGGGATCAATGGTTCGCACCACCGGCGCCTGGTCATAAAAGTCAGGAAAATTCACGCAAATCTCCTTGTTGGGTTGGGAACCGATCGACGCCTGTCGGACAATCACCGCCAGCAAAGGTTCAGCTTGCCGCCATTTTCTCTCCCAAGTGCTCCCGCAAGGAATGGAGGCAATACCGCTCCGCCATGGCGACAAGCCTATCTTTCCCGTTCATCGCCGCCGCCAGCATCGGCGAACGTCTGCAACTGTGGAAAAAGAACGCGTTCCTCGTAACGCACGTGGGTCCTGATAAGGTTTGCGAAGCGCCGCAGGCGATCGGCTGGCTCAAGGCCGCAGGGACCCGCGGCAAGCATGCGCAGTTGCGCATGCTCCGCCATGATCCGCTGCGCCGATTGGGTATCCAGGGCGCCCCCCGCAAGCCGTATCAACTGCTCCTCCTGTTCGAAATGGGAGGACATGACCGCGTGCCAGTGCGCTTCGATCTCAAGCGTTGCGTTGCGCATGGCATCGGCCTCGCCCGTGTCCGCGACCCTTAGCGCGGTCCGCGCCAGCACCAGGGCAGTATGATGTTCGCGTGACAACGAAAGCAAGGCGCCAACCCGAGGCATGCAAGCCACCTATGGAAAAATCTTACGTGTGCCCATTTTACATGTTCCCAGGTTCAGGCCGGCACCAGGCGCCGTTTGCTCGAAACCACACGGAAACCACGCACCAGGTGACAAGCGAGGCGAACTGGCAGTTCCTGCATTCCGTCATTCCCAATTTTCGGCTCCTGGATTCCCGCTTTCGCGGGAATGGCAAAAGGGGTCTGGGATGCTCTTTTTCGCATGGTTTTCGACCAGCTCTCTGAGCTGCTTGAAATTGATGGGTTTGGTCAGGTGAACGTCAAACCCCGCCTCCTCCGCGAGCTTCTTGTCTTTTTCCTGGCCCCAGCCGGTTGCTGCAATCAGGTAAATGCCGGCGCCCCATGGGGTCGTCCGAATGGCGCGCGCTACTTCATAGCCGCTGAGATGGGGCATGCCGATATCCAGCAACATGATGTCGGGCAGGAATTGCTCCGCTTCCTGTCGTGCCGCGAGACCGTCATGGACGACATGGACAATATGGCCATCGCGTTCGAGCAACATTGAGATCGCGATGGCGGCCGGCTTGTTGTCATCCGCAACCAGAATACGGCAGGATTTCGTACCCGTTTTCGTTCCTGACCCCTGTGAGGCGGAAGCCTGCGTCGCCGTGAATTCCACCGGGTCCCCCAAGGGCAGGCTCACGGTAAAGACGCTTCCTCGCCCTCGTCCATCGCTGGCTGCCTTTACCCACCCGCCATGCAGCTCCGTGATGGCGCGTACCAGGCCAAGCCCTATCCCCAGGCCGCTTGCAGTTCTGCCATACCTGCTTTCCACTTGCGAAAACATGCCGAATATCTGCTCGATAAATAGCGGTTCAATACCCATGCCGTTATCCGTAACCGTCACTTCCACGTTTTCAGGGGTCATTTTGACATCCAGCGCAATCCTGCCTCCTGGATGGGTATACTTGGCCGCATTGGACAGCAGATTGGAAAAGATCTGCGCGAGCCTTACCGGATCCCCGTAAATGGTCACCACAGGCGGGGGTTTCGCGACCGATAAAGCATGGCCTGCTGAATCCATCAAAGGCTGGGTGGTTTCGACAGCGGATTCAATGACGGACACGAGCGTGACATTCTGCTTGTGCAGTGTCAGTCTGCCGAGCGACAGGCGTGAAGCATCCAGCAGATCATCGAGCAGAATTTTCATGGTCCTGCACTGGCGCTGAACGACTTTTGCGGCCCACTGACGCTTATCACTGCCAATTTCAGGCAATTCCAGCAGCACCGCGGAATTCTCTATGGCGGATAGAGGATTGCGCAGCTCATGGGACAGCATGGCGATGAATTCGTCCTTGCGCTTGTCGGCCTCCTGCATTCCTTCCGCCATGCGCAGGCGTTCGATAAAATCCGATGCCTGTCGCGCATACAGGTCGAGAACTCGGCACTGGTGCTCATCGGGTTGCCAGGGCCCGCGGAAATGCGTCGAGAGCACGCCTAGCGGTCTGCCATCCCGCCTCAACAGAGGCGTGGACTGGACCGCCCGATATCCCGCCCTGTTGGCGGCTTTCAGGTACGCCGCATAGCTAGCCTCAGCTTCGACATCTTCAACGATCACCCGTTGCGCGCTGCGAAGCGCTCGCCCGCAGGTGGTATCGCTCTCCATCTCCACGGTACGGAAACGATCGAGAAAATCCGCATCGAACCCTTGCTGAGCGGCAATTTTCAGCACCTTGTCGACAGGATCATAGAGCTGGATGTTCCCCATGTCCGCTCCCAGCAGGGCAACGGACGCGCGAAGTATCTCCTCCAGCGCAGCCTGCAGGTCGGTGGCATGAAACAGCCGGGTGCCAAGCTCATGCAGCCGGTTAAGGGACGAAACCTCCGCTTCAAGCTGATTCCGGGCTGTGAGAAGCGCACCTTCGATGTGCTCGCGCTCCCTGATATGCTGGCGCAGCATGTTGTTCACATGCGACAGCGCCTTGGTGCGCTCATCCATCCTTTTCTCAAGAAGATCGCGCAGATTCACGCTCTTGTCGAGGGTGCGCTTCGCATGATAGGCAGCCGAGGCAAAACTGGACAGGCTGGTCATCTGGCGTAAATCCTCGCTGTCGAATTTGCGTTCATTCGAATGTGCGATGACCCAGACGAATCCCACCGGTTTTCTGCCGTCGTGAAACGGGATTAGCAGCACTTCGGCTATGGCCGGCTCGATCTCGGCAGAAAGCGGGAACAGACTGGCCGGGTCTTCGAACAATACCGGTTCGTCCCGTGTCACGACCGCCCCGAATGGGCTGGATGCGCCGTTCGTCAGAACGTCCAGATTGCTGGCATATATCCCGGCGCAGGCATGCCAGCGAAACGATTTTCCATCAGACTCGATTATGCTGACCCCAGCGGAATCCGCCCGGCATAGCTCGAGAGTGATTTCCGCCAATTTTTGCAAAAGATTGCGGGGATGATTACCGAGTTCGTCGGCGAGCGCAACCAGCGCGCGGTTCTCGCCCTCGTAATCCCTGGCGCGCGACAGCCGAGACGCCAGCACTTTCGTCCCATGATGCTTCTCGAACGGCGGATACCGCGCATCAACACTATTGTGCTCGCTCACAATGCTCTCCGATGGTTACAGGAACTTCTGAACCGCCGCATCGGGGTTTCCCTGCCGCTTGCATTCCTTATATCACCCGGCGCGGACGAAACTCTGTGCGAAAACACGCATACAAAATCCTTTTGCCGGGTTATAAAGGTCGGATAAAAACGCTTGCTTTCCTGTTTTTATTAATAGATAATACGAATCATTATTATTATAGTTATTATAATTAATATTAATTAAATTTCAGCCACCCTCAAACGGAATGGTTCGCTTCCTTAACAGCGCCAGAAGCATTTCCGTTTGCCAGAACTCCATCCGTCGTCACTGCTTTCTCCTTTGACAGTGGCGTTTTAGCCAGCCAAGCCCCCCGGGCCAGCCAGCCACTTTTTTTTGCGGCGCAGGTACGGAAGCCGGTGTTCCTTATGTTTCCTCAGTGTTTCCCCAATTTTTTCAGCGGCAGCACAGGTGTCCAGCCACAAACGCAGTGCCCGGCTTGCGCCCCCGCATCTTTCACTTTTATAAATGAACTCGAATCGTAGGCCGTACCTGTAATTTCTTACAGCTAGCCAAGCCGGATTTTCTCCTATTCAATAGCTCCTTGCGAATCCCCCTGAACAGGTTCCTCGGCACAAGGAGAATTTATGCAGAAATTCCCGGAACGGTTGAACACCCCACGTCAGTGACGCGTATCGATAGGACTTCCCCATGTCGAACAAACTTCAGCGATCTTTCGCCGATGCGCAGCGATTTTTACTGGATGTCCTGGCTTCCCCATCCCTTGCCCATGGCTATTATGAAATAGGGCAAAAAGTACGGGGACAGCTGCGCCCGGCCAGCTTGATGGAATGGCTGTCCGTGCACGGATACCGCACCACCCCCACTCATATACTGCATGGGCTGGAGCATCTGCGGGATTCCCATCTGTCGTATTGGGCCGGCATATATGGGGAAACAGTTCTGGAAAAGCCGGGTGAAGCAGCGCCAGGAGGGCCGCCGCTGGCGATAATCGATGACGAAACGATTTTGCTCGACAACGTTCCCATTTCGGATTTCCAGTTTTCAAACAGGAATCTCACCTGGGGCAAGGGCAACAGCCAGTCCGCGGGGAATTTGCGGTTTGACGAGATGCGAACCGCCGACGGGCCCGCTCAACTGTCCGGTTCAGGTTCCCGTAAGGTGTTCAATGGTTCCCTGATACAAAATCAATGCGAACCGAGTGCACCCCCGCTGCCGTATACCGGCCGGATCGGGCCGGTTACCACGTGGCCGCTCGATAACTGGTCAGGCGCTTATACCACCTGGACAGCTTCGGTGGCCAGCAAAACCAGGGGGCCGGACTTGATCGTGCAGGATCGCAGTCTTGTCCTTCTTGATGGAACCCCCATCAGGAATTTCAACTACAGTTCGGTTGGGCACATGCTGAGCTGGGGACTGGACTATAACGCGACAGCGGGCTGCCTGGCGTTTGGAAACGGGCCTGCCTGTACAAATATGAATCAGCCTGGCGGATTTTCCGGAACCATACAGGTGGCGGACGATAGTCCTGTCCTGTCATACCAGGGGGAGCTGTCGGCTCCCACTTCGCTTTGCGGCTGGGTAGGCGTCTACGGCCAGACCATGATCGAGGAGATCGGCGGGCATCATGCGAATGGGCCGGAGCTGGTCATTCTTTCCGATGGACAGGTAGCCCTGGACGGCTGCAGCGTGCGAAATCCCCGCTATGATGCCGATACCCAGGTGCTGGCCTGGTCTGCTTCTGGAAATGGCACGAGCGGACGCATCGCATTCCGGCAAGGACCCGCATCGACCTTGCACAAGCAGGTGCGAAAATGCTTTCAAGGCACGTTACAGCTGACCGCAACCGGTCCGGAATTTCCGTTTTCGGGAATTCCAGGTCAACCCTATTCGGGTGGAGGCGGTTTTCAGGAAGAGGCGCTGCTGAAAGCCTGCATGGATAAAGGCGTTGCGATAGGCATGATTTCCAGAATCACCCTCCCCTATCGCCAGAACAAGCCAGCCAATTGGGGAGGGACGAAAGGCCAGTGGTCCGGGGAGAGAATCCCGGCAAAGCGGAACATGGGGAAGGATATCGAAACGTACTGAAACTGAGCCGGGGCGCTGCAATCACCAGCACCTCTCGCGGTCCAAATATAAAGACACCCTTGATATTAGACATGGGAGAAACCTCATGAATGAAAGATTCCTGTTTTGGAGCGTATATCTTCTCATCGTGCTCGCGGGTCTGGGCTTGCTGGGAGTTCAACTGGCATAATCCAGATCCGGTATTTGATCGCTCATTTTCAGTTTAAGACTCTGACCCACAAAGACTTTCCGCTGTAGCGGCGTTCGCCTGCATGGAGCCCCGTGCAAGGCGGAGAATTGCCTACCTCAGACCTCGCGTCCGAGGAATCCTATTCCAGCTTCCTTAAAACCGACCTCTTGTGCATGGCGACATGGTCCGTCTTGTCGCTCCGGATTTCGTATTGCGGCTCGTCCTGGCTGGCATGGTGAATGTATCCTTTGTAGTTCACATCCTGGACATGAACCTTGATGATTTTTCCGCTGACATATCCGGCTTCGGAATTCCAGCTTACGTGATCACCGACTTTAAAGTGCTTGTCCACCCTTCATTTCCCTGTTCTGGTCAGCGGGCAATCGGCTGGTTGCGGGGTTCGAAATTTTTTCAGCACTCATTGTGGCATCACCGATACCGACGCCTCGCTGGTGAGCATCAGGAATGTCAATGTCTCGCGCAAATAGAGACGCACAATCCTGTCGGTGTGGCTTTCATATCCGATCGACAGATCCTGGCCGAGATGCAACTCGTAGTCTCCACCCCGGGTGGATAACACGCTGCCACCGCTGAGCGCGGGCGCCCAGATGACCTCGCCGTCAACGATACGCCTGATGTGCTCGATAATGGGGTACCCCTCCTCGCATCCCTCGCTGAGCGCCGTATAGGCATCGGCGCCAAGCAGGACGGAATAGGGACCATTCACGCCAGCGAGGCGCAATTGTTCGAGCGCTTTGCTGATCGCGGCCGGATAGCCGCCGGCGCTATCCGGCAATGCAAGCTTCGCGTTCGACGAGGCCTCCCGGATGCCGACGATCCCGGCAGCCTTGTAGCCATCGAAAATCGCCCGATCTTCCGCATAAGCGATCTGCTTCGCCGCGTCCTTCGCTGGTTGCCAGTCGGAATTATTCGCGCCGCGCTCGACATCGTCGATCGCATCCCGCTGTAGCTCGAAAGGCACGGTCAGCTCAACCAGAGCTTTGACTTCGCGCAGCTTCGCATCGACATCCGGCTGAGGCGCAGCGATGGCATATTTGTGGCCGCTTCCCACTCCCGCCAGTTCGACACCGCCGGGCATCTTGACGTCGACCACGCGCCGGCCTGCAATGGAGCGCTTGAAGGTGCGCGCCACCTCCTCTTCGATTTGCGACCAGGCGGCACTGGAGATGGGGGCAAGCTCGCGATGCAGATTATTCATATTGAGAATTTCCTTTGAGAGAGCCGATGTGGAGTGAGCCATCATGGTGCGCCTGGACAGATGGCACCGAATCAGCCCGGCTGGCGCCGGACGACTCCGGATTGCGCTCCGCGAGCGCTTCGAGCAGATCGGCGGATGGGACGAAGAAGAGACCGCCCGTGACCGCACGGCTGTGGTCGAGCAACCGGTCGTAATTACCCGGCGGCCGTCCGACGAACATGTTTTCGAGCATCTGCTCGATAGGCGCGGGAGAGCGGGCATAACCAATGAAGTAAGTCCCGAATTCACCCGCGCCAGGACGGCCAAATGGCATGTTGTCACGCAGAATCTTGACTTCTTTTCCGTTCTCGGCGATCGTCGTTAATGAACTATGCGACGATGACGGCTTGATTCCTTCGTCGAGTTCGATGTCGGAGAGCTTCGTGCGCCCCATCACGCATTCCTGGGCTTCGACGGACAGCGAGTTCCAGCCCGCCATGTCATGCAGGTATTTCTGCACCAGTACGTAGCTGCCGCCCGCGAAAGCCGCATCCTCATCGCCGATGATGGTGAAGTCCACAGCCTCCTGGCCAGTGGGATTTTCGGTACCGTCGACGAACCCCACCATGCTGCGCAAATCGAAGTAGCGGAAACCATGCACTTCGTCGGCCACGGAGACCGCATCGCCCAGTTGTCCCAGCGCCTGCATGGCAAGCTCAAAGCACAGGTCCATGCGGTCGGCGCGGATGTGCAGAAGGAGATCGCCCGGCGTCGCCATGGCATGGCGATCATCCGCCCTGAATTCGCGGAAAGGATGCAGGGACACGGGACGTGGCTCACCAAACAGCTTATCCCATCCCCCGGAACTGAAGCCGCAAACGCATGAGAGATTGCCGGAAGGCACACGCCTGCCAACGGCTCGGACAAGAGCGGCGATATTTCCGCAAAAGGCGCGAACTCTATCCGCATGATTGCCGCCCGCAGCGAGCGTTGCGACAATGAAGATCGCGCTCGGCGTGACTGGACTGATAATGGCTTGCGGTTGGGGAATGTTCTTCGGCATGGGTCTGGCGATATTGAGGTCGCGCGAGTTTTGGCCATTGTAGAACAGAACTCCCGATGTGAACATACGCTGCGGCAGGATTAGCCTCCGACTGGTTTGATTTTCCACTCCAAGATTTAAGGAAACGCTGAACACCACCGGCTTTAGCCGGTCAGCTTTAGCTTGGGTAGGATGGGTGGAGCAAAGCGTAACCCATCATTTTCCTGGAGCTCGATAGATGTTTTTTGATGGATTGCGTTTCACTCTATCCATCCTGCAGTCTGCAGTCTGCAGTTGCCACGCCCGTCAGGATGGAGCCAGGCTGGTATTCTGCATGCCCGCGATCAGGTCCTTCAGTACCCCGAAATCCACCGGTTTGGTGAGATGATGATCGAACCCGGCCTTGCTCGAGTCGCGTCGGTCTTTTTCCTGTCCCCAGCCTGTTAGCGCTATCAGCTTGATGCCGTTGAACTGGGGCTGGCTGCGAATCCGCCGCGCCACCTCATGGCCATCCATGCCCGGCATCCCGATATCCATGAGGATGACGTTCGGCTGGTAATTGGGTATCGCTGCAAGCGCCGCCGGCCCGCCATTCACCGCCTGGGCATTCACTCCGATGGATTCGAGCAGCATGGCCAGCACTTCCGCCGCATCCCGATTGTCGTCCACCACCAATACGCGCAAGCCAAGCGGCGGCGGAGAATTTTTTCCCGGTCCGGGACTTTCCACTGCTTCGGCTGTCTCGCAGAGCGGCAGGCGCACGATGAATTCGCTCCCCGCGTCCCTGCCCTCGCTTCGGGCCTCGATCATGCCGCTGTGCATCTGGATCAGGCGATGCACCAGGCTCAGCCCAATGCCCAGGCCCTCCTGGTGTCCCATGCCATTGCGGCGTTCCTGGGCGAACATGTCGAATATGCGGGGCAGCATCCCCGGCAGAATCCCCATACCGTTGTCGCGCACCGATATGACAGCTTCATCGCCTTCCTGGCGCGCTGTAAGCCAGATATGGCCCCCTTTTTTAGTGTACCTGGCGGCATTATTGAGCAGATTGCTGAATATCTGCGCAAGACGCACGGGATCGGCATAGACCACCAGTGGCCGATCGGGGATGAAGACGGTCAGTTCATGCTCTTTTTCCTTCACCAGCGGCATACTCGCCTCGAGCGCATCGCGCAATGCCGTGGCGAGGCGCATGGGGCCCTGGCGCAATTCGATCTTTCCGCTGGTAATGCGCGACACCTCCAGCAGATCGTCCACCAGGCGCTCGATATAGCGCACCTGCCGGATTATCACCGGAAGCAGCCGCGGCAGCAATGCGGCGCCCCCTGGCCTGGCAATGAGCGACAACCCATTGCTGATGGGGCCGAGCGGATTTCGCAGCTCGTGCGCCAGCGTCGCCAGGAATTCATCCTTGCGGCGATCGGCTTCCAGTAAAGCGGATTCCGCGGTAACGGCATCCGTGATATTGATCGACACCCCCGCATGCCCGGCATACTCGTCGTTCGCGGCGAACCAGGGCAGCGCGTAGGATATGAGCCAGCACCACTCGCCATTTGCAACGCGGATGCGCACCCGCTGCTGAAAACGGCTGTGCTTGCGCAATGCTTCCTCGAATGCCGCAAGATACCTCTTCGCATCATCCGGATGAATGATGGAACGCCATCCGACAGGCATCAGTTCTTCAAGCGTCATGCCGATCAATTCCCTGAATCGCTGGTTGAGATAGACGGCGTTTCCTCCTGCGTCGACGCGCCACGCAAGGGCGGGCGAAGCCTCGGCCATGGCGCGAAAGCGCGCTTCGCTTTCGCGCAGGGCCTGCTCCGCGCGTTTGCGCCCGGTTATGTCGATCACATACTGCACGCCTTCGCGCTCGTTCAGTCTTTTCGACAGAATCAGCGCCCACCAGCGGGAACCGTCCTTGCGCGCAAACTCCTTCTCCTGGGGAAGCGCGCATTGGCCAGGCTGGATTTCGAAAATGGTTTGCGGCAAGGCGGATATCCACTCCTTCCAGTCCTCCAGCCAGTTCCCTGGCGCCGCTTCACTCCCACCATGCGGCTTCTCCCTTCCCTTTTCGCGTACGAAACCGCTCATTTCGCGAAAGGCTTCATTGGACGAGGTAATCCTTCCCTCCGCGTCAAAGAAAACAATGCCTATCGTTTCAATTTCGAGCGCTCGGCGAAAAAGTTCCTCGCGCTCCCGCAGCGCCTGCTCGAGACTCTCTCCTTCTGCCGCCAGGACGGGCGCCCGCGTCGGTCCAGTCATTTCAGTCATCGTTACCAGCACGCCTCCCGCAGAGCCCTTTTCCCCGGTGCCCATCCGCTCGCTGCCCGTTTCCTCGCGATCCGCATTACCTGTTCCTGCTTCGCCTGGCACGGCGCTGCACGTCAGCCTGAAAAACGCCTCCTCCAGCTTTCCGCTGCGCTCGATGATCAGCCGCTTGTCGTCGAATATGAACGATTCGCCACGCTGCATCACCCCTTCGCAAGCCGGCTGCAGGAAATCCCAAATCCCGGACCAGTTCTGGCTTGCCGGCCTCCCCAGGCTCCCGGGTTGTTTCATGGATATCAGGTCACGGCAGGCGTCGTTATGGATTTGTATCAGGTTGGGTCCCCACAGCAGCATGGACGGCGTGGGGAGCGACAGCATGATGCGGACGCCGGTTTGCAGGGTAAGCGGCCATGCCGAGATGGGACCCAGATCCGAGTCATTCCAGTCATGGTCGCGAATGAGCGCGCCCATGCCGCTCTGGTTCAACCAGAGAGGTTTGCTTGTCTCCCCTTGAGTCAGCGATATGCGGTTCGCCATAGGAATGATTACCTCAGGACGCGCGGTGATTGGATTGTCATCATGCCATTCGATGTGGCATGGCCCGTTATATTCAACATAGCATAATGCGCCAGCAATGCTGGATTCCGGGGGATCATCTGCCTACCCGGGCGTTTTTGCCGTGATCCGGTCATTTTTTTGAATGTCAGCCGTAGCGGACGCTATCTGTGCGCTACCGAACCGTCCATCTTTACGCGGCAAGGTAAAACCCTTTTCAGTTAATTCAGGTTTGCTGCCATTATGGAAAACACCGGTTGGAAATGAGCATGGCGAGATTGGAAGATAACGAAGAAGCTTTATTGCGCTCTGTCGCGTTGCAGACCTCCAGCGCAATTCTGCTGGCACGACAGCGCGCGGAACATGAGCTCAGGCAGGCGAAGAGAGATCTGGAGGATAAGACAAGGCAACTCGACCACTCTCTTTCGATATTGCGCGCCACCATAGAAGCGACGGCTGAGGGTATCCTGGTCACCGACGAGGAAGGCACCGTACTGCGGTTCAACGAGCTTTATCTGACGATGTGGCAAATCAGGCGCGATCTATCCTACTTCAGCGAGCATCGCCAGTTGCTGCAATTCTGCGGCAGATCGATGAAAGACCCGCAGGCTTTTTTTGACAGGACCGAGAAAATTTACGCATCCTGGCCCCCTGATACCTACGACGTGCTGGAGCTGACCGATGGCAGGGTGATCGAGCGGTTTTCGAAGATCCAGTATATAGAAAGCCAGAATATCGGCCGCGTCTGGACCTTCCGTGATATCACAGCGCGCAGGCGCGCCGAGGAAGCGGTACGCGAAAGCGGGGAGCGCCTGCGGTTCATGGCGGACTCGATGCCCCTGAAAATATTCATGTGCCGGCCCGACGGCGAATTGGACTACATAAACCGGCAATGGCTGGATTTTACCGGGGAAACCGTCGACAAATTATTGGGCTGGGAATGGACCAGGCTCATCCATCCGGATGACGTGGAAGAAAATATCCGGCAATGGCGGCATTGTCTTGCCACCGGCAAGCCTTTCCTTATCGAGCATCGGGTTAAAAGAGCGGATGGGGAGTATAAGTGGCATCTTACCTGCGCCCATGCCAAATACGATATCCATGAAAATATCTCGATGTGGGTGGGTTCAAGCACGGATATCGATGGGCTCAAGCGAACCGACGAGGAAAAAAAGCAGCTTCTCGAGAACGAGCGTATCGCGCGTGCTGAAGCGGAGCGGGCGAGCCAGCTCAAGGACGAATTTCTCGCCACGCTGTCGCATGAGCTGAGGACGCCGCTCAACGCGATTCTGGGCTGGTCGCAGCTCATCCAGCAGGGAATCATGAGCCAGGAAAATATTCAGCGCGGCCTGGCGACCATCGAAAGAAATGCGCGCGTCCAGAATAAGCTGATCGAGGATCTTCTCGAAATGAGCAGCATCATTTCGGGGAAGATTCATCTCGATATGCAGCGAGTGGATCTCTCGGCCATAGCCGAAGCGGCGGTCGAATCGGTTACTCCATCCGCGCAGACCAAGGGAGTCAGGTTGAAAAAGAAAATCGATCCAGCGGCAGGATTCGTGTCCGGCGACCAGGATCGGCTCCAGCAGGTTATCTGGAATCTCCTCTCCAACGCCATCAAATTTACTCCCAGGGGTGGGAATATCGAGATTGCCGTCATGCAGGCGGGCTCCCGGATCGAGGTCAACATAAAAGACTCGGGGGTCGGCATTCAGCCCGAGTTCCTCCCGCATGTTTTTGATCGTTTTTGCCAGGCGGATTCTTCGCTTACCCGGCAGCACGGCGGGCTCGGCCTGGGGCTCGCCATCGTCCAGCAGCTCGTGGGATTGCATGGAGGCGCAGTCCGCGCGGAAAGCCCGGGAGAAGGAAATGGCGCATCCTTCATCGTGAGCTTTCCCCTTGCACCCGTTAACCACCCGCGCGAGGAGGCACGCGCGTTGCTGCATGCCGGCGGGGTGAATTTCACGCTCCAGGGAGTCCGGATTCTTGTCATCGATGACGAGAAGGATTCCCGTGAACTTATCCGGGAGGTGCTGGCAGGTTGCGAAGCGGAGGTCGTTGCCGCTGCAAACGCCGCGGAAGGATTGGAGATACTGAAGACCCGCAGCCCGGATGTGATGATCAGCGACATCGGCATGCCGGGCAAGGACGGATATCAGCTTATTCGCGAGATACGGCAGCTTCCTGCAAGCGCCGGTGGCAAAATACCTGCAATTGCCCTTACCGCTTTTGCAAGCTCCGAGGACCGGACCAGGGCAATGATGGCAGGATACCAGATGCATCTCTCCAAGCCGGTCGAACCTCATGAGCTGGTTGCAACCGTGGCCGCATTTACGCAGTGGATGCATTAGGGAATCTGGAATTGCCGGGTTACAGAACCAGCGGCGCTCGAGGAAGCGCTGGCTCAATAACTATCGGCCAAAGCTGGAGGAGCAGGCAGCAACTGCAGCCTGCAGGATAGGTGGAGTGAAGCACAGCCCATCAAAAAACTGAATAATCCTCGCTGCAAAACCGCACTGGCGATCCCTGCTCTCTTTTCAGCTATTCAACCTTAATCGCTTCGCCATTCTTTCAGGAAACCGGAAAAACCTGCAAAATCCTTCAGGAATGAGGCAGTCTCCCACCGGGGCCAGTCCTTGCCAGCCTCTGCCAGCATGGGGCACGCTGAAGTCCCGCGACCTTTCCGTACGCCCAAATCCGGCAGTTGACCGTATTCTTAGTTTAGAGCCATGATTCACAAAAACTTTCCGCAATACTCGATGTTCACCTGCATTCAGGTTAATTATGGCATTATTGATATCTGCTAACTGCTTCCGCCGCTAATTTGCATGGGCACCCCAATCGAAACCATGGCCGTCATCATACCGACTGAACCTATAGGCAGCATTCCTCGTCCCCCCGAACTGATCGAGGCGCTTGCCAATAGCGACCCGCTGGGGCCGGAAATGCTCCCGCTCTATGATGTCGCGATACGGGATACGATAGCGCAATTCGAAGCCACCGGCTCCCCGGTGATCACCGATGGGGAGCAAAGAAAGTATCACAACTTCTGGACTTATTCGGTACATGGGCTCCCCAATACCGATCCCGATGGCTTCACCATTCCTTTCGAAGCCGGCCACGACCGGCGCATGCCCAGGCTGGTAGCCGGCCCGTTTCGTTACCGGATCTATGCGGACGAGTACCTGGATGCCGCCATGCGCTACGCTCAGGTGCCTGTCAAGCAGGCCGTCATCTCGCCCTCTGCCTTGAGCCTGATGTATCCCGCGGAAGAAATTCCGGGTTATCCCCGCTCGAGATTCATTGACGACCTGCTGGCCGAGCATGAAGCCGAAATTCGCCGCTGCCTTGCCAGAGGAGCGCATAAAGTCCAGATCGATTTCACCGAGGGACGGCTGGCAATAAAGCTCGACCCCAGCGGGAAGCTCCTTAACAGCTTTATCGACCTGAATAATCTCGCGCTGTCGCGATTTACGCCGGAAGAGCTTACGCGGCTTGGAGTGCATACCTGCCCCGGCGCCGACTGCGATTCCACCCACAGCGCGGAAGTCGATTACGCCGAGCTGCTGCCAAGCCTGTTTCAACTGAAAGTACATAACTTTTATATTGCGCTGGCAGGCGAACGGGATCGCCAGCGGGTGCTGAAAATCATACGTTCGCATATGAAGCCCGACCAGCGCATCTTTATCGGAGTAACCGCCCCCATCAATCCTCGCATAGAGACGCCGGAAGAAATCCGGGATCAAATTCTCGAAGCCGCGCTCTATATTCCTGTCGATCAGTTGGGTACGACGGACGATTGCGGCTTCTCGCCTTTTTGCGATGATACCTCGACCAGCCGCGATACCGCGTTTGCAAAAATCCGGGCTCGCGTGCTGGGAACAGCGCTTGTATCGAAAATGCTGTCGGGTAATTAGGGAAGCGCTGAATAAATCCTCGTCCTGTCCCCTCACCCGTCACTCTTCCAAGCTATCCGGACCATGTACCGCCGGCTTCTCATCTCCCTTTTTGCCTGCTGCACCCTGCTGATCCTCGCCGCGATGGGGGTGAGCGAACTACTGACCGGCCCGGCGCCCACTGCAGTCAGCACCCTATCCACCGGTTTCCCGGCCGAAGCGGTACAGATCCCCGTCATGGCCGCGGCGCAGGGAAATGGCGCCGATACCGCCAGTGCGGAAAGAAGCGTGCACGGCTGGCTGGCTCGCGGGGTTCGCGGCGGGGGCATGGTATTGCTCGTCCACTCCATCCGCAGCAATCGCGTGGAAATGCTGGGCCGTGCGCGCTTCCTGAACAGGATCGGCTATGGGACCCTGCTCATCGATCTTCAGGCTCATGGAGAAACACCGGGCGACCGCATCACTTTCGGGGCACGTGAATCCGAAGACGTGGAAGCTTCGCTGGCCTTTCTGCGGAACAATTTCCCCTCCGAGAAAATTGCCGCAATCGGCGTCTCGCTGGGCGCCGCCGCCATCGTGCTTGCCAGACCAGGCGTACGGCTGGATGCCGTGATTCTTGAATCGATGCACCCGACGATCAAAGAAGCGGCGGAAAACCGGCTGAGGCTGCATCTCGGCGAAGCCGGTCCCGCGCTTTCCCCGCTCCTGCTTTCGCTGCTATCCCGTCGACTGGATATTTCACCGGCGGCGCTGAATCCCATCTCACGCATAGGTGAGCTGGATGCGCCGTTGCTGCTGATCTCGGGGACCGACGACAGGCATACGAAAGTGGCCGAAACCGAGCGGCTGTTCGATGCCGCGCGGCAACCGAAAGAGATATGGATCGTGCCGGGAGGCGGCCATTTCAACATGCACGCCTATGCCGGCAGGGAATACGAGGACCGCATATCGGGCTTCCTCGGCCGCTATATACGGGGGGAGGATTAGCTGGCAGCCTGGCTATACGATATGCTCCGGTTCGAGCGCATTCGATATGCTCGTGTATTTCGATCTAAGGAAGCGCTGAATAAATCTCCGCTGGCGCGGCGGTGGCTTTGCGGGATGGGATGCGCGAAAGGCGACGACGCGAATGGTTGACCCCCTTCGCCAGGAGCCTGACAAGGCAGACCGCTCGCAAAACCCCGCCCCATAAGGGTTGTGGTAAAATCGGGCGCTCACTGCGTTGCGCTCCTTGGCATCGTAGTCCCGGCTACGACCTTCGTCGCGCGCCTTATGATCATCCCGATTTTACCCACAACGCGCTCAGCGAGGATTTGTTCAGCGCTTCCCTAAATAGTGGTGTGCCCGATATCGAAGCGTTCACGCAATTCGTGCGCGACTCTCGCCAGGAACTCGTCGCCCGGATGGCCTGCGAGCATCAGATAATGTCAGGTCAGAACCATTTCGGTCGTGCTGATCGGCCAGATATGAAGATCATGCACTGATGCGATGCCCGACTGCTGATCGAGAAAGTCATTGACCTCGCTCAGCCTAACCGTTCAGGCGACCCGTATCCGGACTTTCAGTCCGTAACCTCAACCCACCAGCTTTAGCTGGTGGTTGTTGAGTCGTCATCAAGCAGTGGAGAGAAAATTCTTTTCATTAATCAAGCCCCCTGCCGCAAGCAGCGGGGTATTAACTGCGCTCTTATAATCCGGCGGGCTTCAGCCAGCATTCGTCCCAAGGGGCGGGGAATTAAACCCGCAGAGATTAAGGAGTCCTGAGGGAAACTTTTATGAAACGCTTTCTGAATGATAAAGGACGTTATCATTCATAAAAATGCGAATAGAAAGCGAATGAGTTGTTATTGACTATCTGCTAAGGTTTAAACTAATCTAGCTTTATTATCTAGGGCCTGTTAACACTTCAAAGTAACTCATTGAACTCGAAGCATTACTCAGAATCCTCACATCTAAATAAAACTTTTGCAAACAATGATATATGTAATATGTGTTAACAGGCCCTAGCTTATTAGAGGATGAAGCGATGCGTGAAGTAGGCGCCTTCGAAGCCAAGAACAAACTCGGCACCTTGCTCGACTGGTCGAGAATGGTGAAGAAGTTATTATCACCCGGCACGGAAAAGCTGTAGCCTGGTTGATTCCCAATGCCGCCGCGCATGATCCCAACAAAGCGGTGGCTGCTGCCAAGCGCATCCGGTCTCGGGCAAAAGTGCTCAAAAGCGGAGTCTTTGACTGGCAGGAATGGAAAGCTTATCGTGATGAAGGCCGTGTGTGAGTCTGGTACCGGACAGTTCGGTCACATTATCCTGGCTCTACAGCGATGAATTGACTCCTGCTACACAGCAGGTTTTTGATCGCGTCGTCAGTGACGGCGCATGGGTACCGTCGCTCTGGCGACTTGAAGTTGCCAATAGTCTACAAAATGCTGTTCGGCGCCGGCGCATCAGCGGGGAATTCCGTGATGCCGCTCTCACCGATCTTGCGCTCCTCAATATCGACATCGATCCAGATACCGATACCTTTGCTTGGTCGGCGACGCTGCGCCTGGCCGAACGTTGCGGGCTCACTCTTTACGACGCCGCTTATCTGGAACTGGCCCAACGCCTGGGGCTTCCCCTGGCCACGCTTGATCAGGAACTGCGCACTATTGGGAGCGAGCTCGGCGTCCCTCTGTTGGGAAGCTGATTTATGAACAACAATCTTCTCATCTCCTCGAAAAATATGTCGGCGCTGCCAGCACTGTTCGCACCCAATCCGGACGCAGGTAAACGCTTCATTGAGTTTTTTACCGCAAATATCCGCAATCCCAACACACGTAAGGCATACGCCTGGGCCGTAGGAGAATTTGGGTATTGGTGCGAAGCTAATGGACTAACTGAACTCAGCGATATTGAGCCTGTTCACGTGGCAGCCTACATTGAGATTCTTTGGCAGCGATTGTCAGCCCCTTCCGTGATGCAACACCTAGCCGCTATCCGGATGCTGTTTCGATTGGCTCGTGGCAGGCCAAGTTCTCGCAACGAATCCTGCGAAAATGGGGTTGTATTACTACTTATCTTTCGTGTGCTGTGCTTGCTTTCACTTTCTAGACAATCGCGAGCTGTGCGAGAAGGAAGGAATGCTCAGTGGGTTTTCTTAGGCCATTTCTCGAACTCATCTATATTCATGAATACAGCTGACAAGCAACCAACGCGATGCCGCCCTGAAGATCAACCATGCGGGGCTCAGTCGCCATCTTCATTCTCCTGCGCAAGTTGCGACTTGAGATGATAGGCATCGATGTCAAAGTCTTTGCTGTTCGAGACCGCGGCCAATACCAGGGGCGTAACGCGCTCCCGCTCCTCTTCGGTCTCGAAGTTTGTGAAGTTAGCCGCAGCTGCCTCGGCGAACAGTTTCTCCGACAGCCGCTTTGCCTTTACTTCATGACTCTCTATGTCGAAATTGGCACCAGGAGGGATGTTTTCCTCGATCCATGTGTTGGCCCACCTCAGGAAGCGATTGCTCATGACTGCCCACCCATCTTCTGCGTTGAGTTCGGCGCCGGTCGCCCCTCATGAGAGGATTTTACCCATGACAAAATAGGTTATCAAGGGTAAATGCAGTAGCAATTATTTGCGTTTCGAGCTCCTGTAGATAAATTCTAAAGTCAGCTCGCCCAAGCTAAACAGTTTGATCAGGCAGGCGACACGGCCCATAGGGATGAATACACGATTCGCGAACCTCGGATGTCGTGTCAGAGAGATTATTTGACGGGGCTAGTTTTGATCTTCAGTCATTCTTGTGGAATTTCGGAGTACATGTAGACGGCAACAACTTTCAGTCAAGTCCAAATTTTGCTGTAAATTCACTTTGCTCGGTTCAATGACGTTTTGTTTTAGCTGGTGATGGCAACAATGTTATTGTCATCACCGGTAGTGGTTCGTTCGGCAGTCCACTGTGCGAATTCGTCCATATCCAGGTAGCGGCGCTCCTGCCAGACCTCGTTTTGCTCAGCCAGCAAGGCGCCGATCAGGCGCAGGGCGGCATCGTCATTGGGGAAGATGCGAATCACTCTTTCCCGTCGGCGTATTTCCTCGGCCAGTACCCACAAGGTCTAGTCCTCACGCAGCATCTCGAAACGCTGGGAGAGAAAGTCGATCAACACCCGCACGGATGGCAGAAGACCGCGCCGGGATGGAAACACCGCATGAATGATTTCCCGGCGCGGCGACCAGTCCGGCACAAGCCTGACGAGTAAGCCAGCCGCCAGCTGATCCCGTGCTACGACCATCGGCAGCTGCACTACACCCACGCCGGCCACCGCGGCATCTCTCAGCGCAATCATGTCCGTCGTCACGAAGCGTGGCATGTGACGAAGCGTTACATGTGCGCCATCCGGCCCATTCAGCACCCAGCTATGGATTTGTTGCGCGGTTCCCAAGCCCAGGCTCGGCCAACCGGTCAACACAGCTGGCGCCACAGGGAAGCCGAACCGTCGGACAAGAGCGGGACTGGCCACCAGGCATTGGCTTAGATCAGCCAGGACGCGCATGACCAGATCACTATCCTCCAGCGGTGGCGGCCGCACACGAAGAGCCACGTCTACCGATTCGCTGACCAGATCGATACGCCGGTTGGTCGCCTCCAGGTACACGGTGACGTGCGGATAGCGGGCCATGAATTCGGCCAGCATCGTTCCCGCATAAGCACTCACCAGTGGTATGGGGCATGTCATCCGGATTACACCCCGTGGTTCGGCTTTCAGCGTGTCTATCGCTTCCTGGGCTGCCTCGGCTTCCACCAGCATCGCCTTGCAATGCATGTAATAAGCCTGTCCGGCATCGGTAACTGCAAAGTGACGTGTCGAGCGCTGGATCAGGCGAACCCCCAGGCGTTCTTCCAGCCTGGCGATACGACGGCTGAGCTTCGATTTCGGCATGGCGAGCGCCCTGCCGGCGGGAGCAAAGCCGCCATGATCCACGGCTTGGACGTAGTAGTAAAGGTCATTCAGGTCTCGCACAGGATCCACCTTATCGTTCTAAAAATAGAACTCTCATTATGGATTTTGTGGACTACACGTCCGGCTGTCTCCAAGTCTATACTTTAATCACTTGCTAATTGCAAGTAAATATACTGGTAATCAATAGCCTAATTTATGGAGAAAAAACATGCCATTATGGAAAGTTTATCACCCCGCTGGAGCATATACCGCTCAAGATAAAAAAGATCTCTCGGAAAAGATTACCGGCATGTATGCGCGCGTTCCCATTCCGAAGTTCTATGTAGTTGTCATTTTCGAGGAAATAGCCAAGGATTCATGTTTTGTGGGCGGCGAGCCGAATAACAAATTCATCCGCTTCAAGGTCGATCAAATTGCAAGGACGGTGCCCGGCCCGGTCATGCGGGAATGGTGGGTGAGAACGCTGGATGAGCTTATTGCCCCCTTCGTAAAGGAGAGGGGCTACGACTGGGAGATCTCTATCGACGAGACGCCATTCGATCTTTGGTCGCTCCAGGGAGAAATTCCACCTCCTTTCGAATCCGTGGCCGAGAAGAGATGGGTCAAGGAGAACAAGGCGAGTCCCTACACTTCGGCGGAAAAACTCCCTGTCAATCTGCTGTTTACTCCGGGAATAACGGATAGTTAGATCCGGGTGGCCGTCCTCGTTCGGGCGGCCAGTTTCCCTGAGTCCGGCGGCATGCATGCAGCCAGGGAATACGAACTCATCATCCCCATCTTTCCGTGAGGATGGACGCACTCATCCACATCCAGCCGATGGAGGCACCATGGTTTATCAAACGATTAATCCGGCAACAGGCAAGCTGATCAAGATTTATCCAACTATTTCCGACCAGGAATTGGAGATCGCAGTTGCGAATGCCCACGAGGTCTTCCGCAGTGATTGGCGGCACCGTTCCGTAGCCGGGCGTAGCAAGATCATGTCCACCGCGGCTGCCATTCTTCGGAGAAGAAGTGAAGAATACAGCCAGTATTTGACGTTGGAAATGGGCAAGCTTTTCGCGGAAGCGCGCGCAGAAGTGGCTCTTTCCGCCGATATCCTGGACTACTACGCAGAGAAAGCCGAGCATTACCTGGAACCACGCCTGCTTTCCGAATCTCCCGGGGCTGAACTGCATATCGAGCCGATCGGGGTTCTGCTTGGCATCGAGCCGTGGAATTTTCCCTACTATCAGGTCGCCAGGGTGGCCGGGCCGCAATTGATGCTGGGCAACGTGCTGCTTCTCAAGCACGCTGAAATCGTTCCTCAATCGGCACTGGCTTTTGCCCGTCTTTTCGAGGAAGCCGGCGCACCAACCGGTGTCTACACGAACATCTTTGCCAGTATTCAACAGATCGAAAGGCTGATCGAGGACCCCCGAATTCGGGGTATTACCCTGACCGGCAGCGAGCGCGCAGGCGCGGCAGTGGCTGGGTGCGCTGGCCGCAGCCTCAAGAAATCCGTGATGGAGCTGGGAGGGAGCGACCCGCTGATCGTGCTTGAAGACGCCCCCATGGAATCCACGCTCGATGCCGCCCTGTTCGGCAGAATGTTCAATGCAGGGCAATGCTGCGTTGGCTCAAAACGTATCATTGTCATCGGCAAGGAGCGGGGAGAGATTTTCCTGGATGGTTTCATCCAACGCATGGCCTCATTGAAGGCCGGGGATCCCAGTGATCCCGCCACCACCCTGGGGCCGCTTGCTTCGGAGAAGGCATTGAATCTTCTCCTGGACCAAATCAAGCTGGCCAGGGATGAAGGAGGAAAGGTGGTATTCGGCGGAGAGAGAATCGATTGCCCTGGATTTTACCTGGAGCCGACGGTGCTGGCCGGGGTCAGCGAGGACAACCCGGTTCATGTTCAGGAGTTATTTGGCCCGGTTGTCTCTTTCCACATCGTCGAGAATGAAAATGAGGCCGTCCGGCTGGCAAACGCCACGCCGTACGGGCTCGGCGCCTCGGTATTCACGGCTGACACCGCGCATGGCCGCAAGGTCGCCGCAAAGATCGAGAGCGGCATGGTCTTCATCAATCAGCCGGTATGGACGGAAGCGCAGCTCCCCTTCGGCGGCGTCAAGAATTCAGGCTTTGGCCGCGAACTGTCGGAGCTGGGCTTCGGCGAATTTATCAACGAGAAATTGATCAATGTTGCGCCTCCAGGCTCGCCTCCATGGGGGCCTGTTTCCCTCGACTAATCAAGATTTCAGCCACATCACCGGCACGGTAGCAGCCACATAGCTCATCGATCAGGATGCGCTGCATGCTGGTTTATCGTGCCGGTCTTTCAAGTAAGCTCGTTCTTGCATCATCAGCACAACTGAAATTGCCCAGATTTTCCTTGGAGCATGCGCGGCAAATTCACCCCCGTTTCAACAGAGCTTTTCTGATAGGTGTAGCGGCTCGCGTTTGAAAATGGCCGTGCTCGCATTCGACACTATTTCTGGCTCACAGTAATTGCAAATGACGGGGCGCTTATGCTCACATTATCTGCAAATGAGCTTGCATTGATGAGATACAGCCGTAACGCTCGCGCCAAAGCCGGCCTAGTTACGTTCCACCGCGCTCAAAATCCCAATTATTTAGGGCTGTTCATAAACCAGACCACGATCAATAAGGCAATGGCAAGTGCCAGCTTAAGATTAGCCTGAATCAAGCCACCACGTTCCAGGTTGCGGATAGGATAATCCTTTGCCGCCTTGAAATTCGGCTTCCAGGCATCAATCCTTTCCACATCCAGATACCGATCCAATATTGAGCGTAGCAGCAGCGCGCCTTTGAAATCGGCAACTATCGACGAAACATCGAATTGAAACCGTTTCCCCGGCGCCTCCAGGGTGCAGATTCTTTGTGCTATAGGTCTATCGGATACTTCTGGATCTCTGACGATGCGCCGGTGAACGATGCTTGCTCGCGTGATCTCTTTCCATTTGACCGCGTGTTTTATTCCGGATTGGGTAATATTCAATCCCTGTTCCGTAGCCTCGATGAACTCGACCGGTCTGTAACTCCTGATATAACTGGGAGCAATGTCAAGTTCTTCATTCGACAATCTCTTAAATTGTATCGGCCCCGCGGCAAGAGCGAAGACCGGCACATTGTCCACCACCAAATTATCCTTCTCCATTTGTGCAATATCTTCACAGTCCAGACCGGGAGAAATGCTCAGCCCGGTTCGCGCTACGTAATTTTCGGCTGCCCGGCGGGCGCTGCTATAGAGTTCCAGGTACAGTAGCTGCCCTATCGCGGGTGGAACGACATCCTTATTCTCCGGCTCCAGCGCGATTGCCTCCTGGATTCGCGCCCTGGCAAGACTGATATCTTCATCTTCCAAGAACCGATTCGCATGTTCGAGCAGCATGCGGCCCCGTGTATTCAAAGCCATGGTGGTCCTTTATTCACGATATTCGTGAGCCGCATTTTCCAAAGTGTTGGAAGCAGTTCTACTTCCTGGACACATGGATCATGGCTTTCCAAATTTCCTCATTACCAGCCATAGTAACCATATGTATATAAAAGCAACAACTAAGCGTAAGTTACTCTCATTACCCACAATCGATATCATGAATGAATCTAACAGGCCGAGAATTACGGCTTCGATCATGTAAATGTAAATTTACCTGATTTACGATCTCCTTTTACTTATCCTGAAAGCTTATTTTATAGGACCCATTTTTACCGGAAGACCAAAATTGCTTGAGCTTGAACCAACGATGGATGGCGAAGCATTGGAGATACTCGAGCTTGAACCAGAAATGGGTAATGGTGCATTGGAGCTATTCGAGCTTGGAACAGCCCTGCTATTGCTGCTTGCTTCATTAGCCGCTTGTGCAAGTGATTTTAAACCTTGCAATGACCCTTGAATCGCTACATGTATGCACCCCAACCAAGGGAAGATGTGAGTAATATTCTTGCTGATGCAGTACTATCTGGAATAATTTTTACTCACTTCCCGAGAGGAAAATAAATGTCACACGACGAGCCTGAGCAGGTTTCCGCAGAAATTCCACCGGCAGCGCAATTGATGCAGATGATCTTCGGGTTTGTGACTACACAAGCGATATCCGTCGCGGCAAGGCTAAATCTCGCCGATTTGCTCAATGATGGGGCGAAAACCGTCGACGAACTGGCGCAGGCGACAGGAACCCAGGTACGTCCTCTCTATCGCATCCTGCGCGCGCTTGCCAGCGTCGGCATTTTTGCTCAGGACGCTGCGGGACGCTTCAGCCTGACTGCATTAGCCGAACCTTTGCGCAGCAATACGCCCCATAGTCTGCGTGATTTTTCTATTTTTATCGGAGCGGATTGGCACTGGCGGGCATGGGGCGATCTCTTCGGTAGCGCTCAGTCTGGCCTTCCGGCCTTCGAAAGAATTTACGGCAAGGCCTACTTCGATTATCTCGGCGAGAATACCGGCCCAGCCCAGGTGTTCAATGACGCCATGACCAGTATGAGTACCGCAGCCAGTGCGGCAATCATCGACGGTTATGATTTTTCGGGGATCAACACGCTCGTCGATGTAGGAGGCGGCCATGGCATGCTTCTTTGCTCGATCCTGGAAAAATACCCTCAAATGAATGGAATACTCATCGACGCGCCTTCCGTCATCACGGGAACAAAAGAGGCTATCGCTGCGCGCGGACTGTCGCAACGGTGTGAAGCAGTCGCCGGTGACTTCTTTACCTCGGTTCCAGCGGGTGGAGACGCCTACATCATGAAGCACATCATCCACGACTGGAACGAGGAGCGTGCATCGACAATCCTCCAGTGCTGTCGTCGGCAGATGTCAAGAGAAGGCAGGCTTCTTGTCGTGGAGATGGTGATTCCAGAAGGCAACGCACCTTCGTTTGGCAAGCTGATGGATCTGGAAATGCTGGTACTGCTCCATTCTTATGAGCGCACCGAAGCCGAATATCGTGAACTGTTCAACCAATCAGGTTTCAATTTGACCAGAATCCTTCCAACTAAATCGGCATACAGCGTAATCGAGGGGGTGCCTATTTAATCGATGGGCTGTCATCAAGAGCGAACACGCGATAGCTATGGACGATTTGATCTGGACATGAATGCGCGGATCAAGGAATTGCTTGGCTATGGCCTGTCTGTCCAGAAGATCGCCAAGGTTTTGGGTTATGCGAGTCACATCGCGTTAAATACCTACATCAACAAACGCGGGTTGCAGGTGGCTAACAATAAACCCAAGGCCGCTTAGGTTTTGCTATAATGCCAACAGTGATCACGATTTTCGGGTTGCGCGTTGTCATCTACCCTAATGATCATCGGCCCGCCCATGTTCACGTCATCGGGAACGATTGTACTGCGGTGTTTAACCTGCATTGTCCGAAAGGACCACCGGAGCTGCGGGTGAATTACGGATTCTCCCAAAAGGATCTGACACGGATTGGCGAGGCACTGGCGGCCGAATTGTCAGTGCTGTGCAAGGCATGGCGGCAGGACATGGAAATTACGAATGAAGTCTTTGAGGCGGCCAACCGACGCGGACAAGCGATGAAGGCGCGCTTCCCAGCCGCCGTGGCGGTGCGCTACGACCCACACCTTGCCCGCGTGGTCGTGTCACTGTCTTCCGGCCTGGACCTGGCATTCTCTCCGCGAGACGCCCAGGGGCTGGAAAACGCGGCCCCTGACGACCTGGCAGGTGCGGAAATCAGTCCCGACGGTTTCGGTATTCACTTTCCGCGTATTGATGCCGATCTCTATATTCCGGGATTACTGCAGGGTTTTCTCGGCTCAAAGCGCTGGATGGCGGAGCTTGGAAAGCGAGGCGGAACCACCTCGACCGACGCCAAGGCGACCGCCGCACGCCAGAATGGCAAACTAGGCGGTCGGCCGAGAAAATCAAAAGGACCGGTCACAGCCTAAATTTGGACGGTCAATTGCGTGGGCCGTTTCCGTGCAGGGGCAGGTATTTCGCACTGACGGAAATTTCGGCGGTTTGGGCTTACACCCCCACTCTCGGTCATCGTGCGCCGCGCCGAGTCAAGCGACGCGGAGGGTGGACCTTAGAAGGTGTTGGCGCAGCCACACTGGCAAGGCAGGCTGACACTCCGCGACTATGCTGCGCTGACTCCGCTGATATGGGAGCACGTGAACCCATATGGACGGTTTGATCTGAACATGAATGTGCGATTAGCTCTATTGTGACCGAAATGGCGGCTGATGACACGACTGTTGGGTCTACCCCAATCTGCGAAGCGGACGGGCGAAATGCGCGGTCCGCTGTCCGCCTGCGCCCGTTTTAAAACGGCGTCAGGAACGAGACGCCATCCGCGCCCACGGCGCGACCCTCATGCAGCCGCCGCAGGAACCGGTCTCCCTGCGTTTCGCCCGCATCGCCCCAGATGCGCGCCACCCTGTTCCGGTGAAAGCTGGCGAGCTGCATGCCGAATGGAATGACGGCGGAAGCATCTCCTCCGTGAAGCGCATCGTGCAGCGAAGGAAGCGTATGCCAGGGCGCGGTGGGCCGGGCATGATGCGCGTTGTGGTAGCCGAAATTGAGGGTAAGGAGATTCAGCCAGGGGCGCCGCAGGGAAACCGGGTTGCTGAAGGTATGGGACTCCTCGTAAATCCGGTCACCTTTGTGCCCTGCCATGTCATCGCCATAGTTGTGCTGCAGCGCATCCATGAAGCGCAGCACCGTCAGAAAGAGAAGATAGGCAAGCAGATAGCACAGGTAGGCCCAGGGCGAGTACAGGAATATCCCGGCAAGCAGCCCGAACCGCAGGATGGTTATCGCCACCACCCGCCAGCGCTGCGCGCGTCTTTCCTCAAAAAGGAATGGCGCCAGAATCACCATGGCGTGCATCAGCAACTCGACAGCGGGCACGTAAAGCCATTCCGCCACCTCCACCACCCGGCGCAAAACCGGATGGCGGGCGAGGCAGGCGCGGTGATCGAACCCCGTGGCATCCGAATTCTCCACGTGGTGGCGCATATGTGTCGCGCGGATGTCGTCATAAGTGGCGTAGCAGCCTCCGGTAAGCCAGCTCAACGCGCGCCCGCATGCGGCGTTGTGCCGGGGCGCCCGGAATATGGCGTTGTGAGCGCAATCGTGGATCATGTAGGCGGCAATCACCATGCCGTGTGCCAGGGCAAGCGTGCCAAGCGCCATCCATGCAAGCTGCAGGGAAAAAATCATTGCTGCGCCGCCAAAAAAGGCCAGAATGCAGTATGCCAGGACGGCCATGCTGGGAATCAGGCCGCCTTCGTTGCGAAACCATTTCTTCTCCAGTTTGCTTATCATTGCATCGTGCAAGTTTGCCATCACGCCACTCCCGCACCACGGTGCTTTCATCGCTGAGATAGCAATTATACATGTAAACTTTCATGTATAAAAGAAGTATAATCCCGAATCTGGTGGTTGAACGCTCATTTCCATACTTGACGTTCACCTAATATGGTGAGTTTGCTACCGGACAGATTCAGGATAATGATTTTTATCCGGGCTATCGCACTCGCAGCCGCGCGGTGGCCGAACGGTGACGATTTGAGCCGCCGCGCGCTCCCATTGAATGGAAGCAGGAGTGATAACGAGGTAACGGAATATGAAGAAAAAAGCAGCTTTACTGGCGGAACTGGCGGAAGACTGCAACGGAAGTCCGGACATGCATCGCGATACCCGGCGCCGGCAGTTCATTCAATTGCTCGACAGTACCGACCGGTACTGGATAGAAGTTCTGGGGAATACGCTGTTCCACGATCTGAATTATTACGATCTCTTCACGCGGATGTGGCTGGAACTGGACGGTGCATATTGCAAGTCGGAGCTGTACCAGCTCATGCCGAATGTCAGCCAGCGCACGGCAATCAAATATATCCAGACGGCCATCGATCATGGGCTGCTGGTCGAATGCATCGATCCACAGGATCTGCGCTCGAAACGGATAGGAATGTCGGACGATCTCAGGCGAAAGATCGAACTCTTCCTCGACTATTCCGTTTCGGTATTCGAGGAATTTCCCTTGCCGCCATCTTCAGCATCCGCTCTGCAACAGGAGACATGACCCAACGGAATTTCCGGCTATAGCTCTCTCCGCGCAGAACCTGCGGAAAATCCGGGAACCGCGCGCACGCCTCTGCAGGAAGACCAATTATCTTTGGCGAAGTTTCAAAAATTCCTCGGCGGGACACCACGGTGCCACACCGCATCGACATCCTCGTTGTCGTTATCCGCCAGAGGCTCTTCGCTGATGTCGTTTGCATCCTTCTTTCTTTTCCGGTCGTCGGCTACACGCACGCCATGTCCCGCCACCTTCTCATCTTCCTCATGGCTGGCTTCGCGAACTTCTCTATCTCCATGATGAATCCTGTACACCACGGAACTCTCAAAAACCGGCTCCTTCAGTTCATCGGAGAGTTCTCCGGCTTCCCGGCCATCAGCGATGAAAGCCCCTCCCCTCCGATTTTCCATGGCTTCGCCGCACCAATCGCTACCCCAGCTCCTATCCGATCCCAACATCTGTCTCCCCCGTTAAATCCTGAACAAGCACGAAAAAGGCTCCTGCATACCCTCCTGAACGGCAGGAGCGCGACAATCGACAAAAACCGGAGCATACTTTAAAGAGAAATAGGCTTTCGCATCTGTTCGGTGCACCGCATATCTCCGCTGCCAGTTCTGGCAATATCCGCTGTGAACAATATTTCCTGGTGAAATGAAAAGCGCTGCATGAAATCCAGATTAGCTACCAAGCGGCACTTTGTCAATATTTTTATGTTTAAAGTAGCTCCCAGGCCCTTGTCACGCCCTGTTGCTGAACCAGGCATTCAAGTACCATGGCGATGCAGCTCATTATCCACCTGAGTCGAAACCAGTCCGGACTTCCCGTTTTCGACGTAACGGGCAGGTCATCAACCTGAAGAAAGAGAATAGGAATGGAGCTGAAAGAGGACCCGCTCTGGTACAAGGATGCCATCATCTACGAGTTGCACGTCAAGACATTTTTCGACAGCAACGGGGATGGCATTGGCGATTTCCCGGGCTTGATCTCGAAGCTCGACTATCTGCAGGAGCTGGGCGTGAACACGCTCTGGCTCATGCCCTTCTACCCTTCCCCCGGGCGGGATGACGGCTATGATATCTCCGACTACCACAACGTTCATCCCTCGGTGGGCGAGATGTCGGACTTCCGTCAATTCATCGAAGAGGCCCATCGCCGCCGCCTGCGGGTGATCACGGAACTGGTCGTCAATCATACGTCGGACCAGCACCCCTGGTTTCAGGCGGCGCGGCGTGCTCCGCCCGGTTCAAGCAAGCGCGACTACTACGTCTGGAGCGATAGCGACTCCCGGTATGCAGGAACGCGCATCATCTTCAGCGACACCGAAAAGTCCAACTGGAGCTGGGATGAGGATGCCCAGGCGTATTACTGGCATCGCTTCTTCTCCCATCAGCCGGATCTGAATTTCGCCAACCCGCATGTCTTCAAGGCCATCATGCACGTGATGCGATTCTGGCTCGATGCCGGGGTGGATGGGATGCGGCTCGACGCCATGCCTTATCTGTGCGAGCGCGAAGGCACGAGCAACGAAAACCTGCCGGAGACCCACAATGTGATCAAGCGCATGCGCAGCGAAATGGACAGGCATTATCGCGGCCGCATGTTCCTGGCCGAAGCCAACCAGTGGCCCGAGGATGTGCGCGAGTATTTCGGCGATGGCGACGAATGCCACATGGCTTACCATTTTCCCCTCATGCCGCGCATGTACATGGCCATCGCGCAGGAGGATCGCCACCCCGTGGTGGAGATCATGGAGCAGACGCCGGATATCCCTGAGAATTGCCAATGGGGCATATTCCTGCGCAACCATGACGAACTCACCCTGGAGATGGTTACGGACCGCGAACGGGATTATCTTTACCAGACCTATGCGATCGATGCCGATGCCCGGCTCAACCTGGGAATCTGCCGGCGGCTTGCACCGCTGCTGGATAACGACCGCCACCGCATCGAACTGATGAACCTGCTGCTGATGACCATGCCGGGGTCGCCGGTACTCTACTACGGCGAT
Source organism: Nitrosospira sp. TNL200 (assembly GCF_055386305.1). Taxonomy (NCBI): domain Bacteria; kingdom Pseudomonadati; phylum Pseudomonadota; class Betaproteobacteria; order Nitrosomonadales; family Nitrosomonadaceae; genus Nitrosospira; species Nitrosospira sp. TNL200. Next base: position 1,755,009 of record NZ_AP041003.1, read on the forward strand.
GAAATCGGGATGGGCGACAATGTCATGCTGGGCGATCGCAACGGCGTCCGCACCCCGATGCAATGGAACAGCGGGCCCAATGGCGGGTTTTCCACTGCGGATGCCCGTCGTCTGTTCCTGCCGCCCGTCACTGATCCGGTCTATGGGTATGGCGCCGTAAACGTGGAATCGCAGCAGCGCAATGCCTCGTCGCTCCTCAACTGGATGCGGCGGGTATTGGCGGTGCGCAAGGCGCACCCCGCCTTTGGCCGCGGCACCCTGCATTTTCTGCGCCCCGGCAACCGCAAGATACTCGCATACCTGCGGGAGTACGAGAGCGAAACCATTCTGTGCGTGGCCAATCTCTCACGGGCTCCGCAGGCGGTCGAACTGGATCTGAGCCTTTTCAAAAGCAGAGTGCCAGTGGAATTGATGGGGCGCAGCCGCTTCCCGCCCATCGGCGACCTGCCTTATCTGCTCACCCTCGCCGGCCATGGATTCTACGCCTTTCGCCTGGCCGCGGACGTGGACGCGCCAGCCTGGCACGAAGAACGGCTGGCGCCGCCGGACTTGCCAGTCCTGGTGCTGGTGGGGACGGGATGGCGCGTGTTCAGCCGCAAGCAGGACAGCGAACCGGTAAATCAGTTGATGGTACGCCGCGCGCGCGATCAACTCGAGCGGGAGATCATTCCGCGCTTTTTCAACTCGCAGGCATGGTTCCAGGACAAGGACGCGGCAGTGGAAAAGTTCGAGTTTGGCGAGATGTCCGAGTGGCCGGCAGAGTTGGAAAGCTGGCTGCTGGCGACCGTGATCGTTACACTGGCGGGAGGCGGGACACATCGCTATGCACTCCCGCTGGCGCTGGTCTGGGAAGATGAAGGAGGAACGGATACCGGCAGCCTGTTGCATGCCACGCTGGCCAAGGTCCGGAGGCGCGCCCGGATAGGAATCCTGCTCGACGCATTCTGGGACAATGCATTCTGCCGCGCCATCGTGTCGGGAATGGAACAGGGAACGGAACTGGCGTTCGAACAGGGACTGCTGAAGTTTCGCGCAACCAGCGCCTTTTGTGATCTGGCCCCGGAAGCGGCGGTGACGCATACCGTGACCGGGAGAGGACGGCTGGTGGTGAACCTGGGCGACCAACTGATACTGAAGAGTTATCGCTGGATGCTTCCCGGCATCCACCCGGAACTCGAGATATCCCGCTTCCTCACGGAAACGGCGAAATTCAGCCATATAGCGCAACTGGCGGGCACCGTGGAATACGCGGATAGCGAAGGACATGAATCGACCCTGGCCATTCTTGAAAGTTATGGAAAAAATCAGGGCAATGCCTGGGCGTATACCCTGAGCTACCTGGAGCGTTTCCTGGATGAATGCCTGATTCGTCCCGAACGGGAGGAACCTGCGGAGCAATCCCGGCTGGCAGAACGGCCGGAGCATGGGCTGCAGGCGCGCCACGCCGCTTATATGAACCTCATGAAGACGCTGGGCGTGCGTACCGCGCAATTCCACCAGGCGCTGGCGCTACCCGGCGTCAGCGGAGCTTTTGCAGTTGCGGCTGCGCCAACAGCTGGTGTTGCCGAAGAGTTCGGGCGCGAGCCGGTTACAGAAGATGATATTGCCGAATGGATCAATGGCACGCGGACCGAACTGGATGCGGCGTACGCGCTGCTTATGCGGGAATTGCCGCGCCTGCCCGCTGAACTGCGCAGCATCGGTGCCAGTCTGGCGGCCGCCCGCCCCCGTCTCACCCGGCGCATCGTGAAAATCGCGGCTTCGCTTTCCGGTTCCGCTCGAACTGCCGGGATCACCAAAGCGCGCGTTCATGGAGACTATCACCTCGGGCAGGTGTGGCTGTCCAGCAATGATTTCCTGATTGCCAATTATGGCAGCGGCCCCGGCCTGACCTGGGAGGAAAGGCGCCGCAAGCAGTCGCCATTGCGCGATGTAGCAGGCATGCTGCTTTCATTTTCACAAGCCGCGGCGGCAGCGCTCGGCGAGGTGGCCGCGGATTCTCCGGAGTCGGCCGGCATGCTCCGGCGCCATGCCGAAGAATGGCATGCGCTGGCGGCCCGCCATTTTTACCGGAGCTACCGCAAGACCATGGCCGGATACGATCTGTTTCCTTCCGGACCGGGCGAGGCGGAGGCGCTGGTGACGCTCTTCACGATAGGGAAAGCCGCAGCCGGGCTGAGCAGTGCGCTCTCGCAGCAGGCAAAAACCATCGGGCACCTCATGCGGGAACTGACCCGGCTCAGCCGGATATCGCCGCGCAAAAAACAGGAAGGATAAGAGGAACAGGAAGACCATATGGTGGCAAGGTTGCATGACATGCCATTTGGCACCCGCATCACACCGCAAGGCGTGCATTTTCGCCTGTGGGCGCCGGACCGTGCCCGGATTTCGCTGTCGCTCATGCCGGAGCATGGCGAGGATGGCGGCTGTGCACAGTCCGGGCATATGCTGCCGATGGATCCCTGCGAGGGTGGATGGTTCGAGCTCACGACGGCTGCCGCCGCTGCGGGTACGCGCTATTGCTTCGAGGTAAGCGGCGACCTGCGGGTGCCGGATCCGGCGTCGCGCTTCAACCCCGGTGACGTCCATGGCGCCAGCGAAGTGGTCGATCCGGCAGCCTTCGACTGGAGGGACGACAACTGGCAGGGACGTCCATGGGAACAGGCAGTGATCTATGAGTTGCACGTAGGTACGTTCTCCCCCGCCGGGACCTTCACCGGCGTGACGGAGCGGCTCGATCATATCGTGGCGCTGGGCGTGACGGCGATAGAGCTGATGCCGGTAGCGGATTTTCCCGGCGCGCGCGGCTGGGGTTACGATGGCGTGCTGCCCTATGCGCCGGACAGCCGTTACGGGCGGCCGGAAGATTTGAAAATGCTGATCCAGGCTGCTCACGCCCGGGGATTGATGGTGCTGCTGGATGTCGTCTACAACCATTTCGGGCCCGATGGAAACTATCTTCACGCCTACGCAAAAGCATTTTTTACGGAGCGGCACCATACTCCCTGGGGCGCGGCAATCAATTTCGATGGGTCTGGCAGCCGCAATGTGCGCGAGTTCTTCATTCATAATGCGCTGTACTGGCTGCACGAGTACCATCTGGATGGCTTGCGCCTGGATGCCGTGCATGCGATCGCCGACGATTCGCAGCCGCATATCCTTGCCGAACTGGCGCAACGCGTGAGGGCCAGTATCGGGAACGGGCGCGAGGTGTACCTGATCCTGGAAAATGACCGGAATCAAGCGCGCTATCTCCGCCACGGTTATATCGCGCAATGGAATGACGATATGCATCACGCATTGCATGTCCTCATCACCGGCGAGAAGGATGGATACTACCGGGACTACGCGGATCACCCCATGCGCCTTCTCGGCCGCTGCCTTACGGAAGGATTTGCCTGGCAGGGAGAACCTTCGCCTTATCGCGACGGTGCGCCGCGAGGGGAGCCCAGCGCCCACCTTCCGCCGCAGGCTTTCATCGCTTTTCTCCAATGCCATGACCAGATCGGGAACCGCGCCTTCGGGGAGCGGATCACGCAGATCGCTTCCGCGCCGGCAGTGCGGGCAGCGGCAGCCATCGTCCTGCTGGCGCCCGCCATTCCCATGCTGTTCATGGGCGAGGAATTCGGCGCATCCTCCCCCTTCCTTTTTTTCTGCGACTTCAGCGGCGAGCTGGGCGAAACCGTCACCCAAGGCCGGCGGCGCGAGTTTGCGCAATTTGCGCGATTTTCCGGCCCGGCGGCAGCGTTGGCCATCCCCGATCCCAACGCGGAGAAAACTTTTCTTACATCGAAGCTCGACTGGAACATGCTCGACGGCGCTGCCCACGCAGCCTGGCTTGCCTATCACCAGCGGCTGCTGGCGCTGCGGCACGAAGTCATCGTGCCACGGCTGCGGGGAATGCAAAGCCATTGCGGAAAAGCTGAAGTCTTCGCGCCATCCGCGTTGCGGGCACGATGGCGGCTGGGCGACGGCTCGATGCTTCAGTTGACGGCAAATCTTGCGAACGAGGAAGTTTACGTGCCCGGATCGGAAGAAACGCCAGGAGAAACCCTGTTCGAAACCATGCCAGAAGTTAGCTCACCCGGTCATCTCCCGTCATGGGGAGTGCGCTGGATGCTCCACCCTCCGAACTCCGGAAGCACCGGACATGAGGACGCCAAGGATACCGATTTCAAGGATTTCAAGGATTAAGGAAACCCATGAGCAACCTGCTTGATCGGCTGTGCGATCTCCATGGCGTGCTCCCCTGGTACCACGATATCTGGGGAAACACCTATTCCGTTCCGGAACATGCCAGGCGCCGCCTGCTCGGGGCAATGGGCGTGCCAGCGGATAATGAAGACCAGGCGGCGGCCGCCCTGGATGCCTGGACCCGGCGCCAGTGGGAGCGGCCATTGCCGCCGGTGCAGGTGGTGCGCCAACCCGCACGCCCATACCGCGTTGCCTTTGCCTTGCCGGCAAGCGAGGATGGGGAACGGTATTGCTGGCGCCTGCATAGAGAATGCGGCGCCACGGATCAGGCGGAATTCATCCCCGCCACGCTGGAAGAGGCTGAGCGCTGCCTTCTGGATGGGCGGGAGTTCGTGCGGCGGGTTCTGATGCTGGATCTGGCCGTCGAGCCCGGCTACCACCATTTCTCGCTCGAGCGCGCGGACAGACCGGGTTTAGCCGGCTCTTCCAGCGAAATGGTTTTCATCGTCGCCCCCGTCGCCTGCTACATGCCTCCCGTACTGCGCGTGGAAGGAGAGGATGGTCGCGCGTGGGGATTCGCGGCGCAGCTTTATGGCATCCGCTCCGAACGCAACTATGGCATGGGAGATTTCAGGGATCTGCGCCATCTGCTCGAATTCTGCGCCGAAGCCGGCGCAAGCGCGCTGCTGCTCAATCCGCTGCACGCCAATTTTCCCGATGCGCCAGAGCATGCAAGCCCTTACAGCCCCTCCAATCGCGCCCATTTCAATGTGCTTTACCTGGATGTGGAATCGATTCCCGATTTCCTCGAATGCCAGCAGGCGCGCACCATGACGGGCACGCCCGAATTCCAGGCGCAGCTTCGCGCGTTGCGTGCCACGGATCATGTCGATTATAGCGGCGTCGCCGAGATGAAATGGAAGGTCTTCGGCGTGCTCTACCAGCACTTTCGCGACCATCACCTGGCATCCGGCACCAGCCGGGCTTCGGCCTTTCGCGCCTTCCAGGCCGAACGGGGGGAAAGCCTGCGCAAGCAGGCGCTATTCGATGCGATGCAGGCACATTTCAGCGCGCAGGATGAGGCGGTATGGGGCTGGCCCGTCTGGCCGGAACCCTGCCGCGACCATCGCAGTCCGGAAGTGGCGACGTTCGAGCAGACCCACTTGGTCCGGATTGAGTACTTCGAATATCTCCAGTGGGAGGCTGCACGGCAACTGGATGCAGCCGGTGCGCGTTCCTCGGAACTGGGACTCGGGATCGGGATGATGTTCGATCTGGCCATAGGCGTGGCGGAGGGTGGCGCCGCCACGTGGATGCAGCCGGAACTGTACGCCCTGCAGGCAAGCGCGGGCGCGCCGCCGGACGAATTCAACCACGGCGGCCAGGATTGGGGGCTGCCACCCTGGATTCCCCATAAGCTGGCCGCCGCCGCGTACGCGCCTTTCATCGAAACGCTGCGGGCCAACATGCGGGATTGCGGCGCCTTGCGCATGGACCACGTCATGGGGTTGCGGCGGCTGTTCTGGGTAATGCGCGGCCTTCCCGCCACGGAGGGCGCCTATGTGCTTTATCCGTTCGAAGACCTCCTCGGAATCCTGGCGCTCGAAAGCCAGCGCAACCGCTGCCTGATCATCGGCGAAGACCTGGGTACCGTGCCCGATGAAGTGCGCCATGCCTTGCAGCCCATGAACGTCCTGTCCACGCGCCTGCTGTATTTCGAGCGATACCAGGATGGCCGCCTGAAGCCGCCGCGCGAATATCCGGCCAATGCCGTCGCCGCCGTCACCACCCACGATCTGCCGACCCTGGCGGGGTTCTGGCAGGGGCTGGATATCGACTTGCGCCAGGAACGGCACCTGTTTCCCGACGACGGGATACGCAACCGCCAGGTCATCGAGCGCGCCGCCGATCGCGCGCAACTGCTGGTGGCGCTGAAAAACGAGGAAGTGCTTCCGGCTGGCGGCGCGCTGCATCAGGTCGGCTTTCCCGAGATGACGGCGGAACTTGCGGCAGCAGTCTATACTTATCTCGCGCGTTCTCCCTGCAAGCTGCTGCTGGTGCAGATGGAAGACGGTTTCGGACTTACCGGACAGCCCAATCTGCCGGGCACCTCCGGATCGGCCTACCCGAACTGGCGGCTGAAGATGGCGCTCAACCTGGAGGAATGGCAGGGCAACGCGCACCTGCAGGGGATCGTGGCCGCATTGCGCCGGGAGCGCCCACTGCAGCATCCTTCCCGCCCGCCTGAAGGGGGCATGCTGCCGCAACCGGCGTTATCACCCTGGCCTCGTGCAACCTACCGACTACAGCTCAATCGCGAGTTCAATCTGGAACAGGCAAAAAGGCTGATCCCCTACCTGCACGAATTGGGAATAAGCCACTGCTACCTCTCTCCCCTGCTCAAGGCCCGGCCCGGCAGCACCCATGGCTACGACATCACGGACCACAGCAGCCTCAATCCCGAAATTGCGGGCGACGGGGATTTCAAGCTGTTCGTGGAGGCATTGAAACGGCACGGCATGGGCCTGATCATGGATATCGTGCCTAATCACATGGCCGTCATGGGCACGGACAACGAATGGTGGCTGGATGTGCTGGAGAATGGGCCCGCCTCCCGGTTTGCCAGCTACTTCGACATCGACTGGTACGCCCTTTCCGGAGATCTGCCCGGCAGAGTGCTGCTGCCTATTCTCGGCGACCATTACGGCATCATCCTGGAGAATGGCGAGCTCAAGCTCCGCTTCGACCAGGAAGAGGGATCTTTCAGCATCTTCTACCATGAACATCGCTTCCCGGTGGACCCGAGGGAATACCCGGCCATCCTGTGCCATGGCATAGCCCGCCTCGCCACCCGCCTGGGGAACGCGCATCCGGAGTTTCTGGAACTCCAATCCCTGATAACGGCATTCGGCCATCTTCCGGCGCGCGATCCCGCATCCGCCGAAGCTGTGGCGGAGCGCGCGCGCGACAAGGAAGTGTACAAGCGTCACCTCGCCGCGCTGTCTGCCATGAGTGCCGATATCGCGCAATTCATCGAGGAAAACATGGCGGCCTTCAATGGCAAGCCCGCCGAGGCGGCAAGCTTCGATGCTCTGCACGAATTGCTGCAGGCACAGGCCTATCGCCTGGCATTCTGGCGGGCTGCGGATGAAATCAACTATCGCCGTTTCTTCGATGTCAATCATCTGGCCGCGCTTCGGATGGACAATCCGGAGGTATTCGAACGCACCCACCGCCTGTTGCGCGAACTGCTGGCCCGGGGCGACGTGAACGGATTGCGCATCGATCACCCGGACGGCCTGTATGACCCGGAAGAATATCTGGAGCGGCTGCAGGACATGATGGCAGCGCTTTTGCCGGAATCGGAAAAAGAAGAAAAAAAGCGCACGCCGATGTACGTCGTGGTGGAGAAAATTCTTGCTTATCATGAGCGCCTCCCGGAATCATGGCCTATCCACGGAACGACGGGCTACGATTTTTTGGCGGCGTGCTGCCAGTTGTTTGTCGACAGCCGCGCCACTGACGCCTTCACCCATATTTATGAAGACTTCATCGGCGAATCCATGGACCTCGAAGCGGCGAGCCGCGCCAACAAGCGGCTCATCATGGAAACCTCGCTCGCAAGCGAACTCCAGGTGCTGTCCATCCAGTTGACGCGCATTGCAAAAGGCGATCGCCAGACCTCGGATTTCACCTTCAACGGCCTGCGCCGGGCGCTGATCGGCATCGTGGCCAATTTTCCGGTCTATCGCACCTATGTAACGGGCGAGGATAGCTCGGAAGAAGACGCCCGCTATGTCAGCTGGGCCGTGGAGCGGGCGAAGAAATACAGCCCGGCGGCCGATGCGAGCATCTACGACTTCATCCACGGGGTGCTTCTGGCGCGCTATGCCAGGGGCAAGAGCGAAGCGCTGCAGGAAGCCGTTTGCGCCTTTGCCATGAAATTCCAGCAATATACGGCGCCGGTCATGGCCAAGGCGGTGGAGGATACGACTTTCTACCAATACAACCGGCTGGCGAGCCTCAATGAAGTCGGCGGAGAGCCTGCCCGCTTCGGAGCATCGCTTGCGGCATTTCACCGCCAGAACCAGGAACGCGCGCGCCGCTGGCCGCACGCCATGCTGGCTACCTCGACTCACGACAACAAGCGTTCCGAGGATGCAAGAGCGCGCATCAGCGTGCTCTCCGAAGTGCCGGAGGAGTGGCGCGGCGCGCTCTCACGCTGGAGCAGTCTCAACCGCGGCAAGCGCAATGAAACAGACGACGGTGGCGAGCACGAAGAGCCCGGTTGGGAGCTGTCGCCCAGCCGCAACGACGAATATCTGCTGTACCAGACATTGCTCGGCATATGGCCCTTTGGAGATCCGGGGAAGACTCAGGACCAGCTACAGGCGCCCCCGGATGCGGAAAACCCGCACGAAAATGCGCCTGGGGGAGATATCCCGGATGCGGATGAGTTGGCTCTCCTTTTCCAACGGGCCACGGCTTATATGATCAAGGCCGCACGCGAAGCGAAAATTCACAGCTCATGGATCAACCCGGATGCCGCCTATGAGGAAGCAATGGCAAATTTTATCCAGGCCTTGCTTACACGTGATTTTGCGAACCGGTTCCTGCCTGATTTCACGGCTTTCCAGCGACGGATTGCGCGAGCGGGGGCGTTCAGCAGCCTGTCGCAACTGGTGCTCAAGCTCACCTCGCCAGGAGTGCCGGATATATACCAGGGCAACGAACTGTGGGACTTCAGCCTGGTGGACCCGGATAACCGGCGGCCGGTGGATTACGCCGCGCGGCAGGCGGCCCTGCAAGAGATCAAGGCCATCCATGCCGAAGAGGGTCCGGCAGCATGCGCCCAGCGGCTGCTTGGCGCCTTGCCGGACGGCAGGATCAAGCTTTATCTGACCTGGAAGACCCTGGCCCTGCGGCACGAGCGCGAATCCCTTTTCCGGGAAGGCGATTATCTGCCGCTTAAAGCGCATGGCGAGCACGCCGAGCAGGTTTGCGCCTTTGCCCGGCGCCAGGGGAACGAGATTGTTCTTGTCGCCGTGCCCCGGCTGCTGCGCGGACTCCTGGGCGAGGATGGACGGCAGTTGCCCGTGGGCGCAACGGCCTGGGGCGATACCTGGCTCGAATTGCCGGCGGAATTCATGCAGGAAGAATGGATCGATGCTTTTACCGCCGGGACCCTGCGCGCGGATGCACGGGATGGAATGAGCGGATTGGCGCTGGCCCGATTGTTCAGCCTGTTTCCTTATGCGTTGCTCGAAACGCATGGGCGGGATCGATAGATACCCGGGACCCAGGGAAGCACGAATATCAATGCTCCATATACGCGAACATGAAGGAACTACGGTTTTCTGTGGATGGTGGCGTATGACGACTGCCTTCCCACCGCTGCCCACCGGTAGAAACCCTGCTTGGTTAGTTCAACAACGAAAAGATAGGCGAGCGTCATGCCCCCGAGGAGGAAATAGAACTGGGGAGGGGGCGGCACAAAGCCGAAATACGTTCCGATAGATGTTAACGGTAACAGTATCGCGCTGGCGACAACGACCAGCGAGGTTACTGTCAGCAGCGGGTGGGCACGGCTTTTCAGCGGGTTTCCACGGGTACGGATAATAAAGATCACCAGCACCTGAGTACATAACGATTCAACGAACCAGCCAGTCTGAAACAGCTTCTCGCCGGCCTGCAGAACGACCAGCAGGACATAGAAGGTCAGAAAATCGAACAGGGAGCTGATTGGACCTATCACAAGCATGAAATCACGAACAAAATTCATGTCGAGTACACGCGGGCTGCGAAGGTCGCCGGCATCCACCTTGTCCAGCGGGATCGGAATTTCCGAGATATCGTAAAGAATGTTGTTGAGCAGAATCTGGGTTGGCAACATCGGCAGGAAAGGCAGGAATAACGCGGCGCCAGCCATGCTGAACATGTTACCGAAATTGGAACTGGTACCCATCATGATGTACTTCATGATGTTGCCAAAGGTGCGTCTGCCTTCCAGAACGCCCTTGTGCAAAACATGCAGATCCTGTTTCAGGAAAATGATGTCGGCCGCTTCTTTGGCGACATCCACCGCCGAATCAACTGACAGGCCGACGTCCGCCGTCTGTAATGATGGCGCGTCGTTGATGCCGTCCCCCAGATAGCCGACCACATGGCCGCGAGCCTTGAGCGCCCGGATCACGCGTTCTTTCTGCGTGGGATTAACCCGGCAGAACAAGTTCGCCGTTTCGACCCGGGCTTGCAGAGCGTAATCGTCCATCTGCGAAATCTCTTTCCCCGTCAGCAGTCCAGCCACGGGTATTTTCAACTCGGTGCAAACATGTCGCGTAACCAGATCGCTATCGCCAGTCACGATCTTGATGGCAACACCCAACCCGCCCAGGGCAGCCAATGCAGGGGCGGCGCTTGCCTTGGGCGGGTCGAGGAAGGCTGCAAAACCGGCGAGCACAAGTTCTGTTTCGTCACTCACCACGGCATGAGGATGGTCCATGGGCACCTGCCGCCAGGCGATGCCCAGCACCCGGAAGCCGTCTTCCTCGAGCGCGTGGTGCCGGCTGCGAATCGCTGCCAACGCCGTTTCATCCATGGAGCGCCGCTGTAGTTCAATCCCTTCCGCTTCGTAGTGCGTGCACAGCCCGACGATTTCATCCGGGGCGCCTTTTACCACCAGCCAGCGTGTCTCGCCGTTATCAATCAATACGGAGACGCGGCGGCGCTCAAAATCGAAGGGAACCTCGTCGATCTTTTGCCACGCCCTGATCTCGATGTGCTGGTGGCAAAGAATGGCTTCGTCGAGGGGACTTTTCAGGCCCGTCTCGAAGAAACTGTTGAAATAGGCCAGTTCGAGCACCCGCTCACTGGGCCGGCCCGCCACATCCACATGTCTTTCCAGTCGGATTTTTGCCTCGGTGAGGGTACCGGTCTTGTCGGTACAGAGGACATCCATGGACCCGAGATCCTGAATGCTGGATAGCCGCTTGACGATCATTTGCATACTGGCCATGCGCAGGGCGCCCCGCGACAGTGTGACCGATACCACCATGGGCAGCAGTTCTGGTGTCAGCCCGACGGCGAGGGCCACCGCAAACAGGAAAGAGTCCAGCCAGGGCTTGTGAAAATAAGCATTCACCAGTAGAACAAACAGCACCATGAGGATGGTCAGCCGCATGATCAGTATGCCAAAGCGGCGGGTGCCGAGATCGAACGAAGTCGGTTCCGGTGGCCGGGAAAGGCTATCGGCAATTTCTCCGATAGCCGTATCTGCACCCGTCTTGACTACCAGGATTCGGGCGCTCCCGCTGATGACGGACGTACCCATGAACACTGCGTTGGTTGCCTCCTGAAACTCGGTGGCGGTGTCCGGCAGCATGCCCGGCCGCTTTTCCACCGGGTAGGATTCGCCAGTCAGCAATGTCTGTTTGACGAAGAAGTCGCGTGATTCATACACTTTTCCATCGGCCGGAATGAGATCGCCTGCCGAAAGCAGCACCACATCTCCAGGCACAACCTCGGTAACCGGGACCTCCAACGGTTTGCTCTCGCGTATTACGAGTGCACGCACGGAAACGGATTGGCGCAATTTCTTTGCCGCCTCGTTGGCACGGTACTCCTGCAAAAAATCCAGGGTGACGCTGAGCAGCACTATCAAGCTGATGATCAGGAAGTTGGTGACCTCCCCGCTCAATGCGGATACCGCGCTGGCGACAAGAAGAATAATGACCAGAGGGTTCTTGAAGCGGGTGAGATACTGCAGCAACAGCGATCTTTCCCGCCGCTTTCGGAACAGGTTGGGACCAAACTGGATAAGCCGGGCTTTCGCTTCGAGATCCGATAAGCCCGGATACCCGGCGATGCGCGCGGCTTCTTCCTCTCGCAGCGGTTCCAGCCACCAGGGCCGGCGCTTCGAATCTATTGGCATTTCTTTTGCCGGATTATTCTGACCCGTCAAGCAAGCGTTTCCGGAATTGACCATACCTGCCACTGCCCGGAAACCCCGGAAACATAAGCAGCTTGCATCCTGGGTCATGAATCACACCGGGTACCCTCAACCGTGAAAGTTGCGCATCATACCCACATCTTCATGTTCCAGGTTGTGGCAAATGGTTGAATCAAATCCTAAAACAATAAACTATTATGGAAGATTCGCAGCCCGGAAGCACCAGCGCCGAATAATGGGGTTCCTATCGGGTAAAATGTCCGGGACAACGGAAGAGGAAGAGGCGGAGGAAGCAGCGTGTCGATTCTGCCGCAGCGTCATCAAGCTGCGGATTGATGATCAACTATTGATCCAGCCAGAAAATACCAAAAATCTCGTCATTCCGGGCCTGGCCCGGAATCTATCCCCAAGGCCAGCATGGGGATTCCGGCTACTGAATCTACTCGATTGAATTGCCGGACACGGCTGGCCTTTTATCCTGATGAGCCTGCCATCTTCGCTTAAACGCCGTCGGTATAGGGATTTGAAATTCCGGAGTGATGCTGTATCTTGATCAGCTTGCCATCATCACGGACTTTGATCTCAATCTCTTTGCCGTCTGGTTTTTCTACCTCGGCTTCATAAACGGTAACGGTTTTGGTGCCGTCGAAATGAAGGACCCGAACCTTCTGTATGCTCGTTTCCTTCTCGATTTCCTCGATTTTTCCGCCACCTGCGTTATCGGTTATCGTTTTCTGGACTGCAGGCGGTACATCCGCCCAGCGAACTCTCTCCATTTCTCCGGCAAAAGCCGAGGTTGCGAATACCATCGCAGTGGATAGAATAGCTGACACAACTGATTTCTTTTCCATTTTGCGGCCTCCTGTTCATTCATTTAGGAAACATAGTCGCCAGAACATTCGATTTGTAAAAACCTAGCTGGAATGACGGGCGCGATTGTAGGATAGACGCGAATCAGATAATCATCTGTGCGGTAGCGCTCTTAAGCAGCATGTACCTGATAAAAAGTTTAAACCCGGATCCGGCCGTAGATAAAATGCAACACGAATTTTCCTGCCGCCTCGGCGCGGAAACGGAAAATATGATTTCGCGCTGCCCGAGGCGCCCCAAACATATTTCATTACTGGTACACTTTGGCATCGGCTCAGTGCTCGCTATTTCTTGTGTGGAAACTTGATTTTAAGCGGAAATTACACTGAGCCGATCTCTTTTTGGTGAAATATCCGGGCTAGCTTATATCGGAGGTTATGTGCGTGAGATCGGAGCGTTCGAAGCCAAAAATAAACTGGGTACTTTGCTTTACTGGGTCGAGAATGGTGAAGAAGTTCTTATCACTCGACATGGCAAAGCTGTAGCAAGATTGGTCCCCGCCGAGCCTGGCTTTAATCGTGCGAAAGCGCGTCAAGTGGCTCGAGGGTTACTGGATGCCAGCCGTGGGGTTACTTCGGGCGGCCTCAAGATTAAGGATCTCATCAATGAAGGTCGTCTGTGAGCTTGGTTCTTGATAGCTCAGTGGCGCTGACTTGGTGTTTTGAGGATAAACATACTCCCGCCACCCTTGATTTGCTGAATCAGATCGTTGAAACCGGTGCAATGGCTCCTTCGTTGTGGCCTCTGGAAATACTTAATGGTTTAGCCATGGCCGAGCGGCGTGGCCGGCTTGACGCGACACGTCGTCGTCAGCTGGCCGGATTTCTCCGTGATCTGCCGATTAATCTCGATCCGGAAACTGCAAGCCAGGCATGGACAGCAACGGCCTTGCTTGCCGAACGCTACCGGCTCACTCTCTATGACTCGGCGTATTTAGAGCTGGCCCAACGCCTCGATCTACCCTTGGCCACGCTCAATCAGGAACTGCGCGTTGCCGCCGGCGCGCTTGGCCTCACCTTGCTTGGTGATTAACCATGCCCGATAACTTTCTCCTCGCCACAGACACTTTGGCGCTGCCGACGCTGTTCGCTCCGAGCCCAGATGCAGGCAAACGCTTCATCGAGTTCTTCACCGCCAACATTCATAACCCCAACACGCGTAAGGCCTGCGCCCGGGCGGCAGTAGAGTTCGCCGCCTGGTGTGGGAACAATGGGTTCGGCGCGATACGCCTGCCAGGTCGATAATGCCGAAAGAGACGGCGTTTCAGTCCTCGCGCCGCAGCACGACCATGGAACGTGGCTCGACCTTCAGGCGGGCTCCTGCCTGAAGCGGCGGGGAATCGTCGAGCCACCCCCGGAATGTGTCCAGGACAGCGACCCATGGCTGCCCCCAGCGCTCGGGGGGCAGCGTGAACTCCAGCATCTCGTGGCTGGCATTGAAGATCAGGTAAAAGCTGTCGTCGGTGGCGGGAACGCTGCGGGCATTGGGGTTGGGAATGGTCTCGCCATTGATGAAAACCCCCAGCGTCTTGGCAGACCAGCCATCCCATGATTCTTCGCTCGCCTGTTCTCCGGTATGGTCGAACCACGCGATATCGCTGCAATCCGCACCGTGAATCGCCCTGCCCTGGAACCAGCTTCGCTGCCGGAATACCGGATGATGGTGGCGAAACGCGATCAGGCGCCGGGCAAACTCGCCCAGATCCTCATCCATGCCGGACCAGTCGAACCAGGAAACTTCGTTATCCTGGCAATAGGCATTGTTATTCCCCTGTTGCGTGCGGCCGGCCTCGTCGCCCGCCAGCAGCATGGGCACTCCCTGCGACAGCATGAGCGTCACCAGGAAATTGCGCTGCTGCCGCGCCCGCAGCGCAACTATTCCGGCATCATCCGTGGGGCCCTCGACGCCGCAATTCCAGGAGCGGTTATCATCGGAACCGTCGCGATTATCTTCCCCGTTGGCAAGATTATGTTTTTCATTGTAGGACACCAGGTCGCGCAGGGTGAAACCATCGTGGGCGCAAACGAAGTTGATACTGGCGAACGGGTTGCGCGAATTTCCGGCGTAGAGGTCCGAGCTTCCGCTGAAGCGGTGCGCGAATTCACGCAAGGTCTCGTCCCTTCCGCGCCAGAAATCCCTCAGGCAATCGCGATATTTGCCATTCCATTCAGACCAGCCCGGAGGAAAATTGCCAACCTGGTAGCCGCCTTCCCCGAGATCCCATGGTTCCGCGATCAGCTTGATCTGGCTGATGACCGGATCCTGCTGAATGATGTCGAAAAAGACAGACAGCCGCTGCACTTCGTGCAGCTCACGCGCGAGGGTGGCAGCCAGATCGAACCGGAAGCCATCCACGTGCATTTCGACCACCCAGTACCGCAATGAATCCATTATGAGCTGAAGCACATGCGGCTGCCTCATGTTGAAGCAGTTGCCGATACCGCTGTAATCACGGTAGTAGCGGGCGTCATCCTCCAGTTGATAGTAGTAGGCGTTGTCGATCCCCTTGAAGGTCAGCACCGGGCCGAGATGATTGCCTTCAGCAGTATGGTTATACACCACGTCGAGAATCACCTCGATACCCGCGTGGTGGAGGGCCTTCACCATCTGCCGGAATTCGGCCACCGCTGCGCCCGGTCTTTTGTCGGCTGCATACCTTCCCTCGGGCGCCAGGTAGCATATGGTGTTGTAGCCCCAGTAATTGCGCAGCCCCTGTTCCACGAGACGCTTGTCCTGCAGGAAATAGTGCACCGGCATCAACTCGACCGCCGTGACGCCGAGCTGCTTCAGGTAGCCTATCGCGGCGGGATGGGCAAGCCCTGCATAGGTGCCCCGAAGCTCAGGCGGTATATCCGGGTGTTGCGCCGTAAAGCCCTTGACGTGCAATTCGTAAATGACCGTTTCGTGCCAGGGGCGATGCAGGCGCCGGTCGCCCGCCCAGTCGAAGAAGGGTTGCGGCACGATGCACCGCGGCATGAAGGGCGCGCTGTCCCCGTCGTTGCGCGCGTCGGGGCCCGAGGAGAACGGATAGGGAAATACGGCCTCATTCCAGTCAATATCCCCATCGATGCTTTTCGCATAGGGATCGAGCAGCAGCTTCGCCGGATTGCAGCGATGGCCCTGCCCGAGCGACCACGGCCCATGGACACGATAGCCATAACGCTGCCCCGGCTCGATATCGGGAAAGTAGCCGTGCCAGCAATGGCCGCTGTTTTCCGGCAGGGCGACGCGTGTCTCCTTCCCCTGCTCATCGAACAGGCACAGCTCGACACGTTCCGCCACATCGGAGAATAACGAGAAATTCGTCCCCATCCCGTCATAGGTCGCGCCAAGCGGATAAGCGTTGCCAGGCCAGACTTTCATCGAAAAGACTCGCAATGCGAAAAGTGGCGCCCGCCTGCCGGGTGCAGCAAAGAGTCGGCTACCATGGGTTGAACGAAAGGAAACAGGGCTGCATTGGTCGTATTATTGAAACATGCTGTTGTGGATCTGCCCCGCGCTGCCTTGATCTTAGCACAACCGGATACTTGGCTGCAGATATTGCAGAGCGGCGCAACCGCTCCGCACTACTGCTTGTGCCCGCAGCCGGATCGGACTGGCCGACAAAGGAAAAAGGAACTGGCCGGCAAAGCCAGGCGTCTCTCCATCGATGCCGGATGCGCCTGGTATGTGCCGTGGCGCACAGAGAACTTTGGGGCTATGTCCGACTATAGGACATACCGGACATACCATCTGCCCCAGGCGTCACCTCCCGGCCTTCCGGTCGCTTTTCTGGCGCTTATGCAAGCGATCCTCTCCGCCAAATCGTTGAAAGGAACCAGCATGACCAGCATGACCAATATGAATACGACTTCTGTGTGGCGCGGTACCGCGCCTGAAGAAGATTTCCCGGCACTGCACGAGAATTGCACTACCGACATCGTGATCGTGGGAGGCGGCATGACAGGTATCAGCCTGGCGTTGAATCTGGCCGAGCAGGGCCGCCCGGTCATCCTGCTGGAAGCGCGCGATATCGGCTTCGGAGCCACCGGCAATTCGACTGGCAATCTGTACGAAACACTCAGCCGTGGCATACATCGCATTGTGGATAGCTGGGGCAAGGACGTCGCACGCTCCGTTACCGCCGCCCGGCGCCAGGCGATGGACCAGATCGAGCATCGCGTGCAGGCACTCGGCATCGAATGTGGCTTCCGCCGCTGCAGGCTGTACCGCTACGCCGCCACGGAAAACGCTCGCGCATTCGTGGAAAACGAGTATGAAGGGTCGGTCGATGCGGGATTGTCCGTACACCTCGTGGAGACACTCCCTGCTCCCCTTCCGCAACCGAGCGGAGCGGCGATGGTGCTCGACGGCCAGGCACAGTTTCACCCGCAGGCCTACGTTCGCGCCCTTGCCCGCCGCGCCGCCGATCTCGGCTGCCGCATTTTCAAGAACTCGCAGATCCTGGAAGTGGATACCGACCGGCGCGTGGTTCGAACCGCGAGCGGCAAGGTGGCCGCCAGGGAAATCGTGCTTGCCACCCACTCGCCAAAGGGATTTCACGCTGTGCAGGCGGAAATGGTCGTGAATCGGGAATATGGGCTGGCTGCGCGCATTCCGCGGGGTTCATTTCCTCCCGGCATATTCTGGGAAACCGGAACCGGGCGCCTCTCGGTACGGAATGCCGATATGGGCGAAGAGTCATTCCTCGTTTGCGTGGGAGAAGAGCACAAGACCGGGCAGCAGGATACCCATGCCAGCATCGAGCGGTTGGAATCAGCCGCGCAAGCGCGCTTTGGCATGGGGGAAGCGGTGTTTCGCTGGTCTGCCCAGAACTACAGCCCCGCCGATGGCCTGCCTTATATCGGCCGCGATGCAAGCGGCTGCTTCATAGCCACGGGCTTCGAGACCGACGGCCTGATCTACGGCGCCGTGGCGGCTTCCATCATTTCCGACCAGATTGCCGGCCGTGACAATCTCTTTGCCCCTCTCGTCTGGGCGAGCCGGTTTTCCCCGGTGAAAGGCGCCAGGGGCCTCGCCGAGGAAACGGCGGTCACATTGAAGTCCCTGGTGAAGGATTATGTGACCGACCGCGAGTCGATTCCTCTCAGCCAGCTTCCGCTGCGCAAAGGCGCGATCGTGGAGGTGGAGAACGAGTTGCTGGCGGCTTACCGCAATCCGGACGGAACAGTCATCGCAGTTTCGCCGGTATGCACTCACATGAAATGCAAGGTTCACTGGAACGACATGGAAAGCAGCTGGGATTGCCCCTGCCATGGGAGCCGCTTCGCGCCCGACGGCACGGTAATAGAAGGACCGGCTACCGAGGCCCTGCAACAAAAACCACTGGTGGAAACATAGGAAAGCCCTGAACGGGGCCGCCTGCCGCTGCCGCGCGCGCCCTCCGGACGCGCTCCGTCCATTTTCCTGCCGGATCGGCCGGGGCGGATGCGCGGCTCAGCCAGGCCAGCTCCCCCCCGTTCTGAAGATCCACGAGCGCCTTGAGCAGCATCTGCTCAAGCATTTTTCCGAAAGCCTTGTCATGAGGAAAGGTTTCGATTCCCGCGGGCACCACCATGTTTCCTATCGCGGTATGGATGGCCTGCTGGATGCCGGTCTGGCTCACGGTCTTTCCTCCGGCGGTAATGAACAGGGACATTTCATAGGCATCCGTAATCGTCTTTCCCACCATCCAGAGCGGCAGACTGGAAGCAGACGTCTCCGCGGCGACCGTGCCGCTGTCGGCAATGTTATTGAGGACGATTCTTACCTCCCCCTGCTCCCGTTCTTCGGATTCGGTAATCACGTCGGAGATGGAAATGACGCCGGTATCATTCAGGATCGCGGCGGCATAGTCCCGCAGAGGAACATCCCCTTTGGGAAAATGCTCGCCGTTTCTCTGGAACTCGACCACGAGTTTGAGCCGGGGCGGCTTGGCGCTCTTTCTCACGTCGCTGTACTCCACCTTCGGAAAGGATGCTCCGAGAAATGATGTCGTCGTAGGGGAGGCACAGCCCGCAAGAGCCAGAGAGGCAGCCAGGGTGGCAAGGGCGGCGCGATTGCGAAGGCTCATGGGTGATCCATCTGCATATATCACATCGGTAAGAGGAAACGTGCTGAGAAACCAGGGAACCTCCTGGATAAATCGCGCTGGACGGCTCCATGGCCGTCCAGGTGATTCCCTGGCTCATGCTGGGCATGAGCATGTATTGAGATTAGTGGATAATTCATCAAGCCGCAACTCCATTTCATCAGATTCATCGGGCCATCGAACAGAACGGCGGCAGGAAGTGTCTATATTGTCAGGCGCCGCCTTCCCTTTCCAGAGATGATCATGACATCATTGCCAGAGGATATCGACTTCACCAGCACCCCCGATTGCGCCCCGTTCGGATTCGATGACGCCCGCGTAGCGGAAACGATTTCGATCCTGGGGCTTGGAGCGGCACATCACGCCCAGGCGGAGCAGATCAGGAAAGAGGTCATCGGCCCCGATAGCGAGGCGCTCGTCGATGCCTGCTTCAGCGCCTTTGCGGAAAATTCCCGTTTCCTCCGGGTGGAAAAGCAACCCGGGATCGACCGCTTCATGCGGGAGTGGCGCGGCCAGCTGCTATCCTACGGCCACGGCTTCGACACGCCGGCGTATTTTACGGACCGGCTCGCCATCGCGGCGACTTTTGCCCGCGCGAAAATCCCCTTGAATCTCCTGCAGGCGAAACACCTCGTCACCCATGGCGTGCTGATCGGCAGAATAGCGGAGAAATGCACCGGATCGGCCGCAATTCTGCTCCCGGCTCTCGAATGCGTCGCAAGGTTGACTTCCCTTGATCTGTACCTGGCCGCCGAAGGCTACCACCTGCCGGAAATCAACGAACTGGCAGACACGGTGAACGAACTGAAGGGGGAAATATCCCGCCTGCGGCACGATGCTTCCACCGACCAGCTCACGGGAATGATGAATTATGCAAATCTCATGGACGCGCTCCAGCAGCACATAGACCGGGCGCAGGACCATGCCGGGTGCGGAAAGCGCCGCCAGCACCTGTGCCTGGCGATGATCGACCTGGATCATTTCAAGAAGATCAACGACACTTATGGGCACGTCATAGGCGATTTCGTGCTCCGCCACGTGGCGGAACGGATAAAGGCGGCGGTGCGCGATTTCGACATGGTGGGCCGGTTCGGAGGAGAGGAATTCGTCATCATCATGGCGGATACGACTCTCCAGGTCGCGCAGAATATTGCCGAACGGGTGCGCCAGGTCGTCATGGACACACCCTTGCACCTGAAGGAATTCAGCATCAGGATTACAATCAGCCTTGGCGTGGCCATGCTGATGGAAGACGAGCGCAAGGAATCATTGCTTGAGCGTGCCGATGCGGCCATGTATGAGGCCAAAAAAGCGGGCCGCAACCGTGTCAGGATGGCCGTCAGCGATGGCGGTTCAGGCAACCTCCCTGAATTATAGGCTTGCGGCTCCCATGCCGCATACCGGCCCGGGAAGACAGGCCCTGCCGGATGCCTCGCCCGCGCTTTGCCGATCACTCCCGGCTGTGCTAATGTCTTGCCTTGCTTGTAAAACCCCTCAAAAAAAACAAAAGGATGATGGCAAATGACCCATTTATTCAGAGCGCTCATCCTCGGCGCCGTCTTTATCCTGTTCGCGTCCGGCTGCAGCACGACACAAAGATATACCCAGTCGGCGCGGACCGTGACCGAGCAACTGCTCATCAGCGAGGCCGTCGCAAGAAGCCTTCCGCCGCAACCTGCCGGCACTCTTCCCATGCCGCCAGGCTCATCCGTCCTGCTCGAGACTGCCGGCCTGGGCGGTGGAGGTCCGGATCAGGCCCTGCTTCAGCAGATCCTGCTCGCCTGGATCGGAAAACAAGGATATTCCATCCAGGCCGACGCAACCAAAGCTTCGCATCGCGTCAATGTCGTGGTGGACGCGCTGGGAACCGAGTTCGCAGGCAATTTTGCGGGAATGCCCCCGGTTCAGAGCCAGTTCATTCCTTTTTCCCTTCCGGAACTGGCACTCTTCAAGTCACAGTACCAGACCGGTTACGCGAAGTTCCACCTGAACATCTATGAGCTGCCCGGAGGCAGGTTCGTGGGCTCGACCCCTTCATTCATGGCGGACAGCTATTACAACAACTACACCATACTGTTCTTCATTTCGTTCACGAGGACCGATCTCCCCTACCCGCCGGAACTCGGCCCGTTCCGTAAATCGCTGAACAAGGTCCGTCCTGATGACAACTGAAGGAGCTACATCCTGCCATGTGTACATATGGTTTGCCTGGCCTGTTTGGCCTGTTCTTTCCGATTTAGGAACTGCAGGATAAGGCCGAGCATCCGGGTTTGTTGCGCGCCCACTCCGGTCGCTTCTGCGCAAGCGCTTCCTGTCCCGGCTGCTCATCGTATGGGTGCTTCAGCACTTCCATCAGCCGTTCGATGACGGAAGCATCGCCCTGCTCCAGGGCCTCGATGGCCTGCTGCGCCAGATAATTGCGCAGCACATACTTGGGATTCGCGCGGCGCATCCGCTCGATTCGGCCTGTCCCTATTGCGCCGGGCGCACTTATTGTGCTCGCATCCGCCAATGGATTCATCGATGCCGCCGATGGACCCGCATCCGCTTCCAGCCGCACCCGCGCGATATACCGCCGCAGCCAGCCACCCAGCCGCGCAAGCTGCATGGACTCGAAGGCCTGGTTCTCGTCGTAAAAAGCATCTCGCAGCAACCCGGCAAGCGCAATATCGTCCATCGACCCGGCAGCCTGGTCCACCGGGATATCCATGAGGCCACGAAAAAACAGGGTCATGTCGGTTTCGGTCTGCTGCAGCAAATCGAACAGATCGCTCAGCAGCATGTCATCGCCTTCGCGCCCCAGCGTCGCCAGTCCCAGCTTGTCTGCCAGCATGCGGCCCCATGTATCCTGGAACACTTTGCCGAAGACGGCCAGGCCTCGTTCCAGCCCGGCATGGTCCGCAACCAGGGGAGCGAGCGCCCCGGCAAGGCGCGCCAGGTTCCATAGCGCGATATCCGGCTGGTTGCCGTAGCAGTAGCGCCGCCCCTGCGCATCGGTGGTATTCGGCGTCCAGTTGAAGTCGAAGCCTTCCAGCCATCCATAAGGCCCATAATCGATGGTCAGCCCCAGGATGGACATGTTGTCGGTATTCATCACGCCATGCACGAATCCCACTCGCATCCAGTGCGCGAGCAGGACACCGGTACGCCGGCAGATTTCCTCGAACCAGCGCACATAAATGGATGGCATGGAGGGACCGGGTACGCCCAGTTCGGGAAAATCCTCGGTAATGATGTAATCGGCCAGTTGCCTGAGCGTCTCAAGCTCCTGCTGCGCGGCCAGTATTTCAAAGTTGCCGAAACGCACGAAAGAGGGGGCGACGCGGCACACCACCGCGCCGGTCTCGGCTTTCGGGTTGCCGTCGTAGAACATGTCGCGTACTACCGATTCGCCTGTTGCGACGAGACTCAATGCCCGCGTGGTCGGCACGCCGAGATAGTGCATGGCTTCGCTGCAGAGAAACTCCCGCACGGAGGACCGCAGCACCGCCCGTCCGTCGGCGGTGCGGGAATAAGGCGTCCTTCCCGCCCCTTTCAGTTGCAGCTCGCGATAAATCCCATCCGGGCAAAGTACCTCGCCCAGCGTGATGGCGCGGCCATCGCCGAGCTGTCCCGCCCAGTGCCCGAACTGATGCCCGCCATAGCGTGCGGAATACGGTTGCATTCCGGGCAGGATGCGATTGCCGGCAAGCGTTTCGATTACCGGATCTGCTGTCTCCGCCGGCCGGGATACGCCGAGCAATTCACCCACCGCATCCGACCAGGCGAGAAGGCGCGGCGCGCGCACCGGCGTGGGTTCCACCCGCGTATAGCAGGCGTTTCTCACCGCGCGGGGCATATTCCGGATATCCTCGTCCGCCGGCAACCGGCGCACAAACCGGTTGTCGAACTGCATCTCGGAGAGGTTTCGAAGGCCAGGCACAGGCGGATTGATTGAACTTTCCATCGTGCTGCTGCGCTTGAGATTGCTTTGGCTCATGGGTATGATTTTTCCAGCTCTATCGGGAATATAAGGAATCCCTGAGAATATAAGGAATCCCTGGAACAGTCTGCCGGAAATTGGAGTCATTCATCGACACAATGTTCCCTGGCAGCTACTCTACAGGGAACGCATGAAACCTGCCTCGGCAATTCGAACTGAAGGGAGGATGAAAAATGCTCAAGCTGACGGACTATGCCAGGATGGCAGCCAGCGAATATATGCAGGAGGTCGGGCAAACGGAACTGGACGCCCGCTGGATCGCGGAGTTTTTTGAGGAATCGGGTGTAATGGAAGCCTATCCCGAACAGAACCTGATCCCGTTCGCCGACATGGTGCAGAAAGAACTGACCAAAAATGCCGAGCGGGCCAATAAGAACATGCTGCAGGCGCTGGACAGAATCGCGCGCCGGCCCGGCAAATCCTCCCGTTGAGGAACAGAAATCCTATCCATCGCGCTGCCCTTTACCCCATTCACCCCATTCTCTCTTCGATCGACTTGGTCATTGCGGCGACATGGGGGGATTCCCCGGCGGCGGAGGCGGGATCGAATAAGTGGGCTGGGGCTGGGTTGGCATGCCCATTGGCTGGTTGCGTGGATCGTTGGCGATCTGGCCGGATACCGGCACGTTATGGCCCTTGCCATACATGCATTGCGTGTAGCTGATATCGTAACGCTGCTGCCGGATATTTCCCGATGCGGTAGCCGTGCCGGTTCCCATCAGTCCCCCTGCCAGCAACCCGCTGCCTGCGCCTATGGCGGCGCCGCTGCCGCCACCGATAATCGCACCTGCGGCGGCGCCCAGTCCGGCACCCAGGGCCGCTGTTCCCACGCCGCTATATATCGAGGCATCATTCGGCGTCTCGTTGCTCAACGCCTCGCTCGCATATTGCCTGCAGGACATATCGTCCTGGCGGAATTGCTCGAAGCTCTTCCCCGAGCCCGGCAGCACCATCACGCCGGGGCCGCTGGGAATGGTAGCGCACGAGGCAAGCAGAAGCAGCACAAGCAAAGGGGCAAAACGGGGCATTCTGGCCATGTTCGGGTTCGGCATGCGATCTATTCCAGGCCGCTAGGCCTAGTGTGGTGAATCATAAATTTATTGCATAAATACCCCACCCCCGTCATTCCGGACGCCGCGCCAGCGGTGAGCCGGAATCCAGAGCTTTTTCAAGCTACTGGATTTCTCCTTCGCGGAAACGACCCAGGTATTTATTCAACGGCCGGTTCAAACTGCTAATTCGGAGGCTGCGGAGCGACCTGCAGCCATCCCTCCGGACATTTTTTTACGTAAGGATAATAGCCATCCGGCTTGCGGCAATAATACCAGTAATTTGCCTGGGGCTGCGGCGCGGGCTGCATAACCTGCTGCGGCGGCTGTTGTTGCTGTTGCTGGATATAGACGGGCGGCGCCGCCGGCACCGTAACTACCGGGGGATAGGCATAATAAGGAGGGTAATAACCGCCAAACCCCCAACCGCCATAGCCCCCATAACCGCCATAACCATACCCCCCATAGCCCCCCCAGCCGCGATATCCCCAGCCGCCGCCCCAGCCATAACCGCCATAGCCAAGGCCATAACCCAACCCCAGGCCAATACCCAGGCCTGGATAAAAGCCGCCATGTCCATGGTGCCCCCAGCGGGCCCATGCGGAATCTGCCGAAATTGCGCCGAACACCATCAGTACAAAGCCCGCCAATTTCAATTTATTCACGTAAGCTCCCTGCGTATTGCGCGCATTTCCAAATGCATTCATTCCGCTGAAGGATGTGCGGCACGAATGCGGCAAGATTCAAGAGTGTCCATGTGAGTGAATCCTCCTTCAAACGCCAGATGAGCACCCGGATGTATACGCTCTCTATATGCTTTGTATATGCTCGATTAGAACATCAAACGGCTCCGGCGTTCCGTTTGCGCAGAGCGATTCGTGCTGGACCGGATCACTCCGGAGCCAGCCAGCAGGTACCTTGATGGGATGGCGGGGGTATATCGCCACCCATGTGCCATGATCGTCGCGGAGCGACCCGCATGTCATCGGGAAATGTCAAACAAGTTACTCATCCCTATTTTCCAGACTTCTCTCTGATTCCGCCATCCGCATAATGTTCATGTATGAATCCCGGTAGCATCCGCGCCTCTCAGCCGGCTAAAACAACAGAACGCAGCCCCCATCCATCCCTGCCATTTTCCTGCCGCTCAATCGATCGCGTCCAGCGCCTGCGCCACATCCGCAATAATGTCGTCGATATGCTCGATGCCGACGGAGATCCGGACCAATCCTTCCGTCACTCCGGCGGCCTTGAGTTCCTCCGGGCTCAATTGGCGATGGGTGGTGGATGCCGGATGGCAGGCTAGCGATTTGGCGTCTCCGATATTCACCAGCCGCAGGATCATCTTGAGCGCATCGATGAACTGGCTTCCGGCCGCCGCCCCGCCCCTGATTCCAAAGCTCAGTATTCCCGAAGCTTTTCCCTTGCTTATCCGGTTGCATAGATCATGGAATTTGCTGCCCGGCAGGGCCGCGTAGTTGACCCATTCCACTTTCGGATGCGCTTCCAGGTGTTGCGCGACCTTCAGTGCATTGTCGCAATGCCGCTCCATCCTCAGACCCAGCGTTTCCAGCCCTTGCAGTATCAGGAACGCGCTATGCGGCGACAGGGCCGCGCCCGTATTGCGCAGCGGCACCACGCGGCAGCGGCCTATGTAGGCTGCATTCTCGAATGCTTCCGTGTAAACCACTCCGTGGTAGGATGGGTCCGGCTCGTTCAATAGCGGAAAGCGCGCCTTGTTCGCGGCCCAGTCGAATTTCCCCGAATCGATGATCATCCCGCCCATGGTCGTGCCATGGCCGCCAATGTATTTCGTCAGGGAGTGGACGACAATATCCGCGCCGAACTGGAAAGGCTGGCACAGGTAGGGTGTGGATACCGTGCTGTCCACGATCAACGGCACACCATGCTTATGCGCGATATCCGCCATCCTTTCGATATCCACGATGTTTCCGGCGGGATTCCCGATGGATTCGCAAAATATTGCGCGGGTACGGCCATCTATCCGCCTTTCCACGCCTTCGTAATCGTCATGGGATACCATGCGGACATCTATCCCCTGGCGCGGGAACGTATGTGCGAATAAATTATAGGTGCCGCCATAAAGCTGGCTGGTGCTGATGATATTTTCGCCGGTACTGGTAATGCACTGGATGGCATAAGTGATCGCCGCCATCCCCGAGGCCACCGCCAGCGCCCCCACTCCGCCCTCCATTTCAGCGAGACGCTTCTCCAGCACGGCCGTAGTCGGATTCATGATGCGCGTATAAATATTTCCCGCGACTTTCAGGTCGAACAGATCCGCGCCATGCTGGGTATTATCGAACGTATAGGAGGTAGTCTGGTAGATGGGCACCGCGGCCGCCTTCGTGGTCGCGTCGGATTCATATCCATGATGCAGTGCGAGCGATTCCAGTTTCATATTGTTTTCTCCGTTTGAATATCCTTGGAGGCGGACGAAGAAGGTCGCCATTCCTTGCCTTCCGGTTGGACCCATAGGGCATGGGGGAATTGGATCAGGACAGGGGGAGCTTGCTAAAGTAAAATAGTGTTACGGAAAATGCCGAATGCTGGTCACACTTTTGCCTGATGCCGGATATTCGATGCTCATTTCTGCATTTAAGGTCCGAAATGCTTAAGGAAGCGCTGAATAAATCCTCGCTGAGCGCGTTGCTGGTAAAATCGGGATGATCATAAGGCGCGCGACGCAGGTCGTAGCCGGGACTACGATGCCAGGGAGCGCAACGCCATGGCTCCCCAGAGCGTGGCCCGAGGGCCCCCGCGAAGCGGGGATCGGGCAGCGGCGGGGATGCCAGACCGCGCCAAAGTATACATGGGGCGCCAGCAGCCCGCTAGGGGTCGTATCTTCCTCTGGAAGAAACTGCTCCGCCCTGCGCGGTCTCGCCCGATTTTACCACAACCCTCCTGGGGCGGGGCTTTGCTGGCGGTCTGCCTTGTCAGGCTCCTGGCGAAGGGGATCAACCATTCGCGTCGTCGCCTTTCGCGCATCCCATCCCGCAAAGCCACCGCCGCGCCAGCGGAGATTTATTCAGCGCTTCCTTAACGCTATACCTCGCGGCGATTGCCTATTTTCACCACAAGGACGCAAAGCGCGTTATCCTCAATTTTGGCAATTACCCGGTAATCATCAACCCTGTACTTCCAGAATTCACCCAAATGTGAACCCTTGAGGGATTCTCCAATGCTGCGCGGATCAGCCAGGGATGCAACTCGTTCATTTAAGAAATTCAATATACGGCGCGTAGTTTGAGGATCCAGTTGGTCGAGGTTCTTCTGTGCCAGCGTGGGTAGTCTCCTAAATCCTCCTTTCAGGGCTTGCTCCCATCCGCGCGAACCAGCGATTCCTGCAGCCGGCGGGCGTGGAGAAGATGCGAATGAAACGCGGGCCGCACCTTCGCCAGCAGACGTCTGATCCCATCGTCTTTTGCCTGCGGTGCCAGCGTCTTGTCGATCATATCCAGCGCCTGCTCGTGGAAGGCGAGTTCATGCGCGACATAGACACGGTCGAATGCCAGGCCGCGCAAAGGGGTGAGTTTCGCGATATTCCGCCGCCCTTCGATCTTCAGGTCCTGGCTGATGGAACTATCCTGCGGCGCGAGCTTCAGCCTGCGCATGAGCTCCGCCGCCGACTGGCTGGCAGTGCCATGGTCGGCTATCATGCGGTGCGCGAAGAAATGCACTTCGGGGTCCTTGGATTTGAATTGCGCGAGCTTCCCCGCTTCGATATCAATCTCGCTGAGATCGGCCACGATGGTGACGATCTGCGCATTGGTCAGCGGCATGCTCTGGGCGCCGGCATCAAGTGACCAAGCCAGGCAGAACAGCGCGAACATCGATATCTTTTTCATGGTTGCTGCTCCATGGTCCAGCGCTGAAAGCGCATGGATGAAATGGCGAAATGAAAAATCGTTTCAATCATTGGGCAAACCCTACGCCGGCATCGCATGATGGGCTGTGCAGTAGCGCACATATCGGCAACCCGCGTCATATGTCATTATGTCATCAGCCTCCGTCATCATCGGCCTGCGTCCGTGCCTCCGGAACGGGAACGCGTGGCTGCGCCGCCACCTTTCTTTCCTGTGGATTCATCAACTGGATTCCCGCTTCGCGGAAGCGCTGCAGGATGCGCCGGTTGAAACCGCGCTGCACCGGCCAGCGGCCCCGGTCCACGGTGCGTATTTGCCCCAGCACCGTGATGGTCGCCCCATCGATCTGATCCACCCCCCATATGTCCGCATCCGCCAGGATCAGGTTTTTGAAAGCAGCATCCGCCCGCATCTCCTCTCCGACGCTGCGGATAGCTGCGAACACCTTGTCCACATCCGAGTCGGCTTTCACGCTCACCCTGATGGAAGCATTGCCGAAGCCCCGGTTGGTATTGGTGACAGTCGAGACGGAACTGAACGGCACCACGTGCAGCGAGCCGTCGCCGGCACGCAGGCGCACCGTGCGTATGGAGAGATACTCCACCGTTCCCGAAACATCCGCAACGGTGATGGTGTCGCCCACCTGGATGGCATTTTCCATCAGCAGGAAAATCCCGGTGATGAAATCCTGCACCAGCTTTTGCGAACCAAAGCCGAGAGCAACGCCGATGATGCTGGCGCCCGCCACCAGGGGACCGATACTGATGCCCAGTTGATCCAGCGCGGCGAGCAGCACCACCGTGCCGATGGCAAACAGCAGTGTCGTGCGCAGCATGGGCACCAAAGTCCGCAGCCGCGCGGCGCGCGCCGTATCTCCAACTGCCGTCCATCGCTCGATGCGCCGGTGCAGCGTCATGTTCAATGCTTCCCAGGCAGCAAAAGCCAAGGCGCAGGTTACCGCAATCGTGGCCAGCGCGGCAGCCAGCCGCCGACCGATCGAACCAGCCTGAAACCACGAAAGCGTATCCACTCCCCATACTTGCAGCAATACGATAAGGGTGCTTATGGCAATGACAAGCGACACGGTGCGAAGCGCCAGCAGGTGATAAGGACTTTGCACCGCGGACGCTTCCTGCCGCGCCTGACCTGGCTGCCCCGCATGGTTCGTCTGCTGCTGCATATTTTCGCGATCCGCGATAAATGCGCGGTCGATCGCGCCCAGCGCAAAAATCGACACCAGACTGGCGCCCACGACCACTGCCGCAGACCATCCAAAAATTTCCAGCGCGCGTTGAAAACCGTCTTCCGCGCCTACGGACCATAGCACCCAGGTGGCAACAATGAAAACCGTGGCGGCAAAAGGCCATGCGCTGGCCGCTGCCGCACGCAGGCCGGCCATGGCCGGGTTTGCCGTGTCCATTCCCCGAATCGCCTCCGCGACCTCTTTTCGGCTGCGGAACACCATGATGAGCAGCATCGCGTGGATCACCAGACCCACCAGCTTGGAAAGGGCGATTCCCGTACTCGGGATGGCGCCGGTCTGCAGCGCCACCTCGGCGATGGCGGAGCCGAATACGGCCACGATGATGATTCTTCGCAGCCAGGCATTCACATAGGCCGCTCCGCCATCGCTGATGTGGATCAGGCGCAACCCCTGCCCGAGCGGTGACACCATGAGATGAACCACGCTGAGCGCGATGCGGGTAGTCGAATAGGCGTCGATGAGGGGCAGCGTCACGCTGTAAAATACCGCCGCACGGCCGCCGAAGGCATTCAGCAGTATCGTTGCCACCGCCACGAAGCCAGCCAGCGGAACCAGCTCCAGCAGCCAGTGCGCCAAAGCAAAAGGAAAACGCCGCAACAGGCTCAGGTGGCGGTCGGCGGCGTTTCCGCCACGGACAGCCGTCCCCGGAGGTCCGGAAGACCCGGAATCCACGGTTGCGGCGGATGGAAAGGCGGCGGGAAGCGTACTAGCGGTGACCTCATCCTTTTTGCGGTTGATCGCCGCCTGCCGCGCGGCGGCACGGGATTCGACCAGTCCGCGCGAGCGCGCCAGTGCCCATCGCAACAGCCAGTCCGCCAGTAGCGCGCCTCCAAGTATCGCGGCCACCTTCCACAATTCACCGAGCACCACCGCGCGCCGCTCCGCATCGCCCAGGTTGTATTGCCACCACTCACCCACCGTCCTGATTTCCAGCATGGTGCGGGCAGTCAGCCGAGCCTGATCGCCAATCGCGTCCAGCCGCTTTCCTATGGAATCGAACAATTGCGCAACCAGGCCGCCTTCGGTCAGCTCGATAGGCGCCTCAGGCCCTTTTTCCTCCGCGGGTTTGGCGGGAACCGGGGGCGCCGGGCCGGGCTCCACTCCCTCCCGCATCTCCATCGCCAGCACAATGGCATTGAGCGTTTCCGCAAGCTCGGTGCGCTTTTTTTCATCCTGGAGGATAGCGAGCGCCTGCCGGGCCTGTACCGGTGTCACAGTGATTGCCGGGGCGGCGGGAGCAGAGGAATTCTCCGCTGCCGGAGCTGCCGGAGCATCCGCCGCTGGCTCAGCCGCAAAAATGCTATCGCCAGGGTAGAAGACCGGCAAAAACAGTAATGGAAACGCCACCGCAGCCAGCAGGCGGCGTGTTTGCTTGAAATCAAATTGGCACAACATGAACGACAGGTAAACTTAAATATCCACGAAAAAGAGTCAACTCCATTCAACAGTTGCCCACAAGGACGGATACTCGCCACGGTGTTCGAACACCATGCATACCGCGCGTTCACGTACTTCGGGGGAAAACCTGTTTGATTTGTTCATCGCTCCATTCTCTCAGATATCGGAGCCTCCACCAAACCCGAGGCGATTCAGGCTGCTTTTTGCAGCTGCGCATCAGGCGGGGCCTGATCGCCCGCAGCCCCGGAAAGGGACTTGCGATTCGAGTAACTCCTCCTTGGATATGAAATGCCGCGATGTAATGACTCATCAATCAGGGGGGCGAAAGGATGTATCTATTAGCCTTGACATAATTTCGTTTATAAACGAATATAAGCTATGTATGAAATCCGGCACTACCTGACCAATGAGGGCAAGGATATTTATCTTGACTGGCTTCGCAAGCTGCGCGATACGACGGCAAGGATTGCAATAGACCGGCGCGTGAACCGTATCGAGTTGGGTAACTTTGGCGATCACAAATTTTGCCGGGATGGTGTATGGGAATTGCGTATTGATGTAAATGCAGGGTATCGAGTGTATTACGCTATCGCGGGCAAGGAAATTCTGTTGCTTCTGTGTGGCGGCGGCAAACGGACGCAGAGCGCCGATATCGACCGCGCCTGTGAAAACTGGCAGGACTGGCAAAGGAGAACCAACGATGAAAGATAGAACGCATGATGGAGCAATGGCTGAGATATACCGAGAAGACCCGGCCTACGCCATCCAGCTGCTCAATAGCATTCTTGAAGATGGCGATCAAAGCGAGCTTTTGATTGCCCTCAGGCAGATGACAAAAGCTTTCGGCGGCGTGCAGGCCGTAGCCGAGCAGGCGCACTTGAACCCGACTCAGCTTTACCGTACCTTGTCGCCCGAAGGCAATCCTGCGCTGAGCAGTTTTTCGGCGATTCTCAAGGCAATGGGGCTGCGCCTTTCCGTGCGATCTGTATAGCCAGCAAGAGTATGCATCCATTATTGAATGTGGTAGCGCTGGCCGACCTGGACGTTTTTGCCCAAGCATGAATCGAGCGTGACGCAGTGACCTGGCCGCGCATTGGTGATTTCCTGATCGAAAGTGAGGAATCGCCACGCTTGCATAGCCGGCCATGCGGGTATCTCCAGCTTGGTTCACGATACCCGCGTCACCGGCACATCGCTCCAGCGCGCGGTATAGCAGGATGACATATTTTTCCGGCGCATGGCTTAGGGCTTGGGGGATTTCGACGAGGAAAACATGGACAAATGAGTCTCGCCTGATCATGCCATCTTTGATCAAATGCCGATTTGTTCAGCGCTTCCTTAAATCTCCACTGATATTCCCGGACGTGTAGTTGCAGTACCGCTATCCAGCATGCTCGTCATGAATATGCATGCGTATCAGTTTTCCGCAGGCACTGCGCTGAGAGCGAGTTCCCCCGCGACGGTATCGCTTCCCTCTTCTCCAGCCCTGGCCTTGCCTGTTACCACCTGGATATCTCCCACCGTGATGCGCTGGCTGTCGATTCCCGCTTTGCGCAGCGCGTCCGACACGGCCCGCGCCCGGCTTGCGGCGAGTTCTTCCAGTTCCTTTTTTTCCAGTGGCCGGAGCTCCACCAGCCGATCGAACATCGCCCAGTAGAACTCGCGGTCCCTGCTGCCGCGACCGAACAACCCCAGCACGGGATTGACGCGCTGAGGTTCCTGGCCTGTCCGCTGCTTGTAGGTCTCCGCGAATTTCGATACCGCCTCGCCGCCGCCGGAACGCTCACGAAGCAATTGTTCCAGTGCTTTCTGTGTTTCGGCGTCTCCATACCCGATCAGTCCCGGATCTCCTCTTTCCTCGACCACGCCGCCGGTTACGATCACAAGGTCGCGATGCACCTGTTGGCGGCGCAGGCTCTTGCCATCGCGCTCGGGATCGTACGGGCCGCGCACGATCACCCCGACTCCCGGACGTTGCTTCATGGCCTGCGCAAGCTCATCCAGCAGTTCGCGCTGGGACGGTTCGATATCGTCGCTGCCCGGTTCGAACTCCACTTTTCGTAATTGCTCCGCGTCCTCCCCGCCTCCCAGATCCTTCAGCGCGCGGAAAGGGGCGGTGACCACGCGGCGGATCGCGTTTGCCACTGCGGCGCGTACGACCTTGCCATAATCGAACGTGGGGCTGCCCACGTCTCCCCGCACCTCCACGGCCAGATTTATCCTGTCGTTCGGCCCTTTCAGCAAGGCGACTGCGAGATCCAGCGGAAGGTCGAGCGCGCCCGGCGCCTCCACCTGTTCGCCAAGCCTGAAATCGGCCAGCTCGACGCGGTTTTCGCCCAACAGGCTGCCATTCACGATCTTGTAGTGCAGGGTGAGCCAGAGCTTGCCCGCATCTATCTTGCGGCCGGCAAAGGTCGCGGAATACGGCGAGAGCGGCTGCATGCGGATGTTGCCGAAATTCGCCTCGATATCGAGAAACTTTTTAGGATCGGAAGTCAGCAGCCTCCCTGCTGCACTCGCCTTCCCGTAATCCTCCACCTGTCCATTCAACCGGAGTTCCGTGCGGCTGCGGGGCGAGGATGCAATGCCGGCGATGGAGCCTTCCAGCTCCTGCACCCGGGTGGAAAATGGCAGAACCAGGCTCATGTCGGAAAAATCCAGCGTGCCCTGCTCCACCCGCACCAGCGCGATCCGGGCGCGAAAAGGCGCATTCTTTCCATCCTTTTCCCCGGGCCCGGAAGATGGCGGCGGCCGGGATTCCACCGCATCCTTTCCCGTGCTGCGGTCCTTCAGCACCTGGTTCAGGTTCACGTTCCGCTGCTTATCGATCGCGAGCTTCAGGCCGGGCTCGTGCAAATGGATTTCCTTGATCAGGAGCTGGTTCGGAGCCATGCTCAGGTTGATCTTTTGTGCCAGGAGCGCTTTCCACGAGATCAGGCGGTCTCCGGTTTCCGTCTCGTTCATGCGGAAATCCTGGATGCCCGCGCTACCCGTCACGGTCATTTCAGGGGAAGCGCCCGAGCGGTAATTCAGTTCCGTGGAGGCCCCCATCAGACCCGATGCAAGATCGGCCGATATATAGCGCGTTACCACCGGGCGCAGCGGCACGAGCGGGATGCCTGCCGCATCGAGCGCGATCTTCGCCTGCTTGAAATCCTGCCCCACGGTGCCGCTGGCCTTGATGGTTCCCCTGCCGTTCACTCCGAGCTCGGCCTTGAACCTGGCAGGTGTGCCGGCAGTGCTGTCGATTCCCTCCAGTGCGATGGATACGGCGTCGATACCGTAGGCGACGGCAGGCGTATAGGTGCGCTCGGCAAGCTGCATCTTGAACTGCTTCAGTTCCAGCGTCCCTACCCGGTATTTCCATGGCGGTTCCGCTAAGGCTGCGGGGGTCGCGGGAGCGGCATCCTCGCGATGCGATTGCAATCCGGCTTTCGCTTCCTTCGATCTGGAAGGCGATGCCTTGACAGGGTTCATCAGCAAACGCAACAAGCCCTCCGGGCCATCCGCACCCTGCGTCAACGCCAGGCCGCCGCCGTTCATGACGGCGCTTTCCAGCGCGACGGTCCGCGCCGCTGTATCGAGATTGCCACCATCCAGATGCAAACCCCCGATCGCCGCAAGCGGTGCGGCATCATCGAAAATAGGAGCCAGCACCACGTTCTCCGCCGAGAGTTTCAATGCCCGTGCCCCCACCCGCGTCTTTCCGGTTTTTCCAGCCTCCCCGGCGATATCCAGCCCGAAATGACTGTCGAGATTGCCGACGCGGAAAGCAAGCGGCGGCGACAGCGCATGGTCGGCATACGCAAGCGCGGTCTTTTCGATACCCATATCCCCGATATGCACGCGCCACGGCGCGGTTTCATTCCCGGGCGCCTCTTTTTCTTCCCGGTTCCCGATATCTTGCGGCGGCGGCAGCAGATTCTCCCAGTCCAACTTGCCATCGCCCTGCCTGCTCGCGCTCGCCCGGATGCCGGAGAGTCTCAACACCGGAATAGCGATTTCCCTCTCGTCCAGCGAAACGTGCGCATCGTTCACCTGCATGCTGCGCAATTCGAGCAGCGGCGCATTCCCAGCCTTGCCCGGCAGCGTAACGGTTCGTGCCGCTGTACCAGGATTGCCGCCATCCAGGCGCAAACCGCCGATTGCCGCAAACGGTGCGGCATCATCGGAAACCGGGGCCAGCACCACGTCCTCGACCGAGAGCTTCAAAGCTTTTGCTCCCACCCGCGTCTTTCCGGTTTTTCCAGTCTCCCCGGCAATATCCAGCCCGAAATGACTGTCGAGATTGCCGACGCGGAAAGCAAGCGGCGGCGACAGCGTATGGTCGGCATAGGCAAGCGCGGTCTTTTCGATGACTATATCCCCGATGTGCACGCGCCACGGCGGGGTTTCATTTCTGGGCGCCGCTTTCTCTTCCCCATTCCGGATATCTTGCGACGGCGGCAGCAGATTCTGCCAGTCCAGCTTGCCATCGCCCTGCCTGTTCGCACTCGCCCGGATTCCAGAAAGTCTAAATACCGGAATGGCGATTTCCCGCTGGTCCAGCAAAACCTGCGCATCCTTCACCTGCATGCTGTGCAATTCCAGCAGCGGCGCATTCCCAGCCTTGCCCGGCAGCGCAACGGAAAGATCCGACAGATCCAGCTCCATGCTCGTCAGGGCAAGTGCGGCCTTGCCCTCCCCGTAGGAAAATCCGTAATTTGTCGAAAGAGACAGGGCGCCGCGCGGCTGCGTCATCTGCACTTTCCCGCGAAAAAACTGCCAGATGCTGGCCAGCTTCAATTCGCGCAGGCTTGCTTCCCCGTTCGAGGTGAGCGGAATGAGCGTGGCGTCGCCCTTCCATGCCAGCGTGCCCCCGCCGGGAATCTGCGCTTCCAGCAGGTAGCGTCCCTTTTGGTCGGGGATCGTGCTCACCCCGGCTAGCGTCAGGTTGATGGGAGAAAGCGTGATCGTCGCGGCCGCAGATTTTTCATCCCCCGGCGCTTCCTCGGAAAAATCGCTGAAGTACACGCTGCTATCGCTCAGCGACACGCGTTCCAGGACCACGCCGGGAGGTGGCGAAGGCGGCTCCCGGATCTCTTGTTCCTGCTGTTTCTTGAAGCGCTCGATGACCTCCATGATGTTCAGCCGGCGCTCGCGGTCGATCACCAGGGATAGTTCCAGTCCTTCCAGCGCCACATCCGCGAATGTCCAGGCCCGCCCGAAAATGCTCGACAACTCGAAATCGACATGCAAACGGCCAAGCTTGAGCAGTGGCTGGCCGGGAGCATCATCGAGCTGAAGCCCGGACACCTCCAGCGAGAACAGGTAGGGATTGATGCGGATATCGCCCACGCTCGCCCGCCTCCCCAGATATCGCTGCGCATAGTCCGGGACGGCGCGCGCCAGCCAGGAAGGGGCGATCACGAAGCCTGCCAGCGTATAGGCCAGCAGCAATGCCGCGCCGATCCATGCCACTTTTCTGAAATAAGGACTGGCGATGATTTTTTTCATGTTGCCGATTGCTTACCGCGACGCAGAATTATCACCGCAGATTATGTTACATGAGTGCGTTGGACCTTGGACCACCCCCGGACTTGCCCCGTTCCCCTGTCGCGGTCCAGCCGGTCTCATGCGCCAATCAGCGGGGCACTAACAAAGGGGGCATGCTACCCCTGATTCCGGAAACAGCCGGTGCGCTACCGCACAAGTTAGTTAATAGTAGGTAGGATGGGTGGAGCAAAGCGTAACCCAACATTTTCCTGATACTGGACAGATGTTTTTGATGGGTTGCGTTTCACTCCACCCATCCTACCGTTGTTACCGTTGCCATGGCAGCCACGAAGCGGCTGGCGGAGAATGCGATGAGAGGGAGCGCAAGATGGAGGAATGGAACCGCGCGTTTGACTCATGCCGGCGCAGCCCCGGAGAAATGCGCCGACGAAGATCTCAAGGCAAATACCCGAGGAATAGCCCGCTTGTCCTATTGCACTATTGATCGATTGGTGGAGACTGTAAAAATCCCATCCCCGTTGACTGGAGAATTTTCGCCATGCAAACAATCTCCTGCTCTAAAGCCCGCAACTTTCTGGCCGCGGCAATAGCCCTGATCGCAACCCTGGGTTTCGCGGCTCCGGCTTTCGCCAGAGACGCCATCTTGAATCCTGACGGCAAACTGACTTATCTCGACGTGAACACCGCTACCGCCAGTGGCATCAACGATACCGGACAAGTGACAGGAGATATCGTCGGCCATGGTTTCGTCACGGGCCCCAATGGCGTGGGTACGCTGAGTAGGTTTGACGGTTACCCCACTGGCATCAACGATGCGGGGCAGGTGGTCGGATATTCTTTCACAGAAAGTTCCGAGTATATCTTCATCACAGGTGCCAATGGCGTGGGGATGACCGACCTCGGCACGCTGGGTGGAAGCTACGGCAATGCCTCTGGCATCAATAATACCGGACAGGTGGCCGGAGTTTCTGCCACGGCCGATGGTTCTACGCACGCCTTCATCACGGGCCCCAATGGCGTGGGGATGACCGACCTCGGCACGCTGGGTGGGGCTAATAGCTACGCCTCGGACATCAACGATGCCGGACAGGTGGCCGGAGTTTCTCGCACAGCCGATGGTTCTCAGCACGCCTTCATCACGGGTCCCAATGGCGTGGGAATGACCGATCTCGGTACACTGGGTGGAATCGACAGTTTCGCCTATAGCATCAACGATGCCGGACAGGTGGCCGGAGTTTCTCGCACGGCCGATGGTTCTCAGCACGCCTTCATCACGGGCCCCAATGGCGTGGGAATGACCGATCTCGGTACGTTGGGTGGAATCGACAGTTTCGCCTATGGCATCAACGATGCCGGACAGGTGGTCGGATATTCTTTCACGGTCAAAGACGATTACAGTTCTTACCACGCCTTCATCACCGGTCCCAATGGCGTGGGAATGACCGACCTCAACTCGTTGGTGGTGAACCCGGCGGGCGGAACCTTTATAGAGACAGCAAATGGGATCAATAATCATGGGCAGGTCATCGTCACCGTCGCTGGCGTCCCCGAACCCGAAACCTACGCCCTGCTGCTGGCCGGTCTGGCCCTGATAGGCTTTACCGCGCGTCTTCGCAAGGCCGCTTAGCTGCTCAGCCGCTTCCATCCGTTTCAACCCATGTCCGGCTCCAAAATTTTCCCGGATTGCCGGGATATCGCTCCCGCTATGGACGCTCGGCAAAGGAAGCAACTACCGTAAAAATTACGTTCAAGGCTTGAGGCCGGTGATTATGCTGTTATAACCAAAAGCCGGTTTGACCTGGATATCATGAAATCCGGCGTCCGCCAGCATGGCCGAGAGTTCCGCGGACGAATATGATTTGCCCTCCGTCCATCCCATCATCAGCATGCTGAATGCCGCTGCGGCAAACGGGCCGGTTTTGTCCTCGTTATAGAGCATTCCATGGATAATGATGCGCCCCCCGGAAGGGAGGCTGTTGAAGCTCTTGGCCGTCAGGAAACTGCATTTATCGAAAGCCCAGTCGTTATAAACGGTGGAATAAAAGTGGAGGTCGGCGGCAGGCAGCGGATCGCTCCACATATCTCCTGCGCACGTTGCGATGCGGTCCTGCATGCCATGCTGAGCAATGAAATCCTGGGCGATCTGGCATACCATGGGAAAATCGAAGATTATGGCCCGCAGATCCGGCCATCTCGACACAGCGCCTATGGAATGCGCGCCTGAGCTTCCCCCGATGTCGAGCATGATGCGGTGAGCCGATAGATCCAGCACCTCTGGCCAGTGGAAGGCCGATGTGATGCTCATGCTGTACATGCTGCGCGTAAATCTCCGTACGAGTTCAGCCTGCACCTCTTCGGGATGGTAAATTTCCGTCCCGCCATAAACCTGGGGAGTATCCGTGCGCACCGCCTTCTCCAGGCTTCTGAATGAATGCACCTGATCATTTTCAATCATCAGGTCCCACATATAGCCAAAATAACTCGGGTTTTTCTTGAGCAGATAGCATTCGGCGACTGGCGTCAGCGAATAATTTCCCTCTTTTATCGACAGGAAGCCCAGCGCTGCCGCCGCGGTAAGCATCGCCTCGGCGGGGCGCGGCTTGACGTCCAGCTTCTCGCAGATCACCGGCAGTGAAAGCCCGCCGTGTTCCAGCAGGGAAAAAACCCCTAGCTTATGCGCGAGAAGCACCGCCGGATAGCCATAGACCCCCAGAATGACATCCCATAGTTTCCGGTCATCGGGTATCTGCGATTGCTGGGCTTCTTCAGAAACTTCTTTTGTCATGAATAAATCCTCGTTGCGGTCCGGATGCTGAAATCAGCACCCGCAGGCGACAATGTGCGCATGAAAAATTTCCTGCCTTGATGGCAACATGTTCTCTAGAGATTTCTAGAAATTATCAGCATGCTTCGGTCAGAGCCGGGCAGCGGCAGCGGATTTGCCGCTTTCACTTTCAACCAGGCGTTTTATATTTCCTACGGTGCGGCTCGCGCCATCCTGAACAGCGCTGCGCACCATCTGCTCGAAAGGCCGCATGAACACCTTGAGTTCGAGCAGTTCAAAGGTAAAACTCAATTCGGTCATATCTCCCGTGCTGCCGGGTTGTAATTCGTAAAGACAGCGATAAGGCTCGACCACCCCCGCAAAGGCCAGCCGCCTGCAAGGTTCATAAATCGTAATCCGGAATGTCGATTCAGAGCGTTGGCCATGATCCACGCGTACCTGCCTTACCATCGTTCCCAGTCTTACAGGCCCGGCGGTGAGGCACTCGAGCTCCTGTACTTCCGGCGACCACCGGGGATAATTGTGAAATAGATCGTCGCCAATAAACCTGTAAAGCTCCGCAGCGGACGATTTGACCAGAATGCTCTTCCTGCCGACCACTGGATCGGCAGGGCCCAGATTGAACATGGAGCCTAAATTGAACATCCCGTATCACTCCTGCTCAACTTAAAGCAACATAATGATCAATAATGATTGCGGATGCAATGCCGATTACATGAACGGGCGCGCTTTTTTGGTATTTCAAGCGGCGAAGTGTGCCAGTGGGGATAGATAGGAGGACAGCATGCGTGTACAGGTAGATTGGTAGATATAACCGACACGCAAATCGGGGAACTGATTCGGATCAGCAAGGCTGGTAAGGCATCTCGCATCGAAATCATCCGGCCAGCTATCGCCATTTTCATCGAAACGAAAAGACCGGATACGGTTGAACCTAAGGAAGCGCTGAATAAATCTCCGCTGGCGCGGCGGTGGCTTTGCGGGATGGGATGCGCGAAAGGCGACGACACGAATGGTGCGACCGCGCAGGGCAGAGCAGTGTCTTCCGAAAGGAAGATGCGACCCCGTAGCGGGATGCCTGCGCCCCAACAATACTGGGGTGCGGTCGAAGCATCCCCTCCGCTGCCCGATCCCCGCTTCGCAGGGCCCCTCGGGCCACGCTCTGGGGAGCCACTGCGTTGCGCTCCTTGGCATCGTAGTCCCAGCTACGACCTTCGTCGCGCGCCTTATAATCATCCCGATTTTACCAGCAACGCGCTCAGCGAGGATTTGTTCAGCGCTTCCTTAAATCCGGTCTTTGGCAAGCACGCTGTAAGATGAGCGGAGCAAAGCGCAACCCATCAAGGTGTCAGGAAACCGGAAGTGAACCGGTATGCTTCTTTCTCCACGTAATCGCGCCGACGAGTGCCAGGCCGGCAAGCAGCAGCGCGTAGCTCTCCGGCTCGGGAATCACCGCGGCAATCACCTGGCCCGCGTCATTGATGCCTCTGGCCTCTGTCAGAACCCATCCAGCAGGCAGATGGACCAGCGAATTGAGGTCGGTCATGCTCCCGCCGTCGGGGCCGGTAATGAAGGCGTGGGCGGCGCCCTCGGCTGTGGAAGACGTTCCCACGACCTGGCCGGCCTCGTTGATGCCGCTGGCGTTGCTGGTATTTCCGCCCAGCGTGCCCAGGTCTCTCAGGTCCGTTCCGTCCGGGCCGGTGATGAAGGCATGGTGGCTGCCTCCAGTGGTTGAAAAATAGCCCGTGACCTGTCCCGCATCATTGATGCCCGAAGCATTGGCGGAACCGCCGCCCAGGGCTCTCATGCCGGCGCCATCCGGACCGGTGATGAAGGCGCCGGCGCCATCAGCCGTATAAGAAAACCCTACCACCTGCCCCGTATTATTGACGCCATTGGCAAAGCTGGCATCTCCACCCAGGGTACCGAGGTCTTTCATGCCCGTTCCGCCGGGATTGGTGATGAAAGCATGCGAAGACCCGAGTCCCGCATCGGACGATCCCGCCACCTGCCCTGCGTCGTTGATCGCTGAAGCAGCGCTGCTATCCCCGCCCAGCGTCCCCAGATCGCTCATGCCAGCGCCGTTCGGACCCGTGATGAAGGCATGGGGGACGCCGTCCTGGGTGTCGGACGACCCCACCACCCTTCCCGCATCATTGATGCCAAAAGCCCGGCTGGAATCGCCGCCCAGCGTGCCCAGGTCCCTCATGCCCG
Source organism: Nitrosospira sp. TNL200 (assembly GCF_055386305.1). Classification (NCBI taxonomy): domain Bacteria; kingdom Pseudomonadati; phylum Pseudomonadota; class Betaproteobacteria; order Nitrosomonadales; family Nitrosomonadaceae; genus Nitrosospira; species Nitrosospira sp. TNL200. The sequence goes on from NZ_AP041003.1 coordinate 1,796,166, forward strand.
TTCCGCCAGGGCCGGTGATGAAGGCGTGGGGACTGAGAATGCCGGAAGAGCCAGGGGCTGCAGCCGTAAAGGATTCGCCCACCACCTGTCCCGCATCGTTTATGCCCCAGGCGGAACTGGAATCACCCCCCAGCGTGCCGAGGTCGGTCGCTGTCTTGCTGTTGAGATCGATGAGATAGGCACGCTCGGCCGATGCGGGGGAAATGCATCCCAACCCGGAAAGGAACGCGATTGCGAGCAGGAAGCTGCGAAGGTTGAATCCAGACGTTGCTTTCATATTGCACCTCCTGAGGTTTTTGAAATTTCAAGAACGATGGAATGCAGGACTATCGAAAAACTTAACAACCACCAGCTAAAGCTGGTGGATTGGAATTGCGGACTGAAAGTCCGGATATGCATCGCCTGAACGACGCGTCCTGATCGGGTTTCATTTTGAAACCATCAGTAGCAGCTGTAGCAGCTGTAGAATGGGTGGAGTGAAACACAACCCATCAAAAAATATTCACCCGGCGCCAGGAAAATGACGGGTTACGCCTTGCTCCACCCATCCTGCGAAAACTGATCTTCTGCCGCCCAAGATCAAAGTGTGATCAAAGGCAGTTTGCCGCTCGCCACTCAGGATGGAACCGGAAGCAGGCCAGCCCCTTTTTTCCAGTGAACGAACGCTGCGAGCAGAGCCAGCCCCGCAAGCAGCAGCGCGTAGCTCTCCGGTTCCGGAACAACGGTAATGTAGCCGTTGACAATGGCCTGGCCTGAGTTATTGATACCCATGGGGCCGAGTTCCCCGACCAGAGCCCTCTTCGAGGAAGCGATCAGCAAATTGAGATCGGTCATTTCTACCCCATCCGGGCCTGTGATGAAGATGTGGCCATAACCGCCTCCCGCAGTCGTTTGTCCCACCACCTGCCCGGCATCGTTGATGGCATAAGCCTCGCTGTAATCTCCACTCGGCGTACCCAGGTCTCTCATGCCTACCCCTTCCGGGCCGGTGATGAAGGCGTGGTCCCCAGACCTTCCCACCACCTGCCCCGCATCATTGATGCCAGAAGCGGAGGTATAATCCCCGCCTACCCCGCTTAGTGTGCCAAGGTCTCTCATGCCCACACCATTGGGGCCTGTGATGAAGGCGTGCCCCCAGACTCTCCCACCACCTGCCCGGCATCGTTGATGGCAGAAGCGGAGGTATAATCCCCGCCTAGCGTGCCGAGGTCTCTCATGCCCACACCATTGGGACCTGTGATGAAGGCGCGATTCTCGACTGAACCAACCACCTGCCCGGAGTCGTTGATGCCAGAAGCAGTGCCGTAATTCCCGTCCAGCATGCCCAGACTGGTTGCTGTCTCGCTGTTGAGGTCGACGAGAAATGCTTGTTGTTGTGCTGATGCGCGAGTAGCACATGCCGTGCCGGCGAGGAGCGCGACTGCAAAGAAAAAGCTGCGGAGATTGAATCCAGGGATTATTTTCACGTTGCACCTCTTGCGGTTCTTGAAGTTTTCAAAAACGAAAGGGGTGCGCGGACGGTTGAAGAAACAGCACCCAGATCGACCGCAATCTGAGCTTTTATATGGTGGAGCAAGCACCCTACTCAGACAACTTAGGCTTCATGCCAGGGCTGTGCAATAGTCCGAACAGGCTATTGAGAATGAGGTAAAGCAAAAATTGCCATATCGGTGAAGAACTCAGGAAAGCCGGACCTATACCCCTCATATCGCTTTTCCGGGTCTACGGCGCTGGCGCCTTTCTTTTCATGTTCCAGATATGCAGCACCGCGTAACTGCGCCAGGGCCGCCACGCCTGCGACATCTCTTCCGCCTGTCTGGCGGTGACGCCGCCGAGGTTGTTGAGAATGGCGATATCGCCCTTGGGAAAGGCATCGAGCCAGCGCAAGGCCCGCATGGCGATATAGTGCGCTGTCCAATGCCCAATTCCGGGCAATTCGGTCAGCCGCGCGATTGCCTCGGCTGGATCGTGAGGGATGCTGCTGTCGAGCGGCAAGGTACCCGAAGCTTCCGCCTGCGCGAGGGCAATGATGGCATTGCAGCGCGCGCTTACAATGCCGTGCCTGGCAAGGTCATCGATGGTGGACCCGGCAAGGCACGCGGAAACCGGCGCCAGGCGGTTCAATTCCGGGTATGGCGTGACGAAGGGTTCTCCGAATGCCGCACCAACGCGGCCCGCAATCGTGGTTGCGGCCTTCACGGTTACCTGCTGGCCGATGATGGCCCGCAATCCCATTTCAAATCCGTTGAAAGCCCCCGGCACGCGCATGCCGGGATTACCCTCGACCAGCGGAGCCAGGAGCTTGTCCTTGCATAATTGCGCGGCAATGATATCGGGATGCGCATCGAGGTCGAACAGATTGCTCACCCGCGTGAGGAGCGTCGGGAGAACAGGCGCCAGGCCACGGTTGAACTGCAGCACGAGGGCATCCTTGCTCTTGTCCTGCGTTACCCTGATCCAGCCCTTATGTTCCCCTCCCCCCTCTTCCTTGCATCCCTTGAGATGAATAGTCCGGGAATAAAAGCTCTCCGTAACCCATTCGACCCCTTTCAATTCCCGCGCCTTTAAAAAAGCCAGCACGCCTGCCCAGTCATAGGGCGGACGATAGGGAAGCTGCACCGTTGACGTATCCGGACCGCTGGCCGAGGTCATTGCATAGTCATTGCATAATCAGTGGCATTCCTGCTGGCTTCCATTCACAGGTGGCATAATCTCCGGTCAAATACCGGCATGCTGCGCCTCGCCACCTTCCATATGGAAGCGCTGAACAAATCTCCGCTGGCGCGGCGGCGGCTTTGCGGAATGACCTGCGTCGCGCGCCTTATGATCATCCCGATTTTACCGGCAACGCGCTCAGCGAGGATTTGTTCAGCGCTTCCTGGGCAAGCAGCCGCCTTTTTGTTCCGAGCCCTCCCGCGAATCCGGTGAGGTCGCCGGATGCACCAAGCACGCGATGGCAGGGAGCGATGATCGAGATCGGGTTTTTCCCGGTTGCGGCACCCACCGCCCGCACTGCCTTCGGGTTGCCGATCTGCATGGCGATTTCCCGGTAGCTGCGGGTTTCTCCAAAGGGAATGGTCAGCAGCGCCTCCCATACCTTCCTCTGGAATTCGGTCCCGTGAAATTCGAGTTCGAGGTCGAAGCCATTTCTTTTCCCGGCGAAATATTCGTCCAGTTGGCGTTCCGCCTCTGCCAATACCGGATTGTCCGGCTCTTCGCGCATCGGGCCCAGCCGCACCCGTTCCGGCCTGTCGTTTTCCCACAGGACGGCGGAAAGTTTTGAACCATTTGCAACCAGCGTCAGCTTGCCGACGGGCGAGTCGATGACCTTGCAGGCGTAAGACATCTTGGGATTCCTGTTTGCGGAAGGATCCAAATCTACCACGGTTCTTCCGTACTCATGCCGGAATGAATAATGCAGGCATTGCTTTAATCCGTATGGAAGCGGTGAGACAGTACGATCCAGGAAAAAGTCCTGCAAAATGCCCTATCTCGCTCATCTCGGCTGCCAGCCTTATGAAACGCTACTTGAATAATACCGGCGCGACCCCATAAAGAAGAGTCGATGCCGCAAATGTACCGGCCGCTCATCGGGAGCCTGGATGGAATACAAGGATTATTACAAAATCATGGGGGTGGCGCGCGATGCGCCCCAGGAGGACATCAAGCGCGCCTATCGCAAGCTCGCCCGCAAGTATCATCCGGACGTAAGCAAGGAAGCGGACGCGGAAGCGCGCTTCAAGGAAGTCGGCGAAGCCTATGAAGTGCTCCAGGACCCGGAAAAACGCGCCGCTTATAACCGGTTAGGCGCCAACTGGAAAGCGAACCAGGAATTCCGCCCTCCTCCGGACTGGAACGCGGGATTCGAGTTTTCCGGGCACGAATTCTCCCAGGCGGACGCGGCGAAATACAGCGACTTCTTCGAATCGCTGTTCGGGGGGAATTTCCGGGCTGGATTCGGCGCGGAAGGCGCATCCGGTGGCAGAGGTGGCAGCCCGGAGGGGTTTCATCGCCAGGGCGAGGACCGGTATGCCAAGATCCTGATCGGGCTGGAAGATGCCTATGAGGGCGCAACCCGCGCGATCACATTGCAGATTCCCCAGGTGGATGCCAGCGGCCATGTCTCCACCCGCGAGCACACGCTCAACGTAAAGATTCCGAAGGGCATACGCGCGCGCCAGCAGATCCGGCTGGCCGGCCAGGGCGCGCCGGGACATGGACAGGCGCCCGCCGGCGACCTTTACCTGGAGATTGAATTCCGTCCCCATCCGTATTATCGTGTCGATGGCGCGGATGTGTATCTCGATCTGCCGGTCAGCCCCTGGGAGGCTGAACTGGGAGCTACCGTGAAAACGCCTACGCCTGGCGGCATCGTCGATCTCAAGATACCGCCTCATTCGGCTGCCGGCAAAAAGCTCCGGCTGAAGGGGCGCGGCATCCCGGGAAAAACACCGGGGGATTTCTTCGTCGTCCTGCAGATCGCGCTGCCTGCCGCACCCATTGAAGAGGACAAGGATTTCTACCGCCGCATGTCGGAGCATTTCAAGTCGTTCAACCCCCGCGCCGGGCTGGGAGCAACGGGATGAAAAGCAAAAACGGACACCAGGGTTCATCGCCGCCTTACGTGCATGGGGTGCATGGGGTGCAGGGGACGCAGGAAGCGCCGGGATCAGCGGCGGATACCCCAGAACTGAGCGGCACCCTTCTGGATGACCAGCACCTGCTCACGGTGGAGGATGTCTGCCGGGTGTGCGCGGTGCGAATCGAATATATCGAGGAACTGGTCGAAGAGGGCCTGATCACGCCGCAAGTGGAGCCGGTGGATGCCCTCCATGCTGCGAAAGGACATGAGCTGCAGTCCTGGCGCTTCACCGGCATGCATATGCGCCAGGCCCGGATCGCCGCTCACCTGCAAAGCGATCTGGGAATCAATCTTGCCGGGGTGGCGCTCGCCCTGCAGCTACTGGATGAAGTCGAGGTTCTGCGCATGCGGGTGAAGGCAATCGACGCCACGTAGGCCCTGCAAGCACTTCTCCATGGCATAAACGGAAACAAACGGAAATAACGCTTGCGGCAGGGCAAGGCGCCGTCCTTCGATATGCTCCTTGATTGCCCCTTGCCAAGCCTGGCGTCCTGCCGTTTCCGGCCTGAGTGCCGGCCTGAGCGGCCGCCTGACACACCTCGCGCCAGCGGAGATTTATTCAGCGCTTCTTTAAACCTAAATCTTCCATCCCTTCTCCCCATCCATGCAAGCTACCCCGGAAGCAGAGCTGCAGGCGGGCGAACCTCCGGCAGCGCCGCAGCCAGTGCCGCCTTACAGGCAATCCGTCGAGGAGGTGCTGGCTGTTCTGGAGACTCATCCCCAGTATGGCCTGGACGAAGAGGAAGCGCGCGCCCGGCTCGGGAAATATGGGCGGAACGAGCTGGCCGAAGAAAAACCGGTTCCGGGGTGGAAACGATTTCTCGCCCAGTTCCAGAATGTGCTGGTCATCCTGCTCCTTGCCGCCACCGCCATATCGATGGGCCTGTGGCTGTATGAGCATGAAACCGCCCTGCCTTACGAAGCCATGGCCATCTTCGCCGTGGTCCTGCTCAATGCGGCCATGGGTTACATCCAGGAATCCCGCGCGGAAAAAGCAGTGGCGGCGCTGCGCGAGATATCGGCGGTACGGGCCAGCGTCATAAGAAATGGCCAACGGCGCAGCATTCCCGCGGCGGAGCTCGTACCGGGCGACATCATCATCATCGAGCAGGGGGATACCATACCCGCGGATGCGCGGATAATCCATTCTGCCGCCTTCCGGACCGCGGAGGCCCCGCTTACCGGGGAAAGCCTGACGGTTCCCAAGAACACGCTCCCCATCGCTCAAAATACCGAACTGGCAGATCGCCATAACATGGTCTTCAGCGGCACGGCAGCCACTTCCGGACAGGCGCGCGCCGTCGTCACCGTCACTGGCATGCACACCGAGCTGGGCCATATTGCCGGAATGCTGGAGCAGGCGCCTGCAGAGATCACACCCCTGCAAAAAGAACTCGCGCACATGGGCAAGCTGCTTGGAATCATCGTTATCGCCATTGCCGCGATCATGATTGCAACCATTGTCCTGGTCGAGGAGGTGCGTAGTTTCGCCGCCATTCTGGATGTGCTCATCCTGGGCGTGGCGCTTGCCGTCGCGGCAGTCCCCGAAGGCCTGCCGGCGATCGTGACTGCGGCCCTTTCCCTCGGCGTGCAGCGCATGGCCCGCAGAAATGCCATTGTGCGGCATCTTCCCGCGGTGGAAACACTGGGTTCGGCCACGGTCATCGCCTCCGACAAGACCGGCACCTTGACAAAGAACGAAATGACGGTGCGAACCGTGATCACAGCCAGCGGGCGCATCGACATGGGCGGCGAAGGCTATGCGCCGGAAGGCGGGATTTGCCGGTATCAGGATAAGGAGGGGAAAGGAAGCCCGCCTGGGAACGGCACCGCCGTGGTCGATGGCGCATTGCGAATCGAGCTGGATCGCGCGCTGGTAGCCGCCAGGTGCGCCAACAATGCCGTCCTGCAAGAGCAGGATGGCCGCTGGGCCGTGCAGGGAGACCCCACCGAGGGAGCATTGCTCGTGGCCGCGCGCAAGGCGGGCCTGGACGATAACGTACTCAACGCGCGTTTCCGGCGCGTAGGAGAAGTGCCGTTTTCTTCGGAACGCAAATTGCATACGACAGTGCATGCCGATGCGCAGGAGAATGGACGCCTGGTGGTTTTTACCAAGGGGGCGCCCGATCTGCTGCTGAACCTTTGCACGCGCGAACTGGTGGGGAATGCGCCCCGCCCCCTGGCGGAAAGCCGCCGCGCGGAGATCCTGAAAGTGAATGAGCAGCTCGGGGGCGAAGCCCTGCGTACACTGGGTGTCGCATTCCGCTTCTTGCCGGCGGAAGGCCCGGCCGTAACGAGAACCACATCGCGGATTGAAGCCGATGAGCGCATCGAGCACGATCTCATCTTCGCAGGATTGATCGGCATGATGGATCCGCCGCGTGCGGAAGCGAAGGAAGCAGTGGCGCGCGCAAAGGCCGCAGGGATGCGGCCCATCATGATCACGGGCGATCACCCGGCAACCGCGGGCATGATCGCCCGGATGCTGGGAATAGCCGGAAACGGACGAACGCTCAGCGGCAGCGATCTCGAGAAACTTCCGGATAAAGCGCTCGCCCAGGCCGTCCATGAGGTATCGGTTTACGCGCGGGTCAACCCCGAGCACAAGCTGCGCATCGTCAAGGCGTTGCAACGGCAAGGGGCGGTGGTGGCAATGACCGGCGATGGCGTGAACGATGCACCCGCCCTGAAAACAGCGGATATCGGCATCGCCATGGGTTTGACGGGAACCGATGTTTCCCGCCAGGCGGCGGACATGATACTTGGGGACGATAATTTCGCCACCATCGTGGCCGCGGTCGAGGAAGGACGCACCATTTTCTCCAACATCCGCAAATTCCTGCGCTACCTGCTTTCTTCCAACATGGGCGAAGTGATTACCATGTTCTTTGGCGTTCTGCTGGCGGATCTCATTGGACTGGCGGCAGAAGGAAATTCCGGGGAAGAAATGGTCGTGCTGCCGCTGCTGGCAACGCAACTCCTGTGGATCAACCTGGTGACCGATGGCGCTCCCGCGCTTGCGCTCGGCATGGACCCGCCGGACGCAGACGCGATGCGCAAGCCGCCTCGCCCCGCCGGAGAGGGTGTCATCACGCCACGGATGTGGCTCAGCATCGCCTATATTGGCCTGGTCATGGGGGTAAGTGCGCTGCTGGTACTGGACGCCAGCCTGCCAGGCGGTTTTATCGAAGGCTCGGGAAGCATGCGCTATGCCCAGACGATGACGTTCAATACCCTGGTGCTGCTCTCATTGTTCAATCTTTTCAATGCGCGTTCCGAGGAGCAGAGCGCATTCGCCGGATTATTTTCCAACAAATGGCTTTGGGGGGCGGTAGCGCTGTCCCTGCTGCTGCAACTGGCGGTGATCCATATCCCCTTTCTCCAGCACGCCTTTTCGACCGTCAGCCTGAGCCTGGAGGACTGGCTGCTGTGCACGCTGGCGGGCAGTTCGGTGCTGTGGCTGAGCGAGTTAAGGAAGGGGATCGTGCGCATAAGCAGGCCGGGCGCCCGGCGGGCAGGCTCCGATGTAACATCCTGAATCCGGTAGCTGGCCGCTCTTTTTCAGTTTGGAACCATGATCCTAAAACCGGTAGCTGATCGCACATTTCCAGTTTTTAGAGCCATGATCCACAAAAACTTTTCGCAGTATTTGACGTTCACCTATAGGGTGAGTTCGCTACAAGGCGGATTACGCGATTTTTGCGCCTCATGGCTACGTTGCAACTCCTTGGAATGGAATAGCCATTCCGCGTCGCAGTACCTTGCCCTGCACCCCGGAAACTGCATACTCCGCCCTGTCCAACTGCCGGATTTAGGCTGATCCATCCAACTGCCGGGATTTGGAATCATTCAACTGCCAAACCGCGAGGAAGCGCTGGATTATGATTCGAAGTAAGCGTATTGTCGAATGGCGGCACCTCGGCGCATCGCTACCCGCATAGTCATGCGGGCATGTCCATTTTTACAGGGGACCCGGCAATCGGGGCGGATCGCAGGGGAGATGCCGGGAATCATCTACTACTTACAATCCGGAGGAATCGAATGAACGTCGTTAAACGTCATATCCTGTTGAGCCTTGCCATGGCAGCCTTTTCCGGTTCCGTCGCGGCGCAGGATCTCGGGCAGATTACCAATACGCTGGGTGGCGCCGCGGGCGGCATGCCCTCTGTGCCGGGCCAGGGGGCGCTGGGGGGAGCAGCAGGGTCGCTGGGAGCACTCGGTTCGCTGGGATCGATACAGCCCGGCAGCATGGGCAATGCCGCTGGCATTCTCCAGTATTGCGTCCAGAACAATTACCTCGGCGGTGGAAATGCAGTCTCTGTCAAGGATCAGTTGATGAGCAAGCTCACCGCCAGCAGCGGCCAGCCCGCGGAAAGCAATCCGGATTATGTCAGCGGCACGAACGGGATCCTGAGCGGCAGCAATGGCCAGACTCTGGATCTCAGCACAGCCGGCCTGAAAGCCGCGGCAACGAAACAATTGTGCGGAAAAATACTCGACCAGGCGAAGTCGATGTTTTGACCCGCTATCGCGGCTAGCGGTTAACGGCTAAACGGATAGGTGAGCGCCGTCCCCGGACCGGGGAAGCGCTCATCATCCCATTTCATCCCCGCACTTCGCACTTCCTGGCTGTGCCGCCGGCGAGCAAGTTTGTAGTCGGATTAGTGAAACGTAATCCGGCATGGTGCTGAAGCTGGCTACCTATGCGGAGATTCCGCATAGGTAGCCAGCTTCATTCCCCTTTCGCCAGTAATAATCGATCAGGACGGCATCCATAACATCGCCTGCAGCGAAGCGTGAGATAGCCCACGCTTTCGTATGAAGATAGTAGTTGTAGGTCGGATTAGTGAAACGTAATCCGACATGTGCAGACCCTATCCCATCCCCATGCCCGACATGGCAATTCCCGCAGGTGCGGGGGGAAACATTCTTGATAACCTAAAGTACAAGCATGACCGGGGACGCCATCAGCTAAACGGTGTGGTAACGAACAGATTAGCCGCATATTTCACGTTATCTTTTATCGTGGCCCGAATTATTCCGGCAATCAAATCAACTAAAAAGGAACACTGATGAGAACGCTAAAAATATTGCTGGCAGCATCGATGATTTCGGTATTGGCCGGCTGCTTGTCGATCAGCTCGACGGGGCGGGGTCCGCAGGGACCTCAAGGACCCCAGGGCGATCCAGGCACGAGCGAAAAGGTGATTGTAGTTCCGGAAAAATCGTATTGAACCGGCTTTCACAGCTACGGAGAAGGCAGCTTTCGGTCATCCGGAAAAGCACTGCTGATCCATGGGGTTCCGCATGGATAACACGAGTTTGTAAACAGGAATCCGAACGGGTGGCTGCACGCAAAGTTTCTTGATGAATTGGCGGGACTGGCTCTCCCCGCGTGATTGTGTCCGGATATTCAGGATATCGCGGGCGGCCCCGACGCCATTTGCGCGTCGATCTACCTTAAACCTGAATCCCCCGCTGCTACAGGGTCATTTGGCCATTTGAAACCGATGCCGCTCCCTCATCCGCGCGAGCATTTTTCCATGATACGCGGGTTCCAGCTCGCGGATTTCTTCACGCTGGGCAACGCGGGCTGCGGCGTGGCAGCCGTGTTGTTCGCCATGCTCCACATGGATAGCAAATTGACCTGGCATATTCATGCGTCGGCTGCCATGATGGCGGCGGCTTTCGTATTCGATGTGCTGGATGGGCGGATCGCGCGCTGGCGGCATCAGCATTCCGCACTGGGAAGGGAGCTCGATTCCCTGGCGGATGTGATTTCATTTGGCATGGCGCCCGCGGCTCTCGGTTTCGCTGCCGGGTTGCGCGGCGGCTGGGATTGGCTGGCGCTGATCTACTTCGTCTGCTGCGGGGTAAGCCGCCTGGCGCGCTTCAATGTCACCGCCGAGAGCCTGTCGGCGGGAACCGGCAAGGTCGCCTACTTCGAAGGCACGCCCATCCCGACCAGCATTGCACTTGCGGGTGTACTGGCGCTCGCGGCATGGACCGGCCATGTCGGCGAAAACCTGTACTGGGGAACATGGATGATCGGCCCATGGGAATTGCATCCGCTGGCCCTGCTGTTCGTATTTTCCGGCACACTCATGATCAGCAGGACGCTGCGCATTCCCAAGATTTAACCGGGATGCCCTGAGTAGCAAAGTCCCCGGTTTATTCCTGGCCTCGAAGGCGCCGATCTTGCGCATAGTATTCCCCATTCCCTATGACAAGCCAGATCAAATCCAGCTTATCATATTACAAGCCGTCCATTTTCGGCTGCATGATCCTGTATCATGATAAAAATCACTGGCCGATCTCTCCCGTCAGCCGCCCTGCCTTCATCACCCGCCCAACCCATCATTGGAGAAATAAAGCGTCATGGCTTCGACTTACGAAAACATCAGCATGGCTGTATTCTGCGATTTCGAGAATGTGGCGCTCGGCGTGCGTGATGCAAAATACGAGAAATTCGATATCGAGCCGGTATTGGAGCGGTTGCTGCTCAAGGGCAGCATCGTGGTCAAAAAGGCCTATTGCGACTGGGACCGGTATAAGACCTTCAAGGCTGCCATGCACGAGGCCAGTTTCGAATTGATCGAAATTCCGCATGTTCGCCAGTCGGGAAAAAACTCGGCGGATATCCGCCTGGTGGTGGACGCGCTCGATCTTTGCTACACCAAGTCCCACGTCAATACCTTTGTCATTATCAGCGGCGATTCCGATTTTTCGCCGCTGGTTTCCAAGCTGCGCGAAAATGCCAAGCAGGTGATCGGCGTCGGCGTCAAGCAATCCACTTCCGATCTGCTGATCGGGAATTGCGACGAATTCATCTTCTACGACGACCTGGTGCGCGAAAGCCAGCGAAGCAAGGCAGAACAGCATGATTCGAAGCCCATGCAGCCTGCCGCCAGGGCGCCATCCCAGGTTGAAAAAGGCGGCAGGGAAGAATGGGAATCGCGCAAGCGCAAGGCCATAGAAATCGCGGTGGAAACGTTTGATGCGCTGGTATCCGAGAGAGGCGACAGCGGGAAAATCTGGGCTTCCACCCTCAAGCAGGCCATCAAGCGCCGCCGGCCCGGCTTCAATGAGTCCTATTACGGCTTCCGCGCATTCGGCAATCTGCTGGAAGAGGCGCAGGAACGGGGGCTGCTCCAACTGGGCCGAGACGAGAAGTCGGGCACCTATGTTTACCGCAGCGACAATGGAGGTACCGCCAAACCCCCGGCGCATGCGGAAACGGGCACGGCGCCGGCGGAAGAAACAATCCAGCCCACGACCCACCCCTTAGCCCAGCCTTCGGTCCAGCCGGCACCTGATGCCGGACCGGCGAACGGGCATAAACCACTCCGCCGCAAGCATCCGGGCAGGCCGGAAAAAAAGAATGCCGAGCCTCTGTCGCCGTCCGCTCCTGCGGAAACCGGAACAACCGCCCGGCAGGAAGCAGCACCGGCCAGCCCACCGGCTGATTCGATTTCATCACCGGAGAAAGCGGCGGAAAAGGCAGCGGGCAAAGGCCGCAGGCCCGTCGCGCGCAGCCGCAGGCTGCGACAAGCGGAAATACCGGATGTGCCTAGGGAGCAGGAAATACAGGAGAGTCCGGAAATACCCGAAGAGGCTCAAAAATAATCGAAGATGACGGAACCTGTCGGCAGTATCATGCCATGCAAGGCATACCCTGTTGATTCAGAAAAAGAAATACTTTTCTCCATCCATCCTGCGCAAGCTCTGACATACCTGTCTGGAAATGAAATAAACCTGTCGCTCCCTACATCCGCTCGGCCAGCGGATATTTCCCGGTCAGCACCCACACTTCGGTAGGAATCCGCAATATCGTGCTCAGGAACTCCATGCGCACGCCCATGGCATCAGGAGCGGTAATGATCGCATTCGCAGGCTTGCCACATTCGGAACTGATGAGCGCTTCGATGCCTATTCCCTGCTCTTTCAGCTTTTGCATCCGGCCTTCCATGTCGGATTCCCATACGCCGAAATAGAGAATTCCGCCCGCATTCCTCGCCGAAAATATGCCGTTTCCATTGGCCTGTATCAGTTCCAGGTAGGGCGCGCGGGTGCGGGAGTAGGCCGCCACCACCTTTATGCTCTCGGATTGCCCCTGCTGCGGATTTTCGATACAGAGCACACTGTCGGTCGGTTCGGCGAATGTGATATCGAGCAGCTTCGAATAATACGCGGCGGCCTCCTGGAGATCGTGGACGACCATGCCGATATGGTAGTAAGGCGCGGTAAACATGTTTCAATAGGACATTTCCGGCGATTCCGCCGGTGGATCCATCAGCAGCAGGTCCTTGGCGATCTCGCCTATCTTGAGATAGGCCTCGTAGCCCGAAGGCTTGCGAAAATAGGCGTCGGCGCCCATGCTGGCAGCCTCGGCGCGATCTATCACCGAGTCCGATGAGGAAACCACCACCACCAGGGATTGCCTGCATTTGCTGCTGCGCCGCAGGTATTCCAGCACCTCTATTCCTGAAACCTTGGGAAGATTCAGGTCGAGCAGCACGAGGGCCGGGCAGTCGCCCGAGCCGTCTGCATTCAGCTCGTCGATATACCGCATTGCCATTTCGCCGTCGCTCACTACATGAAGGCTGGCGGCAATTTCAGCCGCTTCCAGCGCCTCCCGCATGAGAAACACGTCCGCCTGGTTGTCCTCGACGAGCATGATGGGAAAGCATTCTTGGGAGCCGTCGCGGCAGCGTGAAGTAAAAAGTTGATCCCTCCCCTGGCGTGGATTCGGCCCAGATGCGGCCGCGGTACCGTTCCACGATTCGCCGGCAGATCGCGAGGCCGAGGCCGGTTCCCGGATATTCCGTGCTGGTGTGAAGTCGTTTGAAGAGTCCAAAGATCTGCTCCTTGAATTGAGGTTCGAAACCGATGCCATTGTCCTTTACGGAGAATAGCGCGTACCCGCCATCATGCTGCGTGGCATCCACATGCACGACAGGAGATTCCCTGCCGCGATATCTTAGCGCATTTGAGATAAGGTTCTGGAGAATCTGCTGCAGGTGGACGGGAGATGCCCGCACTTCGGGCAGCTCACCCGATATTACTTTTGCATCGAGGCCGGCCATGGTCTCGGCGAGATTGGAGAGCACGGTCGCCAGCACGGAGTTGGCGTCCGTTTTATCAGTGGAGACATCGAGCTTGACGACGCGGGTATATTCGAGCAGGTCGCCCACGAGCACCTCCATGCGCGCCGCCCCTTCGGCCAGGTACCTGAGAAGCTCCTGCGCTTCGCCATCCAGCCGGTCCGCGCATCGCCTGATGAGAAGCTCGCTGTAGATGCTGACGCTTCTCAAGGGCTCCTGCAGATCGTGGCTCACGGAATAGGCGAACTGCTCCAGGTCATCATTGGCGCGCCGCAGTTCCTGCTCGGTTTTCAGGCGCTCGGTGATATCGGTATTGGTTCCGAACCAGCGGATGATCCGGTCCCCTTCGCGGATGGGCAGCGCATGGGAGAGAAACCACCGGTAGGTTCCATCCCTGCCGCGCAGCGGAAACGTATCCTCCCAGGTCATGCCGGTTTCGAAGCAGTGCCTGATATGCGCGACGACCCGTTCCACGTGCCCGGGATGATGAACAGCCCGCCAGCCCCACCCCCGCATGGTCTCGAATGTGGTGCCGGTATAGTCATACCATCGTTGGTTGTACCAGAATACCGAGCCTGATTCATCCGTCATCCAGGCGAGCTGCGAAATGTTGTCGGCGAGCGTGCGAAATTCTTCTTCGCTCTTGCACAGGGCTTCTTCCGCCTGCTTTTGCTTGGTCACGTCACGCGAAACCACGACGATGCCCATCGGCGTACCGGCCTCGTCGCGAAGCGGGGCCTTGATGGATTGAAAGAAATGGACCTTGCCGCCCGGGTCGGGATACTGCTCGTCGATCGATATGGTCTTCCCCGACTGCATCACCCCGCGGTCTACTTCCATGATCGGTTCGGCCAATTCCGGCTTCGAGATTTCCCCATCGGTTCGGCCTATCACCTCGGCCATGGGAAGCCCGAGGATCCGTGCCGTCGCCTCGTTCAGCGCAAGGTAGCGCCCTTCGCGATCCTTGGCAAGAATTACATCCGGGCTACTGTCGAGTATGGTGGTAAGCAGGGCATTGGCCCGGTCGCGCTCCATCTCGACATTCTTCCGCTCGGTGATATCGGTGTTCATTCCAACCCAGCCCGACGTTTTTCCGTCCGGCGCCGTCAGCGGCACAGCGCCTCCCGCGGTCCAGCGCCACTCGCCACTCACATGGCGGATGCGGTACTCGTGGTAAAACGGCCGCTGGTTTCTCACCGCTTCCTGCCAGCTTCCCTCCGCGCTTTCCCTATCGTCCGGATGAACGCAATCCAGCCAGCCGGATGTTCTCCATTCCTCGAAGGTTTGCCCCGTGTAAGTCCGCCAGGAGGGAGAATCCTCGACAATGAGCCCGTTGGCGTCCGTTGCCCATACGA
Source organism: Nitrosospira sp. TNL200 (assembly GCF_055386305.1). Classification (NCBI taxonomy): domain Bacteria; kingdom Pseudomonadati; phylum Pseudomonadota; class Betaproteobacteria; order Nitrosomonadales; family Nitrosomonadaceae; genus Nitrosospira; species Nitrosospira sp. TNL200. The sequence goes on from NZ_AP041003.1 coordinate 1,811,267, forward strand.
TCTGGGCAGAAGCCTCGACCAGCGCGCAAAACCGCGCCTCGTTGTCCGGCTGCACGCTCATGGAACTCCTCCCCGGATCGTCTGCCGGCGGGCGGAGCGGAAAGCGATGGGTTCTTGCCATATCGTCAGGTCATCAGATACATAGGATACTTCGGGCACGGTAACACAGGATACAGGAGATAGCCGGATCACTCAGGGTACCGAAGCTCTGGAGCGCCCGGGCACTTGAGGCGCCGGTACTGAAGCATCGGAGATCCAGGATATTCAAGCAACTCCATGCAGGTTCCCACGGACTTGTTCAGAAACCACCTGAGCTTTCAGTATTCATAAACGGATAAACCCCATCAAGAGATGACAGGCGTGTGAAACTTTGTCGCCATGCCATCAGGATAGTTCAAGATCGGGGACGTGTCAGCAAAAGAAGAAAAAAAGACGCGGGCAATGGGAGGAAATGAGCAGGCAAGCCACTTGATTCATTGGCTCCCCGGCCAGGGCTCGAACCTTGCGCTCCCGCGGGCCGTGGCGATTCCAGCTTGCATAGCTTGCGTGGATGGGTGAAGCAAAGCGCTACCCATCCTGGTACTGGATAGATGTTTTTGGTGGATTGCGCTTTGCTCGCCCGTCCCGCAATTCTGAGCGAGGCCGCGCCCTCCGATTATGGCGGCGGAATTGACGGCTCCGTTCTTACGCCTTCCTTTTCGGTCGCCCATTTAGCCTCGGCGTTTGCGTTGTTGGCCGCGCGGCTGGCATTGATGCAATCGGGGGTTCCGTCGAGCAAACCGGGATTGGCCCTGCATTCGGCCAGCTTGGCCTCGCGCTCAGCGGCATTTTTTTCGTACCAGTCGACCGGACGCACTGTTCCTTCTCCACTGCGGGTGCCGCACCCCGCCACTAAAGCGGCGCATGCGCCCACCGCAACGAAAATGATTTCCAACTTTGTTTTCATGATGAGATCCCGTCAGGTTTTATCCGCTCCCCTTATCTGGCCGCATCGTTCTTGCGACCCAGTTTACGTAGGATGGGTGGAGTGAAACGCAACCCATCAAAAAGCAGCTACCCAGCACCAGGAAAATGATGGGTTACACTTTGCTCAACCATCCTACAGTCCACTGCCGCTACGGACGATCTCAAAATGAAACCCGATCAGGACGCGTCGTTCAGGCGATGCGTATCCGGACTTCCAGTCCGCAACCCTAATCACCAGCTTTAGCCGGTGGTTGTTGAGTCTGGCCGCCTTCCCGCGCCGCATCGTTCTCGCGACCCAGAAGCCGCAGCGCCGCGGCAGTGACATGCTCTGCCGTGAAGCCGAAGTGCTTCATGTTCTCCTCGCCGGGAGCGGAAGCGCCGAAATGGTCGATGCCAATCATGGTCCCTTCCGCTCCGGCGAACCGCTCCCATCCCAGCGTTGCGCCCGCTTCAACGGTCACGCGTTTCCGCACCGACCCTGGAAGCACCTGCTCGCGGTAAGCCTCATCCTGCTCGGCGAAAATTTCCCAGCTCGGCAGGCTCACTACCCGCGCCCCCACGCCCAGCTCTTTCAGCCGCGCCTGCGCCTTGACGCAAAGGCCGACCTCGGAACCCGTCCCGATCAGCAGCACCTGCGGCGCGCCGTCCCCGGCATCGGCAAGGACATAGCCTCCCCTTGTCACTCCCGTGTTCCGGGAGTGCGAACGGTCGAGGATGGCAAGATTCTGGCGCGACAGCACCAGCAAAGTCGGTGTCGCGCGCTGCACCGCCAGCACCCACGCTTCCGCAGCCTCGGTCGCATCCGCTGGACGGATGACCGTCAGGCCGGGAATCGCCCGCAGGCCCGCAAGATGCTCGATGGGCTCGTGTGTCGGGCCATCCTCCCCCACTGCGATGCTGTCGTGGGTAAAAACGTAAACCACCCGCAAACCCATGAGCGCGCCCAGACGTATGGATGGCTTCATGTAATCCGAAAAAACCAGGAACGTCGCGCTGAACGGCAGCACGCCTCCGTGGGCCGCCATGCCGTTCACGGCCGCACCCATGGCATGCTCGCGCACGCCAAACGCGATGTTGCGGCCCCCATAGCTCCATGTCCCCCCGACCGCCCCCTCGACTTCCACCTTGCCAGCAGCAGCGGAATCAGCCGGATTGACCGGATCAGCCGGGTCCTCGGGAGGCTGGAAATCGCCCTGCCCTTTCAGCGCCGTATTGGTCGAGGGGTTCAGATCGGCCGAGCCGCCGACGATGTTCGGAATGCGCGCGGCCAACGCGTTCAGCGCCTGCCCGGCGGCCACGCGCGTCGAAACCGGCTTGTCCCCCGGCTTCCATTGGGGCATTCCGGATTCGAGGTCCGCAGGCAATCGTCCTTCCATGACGGCATCCCATTCCTCTGCTTCCGCCGGAAAAGCCTTGCGGTAGGCATCCAGGCGCCGCTGCCACGCCTGCTGCGCTTGCGCCCCGCGGCCGATGGCCTCCCGGAAGTGCGATACCGCCTCGGGCGGCAGGTAAAAATCGGGGCTTTCTGGCCAGCCCAGCGCCTTCTTTGTCTTCGCCACCTCCTCCTCACCCAGCGGGGAGCCATGCGCATGAAAACTATCCTGTTTATCCGGGCTGCCATAGCCAATATGGGTATGCATCAGCAACAGCGAGGGCCGGTCCTTTTCCGCACGCGCCTCGGCCAGCGCGGCGGCCACGTCATCGGTATCGTTGCCGTCCGGCACCTTGCGGGTATGCCATCCATAGGCTTCGAACCGCCGGGCAACATCTTCGGTAAACGTGAGGCCGGTCCCTCCCGCCAGCGTCACGTGGTTCTGGTCGTAGAGATAGATGAGTTTGCCCAGGCGCAGATGCCCCGCGAGCGAGGCAGCCTCGGAAGCCACGCCTTCCATTAGGTCGCCATCCGAGACGAGCGCATAAGTGTAATGATCCACGATGGTGTGATCCGGACGGTTATAACGGGCTGCGAGCCAGGCTTCGGCAATAGCCATGCCCACGCCATTGCCGAAACCCTGCCCGAGCGGGCCCGTGGAAACCTCCACGCCCGGTGTGTGATGGCTGCGCTCGGGATGCCCCGGCGTGTGGCTGCCCCACTGGCGGAAGCGCTTGATTTCATCCAGCGGCAAATCATAGCCGGTGAGATGCAGCAGGCTGTAGAGAAGCATCGAACCATGCCCGGCCGACAGCACGAAACGGTCCCTGTCCGGCCACTGCGGATCGCGCGGGTTGTACTTCAGGTAGCGCGTCCATAGCACATAGGCCATGGCGGCCGCTCCCATGGGCAAACCCGGATGGCCGGAATTCGCCTTCTGCACCGCATCGACGGAAAGGAAGCGAATGGTATTGATGCACAGCTCATCCAGCGCCTTGCCGGCTTGAACGGATTTCTGCTCTGCTGACGCCTGGTCTCTCGCCTGGTCCGCGCTTGATTGAATCGCCATATTGTTCCCCCGTTGGTTGCGTCTAGAGTTGCATCCAGACTCTCACGATAAACTCCCGGGCTCTGTGCGGCAGGGCACGATTACCGATGCCAGGGAACTTCTGAACAAGTCATGCGTGTCCGCGATCAGCGCTGCCACAGGATCTGGGAGGCTTCCAGCGGGATACAGATATCGTCATGGCGCGGAATGAGCCGGGCAGTGTAATCCGATGCCGGCCGCTCCCCCGGTACGTGTGCGACGTAGGCATAACCCGTGGCCGCGGCCACCAGCCGATGCATGCGCTGCATCTCCAGGCGCACGGGAGCGTCACCTGGAAGCTCCTCTGCATAGAGCTCGACCCGGACCGCTTCAGGGTCCAGGCCGTTGAGATAGGCATGCACCACGAATACGTGCTGCCCGCCCTCGGTTTCCACGGACGCATCGCCGAAATGCAGCCCTCCCCATTTCTGCCTGAGCTCCGACTGCCAGCCGGCTATCCGCGCGCCAAGCGCGCCATTGTCGGCGCTGCGCTTGAGGTAGGCTGAAGCGGATGGCAGGTAGTGGCGCTCCGTATACTCCCGCACCGCGCGGCTGGCCGCGAAACGCGGTGTCAGTTGCGCCATGCTTTTGCGCATGCGCGTGACCCAGGCGGTGGGGATTCCCTGCTGGTCGCGCGTATAAAATTCGGGTATCACCTGTTGCTCCAGCAGGTCGTAAAGCTGGTCGGCTTCGAATGCATCCCAGGCGGGATCGTCGCCGTGCTCCTTGCCGTCCCCCAACGCCCAGCCCACCTCCGGCGTATAGGCTTCCGCCCACCATCCGTCCAGCACCGAAAGATTGATGCCGCCGTTGACCAGCACCTTCATCCCGCTGGTCCCGCATGCTTCCCACGGGCGGCGCGGCGTGTTCAGCCATACGTCCACGCCCTGCACCAGTTGCTCCGTCAAGTGCATGTCATAATCGCTGAGGAAGGTGATGGAAGCCCGCGCTCCGGTATGGCGGATGAAGTCTACCCATTCCCGGATGAGGGCCTTGCCCGCTTCATCGGCGGGATGCGCCTTGCCAGCTATGATGAGCTGCACCCGGCGCCGGGGATTGGACAACAGCGCCAGCAGGCGCTCACGATCGTGCAGCAGCAGATCGGGCCTTTTGTAGGTGGCGAAGCGGCGGGCGAATCCGAGAGTCAGGGCATCCGGATCGAGCAGTCCCTTCGCCGCCTCGACCGCTTCAGGTGGCTCACCGCCGACCGCCAGTTGCACCGACAGCTCCCGCCGGACGAATTCGACCAGCTTCTTGCTGCTATCGCAGCGGAACTGCCAGAGATCGGCATCGGACATGTTCAGGATCTTCGGTTCCAGCGGCTCTGTCGTGTCGATCCACCGGTCTTTGCCGCAAACATCGGTCCAGAGCCGATCCGCCGCCGCCGAGTCCCAGGTTGGCACGTGCACGCCATTGGTCACATGGCCGACGGGCACTTCGTTGATCGGCCAGTGCGGGAAAAAAGACCCGAAAAGGTGCCGGCTCACCCTGCCGTGCAGGCAGCTGACTGCGTTCACCGCCGCGCTGCCGCTCATGGCGAGATAGGCCATATTGAAAGGCTCGGATGCATCATCGGCATTCCTGCGCCCCAGCGCCAGCAACTCGCGGCAACTGATGCCAAGCTTGCGCGTCGCGTAATCTCCGAGATAATGCTCGATCAGTTCCGGCGCGAAGCGGTCGAAGCCGGCGGCAACTGCCGTGTGGGTAGTGAACAGATTGCCCGCCCGCGTGATGGCCAGGGCAGTCCTGAAATCATGCCCGGTCTCCCGCATGCACGACCAGGCACGCTCCAGGACAGCGAAAGCCGCATGGCCCTCGTTCAAATGGCAAACCTCCGGCTTGATGCCCAGTTCGGCAAGCAGTTGCCACCCACCGATTCCCAGCACTATTTCCTGCTGAAGGCGCAATTCCGGGCCGCCGCCGTACAATTCGCTGGTAATGCCGCGATAAGCGGGATAATTCGCAGCGTCGTTGCTGTCCAGCAGATAAAGCGTCGTCTTTCCCACCTGGACCTGCCAGGTGCGCAACCAGAGCGAATATCCCGGCAACCGGAATTCCAGCCGCAGCCATTCCCCGTTGGCGCGGCGCAGCGGCGTGATCGGAAGCTGGCCCGGATCGTTGTAGGGAAAAAGCGCCTGCTGTTCGCCATCCTTGCCGATCACCTGCCGGAAATACCCTTGCTGGTATAGCAAGCCGATGCCTATTACCGGAACGCCCAGTTCACTGGCAGTCTTGAGCTGGTCGCCCGCCACATTGCCCAGCCCCCCCGAATAGATGGGCAACGCTTCGCTCAGCATGAATTCCATGCAGAAATAGGCGACGCATTTCAGCGGCGCTTGCGGATGATTTTGCTCGAACCAGGTTGGCGCAGCCAGCGTGCCGCGCCGGTCCTGCACCAGGTCGGCCAGATTGGCGGAGAAAGCCGGATCGGCAAGGCACTGCCCGAGTTTTTCCTGGGAGACAGTCTGCAACACCACCCAGGGATTGCGCGTGAGCTTCCACAGTGCGGATTCCAGTTGCTCCCATATGTGGTCGGCGCTGTGGTTCCATGAAGTCCGCATGTCGAGCGCGAGTTCCGCCAGAGAATCGTACCCTTCAAGGTCGGGCGCAGGATGAAGACTATATAGCTGCTTGCCCCTGGTCTGGTCGGTCATGCGGCCTCCTGTCACGGAAGATGCGCAAAATGCGCACGAAAGGTGCGGGGAAGTGCGGCAATCCATTGCTGCCAGGGAATAGTTTACCCTTTGCCGTCTTCACGTCAAGCCACCCCAGGCTGCCCCGGGCTGCCCGAGGTCATCTCAAGCCGCCTCGGAACCTGCGGGGCGCAGGCAGGCAGCACTGGCGCCGGAATCGCCAGCACCCATCCATTCCGATACGCCGGCAAACGTTGCCTCGCTGCAATCTCCCCATATCTCCCCCTATTCCATGAAGCCGTATCCATGCCCCGTGTACCCTGTATACCCTGTGTACGGCAGCGAACGGAAATGGCCAGCGGAAGCTTCATATTATTGAAGAGTTTTCGCCGGGATGATCCGGGTGCCGGCAGCCTGGGCAGGACGGAGCAGTGCAAGAGCGATGAAACCCGAACAGGATAGGGAGTCGAAAATGGACAAGGAACCGCTGATCGAACTGCCCTGGCATGGACAGGAAACCATCGCCAATGCGCCGCGGCTGCTGGACCAGGCCAGGCAGGTGAAGATCACGCTGCCGGCCAACTATAACCACTCGCTGTTCAGCGTATTTCATCCCGGCGCGCCGCCCGGCCATCCCGAGGCGGTGGATGTTTCCGGAGGGCGGGAACTGCTCGCCACGGTCGCATCGATCAAGGGACTGGAGGGGATCGCCCGGATTGCCGATGGCCTGCCGGCGGAAGGGGTAATGGTCCATGTCGTCAGTCCGCCAGCAATCATAATGACGCTCGAACCCCTTTCAACGGAATTGCCGAACCTTCGCCCGAGCCCAATCAGCGATGATCAAGCCTGATACCTCCCGTACCCGAACGGCAACGAGCTGAAAACGGACATCATGAGCAAGGAAATCGAGCGGAAATTCCGGGTGGACGAAAATGAATCCGCAGCCTGGCGGAAAGCCCCCTGTCTGGAGATACGGCAGGGCTATCTCTCGCTCGATAAGGAGCGTACCGTCCGCGTGCGGATCGCCGGCGGCGACGCCTGGCTCACTATCAAGGGTATTACCCGGGAAGCTTCCCGATCCGAATACGAATATCCCGTTCCCATTGCCGATGCGGAGGAAATGCTGGATTTTCTGTGCCTGCACCCTTTAATCGAGAAACGCAGGCATCGTGTCGAGCACCAGAGGTTTCTGTGGGAGGTTGACGAATTTTACGGAGACAACGCCGGGTTGATCATAGCGGAGATCGAGCTGGAAAGCGCGAACCAGGCTTTCCCCAGGCCGCCGTGGGTTGACGTGGAGGTGACGCACGACCCCCGCTATTACAACGCCAGCCTGGTGCGTCATCCATACAGCCGGTGGAAATCTGAACGCGGGACGCCATGAATCCCCAGGCGGCAAATCCGTCAACTCTGGCAAATCCGGCGAAAACCCGCTGGGCACAGCCTTGCGGCACACCGGCATAAAAACCGTGAACCCTGGGAATTCACGGGTATCATATAAGAAGCGTAGAGGAGAAGGCATATGAACCTGACGCTCGCCACCTACAATATCCATGCCTGCATCGGCGCGGATGGCCGCTTCGAGCCGGACCGCACCGTGGACGTGCTGCGCGAACTCGATGCCGATGTCGTGGCGCTGCAGGAAGTCGAGCATCACGAAATCAATGGCTCCGACCTGCTGGACTACCTCGCCGAAAAAACAGGCCTGACCCCTATCGCCGGCCCTACCCTCCTGCGGGATACGCGGCATTACGGAAATGCGCTATTGACGCGGCTGCCTATCCTGGCGATAAACCGGGTGGATCTCACCCTGCCCGGCCACGAGGCGCGCGGCGCGCTCGACGTGACTCTTGGTTCGAACGGGCGCCGCTTGCAGGTCGTGGCGACACACCTTGGGCTGAAGCCCTGGGAGCGGCGCCAGCAGGTGCGCCAGTTGCTGAACCTGTTCGATATCGGCTCCAAGGACGTCTACGTGCTGCTGGGAGACCTCAATGAGTGGTTCCTGTGGGGAAGGCCCCTGCGCTGGCTGCAGGCGCACTTCAAGCAAACCCCGCACCGGGCGACCTTCCCTTCCCGCCGGCCGTTCATGGCGCTCGATCGCGTCTGGGTGCACCCGCGCCGCAAGCTCACCGCAGTGGAAGCGCATGTCAGCAAGCTTGCCCGCATCGCCTCCCACCATCTTCCCCTGAAGGGCATCATCGAAATCTGAAGAAAGGGGATCGGGTCTCGATATCCCCCTCAAATAGATTTTGTAGGTCGGGTTAGCGCCAGCGTAACCCGACAACGGCACTGATACTCCCTGGGAAATAAACTATATTGAGATTGCTACGCTTGTTTGCCTGGAAGAGATGCCGTCGCCTTTCGCCCTTGATCCTGGAAAGATTATCGCCCGATCATGCCGCCATTCGCACCAAGCAAAAATCATGATCCGGGGGTTACCGCCAGATGATGCCACCGGTAAAAGAGCCGCTTGCGGGACTGGCTCTGCTTGTCATATTCGGCGTTCTGATCTGGTACAACCGCCCGATCGACAGCTCCCCTCCCTTCGACCCCTATCCCCAGCGCCAAGCACCGCGCGTCACGGGAGATACTTATGAAGCCTGGCTGTGGAAGGATCCTTTCGGATTCGATCCCGCCGCCGAGTCGGGCGGCGCATTTGAAGCATGGGACCGGGCGGTGAAGGAAACAAAACCTGATAAAAAATCTGAGAAAGCCAAAAAGGATCTGACGTGCCAGGCCTCGCTGGAAAAAATAATTTCTGACATTTCTGCCAAGAAGAGATCGGTAAAAATTCTGGCCCCGTTGGTAAAAGTCACACCGGGCACCGTGGAAAACAAGGAGATGCGGACCCGGCAACGCTACGCTGTCGTTGCAGGCCTCATAGAATCGGGCTACCGTCCGCAAGAACCCGACCGGCTGCATTTTTGCTCCATCCGGGAGAACAGTCGCGAATATGACATGCGCTTGGAGCATTATAAATATGGTCCCGAAAGCAATTCCCGACCGGATATCGTTGTTGCCTGGATCGACAGTGAAGTATTCGCCAGCCGTAATCACGCTCTCGAAGAACTGCTTTCATCAGAAAAAATAATCCCTCCACTGGAAAAACTTTATATCTTTGATGTGAACAGCATTCTTGGGGACGAGCGCTCAAAACAGATAAAAGAAAAAATCCCTTGCCTTAAAAGGAACATCGAACTCATCAAACCCGCCGGAATGGAAAGTGAAACAGACAACCAGGGGCTTGCTAAAAAGCTTGCTGATGAGATGGAGCTTCGCTGCATTAAAAACCCGTCGGAGCTGATGATCATAATGGAACAAGGTTCGGGGAATGCAGACAAACTTGCCAGCGGCCTCACGAAACTCCTTGGAGAATCTTTTGAAAAAAAAGAGTCTGGCAAGTCGAGATGTAGTAACGCAAGTGGCGCAACCACCTCAGATAAAATAAGAAAAATTTTCTACCTGAAAGGTTCGGATGGCAATCCGAAAAAGACCGGCAACCAGGATAAAAAAGATAAAAATGAAGAGCAGTCGGCAGACAAGCCTGAACATGTATCCGTAATCGATCTGCATCGGCCGCCACCGCTGCCTGTCGGGCCGGGCCAGATGGATTACTTCCACCGATTGGCTGAGGAAATCAGGAATGTGCACGATACCGTGGATTTTGATAAACGCGATAGCGGCGCCAAGGCGGTAGTCATCCTGGGTAGTGACTTCAATGACAAGCTGCTGATAATCGAGGCCTTGCGCGAGAAGATGCCGCATCTGCTGATTCTCACCACCGATCTGGATGCGCAGATGCTTTATCCCAAGCATTGGCGCTCGACTCGTAACCTCGTTGTCGCCTCGCACTTCGATCTGCTGCTTAACGAAGCATTACAGGCACAATTTCCTCCCTTTCGGGATAGCCAGCAGACCAATATCTTTTACCGCACTCGCAGCATTGCGGATGGCAATGCCAGTAGTATCAGCCAATCAGAAAACACCTTTCCCGGGATTTTTGAAGTCGGCCGGAACGGTTTTGTTCGTCTGGGTCCTCCAGAGGATTTAGGCTACCATCCTCCCGATAATTCTCGGGTAAATACCAAAAACCGGCTCTGGCTCCTGTTAGGGATCGCGGTTTCCCTTCTCGGGTTTCACTGGGCCATTCGTCCCTGGTCCGGAATCCTATCCAGATACTTTTTTGTTGGCACCTTCTGGGTATTCGCCATCGCTTTTGGTTTAGGCACGGATATTTTGTGGACAAACGAATCAGGAGAACCGCTCAGCTTTAGCGATGGCGTCAGCCTCTGGCCCACCGTACTCTTGCAAATCATTGCGATGCTATGGGCGGGTGCCTTTTTTGTTTTAACCATGTGCGACCTCGACAAAAATTTTTACCGCCTGAGCGACCAGTATTTTCGGGGCTGGCTGCGGCCTGTTTCAGTTTATGGCGTTTATGATCCGGGACAGGATCAATGTCAGTTGTGGACAAGCATACGCCCATACACCACCTGGTCAAGCAGGGTGCGCAGCTTAAGGGGATGGCTAACATTCGGTGTTCTTGCAGTGACGATTATTGCTTACGCATGGAATGACGTTTACCCATCGGAACTTACCTTGTTGGCGTGCTTGGTAATCCTCGTGACCATTGCAATCGTTTATGTTGTATGGTTTTGGGAGAAAGTCTCCATCAAGCATTGGGCTGAAAATGACAAACGTATAGATAATAGATCCGGAATGTGGCTGAGATATTTCTACTTAGGCCGCTTTGGTTACCGGTTGGCACGCGTTATCGCTATGTGGCTGATCTTTGCAGTCATCGAAACCCTGCTGGTTTACCTGCTGCCACCCTGGCCATTGCCTTGGCGAGGGGATCGTGATCCGGCTTCCTGGATAGGTGTCCTCAGCTTTGTTGTGACCATGCTCCTGCTGTTTTTCGTACTGGACGCGGTAAGGCTCAACTATTACTGGATCAAAAAGCTGCGCAAGCACCATTCGCGGATGCACGCTCCGTGGCCTAGGCAAGCATGCACGAATAGTCTGCTCGAGTCCCTTGAGGACATGGTCGAGGTGGTCGCGAAACGTACCCAGGCCGTGGACAAGCTCATCTATTACCCCATGCTTTGCATTGTCCTCATGCTGTTTGCCAAGATCACCTATTTCGACAACCAGGACCTCCCGCTCAGCAAGGCCCTCACCTTTGGGGTCGCCATCTCGGTTCTCTTCTTTTCCGGCTTCATGCTGCGCCACGAGGCCAACAAGCTCAGGCTTTCCATCAGGAAGGATGTGCAGAACAGGACCGTGAACGCGAGTTGCACCTGGGATAGAAAAAAGGATACGCTAAAGAGACTGGATACGATCGACGAAGGCGCATTCCAGCCCATGCTCGAGCAGCCCGTGATGCAGGCGTTATTGATAGTACTGGCCTCTATCAGTCTTTTTGCCGGCGAGTATCTCAAGTTATTCGGGTAGTCCGGAAAAACGGAGCAACTCATATGGCATGCCAACTCATTTCATGGCTATAAAGATGGCATTGTCACAGCAATTCAACACGAAACACGGCCGGGGTAACAATTCTGTTCATTCAATGTATCCGCGTTGCGGCATCATTTTTGTAGGTCGGATTAGCGCAGCGTAATCCGACAATTCCGACTGTTCGTTATTGTCACGCCCATTCCACCCTTGGCACAAAAGCCGCCCCGTCGGATTACGCTGCGCTAATCCGACCTACATCTACTGATTTGCGTCGCAATCCCGGGCATACTCGAAACTGCTTCCCACTCTTCCCGAATTACTGGCGCGGCCTCATCGATCTATTCCCTCGGGATCAATTCATGGGCGTGGCCGCGCAATATCCGCGATCTCCGCAATCGGCGTTTACGTTCCCCACCGCACAGAACCATCCTGCTGCATGCGGCATCATTGCAGCACGCTGTTCGCGTATTTCACTTCTGCTGTATCCCAGTTACCCCTTTGCAAGGCAGAAAACGCGGATTTTTTATAAGCCTCGGCCGTTTCTACTGCAGACCCCAACCTGCGGCGGATGGGAACCAGATACTTCCCAACCGGTGAAACGGCTCTTCCCGATAGGAGGAAAAGAAAATGTTAGGAAAAATTGTCACCATAGCCGCAGCCGCTGCGGGCGGAATCATGCTGTCGAAGCATTTTCGTAAATCTTACGACCCGGATAAATCCACAGTGGAAGAGTCCATAGAGGTCAATGTTCCGGTAAGCACGGCCTACAACCAGTGGACCCAGTTCGAGGATTTTCCGAAGTTCATGAAAGGCGTTACCGAGGTTCATCAGATCGACGATACCCATCTGCACTGGCGCGCCAGGATTGGAGGCAGGGAGGAAGAGTGGGATTGTGAAATCACCGAGCAGACGCCTGATCAGCGAATCGCCTGGCACAGCACAGGCGGAGCGGAAAATGCCGGGGTGATGACCTTTCATAAAATCGCCGATTCCAGGACGCGCATCATGCTGCAGATGGATTACAGCCCGAAAGGCTTCGTGGAGGGATTCGGCAACGCCTTGGGCGCGGTCGGAGCACGCACTCGTGGCGACCTGAAACGCTTCAAGAAGTTTATCGAGGAGCAGGGAAAGGAAACGGGAGCCTGGCGCGGCACCGTGGCTCAACACTGACTTCGACCGTCCAAAGCAGGCCGTCAGCCAGTCTGCCTATTGATTCGGCTGGAAAATACCATGAATACGCCATTCCGGGCGTGGCCCGGAATTCAGTTCCCGGCCAGCAGATAGGTTGCTTCGTACGCCACTGGATACCGGCTTCTGCCGGTATGGCGTATTGCTTGCTTGCGGGATCAAATAATGCGGCGGAGGCGAACCACCTGGAAACCAGTGCTTCGCCTCTGATTTTCGTGATTGCCCGCTGGCCATGGACAGCTCAGACGGAACTATTCGCGGCGGCGGCTCCTCCAAAATAGACAACAACGGTAAATAAGGAGAAAACATGTCGGATTTAGTGGTGGTGGGTTTTGATAAAATTGAAACAGCCGATCTGGTCCTGCTAAGGCTCAAAAGATTGAAAAGGGAGTACCTCATCGACCTCGAGGACGCCGTCGTGGTTGAGCGCGACGCGTCCGGCGAGGTCCATCTCAAGCAGAGTATCAACCTCACGCAACTCGGCGCCAGCTCCGGACTGCTGTCTGGCAGCCTCCTTGGCGCGCTGGTCGGCATGATGTTTCTCAATCCCGTAGCCGGTTTTCTGATCGGAGGCGTGTTCGGGGCGGGGGGCGGCGCGTTGTCGGGTTCGTTGACCGACTACGGCATCAACGATGATTTCATCCGGTCGCTGGGCGAAACCATTCCCGCCAACTCATCGGCCCTGTTCATACTTGTGCGCAAGGCACAGCCCGAAAAAGTTCTGGCCGAGCTTTCAGACGTCAAGGGCAAAGTGCTGCGCACGTCACTTTCTCCGGCACAGGAGCAGCAACTGCAAAAAGCGCTATCCGACTGAGATCCGCACCATGTAGCGGGGCGGGAAAAGCGTCCGGCCTGCTTCCCGTCCCTGCCCTTGCCTGCTGGCGCAAAGCTGCCGCCCACGCAGGCTGTTTTCCTTCATTCTTCATCGTGAGGTTCCATTCCGCGGTACCCGGCATCCGCGGCTCGCGAGCTGCGGCCGACGGTTCAAACCCGGCAGTTCACGGAGCCTTTATGTGTAATTTGCCTTAAAATGGCTCTTTTCACTATGGATGCAAATCGTGGAGGAACGAAAGTGAGGCATCTGCTTATCCTGGCCGCCGGTCTCATGGCGGCGGCTGTTTCCGCTTTTGCGGATACGCATGACTCTTATAAACTGCAGCTCGACGATGGCCAGATTGCTGACGTGATACTTACCGCGAGCAGCCTGTCGATAGAAGCCGCGCAGCTCGCGAGGCTGAAGGCGCGTAGCGCGGCAGTGCGCCAGTATGCTGGAAAAATAATTGCCGAGCATGGGCACGTCAATGATTCCCTGTCGCGGCTCGTGAAAAAAATCGATGTCGTGCGGGAGAACAATCCCATCAGCAGCGCCTTGAAGGCCGACGGGAAGGCAGATCTCGAAAAACTGCGCTCGCTCCATGGCAAGGCATTCGACGAGGCTTACGTCAAGCAGGAAATCGTGCTGTACCAGGACGTGCTCGATACCATCGACAACCGCCTGATGCCCAATGCCCGCCGCGAAGAATTAAAAACGCTGCTGTACAACCTGTTTGCCCCGTTGTCGCTGCACCTGGAGCAGGCCCAGCAGATCCAGGAGGCGCTGAATGATGAACCGGGCGAAACACCGCGGGAAGGAGCGGGATTTCATGCTGGCAATCTAACTGCTTAATCGAAGCGGTTAACCGAGCAACATAATCGAACCGCATAACCAAACTGCTTGTCCGGATTCAGGATCGTCACATCCGGGCGCCAGAAGCGGCGCCCAGCAGCCCCCTCGCCTCCATTTCCATGCGCAGCCTGTCCATCGCCTGGACATGTATCGCATCCAGCGCATCGTAGGATCTGTTGCGCAGGGATGCCGCCTTGAGCATGCCGCAGCGCAAGGACGCCCTGATCTCGCGCAGCCCTATCCTTTCGCCGCAATATGCGCGGATGATCTGGTCGATACTTCTGCGGCTGTGCACGCCCGTGCCGAAATTCGCCGCGAGATGATGCGCAAGGATATCGGAACCGGCCGCCTCCCTGCCGAACTGGATTCTTACGTAGGCCATGTGCAGCGTCGGCAAGACCCGCTCGCACAGCGCGAGTATCAGCGCCGCCTGCGCATGCCGGTCGTGCGCGGTCAGTTCCCCGTTTCCGTTACTCCCGCCTGCCCTGCAGGCTTCGCGCATGTCGTTGACGGAAGAAATCTTCACGATCGGCCTGCTGATGGTTTCGTAGGCCCATTTCAGGGCGTGCTCCGGGCTGCTGAACTTCATTTGCGGCTCCTTTTCGATTGATATAGGCCACATTGCTTTCCGTGGCGGCGTCCTTTCGCGCAATATTTCACGACTTCCCAGGAAAGATTATTTTCCGCAAAATAGAGCGCCGCCTCATGGACGCAGCCGTGGCAGGACTTCGCCTGCCTGCGCTCCAACACCTTCTGCGGATCACCATATTCCCAGCGCTCGAGCTGCGGGAAAGCGAAAGGAAAACCGAACCCGCCCAGGCAGGGATAATCGGATTTCGCCTCCACTGCTCTTATTCCCCCTGGCGCCGTTGTCACCGTTGTCACCTTTGTCACCTTTGCCATGCTTGCCACCCCTCCTCTCTCCATAGTCCCTTCTATAGCCGGCCCAGGTCGATGCATCATGATGTGGCCTGCGCATTGCCGGACTTGCCATCGCTATCCAGGGCGCCGCCCACGCCTTCGTCTCCCTGTTCCCTTTTTTCCTCTATATGCCTCAGGCTGCTGAAGCCGGGCACGGGCTGGCTGGCACCTTCCCGCAGAACCCGCTCCGCCAGTTGCCTGTTTCCGATCAGCACCGGCTTTCCCGATTCGAAACGCTTGAGCTCGTTATGCGCGGTGGCAATGCCGATCAGGACCGGGGCATAAGGCGGGCGCTCGTTGCGCGAGCGGAAGCCGCGATAGCGGCTCTCGAATTCTTTCGCGACGAATGGCCACTCCGCCTCGGATTTCGTTCCCAGCCCTATCCACCCCCCCATGTCCTGGATCACGCGGTGGATCAGCGCATCGTCGAACACCACATCGCAATAAGTACCCACCGAGCGGACCGCGCGGTCGACTTTTGCCCAGGCGCGCAATGCGGAATCCTGTGTGGAACCCTGCAGCATGCGGATGATGTCCGCGGGTTTGGGAGCAAACTGGCCTGAATCCGGATTCGCGAGATGACGATTGAATGCATCGATGATTGCAGGCAGCTCATGGCTTCCAAGCGCCGTCCACCAGACATCCAGCGCGAATCGGGACAGGCTTTTGCCATAAAATCCCATTACACCGGTGATGCCGTCGTGAAATTTCTGGAAGTCGTCTACCCGCATGGCGAAACCCTCCTGCCCGTCCCGGCGGGTTCCTCTCCCGGCGGTTCCACCGGCTCCCCTGGCTCTGCCGGTTCTGCCGCCGGGGCGTTCCGCAATTCCGGCGGCATCCATCCCGCGGTCTCCGTATGGCTGGCCGCTTGCAGCAGTTTCTGGCCGCTGGGCATACGCCCCTGGTGCAGAACCAGTTTTGCAGCCTCTTCACGCTGGCGCCTCACCATTCCGACCACGTAGGGAAAATTTGCTTTTCCCCGGGCCGCGGCATTTCCTGCCGCCTGCAGGAACTCCTCTTCGGTCGCGCCTGCCTGCAGCAGCGCCAGCAGTGTCGGATGATGGGGATTGCAGCCTGTCACCCCCTGGCCCATCAGCGCCTTGCAGCACGCGCCGGCGGTACCCGGAGCGACTGAAGCTCCCAGGCTGCCAATGCCGGCGTGAAAGCCAGTCCGCCCGCCGCTATCGCCATGGTTGCCGGGACGGGAATGGAGGCTGCCATGGTCCGGGGCTGGCTCCTGCCCCTGCTGACGGGCAGCCATTTCCGGTTCCGGCTGGCCTTTTTCCGGATCGCCCGTCCCACAGGAATTGAAATCCGCGCTTGCCTCTTCCCGGAACGGGCGAGACTGGCGATGCAGTTCGTGCTGGCGCTGGTGATGGGGCTGGTGCTGGTGATGGGGCTGGTGATGGGGCTGGTGAGCTTCGCCGCTGGGTTCGTCGTGGATTTCGGTGTACGGGGCGGGCCTGCTCCCGGAGGGTTCCTGGTCGAAACCCATGGATAACCCGTCAGGTATATCCGCACCACGGGGCTGCATCTGCCGGATTTCCGTATTTGCGCTGGCCGCCTTGGCTGGCCTGCCGCCCTTTCTGCCATTGATGCGTGCCGCCTCGATTTTTGGCCTTGCCTTGGCGATCTCGCGATCCGCCCGCTGGTTGTGGCGCAGTCCGTCGCCGCCCGATATCGGAAAGAACTGTTCCGCGACCGACTTGACAGCCTGCTGTTCCAGGCGCGTCATGGCGCGGCAAACTCTATAAAGACTGGAAAGGTCCTCCGGCAGCGGTTTCTCGACACTGAAATACGTATCCAGCAGCATGGTGTAGGCGCCATGCTCGGCGAGCGAAAGGTGCGCTGTATCGCGCTGATAGTCTCCACAATATCGTTCGTAATAATTCATCGATATGCTCCTTTGCTCGCGCTGGCATTCAGATCCTATGGAGTCTCATAGGCTATCCCTGCAGGTTTACTCCAGAGGCTTCTGCGCAACCCGCATTACCCCCATTATTACAAGTATAACTTGTTAATGTCAAGCTATTCTTGTAAGCGTGGCGCAAGCGTTGCTTGTATTATGAATGCATGAACATCGCGAAAATAATCCGCGAAGGGCGCGAAAAACTGAATCTGAATCAGTCAGAACTCGCTGAATTGCTTGGCGTGACGCCGCAGGCGGTGCAGCAATGGGAATCCGGCGCCACCCAGCCGCGCGGAAAAAGGCTGAACAAGATAGCTGAAGTACTCAAACTGCCATCCATTCTCATGCATTTCGGCATATTGGAGGACGTGCCGGAAAAAAAAGACATCGCCAAACCTCCGGAGTCGCCGCCAGGCGGTTCTCCCCGAACCATCGTGGAAAAATCCGTTTCCCCCAACGATGTGCTAATCAATGAAGTAGTGAAAGCAATGCAACGAATGTCCAAGGAAGATGCCGCTCTGCTGGTGACGCTCAGCAAGGCGCTGGTGCGCGAAGAACCGCAGTCTGCAGTGACCGGCGCGAAGAAACTGCCGGTGCCGGACCTGGCGGCGCACCCGGCTTCGGCATTTCCTCCGCGCAGGGTGCCCCGGGCAACTGGAAAGGCGCGCGGAAAGACGGCAGTTCGATAGAAGAGCGTACAGCAGGCATCAGCCGAACCGCCGGAAATTCGAGAGGCGGGGAAGAAGGCGCAGCGGCTAGCCTGCGAAAGCCTGGGCGATAACAAGAGATGAGCGGCGCCGGCACCCGCCCGTCTGGCCGCCAGGAAAGCCAGGAGCGGCATCCGCAGGAGGAGATATTCATGGCAAATCGCACACCCTACGACAACCTGGAGATGATATTCGCCTTTCATATTTCGGAAAAAGCGCGAACCAGGCGCGAACAGCATATCCTGCGGTTTCCTCCGGATCTTCGGGAAGAAGAAAGGCGCCGATATACCCTGGAGCATGCGGTCAAGGAAGTGCTGGGGGAAGTGGCGGAAGTCAGCCTGCTCATCAGGGAGCTGGAGAGCTAAGGAACGCTGAATAAATTCTCGTTAAGCGCATTGCGGGTAAAACCGGATGATCACCAGGCGCGCGACGAAGGCCGCAGCCTGGACTGCGATGCCAAGTGGCTTCCGCAAGATGCTGCCAAAGACATATAATTCTGCTTTATCCAGGGAGTCACCATGAAAACCATCCTTTTCGCGCTGCTCAGCATCCTTGTTCTCTCTTCCTGCGCCAGCAAGATGGCTGGTTTGCGCGAGGGCCAGACCAGGGCGCAGGTCATCAGTACTGTGGGTCCACCTGATGGCTACCAGCGCAGCGGCGAGTACGAAGTATTGCTCTACATCGAGCGGCGCACCAACGCCTGGTCCTATTTTTCAGGAGGCATACAGGATCTGACGGATTACTCAGTCATCCTGAGGGACGATCACGTCGTGGAGTATGGCCCGGGCAGGACACATCGCCGTGACGCCGACCCCACTCCTTTCGTCCGGGTTCCCGTTCGGTAGCAATAAAGCAATAAAACAACCAGGTAGAGAAAGTCCGTCCGTATTGTAGTTCCTCCCTTTTTTCAGACTGTAGGGTGGGTGGAGTGAAACGCAACCCACCAAAAATGTCCATCCATTACCACGAAAATGATGGGTGACGACTTGCTGCACCCAGCCTGCGCAAGCTAAATCTGACCAGCTAAAGCCGGTAGTTTTATACCTTGGAATGGAAAATAAAGCAGGAGCAGCAAAAATCCGCCTGTATCAGCTCCTCTTTTTTCAGGCAAAAGCCGCTGAAACCACGCGCCAGGCGGCATTCGTCCCCGCACATTGACAATTACAAGTATTACTTGTAAACTGTCTACTGAATGCCGTAGGGAATACCGCGGCTTCCCGCGAAACAGATGCGTAGTCCAAGCTGGCATAGCCTCGGCCCTGTAAGTCCCCCTGTGGCGTGGAAAGACAAGCGGTCCGCGAGGAACAGGCGCGAAGAAATGTCCAGGCCGTGCCTGGCGCGGAACTCCGCCCGATTTGAAAGGGCGAGAACAGAAAACCGCATTGGCTCGAAGCGGAAAACGTCAGGAACCAGAGGCGCGGGAACATGGAAAATGGTGATGCATACGGCATGAATCGGGCAAGCTGGTCCGAAGCCTGGACCGAGCATCGGCCCGCGCCCCTGAATCTCACCGACACCCAGATCCTCGACTGGCTGGGCGAATACTGCGACCAGGCAATATATCGCCGTCCCTCGCCGGAATCCCGGGGTGAATTCACCCTCTATTGCTACGATATCCGGACAAGCGGCGCCACCCTGCGCGAAGCTGTTTGTCTCGCCGCAGCGAAATGGAAGGAAGCAAATGAATAACGATGATCCGTATTGCCGGTATTCGATGCTGTCGGATTACGCTGCGCTAATCCGACCTGCCCAACTACCCAACATGTAGGGCGTCAATAAGCGTAGCGCATTGCGCCGAAAGGAAACAGGTCAATGAAATGGGCTCCCACTCTTGAGAATTTGTAGGTCGGATTAGCGCAGCGTAATCCGACATCCTCCGCATAACGGCGAAAGCTCAGGCTACTTCTTTCTTCCCAGCGAAACCTTGATGAGCCGCGCTCGCTCATGATGATCGGTGAGCGAGCGCCGCATTTCCCGCAGCAATTTCTTTAATCCCTCGTTCTGGGCAGCAGGGATCAGCTTGTTCTCCAGCAGATCGAGCATATGCTGGTGGGATTCGACCTCGTGATTGATATAATCCAGGTCGAACAGTATGCCGCTCTGCTTCCCGAGATTCTCAAGAAACTTCTCCTCTTCCGCCTTCAGCTCATCGCTTGTCGGACCGGATCTCGGCGTGATTCCCCGCCAGGCCGCCCAGTCGCCGAATCGTGAACTGGAGCGCTGGTGCTCCTCCGCCAGATCCCGCGCGAACATCTTTACATCCCTGTTGGTGGATACCGAATAGGCCAGGTTGCCGGCATCGATTTCAGCCCGGTTCGCCGCCATGACGATACCCACGATCTCCCCGTCGTCCAACGGCATGCCGGTGTCGGCAAAAGCGGCAAAAGCCTGGGCCGCCAGGGCGACAGCCAGGATAAGCAATTTTTTCATGGAAATCCCTTCGTTGACTGAATGGAGCGGCATGCCGTCACCCGGATGCCCGGCCCCCTGGCCGGAATGGAGCACCTCCTGGAAAAGGCCGCGCTTGCCTTTTTATTTACTTTCCTTGTCGTCGCTTCCGGTTTTTGTCTCCGGCTTGCGCGTGCCGTTTTCGCGCCTGTCCTCCTTCTTCGCGGAACGCGGCATTTTCGCCTGGTCGGCTTCAATGCGCCTGGCAGCCCGCTCCCAGGGGTATTCCTGCGGCTCCCGCACCTCTTTTTGCGCAAATGCCTGCGAGGAAATCAATACGGAAAATACGGCGAAGAATAGCGTTCTCATGGAATTACGGAAAATTGCTGCGGCCTTCCAATCATTACAAACGGCCAATGGCCAACAACCAATGACCGGCGGCATTGGGTACAAAGTCGCGTGAATATCCGGCGCCCGCACCGTGATACGGCGATGGAGCGATACGCAGGAGCATGGCCGGCTACATTATGCTATCCAAAAAACCGGCGTGCTTCAAGCCGATGCCGGCAAATGCCAGCGCAGCATCCGCAGCCGTTATTTCAGGATACAGAACAGCAGCAGGACTGCCGCCGCCAGCAACATGATCCAGAACAGGTTTTTCCAGTGTCCGCAATGATCCTTGCCGGATGCGGGCCCAGGCACGACGATTGGCGGACGGCCAGGCTGGCCGATGACCACGCCCGGATTGCCGCCAGCCGACGGATCGCTGGTGACCGGCACGGTGTAGGAACCGTCGCCATTATCGACGGCCGGCCCGGTTACTGTTGTGCCAGGCGTGCCAGTTATCGTGAACCCATCGCCGCGGCCCGGACCCAGGTTGTTGCCATACTTGTCTTTCGGGATAACTATGATGGTTCCCGTGCCCCCGCTGACATTGACCGTAATCACCGTGCGGGAGGGATCGACGCCCGTATCCACGTGCACCGACCACAGCAGCTCGCGGGTAGCGGTGCAGCCTTCCCCGTAAGCCGCCTGGAAGCGAAACGTATAGTCCCCTTCCACGGTCAGCAGGTCCGCGAGCGGATTGCCGAAGATGCCCGCAGCTTCGGGAGAGCCGGTATGCTGGGAATCGTCGAACAGGGAGAAGCTCTGCTGCGTATAGCCGACCACGGGGCGGCCGGTACGCTGCTCGATCGCCATCAGGGTGGCCTGGCGCGCGGGGATGGTATCGGCATCGATCACTGTCGCCGCGCCGAGCTTTTCCTGCGAGAGCAGGTTGCCGATGCTCGCATCCGGCCGCGAGACAGAGACCTTTACCTGCGCATTGGGCGGAAGTCCGCCCTGCAGGTATTGAAGCCCGACGAGCGGATTGATCACGTCGCCGGTATAGTATTTGGCGGTATCCGGCATGCGGCGCAGGATGGCGCCACCACTGGCCACCACATTCACGAAATAGGCGGTTTCCGGCGCGAGCGCCGCAAATTCCACGCCTACAACCCCCGGGCGGAAGACCAGGGCCTGCCATGTGCCGTCGCGCTCGCCGTTTTGCGGCAGCGGCACCCGCAGGAATGTCCAGGTAGGAGCGGACGAAGACTCCACGCCAGGCGTGGCAGCCGTAACGCTGGCGCCCAGGGGCGTCGTCAGTTCCACCTCCAGCCGGGCTTCGCGGTTGTCCCAGCCTACCACCACGGTGATGGTTTCCTCTTCGCAGACGTTGAACGGCAGCGGCGCCGCGGCCTGCTGCCCCTGGGGAAGCACAAACTCCGGATCGAGCAATAGCCCGGCCTCAAAGATGTTGCCGAAGGCCAGGGAGAAAAACTTCTGCAGCTTGAGATTGGTATCGGCCTGCACATACTGCCCCCGATGCAGCGAGGCCAGGGCGGTCAGCATGGCGCCGTCGAGGCTCGCCGGCGTACCGTAGCCGATGGCGTCGATAAAGATGTCGGTGGGTGAAGTATCGGTGGGGTTCACCATGGGCGGCGTGTTCTGCAGGCCGTCGGTGAACAGCAGGACGTTGCGCAGGTTTGCCGCGGTGGTCAATTGCCCGTAAGCGGCATTGAGGCCGCCGCCAATGGTGGTCGATCCGCCGGCTGCGAGCCCGCCGATTTTTGTCGGTCCCGTCAGGGTGGCTTTGTTGGCCGCGGTCAC
Source organism: Nitrosospira sp. TNL200 (assembly GCF_055386305.1). Taxonomy (NCBI): domain Bacteria; kingdom Pseudomonadati; phylum Pseudomonadota; class Betaproteobacteria; order Nitrosomonadales; family Nitrosomonadaceae; genus Nitrosospira; species Nitrosospira sp. TNL200. The sequence continues at coordinate 1,833,709 of NZ_AP041003.1, forward strand.
GTCATCCAGCGCGAAATCCACCGGCGAACTGGCAGTCGTGCTGAAGGAGACGAGGCCGAGGCGATTGCCCGTGCCCGCACGCACCAGTTGCACGAACAACGAAGCGGCGGCACGGGCTTCTTCCATCTTGCTGATGCCGCTCGTTCCCGGCAGCGACATGCTGCCGGAACGGTCGAACACCAGCATCACGTCGCGCTTGATCGCCGGCGGCGTCGCGATATCCTGCTGGATGGTGGCGGCCGGAAAATAACTGAGGCCGCATTTGAAGCCATTGCTGAGCACGCCGGTGATGCGGCCCGCGGTGTCGAACAGGCCGGAGCCCGAGCTTCCGCCGGAGACATCCAGGTTCACGCTGATGGAAGTCGGCCCGCTGGAGATGACCGAGGCAAAACCGGGATGCGGAATGGAAAGCTTCTTGACCGCGCCGTTGGGGTGATGGATGCCGAACACCTGCTCCCCGGCAGCGGGAATATCCATGCGCATCGGCACGGGAGTGATGCCCAGCCCGCCGGGCGGCACCTTGAGGCGCAAGAGGCAATAGTCGTTGGCGCTGCCATCGGCGAAGCGCTGCCGGATGACCTCTTTCACCTTGAAAAAACGACCGCTGTAACTTCCCGGCCGGTCGCCGTTGCATTGCGTCCGGTAATTGAAGATGACAGAGGCGCTCTTCGCATCGTCGATGGGGCTGGCCATGCAATGCCCGGCGGTGATGATGGTATCGGGGCTGATCAGGGTCACGCTGCAAGTGGAAACGTAGAAACCCAGGTTCTTGTCGAAATCCACATGCATGACCATGCCTATGGCGGGCTCGATGGTATTGCGGATATCTCCCGGAGGACTGATGCAGCCCACATTTTCCCAGTTCGGCGGTGTGGAGCAGAACCAGAATGGATCGTACTTCGGCTCCGTATAGCTCGCGTCGCCCTGGAATGGGTCGCAGTTGGAAAGCGCCGTGGGATCCTGGATGCCGGCGTGCCGCTCCCCCCGGCCGTACCGGTCGAGCTGGACGCCGCCGGTAGCCGCGCCATTGGTGATGTAGCGGATGGGCACCGGGCCGCCCAGCGCGTAGATGTTGATGGGACGCGTCCAGAAATCGTTGCCGTCGGCGGAGGTGAAAATATCGGTGTCATAACCCAGATCCACTTCCAGGCGGTTGGCGGCGGGAAGGCTCGCCCCGGTGAAATGCAGGATCAGGAGCTTGGTCCCGCCGGGAGCGGGAGAAGGCGGCGGGTTGAAGTTCAGCGTCCAGGTATCGGACGGGCCGGTGGCCGGACCGAAGTCCGGCCCGATATTTGCGGTTGGCGCGGTCTGGACCGAGCCGGTTACGTGCGACATGGCTTACCTCGCTGTCTCAAGAATGGAAAGGAACTCGCGGAAAAACACTGAAGAGCATTCGCTGGCTTTTCCCCTACCCTGTTTTTGTTCACATGACCTGATCCTCAAGGAGCGATTTTTTCGGCCGGACCGTATGCCGCCATTGTCATCTCCATTGCCCATGGCGATTCCGCTAACCTGTGCCCAATCTCCAATCCCCAATCGCATTGCCTTCTCCACACCGATCAATAAGCTCCTCTATGTTTGTAGCAGATAAGATAATGAAAACAAGATTGCCGGGCAGGAATTGCTGCAAGGCCAGGTTTTCCAGACGAGTAATCTGTAGGTCAGATTAGCGAAGCGTAATCTGACAACATCTTGTCTCCACGGAAACATCAGCAGTAATCGGTAAGGAAACACCCCCACGGGCGTGGGGAAGACTTCATATGAAAAGCGGTTTGGGCATCTGGGTGGGAGCAGCGAAGGCTATGGAACCGGGATACCAGGGGGCGCAACGCCGCGAATCCCCGTAGCGGGACCGGGGACGCCATGCGGCGCAATGCGCTGCGCTTATTGCGCCCTACTATCTAAATCAGTAATTTTGTAGGTCAGATTAGCGAAGCGTAATCTGACAACATCCTGCTTCCACGGGGATGCCAGTTGGCATAGACCCCGCCCACGAAACTTATTGTCATAAAGACCAACATGCCAATGCTTAGGAAGAGATACAGCAAGGCGAGCATCAGTATCCCACTTCCTTCAAATGGCGAAAGGCCAGCACATACACCGCATCATCAGCCGGTTCATGGATGTACAAGGCGATGTAGCCGGAATCCCCGAACGGTATGGTCAATTCCCGCAACAAAGGGAACAGAGGATGCGGTTTCCCCATCTCGGGAGTGGTTTTCAAGAGCGCCATTCTGTTGTTAATCATTTCCCCGGCGCGAACTGCTGCAGCAGGATTCCTTATTGCCAAAAATTCGCGGCAGCGGATTATGCCGTCCTTTGCCGAGGCAGTAACAACTACGTGTGGCATTGCGGCGGACTGGTTTCTTCATCCGTCCCCCAGGTCTTAAGCCACGCACTCAACTCATCCCCGGTTATATGCAATCCCGTTTCCTTGTAATGCACCCATGATTTCTGCGCTTCCCGCAGGAATGCCGCGCGTTTTTCCGCTTTGTCCACGTATTGCTCGATGGCTTCACGCATGATCCAGTGCGAGGTCCGCTTTTGCGCATCGGCAAGAGCCTGAATGCGCGCTTTCAGTTCATCATCCAGCTTGATAGAAGTTGAAGTAGCCATGAGTATCTCCAAGTAACGCCCTGCACTACTATACACTACTTAGTGTTTTGCTTCTACTCATCAGTTTTGTAGACCTGTAGGTCAGATTAGCAAAGCGTAATCTGACAACATCTTGCCTCTACAGAAACGTCAGCAGTAATCGGTGCGGAAACACCCTTACGGGCGTGGGGAAGACCCGGCCAATTAGCCCGGATATTTCACCAAAAAGAAATCGGCTCAGTGTAATTCCCGCTTAAAATCAAGTTTCCACACAAGAAATAGCGAGCACTGAGCCGATGCCAAAGTGTACCAGTAATGAAATACGTTTGGGGCGCCTCGGGCGGCGCGAAATCATCGCCAATTTCGATGGTGGAGATATCAGCACTGAGGGTGGGGTTCTTCTGCTGCGGCAGGTCGACCGCAAGATCGGGTTGACCATGGCGGTGGCCAGGATCTTGTCGGACGGCCGCTACCCGGCGCGCATCAAGCACGACCTGCGCGCTCTGGTGGCGCAACGGGTGTACGCGCAGTGCCAAGGCTGGGAAGACTTGAGCGACCACGCCATGCTACGCCACGACCTGGCCATGCAAACGGCGATCGGCACGACCGCACCGCTAGCGTCGGCACCGACCCTGTGCCGTTTGGAGAACCGCGCCACGCGAGCGCAGGCCTGGGCGCTGCACGGGGTGCTGGTCGACCAGTTCGTGGCCAGTCATAAAACAGCCCCGCAGGAGCTGGTGCTCGACATCGATGCTTCCGACATTCCCCTGCACGGCGATCAGGAGCGCAGCCAGTTCCACGGTTACTACGACCACTACTGCTACCTTCCCCTGTATGTGTTCTGCGGCCAGTCGATGCTGGCCTGCTATCTGCGCAACAGCAGGATCGATGGCGCCAGGCACGCGGCAGCCGTGATCAAACTGCTGGTGACGCGGCTGCGCCAGAGCTGGCCCGAGGTACGCATCGTCGTGCGTGCCGACTCCGGCTTTTGCCGCCAGCGCCTGCTGCGCTGGTGCGAACGCCACAACGTCGGTTACACGATCGGCGTGGCGCGCAACAGGCGCCTCGAAAAACTGATGGCCGGCCAGGAGGCAGCGCTGCATCGCGCCTGGGAACAGACCCAGGTCAAGCAGCGCTCGGTCGGCGAGCTGCGCTACGCGGCCGACAGTTGGAACCGCGAGCGGCGCATCATCACGCGCCTTGAATACGGCGCCCAAGGCAATAATCCGCGCTTTGTCGTCACCAACCTCGGCTGGGATGCGGCACGGCTCTATGACGAATTCTACTGCGTGCGCGGCGAAGCCGAAAACCGCATCAAGGAAGCCCAGCTCGACTTGTTCGGCACGCGTGCCTCCTGCCACCGGTTTGCCGCCAACCAGTTGCGGCTGTTGTTCGCGGCCCTGGCCTATACGTTGATGGAGCGCTTGCGCGCGCTGTCCCTGGCCGGCACCGAACTGGAGCGCGCCTGCGCGGCGACGATCCGCGTGAAGCTGCTCAAGATCGGGGCCGTCATCGTACGCAACACGCGCCGCGTGCGCCTGCTACTCGCCTCCCACCACCCGCTACGCCACGTCTTTCTTATCGCCGCCCAAGCGCTGGCGCCGCCATAACCCGTTCCGAGTGCTGCCCCGGCATGTTGAAAAACCATGGGGGAAAGGGGGAGCTATCGCCGCAGGCCAGACAAATCGCCTTGAGCGCGGCGCGTGGACATCGCTATGACCAAAATGCACATCCCAACGGGCGCTTCACGGCCTCATTTGGCTCTTGGTGAAATATGCGGGTTAGCCGGGCGATGCGTGGAGCACTCCATGGTGGCACTCAGTGCAAAAGGTTTCAATCCACGCCCGGCCTACTGGCCGGGCGATACTGTCCGAGTTTGCCCCACCACCTCCAGCCCGAAACGTTTCAATCCACGCCCGGCCTACTGGCCGGGCGATACGGGAAGGGAAGATCCACCCCACCCAAAAGCCCATGTTTCAATCCACGCCCGGCCTACTGGCCGGGCGATACATTTTCATTTTCTTTTCCTGCCCCAGATATCCAGAGTTTCAATCCACGCCCGGCCTACTGGCCGGGCGATACAGAGCTTCGCAACCACGGTAAACCACGATAGTTGTTTCAATCCACGCCCGGCCTACTGGCCGGGCGATACCTGATACTGGTAGGTGATGCTGTAATGGTCAAAGGTGTTTCAATCCACGCCCGGCCTACTGGCCGGGCGATACGTTGATGCCATAGTTGACGAGTTCAATGCATATCAGGTTTCAATCCACGCCCGGCCTACTGGCCGGGCGATACAATACGGCTGTCAACATTCAATTGATGCTTCGCTGTTTCAATCCACGCCCGGCCTACTGGCCGGGCGATACGGTGACCGCTTTCTCGAGTTCGGCCTGTTGTGAGGTTTCAATCCACGCCCGGCCTACTGGCCGGGCGATACCATGCACCGAAGCATATTTTGATTCACGAGATAGTGGTTTCAATCCACGCCCGGCCTACTGGCCGGGCGATACCCTTGCCGTGGGCGATGTGGAGCAATACCGGGGGCGTTTCAATCCACGCCCGGCCTACTGGCCGGGCGATACGTTCGCTAGGGTTCAGATGGCTTCCGCTGAGAGAGTTTCAATCCACGCCCGGCCTACTGGCCGGGCGATACTTATACAAGCAGTATCCCTTACCATACGCGTCTTGTTTCAATCCACGCCCGGCCTACTGGCCGGGCGATACATTTCAATTCTCCTTAAGGTAATCACTACGCTATCGTTTCAATCCACGCCCGGCCTACTGGCCGGGCGATACCTGAGGAGGAACATGAGGAGCTTGTGACACTCAAGGTTTCAATCCACGCCCGGCCTACTGGCCGGGCGATACCTATTCGATATCGTATCGACTGTCAATAGGTAAACGTTTCAATCCACGCCCGGCCTACTGGCCGGGCGATACGTGTGCCTATGGGTTGAAACAGGCGGGACTATAGGGGTTTCAATCCACGCCCGGCCTACTGGCCGGGCGATACTTCGACACAACAGCGACAGACAAATCGTTCAGCATGTTTCAATCCACGCCCGGCCTACTGGCCGGGCGATACAATCCTACAAGCGGGAGGATAAACCGACAAAAATGGTTTCAATCCACGCCCGGCCTACTGGCCGGGCGATACGTCATGACCGCCCCATGTGAGCGTTACGTTAGCCGTTTCAATCCACGCCCGGCCTACTGGCCGGGCGATACCATCGCGGGTGAGTTTTGATGCGTCGAGCTTCAGGTGTTTCAATCCACGCCCGGCCTACTGGCCGGGCGATACCCGACTTCTCCCGCTCCATGGTAATGATCAGGTCGTTTCAATCCACGCCCGGCCTACTGGCCGGGCGATACGGGCGATCTCCTTCCCGGATTTAACGAGGAGCTCGTTTCAATCCACGCCCGGCCTACTGGCCGGGCGATACATCCTTTAAAAGACATTCAACGCCGACGTAAAATGTTTCAATCCACGCCCGGCCTACTGGCCGGGCGATACGATCTAAGATCTACCTGTGCCACTGCGAGCACGAGTTTCAATCCACGCCCGGCCTACTGGCCGGGCGATACCCTCCATGTTTAAGTGCGTCGTTGATTTGCTTGCGTTTCAATCCACGCCCGGCCTACTGGCCGGGCGATACGGCATCGTAAGTTCGGCGAACTATACGGCTTACCTGTTTCAATCCACGCCCGGCCTACTGGCCGGGCGATACCCTGATACGAACCATACCGGCACTCATGCCTGATGTTTCAATCCACGCCCGGCCTACTGGCCGGGCGATACGGCGGGTGTTCAAGACGGTCCCTATAAATGTCCATGTTTCAATCCACGCCCGGCCTACTGGCCGGGCGATACTCCAAGGCGGATTGCCGGATATCAATGTCCTGATGTTTCAATCCACGCCCGGCCTACTGGCCGGGCGATACGTCGAGTAACCATCCAACGGCAACAAGGGAAAAAAGTTTCAATCCACGCCCGGCCTACTGGCCGGGCGATACACCATTACAGTATCACCTACCAGTATCAGGTGACGTTTCAATCCACGCCCGGCCTACTGGCCGGGCGATACTGTTTACCAGCGCGGCTCTTGGCAGGCTATCCAAGTTTCAATCCACGCCCGGCCTACTGGCCGGGCGATACCTTCGCTGGCCTTGGCCTTTGCTAGGGATTCTTCCTGTTTCAATCCACGCCCGGCCTACTGGCCGGGCGATACATCGATTCGTTAGCAAAAGAAGCGGCGACTCTTGGGTTTCAATCCACGCCCGGCCTACTGGCCGGGCGATACGCGGCGACAGCGGCACGCTGCTGGGGATCTTTGATGGTTTCAATCCACGCCCGGCCTACTGGCCGGGCGATACACATCCGACAACGAAGACGCGGCGGCGGCGCTGTGGTTTCAATCCACGCCCGGCCTACTGGCCGGGCGATACGCGGAGCTGAAGGCTGCGCATCTGGCCATCGCGAAGTTTCAATCCACGCCCGGCCTACTGGCCGGGCGATACACGGCCGCATTCGCGATCGTATCGGTCGCGCAATGTTTCAATCCACGCCCGGCCTACTGGCCGGGCGATACATTGATCCTCCTGCGCTGGCGGTGTCTGTAACTCCCGTTTCAATCCACGCCCGGCCTACTGGCCGGGCGATACCGTGCAATCGGTAAGAGCCCCGGCGAAATCAGGATGTTTCAATCCACGCCCGGCCTACTGGCCGGGCGATACGCACGCCCTTTACCAACTGGAATGCCAGGAATGGTGTTTCAATCCACGCCCGGCCTACTGGCCGGGCGATACGTATCGTCACTTGGCTTATCCTTTCCGGCATTCTCGTTTCAATCCACGCCCGGCCTACTGGCCGGGCGATACCCAGCATACTTCCGACCTCGACCGGCGTTGCCATGTTTCAATCCACGCCCGGCCTACTGGCCGGGCGATACCAACATCAACAGGAGATACTGGGAATTATCTGTTCGTTTCAATCCACGCCCGGCCTACTGGCCGGGCGATACACTATCCCCCTCAATCAAGTCGCCGAGGTCGAATCGTTTCAATCCACGCCCGGCCTACTGGCCGGGCGATACGTGGGCCTATTCTCAGCCACAGCCCACCAAAACCGTTTCAATCCACGCCCGGCCTACTGGCCGGGCGATACTTGTTGTGGCGCTATGATGTTGCAGTATTTGGAGTGTTTCAATCCACGCCCGGCCTACTGGCCGGGCGATACGCTGTTCGTTCAGCTTGTACCAAAGGTCATCACGAGGTTTCAATCCACGCCCGGCCTACTGGCCGGGCGATACGGTAGTCATGCCGTGGGTACAAACAAACAGGGAAGTTTCAATCCACGCCCGGCCTACTGGCCGGGCGATACAGGAGATTTTCGCCGAGTGGATTCAGGATCAAGAGGTTTCAATCCACGCCCGGCCTACTGGCCGGGCGATACGCCATGTTCGGATTTATCTGCTTCAGATTATTTGAGTTTCAATCCACGCCCGGCCTACTGGCCGGGCGATACTTCGTCGCCGTCATAGTCCAGAACCTTGAACCGCGTTTCAATCCACGCCCGGCCTACTGGCCGGGCGATACCCCCAAGTTGCTGAGAGTAGCTATATAACGCTCTCTGTTTCAATCCACGCCCGGCCTACTGGCCGGGCGATACTCAAATGACCATGCTTTTGCAAGCCTCTGCCATGTTTCAATCCACGCCCGGCCTACTGGCCGGGCGATACCAAATAGTGTTCTATGCCGCGACTCTTTATAATGCGTTTCAATCCACGCCCGGCCTACTGGCCGGGCGATACATCAGCAATTGATCGGGCCTGCTCTTGAACTCTTGTTTCAATCCACGCCCGGCCTACTGGCCGGGCGATACTTGGAACAGGCAAAGCTTCAGAGCCAGATGCAGATCGTTTCAATCCACGCCCGGCCTACTGGCCGGGCGATACACAACGATAGTTGGCAGTAGCGTTACCACTAACGCGTTTCAATCCACGCCCGGCCTACTGGCCGGGCGATACGCTTGACACAGCAACGCAATTGTGTTATTTTACTCTGTTTCAATCCACGCCCGGCCTACTGGCCGGGCGATACTCTTCTTATGTAAGCTGTGCCTACATAAGAAGAATTCTTTATTTTCCCGCAAATCCTTTCTGAAAAGCTGTTAATTTGCAGCAGAGAAATAATTTTTTGGGAAAAAAGTATATTAATCATGGAATAATTTTTGCGCGAAAGGTACGGATATTAGCTATTGATAGGGGTTCGCGCATTTAGGCAATGAGAGGTCCTTCAAAATCCACAGAACGGAAGCATCCATGTTCTTTGACCCGCACTTCCACCGGTTCGGTTATACGGTAGAAGCGTAAATTATCCTCATTTTTGTCGATTTCAGCGAGCAGTGTACGTTCCAGTTGTTCAAACTGCATTTCGTTGACGGTGCATTCGAACACGGATTTCTGTACGCGCTGTCCCATCTTCTCGCAGGCTTTTGCAACCCGTCTTAAACGTTTCCGTCCAGCAGCAGTTTCGGTGGAAACATCGTAGGTGACGATAATCAACATCTTACCCCTCACTAGACCCTTCCCCACAGGGAAAGGGAACAACGATTATTTCGCCAGATAAGGCAGATAGCTTTCCATCTCATTCCGGATAGTTCGTGCGATGAAACGTGCCTGGATGAAGGGCAGCAGACCGATGGGGATTTTGTTTCCGGTGAGTGGATGGGTAATCTCTTCCTGTTTGCGTTCCTGCCAGGCTGTGATGACAGTGCGACGGCCTCTATCGTTGAGCATGACCGCGCCACCTTCACGTTCGTCAAAATCAGCGGTTGTAACTTGACCACGGTTAATAAGGGTAAGGGCCAACCGGTCGGCAAATATTGGCCGAAATTCTTCCTGCAAATCCAGCGCGAGTGCGGCTCGACCGGGGCGCACGGCGTGGAGAAAACCGAGTTGCGCATCCAGTCCGACAGCTTCAATAGCCGAGCGACAGTCATTCATGCTCATGGCGTAGAGAAAGGAAAGCAAGGCATTGAAACGATCCAGCGGTGGGCGGCGCGTGCGGCCATTGAGTGCAAATGATGAACGCGCCTGGGATTTGACGATGAGATTAAGAGCGACAAAGTAGCCGCGAGCAGCTTCACCTTCCACGCCGCGCAGCTCATCCATGGTGTTGGCAACGGCTGCCGCGCGTAGCGAGGCAGCAAGGTTGTCGGCAGCACGAACGAGTTTCGCGGCCTCATCCGGATCGGCGGCTTCACGAGCACCGCGTTGCAGATTGATGCGGCTGTTTTTGAGTTTGCCCGCAACCACCGCACGGGCAAACTCCAAGGTAAAAACGGGCTCCGAGGCCGCACGATGATGCGCCTGGCGCAACAGGATGTTGCCAGAGACCGGACCTTCGAGCCGCGCCTTGAAACGACCTGAATTATCCAGTAGAACCAGTGATTTGCCTTCATCTGCCAGGCGGTGCATGAGCGCCGGTGAGACCATGACATTGCCGAAACAGACCAGCCCACCCAGGTGATGCAGTGGCACCTGGAGTTTTTTCTCCCGTTCCACGTCGATGCGCAGGGTGGCGTTTTCCAGATGCGCGTAAGCATGGGGTGTCATGACATAGAGGGTATTCTGGACGGTATGCACCTTACTCCTCCGAATTGAACAAGCTTTGCCTTTGTTGGCGCTGTTTATCTTGTCCGGCCAGCGCCTCTGGCTGGCAAATGTCTTTCAAGGAACATTCTTTACAACGCGCATCGTTTACCGGGGGCGGCAGTTTTCCGGAAGTCAGCATGGTACGTATGGCATCGACGGTTTCTTCGACCAGTTTCCTCAGTTCAGAGGTAATAACCACTTCCCTCCGCCGGTGGCTGGTGGCATGAAAAATTGCGCCTCTGGGTACGGGACAGCCCAGCATTTCTTCCAGGCAAATAGCTTGCGCAGCAAGCTGGATATCGTCGTGCAACTTCTGCCGCTTGGCGCCATGCTTGAATTCAACAGGGTAAACATTGCCGTCCGGATGAAACTCGACCAGATCAGCCTTGCCAATCAGGTTGAGCCGATCACACCACACAGGCAAGGCGCGCTCGATCCGCGCGCCGGATTTGATTTCGTACCCCGGCGTATCGACGAGATGATGCACCGCCTGCCCGCGCATCGTGTGGATGTTATCCTCGAACGCCTGCTCCAGATGAATCAGCCCGCACTGACGCGGACAATAAATCCAGTGTTGCAGAGCAGAGAGCGCGACAACTTCATCTGCCAGATCAGACACTTAAAATCATTTCCCATTTTTTGGAAAAAAACTGCCCCGCAATCCCCTCAAAAGCCCTCAAGGAGTTCGGGTTGAAGCCCGTTGAGCTGATCTATCTCAACGTTACCGTCTTTCTGAACTTTCAGTGTGCGATGAACCTTGGCGGAGGAATATTGACCCGATTTACAGTGGTGTTTCCACCAAATGACTTTCAGTACCTCCATGCTGCCCGCTGGACGCGCAGATGATTCATCATTTTCGAGCAACTTGGGGAGTATCTGCTTGATCGTTTCGGCATCGGTGTCGGAGAAACCGGTTTTTTCGGCGAGTTGCGGGTTCATGCTGCCATAGCACACATACACGCCCTGATCGACGCGGTGTTTCATGCCCATTGTGTCCGAGCCGCGCTTGGTCCCATCGCCTTCGCCACTTACGCTCTTGGTGATTTGGATACTAGTGATGTCGATAGGCTCCACGCTGAAGGCCGATTGGATGGTGACTGGACCACGAATGCCAATCGATACCCCAGTATCGCCTTCATCGTCGCTGCCATCTTCTTTCTTTTTCCCGGCTTTTTTGTTGCTCTTTAGCGCAAACAATTGACCAAAGGCACGTACATCAAACCACTTCTCGCAGGCAAGCGTGGCGGTCTCGTCAGACCCCAGTTTGTCACCCAAAACCATTTCAGCGCGTGCCCGCAGGCTTTTTGCATCATCCGCTTTTCGATCATCCGACTGAACGAAGATCATGTTTCCGTCATCGCTCTTACCACTGGCTATCCAGCGTTCCAGCAACCGATCCCGAATCTTCCGCTTGATTGAAACATCCGTCATTTCCCCGAAGTTTGAATAATCAGTGCGCGGGCGGTTGCCATTGAGTGGATCGCCATTTGGGTTTGCGTTCTTTACTCGGAGGATAACGGCAAAGTCTATTTTGTTTTGCAGTGTGGTCATTTCTGATTCCTTAAAGTGGCTTATTTGGTAGGGGTATCTTCGTCAATGGCGGTGATATTGCCTTTGGGCGGATTCAGGACCTGTCGCTGGCAGTGATAGCCGAGCAGGAATTCACCGGTAAGCTTTCGGTCATCCAGAAAATCTTCCCCCAAAAAGCTGGAAACAACCTCGTCATGCAGCTTTTCCATTTCGTATAAAAAGCCGGCTCGTTTGGCACGCAGACGTGATTTTGCTGGCGTCAGGGCAAGTTCAATAGTGCGCCAGGTGCTCACTGGCCGGTCGGCAAACCGCTGCATCAGCTTGGCGGCGGACGTATCACGTGTTTCACCGCTAACATACAACGCTCTACCTTCAATATGTTCGGCGATGGCCAGGAGGCGGCCATACAGATAATCCCGGGATCTCCGGTCAGTTTCCAACGTCATTTGATACTCCATATGATTGAAAAATCCTTTGAACAGGGCGCAGGCGATACCCAGGTTTTTCTCCCACTCCCAGTGTTCCAAGCTCGCCGGGTTACAGGTTCGGCGCACTACCGAGCCAACGAGATCACGGGGCAACGAACGGCCATCGACGATGCAGGGCAGAAGCCGTTCCACCGTGGCTTTGCGCAATTTGTCGTCGAGGCGGCGACCGAAGGCGGCTTCGGCGATATCTCGTGGCGCGGGCGCGCCGACAAATCGGGATTGTTTGCCGAAGTTTTGCAACCACGCATGCTTTTCATGCCAGGCCTGAATTCTGTCCAGGAATTCGGAGCCCAGCAGTTCGCGATAGAAAGTAACGGCCATGCGCCCTGGCGTTGCTGAGTCCAGACCCATGACGACGATACCCTCGGTTGGGTCGAGCTGTGCGCGATAACCATCAATGGCTTTTTTCAGCCTTAGTGCGAATGCCTGACCCACATCGCCAACATCAATCTGTTCGGGTTCCACTGTTGGTGTAGTGACTTCTTCACTGCTGAGAAAGAGCGAGAGCGAGTCTTTGAATGGGTCAGGTACGGGCTTCCCGGCAACGGCCCAGGTAATGATCACCTGCTTTTCGTTTCGATATGCCTGCCGGCGGATGAGCCAGCGTAAGGCATTGTGTGCTTTTTGGGTCACCTCGTAGCTGATGCTGCATGCCTGCTGGCCAGTATCGTCCGTGAATCTGCCTCGGAACGTATAGCCGGAAGCATCGTTAGCGCTGATCAATTTGGCGCCATCCCCCGCATCCCGAATTCGTTTGGGGTGGTTCATAGCGAGGGCGGCCTTGTCATCGCCAGTGACCATGCATGTGCCTATCAACTCTTTCGTGCTCGCGTCGTACCTTGCCCAGGAATTTTGCAAGAAGGGGTCTTCCCAAACAGCAGTGCACAGGTTGCCAGCTTCCCGGACATGCCAGCGGATAAAAGCATCTCCTTGATCCCGCTCACCAGCCTTTGCGGTAAGTAAACGAAAAAGGTCAGGGATTTGATTCCCGTCCGTCCATCGGGTTACCAGATTTCCTGCTGAATCAGTATGAAGGATTTTTTCCCCGACCAGATCGGCTACCACGCAGCCCTTGCGGATATATGCCAGGACCGCCCTGGCCTTGGGGTGGCTGAATTCGGATTCGCACCATCTGCCAAGCTGCTCTTCATATTCCTTAAAAAATGAAGGTTTTCCACCCCCGTATCCTGTGTAATCACCAGCACAGTACTGAACCTTGTCACACAAGGGATGAGGCGGTGGAATTTTGCCTGTCCTGCCCGCCGATTTTTCGGTGGCGGGTATTATTGTTTCTTCTTTCTGAACGATTCTGGCGCCTTTAAAACTGCCATCGGCATCCAGCGTGATCTCGATATGCGCTTGTTGCGGCGTGTGGCTAACTGGCATCAACCGTTCCGACGCTGGCGGTTCATGTCCCCTGCACTGCTCATAGGTTTCATAGAGTTTCTGAATCCAGCTCATGTCAGCACTCCAATATGACTGCTTCATCTTCGACGCTGCGCAAATTTTCCTTGCCGAACTTCTTTGCGCCCATATTCCGCACGAACTTGCGAATGGTGCAGTCCTCCGGGCGGAGGAACCGGACACGGCCATCGCTCATGGTGGGTCGCCAGAAACGGGCATGCAGCTCCTTCAAGCCGGTTTCGTCAGGATAGTCGAAACCATGGAACATCAGACTATAGGCGAGTTCACCTGTGCCGTCGTAGTCACCATCGCCTGAGCCAAACCCGCAGGGTTCGGCATAGCCCTGGCAATCTCGCGTGCCAAGAAAAATATCCTGTCGGCCGCCACGCTCCAGCATCCGCTGGGCGATGGCGTAGTGCTTGCCATCGATCCTGTCTTCTTTCAGTTCAGGTCGATGCGTGTTCCATTCAAAATGAGCACGTACCTGGTATTCCACATCGGCCAAGAATGTGTAAATGGCTAAAGTATTGCCACCGCCAAACTCCAATGGTTTGGTGCCTTTGGTCTGGGTACGGATGCACTTCATCACGCGCACTTCGTCGATCACCCAGACAAGGGTGGGCTTCCAGTAGATTGACTTGGCGATTCCTTTGAGCGCCTCGTAAGTGGGAATGTGGTATGAGCACTTCTCACCGCCGACCCGTGTCACTGGATCGGTGAATAAGGCGTGCCGCGCCCAGACTTTGAACTCGATACTGTTTCTTTCAGCCATAGAGAACCTCCATTTTTCCCTCCGGTGTTTCACTCAGACCAAACTCGGCGCTGTAGTAGCGCGAATCGGTCAGAAACAGTATGCCTGTTCCTTCCACGATTTCTTGCACTGCACCGGCCTTGGTCAGCCGCTCCAGGACTTGCGGGAAGATGTTGACGGTGAATTGCTGTGCCCGGCGCAGCAGAACAAATTCTTTATCGGGTAGGTAGGCTGAGCAAAGTTCGGTGATGACTGCACTCCCGGCTTGACTATAGGGCACGATAACACCGCGTGTCGGCGCATCGATGGCCTTGAACGCCTTGGCAGCGGCCATGAAGGAGTGGCGCAGGTAGTGGCTCGGCATCCGGCCGTTTTGCTGACCATATTGAGTTGTGGCTATCGAATTGACTGACAGCAGGTTCAGCAAGGTGTCATCATGCCCCAACAGGTTGGCGGAAACCGGGTAGCCCATTTCCTCTTTTCGGGCAAAGAAATAATTCTCGTAGTACCACGTCATCACGGCTGGACCGATCAGGTTTCCGTCAAACCTGATCGGATCTTTCTCGTAATCGTCCAGCACGCGCTCAGCCTTGTCCCGACCAACGCGGATGTCAGGAAGCATACTCAGATTTTCATCTTGCAGATTAACCACATGAACCAGACCAATTTCGCGGCTGCCGTTGCGATTGCAACGACCAGCCGCTTGAGCGATGGAATCCAGTCCGGCGGTGAGGCGAATGACAGCGCCGAAATCCACATCTACGCCGGCCTCGATCAACTGGGTGCTGATGCAAAGTAGCGGCTGCTGCACTTCAAGATGTTCCCGTATCTCGGCCAGGATCGTCCTGCGATGTGCTGGACACATGCTCGTGCTTAGATGATAAACCGGCGTATCCTTCTGTTCTTTACACAAGCGATACAGGGTTTGTGCGGAATTCTTGGTGTTCACGATTACCAAACAGCTTCCTGCGCGACGGGTTTCTTCCAGCGCCAGCGCGGCAATCTCGTTGCCCGTCCACCCACCGGGTTTGCGTTGGTTTTTCACTTCAACGCGCTTCAGGTCATCGAACAATTTTTTTACATCCTGCATGAGTTCGTTACCCTCAGGTATTCGGATGGCTCCTTTGTTTGCATCAACCTTGTCCAGTAGCGGTTGAGTGGCGGTGCACAGGACTACGGTGCTGCCGCACTGTTCGACCAGAAAATTCATCGCATTATTGAATAGGTGGACGCAGTTGATGGGTAAGGCCTGGATTTCATCGAAAATAAGTACGGCATTCGCCAACTGGTGCATCCGCCGCGCGCCTCGGGTGCCGGCGCCAAACAGGGTTTCGAGAAACTGGACGCTGGTGGTATAGATGACGGGTGCATCCCAATTCTCAGTCAGGATTTTTCCGCGCCAGCTTTGTTCTTCTGGGGTGAGATTGGAATGGTGCTCGAGAACTACGCTGCCCGGCTCCACGCCATCCGGTTCAAGAATTTTTCGCACCACGTCGGCGTTCTGGTCGATGATGGACGTGAATGGAATAACGTAGATCACCCGATCCATTTTTATGCCATTTGTTTCCTTGTTTGCGTGATGCAACGCAAATCGCAGACTGGCTAAAGTCTTACCACCCCCAGTGGGCACTGTCAGAGTGTAAATACCTTTGTCACGGGATGCGCCCTGCAGGCAATGGCGGGAGATGTCTTGCCGTAGAGTGTCGATAGGATGCTTGGGCTGAAGGGTTTCAATATGCTTTTCCAGATGACCGATCAAAACGTCCCACGCGGCATATCCCCTATTTTCCCTGAGTTTCTTTCTCTTTGGGTTCTCAAAATCGGCGCTATCGATATGGTCAGCATCAATGAGGCAACTGAACAGAAAGCGCACCAGCAGCCCTATCTGCTGTTGCACCACAATGCTCTTATCATTCTTTTCCGGTGCGGCGCGCACGATCCCGGAAATTACTGCTTGCATGGCTTTGAGCATTTCCGGTCTGCCAATGAGCTCGCGAGCCCGGGCAAGGATAATTTCGTCAGCATTGATACACGCTTCATTGAAGTGACTGCGGTCATCGGCTTTGCTCATGCGCCTACTAAAAACATCTTCGCCAAGGCTGTTCGTATCGGAAGATAGACAATCGATCAGCCCGGAATGATGGGAAGCGATGCAAAGTGAGAGAATTTGTCCAACGATCTGCCCAAGCTGTCCCTGTTTGGAAAGTTCTCGCCATGCCAGTTGGGCTCCGGCGGTCGAGTGATCTATCTTGCCCTTTAGTCCGGCTGCATTGACGAAGTCTTCATCCTCATCTTGGTTGATTAAGCCGACGGCAGACTTGATGTAAGCCTGAAACGCAGCACTGAATTTCCCCAAATCATGGAGCAGGCCGATCAGCTCCCCCTGTTTATCCAAACCGACTTTCCCTGCGAACTTGTTCGCCAGCATCGCCACATTACACAAATGGATCGCGAGTGATTGCGTAGCTCCATCCGACTCACGATGGTGAGCGATGAACAGCGGTTTGTTCGTTACGTCTCCCTGTTCTATGCCTCGGGCCATTTTGTTCGTCGAATGCGTTTTCATCAATGACTCACTTACTCATGTCGAGCACTGCCAACCATTCAGTAAAATGTTTGCATGAATAAATAGCACCGACACGCGATCACCTCTCCGTGATAATCCACGATTTTGCTCATTGACCGGTGTTTTCATTCTAAGGACCTGAGAGGCTAAAGCCATTGGACCATGGTACACCTACTGCTGAGTAGGGGTATTTCAGGGCTGAGCCTCATACACCCCGCCTATCGAGGCCATTTTTTTGTTTTTTGGATAGCCCGATCAAATCCGGGGTAGGGGTTTACACGCGGCGCACTGGTGATAAGAACGTGCCTGCCGTTATGGCGCGGCGGGAGAAGATTGCCGGCAGATGAGGGCTGCAAAGGAGCCGGGGCGAATAAAGCACCCCGCCGCAAGCAGCGGGGTATTAACTACGCTTTCATAATTCGCTGGCTTTCAGCCAGCCTTCGCCCCAGGAGGCGGGGAATTAAACCCGCAGAGATTAAAAGAGGAACCCTGCCGGCAATCCGGCATTCGACCGCCCGGGCTAACAGGCATTCATATCGGATATTTCATCAAGGCTGCTTCCAGTTCTCGACAAATGCCTGCCGGATATGCCGCACCGCCGCATCCTTCCTGAGCTGGTACTGCGCCGCAAACTTTCCTTTGTCATAGAGAATATTGCGGCCCTGGTCCTCGTCCACCGCAATTTCGTTATGGTGGGGAAGCGATCCGCGCAAGCGAAAACTTTTGTCTTTTGTCAGCGCCGCAGGAATGAATGTGATCGCCTCCACGATCTTCTTCGAATCGTCCTTCTGTGCGTAGCGCCCGGAAATCAGCTTGCCTTTCCACAAAGCCGCGGCTTCCTGGGAGCTCCCCTTCCATAAGCGGCCATTGATAGTGAATTTCAACGTTCCCGAAGCGATGTCGAAATCCGAGCCCGCTCCATATTCCGGCGCTTGCGGGAGGGATGCCGCAGGATTGCCGGGGTCATACAGAGCCAGTATGCCATTCCGGATTGCGCCAAACTGCCCGTAGCTGCTGTGCGCATAAAAATCGCCGATGGCATGCGCGGCGCGGTGAAACAAATCCAGGTTCCGGACGCCATCTGTCTTGAATTGCGCCAGGCGGTCGGCAACCTGCTTCCAGCTTTCTTCGATGTAGCCATTATCGAAATGGTCTCTCGGGTCGTAGCTCCCCGGCAGATCCACATCATCCACGGTAAGGCTTCTTCTCCACAGGAAGCTCGTAAAATGCCCATTCAGGGACTTCAATACCCAATCCGGGCAAATGTCCGGCGTAAGCGCTTCGTTGAGTATGGTTTTATGGACCCATCCCGCAAAGCTGGGATCGAGTTTGGACCAGTCGCGCCTCAGGCGCACCGCTTTTTTCCCCTCGTAAAGCGTGTGGCTCTGCATCGTCCACAGGTGCACATCGTTGAAAATGAAGAGCGGAATATATTCGGCACTGTCCGGCAGATGCGGCATCTTTCCCCGCGTACCCACCTTTTTGCTCCCCTTTTCCTCCGCTTTTTCCGAATGGGCGGCATGCGCCGGCTCGATGACCTGCCACTTGCCGGCCTCGTCCTTGTACATCACCCACACATGGTCGATATCCTCGTGCTTCCTGCCGAACCAGGCGCGGAATTTGCCCAGCGCCACGCGCACGTTGAATGAACTGACGCCGCTCGCCAGCAGCATCGAAGCGATGAGCAGCGCGCGGTCCTCGCAGTCGCCGGAGCGCAAATTCAGCGTTTCATCCGGAAACTGCCAGGGGTCGAGCCCCTCGGTGAGCCGGTATTCGATTTTTTGCGAAACGAACTCGGTGATGACGTAGGCACGCAGGTCGAATGAGCCGGGATCGCGCGACACGAAAAGGTCCCACGAAGCGCCTTTCAACTTCCCGATGAACTTGCGCAGGTCCCCCTTCAGGGTACGCCGCATGATGGCGTTATCCCTGGTCACCAGAAACTCGCGCACGTCGATGTCATACCCCCCCGTTTGTTTCATGACAACGGGCCGCGAAGAGGGAACGATGGAATCGTGAATGATGCGTTCTCCATCCCAGTTCCAGCGGCGCAATCCATTTACGCGGGAATTCGCAAAGCACATGATGATCCTTTCAAAAAATTGAACCTGAATCCGGCAGTTGACCGCTCATTTGGTAAGATCGTGCGGATAGTGGGAAGCCATGTGGCGCAATGCGCTGCGCTTATTGCGCCCTACTTTTCTACTTTTCTGCCTTGCTTTTCTTTTCCGGCCTGAAAGCCTCGGCCAGGACTTTTTTGGTTTCCTCCCACGAAGCCTTGTCCGCCACGACATTGTAGGCGAGAGGCAGGTTGAACTTGCGTCCAATCTCATCCGCGGCGGGGTTGGTGAAGCTGTGCTTCGCGCCGGGAAAAACCACGGTTTTATAGCTGACCTCGGCTTTTTCCATTTCCTCTCGAAACGCAGCCACCTGCTCCGGTGGAATCATGGGATCATCCTCGCCGGTAAAGGAAATAACTTTCGCCTTCACCATGCCCGGCTGCGCAGGGGTCTGCGTCGCCAGGCCGCCGTGGTAGCTGGCTACCACTTTCAGGTCCTCGCCCAGCCGCGCCATTTGCAGCGCCACGCTGCCGCCGAAACAATAACCCAGCACGGCGATATTACCGGGGTCCACGCTCACCTGCCGCCGGAGAAACTCCAGCGCGGCATCGAAACGCGCCTTGGCCAGCGGCAGGTTCTTCGCCACCTCGCCGGCAAATTTTCCGGCTTCATCCGGATGATGCGCCTGCTTCCCGTCCCCGTACATATCCAGCGCCAGGGCGGTATAACCCAGCTCCGCCAGCATCCGGGCGCGCTTGCGCGCATACTCGTTATGCCCCCACCATTCGTGCACCACCAGCACGCCGGGCCGCTTCCCCTTGATTGCATCGTCATAGGCGAGATACCCTTTCAGCGTTTCTCCGTTATTGCTGTACGTCACTTCCTTTCCCTGCACCATTGCCTGCACCCCCGAGCTCAAGAATAAGAAGATTGCAGTGAATATGAGTTTGTTCATGATTGTCGGCAAAAATCGATTATGGGAAATTATTGGATTCACCTTTCGGTGGATTTATTTGGCACTTCCTTGCGCATGGTATGGGCAAATCATGAGATGATCAACTCCCGGCTGAAATTCCGCTTATTGAGTTTGTGGTTTTGTAGCGTCGGATTAGCGAAGCGTAATCCGACGCACATACCATGACCATGCGAAGGAGAATCACACCATGACTGATTCCAAAATCCAGGACCGCGCCGCCGGCGCCATCATGGGCGCCTTCATCGGCGACGCCATGGGCCTTGGCCCCCACTGGTACTATGACCTGGAAGAACTCCGCCGCGACTATGGCGAGTGGATCACGACCTACACCGATCCCAAACCCGGCCGCTACCATAGTGGCCTCAAGGCGGGCCAACTCTCCCAGGCGGGCATCATTCTCAAGCTGATGCTGCGCTCGCTGGTCGAGCGCGGCGGCTATGACGAAACGGATTTTTGCCGGCGCATGGATGAAGAACTCTTCCCCCTGCTCGACGGCACGCCGGCGAACGGACCGGG
The DNA here is from genome assembly GCF_055386305.1 of Nitrosospira sp. TNL200. NCBI lineage: Bacteria > Pseudomonadati > Pseudomonadota > Betaproteobacteria > Nitrosomonadales > Nitrosomonadaceae > Nitrosospira > Nitrosospira sp. TNL200. The sequence continues at coordinate 1,854,253 of NZ_AP041003.1, forward strand.
AGGATACACCAGCCAGTCGATCCGCGACGCCTGGCGCAAGCGCGTCCAGCAGAAACTGCCCTGGGGGCAAACCGGTGGACACGCCGATACTACCGAAGCGATCGAACGCACCCTCGCCCTGGCGGTGCGCTATGCCTTCCAGCCGCAGGAACTGGCAACTGCCATCTCCAGCAATGCCCGCCTCACCCAGATCGACGATACCGTGCTGTCGATGACAGTCGCTTATGGAGCAGTGCTGGGCCTCCTGGTTCAGGGGCACACGCTCAATAAAAGCCTCTCTGGCAAGCTCATGCGGCTGGTCAAGAACGGAAAGCTGCCTTTCCACGCGGTGACTCACGACGATCTGCAACCGCCGCAGCCGGGCGATGCCGACCCGCCGCGCATTGGGCGGTTCGCCTCTCCGGATGCCCTGCTCACGCCCTCGTACGTGGCTGCCGCCGCGGTAGACCCGGATATCCGGATAGAGCCCGCGTGGAAGGTATCCATCGTGTATGGCATGCCTTGCGCCATTTATCACCAGCTTCCGGCAGCCTACTATCTCGCCGCCCGCTTCTCCGGCGACTTCGAATCGGCCGTGCTCAACGCCGTGAATGGCGGCGGGCAAAACCAGGCGCGCGCCACTTTGGCCGGGGCGCTGGTGGGCGCCCAAACCGGCCTATCCGGCATTCCCCAACGATTCCTGGATGGCCTGGAAGAAATTGAAGAGCTCAAGCGACTTGCGATGAAACTGGCATCCAAAGCCGGCCCCTCGTCTGCCGGCGAAGGAAACTGAAGAACGGCAAAATCGTGTCTGTGGATTGCTCTTTGCGGCGTGGATTGCAGGCCTGATTAGCGAAGCGTAATCAGACAACATTTTGTACATCAGGTTGGAGAGGTTCCATGCACCCACGGCTCGCCTCTCCCGATGCGCTGCTGGCGCCCTCCAACAGCGACACCGCCACGATGGACCAGTTTTGCAGGTCGGATTAGTGAAAGGTAATCCGACAACTTTATTCTGTTATGACATATTTGGCGTAGGTCAGATTAGCAAAGCGTAATCTGGCAACCCGCTCATCCGTCGGATTAAGCCGCCTTTTTTGCAAATCAGGTTTCCGTTATGGCATTCGCCCGAAGAAATGTCACGAATCCTTCTTCATCCATCGCACGCCCCGCCAGCGAGAGCACAGCCCGCGCTGCATCTTCTTCACTGGCGGTGAACCGATAGCCATTGAGCTCAAGAAAAAGGATTCCGGCGACAAACCCGGTGCGTTTGTTGCCGTCCACGAAGGGATGATTGCCAATGATTCCAGCGGCATAAGCAGCCGACATGCCGATGATGTCCGCATCGAGGGCATACGCCAGTTGCTGGCGCGGCCGTGCCAGAGCCGATGACAGGAGCGTTTTGTCGCGAAGACCGGACGCGCCGCCATCCAGCGCAAGCAGGCGTTCATGAATAGTGAGCACATCCCGCTCTTCCAGCCAGATGATCTCCTTTACTTTGATCTCTTTCACTTCGCCAGGACATGCAGCGTGTTCCGGTAACGGCTGGCGATATCCTCAACCTTTTCCATCTTTTTCTCGAAGCCGGGATCGTAGGGCGTGATGAGATAGCTCCCATCGGTGGCCTCGACCAGAAAAAGCGGCTGGCCGTCTCCGGTATGGAGGCGGTTGATGACTTCTTTCGGGAGAACAACCCCCAGTGAATTTCCAAATTTCCTGACCTTGAGCTCAATCATGGGAGTGCCTCCACTGTTATTACAATTGTAATAACTCGATATAGACCCTGCAAGATCTCTTTTTAAACCCAATCAGAAATGCCCCCCCGCTGCACACCTTTACCTGAACAAATGTAGATCGGATTGGTGAAACGTAATCCGACAACTTCATTCTATTATGACATATGGTTTTATAGGTCAGATTGGCGAAGCGTAATCTGACAACATTCTGCACACCCGGATGTCATGGCATCTGTTGCGCTGCGTGTTTCACTCGCAAAATCTCCACGGTATGGGCTTCGGCCAATACACGATAAAAAATGATGTAATTCCGGTGCACTACCAGCTCGCGCGCATAGCCCGGCAGGCCGGGCCGCCCGCTGCGGCCAAGCCTCGGGTGCTGTGCAAGCGGCTTGATCTTGTCGCGCAGCTCCTGGCCAAAGCTGCGCGCCCTGGCCGGCTGGTCCTGGCCGATGTAGGCCACGATGGCGCGCACATCCTCACGTGCCTTCGGCCGCCATTCGATGCGGTAAAGGGTCCCGCCCTTCGTCATGGTTAATCGGTAAGATCGAGGCGCCAGAAGCGCACAATCGCCTTGAAATCGACCCGGTAGCCCAGATTATCGAGGCAGCTATTCAAGCGAGCGATGAAGGCGAACACTCCTTACCCATCGGCGGCGATGTCCCTCCCTTCATGCGCGCACCTTCCTGGCCGGCTTTGCAAGGGCGGCAATATCAGCCTCCATTCCGGCCATGACATTCTCATGTGAGAGATTTGACCCGGGGTCGTCGATAGCCTCCTGGATCTCGGCAGTCAGCCACTCAGAATAAGCGGCGGCCTGGTGGGCCTTGCGCAACGCTTCGGCCCGGCTGCTTGTGCCTGGGGCAAGTTCCTTCTCCGCCGGATTCCACTCACTGGCGTCAAACTGGCCGATGGTAATGCCCAAGTCGCGCAGCACATTCAAGGCGGTGGTTAGATTGCCGAAGCGGCGCGGTTCGCTGCTGCGGGCTTTCGCCAGTGTGGCGTCGACGCCGCTACGAGTGGCAATCTGGACGAGAAACACCCCGCCCTGCCCTTTAAGAGTGACGGAAGTCACGCCGCCGGCATTATTGGCTGCACGAAGCTGTTCAAGTGTCATGCTCCGCATGATTTGCCCGATGTTTAACGTTAACAACATGTATTGTGCAAGTCTTATTGAAAACCTGCAAGCGCTCCTCCCGCTTCACGCTAAAATTGGAGGATACTGAACTGGATTCCCCTTGGCTGGAACATTCACTCCTTCTCGAACCCCTGGCTCACAAACTTGAGAGTCCGCCCATTCTCGGTAACAGTCCGCACAATCTGGTCGGTAGCTCCTAACGGGATGCGCGGCTCTATTTCAAGCGTCACTTTTACCTCGGCACCCACAAGACCCGATAGATGGGCAATCACTTCATCTGCTATGCGGCTGGCATCGCGGCCCACGCGGGTAGGATCAAGATGGACTGTGCCATGAAAACGCTTGGGTTTGTCCGGCGAAGGTACGGGCACTACCGGATTGATATACACGCAACCCTCCATCCATTCGTGTCTGAGGAGCTGCTCGGTAAGTGAGGTTTTTCCTGTCCCGTTAGGTCCGGCAACCACGATCAGGCGTGGCTTCAAGCTTTCGTTCATGTAGATTCCGGGGGCCGGTTAGCGGCTGCGATCTCCGCCCGCCGCCGAGCCTCCGCAGCTACCAATATCATAAGGGCTTCCAATTGCTCGTCGGTGGGTTCGTTCTCGATATCGTTCAGATCAAAGTGCTCTGGTTCCATAAGGACTCCATAATGCAGCGAATATCGAATTCATCGTATTTCCAACAACGAATCTACGGCAATCTGCTGCGTGCTGAAAACCAATAAATTATGATTCGTTCATTAAAGTTCTAAACTCGCATGTCATCGAGAAACTCCGACGCCGGTCCGGTACTTGTCACCAGCAGGTGATCCCTCGCCCGTGTACAGGCAACGTACAGCAAGTGGCGCTCGGTGTTGCCATCCACGTCGGTGACCAAAGGGCCGAGCAGGCGGTCTGCCTGCGCGCGAATTTGATGGGAAGTGCGGTAATTGATGCGCAGGGTGCGCGAGCGCCCCCGGATGTCTATACCGATGGCCTTCCATGAGAAAGGCTGCTGGAAGATGCGCTGGCCGAGGTCGCCGGCGAAAAAGAGTGCATTGGCGCGACTGTCACCCAGGGCGGCAAGGAACCTGAGATGGGCGACACTGATATCCTGCGCCTCATCCACGACCGCGAAGTCGAACACTACCTTCCTGCTCTTCGAGACCGGAAATCCAGAGCCGAGCCGCTTCGTTGTTCTTCTCGGCCTCCTTCTTCTCGTCGCCTTTCAGGTCCTCATCGTCTGCGTCTTTCGGCTTCTCGCGATAGCAGTGGTGCGCCTCGTCGTTGATCGCGAGAATATTCTTCATGCCCATCAACTCGGGCATCACGCGCTGGAGCATCTGGCCTTCGGTTTCGAGCGTCCTGGGTTCTTCGCCCGTGCGGCCCTGGAGAAGCTGGCGTCCGCCTTTGGAAAGCTCGATGCGCTCGCGCAGCTTGAAGGCGTGATAGTTGGTGATCACAATCCTGGCGCGGTTCACGTCATCCAGCATGTCGCCCGGCACCAGCTCGCGGTCTTTATAGTAGCTGTCGGGGTCGTTAGGCTGGAGGACGCGCAAACGGTCCTTGATCGTCAAGCCGGGCGCGCAAATCAGGAAACCGCGCGTAAAGTGCCTGCTCGCGGGGCGCCGTACGGCGTTGATGGTCTGCCAGGCGATAAGCATCGCCATCACCGTGGTCTTGCCGGCGCCGGTAGCCAGCTTCAGCGCGAATCGCATTAATTGCGGATTGGCATCCCGGTTCGCTGACACAAGATGCTCAAGCATGCGCTTCCCGTTCCTGGATTGGGGCGCCACTTCGGTGAGCCAGATGGCGGTTTCCGCCGCCTCGACCTGGCAGAAGAACGGGCGAATAGCGCTGAACGTGTGATGTCGCCAATGCTGAAGAAGACGGGCTGTCTCGGGCGTGACCTGCCATTGATTGGGATTGGGCAAGGATCGCCAGACATCCACCTGGCCGCGCACCTCTCTGATGATAGATGTGGGGTCGTATTGCTGTGCTTTTGTTGAAAGCCCCTTGCCATCATCGAAAACGAAGGCCTCCTGTGCGGCGGCACGTTTCCGCTTCTTCGGCTTCGGGATCGGCGTGATGAACTCCGCACGGCGGCGGGTTTCGATAATTTTCTGCGTGGGTTGCCCGTGCTCATCCAGCTCCCAGTGACGGAGTGGGTACGCATAGGGTGAGTTCAGGATGGGACGATCAAAGAATGGATTCGACATGAATAAACCGGATATACGCAACGTGCCAGAATACCCTCTGCCCGGCTCGACCTATAGTGGACCCCAGATACTGGACAGTGATTTAAGATGGTAGCCTGCTATAAAAAGGAGTAGGCAGTGAGTGAGAAGAAACGCAAGAATTTCAGTGGTGAGTTCAAGGCCAAGGTGGCGCTTGAAGCGATCCGGGGAGTCAAGACGGTAAACGAGATTGCCCGGGAGTTTGGGGTGCATCCGACCCAGGTGGGGTTGTGGAAGAAGGAGTTGCAGGGGCAGGCATCCGGGATATTCGACATTAGGCGCGGCCCCAAGCCGGTTGACCCATCCGCCAGCCCGGAGCGACTCTACTCTGAGATCGGGCGGCTGAAGATGGAACTGGACTGGCTTAAAAAAAAGTCCGGGATCAGTCTATAGGAGAGCGCAAGCGCTGGGTCAGTCCCAATGATCAGTTGGCACTGACCCGGCAATGCGAGCTGGCGGGGGTCGCTCGTTCCGCCACCTATGCACCGCACCGGGCTGTTGAACCGGACGAACAGGAATTGATCCTGTTGGTGCAGATCGATGCCGAATACACAAGGCATCCTTTTTACGGTAGCCGCAAGATGACGGTGTACTTGCGCGGCATGGGGCATCGCATCAACCGCAAGCGAGTGCAGCGGCTCATGGGCAAGCTGGGACTGGCGGGCATGGCGCCGGGGCCGAATACCAGTCGCGCCACCCAGCAGCACAAGGTCTATCCGTACCTGCTGCGCGGGGTAGAGGTGACACGGCCCAACCAGGTGTGGAGCAGCGATATTACTTATCTTCGCCTGGCGCGGGGATTTGTGTACCTGGTAGTGGTGATCGACTGGTACAGCCGCAAAGTTCTGACGTGGCGCGTGTCGAACACGTTGGATAGCGGGTTCTGTGTAGACTGCCTGGAGCAGGCATTGCAGACCTGTGGCCCCCCCGAGATATTCAATACCGATCAGGGCTGCCAGTTTACCTCAGAGGCATTCATCAGAGTGCTCAAGGCGCATGGTATTGCCATCAGCATGGACGGACGCGGACGGGCATTGGATAACATCTTCGTGGAACGGCTCTGGCGCAGCGTCAAGCACGAGGACGTGTATTTGAAAGGGTATGCCACCGTGCCTGAACTGCTGCTGGGATTGACAGAATACTTTGTGTTTTACAACACGGAAAGATCACACCAGTCGCTGGACTATCGCACGCCCAACGAGGTCTACCAGACAGCAAGGGGCGGCGGGGCAAGAATTGTGGATAAATTCAGTGAGCGAGAAACATCTCACTCAGAAACCGAATCGGAGCAGCGCCGTTCCGCTGCATGTGATCAGCTACCCTCTTAAACTCAACCTGATATTGTCTTGACTGAGGGGTCCACTTTAACCGTCACTTCTCCTCTGGAAAGAAGTTATAAACCCCAGCCAAGATCATGCTCAAATCATGCTCAAATCATGCTCAATTGTAGGTCAGATTAGCGAAGCGTAATCTGACTGCATTTTTGCATTCTCGAATGTCATGGCATCTGTTGCGCCGCGTGTTTCACTCGCAAAATCTCCACGGTATGGGCCTCGGCATAAACCTGACGGATAAAGACAGATAGTCTAAATCCCCGGCTCAGCCGTTACAACTATTCCGGAGCAAGGGTTATATCGATGCCGGCAGGGCCAGGAAGGGTCAAAAGAACCGGGGAATCCGTTCCAGTTCCATGATCCGGGGCTCTGTCAAATGCTTTTCCCGGCTCTTCTCCCGCCGGAAAACCCGGCGTGCGCCCTTCACTCCATGCCAGGCCAACCATCAACGCGATCATCACGATTCGCGTCCGCGGAAATGTCATGTTCATAGCCAGACTGAAACAATGAGATTGAAGCAGTCCAACATATTCATTGAACCGCTGAGATAAGCCCTCCACATTGCGGGAATGGGCATGCTTCTCCCGCAATGCTGCTAAAAAGCGCGGAAGCGGATCACTGACCTGCCAGGTGTCCGAAGCCTGGCAAATCAATAACGGCACTTCAAAGCATTCCTTTAACTGCAGGGAACACTTTCCTGCTCACTCGTACCCGGCGGATGTTTCAGGGGGATGCCGGGCCGCGCTGCAGGACGCGCCTTCCGCTGGAGGGCCTATCCAGGGTTCGATGCGTATCTTTACAGGGTTGGGAGGGAATAACTATTGGACCGATGTCCACGGGGAAAACGGCAAAAGCGCGGACGAAAGTACAGGAGGGAAAGTCCCGATGATTGCCCATTGGTATCCGTTGGTACTCCCCATTCGTACCCGACTGGCGCCTTTTAGGGAAATTCCGGACTGCTTTCCTATGTGCGCTGGTTAACGGATAAAACAGCTATTTTTTGCTAGATTTGATCATTCAAACTTAAATTTCTCGCGGGTGTTCCATGAACAACGATCTTTTTTCTTTCCCCATTACCGGATGGGAAATCAAAACAGCGCCGGATGAGGGCGTGCTTTCGGTGCGATTCCCTTTCCTCTCCCATGAGGAGCAAAAGCTCGCGGAAGCCGATCCGGGCAGACCGTATGTAATGCGGGCGGAACAGGCTCGGGAACTTCGGGATGGGTTATCGAGGGCGCTGCAATACCTGGATAACCACGAAGAGGATTCCCCCGACTCTCCCTTGAGCGCGGATTTAAGAAACAGCCTGCTCATTTATTGAGCGCACCCTTCCGTCGTGGGACAGTGCGGAATGCCGGTCTGGATTCACATAAGGCAGCTCCCAGCGTCATCCTATCCTGGCCTCGCCTGATACGATGGGCAAACTGCGGATCGATCCACACCTGCTCGGGCAGATCAAGCTGATCGGTGCGTGCTTCGCAGATCAATCGATCAATCAATAGTCAATCAATAAATAGCCGCTGATTATCCTGGGGCGGTCTGGATATCCTTCATCGGCCACTGCAAGGTTTTCTCACGCCTGCTCCATCCCCTTTTACAACTGCACCGGAGCAGCGAATTTGCGATTCCTTACTTGAACTAAATCCGGCAGTTGACCGCTTATTTCCACTGCCAGATTCAAGTTGAATTCCTGTGCATCTTCGCTGCCTCATGCCTGCCTCATGCCTGTCTCATGCGCAAACCAGACGATAACCGGGAAAAATGACGCCAGATGCGCCGCCAAACCGGCTCGACCGGCCGGTGGATGAGGCATACGATCATATTCTGGGCCCCCCCGACGCTGAAATAACGCTGGTCGAATATGGCAGCTATGCGGATGCTTCCTCTCGCGCTGCCCATGAGCGCGTCGCGCGGCTGCGGCACCAGTTTGGCAACCGCCTGCGCTACGTGTTCCGTCACCGCCCCCTGCCAGGAAACGATATCGCCCGCCGCGCGGCGGAGCTGGTGGAATCCTATGCCGATCCGGCACGTTTCTGGAATGTGCATGTCGCGCTCATGACACACCCGGATGTGCTGACCGAAGATGACCTGAATACCATCGCGGCTGACCAGGTCCTGGAAGTGCAGAATGCCCCCGATAGCGAAGAAGGGACTCTTGGGGCTAAAGCACGGGTGGATGCAGACATACAGAGTGCCGCCGACAGCGGCGTGCTCGTCACGCCTACGTTTTTCATCAATGATCGGCGCTATGACGGCCCATGGGACGGGATTTCGCTTTCCGAGGCCATGCTGGGTTCGCTCGGCCATGTGGTTCACGCCGCCGCGCTGGACTTTGCCAAGTGGGCGCCTTCCACCGGACTGCTGCTGCTGGTGGGCACGGCGCTGGCAGTGATACTCAGCAATACGGCGGCAGGGCCGTACTTCAACCAGTTCTGGGATCTGCAACTGGGCGTGGTATTCGACGGAGGCCAGTTCAATCTTTCGCTGCGCCACTGGATAAACGACGGCCTGCTCGTTATTTTTTTCCTCGTCGTAGGCCTGGAAATCAAGCGGGAATTCACGGTGGGCCACCTTGCCACCCGCCAGTCGGCCATGCTGCCCGTCGCCGCCGCTATCGGTGGCATGGCGGTACCCGCTGTCATGTACACGATGCTGGTTCCCGCCGGGCCGGAAGGCTCGGAAGGCGCATGGCGGTGGGGCTGGGGCGTGCCGATGGCGACCGATACCGCCTTCGCGGTGGCGCTGATCGCCATGATGGGCAGACGCGTTCCGGTTGAGCTGCGAGTCTTTCTCACCGCCGCGGCCATCGTGGACGATATCGGCGCGATTCTTGTCGTCGCCGCCTTTTATACCGACACGCTGCAGGCAGGTTACCTTGCCGGCGCCGCCGCCATTACCGGCCTGCTGGCCGTGCTCAACCGTGCTGCGATCTATCGGCCGTCGCCTTACGTGCTGCTGGGCATCGGCCTCTGGGTGTGCGTGTACAGCAGCGGCGTGCACGCGTCCCTCGCTGGCGTCGTTCTCGCACTCTTCATCCCCACTCGCCCGCCACCCAATATCAAGACGCTGATGCTGCAAGCCGACGCCATCCTGAGCGCGGAAATGAAGCGCGGAAGAGAAGTCATGCGGTACGGGCCCTCCGTATCCTCTCTCGAAGCGCTGGATGCGATCCACGACCGGCTGGAATCGCCCGCGGAGCGCATGTTGCGCTACGTGGCCCCGCGATCGAGTTACCTGGTATTGCCGCTGTTTGCGCTGGCGAATGCAGGGGTGGTGCTGGATGCCGCCGCGCTTGCCGGGCGCGAGGCGCTCATGCTGGGCACTGCCGCCGCCCTCGTGGCCGGGAAGCCGCTGGGGTTCATCGCCGCAACCCTGCTCGCGGTAAAACTGGGAATAGCGGCCAAACCCAGGGCGTATACCTGGCGCCAACTCGCAGGGGCGGGAGCGCTCGCGGGAATCGGTTTCACCATGTCCCTTTTCATTGCAGGCCAGGCTTTCCATGTCGAGGCCGATTTTGCCGCTGCCAAGATCGCGATTTTTGTGGGATCGGTACTTTCCGCGCTGACGGGAACGGCAATACTGTGGTTTGCAAGAATGGGGCCTCCTGATTCCCGGCCAGAGCGGGTGATACCAAGTGATACCAGGTGATTTGCGCCAGGCGATTGCCGGCAACGGCGGCGGTCTGATCATCCCGATTTTACCGGCAACGCGCCCAGTAAGGATTTGTTCAGCGCTTCCTTGGTGATATGCCGCACAGAAGGGAAATGACATCCATGTATGATTTCCGGTTTCAACCTGAATCCGGCAGTTGGATCACCATGGCTCGCGCTGTTCGCGGAATTCTCCAGGTTTTGGGATAGCGTGTTTTTAATGCAGCAAAAGGACAAGGAGCGATCATGAAGACAACGAAAAAAGGATACGCAGTCTGGCAGGGCGGCATCAAGGATGGCAGCGGGACCATTTCCACCGAGACGGGCGTGCTCAAGGATGCGCCTTACGGCTTCAAATCAAGATTCGAGAACGGCAAGGGTACCAATCCGGAAGAGCTGATTGGTGCGGCCCACGCGAGCTGTTTTTCCATGGCGCTGTCCCTGATGCTGGGAGAGGCAGGCATGGTGCCCGAAAGGATCGAGACTTGCGCGACCATCACGCTGGAGAAAATCGGCGAAGGCTTCGAAATTACCCATAGCCATCTCGACGTGAAAGCAAAAATTCCGGGGGCGGATAAAGCCAGGTTCGACGAGGTCGCCGGCAAGGCGAAGGCGGGATGCCCGGTGTCGCGGCTATTCAAGGCCACCATCACCATGAGCGCCGCGCTCGAAACCTGAGCGATTGCCCCGCGCCGCAGGACAAATAGGGCAAAATCAGATAGGGGCAAATAAAAACCCGGAGGCAAAACCTGCCGCCGGGTCAAAAGGCGTTATCGCCTAGGAGGAAAAAGCAGATGAAAAATCGCATTGCCTGATTGGAATCATACACGCTTGGCGCACGCTGCCTATTGGACTGAAGTACATCCAGGAGGTTGTTTTCGATATGAACGCTAATATGAACGAAATCGGCGTGGCTCTTCCTTTCATCCTGACAGGGTTACGCCGCAATGGAAAGAGATGCCAATGAACACATCCACATCCGCCAATAAGGCACGCACCGGCGTGGCGGCATGCGCCATGGCAGCCGTCATCTGCGTTTGTACTGTCCTGGGCAGCTCTGGCAATGGGGCTTACGCCGGCGCGCACGACGCGGTAGAAGCGCCAGGCAGGCAACTGGCGATTGTCAGCAGCTACATCCTCCCGATCGCCGAGGTGTCGGGGCTGGCAAAAATCCGCGATTCCTCCCTCGAGATGGAGAAGAACGGCGGGATCGATCTTTATGCCATTGGCGATGCAAGCTATCAGGTGGCGCGCTTTCGCACGGGTGGCGCGAACCATGCCAGCCAGGGGCCGGATATCCGGATTCAGGATGCGGCGCACGTTCTGGGCAGAAAAGCAGGCAACGACTCCCAGTGGGAGGCCGTGGCGGTCGATGGCAAGGAGTCGGTCTGCATGCTGAGCGAGACCCGTGCGGAGATCTCCTGCCTGGATACGGATCTGCAGCACGCCAGGGCGCTCTTCAGCCTGGATGTATCCGGCTTCCCGCAGCTCGATTCAGCCTGGAAGGAATTTCCCAACTCCAGGGGCGAAGGCATGATACTCATGAAAAAAGGCCACGTGCTCGTGCTCAAGGAAAAGAAGCCCTCCATGCTGATCGAATTCGGACCGGAGGGCGACCAGCCGATGGGCTACGGTTCCGATACATTCCTCGCGCCGGATGAGGCTTTTGCCGGACTGGTCAGTAGCAGCGGAGAGCCTGTTTACCGCGCAAACCGGTCAGAGGAACCCGCTGCGCGCCGCCTGGTTGCGCTGAAGGTGTGGGAATTCTCCGATCAGCTGCATGAACTCGCCCATGATGCGAGCGAAATCGCGCTTGGCCCGGATGGACGCGTATACCTGCTATCGCAGGAAAGCGCCACCCTGATCCGGCTGGAAAAAACCCTGAAGCCCGCCGAGCACAAGGTCGATGTGGAACACGGCGCTTATTGGCGGCTCCCCCAGGGAATGGACAAGGCGGAAGGTCTGGTGATCAGCGAAGGCATGCACCCCTGGATCGGCATCGATATCAAGCAGACCAACCGCCCTAACCTGTTCCGTCTCTCGCCCATAGATCCGTAGGATAGGGTGGAACACCGCGCTACCCATCGCCTTCCAACGCAGGGTGGGTGGAGCGGCGCGCAACCCACCACCTTCCAACGCCGTAGGGATGGAGCAACACGCAACCCGCCTGATCCGGCCCATTCATCTACCCGGCATCTTCACGCTCTGATTCGCATGCCGCCGCGCCGCCCGCCGCTCCATCCTTTGGCATTCCAATATCATGCTTCGGCGAACCTGCTGCAGGGAAATACGAAAAGTGAGGTATGCTTCAGCTTTGGCAGAACAAAAGTGCGCGCGAATGGGCATTTACGCGGTTGCGGCAGTGGGAACGGGAGCGGCGCTGGGTGCATGGCTGCGCTGGTGGTTCGGCGCTTCCCTAAATCCCGTATTCCCCACCCTGCCCCTGGGCACTCTTGCGGCAAACCTCATCGGCGGCCTCCTCGTCGGCATCGCGCTGGAGTATTTTCATCGCAATGCCATATTGCCGCCTGAAGCGCGGTTGTTCGCCATTACCGGGTTTCTTGGCGGACTGACCACATTCTCGACCTTTTCCGCCGAAACCGTGACGCTCATCCTGCGGGAACAATATCACTGGGCCGGAATCCTTGTTTTCGCGCATGTCGCCGGTTCGCTGGCGATGACCATACTCGGCATAATGGCCATCAAGTGGCTGGCGCAGCATTAGACCTGGCAGCCCTGATAGGTTAAAAAAATATCGCCAGGCGATATAGAATGAAGAATAGGCAGCGCGAAATGAAAATCATTGGTGAGGAGGAAAAAGCAACAGGAGGCCGGACATGCAAGGCATATTTCTCAAGTTTTACGTGGGAGAATACCGCGAGCACAACGGCATTCTCCTGTTCGAATGGCTGCTGGAACGCGCGAAAAAGATGGGCTTCCATGGCGGCACCGCGATACGGGCAATCGCCGGCTTCGGCCGGCATGGCGTATTGCACGAGGAGACTTTTCTGGAACTGGCGGCGGATCTGCCGGTGGAAGTCAGCTTTGTGCTGAGCGAGGATGAAACGCGGCGTTTCCTGGAGATGCTGCAGGCGGAAAATATCGACCTGTTCTATGCCCGGTTCCCGGTCGAATACGGATTCCTGCCGGAATGACGACGCTGCCTCCCCATCTCCAGCCGCAGCCGCCCTGCTCCCATCGCAGCCAGCCCTATTCCCAATAATGCCAGAGACATGGGTTCCGGCACCGGCTCTGCTGAGCTGAAAACGCCTGACGAACTGCTCATCAGGATCAGGTTCCTCCCGTCCACCCCGTTCAGGCTTCCCACCGTGTTGATACCGCATTCCAGACCGCCCAGGGTGTTCGGGCCGGCCCCATCGATCAGCGCGCCTTTTCCATTCTTGAAGCACGAGGATGGATCGACCTGGGAAAACGGTGCGCTGAACAGGGACTGAAAATCCAGCGTAAATCCGGGAGGCAAGCCGGCCGGGAAATAGGCGGGATCAAAGCTCGCGATGGCAATGGCAAGATCGCTGTTTCCAGTTGCCGTGATGCTGCCCACCCCCGGATAATTATCGGGGCCGAAAGCGTCCAGACCTCCCGGGGCGATATTCAGACCGGATATCGCGGTCTGCCCGCCGGTATAGCTTCCCGACAGGATGAGCGAGGCATCGCTATTGGTGGCATCAGGCCCATATCCCGTCCCGTTGCCCGGATTGGCGTCCGGGGTCGGATCGAAATAAATCCTGAAAAAATTGTCGCCCCCTGCCAGGGTATTGAACACGACGTTCGCGCCCATTGTGGAGACCACCTGCTCCTGGTAGCCCGCGACATAAGTCCATCTGCCTGCCCCGCTCATACTGCCATCGAAGCTGCCGAGCGAAGCCTGGGCATAGAACTGGAACACGTCGCCCAGCGGATGAAAAAATATGGAAGCGCTGCCCACCGGCGTGATGAGGGTATTGCCCGGGGTCCACTGCAGGGTGTTTACGTCTCTCGCGGAGCCGGAACCCGAGCCATCCGCGTCGATGACGACTGCGTCGGCCGCGACAGCCAGCGCCATCGACAAGGCGCCAAGCATGAATTTACGAATCAGGCTCATCAATGCTCCTTCAGTGGTCCATCAATCCTCATTCGTCATTCCGGAATCCAGTCCACATTTGTTACCATAGCCGATGATGGAAGAATAATAAAGGAGAAATATTGCAAGGCTTGAGGCGGGGGATTGATTCAAATGCGCCATCTTTTCAGTTTCGCAGGATCAAGTATACCCCTCCTTCCAGCGAATCGGCGCGAACCGGATCAAGGGCAGCGGCGGGCTCCCGGCGTTCGAATCCTTCAGCGCCCCCGAAAGGTCGAGGGCAATATCCGGCGATTCAGGCGAAGGCGCGGGCAAATCGAAGTCCAGCGAAAGGAGATAGCGAACCCCTGCCCCCGCGAGCGCCAGTTCAGCGCCGACATCGCGATGCTCCCACTTGCCGCCGCTTTCCACTCGCTGCCACCCTGGCTTACTTATATCCCACATGCCAAACTCGTATCCCCGCGCCGCAGCGTAGCGCTGGCCGCCGATCATCAGTAAAGCCAGCCGCGGACGAAACACGAACGCACCCGTTCCCGGCGTCACATTGACGAAAACCCGTGTTTTCCCCGGTTGATGATTTTTCGGATATACACGGCGCGGATCGACCGAGAGCGGCAGGCCGAAGAAAACCTGCGTATCGTAGGTCCGCAACCGGTTATCCATGCTGACCTGCAGCTTCAGCCCCGGCAGCGCCAGTTCGACCTTGCCTGGCTGCGGTTCGGCATGCGTCGCCGCAGGCGCATCGCCCATGTAGGCTGCGCTCTCCCATCCGCCGCGAAACCCCGCGCAGCCGGTGGCCATGGCACATGCCACGAGAATGATGGAACCTCGTAACGATCCATTCATATCCAATTCTTCCTGGCGGAATTACCGCTGTCGGATTACGCTTCACTAATCCGACCTATATCCCGATCCTCACTATCATCGTTAATCCTTATCAACCCCGTAGGTCGGGTTAGCGCAGCGTAACCCGACAAGCATTACCAGCAGCCCCACGCGTGCGTGCTCCGCAGACATCCGGCGCAATGCGCTACGCTTATTGACGCCCTACATACCGGCATACCCGGCCGGGCGTCTTTCCGGAATGATTTTTAGCGAACCATCGCGTGCCTGTTCCTGGTGCCGCACCGGGCGTGCGTAAGGGGGAATTGATAATGAGAAAAGCCGGAGCAATCAATTGACGTCGCGCAACTGGTTTTTCCAGTATGCCGGGCGGCGTTTGTGGTGAGCCACGGTAATTATCAGAACATCACGATCAATGCCAATTGGAAGATATACCACTGAATAAGGGAATCTCTCCACTCGCAATAGGCGCAACTTGTCGCCAAGCAAGCCACCTCCGGAAAATCCCGGATGGTTTGCTCCGCGGCACGAACCGCATCCACGAAGCGCTGCGCTGCATAGGCATTGCATTGACCGTAATATGAAATCGGCTGCACGGTCATTCGATCATAAAAGTGGAAATTCTTTCGAGTGTACGGTCAAGCTGTATTGAATTTTCTATCGCACGCGGCACGTTCCAAACATTTCTGACAAATTCGCCCATTCTCAGATTATATAACGGCCCGACAGAATTCCTGGAGCCAATGGCCGGAACAATTTCCTCGGTCAATCTTTTCTTTCTGCTTCTGCGCGCAAGGTTCATTAATGTTCGCTTTGGATCTGGCTCGTCTTCTGGTCGCAGTGGAATTTTGGTCAGAGGAATAGTCAGGTACTCGGCAATACCAATACGATCAGCGAGCAACCATGCCTCTATTTCGCGTATAGCTACGCGAAATAGCAAAGCCGATGGCAATGTGTTTGCGCCCCAATCCGTGAGTAATTCGGGTGCACAAGCATATTGATCGAGATCGGTCAGAACAATATGTGGTGTCGCATGGCTTGCATTCTTGAATTGCTGAACCCGGCTTTTAATCTGACCGAAGCCACCCATCCGTAGTACCCTGTGGATAGTGAATTCGCGACCGGAATAGTCGATCAACTTACGAAGCGCCGCTTCGCTCAGTTCATCCTCAACCACCAATTGAATCAAACATCTGCTTGTCATTACAGCAATAGAAGCTGTTCAAGATCGGCGGGCCTTACCTTTGGCAACATTGTTTCAGCAACTGAATATCCGGCTTCCACCATCTTCTGATCTTCCTCTGATGCCTCCACGATCCTCGTGCCGTCTCGAGTGGGCTCCAGCCTGATCACCTCGCGCGGATCGATACTCTTGTCCTGCAATAGCGCTTCACTGTGTGTTGTAATAAAAATTTGGCGCTTATATTTTGCTTGTCGCTGCAACTTCCATATCAGCGGATGAATCTTTCGCACAATATCTTCATTCAAGGATAGCTCTGGCTCCTCCAGCAACAGGACGGAATCACCATCCAGCAAACTCCACATAATACCCAGCAGTCTCAACGTCCCATCTGAAAATTGATCCTCACGCTGCCATCCAGCATCTGGTCGCCAGTGTTCATAAAGGGCCTCCAGATGTGGTTTTCCCGTATTGTCATCACGTTCAAACTTGAGATCACGCATGTTAGGTACACACGTACGTAACGCGCTCTCAATTTTGCGGAGACGGGCATCACGCGTTCTTTGCGGGGTTTTAGCAATACGCTCAAGGAACGACTGTCCAAACGGATCATTTTCCAGGCGATAATTTCCAAGCTGTTCCGAATATTTCAGCAACTGTGGTACAAGATGCAGATAAGTCAGCGTGCCGAATGTATCCGCAATTTCTCGAAACCCTTGATTAGCATTGATCTGTTCAAGATATGTTTGAGTTAATCGTTCGGGATCATTCTTATCGTCCTCATCGGGGCGATTTACTAGTCTCTTGCCACTTCGCATGTCTTCCACTTTTTCCTGGCTTACCACTAAGCGTTGCGCGCCCTTTCCCTCGCTGCGGAAAGCTAGTGTATAGCGCCATATGGCATCGGTTTCTATTTTTTCGGCAAGGTCGATTTCTATCAGGACTTCAGGGTCTTTTCGCGCCAGCAAACAGCGCAATTTGGAAAGCCCCCCGCGATCTTTTACTGCCCGCTGCAATCCTCCACCTTCAGGTTTTGCCACATCCCGTAAGAAACGTAACACATCCAGCAGATTGGATTTCCCCGAAGCATTCGGCCCAATAATATAAACTCGCTCGCGAAGATTGACTTCTACTTCTTTGAAATTCCGCCAATTTTTGAGCTTAAGTCTAACAACCAGCATAGTTTTACTCCAACGAAACAACTTTCAATGACTCGATGCCGCGATCATCCGCGATTTAACCGCCTCCTTGCGGTTTTCTGCGGCGTCGAATGGCAGATGCCATGGAGCGGGTCGATATAGATCATTTGCACCTGCCCTGCCACGCCCCCCTTTTGCAGCAGCAAATCGACCGCCACCAGCCGGTTGGCCCAGCCGCGTTCATGCTTGTAGAAATCCACGGCATCGCGCAGTGGCAGGTTCTCGAACGGGGCATTGAACATGTCAGCCTTGCCTCATCCATGTAGTCGCGCCCGTTGACGCGATATTGTCCGCGTTATATAGCCCACCCGCAATTCGGACATTCGGCGCAATGCGCTACGCTTATTGACGCCCTACAAACTGAAGCAGGTCGGGTTAGCGCAGCGTAACCCGGCAAAGCACTTCCCGGTCCGCGGGATGTGTTTTTATCCCCGGCCATGCTATAACTGCCATGCGCCCCCTTCCAAAAATTCCAAAAAGTTTATCCATTATTCAATGGCGGAACAACAAGACGACAAATCCAGACTGCCGCTGACCGGAATCTTTGCCTTGCTGGCGATGGCAGGCAGCTTCCTCATCTACGAGGGGATTTCGCTCAAGACTTCCCGGCCCATCGACAAGGAGACGCCCAGCCATGTATTCCTTGGACAAGGATTGATACAGTCGCGCCTGTGGCAGGATCCATTCGAAGCGGTCGAATCGTACCGCTTCCAGGAGGAAAAAGGCAAAGGGAAGGAAGAAAAGCAGCCTGCGCTCCCGCCGGCAGGGAATGATCTCCATACCCTTCATACCCTCCTCGAGGTCATCCGCAACTCGGGCATACAGTCCGGGCTGCGGGTGCTGCCGGTCTTCGTGGACGGGAGCCCCTATGTCAATGGCGTGGAATCGCGCCTCAAGGACCGTTACGCCATGATTTCCGCCCTGGGGGCGGCGGGATATGTGCCGGAGTCAGGCGAATTCATCCGCGTTTTCCGGTGGGACAGGGAAAGGGCGGCCGAGGCCGGCGCGAAGGCGCCCGGCACAGGCTCCCAGGCCATGCTGGTCCCGGTCGAATTTTTCATTCCCAAGGCGGAACTGCGCAACGAAGAATACGGGAAGCGCGTCCTGGTCATGTGGCTCAAGGATCAGGACTTCGGTTTGCTGGATGATCTCCTCGCCTACCTGGATGGCGCTTTCAGGGAACGGCTCGCATTGGGTGACGCGGCGGTGTCCTATCGCGTGCTCGGCCCGAGAAGCTCGGCCACGCTCAGCGCCATGCTCAAGACGCTGCAGGATATCCAGTCCAGCCCGCTCTCGAACCCGCCTTTCCGCACCATAAAAGATATCCGGTTTTACTCGCCCTGGGCCACGGCGGAGGACACATTTTTACTGGATTATTCAATCGGCCCGGGCAAGCCCGGAACAGAGCAGACGGTGGACGAGCTGTTTGCCTACCCCCGGCTCGAATTCATCAGGACGATAAAAACCGACGCTCTGCTGGCCGAGCAGCTTCTCCAGGAGCTCAGGCGGCGAGAGGTCGATTTGAAACCCTGTGCGGAAAAACACTGCAACCCCAAGGTCGCGCTGATCTCGGAATGGGATACGCTCTATGGGCGGGCGCTGCCGCGCACCTTTGCTGCAGTGGCGATGAATAATGGCTCTGGCGAGACCGGACCCGGGTTGAAGGCACAGGTGGACAAGCTGCGCCACGACCAATGGCCCGGATGGATCTACACCCATTCGTATCTGGCCGGCCTCGATGGCGAATTGCCCGCCAAGGACAACGATGAACCCATCCCCGCGGCACAGACGGGCATACCGGCATGGAGCGGCAAGCCGCCACAGGGCAGCGAGCAGAATGCGGGCCAGCGGCCCGAGGGGCGAAGCCAGCTCGACTATGTTCTGAGGCTGGCGGCTTCCCTGAAACAGGAGGAAATGCGCAATGGAGGGGAATTCAAGGCAATCGGCATACTGGGAAGCGACATATACGACAAGCTCCTGCTCCTGCAGGCGCTGCGCCAGCAATTCCCCCGGGCGGTGTTCTTTACCACCGACCTGAATACCCGGCTGGCCTGGCCGGGCCAGTGGCAATGGACGCGCAATGTCGTGATCGCCTCCCACTATGGGCAGGAGCTCAATCCCCGGCTGCAGGCGCCTATACCGCCGTTCCGCGATGGCTACCAGACCTCGCTGTTTTATACGGCGCTGTGGACGCTGGATCATTTCATGCCGGCCGGAGCGGAAAAACCCGATTGCCCGGATTGTTTCCGGCTCAGGGCGGCCAACCTGCCCGAAACCAAAACCATCTATTTTTCGCCCAACGCGGAACCAAGATTGTTTGAAGTGGGCCGCAGCGGCGCCTTCGATATCAGCGTCGACAAGCGCCAATCGTCGGGTTTGCCGGATAATGCTGTCAGCATACATGCCGCGCGTCCCGACATCGAGCGCTGGGGCCGCTGGTCGAGCCAGTCCGGCGGCCTGGAATGGATGGCGGCAGCCGCGGGCATCGTCATGCTGCTTTTGCTCATGGCGGTGCTGCTCAGCAGCACCGTGACCCAGGCCCTGGCCCGCCTCGCGTCGAACAGGCTTTTCTGGCTGGGTCTGGCCGCTGCTGCGGCTGTTTCATATGGCCTGCTCGGCTGGTTGAGAAAATCGCTGCCCGACGCGGCCGCCGAACCGATGACCCTGACGGAAGGCATCAGCGCATGGCCGACAGCGGCGATCCGCCTGCTCGCACTGGCGGCGGCACTGATTTTCCTGGCCTATTCGTGGTGGAAATTGAAGAAAAACGAAAATGCGCTGGAGCGCGATTTCAATCTCGGTCCAGGCCCTGCCGCCAGCGCTACGGCGGAAACAGACAGGCCGGGCAGGCTGGATTGCCCGGCTCCTGATTCCAGTTCTTCCTCCACTCCCAAGCACGAATTCCCCGGCCTGCCCTTCAGGGGGCATGGCTTCTTCCAGCGCATTGCCGGGCTCCACTTCTGGCCTTTGCCCGTGCCGGGTACCGTGCAGGCAGGCAGCAGTGCAAGGGCAGGCGCCGGGGCCGCGGCGGGCATGGATGCCGCCCGCCTATGGCATGAATACAAGGCGCTGGGAGCCTTGCCCGGCGTTGCCATTCGCTGCCTGCCGCAGGCCGCGCTGGGACTGCTCTTCGCATTCCTGGCCATGGCGCTGCTCGGCTTTCCCCATACGCCCTGCCGGGGCGAAGCCTGTTTCGAGATCAATCATGTGGTTGTCATGCTTGGCGTTGCCGCGATGACCTTCCTGGTATTCTATGTGATCGACACTACCCGGCTCTGCCGCAGGTGGGTGAACTGCATTGCCGCCGGCGACGTCGCATGGCCGGAAAAAACCGTCGCGGAAATGGCCGCCGAACATGGCCGGCCCGTGGGAACCCGCACGCATTACCTGGAGGAATGGCTGGGCATCGAGCTCATTGGCCGGCGCACCGGGATAATCGGCAACCTCATCTACTTTCCGTTCGCGGTCATGTTCCTCCTGGCCATCGCGCGCCACACCTATTTCGACAACTGGGATTTCCCTACGGCGCTGGTCATTGTCTTTACCGTCGAGGCGACACTGATCGTCATCGCCGCGCTTATCTTGCGGCGTGCCGCCGCCGTGGCGAAAAAGGAGGCGCTCTCGCGATTGCAAAAACGGCTGGAAAAGCAGCGGAACCGGTTGTCCGGCGATTCCGGCGAAACACCGGATGAAACAAGGCAGCAACGCCAGATCGAATGGGCGATCGAAGCCATCAGAAACAACCAGACCGGCGCATTCCTTCCTTTTACCAGGCACCCGGTGTTCGGGGCTTCCGTTGCCATGCCCTCCGGCGCGTATGGCATCGTGCTGCTGATCGAATATCTGGCAACGACTTTCTGATCGCCGGCCCATCATATCCGTGAAAGCCGGATGCGACGGGAGCGGACAAGAAGCGGGAGCCTGCTATCGTTCCCTGCCGATCGCCCGGCACTGGAGCGCGATTCCCATGAGATTGTTGGGAGACGGGCCGGAGTCGAAATGTGCGACAAGCGCCGTGGCAATCTCACCCGGCGGACACTCCACCCATTCCTTCCACACACTGCAGTTGAGGCGCAAGTCACTGGGCGCGTTGAGATCGAGCAAATCCTCCAGTGCGGCCGAGCTTGGCTGTTCCGCATAGCGCGGAGGAAGATCGCTGAGCCTGCCATCGCGCCCGAATTGGCGTCCACGGAGCTGGATACCCTTGACCTTCGAGTCGTTTTTAGTCATGCATACGCGTACTGCCCGCACGAAAGTGCGTCTCGCAAATTTTATATCGCCGAATTTGACCTGCATCTCCGCCCCACCCGGGTTTTTGCCGCAGAGATTCTTGCCAAAACCCGAATCCTTGCCGTAGTTATTCACTTCCTCCGTCACCGATGCAACATAGCAGGGCTTATCGTCGCGCTCCAGCGAACGAATTCCATAGACGCCCTGGGTGCCTTCCGGCGTGCCCAGCACAACGGGCGTGCCGGCAACGCCCGAAACCCCGGTGGTGGTGACTTTGCCCGTCAGCGATACCCTGATCTCGCTTGCGCTGGCTACAGATAATAGCAATGCGAGAGTAAAAGCAACTCCGGCGAGCACGGCCCGCAGCGCCAAGGCACTGCGGGCACCGCGACCACCGCGACGGTTGCGACGGCTGCCTGATAATTTGCGCATCATCCTAAATCCGGCAGTTGGACAGGGTGGAGTGTGCGGTTTTTGGAGTGCAGGGCAAGGCGCCTCGACGCGCAATGGCCATTCCATTCCAGAGAGTTGCAACGCAGCCATGGACCGCAAAAATCGCGCAATCCGCCCTGTAGCGGACTCACCCTATAGGTGAATCTCGAATACCGAGGAAAGTCTTTGTGAATCATGGTTCCAAGCTGAAATGAGCGATCAGCCGCCGGATTCAGGATCATCCTTCCCTGCCTTGCTTATGATTATATGGCCCCAACCCGTGCAGGATGCAGGGTGGCAAAGTGTTGCAATCCGTCGATTATATCGGCACATCGGTGCATCGGACATATCGGGCCATGAGCGCAGTTCCCTGCTGCATGGCGGGGGTGGAGGCGCGCCGGCTGGCCGCATGCGGGCATTATAATCCAATCCCGCGATCCTGGTCCCTGATGCGAAATATCGCGATCAGCGCACATGCCGCAGCGCGCAACGGCCCATGTCGAAAGTCAGCCGGTCGCTGCCATAACCCCATACGGCGGTAAAACGGCTTTCACTCCCTTTATCTCCTTTTCCGTTTTCATCCTCTTTCGCATCTCTCCGCCCTTCCATGCCAGCATCATCCACCGTCAACGAAACCGTGATCGGCTCATTTCCCGGATGGGCTGCCGGCTTCAGCCGGGCAATGGCGGTTGTCGTGCCGGATACCGCATCCTTGAACAGCGTGGCCGCGCCCGCATAACAATTCGTCCACAGGCAGGCGGAGATTTTTCCAGTGCGCGTGTCATAAATGAAAGATTCCGCATCCTGGAACCCATGGGCAGTCTTTTCGCACCGCTCCATGCTGCACTCATGCTTGACCTCCGGCGTGCACCGGTATTCCCGGTGCGCCTCCGCCACGTCTGTATCCACGTCCGCGCCCACGGCCGGGCGCGACGCCAATGACAAAAACAGGATCAGGGAGGCCCCGCCGGCCAGTCTCCCGCACCCCCTCCGGGAATGTCCCCTCATGACCTCATGGTACCGCGATGGTGAAACCCCATTCCTTCAACTGGGCAATGAATGATGGCAGATCCCGCGCCGTGCCCGGCTGCACGTGCATCAGGATGTTGAAGGAAGTCTTGCGCGATTGCTGCACAAACTGGCTCCCGATATTGCGTATCTTTTCAGGCCCCAATCCCTGGGGAGCTTTCCAGTCTTCCGTATCGATATCCCACGTGACGATCTCCAGCGACAATTCACGCGCCGCCTCGACCAGATCCGCATCGAGGTGGCCGCGAAAACCGCCGGCGCCATATGGCGGGCGGATTTTCGTGGGAATAAACCCGGTGGTATCCTCGATCACGTTCTGGGTTTCTTCAAGCTCCGAACGCACATCCTCCGCCTGTGCCGCAGCCAGATCCGCATGGCTCCAGGAATGGTTCTGGATGTCGTGTCCGTCGCGCACGATCTTCCTCGCAGCATCAGGGTACAGTTCCACTTCGTTGCCGAGAACATAAAACTCCGCCTTGATTTGATTGTCCTGCAGCGTTTGCAGTATGCTTTCGAGCGCACCGACGGGTGCGGGTCCGTCATCAAACGACAGCACAACGGATTTTCCATCACCGAGCATTTTTATTCTCCTGAAAAGTGGGAGGGAGGAACCAGACAGGCCATTGCCTCATCATTTACCCCTTTATTTATAGCATTATTTTCCTGATCGGGCATTTACCGCCCAACTTCGATACGACCCTCATGCGGATGAAAACATGGAACACAAGCCCATAACCAATACTCAAAACGTAATCAATTCCAAGGAACTATTGACGCGCATCAACTGGCTGGAGCAGCAATTGAATTACCGCTGCTCGGATGATTATTCGGAAGAGCTGAAAGCGCTGAACGCATTTGCGAGAAATATCGAAGCCGCCGCATCCGTTTCCACCTATGACAGCGGAGTGAACCTGATCCGCGACAGCGCATTCGAAAATCATGCAAATGGCAAGAATGCGGAAGGAACAGGCAAGGCGCTTTGCAGGGAGGACTGCCACTCCGTCGATTTCGGCGGCGTAACCTACTGGCTCCCCGGTTAGGCGGATAGCCGAATAGGTGAATGGGCGGAGCGCTTCGCAACATGCGCCACCTGTTTCCGCGGCATGCAGGGTGGAATTCCCGGCACAACATGGAGAAACGAGCTATCCTGTAAATATCCGGACCCCTTTATCCCTATTATCCCTTATCGAAGGAGCTACCCCATGGATGCCAATCCCGTTGGATGGTTTGAAATCTACGTGCAGGATATGGAGCGCGCCAAAGCTTTCTACGAAACGGTCTTCCAGGGCAAGCTCGAGCCTCTGCCTGCTCCCGCCTCTGGCACGGAACTGGAAATGTGGGCCTTCCCCATGTCGCACGAAGGCTATGGCGCAGCCGGCGCGCTGGCGAAAATGGAAGGAGGTCCATCCGGCGGAAACACCACGCTGGTCTACTTCAAGTGCGAAGATTGCGCCGTGGAAGCCGCACGTGCCGCCGGACACGGTGGGCGCCTTGTCAAGGAAAAAATGTCCATCGGCCAATATGGCTATATCGCGCTCGTTTCCGATCCCGAAGGCAACATGATCGGATTGCATTCCATGCATTAAGGTCTGTTAACCTAAATCCGGCAGCTGGACGGGGTGGAGTGTGCGGTTTTTGGGGTGCAGGGCAAGGTGCTGCGACGCGCAATGGCCATTCCATTGCAAGGAGTTGCAACGCAGCCGTGTGCCGTAAAAATTGCACAATCTGCCCTGTAGCGAACTCACCCCTATAGATGAACGTCGAGTACCGCGAAAAGTCTCGGTGAATCATGGTTCTAAACTAAAAATGAGCGGTCAACTGCCGGATTTAGGTTCAACACCTGTTTGGTTCCGATTCTCAATTCTTTGAATTTAAGGAGGTTCACATGGAAATCGACCCAAAAATGTCGGCAGCGCTCGGCGACTTCAAGACGCAACTCGAGAAGATCTCAGGTACGCAAATCGAGGCGAGCGCGGACCAGTTGGCTTTTTTCTCTTTTCCCGTCGGATCGGCATTCTATGAAGAAAATAGCCAGATCACCTCAAGATTTGTCATATTTCCAGGAAAATTCTGCACGAGTCCGCGCACTCTTCTGGATGCAACCGGCCGTACTTCGACCGGAACCGACGGAAAACGCGTCTTCCGCCTGAGCGATTTCATTTGCAGCAATCTCAATTCTTTTTCCGAACCGGTGTTCCTGCTTGCAACGCCGAAGACGGCGAACCCATGCTTCATCACCTTGACGCACCAGTTGATCAAGGACCCCAACAATCCGAATTCCTTCAATGACGTCGAAATTACGGCCTTCACCTGGAAGCCCGGCGGAGACGCTGACCCGAACATTGCCTTCGATTGGCGATGCCGGGTCGTCTCGAACCCGATCATCCTTTAAGGAAACGTTAGGGAAGCGCTGAACAAATCTCCGCTGGCGCGGCGGTGGCTTTGCGGGATGGGATGCGCGAAAGGCGACGACGCGAATGGTTGATCCCCTTCGCCAGGAGCCTGACAAGGCAGACCGCTCGCAAAGCCCCGCCCCAGGAGGGTTGCGGTAAAATCGGGCGCTCACTGCGTTGCGCTCCTTGGCATCGTAGTCCCGGCTACGACCTTCGTCGCGCGCCTTATGATCATCCCGATTTTACCCACAACGCGCTCAGCGAGGATTTGTTCAGCGCTTCCTTAGATCACGGCCGTGAAGAGTCGAAGTGAAATGTAACTGGATGAAGGTAGATTTTGACGATTTTGAAGGCTAATAGTTGTTCTATTGGTGTATGAGAGTTGAAAGCGGCGAAATATAGACCCAACCAAAATAAAGATGAATTGAGAGATCAACCTTCGTGGGTAGCGTAAAAGTTGCAGGTCCGGTGGGAACAAGTATCAATCTTCCAGTAGTGGATGACGGAACGCTGGTACGTTCGGCATCGCCACTATCCGGACCGGTTGGGGTTCACAATTATCAGCAGGAATTCGAAGCTGAGTTCAATCTGTTAAAAGCGGAATTGTCAAATTCTGCCTTCATTGCCACCTTGGACGGTGCATTGCGTGCACGATACGATCAACTCGCGCGCGAATTCCGGGATGAGATTAAAGCGCTTGTCAGGGCTGGCAAACTCACATGGCAGGAAGCTGCAGAACAGGCTCATGGAGTACGCGATGAGGTTATGCAACTGCTCCGCCGCCGCAGCACTCCTGTTGGCCGATCAGTAGCCGAGTGGCTAAAGCCGGAAAGTCCCACATTAAATAGATTGATTGCAGATAAGACAATTAACCTGTTTGGCAAGGATGCCAACTTCCTCCGACTGACTACGGAGCAACAAAATCGGGTCTACGCGGCTATAGTTGAATCATCCGGTAAGTCCAATGAAATTCTTACAAGAACCATGCGCAGGGTATCGCGAGCAGGACGCGGGCTCATCGTGTTGTCACTAGGCATTTCAGTCTATATCGTTGCCACTGCCGATGATAAAGTGACAGCAGCATTGCATGAAGGTGCAGTCACTGGTGCAGGTATTGCGGGCGGGATAGCTGGTGGCGCACTCGCTGGTCTGGCATGCGGCCCAGGCGCACCCGTGTGCGTTACGATTGGTGCTTTCGTTGGTGGAGCGGCAGCTGCAATGGGGGTCGATTTCTTTTGGAAAAATTGATGCGACTGGCCGATGAGGTTGAGTTGCGTGCTCATTCAACAGGAAAAGATGGACCTCGCAGTAATGTTTGGATAGCGGGCCATCCAACCGGTTCGGTTGTCTCAGGGTGTATGCTTAAAGCTGCGGTACGGTGTGCTAGAGGCTGGCTCTTATTTGTAACTGACGACACACCGTTTGAAGAAATGCTGGCAATTCATCTACTCGATGACAAAGGGAAATTACTTGATTCTGCGCGTATAGGAGGTCCTTACACAACAGGATCGTTCTCAGATCTGCATCTTGATCCACCGGCCACGGTGCATTTCCGATTTATCGATGATGTGGACTGGAGCGTGCGGGTGTTGGAAACCGCGCAATACGCATTACCATGGTGGCCCGATGCACGGGGCGTCTGGAGGGGAGCTCGCTTGAAGCGCTGCTTCGAGGTGCACCGTCATTGAGTATCGGGGATTTTCCGCACTGCTCTAGCTAGGGAAGCTCTGAACAAGTCCCCGCTGGCGCGGCGGTGGCTTTGCGGGATGGGATGCGCGAAAGGCGACGACGCGAATGGTGCGACCGCGCAGGGCGGAGCAGTGTCTTCCGAAAGGAAGATGCGACCCCGTAGCGGGATGCCTGCGCCCCAACAAACCTGTGGTGCGGTCGAAGCATCCCCACCGCTGCCCGATCCCCGCTTCGCGGGGGCCCTCGGGCCACGCTCTGGGGAGCCACTGCGTTGCGCTCCTTGGCATCGTAGTCCCGGCTACGACCTGCGTCGCGCGTCTTATGATCATCCCGATTTTACCAGCAACGCGCTCAGCGAGGATTTATTCAGCGCTTCCTTAGGGTGGTGAATCGTAAATTCATTGCATAAAAAACCTCGCCATCCCGGACGCCGCGCCAGCGGCGAGCCGGAATCCAGCTTGCGTGGAAGAATGGATAGAGCAACGCGTAACCCATCATATTTCCGGTTCAGGGTACCGGATCGGGAGCACAACGCGATGGTGTCCCGCAGCATGCCTCCGGCATCCCGTCATTGCGACAGGATAAGGACGCTGTAAGGTCCGATCCCGATATTCCCGGTGCAGGGCATGGCGTCTCTCCCCCCCGGCCCGGCGACGGTGTCGTACCCCCGCTGATTGCCGAAATTCGGGCTGTACCCGGCGTAGTCGCTATTGAAGCGGACCCACCACAGGCCTTCGCGAGGAAACCCTATCGAATACGAATCGTAGCTCCTGTTGGCAAAGTTCGCGATGACCACCACGTCGTCCCCCGGCCCCCCCTGGTCCCAGCGGTGAAACGCGATCAGCTTGTCCGCATCATTGCGATGATGGAGATGCATCCCCTGGCCGCGCAGGCCGCGCGTGTTGTTGAACCAGTTGCGGCGCAGGCGGATCAGGTCGCGGTATAAATCGACGATGCCCGCGTTGCGCACCGCCTTGCTCCAGTCGAGCTCCACGTCGTCGCGGAAATAGCGGTCTTCGAGAAATTCCTGTCCCTGGAAGATCATGGGAATGCCCGGTGCCGTAAAAACGAGCGCCGCGCCCAGGGTGGAGCGCTTCCGGGAAAAATAGCTGTCCGCATTGCCGGGCCAGATTTCTTCCGGCACCCGCGCGCTGCCGTTTGCGTCTTCGTCGTGCGATTCGGTGTAGATCACGCGCCGGAATGCGTCGCCGTTATAGCGCAGCTCCAGCGCCCGCTGCATTGTGCCCATGTCGCGGCCGTCATCATATCCCGGCACGATGACTGCGCGCACCGGATGCACGAAGCCCGCATCCCATTGCGTGGTGAAACCGGCGCCACCCGCATCCGTATCCCGTGTCAGCCATTCGTTCTGCTGCATGTCCTCCGCGATGCTGAACTTCCAGGGCTGCCGCCCGCGGATTTCATTATTGATATACTGCATCAGGCTCCAGCCATCGGGAATGTCGTTGGGAGGATAATCATTGCTCCCGAAGATATTCCGTATCCAGCCGGTTCCATCCCAGCGCAGGCCGTCCACGAACCGCTGTTCGGTCCAGCGCAACGCATTGTCGCGAAGATATTGCCGCACCTCATTACGGCCATAGTCCGGCCGGTTCATCCCCCAGGGAGTCTGGTTGCGGTTGTCATTGTAGAAGTAGATCCCGCCCTGGCTGTTCTCATTCCAGCCGTCGAATTGCCAGAGGTCGCAATCCTCCGGCCCGATATGGTTGTAGACCACGTCGAAGAGCACCGCGATGCCGCGCTTGTGGGCCTCCCTCACCAGGTCGCGAAAACCGTTGGGGCCTCCGTAGGCATGCTCGATGGCGAACATGTAAGCCTGGTTGTAGCCCCACGAGAAATCGGTGGCGAATTCTCCCGCCGCCATGATTTCGATCACGTTGATGCCCAGGTCCCGCAGATAGTCGAGCCGGGTTATCAGCGTGGCGAAAGTGCCGTGCGGGTCCGGGAACGTCCTGTCGAAAAGAAACGAACCGACATGAAGCTCGTAAATCACCGCCTCGTTTGCCGAAGGCGTGCCGTAGCCCGGCACATCCCCGACCATATCGGTCGCCGCGATGATGCTGTTCCCGTTGGACTGGGTCAACTCCCGCGCATACGGGTCGTTTTTCCACAATTCCGCCCCGCTATCCCGGTTGACGACGACAAACTTATACTGCTGCCCGGGTTTTGCGGTGGTTTCATCCGTGGACCAATAGCCGTTGTCCTCGCTGGAAAGCGGCGATGCGGTCTTGCTCCACTGGTTGAACTCTCCCGCGACGTAGACCGCGCGCGCATTGGGCGCCCAGACACGGAAAGTGACGCCGCCGTCGAACGCGGTAGCGCCCATGTAGGGTCTTGTTGAGACGGGCATGATTTTCTCCCTCCTTTATCCCAAATCCGGCAGTTGGACAGGGTGGATTCAGATTCAATGCTCAGTCGTAGCCGCCGAACATCGAAAGAAAGGCGTCTTCGTCGGTCGGGTTCATGAGCCCGTGCAGGTTGCCCCCGCGCAGCATCACCATGTCCCCGGAGCGCATGATCCTGACTTCGAAGCAGCGCTCGCGGTCCGGCATCTTGCACCAGTCGCCCACCACCATCCACCCCCGCCCCCGCATCATCAGGAAAATTTCCGAATTATCGCGATGCCGGTGCAGGCCGATGCCGCAATCACCTTTCATGATATGCAGATCGACATAGTTGACCGCCATGAAAGGCTCCGTCGCCTGCGCGTGCTGCTTGCTGTTGAACGCATCGAACATCCACGGTTCCAGCGCTCGGGCAAGTTCATTCATTCCCGCATACCGGCCATAGTTGGAAAGAAGATTGCGGTATTCCAGAAAACCGACGCCGCCATGCGGATTGGGGCTCGCGCCCACGCCGAGATAATTGTCCCAGCCGCGCTTGATCATGTTGAATGCATAGCGGTAATTGGCCCCGCCTTGCGAATCCCACGCCTTGCCGTCCGCCGTGGCCCAGGCCACCTCGATGGCGAGCGGCAATACCGGATGCATGGCGTCGGTGGGCGCAACGCCGGTCACCAGCCGGCCTTCGAGGGCTGCGCGCGAAAAATTGGCCACGTCGCCATGGACCAGATCCAGATTCACCGTCAACTCGCCGCTATCCAGCGCCGCCTGCCCTCTCGCATCGAGCCGGGATCGAAGGTCGTCCGCCGGATATCCCCACAATTCGATTTCATAGCGGTGCGACCGCGGGTTATAGGGAACAGGCAGCATGCCCGCCGTCGCGGCATCGCCGACCTTGAGCCACAGGCCGATCCGTTCGCCCAGCGGGTAGCCGCCCGCCGCCGCAAGCGCGGAATCCGGACCCCCGGCATAGGAAAGCCGCAGGAACGGGCCGCTCCAGTCCCCGGCGGCGGCGATGCCCCGCACCAGGAATGCATCCGTGACGACGAAATCCCGCACATTCTGCTTCTGGAAATCGGTCTTGTTATCCTGCCGGGTGGGGTCCAGCACATCCGCATCCTGGCCCTGCGGCCCATAGAGTTCGAGCGAACGGATGGGAAAGAGATATTGAAGCTGATCCGCATCGTAGTATTCCCGGCTTTCCGCCAATGCCACCGTTTCCACCAGGCCCATCAGCTTGACCAGCGAGTTTCCCGCGTCGTAATTCGGCGACGTGCCGGGCTCGACGCGAAAACAGGCGTCCCCATGCACAATTTCCATTGCCATTCTCCCTTATTTCGGTTCCTGAACCGGCACGGCGCAGTGCCGGATGGGGCCACACCTTGCCAGGACGTCTTCTCTTCAGGTACTGTGATACAGAAAAGCGACGAACTTCAGGTCGGCGCTTCCGGTATTGCGTATCCCGTGCATCCCGCCGCTCTTGGTGAAAATGACGCTGCCCGGCTTCACCGGCAGGCGGCGGTAGTCGTAATACCCCAGGCCCATGGTCATCCGGCTTTCGACGGGATACACGTCCGCTCCTTGCGGCGTCTTCGCGTCCGTCGCGGGGTCGTCCCCTACCCGGAGATAGGCGACTCCCTCCCCTTCGACGATGTAATACAGCTCTTCCGATCCGATATGCTGGTGATTGCCCTCGACATGCCCGGGCGGAATCGTGACATGGTGGAAGAAGATCATCGAGCCGCCAAACTCCCGCTGGAAAATCCAGCGCATGTCGATGATGTTATCGGGCTTCGCATCCGGATTGCCGGAACTGTCCATCATGGCGTTCAGGTAGCGCACCGGCACGATTTCCGGTACCTGCACGTACCAGCCGCGCTGGAAATCGAGCAGGTAGCTCTGGTCGAGGATCGTATTCCGCGGGCTGCTCGGGTCGGAAGTGACCGGCTCCTGGTGGGACCGCAGGAATGCGTTGTCCCAGGCGGCATCCTCATCCGTGATCGGAAACCCGAACGGCAGGTCGCGGGTGTCCTCGCGGAAGGCGAGCTGCATGCTGTTGAGCGAGCCAAGCTGCGCCATCACGCCATCGAATTGCGGCACGCGCGTGATCGGGGCGTTGCGGCCCATCTGGTCCAGCACCGGAAAGGCATGGTTGGTCCCCTCCGGCGCCTCCAGCGTTTCCCAGATCTCCACCTGGAAAGTATGAGTCCAGATGTCGTATGCCAGCCTCACCCTGGCCTGCGGCGGGTTGGGAACCCCATCGGGAAGCGGCTGTATCCACATGACCAGCCCGTCCTGGAGGAAACGCTCCTTCTCCCGGATCTGCTCCACCAGCCGGCTTGCCCCATATTCGATGCGGAGCACATTGCCGATGAGCTTGCCGTCGAGATACACCTGGCTCTTCATCGCGGTGATATCCAGGTAGCTGCGTACCTCCCGCACGTTGTAGCGGTAGCGCGGGCTGCGCGTCGCGTTCAGGTAGCGTTCATGGTAGATGCGGTCGGGAAAAAAGACGACCTTGAAGATTTCGTTATAGACATCCGTAAATGCCGACGAGAACGATCCGGCGTGCGGCGTCGCCTTTTCCGCGGTCGCGATCGCGCCCGGTCCCCCGGCCTGGCCTCCCAGGCTGCCTGGCATGCCGTTGCTCATAAGCGCCCTCCTATCTTGTCCGCCACGCGGAACGAATTGGCTTCGATCGTGAGCGTGGGATTCGCCCCGCCGGAAGTCGGCATGAAGGCGCCGTCGGTAACGTACAAATTATCGAAGCCCCATACACGGCAATCCGGGTCGAGCACGGAATCGCGCGGGTCCGAGCCGAAGCGCGCGCCGCCCAGGATGTGGTTGGCAATGCGCGCGATGCCGTTTTCGCCGTTGTATACCCCGCCGAATCCGCGGATCGGATAGTCATGCGTGGTGTTGCCGCCGGCACGCAGGATATTGGCGCATTCCTGGGCAAGCGTATCCATCAGGTATTTATCATGGCTGTGCCAGTTCTTGATGATGTAGGCGACGGGCCGGTTCCATTTGTCCCTTACCGTGGGGTGCAGTTCGATGCGGTTATCCTTCTGCGGCACCTGGTTCGCCATGAAGCTCACCGAGAGCCCGCGCCCCATGTCGTTGTCGATGAAATCGACCATGCCCTGCCCGATGAGGCCGAAATCGTTCGCGAACCCATGCCACAGCGTATCGAGGTCCGTCGCCGAATGCGTGCGCCCCAGCGATAGCGGCAGCGCCTCGTCGGAGGTGTTGTTGTAAACCGCGCCGCCCGCCCAGAGATGGCTGGCTTTCAGGAAATCGTCGGTGGAACAGTAGTCTGTCGCCCAGTCGGCATCCAGCGAGCGCGTCTTGTCCGAACGTTCCGGCATGGTCGAACTGGCGCCGCCGAAGGCATGGGTAAGAAAATATTTTCCCAGCAGGTCATTCTGCTGTTCCAGAATGCGGCCAAAACCGGTGGGATCGAGCCCGGCGGAGAGCTTGAGCAGACGGATCGACTCGATGGCGGAACAGGCCACCACCACGACTTTTCCGCGCGCGATCCGCTCGCTGCCCGAAGGGTCGATATAGCGCACCTCGCTCACGCGGGCGCCATCGCTCACGAGATGGGTCACGACGCAGTTGGTGCGGATGCTGAGGCCGGGCTCATTCCGCAACGGGGCTAGCAGCGCGTTCCAGGTGCTCGACTTGAAACCGAGGGGGTCGCCGAAACGGTTGAGATAGCTGGTCTTGAGGTCGTCCGGCGCCGCGATCATCTTGCGCCCGCTGGGAGCATGGTCTTCGGTAATGACGGCAAGCGGGGTGCGGTAAGGCAACACATCCGCCCCGCCAGGTCCTTTTCCCCTGCCCACATACACCATGCCGTCATGAGCGTAGCGGCTGATCGCATTAGGCGCAAGGGGCGTCTGGTAGGTATCCTTCTCCGTGAAGGGCTTGAGCTGGTTGCCCTGCTCACCGTTGATTCCCACCAGCTTTTCCGCCTTGCAATAGTATTTCTCCAGCTCGGCATAGGAAACCGGCCAGTCGCGGGCTTCGCGCTCGATATCCCCGGCCGGATCGGTGGCGGCCAGATCCGTCCGCCCGGCATTGAAGCTCTGGAGCGTGAGGTCGCGCTGCGTGAAGCGCAGCGACACGCCGCCGTAGATCTGCGTCCCGCCGCCGATCACCTGCGCGGTATAGCCCTCGATGGTGGCCCGGTCCCTGCCGTTCCCGTCGCGGTAGATATGCGGCTCGTCGTTGATATCCGGTTCCACGTGGCTGGAGAAAAAAGCCGCCTGCTTGTTGTCCACCGCCGCGTGGGTAAGCCGCTTCTCCGCGCCATAGGCATAAAGCTCGTCGCGCTTGAAATCGCTCAGCCCATTCGCGGCTTGCGCCTGGGAAAGGAAAAGCGGCCCTTTCTCCAGGACGAGCACCGATTTCTGTTGCCGGGCAAGCTCGTGCGCTATCGGCGCGCCACCGGCGCCGCTGCCGATGATCACCACGTCGAAGTCGGTCTGCAAAGCCATGGATTATCCGTGATAGTCGGTATTGGTTCCCAGGGGTTGCTCGATGGCGCGCTCCCAGTCGAAGAGCGTCTCCCCGCCCCCATTCCTGAAGCGATCGGCAAGGTAGCGCCATCCGAGCGCGCTGGCATTGCCGCCGTATTTCGGGTGGGAAAAGGCGCCGGTGAACGCGTGGCGCCGCAGCATCTGCAGGAAATAGGTGGGATCGTTGTAGCGGGAAGTATCCCAGCCCGCCACCTGTCCGGATGCCATTTCCCCGTACAGGCCGATGAATATCTCCTTGGGAGCCTTCGCGGGCTCGATATCCGCTGCCCGCTGGCGAACGATATCCGCGATCAGCTCCAGGCAGATCTTGTAGTCGATGAGATGATGCCGCTCCTCGCGCGCCACGAGATTGTCCATGAAGTTGACGATCCCGACCGACTGGTCGAGCCGGTACGAAAACAGGTACTGCTGCTTTTTTTGCTGTGCGTCGAGCTGGTTGTAGAAAAACTGGAGAAAATCCTGGCCATCCTTGGTGCGAAAGGGCATGATGTGATCGACCAGCCGCTCGAGTATCGCCAGTTCCCAGCTCTCGAACGACAGCGGCTGGGTGCAGAGATGGGTGAAAAACCGGGACCATGCGTGGCCGTTGGGCTCGCGGATCTGCTGGGGGTTGACCGGATCGAGCATGGCCTTGCCATCCACCATGAACTTGTAGCGGTAGGCCTGGCCCTTGGGAACCCTGAGGGATACCGCGAAGTAGCCGGTCGGTTCGCCGAGAAAGCGAACCGGCGAAAGCGCAATAGGCTCGTACAGTTTCGCGAAGGTACCGATTACACCGACCTGGCTTGGCGTTCCGCCCGCTCCGGCGACACCGGATGAGCCGGGTTCGCCCGCACGATAGACAAACGTGACCCTGTTGAACGCGTAATTGTCCCCATCGTCCCCGCCATCCATTTGGGCATGGCTGTCGATGATGGGAAAGCGCCATGCTTCGCAAATGCGGGCGCGCGGATCGGCAGGATCGTACTGGCCGAAATTGTGGCGCGCATCCGTATTCCGGCGGGTCAGGAACCGCGTGCAGTGATTCAGAATGTATTGGTCGTCGTTCGCGATAACCTGCACCGCCATTGCGCGATCCTCCCCGAACTTCATGAGGCGGGCGTACCCGCAAGAGTCAAACTGTCCGCCGTCGATTCAGTGTAGCCAAGCTTTTTTGGAAATCAAGTGAATCTTCACCACGGAAATCGACCTCATAGCTACCGATCGAGGCCGCCGGCCAGACGCCCCTGGACGTGCTCCAGCGCTGCCAGTCTTTTCTGCGCGTCCTTCTCCTCAACAGCGGAAAATAGCTCGAGCAGCCAGGTACGGTAGCCAGCAAGACTTGGTTCGTTTTCAATAAAGTGCCTGCTGCCCTTGAAGCTCCAGGTTACATCAAAATCGGAAGGCTGGCTTTCGAGGAAATCACGCAATGCGGCAAGCGCGGAAGAAGCAGGCTCCGGCTTTTTCATCGCCAGCAGTGTAGCAACCTGCAACGTTCGCAAGCCGAAAGTGATGGAGGGATCCAGTTTGGGGTTGCCAAGCAGCGACGCTATGCGCATTTCGGCTTCTCCGAACCGGCCTGTCGTGAAGTGCGCCTCCGCAAGGTTGGCTTGAACGGAGACATCGTCCGGATGCCGCTCCAGCCACTGCTGGCTGAGCGCAAAAGCTTCCGGGTAGGCAAACAGTATTTCCTGGTACAGGGTTACGGCCGAGGAATATCCCTCGATATGGTCCGGGTAGAGAGTCAATACCTTGCCGTATGCCTCGGCCGCCCCGCGCCAGTCCTTCAGAAGCACGAATACCCTTGCGAGGTTGTTCTGCGTCATGGCCCAGTCTTGCGGCAGATGCTCCTTCGTGCGAACCGACAGGGCGTCGCGATAGGCGCTGGCCGCCTCACCGAGCAGTCGCGTGCCCTCCTCTCCGCCGGTGCGGCTGCCCTGCTCCCGCAGCACGTTTCCCAGGTTGTTCTGCGCCCCGGCCCAGTTCTGCGGGAGCTGCTCTTTCGTGTAGACCGTCAACGCGTCGCGATACGCGCTGGCCGCCTCATTCAGCAGACGCGCGCCCCTCTCCCCGCCGGTGCGCGTGCCCTGCTCCCGCAGCACGTTTCCCAGGTTGTTCTGCGCCCCGGCCCAGTTCTGCGGGAGCTGCTCTTTCGTGTAGACCGTCAACGCGTCGCGATAGGCGCTGGCCGCCTCGACCAGCAGACGCGCACCCGCCTCCCCACCGGCGCGGCTGCCCTGCTCCAGCAGCACGGCTCCCAGGTTGTTCTGCGCCCCGGCCCAGTTCTGCGGGAGCTGCTCTTTCGTGTAGACCGTCAACGCGTCGCGATACGCGCTGGCC
Source organism: Nitrosospira sp. TNL200 (assembly GCF_055386305.1). NCBI lineage: Bacteria > Pseudomonadati > Pseudomonadota > Betaproteobacteria > Nitrosomonadales > Nitrosomonadaceae > Nitrosospira > Nitrosospira sp. TNL200. The sequence continues at coordinate 1,890,607 of NZ_AP041003.1, forward strand.
GCCTCGACCAGCAGCCGCACGCTGGCCTCCCCCGCGGTACGGACGCCCTGTTCCTGCAGCGCGGTTCCCAGGTTGTCCTGCGTCGCGGCCCACTGTTGCGGCAGTTGCTCCTTCGTATACACCGTTAGGGCGTCGCGATACGCGTTGGCCGCCTCGGCCAGCAGCCGCGTGCCCGCTTCCCCGCTGGTACGGATTCCCTGCTCCCGCAGCACAAGTCCCAGGTTGTTCTGCGTCGCGGCCCACTGTTGCGGCAGCTGCTCCTTCGTATACACCGTTAGGGCGTCGCGATACGCGTTGGCCGCCTCGGCCAGCAGCCGCGTGCCCGCTTCCCCGCCGACGCGGGTGCCTTGGTCTGTCAACACATTTACCAGGTTGTTCTGGGTCATGGCCCAGTCTTGCGGCAGCTGCTCCTTCGTATACACCGTTAGGGCGTCGCGATAGGCACTGGCCGCCTCGGCCAGCAGCCGCGCACCGGCCTCTCCGCCGGTACGACTACCCTGCTCCTGCAGCACGACTCCCAGGTTGTTCTGGGTCATGGCCCAGCCTTGCGGCAGTTGCTCCTTCGTGCGAACCGTTAGGGCGTCGCGATAGGCACTGGCCGCCTCCGCCAGCAGCCGCGCACCGGCCTCCCCCTCGGTGCGAATGCCCTGCTCCTGCAGCACGTTTCCCAGGTTGTTCTGCGTCGCGGCCCACTGTTGCGGCTGTTGCTCTCGGGTAGAGACCTGCAGCACGTCGCGATAGGCACTGGCCGCCTCCGCCAGCAGCCGCGCACCCGCCTCCCCGCCGGCGCGGATGGCCTGCTCCAGCAGCACGGCTCCCAGGTTGTTCTGCGCCCCGGCCCAGTTCTGCGGGAGCTGCTCTTTCGTGTAGACCGTCAACGCGTCGCGATACGCGCTGGCCGCCTCGACCAGCAGCCGCGCACCGGCCTCCCCCTCGGTGCGGATGCCCTGTTTCGCCAGCATGTTGCCCAGGTTGTTCTGCGTGATGGCCCAGTCTCGGGGAAGCTGTTCCCTAGTCTGAATAGTCAAGGCTTCGCGAAAGGCGCTGGCCGCCTCGGCCAGCAGTCGCGCACCGGCTTCTCCGCTGCTACGGATTCCCTGCTCCTGCAGCACGTTTCCCAGCTTGCTCTGCGTCACGGCCCAGTCTCGGGGAAGCTGTTCCCTGGTAAGAATAGTCAAGGCTTCGCGATAGGCGCTGGCCGCCTCGGCCAGGTGTTCATGAATAGCCGAGCCCTGGACTCGTGTCCCGATCTCCATGTTCGCTGTTCCGATGTCAACCCGGATCGCTGCCCAGAGCTGCGGCTCTTTTTCCTTCGAGACAAGCTGCTCTGCTTTCCGATACGCAGCCAGCGCATCGGAAAAAAGATAGCCGTTGTAGTTGGCATCCCCAGACAGATGGAAATCCTGAATCGCCTCTTCCCGCAGCCGCTGGCCTTTCGCGGCAGCTTCCACACTCGCCTTGACCTTGTTTTCGCCCGATTCCTGGAACTGCCTCCCGGCTTCCCCGAAATTCTTCCTGGCAAAGGCCGCAAAGCCAAGCTGACGCGGATCGTTTCCCTGTTCCGCCTCGGCTGCCCATTTTTCGATCTCGTCCCGTGCCTGCTGGGCGCTGAACCCATACTTCACTGCCCAGTCCTTGATATAGCGGCTCAAGTCTATATCCCGGGGTTTGCCTTCAGGGCGCACCTGCTCCTTGGACTTCGCGGCGGTATCAGCAATAAACTTTTCAAAGCGGTCGGCCGACCAGAATTTCTTCGAACCGGCCGGAAGCAGCCGGACTTCGATGAGATCCCTTTCCAGATCGGCCGGCACCAGGGCTTCTCCGTCCAGCGGATACTGTATGCGCCAATCCTTCCTCTCCACCGCCAGGGTAATCTTTGCGCCAGCCTTGAAGCTGTCCCTGAGGAAGAGGCGAAACCTGCCGCCTTCGGTGGTGCGCCGGGTATCTCCCGATTCCACCAGCATCACATCCTGCCCGACCGCAGGCTTTAACTCGTCCTGCTCGCCAACCAGCAGGACCCGCCCCTGAAGCATCCTGTCCTTTGCCTGGAGCGTGCAAGGAAACAGCATTCCCAAAATAATGCATGGAACAATTACAAGACACTTCATGGTTTTTTCTTCAGAGTGAAACTGATGTCGGTATTACCCAGGGTAAAGTCATTCTCATAGGATTGATAACCGCTTTTTTGCGCGAGCAAGGTCACGGTTTCCTGCCTGGGGGCTTGGACCCGGAAGCGGAATTGCCCGAGCGCATCGGTGGTAACGGTCTGGTTGAACTTGAGCAGCGACACTTTTACGCCTTCGACGGGATCATCCTCATCGCGAATCGACCCTTCAAGGGGTTGCTCCAGCATCTGATTCTCCTGGTCCGCCTCGCTCTCTATAGCACTCTTTGGAGAAACAGCATTGAATTTGCCCGGCAGGTCGGCCATGAGCGAGATCGCCGTAAGCAGGGTTACCGCCAGCCCTGCCCAGGTTTGCCACTTGTCCAGCAGTCCCTTGGACGGCTCTTTTTGTGCTTCCGCAAACGTTACCGTGACATGGTCGCCCTGGATGACATTGCCATGCACGACCCACTGTTTTTGTTGAAAAGCCGTTTTTACATGCGCGAGCACATCTTCCGGCTGAGTGTCCTGGATCTGATTGAGCCTGCTGATCACTTCCGCTTGCCGCGCTGCATCCGGTGGGGGGAGGGATCCGGTCACCGCGGCGACAATATCCGGAATGTTTTCTACGGAAATCGCATGCGTTGCGGCAAGAGAGGGCGGGAGTTTCGTACTATCCAGCAGGCAGGGAATGATGGTCTTTTTCAACGCGAGGGCGGTGCACCATTCGAATTCCACAAAGTGCGAGCTGGCGGAACGCTTCGACCACGCAAGCAGGAAAAAATCCTGCTCTGCAATAACCTCTCCGAGGATTTTTGGCCATTTCTGGCCGCCATACAGCTTTTCCTGGTCGCGCCAGATCGAAATCCCGGCATGTTTCCGGAGCTGCACCTCGAGTTTCTCGATGAGAGGAAGATCCTCGCGTGAATAGCTCAGGAAGATGCTGGGCATGGTCTTGGAGACCCCGCGGCAGAAAAAGACAAGCCGTTTTTTCCCAAGCCGGGAATGATGAATAGGACCGTTTCGCAGCGGTTGGCCCCACGCAGCAGGGTTTCCCACCACCCCTGGCCAGCCTTCAGGCCACGCTCCGGATCGAGGCCGGGAGATATACTATCCCGGTTATCCCCCAGGCATAGGTTCAGGGCAACTGCTTCAGGCTTATCTCCGCAGGAGCGGATCGAGGAAATGAAGGACATGGTTTATCCAGGATGGTTTTACGGCAATCCAAAATATATTCAGGAATCCGTTCTTGTTTCAGGAATCTTTACACTCTCGAAATATTGAGCAGTCTCTCCTGAGACTGCCTCGCTCACCGTCCTGATGCTTTCTGAATTTTTTAGCGTTTCATGAATAGATCCGTCCTCGACCGGCCTCGCCACTCCAGCTTCGAGCAGCCACGCAAGAATTCGGCAAGCGGATTCGAGCCCGATAATACGGGTCCACCCGGCGATTATTTCTTTGACGGTGCGATGACCGTCTATATGCAGAATGAGTGGCGCAAGCTCAATATTCTGGATAAAAGCTATCGGACGATGAAAATGCGAATATTGCAAGGCCTTGCGGCTCTCTATGAAATCCCCGGCAAGAACTGGCTGATCGATTAACCTGGCGCCGCTTGCCAGCCGTAGACAGGTAGCAAGATTTGGAACGTGCCTGAATCCCGTACTTGACGGCGTTGGGGGATTCTCGGAGCGAAGTGCTGATGGCGCCATCCTTTTGCGCCAGAATTCCGTATCAAAAATTGCAGCTTGATCGGAATAAAACTGTTCCGTGATGATTCGATGACGATGAGCAATCTCGGTTAGCCTGTCCTTGTAGAAATTCGATGCCGCCGCATGACCGGAGCTTTTACAAAGCTGTGTATGAATTACCGCTGTGGCAAGTATTGCCGTTTTGATTGCGGTTTGCACGCCTTGGGAAGACAACGGATCGATGCCAAGCGCCGCATCACCCACGTATATCCAGTTGCTGCCAGCGGGTTCCCGCATGACATAACTGGAGGCATCGCAGGCTTTCAATGACTCAATCAGCTCACCTTTGACACAAGATCGAAACGATTTCGATTCTGACAGGCGCTTTAAATAATGCTGCCTGATTTGCTCCCGATTGGAGAAAAATGCTGAGCTGGGGTCGAGAAAAACTGCCGCATTGACCAGCCCACCGGGAAGAGGGGCACACCAAAGCCACCCATCAGAAACAGCCTCTACGCGACTTTCGATACCTCCCAGCTTGCAGTTTCGCCAGTAACCGTATATTCCAAGCAGGGGAGATGTAAGACGGCACCGGTATCTTTTAAGGTAATGTCTTCGTCCTGTCGCAATAACCAGATGCTTGGAAAAAATGGTGACGCTGCTTTTATCGGCAATTCTGACGGGAATTTTCCATCCATCCCGTGTTTCCATTGGACGGTTCGCCATGGCGGGTTGCAGAAGTCTTGCCCCGGCTCGGGTTGCCGCGTTGATCAGTAATTGATCAAATTTACCGCGATCAACCTGAAAGCCTCGTTCTTCGCGAGATCGCGCGACCCGTCCCTGCAGCTTGCCCCAGTAAATAAATGCCGAATCGGGACGAAAAAACCCGGCATTCTCCACATGGTCGCGCACTCCAAGCTGTTCAAGTAGAGGCAGTATCCCACTTGGAAGCGATTCCCCTATCTGGCGCCTGGGAAACGAAGCCGATTCAATGATGCAGGTATCATGGCCACGCTTTTCCAGTTCGAGCGCTGTGCACGCGCCGGCAGGGCCTCCGCCAACGATGCAAACTTCCGTGTGGATGTGGTTCATATGGTCCAGCGAGAGGGATCAATTCGAACTGGAGGCAACGGCAGGACTAAAATAATCCGGCCGGGTGTCGATCAGGCGAGCATAAACTTTCAGGCAATAGGCCAGCCATCCCCGAATATAGTCGCAAGCAGGACGCCCTCTCTCGATCACCTCGTGATGGCAACCGCCACCACACAGATATCGCGCCCAGCATTGATTGCACGGTTGCTGGCGATGCACATGCCTTTCGCTCAGCCAGCGCTGCCTGGCCTGTGCATCCAGTCCGGATCGGATATTGCCCATGGCGCCCTTCGGGTTGCCTACAAAGCGGTGACAGGCGGCAAGATCGCCATCTGCGGATACCCCAAGGTAGCCAGCGCCCGCACCGCAAGGATAGGGACGATGCGTGCCAAGGTGGATTTCCCGCAGGGCGTTGATAGCGTTGGAGAAAGGAAAGCGGCGACCGTGCAGTATGCTTTGCTCCAGGCGCTCGCCGCATTTGATCATCTCGGCCAGCATGCGCTGCAGATCCGCTTTGCTCATCTCTTCCTTTCCATTGGGGGCAGCCAGCATGGGTGAAAATCCCACGCTGTGAAACCCCTTGTCGATTAAAGATTGAAGCGTATCGAGAAGATTGAGATTTCTTGGCGTGACAGTCACTCTTGCTGAAACCTGCATTCGATGCTGCATTCTCAGCAGGGGATCGATTCGCTGCATGATGTGATCAAAGCTGCCTCTGCCGCTCTTGAACGGCCGCAATTGATCGTGATCGGAACCTATTCCATCCAGGCTGATGGTGACGGCAAAGCCGTGTTCCTCGAAGAATTCGCCATCCTGAGGAGAGAGCAAGGTCCCATTGGTCGTGACAGAAAACCCGATCCTGACGTCTCGCTCGGTAGCGAGGCCGGTGGCGTATCGGGTAGCATCGCGCAGAAGCTGGCGATTGATCAGAGGCTCGCCTCCCATGAAAGCCAGATTCACGCGTTCTCCGGGACCCGCGCCTCCTATGAGGCGTTCCACGGAGGCCATGGCGATCTCAGTCGTCATGTTCTTGGCCGGACCGCCAAAGCTCCCTTCCTGGGCGTAGCAGTAGCTGCAACCCAGATTGCACTTCTGCGCAATGGCAAGCGACAAGGAGCGTATCGGAAGGGAATCTGGAGGCTTGTCGTCGATTAAAGCCCTGGTATTCAGACCGTACTTTCTGAACAGGACATTGACTTCCCCGCTGTTTTTCGAATCGATGAAGTGCCTGAATTCAGCCGCAACATCTTCATCGATGTGAAATATCTGGGACCCATTGACCAGAAACAGATAAGAGCTTGCCCCGGCACTGAAAACAAACACATCCTCTGCCCTGACGATATCCGAATCATCGAAGTCAGCCGATAGCGGGTGATCAGCGGTCTTCATCCTTTCCCTCTATTATGAATTTCAGCTCTTTTTCCCAGTTGCGGAATAAATCCTCGTAACTTACCAGGTCCCCACTCCGCAAGGTGTAACCCAAGGGAGTTTGCGGATTCCGGTTCTTCTGGAGCCAGTTGTGGCCTTCGGTCTTTCCCTCATTGTTGAGTTCGGTATTGACGAAATCGGGACGGCTTGCGGCCCAGTAATAGCAGGCGCATTCTTTATAATCATTCTGCCATGGGGAGCACAGGCTCTGCGTCAGTTCGCCAGGTTCGAGCAGTTCGCGGTTTAACGCGATGCCATCCGCGTCCGCTGTTTGGTCAAACAGATGGCGGACCGTTAGATTGTGCTCCACGGTTTGTATTGAATTTCCAGATCCGGTCTGAAAAGTGCAGCGTACCTGCATGCCAGCGCGCCCGACTATATCGGCCAGCGCATTCCCCCACTCGAGGTGGGTCGAACCCAGGCCGACATTGGGGCCGCCTGGCTGCTGCGGGCCAGTTACAGGCGCCCACACGTTATTTCCATCCACCCTGATCAATGAAGCGCCTTTCAGCGGACGCAGAGCGGGATCCGCATCCTCATCCACCGCCGTTACCAGAAAGTTTGCTTCGTGCAGGGTGATGCCAACGAAGAGCCGTCTCCAGACATTGCGGAAATCGAATTCAAGACCCGGGAAGCAATTTGAAATCGCCGTATCCGGAACCGTGCTGGGCGGATTTCCTTGAGCACGGTAATTCAGCTGTGCTGTCTTGTTTTTGGGATTTATTTTTTCCATCTTTCCCTCCGCCGATATGTTTTCTGGTTTGTTGAGAACAACAGGAAATCAGTCGTCAGGCGCGAATGGAACGGATCCAGCGCTCCACGATCTGTGCCCCGGTGCGTCCGGTACCAGGAATTTCGCGGGAGAAAGGCTCCTGCATTGGATGGCCCGGGCGGCGAATCAACTGCATGAATGCAGACGCATCCGGATTTCCCGGAACGATCAGGTGCTGGCCGGCTTGGGCTCCCGCGAGCGATCCCTTGGCGTTCGAGCTGATCAGATAGTTCATTAGCACTGCAGGATTGGTAAACAGGTCGCTAAGCTTTTTGCCGTCACCCGCATCTATGCCGCTATGCAGCGGTGCGCGATTTTGGAAAAAACTGATGAGTGACGCCATATCTTCTTCAGGCGTTCCGCCAACTGAAGGGCTGGCCTCACTTGCGGCCCGAATAGTGTCTCGCTGCCTCCGCGTTAATGCGAGGTGCTGCCCATCACTACCCCGCATCATGGCAGGCATTTTATGTCTGCCGTTATCCGTAAGATTACCCACTTCATCGTATTTGCGGACAATATCCAGGAAATTCGGCGGTGTTCCTACAGCCAGCCTGGTCAAGGCTCCTGCATGGAACGCGCGTACCGTGGTTGCGTCGGTGAGCGCGGGATTGAATATCGGCTCAAGGGCCCTGCCGCTTCCCGTGTCCTGTCCCGCCATGTTATTTCTGTTCACGTTCCCAACGTCCTGATTGCCATTCATTACAGCCGTATTGATGAGCCGCACCGTCTCCAAAGCCCGGCGCAGGATCCCTTTCACGTCCTCGGGCTCGACAGCGCCAAGGACCCTCGGTCCCAGCACGATCTGCTCGAGTTCGTCGGCCACGGTGCGAACGGGATAGCTATCCGGAGCAAAATCCGGCGGCCCCGATGAGATGCGGGCAAAGCTGTTCAAGGTTTTTCCGTTCACTGTAATGGAGCATTCAACGATGCCGTCACAAGCATCATCCAGGTATCCATCGCTGATATATTCACCGCTTTGGCTGTTGACATGACCGCGAAAAATCTGTGCAGGCGTTGTTGGTTCGGGGGTACCGGGAGCGCCATCCATATGATCATCCCAACCTCCCCGGCCACGATCATAGACATCATCGGCAAGATTGGGGTCACTTGAATTTGGCCCATATACCTTGCCTGAAGCAGGAACGAAGCGCAGTCTGAATTCCGGGAAGTCATCGGTCTGTTCGATGTACTGCACGGTACCGAACGGAATATTTTTATTGGGCTTGAAGTTCTTACACTTGCCCGAAAGCGTATGCCGGACGTGGTCACTAAAAAATCCTGTATCGGCAATTATTTTGTCGTTCTCATCGCCCGTTCTTCGGTAGGCTTTCAGGTTGCCGACATTGACGCGCCAGCGCACGTCATCGGGGGATAAACCCAGTTCCGAGAGATGCGTCTTCGTCAAGGGCTCGAAATCGTCCTGGTCATCGAAGATCGCCCAAATCTCCAGGAACGGAGACACTGGCCTGATGCGGTTTTCCTGATCACGAAACTGAACTTTGGCGGGCTTTATTAACCGTGCTATCTTGTTATCAACGATCTCCATGGTCGGTGCCGGTACCAGCTTTCGGAAACCCGTGATATCGGCCGGATCCTCCAGGTCGTAGTTATCCATCGGCTGGGGAGAAGAACCAAGCCTCGCGATAGCCAGGGGCGGCAGGAGACGAATTTTTTTAATATCTGATATAGCCATCGCTCTTCCCTCCCGGAGTAAAATTCGAATTCAAAAGACTTGTGCGCCATGTCGTCGCGCCAGGGATAAAGTCCAATTCAAATTCAATATAGTTTATGCGTAAGGAAATACAATCCAGTGGCATCGTGCCACGTTGGGTCACAAGGGATGAGCCATGGCATTGCGGCCCGCGGGCGATGCACTAATCCGCACAGGACATCGACGGCCTCGCGGGCCATCTTCAAGTCCGGGAAGCTGATCCGCAGCATCTACCGCCCTCGCTACCCCAGTGACCCTCAATTACCAGCGAAACTCCATGGCTCTTTGAATCGTTTACCATCAGTGAGTGCGTTTTTTATTTTTCAAGATCAAAAAAGTATATTTCGCTCCAGGCAACCGTATCGTTCGTTTGCATATAGACATTCTTGTTGGAAGAAATCGCTGCAAGTGCGATTTCCAATATTTCGTGATTGAACTCCTGTTTACATAAGAACCAATTCCAGTCGAATGTACCATCGACAGCTTTAAGGTCGAGATTAACTCGCCCGTCGGCTGTGTTTATTCCGGCGCGCCGGATTTGGCATGAACCATTAAATGCAGCCATTTTTAACTCTCCTTTTTGTATTTGATTAAAAAATATATACGCATCCAATTCCTTTTTTGCCTTGCCTGAGGATGGGGCAGGCAACGTTGCTCCAAAAACCCACTATAGTGGAATGGGTATGTTTTGCGCTGTCCCGTGCATGACGAACGTATGCCAAGTTGTAGGAGGCGGCGGCTGTATGTGAAGTACAGGACGCTCCTCTCGTATGGCAGCAGTTGTGAACTCTGCTGTCTGACCATGGGGAACATTGATATCTTCCGGGAGTAAAAATGCGAAGGTGATTCCCGGTCCACCTGTATTTCCCTCAAGGGGCATGATCTTGGGGTTCAAGGAAATAGAAACAAGCGAGCCAAGCGCTGTTGAGTCAGTGTGGACCTCATCCTTCGTGAAGCTGCGAGACAAGGAATCATCCTTATAAGTCAATGTTGTGAGGCCCGGAGTGGATCCTGGGGTATATGAAATTTCAATATGATGTCCCTTCAGCGTAAATTTCATTTTAGTCTCCTGTGCTATTGATCATCGCCGCATTTACCCTCGTGTTTGACGGAAGCGCCGGCTCTGGCTGCCTCGCATGCATTTCCATATGTCTTGCCGTCGCAACCGCAAACCGGCTTGAATATTTCCGGGCAGAATTCAGGCTTGGTCTTGCAGACTCCCTGCCCATCAGCCACGCCGCATTGGCCTGTACTGCCAAAATCGCAGTACTGTTGCTCCTCGGAACATTTTCTTCCTGCAAATCCTCCACATCGTTGGGGTTCAGTCGGCTCGATTGCTTTGCAGCTTGCTGCTTGCTCCACTTTGTAGACAGTGAGCCGCTTCGGATGAACAGAACGCAATTGCTCAATAAACGCCTGAAATTTTTGGGGCGTCGAGTTGAATCCTGCCTCGGCGCATGCCGATAAACCGCCTTCAATAAAATGAAGCCCATCCACCCTTGGGTTATAAACATAGAAAGTATCGACCGTGCCTTGGGCGAGCGCTTGTGCTGTGATTTTGCGGACTTTCTGGATGGCTGAGGCATCAGCCGGTACTCCCTTGCTGCTGATACTGATATTTACCGCACGGTCCTCGGCAAAGGCGATCGAGCTCGACAGGACAGTTCCAATCAATAAAAAGCCAAGAATTTTTTTCATGCTCTCCTCCCATGAAAGGCTGAAAACGACTGCTCGAAAAGAGTAAAAGACTGTTACAGGATCATGTTTTTTATTGGGGAACGCGCCGGAACGCACCACCCCCAGCCTTCCTTCACTAAGCTTCGGTAGGCAAAGCTCCTGTGGGAAAATTCACTCTGCCTATAATTTTTATAGGTCAGATTCCTACTATCGCCAAGCTCAGGCATTTCGGCAGGGTGGCCAGGATCTATAAGCATTCATGAATGATAGGTAAGCCACAAAGGAAAGTCGTAAAGGAATGGTTAAATATTCGTCAAATTAGTGTCATTTTCTTTTTTGATTGATTTCGGCTATCGTTAACTCCTGCATGGGCAGGATGATAATGCGGTCAAGTGTTAATACGGATACAGGAGGATGGTGAAAATCAAGCAGGCTTTTACACGGCCCAGCCCTTGAGCTTTTGGCCATACCTGCTATTTTTTATTGACCCGAGCCATTTATACAGAATCGGAGAATCATCAGGGAGATCTTCATGACAGAGAACGAAAGCAGCAACCCTTCCGATGCGCGCCGGCAACCTGTTGCAGGCTACCGCCGCCGCGTCGTCATCAAATTCAAGGATCATGTCCGGTTGCCGCGGGAGAATGCCGCCCGGGTGGCGGAAAGTCTGGGCGCCGGCCCATGGAGCGAACTCGCGGCGCAGTTTCCGGGCATCACGCTGGCGCCGCTCTTCTCCGTGAAGCAGCCCGATCAGCTTCGTATTCTCGCCGAGCGCGCGCAGGCATTCGATGCCGCGGCGCGCGCGCCCAACCTGGATGTTTATTTTGTCGTCGAACCTCCCAGGGGGACGGATGTCGAGGCACTGGCCGCGACACTTTCCCGATGGGATTCAGTTGCCACCGCCTACGTCGAGCCGCCGCCGGTCGAGCCCCCGCTCGTCAATGCCGCGGATGACCCTCGCAGCGGCAACCAGGGCTATCTGGACCCCGCCCCCGATGGCATCGATGCCGAGTATGCCTGGAATTTTCCCGGAGGCGATGGCGCCGGGCAAGCGCTCGTGGATATGGAATGGGGGTGGACCTTCAATCATGAAGATCTCGCAGCACACGGCATCACCCTTATTTCGGGCCTGAACCATTCCTATTTCTTTCACGGGAGCGGCGTTCTGGGAGAAATTGCGGCGGTGGACAACACTGTCGGCTGCGTTGGCATTACGCCCGCGCTGGCTTCTGTCCGCTGCGTTGGCCAGCACCAGCCGGGCGGCGGCTACAGCACCGCGCAACCTATCCTCGACGCCATCACCGTGATGAATTTTGGCGATGTGCTGCTGCTGGAAGCGCAAACCACCCTGTTCGGCTACAGCCTGGTGCCGGTGGAGATCGAGCCCGCAGTTTACGATGCGATCCGCCTGGCGACGTCACTGGGCATCGTGGTGGTGGAGGCGGCGGGCAATGGCGGCGTCGATCTGGATACCGTCGTCAACCCCGCCGGCCAGCAGATATTCAACCGCGCCAGCCCGGATTTCCTGGATTCCGGCGCCATCATCGTGGGCGCGGCCAGTTCCACCGCGCCGCATGCGCGGCTGGGCTTCTCATGCCATGGCGGCCGCGTCGATTGCTACGGCTGGGGCGAAAACGTCGACACCCTTTCTTCCGACTCCACCAATACCGCGACCAATCTCTATACGACCGGGTTCAACGGCACTTCGAGTGCCACGCCTATCGTCGCCGGGGCCGCGCTCGCCGTCCAGGGCCTGATGGAAGCCGCAACCGGCAACCGTCTTGCTCCCTGGCAAATGCGGATGATCCTGGGCGAGCCCTCATACGGAACTTCATCCCAGGATCCGGCCACCGACCGCATAGGCGTCATGCCCAACCTGCGCCTGATCATCGACAGCACCGTGCTCAACCTGTCCCCCGACATTTATCTCCGGGATTTCGTCGGCGATAACGGCGATCCGCATTTCGGTTCGATCTCCTCAAGCCCTGACATCATCCTGCGGCCGGCCGCCGTGCCTGACCCCCAGAGTGCTTTCGGCGCCGGCAGCGGCACCGAAAACGACATGGCCCTCGGTTACGAGGCGGAAGCGGGACAGGATAACTTCATCTACGTGCGGGTGCTCAACCGGGGTGGTTCCGCCGCTGCCAACGTGGCCGCCACCGTATACTGGGCGCCCCCCTCGACCCTGATCACACCCGATCTCTGGACCCTGGCAGGATCGATCAATCTGCCCAGCGTGCCGAACGGCAACCTGCTGACCGTCTCGAACGGCATAACCTGGGGAGCCGCGGCCATACCGGCGCCAGGGCATTATTGCTTCATCAGCATACTCAACACACCGCGTGATCCCGGCCCCTCTCCGGGTGACCTGATGGATTGGAACAACTTCATCACCTACATCCGCAACAACAATAATGTCACCTGGCGCAATTTCAACGTGGTCGATAACATGCCGCCGCCGGATGCCGAGCCGCTGGGCTACGTTGCGCTGCCTTTCATGGCGTCGGGCGCGCCCGACAGGGCGCGGCGCATGCGCCTGGAAATCGTGTCCCGCCTCCCGGCGGGTTCCGGAATCGTGTTCGAACTGACCCCCGAATTCGCGGAACTCCTGCGGGCGCACCCCCACCCCATGCCACTGGAATTCAAGACCGGGAACCATGGATGCCGGGTGGTCCACATACCGGTCAATTATTGCGGCTCGGTGCTATTTCCCGAGGTGGTGTTCCCGGCGAAGGCACGCATACCGCTGCGATTGCTGGCAAGAATACACGAAGCCATGCGCCACCATGAATTCGAGCTTTACGCGCGCCAGCTCTACGAGGATGAGGAAGTGGGACGAGTTACCTGGCGCCTGGCGCCGAACAGGAAATCCGGTAAAAGGAATTCCTGACGGCGCCAGAAGGTACCAGATGGCGTCATGATACGGATTACGCGAAGCGTTGCAGGCGCTTGCTTCGGCGCGCGATGAACCCCACCACGCCGAGGCCGGCAAGCAGCATGGCATAGGTTTCCGGCTCGGGCACGATCCCCCGCGTATTGGCATCGGGCGAGGCAGTGTAAACCGCTCCGCCGTTTCTGGTATCGACATCCGCCCAGAACGGCGCGATCATGGGCTGACCCGAAATGGGAAACGGCCTTGGAGTATAGGTCCCCAGCGGGCCGCCAAAAGTGATATTGCCGTTATCGTTCGCCCAGAATGCGTTGTAGGTATTCCCGAAAAACGCACCTCCAACCCGAAAAATAGAAGAAATGACGGCGCGACCTCTTCAGCCGCAACGCAGCCAATGTGCCTCAACGCACAGACCATCCCGCTCTTCACGGTCTAGCATGTGAACCCGGCCTTTTCCAGGAATATGAAAATGACCAACGATGAAATTGTCAGTACCTTGAATGGACTGATCGAGATTTCCCGCGACGGCGCCGACGGATTCGAAACCTGCGGGGCTGACATCGATGACGAAGCGCTAAAGCTTTATTTCCGCAACCGCGCCGAAAGCTGCAGAAGGGCGGTACGTGAATTGAACACCGAAGTAAGGCGGCACGGCGGCAACCCCGATACCAGCGGCACCATAACGGGCTCGATGCATCGGGCCTGGGTGGACCTCAAGGCCGCAGTCACCAGCCGTGACAATCGGGCCGTGCTGGAAGAATGTGAACGCGGCGAGGCCGCAGCCGTGGTAGCTTATGAAAATGCCCTGCGGGAGGAACTGCCGGGGGAATTGCGCGCACTGCTCGAGCAGCAGTGCGACGGCGCAAAAAGAAACCACGATCGCGTACGCCAGTTGCGCGATTCCGCACGGCACGCCAGGTCAGCCTGAGGCGGCAGGCCGCCGTCGATGCGCCGGGGAGAGGCTGGCCGCAGGACCCGCCGCAGGTCGCGCTATTTCGATACCCGGTAAAGCGTGACCGTACCTTTCCCACTCTTGTTTTTTGTCTCCACCGTCGCGGTATTGCCATCGGCGCTCATATTGAGCGAAACCGGTTCGTTTTCAGAAAACCCGGCGCAGCCGTTAGTATCGTAAGTAAATGATTTGATGCCGAATGCGTTGCTGCCCGCATCATAGGTGTACGAAGCGAATTCAACTCCGGGTCCGCCGCAGCTTTCATGCCCTTCGCGCGCGGGATCGCCGATGGGATCGACCAGCATGAATTTCCCGTTGGAAAAGAAAAAGTAGGTCGGGGTCTTGATCGCGGCCGGATCGGCTGCCCATGCCCCCATCAGGCCCTTGGGATCGTTCTCCAGCGGCTCGAAACGGACTTCCCGGACCTCTGTCTTGATGGGTTCCTTCGACGAGCTGATCTCCAGCGTGCCGGCGATATGGAAGAGCTCGCCGAAGAGACTTTTCTGCTCGCGCTTTCTCTGGACAGTGAAAATGTCCGAGGTAATCAGGTCCGAGCCATTGGTGCGCACTCGCCAGTTGGGCCGGGGATGCGACAGTCCCGCATGGAGATTGGTATCGATCGCGGGTTCCACCGCAACCTTGAAACCCCTGCCGTCCACCGCTGACAGGCGCGCCATGCCATATTCCACGCCAGCCTTGCTGACCAGGCTGCCGCCGCAAACCCGGTTGGTGTCGCACGAATCGTCCGGCGTCGCCTCCCCCTCCAGATATTCACCGGAGCCATCCCGAGACAGGCGTATGACAGAAGCCGTGCCGTCATGCTGCTTTATCCATATATGGGTGCCGAGCATGCCGATACCCTGCGAAAGAAAATTGGCCTTTGCCTGCGCGGCCGTTTTTACCGGCCCGGAGACGCCGCCCGCCTCTCTCGCTTTCTGCAAATCCGGGGAAGCGGCAAATGCAGCAGGATCGCCATCGAGATTGAGCGTGGCCGTGATAGCGGATGCCGCGCTGGCGGGGATGGAAATGCCGTTTGCCGGATCGCCATCCGCATCCAGGGATTGCAGCAGAATGAGCAGGTTTTGCAGCCTGTTTTCGTTATCTGCCCCCGCCAGATCGATCGGTGTGACGATAGCGGCGCCTTTTGCCTTCCCCAGGCTGAGACCGCCGAGCTTGAATTCCACCGTATCGCCGTGGTTATATTTAAAAATGCCCTTTTCATCTGTGACGCCGGATCCGGAAGACGCAGCGTAAGCCAGCCCGCTTACCGCCGCATCCAGAAACCTTCCCGTCGCGGGCCCTGTCTCGGTTTTTCCGCTGCCGCTGCTGCTGCCCGTGCTGCTTGCCGTGGGTTTATCGCCGCCATCGCCGCAGCCAGCAAGACCAAGCACGCATACCAGGGGCACCCAGGCAAATACTGGCGCCCAGGAAAAATCTGTCTTCTTCTGATTCAATTTCATCAGCTGATCCATTCCATATTTTAACGACGCGCTATGATATCAAACATAGCAAGCTATAACGCTACAATATGGAAAACACCCGGGGGAAGCCCGGTAAATCCCGCCAGGCGCGGAATGACGCTTGCGTTCGGTTGCCTGTTTGCCTGTTTACCTGAGCAATCCAGGGAATCGCCGATTCTGTAGCTCGATATTGCGGCGCTTTCCGCGGCAGATTCGGCTCTGCCCCGCGCTATCCGGACCACGGCCTTTCGCCCTCCCCTTCTTCCACTACCGAACCATCGCGGAAATTTATTCAGGCGGCGCATATTGTCGAGAAGCGTTACATGTAGTTTGTCAACACGCTGGGCACGCTTGGCGCGGTGAATGGCATAAGCGGTCCCGACTTCATCATGCAGGCAGATGGAAACCAATCTTTCACAGTGCCGGAACCCGCATCGCTGGTGCTGATCGGTCTGGGACTTTCCTTCATGGGCTTCTTCGGCAAATCCCGTAAACGCATGGGGTAAGCGGAACGGAAAAATAGAAAATATTAGTTGTCAGATCTCAAAAGCCGCGAGTTTATCGCGGCTTTTTTTATGTCTGCCAACTTACCGATCAACCGCTTGCGCAAATTACGAGCTCGCTATCAGCAACCAGAACAGTGGAAACAAAATTTATCCTGAATCCGGCAGTTGGGCAGGATGGAGTGTGCGGTTTTTGGCGTGCGGGGCAAGGTGCTGCGACGTGGAATGGCCATTCCATTCCAAGGAGTTGCAACGCAAGCATGTGCCCCAAAAATCGCGCAATCCGCCCTGTAGCGAACTCGCCATATAGGCGAACGTCGAATACCGCGAAAAGTCTTTTTAGATCATGGCTCTAAACTGGAAATGAGCGGTCAACTGCCGGATTTAGGTTTATACACACGTGGCGCAGCAGTTAGCAGTACCCCAGTAACAATTCCGTGACGATCCAGAGCAGTGAGTTCGTTTGCAGCAAGGCATTCAAATACGAAGGCATCTTTACGTTTTTTTTTATATTTGGCGATACCACCCCATCAACAGCAGGCCCGCAGCCGGGATCGGTATTGCGTGGGTATCCGGCCAAGGGATGGCGAGTATTGGGCCACGGCAAAAGTAGTGCCAGCGCGGGGATCGAATAGGCTTATGCCTAACGTGGTGTCGGCCGAGTTGCCCGGTGCGGGATTTCCGGTCAGATCGAGATTCTGTAGACTGCTTGCGTTGGGATCATCGGGCGCAAGATCCTCAAATGTTGCATCCGTGTCGAGTTGCGTCAATACGACCTCTTGTCCCTGGTCTGGCTCGATAATGCCATGATGAAAATCTGTTCCCACTCGCCGGGTATCGCTGATCGCGTTCTCGCTGGACGAAAATGGATTTTCCCCCATGCCATTCTCGGGGACAACTGTGAAGGTCAACGGGGTGGGATTGCTGCTGCTGAAAGTCCTGTCATGATCGCTATCATGGCCGTTGATGACACCTGAATCGAAGGTTCCTTCGGGCGGGTCTGTGGCGGTGATGGCAGTCATAGCATCCGCAGCACTCGCAGCAGAAACAGAACCACCCAAAATGAAAGCAGCGATGATGGCTTTGGATAATGTCCTCATTTTTTCTCCTGGGCACTTGCGGTTGGATAAACGGGGCTCTGTAATTTCCTTATTTCCCGACTCACTTTATCCAATATTTACGAGCATCTTTCATGCCAGAAAAATAATATGTTAAAACATAAACTTAATCCAACCCTCTCCTGGCCGCACTGTCGTTGAAAAACGACACTATTTTTAATGTAAAGAGAAAAGGCTTTGCTTGAACGGGAAGAACAGAAAAACCAGGCCAGCGCCGAATCAATGGAAAATGCGCAGAGAATGAAATACCCGAAACCTGGGCCGCCCTGGCAGGCGGCTTGGGGAAGCCAACAAGAATTAGGAGCCGTTAACACTTGTTTCGCACCCATGACCCAGGATGGTAGCTGGTTTCAGCCGGAACGAGACGCGATCCGCGTAGCACGTAGCAATCCGGGTGCAAAACAAGTGTTAACAGGCCCCAGCGCAACACTTTGCGGCACATGGCTGCGTCGGAACTCCCTGGAATGGGATAGCCATACCGCGTCGCAGCATCTTGCCCTGCAAGCTAAAAACCGCCCACTCCATCCTGTCCAACTGCCGGATTCAGGATCATTTCTCCTTTTTCCGCCGATAGGTCACGGTCATCATGGGACGCCATTCCCCATCGTCGCCCAGCATGTGGGGTGTGAGCAACCGGTGATCGCGGTCTTTTATCTCGATCACATCCCGGTATTTTCCCATCTTCCCCTCTTCCATGCAGTTCGGGCCTTCGGCGCTCAGCGTCAGCACCCGCTCTCCCGCATCCATGGATCCCTCGTATACCCAGAGATGAGCCATCATCGACCCGACCCAGGTGCCTACGTGCTGCTTCCTCGCGGTATCATAACCCAGGGTCATCAATGTGGTGGCTTCACCTCCGCCGGGCATCTGGCCCCGGCCCTCGCATAATATCCAGAAGTCTCCAAGCGGGCGCACGGTCTCCACGCCAAAGAATCTTTCCGCTGGCTTGCCCGGCTCCATCGAGCATTCGGTTTCATAAACCCATTCTCCCACCAGTTGCTGCAGCCAGGCATGTTCTTTCTGCGGTTCCGTCTTCATATGGTCTCCTCGAATTAAAATCTTTAAGTCATATACATCATCTCGCAATGCTTTCCGCTCTCTGTTTCAGGGCTTCGTCACCCGGCAGGCCCGCGATTTCCATCACTGGCCGGATCTCGACCACGCCCTTGCGCGCCATGGGGATACGGGCGGCAATGCCGATTGCCTCATCGAGATCGGGAGCGTCGATCAGGAAATAGCCACCCAGTTGTTCGCGGGTTTCCGCGAACGGACCATCCGTCACCAGCCGCCTGCCTTCCCGCACCCGCACGCTGGTCGCCATCGCTGTCGGATGCAGCGGATTGGCGGCAACATACTGCCCTTTCGACTGAATCGCGTATGCGAGCTGGGTGGATTCCACATAGCACGCCTCCCTTTCAGTCTCATTCAGCGCGGTCTCATCGCCGTAAATCAGCAACATGTATTTCACATCACCTCCCATCGTAATCATCGTGACCATCGTGAATATCGTGGCCCAATTCGTCACGGCTGGTCACGGCTTGTTCCCGCCACAAAAAGCATCCATCCTGCTTTGAAGCTCCGAGGAGGCGACGTCCTCCACATGCGTCGCAATGAGCCAACGATGCCCGAACGGGTCGACCACCTTGCCCATGCGATCGCCCCAGAACTGATTTGCGACCGGCATCGCTTCGCGGGCTCCCGCCTTGACAGCATCGGCGAAGGTGCGGTCCGCATCCTCGACATAAAGATGCAGGGTCACGGGCGAACCGCCCAGCTTTTGAGGAGAGGCCGAGTCCCATTCGGGATTCTCATCCGAAATCATGAAAATCGAATCGCCGATCCTGAATTCACCATGAGCTATTTTCCCGTCCGGCATGGTGAGGCGAAACAGTTCGGTCGCGCCAAAGGCTTTTTTGTAAAAATCGATAGCTTCCGCCGCACCGCGGACAGTCAGGTATGCGGTAAGCGTGTGATACCCATCTGGTATAGGCCTGGTTTTGGTATTCATGGCATTCTCCTGTCAAAGATCAAGATCAAGTCAAGCTGCTATAGCCCGGTGAGATTGGAGGGAGGAAAAACCTTCTTCCCGCACGAACCCGACAGCTGCGCAGCCGGACAATGGGTAATTGCTGACTGATAATCGAATGAATGGAGCTCGAATCGACAAGCTGAGGAAAATTTTTATTGCTATTTTTGCTATCGGTGGGGAGACTGCGCCAGTTGCCTCCGGTTTCATTAGAAACGGCGCGCTACGTCCGCACCATTGGCACGATGCTGCCTGAGGCCGGCGAATCATTTAGCTACGCGCAAGTGGGAACGCTTCATCGATCAAAGCCGAGCGCGCGGATAGTGCGTTCGTCCTCCGCCACGGGACGCACTTCCACGCAGCCCATCCTTGCGCCGGGAATGCGCGAGGCCACCTGTATCGCCTCATTCAAATCCCTGGCCTCGATGAGGTAATACCCGCCGAATTGCTCCTTGGTCTCCGCAAAAGGCCCATCCGTGATACCGATTTTACCGTTGCGCACCCGCACGGTGACTGCCGTGTCGGGAGGCTGCAGCCGGTTGCATCCGAGAAAGTGCCCGCTTTCCCTGATATTTCTCGTAAATTCCGCATATTCCTCGTAATGCTGCTCCGCGGCCGCCGCACTCATCTGTTCCATCACCTTTTCGGCGCAGATCAGGCACAGGTACTTCATATTGTCACCTCCGGCTTCAGTTTTAAAAAAATAGTGAATACTGCTGGTCGTTTGGGGAAAGCGGAATTCGACATGAGATAGATTCAAGGAACATTTTTTTATTTCCTTTATCCCGCAAGAACCGTTTTATCCAGAGGAAAAATTTCGTGGATGGACGTTATTCCGGGCCCTGACCCGGAAACCGGTGTCGCCTTGCCATCCGATAGGCGCGATAACGCCTCCAGCAGGAAGCCCTCTCAACCGCCCAGTTCGTTCAGCCTTCGCTCCAGGAAGCGGCGCTCTGGCTCCTGCCGGGCGAGCGCATAAGCGCGCTCGTATGCAGCGCGCGCTTCCGTTGTCCGTCCCAGCCGCCGGCACAGGTCGGCGCGCACCGAATGCGCCAGATGATAGTCATCGAGTTCACCCTTTGCGAGGATCGCATCGACGAGATCGAGCCCTGCCTCCGGGCCGTCCCGCATCGCCACCGCCACCGCGCGGTTCAACTCCACCACGGGCGATGGCTCGATGCGCAGCAGGATATCGTAGATCACGACAATCTCCGCCCAGTCCGTCGCCGAGGCCGGGGCGGCGTGGGCGTGAACCGCAGCTATCGCCGCCTGCAAGGTGTAAGGACCGAAACGGCGCGACAGCAATGCCCGCTCCACCAGCGCCGCCCCTTCGGCAATATGCTCCGCATTCCAGAGCGAGCGGTCCTGGTCTTCAAGCAGGATGAGATCGCCTTCCGCGGAACTGCGCGCCACGTGCCGCGACTCCTGCAGCAGCATCAGTGCAAGCAGTCCCAGCGCTTCGGGCTCCGGCAGCAATTCGACCAGCAGCCTGCCCAGACGAATCGCCTCGCTCGAAAGGGTGGCACGCGTAAGCGATTCTCCGGACGATGCCGAATAGCCCTCGTTGAAAACCAGATAAATCACCCGCAGCACGCTCTCCACCCGATCCGGCAGTTCAGGCGCCGAAGGCACCTGGTAAGGGATACGGGCATCCCGGATTTTTGCCTTGGCCCGAACGATACGCTGGGCAAGCGTGGGTGCAGCGGTAAGGAATGCCCGAGCGATCTCCTCGGTTGTCAGCCCGCATACTTCGCGCAAGGTGAGCGCTACCTGAGCATCGGGAGGGAGAGCGGGATGACAGCAGGTAAAGATAAGCCTGAGGCGATCGTCCTCGACCCCCTCGCCATCCGGGTCATCCTCCTCGGCGGCGAGATGCTCTTCGATGTCTTCAGGCAAAGGCTGGAATCGTGCCCGGCGCCGCAGGCCGTCGATAGCCTTGAAGCGCCCGGTCGAAACGAGCCACGCACGCGGATTCTCCGGAACTCCATCGCGCGGCCATTGCTCCAGCGCTGCCCTGAAGGCGTCATGCAACGCCTCTTCCGCCACATCGAAATCCCCGAGCAGGCGAATGAGGGTGGCGAAGACATGGCGCGAATGCATGCAATAGATGGCATCTATCGCCTCCCTGGCATCCGTCGTGCCGGACGCCGCCCGATCATTGTTCTGCGGAGCAATCGGCATTTGTCAGTGAACGTGCGGTTTGCCCGCAAGGAGCCACGGCACAAGGTGATATCATTCTGAATGATACCGGATCCGCGCCGGCAGATCCGGATTGGCGGTAGCCGGTAGGTCAGATTAGCGTAGCGTAATCTGACAGTGGGCTGAAAAAATCCGGTGGAAACCTGTTTCCGCTATAAAGATTACAGGAGGAGGCATGAACGAGCAAACCAGACCGCACCTGGTCGGCGTCAACCACATCGCGCTGGAGGTGGGAAGCATCGACGAGGCGCTGGAATTTTACGGGCGCATCTTCACTTTCACGCTGCGGGGCCGCGGCCAGCATTCCGCATTCATCGACATGGGCGATCAGTTCATCGCGCTGATGGAAGGACGAAAGCAGAGCACGGACGACGGCCGGCATTTTGGCCTCGTGGTGGACGATCGTTCCCGCGTGCGGGAACTCGCCGAGGCAGCCGGGGCGACCATGCTGGAGGACAGCCGGATGGATTTTCTCGATCCCTGGGGCAATCGAATCCAGGTGGTGGAATATCGCGACCTGCAATTCACCAAAACGCCCGCCGTGCTGAAATTCATGGGACTGGACCTGGAAAAAAGCGAGGAAGCGAAGGCTGAACTGCGCAAGAAGGGCATCGAATATTGAACGCGGCTCGTCCGCAGCAACCCGATAAGGCGCAGTAAAAGCTCTGCCCTGGCTCCAGATGGCAGATCGCGCCACGCAGTTTATTTCGACCGCTCGCAAAACCGGAGTCGATTTCCGAATGGGTCGGTAATTTCCATGACCCGGCCCCACGGCATTGCCTCGACTCCAGGTTTTGCATAACGATAAGATTTCGCCTGGAGTTCAGCTTGAAACACACCAATTTCCTGTATCGGCACAAAAATTGTCGAGCCTGGAGTAGCATCCCCGTGATGTTCGCTTAGATGGAGAATCAGGTCCGATCGCCTTATCTCGGCGTATAACGGATAGTTATCCCCAAACCGATGCTCCCATTCGAGACTGAAACCCATGAAATCAAGATAAAACTCCCTCGCTTTTTCCTCCGAAAAAATACGTAGAATGGGAATGCCGGCCGACAGATGCATGAGTTTTGGGGGAAATGAAGACGGTGCGATTATATACCGCCATGGATCGATACCGATATCGACATCGGCATTGCCTTCCGCATGCCGTTTTCCTGCTGGAAATGTGGATAAAAACGAATATGCGATGACACATAAAGTCTGAATTTTATGAGAAAATCGCGTTTGTAAAAAACCGAATAAAACGAAGTAATTCTGGATGGATTTGCCTCCCCGCCCCTCCACTTTTTTGGACCGGAATTTATGAAGATGACGCGAATCGCGCTGTTTGCTCTTCTGGCATTTCATGTGGTCTATCCAGTCCACGCCGAGGACTCGAAATGGCAAATGATCAGCAAGGAAGCCATTTCGCTTTACGACAAGGGGCAATACGATCAGGCGGTGGCAACCGTAAAGAAATCGCTTGCGCTGGCGGAAAAAAAACTGGGGGCTGACCACCCCAACGTAGCGACCAGCTTGAACAATCTCGCGGAGCTCTACCGCGACCAGAAGCAGTACGCCCAGGCCGAACCATTTTACAAACGCGCCCTCGCAATTCGCGAGAAGGCTCTTGGCTCCAGCCATCTCCTCGTCGCCACCAGCCTGAACGGCCTGGCAGAGGTTTACCGCGCCGACGGACGCGCAGCCGAGGCCGAATCGCGCTACAAGCGCGCATTGGATATCCGCGAGAAAAACCTGCGGCCCAACCATGCGGACGTGGCCCAGACCCTGAACAATCTCGCGGAACTCTACTGCACCCAGGGACGGTATGCGCTGGCCAGGCCGCTGTACGAGCGCTCGCTCGCGATACGCGAGAAAGCCCTTGGCGCCAACCACCCCGAGATAGCCACCGGCCTCAACAATCTCGCATTGATCTACCATACCGCAAACCAGTATGCGCAGGCTGAGCCGCATTACCGCCGCGCCCTGGGAATCTACGAGGCGAACCTGGCGCCTGACCATCCCCACGTGGGAATCAGCCTGAACAATCTTGCAGCGGTCTATCACGACCAGGGGCAATACGCGCAAGCCGAGCCGCTGTACCGGCGGGTGCTTGCCTTACGGGAAAAGGCGCTTGGCCTTCACCATCCCGATCTCGCGAGAGCCCTGAGCAATCTCGCCGAGGTCTACCGCGCGCAGGGGAAATATGCACAGGCCGAACCACTGTATGAACGCTCACTGGCCATCCTGGAGAAAACAGCCCGCCCCGATCATTCGAACATGGCGACCAGCCTCAACAACCTGGCCCTGATCTATCACACGCGCGGACAATATGCCCAGGCGGAACCATTCTACAAACGGGCATTGGAAGCCTTCGAGAAGAGCCTGGGGCCTGACCATCCCAACGTGAAAACCAGCAGGGACAATCTCGCAAAGCTTTACGAGGCGATAGAACTGGCCAGGGCCGACAATGCGGCAGACAGGCCAGTAACGCTCACGCGGGCAAGCCAGCAGTAAGCTTCATGGCTGTGTTGCTTATGCGGCGACATCCTATCTCGCCGCC
Organism: Nitrosospira sp. TNL200; assembly: GCF_055386305.1. NCBI lineage: Bacteria > Pseudomonadati > Pseudomonadota > Betaproteobacteria > Nitrosomonadales > Nitrosomonadaceae > Nitrosospira > Nitrosospira sp. TNL200. The sequence goes on from NZ_AP041003.1 coordinate 1,914,775, forward strand.
AACCTCAACGGTACTCCAGCGGAAAGCATGGGGAACCGCATCTTCCGCGTATCGCCATACATGTAAAACGGGCCTGAAACGGCAATCGCCCCAGGCCCGCTAACACCACTCAACCCAGATTCAAATCCCGATCAATACTGCCCCACGTGCTCACTGGCAGCGGTCATGTTTTGCGTATCTGGCACGGGGCCATCTTCAGGCAATTGCACAGCCAGTTTCCGATACAGGGCCGCTTCCCTTATATTCGCCTTGGCGGTCTCGTCATATTTGCGAACCAGCGCCTGGGTGTGCGACTGCAGATCCTGAGCCTGCCTGCCATACAGGTAGCTCTTATCCTCGTAGTGCTCCAGCAGCTCCTTTTTTTCCTTCAATTTTGCTTGCAGCTCGATCGCTGCATCTTCATAATGTTTTGCCACGGCCTCGTGATCGCCACGGGTTACGGCGCTTTGAATGGCTGCGCGGATTTGAGGCGTATCGGTAGGATCGGCAGCCGATGCCATCGGGCTTGCCGAAACCAGGAGAGCGAACATCGACAGTGTGGCAATGATGTTTGCTGATTTAGTATTCATGGCAGTAGTAAAGCCGGATTTATTTAAGATGGCTTTATCCTACTTTAGGCATAAAAATATGTATATTGGGGAAACCTTGGTTTTATACTAAGGAAAACCCTTAGGGAAATGCTGAACAAAATCCCGGCATTTCCTGGAACGCCCCATCAGCACCTTCCGCGTGCCTGAATCGCGCTCAACAGCCCAGTTCTCCCAGCTCTACCCAGGCCAGCTCGGCGACAGCCAGATCGCCTTTTGCCGACTCCGCATCACCGTCCTCCAGAAACCAGGCGGCGGACAAACCCGCATACGCCACTATCCATTGCAACAGCCGCTTGCGCTCCAGTCCGGCCGCCTCTGCCACCACTTCCAGTTGCCGCGTCAGCCGGCCAGGCGCCCTGACCGTCGCCAGCTCCGGATTACAGAAAAGATTGGCATAATCGAAACCGCGTTCGCCGATCACGCGCTTGGGATCAATCGCCAGCCAGCCGCGTGCCCCGAAATCGAGAATATTGCGGTGATGGATGTCGCCATGCAGCACCACCACATCCCGCGGCGATTCCAGCAGCCTGGCAGCCATTGCGGCGCATAGCGAGAAAATATTGCCGGAACTTCCATGGTGTTCGCCACTGCCGCTGCTGCTGACGGCTGCCAGCGGCAGCGCCCGAAACCACTGCGCCAGTGGAACCAGGGCCGGGGGTGGATGCAACCTGGGTGCATGGAGCCGGGCCGCCACGTCGCAAACGATCCGGCTGGCCTCATCATCCCGTCCGGCCAACGCCATATCCAGCAACGAGGACGGGCCTTCCGCCCGCTCCATGAGCAGCGCATCTTCTTCATGCGCGAATACGCGCGCGGCTCCCTGCCCACCCCACCATGCCATCAGCGCACCGCCGAATTTTTCCTCCGCATCCAGCGCTATTTTGACCATCGCGGGCACACCCGCCATTCTTACCGGCAGAAGCCTGCTGCCACGGGTGATGATCGGATCGCCGTCCGGCGTCAGTTGCCATCGTTCCAGGTATTTTTCAAACATGCGCAATATATGACATCGATAAACAATGCCGAGGAAAAAACTTTTCCGGTTTGTAGGTTATCGCACAGATGCCGCTACCTATGAAGAAGGTAACATAACCACACTTTCTTAATAACGGGAGGATAAGATGAAGACGAGCATCCTGTCGGGTTTGGTTTTTTCCATTACGGTAGGGCTTGCCGCGACAGCTTTTGCCGATGAAAAAGTTCAATGGTCCGACGTCCCTGCAGCGGTGCAGAAGACGATAACCGAAAACGCTGGCGGGGGTAAGATAGAAGAGATCGAGAAAGAAACCGAAACGATCAACGGGAAGAAGATGCCGATTTATGAAGCCGAAGTAAGAAAAAAAGACGGTTCCAAGATCGAGATCAAAGTGGGTGAGGATGGCAAGCTCATCGCGGTCGAAAAGGACTAACCATTTCACAACCCTTGCATTATTCCGGGCGCAGGTTTTTTATTAAAAAAAATAATTGACCGAAAAAACGCCTTCATTGTTGTGGTCGTAGCGATTCAATTCCACCCGCACATCGAGATCCTGCGAGAGGGCGTAGCGGGTGATGAATTGAGAAGTAAAAAAACGCTTGCTGTCGCCGAGGAGAAAAATCTGGTAACTGCCTGCAAGCTTGATTCTCAAATTCTCGCTTATGTCATAGTACAAACCCACCTCGGCATCGCCGCCAAGGCGAAAATCCTGCTTCAGGTGGCCTGAAAATTCGGTTTTCAGGTCGATGAACGAAAACAGTAGCAACGGCGAAAAAAATTCCGGGCGATAGGAAGCGCCCCGGCCATAGCTGGCATTGAAGGAGTTGCAATAACCGCATTTGCGGTCTCTCAGCGTGTCGATTTTCACTTCTGCCCGCCATGAAGGCTTGGCAAACAGGGAATCGTAAGGATTCAGCGCCGTGATGGAGAGGAATTTTGCCTGATCCAGCCTCAACCTCTCGGATTCAAGATAATAACGCAGCTTGAAATCCATGAAAATGATTTCCGAGTTCTTGTCGTATCCCACATCGCGCGCCATCAGGTCATGATAAGCCGGGCGATAGGCGAATTCCATGAAAGGCTCGTGGGCATTGTGTCCCACTCCCACCCGGAAGCGATCAGTACCATGGCCATGGTCCGGACGGCTGGAAAAATGCGTGATGGCGCCCCTTAGCTCATCCTCAGCGTTATCGATCGCATTGGGCAGGCGGCTTCTTGCCCGCAAGACCGAAAGCGGGATTTTTATTTCCTTGTCGCTCTTTTCCTGCATGCTTTGATACTGCAGGTAATCCATGTATGCATTCAGCACGAGCGCCTGGGATCGGATCGAAAGGCCCTTGAAAGCCGCGCTTTCCGGCGAGATATCCTTCTTGATCATGCCTTGCAGCATGCGCTTTTCATCGTCGGCCATCTTGAGCCGCTTATGGTTCATCTGGCTGAGCACGGCGGGCCGATAGACGATATCTTTCACCAGCCCCTTCTGCGCCATCACAATTTTTACGGTATCGGTCGGAATCACGCTGAAGAAAAACGAGTCCTTCAGCCGCAAATCGGGGTTGGCGACTTCCAGCAGCGAAAGCACGTGGTATGAGCAGTTTTCCTGGAAATAATAATAATCAAAATAGGTGCCGCCTAATTCCCACAAATGCAGCAGCATCATGGTCAACTGGTCTTCGGTGAACTTGAGCTCATACTCCCAGAGATCGCGGCTCTCCCAGTTGTTGTACTCCTGCACCTTCGTGTAATACGGAAATATCGCGAAGCGCCCCTGGAACGAGCCTATCAGGCCCCTCAAGGCATAGAGAAATGCATTGTCCGTATCGGGATTCGCCGCGTAGTTCGCGCCATAATTCATCAGGTTATTACCGCTGCCCGTTCTCCGGCTATCGATGCGCAGCAGCGTATGTCCAAACATGGACGCCGGGTTATTCATGAAATAGGATGCAAATACCAGCGTCGCCCCGGTTGGATCCAGAGACTCCATCCAGCGGTCGAGCCGCTCGCAGGTCTGCACTTTCAGGCGGGAATCGAACGCCAGCCGCTGGTTCAGCCATCTGAACCGGGCGGGAAAATTGCACTGCGGATGCTCCTTGCCCTCCGGAATACTGGCTAAGGGAACGAAGAAACTGGCCAGCGTGGCCGCCAGCTCCGCTTCCGGATCGATTTTCCCCTGGGGAGAATTGAAAAATTCCATCCCATCGGCTTCGCTGATCACGCCGGCCAGGGGCCTTTTGTCGTATTTTAAAAGCAGGTGCCAGACGCGTTCGTGGGCAAGCTTCTGTTTTCTCGCTTGCTGTTGCAATTCAGCAAGGTAATCAGCGGTGGAATCAGGTTGGGAATGGGCGGTTGCAGGAAAAAAGGAAAACCAGAAAAGCAAGCCAGCTACAAGACAAGCAGACCGCACGTTGTAACCATGGGAATAAGGGGGATAGGGACAGCGATACGGAAACGGATACAGACTTTCGCCCGTATCCGTTTATCTTTTTTTAGTTTAATGCCGATACCTGCACATTACAGGATTTCGCCAGCGTGGGATGATTGCCCAACTGATTTTCAAGACGGCCGAGCAATTCGGTCGAGGTTGTCTGCTCGTTCACAACCAGATCATCGAATTTCGCCTGAACCAGAGCCCCGAATTCCTTGTGGCTTGCCGTGGAGCACTGATACAAACTGGCCAGGGTATTCAGGCTTTCACCTTCGCCCTGGGCCATTTCCTTGACCAGGCTGGTGTAATTCTCCTGCGCAAAGACTTCCCGCTCCTTGCTCAGCTTTATCAGTCCATTATCTCCGCAATTGGAAGTGCCGAACGTGATCCCGAAAGTTTGGGACCCGAATGTTCCATTCGTCGTTGCGGCGAAGATTTGCTCGCCACCTGGCTTCGACCCTACAACCATGGAACCTAGTCCGCAACCTGCCGGACCATATCCGGCGGCAAAAACAGAAACAGGAAGCAAAAACAGAGAAGCTGCTACGGCAATCCGACCAAATCGTCCCATAATTCTCTCCCTAGAAAAAACCATCGCCGCAAATCCGGATAGACGATCCGATGACTCGTCGATAGTTTCAAAACATTTAAAATTTAATCAATCAACGGAATCCAGAGAGAATAAACAATTTCTTCTGGATAAAGTTGAATTTACTGAAGCCCTCTTAGGTTGTCAAATGAATATTTAGCTCCATCCGGGCTGTGGCGGTTCTCCCGGAGAGACATACTGTTCCCCGCTTATTGCTCCGCCTTATCCCCGTTTTCTGGCGCGTGACGCCAACATGCTGGCGCCGGTAGACGGCAGGCCTTCATAACTCATGCGCCGCTCATATCCGTCGCGCTTCCGACCCTCACTGGAAAACTGTATTCTTGTATTTTCCGCATAGCGAGCGTCCGGACCAGGGCAGCAAGGACAGCAGAGGTAAGACATAGTGACGTAACCGCCGGGAATCCCTCGCGATTCCTGGCTGCGCATGCCTGGCGGAATTCCAGTTCCGGCATTTCCAAGGAGAAAACCATGTCCCAATACGACCCCAACAGGATCAACCACCTTTCCCTTGATTCTGCAAGCGGCCCGGCCGCCGATGAAAGTACAAACCACGCTTCCTTCCAGACGCAATGCCAGAGCGACCACGACCGCGAAATTCCGGAAGTGGACTTGTTGTCTCCCTTAACACTGCGCGGCGTTACCTTTCGCAGCCGCATCGCGATGTCGCCGATGTGCATGTATTCTTCCGAGGATGGCTTTGCCAATGATTTCCACCTGGTTCATCTGGGAAGCCGGGCAATCGGGGGAACGGGCCTTATCATCGTCGAGGCGACGGCAGTTACGGCTGAGGGGCGCATCTCGCCCGCCGACATGGGAATCTGGAAGGACGAGCATATCGAGCCGCTGGCGCGGATCGCGCGCTTCCTGGAATCGCAGGGAGCAGTTCCCGGCATCCAGCTTGCGCACGCCGGGCGCAAGGCCAGTTGCGACAGGCCATGGAATGGTGGGCGCAGCCTCAAAAACGCTGCCGAGGGTGGCTGGCCCGTCGTCGGACCCAGCCCTTTGCCCTTCGATACGGGCGATCCGGTGCCCCAACCGCTATCCGCGGAGGATATCGAGCACTGCATCGCAGCCTGGGAAGCCGCCACTCGCCGCGCGCTCGGGGCGGGTTTCAAGGTCATCGAGCTTCATGCCGCCCATGGTTACCTCATGCACGAATTTCTGTCGCCCATCAGCAACCAGCGTACCGATGAATACGGCGGCAGCCTGGAAAACCGCATGCGCCTGTTGCTGCGCCTGGCTGGGCGAATGCGGCAAATCATCCCCCAGGAGCTACCGCTTTTCGTGCGTATTTCCGCGACCGACTGGGCGAAGGGCGGCTGGGATATCGAACAATCGATCGTGCTTTGCCGGGAACTCCAGTCGCGGGGAGTGGACTTGATCGACGTATCTTCCGGCGGAGCAACACCGGATGCGAAAATTCCGGTATCGAAAGGCTACCAGATTCCCTTTGCCCGGCGCATCCGGGAAGAAGCCCAGATCCGCACCGGCGGCCTGGGGTTGATCACAGATCCCCAACAGGCAGACGAAATCATCACCAGCGGCGAAGCGGACCTGGTCTTTATCGGCCGGGAACTGCTACGCGAACCATACTGGGCCATCAAGGCACAGCACGCTCTCGGTGAGGAGCCTGCGTGGCCCATCCAGTATGGCTATGCGGTGAAGCGGCGGGCGAAGTGAAGACATACATGAATGTAGATAAGAGAGAATCGCTTGCTTAATCCGCTCTCCTCATACCAATTGCTCTTCTATATACTGTATTGCAAATTGAAGTATGGGAGGAGCCATAATGCCTTCACTCCATTTGGTAGAGCGACAAGACTACATTAAACGCGTTGCTGATGGATCGGGGGAATAGGAGAGTGGTTACTGGGCCGTTAGCAAAGATACAGCCGAACGTCTCGTGGGTGGTGATCTTTATCTTCATAAAGGTCAAGACAAATCTTCGCACTTCGGAGGAAAAATCGTTTCTTTTCGCCTTGAGCAGGATGGGGAATTTAACGGAAGAATTATTTTCCGTTTCAGGGCGTCGATGGAACACAAGGGCGTGCGGACAGGACCTGAAAAATGGGGAAATGAAAAGAAAATTGACTGGTAATCATGTTTAGTCGAGGCCCAATAATTCATAAGCTTGTAGCTTGTAGGTCGGATTAGTGAAACGTAATCCGACGAACCATGCAAGATAACGACGGCTTACGTTTTTCGGTATTGCCATTGCATGAGATAAAAACCTTCTACGATCGGCCTACCCGCATTCACTTGCCTTCTGTTGTCAGATTACACTTCGTTAATCCGACCTACAAAACTTGGAATGAAAAATCAAGCCTTGGGCTCGACATAAATCATCCAGGAAACCCCAAACTTATCTGCGACCATGCCGAAGCGCGGAGAGAAAAATGTGGCGATCAAGGGCATCTGCACCTGCCCGCTCTCGGACAATGCAGCGAACAAGCGATCCGCCTCCGCCGCGTTGGGCACGGTGAGGGACAGTGAAAAACCCTGGAAAGCAGCCTGCCCCTTGCATTCGCCATCGGAAACCATGATAGTGCTGTCGCCGATGCGAAAGCTGGCATGCATCACCTTGTCTTCCGTTCCCGGCGCGGGCCTGCAGGAATCATCGGGTCCGGGAGGCTCGGGGCTGTCCTTGAAGCGCATGAGCATGACCACCTCGGCGCCCAGCGTATTTTTATAGAATTCGATCGCTTCCTCGCAACGGCCATCAAAGAACAGATAAGGCTGGATTTGCATATTGTTTCTCCTTTTCGGTTTCAAGAGAGTAAAGATGGGGACGCGTGCCTGGGTTTATTTCGGTCGTTTCCGCGTAGCGATCTGTTCGCGCATCCGCTCCTCCGCCTCGCGAAGCTCAGGGGTGAATTCGACGCCGAAATCCGCCGCCTCAAACACCTGACGGATCTCGATTTCGCAGTCTCCTTCCAATGGATTGGGGCAGCGCTTGACCCATTCGATCGCCTCCTCCTTTGATTTGACCTGGAATATCCAGAACCCCGCGATCAACTCCTTGGTTTCGGTAAAAGGCCCATCGACGACGGTGCGTTTCTTCCCCGAGAATTTCACTCGCGCGCCCTTGGAGCTTGGCTGCAACCCCTCGCCGGCAAGCATCACCCCGGCTTTCACCAGTTCGTCGTTATACTTTCCCATTTCTGTCAGCAGCTTTTCGCTGGGCATCACGCCCGCCTCGGTGTTTTTGTCCGCCTTGATCATCACCATGAAACGCATTATCGTATCTCCTTGAGTTTTAAACTTTCCAGACAGATTCAATTGCCAGGAGGTGGATTTCGAGAAATCTCCGGATCATCCGGCCCAGAAGCCGGTGGCTGCTCAGAGATTCCCTGATCATAATCGAATGAGCGAAGGAAAATCGACACGCGGAACAAATTTAAATCATAAAAGGGTGGGTGGAGTGAAATGCAGCTCATCAAAAAACATCTGCCCGACAGGAAAATGATGGGTTACACCCTGCTCCGCCCAACCTACTCAAGCTCACCATACAGGTAAATGTCGGGTATTGAGAAAGCTTTTGTGGATTAGGGAAGCGCTGAATAAATCTCCGCTGGCGCGGCGGTGGCTTTCCGAGCGGTCAACCGCCGGATTCAGTTGAATCCGGCCCAGGCCAAGAGGTTTTCGAGAGACATATAAAAAAGCCCCAACCGACTGTGCCGGATGGGGCTCACTGCAGAGTCAGCCTTTAGGTGCGGGTCAGCGTATCGTGGTATTGCTCTGATACGAGCCGCTGACGATGTTGAGCTTCTGTGCGTCGGAAACAACAGGGTTGCTTTCGAGCTTGCCAGCTATCTGCCGGTGCAAGGCAGCTTCTTTCATGGTTGCGTTGGCAGTCGCCTCGTATTTCCGGGCCAGCGCTTCCGCGTGTGACTGCAAATCCTGCGCCTGCCTGCCGTACATGTAGCTCTTGTTCTGATATTGCTCCAACAGGGCTTGCTGTTCCTGCGCCTTTGCCTGCAATTGCGTGGCCATATCCTCGTAGGACTTGGCTACGGCGAGATGATCCCCAGGGGTTACCGCGTTTTGTGCTGCCGCACGAATTTCCGGGGTATCCACAGGTTGCGCGGCGTTGACGGAAACCGTTGCGGAAGCCAGTAAACCCGCTACCGATATCGCTGCCAGAAGATTCCCAAATTGTTTTTTCATGATGGCGATTAATACCATTAGGATGAAAGTGATGACATCCTATCGCAGTCAACGCCATGAGTATATTGGGGAAACCTTGGTTTTTTACTAAGGGTTTCCCTTAGTAAAAAACCTCTGGTAAGAGGGTTATTTGCGGGGTATGAGATACGCCCAGGGCCGGTGCATCCAGGGCCGCGGAGTGGCTGCCTCCATCCCTAACCTCTCTGCCTGGCACGCACGCGATAGGTCAGCGTGGCTTCTCCATCGGCTGGTACGCGTATTTTCCATTCGGCGATGCCCGAAGCCGCCTTCGTGTGTGGCTGCGATTCCGATACCATGGTCCAGTCACCCGGAACCGGTTCCCGTACCACGACATCCACCGCTTCTTTCCTGGCATTCTTCAATACCAGTTTGTACGCCGTTTCGAATACTGCGGCATGGCGGCTTTCCGGCGCCAGTCGCTGGAAATCCGTCTGCTTCCTGTCGGCAGTCACATCGAATGCATTTCCCAGTCTCAGGCGAACGGTTTCGTTCCTCGGGGTATGATCGATCCGGTCTTCTCCCACGAACTGCGCATTGCCCTGAGCATCCTTCTTGTAAACCCGCACCACTCCCCTGGGCAGCGGAATCCCCAACCCCTCCCCCTTATTCCGGAATTCGACAAATACCGCGACTTTCAGCTTCTGGCCGATGTCTCCGTACTGGCCGAAGTAGTAATGGCTTGCGCCTGCCAGCAGGAATTCCTTGCGGACGGAAACACCCGTCGTCGAGAGCAAGGCGACCTGCTTGGTCTGGTTCTCCGACAAGGTAGTAGGACGCTGCAGCGTGTAAAGATGATATTCGAACAGCGATTCCTGCCTCAAATCTTCCGCCTCCGCCATTTTTGCCGCCATGGCCATCGGCTCGCGCGGTCCGTAAGGCTGCCTGCGCACGCGATTCAGATCGCCCGCCACCAGCTGCAATCTCGCGTTCGGGTAGGCCGCGCCGCTCTGATTGGTCAATGTAACCCACCCGCTGAAGTCGAGGCGGTCGTCGCGCTCGTTCAGTTCCGCCACATAATCCGCATGCCAGGACATTCCCCCTGTCAGATAGGAAAGTTCCAGGTCCTGTTCACCCGCAACCGCATTGACAAGCGAAACCACCAATGTCGGCTTGTCGCGAAGATTTTCCGGCACGCCGGAAAATGCCAGGCGGCCGGGTACACCGGTTTCAATGCGATCGGCAAATTTGAGCACGGTCCCGCCGCTGGTTGCCAGCACCGTGGCCGCCTCCCTGGTCTCCGCGCCGGTGGCCGGGTTGGTTCGAATCACCGTCACCGTCTTGTTCAAATTCTTCTCGAGCAGCTTCTCCGGCGTGAGCAGATCGAAATCGAAATTCTGTTCCTGCAGGCGAAATCCGCCTGGGTGGCCGACATTACGCAACAGCGCCGTCTCCGGCCGCATCTGCGCTGAAACCCCCCGCCAGGCCAGCCTGTTGAAGTCGCGCTCCAGCCCGACCCGGCGCGCATCCTTCACCAGGGCGAGATCATCGTTATAAATCGTGACGGCCACCTCCTTCTGATCCATGGCGGTGGTGACGGTTTCGCCCTTCCGGTCATCAGGCGATGCGGCAAGATGGGAACAGAAGATTACCGCTCCCACCGCCGGTATGCGCAATAATCCTGTTTTTGTCATTTGTTTTCCATCAATGCCATAAGAATGGGAGAAGGTATATAGGGAATAATACGCCTATGCCGCGCCACAAGACGAATACGGAATGATATGGCTTGGAAGAATTATGGATGAAACGCAGACAGGATTGGCGGAAAAGCGCGGCTGCCTCTTCCCGAGGCGGTCAGGCGGTGAATCCCCCATCGATCGTCAGGCTCGCGCCGGTGACGAAACCCGCTTCTGGCCCGGCAAGATAGGCGACCATCGCGGCAATCTCTTCCGTGGTGCCGTAGCGTGGAAGCGCCATGACCTGCGTCCGCAGCATCTCTCCGAAAGCGCTGTCCGCCGGGTTCATGTCCGTATCCACCGGCCCGGGCTGGATATTGTTGATGGTGATGCCGCGCGTGCCGAGGTCGCGGGCCAGCCCCTTCACCAGCCCGACAAGCGCGGCCTTGCTCATGGCATACGCCGCGCCTCCGGCGAAGGGCATGCGCTCGGCATTGCAGCTGCCGATATTGATGATGCGCCCGCCGGTCTGCATATGCCGCAAGGCTGCTTGCGTAGCGACAAACACGGCGCGCACGTTCACTGCCCAGGTGCGATCGAAATCTTCCAGACGATAGCTGTCGATAGGTCCCATCACTCCGATGCCGGCGTTGTTCACCAGAATGTCGATACCCCCAAGCTCCTTTGCCGCCTGCTCCACGGCGGCCACCGTGGCGTCCGCATCCACGCTATCGACCTGGATTGCTACTGCCTTCACGCCAGATTCCTGTGCTGCCTTGACCGTCTCCGCCGCCAGATCCGGCTTGCTGACATAGGTCAGGGCGACATTGGCGCCTTCAGCTGCGAGGCGCCTGACGATAGCGGCCCCGATCCCGCGGCTGCCCCCGGTAACCAGTGCACGTTTACCCTGAAGCGCACTCATGCATTCCTCCTTCGCGACATCGCATTTTGATACAAATCAGCTATTCCTATAGAGGCGATTGAATCCGGCTCAGCAGCTGCTAAAAAACACGGCAGGCCGCTATTTTGATGGCTCATCCTTTCCCGATGGCTCATCCTTACCTGGCGAGAACCCATAAAACTGGGTACCGAACTCGATCAGTGGACGGCCCCGGCTTTTGCGGTGGCGATTGGTGTCGCGCAGGGAATAGACGCAGCCGCAATATTCCTGCTGATAGAACTCCTCCCGCTTGCTGATTTCGATCATGCGCGCCGAACCGCCGCCCTTTCTCCAGTTGTAATCCCAGTAAGCCAGCCCTTCATAGCGGGATGCGGCGCGATGGCCGCAATCGTTGATCTGATCCATGTTCTTCCAGCGCGAAATGCCCAGGGAACTGGTCATGACGGGAAAATCATTCTCGTGCGCGTAGAGCGCGGTGCGCTCGAAACGCATATCGAAGCACATCGTGCAGCGCATGCCGCGCTCGGGCTCCCATTCCATGCCTTTGGCGCGTGCGAACCAGTTTTCCGTATCGTAATCGGCATCGACGAATTCGATACCATGCTTTTGCGCGAACCGGACATTCTCATCCTTGCGCAACAGATATTCCCGCTGGGGATGGATGTTCGGGTTGTAGAAAAAGATAGTGTAGTCGATGCCCGATACCAGCATCGCCTCCATGACTTCTCCGGAGCATGGCGCGCAGCAGGAGTGCAGCAGGACTTTTCTGTGGCCGCCGGGAGGGACGAGTTCGGGCCGTACCGTGGGATTCGTGGTATCCATGGTATCAGGCTATCAGACTTGCACGTAATTTTCCACCTGGACCGCTCCAGGATAGTTGAAAAGACTCATATCGATGACATCACTCTGCAATGAGAGATCGCAACAATAGAAGCAACCTCTTCCACTCATCCACTCATTGCCAGGAGTCGTGCCAACATGAAAAATAAGAAACTCATTGCCGCCATCTGCGCTTCTCTGTTCGTGGCGCCGGCTGCACACGCCAGTATCGATCTCATCGCCATTGGTTCCCTGAGCGGAACCTTCTCCGACCTTGCGAGCCAGACTTCGGGGCCACTGGAAAACGGCGTAGCCGGCAATATACTGGGCGGCCTGGGCTCAGGCATCGCCTGGGCGGGCGGGAATACCTTTCTCGCGACCCCCGACCGCGGACCCAACGCAACCTCTTACAATTCACTGGTGGACGACACCACTTCCTATATCGCCCGCTTCCAGACGCTCCAGATGAACCTGACAGCCGCCCCATCGGGATCGCTGCCCTACACGCTGACCCCTGTACTGACGGCAACCACCCTGCTGTCCAGCCCCACGCCGCTCACCTATGGCACCGGCGCCCTGGGAACCGATGCCACCCACACTCTGGGTAGCGGTGTGCCTACGCTCAACGCCATCAACGGAACCAACTACTTTACCGGCCGTTCGGACGGGTTCGGCCCCGGATCCTCCACCAACCCGGGCAATGCGCGCCTCGATCCCGAGGGCGTGCGCGTTTCCAACGATGGCAAGAGCGTATTCGTTTCGGACGAATACGGCCCCTACGTCTACCAGTTCGACCGCGCCACCGGCGAGCGGATCAAAACCTTCACGCTGCCCGCCAACCTCGCGGTCGCCACGCCGGGTCCCACCACCGCTTCGGAAGGCAGCCCCTTCAATACCACCGGACGCGTCGCGAACAAGGGCATGGAAGGATTGGCGATCACTCCCGATGGCACCACGCTGGTCGGCGTCATGCAGGCCCCCCTGCTGCAGGATACCAACAAGAATGTCAGGATCGTCACCATCGATATCGCCACCGGAACCACGCATGAGTACGCCTACAAGCTGACCACGGGTTCCGGCGTCAGCGAAATCGTCGCCCTGAACAATCACCAGTTCCTGGTCGACGAGCGTGACGGCAAGGGCCTCGGCGATGGCACCTCGGCCGCGGTCAAGCAGTTGTTCAAGATCGACCTCGATGGCGCGCAGGATGTCACCAGCCTGAGCGTAGACTTGTCATCCAAGGCGGTGAGCAAGACGCTGTTTCTCGACGTCGTGGACAAGCTGCATGCCAGCGGCATCGCATTCGATCAGATTCCCGCCAAGATCGAAGGCCTGGCCTTTGGCCAGGATGTAGTCATCGATGGCGTCACCATGCACACGCTGTTCGTGGCCAACGATAACGATTTCGTTCCCGGCGTGGCCGGCGACAACAAATTTTTTGTCTTCGCCGTCAGTGACGCGGATCTGGCGAATGTGGGCGCGGTTTATACGGCACAGTCGATTTCCGCCATTCCCGAGCCAGAAACCTACGCCCTGATGCTGGCCGGGTTGGCCCTGGTGGGTGGCATTGCCCGCCGCAGGAAATTCGCCGGGAAATAGATTTATCCCCCTACCTTCCTGTCTTCCGCGACCCCAAAGCCTCCGCCGAACGCGGAGGCTTTGTTTTTGCAGAACCGGCAATCATTCCGGATATTTCCGGACACGGCGGAACAGGCGTCTGTTCCGCCCATTTCCTTCCAGAGGCTCTTCATTTTTGGACAAACGCAATTTGAAGGACGGCGCTGCGCGTTCCCGACCAACCTGTCTGGCTATCACTCCTCTACAGTTATTCCCGATCCACCCATTTCCTTCGGCAGATCCTTCATCTTCGGCAGGCCATCCTTGATGGGTAGCACCGTCTCCTGATAGTGCACATGAATGCCCGGGCGGTAGGGAAAACCGGGGATCGCCGCCGCATATACATCCATTAGTTTCCAACCCGGATGCTCGCTGAAAACGTGGCCTCCGCAGGTTTTGCACCACTTGCGGTAACTGTTAGGCGTCTTGTTGTAGGTGCCGATGTTTTCCGCCCCTTGCGTGATCTGCACCGCCTCCGGTTTCCACAAAGTGAAAGCATTGACCGGCCCAGCCGACCAGTGCCGGCACGACTCGCAGTGGCAATAACCCATCGCCTCCGGTTCGCCGCTTACCGTGAATCGCACCGCTCCGCAAAAACAGCTGCCGTCATACGATTTTTTCTCGTCTGTCATTATTTTCCTCCCTGGTAATCCCGCACAGCAGCTGGAAAGCGGCTCTCGCAGCATTGATTCTTCACTCATCCACTTCCTATCCCGCGGAGCGATCACGCGAAAAGCAATTCGCCTTACTATAACGAACTTTCGGCAGTATGCAATCGCTTTTCAGGCAACGAATTTTTCGGACGGGATGGAGTTGACGGAAAAAGGCAATGGCGCTTTGCGGCATGAGGTCAGCAGAACGCGCCGGAGCAACAAGTGATGACAAAAGGCACACAGCGGCATAACATGCCTGAATGAAACCCTTTCGATGGAGTTTGGAGAAGAATGAGCTTCTCATAGCGGATCGCGAAATTTCCTTCGAAAGTATCGTGCCTACCTGATTCCATTCGCCGAGGAAGAAGACTGTCTCTTCCTTAAAACCATCATACCGAGCCGCAAGGCGACAAGTGATTATTTGAGCAAAGGTGAATCGGATGCCGAAGATTGATGCGTACGAACAGGAAATGCTCGATGCGTTCGAGAAAGGAAAACTCGAATCGGTTGCAACCAAAGCAGAGCTTGCACGGCTCAAGGCAGCGGCGCGCGCCATTGGCCTGAAGGATCGGCGGGTGAATATTCGTCTTTCGTCTGGCGATCTCAGCGATATTCAGGTCAAGGCACTCGAAGAAGGTATTCCGTATCAGACGCTTATTGCCAGCGTGCTGCACAAGTATGTCACCGGCCGTCTTGCGGAACCACCGGCGCAAAGGGTAGAGCAGATGCCTCGTCGCGCGCCAAGGCGGCGCACTCCGTCCGCTAACTGATAAGCACCTCTTCTATCGAAGAAACCAGACCGGTTTGTGCTGGTAGAACACTATTTCTACGGCTTAAACAAGTCTCTTGCCTTGCCGATAATGTGATGGAGATAGACGAGTTATGAGGTCGAATGCTGCCTTGTATTCGGAAACCTGCCAAAGCCACGCCTCTTGAATTTCGTATTGTGGGTTATAAAGAACCCAAATTAAATAATCCCACTCATAATTTTTTACCTTTCCCACAAGTGTAACAGGACTACCAGGCTTACCACTGGGACGGTTGGCTTTGACTTGATAACGTGCTCCATTAAATATGAAGTCGTAGCCTTTTCTGACTGACGTCACTCCCTGCATTGAATTGGAATACTCATCAGCTGATGCGCCTACAATAAGCGCGGCATCCAATTCGGAAATTGCTGAAGTTATGCATGGTGCTACCCCAAATATCCGCTCCCACTCAAGAGTGGACTCTACTAATTTTTTTCTTAAATCCTGCATAAACTACAAATTATTTGTACCTTCTGTATGCAAAAGGATGCTCTCAACATGAAAATGTAGGTGACTACCCCCTCAACTTCGCAAAAGCCGCTGCCATGGCGGTATCCGGTCGGGGCTCTTCCTTCCGTTTCTGCTGCTGCTTTTGCTGCAGCTGTCGATCCTGTGTTGGCGGCAAGGTCTTTTTCCCGTTCCCTTGCGCTGATAAATTCTCGCGCTGCCTCGGCTGTCCCTGTTGCTGTTCCCGTCCCATCTGCTGCCCCTGTTCCCCTGCCGCCTCCGCCAGCCGCATAGTGAGGGCGATGCGCTTGCGCTTCTCGTCCACCTCCACCACCTTGACCTTGACCACCTGCCCCACCTTGACGACGGTGTGCGGGTCTTTCACGAATTTATCTGCCAAAGCCGAAATATGCACCAGCCCGTCCTGATGCACGCCAATATCGACGAAAGCGCCGAAGGCGGCGACATTGGTGACGACCCCTTCGAGGATCATGTCCGGGCGCAGGTCCTTCATTTCGTTCACGCCCTCCTTGAAGACGGCAGTAGTAAATTCGGGGCGCGGGTCGCGACCGGGTTTTTCCAGTTCGCGTAAAACATCGGTGACCGTAGGCAAGCCATATTTATCGTTTGCATATTTCAAGGGGTCCAGCGATTTCAATATCCCGCCGTTGCCGATGACCGACTTGATATCCTGCTTGAGGCCGGCGATGATTTTTTCGACGAGAGGATACGACTCGGGGTGCACGGCCGAAGCATCCAGGGGGTTATCCCCGTTCATGATGCGCAGGAAGCCGGCCGCCTGTTCGAAGGTCTTGTCGCCCAGGCGCGGCACCTCGCGCAGGTGCGCCCGGGAGGCGAACATGCCCTTTTTGTCGCGGTAGGCGATGATGCTTTGCGCCACGCTGGCGTTCAGCCCCGAAACCCGCTCCAACAGCGGCAACGACGCGGTATTCACGTCCACCCCCACCGCATTGACGCAATCCTCCACCACCGCATCCAGCGCGCGCGCAAGCTGTGTCTGCGCCACGTCATGCTGGTATTGCCCGACGCCTATCGACTTGGGATCGACCTTCACCAGTTCCGCCAGCGGGTCCTGCAGGCGCCGGGCGATGGAAACCGCGCCGCGCAGCGAGACATCCATGTCCGGCAGTTCCTGCGAGGCGAATTTCGAGGCGGAATAAACCGAGGCGCCTGCTTCCGAAACCACGATCGAAGTCAGCCGCAGATCCGGCCGCCGCTTGACGAGGTCCCGCGCCAGCTTGTCGGTTTCGCGCGATGCGGTCCCATTGCCGATGGAAATCAGCGATACCCCATGTTTCTCCGCCAGCTTTTCCAGCGTGTGCAAGGAACCATCCCAATCGTTGCGCGGCTGGTGGGGATAAATCACTGCAGTGTCGAGGACCTTGCCGGTGGGATCGACCACCGCCACCTTCACGCCGGTGCGCATGCCCGGATCGAGGCCCATGGTGGCGCGCGGTCCGGCAGGCGCCGCCAGCAGCAGCGCTTTCAGGTTGCGCGCGAAAACGGCGATGGCTTCGGTTTCGGCGCGCTTGCGCAATCCGGACATCAGTTCGTTCTCCAGGTGCGGGAAGCTTTTCACGCGCCAGGTCCAACGCACCGTCTCCGCCAGCCAAGCATCGGCGGGACGGCCCTGATCCTTTATAAGGAAATATGCCGCGATATGCGCTTCGCATGGATTGGGCGGCGCATCCCATTTGGGTTTTTCCGCCTCGGATTCGAGCCGCAGGTCAATGCGCAGCACTTCCTCGCGGCGGCCGCGCAGCATCGCCAGGGCGCGATGCGAGGGTATAGTGCCTATCTTTTCCGCATAGGCGAAATAATCGCTGAACTTGGCTCCCGCCTCTTCCTTCCCCTTGATCACGCCCGATTCCACCACGCCATGCGTCAGCAGGTACTCGCGCAGCCATTGCAGCAGCGCCGCGTCCTCCGCGAAGCGCTCCATCAGGATCTGGCGCGCGCCCTCCAGCGCGGCCTGGGCATTCTCCACGCCCGGATTCTCGCCCTGTTCCGTGGTAAAAGCGGGCTTCAGGTATTTGCCTGCCTCTTCCTCGGGATGGAGCAGCGGGTTGCCCAGCAAGGCCTCCGCCAGCGGCCCCAGCCCCGCTTCCAGCGCGATTTGCGCCTTGGTGCGGCGTTTTTTCCTGTAGGGCAGATAGAGGTCTTCCAGCCGCGTCTTGTCTTCCGCCTGCTGGAGCGAAACCAGCAGTGCGGGCGTCATCTTCCCCTGTTCCTCGATGGAAGCGATAACCGTGGCGCGCCTGTCTTCCAGCTCGCGCAGATAGGTCAGCCGTTCTTCCAGCAGGCGCAACTGGCTGTCATCCAGGCCGCCAGTGGCTTCCTTGCGGTAGCGCGCGATGAACGGCACCGTGGCGCCTTCGTCCAGCAGGACGATGGCGGCGGCAACCTGTTCCGGCCGGGCGGCAAGTTCGAGGGAAAGGCGTTGTTCGATGGAAGGCAGCATGGATCAACCTCTTGCAAAGGGAAAATGGGTAAAAAGGGTACCGAACAGCAGATGCAGGTGTTTTGAAGGAAAGCGGCAGGGGGCGATAAGCGTGACGCAGCGGGCGCGAATCGGAGGATGATATCACCTGGAGAGCGGGTAAGCCACCACCGCTCATTCCACTCATTCCACCCCTTCCCTCGCTCCTCCGTATATGATCGTCAGGGACCCGCAAATATCTGGAAATCAGCCTGGATCTTCGTCGCGTACCGGCTGCCGTGCTTGGCATAGCTTGGCATGGGAATGGCACCCTCCCGCTGCGATCCGTGCTGGTATTATTCGAAGAATCGCATATCATTAAACTTGCGGGAGCAGAAGAGGGAGTGCCTGTAACGGAACGAACGGAATGGTGCCGCAATGCAACCGGACATAAAGACAAAGAACGCAGCTCAGGGAGCGGAGCATGGCGGCGCAATTTCTGACTGAACCCAAGGTAAATACCGGACCGCAGGCCGCCTCACGCGGCCTGCCGCTGGTGCGGCTGCGCCGCAACGGACCCTATTCCGCTGTTCTCCAGTTGCAGCGCCTTTTCGGCAACCAGCGCGTGGCGCGCATGATACGGGGAGGAAATATCACTGCGGGAGGCAGGATTTCCAGCACCCAGCGCAAACCACTTCCCGGTGCGGCGAAAGAGCGGCACGGGCAGGAAACCGGTCCCACCGGCGATATTCTGACTGGCGATATTCTGAATAATGCCGATGCGCCGGGCGCCCACGGCCACCCGCAGGCTTCGCTGCCATCGCCTATGGAAAACCACCCCGCCAAAAGCCCGGCTCTGCGGAATCAGCTTCCTCAACCCTTCCCCCGGATCGCCCGCATCCCCTCCGCTCAAGCAAGTCAGGCAACCGCGGGGCACGGATTAACCTTCACGGGCGGGCAAGCCGCTGGAAAAATCCAGCGAAAGGATACCTGCCTGGATAGCAGTTCGGACGAAGCGAGGTGGGCCGGGCAGAACGAGGGAAAGATATTCAAGTCAGGGGACAACCCGAAGGAACCCACAGAAGCCATCCTGTGGAATTTCTGCGTGGGCGAAAACCAGTTGCGGGAGCAGCACCGGCTAAGCCTGAAACAGGACACGGCACGCTGGAAAGGGCTGCTGGCAGGCAGCGGAAAAACACCGGCGACGCGGCCCGACCTGCGTATTAAAATCCAGGGGACGGCCAGCGCCAGCGGCAGCAAGGCAGGCAACGAAAAAATAGCGCTGGATCGGGCTCAGGCTGTGAAAACCTTCCTGGAATCCGAGGGCATTCCCGCATCGTTCATCACGATAACAGGCCTCGGGGCGAAGTTTCCGCTGGCCGACGAAACCTCGCCGGAAAACATGGCGCGAAACCGCCGGGTGGAACTGTTCTTTTTCGTTCCCACGGTCACTGCCGATATCACCGGGGCGCTGGTGGCCGCCAATGTGAACAAAATCAAGATCGGCAAGTCAACAGGGGGGGTATCGCCGCCTTCCTTCAGGAAAAGCGCCAACATGTTCTCGCGCGTCCACTTCGCCATGGCCGCCGAGGCGGATGTCGATCTTACCGGGTTCAGCGGCGATTCCATCGGGTTCTACCAGCTACTTACCGGCGACCAGCGGATCGGGCTCTATACATCGGAAAAGGACGGGAGCGAGTTGTTGCTCGATTACGGCAGATGCAACACGGTGCTTCCCTGTCGCGATGTGCTGGACGCCACCAGCTCCTTCAGCATCGACAACAGGAGTCTCGTGCTCGCCAGCACCGGCTCCGCCAGCGGCACGGTGCGAATCTCCGACCGGCCGGGCACCGGCTTTCCGATGCGCTATCCCGATCCCGTGCGGGGGCCGTTCGTGCTTTCCCGCTACTTCTGGAAGATGGATTTCGACCTGATCCTCGGGGTGCGGTCAGCCAGCCTGTTCATGCCCTTGCAGGCAGCGGCATGGAGTCTTGCCGCCGCGGAAAACGTGGATGTGGCGAAGCAGACGACCACCGGCATGGCGCCCATTTCGGTTCACCAGTCTTTTGTGCCTGTCAGCGCCGCCGGCAAGAAGGATGAGATGGACAAGGCCTTCACCAGCCAGACATGCCGGTTGATGGCCCGCTCGCGCGAAGTCGCGCCCGAAGAACTGCCGTGCCGGCCGGTGGAAACATGATGCGAGCGGAGCACGGTCCGATGGATACGCTTCAGGAACGCGCCGCGCGCCGGTTCGGGCAGCAGGATTCATTTCTTCTTGCGATCGGTCCGCCTGCGATATATTCCCGCGCGCATCAGAAGCATGGCGGTGATGGGCGAAGTGGCCACCATGAACAGCGCGATCAGTATTTCCTGGAAGATGAAGCGGTGCTCCTGCATGGAAGCCACCAGCATCGACGCCAGCAGGATGCAGCCCAGCCCGAGCGTGGCGCCCAGGGTGGGCGCATGTATGCGGGCAAACAGCTCGCGCAGGCGCAGCAGGCCGAACGAGCCGATGAGCGCCAGGAGGCTGCCCGCCACCACCAGCAATGAGGCCAGCAGATCCGCCCAGGCGGGAAGTTCGGGCGCGGTCATGGCTCGATCACCTCTCCGCGCAGCAGGAACTTCGCCATGGCGGCCGACCCGACAAACCCGAATAGCGCGATCAGCAGTGCGATATCGAAATAGAACCGAAGGCCGAGCTGCATGCCCAGCACCAGGGCCATCATCATGCTGTTGACATAAAGCGTGTCCAGCGCCAGCACGCGGTCTTCGGCGGACGGGCCGCGCAGCAGGCGCAGTCCCGCGCATATCGCGGCAAGCGCGAAGGCAATGAGGGCGAACCAGAGCGCCCAGGGCAGCAAGGCAGTCATTCGAAAATCTCCATCAATGGACGTTCGTAGCGATGCTTGATAGTGCGGATCCAGGCATCCTCATCCTTCAGATCCAGCACGTGTATCTTCAGAAGGCAGCCATCCGGAGACAGACCCGCCCAGACGGTGCCTGGCGTGGCAGTGATGATGCAAGCCAGCAGCGCCAGCCCGTATGGGTCGCGCAGGTCTATGGGCAAGGTCATGAATCCGGGCGTGGCGGCTCGCCCCGGCGGGCTGAGGATAATCCCGGCCACCGCGAAATTGGAGCGGATGATATCCGTCAGCACGATGAAAAACAGTCTGATCGCCACCAGCAAGTGATGAGGGCGCGCGCGCAGCGGGCGCATGGCGGCGGTTCCCAGGGCGATGGCGATGGTGAGGATGATGCCCAGCGCAAGTTGGCCCGGCGCCACCGTGTCGTTGAGCAGCAGCCATAAGGCAAACAGCGCGGCGGTAAACAGTGTGAGGGGCGGCCAGCGCTTCATTGTCCGGCGCCTCTTGAAGCGGGAGAGAACAGGGGGTTGGTGCTCAACACCGCATCGATATAGTCGCGGGGAGAGGAAAGCGATTGTCCCGCGAGCCCCAGGTAATCCATCGCCGGACCGGCCCCCACCGTCAGCGCGACGCTCAGCAGCAATAGCGTGGCGACCGGCGCCGCTTCGATCAGATGCAATTGCGGCGTGACGATTTCGCCTTGGCTCCAGAACAGTCGCATACCCATCCTGCATAGCGCTATCACGCCGATCAGGCTCGACCCCAGCACCGCCGCCCATAACACCCACACCAATCCCGGAACGATCGTTCCCTGGACAGAATCGAGCGCCGCCGCCAGCAGCAGGAATTTCGCGACAAACCCCGATAACGGCGGGAGCCCGGCCACCAGCAGCGTGCACGCGGTAAAGCCCATGCCGAGAAATGCCATTGCCGCGGGAATGACGATTCCGACAACCTCGTCCGGCCAGTCGGAATACAGCTCGTCTTCACCTTCGGATTCGTGGGGATCCGCCGCGCTTCCCGCAATGGCTTCGCCCGGCGGTTGAGTCCGCTCGATCATCTCGCTCAGCATGAAAAGCGCTCCCGTGCCCAGGACCGAACTGATCAGGTAAAACAGCGCGGCACCCTTGATCTCCGCTCCTCCCAGGCCCAGCACCGCGAGCAGCGTCCCGGACGAAGCAATGATGCAATAGGCGGCAAGCCGCTGCGGCTGTTGGGCAATCAGGGTGCCTGCAGTGCCCAGAACCAGCGTCGCGATACCTATTCCGAACAGCCATTCCTCTCCGAAAGGCGCCGGAATCCCCGGAACCCCGGGAAGACCGGGCATACCAGGGGAAGGAGACAAGAGCGACCCCAGGCGCAGCATGGCGTAAACGCCCACCTTGGTCATGATGGAAAACATGGCTGCCACCGGCGGCGCGGCCGAGCCATACGTCTGCGGCAGCCAGAAATTCAACGGCCAGGCACCCGCCTTGAGTAGAAACGCGACTCCCAGGATCGCCGCGCCAGTTTCAAACAGAATGCGATCGCCGTCGGCCAGGAAGGGCGCCCGCGCCGCGAGATCAGCCATGTTCAGCGTTCCGCTCGCCCCATAGATCAACGAAACGCCGATCAGGAAGACAAACGACCCGGCCAGGTTCATGACAATATAGTGCAGGCCAGCCCGGACCCTGGATACGCCCAGGCCATGCAGCGCCAGGCCATAGGACGCGGCCAGCAGCACTTCCACGAACACAAACAGGTTGAACAGGTCGCCCGTCAGGAATGCACCGTTTATCCCCATGACGATGAATTGGAATAGCGACTGGAAGTGCGGCCCCATCCGCTTCCAGCGCGCCTGCGCGTAAACCAGCGTTACCAGCGCCAGCACCGCGTTCAACAGCAGCATGACTGCCGACAGCCGGTCGACCACCAGTACGATGCCAAATGGCGCCTGCCAGCCGCCCAGCAGGTATACGGCGATGCCCTCCGGCCAGATGTCTGCCATCCCGCCGCCGGCCATGTCCACCAGGGCAATGGCGGACAGCAGGTTGGCCAGCGCCGCCGCCAGCGCCACGACGGTGCGCGGTGTGCGCTGTGCATCCGCGAACAAAAGCATGCCTGCGCCGGCCAGCAGCGGAATGACGATCGGAAAGAGAGGGAGATGCTGCGCCCAACCGCTCATGGTTCCAGCTCTTCCCCCTGCACATGGTCGGTCCCTGTCAGCCCGCGAGAGGCCAGCAGCACCACCAGGAACAAGGCGGTGGTGGCAAAGCCGATCACGATCGCGGTCAGCACCAGCGCCTGCGGCACGGGATCGTCATAAAGAGACGGGTCGGCTTGCTGGAGCGTGTCGATGATCGGAGCACGCCCTATCGTCAGGCGCCCCATTCCGAAAATGAACAGGTTGACCGCATACGAAAGCAGGGAAAGGCCCATGATGACCTGGAAGGTACGCGGCCGCAGCAGCAGCCATACGCCTGATCCGGTGAGAATACCAATTGCCAGTGCATAAACGATTTCCATCAATCCTCCCTGAAATTCTCCCTGAGTGTGCCCGAGCCGGCATGAACCGCACTCGCCTCCGGCATCGCGCCCGCCTTATTTTCCCGCGTTCTCGCCGATGGCGTATCCGCGCCCCCCACGTGTATCCCAAAAGCATGCGCTGCGTGCTTGCGGTGCCCGCGCCGCGATTGGTGAGCCAGCGCCACCAGGATCAGCACCGCGGCGCCGATCACCAGCAGGAAAACTCCCAGGTCGAAGAGCAGCACGGTGGAAAGGTGCAGCTCGCCCACCACTGGCAGCGCCACATGCCACGCCAGGGCAGAAAGAAAGGGACGCGACGCCAGCAAGGCCGACAAACCCGTTCCGGCCGCGCACAGCAGGCCCAGCGCGATCCAGTACTGCGGATAGATCCGGGTACGCGACTCCGCCCAGGCAGTCCCACCCACCAGGTATTGCAGGATGACCGCAGTCGCCACGATCAGGCCGGCGACGAAACCGCCGCCCGGATCGTTGTGCCCGCGCAGCAGGAAGAATATCGCCACCATGCCCGAAACGGGCAGCAGCAGTTGCGCAATCACTCCCGGCAGCATCATCGGACCCTGGGGCAGCAATACATGCGGGTCCGGCAAGGACGTTTCGTCTTCGCCATCCTGCTCCTGCTGCTGCACCGGCAGGCCGGTGCTCTCCGGCGCGGGGCGGAACCGCCGCAGCAGCGCGAATACCGTCAGCGCCACGATGCCCAGCACGGTGATTTCCCCCAGGGTGTCGAATCCCCTGAAATCCACCAGGATCACGTTGACGACATTGGCGCCGCTGGCAAGCGGAAGAGCGTTTTCGATGAAAAAAGGAGAAATGCCTTCCCCCGCCTGCCGCGTCAGGACAGCATAGCTCAGGAGAGCCAGGCCGCCGCCGGCAATCGCCGCCAAAACCAGATCCCGCAGGCGCCGGGTCCGGGCACGCACCCGCACCCGTAGCGGAATCAGCTCGTCATCGATCGATTTCTGGCGCAGCGGCAGCCAGCGCAGCCCCAGCAGCAGCAGGACCACGGTCACCACTTCGACAACGAGCTGCGTCAGCGCGAGATCCGGCGCGGAGAACCAGACGAACGTCATGCAGGTGGCGAGGCCTGCCGCGCCCGACAGGCTCAGGGCCGCCAGCCGGTGATATTTGGCCTGGAAAGCGGCGCCAATCGCGCAGGCCGAGCCCACCAGCCACATCAGCGCGAATGCCGGCTCCAGTGGCGTCACCGCCATGTCGCCCGACGGCAGCCCTCCGTATGACAAGGGTATCAGCGCGCTGGCAAACGCCGCACAGACGAGAAGCAGGAGCTGCACCTGCAGGCGCTCCGTGGATAGCATCCGGATCGCCACCCACGCAAGCGAATCGGCTTTCAGCAGCAAGAATTCGAAAATGAGCTTGCCATCCAGGCGCAGAGAGTCCAGCAGCGGCACGCTGCCCGTTCCCTGCTGGTATCTTCCCAGCGCGCCGTACAGCAAAACCCCGGCGACCATGGCCACGAGACTCATCGCCAGAGGCAGGTTGAAGCCGTGCCACACGGCAAGGCTATGCTGGGGCATGCCTGCCCCCAGGATGGACAACGCCGCCATGTCCAGGTAGGGGCCGATGGTTTGCGCCGGCAGCATGCCGATCACCAGACAGGCGATAACCAGCACCGCGCTGGGAAAAAGCATCCAGCGCGGCGGCTCGTGCGGCTTCCTTGGAAGGTCCGTCGCGGGAGCGCCGAAAAACACCTGCATGATGAAGCGCAGCGAATACGCGACACTGAATGTTCCCCAGACCACGGCCATCAGGGGCAAGCCAATGCGCGTGACAAGATTGCCGCTGACGAATATCGTTTCCGTAAAGAACATTTCCTTGGAGATGAAGCCGTTGAGCAGGGGAACGCCAGCCATCGAGGCCGCGGCCACCAGCGCAAGCGTGGCGGTGATAGGCATCGCGTGGCGCAAGCCGCTCAGGCGCGACAGGTCGCGCGTGCCGGTCTCGTGATCGACCATGCCCGCCGCCATGAACAGCGAAGCCTTGAACGTCGCATGATTGATGATATGGAAAATGGCCGCTATCAGGGCGAGCGGACTGTTCAGCCCCAGCAGCAGGGTGATCAATCCCAGGTGGCTGATGGTGGAATAGGCCAGCACGCCTTTCATGTCCCGCTGGAATATGGCCATGTAGGCGCCTGCCACCAGCGAAAGCAGGCCGGCGGTGCCTATCATCCAGAACCATGCATCGGTGCCGGCAAGCACTGGCCATAGCCGCACCAGCAGGAACACACCCGCCTTCACCATGGTAGCCGAGTGCAGGTAAACGGATACTGGCGTCGGCGCCGCCATTGCGTGCGGCAGCCAGAAGTGGAACGGGAATTGAGCGCTCTTGGTCAATGCCCCAAGGCCGATCAGGATCAGTGCTCCCAAGTACCAGGGGTGCGCGCGCACCACATCGCCAGAGGACAGCACGACGTCCAGATCGTAGCTCCCCGTGATGCGTCCCAGTATCAGCACGCCCCCCAGCAGGCACAGCCCCCCGCCTGCCGTTACGGTCAACGCCATGCGCGCGCCGCGGCGCGCATCCATGCGCTGGTACCAGTAGGCGATCAGCATGAATGATGTCAGGCTGGTCAGTTCCCAGAACACGATCAGCTGGATCAGGTTGCCCGATAAGACGACCCCGAGCATGGCGCCCATGAATGCCAGGAAAAAAGAGAAGAAGCGCGGAACCGGGTCCTGCGCCGCCATGTAATAGCGCGCATATACTACGACCAGGACCCCCATCACCGTCACCAGCATCGCGAACAGCCACGCGAAGCCATCGATGCGGAATATGAGATCCAGCGCCAGGCTGGGCGCCCACTGCACCACCTCGCGCGCCACCCCTCCATCCGCCACCCGGCCATGGAAGGACGCTGTCAGGGCAGCGCAGGCGCCGGCCACCAGGCCCGCCAGCCACACCGCCGCATTACGCGCGTGCGACGGCAAAAACGCGGCGCACAGGCTGCCGGCGAAAGGAAGGATCACTATCCAGGTCAGGGACATGGCATGAAGCAAAATCGTGTTGAAAAATACCGGGGCGCCTGGAATCCGGCTGGAAACCGGATGCCGGCAAGCGAGCGCTGCCTATCATCATCAATCATATCATCCCGCCACGGCATGCGGCTCTGCGATATTGCTCCGCGCCCGTGCAACCAAAACGCGGCAAAAATGTCTATGCTTCAAGGAAGGAAGCGCAGAAAGATGACGAAAATAATGAAAATCACGGTTGCGGCCCTCGCGGGCGCCGGCATTATAATGGCCGCCTATGCAATGGGAGGAAAGGAGAAAACCGTGACCTCGGGCAACCAGAAAACCGATTATGTGGTACTGGGCATGGGCTGCTTCTGGGGAGCCGAAAAGCGCATGGGAGAAATTCCCGGCGTCGTCGACGTGGAAAGCGGCTATGCCGGGGGAGACCGCGCCGGCGCAGGCTACCAGGATATCCTCGCCCACGAAAGAACGCTGCGCGCGGGCAAGACCACGGCGCGCAACCATGCGGAAGTGGTCAAGGTCGTGTTCGATCCGCAACGGGTGCCGCTGGAAACGGTGCTGGCCAAGTTCTGGGAGAACCATAATCCCACCCAAGGCGATCGTCAGGGAAACGATGTCGGCAGCAACTACCGCAGCGCTGTCTACTATCATGACGAGGATCAGAAAAACGCGGCGCTCGCGACCCGATCCGTCTACCAGAAAGCCATGGCGGATGCGGGATATGGCAAGATCACCACCGAGATCCTGCCGCTAAAAAATTACATCACCGCCGAGGAATACCATCAGAATTACCTGAAAAAGAACCCGGACGGATATTGCGGCCTGGGCGGAACAGGCGTGAAATATCCTGCCGCGCCGCAAAAAATCGCCCAGGCGCCGGCAGCCTCATCCGATGCCGGCGTTTCGGCCAAACCCCTGAACGGAAGCGATTTGAACCAGGTACGGCAACTGGTGGTATTCGAGTCGGAGAATTGCGAGTTCTGCAAACAGTTCGACAAGGATGTGCTGAACCAGTGGAAAGCCGACGTACCGGTCATCGCCACCATGAACAGCAGCGCGCCCGCCGGCTGGGCGCTGGAAAAACCGCTGTTCGCCGCCCCCACTATCGTCCTGTTCGAAAAAGGCAGGGAGGTTGCGCGCTATACCGGCTATAACGGGGAGAAAGCCAATTTCTGGAAATGGCTCGGCTTCCACCTGTTGTCGCCGGAGCAGCGCAAGATCGCCTTCCAGCAAGGCACGGAGCCCCCTTTCACCGCATCCAACCTCGATGAAAAGCGGCCAGGCAAGTTTGTCGATCCCATTACCGGCGCAACACTCTTTCTCAGCAAGGCGAAATTTGAAAGCGGCACCGGGTGGCCCAGCTTCTTCGATCCTCTGGAAGGCGCCGTTACCCTGCATCCGGATAATTCGCATGGCATGCGGCGGGTCGAAGTGCGCAGCGCAAGTTCAGGCATCCACCTCGGCCACGTTTTCAATGACGGACCGCCCCCCAGCTACAAGCGCTATTGCATCAATGGCAACGTGCTGAAATTTGTCCCAGACCCGTGAAATTTCTACCCAACCCGTGAACATCCGGCTTGACATCCGCACCGGAATATCGGCATATTCCGGCGGGCGCCTTTGAATGAGACCTGACTAATGAACTCGCTTATCCACAAAATCATTCTCACCACCGATTTTTCCGAGGCATCCGAAGACGCCGTGCGCTATGGCGTATGGATGGCCCGCTCCCTGAAGGCCGAACTGAAGCTCCTGCATGTGTTCGAGCCGAGCGGGTGGATGGTGCCCTCCCCCTACTATTTCACTCCCGGGTTCGAGCAGTGGGTGGACGCAAGCGTCGAAAAAACCCGGGTGGAAGGGAGAAAAATGCTGGAGCATCTGGCGGAATCCCTAGACATGCAGGTCGAAACCATCTTCGCCGAAGGACAGACCGGCAAGGAAATCGTTCGCGTTGCCGAAGAGCACCATGCAAGCATGCTCATCCTCGGCACCCACGGCTACACCGGATGGAATCGTTTGACCCTGGGCAGCATTGCGGAATATGTGGTCCGCCATGCCCCCTGCCCGGTACTGACGGTGAAGCCTCGCGAGGACCACAGGGGAAAAAGCTCGCAGTAGGCTGCCTGCCTATTCCTGCAGAAGATTCCCCTCCCTGTTCCTTGCGTCTTTCGCATTGCCCCTGAGGACCAGGGCAGTTGCCTCGGTTTTGGCGTTTTCAACAATGGTGTCCATGTAGGAACGGGCGAAAGCGGAGTCGGTCTTATCGGCCGCCAACGCAAGCTGAAGCTGCTGGGCGCGTTTTTTGCAGGTGCTCTCCGCCGTGTCCACGACCAGCCGGACATCGGTCGAGCCCAGTCTCATCTTTTCCGCGTTCGACCAGACGCAGACCGAGTAATCCTTCGCGGCCTTCCTTGCGGATTCTCCCACCTCGGCTTTCGCCGGCGCCGCGCTCGCTTGCGCCGTGCGCGGCATGGGCATGAGCGGAGGCGTATTCCTGCAGCCCCCCAGGATGGCGAAACCGAGCCCTATCACTGCCACGATCATCTGCTTGCACATGATTATGAACGCTCCTTGCGATGTACTTTCCATGCTGTTTTCCATGCAGTTGCCAATCTGCGAGCAGGAATCGCGAGCCATCCCGCAACGTCACCATCGCGCCAGCGAGGATTTGTCCAGCGCTTCCTTAACTATCCAGTCGCTTCGCCTTCCAGTAAGCTGACTTCCAGTAATCCTCGGTCAGGCCCGATATGGTAACGCCATACTTGGTAGAGGCATGGAGAAATTTGCCGTGTTCCAGGTAAATACCCACATGCCTGACTGACCAGCCCGTGCGGAAAAAAACCAGGTCGCCCGCTCTCAGTTTGCTTTTATCGATCTTTTCGCCCAGTTCCGCCTGAAATTCCGTCGAGCGCGGCAATATTATCCCCAGCCTGGACTTGAACGTAACATAAATGAAACCTGAGCAATCGACCCCATCCCGGCTCAATCCGCCGAGCTGGTAGCGCGTGTTTTTCCACTGCTCATATTGCGCATACAGATTCTTCTTCACCTGCTGCACATTATCCAGGTCCACTTTCGCACCAGTGGGTATGGCTACCGCCTTTACCTTTGCCTTGTGTGGAACGCTGCTGCAGCCCACGAAAGCGGTCAGTGTAATCAGGCCGAGAATACATAGGGATAGGGATGTTTTCATGAGCGCTCCGACTGGAACTCCCTCTCGCGTACTGCGTGCTGCCGGAGTGGCGGGACCATTCGTTATGTTTCAGCCGCCTGCATCCCCTGCCAGGACACTCGGCACATCGGCAGCAAATTGTGCCGATGTTGCGGCCATACTCATGCCAAATCATGCCAAATCATGCCAGGGGAAACCCGGAACGGGTTTTTGCACGCGAAGAATTATTCAGGACATTCCCTGGAATGTATTGATTCTAATAAATATGAGGAAGCGGGACAACCGGAAATTGCCGCGTATCGCCACTAAGTGTCTGAGCCGTACTGAGCCATTAAGTTCCTGAAACGGATCGCGTTGCGGCAACCCGGATGGCAGAAAAACGGCAATGATGATCGGATAAAAAAACTGAAGCGGCGAATGGGATTATTCGAATACAGGATTATGGAAATGGGAAATACCGGAAATAAGAAACGCCCGCTTGCCGGTCAAAGCCGGGGCGGGCGTCCCCGAGTAGCCAGTTACCATCCTATCTTTGCGGCTGGCAACGCAAGGTGCTTGCGTTGCCTCCTTACCTGCGCTGCGCCATCTCCCAACGTCATAGAGCGTTACTCTCGAAAACCCGGGCTAGCACTCGCGTTGCGGCGCTCCTGCTGAAGCATCGTCGCTGGGGGCATGCGTTTTGGGCTGCCCGCTTCCAAGCGCATCGGGATTGGGTTCCCCGGCCCAGGATAAGGGAGCGGCCGAGCCAATAGCCAGCAGCAATGCCAGACTGAATGAATTGAGCGTTTTCATTTGAACCTCCTCGATCAGGCGTATCACAACATGAATAACCAGCGTGATCCATTACTGACAAACCCCACAGGCCCAAAGCATTTGCCGCCAGACCCGACCAACTGCCTCGGCCATGCGTGACGCTGGCCCACGATTCTTTATATCACACAAAACCATATTTGTAAAGTGGTTAAAAACTCATGCAAACGTTATGGGTATTCCATAAAATGGATTTAACCAATGACTTACATTGATACTTATGGCTTCGCTGCGATGATTGCGAAAATCCCTGCTGGAGGATAGCAGGCCTGGCGGTGCGCCGGATGGCTCTTCACTCCTGCCTTTGGCGCTTTACTCAGGGCATGGCATAGTCAACTGTCAGGATTTCCAGTAGATGCCCGCCCGGGTCGCGGAAATAAAGACCGCGACCGCCATCATTATGGTTGATGCTCATGTTCTCGGAATTGAAAGGGCCGCTGCCATATTTGATGCTCTCCCCTTTCAGGCGCCCGAATATCTCGTCGAATTCCGTCTCGGATACCTTGAATGCATAATGGTGCGACTCGAAATCTGTACGCTCATCGAAATCCAGCGATAGCGTATCGTTTACCCTGACCACGATGAAATGCGAAAATTCGCCGATATAATCGAAGCCGAAGATTCTTGCATAGAATTTTGCCGATTGAACCTTGTCCCTTGCCGGCACGATGGTATGGTTCAGGGTGATCGCCATGAAATTTCCCGTATATAGGACCTTCGAAGAACATCGCCACGGGAACCGATCGTCCGATCGACCCCCGGCGCATCAGCGGCACGCCATCATGTTATCCGCCGTGCAGTCCGCGCTTTCCTGCTTTCCCGCCTGGGACCCGCAATCAGTCCGGCTAGCGCCACGCCGATAAGGAGAAGACTGCCCAGGTCGGCTATCGCCTGTATGTCCTTCAAATGCGTCACGCTCTGGCCCGCGCCATGGCTTGTTCCAGTTTCAAGCGCGATATCCTCATCGATGGAAACCACGGACTCGAATATCGGAACGGATAGCGCTGCCACGTTCTCCGCCGGTTCCGCTTCATACACCCTGTCCAGCACGAAACTTGATAAACCTACGATAGCCAGTATTACGATAGTAGCGCGCATCGATTCTCCTCTTGTTGTCACTCCAACCAGTTGAATATCGGTGGAATAGCGAATCCCGCATTACTTCATGACGAAGTGATATGCCGGAAACGCTTACCACTTCCACTTACTATTACCATTTCCAATTTGCAGCCCATTTCCCTCATGGGACCATGGTTTAACCGCGGAGTTCCGGAAAAAAATATGTTTAAAGCAATCTTTAACTGGAATCCAAGACTGGTGAGGGAGAGGAATATTGAACCGGATCCGGCAGACTGCGTTATCCGCGCATCAACCGCGCAACGGTGTCGTATAGCCATGCGACCAGCGCCTGGGCATTGGCGCCGTGATGTATTTCGCGATGGCAATTAGGGCACAGCGCGACCGCATTGGTTACGGTATCGCCACCCCCTTCCGCCAGTGGCTGCAGATAATGAAGTTCCAGGTAGGGCAGGCCGTCAGTACCCCGGAAGGGTGCCGGTTTTTCGCAGCTTTCGCAAACTCCTTTCGCCTGCTGCAAAACCCAGGCCTGGACCAGGGGATTGCGTTGAAATTGTGTCACGCTGATCCGCCTCGATTCCGGGACCGGCATGCCGTCCGGCTGGGCAAGATTTTTTTGACCGGCTCCTTCCCGCGCCGCGATCTCGAAAGCCACGATGGGCAGATCGCTATATCCTCCGATTTCTTCCAGTAATGCCTCGATTCTCGCCGCAATATCGGTGTCGACATTTTTGGCGGGCTTGACGCCCATCAGCCAGCTTCGCCCGACCAACGAAAGCACGTATGAGATATTCTGCATCCTGTTTTCGTATGCTTTTTCGCTCCGGCCAAACGTCCGCGCGAGTTTTTTGCAGTACTGCTTCTTTACGAAAATGTTTCCCGCCCGCTCGTGCTCCAGCATTTCGACGTAGGCTTCCACCGTCGCTCTCAGCTCTTCGCTATCCCAGTCTTTGTCCGTCGCCATATACGCCCATGCCCTACCCCGGCCCTGCTCCACTCCGCTCGAAAAAATACTTTCATCCCAATAATCCCTGGACATACACTAATGCCTTACCGCATTTTCTGCAACGCCACATTTTGTGAAGCGGCCAGCAGGCTCCTGTATTCCTGGCCGCGAAATCGAGGAAAATCCGATGAAAATTGATGTGAAAACCGGAAACTGTCTTATCACCCTCGCCGCATTCATCTTTGTCCTGGCAAGCGGAATGACTGCTGTTGCGCAGGACAACGGAAATTCCTCCGGACAGAAAAGCGCGGCAACACCAAAGTCCTCCAGAATCTCCCATCCACCTTGCGGAGGGCCGGGCGCTATTCCCTGCCCTGGCGGGATGAGATGCATCGACAACCCCACAGACAACTGCGATCCGGAAAAAGATGGAATCAACTGTCCCGGCCTTTGCGCAGCGGGGGTCTCCGTCAGCAAAGCAAAACAGTCCTGCGGCGGAACCACCAGCATTACCTGTCCCGCGGGCATGGCCTGCGTGGATGACACGGCAGATAACTGCGATCCCACGAAGGGTGGCATCGATTGCGTAGGGATGTGCGCAGGCAAGCCCTGATCCATTCGCTCTTTCCGGTTGTAATACGAAAAAACCATAAGCTTATCGAATTATCGTATAAATCCTGCAACAAACCCTCGCTACAATTCAAGCTCCTACTTTTGTTTTATTCACCAGCAGGAGCATGCAATGTCGCGGTATATTGTTTATGTGCGAACCGAAGGGGGCCATATCATGCGGATGAAGAATGTAGTCTACGGGTTTCAGCATGCGACAGAAGACTCCTACGGCGCCATGGCTCCCTACACCCATGAAGAGCCACTCGAAGGATTTCCCGAGTCAGTAGTGTTGTGGGCTACCAGTACGGGGCCTGCCGTGGGCATCGCCCCGCTTGCCTCTCATTTCGCCGGGTAACAACGCCTCGATTGACGGGCTGCGGGTTGCCCGCAATTATCCCGATCGTCCCACACTCGCTTTTGCGCCCGAAAAACCCGATGGTATCCAGAAAGGGAATTTCGCCTGCATCCCCTCTTCCCTTCCTTACGCCTGTCCAAGGGAGAGATGAATACAAACTCTGCTTCACCCGATGTTTTAAACGAAATGACCGGATACGTGCTCTATATCCGCACCGGGGAAGGAACTGTCCGGCGCAGGAGCAGTCATCCTGTTTTCTGGTGTTATGAATCGCTCATTCCTTACCGGCACGAGGAACTGCTGAGCGGATGGCCTGAAGCGAGAGTATTCTGGGCAAGGCCAACCGGCCCCAGCATAGGCATTGCTCCCCTTCGCGGCCTTTCTAGACTGGATTAGCCGAGCGTCCATACATCCTCCACACGCGGGCCGTCTGTATCGCACTTGCTTCTGTTCCTGCTTTCTGCTGGTGGACAGGGCCGACGGACCGACGGTTGGCCCACGCCAATCCGGCCTGCTTCGCCATGCCCACGCACCAGGCGTCTTTCCCCATATCCTGACGCCATCGCGATGCCGCCTTCGCTCCAAAGCAGCACGATGGAACTAAAACCCTGGCACGATGGGACCATTCCCCCTACTCAGTGCGAAAGATTTGTTCTACTGTTTGTTCAGACTCTTTTTACGTAGAACCTTTTTTCGCAATGCTGATTCGAGGAGGACATATGGCGCACATATATATCCCCTATCTCCGAACTGCCGATGGCACGATCAAGCGCGTTGCCGATGCATTTTTCGACTCTCCTGACGACCGTCTTGGGCCTTTCCTGCATGAGGAACCGTTGACCGGGTGGCCGGAATCGAAGGTGGTATGGGCAAAGAAGTCAGGCCCGACCGTAGGTTTCGCCCTCTCAGGCAACTCATCCCCGGACTGATCGCCCAGGATCCTGCGCGCTTCACTCCTTATCGGGCATTGCCCGGCTGGTTGCTGACGGAACCCGTACCCTCTCCCGCGCCTTCACCGCTGGCGGGAGCCCGTTTTTTCAAGGATTCCTCAGGCATTTCACTGCGCGGAATCGTGCCGCCTGTCCCCGGCCTCACGCCCCGCTGGACCCGATCCCTTCCCAGTGCGCTGTTCGTAGCGGACGAGCGCTCAAACCCGCGCTCTCCCCCCTTCACATCAGTTTGCCTGCCAAAGCCCGGCTGCGAACCCGATTCCTGCTCCGACTCCACCCGTCCTTTTACATCGGTTTTTCTGGCAGTGGCATTTTCCACACCGCCTGGATAAGGCATGGCGGTTGTGGCTGCCTCCTTTCCTTTCGCCCCAGGTTGCCTGATAGCCGCCCTTTCGGTGCCGGGCGCAAGATTATCCGAAGTCCTGGCACCACCGTAGATGCGCTTCGGTTCCCCGGGCATGTGCTTTGTCCCCGACACGGTCTGTCTCTCTTCCCTTCCCGTTCCCGTTGCACCGCCATAAGGACGGTAGGGTTGCTGCAAATCCTGCGAGCCGGTTGCCGGATTCCGCGAGTCGGATGAATACTGGCCTGCTGCCGGGCCACCGTATGTGTGCAACGGATCGACAGGCGCATTTAGCGAATCCATTATCGACTGGTTCGTATTGGTGCCTGTTACACCATATGCACCATAACCGCCGCTCGTCCCGTAAGCGCCATAGCCGGACTCGCCGTAGGTGCTGGAGGCACCCTGGCTTCCATAGGCGCCGCTTTGCCCAAGGGGAGTGTTTCTCGGATCGGCGGGATACTGCCCGCCCGCGCCGCCGTACGCGCGCTGGGGATTAACGGATCTGTTTCGCCGCTCGTACGAATCGTAGGGGTATTGGCCACCTCCAGTCAGCCCCCTGTCCGCATCCCGTTGCCCAACCGGACTATTCCGGGTATCCGTCCCATATCCTGTCCCCACGGAACCTCTCTGGGTCATGGGAACGTTTCTCACATCTTCAAACTGTCCCGCAGGCGCCCCTCCCTGCCCCTGGCTGCCAAATTGCCCGGCCCCCGGTATTTGCGCGCACACCACGCCGGCCATTCCACCGCACAGGCCGGCAAGCAGGGCCATGCGTGCTCCACGGATGATAATGGAAGAACTCTTCATAATGCACCTCGCCTAGATAGCATTGACCTCAATATAATATACGTCTGCCCGATGTTCCGTTCGGATGCGCACGATATTGAATATCGGAAAGCGCGAATGCTCCCCATGGTGGTTTTCATCAATGAGTATATGCCTGAACGGCTGATTCTGATACCCATTCTATTCGAGCGGGGGGGTGAAAACCGCCTTCCGAAAAACCATGTCAGCGGCCATGCCAGCGCCGCTGGAAGAAAAATCCCACTTTGATAATACGAAAGTGCCAGAAGAAACTTGCAATCCCGATCATTGGCACTATATTGGCACTATACTGGCAGAAAACAATGATGCCGGTATCGGTCTGTAAGTCTGGGGTCGCGATAAATTACCGTAAAAACAGTGGCTAGCCTATGGCGCAAGGCCACGGGCGATCTTTCCAGCAACCGGCTCACCCCTCAAGTATCCGAAAGCCTATAACACCTATAATGCGGAGAGACCGATAAAATGGCGGAATATGTCGTATATATGAGGCAGCAGGACGGCAGGATCGAGCGGGTGGACTACGCCTTTGCGAATTATCCGGATGGCCCGGTACAGTTTTATGTGTATGAGGAACAGCTAATGGGTTTTCCAGAATCGAAGGTTTTCTGGGCAGCGCACTCCGGACCCAGCCTGGGAATTGCGCCTCTCGTCCCTTGCACGAACAGGGCCAATACTGCCGACCACACCGGATCATCCTCCAGTGGCACGCCGCCAGCACCAGGGCGCTAGGGAAGCACTGAACAAATCCTCGCTGAGCGCGTTGCTGGTAAAATCGGGATGATCATAAGGCGCGCGACGCAGGTCGTAGCCGGGACTACGATGCCAAGGAGCGCAACGCGGTGAGCACCCGATTTTACTGCAACCCTTATGGGGCGGGGCTTTGCGAGCGGTCTGCCTTGTCAGGCTCCTAGCGAAGGGGATCAACCATTCGCGTCGTCGCCTTTCGCGCATCCCATCCCGCAAAGCCACCGTCGCGCCAGCGGAGATTTATTCAGCGCTTCCCTAAAACCCGGGCCTTGCATTTCCGCCGCAAGCCGGATAGCACTTTTGTACTGGTTTTATGGCCGGGAAAACCAGTGTGCGATACCGCACAGCATGAGCCGCCCAAAAGCATTAAGCTGGTTTCCAATGCCGTATCGAAAGCTACCTGATGCGGCAAACCACTTTAAACTTTTTTGACAGGAGATGAGCAATGAATAAAGATCAAGTGAAAGGAACGGCCAAAGACATCGCAGGAAAAATCCAGGAAGAAGCTGGAAGGGTGACAGGAAGCAAAGAGCAGGAAGCCAAGGGACTTGGCAAACAGATCTCCGGCAAGGCCCAAAAGAAATATGGGGACGCCAAGGAAGCCGTCAAGGACGCGGCAGACAAGCTTTAAGCCGTCTTCCCTCATGTACCTCCCAACCCGCTTCGGCGGGTTTTTTGTTTGCCGTTCCCAGCAGTCTGTCGGGCTTGAAGAATCGAAGCGAAAATGTGGCCGGGCGAGGGTGGGTTTTGACGATTTTGAAGGCCAAAGTCGTTCTATTGATCGAAAAAGCGGCGAAATATAGACCAGCCAGACGCTTTTGCAGCTTACTTCCTTTAAAGCCTGACAGGCCAGCGAAGCGCTGAGTCGTAAATTCATTGCATAAAAAATCCCCGTCATTCCGGACGCCGCGCCAGCGGCGAGGCGGAATCCAGAGTTTTTTCAAGCTACTGGATTCTCGCCCTTCCACACCGTTTCACCAGAGCGATGGATCGACCGAATCATTGCGCAGGCACAGGCGGGTCACGGGTTTCGCCCGCAACGAACTTGATGGCGTCGCCAGTGCATATCACCACCTTCGAACAATCATATTTGGCGCTGGCATTCCGGGGGATTTCACATTGCAAATTGATGATTCCATCCGCGCCTGCCTGTTGCGCCACATATTGGGCCTGGAGGATCGCATCCCTTTTTGTCGCAGCGCGGCCCCAGAATGAATCCTTGCAGGAAACACCTTCGATCCCTTTCAGGATAGCAAATTTCTGCAGCGTGATTTTCGCCTGGTTGTAGAGTTTTACTGCGCGGACAGCGTTGAGCTGCTCAGGCGGTAAATCGTCCATTTTGATACTCGGCGCCCGCGGCACCGAGTTGCAAGCGGAAATTCCCGCCACCAGAATGAAGATGATAGTGTGATTTCTGATAGTCACGAGCAGTTTCCGGGAACAGGCTGGTAGTCTAGGGAAGCGCTGAACAAATCCTCGCTGAGCGCGTTGCTGGTAAAATCGGGATGATCATAAGACAGACGCGCGACGCAGGTCGTAGCTGGGACTACGATGCCAAGGAGCGCAACGCAGTGAGCGCCCGATTTTACCACAACCCTTATGGGGCGGGGTTTTGCGAGCGGTCTGCCTTGTCAGGCTCCTGGCGAAGGGGGTCAACCATTCGCGTCGTCGCCTTTCGCGCATCCCATCCCGCAAAGCTACCGCCGCGCCAGCGGAGATTTATTCAGCGCTTCCCTAGAACAAACCTCCGGTTCCGGATCAAAATTTGGCAGGGGCGCATCTGGCAACTCATGGAATTTATCCCGATTCTGGATTGCCTCGTAAATCCGACAAACGATCCCATATTGATCGATAGTGACCGGATAAATCCGGAATTCACCCGCTTTTCAGACAATCGAGCCAGGAGCAAAGTATAGGAGAGGTTCAGTGGAATGGGAATAAGCGGTGAACGAGTGTGTGCACAACCGGAGGCGGTATCCTCAGCTATTCCATATTGCCGCGAAAAGGGGAATTCAGTAGCTTGAAACGGCCCTGGATTCCGGATCATCGCTGGCGCGGCGTCCGGAATGACGAAGGTTTCCTGGGCGCAAAACAAGTGTTGACAGGCCCTCCAAGACTGAATTCCCACACCTCGAGCGCGAAATTCCATACCTTGTCGCCTTATTGTTAAAACCGGAAGCTATGCGGTCGTAAGAGCGGATTTTCCTGTGCCCTCTCCCGGATAACGAACCTGGTCGTTATCATCCTGGTTCGCATTCTCGCGCGCGATGGTGCTTTCAGCCTGTAAACGCGCTTCGCGCCTGCGGGTCATGACAATGCCCCAGATTCCCAGGGCGACAAGAGCGATACTCGCCGGCTCCGGAACGGCGTTTACGGGTAATTGCGACGGCGCCGGATCAAGATACGCCTGATGCATCAACCCCTGGTTCCCCACGATCACCGATCCCGATGCGACGAGATCCGTGGAGAAATTGTTTTTCAACCAGTTCAGAGTCCAGCTTGGGCCCTGCATGTTGAGTTCGTAGGTCTTTCCGTTGACCACGAAATCTTCCACGAAGGAAAACCCATTGAACACGCCGTTCTGGAATTGTATCGATGGACCGCTTAACACGTTCGAGTCCCCGAATTCAAATCCCAATGGCTGGCTTCCAAATACAATATCAAAAATCGTGCTGCTTGAAACGCCGCTGACAGGGGTGAGCGCAATGTTGACCGTGCCGGTGCCGCTCCCCGGTATGAGGCTTGAATCAAACAGGACATGCCCGCTCACGGTGCCCGCGGCGCAGCTATTGCATGTGTTGGTCCCCTGCAGGCCCAGGCTATTGGCCAGGCCGCCGGTAGTCAGGATCGTGCCGGAGAAATCAGCCCCCACATAGATTGGCGCGGCTTGGGCAGGCAATATGGCAGCGCCAAGAATCCCGGATACAATTGTCGTACGAAAAAATTTACTCACATCCCCTCCACGAATGATGACATGAAATCAACAGAACCTGGAGTCATCTTACGCGCGCCATGCCATATAGCTATTGGACTCAAGTACATCCTGTACCATGGTACAGGTGGCATACAGGTAGCGAACGGCACCCGATGAGTTCATGACCCGGCAATGAGGTACCCCGCCGCAAGCAGCGGGGTATTGACTGCACTTTTACAAATCGCCGGCTTTCAGCCAGCCTTCGCCCCAAGAAGCAAGGATTAAACCCGAAAAGATTAACGGCAGCCGGAAGGAATCCCTGAACGGGAACACGTCATATTTCCTACACATAATGCTTGTATAGTGAAGATGCCCTTTCGACGAACTTAATGTCGTCATCCACCGGACAGAGATCATTCCCATGAGCCTGTCCGGTTTTTTTTTCTTGCTGTTTTACCCGCCTGTACATTTTCTTCACCAGTCAATTCAGCCCGGCCATGGATTCGTCATCCATATTCCACCGCTTTAGGGCCTGCTCCCTGAGCGCCCTCTTCCCGGTAAGCTCCGGCTGATACCGCGCGGCCCGGGTACCAGACGTTCGATAAGGCCTGCACCAGTCATTATCCCGGATTCCCGACCATGGATTCCTCCAGCGGCAATCTGCCCTGATAGTGCCCTTTCAGTTTCGCCTCGATCTCATTGCGTTTCAGATCTGAGTGGAAGTCATGCTCCTGGCCAGACTGGTTCTCTGCATTTCCGCGGAAGCATCCGGGCAGCGGCCCCCGCGAAGTCGTGGAGACTATCGACAAATTTCAATCCAGGGGTTATGAAATCGTATTTATCGGCCGTAATAAGTGTTACCAGGACATGATAATCGAGGTGCGGGCTGCGTGATCCTTGCAGCATTTCGTAAAAACCTGGCGGGCCCGGCATCCCGAGCCTTGACTCAACAACCACCAGCTAAAGCTGGTGGGTTGGGGTTGTGAACTGAAAGTCCGGACACGCGTTGCCTGAACGACGCGTCCTGATCAGGTTCCATTTTGAAATCATTGGCAGCAACTGTAACAACTGTGGCAACGGTAGGATGGGTGGAGTGAAACGCAACCCATCAAAAAAACATCTATCCAGTACCAGGAAAATGATGGGTTACGCTTTGGTCTACCCATCCTACGCAAGCTGGTTTTATACCTTGGAATGAAAAATAACCAGCAATGCCAATGGAAACGAGGCCGGCCGGGTTCTGGAATGTGCGCCGGCAGCGGAAATGAATACACCAGTTGGGATGGAGTCGTGAAGGCAAGGTTCGGCCCCTATATTGTTCGCACCGGCAAATCGCTGGCACGCTCGCAATGGCTGATAAGCGCTGCCTACTGGAAGCAGGGATACACATCGAATCACATACTCACCGGAAACGACGTCGTTATAGATGCGGAACTCTACGGTTCCGTGGTGGGCACGGTGCTGGTAAAACTGGATGGGGCACGGGGATTATCGGCGGATGAATCCTATTCGGCCGAGCTTGATTTACTGCGGAACCAGGGCAGGAAACTGGCCGAGTTATCCCGCTTTGCCGTCCTCCCGGGACAACGTACCCGGTCCGTGATCGGCGCCATGTTTCACTGCGTTTATTACACCACTCGCCTCCTTAATGGCACCACTGATCTGGTATGCGAGGTTGTGCCACGGCATGTAGCCGCTCAGCAACGATTGTTAGGTTTCCGGCAGATCGCGGGACCAAAACCCTGTACACGTGTTGGGGTATCGGAAGCGGTATTACTACATAGAGAATTGTCATGAGCGAATGGATCGAGTTTACAGGCAACGAAATGCCGGTACCGGAAGAAACGCTGGTGGACGTCAAATACAGGGATGGCCGCAAGCTCTATCGTACGAAAGCCATGCTCTTCTGCTGGACCTTCAATAATCTGAGCAAATTCGACATCGTCGAATACCGGATTGCAGAGGATGAGCAATGACCTTCCACAATAAAAGCGCCTTTGCAGGCTTGTGCGAAAAATCATGAAGTCCGGGCAGGGATGCGAAAAATTTGCTGGCTTGGCCACGGAACCCGGAGTGCTTCATCCGAAGCCGGCCTACCGGTCTCATTCCGATCTCATTCGCTGAACCGTGCGATGCCCAGGCTCGTCCGGCAGTCATTATTGGCGGTGAAAAGGAACCCCTGTGTGTGAATGCGTCATATTTCCTACACACAACTCCGATATAGTGAATATGCCCCTTGACGGGCTTCATCGCCCCGTCGCATGTCCGGGCAGCCGCTTTCCCTCAGGCTGCCCGGCATTTTTTTCTCCATTCAGACCTCCCGTTGCACCTCTCTCACCACCTGACTCGTCCATCAAGCTTGTGATCCGGCCGTTCCACGGCCTTGCCCGATTCTCCGGCGCGTCCTTCTCTATAAGTAGTTCTGGCTTGATCTTGCGCTATTTCGGCACCAAATGCGCGACAAGATCTGTTCTTGCCTCCATGTTTCTATGAAAACTTGTATGGGCATCACTCCAAACTTGTCGGGGATCCTTTTTTTAACAATTCCGTAACACAAAACAAGAAATACTTGACGAATACCGGTTGAAGGGTGCAGACAGTACGAATTGATGCATTAAAACGCCTTCAAACAGGATAATTCGCATGCATATACCCTGTTTTTAGGCATTTACGGCAATATATGACAAAATAATATCTGCAGGACAGGCTTACCGGAATCGCTATCCTTCATGCACGATCCGGCCGCGTCGCGTTTCCTTCTCTCCGGGCGATCGGTTGCCTCCCTCGATTGCCGCCTGAAAACCGATCTCATGCATGCTCTTCGATTTCCGGGCGGAATGCATAGTTGATGGGATCATCTATAATGAATACATTCATGACGGTTTTCCGGAAAATCGGGCAATTTTTAGAAGGAATCGCAGTTAATGTTGAGTCACAATTTTGTAACAAATATCCTATATTGTGTATGGGTAGTTAAGGAAGCGCTGAATAAATCTCCGCTGGCGCGGCGGAAGCTTTTGCGGGATGGGATGCGCGAAAGGCGACGACGCGAATGGTTGATCCCCTTCGCCAGGAGACTGACAAGGCAGACCGCTCGCAAAGCCCTGCCCCATACGGGTTGCGATAAAATCGGGCGCTCATGGCGTTGCGCTCCTTGGCATCGTAGTCCCAGCTACGACCTGCGTCGCGCGCCTTATGATCATCCCGATTTTACCAGCAACGCGCTCAGTGAGAATTTGTTCAGCGCTTCCTTAACACCTGTTTTGCGCGCGCGTCGCTGCTTATCGTTATTCGTTGCCTGCAGAACATGCTCTGCTGCGCGGCTTGCACCTCGTTCCATTCCCGCGAAGGTGGAAATCCAGTAGCTTGAAAAATCCTGAATTCCGGCTCACCGCTCGCGCGGCGTCCAGAATGACCGATATCTCTTATGCAATGGATTTACGCTCATCGCACTAATGGCTTACTCGCGTAAGCTCATCATCAATGACGTACATAGTGGAGCTGCCAAACTATGAATGCTCAACGACTTTTTCTGACTTGCCCTGATTGCAAGGCCAGTATTCCAGCAGTTTATTCGACAAGAATCGAATATCCCAAGGCTAGTGATATGCCAGGCCTGATCCACTACAAGCGGATAATCATCGGAGATTGTCCCTGGTGCAAATTAACCGTGGCGGGCAACGAGGAAGACCTGGAGTTGCGCAGATCTCCTGAAAAAAGGTCCCTTCATGATCAGTCATCAGTTCAATCTCCCACCTGATTTTTTCTGATTGTTTTGCAATACGCCGGGAAAATCGTGAAATAACGCTGAATGTCGAGGAACTCCAGGATTTAACCCATCTTGGTTCGCACTGATTCAGACCGTGCTTTTCCAGGATGGTCCGTCGCCTCAAGTTGTTCGCGCAATGCACGACATGATGGCGGCCTGTCGAACAAGCTGAACAAACTGGAAAATGAGGTAACGACAATGGTCCTTCCTCAAGACGCACCGCCTGCCCGCTATCTGGACGACATGAAAACAGGGTTGCGCTTCGCTGGAAAAGTGCGCGTGGTGCGGGAACGGGAAATCATTGCGTTCGCCAGGCAGTTCGATCCCCAGCCCTTCCATATTGACACCAGCCTGGCGGATCAGACTCTGTTTGGCGGCCTGATCGCCAGCGGATGGCACACGGCAGCCATGACGATGCGGTTGCTGCTCGAAGCCTTCCCCATAGGGGAAGGCACGATTGGTCTTGGCGGCGAAGTGACGTGGCCCAATCCGGTGCGCGCCAATGACTCCATTCACATCGAAGGCGAAGTCAGCGCGGTCAAACCTTCGCGGTCGCATGATGACCGCGGCATTGTCACAATTCGCGCTGAAACCAAAAACCAGAATGGCGAAGTTGTGCAGACCATGACAGCCAATCTTCTTGTTTTTCGCCGCAAAAGTAAATCGGTATAAAATGCCCGTTCCATTATGTATGGCCCGATTGCGATTCGTCCGGGCTGTGCATCCCGGAGGCAATCTTGTTCTTAGAAGAAACCTCCGGCTGCAAAAATTACCCATTTCGCCTTGCAGCGACTTCCCCGTCATTCCGGATGCCATGCCAGCAGTGAACCGGAATCCAGAGCTTTTTCAAGCTACCGGATTTCTGTCTTCGCGGAAATGACCCAGGTATTTATTCAATGTATTTCCGGTTCAGGATACCAGCAGGTTTCATCAATATTCTCCCAGTTGAACTTGGGGTCTTCCTGGGATAAGTTGAATCACCTTGGCCGCGAGCGTTGGGGCCGTCCTGACTGGAATCATTTTCAGGATTAGCAGCATATGCGGGCTGTTGTCCAGGGACAGCAGATGCGGGTTCGCTCCCATCACAAAGCCTGGTGTCCCCCTGGCCAGTCGCGCTTCGGCAAACCCTTTCCATCCGACAGACCTGAATTTTATCCACATCGTGGATTCCGGCTTATCGAGTTGCCCGTCATTGAACTCCACCTGGCTGGGGCACCTCATCATCGTCAAACCCGGTGTACGTGATGCGCTTCCCCTAAATCCGCTCCATCACTCTTCCGGATACTGATGTTCAGCGGGTCACCAAGCTAACAGCCCCCTTAACCCACTTCGGCGGATTTTTCCTTCTCTCCCCTTCCCTGTCCTCGCCAGAGGGCTTTTTTGCAGCTTGAATTCCTTATTGAAAATCATCCAGCGAGAAGATGTCATCAACTCTTACATTTGCTGCCTGTTTCACAAAAATTACATTACAACAAATTGTTTTTAAATAATAGAAATAATTGGAACAATATTTGCTTGAACTAATGTGGCAACATCCCCCGGCTGAGTAATCACGGCCTTGAGCCAGATCTACTTAGCTGAATTTACGACTCATCCTAAAAATAATCAAAGGTAATGATATGATTAGTTCTTTTTATAAGAATATCGCTTTTGTCCTGATGTTGGCCGGCGCTGCTGGTGCCAACGCTACCGTAACCGATTTAGGTAATGTGAACCCGGCAGTACCAACAACATTCACCGGCAGCGTTTTATCCCCCGGTCCTTTTAATGACGTTTTCAGCTTCATCCTGCCACCCAATAGTGGCTCAGGTTATAGTGTTCTCAATTTCCCGCTCAGTATTCCGGGAGCAGGAAACTTTAATAC
This sequence comes from Nitrosospira sp. TNL200, assembly GCF_055386305.1. Lineage (NCBI taxonomy): Bacteria > Pseudomonadati > Pseudomonadota > Betaproteobacteria > Nitrosomonadales > Nitrosomonadaceae > Nitrosospira > Nitrosospira sp. TNL200. Next base: position 1,959,633 of record NZ_AP041003.1, read on the forward strand.
CGTAATCTCTTCCATATCGCTATACTCGAACGCCGATGGGATTCTTTTCAACGGCGACGATGCGAATGTTTCATCATTCCTGGTTCCCGGAGGCAACACCTTCAGCTTTTCATGGGCCCCAAGCCTGGGAGGGAGCATGTATATAAGCATCTCCGGGATTGCGAACGGTTCATTTGGTGGTTTATATAGCGGCTCAATCAGTGTTTCACCCTCGATCGGTATTTCACCAATTCCAGAGCCGGAAACCTACGCCATGCTGCTGGCAGGGCTGGGTATGATAGGCGCGATAATTCGTCGCAAGCCACGCGCTTAATCAACAAGTGTGAGTCAACAAAAACGGGAGCTGAAGCTCCCGTTTGCATTCTGGATACTCGCCCTCCCAAGCTAGCAGGTCAGGTGATACTCGCAGAAATCCTCCATCTCCCACTCGATGGATTCACGGGAGAGTTGGGAAAGGGTATTAGTCGCGAGGAATGCTTAGCGACTGATCTGTAGGATTTTCCTACTTATCCCATCCACCCCAGAACAAGGAGGGAGGAGATCGGTCGAGCCAGGCAACAGGATAATGCGAGAGGCCGGGATAGAGGCGGCTCCATATAGCTGCCACCGAGGCAAGGCTCAGCACGCCGACGAGAACGGGCTCCCAAAGCGCCAGAATGTTGCAGTGGCCGTGGATCATGATGATGGGATTGGCTCCCGCGGGAGGATGTACAGTTCCGGTGAAAAGCATATACCACAAGACTAAAACCTGAGCCAATATGTAAACCCACAGCGTATCGCCGAAGAGCTGATAGCAGGCAATGCCAATGAGAGCGCCACCGAGGTGCCCTCCGAGCAGGGCGCGGGGCTGCGCTGCGGGAGCGCGGGTAAGACCGAACAAGAAGACTGCGGAACCACCGAGTGAGGCGAAGAAAAGCGGTGAGGCTGGTGGAGAGGATAGAAATAGCGCCAAACCAATGCCCACCGCGGCGCCCAGCGCGCACCATAGTAAGCGAATTATAGGAGAACGATGCATGAGGTCTATGGTATCGAAACCAAGCAACCTGGCAAGCGAAAAAAGCCCTCGGTTGAGTACGGGGAGGGGAGTAAACCCGCTCGGGACGGGCTTTGGGGTGGTATGAGTGGTTTGACTTATGGGGGGAATTAGAATTTTTTGTCGAGCCCGGCCTGCTGTCTGAAGACTCTATTCCCCCCGATTCACGTCTCGGCTTTAACATGAACAACGTGGTGAGAAACTACATTTAGAGATACGCCTACGGAAATAATAGGTTCCGTTGCGGTTGAATACATGAATTTGTAGAGGCAAGTCCATACCCCAAGTGTAACGGTTTAGCGATACACTTGGAATTGAACCTATTGATTTACTTGATTTAAATTTGTAATCAAGCTATTAGAGAGAACTGGCGTCCCCAAGGGGATTCGAACCCCTGTACTCACCGTGAAAGGGTGATGTCCTAGGCCACTAGACGATGGGGACTGCGGAATTTCTTCAAACCGGGCCATCTGGAATGCAAGCAGGATCGGACAGACTCCTGGAACGGCTCGAAATCTTCATTTACAAGCCGCCATTATTTTTATACTCCCCCAGCTTGAAGCAGCTCATATTCTACCAAAAATGGCTACCTGAGTAACGGAATTTGTAAACGGCCTGCACTAACATAAAAAGGAATATAAAAACGAGTCGGCTGCGTAACTGGAAGGATGCGCCAGCCAGGGCAGTGAAATACCGCCCCAGCGATATGCCGCTTGTGACAGGGCCAGAAGCGGATCGGGCTTGCCGGGACATAAAGCCAATAAAAAAGCCTGCATGATGCAGGCTTTCGGAATTTCTTCGGACTTGCCAGGACTTCTTAAGACAGTGAAATGGTGGAGGTAAGCGGGATCGAACCGCTGACCTCTTGCATGCCATGCAAGCGCTCTCCCAGCTGAGCTATACCCCCCTTTAAACCACTAGATTACCACCGGATGCCATCAGATAAATGGCAAAAAAGATGCCGAATTATACGGAGTCGCGCATTTTCAGTCAATGTGAAGCGGCGATAGCTGCGCGGCGGCTGTATGGGAAACGATCAAGCCGGGAAGTTCGCGAGACGGCAATCCATCCGCTTCAGGGTCTCTTCCCTGCCGAGCAGTTCCAGCACTGCGTTTATGGCAGGCGTTTGCGATTCGCCGGTCACCATCACCCGCAGCGGCATGGCTACCTTGGGCAGCTTCAGCCCGTGGGTAACCGCTGCAGCCTTGATTGCATCGTGAATGGCATGGCTATCCCAATCCACCTGAGCAAGCTTCTCTCTGAGAGCCAGGATCGCCGGCTTGATTTCCGCGGTGAAATGCTGCGCCTTCAGCTCTTCCGAAGGATCCAGCGGACGAAAGAAATAGACTGCGGCATCAGCCAGTTCCGCGACCGTCGCCACCCGTTCCTTGAGCAGACTGATTACCCTGGGAAGATCCGGTCCAGCCTGGACATCGCATCCATCAGCCTCCAGAAAAGGCAGGGCCAGCCCAGCCAGGCGTTCGTCATCGGCGCCCTTGAGATATTGCTGGTTGAGCCATTGCAGTTTTTCCGGATTGAACCTGGCCGGCGAGCGGTTGATGGCGGATAGATCGAACCATTCGACCAGTTGTTCGCGGCTGAATACCTCTTCATCCCCATGGGACCAGCCAAGCCGCGCCAGGTAATTGACGAGCGCCTCCGGCAGATAGCCGTCTTCCTGGTATTGCATGACCGAAACCGCTCCATGGCGCTTCGACAAGCGTTCCCCATCCGCCCCCAGGATCATCGGCACGTGCCCATAGTGCGGCAGTGGAGCGCCCAGCGCCTTCAGGATATTGATCTGCCGCGGAGTATTGTTGACGTGGTCGTCGCCCCGGATCACGTGGGTGATATTCATGTCCAGGTCATCGATGACCACGCCGAAATTATAGGTCGGCACGCCATCCGCCCGCAGCAGCACCAGGTCGTCCAGTTCGCTGTTGGCCACGATGATTTCGCCTTTGACCAGGTCGTTGAATGCTGCCACGCCATCAAAAGGGTTCTTCAGCCGCACCACCGGCTTCACGCCTGATGGCGGCTTTTCCTTCGAATCGCGCCAGCGTCCGTCATAGCGGGGCTTCAGACCCGCGGCACGCTGCTGCTCGCGCATGGCGTCCAGCTCTTCCTTGCTGCAATAGCAATAATAGGCATTGCCCGCGCGCAGCAACTGGTCCGCCACGTCGTGATAGCGCGCCAGCCGCTGCATCTGATAAAAGGGTCCCTCATCGTAGTTCAGTCCCAGCCATGCCATGCCGTCGAGTATCGCCTGGGTGGATTGCGCGGTGGAACGTTCGAGATCGGTATCCTCGATCCGCAAAATGAACTTGCCGCCATGCCTGCGGGCATAAGCCCACGAAAATAGCGCGGTGCGCGCGCCGCCGATATGGAGGTAGCCGGTAGGGCTGGGAGCAAAACGGGTACGAACCATGGGATAACGGAATGCTAGCGTAGAAGCGGTATACAAAGTATGCCATTTTACGCGAGCCCGGGCGTTCCTGCCCGGTTCATTTGATCCGGCCATATTACAGCGAATTACAGCCAATCTTATCTGATACGTGAATATAGAGGTCAATCTTCCGCTTGAGCTGCAGCACATAGTCAGCCACCGCTAGCCGCCCAGGTCGCTATCGGGGAGATGCCCAAGGAGATATTGAAACGGATATTCGGGGAGACAATTGGCCGGAAAACAGTTCTGGGTGATTTCCCGGCCAATAAAAGAGGGAATTTTGCAAAAGTATTGAAGCGGTCTTGAATCGATTGTGTCAACTTTTTATTTATAGTTCATTTGATGAACGATGGACAGTAATTTGTCCGCGTGATCGCGATGCGCTATCAGCGCTGGGCGCACTTTTGCCAGAAGCGACTTCAGGTCGATATTTTCCGCGCTTGGCATAAGCTTGCTGTCAACGGCATCGATTACTTCATTATGAAAGGAAAATTCGTCATTAAGATACAGTTTGTCAAAATCCTCGCTGTTGAGTTTTTCCATCTCGTCCATATGTCTTTTGGCATCGGATTTCATGGCTCTGCTAAGCGTCGATTCTTCGGGGGTTATTTTAAGCCTGGTCGCCAGATCCGTTGCCTGCTTGTTAACCTTGGTATGGTCGGCGATCATTCGATGGGCAAAAGCCTTGACTTCCGGGTTGGTGGATTTCGATTCGGCAAGCCTGCCGGCATCGATATCGATCTGGTTGGCGGTCACCACGATGGCGGCGATCTGGGCATCGGTAAGCTTATCAGCCGCGCTTGCCAGGGCAGGCGCCACTAAAGCTATGGTCAGAATCATTAAATTGTTCATTCTGAGCTCCTTGATTTAAAAATTCGCTGCACCTCTTCATTCCGGGGTGTAGGCCATACTTGCACTCTTTTTTGAAAATCTTCTGTGCGATAACCTACACATCAGGTGGAAATATGAAGATGATCGTGGACTGCATAACACAACGGCATCAAATAGGTTGAATGTATTCCGCGGCTCCGGGCATCCAGCCCCTCCGCAACGCCGATATATCAGCCGTTGTCAACACGCCACAACGACTTATAGGGATCGAGCTATCTGCTGGTAGCGAGATTCTTTCGTTCTGCTCCCTCATCAATAATCTGAAGCAGCTGTAGCAAGCATTCATGCGAAAAAAATGCCAGGAGGTGCACGGATGCAAGCTTTCGGCACTTATGCCCAAGACCTTATTGCATATATCCACACCCTGGAAGTGCACCTAAAAGCTCATCTTTGGGAAGCCTGGCACAGCATTTCCTGTCATTTTCCATGGGTAGACTCCGCACCGTGCCGTAAAGCCACACCCGCTGCGAGCCGGGGCCGGAAAATCCAGGATCTGCCGAAGCTGCAAGACGAATTGAGCCAACTATTTCAGGCAGATAGCCGGAATACCAGCACATCATTGATACCCAACAACAAATCAGCTACTGGAGACCTGTCATGAATCATACCGTGCCAGTGCGGGGCTTGTTGCTTGCCCTTGCAGTGACTCTCTACCCGTCGATAGCAGGAGCAGCCCCTACTGTAACATCTTATTTATTCGAAGATATTACACATAGTAATGCTGGAGCCGAAGCCGACGGCGAAACAAATCTGAAGGTTGATGTAGTAGATCTTGGCGGCAATCAAGTACGCTTCACCTTTACCAACAATTCCAGTTCTTCCCTGGCGGACGTCTATTTCGATGACGGCGCGCTTCTTGGAATCGCATCCATCACCTCTTCAGCGGGAGTGAGCTTTTCACAAGGGGCTAGCCCCCCCAATCTTCCCGGGGGCAATTTGGTTAGCCCCACTTTTGTCACAACCGCTGGCTTTCTCGCGGATTCCGATGCGCCTGTCTCCCATAATGGCGTTAGCATGGGTGAGTGGCTCTCCATCGATTTCAACCTGAAGCCAGGCCAGTCGTACAATAGCGTTATCAACGCGCTTGCATTGCCGAATCATGGCGGGGATGGAGATTTGCGCATTGGCCTGCACGTCCAGGCATACCCGGGGAATGCCAGCGAGAGCTATATCAACATAGCATCTCCTGTTCCCGAACCGGAAACCTATGCACTATTCATGGCGGGCCTGGGCCTGATGGGTTTCATGGGGCGTCGCCACAACGCTTCTTAATAAGGCTGTCCTAACGGAGCGGAGGGGGAAAAAGCAAGACCCCTCCGTGCCTCGGTTTTTAGTGCCCTGGCATTTGCCGCCAAGCGGATCTCTAATATGGACTCACTCAACGGGCGACTATAAGTCCTTAGCAGATCACACAGGCCACACCATTGCTTCCCACCGCGTTGACCGAAAATGCAAATTCATGCTTTAATTGCGCCTCCCCAGCGGTTATTCCCGTTATTCACGGGCTTGCCCAGCGGGCGGTTAACTCAGCGGTAGAGTGCCACCTTCACACGGTGGAAGCCACTGGTTCGATCCCAGTACCGCCCACCAAATAAAGGTTTCAACAGATATCAGGACGTAGCGAAAACCAAGTAAATACAAGGGATACAGGAAATAGTTCGTATCACACCGTATCAAAATATTCCTTGACATACCGTCTTAAGTGACGGTATTTTTGGCGGTAGGTTATATACCGTCAGATAGAGATACCGTCATGCCTCTCACCGATACCGCCGTACGCAACGCCAAGCCAGGCAGCAAGCCATATAAGCTGACCGACAGCAGCGGCCTCTACCTGCTCATCAATACCGCTGGGAAATACTGGCGCTTTGATTACCGATTTGCCGGGAAGCGCAAGACCCTTGCGGTCGGTGTCTACCCGCCACCAAAAGATAGTCCAGAGAAGTTCAGAAAAAGCCAGGAAACGTAATAAATACAAGGTTCCTGGGCTTTTTTTATGTCAGAAGAAGATCAAGAAGATTCATTACAGACTCGTACGGGATGGGAGTAGAGTTGGAGTATTCTCGCTTCTGGAAAATGGCCGGGTGAGTGAACAGCCAAGCTATGGGAAGCGATTACTCCCTCTCCCCTTCGGGGAGAGGGCCGGGGTGAGGGGCCGGGTGAAAAACACAAATGCCGCATGAGGAAGAGCGCTCCAGGGTCTTGCAAGCCTCCGCCCGGGAAATGCGCCAGGCTCCTACCGATGCCGAGGCCAGGATGTGGCATTTTTTGCGGAATCGTCGAATGGCAGGCTGGAAATTTCGCCGGCAACATCCCATTGCAAAATATATCGTCGATTTTATATGTATCGACGCAGGACTGGTCATAGAGCTGGATGGGGGCCAGCATGCCGATTTGCTGACACAACAAGCGGACGAAAAACGCAATGCCTTTTTGGCGGAACGCAACTTGCGGGTACTGCGTTTCTGGAATAATGATGTATTGCAACAGACCGAAGCCGTACTGGAGCGGATTCTGCTGGAACTGGATGGAGTCTCCCCCTCACCCCAACCCTCTCCCCGAGGGGGAGAGGGAGCAAAAAAGTCCTTTCCTCTTCGGCGAAAGAATTGGAACAACAACGGATGAAGCCTCTTCCTTCAGAAAAAGGGACCGGGACAACAACGGATGAAGCCCTCTCCCCTTCGGAAAAAGAGATCGGGACAACAATGGGATGAGGCCCTCTCTCCTTCGGAAAACAGGATCGGAACAACAATGGGATGAGGCCCTCTCTCCTTCGGGGAGAGGGTTGGGTGAGGGGCCTAACCCGGCGCAAATAGATTATTTCAAAAACCATCCTTACCTGATGGTGGATACCGCTCTATTTGATGTCACATTCAAACAGGTACTGCTGGCAAAAGCTGCTGCTCTCCGAATAATGTCACTTCCCCGTTCCTGCCATCGACCTCCACCAGGTCCCCATCCTTGAGTATTGCAAGGATGCCTGGCAGATTGACCACCGCCGGAATGGCGAATTCACGTGCGACGATTGCGCCGTGGGAGAGATAGCCACCGGTTTCGACCACCAATCCGCCCGCACTGAGAAAAAGTGGTGTCCATCCGGGGTCGGTAGAGCGGGCGACGAGAATATCGCCCGGCTGCAGCTTGTGCCCTTGGGAAGGGTGCTTCAGGACACACGCCCGGCCCCTGGCACAGCCGGTGCCGGTGGGTATGCCCTTGTAGCGCCGTGCACGGCTTGCGTCCACATAGGCTGCGTTGCCGGCATCGCGAGCATTGGCGGCATTATCGACCGGCTGCGGCGCATCCTGCGCCGCTTGCCTTGCTGGCGCCTCGACCACAAGATCCGGCGGCGTTTCGCGCGACCATTGCGCAAACAGCCTGTTTCTCTCCGCCACGCGGGCTTTAATGCCAGTCGCCGGGATATCCCCGTCAAGGGCGCGCAGAATTTCCGAGAGCATGAGCTGAAAAATATCCTCTTCCCGCGCCAGCGCCCCTTGCCCCGTCAGATAGCGCCCGGCGGCCAGCAAAGCCTGGCGTTCCGGTTCCATGTAGGCGGAGAGAGCGCTGCGGGCAGCCTCCCGCTGATTGCATTCCTCGCGTGCGGTTTTTGCCAGATGCAGGATAAATGCGCGTTTCCAGAACGGAACTCCTTTGCTGATCCGCGCCATCGCCTCTTCCACGGCGGCTTGCTGTCGTGACCGCATTGCGCCATCGTCGACCTCGGCCAACTGCGTCAGCAACGAATCCAGATGTTCCGGCATCTCCCGCCAGCGCGGATTGCGAAAATAGGTTTCGTATATTCCGCGATGGCCGTAGCGCTCCAGGAAATCATCGTAAGCGCGCTGAAACCGATGGTTTTCCCCAGACACCAGGTCAGCGCCCGAATCCGGGGAGTCAGGGGAATTACTACCCTCATGCAATACCTTCAATACGTTTGACCGCAGCCGGGCCAGCGCCATCAGGTCGTAGCCCTGGCGCGCGGTGACGCTCGGCTCGCCGCCGGCCAGCAGGGCGGCCGCCAGCGCATGGCCTTCACCGGGAAAGCATTTATCCAAATGTTCCACCAGCATGGACAACGCCGCGCCACTCGAACCCTGCAGGAAAAATAGATCCACCGCTCCCCTGCCCGCATGAAACCGGCGAATAATCTCGGCCTTCAGGCCCGCTGCATTTTCAGGAAGTGGCTGCGTTCGCCACTGCGCCGCCTGGGTCATTGCCCGCTGGACGGCTTGCATCCCCTTGCGGCGGCGCGCTGGCGAACGCAGCATATAACGCATCAATCTCAGCAAGCGCGCCAGCCGGTCGCTAACCGTTTGCAGCGGTATCGCGATTTCCGGCTGCTGGCCTCCGACCAGCGCATTCACCGCTTTGGGAAGCACGCCCAATGCATCGAAACATTCCCACTGCAGCAAGGAAAGTTCCAGGTAAAGCCGCCCTCCGAAAAGACCGGCCCGCTGCGCGCCCGGCAGCACCGGGTATTCCGCCATCGTGTATCCCTGTGTAAGCAGCCCATTGACCAGCTTGCGCGAATTGCTCCAGTCGATCGCCGACAATGGGTCCGGCACCACCTCACAGGTGTTTCCGCGCGTCCAGTAGGCGGGCTGGTCCTGCAGCGCGGCATAGGTGTAGCGGGGCCTTGCCGTAACCGGCCGCGCCTGGGTCAGCCAGAAACACTCTCCATCCCATACCCACTCCAGGTCATGAAAAGGATGGCTGAAATCCAATGCCACCGAGGCGTCATGCACCAGCTCAGCCAACTGAGAGGCCTGTGAAGGGGAAAGCACGAAATTCCCTGCTTCAGCCGCGGAGGTGGCAACCATTTCCGTTCCACCATCCGGCCGGGCAAGGGCCTTGACCAGCTTGCCGCCCTTGCCCTGCTCCAGCAGTGCCCAGTGGTCGTCGAGTGCATCTTGCGCAAATATATATTCATCCCCCGCCGCCTGTCCGCCGACCAGCGATTCCCCCAATCCCCAATGTGCATGGATGACGATCCTGTCGTCACGGCCGCTAGCCGGGTCACAGGTGAAGGCGATACCGGAAGCTATTGCCGGCAACAGCGGCATGACGATCACCGCCATTGCCGGCACCGCGCCGGGCTGGTCCGGATTCAGCTTGCGACGATACGCCACCGCGGCGGGAGAATGCAGCGAGGCATATACTTCGGAAATCGCCTTCCGAAGCTGGTCGAACCCGCGCACATTCAGGCAGGAACGGTAAATCCCAGCAAATGAAGCCCTGGTGGAGTCCTCGCCCAAGGCGGAAGAACGCACAGCCAACGGCTGGTCCAGCCAGCCGCGGGAACCCAGCGCCTGGCGCAACGCTTCCACCCTCTCCACTGAAACCTCATCCGCCATATCCTCGCCTTGAGTGCCGCCCTGAAATGCACCTTGAGGGAGAGCCGTCACCTTGATCACCAACCCGTCGGGCACGGGCAGGCCCAGTTGCCAGAGCCGCGCCAGTTGCCAGGCCTTGCCGCCGACCGCCGCAGCGTCTGCCTTCAACACGCCAGCCCAGTCGAACATCTCGCTGGAAATAGTCATTCTCCTACCTTGGCTTCAGCCCGAGCAGGAACAGATCAAGCATTTGCGAAAATTCCTCCCTCAGCGAGAGATTCTCATGCAGCAGCCAGCGCAGCAGTGCCGCGAGGTAGAGAAATTCCAGGTAACTGGCCAATATGGCGGGCTCTTGTATGGCGCGGAATTCTCCCGCTGTCTGCCCTTTAACGATAAAACGGCCAAAGATGTTTTCCAGGCCGCTGCGCGCGCTGATATCCAGCTTGCGCGGTTCACTCAATCGGAACTGTATATAAGGCAACAGATATTTGCGATGCGCTTGCGCCCAGTCGGCGCTGCGTTCCAGGAAAACCCGCAGCTGATCTGCGTAAGCCGGCAGAGGGCCAATCTCAGCCAGGATTGCAGGGGAATTCTTTTCCAGTTCACGATGGAAGCGGTGCCGCAATAACGCCTCCTTTGCGGGGAAGTACTTGTAGAGCGTACCTTTCGCCACATCGGCAGCCTCGGCAATGCGTTCCATGGTCACCGCCGCATAACCCTCGCGTTCGAATAGCTCCCATGCCGTATCAGCCAGGGTGTCGAGCAGTTTGAGGCGCTTGCGCTCGCGGCGGCCGACCTCGCCCGTTTCAAGGCTCCGTAAAGCAGTTTCATCCATGTTTCTTCCCCGACCGCTCAGATCACCACTAATTGAAATTAATTATACATTGTTAATTATTGTACGTTGTATATTATTATGACGCAGGGGATTTTGCTATCTGCGAGAAGCTGGTGATAAATTACCGGGATTTGAGAGAGAAGGCGGGGGAATCTTTGGAGAGCCTGAATATTTTTGTCGGATTACGCTAATTTGACCCGAACTTGGATCCGCTATTGATTGTGATCTCGACAGAAGAGGAAATCGGCGCCATGATGCGCAATAGCAACATTAAACCGACGGAGCATAAAAGAAGATCGGCCTGAGTGGCAGAAAATTTTTATCTTCATCGGTAAGCTTGGCATAAAACTCTTGCCATAAGGTAATGAAGCGATCCAGGTCTATGAGTTCGACATGGACATGCGATCCGCGGGCGGTAGTCTTCGCATCAGGCGTAAAACCGCTGGAGGAAACGAAAATTCCCACGTCCCCGTCTTTTTGCAGCAATCCCATCAGTTGACGAACCTCATGCACGCTTGCGGAAACCTCCCTATGCTTGATCTGAACCTTGATCCTCGGCGACATGGTGCCCAGTGGATCGCGGTATGCTATGACATCCACTCCACCATCCTTGCCTTTCGGCGCTACAAAAGGCGTGTAATAGCCCATCCCACGTAACAATGCAGCAATCAGGTCTTGAAACTCGTATGCATTCTTGAGATTGATCTGCTTTTTCAATCCCTCGATGGCTAACTGCTCGATCTCATGAATGGTGGCCTCTTGCTCCTGTTGGCCCTGTTGTTCTTCGGCTACCGTGATATCTCCATCTTTTGATTCCACCGGTTGATTTTCATCCCGCCACTTTTTGTACGCGCTATTCGCGGCGCCGAGAAGACCCACCGGACCGAGCTGTAAAGCATTCTCTCCTTCAGGTGTCAGATACCATACCCCGCTCTTCTTGATGAGAAACCCGGCTTTGATACAGTCGATACTGAAGAAATGGAGAATGGACTGCCATCTCACATAACCCGATTTCTCATAAGTAGCTCTTGCCCAATCATCGAGCGGAACGCGTTTCTCCACTTCCGCAACTACAACGCGGCCTGGCGCTTCTCCACCTTTATCCCTAAGGATTTGTAGTGCTGCGAAAATTACGTTTGCCGCCAATTCCCTGGAACGGGATAGTTTGATTTGTGCCATTCTTTCCCTTGTAATACCCATCCATAAACCAGGTATGCTTTGGAACAGGACTCTTGAAAATTCAGGGCTATAAAACCTTTTGTCGGATTACGCTACGCTAACTCATGGATCTGCCCGAACTTAGAACAAGCTTCGGAAATCTCCATAACCAAAAATGCTATTCGTATCACGCACCAATAATTTCATTCAGCCCCTCGATTATTCGAGCAAGCTGTTCGGGAGAGACTTTCCCCGTTTTCTTTCCGATACGTTCGACGGCCAGTGTCCTGATTTGGCTGATCTTGACCCATGACCTCTTCGTCCCTTCAGCACTTTCCAATTCAAATGTTAGCGGAAACCCTGCTCGCTGAGCTTGGGTGGTTAGCGCCACGGCAATAACAGTGCCCGAACGCTCATTGAAGATATCCTGGCTAAGAATAAGCACAGGCCTTAGCCCTGCCTGTTCCCGGCCACGTACGGGATTCAGGTCGGCCCAGCGAATCTCGCCTCTCAATATTCGGGCCATGCCGCCAGGTCCTCGGAAAGACCTTCCTCAGCGAGCTTCCGTTCGAAAACCGGGTCCAGCTTGGCGCATTCCGTCGCGAGACGATTTTTCTCAAGGCGTTCAAGCTTCTCTTCCATCGCTTCCTGAATAGCTCGGCTGCGGTTTGGAAAAACATGCAAGCCGATCAGGCGGTCCACTTTCTTCAGAGTTTTTTCTTCAAGGGTAATGGCTATTTTTGCTTTACTCATGACGCACCTCCTAGTATGACGATATATCATACTGAATATTATTTAGGAATGAAACTGGAGCACCCCTCTCCGTCGTCGGGTTACGCTGTGCTAACACGGCCTCCCCGGCTTATTTATCGCCAAGGATCAAGTCTCTCAATGCCACCGCATTGTTGTGTTCTTCGTCGTGTGCCGAATACACCAGCGTGACCGTGCCTTCGCGCGCCAGGGCGCGAAGCTGCTCCAGTTGATCCGCATGCTCATCCACCTCTTTGGCATAGCGCTCGCGAAACTCATCCCAGCGGGCGGGGTCATGGCCGAACCATTTGCGCAACCCCGTACTGGGAGAAAGTTCCTTCATCCACTGGTCTATGGCCGCGTCCTCTTTTTTCACCCCGCGCGGCCATAGCCTGTCGACCAGTATCCGGGCGCCATCCGCGGCTTCCGGTTGTTCGTAGGCGCGTTTCAGCTTGATGTTGCCGGCTTTGATTGTGCTCATGGTCAGACTCCCCTGATTATCGGATGATCGAACATGCGTTCGACGGTAACTTCCTTGCGAAAATGCTATCTTAATCCTTATGGATTCCTCATTTCACCCTCCTTTTGCAGCCGACCATCTCCATGACGAAACCGCCTGCGTGGATATCCTGCTTTCCGCCCTTGAATGGGACAGGCAGGGTGGATGGGATGGCGCCCGCGTGCAGCGGGTGCGGCTTCAGTCGGAAAGCTTCATTCACCACATTCGTGGCCACAAGTGCGGGCTGGGCGATATTGAAACGGTGCTTGCGCAATATCCGCTGAATAGCCCGGAAGGCCTGGCGCTGATGACCCTGGCCGAGGCCCTGCTGCGGATACCCGACGCCGCCACCGCAGATGCGCTGATCGCGGAAAAGGTCGCCGCGGCGAAGTGGAAAACGAGAGGCAAGGCGGGGGGCATGTTGAGGCTGGCCGGCATCGGCATGCGCCTGGCGCGGCGGGTGCTGAGGGATGCGCCCGGCGATTTCGAACGCACCCTGATCCGCAAGGGCATGGAAGAGGCGATCGGTCGCATCGGGCAGCAGTTCGTGCTGGGCGAAGATATCGGCGGCGCACTTTGCGCTGGAAAAAAATGGGAACGCCGGGGATACCACCTGTCTTATGACATGCTGGGCGAAGGGGCGCGTACCACCGCGGATGCCGACAGGTATTTCGAAAGGTACCTGGAGGCGGCGGAAAGCATCGGTGCGGCAAAGGATACCAAGGCAAACCCAGGCATATCGGTCAAGCTGTCCGCGCTTCACCCGCGTTACGTGTGGACTCAACGGGACCGGTGCGTGCCGGAGATCGTGGAGCGGCTGGGCCAACTCTGCCGCAAGGCTGCGGCATATGATATTTCGCTGACGGTCGATGCCGAAGAGGCGGAGCGGCTGGAAATATCCTGGGAGATCATTTCCGCCGTCGCCATGCTGCCGGACCTGAGGGAGTGGAATGGCTTCGGGCTTGCCATACAGGCTTACGACAAGCGCTGTTTCCGGCTGATCGACGCCATAGGCAATCTGGCCGCCGAGGCCGGGCGGAAGATGCGGGTGCGCCTGGTGAAAGGCGCCTACTGGGATACGGAAATCAAGCGTGCCCAGGTTGCGGGGCTGCCCGACTACCCCGTCTTTACGCGCAAGGCCAACACCGATCTCTCCTATCTGGCGGCGGCGCAGAAGCTCCTGGCGCTGCGCGACCGCATCCACCCGATGTTCGGCACGCACAACGCCCTTACCGTCGCTGCCGTGCTGGATATGGCGGGAATCGGGAGAGATCGGACAGAAAATGACGAGAAGGCATGGGACTTCGAATTCCAGCGTCTGCACGGCATGGGTGAAGCACTGCATGAAAAGGTGCTGGCCGACTGCGGCGTTCCTGTCACCATTTATGCACCGGTGGGCCGATATGAGGACCTGCTGCCCTACCTGATCCGCCGCATGCTGGAAAATGGCGCAAACACCTCTTTCGTGCATCAGATCGGCGAAAGCAGGGATACAGCCGGACAGGCCATGGCGTTTACAGCACTGGAAGATCCGGTAGAAAAAGCGGCCAAAGCTCACCCGCGCCGCAACTCCCGGATTCCCTTGCCCAGGGATCTGTATGGGACGATGCGCAGGAATTCGGCGGGAATCGATTTTTCTGTGGAAACGGCAAGAACCGGTTTTCTGGCTCAGATCCCACCCTCCCCTTCATGGCGCAACCTCACGGTGACGCCTCTCATCAACGGAAAAACCCGGCATTGGGGACATCCCGGCGAGACCAGGCACGAGCACCTTAGCCCCTGCGATACGCGGGAAACAATCGCACAGGTATGGAATTCCGAACCGGACGATATCGAGGCGGCGTTTGCGGCAGCGCGCGAAGGATGCGGAATCTGGCGGGCAACGCCTGCCGTGGAACGCGCTGCGGCATTGCGCCGCGCGGCAGACCTGATCGAACGCGATGGGCCGCACCTCGCGGGGCTGCTGCAATACGAAGGCGGGAAAACGCTGCTCGATGCCTTTAGTGAAGTGCGCGAAGCCGCCGACTTCTGCCGATACTATGCCGCCGAAGGCAAGCGCCTGTTCGAAGAAGCGGGGCTGACCCTGCCAGGTCCCGCGGGCGAAAAGAATCGCCTGGTGATGGAGGCGCGCGGTACTTTCGCATGCATCAGCCCATGGAATTTTCCCCTGGCGATTTTTCTAGGCCAGATCGCCGCCGCCCTGATGGCAGGGAACAGCGTCATTGCAAAACCTGCCGAGCAGACCCCGGTGATCGCCTTCGTGGCGGTGCGCCTGCTGCTGGAAGCCGGCATTCCGCCCGCCGCCATTGCGCTGCTGCCGGGAAACGGGCATGTCGGCGCGGCACTCATCGCCCACGCCGGCGTGGATGGCGTGGCGTTCACCGGCTCGGTGGAAGTGGCGCGCCTCATCAATCGGGCGCTGGCGGCAAAAGACGGCCCCATCGTTCCCTTTATCGCTGAGACTGGCGGCCAGAATGCCATGCTGGTGGATTCAAGCGCCCTGCCGGAACAGGTCGTGGATGACGTGATGCTCAGTGCTTTCGGCTCGGCCGGGCAGCGCTGTTCCGCCCTGCGCGTGCTTTATGTCCAGGAAGAAATCGCCGGCCGGGTGATGGAGCTGTTGCGCGGCGCATTGCAGGAACTGCACATCGGAGACCCGCGCCGAATCTCGACCGACATCGGCCCGGTTATCGATGCCGCCGCGCTCGAATCGCTCGCCCGCCATGTGGAGCGGCTCAAAGGCTTCGGCAATCTGATCGGGCAGGCGCCCCTGCCCGCGGGAACAGGGCTGGCGGGATGGTATATCGCACCGGCAGCGTATGAAATCGACTGCATTTCCCGCCTGCCCGGAGAAGTGTTCGGCCCCATCCTGCACGTCATCCGCTATGCGGCCAAAGACCGTATCCGCATCATCCGGGAGGTCAATGGAACCGGATACGGCCTCACCTGCGGAATCCACAGCCGCCTGCAACAGGAAGCCGCGAAAATAGCGCAGCAGGTGGAAACAGGCAACGTCTATATCAATCGCAGCATGATTGGCGCCGTGGTCGGCGTTCAGCCGTTCGGAGGCCGGGGTCTTTCGGGAACCGGACCCAAAGCGGGCGGACCCCATTACCTGCAACGCTTTGCCAATGAAAAAACCATAACGGTCAATACCGCCGCCGTGGGGGGGGATGTCACACTGCTGAATACATCTGCATGATAAAAAGTGAAAAGGGTACGAAAAATGTGCCTGCTACATCTGCAACTGGAAGGAAAATTTGAAAACATCCGCTTTTCCACCAGCCGCATCGGGCGAATAGTCCGCGCCCTTGGTGCGAAGATCGCCGTGCTGATAATAGGCCGCTATTCGCGCATT
Organism: Nitrosospira sp. TNL200; assembly: GCF_055386305.1. Classification (NCBI taxonomy): domain Bacteria; kingdom Pseudomonadati; phylum Pseudomonadota; class Betaproteobacteria; order Nitrosomonadales; family Nitrosomonadaceae; genus Nitrosospira; species Nitrosospira sp. TNL200. The sequence continues at coordinate 1,975,933 of NZ_AP041003.1, forward strand.
GAAGCCATCGATGACATAATTCACGCCCCCCTCGATTTCCTCTCGTTTGCTGCTATGGTCGGGTTGAATACTGGTGTATCTTCCATAGGGCTGGAGTTTGCCGATACCGATCATGACAGGAACTAGATAAAGACCGGTAACTGTCCATGATTTTCCATCGAATATGCAAAAGCAATCCGGGTCGGCGAAGGCCAGGGGAGAATAATTGGCATAAAATTGCTTGTATTCCGCGTTGATCGTTGCCACGCCCATGTTTTTGGGAAGGACTTTTTCAAGCACCGCATCCCCTACGAGGCCCAGGAAATCGCTGCGGTGCGCGAATGAACCTGCCCCCTCTTTCTGGTACGAAGCGCCGACCGCCAGTGCAAGGATATCGCCAGCGTTGCCAAAATAAGTACCGCGAGTGTAATAGCCCGGATTTTTTTCCGGGTTCCAGAAATTGTAAGTGAGACGCCCTGCCCACGATATGCTGTTTCCCTGGTTTGGCCCCTTCTGCATGGGAGTGGAAGACTGCAACCCCCTGTATATGCCCCCTGCATAACCGAGCGTACCCCTCACGAAGCCAGGCTCGATATTTCCCCAAAAGGTGACGCCATCGTCATGTCCGTAACGGCCGGCGCCGCCACTGCCAAATTTTGTGCTGAAATCCTGTGGAAAAAAAGGCGTCTTGAAGGCATCGTGGGTGGACTGGTGGAATGGACCGCTCAGTTCACCGCGTTCCGTGGGTATCTGCATGCGCCCGCCCCAGATATTGATGAAACGGTTGATCTCGACCTTGCCTATCGCGGCCAGGATGTTATAGGACATCCTGGGATTATCGTTCGGATGGGTGTTATTGCAAAAAATACAGTCGGTGTAGCTTTCGAATTTGATATACCTATGGATCTGCCCATTGAGAAAGACGCGGGCGTTGTCGATCCGGAAGGTATTATGAAAATTGCCGGTTTCCGGGTTTTCCGCCCATACGCCTGAGCCGCGGAAACCGGCGCCGAGCGTAAACCACTTGGTTTCATCGATAGTCCACCGGGGTTTGGTATTCGCATGCCCCAGGCCGTTCAGCGCATGGACTTCGGAAGCAGTAGCCAGCATCCCCGTGACCAGGCTTGCCAGTATCAAGGCGCGGACGGGGGACCGGTTTTTTTCCTTGCTCATGCCAAACCCCCGTATTGACGAATCTGTCGATCTCCTGTGCTCTTTCATCGGTTTCCGCAACGATCTTCTGTCAGTCATGATGATGTCTCTCCCAAAGAATCGGTGGTGAAGGGAATTTGCCCACTAATGCCGTTCGCATATCATGTGTCGAGTTGAATCCGGCATTGACCGCCCTTGGCTCTCATCCCAGGCTGCACGGGCCTCGGGGAACGGGACGACGCTTATTTCGCGATCGGATTCTGTTGCAGGGAAAATGAACCGGAGTAGGGAGCGCCAGCGGAAGGAAACCGTCCAGCCCGTCCCGGCGCGCAGAGCTTATTGAGCAGCGCGATGGCGGAAATCCGTTTTTCCTCGCGGCCTTTTCTCGCCCAATCATGTATTTCACCAATTGTCAGCGTATTTCCACGGATATCCGCCTTGACGGTATACGCATCGAAACTGAAATCGCTGCCGAAATCCATCCACTCGACAGGGATGCTGAATTCTCCGCCGTGCAATATGTGTTTGGCGCTGAACCCCGGATGCAGTCCCTTTTCGTCAGCTTTATCGAATGTTTGCGGCAATCTCCGATCTTCTGGCTGGAGCAGCCCCTCGTAGATCAGGCCATCTCCCTTCGGCTGGTTTATCGGGATAAGGAGAATATGCGCGCGTTCTCCGGATACCTGCAGAAGCAGATAATCGCCATCGTCCCCGTCTATCCTCTCTCCCCTGGTCTTGACCTGGAATACCACCTGACCATCCCCGGAAATGGCGGTTGTCACGCGCAGAATATCAAGTTCCGGAAGCAGGGCTTTATCCATGGACGATATGATGGTTCGGGGATCAGCATCGATCTGCATGGCCCATGGACTCCCGGCAGCAATCAGGAACAACAGTGCCGGCACCCATCTCATGATTTGAAGAGGCTCCTGTTTTCCTTCATCATCCTGGTGATGCTCTGCGCATCCTGCAATACATCGAATATCACCCGCATTTTCCCTTCCGGGTCGATCAGGAATGCCGAAGTGCTGTGGTCAACCTGGTAATGAAGGTGGTTGCCGGCATTCTTCGCATAGAAAATAGCCTCCACGCCGAACGCGGCCTTGAAGCGCTCCAGCGCCTCGCCTTCGAAGCGAAGATAGCCAATGTCGGGGCCGAAGCTTTTCGTGTATCTGGACAAGATGGCATCGGTATCCCTGTCCGGATCCACGGTTACGAATATCCCATTCAGATTGATTCGCTCAGCCGCGGCGGCGTTGACCAGCATCGCCGTATTGGCAAGTGACATGGGACATACATCCTTGCAGTGCGTGAATCCAAAAACCAGCAGTTGCCATTGATTGCCATCGCCCGCGCGTACCTGCTTCAAATGCGCCATCGTTTCAGCCCGCAAAGCTACCGGACGCTGCAAGACAACCGGTGCCGCCATGATTTCGGCGAAGAAAAAAACAGATAGCATGACAGCGGCGTGAAAAAGGCAACGCATCGTTCCATGTTTCATTTTTGAAGTCCTTTGTGTCCCTTTCTATTGAATGGAATGTCCGGATTGGTGCCGTCCGAGCCGGCCCATCCCCGCCGCGGCGGGATTTAACCGCGGAGGAAAAACGGATGAGTCGGATGAAGATAAGGAGAGAATCAGCGAAGGCTGCCCGCGCTGAATATGCCATGCGGCTTCACAAGGCCGTCGCTCGGTCCCCACACCTTGGTGACGGTATCGGTCGCGGTGTCGATTTTGAGCACATATCCGGAAACCCAGCTTGCCACCATCAGATAGCGGTTATCCGGAGTCGGGCTGATTGTGTGCGCGACGGTATAGCCGTTCGGCAATCCGGATCCCGGCTTGAGCCTCTTTATGAATCTGGGCTTGGTGCGATCGGTCAGATCAAATATCGATATATAACCGTCATTCGCGAACGTGTAGTCCAGCGTATCCTCTTCTGCGATATAGAGCTTGCCGTTCACAACGGCAATATCCGATGCCGAGCGGAATACTCCGTTGTCGTTTGCGCTATAGGCGGTCTCGACGATTTTCTTCGCGGTTCCTTCCAGCGTATCGAGCAGCCAGACGCTGGGCGGAATGATGGAACTGGTGCTCGATGGCGTAAGGGAAGTCTTGTCGAATTGCATCGAGGCGGTTACCGCATAGCGCTCGTCCAGCCAGTACACGAAATGGGTGAATGCCGCATGCTTCTTCTCATCTCCCAGCATGATCTGGCCGACGGCGTGCAGCTCTCCGGTTTCCCTGTTGGACCGGTAGACGTCGATCACGCTGTTGTCAAAAAAATAGCCCGTGCCCAGACCAACGGTGCCGGACTTGTTGAAATTGACGCCGTGCGTCTGCTCCGTATATCCCGGTATGACGATAGGATCCACGCTCGCGAGCTGATTCGTTTTATGATTGACCACGCGCACCCTGTCCGATGTGAACTCGGTGAAATAGAGAAAATCCGAGTATGGCAACAACGTGGGGCCATGTATCTGGGTGCCTCGCCCGATCAGCCAGTTGGGAACCGCCTGGTTACGGTTGGTAGGCTGGACGAAAGGCAGTTCGCCGGGTTTGTTGGGGGTATCCGCCGCTATCAACGAATCCAGCGACAGTGAAGCCGTTCCCGCATCCCAGTTGATATTGTCGACATTCAGGGCGATGATGTACGATGGATGATCCTGGGTATTGTCCGACGTGATGTATATCCTGTTTCCCTCTGGCATGACCACCGTATGCTGCAGCGGAACGTCCCCCGGCCAGCCGTGGATGCTGGCTGGATCCACGATGATCAATTTGTCCCGCTCGTAGTTGAACAGATAGATCATGGCGGTGTGGTAATCGATGGCGGTGGCTATGGGTTGAATATAGTTGTTGTAAACAGTCGGATAATCATAAAGCGGCAGTGGCGGCTGGGCATTTGCGCCGCCCGCGCCGGTGGATAGCGCCAGGATGCATGCTGCAACCAGTTGAAGCATTCGCAATATTCTTTTAATCGAAAACATATGAATCCCCTGAAAAATTGAAAATAAAAAGTATTGATGGTGTTATGGATGCATCAATGACAACTGCTTGAAAGAACCCGCCATGGGCGGCTTCCTGACGGGAACCGCGCCATGCTGGCTTCTGTTCGCTAACGAACCCTTTTCAACCCGGATCATGTTCCTGCCGCAGCCGATTTGCGTTTTCGATGCCTCGCTTTCGGCCTGACGCGGACAGGACCTGGTGGATGCAATGATCAAAGGCCCTTTGATGATTTGTGCTCCCGGATCTCCGCCCTGTGCGGGGTCACATCGCCGGCATAGGAGTACTCGCGCGTATCGGGAGGGGTTATCCGATTCTTCTGGGCAGGACTTCCTGATATCCTGCGTGTTTCCTCCGGTTTCACGCTTTCATGGCCGGTATCCCCATTGCTTTTGGCCATCCGTTGCGCTTCTGGCGTGTACACTGTGTTGTCCGCGACGGCTGCCCAAACTTCATGCGCCTCATGCGTGGAATTGCGCGCTATCCTGCGTGTTTCCTCCAGCCCTGAAGACTTCCATCCACCATTCGCATGCTCTTCTCTCAACCTTTGTTCCCGTTCAAAATAGGATTCCTGCGCGCTCGCTCCGGTTGCGCCGAGGAGGCCAGCAATGGCTGCGATCAAAAATGTGCGATATCTGATATTCATGGGATTTTCCTCTCTATAAAAAAACAGCATGCATTGAATTACCAGGCGTTCCTCAGCAAATAAATCTATTTGTCATATAATAGACCTGACAGGCACCGAATACGGTTTTTGCAGGCGTCGTCATGAAGGTTCCGGCAATACGGGCCCCTATGCCAGGACCGAGCCTGGCGGAGACGGAAAGCTTCCGCCTTATCCGTTTTTTAAGCTATTGTTTTTATTTCGAAACGTGGTGTTTCGTCGAGGTCGGCAGGCTTCAGGATAAAACCTGCCTGGTGAGGGTTCTCTATGCAAAAGAGATTTTTGTGTGGACTTGGCGTCGAACTCCGGTTCAGGCCGTCCAAATCATCAGAACACATGACAAGCATCGCATACTCATGTTACATGCATATGAAATCACGCTATTCCAATTAAAACATGTTTTAATGCCAACCAGATTATTCCGTGGCGCGATGTGAATGCAATTCGATTGCTCCTGCATGTTCAAAGGTATTCTCTGAATCATTGAACCGGGCATGGAACGCTGTCGAGCCTGGATTATGACAAAAACATATCTCTGGCGCTGGTGGTGATGGTGATGGTGATGGTGATGGTGATGATGATGGTGATGATGGCGATTGCGGGGAATGCCTGAATCCGCATGCTTTGCCGAAATGGCGCCCCGGCGGCCTGCGCTTGATCATCCGTGCGATAACGGGCAATGTTGCGTTTCTGGATGCGCTTTCCGCTTACGGAAAGCGGGACATGCAGGGGCACGGATAAATGAACGGAAAAAGGGAAATGCCATGAACACAGGAATATCGCGAATTCCACTCATTCTCCTGCTGCTCTACGGCTTACCCGCCCAGGCCGCCCAGTCCTCCCCGCCCGCGCCTGCTCCCGCATCCGCGCCGGCCTCCGTGCAGGATGGCGGGAATATCGAATTCATGGATAACAGCCAGATCGTGAAGGTACTGTCGCTCGGCGACCTGGAGGCTATCGCGCCACCCCTCTCGTTGCAGGTCTTCGAACCGCACGAAGGCGGGAAACATGTTTACCGGGTGCTTCCGGCCCGGTCTGTATTCGATGCGGTTTTCGGGAATAAGTGGAAAGAAGCGAAGGAGATTGTATTCCTGTCCAGCGACGGATACCGGGCCAGCGTCCCCGTGGCAAAGTTTGCCGAACACGAAGCCTTCCTGGCTTTCGCGCATGACGATGGCAGGCCCTTCATGATGGTCAATACGCTGCAAAACAACGAACTGGTACAACTGGGACCGCTTTACCTGGTATGGGACAACGTGAATTCGGAAGCGCTGCTCGAATCCGGCGCATCGGACATGCCCTACCAGATCAGGGCTGTGGAGCTCAAATCCGGCGATTCCTTCCCGAAAATGACCCCACCTCAGGATGCATCCTCACAGGCGCGACGCGGGTTCGTCCATTTCCGGAAATACTGTTCGGCATGCCACGCCATCAATGGCGAGGGCGGAACCAAAGGGCCGGAACTCAATTTTCCGGTCAGCGTGACAGAGTATATCCAGTCTGGCTACCTGAAGCGCTGGATCGAGAATCCGCAGAGCATCCGGTACAATACGACGATGCCGGGTCTGGGCAAGGAAATACCCCGGCGCGAACAGGTCATCGAGGAGCTCATCGCTTATCTGAAAGCCATGAGTATTGCCAAATACGACCCTGCAGGCGTACCCTGATCCATCGCGGGATATCCGCATGCCGGAGTCCGCTATTCTCTATTCTAAGAAAGGAGCCGCGCTCCGCCAAAACAGGAAATTGCTCATGCGCGACAGGAAGCACGAAGACAACCAGGGCCGGGGGACAAGCATGCAGCTTTTGTTAATACTGGGCATCGCCGTCGCCATCGCCGCAGTGGCCTTTGCTCTGCAGAACAATATGACTGTGACCGTCACCCTGGGCCTGTGGAGCTTCGACAGCTCGCTCGCCATGGTATTGCTGCTCGCGATGGCGGTCGGGGCAGCTATCGCGTTGCTGGTTTCCTGGCCGGGAATGATCAAAAGGCTGTGGTCAAGTTCTCAATTGCGGCGCAAGGTGAACAAGCTGGAAGCGGACAAGGCCGAACTGGAGCAGCGCGTGGCCAGGCTCAAGGAAGAGCTTGCACGAGTCAGCCCCGAGCCGCTGCCGGAAGAACCTCCGCCTCATCTTGACCTGAAATCGCTGTTTCTCGGCAACAACGGCGAAAAACCAAAGGAATGAGATCGCCGGACCAGGATTGCGGCACATGATCCCAAATCCGGTAGTTGCCCGCTTTTTTATTTTCCATTCCAAGTTTTAAATCTATCGGCTTAGCCGGTCAGCTTTAGCCTGGGTGGATGGGTGGATGGGTGGATGGGTGGATGGGTGGAGCAAAGCGTAACTCATCATTTTCCTGGCGCTGAGTATATGTTTTTTGATGGGTTGCGTTTCACTCCACCCATTCTGCAGTTGCTGCCGGATTCAGGATAATCCGTATGGGACACGGAGCTATTGCCCACCGGCGCTGCTCCTCGTCAGTTCCATGAGCTGATCGAACAGAGCCCGCCGCTGCTCGCCCAGTTCCGCATAACGTGAATACAGGCGATTCAAGTCCTGGCCATATTGCTGAATGCGTTCCTGGCGCTCTCTCAGCAGCCGCACCTGATCATCGTAGCTGACCGGTGGATTGCCGCTCAGGCCGCCGCTGGCGTAGGGCATGATCGAGGTCATGTTTGCCCCCTGGATGACCTGTGGATTGTTATCCTGTATCTCGTTGCGCCGCAACTCCTGCGTCATCTGGAATTGCTGGTACACCGCCTGCCGCTCCTGGTCCACCTGCTTCAGCACCATCTCCAGTTCTGCGATCCTTGGATCGGCGGGCGGGCGCTCCATCGGAGCACGCGCTGGACGGACATCTTTCGGATAGGAGGTGTTTTGAGCGCAAGCCTGGCCGGCCAGGCTTGCGCTCAATAACAGGACGGCAAAAGTTGTCAGCTTCATGATGATTTCCCCCATCAACCGTAGCATATCGCGAGCCCATCATGCGCGTCGCCGCCTTTCGCGCATCCCACCCCGCAAAGCCGCCGCCAGCCGGGATTGGCTCAGCGCTTCCTTGATCATCCTGCTGTGAACCCGCCGCAATGTCAAGCATCGGCCAGAGAGCCAGCCATTGCGCCACATTCCCTGGAAAATGGCTGAAGGCAGCTGAGCTCCCGGTCCCGGTTTCCTTCGCTTGCCTGCCATGGTAACGTCACGAATGCAGATATATAGCAACGAACCCGACATGTCTGACGACGATCCCACTATCGAATCCCCAGCCTTCATCCCGCGGCCCCTGAAAGCCCGCAAGGGCCGTGGTGCCGTTTCCAACCTGCAAGGGCGGTATGAGGCGCTGGCACGTGAAGCGGTGGATGACGGCTGGTCCGCACTGGAAGCAGCGCATCCGCCCGGTGATCCCAGCCATGCCCGAGGCGACGCAGAACCAGGGGCAAGCGGAGCAAGCGGACGAGAACAGGAAGATACACAGCCCGCAGCTCTGAAGACAGAAGTCATCGAGGAACGCGCTAAAACCATATTGACTCGCAACCGGTCTCCCGACGTACCTTTCAGCATTTCGCTCAACCCTTATCGCGGCTGCGAGCATGGCTGCATCTACTGCTTTGCCCGGCCCACGCACAGCTACCTTGGCCTGTCGCCGGGACTGGATTTCGAGAGCAAAATTTACGCAAAAATCAATGCCCCGGAGCTCCTGCGGCAGGAACTGGCCAAAAAATCCTATATTCCCGAACCGATCGCCCTTGGCGTGAATACCGATGCCTACCAGCCCTGCGAGCGCGAGCTGCGGCTGACGCGCCGCGTGCTCGAAGTGCTGCACGAGTGCGGGCATCCGGTCGCGCTGATCACCAAATCATCGCTGATCGAACGCGACATCGACCTGCTGCGCGACATGGCGGCAAAGCGGCTGGTCGCCGCGGCGGTCACGATCACCACGCTGGACCATTCCATTTCCCGGACGCTGGAACCGCGTGCCGCAGCGCCGGCACGCCGCCTGCGCGTGATCCGCACGCTGACCGATGCAGGGATTCCCGTGGGGATCAGCGTCGCCCCGGTAATTCCCTTTATCACCGAACCCGAACTGGAAAAAGTGCTGGCGGCAGCGGCAGAAGCCGGGGCGGTCAGCGCTGGCTATGTCGTATTGCGGCTGCCATGGGAAGTCAGCCCGCTATTCCAGCAGTGGCTGGAGGCGCACTTTCCGGAGCGGGCGCAACGTGTCATGAACCGGGTGCGCGAAATGCGTGGCGGCAAGGATTACGATGCCTCGTTTGGGAGGCGCATGCACGGTGAGGGTGTCTGGGCGGACATGATACGCCAGCGCTTCGAAAAATGTGTGGCGCGGATCGGCCTCAATGTGCGCCAAGACCGCTTCGCCGCGCTCGATGTCTCGCATTTTAGCCCTCCGCTATTCCGGCCGGTAGTGGGACCGGTACCGGCCGGAGCAGCTTTTCCCGCCGGGCGTGGAGGCCGCAAGGCCGCGAAGACGGATGGGCAAATCGAATTGTTCTGAATGGTTCTGATCTGGCATGGCCCCAGCTCCGCGGGTGGAAAGAACCGGCATGCGGAAAACGATCCGGTTGTCATGCAATTGACTTCATCCGGGGCCTGCAAATGTAAGGAGTCCTAGGGAAGCGCTGAATAAATCCTCGCTGAGCGCGTTGCTGGTAAAATCGGGATGATCATAAGACGCGCGACGCAGGTCGTAGCCGGGACTACGATGCCAAGGAGCGCAACGCAGTGAGCGCCCGATTTTATCACAACCCTTATGGGGTGGGGTTTTGCGAGCGGCCTGCCTTGTCAGGCCCCTGGCGAAGGAGCGCCCCGGAGCGTCGCCCGAGGGGCCCCGCAGAGCGGGGATCGGGCAGCGGAGGGGATGCTTCGACCGCACCACAGTTTTGTTGGGGCGCAGGCATCCCGCTACGGGGTCGCATCTTCCTTTCGGAAGACACTGCTTTGCCCTGCGCGGTCGCACCATTCGCGTCGTCGCCTTTCGCGCACCCCATCCCGCAAAGCCACCGCCGCGCCAGCGGAGATCTATTCAGCGCTTCCCTAAGTACACTCCTTCCCTCGTTCGCCGGTACTGATACGCGCGCTTTCGACCACATCGAGAACATATATCTTGCCCGCGCCGTGCTGATGCGTATTGGCTACGACCATGATTTCATTGACAATGCGCTCCACCAGATCATCGGAGGCAAAAATCTCTATGCGCTTTTTTGGCACATAGGGCGAAAAATCCCGGCCAACGATGAACTTGACTCGCCCGAAGCCTTCGCAGTCGGTCACGCTCATGCCGGGGAAATCAGGTATCTCAAGCAGTGTCTGCGTAACCTTCAGCAGCATGAAAGGCTCGATATAAGCGCGGATCTCTTTCATCGAGAGGCCTCAGGAGGGTGGATTCTCAAATTTACGGTAGAGGGCGGGAAGCATGGTCAGGACCAGCAGCGTCGCAGTGACCAGCCCGCCGATGATCACCACGGCAAAGGGTTTGACCGTTTCCGATCCCACGCTGGTGGATAGCGCCGCGGGCAGCAATCCCAGCATTGCCATCAGGGCCGTCATCACCACGGGACGCAGCCGGCTGACGGAACCTTGCATGATGGCGTCTTCGAGCGGAACGCCTTCGCGCCTGAGTAAATTGATCTGGGATAGCAGGATTACGCCATTTTGCACCGCGATGCCGAACAGCGCAATGAATCCCACCGCCGCTGAAACGCTCAGGTGGATGCCGGTCAGCAGCAGCGCTACCAATCCCCCTATCAGCGAAAATGGAACATTCATGACGATCAGGGAGGCATTCCTGATCGAGCGGAATGCCCAGAACAGTAGCACGAAAATCAGGATAAAACTAACGGGGACAATAAAGTAAAGCCGCTTCATCGCGCGTTCCTGATTTTCGAACTGGCCACTCCAGACCATCCTGTAGCCCGGTTGCAGATGCACCTGCCGGCCGATCTTTTTCTGCGCCTCAGCCACGAAACTCCCCTGGTCGCGTCCTATCAGATTGCATTTGATCGCGATGCGCCGCATGTTGTTTTCGCGGCTGATGCGCGAAGCCCCCTGGGTCAGGCTGATGTCCGCCAGGTCGGCCAGCGGAATGCGGCTCCCGTTGGCGGACAGCACGGTGATATCCTCGATGGCCGCAACCGAATCGCGCGCCGAGCTGATGAGCCGTACCGAAACGTCGAAACGGCGTTCGCCTTCCAGCATTTGCGTCGCGGCCTTACCTCCGACCGCCATGGCGATCACATCTTCCACATCCGCCACATTGATCCCGTGGCGCGCAACCTTTTCCCGGTTGATGGAAATCACCAGTTGCGCCAGTCCGGCCTGCTGTTCGGCAGCCACGTCGGTGGCCCCCTTCATGGAGCGCAGGATACCCGTGATCTGGTCGGCTTTCTCCTGAAGAATATCCAGGTCTTCGCCAAATATCTTGATGGCAATTTCACCCTTCACCCCGGAAATGGCTTCTTCCACATTATCCTGGATCACCTGGGAAAAATTGAACTGCAGCCCGGGAAATGCCTCCAGGCGCCTCTGCATGGCCTCGACAAGCTCGTCCTTGCTGCGATAACGCCAGGTGTTCTTCGGCTTGAGATCGATGAGCACTTCCAGGTTGTTGAAACCCTTGGGGTCAGTACCATCCTCGGGACGTCCCAATTGCGTCAGTATCGACTTCGCCTCGCGGAATTCGAGCAGTCGGGCACGCACTTCCTTTTCCAGATCCTTGGCCTTGCTCAGGGAAATCGGGGTAGGCAGGGTAATGGTCAGCCAGACGTTGCCCTCGTCCAGTTTGGGCATGAATTCCGTGCCTATCAACGGAAAGGAAGCCAGAGACAAAGCCAACATCAGGCCCGCACCCAGGAACAGCCTGCGAGGGTGGCGCAGCACGGCTTCCAGCAGCGCGTGGTAACGCTGTTCCATGGCCTGCACGAGGGGGTTGTGCGATTCGGTCAGCCGCGGCCCCACCAGATAGCTCAGCAGCACGGGAATCAGGGTCAGGCTGATGAGCAGTGAACCGAGCAAGGCAAACGTGAGTGTAAAGGCCATTGGAGAAAAAATTTTTTCTTCGACGCGCTGAAAGGTAAAAATAGGCAGGAAAGCAATAATCAGAATGGCCTTGGAAAACAGTATGGGCCGCGCCATCTCCACGGTGGTCATGAGCATGGATTGGCGCATGTGCGCCACGGGTGCCTGCTGCCGCATTGCCAGCGTGATCTTCACCATAATCGCCTCCACCAGCACCACGGCGCTATCCACGATGATGCCGAAGTCGATCGCTCCAAGGGAAATCAGGTTGGCGGAGACATGCATCGCATCGATCATGATGAATGCAAACAATAGCGACAGCGGAATGACGATGATGACTATCGCCGAGGCCCATACGCGGCGGAGAAAAACAAGCAACACCACCAGAATGAGCACGGCACCTTCCACCATGTTCTTCTCGACCGTCTGCACGGTGTGCTGTATCAATTCCGTGCGGTCGTATATCGGCACGATGCTGACCCCGCGGGGCAAGCCATGGCTATTGAGGTAGTCGATTTTTTCCTTTACGCCATTCAGCACTTCCATGGCATTCCTGCCCTTGATAAGCAGGACGATGCCCTGGACCACGTCATCGGCCTCGTTGTAGCCGACAATGCCGATACGTGGCTGTGGGCCTATCGTCACCTCGGCAATATTCCTGACGAAGATCGGAACATCGTCCCGGCTGGCAACGACAATATTTCCGATTTCGTCTTCGGATTTCAGCAAACCTGTCCCGCGCACCATCAGCGCCTCATGGCCATAATCCAGGTATCCGCCGCCGATATTGGCGTTATTCATGGCAATGGCCCGGTAAACGTCCGGAAGGGTCAGCTTGTAATTCCTCAGCCTGACTGGATCGACCTGCACCTGGTATTGCTTGACGCCTCCGCCAAAGGCAACCACGTCGGCCACCCCCTGGACGGACCGCAGGGTCCGCTCGATCTCCCAGTCCTGCAGGGCCCGCTGTTCCACCAGGGGGACGCCAGGAGCCTCGATGCGGTATCGGAAAATTTCGCCGATACCGGTCGTCAGGGGTCCCAGCATGGGCTTGACGTCTCCCGGCAGGCTGACGCTCTTCAAGCGCTCCAGCACCTGCTGCCGCGAGAAATAATCCTCGGCATCGTCATCGAATATCAGGGTGACCACGGACAGTCCGAAAATGGACACCGAACGCATATTGATCATATGCGGGAGACCGTTCATTTCTTTCTCGATCGGCAGGCTGATCAGTTTCTCCACTTCTTCCGGAGCCTGGCCTGGGTATTGGGTCACCACCTGTACGAATACATTCTGGACATCGGGAAAAGCCTGGACAGGGAGGCGTTCGAAAGAAACGATGCCGAAGGCGGCCAGCAATAACGACGTGCTGATGATCAACAGGCGCTGCTGCAGGCAGAAAGCAATGATTCTATGGATCATCGTGCGCTTTCGCCACTTTGCTGCTCCGTATCCTGCTCGGTACGCAACAGCAGCGCACCTCCCACCACCAACCGCTCACCCGGCTTCAACCCATCCAGAACCACCGCCCGGTCCCTGAAACGCGGGCCCAGAGTGACCTGTCGCTTCTGATAATGGTAATCGCCGATATTCACATAGACCCAATCGGATTCATGTTCGGGAAATATCGCGGTAAGCGGCACGACAATGGCCAGATCGTTCGCTTCGCTTTGTACCATGACGCTGGCGAACATGGCGGGCAACAGCTTGTTCCCCACATTGGGCAACACACACCGGACTTTTACGGTGCGCGTGGCTTCATCCACCACCTGGCTGATGTAATTGACGGTGGCGGAAAAATTTTCTCCCTTGTACGCGGCAACCCGCAGCGTGACCGTCGCGCCAGTGCGAATCTGCCCGATATCCTTCTCGAAAATATCCATTTGCAGCCATAGCTGATCCAGGTTCGAAATGACGAACAGCGGCTCCGCCAGATCGGGGCGTATTTCCATGCCGGGATTGATATTGCGCTCGGTGACGATCCCCGAAAGCGGCGCATGCAGGATGAAGCGGTTGTCGGTACGCCGGGCGCGAGCTCCCAGGTTGGCCAGCTTCAGACGCGCCCGTTCCGCCTCGCTGCGCGCGCGCACCAGCGCATCTTCCGCCTGTTCCCGCTCCTTGCGCGAGGAAATGCCATTATCATACAACTCCTGCACGCGGTCGAAAGCGCGGCTGGCGAGATTCAGGTCTGATGCAGCATTCGCATAGTCCGACTGCGCCTGGCCCAGCTCCGGGCTATCCAGCTCGACCAGCGCATCGCCCTTCCGGACGGATTGGCCCAGTGCGGCAATGCCGCCAATGACACGCCCCGCGATCGGCGAGGACACGCGCGCGGTCCGGGTCTCGTCATAAGTGATCTTGCCCGTCACGGCGTCCAGAATCGGGCGCTGCACCAGTTCGATGGCGACATCTTTTATGAAGTCGCGCTTGGGGGAATCCGAGGGAAGAACGACCTCATCCCTGGGGTGGATGGGAGCGGCGGGCACCTGTCCGCCATCCTGGCGCTGGCACGCCAGCAGCGACAGGCCCAATAACCCCGTGGCAATATACCGGGCGATGAGCCGGCTCCTCCCCGTTCGTTTTGCCAGGATCGAACTCATTGGTTCACGCGGGAATGGCAGCGGGCATCATGGTGCAGGCAGTTAACCATCGCGGCGTCTCGCGCCACGCAGCGAATTCCTGGTTTCCTCTCCATAGGCCATCAGCAAATCCGCCCACGCCTTGCTCCGGTTGGCCAGGGCATTGTAATAATCCAGCATTATCGCCCGGTAGCTGCGCTGCGCATCGATCAGATCGAGAACGCCGATCGCCCCTTTCTGATAGGCAAGCTCCTGTGCCGAGCGCAATTTCTCGATCCGCTTGATTACCGATGTTTCAAAACGCCGCGCTATTGCATCCGCGCTTTGCCAGGCCGCCAAAGCCTTCAGCACTTCCGTCCTTACCCCCTGTTCGGCCTGCGCCAGCGCCAGCTCGGTAGTGGTGACTCCCACGCGAGCCTTGGAAATCTCGCCTTTTTGCTGATAAAACAGCGGAATGGGCAAGCTGATCCCCACGCCTGCGGTATCCGGGAAGAAATTGCCGGCATCGTGGTCGTAGAACGCGCTGACAGTCACGTCGGGAATGACCTGCCGCTGCGCCAGGGTCAGCATTTTCCTGGCCTGGGCAATGCGCACCCTTGCGGCTTTCATATCCGGCCGGCTTTCCAGCGCCCGCTCGACCAGCCGCTCCTGCCCGGCCATCGCGATCTCCGGAGCTGCTTCGGGCCAGGCTTCGACAGCGGCGATATCCATGCTGTTTGCCGGCCAGCCCAGTAACAGCAGCAGATCCGCCCGCGCCTGGTCCAGGGCTGCGCGAGCCTGATCCTGGTCACCCTGTATCTTCAGGCTTTCGACCTCGATACGAATGAAATCGATGGCCGCGACATCTCCCAGCTTGAGCCTGAGTTCATTGACCCGGAGGATTTCCCGGTATCGTTCGAGGTTATCACCGGCTACCTGGAGGGTTTTCTGTGCGAGCAAAAGACTATAATAGCTGCGCCGCACGGTATTGGTGAGGACGCGCGCAACATCGACCACATCGAAGTTGACCGCCTCGGTGGCCAGTTCGCTGCTTTCTATGCGCAACCGCCGCTTGCCGGCAGTCTCGATGAGCTGCTGTATCTGCGGCGTCACCGCAGGCAGCGCCTGGCCACGAGCCTCCGGCCGCCAGATTCTCGGGCTCAGTTCATGCACGGTCAGGCTGAATACCGGATTCGGTATTGCCGCTGAAATGATCTCTTCCGCGTGCGCGTTATCGATATTGAGGCTTGACGCAATCAGCGCGAGATTACGCTGGTAAAAAAGCGCTATGGCTTCTTTTTCGGTAAGCGAGACATGCGGCGCAAACGAGATCGCATCTTCCGCCCGCAACGGCGTCCCCCACAAAGCCAGCAGTAAACATAGCGGAAATACCCCAACCCGCTGCCACGGCACAGCCCCGAGAAATTTCAGCACATCGATATC
This sequence comes from Nitrosospira sp. TNL200, assembly GCF_055386305.1. NCBI lineage: Bacteria > Pseudomonadati > Pseudomonadota > Betaproteobacteria > Nitrosomonadales > Nitrosomonadaceae > Nitrosospira > Nitrosospira sp. TNL200. The sequence goes on from NZ_AP041003.1 coordinate 1,991,765, forward strand.
GTTCACCAACTCGCGGCGATGCTCTTTTTATTGCGTGCTAGCCAATTTCCGGTCCCGCGGTCTGCTCAACCGGTTCCAACCTCTTCCAGATGCACTTGCCCCCGCTTTCGCGCTCGATCATCTCCAGCTGCTGCGCGTGTGCTTCGAGCTCTTCCGCAGTCGCTGTCACGACTGCCAGTTTCACCTCACGCAGGGCAAGCGCTGTCGCGGCGTCGAGCGGCTCCGCCGCCTCCAGTTCCATCAGCAAGCTGTCCTGGCCGCGCGTCATGGCAAGATAGACCTCCGCCAATAGCTCCGCATCGAGCAAGGCGCCATGGAGCGTGCGCCGCGTATTATCCACCTCGTAGCGCTCGCATAGTGCATCGAGATTATTTCTCTTGCCCGGATGCAGTTCCTTGGCGATCTTCAGGGTATCGGTCACGGAATGGCAATATTCGGCGAGCGGCTGCAGTTCGGCCCGCACCAGCTCGTGATCGAGAAAGGCGACGTCGAACGCTGCATTGTGCATGATCAGCTCCGCGCCCGCGATGAATTCGAGAAACTCTTGCGCCACTTCACGGAACTTGCGCTTATCCTGCAAAAACTCTGCATCGAGGCCATGCACCTGCAACGCGCCTTCCTCGATATCCCGCTCGGGATTCAGATAGTAGTGAAAACGGCGGCCGGTCAATCCCCGGCTGTGCATCTCGACCGCCGCGATTTCTATCACGCGATGTCCGAGTTTGGGCTCCAGGCCGGTCGTTTCCGTATCGATAAATATCTGTCGCATGTTCCTTCAGCCACCCTCAATCTGCCGGGAATCGCCGCAAACCTCGTCCAGCTTCAGCCGTTCCCCAGGATCGGCGTTCCCCTCGCACGTTCCACGCCGCGCACGCCTTCCGTGCCTTCCATTGCAGAGCGGACCCCGAGGTTGGCGAGGCGGTCGGCATGCTCATTGCCCTCATGCCCCGAATGGCCCCGTACCCAATGCCACTGGATTTCATGGCGCTTCGCCAGACGATCCAGCTCTTTCCATAAGTCGTCGTTCTTCACCGGCTTCTTGTCCGCAGTGTGCCAGTCCCGCTTTTTCCAGGAATGGATCCACTCGCTGATACCCTTGTGCACGTACTGCGAGTCGGTATGGAGGCTGACGGTGCATGGCCGGGTGAGCGCTTCCAGCGCGCGGATCACCGCCAGCAGCTCCATGCGGTTGTTGGTCGTCAGCCTTTCGCCGCCATACAATTCCCGCGTACGCCCTTCGCATCGCAGCACCGCGCCCCATCCGCCGATTCCCGGGTTGCCCTTGCAGGCGCCGTCGGTGAAGATTTCCACCATTGCCGGTTGTTCCACCTTCATTCCCCGCCTTGAGCCGTTGTTTTCACGATTCTCAGGCGCGCCGCCCTTCGCGGGCGGCGGATGCCATCGTGCGCATCCAGCCGCTGGGCGACAGGGGCCATGCCTTTTCGCGCAGCGCGCACTTTCTTCCACTCCGGCTTGATAACGCGCATCCCATGGACCCGCTTCACGGCGGTAAAGAAATAAACCCCTCCCGAAAGCGGCCACCGATTTCCCATGGTTTCCATGAAGCTGAAGCGCTTCAACCATTTTTCCTGGCTGAAGGGAGGAGCAAAACAGCACATGCGGTCCCGGGTGATCTCGAAATCCAGCAGCGTCAGCCAGTCTCTCAGCCGCGGGCGCGAAATGAAATTGCCGCGCCATGGATAGCCTCCCCTGGCCGATCCGAAAAAACCGCGCATGCCCCAGACGCTGTGGGGATTGAAGCCGGAGACGATGACGTGACCTTCAGGCATCAGCACCCGCTGCACCTCCCGCAGGATCTGGTGCGGATTGACACTGAATTCGAGGACATGGGGCATCAGCACCAGATCGATGCTGTTGGTTTCGATAGGCAGAAAATCAGGAGTCGCGCGCACGGCGACGCCTTCCTCCGCCCCTATGCGAAATTGCAGCGGCATGCGATTGGCGCGCAGGAAATCATATTGGGCAAAACCAATCTGCATGGCATGATACCCAAACACATCCGCCACCGCCTGGTCGAAATAGTTCTGCTCCCGCTCCAGCAGATACTGGCCCAGGCAGCTTTCGAACCATTCCAGTTTATTTTTTTTATGCATGGGATCGTCCAAAGGCGAGAGATATGCAGGGAAAATCCATATGGGATCGCATGGAGAATGGGCTACACTATGCTTTACCGCATCGAATCCAAGCTAATTGACTGATTGAAACAGCCCGCGTGACTCGATAATTTATTGACATGACCTTGCCGCGCATCGTTCCGGTTCGTGCATTTGCCGATAACTACATATGGGTGATTCGCGATCACCGCCACGCCGCGGTAGTCGATCCCGGCGATGCCTCGCCCATCCTGGACTATCTGCGCCACGAAAAATTACAGCTCGCCGCCATCCTGAACACTCATCACCATCGCGACCATGTCGGAGGCAACGAAAAGTTGCTCCGTGAATTTCCTGTTCCCGTTTATGGGCCGGCCACGGAAGCCATCCCCACCGTTACCCATCCGCTGCGCGAGTGCGCCGGCAGGGAGAGCGACGAAGGCGTGGTTTATCTTCGCGAATTCACGCTCAGCTTCCGTGTGCTGGATATCCCCGGCCATACCGCTGGTCATATTGCGTATTATGGCGGAAACATGCTCTTTTGTGGCGATACCCTGTTTGCCTGCGGATGCGGAAGACTCTTCGAGGGCACCCCGGGCCAAATGGTCGCGTCGCTGCAAAAGCTCGCGGATCTGCCCAGGGATACCGAAGTCTATTGCGGCCATGAGTATACTCTCAACAATATCCGTTTTGCGCGAACCGTCGAGCCGGGCAATCAGGAATTGCTGGAACGCGAAAAAGCGGTGGAAGCATTGGCGAAGCAGCACGTTCCCACCCTGCCCTCCACTATCGGGCTGGAAAAAGCCACCAACCCCTTCCTGCGCTGCGACGAGCCGGAAGTGATCAGCAGCGCGAGCGCTAAGATGAATAAACCGTTAAACGATCCAGTCAGCGTTTTTGCGGCGCTGCGTGACTGGAAGAACCGTTTCTAGCCCAAGCTGCGCATTCGCTCCGCGCTTGCTGAGAAAATTGCCCGGCTCCAAGAGCCTGCATCGGATCGTACTGAAGGTTTTTAACATGAAGACTTCACTCAGCAGTTAACCTCAAAAGCGACAGTGGGTTACCCTGCCTGGTGCCGCGAATCTTTCAAGATTGACTGTGATCTACAAGATCACTCAATACGTTCAGCTCGACCGGAGGTTCATTTGGCAGCTTAACGGTGAGATTGAGCTTGCCGCCAATCGCTTCAACATATTGACGCAAGGTAGAAAGCAGCATGTCCGATCCTTTCTCCAGACGGGAGACGTTGGATTGTGGCATTCCCAGTTCCTGCGATACTCCGACCTGTGTCAGAAAGGTGCAAGTTTTATTGCCGGCACATGGAATGTTCGCGGCTTTGTGTTGTCACAACCAATGTTGTCGCAACCAGGATACCTTGTACCTCGCTTCCTTTTTCCTTTGCTTTTTCCATCCTGGCCTTTATGCTTCTCTATTCCTTATGTCATATTCCTGCGCATGCCCCACCGGGGGCGACCGGCGGGCGCAATCGGCGGATGGCATGAAATCGAAGCGAAGGCATATTGGGCAGCTTGCAGCCTCAGTATTCCAATATCATGGGGGGATGAAAGGAAGATCTGAATCGTGGCAGGCCGCACAATTAGCGGGAAGAGGCTTTGCCGCGGTTCACCTTGTTACCTTGTTAAACCGCAGCGCTACGGAGGACGATTATGAATCCCTTGGAACAAGTATTGAAATGCGGCCAATCCATATGGCTCGATTCCATCAGCCGTGATCTCATCAATAGCGGCGAATTACAGCGTCTGGTGGACGAAGATCACTTGCGCGGCCTGACCAGCAACCCGACCATTTTCGAGCAGGCCATCGCGCACGGCAACAGTTACGACGATACCCTGCGACAATCATTGAGCGCCAACAGCGAGCAGACAGACAAATCGCTGTTCGAAACAATTGCCATCGAAGACATTCGCATGGCTGCGGATGTCTTTCGCCCGGTTTACGATGAAGCCGGCGGCGTCGACGGCTTTGTCAGCCTGGAGGTTTCCCCTTATCTCGCGCATGACACAAAAGGCAGCATCGCTGAGGCGCGCCGCCTGTGGAAAGCGGTGCAACGGCCCAACCTGATGATAAAAATCCCGGCTACTCCTGAAGGCATTCCTGCAATCGAGCAATTGATCAGCGAGGGCATCAATGTCAACATTACCCTGATGTTCTCGCTCCATCATTATGCGACCGTGGCGCGGGCTTATATCGATGGGCTTAACCGCTATACGCCATCCGGTGGAAGCGGCAACTGGCCCGTTTCCGTCGCTTCGTTCTTTGTCAGCCGGATCGACACTGCGGTGGATAAGCTCCTCGAAAAGATAGGCACCGCGGAAGCGCTCGGGCTGCGCGGCAAAATAGGCATCGCGAACGCCAAGCTGGCTTATCACCGTTTTCGTGAAATCTTTCACGGAAACCAGTTCGCGCCCTTGCTCAGCAAGGGCGCGCACATCCAGCGGCCGCTGTGGGGAAGCACCGGCACCAAGAACCCTGCATACTCCGACGTGCTGTATATCGAGCAATTGATTGGCCCCGAGTCGGTCAACACGGTGCCGCCCAAAACACTAGCGGCATTTCGCGATCACGGGCAAGCTCGTGAAACCATAATGGAAAATGTCGCACAAGCGGAAGCTGACATTGCCCGGCTCAAGCACTTGAGCATCGATCTGGACGCCATCACCGTCCAACTGCAGGATGACGGCGTGGATTCCTTTATCAAATCGTACGATAGCCTGCTCGCATCCATCAGGGCCAAGCGGCAGGAGATCGCTCCCGCGCCGGCATGAAGATAGTGGCATAGGAAAAACTTACACGCGCGGCCCATAATCAGACTGGAATACCGGGGGCCGCTCGGTTTCTATTCCACCAAGGGGAGAAAAAGCATGGAAATCGGCATGGTTGGCCTGGGACGCATGGGTGGCAACATGGCGCAGCGGCTCATGAGGGGCGGCCATAGGGTAGTCGGCTTTGCCCGCGATACGAAAACCCTTTCGCGGCTGGAGGAAAAAGGCATGGTCCCGGCGACGACCCTGCAAGAGCTTGTCGCCGCGCTTGAACCGCCAAGCGCGATCTGGCTCATGATTCCCGCCGGCGCTCCCGTGGATGAGATGATCGCCTCTCTGCTCCCGCTGCTCGCCCCCGATGACATCCTGATCGATGGCGGCAACTCGAATTACAAGGAAACGCAGCGCCGCGCCCGAATGCTGAAGCCATACCGGATCCATTATGTGGATGCCGGCACCAGCGGTGGTGTCTGGGGTCTTGAAAATGGGTACAGCATCATGGCAGGCGGGGAAGAAGCGGTAATAGAAAAGCTTCGCCCCATTTTCGAAACACTTGCCCCTGCGCCCGACAAGGGCTGGGGACGCGTCGGCCCTTCCGGCGCCGGCCATTTCACCAAGATGATCCACAACGGCATCGAGTACGGCATGATGCAGGCTTATGGCGAAGGGTTTGCGCTGCTGCGCCGCAAGGAGGAATTCGGCCTCGACCTACATCAGGTGGCCGAAATCTGGCGTGACGGGAGCGTGGTGCAGTCCTGGCTGCTAGACTTGACATCCGCCGCGCTCGCGGAAAATCCTCGCCTCGAAGGCATCGCCCCCTATGTGGCCGACTCCGGCGAGGGCCGCTGGACTGTCGCGGAAGCGATCGACCTCGACGTTGCCGCGCCCGTCATCACGCTGGCGCTATTGCAGCGACTGCAATCGCGCGACGCGGAATCCTTTTCCAACAAGCTGCTTTCCGCCCTGCGCAATCAGTTTGGCGGACATGAAATGAAAAAGACATGATTCCATCCGGCATGCCATGCCTTCCGCACAGGACCGGGTAACGGAGCTTTGGTTTGACCAACCGGATACCGGATGCCTTCGCCGGGCCATGACAGGCCCGGCATTCAATTCAACACTTTTTACATACTTAAGTTGACAAAGTAGTGCTCTTCACGTATTCTTTACCTCATGCGGACGAGAACTTCACAACGTCACGGTTGGGCTCGATCTGGATGCGAAAGGAGTACGATGGTGAGAATAAGAAACTTTGCGGCAGCGCTATCATTGCTGGGCCTGCTCGGCGGACTTGGTCCGGCCGGAACCGCCGTGGCCGGCAACGGCGAGGTTCGTGCCGGCACGCAAAATATCGCTACCCGCAGCGATCATGAAATGGTCGCGAAGTATTACGAAGATACTGCAGGGGAAGCGCGGGCAAAGCTGGACGAGCAAAAGCAGTTGCTTGAGCAGTACGAAAACAGAAGCTATCTGTACGGCAGGCAGGCCCAGGACCTGCAAGCGCAGACGGATGCCATGATACGCAAGCTCGAGCGTACCGTGGACGAGAACATCAAGCAGGCTGCGCTGCACCGGAAACTGGCCCAGCGGCTGCCCGATTTGAGCTCGCAAAAGCTGAGCTCAGCCAACGCGCCCGATCGTAAGGATACCTCCCCGGAATAGACCAAACTCAGCAACCCCCAGCTAAAGCTGGGAGTTGAGGTTACGGACTGAAAGTCCGGATATGCGTTGCCTGAACGTTGTTCCCGATCGGGTTCCACTCTGAATACCTCCTTCATTTCTCCCGAAACACCCAGGAGATGCCAGGATAAATCTTCTTTTGCATTGCCTCGGCACATTCTTTCCTCCTCAAGACACACATGCATTTGCTTACGCATCGTGAAAGAATTATCATTCAGGTAATCCGGCGCTAAAATTCGCAGGTTCATCTTTATTCAGAAAAAAACGAAAACAGGAGATAGCCATGCATAATTCGCTTTTCATTGATTCCCTGGGCAAGCTGGTATTGCGCATCGCGGTAGGTGTCATGATATTGATGCATGGCATCTATAAGATACAGCATCCGGAATCCCTCGATTTCATCAGCAACATGCTCGCGGACATCGATCTTCCCCCGGCGGTGGCCTACGGCGTATATGTGGGAGAAGTGGTCGGCCCGCTCATGATGATTCTGGGTATTTTTTCACGCATGGGCGGCCTCATCGTGGTCGTCAACATGATATTTGCGATTGTCCTGGCACACCAGCCCCAGCTATTCGACCTGACGAGTAACGGAAGCTGGGCAATCGAACTACAGGGTCTTTTTCTCCTCGGCAGTCTCGCAGTCGCACTCCTCGGTAGCGGCAGATTCGCGGCCAAGCCGGATTAGGGCTTGTTCATCAGGGTCTGTTGATCAGGGCTGTTAACTGGCCTTGGCAATCATCCGCTCATTGCCTTGCCATTCGGCGCGACGGCGATATTCCTGCGGCTTTTTTCCAGCTCTTTTTCAGCCGGAACGAGCCAACCGCCCGGTCAGAATAGCGTAAAATACTGATGCCTCCGATATCGGCAATGATCGATCAGGTGCAGCTTTGCCATGGTTAGGGTTGCGAACTGAAAGTCCGGATACGCATCGCCTTAACGACCCTTCATCGCCTCAATGACCCTTATCAGGTTTCATTTTGAAATCATCGATAGCGGCTGCATCTTGTCGTATGGGTGGAGTGAAACGCAGCCCATCAAAAATATCTACCCTGCATCAGGAAGATGATGGATTACACGTTGCTCCACTCATCCCACCAAAGCTAAAACTGTCCGGCCAAAGCTGGTGGTTTTAATCTGGGGATGAAAAATCAATCGATCAATAAAGAGAACAAATAACATGAATAACGTAAGGATTTAGCTCATGAACGCTCTTCATCCCGAGCAATACCGCTGGCATTCCGTCCCCAACCGGCCGGCACTGGAAGAGGCGGCGCTGGGCATCATCCTCGATAGCGCGGCCACGTCGATCAGTGAGCGCGGGCGCTTCAATATCGTGCTCGCGGGCGGCGAGACCCCTCGCGGTATTTATGAACGGGTGCGGGAAGCCCCGACCGACTGGTCCGCGTGGCACATCTATTTCGGAGACGAACGCTCCATGCCTCCAACCGAACCCGAGCTCAATTCCTGCATGGCGGGGGAAGCCTGGCTCAGCCACGTACCCATCCCGGAAGGACAGATACATGTAATCCGGGGTGATATTCGCGCCGACAAGGCGGCAGCCGAATATGCGCAGCTCCTGGCCGGGGTCGACCTGTTCGATCTGACGCTGCTGGGCCTGGGCGAGGATGGCCACACAGCCAGCCTGTTTCCCGGCAATCCACTGGGGACAGCGGTGGATTCACCGGATGTGCTGCCGGTATTCAATTCGCCCAAGCGGCCGCCCCAGCGCATTACCCTGAGCGCAGCCCGCCTGAGCCGTTCACGGCGAGTGATGTTTCTTGTCAGTGGCGAATCGAAACGCAAGGCGGTCGCAGCCTGGCGGGCGGGGAACCCTATTCCCGCGCGCGCGATCATGCCGGAAGCCGGTGTCGATGTGCTGGTGGAATCCTCGCTGCTGGAATAGGATAGCCGGGGCTACGTTCCAGATAGCGATAGAGGCTTCCTCAGGACCTCAGAACGTGGGGCAGCAAGGGGATGGTGGATACGTGTTTCCTGGGGGCTATTTCCAGTTCAGGATATTAATCCTTCTTTGGTGTAAATTTGAATCGGCACAGATTGCCGCCGGTCGCCATGCATTCATCGTGCTCGATCTTGCTGTCGGTAAAGGTTTCCATCAGGCCCCGGTCGAGATGACAAATCTCGGTATCCTTGATCGCCATCCGGTGGAATACACAATTGTCGGCTTCGATCATCGACTCGCCCCCCGGCTGGCTCACATTCCGGGCGTTGTAGCCGAGTTGATCCATTACCTCCGCAAGCTTCTCGACTTTTTCCTTATGCGTGGTCAAATTCGGATATTGCATGCGTATCTGCTGCGCCACGCCAACACCTATGTCGTTCAGGCGCTTGCCCATGTTTTCCGTACCCTCTTCCCGCTGGACGGATGCCACCACCAGTTGCGCCAGCCAGGAATATTGGCGGGGAAAGGATTCCTTGCCCTTCTCGGTGAGCACATAAAGCTGCTGGGGACGTCCCCCGCCGGAAGGCCGCATGTTGCCCGCTTCGACCAGCCCTTCGGCTTCCAGAGAGGTAAGATGCTGGCGTACCGCGTTGCGCGTGATCTCCAGTCCTTTGGAGAGCTCATCCACGCTCAGGCCGGCCTTGTTGCCACGCAACAGCTTGAGCAACTGCTTTTGCCGATCACCCATCTTAAGCATATGATTTTTCCCTTCTCCTTATCGGAATACGAAGCGAATCGGAGTGTCAAGATAATTATAGGTCAATATTCAAACCATTGCCTTACTTATGACACTTTCTCCATAAAATAGTTGACAAAATACGTATTCTTATCTATGGTACGCTTAATCGATAGTGTGATTCAAAGCGATCCATTGATGTCGGTCAGCGATTTTAAAGGAGATGTCCCTATGAAAACAAGGGCATTTTTCGCCACTTTATTCCTCGGCCTATTGGCGTTCCGCGCACGGATGAGGGTGGTGGATGCCTCCCGCCCGGAGATTACCTAAGACTGAATTGCCGGCCCTGGCCGGGTCCCATGCAGCCGTCGAGCCAGAGTAGTAAGGCGTGCGGCTCAACGAAGCGCAGCAGTAGTCCTTGACTTTCCGCCGGGAGGCACCGGAGAGGCAAGGACTTGCGCTAGGGAAGCGCTGAACAAATCCTCGCTGAGCGCGTTGCTGGTAAAATCGGGATGATCATAAGGCGCGCGACGCAGGTCGTAGCTTGGACTACGATGCCAAGGAGCGCAACGCCATGAGCGCCCGATTTTACCGCAACCCTTATGGGGCGGGGCTTTGCGAGCAGTCTGCCTTGTCAGGCTCCTAGCGAAGGGGATCAACCATTCGCGTCGTCGCCTTTCGCGCATCCCATCCCGCAAAGCCACCGTCGCGCCAGCAGAGATTTATTCAGCGCTTCCCTAGGCTACATTCTTTCCTTTGCCGGCAGCCCAAGACAGCGTTGGCTGCTCCTATTCCAGCCCCCTTCCTGCCGGAAAGTACGGCAAACCCAGGAAAAACTGCATGTCGTGGTTGGGCCAGAGCTCTGCGTTCTCCTCGCGGGCGAGCGACTTGAGCTTGCGAATGCTCGCCCGCGCCAACGCTTCGTTATCCTGCCAGCAATAGCCCGGCGCAATCTCATCCGCTATATTCTCGCCCAGGTCAGCCGCGTCGCCACACAGGATGACAGCGCTGGGCGATGCCATTCCATTCGCCGTTCCACCGCGATCCTTTCCCTTTCCGCTTCTTCGCCCATATCCAGGCTCGACCAGCAGCGACATGTGGCCGGCGGTATGGCCGGGAGTCGCAACCGCATGCACGCCGGGCGTAACGAGATACTCTCCCGTCTTTACCTGCCACTTGTCCGCGTGAGCCAGTTCATCGGCGAATACCGTAGGGTCGAGTCCGGTGCGCGCCGCGGCAAGCTCGTCGGCCTGGACATGCACTTCGCAGCCGGCGAGGTCGTTCAATCCACCTGCGTGGTCGAAATGCAGGTGGCCGATAAACACGAGGTCGATATCGGAGGGCGCCAATCCGAGTCGGGCCAGATAATGGGGAATGCGCTGGTCTTCGCTCATTCTTGGCGGTTCGACCACGGGACGCATCGGGTCGAAATATCTTGCGCGCTGGCGCATGTCGACCACCTTTCGATAATCGCATCCCACATCATAGAGAATGCGGCCATTGGACGTTTCGATGAGGTAGGCGAGAATCGGCGCATCGATGTATTCGCCGTATCCCCGGTTGCGGGTTGAAATAGTCTTTTCGTAGCGGATCGTGCCGGTCAGCAGCGGCCAGACCGTCAGGTGGCGAGACATATTGGATCCCGGATTTTCTCGATGCGTTCTTTCAAGGAAGAAGGAAAGTCATATGAGTGGCTCGGCAGAACCGCTTCCAGTACAGCGGGCTTCGGCAGCCGCTTTCCCGGAAACCAGCGTACCATGGATGCACTGATAACATACCCTCGTCAATCCCGATCAGCCATCACACATGATACGCAAACCACAGGAACAAGAGCAATCGATCTGGCTCGACTATCCCGGTCGCGATCTCGTTCGCAGCGGCGAACTGATAAACCTGGTGCAAAGCGGCAAGGTGCACGGCGTAACGGCGGAAGCACTTTGCCCCGGCGGCCAGGACGCGCGCGCGACACCTGACCCCAACCATGGAAACCCGCTTCATGCAATGAGAACAGCCTTCATTGCAGAAGTCCGAATGCTGGCCGATATCCTTCATCCGTCATATATCAGAACCCGAAGACGCGAGGGCTACGTCTCGGTGCCGCTCGATCCCGCCGTTGCCAGTGATACCGAAGCAACACTGGCCGAAGCACGGCGATTATGGAGCAAAATCGCGCGGAAGAACCTCCTGCTGGCCATTCCCGCCACGGATGCTGGCATCCCGGCTATCTCCACGTTGGTCGCCGAGGGCATCAATGTCAACGCAACCATGCTTTTTACTCCGCGGAAATATGAGCAGGCCGCCCTGGGTTAAATGGAAGGGCTGGAGAAATTTGCCGCCAGTGATAATTCAAATATCTGCAACGAGAGGGAGCCCGAAGATGGCGAAAACACAAGTCCTCGCAGCCTTGCACGCATCGCCCATGTTGCCGGTATCGCGAGCTTCCTTCTTTCCCCCATCGATACAGCAATCGATACCATCATCTCTTCACACCTCAACCAGTGCGGCCTCATCAAAACCTATAGCGCACTGGAACGGGAAGCGCTGAGAGGCCTTGTTGGCAAGGCTGCTATTGCCAGCGCCAAAGCGGCCTATGGCCGCTTCCAGGCCATTTTTTCCGGTCCCCGCTGGGAAGCACTCGCTGCCATGGGAGCGCAAAAGCAGCGGTTGCTCTGGGCGGGCACTACCGTCGAAAACCTTGCCTATCGCGAGACCAGGTACCTGGATGCACTGGGCGAACCGAACACCATAATGTCGATCTTCCCCGCCCTGCTGGCAGCGTATGCGCAACATGCGGAACAAGGACCATCCAGGGAAAGTAGCTGGCCATCCCGCAGCTCCCGCAGCCCCGATAGTCCGCACGAATATGCCAATAACGCCAGCGTCGTGCTGAGCGAACTCAAGAAGCTGCATATATCGCTGGATGAAATAGCCGAGAGATTGCAGTCCTCGCGATTGAAGCGCCAGGCGGATGCATGCGCGGATACCTCATCTCGCTTCCCCGGTCTCCGCGGTTGACTCCGGAACGCTGGTCTCATGCAGTTTGTTCGAAAGAAAGTGGGCGGAAAGATTCATGGCGAAAGGCACCAGGAGAATCGCCGCCAGCAGAGCGACCAACGCCGCTCCAGGGCCCATCATGATTTTTCCGCGCGCCACCAGCCGGAAAATAAAAACCGCCAGCAGGATAAAACCTGTCAGCACCACGGCGCTGATGATCAAGAACTCGCTTTGCATTGTATCCCCGTTAATCCGGATATATTAACGCAACGCTTTGCTATCCTGAAGCGGGGTCGTGCTGGTAGGGTACAAACAGTACAAACTTATGGGTAGCAAAGATGCTCGCCGGATCGATGAAGGAATGGAAACGAGTGAAACCGGAAAGAAAGGAGCGTATTTGTTTGTCAGAAAGCTGATGAAGCGGGACTCCCGGCCTTATTCGATTGACCCGGATAGCCCAAACCATTAGTATATGCACCTCTTCGCATCTCTCCCATTCCCCGATAGCTCAGTCGGTAGAGCGACGGACTGTTAATCCGCAGGTCCCAGGTTCGAGCCCTGGTCGGGGAGCCATCCAGCCTTAGTGCGAACCGTGTCAAATCCGGTACGGTTCACGAGCTTGTCAGCTTTATACTCAATTCTGAGTTCTGTATCGTTCACCACGATCTGGTCGATGAACGAAGAAAAGAATAGCCTCAATTTCTTTTCATCAGCCGTGGTCGTCACGATTTCTTTTCATCAGCCGTGGTCGTCACGATATCGCGTAAAAGGGACGCCATCTCCTGCACATCGTCTTCATCGATCGAGACCTCGGGCATCGTACTACAGCGGTGATTATCAGGCGTTGCTGGCCGAATATGACATGGTGGCGAGCATGAGCCGCAAAGGCAATTGCTGGGACAACGCGCCGATGGAAAGCTTTTTCAACAGTTTGAAGAACGAGCGCGTGTTCCACGAAGATTACACCACGCGGGAGGAAGCCAAGCGGGATTTGTTTGACTATATCGAGATATTTTATAACCGGAGACGCCGCCACTCCGCGTTATGCTACAAGAACCCGGCACAGCATCACGCGGCTTGGCTCTTGAAGCAAAAACTGGCAGCTTGATGATGTCGTCGGTATCCGGAAAATACAACCAAGCTCAATCTACTGGTTCCATACTGAACAACCAGTGTTATCATTGGAAGACTTACAACCCTTCAGGAGACCCCACCATGATGAAGTCCAACAAATATGTAGCAGGCGTTGTACTACTTCTAGTTGCAGGAGGAGCTGCTGCCAGTTGCTTCCCAGACCCCGGCTCTATAATTTGTCAGGACTCCAAAGGTGAATACCACGTAACCCCGCATTCTGAAGACTCTATAAATAAGACCTATGCGCCCCCTAAGAGTGTTCCGTCCTCTTATGAAGCAAGTAACCATAGCTTCACTCTAGGCGCTTCAGGTGTTAATCCCAACACTACCAATACAAAGGATGACCCTAAGGAATACTTCAGAAGGTACCAGTAGTAAGAATACCTAAACAGCAGCACCCCAGGAGGCCACCCTAGCGGTGGTCTTTCTTTTGCCTGAATCTCTCTCGCTTTAACACCTCCTCTCAGATAACTCCCTGCCCCCCCCTGGAAGCCCTCTCGGTATTCGGTGCGTACCGCCTAGCTGCCCATATCGAGATCCTCCGTAGTCGTGGAATACTCATTGTCACCACTATGAACAAGGATGCCACCGGTAGACAGTACACCCGGTAGAAGTGATTCCGTTCGTTTGAACAGCAATTTGAGTATTTTATTTCGAATGTTGTCCCCTGCACGATTTATTCCTGATTTGATCCCAAGGGTAATTAAGCAGTTGATTCATATGATATATCATATACTGATAAGTTAGGGAAGCGCTGAACAAATCCTCGCTGAGCGCGTTGCTGGTAAAATCGGGATGATCATAAGGCGCGCGACGAAGGTCGTAGCCGGGACTACGATGCCAGGGAGCGCAACGCCATGGCTCCCCAGAGCGTGGCCCGAGGGCCCCGCGAAGCGGGGATCGGGCAGCGGCGGGGATGCCAGAGCGCGCCAAAGTATACATGGGGCGCCAGCAGCCCGCTACGGGGTCGCATCTTCCTTTCGGAAGACACTGCTCCGCCCTGCGCGGTCGCACCATTCGCGTCGTCGCCTTTCGCTCATCCCATCCCGCAAAGCCACCGCCGCGCCAGCGGAGATTTGTTCAGCGCTTCCCTAGATTTGAATCTACCGCCAGCCGCACTGGCTTCCCGATCCGGCTCAGCATCTCGACCAGTGTATCGATGGTGAACTTTCCGGTTTTTTTGTTGATCACGTCCGATACGCGCGGGCGTGATATCATTAAAATCTTGGCTGCTTCAGTCTGCTTAAGGTGATGCTGCGAGATCCACGCCGCCAGCTCCATCATCAGCTGTTCCTTGAGCAGTCGCGTATCATTGATCTGTTTCTGCGAGGCTTCCTGCAGCCGCTCAGCTTCTTCCGTATCAAACCCCAATTCCAGAAATAGGTTGACTCCCGGTTTGGTAACGTGCTGGATCTCGGTATCAATCTTCATTTCTCGTCTCTTCTCATGTTAATTACGGCACGATAACGCGCCTCTGCAATATCCTTGTCGTGCCTGCTGGTCACCTGCGTTTTCTTCTGGAAACAGTGCAGCACATATATCGCTTCCTCGAATTTGGCGATATACATCACACGGTAAATGCCATTGCCCTCCCGAATGCGAATCTCCCGCATACCAGTTTCTATCTTGTCGAATGGGCGCCAGTCTTCCGGCTCCAAGCCGGCCTGTACCTTGCTCAGTTGAAATCCGACAGTTCGCCGAGCGTCATCTGGAAACGCCAGCAGATCATCATAGGCTGAGCCTATCCACCGGATTTCTTTTTCAAGCCTCATAATTATGTACAAAATTTTATACTAAATGAACTGAAAATCAACAGGCGTAAAAAAAACTTACCGCCTCCTGACTCTCAATGTCGCAGGAACAAAAGTGGTCCCGTTTGTTTTGACAAAAATCTGTTATTGTGAAGTGGGCTTTCTGAATATAGGATTATCCGCGGCGGCACTCGCTGCCTCATGTGCAAGGCAAGAGTGTGGACGCGGTGGATAACCCCGATTGCCATCTACGCCGCCAGTCCCGGCAAGAGCGTTATTTACGAAATAAAAACGCATCTGGCGTGATACCCTCAAACAAACGGTGTGGCTTGAGTCAGCGCCGCTGAAACACGAATATGCTATCGTACCAACTCTGCATTATTGGCTCATGGTCGAATACAAGGAAAATGTGCAGAAGGTCGAGTTCGCCTGATAACCGCAGTCCGCAGTCTATTGGTTCTATTTTGATCATCTACAGCGAGGCATGATGGAAGAGAAATCCGGTGGAATGAGAAACGACAGCGGCCAGCCCTATTCAGGTTTCGAGGGACAATACATCGGCGGCGCCTGGCGGCCTGGCAAGCAAGGTGAAATCCTGAAGGATACTGATCCCTACTCGGGGGAAACGCTTGCCGAGATCGTCATGGGAAATAAAAGCGATCTGGATGAGGCCTACCAATCCGCCGCAAAAGCCCAGGTAGCATGGGTAGCGCGCCTTCCTTTCGAGCGCGCCGAAATCATGTTGCGCGCCGCCGCGATCATGCAGGCGCGTCGTGAGGAAATCGTGGACTGGCTGATCCGCGAAGCAGGCGGGATCCGGTACAAGGCTGAACTGGAGTGGCAGTTCGTTCGTGCCACCATGCTGGAGGCCGCGTCGTTCCCCCACCGGGTCGAGGGTCGCATTCTTCCCCTTGACGAAGCCGGCAAGGAGAGCCGGGCTTACCGGCAGCCTCTCGGGGTAATCGGCGTGATCAGCCCATGGAATTTTCCCATGCATCTGTCCCATCGTTCCATTGGTCCCGCGCTCGCGCTGGGAAATGGCGTGGTGGTCAAGCCCGCCGAGGATACTCCTGTCACCGGCGGCCTGCTCATCGCGAAAATTTATGAAGAAGCCGGCCTGCCGCCCGGCCTTCTCAACATCGTGATCGGACCGGTGGAAGACATAGGAGACGCCTTCACTTTGCATCCGGTTCCGAGCCTCATCTCTTTCACCGGCTCAACCCGGGTCGGACAGCATATTGGGCAGCTCGCCATGAGCGGCCCCCGCATGAAGCGCGTCGCGCTCGAACTTGGCGGAAATGCGCCCTGCGTCATCCTGGACGATGCTGATATCGGGCACGCCGTGCGCGCCACGGTGATCGGAAGATACCTTCACCAGGGCCAGATCTGCATGAGCACCAATCGCATCATCGTCGATGCAAAGGTACATGACGAATTCGTTGACCGCTTCGTTGAGCATGTCAGGGGCCTCAAGTATGGCAACCCGCATGATCCTGCTGTCGCGATCGGGCCTGTCATCAATCAAAAGCAGCTTAAATCCCACATTACCCATATAGAAGGCGCCCGGGCGGCGGGAGCGCATCAACTGGTGGGCGGGGCTCCGGAGGGGCAGGTTGTGCCGCCGCACGTCTTCGTCAACGTCACGAATGACATGCAGGTTGCCCGGGAGGAAATGTTCGGGCCCATCGCTTCCATCATCAAGGTGAACGGAGAAGCCGAGGCGCTGCGGATGGCAAACGATACCCAATATGGATTATCGAGCGCCGTATTCACGCGCGACGAGGAGCGCGGACTCCGATTCGCGCTGGGTGTACAAGCCGGCATGACCCATATCAACGACAGCACCGTGGACGATACTACCACCGGTCCGTTCGGCGGGGAGAAAAACAGCGGCATCGGGAGATTTGGCGGGGAATGGATCCTGAACGAATTCACCAGGGACCACTGGATAACCATCCAGCATTCGAAGCCATCTTATCCATTTTAAGCCGGCATCAAACCCGGTTCGGTGCAGCTTTCATGAAAATGAAGCAGCGCCATTTCCCATTCCCGCTTACATTCCGTTATTGCCGGCCGGAATCCAATGTATGCAATCCCGGCCTATTGTTTTCAGCAAACGGCAAAACATCTGGTTAAACGAGCGGACCAGGGCAACCGCAGAAGGATGGCGGGATGGTAGAACTCATTCATCATATTTACCGTTGGCATTCCTCGATGTGCCGGCACTAGGGCAACCGGAAACATTCATCCAGGTGAAAGAAGATCTGTTCGATGAAGGCGGGAACATCGCCAATGAGAACAGTAAAAAATTCCTTCAAGGCTGGATGAATCGCTATGCCAAATGGGTAAAAAAACTTACCGCCTGAATCGAAGCCGAAGTTGAAGAGGAATTAGAGAACGGGGTGGCATAAAATCCCTGCGGGGAAGACGGCGCTGGCCGATCCCCGTGCCTTCTGGCTGTTTCCCTTTACGGCTGCAGACGGATGATGGGCTTGATGGTAACGCCCTTCTCGCTGTCTTCCGCTGCCTGGTTGATCTGGTCCAGCGTGTAGAATTTCACCAGTTTGTCGAAAGGAAACCTCCCCTGCCGGTAAAGCTCGACCAAAGCCGGAATAAAAAGGTCGGGCTTGCTTTCGCCTTCGATAATGCCGATGATGCGCTTTCCAGTAGTCATCACGCCATTGACGTCGAAGCTGGCCTCGGTACCCAGCGCGGGGGCGCCAACAATCCCGCAAGTGCCTCCGATAGCCAGCGCGTCGATCGCCTGGCGCAGAACGGCCGGCCTGCCGCTGGATTCCAGCGTGAAATCGGCGCCGCCGCCGGTAATTTCGCGTACTGCTGCCACGGGATCGGTTTCGCGGCTGTTTACGGTATGCGTGGCGCCCAGCTCTTTTGCCAGTTCCAGCCGTGAAGGCACCACGTCGGCGGCGATGATTTTGGTCGCACCGGCCACGAGGGCGGCCATGACCGCGCTCAACCCCACTGCCCCGCCCCCGAAAGCCGCAAAACTGCTGCCGGGCGTGACCTTCAGCGCGTTGATGACTGCGCCCGCGCCGGTCTGGATGCCGCAGCCAAGCGGACCCAGCAGTTCCAGCGGGACATCCCGCGGCACGCGGATAACGTTGCGCTCATGCACCAGGGCGAACGTGCCGAAGGATGACTGCCCGAAGAAATGATCGTGAATCTTCCCGCCGCCCGTCTCGTGCGTGGCCGTACTGCCATCCTCGCGCGCACCGCCAAAATTCAATGGGTAAAAATTCTCGCAGTAAGTCAGATCCCCGCGCAGGCAGGGCTTGCAGTGTCCGCACCACATGTAGGTGAGCACCACATGGTCTCCTGTCTTCACCTTTTTTACGCTGCTCCCGATCTCTTCCACCACACCCGCTCCCTCATGCCCGAGCACGACCGGCAGGGGCACGTCATAGAGCTGGTCGCGCGCCACCATGTCGGTATGGCACATGCCGGTGGCCACAACCCTGACCAGCACTTCGTCTGCACGGCAGTCTTCCAGCGTCAGCTTCCCGACTTCAAATGGCCCGCCCTTCCGGCGAACTACCGCTCCCGTGATTTCTCTCATTTTTGCTGTTCCTTTGAAGGGGTTGTGAAAGAACCCGTGCTGCTATTGCGGCGCATGTGGCAAACCGCTGCGAAACGCAAGGGCTGAAGAGAAGATCGGGAGGCAAACCCCGCGTCGCGGCGATCTGCCTATCCTCGTTCGGGGTATCTATCGGCGTTCTAGCGTATGCCCGATTTGCCCGGCGCGAGAATGCCGTTGGGATCCAGCGCATCCTTGAGCATCTTGTGCACGTGGCGCTGCACCGGCCCATAGGTGTGGGCGACCTTGTCCATGAATGCAGTATTGACCCGGTAAGTCCCGTATCCCAGCTCTGAAAATGTCGTCAGCAGTTCGTCAAAGCACTGGTATGCCGCCTTCACCTGCTCAGGGTTGGTCTTGTCATACAGGACATCGACGATATGGTGCATATCCCGCATGCCGACGATGAATTCGCCGGAATAATCCAGTCCGTGCTTGCCAAGTATCTGCTTGGTCAGCGACATCTGCTTGAGCGTCTCGCTGCCGAGGGCCTGCGAGACCGGCGCAAACCACATGGAACCCCCGCCGCCGCGCCAGTTGTACAAGGAAAACTCCACCAGGTTCATGCCTCCACGCATGATTTCGGCCCGATAGTCGAAAGCCCGGTCGCCCGCCATTTCCTTCTCGGTCCGGATCCTGGCCTTGCCTGACCTGCCGAACGCCTGCGTCACGATCTTCCAGTTCACGTCGACCTGCTCCTGGGTGCCGTACAAGGCCGCATAGATATTCCATATGCCCAGGTCGTGATCCTTGGAAATCTTGCGCACTGCTGCGTCGGGGATGGCTCCGGGGCCGGTATAGTAGTCGCTGCGCTTCGCCTTGGTGGGCGCATCGTATAACGCATGTGCGATCACGGCTGCGTTGGGAATGACGCCGCTGATGCGCAGCGGGCGGATCGTTTCCACGATCTCGACAATATCGCCCTCATCCTGGTACTGGATGACGAACGGCTTGTATACCGGCGGAGCGGGCATGAGCCAGAAGCCGAATTTGGTGACGATGCCGTAGTTGGACTGGGTAAAGATGCCATCCAGGTAGGGGCCGTAGCCCCACTTGAATACCTGCCAGGTGTTGGAATTGGGCAGCGATCCCATGCCGGTGCGAAGCACTTCGCCATTGGCCAGCACGACCTCCATCCCGCAGGCGAACAGGAAATGCTCCCCATAGGGCGTGTAGCCGACCCCGCGGTCCAGGGTGTTGCCGGTGGGGCCTGCGATGGCGGAAGGTGCGGGTACCGACAGCCACAAGCCCAGTTTGTGCTCGGCGATATGATCGTAGAGCTGCTGATAAGTAACGCCAGGCTCGACCAGGGCATAGGCCAGATCCTTGTTCACTTCCAGGATCCGATTCATCCGCTTCAGATCGAGCACCACCTGCCCGCGCTCGGCTGGCGCGGCACTTCCATAACCCAGGTTCTTGCCGGTCGAGATGGGCCATAATGGCACCTTGTACTGGTTGCAGATTCCCACGATCTTCTGTATCTGCTCGACAGTGGTGGCCATCAGCGCCGCGGACGGCACATGCTCGGAATCAGGCACCGGCATCATGGTCTTGATGTAGGGTGCGAGTTGTGCCGCGCTGGTCAGAACGGCGGCCTCGCCAAGAACACTCCGAAATTCCTTTATCGCGGCGTCGAACAGCTTTTCAGGGACGCCCTTTGGCAGCGCAATGTATTTATCGGCCATTATTCTTTCTCCTCGGCGTCACATCAGGTATCAAATCAGGTATCAATTACGAATGAGGCAAACTGCTCGGCCACGCCCATCCGCTTGCCCGGCCCCATGGCCGATCGGTGCACGAACGCGCGGCTGCAACAGGGCTCCTGAATCACATTCTCTCCCAGCGCCGCAGCCGTAACGGCATATCCTACCGATTCCACCCATCCGGATCGCGGTTGCCCTTTGCCTTGCGCCGCGAATGCAGCGGCTTCCTGCGCCGGCGCCCGCTGGGACACAGGCCGCCATGCGCCCGCCGGGTTCCAGCCCAGCGATGCGCATCCGTCGGAAAGCGAAACCCCTGAGCAATGGAGATGGAACGCATCCGCTTCCGAACCAGATACCGCACCTGCATTCTCCAGACGATAGCCCACGAAGCCGGGAACGCCGTTTGACGCCGTCATGGGGGCGCCGGATGGTGCCGGCGTGGATAAAAAATTCTCCACGATGGAAAAACTGCTTTCATCCGCAACGAGGCTTGAAGCGAGAATGCTTCCCGCGCTCTGGGCAGGGGATGCGGCGGCCCATACATGGCGGAACTCGGAAACGCCTGATGATCGATTCCGTATCGAGGCGCCATCGGAAGACGCGTGCGAGCCGAGCAGAAGCAGTCTTCCGCCGGTGCTGCGTACCAGTTCGGTGAGAACCGCCGCGCTACCCTCATCCATTATGGCGACCCATCGCGTATTACGGGATTTTTCCAGCAGCCGCGCCGCCATCTCGTAATCGCGGAGCAGTCCGCCCTTTAATTTCACTACTTCGGGCGCCCCTCCTTTGACGGCCACGATTTCTCCACTGCCTCGCGCCACATATTGGGCCGCCATGCGGAAACCCGCTGCAAATTCTGCATCCGTCCGGGTATTTCCCAACAGCAGCCCAAATCTTTCCGCCCTCTCGCCAGGGTCGCCCGCAAATGCGCCCGGAGGAATGCCCAGCGCCAGGAATGTGCCACTGGTCAGCACACCTTTCATGAGATTGCGTCTATACATGTCCATGGAATAGTCTCCCGCTGCCGATTCAGTTTTTCGAGATATATTCAGCCAGCTTTTCCAGTGAGCCGTCATCGATTTCCGAAGGGCGGAATGACGGCATCGCGCGCAGTCCGCCGCGCACAATGGAACGAATGTAGGCCGGCGGAAGATCGCGGCCGCGGATGACCGGCCCCACGTGGGTCTCGTGGCAATGGCTGCAGACTTTGGCATAGGCGTGGCCCCCATCCTTCCATGCGAAAGGGGCGCCGGAATAATCCTGGGATTGCGCCCATGCGATGTTCGCCGCCAAACCGGCGCCAACCGTCGCCAGCAGCAGAAAACCGGAGGCTGCGCCTCGCGGCATTATTTTACCCATATCACCTCCTCCGGAAAGAACAATATGACAATCCCATGCAATCTCAAGCAGAATTGATGGGGGGTACGATAGTCTGCTATAGCAGCAGGCAAGGTGCTGCAAATTCCGGAGCTGTTGGAACCCGCTCGCAAACAAAGGCATCTATCGCCCGCGCAGGCCAGCGCAGGATAACCTTCTGCAATAAAGTCATCCAGGCACGCGCGCATCAGCGTCATTTCGACGCGGCCCTATTCGACAAATCCCGGCATACCGGCTCCCGGAATCCGGGTAACAATACAATACCCTATAACAATACTCTAGCAAAAATCGGATCATCCCATCAATGAATTTCCATCCTGAATCCGGCGGTTGGATAGGGTGGCGTGTGCGGTTTCGGGTGTGGAAACCCGCCCAGTCAATCGCGCTTGCGTGAGCGCCACGGAGATCGCCGAGAGGAAGAGCGCGTACATTCTCATCTCAGTCGCTCTCCCGCTTGGCGTGGGGCGCGGCGACACGAACGCTTCACTGCTCATTGCTGGACCCTCATCGTTGTATGCGTTGTACGCGTTGTACATCGCTGTGCTGGTGTGCGGGACGGATGCTGGAAATGGGCAGAGGCGCTTAAGCTTGCTGCAAAGATCGCTAGCCCGCAACGGATCACCCAGGACGGCCTGTCCCCAGCTCTGGCGGCTTGAACCCGGATGGCGCGAGGTGAGATACCCGGATGGTGCGAGGTGAGATCGTCCGGTCAATCGAGACGGATCGTCGAGCGCAACCGCGTATTCAGAAGATCGACCAGCCAGACCAGCCCCCCGCGCCAGAACCCGTACAGCCGGGCCTGATGGCTGCGATAGAGCATTGCGTGGCTCAATTGAGCCAATCTTCCCCGGATAGTGGTTCCCTTGAGCAATCCGAATTTTCCGAGCGAGCCAAAAGCATCATACTCCGCAAGCGATACGAGGGAGCCGAAATCCCGGTAGGTGAAATCCGGAGCCGAAGTGCCGTGCTGCATGGCGGCGGGAAGATGGCGGATCAGATACTGTGCCTGCTGGTGGGCGACCTGGGCTGTCGGCGGCAGTGGCCGTCTGGCACCGGGAAGCGTGAGGCTCGCGCAATCGCCGATCGCGTAGATGTCGAAGTCTCGCGTCGTCTGCAAGGATGGCAAGACTATAAGCTGGTTGCTCCGCATCGTTTCCAGCCCGTCGAGGTCCGCAAGAAAACCGGGCGCCTTCACGCCCGCCGCCCACACGCGCAGGGAAGCCATCACCTTCCCGCCGTCGCCGAGTTCGAAACCTTCCGCGGTTACAGCGCTGACCTTCGAGCCGAGCATGACTTTGATACCCAGGCTCTCAAGTCTGGCCTTGGTCGCCAGCGAAATATCCTCGGGAAACGCCGCCAGCAGGCGCGGCCCACTCTCGATCAGCGTGATGCTGATCCGGGATGCCAGGGATTTTGCACCATAGGCGCCGGCGGCCTCGGTCAACTGCACCAGTTCCGCGGCCAGTTCAACGCCGGTCGCGCCGCCACCCACGATTGCGATGGACAGATTCTGATCCTGGGCGAGGCACTGGAGCATCCGGATACGCACTTCCTGATTGAACCCATCTGCCTGCAGGCGGGAATCTATCTTGAAGCAGTGCTCCCTTGCGCCAGGTGTTCCGAAATCATTGGCTTCGCTGCCAACCGACACCACCAGTGCATCGTAGGAAAGCAGCCTTGCAGGTACGAGCAATCGACCGTCGGGGGCGTGCAGCGCGGCAAGCCGTATTTCGCGCGCCGCCCGGTCAAGGCCGCACATCTCGCCGGGCTGATACTCGAACCCGGCAACCCGGGCCTGGGCGAGATAAGGTATCTGCTGCTGTGAAATATCACGTGTTCCCGCCGCGATCGTGTGCAGCATCGGTTTCCAGATATGGGCCGAGTCACGGTCGATCAGCATGATGGAGGGCGCCTGCCGATCGCGCTTCCACCGCCGTCCCAGCACCGTGGCAATCTCAAGGCCTGCCACGCCGCCACCTACAACAACGATCCTCTTGCGCTGCTCGACGACGTTCATAAAGCAATCTCCAATCGTTTCCGAGCCTGGCCCATGGGGAGCGAAGTTGTAATCCCACATCCGGCAAATCCGGATGCCATTATCCGCGTTCTTTTTTACTCCTGTGCTATATTGAAAACAGCGAATGCCATGAATACCATGAATGCCATGGTGCCTGGCTTGCTCAGCAGAAGCAGGAGTGAAGCGACCGCAGCATTCAAAAGCACTAACTCATGCTTACACAGGCCAGCGCGAATATGAGAATATAACACTTGGGGAAGTTGGGGAAGCGCTGGAAGAATCTTCGCTGGACGCGCTACTGATAAAACCGGGATGAGCATAAGGCGCCGTTGCGTCAGCGAAGATTCGTTCAGCGCTTCCCTGGGAGTCATGCCAATAGACTGCAGGATGGGTGGAGTGAGACGCAACCCATCAAAAAACATCTATCCAACACCAGGAAAATGATAGGTTACGCTTTGCTCCACCCATCCTGCGCAAGCTGGCTTTAACCTGGGGATGGAAAATAACAGTCTGCACGCTTTCATCTCCTATCGACGAGATTTACCTTTTCCTGGATTATCGGCCTTTCCAACATGCAGGCATTCGCCCCTAAAGGAAACAGATGAAGCCGTCATCATTTCTTTATCATGCTGTTTGCACTGCATTTCTTCTCTTTCTGGCCGCCTGCGCCAGCACTCCAAAACCGACGATAGTCAAGGTTACCCTCCAGGCTCAGCAAAACGTGAATCCGGATATGAATGGCCGGGCTTCGCCAGTGATCCTGAAATTTTACGAACTCAAATCCGTTACGGCATTCAATGCGGCCGACTTCTTTTCCACTTTTGACAGTGAGCAAAAAACCCTGGGTGCCGAGCTTGTCAACAGCGAGGTATTCCAGTTGCGTCCGGGCGAGACGCTTGAATTCGACAGGCCGCTGAGCGCTGATACTCGGCATCTGGCAGCGATTGCGGCCTTTCGCGATCTCGAGCGCTCGCAATGGCGGGCAACCTTGACGCTCCCGTCGAAAACCAAACTCTCCCAGGTGATTGTCCGGCTGGATGGCAACAAGGTGCTGATGGGTGCGGAACAGGAATGTTCGTTTCCTTGCGGTATCACGTCGAAAAAGCCGCCCCCGCTCGGCAACGCGCAGCAGGAAAAATAAGGCGAAGAATCCGGATCCTGGGCAGCAATCCGGGCTGCATAGAGAACAGAGAGCGTCGGAGCAATAACAATGCCGTGGAACAATAAGGTTGTCTGGTCTGAGGGGCTGTTCCTCCAGCCACAACACTTTCAACAGCAGGACCGCTATTTTGAAAAAATGGTGGAAGGCCGGACCGCTCCGTTGTCAGGTTATTGCTGGGGATTCCGCAACCTGGAACTCAATCCCGACGCATTGGCCCTCGGCAAGATACAGCTCTCCGCCGCGCGCGGCATCTTCCCGGACGGGACACCATTCGACTTCCCGCACGAGGATGCGCCGCCCCTGCCGCTGGACGTGGGCAGCGATGCCCGGAACGAACCCATCGTATTGGCCCTGCCCTTGCGCCGCGCCGGAATGGCTGAAACCGAAGCAGATGGAGACCGGGACGCAAGCCTCGCCCGTTTTTCCGTGGAGGAGCGCGAGGTTCCCGATTCCAGCTCCGGTTCCAATAACAGCGCGCTTCTGCAGACGGGACAGCTGCGCCTGGGCCTGATGCGCAAGCGCGATGTGACCGACGCCTATACCACGCTCGATGTGGCGACGGTAACCGAGCGGCGCGCCGACAATCAGTTGTTGTTGCAGAAAGACGTCATTCCACCCATGCTGCACGCTGGCGGCAACCCGGCTTTGAGTGGATATGTGAGCGAATTGTGCGGCCTGCTGCATCAGCGCGGGGAAGCGCTCGCAGCCCGGGCTGCCCAGCCAGGGGCCGGGGGCGTGGCCGAAATCGCCGACTTTCTGCTGCTGCAGACGGTAAATCGTCACCAGCCTTTGTTCATGCATTTTTCCACGCATCCGTTGCTGCATCCCGAACGCCTTTTCAGCGCCTGCCTCGCTCTCGCCGGCGATCTCGCCACCTTCACCGCCAGCCGGCACAGGCCGCCCGCGTACCCCGAGTATGAGCATGATGCGCTGGCGCGCTGCTTCATTCCGCTCATCGCCGATCTGCGCCGTTCGCTGAGCATGGTGCTGGAGCAAAGCGCCATTTCCATTCCGCTTCAGGATCGCCAGTATGGCGTGAGGGTCGCAATCATCCCCGACAAGGGGTTGCTCATGACCGCCCGCTTCGTGCTGGCGGTCAACGCCCAGTTGCCGGGGGAAGCGCTGCGCACGCGTTTTCCGGCACAGGTGAAAATCGGATCGGTGGAACGCATACGCGACCTGGTCAACCTGGCTCTTCCCGGCATTCCGCTCAACTCCCTGCCTGTTGCGCCACGGCAGATACCATTCCATCGGGGATTCAATTACTTCGAGATGGAACAAGGCGGCGAAATGTGGAAGCAGCTCGAACGGTCGGGAGGACTGGCGCTGCATGTCGCCGGTGATTTCCCCGGGCTTGAGCTTGAATTCTGGGCGATAAGGGGATGAAACCTGAAAATACCAGCCATTCCCGGGTACCCATGCCTTGACTTGATATCTATCCTTCGAGCATGACACACGTTTTCTCTCTGAACCGGAAACGGACCCCTGTATGAGCCAGGATGATCCGTTTCAACCTTCAGATCCGGACAGCACAGTCATCCTGCCTTCGCCCGGAGGACGGGCCGCACCTGGCGCAGGCGCCAGTAGCACCAGTAGCTGGCCTGGCGCCGGCTCCGCGGCAACAATAAGGGAAACCGGTGAAAAAATACCCGCATCCGGGCTGAATCCACTCATTGCTGCCGCCAACCCCTTGCTCAACCTGGTGCCGCAACTGCGGGCAACCCTGCAGTATGCAGACCCATCCGGCCTCAAGGACTTCATCGCGCAGAACATCAAGTCATTCGAGATGCAGGCCCGGGCTGCCGGGGTCGCGCCGGAAAAGATCATCGGCGCGCGCTACGCGCTATGCACGCTCCTGGATGAAACCGCGGCCTCCACCCCGTGGGGCAGCGGCGTCTGGCCCAGCCACAGCCTGCTGGTGATGTTTCACGGCGAAGCCTGGGGCGGGGAGAAATTTTTTCAGCTGCTGGCGAAGCTGGCAGAGAACCCCAAGGCCAACCGGGATTTGCTGGAGTTCATGTATGTTTGCCTTTCCCTCGGTTTTGAGGGCCGCTATCGCGTGCAGGAAAATGGCAAGGCTCAGCTCGAGTCGGGGCGTGAACGCCTCGCGCAACTGCTGGACAGGGAGCGCGGGGAATACGAACGCGACCTCTCGCCCCGCTGGCAGCCCACCGCCGTCAAGCGCGCACGGGTTCTTGCGCTCCTGCCCGCATGGGTTTTGGGGGCGTTATGCGGGCTGGTGATGCTGGCGGGTTATCTGACCTTCAGCTTCCTTCTCAATAGCGCTTCGGATCCGGTCTTTGCCCAGATAGAGTCGATCCGGATAAAGAACCCCCTACCCAAGCCCGCGCCGTTGCCCTCTGTCGAGCCACGCCTGGCGGAATTCCTGGCAAGGGAGATCCGGGAAGGACTGGTGGCGGTGCGCGATGAAGATGGGAGCAGCATCGTCACTCTCCGGGGCGACGGATTGTTTGCCCCCGGCAGCGCAACCATCTCGCCATCCTTCGTGCCGGTGCTGGAACGCATTGCCTATGCGCTCAATTCGGTCCCTGGGCTGGTAAAAATCACAGGCCATACGGATGACCAGCCCATACGTTCGATACGCTTTCCTTCCAACTGGCACTTATCGCAGGAACGCGCCATATCCGTGATGCAGCTTCTCACGGAAAAAGGAACGCTTGCCAGCCGCCTCACGGCGGAAGGCCGGGCCGATGCCGAACCTATCGCCGCCAACGACAGCGCCGCCGGCCGGGCGCGCAACCGGCGTGTGGAAATAACGCTGTATGCACCGCGCACCGCAAAACCGGCGCATTAGCCCCATGCAGCCACTTGACTTCTCAGGCCCCGCACGATGAAAAGGCTGGTCCATCTCCTGTTCAATCGCTGGACCCTGGCGCTCCTCGGCCTTGCGGCCGTCAGCCTGTTGATCTGGTTTGTCGGGCCGCTGATCGCAATAGCGGAATACCGGCCGCTGGAACCCGATGGCATCCGGCTGGCGCTCATTGCGTTCGCCATTCTTCTGTATGTTGGAAAACATGTCTGGGAGGCCATCAAGGCGAAAGCACTGAACGCGCGCCTCATGGATGGCCTCTTGCGCCATCAGCCATCACAGCCGCCCGCCAGCGACGGCGCGGGGGCCGAAGAGGTCGCGATGTTGCGCAAGCGCTTCGAGGAAGCCGTTGCGGTGCTGAAACAGGCCGATCCTGCGGGAGCATCCGGAAAAAATCCCCTGCTCGCGTTGCTCACACGCCGCCAGTATATTTACGAGCTGCCCTGGTATATCTTCATCGGACCTCCCGGATCGGGAAAAACCACTGCGCTGGTCAATTCCGGACTCAAGTTCCCTTTTGCCGAGCGCTTCGGCCAGGAAGCAATCCGCGGCATCGGCGGCACCCGGAATTGCGATTGGTGGTTCACCGACGAGGCCGTGCTCCTGGATACAGCCGGCCGCTATACCACCCAGGAGAGCAACCGGGAAGCGGATAGCGCTGCCTGGACCGGATTCCTGCAGCTATTGAAGAAATACCGTCCCCGCCGGCCCATCAACGGCGTGATCGTGACGGTCAGCGTAACCGACCTGCTGCAACAAAATGCGGCGCAGCGGGAAGCGCAGGCAAATGCGATACGCAAGCGCATTCAGGAGCTGCACCAGGAGTTCAATATCGGTTTCCCGCTTTATGTTTTCGTCACCAAGACAGATCTGCTCGCCGGGTTCATGGAGTTTTTCGGCGATTATGGCAAGGAAGAGCGCGCCCAGGTCTGGGGAACAACCTTTCCTTATATCGAGAAAACGGAGAAAAAATCCCTCTCGTCGCCGGCCGATAATTTCGACGCGGAATTCGCAAGCCTGGAGCAGCGGCTGAACGATCGGCTGGTCGATCGGCTGGATCAGGAAAGGGACATGCAAAAGCGCGCGCTGATCTATGCCTTTCCACAGCAATTCAGCAGCCTGAAACCCCTGCTCGGCGATTTTCTGAACCGGTTGTTCGCTCCCTCGCGCTATGAGCAGCAGCCGCTTTGGCGCGGCTTCTATTTCACCAGCGGAACTCAGGAAGGCAGCCCGATCGACCGGATCATGGGTGCTCTCGGGCGCGCGCTCCATTTCGACAGAAAAGTGCTTCCTCCCCAAAAGCCAAGCGGCAGGAGTTTTTTTCTCACGAGGCTGCTGAAGGACGTAGTCTTCGCCGAAGCGGGGCTTGCCGGCACCAACCTGCGGTGGGAACGCAGGCGCAACGTATTGCAATGGGGATTATTCAGCATCGCACTGCTGGTCACCTTCAGCGTACTCGCCGCCTGGACTGTCAGCTATACCCGCAACAAGGCCTATATTGCGGAGGTAAAAACCCGGATACCGCCCATCCTCAAAGAGGTCGGGGATCTGCCCGTCCTGCAACGGATGGACATCATCAGCCTGCTCCCGGTCCTGGCATCGGTGCGGGAGCTGACTACTGCCTCCTCCGGTAAGGATGGAAAGGTGCCATTGTCGATGGAATTTGGCCTCTACCAGGGAGAAAAGCTGGGCGCGGCGGCGAACAATGCGTACGGGAAGCTGCTGCAGGATGCGTTTTTGCCCCAGATCATACTGCGGATCGAGCGACTGCTCAGCAGCGGGGGCCAGGGAAACCCCGAATTGATGTACGAAGGCCTCAAGGCCTATCTGATGCTCAACGAGCCCGGCCATTTCGATCCAACCGAACTGAAGGCGTTCATTACAGCCGATTGGGAAGCCACCTTGCCGCAGGAGATTACCGCGGAGCAGCGCAAGATGCTGGAGGCCCATCTGGATAATCTCCTGGCGCACGGACAGGTTGCTTCACCCATCCCGGTCAACCTGCAGCTGATCGCCAACGTGCGCCATCTCGTTATCCAAACCCCGATAGCCCACCGCATCTACAATCGATTGAAGCAGCAGCATGCCGGTTCCGATATGCCGGAATTCACCATTGCCCGGGCCGCAGGACCTTCCGCCGCTCTGG
Organism: Nitrosospira sp. TNL200; assembly: GCF_055386305.1. Lineage (NCBI taxonomy): Bacteria > Pseudomonadati > Pseudomonadota > Betaproteobacteria > Nitrosomonadales > Nitrosomonadaceae > Nitrosospira > Nitrosospira sp. TNL200. Next base: position 2,021,690 of record NZ_AP041003.1, read on the forward strand.
TTTTCTCCCGCGCGAGCGGCCAGCCTCTCACCAACGGCGTGCCCGGCCTGTTCAGCCATGACGGGTATTACAAGGTTTTTTCAGTAAATGCGAGGGAAGTGACGCGGGAGCTTTCCGAAGAAGAATCCTGGGTGCTTGGCATCGAGGAAAAGAATCGCAACAGGCTGCTCAACCCGGCGGGGGAAGCCCGCATCCTCGACGATGTGCGCCGCTTGTACCTGGAGGATTATGCGCAGATCTGGTCGCAATTCATCAACGACATCAGACTGGCCCCGGCGGAAGACCTGCAGAAAAGCATCCAGCTGGCACGGTTGCTTTCAGCGGCGGACTCTCCGCTGGTTTCACTGATGCGCGCCATTGTAAGGGAAGTCACCCTCCTCGACGTCGATGAAGAGGACAAGACCGTGGCCGACAAGGCCAGCGACAAGGTAAAAATTGCCCGTGATAAACTGGAGACACTCTTTGGCAGGACAGGCACGGGAACATCCGCCACAATGGGCCTGAGGCCGGAAAGCATTGTCGACGACCGCTTCCGCGACTTGCGCGCCATGGTGCGTCCGGCTGCCCCTGGCCAGCCCGCCCCGATCGATGCGATACCTGCGCAGATCAACGAACTTTACGGTCTTCTCACTGCAACCGAAGTGGCGCTCAAAAGCGGTGGCCCTCCTCCGGCCAGCGATGTGCCAACCAGGGTCAAGGCCAATGCCGGGCGCATGCCGGAGCCGGTACGTTCCATGCTCGTGGCCCTCTCCACCGGTGGGGTCAGCCAGGCGCTGGGGGCGACGCGCGCCAACCTCGATCAGTCCCTGGGAGCAGCAATCGGCGATTTCTGCAGGAAAGCCATCAAGGACAGATATCCGTTCGACAAGCGCAGTTCCCGCGATGTAACCCAGGATGACTTCGCGCGCCTGTTCGCGCCGGGTGGAATGCTGGATGAATTCTTCCAGAAAAATCTGGCGCAATATGTCGATACGTCGGCGCGGCCTTGGCGCTTTCGCTCCATGGGCGACGCCAGCATGGGACGGGCTTCAGGAGGTCTCCAGGAATTTCACCGCGCGCAGATAATACGCGACGTGTTTTTCCGCAGCGGGGGACGGGCACCGGGGTTGAGCCTCACCTTCAAGCCGGTGGGAATGGATGCGACGATCACGCAGTTCATACTCGATGTCGATGGGCAACTGGTCAAATACAGCCATGGTCCTCAGGTGCCGATGACGATTCAATGGCCCGGTCCCCGCGGCAGTTCCCAGGTGCGCCTCCAGATCTCGCCCCCCAGCGCCGCCGGGGCATCGGGACAAGTGTTCGAGGGGCCATGGGCATTATTTCGCATGCTCGACGGAATGCAGATTACCCCGACTTCACAACCGGAAAAGTTCATGATCACGTTTGGCATCGATGGGAAAAAGGCCCAGTTCGAGGTCATCACCAGTAGCGTTCAGAACCCGTTCCGCCTGAATGAACTTGAACGATTCACCTGCCCCGAGCGTCTGTAGCGGCGCGGACAATACCCTTGCCGCTGGCTGGTATGGAAAAATCCCCGGCGTGGGAGACTTCGTCTCGCGCCGGCTTCCCGCCGGCTTCATCGATGCATGGGACTTGTGGCTGCAGCATGCGATAGCTGCCAGCCGCGCCCAATTGCAGGACCGCTGGCTCGATCTCTACCTTACGGGACCGATATGGCGATTCACGCTACTGCCCGGGGCCTTGCCCGGGAATGCGGATATGTGGGCGGGCGTGCTCATGCCCAGCGTCGACAAGGTGGGCCGCTACTTTCCGCTTACCATCGCACTGCGGATGGAATCCCGTCCCGGCGCGATGGCGGCGGTCTTTGCCGCGCAGCCCTGGTACGCCTCACTGGAACGAATCGCGCTCGCAATGCTCAACCACGATGCACAACCCGATGAGCTTGACCGCAGGCTGGCGGAAAACCCGTTCCCGGCCCCTGCAGTGAAAGGACAGGGCAATGGCGCCGAAGAACTGGCCACATGGTGGCGAACCAATGACGACAATCCAAAAACGTTGATGCTCTCCACGGAATACGCTCTCAGCGACCTGTTCGATACTGCCGCCGAAAATCTCCTCGCCGATATGGGAACAGGCAGGAGTTTCTGGTGGATGGTGCCGCCGGAGGGTGGGTTGACGCGATTGCGCTGTTTTGCCGGTCTTCCGGGCGACAATCATTTTGCCACGATGCTTGAACCTGAATCCGGCAGTTGACCGCTCTTTAATCAACTCCGCCTGATCGATCATGAACAGAAATGGCAAGGGCTGCCGAGGGGTATACAGCGCCGATTTTCCGGAAGCCATGATCGGGCGCCCGCTGCCCGCCACCCCCCACCATCTCATCCCTATCTCATGCGCGAATGCTCTCCGTCATCGAGGGTGCTTCGCTGCTTGCCGCCGCTGCGCCGGGGGCACTGCACCAGACCGCGATAGCGGAATAATTATCCTGCCCTTCAATAACGGAATCATCATCCTGCCTCTTGCTTCCGCGCTTCAGCACCTGGCTCTCCATCGCTTTCAGCCACGCTTCCGCCGTGCGGGCTGCATCGAGCAGCCGCTCCATGTCTTCCTCGTCCACGTATTCCCACAAACCGTCGGTGCATAATAGAAAAACATCGCCGGGCAGCAGCGGAAACGCCACGGGTATGACATCTGCATCAAATTGCCCGCTGTTGCCCAAGGCCGAGAGCAACTTGCTGCGATTGAAGGAAACGCGCAATTCCTTCGGCTGCAAATAGCCCGCATCGACCATCCCCTGCAGCATGCTGTGATCCCGCGTCTGTTCGATGATGCGGCCCTGGCGGAAACAATACAGACGCGAATCCCCCGCATGCCCCCACACCGCGGTATCGCGCCTGGTATCGATGGCAAGTATCACCGCGGTGGCCCGCATCTGCCTGAGCGCGGCGTTTCGCTGCTGCTCGCGCATGATTGCGGCATTGGCCGCGGCCAGGGAGGCCTTTATTGCCCGGGCGCTGGATTCGGGCGTCCCGCGAAACCAGTCGAGCGCATGCTGCACCACCAGTTTCGACGCCACATCGCCGCCGCCATGCCCCCCCAAGCCGTCGGACAAGGCGCAGAAGCAGGCTTCTGGCGCCGACCAGAAGCCGCACGCATCCTCGTTGACCTCGCGCCCTCCCGTTCTGGACAGTATGGTTATTTCGAGCTGCATGCAATTCACCCCGTACCTGGGAGCATCAGGAATTTCCGTTCCTGCTGTTCCTGCCGTCCTGCTCCAGTTTGGCGATCTGTGCTTCATAGGCTCGCAGAAACTCCTTTCCGAACAGCCGATGGAAGTCTTCCTCGGCTTCCTGGGATATTTCCCGGTATCTCTCGGCAAACAGATCCCAGAGTTTGGCCTTGCGATTGATTGGAAGAAGGGAATCCATCACCGTTTTCTGCGTGATCCGTTTCTCCAGCTGCACGGGGTCGAATCGTTCCAGCACGCCTGCCAGCGCCGCCCGCATTCCCGCCATGAAACCCAGTTGGTGCGAACACAAATCATCGTGAGCATCCTTCATCGCCTGCAAGGGCGGCATGTAGCCCCGTCCGTGCGGAGAAAGCAGATGGGCCAGCGCCACTTCCACGTTGGGGGAGAATTTCAACGGATTGTTTTCCCGTGGCGCGATCATGGTGAGATCCGCCCGCACCTCCTGTTTGATCACCGTCCGTGCGCGCAGCAGATGCAGGGTACCTTGCGTGGATTCACGCAGCAACTGGCCGAGAATCTCCATGAACTGGGGTGTCAGACCGGCGGGAATGGCAAGATCGGGAACCCCCGCGCCAGAAAGAAAGGCGCGCAGCAGTTTGTCATGGTCAATGCCGCTACTGCCGCCAATACCGCTATTTCCCGCCTCATCCCCTGCCGGACTTGCGCAGCAATCCGTGGGAGGGGTTATCGAGGAAATGGGTGCCGGTTTTTCAGCCCCGGATGGCTTGCCCGGGAGAACGGAATTTTCTGCGATGCCTGGACCCGGAGACATTCCGGTTTCCGGCAGTTCCACTTCGGACCGCCCGCTCGCCGGAGGGAGAATGATCGCGCTTTTGATCCCGTCCGAATCCGGACCTGATGCACTCCTCTCCCACGATAAAACAGGTTTCGCCGGGGCTGCACTTTGCGCTTCCGGCGTCCCCTCCATGGATGAAGCCGGGGGCATGGCCGGGTCAGGATAGACTTTGGGCGGACGAAACGGCGTGTTCAATTCGGGAGCATCGTCGCGCTGCACATAATTCACCCCAGGCGATCGCCCCGTCGAGGCACCCGCAGCAACAAGCGGATCGGCATTTTCACGAAAATCGTTGCCCGGCAATGATCCAAACCTTGTTGCCATGGGAGTGCTGGGGGCAAATAAGTCATCGCCCTGTTCCGGCCCCAGACCGAACAGTTTACCGATGTCCTGCTCCAGTATCGAGGGACCGGACCCGAGGCCCAGGACATCTTCTGGAAAAGCGTTTGATGGCACGGAAGCCGGAGGAGGCGATTGCAGTTCTTCCCCGGTGGGTTTGCCGAATGGTTCAAAATCGGGAGGGATAAGGGGAAAGACAAGAGGACCGGCTACAGGAATATCAGCCAGTCCTGGAATGAAATGCCTGCCTCGGGATTCGTTGGCTGCGGCAGAAGCATCCTGGCCTTGAGACGAGAAACCGAAAGGGTCAAATAGCTCATCGCGGCCGGAAGGTTCGAGCCGGGACGAGCCCCCGAACATGCCTAGTGGATCGTCCCTGTGCCTGTCGGGCGCGGGAGCCGGTCCGTTACCCCATGCTCCGGCGGGGCCGCCAGTACCGGATAGGTCATGGGCGGAGCCGCCCGTGACCTCCATCACGTACGCCCCGATGCGAATCTCGTCACCAACGTCAATGGCGGCATCCTGCCCTTTTCCCAAGGATTGGCCATTCAGGTGAACCGGTATGGCAGTGCCAAGATTGCGGATGAAATAACAGCCGTTGCGAAATTCTATGGAAGCATGGATCCGAGAGATGACCTGCGTGGGATCATGCAGAACCAGGGTATTCTTCTCGGCGCGGCCGATATTTCCGCCCATTTCGTTAAATTCCGCAAAAAGCGGCCTGGGCGGCGGAATGCCATTGCAACCGGTGATTCGAATGCCAATTGTCATTATGCTGTCTCCGCCAATCCTAGTTTTGTCCGCCTTCGCCAAATAAGGTAGTGAGCGCTATCCGGCCGCGCATGCCGGCAACGGGAGTTCCGAACTCCTGGCGGTTATCGCGCCACGGCTATTTGATTCACCGGTGGATAAAAAATATTTTCACAGACATAAGGTCACTAAAAATTATAGATTAGATGCACGGCTCCTGGAAGCAACTATAGGTAGCTATCATTCTTTCAGGCAGGACCCACCCCTCCGTCATGCCAGTGGTCATGCCAATGGCTATTTTTTGCCATGCGCCTGCTCATTTCGTTATAAACTCGATGCGGATAGCGCGGCGGCGCATTGTAGGAGACTTCAGGCGTCTATAATTACGAGGGAAGCCGATAACAAGATAAATATCCAAGAGAAATATCCAAGAGGTCCGACATGCGAGGCTGCCGGTTTTATCGTGCGATTTCACTATTTGCCATAGTTCTACTATCTGCCGTTTTCGGCGGTTGCGCCATGACGCCGGCACCCCAGCCCGCTCCGCCAGCGCCCGCACCCGTGCCTGTCCCGGTAGTCGAGGTGCCGCAGGGCACGGCCCGGGAATTGTTCCTGAGAGGACTGGATGCCCTCCAGGACGGCGATGAAGACGCGGCGCGTCCTCTGCTGCAGCAAGCCCTCGTGCTGGAGCCCGGACATAAGAACGCCGCTATCCTGCTATCCCAGATGGGCGTGGACCCCGTCGATATGCTGGGCAAGGAAAAGTTTGCCTATAAAGTGCAGCCGGGCGACACGCTTTCACGGATCGCCCGGCGTTTCCTGGGAGAACCTCTCAAGTTCTACGTGCTCGCCCGCTATAACGGCATTCGCAGCGCCGACAGGCTGGAAGCAGGGCAGGTCATCAATATACCCGGCAAAAAACCACCACCGGGCAAAATGCCCATTCCTGCCGCGGAGCAGTCGGCAGTCGCGGACATCTCCCAGTTGAAGCTGACAGAAGCCAGGAAGTTATACGGCGAGGAACGATACGCGGATGCAATCGACCTGCTGGAGCGCACCCATGTGGAAGGCGCCGCCAGCGCGGAATACAATGACCTCCTGCTTACAACCTACCTGGCTTACGCGAAGAAACTGAGCGATACCGGACAGGCCGGAGAAGCGGGCAAAATCCTGTCAAAAGCCTCCGCAGCCTATCCCGGCAATGAACGGCTGCACAGGCAAAGCGAAAATATGAACTCCGCTCGCTATGCGGACCAGGCATACAGGGAAGGCAACCAGTTGCTAAGCGATGGGCAGGTGTCCCAGGCCTATGCATCGTTCACCCGCGCGCTCAAGCTCGCACCGGAACATGCGGGAGCCAGGGCTGCAATAGCAAAAATCCGGCCGCAACTGGTGGAAACCTATTATACCGACTATGTTCGCGCGCGCAGGCGCCAGCATTTTTCGGAAGCGCTCCAGAGCCTGGACAAACTTCTGGAAATCGACCCTGGCCATGAGCTGGCAAAATCCAATCGAGCGGAGATAAAGGCGATCATCGACCGCGAACAGTCGGAGAAACGAAGCAGGTAAAACTCAGGTATTCCCGGAAAATCCTGACCCAGGCACGAAGCGAGCCGGAAGCAACTGTAGCCTGTAGTAGGCTGTAGGATGGGTGGAGCAAAGCGCAACCCATCATTTTCCGGGTGCCCGATAGACGTTTTTTGATAGATTGCGCTTTGCTCCATCTATCCGACGCAAGCTTCGGCACGGCAGAACATGGCCCGGCTTTATGGCGTTGCCCGCTCCCTCGACCCGGCAACCTTGCCACGCGGCTGGCAGCAAGCGCCATCCCCCGCTTTCGGCGCACTGCTCTCGCCCGCAGCCGGGAGTTGCATGGCGGGTTGCCGCAGGTAATCGAAAGCTTCCTTATTCTTCGGGTCCAACGCCAGCGCTTTCAGGAAAGACAGTCTCGCTGCCTCACGCGCTCCCTGCCGCGAGTTCGCTACTCCTTCGAGGATAAGGGCCTTGGTTTTCCTTTCGATGAGATTCCTTGTCGTCTCCACCTGACTGGCATAGCGGGCATTGCCGGGATCGATGACTGAAAGGATTTTCCACTGAACCAGCGCCTCGGCCAGCTCTCCCCGGTCCTGCAGGCCCAGCGCCAGCTTTTCCCTTCCGGCGGCGACGGAAACTGCTTTCGCATCCGGGCGTTGCGGCGGTTGCGCGCAACCGTTCAATCCGGCTGCGCCAACAGCAATGAGAAACAGAAAAACGGACTGCCGCGATATCGGGCTCATTTGAGGTTTTCCGCCGTGAACACGCGCAGGCTCCTGGTGAATGCGCCCATATCCCGGTCGCCGTAGATCATGGTCCGGCGAAGCCGGAACGGATAAGCGAAAGCCGGATTGCCGCCAGCCTGCACGGTTACGCCAGCATCATAACCGGCGCTTTTCAGCTGCGAAATGATGAGATCATTGGTGTCGCCGAACGGATAGGCAAAGGTATGAAGAGGCAGGCCCAGCATTTTCCTGATCTGCTGGCCGGGAGTCCTGATCTCCTCCTCCACTTTCTTGCGATACGCTTCCGCCGCTTCGCCCGCCGGTCGCTTCACCATGGAAGCATGGGACTTGGAGTGCGGCTGGACATCCACCAGCCCCGATGCGGCCATCTCCTTCAGTTCCTTCCAGCCCAAAGCGTCACCCGAACCGACGAAATCGGAGTAGATAAACAAGGTTGCGGGAAAATTGTATTTTTTCAGGATGGGAAAGGCCGTGCTGTAGGAGGAGCGGTACCCATCGTCGATCGTGATGACAACCGCGCGCTGGGGGAGGACTTCCTTTCCCTTCAAGTAAGCATGAATGCTGGAAAGCGGAACAACCCGGTAGCCGTGCTTCTGCAGGTATGCCATCTGCGCATCGAAATCTTCTCCTGTTATCGCCATCTTCGCCCTGTTGGGGCCAAATCGGTGATAGCAAAGAATCGTCACCGTCTGGTAGCCCGAAGGATAAATTCCGACTGGATTCGGATGAACCAGCGGGATGACGATCTCCTGCCCCGGAGCAATTTCAGCCGTTTTATTGAAATCGGCAATCAGCCACCCCCTGTTCCTGTCCCTCAGGTAAGCCTCGGCCAGCGAAGCCCAGGTATCGCCGGGCGCGGCGCGGTGCACCACGAATTCCTCCCCCCGAAGAACAGAAAGCGTGGCCTGGGACTCGGGGGGCAGGCTGGCGCACCCCCCCAGCGAAACCACGATAAAAAATGCAAGGAAGAACCTAGCCCTGGCCATGCGTATTCCCTTTCTGATCGTTATTTTTTTGAGTATTCATGTCTATCGTAATGTCATTGTTTTTCTGGAGTGTGTCGGCCATCTCATCGAAAGACCGGAAGATTTCTCCAAGCTCGTCTTTTCTGGATTGCGCAATGCGATACCCGAAGTTGCCTTTTTTCATTTCGTCCAGGGACTTTCTCAGGATTTGCAGGGGAACGGACATTGCGCTCGCAAGCGCATACGCCACCACCGAAGCAGCGGCGACGGTCACGATCATGAGCAGCAGCATGGTAAACACGATCTGCCTGCTCAGTTCTTCCAGGGGGTCCCAATGCATGCCAAGGTGAATGCGGCCGATATCCTTCTCCCGAAACAGGATCGGCGCCTCGAAGTCCAGCATCGAGGAAGAGGTGGAGACGGTATAGCGCTGCATGGCCACCTCGCCGATGCTGCCGAACGATTCGCCGCCTTCTATCTTGTGATAGGGCTGCCCGATCTGCTCCGGCCTGCTGCTCCCCCTGACGATGCCCTTGCCGTCCACCAGGCTGAGATAGCCGAAGCGCTGGCCCGCCATCGCGTCCTGTATGAACACTTCCAGAAAGATCCAGTCCTCGTTGTACACCTTCTCCGCGCTCTCCGCCGCCATGAAGCGGACCAGCGAACTCCCGTATTCGGTGGCCTGCTGGATGATGCTTGCATACTGCCGCTTGTACAGCCAGGTCGTGCCGATGATCATGGTGACGGAGACGATCGCAATCATGATGAAAGTCCATTTGACCCGGATAGGCAGCATTTTTGGCCGGGCGCGCTGCATTTCGTCCTGCCTGATTTCCTCGATGGCATCGATCAGCGCGGCGACCAGATCGTTGCCGCTCTGGAACCGTTTTTCCGGATCCTTCCTGAGCAACCGCTCGACGATGAGCTTTACCGATTTCGGCAAGGCAGGAACGAGTCCATCTATGGGAGGCGGTTCCGTGGTCGTGATCTGCAGCAGCAGCGTGGCGATGGTGTTCCCTTCGAACGGTTTTTTTCCCGTCAGCAACTGGTAAAGCACGACCCCGACCGAATAAAGATCAGACCGTGCGTCAACATTTTTTCCCAGGGCCTGCTCCGGCGACATGTACTGGGGCGTGCCCAGCACTTCTCCCATCTGCGTCTGCCTGGTCCTTTCGGGATCTTCGACCCGCGCGATGCCGAAATCCGTGATTTTCACGTTATTGGTGCCCTTGACCCGGATAATGTTGCTGGGCTTGATATCGCGATGGACCACGCCCTTGCTGTGGGCATAATGCAGCGCCTTTGCCAGTTGGATGCCGATGCCCAGATCGTCGCGCAGGGAGCGCCGGGGCGTGGATTTCATGTACTCGTCGAGCGGCTCGCCCTCGAGCAGTTCCATGGCGATATACGGGCGGTCGTTCACCTCGCCGATATCGAAGATAGTGACAATGTTGGGATGGGACAGGAGGCCGGCGGCCTTTGCCTCCGCCAGGAAGCGCGAACGATACTCCTTGTTGGCGCAGCGCTCTTCCAATAGCACCTTGATCGCGAGCGGGCGGTTGATGTTGGGATCATAGGCCTTGTAAACGACCGCCATGCCCCCCCTGCCCAGCTCTTCAATGATCTTGAAGCGACCGATTTGTTCCAGCATCGAGCCTCCCCTTGGCCTCGTTGTTATCGCCGTTCAACAGCTCTGAATAATCTACTTTTCTGCATGATGCAGACGGCCGATATGAAAATCGCCATAGCAATGCGGTGATGCATTTCACACCTTTGTCGTTCACCCCCGTGATACCCGGTAATCCAGTCAGCCCGTGGTCAGGGCTGCGAGATATTTTCTGTAACCTATACCGGGTTTATAGACCATGAATGGGCTTAAATCCAACCCACAGGTATCCGATGGAATTCAATTTGATCCAACCCCCGGTCCGCATTCGCCCATGCCCGAGCGGAAGAGGACTGAAGCAGGAAAACAGATGATACATGATGATATCCGAAGGAGGAAGGATGGATGGGCAACAGCCCAGGTAACCGTGTAGGATGGGTGAAGTGAAACGTAACCCATCATTTTTCCTGCATCAACTGGGTGGGATATCAGTAGCCGTAGGATGGGTGAAGTGAAACGTAACCCATCATTTTTTCTTGATGATCCTCGTGGGGGAGCAATGCCGAAGCCAGAAGCTATCTCTTTTATTTTTCCACCAATTCGATCATTCCGGAATAGACAGCCAACGCTGCATCTGCTGTGACAAAACGGGCCGGCATTTCCAATGCCTGGGCTATCAGCAAACGATCAAATGGATCATGGTGATGCATGGCCAGGCGCGCCACACCTGCGGCATGCATCGAAGAGACCGGAATTTCCATGAACCCGGTCTTCCTTGCCGCTTCGGCAATCTGCTCTGGCGGATAACGAAAACTGATCTTTCCCAAAGCGGATTTGATGGCAATCTCCCAGATGCTGGCGGCGCTGAACCAGACTTCGGTTGCCGGTGATTCCAGTTGCTCCCGCAGCGAACGAGGCAGGCGCTCCGGTGCATCCAGCGACCAGAGCAGAATATGCGTATCAAGCAGGAATCGCACCTTACAAACTCAGGAAGGATCGATCGGGGTATTTTCAAACCGGGCGATTGACTCATCGTCCAGGGGAGCATCGAAATCATCCGGCACATTCAATTGCCCCTTGAACAAACCGAGTTTTCTGCGGGATGTCGGGTCTTGCAACGGTACCAATCTCGCCATCGGTTTGCCAGCCTTGGCAATGATAATTTCTTCCCCCGTTGCGGCCTGCTCGACAAACCGGGATAGATGAGTCTTCGCCTCATGGATATTGATTATTATCATGGCAGGAAACCGATCGCGGTTATAAGTCTGACTAAGTTTAGTCTAGTTAATAACCAGAGTCAACTTGGAGAAACCGGTAGCACGTGAGGAGTTTCTTTCAGATAGAACCAAGGAACCTCTGAATTGGAATGCTATTGAGCACGTAACCGGTTACCGCTCTCTAAAAAATCGAGTAGATTTCGTAGGATGGGTGGAGTGAAGCACAGCCCATCGTTTCCTCGCTCCACCCGCTTCCTTTCCTCAACCCGCACCACAGTTGGCACAATTTGCCCGTACACCATTCTTGCAGAATTCATGAACTATTATTAAAATTTCATGAGCCCATAATTGAGGAGACCGCTATGTCGAATTTACAGATAAAAGGAATCGACGATGCGCTTTATGCACAAATCAAGGAACTTGCGGCTTCGGAAAACAGATCGGTCAGCCAGCAGATCCTGTATCTGGTAAAGCGCTATATCGCCAACAAGAAGCGATTCCAGGATGCCAGAATGCCGGCACAGGTACTTCTGGAACTTTCAGGATCCTGGGAAGATAACCAGAGTGCGGCGGAGATTGCCACGGAAATAAAAAACGCTCGGAAAAATTCTTCGCGATTCAAGGAAAACATCGATGTTTTTACTTGATACGGATACTGTCATCTACAGCATGAAAGGTAACGCGAGCGTACGAGAAAACCTACGTCAGCATATAAATGACCCCATCAGCATCAGCGTCATCACCTTAATGGAATTATATTATGGGGCGCGAAAATCCCATAAGGTTGCTGTCAACCTGGCGAAGATAAAGGTGCTGGAGCAATCGATAGAAATCCTGTCTATCGGATTGGAATCAACAGAAATATTCGGGTTGCTCAAGGCACAACTGGAAATCGCGGGAAGCCGTCTGGATGACTTCGATCTGATCATCGCATCCTGCGCCATGGCTCATAACCTGACGCTGGTCACCAACAATACAAAACACTTCCAGCGGATCGATGGACTCAGACTGGTAAACTGGGCATCAAAACATGTTTGATCCCGCTAGGATAGGTAGAGCGAAACGCAATCCATCGTTTCCCCGTCCCGCCCTATACTCACTCATCAGTTCGTATCATCATTACCCTGATACGTTGTATCAGTTCAATGATGCGCTTAGCGCTTCATACCGAATACCCAACACAGCACTTGTATAGTCCCGTCCGGGAATAAACGATCGAAGGGATCATGACGATGTGTGGGCAAATGCGCCCCATCTACGTACGCGCCAGTAACATAGTTTAGTCATCGCCGGCAATTAAAAAATATGAGCCATTTGAATGTTTATCCGCCCTTATCCGTCTAATGCCGCTGTAATCGTAAACCACTTTCTTGCCGGGTCCCGATTCCCCTCCACTCATCAGGCTGGATCCCCCTTGATAGCGACGACTCCCAAATAACTTCGACCCAAGCTGGGGGTTGAATTTTCCATATGGATCATGGCAAACAAATTTAATGTTGGTACTTTGATATTTTTCCGCTCCCCGATAGCCACACACAAGGATTATATGCCCTGATGTTCCTGAGTGATTGGTGCTGACTATTACAGGAAATCCAGAATCAATTTTTTCTACTATGTGGCGCATAGCTCGGTCAGTATCTCGAGTATTAAAGATAGGAAATTTGTAAGGAGGAAAATATTTTTCTAACCACCATGCCATATTTACGTATGAATTTCTATTTTTTGAGGGCCTGTCGCTTCTCTCATTAATTTCCTTCCATATTTGAGATATATCCATTGCTTCCACAACGGAGGATAAGCGAAGACGGCCAGTTAAATACAAACCATACATTTTTAAGCATGTTGATTGACATGTCGTGCTTGTGGGCTGTGTCACATAAGGAACATCTAAGATTTTTTCCATCATTGAAAACCACCATTAATTGCGATTCACCGCACTAGTTTTCCTATCAACAGGAACTATTCATTTTTCTTTAATCTTAGCAGTATCGGAAGTATTAACAAGGTCAGCGAGCGCGACAATGCGCGCCTCACCATACATGCTATACAGATCAAACAGTACGACAATAACGGAATGCATGCGGTCATTAGAATTATTCCACCTTCGCCAGCCAGCGCTGCTGCCGCCAGGCAGGAGCACTGGTGGGAAAAAGCTTCGTGCCGGGTTCGAGCAGGCATAGATACAGGGCCGCAGCAATCCGCTGCCGCTGGTAGCCTTCCTTGAGAATGCGGATGCAATGCTCGCGCGTGACTGATGCCCCCATGAAATAGCGCTGGCCATCAGTAAAACTGCTTCTGTTCGCCTCCCACCACCCCTGGATTTTTACCGGATCGGGCCAGGGCAGGCTGTCGTCCTCGTCCATCGCCACGTTATCGTCTTCCGGGTCGTCATTCGGCCCGGACTCCATGTCTTCAGGCGGCTTGCGTTCCAGATCGAGATACGCCAGGTCAAGGCCGGTGATAAAGCTGAACGACTCGCCCGCAAGCCGGGCGAGCTTCAGGTCCTCCATCTGCCTGATCAGCCAGGGAACGTAATAAGGATCGCCCGCAATGCCTGCGCCTTGAACAAGAACAAGAAGGCGCTGGTTCGCCGGGTCGCGGGCGAGAATCTTGAGAAGCCCGTTCGCTTGCGGCAGCGGCAGCAGCTTGAGCACCAGTTGCAGCGCACCCATACGGTATGGACCGCCATGCAGCGCGGAATCTTCCAGGAGGTAAACGGCCTTGTCCCGGTCGCCCAGCAAACCCGCTGAATGCGCAGCCCAAAAACGGCAGGAAGCATCCTCGTCGGCCAGTGCCGCCATGCACGCAGCAAGCAGATCACGCCGCCCCAGCTCGCCCGCCACGCGCAATGCACGCGATCGCAGAAGCACATCAGGATCGGTAATTGCCGTATTCAGCGAAGCGTCCGGATCGACGCGATGCATCACGCAGGCGGCGATTCCCGCCCCGCGCTTGAATGGTTCCGGCGAGGCAAGAAGCCGGGCAACGGTCCCTTGCAGATGCGAAGCCGATACCCAGCCAAAAGCAGAAATCAAGCCGGGCTGGGCTGCCGGCACGGCGATAGCCAAGGCAAACAGCTTATCCAGCCGCCGCTCGTCTTTCTCCTCGATCGCCCGCACGGTTGCCGCGAACACCTCACCCATTCCCGGCGACCCTAGCGCCGACTCGCACACACTCGAACCATACTCCCCCGCCACCGCCAATCCGTCGAGGTGAGCCGCCAGACGATCATCCAGACGGCGAAGATGATGGAGCTTGACGTGGGGAGCGGACACGAGAACCGAGCGCATGAGGCGCAAATGCGCGGATTCCTCGGCGTGCTGCTGGATAATATGGGGTATGGGTTTCAGGAGACTGTCCAGCATGGGCAAATCCTGATCATCTTGTTAATGCTGACGTTTGTGGTAGCAGTTGCCAAGTCTATGCCATGATTACATATGATTACTAGGGAAGCGCTGAATAAATCTCCGCTGGCGCGGCGGTGGCTTTGCGGGATGGGATGCGCGAAAGGTGACGACGCGAATGGTTGATCCCCTTCGCCAGGAGCCTGACAAGGCAGACCGCTCGCAAAACCCGCCCCATAAGGGTTGTGGTAAAATCGGGCGCTCACTGCGTTGCGCTCCTTGGCATCGTAGTCCCAGCTACGACCTTCGTCGCGCGCCTTATGATCATCCCGATTTTACCAGCAACGCGCTCAGCGAGGATTTGTTCAGCGTTCCCTAAAGATTACAAAATCCTTATCACGGAAGTTATGGAAACCACGGAACCGATTACCGTCCGGACCAGCAAAGATGTGGTCAGTCAGATCGGCACGCTTGCCGCTGGTATGGATCGCTCTCACAACTACTTGATTAATCAGGCCATATAGCAAATACTTCGCCTATCATCATGTCCTGCACCAGAAAATAGAGCAAGGGCCTGAACGACGCCAAAGATGGGAGGCTGACAGCGGCTGATGATGTTATTGGCGAAATCCGCTCCCGCCGCACCCGACAACGCAAATGAAGGTATTTCTTACCGATACGGCAAAACTGGATCTGATTGATATTTTTTAAATGTTCCCCCTGAACATTGTCACCCTGCAGTCAGGAAAGACACACAGGGGAATCCAAGCGTCTATTTTATAGTGTGTTTAACCGTGTATCCGCCCCCTTTTTCTCCTCTTTCCTTGGCCGGCCGGGACCAATCAACCCGATTTTCTTCCCAACGGCAGCCTCTATCCGGGCTTTGAATTGATCATTGCCCAGCGGTGTCCCGGATTGCAGGCTTTGTCTGAATAATCCAACAACATCCGAATCGGGGTCGCAAACGAATGATTCCTGATAAGCTTTCTGGCGGACATGCGGCGATGCCCCCAAGCCGATGTATTCATCATGCTGATGCAAAACAGCATTTCTCATTCCAAAAGCGTTGGCTGCATAACTGGACCAGCGGTATTGCGCGGGATGATCGACCACCCCTGCTCTAACGGGATTCGTCTCGATATAACGCATACAAGATAACAGATAACTTTGGGACTGGATGATATTCCCCTTATGCCGCCCTTCCCACAAACCGCCATGGCGCTTATAGGTTTCATTTACATAACGCACATAATGCCGCCCCAATCCCTGAAACAACTCACCAATGGATTCCCTGGTTTCCGGAGTCACCAGCAAATGCACGTGGTTCGTCATCAAAACGTATGCGTGAACTTTACAGCCATAAGTATCGGCCGCCTGCTTTAAACATCGAAAATATTCCAGGTAATCCTGCTCGGAGAAAAATACCGGTTCTCTATTATGCCCTCGCTGCATGACATGAGCAGGCACCCCCGGCAGGTAAAAGCGTTGTTTTCTAGGCATTTGAAATGCTCCGCGCTATTTCAATGGATGTTTGGACTGAGCCCCTTAAATTGCCGAAAGCCTTTGTCGGTGATGACCCACTGGCAGTCCCATTCCATGGCTAGAAACCTGTCATCCATGTTGAGGGCGGTTTGCATGGCATCTCCCTGATTTCCATCGATATAGCGCAAAGAATAGCACAACGATATATCAATATGCCAATATGTATCAGTTCCCTTTTTCAAAAGCTACCCGCCGGGAGAAAGAGTCTTTATTGCACGGCTAGCACAGCGATATGCCCTACTCCCGCCTGGGTGCGGGGGCGAATCATGATTTCAACATCATGATTCAATGCAAGAAGCCCAGCAAAGCCGAGCCGTCCAGCACGACACTCATTCACTCGCTTCCCGTTTTGCCCTCTCGCGCCGTTCTGATCAATTCTTCAACCAGACTGGTGGTTGACGGTAGCCGCAACGGTTCTTGAGCTGCTGCTTGAGGTGGGACGAAAGGATAGGTAACTCCGTATGGCCTTGCTACGACGTTCAGAAAGCTCTGTAGGGGTAGGATGGGTGGAGTGAAACGCATCCCATCATTCTCCGTCTCACTCCAGTCCTTGAAACAGCTCACCGATGGATTCCCGGGTTTCCGGGGTCACCCACAAATGCACGTGATTCGTCATCAAAACATATGCATGAACTTTGCAGCCATAATCATTGGCCGCATGCTTCAAACACCGTAAATACTCCAGGTAATCCTGCTCGGATAAAAATGCCGGCCCTCTATTACGCCCTCGCTGCATGACATGGGCAGGCCCACCCGGCAGATAAAAGCGCAGTTTTCTGGGCATGTGAAATGTTTCTCACTACCTCAACGGATGTTTGACACTGAGCCCCTTGAATCGTCGAAAGCCTTTGTCGGTGGTGACCCATTGACAGCTCCACTCCATCGCCAGAGCAGCGTGATACGCATCGGCTACGGCATTGCCCGTCGCGTTTATATCCTTCGCACACTGCAAGAAAAATGCCCAGTGCTTGGGGCCGGGCGCAATGCAAATCGCCTGGCCCGAAGACCTGATCTGATTTGCGAAAGTCAGCGCCTGTGCCAATGATGAGGGTGTTTCGAAGATTCCGGGATGCGTAACAATCCTGATAAAACCGCTCAAAACCAGTTCCGAAAACCCATATTTCATGTTGCCATTGATGACCGATTCAATCCACTCCCGATAAGCCGGATGGTCCCTCACATCTTCCCTGTGCGCATATACAAGGACATTCACATCGATCAAAATCATCAAAGCCCGTCCATGGTGTCGAGCAATGAAGAAGTACGGTCCAGATCGATTCCGGGCTTAACTCCCGGTCCCTTTACCGTTAGCAACTTAATTTTCGTGCTTTTTTCTTCTTCTCTGGAAAAGGCATCATGCAAGGCATCCTCGATAACACGAGTCAATGTTACCTCTTGCTCTACAGCACGATGCTTCGCAATTGCCAGAAGCCGATCATCGATATTGAGAGTAGTTCTCATGGTACCTTCCTGAGGTTGATATATGACAAGAATTATAACAAGAACGAATCAAAACATCTATTTTATTTTGTATCCGACCCTTTTTCTTGTTGTCATTGCCAATCGCTGCTGTTTCACGATGCGACTCACCCGGGAGTAATGCAATCCAAAATAGTCCCCGATCTCCTTCAAGCTGTAACCCCCGCCGGAGTATGCAGCAAGAATCGCCTCGTCTCGTCCATGTTCCCCGGCGATCTGGGTTAACGGCTTCGGCGGTACCCTCCGCTGGGCGGCAGGGATTTCCTGATGGGAAGCATTTGCACCGAGAGTGCGCTGCAGGCTCGCCACAAATTCATCGGAACCCAGAAAAATCTGGTTCTTCAATTTCTCCCACGGCCCCGGTTGATTTTTTCCACCGGCTACGAAATCTATGTAATTTCGTATGGCCTTGCTACGATGCTCGGAAAAGGCAGCCAGGAGCCAGTCAATCGTCAGCCAGGACGGCGCCGGATCCAGCCCTGCCGTCGCACGATAACTGCTCCATGACCATCGGTCCGGGGTGCGCACCATACGGGCTCTGACCGGATTGAGCACAACATAGCGAGTCAATTCCAGCAGGTAGGATTCCTTCTGCACGATGATCGCCTTGAAACGGCCCTGGAATACATGCCCTACCCGTCCATGCCGGCGGTTGAAACGCTGGGTGTAGATTCCGTTCAATTGCCGCATACCCCTGGAGAGATTACCTTCCGGCGTTTCGATCAGCAGATGATAGTGGTTGTCCATCAAACAATAAGCATGAATGGCCCAGTTGAAGTCCCGAACGATCTCTGACAGCACATCCAGAAACAGGTGCCTATCCTCATCACCCAGGAAAATATCCTCCCGCCCATCTCCACGAGAGGTCACGTGATACAGTGCACCGGCAAACTCGATTCGCAAGGGTCTCGACATGTTGAAAGGCTATCAAAACCTATAGCAAATAACAAGACCTGACCCCTTTTACCCGTGACCCCTTTTACCCGAGGGCCGGATTAATAATAGGTTTAATCTGCAAGCCGAGTTAGAAAAGGATTGCTCGGGTTAATGGCAGCTTTCAATCTTTCCAACAGGACAGAAAAATCTTTCTCGCTGATCTGAAATTCAGGATCAAGAATTTCCCGAGGAATATAGTCGCCTATTGGGTTGAGACGTTTGCGGGGAAAGTAGCGTCCTAATCGATCTAGTACAATATCCTTCCACTCAAGGTAGGGTAAGCAACCAGATAGTACGTGCTGTACTATCTTATCTAAATATGCTGATTCCGAGGCCGCATCTTCGTCTTCTACACCATATATAGAATTAAGCACCGTCATTAATGACATATTGATCACTCCCTTGATTGGGCCTTTCCATTCTTCATCCTCAAGCTCTGGCGGAGCCTCAAAG
Organism: Nitrosospira sp. TNL200; assembly: GCF_055386305.1. Taxonomy (NCBI): domain Bacteria; kingdom Pseudomonadati; phylum Pseudomonadota; class Betaproteobacteria; order Nitrosomonadales; family Nitrosomonadaceae; genus Nitrosospira; species Nitrosospira sp. TNL200. The sequence continues at coordinate 2,040,610 of NZ_AP041003.1, forward strand.
CAGTCACTAATATTCCAAGCCCAGCACGCCTCTAAGTAATCCATAGGAACTTTGTCGGAAATTTGATCTTTGAGACTATAGACCACCCACTCCGCACACCCAATTGCAAAAGTCACCGCTGCCCGTTCAGATAACTTGCGAAGTCTTTCCGCGAGAACCTCGTCTACCTCACCAACAACTTCATACGGATCCCAATCATCCCAAGCATATTTATGAGGCAACTTCTTAAGGAGATGAGTTGGCACATACGTCGGCTGATTTATCACGATTTACTCCATGATTCATTCATGCAAATCGATATCTTATTGCAACTCCCATTACCTGATTTTCCTTTGTTAACTTCGTAGATAAGTCTCATGCAATCATTGCACGGCTTGTTACTCACGCTAATTATAAGTTTACCTCCACCACCACCATCCCTAAAACCCCTAAAAAAATCCTCGATCAATTTAGCTTCAGCATGAGCTTGTTTTGGCCTACCTTGCCCTCGTCGGTAGGCAAATCTCTCTGGTGGCTTATCGCATGTCTGTATATTGGAAGCCGCCCCCTTTTTAATCCCTTTCGCAAATTGGCGGTATTTTCCGTTATACCTATACCCAACCCTGACCGAGCTAGCAGCCGGTTTGATACTTATGGATCTTCCCGGCCCCTTTATCATTCCAACTGCAACCGTTGCTTTACTTTTTTTACTTTGAGGCATCTTCCTTTTAACAGATGCACGTTTCGATTTCAACTCATCACATTCTGGAGGTTGGGCTGCCGCCATACTGTCAAGGTGCATCTGTGGAGGAGTTTGACCCGTTTCTGACGCATGGTTATGCGTGGTTATATCCATATGACGTACTACGTTCTCACCCTCAACTATTACATCCATGGACCAACTCTTAAAATACACCTTTCCCATGTTTTTACTGGTAATCACACCTTTTTTCGAGGCACAGCCCGCTTCGTCGCCCATGCTTTTCTTGAAATAACTCTTATTCTTGAGCATCACCTCCTGACCGGAAATCTTCACTGTGCATGATCCATCAGTTGTATCGGACGCCAAACCAGTATTCGGATAAGGTATCGGTACTCCCGGGGGTGTGGCAGGATTTTCTGGCGGGGTAAAACAAACATCTGGAAATGCACAGATTGACTTACCATCAGCTGCTTTACATGAAATTTCCATCTTGTTAGCATAAACTTGGTTGCCCATCATGCAGCCTTAAAGTCCAATGACAACGCAGCGCGCTGGCCGTAATCATTGGCCATGTGTGCAAGGATCGCTGGACCTTTTGTGTACGCTTTGCGGCAAACAGCATCAGCCAACGCCAAGATAGATATTCCTACCAAAGAACCCGTTTCCCCAGTACATTCGGCCGGATGCCAAAGATCAAATTCTTCCCTGCGTTTTCGCAGGATACGGGGTAAGGACAACGCAACTTCCTTGAAATAATACTGCTCGCCTGATAAATCGGTTATGCGAAAATCCATATCATGTATTTTACGGCCCGAATCAGCTAGAGCCGCCTTGATTGCGATTGTGAGGCCCTCAGCACGTAACGGCTCCTCCGATTGGATATGCGCTTTCTCAGTACCAAACCCTAATCCTGTACACAGTAACTCAGCCTGACCAGGCCTCGATTGCCCGATAAGTAACGCGCCAGCACCCTCACCCGGCATGAAACCATTAGAATTAAATGTCGTGAGCAACCGATCCTGGCGCTCATAGTAATCAAGGGTGGGCCACGCGATCAGACTATCAGTGGCAGCAATCAATACGTGCGATAGCTTTTGCTCATAAATCAAAAAACGCGCCTGACGCAGCGCAATGGCTACGCTTACCCTTCCTTGAGTAATCACAGCCGATTGAGGCCCAAAGCGAAAACCCAGCTTATTCTGAATGTCGAGAAGCAACAGATCATCCAGCCCGTCTATCCGCCCGGGCCGGTCTTTCTCCGCAACACATAACAGTAGCGGAATTTTTCCCCAATCGCTCCTCGACACGTCCTTCAAAGCTTCTTCAATCGCCATAGTAGCCATCTTCACAAGCTTGATTAGCCCCCGCCAAGGTTGCTCTAACTCAACCTGGTGCGCCATAATCCATTCCGCGCCGGAATCTAAAAATCGGGTCTCTGTGGGATTACTGATCTTTGCGCGAATCGCAGCACAAGCAGCAGGCGCGCTCAACCCTACTGATGTGACAAGACCAGTGCTCAGAACTGCCAGAGGCGCACTCATCCGGGTATCGGCTCTTGTAGTTCTTGATGCACTGGAATTATCACAAGGGAATTGGGAAAGCCACTTCCTCACGCTGCTGCTGCCACTCCTTGCCCTTCCGGCCAACCAACACTTGCGCTATCTCGAACATGTTTTTTTTCAATGGACGCACAACACGCCAAGTCATGGTGAACCGCTCATGATCGGACTCAAACACAACGGTATCCAGTGACGCCTTATAATCCTCGCGTGCACCCTTTTTGGGGGAAATATTAATGGACGCTTCGAATGCCGGAAGCATGAAATTGCGTATTCCATCCGGCGTAAGATTGCCTAAAGAAACTTCCTGTCCACCGAATGAAAATGGCAATTGCTGGTCCAGCGGAGCCGCCTGATAGTATTGCTCATCGAAATCCGGCGGCAAGAACGGGAAATGGTCTTCCAGCCATTTGTCATCATAGGTTCCAGCATAACAGGAACGCTGCTCCCAACCCCGGCCAACAGGCCCAAACGCCATGGGTTCATATTCGCCGTCCAGCTTGTCGACGGGCCGATTGATCTCTTCGGTATTTGGTAGGGGCGATCCATCCACCCATTCGCTCCTGAGATGCTTGTGAAAACCTCTACCAATGGGATTACGCATGAAGGCGGCATGCTTCGATGGGTCCTCATGATGGTTGTCCACTCCGCCAAACGCAACGTCATACGAAAAAGGCTGAACGGCAAAAGGTTCGGCGGTTGTGGCGCGAACTCCGGCAAGGCCTGTTTCCCAATGCCGGCTCCCGACCACCATGAAGGTTTTTTTCCAGTTGCCGATCCGCAAGCCGACGGGCACTTTTTGCGCTGGACGGCCTCCGGGAGCATAGGCGCTGCCAAGAAGCAGGATGTCGCAGCGCGGCTTGCGCGGAGCAAAATCCACTTCGTATACCGGCGCGGAAAAACCCGGCTCGCCAGTGAAGGTATCCGCCATGATCAGCGGCAACTGTTCCTCGTGCAGCCGCACATCCTCGCCCGGTTTGGGAATACGGAAAGTGCCCTTCACCACGACCACCAGCAACTCGCGGCCCGACGGTTCCATGCCCATCGTATAACCGGCAACCATGCGTGTCGCGTTGATGAGTTCCATAGACGAGACTCTATTGGTCAGTTTAGCTGCACGGAACCGCCCTTGATCCGGTTGACGCCGCTTGATCGGCTCAGAAGATAGCTTCCCTTGATCAGCACCTTACCCGCTTTGGTCAGCGTGATGCTGGCCTTGCCGCAGCGCAGCACAAGCTCTTCCTTTGCACTGACGATCATGCGTTCGCCATCCGCATCGACTTCGACCTGGCCCGGCTTTTGGTCCAGCGGCCAGCCTGCTTCCTCCCGCAGCACGCCCATGACAATGGGAAGGGATGGGTCGCCACTTTCGAACATGAGAACGATGGAATGGCCAATATGCGCTCCATGCAAATCAACCACCGTGCGAGCCCTGAGGGCTGCTGTGCCGGGCTGGCCCGGATAGAGGACGAGGGGAACACGACCTTCGGCGATGCCGATCAGCTCACCGACTACGACGCCCGCTTGGGCATCCTGCCTGGGCTCCGGGGATTGCGCTTTGAGGGGAGCCGCTTCGATCAATGGCCGCAAGAGATCGGTACCGGACTCTTCCTCCAACCCTGGCGCTGTTTCCGCTTCGATGACATCCCTTCCGCTCATTTCTCCCCCTCTATCCGATACGCCCTTGGTTTCCTAATTCTGAAGAATCTTGGAGCCCTTCATCACGATGTCGCTGTCGGCCTTGACATTGATCTTGCCCGACCCCTGCACGGTAATATCCTTGCCCTTGATGACGATGGTTCCATCCTTCTTCATGCTGATGCTGGCGTCCCCCGTTTTGATCACCACCGAATCCCCGGCATCGATCACCAGGTTCTTCCCGATTTTTGCGCTGTCATCACCCTTGACGTCGGCGCTGCGGTTGCCATCGACGCCCAGTGAGTCGTTGCCTTTCACGCTCCTGGAGGCATTTCCGTCCACAGACGTGCTCTGGTTTGCTCCGACAGATACCGACCGATTCGCGCCGACGTTGGTACTCTGGTTTGCGCCGATATTGTTGCTCTGATACGCCCCCACATTCGTGGTCTGGTAGGCACCCACGGCGATAGCCTGGAATCCGCCGATGCCGACTTCCTGCGCACCCCCCACCCCGATGGTCTCGTTCACGCCCACCAGGTGCGTGCGCTGCAGCGCGACCGATGCGGTTTCGCTCGCGCCGACCGATATGGTGCGGTTCGCGCCTATGGTAATGGTTTCGTTCGCGCCGACGTTCTCCGTCCGGTTGACGCCGATGGTGATGGTTTCGTTGTTGCCGACGGTCTCGGTGCGGTCGTGCTTGATGAGGCTGGTCTCATCGTTATCGATGGTCTTGGCGCGGTCATGGCCCACGGAGTGGGTTTCGTCATTCTCGACGCTGATGTCCTGGTTCTTCTCGGCGTGCAGGTAAACCTGTTCCGAGCCTTTCTTGTCCTCGAACCGCAGCTCGTTGGCGTTGGCTCCGCTGCCGCCCTTGCTGGAGCGGGTGAGAATGCCGGTTTGCGTCATGTTCGCCGGAAGCGCGTAAGGCGGCATCTGCTCCGCGTTATACACACGCCCCGTAATAATGGGCTGGTCCGGGTCGCCTTCGAGGAAATCGACGATGACCTCCTGCCCGATGCGCGGAATGGCAATCATGCCCCAATTCTTGCCGGCCCAGGGATGCGATACCCGTATCCAGCAGGAACTATTTTCGTTCTTCTCGCCCTCCCGGTCCCAGTGGAACTGGACTTTCACCCTGCCGTACTGGTCCGTATAAATCTCGTCGCCCGATGGACCCACCACCACGGCGGTTTGCGGCCCCTGCACGAAGGGCTTGGGGGTCAAGCGTTGCGGGCGGTAGGGCTGGCGGCTGTTGAGCATGGCGAAGCTGCAATCGTAAGAAGTCCCCGATTCATCCATCGATTCGTATTCGCTGTAGGTCAACTGGTGCTGCGCCGAGACCACGAGGTATTCGCGGTTCTGGTCCGCGCGCGGCTGACCGATCAGCTTGACCAGGTAGCCGGTGCTGAGCCCCCGGGCATTGGTCTGTCCCTGCGCCAGCTCGAACTGCGCCTGCAGTTCCTCGATGCGGGTACGGACATATTGCTCTCCATCCTTTTTTTCCATGTACTCGCCGGGATAATCGTAGAACTCGTAGTTCGCCAGCGCATGCTGCCGCGCGAAGCTCGTTTTGGACTGCAATTCCACGCTGGGCTTGGTCGGATCGTAGTCATCGATGACATACCGCCCCGGCTGGATCTCTCTCCCGAAGCTCCAGGCGCTGATGCGTTCCTGCTCGGGGCGGGTCATGCGCTCCTGCGGGATGTAGGGAAGCTGCTCGCACCCCGGCAGCGCCGAATGTGCGCTGTATGAATCCGCCATGACCAGCGTATTGCGCCCGAACTGGTAGGTAAAGAAATAATAGATGCCTTCCTGCTCCATCAACCGGCTGACGAAATTGAAGTCCGTTTCGCGATATTGCACGCAATAGTCCCAGGTGCGGTAGCTGGTGGTAAGCTGGAACTTGGTGTCGGCAAGGCCGGGATGGTCGTTGAATACCTTCTTCAGGATATCCGGCACCGTCATCTGCTGGAAGATGCGGCAATTCGCGCGGCGCGTGAGAAACCACAGCCAGGGCCTGACCGTCGCCTGGTAGGCGTGGTAGCGGCCACGCATTCCCACCTGGGCAAAGCGCGTGACATAGCCATTGAAATAGCGCGACTTGTCTCCAGCAAGCTCGACCTTGACCGTGACGTTCTTGCCCAGGATGTCATCCACGTTGATATCGCCCCGGGTGCTCAGCGCATCAAGCTGGAAATCGCTCAGCCGGGATAGCTCCTCCCGCGCGGACAGGCGGTGGAACAGCAGCACATCGGCGCCCAGGGGGGTGGTTAATTCAAAGGTCCTGGCCATTCACCTGCCTTCGTTAGCTGGCTTGAAAGATCGCGTCTTGCGAAAAACTATTCATCATGTTTCTACTGGGTTTCCGGCGGCTTTGATGGGTTCCGCTGCGCTTTACCCATCCTACCCATCCTACCCATCCTTGCCCAGGATGTCGTCCACGTTGATATCGCCGCGGATGCTCAGCGCATCGAGCTGGAAATCGCTCAGCCGGGACAGTTCCTCCCGCGCGGACAGGCGGTGAAACAGCAGCACGTCGGCGCCCAGGGGGGTGGTTAGTTCAAAAGTCCTGGCTATTCACCTGTCTCGTTAGCTGGCTTGAAAGATCGTGTCTTGAGAAAAAATATTATTCATCATGCCTCTACTGGGTTTCCGGTGGCTTTTGATGGGTTCCGCTGCGCTTTACCCATCCTACCCATCCTCCTACGTAAGCTGTTCATTATGCCTCTACACATTTTTAGTAGGATGGGTGGAGTGAAACGCAACCCATCATTCGATCATGGCTTGATGTGTTATCGAATGTGGCTTTGATGGGTTGCTACCCATCCTACCCATCCATGTAAGCGCCAAGCAGAGAATAGTTCACAGGCATAATATTTATTGTGGCACAGCAATTGGGGTTTCGCCATTTTTAGGCGAAATGTTTATCCGGTTTGCGAGCTGTTACCACGAACCCCGCAACCGGATTGCCTCCCTCGTTGCGCAGCACAGCCGGCTCCATCCCCAGGGTAGCGAAACCTGCCGATGAGAGCGCCTGCTTCAGGTATCCGCCATCGTGGCTGTAGCGGCCATGGGGATTGATGCGGTATCCCGCTCCATTCGCGGTTTCTTGGCTGGCTTCGTCCACCACGGCTTCATCCGGCATGGCTTCAACCGTGAATATCAGCAGGCCGTTGCTGCGCAGCGCGCCATGCGCTGCCACCAGGACTTCCCGAAGGGAGCCGAAATACACCAGCGTATCGGCGGAAATGACGAGATCGAAAGCGGCCGGATGCGCCAGGAGATAGTCGGTCAATTCTGACTTCACCAGTTCGTCGTAGGCGTTCCTGCCGCGCGCCTTGGCCAGCATGCCGGCGGATAAATCCACGCCTGTCAACCGCCTGACATACGGCGCTATCAACGGCCCGCACAACCCGGTGCCGCAACCCGCGTCCAGCGCAACGAGATTCCTATCGGGCTCGGGCAAGGCCCTGGCGAGCGCGCCGGCGACCAGATCGGGCGCGCGATACGCGAGCTTGCCCAGTTTGGCATCGAAGCTTTCCGCAAAGTTGTCGAAGGTGGATTCCACATAACTGTCCGACGCCCGAAGCGGAATGTTTTCTCCCGAGCAGGCGGAGAGCATGTGGATGGCGACCGGGCTTTCCGGCTCGTCCGCGAGCCACTGCCGGTAGACTTCCGCCGCTTTCCCGGTCTCCCCCAGTGTGTAATAGGCAAGGCCCAGCAGCTTGCGGGCATCGGGGTGGCGCGGCATCAGCGTGATCGCCTTGCAGTACCATGCCACTGCCTCCTTGGTCCTGCCCTGCGTGGAGAGGAGCTTGCCCATGTTGTTATGGGCATCGACGTGATCCGGGTTCAGCTCGATGGCTTTCTGGTAGGCGCGAGCGGCGTCCTCGAACTGGCCGCGCGCCTTCGACAAAGCGCCCAGATTGTTGTATGCATGGGCGTGGGCGGGAGCAAGCTGTATCACTTTTTCATAGGCATCCGCCGCCTCGGCCAGCCGTTCGGCTTCCACCAGCACGTTGCCGAGATTATTGTAGTAATTGGGTTCGCCGGGATTCAGCGAGATGGAGCGGTGGATGGAATCGATCGCCGCATCGCTGTCGCCCCCCTGGTGCAGCAGCACGCCGAGAAAATGATGCGCGTCGGCATAGTCCGGAGCGGCAGCGAGAACCTTGCGGTAGAGTATCTCTGCTTCGACCAGATGGCCGCGGCGGTGTACCTGCAACGCAAGCGCCAGCGCATCGGGAAGGCTCAGCTCCGAGATGCGTTCCCGCTCGCCGTGGGCTTCGTCCTGGACTTCAGCATGCACATCCATTCCCAGTTTTTTCCTGTGGTTTTTTGATTGTTATGCTCGATGGGTTACGCTACCCGAGCTTTACCCATCCTACAAGCTCATCATTTGTCAATTGTTGTGATGGGTTACGCTTTCGCTTCACCCATCCTATCCGAGCTTTATCCTGGATTCGTACCCGAGGGCTATCCTGTGCCCTCACGTAGGATGGGTGGAGCATGGCGCAACCCATCATTAGGTGTAACTAAAATCTCGCCAAATTCCTGATCCCTGGTTTCTCCATCCCCAGCCCAGTCGCTGGCATATATGCCGGCTTCAACATAACGGCGGAACGTCGAATACGGCCAATCCGCAACGTGGGCTGCATGCCCATGTTTGACTGGATTGTAATGGATGTAATCCACGTGCCTGCGATAGTCTTCCTCGTCGCGCAATGTGTGCTCCCAGTAGCGGCGCTGCCAGATTCCGCGTTCATTTTTCCGAATTTGACTTGAGGAACAAGGATAGCGGTCCGGCAAGCTGCGCGAGAACGCGGCCTTGATGCGCCGCCAGCGATCAGGATAATCGGCGTCGCCGGGCAGTAACGTCCAGATGCAATGCAAATGTTCCGGGAGAACCACCATGGCGTCGAGGTGAAACGGGAGGGTGGCTTTAACCTGGCGAAAAGCTTCGCGCAGTGCGTCGATATGGTCCACGAGCAAGGCCTGGCGGCGATCGGCGAGTGCAGCCGTAAAGAAATAGCTGCCGCCTTTTACGAAATTGCGCCGATAGTTTGCCATGATTTCATGATGTGCATCGTTCCGACATGTTTTGATGTTTGATGTTTGAGTCTGGATGAATAAGTTGAGTTTTGATGGGTTTTGATGGGTTACGCTGCGCTACACCCATCCTACCTGTCCTTGTTTTAATAGTTGGGCTGCTACTTCGCTTATGGTTCTGCCCAAACCCGCCTGAGATATCCCGTAATTCGGCATCTGTAGCAGCTTCCTGCAGTTTGCCGTAGGATGGGTGGAGCATCGCGCAACCCATCATCGGAGCTTCCCTTTCTTCATTCTGATGGGTTGCGCTCCGCTCCACCCATCTATAAACTCATCGTTAATCGATTCTGCGGTAGGTTACGCTTCGCTTTACACACCCTACGACGTCTACTCGGCCAGCCGGTCGATATAAATGCCGGGGCTGGAATCGGGGATTTCGATGACATTGGCAACACGCCGATAAAATTCAACAGAACCGGCGCCGCCTATCACGGCGTAGGCGTAACCCATCGCAGCCATGGCATGAAGGGTGCTGAGCAACAGTCCGCGTCCGATGCCTCGCCCGCGTGCCGATTCCAGCACACCCAGGGGGCCAGCCATGCCCCGGCTGGTACTGTCATGGCAGCAAAAACCCAGGATCAAGCCGTGCTCCGTCGCGATATGGCATGAGATGGGACGGTTGCTGAACGCCACGTCGCATTCGCTCGCCCACCTTCCGCCGAAGTGCTTGTCCACCCAGTCGACAACCTGGTGCTTTTCGTAAGCCATTGCACTGCGTATATGAATTCCCTCGTCTTCCCGGTTGTCGAGCGTATCGGGTAGCTCGGGTAGTTCGTAGAGCTTTACCAGGAGATCAGACAATTGCTTGATCCAGTCGTACAGCTTATATACTGATGGGTTTAGATTCGCTTCGTGCCTCGTTTGTCTTTTTGCAAGCACTACAACCATTTCCGCTTGGCGGATCTGTCAGCCAGGCAACCCCACCTTCTTGAGCCACGTATAACGCCGCGGTCGGAGTGGGTGGTGAACCCTGAATCATGATAATGTGAGGACACCCTTCACGTTTCCTAACGTTGTCCAGTACTTCCGCATTGGCTGAGTCCACCCACTTTTTTACATACAGTGTTGCGCCTATGCTAAACCCGAGAGGATTTCCGCCAGCTAACGCCTGAGCGCCGCTTTTCGCGAGACGAAATAGGCTCCAACCCGATGCTACGTCCATTTTACCCCTCCTTATTCCTGATTAAATTTCCGCTCACATAATACCTACAGTAAAAAAAGCATTTCACTCAAACCCATACCCGAACTCCCCATCCTTGACGCTTACCTGTACGCGCACGACAGGCTTGCCTTCCACCATGCGCTTGAGAAACTCCTCGCTGATGCGCGGCAGCACGGTGTTGGTGAGAATCGCATCGATCATGCGGCCGCCGCTTTCGAGTTCGGTGCAGCGGCTGACGATGAGCCTGACCGTGTCGTCGTCGTAGGAGAATGGAATCCTGTGGTTCTCCAGGATGCGCTTGCTGATCCGGCTGAGCTGCAACCGCGCGATGGCCCCGATCATTTCGTCGCTCAGCGGGTAATAAGGAATGGTCACCAGCCGACCGAGCAAGGCCGGGGGAAAGACCTTGAGCAGCGGTGCGCGCAGTGCCGTCGCCAGCGATTGGGGGTCCGGCATCAGCTCGGGATCGCGGCACATGCCCATGATGAGGTCGGTGCCGACGTTGGTGGTAAGCAGGATGATCGTGTTGCGGAAGTTGATGTGCCTGCCCTCGCCGTCTTCCATCCAGCCTTTGTCGAATACCTGGAAAAAAATCTCGTGCACATCCGGGTGCGCTTTTTCCACTTCGTCGAGCAGCACCACGCTGTAGGGCCTCCGTCTCACCGCTTCGGTCAGCACGCCGCCCTCGCCATAACCCACGTAGCCCGGCGGCGCACCCTTCAATGTGGACACCGTATGGGCTTCCTGGAATTCGCTCATGTTGATGGTGATGACGTTCTGCTCGCCGCCATAAAGTGACTCGGCCAACGCAAGCGCAGTCTCCGTCTTCCCCACGCCGGAAGGGCCGCAAAGCATGAATACGCCGATGGGTTTGTTCGGATTATCGAGTTTTGCCCGAGACGTCTGGATGCGGCGGGCAATCATCTCCAGCGCATGGCGCTGGCCTATGATGCGCTGGTTCAGCGTATCCGCCAGCTTGAGCACGGCTTCCACCTCGTTTTTCACCATGCGCCCCACCGGAATGCCGGTCCAGTCGGCCACCACCGAGGAGACGGCCTGCGCATCCACCGTCGGCATGATGAGGGGTGACTCCCCCTGAAGCGCATCCAGCTTCAGCTGGAGTTCGCTCAATTCCGCCAGCAACTGCTGGCGCTCTTCCGGAGCAAGCGCGGCATCGGCAGCTTTGACGGCGCCAGCGGTATCAGCGCTCCCAGCCTGGGGTGAAGCGGCAGACGTAGCTTCCTCTCCGGCTGAAGGCGCCGCCGCTGTTTCCCTTCCGGAGCCTTCAGCCAGTTGGGTGGTCCCGGCGTTCTCGCCCGTTGCGGATGTGCCCGTGGAGCTGGCGCCGGAATTTTCCGCCAACGTACCCTGCGTACCGGTGCCGCTGGTATTCGAACCCGCAACGGGAATATCCTGCGCTTTCACATCCACCGGCTTACCGCCTGCGCGCAGCTTTCCGCGCAGTTCGAGTATGCGGTCAACCAGTCCTTTTTCTTCCTGCCAGCGGGCCTCGAGAGTGGCCAGGCGTGCCTTTTCCGCCACCTGTTTCTGCTCCGCATCGGTGCGCCTGGAACCAGCGTTAAAGCCCACCTCTTCTTCCCGGCCGATGATTTCCAGTTCTGTCGCCAATGCCTCCAGGCGGCGCTGGCAATCCTCGACTTCCGCGGGAGTGGCATACTGGCTGATGGCAACGCGCGCGCATGCGGTGTCGAGCAGGCTCACAGCCTTGTCCGGAAGCTGGCGCGCGGGGATGTAGCGATGGGACAGCTTGACGGCAGCTTCCAGCGCCTCGTCGAGCAGTTGCACACGATGATGCTTTTCCAGCGTCGAAGCTACTCCGCGCACCATAAGTATCGCTTTTTCCTCCGACGGCTCCAGTATCTGCACGACCTGGAAACGCCTCGTGAGCGCCGGGTCTTTTTCGAAATACTTGCGGTATTCCGTCCAGGTGGTGGCGCCGATGGTGCGCAGCGTGCCTCGCGCAAGAGCAGGTTTTAGCAGGTTGGCGGCGTCCCCGGTTCCGGCAGGCCCGCCGGCGCCGATAAGAGTGTGCGCCTCATCGATGAACAGGATGATGGGTTTGGGCGAAGCCTGCACCTCGTCGATAACCTGGCGCAGCCGGTTTTCGAATTCTCCCTTCATGCTCGCCCCCGCCTGCAGCAGCCCGATATCCAGGGTCAGCAGGGAGACATCCTTTAACGGCGGAGGCACGTCGCCCTTTGCGATACGCAGGGCGAAGCCTTCGACCACTGCAGTCTTGCCCACACCCGCTTCCCCGGTGAGGATGGGATTATTCTGCCGGCGGCGCATGAGAATATCGACGATCTGGCGGATTTCCTCATCGCGCCCGGTCACGGGGTCGATCTCGCCCTTGCGCGCACGCGCTATCAGGTCCACAGAAAACTTCCTGAGCGCATCCTGCCTGCCCATTTGCGCCGGAGCAAGCGCGCCGCTCGCCTCCTCCGGTGCGGCGGCTGAGGTATCGGTGGCACGCAATTGATCCTCTGGCGAGCCGGCAACGATTTTGGCGAACTCATCCGCCAGCGTATCCGGACGCACGCGATCGAACTGGCGCGAGATGCCGAACAAGGCATTCCTCAAGCTGGAAGTCTTGAGCATACCCACCAGGAGATGCCCGGTCCTCACCTGCGATTCGCCGAACATCAGGGTGCCATAGACCCACCCGCGCTCTACCGCATACTCGATGCGCTCGGAAAGATCGGAGATGGATGTGGCGCCGCGCGGCAAGCGGTCGAGCGCATCAGTCAGATCCTTTGCAAGCCGGGAACTGTCGATTTCGAAATGCCTGAAGATGCGGTGGAGATCCGAATCCTGGTTCGCCAGGATCTGTTGCAGCCAGTGTTCCAGCTCGACATAAGGATTGCCGCGCAGCTTGCAGAAGACGGTGGCTCCCTCGATCGCCTTGTAGGCGAGGCTGTTCAGTTTGCCGAATAATGCCACGCGGCTGATTTCGCTCATGCTGCCTACCCTCTCTTGTTTTTCTGCCTGGCTATCTGGCTATATGAACCATAAACCGGACCAGCAACGTTAACCTGGATCAACCCCGGATCAGCGGCGCGGTGCATCGAGCGCCTCAATCTGCGCGTCCCTCGTGCCTGCGGGACGCGAGCCGCTCGGCGTCCAGCGTCAGGTCGCTCGCGTCGGTTGCTGCTGGCCGCGTGCCCAGCCACGTGGTCCACCCCAGCCGGCCGAATTGCCCGAGGCTGGTCTTTGGCACTTCGTCGTGCGCCAGCACCAGCCGCACATCCCATTCCAGTTCAAAACAGAAGTATTGCCTTATCCAGTCCACCAGCCTGTCCAGAGCCTTGCCCCCCGGCAGAAAGCTCTCATACTGCTTAAGCGTGAGCGGGCCCAGATGAATACGGAATTTATGCTGCCTGTCCCACACGCGCGAACCCAGCACAGCCCCTGCCCCCAGTTGCGCTGCCGGGCCGCCAGCCTCCCCCGTCCAGAGCCTTGTCCGGTCGCGGGGCGGCAAGCGCAGCCAGTGGCCCACGAATTCCTCCACGGCCACCCCCACCCGGAAGTAGGAAGCAAGCAATGCGGCGATCCCGTCGCGATTGCGCACCTGGCGCCCCAGCCAGCCGGCAAAGAATAATTTTGCGAAATCCCCGATCTCGTCGCGCTGCCGCATCCTGCTGCCGGCAATGCCTTCCAGCGCCCCTACGTAGATCGTGAACCGGTCGTGGCGCGGCCTATCCAGACTGGCTGTCGGCTGCGCCTGGGCCCATGCGCGGTAGAAAAGCAACAGGAAGCGATGATTGAACATATCCAGAAACCGCACGAAGGTGGCATCCCCGGAATTCAGCAACCGGGTGCGCGCATATTCCGTGAGATGCAGCGGCAGCGGGCCATTGGGGCCCAGAAGACCCAGAAAACGGACTTCCGCCCGTGCTGGCCGGCCATTTTCCGGAAACTGGAACGAGGCGAGCGAAGCGGGTGCGAACGCCATCGAAGGCTCCTGCCCCAGGCGGATCACGTCGTCGACCGGCCGCAATCCCTCGCCCAGTCGTGGCTTATGCGGATGCAGGCAGTCGATGCGCCGCAGCGCCTGGAAAAAATCGAAACCGAACGGCTTCGCTTCAAGCGCGCGAAAATAGGTCAAAGGATCGGGCGTGTTCCGCATCGCGGCTCCCATCGCATTATTTCGGCCCGTTCCACGGAAGAAAGAACGGTTTCCGTGAATGAATTGAGCGAGACATGGCGGGCGAAGAACCGCTCCATCACGCTTCCGAAGAGAAACGCGCCGCCGCCTTGGAAACCCAGCTCTTCGAGATGCAGCCCGATCTCCAGCCCGCGGCCGAAAGTAATGGGCCCGGGAACGGGAAGCCGCCGCACCAATGGTTTTACCGATACCCTTCGCACCGCCTCGATCTGCTTTTTTATGCCTCCATCGGAACTCATGGCGTACAGCTCCAGCATTTCGCGTAGCGCCGCCGCCCCTTCATGCTCGCTGCTGTTCATCAGGGAAAGATAGTTGAGCGAAAGATGGCTTACGAATTGCCAGGCGATGCCGCCGGTCCACAACGGCGAATAAGGCTTGGAGGGACCCTTGATGCAGCGAATGGAATCCAGAGGAGCAGCGATATCCAGCGTGAAATCCGTTTTTCCCTGACCCAGGGGCATCAGCAGCGGCAGGTCGCGGTTGGTGCATCGCGTGGTAACGGCCAGTTGCCGGAGATCGTCAGAATACGGCGCCTCCTGCGCGTCCACCAGGGAAAGGAAGACTTCACTGCCGATATAGCTGGAGCGAGTGCCGGTGCGCCTCTTTCCCGCAGGAAGCAGGCGAGGCTCCCGCTGAATGGTGAAGTAGGCCTGCTTCTCCTGCATTTCCCAATGATAGGCTGCGTAAAACGGGAGAAAAGCGCGCTCGCTGTCGCTGCCCGCGCCATAGCCGGTGACGCCGGTAACCTCGAAAACCTCGAAATCCACGGGCCGCGTACGGTCTGGCACCACATGGAATTCGTATGTATTGTCCGAAAGGTGGATGCGGTCGGCGCGCTTGGGAAAAAGATTGATCGCCGGCGTGCAGAACAGTGAAAAATTCCCGCTATCGACCACGTTCTCCAGCGCCGCTTCGCCGCGCGAAAACAGCAGGACGATCTCCAGTTCATCCTCTGCGTGCTGGCGCACCGCTGGCCCTAAACCATCGATATCGATAAACAGGAAACGCTGCGGAAAGGCGAAGTATTCCTGCAACAGGCGGTATCCCTGAAAACCGCGCAAGCTGACGGGAAGCAGCGCATCTTTATCTTCGTAACCCACGGGCAGGATCATGCGCGGAGGAAGAAAGTGATGCCAGGGCCAGGGATGGCCGGCGGGCGCGACCGCCACGCCGAGTGGCGCGCCCAGGCACAGCTCATGCAGCTTGTAGGCGATCTCGTCGCTCCCCGAGAAAAACAGCCGCAGCCGCTCCATGCCCAACTGGCAAAAATTCAGTCCGGCGGTGGTTTTAAGCCTGAGGCGCACCCCGCCTTTTACCGGCTGCAGCAGCGGCAGCTTGTTCAGAGGCAGGTCCGGCGCGAAACTGAAATACTCCGCATGCACGATTTCGAGCGGCCATAGCATCACCTCCTGCGCCGTATGGAATTCGCAAGCCGTGAGATCATCCTTTCCCACCTGGCTGCGCATGGCGCTGCCCGCGGGAATGGCAACGCCTTGAGCAAGATTGGTTTCGACGAGCTGCGGGCGGAGCTGGGCGATCAGCATTGCCGGAGTCGGCGCCAGGTAGTTGGGATAGACTATTTCGAGCAGGCGCTGCGTGAAGCGGGGAAACTCGGCATCGAGCTTGAACTGCACTCGCGCTGCCAGAAATGCCGCCCCTTCCATCAGCCTTTCCACGTACGGATCGGTAACCTCGATGCCATCCATTCCCAGCCGGCCGGCGATCTTGGGAAATTCGGCCGCGAATTCCGCGCCCATCTCGCGCAGGTAGGCGAGTTCCCGGTTGTAGTGCCGAAGCAAACGAGGGTCCATGTGAATAATCGTGTTAGCCGACCGATAAAACCGGAAACAGGTACTTACAGCCCGCTGCGGGATTCCCATCCTCCTTCGGAATCCTTCAGCAACCGTAGGATGGGTGGAGTGAAACGCAACCCATCAAAAAACATCTACCCGGCACCAGGAAAATGATGGGTTACGCTTTGCTCCACCCATCCTACAAAAGGAGTGCTGTTAGCCCAAAACTCGACAGATCAAAGAGGGCCTGTTGACCGCGAGAGCTCTGAACAAGGTCTCTGCCGACGCGAACACCTTCTCGAAATGAATGCGCGACAAGCAGATCCAACGTGCAGTTGGGCAGGGCAAGGCGGCATCATCAAAACGTCCCTGTGGAGCCGCGCAAAATCCCTCTAGCGATTCCCCTAATGCTCCGACCGGGCCAGATCGCGTATTTCCACCTGGCCGGTTTCCAGATCCACATCGGTCCTGAGCAATAATTCCAGCGGCACGGGATAAGCCCACAAATCCCCGCGAATCTGCACGCTGATAACGTTGTGCCGGTCCAGCTGCAAGTCGGTCACGACCGCTTCCACTCGCAGGCTGGCAGGGTCGATGCGTGGCTCGAAATCAACTATTGCCTGCCGGATCGATTGCTCCAGCTCGATGATATCCAGCGTCGATGCGGTTTCACCAGACAGCGCAGGAAGCCCGAAATTAATGACGGAGTGCGCCGCGAACGGAAAACCAGCCAGCTCTTCGCCGCCCAGCCTGGTGGTGTTGAACAGCCACGCCAGATCCCGCAAGACCGCCTGCCTCAACCGGGCGGCGGACATCACGCGCTCCTCGCGCGCCTCCAGTTTTTTTTCCGGCTCGTTATCCGCCAGACGGTCGAGCAGCGCGGGCTGAAGCCGCTCCTGTGGAGTAAACTCAGCCATTTCAGCTGCTGTCGTGGGGATTTGCCCGTTCGGCCGCACCCTCCCCCAGGGTAATGCTGCGCACATCCATGAGAGGTGTTTCACCAGCATCGGTAGCGAGCAGCCGCTGGCCCAACCCGTAATATGTGCCCGGGGCGGCTTCCTGCCAGATGGTCTTGCGCGCGAGCAGAATCAGCCCGTCCTCGCTTGCCTCGGACCCCGGATAGCGCGTGGGAATCAGCGCCACGCTCTCGCCGCCATTATCGAACCGGAAATGCGCGGGCATCCACACCATGTCCCGCAGGTCCTCCGGCGCATCGATGATCACCTGCGACAAGCGCGAAAAAGGCACCCAGTAATAGCGGCCGTTGATGATGGCCTCGCACACCGGCCCAAGGCGGCTGTCGGCATCGGCGATCCAGGAGAACCGCTCGCCATCGAGCATGCCATCGGTCTCGCTGGCCTCCTCGAATGCCCTGTTCCGCAGCGCCCCCGCTTCGCGATGTTTGCCCTGCCCTGTAAGCAGCAGCGCTTCGATAAGCAGCGCCAGCCATTGCTCCGGCTGGCCAAAGACCATAGGTGATTTTCTGCCTTCAAATACCTGCGCCCGCAGCACCTCGCAGCGCAGTGCCTCGCGATAAGCCTGGGCCATGGCCAGGGCCGCCGGATCCAGCTCCGCCGCCACGTTCAACTGATTCAGCGCGCGCTCCCACTGGCCCATCAGGGCGAGGAGCTGAAACAGAAAAATCCGCAGTTTCGAATCCGAAGGATGCGCCCGAACCGCTTCCTGGAGTTGCGCAAGCGCGCCAGCGGGATCGCCATTGCGCAAACTCTGTTCGGCAGCGGAGGCACTCATCGCTGGTTTCTTTTGTGGTTGCAGTCCTGCATCAGGATATCTCGGCATCGAACAGCATGCTTCCGCGCGGATTCCCATCGGCGCCCTGCGGAATATACTCCACGCTGATTTTCTGAAAAGCCAGGCTGAGCCTTTCCGATAGCTGCCCGCTTGCCGAAAAGTTGCTGGTATCCACGTCTATGGACGTTATCCGCCCCTTTTCGATCCGGATCTTGCAGTACTCATGCGGCACCCCACCTGCCTTGCGCACCGTAAGCACCGCCTTGCTGATGAGCTCGTTGCCGCGCATGGCGGACATCAGTCCGGTCGAAGCGCTGTCCACCTGCTTGACAATATTCAGCTCGCTCAGCGTCGCCTTGGGGCTCGCCCCTCCCCCGCTCAGCGCCGTTTTCGCCTCCATTCCCCAGGACCAGTCGATTACATCGATTTCGTCCCTGTGGTTTTCATCCTGCGCCTCGCCCTTGATTGCGCCTTGCCGCGCGCTTTCAATCTTCAGGAACATATCACCGAGCGCCATGGCTTTTCATCCGAGGAGTGGTTACGGGTAGGTTATGAATGGGCTGGAGTGCGGGTCACGGAAGCAGGTGCAAGCCTGCAGGCAGCCGATATCCGGCGTTCAGGAAAAGACGGATGCTCGCATGAATACTCCATTCCGCATCCTGCAACCGGCCTGGGGAGAGAAGCCCCAGCGGCCTACCGGCTCATTCCAGCCCCTTGTCCAGCGGCTTACGCTTTTACGTTCGCTGCAATCTTCCATCCCGCCTCGATCGCGGCATCCCCGCTGCCATCAGCCTTCTGCGGCGTGTATTCCACTTTGAATTCCGCGAAATTGAGCGTGACATTTTCGGTCAAGCGGTCTTCACCTCCGCTGCCGCCAGTGGAGATCGACGAGATGAGCACTTCCTTCATCGTAATCTTGAGATACTCGAGCGCCGTCTCCCCCGCCTTGCGTACGGTCAGGACGCCCTCCTTGTAGTGCTTCCCGTTGCAGCAGGAAATGATGAGATTGGGAGAGCCCTTGTCCACGTACTTCGTGATGGATAAATCATTCACGCTTACCTTGCCGGCGCCCCCGCCCGTGCCCATATGCGTGGTGCCTGACTGGCTCATCCCCCAGCTCCAGGCCAGCACATCCGTTTCATCCTTGTGTTTGTCGTCCGAGGATTCGCCTTTCACATCGTCCAGCTTCAGAAACATGTCTACGGCCATGATTGCCTCCCTGTAAAAGAAACTATTCCTTGTTGTGCACCTCTCCCCGCTTGCCGCAATAAGCCTGGCTCAGGCTCAGGCTGCTTTCGCCGATGGCAGTTTGGAAACCAGCCGCAGCGATACCGTCAGGCCTTCGAGCTGATAATGGGGCCGAAGGTAAAATTTGGACGTGTAATAGCCCGGATTGCCCTCGACCTCTTCCACCACGACCTCCGCAGCCGCCAGGGGCTTGCGGGCCTTGGTGGATTCGGAGGAATGGGCGGGATCGCCGTCCACATAGTTCATGATCCACTTCTGGAGCCATACCTGCATGTCATCCCGCTCCTTGAAGGAGCCGATCTTGTCCCGGACGATGCACTTCAAATAATGGGCGAAGCGGCAGCAGGCGAACAGATACGGCAACCGGGCGGAAAGATTGGCATTCGCGGTCGCATCCGGATCATCGTACTCGAACGGCTTCTGTATCGATTGTGCGCCGATGAAGGCGGCAAAATCGGAGTTCTTGCGGTGCAACAGCGGCATGAATCCATTTTTCGCCAGTTCCGCCTCGCGCCGGTCGCTGATCGCGATCTCGGTCGGGCACTTCATATCGACGCCCCCATCATCCGTGGGAAAGGTATGCACCGGCAATCCCTCTACCGCGCCGCCGGACTCCACGCCGCGAATACGGGAACACCAGCCGTAAAACTTGAAAGAGCGGTTGATATTGACGGCCATGGCATAAGCCGCGTTGGCCCATGTATACTTGTTGTGGTCGGCCGCCCCGGTATCCTCCTCGAAGTCGAACTCTTCCACCGGGCTCGTCTTTGCTCCATATGGAATGCGCGCGAGGAACCGCGGCATGGCAAGACCCAGGTAGCGGGCGTCCTCCGACTCCCGCAGGGAGCGCCAGGAAGCATATTCGGGCGTGGTGAAAATCTTTGTCAGGTCGCGGGGATTGGCCAGCTCCTGCCAGGAATCCATCTGCATGACGGTCGGGCTTGCGCCGGCGATGAAAGGCATGTGGGCCGCCGCCGAAATCTTCGACATTTCGCCGAGCAATTCCACATCGGGCGGACTGTGGTCGAACGCGTAATCGCCCACCATGCAGCCAAATGGCTCGCCCCCGAACTGCCCATATTCCGCTTCATAGATTTTCTTGAACAGGGGACTTTGATCCCAGTTGGTGCCCTTGTAACGCTTGAGTGTTTTGCCCAGGTCGTTCTTCGAGATATTCATAAAGCGTATCTTGAGCATCTCGTCGGTTTCGGTGTTGTTGATCAGATAGTGAAGCCCGCGCCAGGCGCCTTCGAGCTTCTGGAAATCCGGGTGATGCATGACCAGGTTCACCTGTTCGGACAGCTTGCGGTCGAGTTCGGCGATGATGGCCTCGATGGACTTGACGACGTCATGGCCGATGAGCTGAGTCTGTGCGAGCGCCTGCTCGGCGAGCGTGCGCACCGCCTGCTCGACCGCACCCTTCGCCTCCTCGGATTTCGGCCTGAATTCCTTCTGCAATAACCCGGCAAACTCGCTTCCCTCGAGTTTCGGAACTTCGCTTTCTGCAGCCTGTTGTTGCGTTTCCGCCATTATTTTCTCCTCGTCTTCTTATATCGGATCAGCCGGATCACGCTGCGCCAGCTTCGTCTGCCGGTTTTTTGCTCGCGGCAAGGGTCTGGAGCAGCGCGGGGTCGTTCAGCACCTTGGCTATCAGTTCTTCTGCCCCGGTTTTGCCGTCCATGTAAGTGACGAGGTTGGAAAGCTGCTGGCGCGCCTGCAGCAGCTTGTTCAGGGCATCGACTTTTCGCGCCACCGCGGCCGGAGAAAAATCATCCATGCTCTCGAAGGAAATATCGACGCTGAGGTTTCCCTCTCCGGTCAGCGTATTGGGAACCTGGAAGGCGACCCGGGGTTTGATTGCCTTCATGCGATCGTCGAAATTATCGACATCGATATCGAGAAATTTGCGATCCGCCACGGGGGGAAGCGCTTCGGTGGGTTTGCCCGACAAATCTGCAAACACACCCATGACGAATGGAAGCTGGATTTTTTTCTCGGCGCCGTACAGTTCGACATCGTATTCGATCTGAACCCGCGGAGCGCGATTGCGTGCGATGAATTTCTGACTGCTCTGTGCCACGATTGCACCTCCCCTTGAAGATGGTTTTAAGGTTGCGCTCATGCCCGATGATCCACCGTGCGAGCTCGCCAGGAAACCTGTTGGTTCTAATGTGCCATACACATGATAGTAGACGCTGGCAACTGTATCCGCAAGCAGTCGCAAGGAATATATCCGGAAATTTCCGGACAGATCCTGGCCCCTTTCGCGCGGATAACTACGCGGGCTATCAGGGCTTTTTCGGTTCGGCGCCGGTGATCTGCTTGAGCTGGTTCAGGCTCTCTGGCGCGAGTTCCTGCAGGATTTCGACGAAATTCTTTGTCATGAGACGCTGTCCCCGGCGAATGAATAGCGGCGCGGGATTCGCCGGTTCGGTCCGCTCGATGAACTCGCATACTTTCTCAAGCATGCGCACTGCGTCTTCCCGATTGCGAATCTCGCCAGGCATTGTCATCATCGGCTCCTTATTCTCGCCAGCCTGCATCTTTGCCACCCCTTCGGTACCCAGGGAAATTTCTCCCGACTGTGAAACATAAGCGGCGGCTGGACCCAGTTGCGCCACGGTTTTGAGTATATCCTTCAGCGGCTGCAGATCCGGAACACGGTCATAACCCACCTTTACTCCCAGGAAGAGATGGATTCCATCCACGGCCGACAATGCTTCCCGCAACGCCTGCATGGAAGCCGCGTTTTCCGGAAGACGAAGGATTTCTTCGATTTCCGCCTGGCTCGGCACGCTTCCACCATTGTCCGCTCGCAGCCTGTTCATGGCGACGAGCACATCGCGCACCAACAGCCGCGCGTGGCTTCCCGTACTGGCGAACGCAACGCCACGCACATCGCGCAGCAGTGCATCCGGGTTTGACAGCGCTGCAAGCACATTGAGGCGCACCCCCGGATCATCGCCTTCCTCGGGATCGAGGGCGGGATGGATAGTCTCCCAATAATCGGCGAGAAGGATTTGCAGCAGCTTCAGGCCGGAGGCAAGCCCCTTCATGCCCTCGCAGTGGATCGCGGCGCGGATAAATAACATGACGACGCGCAAGTCCTTGCTTCGGGATAGAAGCAATTCAGCGCGGCGCTGAACATCAGGCCAATCGGGCTCTTCCGCCGGGACGATTACCTGACCGGTTTGGCGTTCGGGCTTGCCCAGGCTGGCCTGCTCCAGCGCGATGAAATCGGGGTCGTATTCCAGGTTGGGACCGCCAGGCAAGTCCTGGGAAATCGGTGCGATCAGTGTTTCCATATTAGAGTCATTTTTATCAAATTAAAATATTCTCCGTCGAAACACTATCGCATTCAACCTGAATCCACCCTGCAGCAAACTCATCATACAGTGACTATCGGGTACCGCTGAAAATCTTTGTGGATCATAGCTCTAAACCGGAAGTGAGCGATCAGCTGCCGGATTCAGGTTTAATATGCCGCGCAATGTCTCCGCCGCCTCCAGCTGAATCTGGCGTATCTGTTCGCGGGTAAGCCCGAAGTTTGCCCCCAACTGCCCCAAAGTTTGAATTTCGCAGGCATTCAGCCCATAGCGGTGCTCGATGATGTAGCGCTGCTTGTGGTTCAAGCGGCTGAGCCACTCCCTTACCCGGTCTTCGATCCCGGATTGCTCCAGCATCGCATCGGGGCCGGGCGATTTTTCATCGGCCATGACATCGCCGACTGACAGGAAAGGATCCACATCGAACAGGGTATGCCGCGACATCATGCTCATGTTCAAGGATAGCATGCGCTCCACATGGTCCAGGGGGCGGCCCAACAGATGGGCCACATCTTGCGGTGTAGGCTCCCTGCCTGAATGGGCTTCAAGGTGGCGGACTGCCTGCAGAATAACGTTCAGTTCCTTGATGACATGGACAGGCAGGCAAATCGTGCGCGATTGATTCATGATGCAGCGTTCGATGTTCTGCCGTATCCACCAGGTGGCATAAGTGGAGAAACGAAAGCCACGTTCCGGATCGAATTTGTCCAGCGCGTGCATCATCCCTATTTTGCCTTCCTTGATAAGATGCGGCAGCGCGACGCCGTGATTGGCGTAAAGCTTGGCGATACTCACCACGAGCCTCAGGTTGCACTCCATCATTTTCCGGCGCGCATCATCGTCATTTTGCTTGGCGAGCCGGGCAAGCTCGGCTTCTTCCTGTCTGCCCGGCAAGACGCCCTGGCCAATTTCCTTGAAGTAGGTCGGCGCAAGGTCGGTTGACAGAAAATCATCGGGAATCTCATTTCTCACGGCTGGCTCCAAGCCGGAAGTTTCGAGCAATGTGGATTCCGGTTCTTTGAAGAAAATATCGGGCATTTCGTCCTCATCAGAATAAAAACAACGGCGTATCTGGATATTCAAGAATGGATCATATCCAAGCCGATGAAGAGAGTCGTAAAGGAACGGTTAAATATTCGTTAAATGGAAATGTTTTCAGGAGAGCGCCAGACCAAAGGCCGCGCTTTTCCCTTCCGCCGGGAGTCTGCGGGACAGAAGAAAAGATGGGGATTTAAAACGGTATCGGGGGAGGTACGTTGCCCCCTTTGCGGACCCAGAACCGTGGAACTGCAGCGAGCTGGCCGGGGAGACAGAAACCTGAACGCTTCAATTGATTCCTAATGAGGTCGCTGGGCCTGAAGGACCTGGATAGGGTAGCAGGTTATCCGTTTTCGGAATCTGTGCATCAATCCCGAACAACAAGTTGAATTTCACCTGTTCGGGATTTCTGAATTTGAGGAGCGCACGAACGACTTGCCCCTGGTCCAGGCTGCCCTCCGGCAGGGGAATCTGAATGTAAGGAAGGCCGTTCCCCGCTGTGCCAGTCGCATTCATGAGGGATACCTGGGGGGAGTCGATCGACACGATCAATTTGAAAGGCTCAAGAAGAGACGTTGATCTTTCGTTCGACAGGATGATCATGGTATCAAAGGTATGGGTTGCCTCATCGAATACCAGTTCGCTTTTCTGGATGATTATCAGCTTGGTGGCATCCGCAGCGCTGCTCCTGCCGGACATGCTGGCCAGCGCGAATCCGGCAAGGCATGCTGCAAGGACAGGAATCGCCACGATCCACCGCTGCCGCTCCAGGAATTTTTCCTGCATCGCCGGTTTGAGCTATTTCTTATGCGTGGGCTTGCCAGGCCAATGCTTGCAGATCAGAGAAAGGGCTCATCCCCCGGATCCACGATTGGATATCCCGGAGACGGATCTGGATCGAATGGCCTGGGATCTATCGGCTTATCCGGATAATCGGGCTTTTCGGGCTGGCTGGGACTGTCGGGACGATGTTGAGAATAATATGAGTAATATTTTTTCATAAGGCTTTTCCGCAAGAGTATGGGGGGTTGATTGCCCCCATATCATTCTCTCTCTTGCTGCCTGTATCTGTACGCCAGGCCCCATAGGGACAGGACCTGGTTTTTAAACGGAACCGTTGTGACGAACAGCGCAGAGTCTTGAAACTGGATGGAGCGCAGTAAATGATTGAGGCTATTGGAGCCCATGTGTGGCAAGAGCGATACCGATCCATATGCCGATTGATGCCATGCCAGGATGATGGCTCCACTAGAAAGAGAAATGAAATCCGGTAAATGCGATGACTATCGCCCCTATGATGGAAAATACGACAGTCCAGAACGCAAACCGCATGGCAAATCGGGTTATCGGCCAATAGCCGTTGTCTGGCCCCTTGTTTTCTTCTTCATCCATTCCTTCTCTCTCCTTCGCGATTTTACCACTACCCCGGATCCGGCGTGGCGAAACGCCCGCGCACAAGGTAGAAAGAAACAGGCAATAAAAAACCCGCCGAAGCGGGTTTGAATTTAGGAGATAAATTCAGCGCCTAATTTTGCGCTGATTTTTTTAAGCTTGCTCATAATCAAAATATTGTGGATATGTATGATATGACAACTGCTTTATCACTCTTTCTGTGTAGTGGTATCATCATTTTAGGTGTTTATGGGGATATTGGTAGATCCAGACAGAATATTGACATGCTAACCTGTGGTCCCATCACTTTGCAAAATCATATGACATTCATGGTTCCACAGACCGCTTTCGGAAACAGGATTGTGGTACGACCCTACAGAAGAGCCGCATCATCCCGTAGCGTCGAGCATGATTTCGAAACACGCTGATCAGTACTTCGACAGGAAAGAAATCGGTGTTCCCGATTGTATGACCGATCTCTTCGGGATGTGGCAGCAAGCCCCGCATACTGAATTCTTCTCATTGAGCTGCCCATCTGAACTGCACATCGGCAGCAATCCGACAAGCGGCTTTTTAGCAGGTAGAATGGTGGGTTGCGCAATTGCGGCGAACGGAACGATGTTATCCCACCTACCAATCAGATATGAATTCCTCTCTTGAACCGGCGCCCACAGCCATCTTTACCCGGTCCTGGTCGCTTTATGACCTGCTTACCGCATACAACTACATGTTCCACCGGGAAATCTATGCCGAAGTGAAGGATCTGCTTGCACGGCGGGCTGATGGAGGAAAGTACCGCCTGCTGGACCTGGGTTGCGGCAATGCGCGCTATCTCGCCCCCTGTCTCGCTCAAACGCCTCCCGCGACGTATGAAGGCGTGGATTTATCTCCCACGGCGCTGGCCGAGGCGCGCACATACCTTGCCGGACTGTCGGCCCAGGTCGTGCTGGCGCATGGCGATCTCCTGGAAATGGTCGAGTCGGCCTCCGAAACCTGGGACGTCATTTTCACGGGATTTGCCATTCACCATTTATCGTCTGACGAGAAACAGCGCTTTTTCCACGCGGCTGGTCACAGATTGTCCGGGCAAGGGTGCCTGATCCTGGTCGATGTAGTACGGGAAGAAGGCCAGGATCGCGAAAGCTATCTGGACGGCTATCTGAAATTCATGCGGGAGACCTGGACCGAAGTCCCGCCGAATCAACTGGAAGAGGCATGCATCCATGTCCGCGATCATGATTATCCCGAGTGCCTGTCGACACTCAAACAGATGGCGGAAGATGCAGGCTTGAACAGCTGCACGCTGGTAAGCCGGCATGCGCAGCACCATGTACTCCTGTTCTCGCGTCCCGCCTCGATTGCAGGTAGCGCCGAAAACTCCGTAGCCTGACCGCCGTCGTGCTGCAGCGGCTGGCCCTTCTGTTCCCTTTATGGATGATCCTTTCGGGGGCCGTCGCCCTCTGCTGGCCGCCCTGGCTCACCAGCATGAACCAGGGCTCGCTGATGGTGCTGCTTCTGGCTTTCATCATGCTATGCATGGGGCTGACGCTCACCGGTGGCGATTTTCGCAGGATTGCCCGCATGCCCCGGGAGGTGCTGATCGGTTTTATCGCACAGTATTCCATCATGCCGGCGCTGGCCTGGATCGTGGCCCAGGGATTGAGCCTTCCACCCCACTTCGCCCTGGGGCTGATCCTGGTAGGCTGCTGTCCCGGTGGCACCGCTTCCAATCTCGTGACGTATATTGCAGATGCCGATGTCGCACTTTCGGTAGTGATGACCGTCTGCTCCACGCTGGCGGCCGTAGTCGCCACGCCACTGCTGACCCAGCTTCTGGCGGGAACGATGGTTCCGGTGGATGCCTGGCTGCTGTTCAAGCAGACCATGCAGGTTGTCATCTTTCCGGTCATTCTGGGTGTTTTAATCAACCGCTGGGCGCCCAGGCTGGTGGCGAGCATCATGCCGGTTGCGCCCGTGCTGTCGGTCATGGGCGTGTGCTTCGTCTGTGCCGTCGTCATAGCTGCCAATGCCGAAGCCATCCTCGAGCACGGCTTGCAACTGTTGCTGGCCGTTGCGCTGCTGCATGGAGGCGGATTCCTGATGGGCTATTACTTTGCGTGGATGCTGGGTTGCCAGCGGCAGAGCGCCCGCACGATTTCCATCGAAGTAGGCATGCAAAACTCGGGGCTCGCCATCGTATTGGCCAAGCAGGCATTTCCGCTGCTTCCGCTCGCGCCGGTGGTCGGGGCGATTTCTGCAGTCATGCACTCTCCGCTGGGAAGCCTGCTTGCGGTGATGTGGCGGCTTTCCGTAATCAGGGCACGCCAGGCCAGGCGGGTAACCGAGGGGCAAGGGTAGCAGCCACCGCCTGCGAGGGCGGATCGAATACTGCTGCACTGCTGACTACTGCCATTGCCTCTCTTCCCCCTATCCAGGAGTTTCGACATTCCGCAACGTGCGGTACCGTACGGTCCGAACCCCGGATAACACTTATCCTTTCCATGAAATGTTACAAAATCAAGACAAGGAAAAGGCATGCGAGCTATTTTTCCATTTCATTTTTCCTTTGAGAAAACCGGGGCAGTCATTCCATCTGTCGCCCTTGCTTTTTGCCTGACTGGAACAGCGCCAGAAGTAGGTCGGATTAGCGTAGCGTAATCCGACAAGGATAAAAGCCCAAAAGAAATCGCCGAGACGAAACGCGGACGGGAGCCCGGCCAATTATCACGGCGCCCAGCCCCCACAGGGGGGACCGGGTGGAGCAAGGTCCGAGTGAAGAAAACCATTGAAGAACCCGGAATGGTGCCGTGTCGCAGAACTGCCTGAAAGACGGATGGTCCAATAGAACCAATAGCTAATAGCCGGGCGCAAACGCTGGGTCCCACGGCAAGGTCGCAGGGGTAGCTGGATTAAAGGAGAGGATATGCGTGAATCGAAATTGATAGACCTGTTCGGTCTGGACAATGATCCTTTAAAGGAAAGTCAACTGGATGATCTCCTTTTTCGACTTGAATCGAAAAATTCAACTCTGGATCAGACTCTGGATCATTTAGCGGGATTTCCGCTATCGTTTACCATAACCGTCTCTGGAAACTGCGAACCACTCGATGGGCGTGACATCGATGCAAGTCCGCTGGTTGCCGCCCACCGGCCCCGGTATGCTTTCGTGCCATCTGAAAACCGATGGGCAATCGTGCAAGCAGGACTGGGGGCGATATCCAAAGATTCAAACTGAACGAGATTTCTATGCCTAAAAAAATGCCTCCAGTTTCTCTCCTGCCTTTCCTTCTTATTGGCGCAATACTTTCGAACCTGGCCTACGCACAAGAAAGTCCCCTGGGGAATCCTTCGCTTCCGCCGACAAAAATGTACAGCCAGACTGAATTCATTTCCGGTGGCATCGGGAAAGACGAATCGGATGCCATATTGCAGGCGGGCAAGGCATGGCCGCTTACGCTGGAACTGGCTCAGGCCGCGCAGCCACGGGCGGCATATATCAGTGATGTCCAGGTAAGGATAGCGGATGCGAAAGGCAACATCGTTCTCGATACCGGCTCCGCCGGCCCCTATCTGCTGGTAAAGCTTCCTCCAGGCAAATATGCGCTCGATGCCACTTATAACGCCGTGACGCTACATCGCAAACTGGATATTGGGTCAGGCTCGGGCAAAAAAATTTCGCTGATCTGGCCGGAAGCCAGAGGAAACTGAAGGGAACCAAGGGTAAGAGTAAGTACCGGAACAGATGAGTGGGGTGAAACGCAACCCATCAAAAATTATCCAGAACCCGTAAAATGATGGGTTACGCTTTACTCCACTCATCCTGCGCAAGCTGGCTTTACCTTGAGATGAAAATCGATGCGGTTGATTCAGCGCTCTGCCGCGACCCTTAGCGTGAATGGCCAGCACGCAGCGATAAAGTGCAAAGAAATCCCCAATCATGGTAAGATTTTTGCCTCAGCAACTTGATTATGTGGGAGGCCGCTTTGTCCCTGAATCTGGATTCAGAGAAGATTACGATCGCGTGTCCCCACTGTTCGGTAAAATTCGATGAGATGATCTCTCGTCTGAAATACGAGCCGAAGCTATCCTGCCCGCACTGCAAGAAATATATCGGCGTGAATCTCCTGGAACTGCACGCAGCGCTTGAATCAGTTCGTAAATCCAGCAATGCGCTGCTCGAAAAATTGATGAGCCGCACGGATGGCAAAAGCTTTCGCGACCAGTAAATGATAAGGTGCGCGTCGTACTTCAGTCCAATGGAAAATACGGATTAGGCGAGTATCATGCAACTCAAGGTACTGCTTCCCTCCACAGTTGGTAAGTACCCCGCCCGCTGGCATATGCCCAACTGCCAGCGGGCTTTTCTTTTTATGCCAGGAGCGCAATTGCCATCCCATCTCTTGGGAAATTCCGCAACCTCGTTCTTATCCGCTATCCGGCCGACCGGAGCAGTGCTTCGATAATTCTTTTGGCTTCCCCGAGGTTTTTAGCAGGCGAAAGGTCCACGGCAGGGTTGGGATAGGCATGCCAGAAGGTAAATCCAACGGAAGTAATCCACAGAAGACCTCTCACATGCTGCTCCACGAACACCTCCTGGTGATGTTCGTCAACGATTTTCCATTCGATCTCCATGATCCGCTCCTCTCCCGCCGATGAATGATGAATGACACAGTTTACATGGAAAATGAACTAAGGAAGCGCTGAACAAATCCTCGCTGAGCGCGTTGCTGGTAAAATCGGGATGATCATAAGGCGCGCGACGCAGGTCGTAGCCGGGACTACGATGCCAAGGAGCGCAACGCCATGGCTCCCCGCAACCCTTATGGGACGGGGCTTTGCGCCAGCGGAGATTTATTCAGCGCTTCCCCAATATTGCTTTTCGGGTACGACGATCACTCTCTCGCTGCTTTCCGCTTCTCCTTTGGGCCGGGTGGTCCCTGGGGATCCGGTTCCCTCGAACCGATCGATATGCAGCCAGCCATCGCGGCCGACGGGATTACCGCCACAAACAGATTTAACTTTTTCATCTGATACTCCTTTCCTGAGTTGCATATGAATACTGGGCATGAATGACATATGAATGACACATGCATTGTGTTTGCAGGCTGGCAGGAAACTCAAGCTGAAACTGCCTGTTACCGAACATTTGGATTTTACGATCCTTCATCAATTCGCTGAAACCCGCCGATGAAGAAGCTCTCGCGCAACGACCCGTGCCCATGCAACAGCGGCAGGAAATACAAACACTGCTGCCAGAGGCAGGATGAAGCAAGGCAGCAGGCGCTATCTTCCTTGCGGTCTTCCCGGCATACAGGGGCGGACCTCGCCGCTTTCTCCGCGTCCGCCTTGTCGCAGGCGCTGGATATGGCCGTCGAGTATCATCGGGCGGGAAATTTGCACCAGGCGGAAACCATATACCGCCAGATACTCCGCGTAGCCCCCAGCCACCCGGGTGCACTTCACTTCCTGGGGCTGGCAGCAAAGCAGTCGGGGCAGTTGGAAGCCGCACTGGAACTTATCGGAAAGTCGATCGCCAGTGAACCGGCTTATGCCGAGGCGCACGCCAACCTGGGAAACGCGCTGTGCCTGGTCGGGAGAGTGGAGTCAGCAATCGCGAGCTATCGGACGGCGCTATCGCTGAAGCCGGATCTTGCGGAAGTGCATGCCAATCTGGGCAATGCGCTGATACAGCAGCGCCGGTTCGATGAGGCCGTGGCCAGCTACGGAAGGGCGCTTGCGCTGAAGCCAGACCTGGCGGAATTGCACAATAACCTGGGCAATGTCCTGTACCAGCAGGGCAAGCGGCACGAGTCCGCGGCGAGCTACCGCTCTGCGCTACGATACAAGCCTGATTTCGCCGAGGCCCATAACAACCTGGGGAATGTGCTGAACGAGTCGGGCAACCGGGAAGATGCCGTCGTCCACTACCGCAAGGCGCTCGCCAGCCAGCCAGCATTTCCCGAAGCCTGCAACAATCTCGGCAACGCGCTAAACGGACTTGGAAAAACGGATGAAGCCATTGCCAGCTATCGTGCCGCGATCACCCATAGGCCACGATATGCTGGAGCGCACAAAAACCTGGGTAATCTTCTGCGGAAACTGGGCGATCTGGAAGGAGCGGTAGCAAGCTACCAGCGAGCGCTCCAGCTTACGGATGACCCGGAAACCACGGAAGGCTTCGTCCAGTGCATAAAGAACGTTTGCTTCACTCGGGAAATCGACGGCCTCCGCCCCTTGCTGGCCCGAGCCCTGTCCACTCCCTGGGGGCGACCCGCAGAACTGACGAACCCGGCGGTGTCGCTCCTCAAGCTCGACCCCGGTATCGGGCGCCTTATCCAGCGCGCAAACTGCGCCTGGCCGGGAAGGTTGTCGCGCCATGAGCTTTTTGAAGATGCCGAATTTTCCAGCGTCGCGAGCTCCCCTCATCCAGGCGACCCAGGCAATGCGGCCGGTGTTATCCCACCCTTAGGCATGCAATCATCCTTGCCGCCGGGCCTGGCCCTGGCTTGCAATGACATCCTGCTTCGCTGCTTACTCGAAAATACGCCGGTATGCGATATCGCGCTCGAGCGATTCCTGACCATGGCAAGGCACATACTGCTGGATATGGCGATCAGCATCTATCCCGAACAGCCCAATGCTGCCTTCAATGAACGGGCGCTTGTTTTTTATTGCGCGCTGGCGCGCCAGTGCTTCATCAACGAATATATTTTTGAATGCACAAGCGAAGAATGCGACAAGGCTGAGCTGTTACGGGAACGCATTGGCGCAGCGCTGGATACGGAATCGCCGATGCCCGCGCCATGGCTCATCGCTTTTGCCGCCTACCGCCCCCTGACCGACCTGCCTCCAGCCCAAACGCTTCTCGATCTCTTTCCGGATATCCCCGCCCCCGGTGCTTCCTCAAGTACCTCTGACACACCAGGCTCGTCAGCCGCGCATGCCATGGCTGCACTGCTGGCGCAGCAGGTGCGCGAACCGCTGGAAGATCAGAAAAATCGCTCCCTTGTCCCGCACCTCACATCCATAGCGGACAGTTCTCGCCTGGTGCAGCAGCAGTACGAACAAAATCCCTATCCGAGATGGGTGAAGCTGCCGGCCGCCGCCCAGCGGGTCTTTCTCGATGAGGACTTACGCCAGCGGTTCCCCTTTGCGCGCTTCCAGCCGATGGAGCCGAAGGGGCCGAAGGGGCCGACGAGTCCGCGTGATCCAGGTGGAGAGAAGACCAATGACGGGATCGATATCCTGGTTGCGGGCTGTGGAACCGGCCAGCATTCCATTGCGACGGGCCAGCGCTACCGCAACGCCAGAGTCCTGGCTATCGATCTGAGTCTGGCGAGCCTCTGCTACGCGAAAAGAAAGACTGATGAATTGAGTCTTGAAAATATCGCCTACGCGCAAGCGGACATCATGGCACTCGACCCTGCCGCCCTAGGTGGCCGAACCTTCGATCTCATCGAATCCATCGGTGTACTGCATCATCTTGCCGATCCGCTTGCGGGTTGGCGAAAGCTGCTCAGCCTCTTGCGCCCGGGTGGATTCATGCGCCTGGGATTCTACAGCGCGCTTGCCCGTAAAAATGAAATAGCTGCGCAAGACTTTGTCAGGAATCTTCTTGCCAGCTTTGGCAGGAAGGCGAAGGATGCGACGCCGGAAGATATCCGCAGGTGCCGCCAGGAAATGATGACTGCCGGGAATGCAGGCGCATTCCGGCAAGTTCTCTCCGCCAGGGATTTTTATACGACCAGCGAGTGCCGCGACCTGCTGTTTCATGCGCAGGAGAATTGCTATACGCTCCCCCAGCTCAAGGAATATCTTGCTCAACTGGGCGTGTCATTGATCGGTTTCTCACTGGATCCCGATATCATGGCCCGCTATGCGCAGCAGTTCCCCGATGACAGCGCGCAAACCGACCTCGACAACTGGCATTTATTTGAAACCGGGAATCCGGATACCTTTGCCGGCATGTATCAGTTCTGGGTGCAGAAAGCTTGATGCGGCCATGCCCCCCGGCACCCACAAGGATGCGCCTGCATAGTGGATATTTATAGTCAAGGAAGCGCTGAATAAATCCTCGCTGAGCGCGTTGCTGGTAAAATCGGGATGATCATAAGGCGCGCGACGAAGGTCGTAGCTGGGACTACGATGCCAAGGAGCGCAACGCCATGGCTCCCCAGAGCGTGGCCCGAGGGGCCCCGCGAAGCGGGGATCGGGCAGCGGCGGGGATGCCAGAGCGCGCCAAAGTATACATGGGGCGCCAGCAGCCCGCTACGGGGTCGCATCTTCCTCTGGAAGAAACTGCTCCGCCCTGCGCGGTCTCGCCCGATTTTGCTGCAACCCTTATGGGGCGGGGCTTTGCGAGTGGTCTGCTTTGTCAGGCTCCTAGCGAAGGAGCGCCCCGGAGCGTCGCCCGAGGGGCCCCGCAGAGCGGGGATCGGGCAGCGGAGGGGATGCTTCGACCGCACCACAGTTTTGTTGGGGCGCAGGCATCCCGCTACGGGGTCGCATCTTCCTTTCGGAAGACACTGCTCCGCCCTGCGCGGTCGCACCATTCGCGTCGTCGCCTTTCGCGCATCCCATCCCACAAACCCACCGCCGCGCCAGCGGAGATTTATTCAGCGCTTCCTTAAGGAAAATAGTCGAGTTTCCCGTGCAGGTAATTCTCCACCTCCCGGATATCCTTGGTGGAAATATCCTTCACAAGCTCGCCTGCTACCAGCTCGCGCACCGCTTCCTTCAGGCTGCCATGCAGCAGCCCCAGGAATTTCGGCCCTGCAATGAGATACAAGCGGGCGTAGCGGTGGGCATTGCGCGCGCTGTCCAGGTAATCAGCCAGGGCATGGGAAAACATTTCGTTCTCATGCTCTACCGCGGATACAGCGGGCTCTGCCGTATGCCCCTGATATTGCTCCCCTCTCCCGTAAAACCGCCCCCGCTCGTCAGTACCCAATTCACTGTCGTCAGCGCGGCCGGCGGCATTCACAAAATCGCTTATTTCCCGCAGATGTTTTTCGTTCTCTTTTTTTTCAAAAATTCGGGCCCGGCTGCTGTCCGCAATCAAGATCCATGTCGTGCTCATGACTGCCTCCTCAAGGTCAAAAAAGAGTTAAAAATACTAATAAATGACTATTGACATTTCCCAATAATCCACATCCGGAAATCCTGGTTTCCAGATATTCCATAAAGCGCGGCGAAGAACCGCATGAGCGCTCGATCTGCATATAAGTAATTGATTAAAAGTGATTTATATTAAGTGTTCAAAAAAACGCCAGTCGAAAAAACCTGTTACAGAAAGATGACTTAGCCCTGCTGTTCAGGGATTATCAACAAACTTATCCACAGCAATTGTGGAGAAACCGTTCCGCCTTCGACGCTAATGATATGCAATGGCACATGGCGCTTAAGTGCGCTACCAGACCGATCAATAAAAACAGGCAAATAAGCTTGCATGCGATATCTGATGATATCTGGCCAGCTCATTTTATTGGAGCAAACCATGCGGGCGAAAATGAAGCGACCGGCCGGAAAAACCGGCTGGCCTCGCCCCGGTGGTCCTGATGCGAGGTTATGGCGGCTTCATGGTTAAGAGCTTTTCAACGAACCTGCGCCATGCTGCGCGAGCTTTTGTCCCGATAGCATGCGCAGGCCGACATAGAACACGGGTGTCAGGAACAGGCCGAACAGGGTCACGCCAATCATGCCGGAGAATACGGTGATGCCGGTGGCGGAGCGCACTTCGGCTCCGGCTCCGCTTGAGAGAACAAGCGGAACCGTACCGGCAATGAACGCAACCGAGGTCATCACGATCGGACGCAGGCGCAGGCGGCAGGCTTCGAGCGCGGCCTCGACGATACTCCTGCCTTGAAACTCCAGTTCACGCGCGAACTCGACGATCAGAATGGCATTCTTGCATGCGAGCCCCATCAGCACCACCAGGCCTACCTGCACGAAGGTGTTGTTGTCCCCGCCGAAAAGCTTCACGCCCGCCAGCGCCGAGAGCATGCACATCGGCACAATCAGGATCACCGCAAGCGGCAGCACCCAGCTTTCGTACAGCGCGGCAAGCACAAGGAAGGCCAGCAGGATGGCGACTGGAAACACGAGCAGGGCCGCATTGCCCTGCGTAGCTTGCTGGAAACTCAAGTCCGTCCACTCGAAGCTCATACCGTTCGGCAGCACGGAGCCAGCCATCTCGGTGATCCTGCTCATCGCCTGATCCGAGGATAATAGCTTTGGATTCGCTTCGCCGACGAAGTCGGCGGCCGGATAGCCGTTGTAGCGCAATACGGGGTCAGGACCGAAACCCTGGTTGATCTTTACCACGGAACCGATCGGCACCATTTCGCCACGCACGTTGCGCGTCTTCAGATTGGTGATATCCTCGACCGTCTTGCGGAAGTGTCCGTCTGCCTGCGCATAGACGCGCCAGGTACGGCCGAACAGGTTGAAGTCGTTGGCATAGGCCGAGCCGAGATAGACCTGCAGCGTGCTGAACACCTCGGTGAGGGCCACGCCTTGCACCTTGGCCTTGATGCGATCCACATCGACATCGAGCTGCGGCACATTGGCCTGATAGCCGGAAAAAGGAAAGCCCATGGCCGGATCATGCATCACCGCGCCCTGCAGCGCGCCGACCGCGCCCTGCAGCGCGCCGTAGCCCAGGCCGGCGCGATCCTCGACAAACAGGGAATAGCCCGCGCCGGTGCCGATGCCGTCGATCGGCGGCGGCATCAGGACGAAGGCCATGCCTTCCTCGATAGCGGAAATCTTTGCCTGGATCTCGTCGGCGATTTCCTTCGCGCTGCGACGACGCTCCTTGAACGGTTTCAGTATCGGGAAGGCCACGCCATAGTTCGGCGTGTTGGTGAACTGCGTTGGATTCAAGCCGATCATTCCTGGCACATGGGCAACGCCATCGGTGCTCTTTGCAATTTCGACCACTTTTTTCAAGACCTTGTCGGTACGCTCGAGCGAGGCGCCCTCGGGCAGCTTCACGCCGGCGATCAGGTAAAGCTTGTCCTGGGTCGGGATGAAGCCGCGCGGCACCGCGTTGAACATCAGTCCGGTTCCGGCCAGCAGCAGCGCGTAGACCACGAATACCCTGCCGCGACGCCTCAGGATGCGCCCCACGGAGCCATGATATTTGTCGGAGCTGGCTTTGAAGAAACGATTGAATGGACCGAATACCCAGCCGAAGGTGCGGTCGATGCCCCGCGCGAGCGCGTCTTTCGGCACGGCATGCGAATGGAGCAGTTTGGCTGCGAGCGCCGGCGACAAGGTCAGCGAGTTGACTGCGGAGATCACTGTCGAGATCGCGATCGTCACCGCAAACTGCTTGTAGAACTGGCCGGTCACCCCGGTCAGGAATGCCATCGGCACGAACACCGCGCAAAGCACGAGCGCGATCGCGACGATCGGGCCGGAAACCTCCTTCATCGCCTGATGCGCGGCTTCGAGCGGGGTACGGCCCTCCTCGATGTTGCGCTCCACGTTCTCGACCACGACGATTGCATCATCGACGACGATG
The DNA here is from genome assembly GCF_055386305.1 of Nitrosospira sp. TNL200. Classification (NCBI taxonomy): domain Bacteria; kingdom Pseudomonadati; phylum Pseudomonadota; class Betaproteobacteria; order Nitrosomonadales; family Nitrosomonadaceae; genus Nitrosospira; species Nitrosospira sp. TNL200. The sequence continues at coordinate 2,077,022 of NZ_AP041003.1, forward strand.
CCGATCGCGAGCACGAGGCCGAACAGAGTCAGCGTATTGATCGAGAAGCCGAACACATAGAGCGCAGCAAAGGTGCCGACGACCGAAACCGGCACCGCGATCAACGGAATAATCGAGGCGCGCCAGGTCTGAAGAAACAGGATCACGACGAAGACAACCAGCAGCACGGCTTCCAGCAGGGTGTGCACCACCGCGTCGATCGAATCGCGCACGAAGATTGTCGTGTCGTAATCGGAACGCCAGGTCATGCCAGGTGGAAATTGCCTGGCCAGTTCGTCCATTTTGGCGATCACCTCGTCGCGCACCACGAGGGCATTGGCCCCTGGCGCCTGGAACACGCCAATGACCCCGGCATCCTGGCCATCGAGTTCGCCCCGCAGAGTGTAATCGGCTCCCCCAAGCTCGATGCGCGCAATATCGGCCAGGCGCACGACCTCGCCATTCGCCCCCGTCTTGAGCACGATATTGCCAAATTCCTCGACCGTGCGCAGGCGGCCTTGCGCATTGATCGGAATCAGGAAATCGCTGCCGCCCCGCATCGGCTCCGCGCCGAGCTGGCCTGCCGAGACCTGGATGTTCTGCTCCTGCACTGCGAGCATCACATCGCCCGCAGTCAGGTCGCGCGAGGCCGCCTTGTTCGGATCGAGCCAGATGCGCATCGCGTAGTCGCCGCCGCCGAACAATTGAACCTGGCCCACGCCGGGAACGCGTGCGAGCTGGTCCTTGATCTTGATATTGACGTAGTTGCGCAGGTAAAGCGCATCGTATTTTCTGTCCGGCGAGATCAGGGTGACCAGGACCAGGAAGCTCGGCGATTGCTTCTGTGTCGTAACACCCAGCCTGACCACATCGGCGGGCAGGCGCGACAGAGCCTGGCTGACGCGGTTCTGCACCTGCACCTGGGCAACATCGGGATCGACGCCCGGGCGGAAGGTGATCGTCATCTGCAGCACGCCATCGGTGCCGGCAACCGACTTCATGTACATCATGTTCTCGACGCCGTTGATCTGTTCCTCAAGGGGCGTCGATACGGTTTCGGCGATTACCTTGGGATTGGCACCGGGATAGGTCGCGCGCACCACTACCGTGGGCGGCACCACATTCGGATATTCACTGATGGGCAGCAGCGGGATCGCGATCAGGCCGGCAACGAAGATAACGATCGACAGCACGGCCGCGAAGATCGGCCGGTCGATAAAGAATTTCGAGAAATCCATTGCTGCGTCTTCTTACCTCGTCGCGGCCGGCACGCCGGCGCTGCCGGGGGCCGCCGGGGGTGCAACCATCGGCACTTCATTCGGCTTCACCGGCGCGCCGGGAAAGAAGATCTTCTGCAAACCGGCCACGATGACTTTGTCATTGGGTTCGAGTCCGGATTTTATGACGCGCAGACCGTCGATCACGCCGCCGAGCGTGACATCCTTGCGCATCGCCTTGTTTTCCGGATCGAGCGCGTAGACGTACTTGCGATCCTGGTCGGTTATCACCGCCTTGTCGTCGATCAGGATCGCGTGGAATTCACCGCTGCCCTGAAGCTGTACACGCGCATACAGGCCGGGCGTGAACACACGGTCGGGATTGGGCACCACTGCGCGCACGCTGATCGTGCCAGTGGCCGGATCGACCTGGTTGCTGACAAAATTTACCGTACCGGCATAAGGATAGCCGGTATCGCTGGCGAGGCCTACACGCACCGGATTCGCCGAGCCGGGGCGTTCTCCCTTGCGCGCGAGTTCCGCGTAGCGCAGATAAGTCAGCTCATCGGGCTGGAAATAAACATAGACCGGATCCTGCGAAACCACCGTCGTCAGCACACTCTCGTCAGCCTGGGCGAGATTGCCGATAGTCAGCAGGGCGCGGCCGACGCGTCCTGCGATGGGCGAGCGCACATGGGTGAAATCGAGATTGAGGCGGGCAGTGGCAACCGCTGCCTCGGCTGCACGCACGTCGGCGTTACTCTGGGTCAGGCTGGTTGTGCGCTGATCGTACTCCCCGCGCGAAATTGCCTGCTCCTCGATCAGCGGTTGCGCCCGCCTTTCCTGCAAATGGGCAAACTGCGCAGCCGAGCGTGCGCGTGCGAGCTGCGCCTGTGCGTTGTCGAGCGCGATGCGGTATGGACGCGGATCGATCACGAACAAGAGGTCGCCGGCCTTGACCTCGTCGCCTTCCTTGAAGGCAATGCGGTCGATGTAGCCCGAGACGCGCGGACGCAGCTCGACCGTGTCGATTGCCGCAACACGGCCAGTAAACTCATCCCATTGATGCACTGGCTTCGACACGACCGCCGCTACGCTGACCTCGGGCGGGGGCGCACCGCCGTCGGGCGGCTTTCCGCCTTTGCCGCAGCCGGCGATGAGGAGGACGAGAAGTGCGGCTAGGCATAGCGGCTGGAACAAACGGATGATGCGGTGCGAGCACATGGATTCCCAGGCTAGCAGCCTGTCGGATTTGAAGAATCGAAACGAAAATGTGACTGAGCGAAAGTAAGTTTTGAAGATTTTGAAGGTCAATAGTCGTTCTATTGGTCGAAAAAGCAGTGAAATATAGACCAGCCAGCCGCTTTTGCGGCCGATTTCCTTTAAGTCCGACAGGCTGCCAGGGTCGAAGCGCCGAATTCGAGATCCGGCGCTGAATCGAACAGAAAATTCAACGGACATTCGATTCATCAGCCATATGATAAAATATTGAAGTTGAAGTCAACTTGAACTATAAAGAAAATATTATCGCATTATCGGGAATTATTGTGTCAACGAGTGCCGACATACTGGTCACGATTCAGGAAGTCTGCCGTCAAAGCGGCGTGACTGCATCGGCGCTACGCTACTATGAAACCTGCGGGCTGATCACTTCCAGGAGATTGAGCCGCTATTCGCATCGCCGCTACCAGAGTTCAACGCTGCAGCGAATCAACTACATCATGCTGGCGCAGCGCGCCGGCTTCTCGCTTGAGGAAATTGCCGGGCAACTGGCCATGCTTCCTTCCGACCGGGAGCCGACGAAAGAAGAATGGGAACCTCTGAAACCACTGTGGATAGCGCGCATCGAGGAACGCATCACCGATCTCGAGCGCCTGAAGATCCAGATTCATCATTGCACCCAGGGCAGCGATCCCTGCGCGACTCCCGCAACTTGAACCCCTCCAGCTTGGCATGGGTGAAGTGCATGCCAAGCCTGGATCGTCGATATTCACGGCCAAGTTTGGAGTAATCAGCCGCACGAGTCGCGTCGCGGCGGGAAACATGCCCGGCGGATGAGTCGGATAAGCGTCCGGCACCGCTCCATTCCCAGGAGTTCTACTTCATCTCATGCGCCGGACAGTCTGAAATGCTGGCGATGCGGGGTGCCGCCTCGCCAGATGAAACTTTCCATGTAGTAATGGGCTGTCGTAATGCCAATCACCAGCCATCCAAAGAAGGCCATTCGGCTCGACAGATAGGTCAGGCCGGCGGCAATCGCAAGCGCGAAGGCCAGATTGAGAAGCCAGACCGGCAGAAAGGGAAAGGTCCGATATAGCAGATTCTTGCGCTCGATCTGGTTGCGGGCAGTGTCGTGTCCGATGTAGACCACGAATCCCGAGGCATCGTGCAATATGCGCGCCAGCATCAACCCGACCAGCATGTATTGCGTCCTGAAGATCAGCATCAACGCAAAAATAAAGAGCAGGATGTTGAGCGCCAGTAGAGCGGCGCCGGCGCGCTGTGCACGCGCCCGCCAGACCAGAAAGCCGCCGGAGATGGCAATTGCCGCGAGCAGCGGCGCCATCAGGACATCCGCCAGAGCCATGAGCATGCCGTAATGCTCATTGCCGTCGAGACCGGCTGCGGAATAACACTGAAAGTAGGCCACCGTGCCGAGCAATATGGTGCACCACTTGCAGATCGCAGACGCTATCGAAGGACGCAACCGGGCGACGGACATGGCGATGCCGTACTGCTGGACGATGACATGATGGACGGTGAGGACAAGAAAAGGGGTAAGAATAATTGAAGCAGGCACGCCTATTTTATGGAGCGCGAACGGCAGGAAGAACAGGCACAATATGAACAGAGCCTGCTTTCGATAGATCGCAAGGTATTCCGCATCGCATATCGTCTGAAAGCTGGACAGGATATGCGGCAATCCGAAGAAGAATACCCAGTAGGGAATTTGCTCGGGTATCCGGTAGTGCGGGCCGGAATACAGGAAACCCAGCGTGCACAGTACCGCAAGCGGCAGCAAGGGCAGCAGCAAGGCATAAGGCATCGAGACCAGACGCCTGAGCAAAATGGATGCAGTCATGGGTATCGTGATCCGGTGACCCTCAGCGATTTTTTGCGGTCAGTAACGCTACGCCTGCCATTCTGGCGAGCGCCGCGCGGGAAATATCCTGCGCGATTTCCGCCGAGGTGCCACTGGAAGGCCACTGGTTGGTCGCCGAGATCAGCAAGTCGGCGCGGCCGGCAAGCAAGCCGCGATGAGGCCAGAGCAGGAAGTCTTCGTAGCATAAGGAGAAGGCGACTTTTTTTCCGTGCAGGTCGATGATGTCGCTTCCGAAGATATTGGTCTCCGCCCCTTCCTCGAAACCAAACTTCCAGTCTCCAATCGGCATCGGCACCATGGACGAGACAACGACGGCGCCGCCATCTTTTTCCGCACCATATCCAACCAGGGCATTCTTGAACCCGGTACGCGCGTTGTCCCACGTCTCCTCGCCGACCAGGACCGTCGCGCCCTGCGCTCTTGCCGCCGCGGAAACGCGATGCCACATCGCCGATTGCGCGCGCCGGTTCGAGCCTGAAATCGATTCCGGAAAAATGATCACCTTCGCGCCATGCGAGAGATCCCGCATGGCCCTGTCGGCCAGGAACTCGCGCCGCCACGCCATCTCGTCGGACCACAGTTCGGGGCTCTTGCCCAGCTGCAGCGACACCGCCCGCCAATCCGCCGGCGGCCGGGATTCAAGGTAGCCAACATTGGCAACGACGGCGAGAATCGCGGCGCCGGCAATGGCGGCATGAATTCCGTACGTGCGGCGTCCGCTGGCCGCAATCAGCGCAAGCAGGCCCGCTGTGAACAGCAACCCTATCCATTGCCATCCGGGATACAGCAGGCCTGAGGCCATCAACGGGGTACCCCAATGAAAAAGACCGATGGGAGGAAAGGTCAGGATCAACAGTGCCATGGCCACACTGAAGGCGCGCCGCCATGCTGTTGCCCTATGCGGCGGAAACGCGATGACCCAGGGGAGTGCCAGCAACGCCGTGTGGGCTCCCCAGAGAAACAGGCTGGCTCCCATGGAAAGATTGGGGAAGAAGTAGCAGATAATGCCGGGAACGGCACGGGTGGCTGTTCCATAGTAGGCGAATGCGACGAGGAATGCCCCAGCGCGGTTGGGCGCGTGAAAAATCAGCATCGGCAACAGGAGCAGCAATGCCAAGGGGAACAACTGTTCCTGGTCCATCCAGGCCGCCATTCCGATTCCTGTGGAGAGCAGGCATAGAACGGGCGATGACGCCAGCGCACGCTTCCCATCCTGCGAAAGAATGCCGCTCGCGCCTGCGATGATCATGTCGCTGGGTGGAATCCGGCTGCCCATCTGCCTTCTATCTGCTATCTCTTTGCGGTCAATCGCCGGGCAGCCGGAGGAAACGTCCTGCAGGCTGCCCAGCGATATTTGCGATTATTCTAAATCCGACAGTTGGACGGGGTGGAGTGTGCGGTTTTTGGGGTGCAGGGCAAGGCGCAACGACGCGCAATGGCCATTCCATTCCAAGGAGTTGCAACGCTGCCATGTGCCGCAAAAATCGCACAATCCGCCCTGTAGCGACTCACCATATAGATAGATGAGTGTCGAGTACCGAGAAAAGTCTCGGTGAATCATGGTTCTAAACTAAAAATGAGCGATCAACTGCCGGATTTAGGATCATTGCCCTTGAGGCTGGAAGATGATATACAGCGGCCCCTGGGTTCCGTGGTTCCAGTTCCAGGATGTGGAATTGCAGAGTGAATTGGTCCCGCAGACAACGGTGTCCTTGGACGGGTTGTCCAAATTGATGGAGTTCGTGCTTCCGGCCCCGCTCCAGGAGGTTTGTGTCGAGCCGCTGTAGGCCGTATTCGCTATGGTATAGCTCAATGGCCATGTCGACTTGTCGGTGGCGCAGAGATCGCCCTTGGTGGAGCTAGCTTTGGCCTCGACATATCCTACCGAGCTGCAGGTTACGCCGGCGGCGCTGACCGTGAAAGTTGTGTCATTGCCAGTATCATTCATGCAATGCGTACCTGAGCCGCCCGCCGACACTTTCACCGTCAGGGGCGAACTCGGCTTGACCGGCAAATTGATACACGCATTAACATTGGCGCCCGCACCCGCATGAGCCATGCTCGCGAACATTGCCGTGAAGCCGAAGATCCCGACACCACTCATAATTTTCATTGCTTTCATCGTTCATTTCCTTTTCAAGTTATTTAATGCATCCCAAAAAACCTAAGAATCAGACAAGGAACAGAAGGCCCAGCAACGAAAGCGCGGCGTCACCCGCTGCCGCCCCTCCGGCGGCTGCCGCGGCCGCCGCAGCCGCCACCGCGTCTGTCGCCATTGTCGTTGCAGCGGTTACTGCAGCGAATGTTGCCTCGGTTGCGGCTGTCGCCGCAGTTGCTACGGTCGCTCCCGCGTATCCCAAGGCTTCACCTGCAGCTGAACCCAAGTAACCGCCTATTGCACCACCTACAGCCGTGCCTGCTGCCATGCCCGCTGTTCCTGCTACCGATGCGCCTACATAAGCACCTAAGCCGGCGCCTATGGATGCGCCCACGGCAGCGCCTATGGACACTTCGGTTACGGTCGCGGCCACGGCGGCGCTGGCCAGCGTTACCGTTCCCGCTATCGCACCGACAGTACCCGCGCCAGCTCCCAGCGCCAACGCGCCTGCCCCGACCAGGGCGCCCGCCCCTACGGATGCCACTACCCCCGCTCCGCCCACTGCCGCGGTGACTGCCGCTCCATAGGTTAGGGCTACATAGGCAGCTACGCCGATCGCACCGACTACAAGGCCGGCGGAGACTCCAAATGCCGCATACTCCAGTGCATCGTGGCCGGAAGGATCGATATTGTTGACGGGATCCCCATTGCCAAAGGCATACCGGTTATCCAGACGATTGCTGTCCCTGGAAATAAACCGCATGGTTTTGGGGTCGTAATATCGCGCGCGCAGGTAAACAAGGCCATTGTCTGCATCCGCGTATTCCTGATTCCAGGCGAAGTTATTGCTGGCATCCAACCCTAGATGCACGTCCGTCTGGACTCCGTAGGCTTGATAGCTGGCGCTGCCGATCAAAGCATCGCCGTTGCCGGATGGGGACAATCCCAGCACCGTATCCTGGCGCTGATTGGTACCGTAATAGTAAGGAGCCGCATTGCCGCTATAAGACGCGTACCGTTTCGAACCCACCATCAGAAACCGCGTCGATACGCCGTTTTGACTGGTGTTCGCCACCTGCAGGACGTTGTCGTAATACATCCGGACGGTCGAGGCCGGGCTCGCTCGGGTTGCCAGCAGTTCGTTGGCGTAGTAGGTGTACTGGATTTCGCCGGCACCTTCCGCGCTCAGCAGCTTGCCCCGGACATCGTAGGCATAGCGGTTCCCGTCACCATCGATGATCAACCTGCCGTTCTTGTCGTAAGTCTGCGTCTGCTGCCTGCCCGTCCCGACCGCGTAGGCAGTGAGCTGATCGATGCTGTTGTACGTGTAGCTGGTCACCGCGCCGTTCGATGTTTTTTTCAGGACGTTCGCATTTCCGTCGTATTGGAATGCATCGTCGCTGACCACGGTGCCGGAACCATTCCTGATGATGTCGTTTGAGAGCTGGCTGAATGCATCGTAGGAATAGGTACGTTGCTGATTAAGGCTGACGTCGCTGCTCAACGTGGAGGTCAGCGTGCTGGCGCGCAGCTGGTTCAGCGCATCGAAGACATTGCTTTCATCGAGTATGACGGTGCCTGCCATCGACAGTTTCCGGGTCCCGTTTTTTCGGTCATGGGCATCGTACTGATAAGTTTCGGTATAGTTGTTCGAGAGGAATACGCTTTTTGGCGCGCCCAGCATCGTATTCTTGCTCGTGTCATCGTAGAAACTGTAAGTCAGCGAATCCCGGGCATTCTTCACACTGGAAAGCTGGTTCAGCGCAGTGTAGGCATAGGTCGTCGTGGCGCCCGAGACATCCAGTTGGCTGACTTTCCGGCTGTATTGGTCGAGGGTATAGGCAATCTTCTTGCCATCGGGGTAGGCGATACCGGTCAGCACGCTGTCGAGGGAGTAGCTGTTGGTCACGGCGCCATTCTTATCGGTCGTGGAAACGAGCCGCCCGCCATCGTCGTAGGCATAGGCGATGGAGCAAGCTGCGCCGTTTTCCGTCCAGGATTCCCTGGATTTTTGCCCATCGACCGTGTACTGATAGCTGATAATGCTCCCGTCAAAGAGCGTTTTGCTTACCAGAAGACCGTCGCCGTTATAGGCATATACTTCGATCTGATCCAGATTGTTGGACAACTCGACCATCTGGCCGAGCGCGTCGTATTGGCAAACGTCGCTTGGCACGGTATAGGTCCTCTTGTCCGGGTAAGCCACTTTCTTCGTATGGCTTATCTCCTTATTGTTCAAATCGTAGACGGTTTGCGTCAGGCTCTGGGAACCATCCGGTGCGCTGAACTGATCGCTGATCTGTTGAGATTCGGCGTCATATCGATACGTGTTGGAATAAAGTTCGGTTGCGACAGTCCCGTCAACACGGCTGATGCTTTTCGACAGCAGATTGCCAAAGCCCCCGTATGTGGAAACCCGCCTCAGCGTGTATTGGGACGCCGGATCAATGTTGCTGGTATTGGGATATTTCTCTTCCAGGATAGCTCTGCCGCAGTTGTCATTCACGACCTTCTTCTGCGCAATGCCATTGATACGGGTGATTGTCGTGTTGGCAGAAAAATCGTAGGCAATGTCGGTCTGGTTCTTCAGCGGATCGATGGACCGCGTCGGTTTGCCTAGCGAGTTATAGACGCCGGAGGTGGTATTGCCGAACACATCCGTCTCTGCAGTCACATTTCCCAGCACATCGTACTGCTTCCGGGACAATATTCTCAGTTGCTGCGGATCGACCGGATTCCCGTTGTCGCAGGTTGCAATCTCCCGTCCCAACGGATCGCAGACCGATTTGGTCAGGTACCCCAGAGGGTTTGTTGTTGTGGTGCTGTTTTCGCCGTCTATGCCAAAGAGCTTGTAGGCATAGGTGGTCGTCAGACCCGACGGCAAGACCATGCTGACTATGCGGCCAAGCTGATCGTAAGCGTATGACGTGGTCACTCCGGAGGGCAATGTATCGGCCACCTTCTTCCCGTACATCGTGCTGACCGCATGCGAGGAGTTGAAGCCCAGCGCATCCGTGATCGTCGTTGTCACGGTAAATTTTGCAGGGTCATAAGCGTAGGCATAGCTGCTCGATGTCTGCTGCGCTCCCGGCGCATTTTTCTTGACCCACCGGAATGTTTCCGAAGTCTCGCGGCCGTACGCATCGAACGCAACATTGCGGACTTTCCAGTCATTCCACGTAGAGCCGCCGTCATTACTGAAACTTACCGACGACGACGCAATATCCCTGGAGTCGGCAGTCAACGTATTGACGGTCTTGATAACCTGGTTAGTAATGCTGTCCGTTTTGGCAACCGTATCGATGAGCGTGAAAATCGACATGCCGGCTTGCGTAAAATACGAGGCCTCCTCGATGACATCCGTTACGTAGGCTTGGGTTGAAAGGTTGTATGAGCTCGACTGCTTCGATGTCGTGTTTCCGAAATCATCGTATTGAAACGCGCGTTTGCTTTGCGGTACCCCATTCGGGAACGATCCCGGAAAAAACAGCTGTTCGGTTTGTTTCGGGCTCAGGTAATTGGGTTGCTGGTTGTGGCGGTCGGGTGAAATGTCGTAGATCGAGTTCACCTGCAAGTAGCCGCTCTGCACGCCGGCGGCATCTATCACATAGGTATTTTGCTGAACCGGAACATGGGCAAAGCTATAAAACGTATTGATGAGAGACAGAATATTACCGGCCGAATCAAGACTGCGTACTTCGACGTTATACTGATAGAGGGTATTGTTACTATCCAGCAGGCCGTCAGCGCTGCTTGACAGCGTGTAGCCTCCCTGCAATCCGGTAAAGGTATTACCGCCGGTATCCGTCCCGTAAGCATATTGATAATGCGCCAACGTATTATCCTGATCCATGTAATACAGATCGGAAATAGCCGGTATCGCATAAATGGCATTGTTCGAGTCTTGAAATTCAATACTCGTGTAACCTACATTGGTGGTTTTGCCTGAAGGATAGTCGATCGTGCTGACGACATTGAAGTTTCCCTGCAAGCTGTTGGTGAAATTTGTCGTGTGCCCCAGGGGATCGACCAGGCTGCTGATGCCGGCGCTGGAGTAATTAAGCGTCGTGGCCCGCCCATCCGGGCATGTGACGATGATCTGGTTCGGGTTGTACCCGAATGTGGTCTGCTGTCCAAAGCTGTCTACTATGTAGTCGAGCAGGTTGTTACTCGTGTAGGAATAGTAAATATAATTACCGTGGCGATCCGCGCTCATCAGCAGTTTTCCCGCGCTATCAAAATAATAGGCGGAGCCGTCCGTGTCCGAGAAGGCAAACTGATAGGTGGCACCGTACTGGCCATACGGCAGCGGCTCGCCCGCGATATTGTTTACAAACGCGATCCCGTGATTGTTTTCATACTTGAGCCCGGACGCGTACCCGGTCGAATCCGTCCAGTCGGGGTCGATAATGTATCGCATGCCCTTGATTTCAAGCGACTGCCCCGGTACCAGGGAAGGAATGCCAAAGCTCCAGTTATCAGGCAGCCCAAGACTGCCGGAAGCACCCATGGAGTAGGATAGCTGAATAGTCAACCCGATACCTTCCTGCTTACCGATGAGATCGACGATGGGTATATTGAGGATCAACGATCCCGAATTCGGGATCACATCTTCATAGGCATTCGAAATCCGGTTAAACGCCTGCGAACCTTCAAACGAGTTATCGCTCATTGCTTTTCTCCCTATTTGAGTATTTCGGCGGCGGCAACGCGGATGCGCTTGCCAGCCGCGCCGCATGAATGGGTGATGACCATGCCAATATCATGAGAGGCGGTGGCGAGCCGTTCCTGGACCTCCCGGATGCAGGCAGCTGAGCCGGTGAATGCCTGGCGCGCTCAGGAAGACGGCCAGGAATCCCGGAATCGCTATACCGCCCGGCAATGCGCCCGGAAATCGGCCAACCCATGCACGCGAGCCCGATAAGCTGCGACAGCAGGCATCCATTACTTCTCTCCATGCCAAAACGCGTTATTTCGCGGGCGGCAGTTGTACGTTACCGCCCATGTGGAAAATCAGAATTGCCATGCCGGGCTTGTTATTTTGCCGCCGGTCTCGTTGAAGGGATGAGGAGGAATGGCGTCTTATGCCATTCCCATTTTATAAAGTGTTGCCGGTCCCGTCGCTTTTGCGCCTGTCGCCATAGCGCCGATCGAGCAGGCGCCTGTGCATTGCACGCCTCTGGTAATGGCGTCGCTCTTCGGGATGGGAAGCATGGGCCGGTTCCTGGGAAGGAAGGTTTCCTTCTCCGGTAAGCAGCCAGTCGAGAGAGAAATCGAGGTGCAAGCGAAGCTCGAGCAGCTTCTTTATTTCCGGCATGGCGCCGCCGGTTTCCCATTGGGAAACCGCAGCTTTGGAAACACCGCACAGTTCTCCCAGCCTGGCCTGGCTAAGCTTGTATCTGCGGCGCAATTGGATAAGCCGTGCTCCCATATTTCTCTCAGTTGATGTTTTACAGAACTTCAGGCAGATATATATACGTAAGGTTAAATGTGGCTGTACATAATGCAGAGCTTAAATTAAAATTTGCCAATTTGTCAATTGGAATTTGACTATAATATTGGCGACTGCCGGATTCAGGTTGAAAAACGACGATAGCGATAATCAGGCAAACAAGCGTTCGACGGGCAATAAGAAGCGAGTGGCTGCATCCGCTACGGTGGAGAGGCTCGCAACTATTGTCACGGAAGGTTCTTTCTTCCGTTGCATAGGCTGCGTCAACAATCTGCTGAACCAATACCCCTGGAGACTGCCTAACCATACTATGGCTCATTACTGGCATTACTGGCATCGAGCGGAAATTTACTCTGTAACAGATTGTAATCCGGCTCAATCAGCTTCATACCGACAAGGAGGAGACGTGAACAAGCACCCTCATCAGGATCCCCTCACCCTGTTTTCCGCCAGACTGGATCAAGGCGCGGAAGTATTCATGCACAAGATGTTCACGTATCTGAAGTCCAGGACAAAGGAAAGTTTGGCTGGAAGCAAGGGCAGAGGCAAAGCCACGGTGCCGAGAACCCGGATGGAAAAAATCGGCCAGGCCTAGCCAGGCCTGGGAAGAAACGCTGAACAAATCTCCGCTGGCGCGACGGTTGCGCGGCCATGAACGGCGGCTTTGTGTACGGCTATGTCACGCGCACGTTCTTGAATTGCCATGGATCCTCGATATCCACATCTTCACTGAAGAGCCAGCCTCTGTCGAGAAGCGGAGTCCAGCCGGTGTAGACTCCGGCCACTTTTCCCAGATAGGGCAAGGCTGCCTTCAGGATCGCTTCATGGTCCAGATCATCCGGCTCTACGATTCCGGCACGCGGATTCTCCAGCACCCAGGCCATGCCAGCCAACACCCCGGCCACGACCTGAAGGCTTGTCGCGTTATTGTAGGGCGCAAGCTGCCGCGCTTCCTCTATGGATAGCCGGGAACCGTACCAGTAGGCACCCCTGGCGTGTCCCATGAGCAGTACGCCCAACTCGTCTGCCCCCGCTGCTATCTCGTCCCGCATTACCCGTTCGCTCGACTGTAAACGCCAGTTTCTTCCGCTCAGTTCATGAATGGAAAGCACTGCATCGTCGCAAGGGTGATAGGCATAATGGACGGTAGGACGATAAATCACTCTGCCGTTCTGCCTCAATGTCAGATAGCTGGCGATGGAAATCGATTCGCCATGGGTTATCAGGAAGCCATGGAAAGGACCACTGGATGGAACCCAGCTACGGACCCGAGTAGCCGCCCCGGGCCGGTTGAGATAAATGGCGGCATTGCAGCCGAATTCATGGTGGACGCCGTCCTCGGGCCAGTGGCGCTCATGGCTGCCCCATCCCAGCTCCGAGGGTTGGAGGCTTTCGCCCACGAAGCCATCGACCGACCAGGTGTTGACGAATTCATTTTGTTGCTTGCGCCGGCTCGAAACCTGCGTATCCCGCTCCGCGACATGGATTGCCCGTATCCCGAGATGGCATGCGAGCTCAGCCCAATCATTGCTGGCGGCGGGCCTGGTTATCCCCACTCCGTTATCGGCGGCAATGTCGAGCAATGCCTGCTTGACAAAGGTGGAAACAAGACCGGGATTTGCTCCATGGGCCAGAAGCGCCGTAGGCCACTCCCCGTTGTGCCGTCCGAGGGAAAGGGCTTTTTCCCGCAGGGCGTAATTGGAACGAAGCGAGGGCGAAAGCGATATGTCCGTATAGCCTCCGGGCCAGGGCTCGATGCAGGTATCCAGATAAAGCACTCCTCGCCTTCTGCATAGCGCTATAAGCGCAAGGCTCGATACGTCCACAGACAGATTCAGCAGGAAATCGCCCTGGTTCAAGCTGGGCTCCAGCAGGGCAAGATAATTTTCTTCCGTCAGGGCATGAGGCGTGATCGCCAGATTCCATGCGCCCGCGACGTCCTTGCCGTTCTCGTCGGCGGAAATGATCTTTACCTGCCCGGGATCCATACGGAAGTGCTGGAACAATAGCGGAAGCACGGCCTGGCCGATGCTTCCGAATCCTACCATTATCAGGTTTCCTCGTAAAACTGGCTGCGGGTCGTTTTTTTTCATTTACATGGATTTTTTATCTTTTAGCAGTCTGGCAGCGCTATCAGCGGGTAGCGATCACGCTTCTCCCAGCCGTTTACGATGCGCCGTCCCTACGAAGGAACTTTCGCCACGAAACGGGTCCAACCTCAGGAAAAGCTTGAGGCTTTGCCAGGCATTATTTTAACTGCTGTCCAGCCGGCAAAACGATCAAACGATCGTGGCAGGCAAGAGTCGAACACTGGCTGGCGCACCGGGAGATTACTTGCCGGGTCATTCCGTCTGCATATCACTCGAATATCGGGGAATACCGAGTCAATCAAGGAGACGAACAATATGTCTGATTGTAACCTGCCACAGCACGAAAACCATTCACATTCACATGGCCCGCAGTGCGGGCATACCGGAATCGTCCATGCCGGACATGTCGATTACCTGCATGATGGACACATGCATCATGTGCATGGCGAACATGTCGATGAGCATGCGCTCGATATCACTTCAGCCAATCCCGAACGCTGCACGCCCGAGCACCAGTGTCCCGGGCATCAGCCGGAACATGAGCATGGGCCGGATTGTGGTCACGAAGCCGTCCCGCACGGAAATCACGTCGATTACCTGGTGGATGGCCATCTGCATTATCCGCACAACGGGCACTGCGACGATCACGGCCCCGTTACCGTTGCCGGCGGAACCGGTAAATAGTGGCGGGCACTGATGCGTCGCGCATATCGCGCATATCGCGGTATATGCATCTTGCATTGCGTTGCCGTTTCCTGCCGTTTCCATTTCTTTCCTTCCTGACGCATCGATTTGGCGCGGCCGCGGTAGGGTCACCCGTTGACAGCGCCTCCTGAAGGTGCTTCAGATCATGCCGACTCTCCTATGCCGCGTTTACGCGGCTTGAAACCCGACCCATCTCCTGCCAGGAAACCGGAGAAAACAAACGGCGCCATGGCGTTGCCCGATCGTCCCGATCGGGATGGCATCGTGCTGGTGCATGGGCTATGGATGGCCGGCTGGGTAATGCATCCCCTGGGAAGACGCCTGCGGCGCTGCGGATTCGATCCTCACCTGTTTTCCTATCCCTCGATGCGGAGCACGCTGTCGCAAAACGCCTTGCTGCTTTCCCGCTTTATTGCAGGGGTCGATGCAGCCCGCATCCACTTCTTCGGACACAGCCTCGGCGGCCTTCTGGTCCTCCAGATGCTGGCGGAATACCCGGAACCGCGAACCGGACGTATCATACTGGCAGGCAGCCCTTACAATGGCAGCCTGGCGGCACAAAGGATTTCGGGCGTTGTTCTCGGAAGACGCTTCCTTGGCCGCAGCATGCTGCAATGGATGGAGCAAAAATCGCCTGGTCCCGGCCCGGCATGCGAAATTGGCGTTATCGCGGGCCAAAGAAGCCTTGGCGGGGGGCGATTGATATCACGGCTGCCGAAACCCAATGACGGCGTGGTGACGGTGGAAGAAACGCAGGTGCCGAATATTGCTGACGGTATAGTGCTCGAGGTGAATCATTCGGGCATGCTTTTCTCGGCCGGTCTGGCTCGCCAGGCATGCTCATTCCTGCGTACCGGCCGCTTCCTGCACGAAAACGAAACCGGAAGACCATGATCCCAAATCCGGCAGCTGACCACTCATTTCCGATTTAGAGCCATGATCCACAAAGGACTTTCCGCGGTATTCGACGTTCACCTACATGGTGAGTTCGCTACAGGGCGGATTGCGCGGGTTTTGCGGCACATGGCTGCGTTGCAACTCCCTGGAATGGAATGGCCATTCCGCGTCACAGCACCTTGCCCTGCACCCCAGAAACCGCATGCTCCATTCTGTTCAACTTCCGGATTCAGGATGATACGGAACAGATCCGGGGAATACTCCTCAGCCGAGGCAGTGGAAAAATCCGCAGGAAACCCTCCGGGCCGGCGATACGCCGCTGCCGCCGCCGGTTTGGCCATATTGCTCGGCGGATGCGCGAACCTGGGCTATTACGCACAGGCAGTGGATGGGCATCTGGCCATACAGAAACGCACCCGCCCCATCAGCGAGATCGTCGCCGATCCGGCGACCGCGGAAAACCTGAGGCGCAGCTTGTCGACTGTCAGTTCGTTGCGTGAATTTGCCGTTCGCGAACTGCAACTGCCTGACAATGGGAGCTTTACCATCTATGCGGATCTGGGGCGTCCCTATGCCGTCTGGAACGTCTCCGCTGCACCGGAACTTTCCATCGAGCCTGAGAAATGGTGTTTTGTGGCGGTCGGTTGCGTCAGTTACCGCGGTTTTTTTTCGATGGGCGAAGCGCAGCGCTTTGCCGGGGAGCTCAAGGCGCAAGGTTATGACGTTTCGGTAGGCGGAGTCCGTGCCTACTCAACCCTGGGCTGGTTCAGGGAACCCCTGCTCAATACTTTTCTGGGTTATTCGGATACCGAACTGGGGCAGTTGATTTTTCACGAACTTGCCCATCAGGTGGTGCATGTGCGCGATGACACGGCGTTCAATGAATCCTTCGCAACCGCGGTCGAGCTTGAGGGAATCCACCGCTGGCTGGACAAAAATGGCACGGAAGCACAGCGAGAGGTATTCATGGCAGGCCGGAAAAGGAAGGCTGCCTATACTGCGACGCTGCTGGAATACCGGGCCAGGCTAAAGACATTGTTCGCCTCCAGCGAAAGCGACGCGGATAAGCGCGAGGGCAAAACGCGCATTTTCGCGGACCTGGACGAGAAGCTTGCCAATCTCCAGACCCCCAGGGCCGCCGTCCCTCGGGCTCCGCCCGCCCGGCCCAAACTCAATAATGCCGATCTGGCGACAGTTTCGACCTATACCGGCCTGGTGCCCGCCTTTCAGGCGATTCTGCAGCAGCAGGGCGGGAATCTGGGATCGTTCTATGAGAAAGTGAAGGAAATAGCCAGGTTGCCGGCGCCAGAGCGAACGGCTGTTTTACGGCAGGTGGAAGCCTCCGCCAGGCCCCCCGCCATGGGCGCGGCCTCCATAAACCCGGGTCCGGCAACCGCGTGGTAGCGAACCGGTGAAATCGGCAATCGCGCCGATGGCAGCGATGGAAGCGCAAGCGGCGAAAGCTATCCAGCCATCAATGCCGGGTGAGCCAGCTCTATTTCACCGATTTTTCGTCCTTGCTGCGGTGGCGAATAAGCGCTGTAGCTCAGCATCGCGGGTGGTTCCAGGTAGCCGATGACCTGTTCGAGATCGGATAAGCGCAACCCCTGCCGGACCAGATAGGCGATATAACTGTGCCGGACTGCCTCGGCGGTAATTTGCTGGGGATCCGGCAAGCCTGAGTCCACCGCCGCGCAAACCAGGGCAGCAGAGAGATCGATGCGTACCCCCGAATCGTCCGGATTCCAGCAAGGCCGATTGGCCGATTGCTGGAACAGAGATCTGAGCAAGTGGCTCATGAGAATGAGTCGTGGTCGTCGTCCGTCCACGCTAATGGTCCCCGCCGGCAGGTCGATCTGCTCCGGCCGCAGCGAGGCGGCTTCGTCGAAGCTCAGGCCGCTCAGCAACAATGCGATCAGCTGTTTTCCCTTGAGATTTGAAGCATTGAGCAAAGTCCTCAAGTGGTGGCTCGACAACTCGCGGCTGGACGGATTGGCAAGCATATTGCCAGCCCCCTGCTCTTTATGGTCCAGCTGATTTGCCACAGACTGGGAATGACCCGGAAGTTCCGCCTTCGCCGGAGCATAAGCTTGCAGACCGACAACCGTGATTGACGAAGATGGCTCCTCTTTCCTGTGCGTCAGGAACTCCGCCATCCAGACGCCAAAAAGCGCAAGCAGCAGGGAACCGCCGAGGACCAGCAACGCATCATGGCGATAGTCGGGGCTCACCGGATGCCGGGGCTCGTAGGCACGACTGATGACATTGACTTGCGGATATTTTTCCCTTTGGCCCGATTTGACCTGCATCAACCGGTCCTGGGCTTCCCGGTAGAGCTGTTCAAGACTCTCCAGGTCGGCTCTCAGCGCATCGTGTTTCGCGAACTTGGTCGTAAATGCGGAGGCCCGCCGCTTATGCTCATCCAGTTGGGCACGAATCTCCCGAACGGCCTGGCGAGCCGCGGCATAAGTGACTTCCGCATCGGTCAATACCACGTTCTTGCCATCCTGCCGCTTGCGTTGAATGGCGTTATCCATGTCTTTTATCTGCTCGGGGATGAACTTGAACTCGGGATGCAGATTGATGTAGTCGCGGGTATATTTCTTATCGAGATCCGCAAGCTTTTCGCGCAGATCCTGCATGCGCAGCTCGAGTTCGAGCAGGCTGCCTTTTTCGTCATCCGGGACCACGGCCTTGCCCCGGGAAATGGCCGACTTGATCGCATCCAGGTTGGCTCTTGCCTTCACTTCCTCTTCGCTTGCCTTGTTGAGGGATTCGTTCAAGCCTTTAAGCCGCGCCAGCTCTTCGTTTTCCTCCCTTTCGATGGATGAAATGTCGTGTGTCTTCCTGAAAATTTCCAGTGATTCGCGCGCAGCTTCGACCTTGTTTCCCAGGTCATCGACTTCGCTCTCCAGAATCCGCGCCGTATTTCCGGTCAGCTCCTTCACTTCCGCGGCACGGGCATCGAGGTACACATCGATCCAGGTATTGATCAGTACCGGCAGGAATTTGGGATCTGTATCCTCCGCCAGGATTTCGACGAGGTTGGTTTCAGGGATAGGTTCCACCTGCAGTAAATTCTGTATATCCGGGATGGTCAGGTTTTCCAGCGACCTGTCGGCCGCTTTGAGCCGCAACAGGGTTTCCGCCGCCAGTTCGCGCCCCAGCAACAGCTGCATCTGGATTGCAACATGCTGGATATCGGGATCGCCGCTTTGCCGATCCACCGGGGTCATCGCGGAAGTGAGCAATGTGGCGCTACTGCGGTAAATGGCCGGGCGGGAGTAGTCGTAAATCAGGCCGACCACCGCGCATGGCAGGAATACCGAAAGGAAAATGATGAACCGGCGCGGCCGGTACCAAGGCTGGCTGACAGGAATTCCGGGGGCACTGGCGGACGAAAACATCCGGGATGAGCGGTTATCGACTCTCATTTTCATGCTGTAGCTGTTATGTCATGGCGGTCTCGAGTCATTAACCGACCGCCATGCCGACGGCCGGTACATGGATTCCACCTGGCTTTTTTATTTTCCAACAGGAATTGCCCGGCCTCCGGAAGATCCATTCCGGCACTCGACCGACTCAACCCTCGACACTTCTCGATCCTTCTCGATCCGATCCCTGAGGCCGCCCTTGCCTCGATTCAGGATCGTGCACCACTCTCTTCCTACCCGGATCTGCCCCGCCGGCCCCCACCGACAGACATTCCGTCAAGCGCGCATCATTCGATAATTCTATTCCTGTTCATAATGCCTGCAACCCTCCTGACCGTCTTTCCTTTAACGCATCATATGCCAATATTTCCGCATTGGGAATGAGCGTATAAGAGCGACAATTCATGGAGTACCGATGCAATGCAAATAAAACCCACCTGACGCCGCAGGTTCTGTTCGGTATCGCACAAACAACCAAACTTGGCCGCACGACAATGGTTTTCCATGAGAAATAGCGGTATTTCATATTGCTGTAAAGCACGTGAGTTAAAGTGATCAAGGTGGTTATGCCGCGCTGTATTTGAAATTCCGGACAAATCCCGGCCGGCACGATAACGTTCAGATGTGTTTGATACAGGCCGCAATCTGAAAAATCATCTCGAACACGTCTTATCCATCAGGGGAATCGATATGAGAGAATTTTGCTGCAGACATCAGCTCTACGCGCCTCACGGCCTGTCCGATCACCGATCGGAAGCCTTTCGCCAGAAAATGATCCGTTATTTCCAGTATAGCGCCGGCAATGACGGGAGCAAGCCATGGAATACCACGAAAAGCATTCCGCAAGGAAGCAGAAAAACGGGAACGGTTCTTGAGGAAAGCGCTTGAGCTGTAAACTGGCACCCACCTGGCGTAATGACGCTACGCCTTTGCAAGCGCCCGGGCGATACCCGGTGAGCGATACCAGAAGCAGGAAGGCAATCGCCTCCCCGAATCCCTATTGCTGAAGCTCATGCCCGATTCGGATTCCTGCTCCTCTCCGGCCGCGCCAATGCCTGCCATGCCCGCCATATTCGTGGGGCACGGCAATCCGATGAACGCGCTCTCCCGCAATGCCTATACCGCTGGCTGGTCAGCCATCGGCCTCTCGCTCCCCTTCAAGCCCAGAGCCATCCTCAGCATATCCGCCCACTGGTATGTTCCTGAAACCGCGCTCACCTCCATGGCGGCGCCGCGCACCATTCATGATTTCGGCGGATTTCCCCAGGCGCTTCACCAGGTCCAGTATCCCGCGCCGGGTTCGCCGCAGCTCGCGGCGGAAGTGGCAGACCTGCTCGGGCCGATCGCAGTCATGGATATCGGCTGGGGCCTGGACCACGGAACCTGGTCCGTGCTACTGCACGTTTTTCCCGAAGCGGACATTCCAGTGGTTCAGCTCAGCATCAATGAAACCCGCGACGCTGCCTGGCACTTCGACATTGCACGCCGCCTTGCGCCCTTGCGCGACCGCGGCGTACTGCTGTTCGGCAGTGGAAATATCGTGCACAACCTGCACACGTACTCATGGGGCAAGCATAATACCGAGCCGTACGACTGGACTATCCGCTTTGAAAACACGGTGCGGAGCGCATTGGCCTCGGGGGATGCCGAATCGCTCGTTGCCTACGAAAAGCTGGGACGGGATGCCCTCCTGTCAGTGCCAACCCCCGAGCATTACCTGCCTTTTCTCTATATCCTCGCGCAACGCCGCGACAAGGAAAAAGTCAGTTTTCCGGTCGAAGGCTTCGACGGCGGATCCATTTCCATGCTCGCGGTAAAGTTCGGCTAGCGCGGGAAACGGTTTCTTGTCCCTCCTCTTTTCAGACCATGGGTGCTGCTCGTTGCCTGCAGTGTTGTATTCGATCCCGCACGTTTCCCCTATAGTCCGCACAGTCTAATTACCTGCCAATCATCTGCCCTGAACCGGATTCCTTTGCGCCTCCTCCGGCTTCAGACCGGACAATTGCGGCAGGAATCCACAGAAAAATCGCTAATGGCCAACGAACGGCTCTCGAAGGGTAAAATCCCTCTCGCCGGGTATGAAAACATTACAGCTATATTCTCCTTCTTCCTGGCTCACGGTGAGGTTAGCGACGATTCCGGCGCCATCCAGGCTGGCCAGGGGAATCCTCAGGGTTCCGTTGTCCAGCTTGTGCCCCCTGGGCAGGAGCCGCCGGGCAGGCGCGCCCTTGAAATTGGAAACAGCGTTTCTTGACAGAAAGGAATGCCGCACCTCGGGTTGCGAATTGCCGTCCTTTCGCCAGTTGACGCCCAGCAGGATATCCCTGTTTCCGGACGGAGACGGTGTCGCCCAGCAGGCAAGCCCTTCCCGGTCTTCCATGCAGGCGCGCCAGGCCACCAGTATCGGGGACGCGGGATCCGATATCGCTTCCTGCATGAAAAACTCTGCTGCACGGGAGGCATCGGCGTAGGAGGTCGTCGAGCAATAGACACTTTTCCACTGGTGAAACCGGTCCTGGGACAGCTCCTCCCCGGGTGGAGGCTCTTCGTCATCCCCGCTACCGGGCAGCCCGAGCGAAACGGCGACAGAAAGGCCATCGCCCGGCTGGTGAATTCCCGCAAGCGCATTCCGGGCCATCTGAAAAGTCGATGCGCACAATTCAGCATATATGGCCCGGTCTCTTGCCGGTACGCGAGAGCGGGAGTATTCATGGTGGAACCCTCTGGTGAGAATGTTCCAGCAAGTGTTTGCGGCCATTGCCGGCGGCAGCGGGGAAATGAACAGCATGCACAGCATATTGCATGCGAGAACAATACCGGATTTCATTGCGGCCTCCGACGGTCCTTGGGTCTTTGTGGAATCATGGCTTCAAACTGGAAATGAGTGGTCAACTGCCGCATTCAGGATAATGCTCATACTATATTTACAGACGGCCGGAATGCAACGGAATTCGGGGGTTTCTCAAAATGGCTCCAGAATGGGCCGGACTTGCCGGGATAACCGCCCAGCCGTCTCAAAATCCGGGACGGGACCGCTCACCGCGATTTCCGGGAAGCAGACGGAGCAAAATGTATCCATGCACACTGTTTATGAACAGGATATTTTTACAAATAACACTTCCGGCAGGCAAAACAGCAAGGATGAAGACAGCCTGCAAGGTTACCGGATTCGTGGGGCGCGGCTGAATTTCTGAAGCTGATCCGCATCATTCGCCTTGCCGAAAAAAATCTTTTCTGGATTCCAACGATAAAGTTCTCCGCCCGGCAGCCGTTATAAGATGAATCGTCCTCCACGGCCCATCATGTTGCTGTACGCCGCTTTTTCGATGCTCTGGCTCGCACTTGCCGGCTACCTGATTTCGCACGCCATATACGACCCGCTCCTGCAAAATCAGGCTTATATCGCCAAGGAGCTGCTTCTTATCGCGGTCAGCACCGGGCTGTTTTATCTGCTGCTCAGACTGGGCCAGTCACCTTCCGATGCGTTAATCCCGAAGGATGGAGCCGCCGGCCGCTTCCGTCTCAATCAACTGGTGCTGATATTCGCTTCGCTTGCATTGGTCGCCCCGCTGGTTGCCCTGGGAATTTTCAGGGGATATGGACCGGAACTGGAACAGGGAGCCTACGCGGATCTGCAAACCATCACTGATCTCAAAATCGGGCAGATCGAGCTTTGGCTTGAGGAACGGCGGGGTGATGCCGAATCGCTGAGAATCGACAAGGTGCTTGCCGAACGAATAGTCAATCTGCCGCACAAGCGCGCGGACAAGCATCTGCGCCAGCTTGTGCGCACCCGGCTGAGCGCGGTCCAACGCGCATATGGATACGAATCGGTGCTGTTGTTCGCAGAAGGGACAGAAGAGAACGAAACCACTCTGGCGCTCGGCGAACAGCGTCCTCTGTCCGCCCGCGCCCGGGCTCTGGTGCCCGCGGCATTGCAAACCGGACAGGTGCAAAGCAGCGACATGTATTCCGATGAAAAGGGAGAAGCACGCCTGGATATCGTCGCTCCTCTGGTTCCCGACGAATTCAGCAAGAAGGCGGGCACGGTCATCGTTCTGCGGGCAAACCTCAGAAAATTCCTCCTTCCCCTGATCGAGAAATGGCCGGGCAAGAGCCTCAGCGCCGAAACGCTGCTGGTCCGGCAGGACGGCGGGACGATTACTTATCTGAACAGAAGGCGCCATGCCGCAAATCGGGGAGAGAAGGAGCGCCAAGGCTACGAACAGCCGGGCGCGGAGGAAGGTCTGGCGCTGATTGCGGCGATACGGCAAAATCAGCGGGGAACCCTGCAGGGGCTTGACTACCGCGGGGAGCCGGTGTTCGCCGCCCATGGGCCCATCGCGGGAACCGGCTGGCATCTCGTTTCCAAAATCGACCGCAGCGAGGTGCTGGCGCCGCTATGGACCCTGATCTACTGGGTAAGCATAGTGATCCTGCTCGCCACGGCCATCGTCGGCCTGGTGCTGGTGCTGCTATGGCGCCAGCAGCAGCAGGCAGACCGTCTGGCGCTGCTGGTGCGCACCACCGAGCAGGATCGCCTGCTCAAGAATTTTTATGAAATGCCTTTTATCGGGATGGCCACCACCTCTCCGGTTACAAAATGCTGGCTGCGATGCAACGATCAGCTATGCGAAATCCTGGGCTATCCGCGCGAGGAGCTCATGGAAAAGAGCTGGGTGGAATTGACCCATCCGGACGACGTCGAGAAGGATATTGCCGCATTCGAAAACGTCATGCGCGGAGAATCCGAAGGCTATGCCTTGAATAAGCGCTTCATCCGCAAGGACAAGACCATCGTCATCACCAATACCGACGTCAAGTGCGTGCGCAGGAATGACGGCAGCGTCGACTACTTTGTGGCCATGATCAGGGATATCACCGAGCAGGAACACCGGAAGAACGAAATCCTCGCCGCGCAGAATCAGCTGCAGGCCACGCTGGACGCCATACCCGACCTGCTGTTCGAGCTCGACCTCGATGGCGCCTGCCATGCCTACCATTCAGCGCGCACGGACCTGCCAGCCATTCCGGTCGAAAGCATGCTGGGGAAGAAAATTTCCGAGGTGCTTCCGGCCGTGGCGGTGGAGATCATTTTGTCCGCGTTGCGGGAAGCCAGGGAAAAGGGGTTGTCGGCGGGCAAGCAACTGGAACTCGATCTCGCGCAAGGCAAGCTGTGGTTCGAGCTATCCGTATCGCGCAGGCATGCCGACCCGGGAACGAAACCGCGGTTCATCGTTCTTGCGCGCGATATCACCGAGCGCAAGGCGGCGGAGCAGCGTATCATGAATCTGGCGCACTACGATCCGCTTACGGGCCTTCCCAACCGCGTATTGCTGGGGGATCGCATGAAGGTCGCCATACAGCACGCGGCACGGCAATCGCGGCGGCTGGCCGTGCTGTTCGTCGATCTCGACCGCTTCAAGCCCATCAACGATTCGCTCGGCCACGATATCGGGGACAAGCTTCTAAAAGCGGTTGCGGTGCGCATGCAAGGTTCGGTGCGCGTGGTGGATACGGTAAGCCGGGTGGGAGGAGACGAGTTTGTCGTGCTGCTGAGCGAGATAGAACTGCCGGACGACGCTGCCCGTGTAGCCGAAAAACTGATCCTTGGATTGTCTCAACCTTACCGTATCGACGAACATGAACTGCTGTTGACGGCAAGCATCGGCATATGCATCTATCCGGACAACGGCACCCAGCCTTCCATCCTGCTGCGCAACGCCGATGCGTCGATGTATACCGCCAAGCAGGGAGGCCGAAACCGCTACCAGTTCTACTCGGACGACATGACGCAGCGCGCCATCGAGCGGCTCGGCCTGGAGCACGACCTGCGCGGCGCGGTGGAACGCGGCGAGACATTTCTCGTGTACCAGCCGCAGATCGAGCTTGCGACTTCCCGGATAATCGGCATGGAGGTGCTGATGCGCTGGCGCCACGCCACGCGCGGGCTCATTTCACCGGCGCGCTTTATTCCCGTTGCCGAAGATAGCGGCATCATTCTCACCCTGGGAGAATGGGCGTTGCGCGAATCCTGCCGGCAAGCCCAGCTGTGGCGGGACCAGGGGTTGCTGGATGTCTGCGTTTCGGTCAACGTGTCGGCGGTACAGCTCCGCCAGACCGACTTCGTGCATATCGTGGCGCGGGTGCTGGCCGATACCGGCCTGCCCCCGGCCAACCTCGAGCTCGAACTGACCGAAAGCGTGATCATGCAAGAAACGGAATCCACACTGGAGAAGCTGCGCGAACTGGAGACCCTCGGGGTGAAAGTGGCCATCGACGATTTTGGCACCGGCCATTCCAGCCTGTCCTATTTGCGCCAGTTCACGGTTGACCGCTTGAAAATCGATCAATCCTTCGTGCACGACCTCCCGGGAAATGTGGATGCGGAAGCGATAGCCGGGGCAATCGTGGCCATGGGGCTTCGCCTCGGTTTGCGCATCATCGCGGAAGGCGTCGAAACCGAAGCGCAGGCCGCATTTCTGCAAAGCGCCTTGTGCAAGGAAGGCCAGGGGTACTTCTACGCCCGGCCGATGACCGCGGACGCCTTCCAGGCGTGGGTTGCCACCTGGAAGCAAGCCCAGCCAATTCCGGACCAGGCCGGCGAGCCGGAATCCCGCTCACCGGAATCCTGATCTCGATCCTCATTCCATTTCGGGCAACCCCGATCCACCTGCATCCTATTTGTCGGTGGCGGCCGGCGCTTCCTTCTTCACCGGGTTCTGCACGGTATAGCCTTCTTCCTTCATCTTGTATCCGCCATAGGCGCCCGCGCCCCCGGCCGCAAGCAGCCAGCATCCGGATATAGCCGGAACGACAAGCAGCAATGCCGCCAAGCCCATCCATTTCTTCGTTTTCATCGCATTCTCCCGCGTGAATTTATCTGAATCATTCAGCGCATATGCTGCTCTGAAGCCCCTCTAAAGCACATCCCGCCGAACTCGTCCGTACCACTCCTGTTCCTTTCTCCCGCGGCACATGCACAAGCATACAAGGCGAACCTCAGCCACTCTGTACGTTGCCATACACTGGTGATGCCAGACCACGAGTATACTTAAATACGTTCTCGTTGATATCCCCGAGCGTCGCTTGCGGGCGGATGGGAACAAAATGGCGCAGTACGTATGGACGATGTCCGTGTTTCGCATAGCTAGGGAAGCGCTGAATAAATCCTCGCTGAGCGCGTTGCTGGTAAAATCGGAATGATCATAAGGCAAGGCGCGCGACGCAGGTCGTAGCCGGGACTACGATGCCAAGGAGCGCAACGCGATGAGCACCCGATTTTACTGCAACCCTTATGGGGCGGGGCTTTGCGAGCGGTCTGCCTTGTCAGGCTCCTGGCGAAGGGGATCAACCATTCGTGTCGTCGCCTTTCGCGCATCCCATCCCGCAAAGCCACCGCCGCGCCAGCGGAGATTTATTCAGCGCTTCCCTAACGCACAGGGATACCCATGAAGTGGGAGGGCAACCGGCAAAGCAGTAATGTGGAGGACCGCCGCGGTTCCGGTGGCTTCGGCGGTCGCGGCATTGGCATCGGCACGCTCCTGGCAGCCTTGATTGGCGGAATGCTCTTTGGCATCGATCCGCTCACCATGCTGAGCATGATGGCTGGAAACGGCTCCGGGGTACGCCAGGAGCAGCCTGCGCCCCCGCCCGGGGACGAGCGTGCGGCTTTCGTATCCACCGTTTTAGCTGACACGGAAGATATCTGGACCACCATCATGAGAAAGGAGGGAAGCGGCTACCGCGAACCGGGACTCGTCCTGTTCCGCGGAGCGACTTTCACTTCCTGCGGCCGGGGGAGCGCAGCCATGGGACCCTTCTACTGCCCGGAAGACGAGAAAATCTATCTCGATCTCGAGTTTTTCGATACGTTGGCAAACCAGCTGGGCGCGGCGGGAGACTTCGCGCAGGCTTATGTCATCGCACATGAGGTAGGGCACCATGTGCAAAACCTGATGGGGATTTCGCAACAGGTGAATCACGCGCGCGCCCGCATGTCGCCGGAGCAGGCGAATGCATTATCGGTTCGGGTCGAGTTGCAGGCCGATTGTTTTGCCGGAGTCTGGGCGTATCATTCGCAGCAATCCAAGGGATGGCTCGAAAAGGGTGACATCGAGGAAGCATTGAATGCCGCTGCGCAGATCGGCGACGATACCCTGCAGCGCAGGAGCCGGCACGCAGTGGTGCCGGAAAGCTTCACCCACGGCACCAGCAATCAGCGCATGCGCTGGTTCCGGCAGGGGCTGCAAACGGGTAATATCACACGATGCAATACACTGGAAAGCAGAAATCTGTAATCATCATCAACGCCGGTCCGCCGGCCCCCGACAATAATAATCGATTCCACGGAGCGCAACATGAAGGTTTCGGAACTCAAGGATGAATTACTGGATTACTGGGTAGCAAAAGCAAACGATATGGCGGACATCCAGGTGATGGATGGACACTGCCTGGTAAAACATGTGCGCTGGGAACCATCATCGGACTGGTCCCAGGGAGGGCCCATCGTGGAGCGGGAATGGATAAACCTCGGCCATGGCATCGAAGCCGGGCCGGAGCACTGCGTGGCCTACATGCGATCAGGCAGGCACCGGCAAAAAGGGCTGACCCCTCTGGCCGCCGCGATGCGCTGCTATGTAGATTTCAAGTTCGGGGAGGAAGTGGCCGATTGAAGCTCGGCCTGAAGAATGCGGGTACGGAGGCGAACCAGGGCCTGCAGTAAAATGAACAATATCGAAGGCGATAACAATCAATAACCAATAAAACAGCCGTGGACGCCAATGAGCACAGCCATTTGCCCGCTGCCCGGCCGCCGATCATGGATGACAAAATAGCAGGAACTACGGCAGCAACGACGAAAACCCGGGAATTGGCACGCGAAATGCCGGTGGTGCGCATCCTTGCCGCGCAGGCGTTTTCGCGCGCGGCGGGCGCTCCTCTGGTGCATGGCAACGATATCCGGCTGCTCAAGGATGCGGGAGAAAACTACGCCGCGTGGCTGGACGCCATCCATGCCGCCGAACAAACCATCCATTTCGAAAACTATATCTTTCACAGCGACAACATCGGCTGGCGATTTGCCGAGGCACTTATTTCGAAAGCCAAATCGGGGGTACGCGTACGGGTACTATACGACTGGCTGGGCGCGCTGACCGAAACCTCCTCCCGGTTCTGGCAGAAACTGCGGGAAGGGGGCGTCGACGTACGGTGCTTCAATCCGCCGCGTTTCGATAGCCCTCTCGGGTGGATAAGCCGGCTCCATCGCAAATCCCTGTGCGTGGATAACCAGGTGGCATTCGTCAGCGGCTTGTGCGTCGGCCAAATGTGGGTAGGCTATCCCGAACGCAACATCCCGCCATGGCGCGATACCGGAGTGGAGATATGGGGACCGGTCGTCGCCGATGTAGTACAAGCTTTCGCCCACGCCTGGGCGGAAGCGGGGCCGGAATTATCCGAAGATGAATTGCCCGCTCCGGATTCCATCCCTGTGGCAGGCCCCGTCGACTTGCGGATATTGGGCAGCGTAGCCAGTACCGCGGGCCTGTATCGCCTCGAACAATTGATCACCGTGCTGGCGCAAAAAACGCTCTGGCTGACGGATGCCTATTACGTCGGAAGCACGAGCTATGTGCAGGCTCTCAGACACGCCGCGATGGATGGCGTCGACGTCCGGCTGCTGGTCCCGGGATCGAGCGGCGACCTGACTTTTTTACGGCCGATCTCGCGTGCCGGCTACCGTCCGCTGCTGGAAGCGGGAGTACGCGTATTCGAATGGAACGGATCGATGTTGCACGCGAAGACAGCCGTGGCTGATGGCCGCTGGGCGCGTGTCGGTTCCAGCAATTTGAACATGGCGAGCTGGCTTGGCAACTGGGAACTGGATGTCGCCGTGGAAAATGTGAAATTCGCGCGGCAGATGGAAGAAATGTACCTGAAGGATCTGGAGAATGCCACGGAAATAGTGCTCGGCGATAAAAATCGTGTCCGCCCGGTGGAATCGCCAGCCGGAACTGGCGCCGGACGTGAACGCCGGCGCCTGCGCAGGAGTGGCGGAAGCGCGAGCCGCCTCACGGCCAGCGCGCTCCGCGTGGGGAACACTGTCGGCGCGGCCATTACCAGCCGCCTGGTCCTGGGAGCGGCCGAAGCCAAAATCATGACATCCGGCGGCGTGGTGCTCATTGTCCTCGCCATGATTGCGCTGCTGCAACCGCTGCTGCTGGTGGTCCCCTTTTCGCTGATCGCAGGATGGATGGGCGTTTCGCTGCTAATGAAAGCACGCGCGTTGCGCAACACCTCCATGACGCACAGGCAATCCGGCAGAAATTCAGAGCAGGCCAGCGGAAAAGAGGATTCCCAGTTCCGGAAGAACCATTGCGACCCCTCACCCGGCACGGATGGGGAGCCCGCGGGCCAGGAGGCTGGAAAATCCGCGCAGGCGCCCTCCTCCGGCTCCGGCGATTCAGCGGATCCGGCGAAATGGGGCGATCCCGCCAGCGAAACGCCTCATGAGCAGAACGATGAGCCACAACCTGAGCCGCTCCATGAGCAAAAGGAAGCGGCTATCGCGCCGGGTTCGCGAGCTTCCGGCTGAGCCGTTTCCCGCTTTCCGCCTCAGCCCTTTCCACAGCCGCCTTCATAAACTCTCCGCGCCTCCCGGCAAGTCTCCACGGACTGATCCGGAATTGCCCAGCTTTGGAAAAACGCTGGCGATTCCTTTGTTCAACGCTTTTTTAAAGACTCCCCGCCTGTTTCCGCCTGATGATCTCATTCATGATCTGCTGAAATTGCTCACGGGCTTCATGCTTGATGAACACGTTTCCCACCACTGGAGGAATCCACATTCCGGGGATGATATCCGCATGATAGATGACGCGTGTGTAATTGCCCTCCGGCAGGAACTGCGTCGTTTCCTCCATTTTTCGCATGCTTCCGCTCAGCATGCGTTCATGTATCCTCTGAAAGGGTAACAGATTCACCTCTCGCACCGTTTCGAAGGAAAAACCAATGAAGCCATAGCGGGTGACCCCCTTTTGCGATACTCGCAACCTGTTCCCGTACCGGTCGTTGACCTTGCTGGCTACCACGCCGGACACGAAATTGGGAATGTTGTCGAAATCGGTAAAAACCAGCCATGCCTGCTGGGGAGAAACCGGGACGACGAAGGTCGCATCCACCTTCACCTGCTCGCCATCATTCCTGATTTTGACGTGTATATTCTTATCGGGAGATTCGACCGGATCGGATTTGCCGGGCGGCATGGAAGTCGCCCCCATAGCCGCATCCTGAATCGTGCCGAGAGAGGCCTTTTCCTTTCGTGTATCGACTTCCGCCAATGCGGATGAACTGCCGATAAACAGGTTCAACAGCAAAGTCCCGCAAACGACGTGAATTTTGCACATGGGATTCGATTCCAGGATCGGGTTGCTGACCTGCGTCGTCCTTACCTCCGCCGGAAACAATCTCCTGCACCGCGGATTTTTGTATCGCGAGCCAGCTGCAATAAAGCGAAGATGCGATCGATGGGATTTCAGGGCGGAATTTTAGCTCGAAACCAGGATGAAGTATCCAGAATCTCACCGGCCGCCTGGGCGCGCCGGCAATGGAATAAGAACTCGCGGGAAAAGATACATCAGGGTACGGAAGGTCGAATTTCTTTACAATTCAGTACCGGCATACCTTCATCGACCTGTTAATAACTGATCCGCCTAGGTTTTATTTATGGAACAATTATTGCTAGAGTAGCAGTGGTTTGCGTACCATTTGTACCATTGACTATCAATCAGGGCTGACATGGTTTTTCTCTCCACACTCTCCGATGAGCACATGGAACGCTATTTCCGCATCATTCGCGCAGGAATAGCGGTGCACGGGCACTCCGATCTGCTGAATTGGCTGCAGGGAGAGCTGCAATACTACCTGCCTCACGACATCATGCTTGCAGCCTGGGGCGATTTCGGCTCCGTCCATTTTCGCCATGACCTGGTTTCCTCCTTACCGGGCATCAGAACGCAGCATATCAAACGAGAAAATCTTTCCGCTCTGCTGCGTGCTCTGTTCAATTGCTGGGCGGAACTGGGGAAAAAACCCTACACCCTCGGTGTCGGACCATCCGGTTTCGCTTTCGAGGATGCCCGCCCCTTAAGCGAGTCCGGGAAAGCTTTGGACGGAATGCAATCCATGCTCGTGCATGGCGTCACCGACGAACGCGGATGCCAGGATTGCCTGTATATCCTGTTCAGCTCGCGCGCGGCGTTGGACAACTCCGCGGTCGCGGCCATGGAAACGCTGATGCCTTATCTGGATACCGCGATGCGCCGCGTCACGCCACTGGCCGATCAGGCTCCTTCAGCGGATTCGGGCGAAAACCAGGAAGTGGCTGCGGATCACGGGCTGAGCGCCCGTGAAATCGAGATACTGCACTGGGTAAGGATGGGCAAGACCAACGCCGAGATTGCATCGATTCTGGGAATCAGTATCTATACCGTAAAAAACCATCTCCGGCACATTTTCAAAAAACTGGATGTATACAACCGGACGCAGGCTATTTCCAAAATCCGCTCTGTTTCCACCGCGGCCGGACCTCGCAGCGGCCACCCCGCTCCAGCCGACCGTTGAATCCAAATCCGATTGCTGATCGCTCTTTTTTAGCCTGGAACCATAATTCACAAAGACTTTTGCGATACTCGACGCTCACCTGCGTGGTGAGTTCGCTACAGGGTGGTCAACAGATCAGATCCTAACCGGGATACCTGAGCTTCAGCCGGTTAACAAATGGCTCCAGCAGGGGAAAATCCTTCTCGTCCGTCAGAAAAACCTTGCAGCTTTGCTCCTTGCCTCCCTGGTTTATCGTCAACGTCGCAAAAACTCCCTTGCCGTCTGGCCGCGTTACTGGGATCTGGAGCGTGCCAGCGCTTAGCCGGTAGCCGTCCGGCAGAATGCGCCGGGCTTCAGCTCCCTTGAATTTCGACATTCCGCCCCTGTTGAGATAGGAATATCGCACTTCCGGCTGCCGCGGCTGCGCAACGCTTTTTGTCCAATTGACATTCAGCAGAACTTCATCAGCTTGCGAATCGTGGGGGGAAGCCCAGCACGAGAAACCTTCCTGCTTGCGCATGCAGGCGGACCAAGCCTCCACGGATTTCGCCAATCCGGCGTTGCCCTTCGCAGCCTGCTGCATGAAAAGTTCCGCCGCCTGCGAGGAAGGTTCGGCAGAGTATTGCGAACAATAGCCGCTCTGCCATTGCGAGAACCGTTGTCCGCTGACGCGTGGAGCAGGCGATGCTTTTCCGTTCTGTTCCGCATTGGGATCGACCTCATCCAGATTGATCAGCCCATACCTCAATCCCACCAGTCGGTCGCTCGATTGCGCACGTTTTATTATGCTTTCGGCTTTCGAGTAATCCAGAGAACACAACTCCGCATACAGCGCCCGGTCTCGCTGAGGAAGGCCAAGTCGCGGATACTCGCTATAGAATCCATTGGCGAGAATGGAATGGCACGCGTCGGCGGCGATGCCGCTGATCGGCAGCAGGGAACAGACGAGCAGAACGGAAAAAGC
Source organism: Nitrosospira sp. TNL200 (assembly GCF_055386305.1). Lineage (NCBI taxonomy): Bacteria > Pseudomonadati > Pseudomonadota > Betaproteobacteria > Nitrosomonadales > Nitrosomonadaceae > Nitrosospira > Nitrosospira sp. TNL200. The sequence continues at coordinate 2,109,558 of NZ_AP041003.1, forward strand.
ACTGCCTGTCGCGAAAATTCGATTTATCATGAATGATCCCTCCATTATTACCCATAGTATATATGGATGCGCGAACGTGGGGAAAACCGGACAAACCCGGCGCGGGGATATTTTTCCGGAGGTTCGCCCAAGCGGCGACACCCCGCCGAAAATCCGGCATATGCGCTAGAATGGCACCTTGATCAAGCCCATGAGAGTTACATGCACGACGATCTTTTAGCATTCCCGATGATCGGATGGGAAATAACCACTCTTTCCTCCGAGGGGATAGTGTGCGTCCGCCTACCCTATCTGCCACTGGAACATGACAGCCTGGCGGAGTCGCTGTCAGGGAGGCCGCACGCCATGAGCATCGAGCAGGCGCGCGAGTTCCGCGACGCCTTGACGAGATCGATTCAACGTATCGACGACCATCCGCCGCGGCCCCATCTGGCCGAAAAACCTGCCAGTCACCGCGAGCAAATGCAGCAGAGAAGAAACGCCGAAAGGCGCAAGCGTGACCGGCGCCAGCAGGCTTCGCGCTGAACCGCTTGCACACCGCTGCTCCGGGTTCCCGGCTGGATACGACATCAAGCGGCATTTTGAGTATTTGGCGAATTCCCGGCCTTTCCACCCTAACCTTCGAAACCTCGCGATGACCATCACCATTACTGCCTTTGAACGATCGCCTGACGGCGGCAAGGGGCTGGCGCGTGATATGCGCGTACGCTGGGCGCTTGAGGAAGCGGGCCAGCCTTACGAGGTTCGCCTTGTTTCATTCCGTGCGATGAAGGAACCCGCGCATCTGGCGCTGCATCCTTTCGGCCAGATCCCGACTTATGAGGAAGGCGATCTTGCCCTGTTCGAGACGGGAGCAATCGTATTCCATATCGCGGAACGCCATGCAGGCCTGCTGCCGGTCGATGCCAATGCCCGGGCGCGCGCGATCACCTGGATGTTTGCCGCGGTCAATACGGTGGAGCCGCCGATCCTTGAACTCGGAACCGCCAGGCTGATGGAGGGAGACAAGCCCTGGAACAAGGAACGCCTGCCTTTAGTCAAGGAGCGTATCCGAAATCGGCTGGACCAGCTTTCCACCTATCTGGGTGATGCCGACTGGCTGGACGGTGCGTTCAGCGCAGCCGACCTGATGATGGTGTCGGTGCTGCTCAGGCTGAATCCATCGGGCATTCTTGACGAACATCCGAACCTCGCCGCCTATGTCGCCCGCGGCGAATCGCGGCCTGCCTACAAGCGGGCTTTCGACGCTCAATTGGCGGTTTATACCAGAAAGCGCTGAACAAATCTCCACGCAAGCCGCTAGCCGGTTGATCGAACCTGGCGATCATGATGGTGGCAACTACCATGATCGCCAGGTTAAGAAACGCTGCTCCATGTGGCGCCAGCCTTCCCAGCTTGATTCTCTGATCCTCCTCCCATCAGCCTCGATCCATTAAGAAGGCGCCGAACAAATCCTCGGGAGACCGGCTTCGCGACAGATCAACGGATGGCCGAAGACATCCGGCCCCCACTGTAAGATGTTACAGCTAGGCAGGAATGGAAGTTGGCTATTTAATGACCCCTTTGCGGCCGACAAAAGCTTCATGCCCCGCGCATCTGCGGCAGCGGACATAAAAAAACCATGACCATCTGGAAACTGAGCAATACCTTCTACCTCGTCACCGGGGTTCTGATTTCCCTGCTGGCTCTGTTTATTGTGCTCCGCTACCTGGAGCAGAAGCAATTGAATCATGCTCATGATATCCGTTATCGTTCCTTTCTCGTCGCCGACGAACTGCGCCAATCCTCCGATGACTTGACTCGCATGGCGCGCGCCTACGTCGATACCGGCGACCCCCGATTCGAAAGCTATTTCTGGAAGATCCTCGCGATACGCAACGGCGAGACGGCGCGTCCCGCTCGTTATGAGCGCGGCTACTGGGATCTCGTCATTGGGGACCCCGATTTCCAGCCACCTCCCGGGGATACCAAAATCTCCTTGCGAAGGCAAATAATCGAACTCGGATTTACCCCGGATGAGCTTGCAAAACTCAACGATGCGGAAAACCGCTCCAACGAACTGGTCGAACTGGAACGCACGGCATTCAATGCCATGAAAGGACAACACAAAGACCAGGATGGTGAAACGGAAATCATGGAAAATCCCGACCCCGCGCTGGCGCGCAGCATCCTCAATGGAAAAAATTATTATGCTGCGAAGACTCGCATCATGCGGTCGATCAATGAGTTCTACGAGTTGTTCGATACCCGCACCCTCCATGCTCTCCGGGTGGCCCAGCGTTATACCAGTTTCTATGTGTTTGCCATTTTCCTTTCGCTTGCCCTGCTCGTCGTCTGGCTTGCCATGTCATCGCGCGTGGTGCGGCAAAAGGTGCGCAACCTGGTCCAGCTCGAATACGAAACCAGAAACGTGGGAAAACCGTACCATGTTTCCAGTTTCGACATCGATTCCAGCGACGAGATCGGCAACCTGTCGCGTGCCTTCAATGCAGCCCAGATGGAGCGCGACCGCTACTTCAATCAAGCCCGTAATCTGCTTGCCATTTCCGGCTTCGATGGCCACTTCAAGCGGTTGAACCCGGCATGGGAAGACTGTCTTGGTTTCTCGCAGGAGGAGTTCCTGTCCCGCCCGTTCATCAGTCTTGTCTCCATCGGTTCCCGCGCGGAAGCCATTTCCGAACTGGATAAGCTCCCGACCGGCACGCCGGCGATATCGTTCGAAAGCCAGATGCTGTGCCAGAACGGCTCCTCCCGCTGGGTCCTGTGGAATATCGCGGCGACCCGGGATGTGCAGGAATTCTATTTTTCCGGGCAGGACATCACCGCGCGGCGCCAGATCGAGTCGGAATTGCAAAAGGCGCGAAAGGCGGCGGAGGCCGCGAGCCTTGCCAAAAGCGAGTTCCTTGCGAATATGAGCCATGAGATCCGCACGCCCATGAACGGCGTGCTGGGCGCTGTCAGCCTGCTTTTGCAGACCACCTCGCTGACCATGCAGCAGCGCGAACTGGCGCAACTGGCGCAGGCCAGCGGCGAAACCCTGCTCACCATCATCAACGATATTCTGGATTTCTCCAAGATAGAAGCAGGCAAGCTCGTCATTACCCCCGTCCCTTTCGACCTGCTCCAGGTCGTCGAAGAGGTGGCGGGAATGATTGCCATGCAGCCTCAAAGGAAGAAGGACGTGAACATGATCGTGCGCTATCCGGCAAACGTGCCGCGCTACATGATCGGCGACGTGGGCCGCATCCGGCAGGTGCTGACAAACCTGACCAACAACGCCGTCAAGTTTACCGACAAGGGGCACGTGCTTATCGACGTCGAAGCCGACGCGCAAACCACGGAAGAGGTATCGCTTCGCATCAGCGTGGAAGATAGCGGACTCGGAATTGCGCCGGACAAGCTGGAAAGCCTCTTCGATAAATTCACCCAGGCCGATAGTTCGACCACGCGCCGCTACGGGGGAACCGGCCTGGGTCTGGCCATCAGCAAGCAGTTGGTAAAGCTGATGGGCGGCACGATCGCCGCCAAAAGCCGCGTCGGGATCGGCTCGACATTCTGGATTACCCTTCGCCTGCCTTTGCAGGCGAAACAGCCACCCGTGGCAAAGTCCGCCGCGTCGTTGTCGCGCATCCGCGTGCTGATAGTGGACGACAACTCCGCCAACCGCCTGGTGCTACAAGAGCAGTTGCGCGTCTGGAAGATGCGCATAGGGAGTTGCGCCTCCGCCATCGAGGCGCTCCGGATGCTGCGGGAAGCCCATGCCGGGGGCGATCCCTATCAAATGGCGATCCTCGATTATCAGATGCCCGAAATGGATGGAGAGATGCTGGGACAGGCCATCAAGACCGATCCATTGCTCCACGATATCCCGCTGGTGATGTTAAGCTCCCTCGGGCATGAGAACGATATCAGGGACAGGCTCAGGAAAATCGGTTTTGCAGCCTATCTCCTCAAGCCGGCTCGCCAATCGGAACTGCTGTCCACTTTGACGAGCATCTGGGACGCACACTGCAATCTCCGACCTGCAGATCTCATCAAACCGCCCCGGCCCGCTCCGAAGCACCATATGCCGGAAATGGCCGGCGAAACGCCTGCTCCCTTTGCGGGCATGCGCGTTCTGCTGGCAGAAGACAATATCACCAACCAGATCGTCGGAACGATGATGCTGAGAAATCTGGGCTGCAAGGTGGATGTGGCCGGCAACGGCCAGCAGGCGCTGCAAAAAATTGACACATCCCCTTACGATCTGGTTTTCATGGACTGCGAAATGCCGGAACTGGATGGCTTTGAAACGACTGCGATGATCCGCCAGAGAAAGGATGAAAAATCCCTGATCCCCATCATCGCGGTTACAGCGCAGGCCATGCAAGGCGACCGTGAGCGCTGCCTCCTGGCAGGAATGAACGATTACCTCAGCAAGCCCGTGAAACAGGAAGATTTTGCCCGCGTGCTGGAATCATGGCTGTCGAGGCATACAGAATCCCAGACAAGCGAAATGCCAGAGGACGGTGCCGGAACCCCGGGGGCAAAAACGCGGGAGGCCACCGGCCAAGCGCCTGCCGCCGCTGCCGTAGTACCCGATGTACCCGATCCGGAATCGAAGGCAGGAAGATCGGCTGCGCCCGCCCGCCCCGCCGCTGCCATCCTGAATGCCGACACGATCACCCGGCTGCGGGAACTGCAGGCGGCGACAGACCCGTCTCTGATGGATCAAATATTCGCGTCTTTCATCAGCGATGGGACCGAGCGCATCCGCATCCTGAAAAATTCGCTGGCGGAACACGATTCCGAAGCGCTGCGCAGGACGGCTCATGCCATCAAAGGCGCCTGCGGCACTATCGGCGCCCAGCGCATGGCCGGCGTAGCCCTGCGACTGGAAGCGATGGCGGCTGCGCCGATGACCGAAACGTCGGCGTGGGAAATGCGATCGACTCTGATATCGCAAATCGAAAGCGAATTCGAGCTCGTCAAGAGGGAATTTGCCAGGCTCGACGACCAGGAAGTTCGACAGGGATGAAAATACTCATCGCGGAAGACGATACTACGTCCCGCCTGTTATTCGCCGCCACGCTCAAAAAGCTGGGGCACGCGGTAACGGCGGTGGAGAACGGACACAAGGCATGGGAAGCCTGGCGCGGCGAAGCGCACCCGCTGCTCATTTCCGACTGGATGATGCCGGACATGGATGGCCTGCAACTGTGCAGGATGATCCGCGCCGAGCCCGGTCTGCAATATACCTACATCATCCTGCTCACCGCCCTGGACAGCAAGGGGAATTACCTGGTGGGCATGAACGCGGGGGCGGATGATTTCATCACCAAGCCTTTCGACGAAGAACACCTGGCGGCCCGTCTCAGGGTTGCCGACCGCATACTTGCGCTGCATCAAAAACTGCATATCCAGGCAACCCACGACCGGCTCACCGGCGTATGGAATCGGGCCGCCATCCTGGATCATCTGCAGATGGAACTGAAACAGGCTGCGCGGGACGCCACTCCCATGGGCGTTATTGTCGCAGACATCGATCACTTCAAGCGGATCAACGATACCTTTGGACATCCGGCCGGCGACGCCGTGCTGCAGGAAGTCGCCCGGCGCATGCAATTCGCGCTTCGCCCTTATGACCGCATCGGGCGTTACGGTGGAGAAGAATTCCTTATCACTGCGCCGGGCTGCGGGTGGAGCCATGTCGCCACGCTCGCCGAAAATATCCGCAACGCTGTCAATGCAGCGCCCGTTGAAGGCCGATACGGGCAGATACCCATGACCGTAAGCCTGGGGGCGGTGATTGGAGGCGACAAGGGGGAAGATGCGGGCATGCTCATCACGGCCGCCGACCAGGCCCTTTACCGCGCGAAGAAAGCCGGCCGCAACCGGACCGAACTGGCGCTCGGACATTCGGACCAGGAAATTTAAGACAATTCGCCATTGGGCTGCTGACAGATATCACGTCTTTTCAAGGATGCGCAAAACCTTGTAGCGGTGTAGCGGATTTTTGGCGCTGCCTGCGCGTCGATTGCAACCGTAAATCCGGCTGGCAAAGCTATTCCGGCCGAATATTTCATCTTCCCCCTTCCCTCATCGATCCGTAATTTGGCTTTCTTAGCCTGTCGGCGCTGCGACCGATCGCCATCCGCACGCCAGGCCGCAGTGTCCGCGAAGGAATAATCTCCCTATTACTTCTCTGTTACTTCTCTATTCCTGCCATATTTCCCCGTTGGCCTTCTCCTGATCAGCCATTGGGAATGGCGGCCGCCCTCCTCCGGTGATCACGGAACAGAAACTGCATGGGTAAATCAGGCCCATCCCCGTCCCAAGCCACGCTGCCGCAACCAGGGGCTTTCCTTTACCTCGATATACCTGGATCTAACAAGCCATATAACCAAAATATTACCATGGACAGTGCCTATGCATAGTCCCATAGGATCATGGAACCATTACCTGTCGTGCCATTTCAATTCCTTGTTTTTACATAAATAATAAGCTCATGTGGGTGAGAAAGTTTAGCCGTTGCCGATAATATTGTGAACCCGGTAAATCCCGACAGATCCTGCCGGTCGACCAAGGAGAATGATATGAACAAGTTTTCAAAAACAATGATAGCCGCCCTCCTGTTAGGAGGATCGGTTTCCACTGCAAGCGCGTCGTCGGTCATAACCGATATTACCGCAAGCGGACCCGGCCTCGGCACGTTCTCGGTCATGGCAAGCCCCACCAACGACAAGGGACTTGACTTTGCCAAGGTTTTTGACAGCGCCAATCCCATCACGCTGACGTTCACCGTAGCGCATTCGGTGGGCAATGGCGGCTCCTACGACGTGGTCGAGTCGGTCACCAACAACACGGGAACAGCCTTTTCGGATTTCCATCTCAGCATTGCCGGGCCCACGGGCGCATCGGGGAACGGCGTGGTTTTCACCAGCTTCAATTCATCCACGCTGGGCGGCTTCACGCTTGATTCCCCATCCATGAGCCAGTCCTCTCCCTTCAACTCGACGGGACCGCGCGACCTCAATTTCACGGGAAACCTGGCGGCGGGCGACACAACACAGCTGAGCTTCCATTTGAAGGCCTTCGATCCCGGCGTGGGCAATACCTACACCTTCACCATAACCCAGACTCCGACAGTGAGTCCGATACCGGAGCCGGAGAGCTATGCGATGCTGCTCGCCGGATTGGGCCTGATGGGTTATATGGTCAAGCGCCGCGGAGGCAAAAGTAGCAGCTAGCGGAATAGCAGCACGCAGCAAAAAAGCAACATCCGGGAGAAAGCAGAACCGTAGCAAAAAGCAGCATCTGGTAAACACCTTATAAACGGCAGTACGCGAGCGGCGACCCCGCTAATAACAAGAAACCCGGCTTTTAACCGGAACATGGATAAATAAAAGGAAACAAATATGAACAAGATACCTTTCTCAAGAGGGATCGCCGCACTGGCCGTTAGCGCCGCGCTGTCGCTGTCCTTCGCGCCGGCAGCGCAAGCCGCCTTCATTGTCGATACCCTGATCGGTCAATCGCTTCTGGGCAACTCGGGGGATGCGACCGAACTGGCCGCGATGGAGTCGTTTGCCGGCAATAGCAATCTGATCCAGGACCTGAAGATTACCAGTCCTGTCGCCGTGGCTAATGGGCCGAATGGCTGGTACATAGATGTCGCGCCAACCGAACCGGGGTTTTTTATGCTGAAATTCGGCATTGGCGGCACCAGCGCCACGGCCGATCATTTTTTCTTCCAGAATATCGGCGAACTGACCAAATTGGTCTGGGACAATTCCCAGGTGCAGAACCTCACCAGCGGCGTAGGCAATCTGAACATCGGCAGGCTGAGCCACTATGTTACCTACGATCCCAAGAACCCCGATACCGGGGTTCCTGAGCCTGCAACCCTTGCCCTTGTCGGGTTGGGTCTTGCCGCCCTGGGAGCCACGCGCAGGCGCAAGCAATAATATCTAAAAAGAAATGGAAAACCCTTGAACCCGCCGCAAGGCGGGTTTTCTTTTTCCGGCTTATGCTGGTGCAAAAGCGGCATTCAGCTCCGCCGATGCGATGGATTCTGCTTCGGAAGCACTCTTTTCGATGCGTTCATGCATTGCAGCGGCTCTTCCCTGACCCTACAATAGTCGCATTTACGCATACCACCGTCCGGCTCGGCGGGCAAAGGATTACATTGCAGGGCAACCCGGATTTGGAGAAATCCCATGGGATTATTTCATCGCGATACCAGCACGCCCTCTCCGAAAGGCGCAGCATCCCCGACAGGAAAAACCGTCCAGAATCCGCTCACCCTGGTCATGAGGATCAAATCTCCCGAGGACTTCCAGAAGCTGGAAACCCGCATACAGCAAATCCAGGCGGCCCCGGCGGAAGAAAATCCGATCTGGATTGCCCTGGACAAGCTCAGGATCGTCCATTTCGCACGCTTCGTTTTTCTCGAAAACAACACCAAGCTTGCCATCATCACCACTTATGATGGCTCTTTCGAGGATTATCTCAATGAATTCATCGACGAGATTGGCGATGTATTCAATGCGCTGCTCCAGCATATGGATGAGGCGCCGCCGCTGCCCGTGCAGCAGAACCGCGATGCCTTTCACCAGTATGTCAAAACACATGACCTGGGATGCATCCAGCCTTTTTACAGCGCCTATCCGCGTGCAACAGTACTCGACATCCGGGCAGCGCTGGATGAAACCTGACAATGGCATGAGCGGCCAGATGGACCACCAGACCAGCGGAATAACCTGAACTGCCACTGCGGTGGTCTTTCGCATCGGCCGGCTGGCCGCTCTCGAATGATTTGAAATCGGCATCGAATAATCGTGGAACACCTCCTGCAATGACCGATCTTCCCCGCGCTGATATTCAGGGTTTCATCCTCCGTACTTATGCCATGCCGCTGCTGCGCGTATTGGCTTTGAAAGTCGAGCAGTCCGCCGCGGCAAGGCGATTCCTCGGCAAACTGGCAATGGCCCGCGAGGGGGGCAATGGTTCCGGCGAACTGCCGCAGCTCGCCACTGCCGTCGATTGGGACATCAAGCCGCAGTATTGCCTGAACATAGGGCTGACTTATGCCGGACTTGCCGCGCTCGGGCTTCCAGCCGCATCCCTCGCCTCGTTTCCGGCAGAGTTCGTCGAAGGCGCCGCAGCGCGGGCGGAGAGAGTAGGCGATACCGGAAATAGCAGCCCGGAATATTGGGAGGAAGCGTTTTCCAGTCTCGATTTACATATCCTGCTGTTCCTCTTCGCCCAAACCGACGAAGCGCTGGAGCAGGCGGCCAGTCGGCTTCGTGCCGAGTACGCGGAAACAGGCGTGATATCCGAACTCTCGGCGCACGATGGAAGGAGCCTGGCGGGAAATACCGCGCACTTCGGCTATCGCGACGGCTTCGCCCAGCCGACCATAGAAGGCGGACTTCCGCCAGCGATGCCGGATATGCTGCCGCAAACGCCAGCCGGCGCATTCCTGCTGGGATATCCCAGCCAGTACACGGATTTTCTGTACCCGGTGCCAGTGCCTGGTGAACTGGGCAGGAATGGCAGTTTCGTCGCGTTTCGAATTCTCGCCCAGGATTGCCACGGCTTCGAGCAATTCCTCACGCAGGCCGCGAGGGAAACGGGGCTTGACCGTGAATTGATCGCCGCCAAGCTGTGCGGCCGCTGGCGCAATGGCATCCCGCTCTCTCTTTCTCCGGATTTTCCGGACGAGCGCATTCCGCTGGAGCAGCGCAACAGCTTCGACTACGTTCCGAGCGGGAGTGTGCCCGATGCATTCGACGACCGGCGCGGCTACCGGTGCCCGCTCGGCTCCCATATCCGCCGCATGAACCCGCGCAGCTCGGCGGTGGCGGGAAATGGCGGCCTCAAGCACCGCATCATTCGCCGCGGCCTGCCCTACGGTCCGCCTTACGATCCCGCCAGTCCGGACGACGGCATCGAGCGCGGACTGCTGGGCCTGTTCATCGGCGTCAGCCTCAAGGATCAATTCGAATTTTTGATGTCGGAATGGGGCAATAAGGGCAGCTTCGCGCCCGGCCTGCGCGATACCACCGATCCAGTCATCGGCAATCACGCCGGCCAGATGGCAACGGGCGAGAACGGGGCCGGCGGTACTTTCCTGATCCCGGTCGAGGGCGAAAAGCGGCCAACCGCGCTAACGGGACTCACGCGCTTCGTCACTTGCCGGGGAGCGGCCTACTGTTTTCTGCCCAGCGCCACGGCAATCCGTTATATTTCCGCACTCGATGGCCCCGCCGATCGTCCATGACAAGCGGGACCGGGCATCAGTCCGTTGCCATCCGTCATTTTCAAACACTTGCAAAAGGATCGCACCATGAAAGAATCTCGTTTTTTTCCAAAAACCTTTGCCCTGCTCGCTCTCTACGCTCTCTGCTCCCTTGGCGCATCATTCATTCCCCTCGCCAGAGCGGAACTCATCGGGGAAGTCGATACGGCGTTCCGCTGGCTCGGCAAGGACGACAGGGTCGTGGTCGAAGCCTATGACGATCCCAAGGTGCATGGCGTGACGTGCTATGTCTCGAGGGCGCGAACCGGCGGGGTAACGGGCACCGTTGGGCTCGCGGAAGACAAGGCGGAGGCTTCCATCGCCTGCCGGCAGGTGGGCGATACCATTCACTTTGCTGACAAGCTCCCGCGGCAGGAGGACGTATTTACCGAACGCATGTCCATCCTGTTCAAGCGCCTGCATGTCGTGCGCGTGGTCGACTCGAAACGCCATACGCTGGTCTACCTTGCCTATTCGGACAAGCTGATAGAAGGCAGTCCGAAAAACAGCATCAGCGCCGTCTCCATCCCTCACGGCGTATCTATTCCCCTGAAATAGCGCGATAGCCTCATCCGGCTTGCGGCTGGGCATGCTCTTGCTTCTACCAATGCAAATGATAAGCATTTACTTACGTACGCTACCGTACGGACGGTTCTCCCGCACGATGGATAAAATCCTAACCAGGCACTATATGCTGCCATCATCATTAGATCCACGGCTCGATAAAGGAGCAAGCGTGGACCCTGCGGGATTTCCGCCTTCTTTAGTCAATTTTATGGAGAGAATAAAAAATGAATGGACCGATTTTGAAATCGCGCGTGACCCTGACTAGCTACGCAATGGCGGCATTGCTGTTGGCCGCTTTCGCGGGCAGGGTCACCGCAGCCGAAATCCAGGTCAAACTAAGCGGCGACCAGGAGGTGCCGCCGGTACAAACTTCTGCGAGTGGCAGCGGGAGCGTTACGGTGGAGGACGATAAATCCGTCAAAGGCAAGATCACCACCGACGGCATCAAGGGCAACGGCGCCCATATCCACGAGGGAGCCGTCGGAAAAAATGGTCCGGATATCATCACCCTCAAAAAGACCGGGGATAACGAATGGTCGGTCCCGCCTGATGCCAAGTTGACCGATGCGCAATATGATGCTTACAAGGCGGGCGGCCTCTACATCAACGTTCACAGCAGCGAGCATAAAAGCGGCGAGATACGCGGCCAGTTGAAACGCGTCCCTGATCTCGGGAAACTCTGAACAGGCCTTCACTGGCGCGGCGGTAGTATCGCACCTGTCTTATGGCCATCCCGATTTTTCCAGCAACCCGCTCAGGGAGGATTCGTTCAGCGCCTCCTTAATGCAGCCCCACCCGGCTTTTGTCGACCTGGTCCCTGGTGACGAGAGAAGCGGCATTGCCCCAGGCAGTCCGTATGTATGACAGTACCATGGCAACCTCGTCGTCGCGCAGCACTTGCGCGAACGGCGGCATTCCGTAGGGTCTCGGGTTACCCGAGGTGGAGGGAGGATAACCTCCGATGAGTATGCTGCGGATGGCATTGACAGGCGGAGTCATGACCACGCCGCGATTGCCCGCCAGCGGCGGATAAATGCCTGGCGCTCCTTCGCCTGATGACCCATGGCAATCCGTGCAGTGTTTTTCGTAAATGGCCGATCCTCGCTCCAGCCAAACCCTGCCCTGCTCGTTGATAGTCTGAGGGGGGAATGGCGGCTGTGCGCTTTCCGGCAGGGATTTCAAGTATACCGCCATCGCCCGCGCATCCTCTGCTGTCAGATGCTGCAGGCTTTGCCTGACGACGTCCGCCATGGGACCGGAGGTGGCCGCCTTCAAAGAAACACCCGTAGTGAGCAGCCGAGCGATTTCATCGAGCGGCCAGCCAGCGGAGCCAGCCTCGAAACTGGATGTCAACGAGGGCGCATACCAGTTTGAGCCCATGATTTGTCCACCCCCCAGCGTCTCGCCTCCCGCGGCGCCGACGACGGCGCCCAACGGATTGCGCTCCGCATGGCAAGCGCTGCAATGCCCGAGTCCCTGCACCAGGTAGGCGCCCCGATTCCACTCGCCGCTTTGCCCGGAATCCGCTTGGTAAACACCGGGCTTGAAGTAGATGAAACGCCAGAGGCTGAGCAATGGCTGGAAGTTGTACGGGAACTGGATTCTGCCTGACGGATTCTCTTGCACCACCGGAGCAAGGGATTGAAGATGAGAAAAAATAGCGTCGGAATCCTCGCGGCTGATCTTCGTGTATTCGGTGTAGGGAAATGCCGGATAAAGCGGCCTGCCGTCGCGTGATTTGCCTTCATGCAACGCCTTCCAGAAATCCTGCTCATTCCACTTCCCGATCCCGGTTTGTTTGTCCGGGGTAATGTTCGATGTAATGAATGTGCCAAACGGCGTAGGCAATTCCTTGCCCCCCGCATAGGGCTGCCCGCCCTGCGCAGTATGGCATCCCATGCAATTCGCCAGTTGCGCCAGGTATCTGCCCCGTTCCTGACGCAGCCTCAGCGAGCCGGGATCCGCAGCCGACGTTTCCGCTTTTTCCTCCAGCAGCACCGAGATTGAATCAGCGGGCCTCCGGGATAAATCCAGCCCCGCCAGCACCAGCCATATAGCCAGCACGGTGGCAAGCATCAGTATGATCGCAAGGCTGCCGCGTTTCATCGTTCCGCGCTGGATCGAACGATGTCGCCGCAACGTTGCGCCATCTCCGCCGCAAGGATTGCAGTGGAAAAAACGCGCTCGGGCACAGGGCGGGACGAGAGCCATGCAGCCAATGCGTTGGTTTCTTCGACGGTGAGCTGCTTTCCGATTTCGGACATGCAATCGGCTTTTCGCCCCCGCAGCAAGCCTCCGCTGCGCCACGCTCCGAACTGTGCCACCATGTACATGCGCGGCAACCCCAGCAAGCCGGGGATAAAAGGAGGCGTGCCCATCAGCGCCTTTCCATGGCATTCCACGCATGCAGGAATGTTTCGAGCTGGATCTCCATTTTCAATCAACCCGCGGGCTAGCGCGGCTTCACCAGGCGTGAGGGTGGCTGGTTCTGGTGGAGGATAAGGCTGCTTCAAGTCAGCGAAATGACTGGCCATTTCCATGAGATATTCGTCGGACAGATTTTCCAGCAGGAGAGCCATAGGGCGGTAGTAGCGGCGTCCGTCCCGAAAATCGCGCAACTGGTTGAAAAGGTAGCCTTTCGGCTTGCCCGCAAGCCGTGGATAAAAACTATCCTTGCCGGCAGCGCCCTCCGAGCCGTGGCAGGCAATACAGGGCTTCACCCTTTCGGCCATGGTATCCGGTACGTCGACCGCTCCTGCCACGGCAAACCCGGCGCCTGGCGCAAGCACGATGCTGCAAATGGCCATCATCGGGAAAAATTTCTTCATGCCTTCAGGGATGAGGAATGCGGATTTCCGCGGCACTGTTGAGACTGTGGCATTTCGTCGAAGTTGCAGATTTATGCGGATAGCGCCCTGGGCGGCGAGGACATCGTATTCTGCTAAACTTGATTGTGATGCAATGAGATATCCCTGCCGGAGGAACACATGTTCGGATCGAATGTGCTGGAAGTCGCAATTGGCGTCATATTTATCTATCTGCTTCTCAGTCTCGTATGCACGGCGCTCAATGAGGGAATTGCGTCACTCCTGGACAAACGGTCTGACAACCTCTTCGAAGGGATAAAGAACCTTCTCAATGATCCCCAGTTTACCGGACTGGCTCAACAGCTATACAACCATGGGTTGATAGGCGGCATTTCACAGCATGCCGCGAACCCGGACAAGGTGACCCGCAAACCATCCTACATGTCGCCAGCCAATTTTTCCCTTGCCTTGCTCGATATCCTCGGCGCGCGGGGAATTATAGCCAATAAATACGGGGATTTGCTTGCAGGCGCCGAGAAAGCCGACGACGACTACGAAGAAGCTTGCCAGTCCGCGGCGAAAGCACCGGGCGATGCCGCGCTGGCCGCAACGCGGGATCGCGCAAAAGCCGCCAGCGACCAGGCGCGCAGCGCGCTGGAAACAGTCGTTACCCAGGTAAGCACTGCCTATGATCAGGCTCGACAGTCATCCGATGGCTCGCCCGGGGACGCCGATCTTGCTGCGCTGGCGGCAAAGGCGCAAAAGGATGCCGAGATCGCAAAAGCTGCGCTCCGGATGCTGGATGCCCGGCGCGCTGCCGTCGACTGCGCCAGAAACCCGAAAGAAATGGCCCTGTTCCTGAATGCGGGCGAGACTTTGAAAGAAGCGCTTGGCTTCGCGCGCACGTTCGCTGCCCAATATCCCGATCCCTTGAAAAATATCCAGGATGGCTTGAACAGGCTGCCACAAGGGGATACCAGGGAAGCGCTGCTGGTTCTTATCGACAAAACCCGGCGCGAAGTAAGCTCCGTCGAACACCAGGCCGAGGCCTTCCGCCGCAATCTGGAAGGCTGGTTCAACCATGCCATGGAACGTGTCGGCGGCTGGTACAAGCGCTGGACGCAGCGGGTGCTGCTCGGCCTGGCCATCATTATGGTTGCCGTCTCCAATACAGACACCATCATGCTGGTGGAATGGCTTTCAAAAGACAACGCCCTGCGCGCATCGCTCGCTGCCGCGGCTCAGGAAGTGGCAAAAACCCCAGCGGCCACACCGGGTACCGACGGAGTCGGCCTGCAGCGGATGCTGCAAGCCACGGAGGATGTCAAACTCCCGGTAGGGTGGTCGCTGGATCGGAATGACCCCCGGTATTTCAAGTTCATGGAATTCAAATGGTCTCCCGAATATGCCAAATGGGTATTTTATAAAATATTCGGATTGATGATTTCGGTCCTTGCCGTGTCGCTGGGGGCGCCATTCTGGTTCGATACTTTGAGCAAGTTCGTCAATGTGCGCAGCGCGGGCACGCCCCCGGGCGAAACCCGGAAGAGCGCGCCGCAACCGGCTGGTTGACCGGCAGGGACGACCAAGACGAACCGATGAAAATCCTCATCGTCGCCGATGAACCGGCGGACCGGTCCATCGGCTGATCAAGCACAATCCCAGCCCATCCCTAGAATATCTGGCATCCTGGCCGCGCTGATCATCTGGCCGATCCAGCCCGCGCGGCTGGCACTCGATATAACTGGCTTTCACATCAAGGTGATCAACCTGTGCGCCTGACGAAAATCTTTACAATTTGTGATGAATTTGTGAAGAAAGGAAAGGCGATGAAAGTAAATTCGTGCACAGCGTACTGAAATCAAACAAGAAACTGCGGAAATATGTCATCTGGCACGAGTTATGCCTCAATGAGGATAGGGAGGCGACAGCATTCTCTCCACAAGGGGGATCCGGCCTGGCGGCGGCGATCCTGCTCCGGGCCTTCTTTCTTGCCAATGCGTACCCTGTTGGTCGCCTGACAATACGTGAATCATCTGAAGGGTTTTCGAAATGCGCAAAATCGTCGGTTTCAGCGGCTCCTACCTGCTTTATTTCCTTGCTGACTGTGTGGATATCCTCATGACCAAAACGGACTCGCGGCGGCTTTTTCCCTTGTATAAAAAGTTGCTCGTCCGGTCCGCGGATGTGGAAAACTGGGGTGGCGGCGGAGGTGCATGGGGCGCTGTCTGGGCGAAGCATCGATAACGCGGCACCAGTCTTTCCTCGCTTCTCCGCTTCCCCCCTATTCCAGGATCCGGGGAAATCGATGTCGCTAGGGAAGCGCTGAATAAATCTCCGCTGGCGCGGCGGTGGCTTTGCGGGATGGGATGCGCGAAAGGCGGCGACGCGAATGGTTGATCCCCTTCGCTAGAAGCCTGACAAGGCAGACCGCTCGCAAAGCCCCGCCCCATAAGGGTTGTGGTAAAATCGGGCGCTCACTGCGTTGCGCTCCTTGGCATCGTAGTCCCGGCTACGACCTGCGTCGCGCGCCTTATGATCATCCCGATTTTACCAGCAACGCGCTCAGTGAGGATTTGTTCAGCGCTTCCCTAGGAAACATGGCGCTGGAAATAATAATTTTCCGATCCTTCATCGGCCCTGCTTCCGGCAATAACTGCTTCCATTTCTCTTGCCTCTGTAATCTTTCGTTCCTGGTACCCGAAGAAAACAATTTCCGTCAACAGATCGGATAAACACTTCCCCCTGCATGGCATAATCAGGCTCAGCCATTCAGCGGACAGCATTCCGGAAAATGGCGTCCGACCGGGAAGTTATTTTTGGGGAGTGGCATGAAATCAGGAAGAAATCACTCGTTTGCCAAATGTGCTCTCGCATTAGTCCTGGGCAGCATGCTCAGCGTTTGTCTCGCAGCACCCATTATCATGCTCCCCGTTGGTGAAGTTACCCGCCTGAGTTATACCGGGCAAGAGCGTTTCAACGATACAAATAACAATAACCGCCCGGACGTTGGAGAAGTGTTTGAAGGCGTGGCATCCGTTACCGGGATCCTCGGCGCCACGAGCGGCGCTGATTTCTCAAGCCAGCTTGCAAACAAGGAGATAACGGCTCATTTTCACTTTACCGTCACCGGCCACTCAAGTGATTTCAGCCATCTCGAATTCGGCCTGTTGCCGGGTGATTTCTTCAATCTGTATGTGGGACAAGGCGCCAGCAAGAATTTCGATCCTTCCGCCTCCGACGCTGATGCGCGGGCTTCCGATGGACAGCTCTGGCTGGGGATACAACCGGGCCCGTTTTTTGAGAGCGTGAACGACAGGCAACCGGACGGAAGCACGCTCAACAGGACATGGGCGGATATCACGGCAAATAATACCGGTTACCTGCTCCCCCAAGAATTTCTCCGAGCGCTGCTTGGGAGTGATCCACAGCACTTCATTGGCGCACAATCCCACGGAGATCACGCGGTTCAGGCGATTTTCGACAATCGGGTTGCAGGATTCTCACCCTATTTCCCTCGTTTCACCTTCAGCATATTTGGTGAACTCGATATTTTCGCCGTGCCCGAGCCCGCCACCTGGCTGCTCATCCTGGTTGGCATGGCGACCGGGATTTTTTTGCGAAGCCTGGAGGCGGATTTCAGCGAAAGAATGGTTTCGCCGCACTTGACTCATCGTGGAGCCGGCTGACCTTTCTCCAGGTCGGGACTACACTTCGCTAATCCGCCCGCAAATTTACAGCTTCTCGAAAGCAGGATACACAAGCACTGCCGGATTGCGAGTCAATCTCTGGAATGGCAAGAAGGGAATAGTGATTTGCCGGTCGCTAATTCTGCAGCATGAAGGTCTCGTACTCGAGCCGGTTGAACTTGTGCGAAAGAATGAACAGGCTGAGAAAAGCCGACAGCGTCACGGAAGCGGCAAAGCCGTAGCCGAAAGTTTCCGCTCCCAGGTGCAGGGTGGCGAAAGTAAAACCCAGGTTGGTGACAAAGAAAAACGTCGTGATGAAAAGCACCTCGCGGCGGGCGTCGAGGTAAAACAGCACGTTGAGTATCGCCATCAGCAGCACCTGCACGCTGACCGCGACGACGTCGATGTAAAACAGGTGGATATATAGCGGCGAGATGCCGACCACCTGCAACAGTTCGCGCCCCCATAACAGGCACAGGACGACGGTCAGGCCCTGTATCTTGAAAATTTCGTATATCCCCTGCCTCGCCGCATAAACCATCCGGTCCCGCCGGTATTCTATATGCATCAGCGTGTCGCCTTCCCGAACAGCGCGGTAAAAGCGTTCGTGCTGGTCGGCAAAATCGGCTTCGATGCTGACCAGGAATACCGCCATACCGGGCAGAATGAAAAGATAAGCCAGAAAAATGGGGAGATCGTAAATTATGGAAGCCCGCAGCGGCCCCACGACCGCCTCGGAAGTATAAGGCACAAACCAGAATATGAATTTATCGACCCATACCGCCAGGTAATAAAGGGTTCCTATGAGAAACAGGCTGTAAAAGCTTCGTCCTTTCTCAAGAAAATCAAATCTGAGCAAATCTTTTCCGGGATAGTCGCGCACGATATGGCGCAAAAACGAAAACAGCAGAAAACTATGGCCGGTCAGGACGCCCAGCAGCAAGCCATTCAGCTCCCATCGCGATGCAAGGAGCGCCACAGCAATACCAATGGTATAACCAGTAGCCATGTTCCCGATGATGCGGCGATACGCCTTCATGCCCGAGAGGAAAATCAGCGTGATCCACATGCCGCTCAGCACGATGAAGTTGCTCAACAGCAATAGCTGCTGAAGAAGCGAATCCGTAAAGAACCAGAAAATAAAGGGAGCTGCCCAGGCGAATCCGCCGGCCATGGTAACCAGCAGCACGCCGAAGAGGTTGGGCAGCACCTCGGCCTGCGCCCCCGCATAGGTGCGATCTGCGGCAAAACGCGTGAACATCAGCTGCATTCCGCCGGTCCATATGAGCGATCCGGCCATCAGGTAGGTAACGCAGATCTGGAACGCGTTGACCTCGTGCTGGGCCACGCCGAGGCTGACCGCGAGGATGCCGATCATCATGATGCTCAGGATGGAAAGCACCCATGGGCCGCCGCTGACCAGACCGGCATAACCATAGGCGCGCAGCACCGACCAGTAACTGTCATGTTCCAGGATTTTGCGGATTTCGGAACCGATACCGGACATTACGAGGCTTCCATCGTCGGAGAATTTTCCGGGGATGGAAAACCGGCTCCGGCTGAAGGGGATGACGGGGGCGCCGGATTGTCGAGCGCCTGAGTATAAAGATCGCGGTAGGAATCAAACATGAGGCGGTCATTGTAGTAGCGCCGCACGCGATCGAGGCCGGCCTTCTGGGCTGCGTGCCAGCGCCCGGCATCGTTAAGCAGCTCGAGCGCCGCACGCGCCGCGCCTTCCGGATCGGCAATGAATACCACGCTTCCGGCAACCCCCAGGGCGCGATCCTCTTCGGTGCGGCCCTCGATGAGTTCGCGGCAGGAACCGACGTCCGTGGCCAGGCATGGAAGGCCGCTGGCGAACGCCTCCAGCACGACGAGCGGCAGCGCCTCGCTGATCGAGGTCAATACCATCAGCCCCAGCTGCGGCAGTATCTCCGCCACGTTCTGGAAACCGAGGAATTTCACATGGCCGCCTAGTCCCAGGCTTGCAACCAGATCCTTGCATTCCGCCGCATACGCCGGATCTTCATCTTCCGGACCGACAATCCAGCCCTCTGCATCGTGCCGCACATTCACGAGCGCGTGCACCGTGCGAATGAAGGTCTTGATGTCCTTGATGGGCACCACCCGCCCGACCAGGCCGAGCACCGCGGGAATTTCGGCGGGCCGGCGCTGGAGCACAGTTGAATATCGCTGCAGATCGATTCCATTGGTAATGACGCGAGTCTTTCCGGCCGGGGCGCCGTCCGCAATCTGCCTTTTGCGGTTGCCCTCATACAGGCTGACGATCTGCAACGCCTGCCCGTAGGCGATGCGGCCGATATGCTCATAAAAACTGATCCACATGCCGCGGATATAACCCATTTCGTCGTGCAGCGTATTGCCTACGTCATCGCTGTGGTCGTGAATCCAGGTTGCCTGGGCCAGGTCGATTTTTCGCTCCTTGGTGTAGATGCCGTGCTCGGTAAGGAGAAAGGGTATGGAGCGCCGCAGGCGTATCATCGCGCCAAGCAAGCCGGCATATCCCGTGGAAATGGCATGCACCGCCCCCACAGGCGGCAAGCCGGACGCAATATCCGCAAGCACGAACAGGGGATCATGCATCGCGCGCACCGCCCAGAAATAATTCACGAAGGAAGGCTCGGTGCAGCGCTCCCGATATTGGCTCGTGATATAGCTCCAGGCGCTTTCGCTATGGAGAAAATCCTCGCGGCGGATGCCGCCCGCAATACCCAGTTGCGCCAGCGCGCCGGCCATTTTTTCATCCGGCATATATCCGGATTGCCCCGATGCGCGCAAGAGCGCATGAAATTCCGCCATTTCCAGAAAAGCCTTGCGGTTGCCCTTGCGTGCACGCGCCTTGGAAGGAGCATCCGGGCTCATTAAATAGTGTGTTTCGGCATGCGTCACGTTGGGCGGGAAGGCATACTGCGCAGGCCCGTACATCGTTTTTTCGCCGCCGATGAAAACGACGGCGAACCTGATTTCCGGCAGGCCGCTGATAATCTGGTGAACCCAGGCGGATACACCCCCACGGATGTAGGGGTAGGTGCCTTCGAGCAGCAGCGCGATATCCGCGACCGTTTCCCTCCCTGCCCGCGCCCGGACCAGGACACTGGCCCCGTCCGCCAGACCTGCCGGACCTGCCGCTGGCACGGTTGCCTGCGGTGCCTGCTCCTCCCGCTCCGGCATGCCCTGATTCATGCGATCCACCACGCTCTTACCTGCGCCAGGTCTCTTCCCTTCTCGCCCGGGCGGTTCAACGCCTGCAGGCAACGTCTCACCCTTGAAAATTTTCTTTCCCTGAAGGCGATTTCGGCGAGCCATGGCAGGATTTTTTGCGCATCCGCTCCGCAGGCCAGTGCATTGTCGAAAGCCTTTTTCGCCGGAATCAGGTCATCTGGCTCTTCATCGGCCGAATCGAGCAGGATCCGTCCGTATAGCAGCCAGCTGTTGGCATCGTGGACCAGCGCTGGCTCCCCCGGGGCGCCGCCGCGAGCAGCCGGCGCTGAACCCTGCGCACGGGATGGCTCCGGAGCGGCTGGATCCAGCACATACTCGATGTGATGCCGGGCAAGTTGCAACCAGTGCCGCCGGGCCGCCCCCTGCACCAGACGGTGATACACCAGTTCCCAGCATAATGCCGAAATGGCTTTGTGGTGGCCGCGCCGGTGCAGCGGAACATGGGGCAGCGCCTCCGTCAGCGCCTGGATGCGATCCACCAGTTTCTTTTCGCTGTTGTCCCTCATGGCAAAAGCCAGTAGCCGCACGTCATCGACCGGATCGCGGGTCGCCCTGGACCATACTTTCATTGCTTCGCGCGGCGCCATTTGCCGTGTCGCCATTACTGCTTTCAGGCGCTTCAACGGCCTTTGGGCAAAATGCACGATCTGGCGCAATGCGCCCATGCTGTACGGCGGAACCGGGAAGACGACAGGGGGAGAAAACGGCAACTCGGGCAAGGCAATGATTTTTGCTTTTGCAGCAAAACTGCCGCGAGGATGCTTCAGGATACTGCTTAGGGTCACCAGCAAGCCCAGCGGACCGATGATGGGCAGTATCCACACGATCACGAACAGGAATCCAAGAGTTTTCGGGGCAGGTAGCCTGTATCCGCGGGGCAGCAGCCGCCACAGGCCTCGCGCCAGAAAATACGACGAAAGCGTGTGCAGCGCGGCAGCGGCAAGCAGGGTCCCCAAGCCGCCAACCCCATGCCAGAGCGACGCCACGGCCAGGCCTTCCACCATTGCGCCTGCCGGCAAGGCGTAAAAAAACGGAAGCCGCTGCATCAATATTCCTCCAGCGAACGGATTGCTTGCGGATCGGCATCCTGTATGGAAATCAGTTCTTTCGACACCTGCTCCGGAACATCACCTGTCCGATCCATCCACGTTTGCGCGCCAGCGCGGGGGGTAAGAGGGATCAGAACCAGCGCAACCGGATGCCCCGCACGGCGGGCAATACAGACAATGTCGATTGCGCGGACCATCGAGCGCAGCTTGTCGTATGCCGCCAGCACGTCGGATGGATTTCCGGACAGCGTCAGAAGTGAAGCATCCAGCTTGAATCGTGAAAAATCCTGATACGCCCGTTCGAAGGACATGATGAATCGCGTAACGGAAGAACCTCCTGCACCGAAACGCAGATGATCGATGCCATGCGCTGCAAGCACGGCAATGAGCCTGAGATTGTTTTCGTGGAACGCGAAAAACGGCATGGATCTCACCAGCAGCATAGCGTGGATCTCTCCGGTCGAGTCAGCCAGGGGTATGGCCGCCAGCAACTGACCCTGATCCATCACCTCCTCCGGCGCAAGGTTTACCGTCGCCAGTTCGCCGCTTTCAAGCGCAGCGGCCAGCACCGGATCATCGGGGTCGATTTCGAACCGCTCCCCCACCTGGGCCAATACCTGGGTGGCGTCGAGACGTTCCGTCGAAATACCGGCGATGCAGGCCTGGGTGACCGCGCCATAATCAGCGAGAAACTCGATAAGACTCTGGAAAGCGGCGGGAGCCGGGCGATCCTCCGCCACGGCGGCCTCCAGCACAGGCTGCAAATGCATGATACCTTCCCGCAGCGAAAAACCGCTGTTGGCCACGGCCTGCTCCAGGCGGTCATGGGAAAGCCGCAGCAACTGGTAATTCCGGGTAAATTCCTCCAGGCGCTCGGCGCGATACTGGTAGGCGCCCTCCAGCCGGTGCAGGCGGCGCCCCCACATGTCGCGGAATTCTCCCGCTACCATTGCCACGGCCACCGCGCCCAGCGACCAGGCCAGAGGAAACCCCGCTGCCTGCTGCCATTGCTGGTTGATAGCCACGCCCAGCGTTGCCAATATGAGCAATGCACTGACAAAACCATAGGCAAAGCCGTAGCGCAGCCCCGCCAGCAAAGGCGCCAGTATCGGCCAGGGAAAACCGCCGCCCAGGCGGAACGGATCATGGTCCTGCTGGGTGGCGAAGGATGCTGCGATGACCAGCGCGGTCAATATGAAAGTTTCAAGCCAGCCTCCCCACGCCGAATCAGGGCTGTTGACATTGACTATCTCGATGCCTTCGAGCCAGGGCTTTTTCATGGGCTTTCCTGCTTCTTGTCGGGCGCCGGGTATTGCTGCAGCGCCCTGATTCTGGAAAGAGTCTGGCGGCACACATCCGGCTCGTCATTCAGGGAAGTTCGAGCGGACGCACCCTCTCCCGCCATCCATTGGCCAGCCCGCTCGACATCGTCCACGGATAACGGAAGTACGCCATCGGGTACCGGCGATCCTGCCTCGCGATTCAGATGGTCGGAAACAGCCGCCAATTTTGCCGCTATCATTTTGGTGTCGTTGCCGCTGACCGCATCGGCAAATTCCAGCCACAGCGGCAATGAAAGCCGCCTGCTCAGGCGGTTCAACGCAAAATAGCGCGCGTTGTCCATCGCCTTGGCGAAACCCCAGCGCTGTTCCAGCGATTGCAGCTTTTTCGTTTCATCCGCAGTACCGGCTTGCGCGCCGGAAAAATAATCGGCAAGGCGTTCATAATGCCGTACCCCGGCTTGCTGGAAATGCTGCGCGGCAAACATCTTCAATGCGCTGTAACGCACATGATTCGCATTGGCGGAACAGCCCGCCCATTCCATGTTGTCGGCCAGCACCAGCGTCCACAAAAAATCCCTGGGTCGCGCCTCCAGCGTGCGCAGATACCATGCGGCCGCCTGCGCGGGCTTTCCGAGGACATGTTCCGCCGCGGCCAACGCCTCCATCAGCGGAGGGCTTACCGGTGCCTTGCTGCTCGCCTGGCTGCGGTACGGCTGAACCGCGGCTTCGAGCAGCGTGCTATCGATCTTTTTATCCGACAACAGCAGCCAGATCATCGCCTCGGTATTTTCCGGATCCGCGCCGCGCAACTTCAAGATCCGGCGCAATGCGTCGCGGGCGGCATCCCGGTCGCCGCTGGTCATTTTGCCTATCGCCCGGAAATACCAGTAATCCGGAGCCTGCTCGATCAGTCCGGGGTTGGCTGCCGCAAGTTTGTCGGCCGCCGCGAGCCACTGCTCGAGTTCCTGCCAGTTCTTTCGCTTCCATGAAAAAAGCATCAGGCGCTGCAAATCCTCGATTCGCTTCAATCGCTCCCATCCGTAACGGGCAAGGCGCTCGCTTTTTTTATCGTCGCGGTGGCGTATCGCCAGGCGCTGGAGATTTTCCAGCACATTCACATCGTTCGGGCGCAGCTCCAGCAGCTTTTCATAGGCTTTTTCGGCATGCGGGTCCTTGCCTAGCTGGGTAGCCACCCTTGCGAGTAAAAACCAGTAGGCCTCGGCATCGGCTGCATTCGACGTCGCCGGTTCACGCGTAAGCAATTCGAAACTTTTTTGCGTTTCCCCTGCTTCCTCATAAAGCGCGGCCAGCGCCAGCCGTTCGCGTCCGCTCATCGCCATCGGCTCGCCCTGCGGCACGTCGAGTGCCGCCTGGGGTTTGCCCTGAAGGACCAGCACTTCCGTCAACGCCTTCAGCGTTTCCGGGGGATTGTTGAAACGTGCGGCGTGCCGGCGCAACGCCTGTTCCACGTGCGAGGGCTGCGTCACCGCGAGACCGGCAGTGATATAGGCTTCCGCCTCGGCGTGGGTCAACTTGCGGCGTTCCATGACGGCTTCGAGCAATTGCAGCATGGCATGATGGTCCGGTTTTGCGCTGGCAAGCGCAAAGGCGCGCGCTTCTGCCTCGCTGTCCCCGCGGGCGCGGGCAAAAGACAGCCACAGGGAGAGGGCCTGGTCCGGATGTGCGGTCCAATCCAGGATATGGGCCAGCAACTTCTGCCGCTTGCTGCCGGGAGCGGCAGGCATCAGGCGCTCGGCATAAGGCAGGCTTTCCTCCAGCAGGCCCATCGATACCTGCAACCGCACGATGCGCTCGGCAAGGGCCTTGTCGTTTGGCAACAGCGCGCCGGCCTCCTTCAGCCACGCCAGGGCGTGTGCGTTATCCGCCAGCGGCTCCGCGATGCTCGCCGCCAGCAGCAAAAGCTCCGCATCGGCACCGTTCCTGCCGACATCATTTTCGGTTCCAAGCGTATCCAGCGCCCGCACCGCGGCCTTGAGCGCCTCGCTGTCGATACCCGCCTGAAGATAGGCGCGAAGACCCGATTTCGCCGTTTCTCTTTTCGATTTGAGCGACCGTTCGAGCGCGAACGCCTTGAACAGGTCGCGCGCCGCCAGCCGCGGCTGGGCCGCGGCAATGCGCTGTTTCGCAGCAAAAATGAGCCAGTTCGACTTTCGTTCGTCAGTTTCGTTGCGTATCACCAGCAACTGCTCGAAAGTTTCAGCCAGCACTGCGGGCTCGGCAAACTGCTCCGCAAGCGTGACGACCTGGGTCAGCTCGCGACCATCGGCAGCCATATGGAGCAATGAAGGTATAAGCTCGGCAATACGACCGCGCAACATCCTCTCGGCATCCTGCGGCGGGTGGCGGTAGAGTTGCTGCAGGCTCAGCTTGAGCTCCGCCATGCCGATCTCGTAGGCGAGATCCGGTCTCGGCGCACGCTTCAGCGGCTCGATGGCCTCGACCGCTTCCTCGGTCAGGCCGGCTTCTGTCAATACCTGCACCAGCGACAGGCGCAGCGGCGCATTATTCGGGTCGGACTGGACAAGAACGCGAAGGTACGCAACGGACAAGGCGTCCTTCGCCGAAAGATTGGAGGGATCCCTGAATGCGGGCTGGCGGGGAAACAGGACCCAGAACGCGATCAACAGCACCACGCTCATGAACATGAGCGCAGGACCGTTCAATAGCGATTCACGCTGTATTTCAGCATTCAAGACGGAATTCCCCTGAGGCGGCGTCTGCGGGCGCCACGAACATGGAATGGGAACCATGCGGGTGAGCGGGCAATGCGGCGCCGCCCACGCTCAATATGCAGGGACGCGGCACCTCCACCGCCAGGTCTCCGCGCGGCTCGAAAAAAAGTGTCGCCGAACCGTCGGAATTGAGATGCCACGACTGCAGGGGTGCGGCCGCACTGATCAGGCGCAGCGGCGATGCGGCGCGTTCCTTGCCTTGGCCAGGGCTGAGAATGGCATGATTGCGCGCAAGGTGTATGTAGCGGTCGGCATTGCGGTCGGTATACCCCGTGACATCGTCGGAGATGTGTGGCGTCATCGCCGCGGCAGGCAATCTCACGGTTCTCAGCGCATCCCCGAAGAGCGACCAGTTCCCGTCGAGCGTGCGGGCAATGCTCGCCGTCTGGAATGCGCGCGCGCGCCGGGCATACTCATCGACCCACAGGGGAAGAACAGCGCCGTTGCGCTGCTCGCTGGCAAGCTGGTCCAGCAATTCCATTCCTCTCGCATTCAACAGCGCATCGGCGTTGATCGAGATCGAAGATATGCGCAGCCGGCGTTCGGCGTCGAGCTGCTGGTTCCACTCGCGCACTTTTCCGAAATTCAGCGCCTCGCCATACCAGAGCCTGGCGAACAGAGGCTCGGCCGTCAAGGGTGTCAATACCTGCGTGCCCCACTGCGTAGGCCGCAGCATCGGCGAGAGATCCGCCAGGGAGAGCCGCCCGCTGCGCCAGTGCAGCCCGCCACCGCCGTAGTGAGGAAGGTCTCCCTTCTGCGCGGCCGCAAGGGGAGCCGGGCCAGGATTGCCGTCGCCGGACCAGATCAGCAGCAGCGGGGAGCTGGGTGCGACTTTTTGCATGAAGCCGATGGTTCCCTCGGTTTCCCGCGTCATCTCGGCAGCATAGCCTTCCATGAACACGCCGTAGCGGTAGAATTGCTCATCGGCATCGGTCTTGCCCTCGAAGATCCCCCAATAAAATGGATGGCTGTAAGTGTGGCTTGCCAATCGCACCATGGGCATTTCCGCGAACTGCTGCAATTTGGCGAAATGCGCTTCGCTATTCACTTCCGCTTCAATGACACCCAGCGTTACCGGTGCGGGATTTCTTTCGATCCACTCCCGAAGCCGGTCGATCGCCTCCACGCCATGATCGTCCTTCTCGAACAGGCGGTCGCCGCGAACTTCCACAATGCCCAGCCGCCGTCCATTTTCGGTTGTCGGATCGAATACGGGTTGCTCCGGCAGCCGCAAGACGCTCTTGAAAAAGAAAAATGGATCGAGCAGCCATTCATGCCGCCCCGAAGCGCTTTCGCTTATCACATGCGGATTCAAGGCAAAGCCTCCCCACGGAGCAATGGCGATCGGATGAAACTGGCTGCTTCCGTCGCTCAACGTCAACCACGGCTGTGCGCCAGAGGGATTGCGGATATCGGGCGTTCCGCTGCCCACGACCGGTGCCGCCGCGGGCCTTCCCAGCCGCTCATGGGAAGTCTCCAGTGACAGCGGATGCGTGGTCGGCTGCAATTCTCCTTCGTACCCGACGATGCTGCGGCAGGCCACGCCGGCGGGAAGATGACCCATGAACACGACTGGCAATCCCGCATCCACTTCCGATTTCAGGCGCGCGCAAAGACTCTCGTAACGCCCCAGCCTGTCCTCATCGAGCCAGGTGATTACACCGGAATAGCGGCCCACCAGGGGTTCGATAGGAAGAGGAAGATGGTCGATGTACCAGTAGTCGATCGCCAGGCCAAGATGCTCCAGGGGCATGGCGGCATGCTTGAACAGCTCGTGATCCATTTGCTGCGCCGGGGTGCCATTGATGACGGCGAGCACCCGCCGGGGAGCAAGACGCAAGCGCCCCTGTCCCAGCCAGATCAGGTCGCCATTCGCCACCCATGGCATATACCCGAGCTTGATGATCTCGCGTGCCGTTTTCTCGGCTTCGGCCCAATCTCCCGGATCGACATAATCAAGCACGATCACCGGAACCTTGAACTCGTTTTGCGCGCGGCTCAGTGCCTGAATAAGCCAGGTCCTGTTTTCCTCCTTGGTGGGCGCGTGCTTGCCTGTCACGGGATCGAAGCCGTGAAACAGCGATTCCGCAACCATGCCATCTGCATACTGTGCGGCCCGGTCCAGAACCTCGAAGCCACGGTTGAGGATAAGCTTGCATTCCGGATAGCGCTGCTTTATCTCCGCCAGCAGGGCGACGAGGCCCTTTTCCTGCTCCTCGCGCTGCTTGCCTTCGGTTGTTACGATCAGATAGCTGTCAACGGTATCCAGAAAAAAAGCACGGTATCCGTCGCGCCACAGGCGATCGAAGTGATGTTCCAGCAGATATTGGTGCCAGGCGGGATCGGTCATGTCCATCACCAGGCTGTTCCAGGCAGGATTGACCCCAATCGACCATTTGGTTTTGATGCGCTCCATGTCCTCGCTGTTGCGCGCAATCTCGCCGAAAGAGACGTAGGCAAAAACCAGGGAATCCAGGTTCAGCAGCGCAGTCCTTTCGTGCGGCAGAATCTGGCTCGGCTGTATGACGATATGATCATAGTGGCGCAAATCCTCCACGGGCGGGCGGCTGCCATAGTAAAAAACGATATCGCGATCCTCCAGCGCCGGCACCTCGGCAAATGCCGGCTGCGCCGCCAGCCAGGCTGCCAGAACCATCGCCAGCAGGCACAACGGGAAGTTCCGGGATCTCCGGGATCCCATGGCAGGCTTGTCAGGAAAATGGAAGGAAGGCATTCTGTTTTTCAACATCTCTGGCTTTCGTTATGGACATGATGGCGACAGAGGAGACGGAGACCGTTCAACCGTTCCCCATTCCTGTCTGCAAGCTTCAGGAAGGTGACGATCATGGGCCATGAGCGCGACAATGGAATGGCCTGCCCTGGATAGTAGGCGGCATGGCGTCTCGAAGCGCTACGGTCACATGGTGAGCGATGCGCGGCACATGGGCCGCGCCTGATACGGCCCTTCGCGGTCCTTTATCCAGCACCCGGCCATTATCGCGGCAACAAGCAATGTACGGCAAGCCCGAACACAAACTCATCCCGGAATGCCGCTGAACAAGACAAGAACAAGAACACCCGCAGGGTTCAACCTGAATCCGGCAGTTGGACAGGGTCGAGTGTGCGGTTTCTGAAGCGCAGGGCAAGGCGCAACGCCACGCAATGGCCATTCCATTCCAGGCAGCCGCAACGCCGCCATGTGCCGCAAAAATCGCGCAATCCGCCCCATAACGAGCTCACCACGAACTCATCATACAGGTGAACGTCGAGTAAGCGGATAGTCTTTGTGGATCATGGCTCTAAACCGGATATGAGCGGTCAGCGTTCAATTGCCGGATTCAGGTACCATCCTCCACGGGATAAGGCAAAGGCATGAACGCAAGCGGAAGTCCATCGGGCGACTTCCACCTGATTTTATCCTCCCTCCCCTCCCCGATGCCGGCTACCTGGATTACCGCCAATGCATCCACCCCGCCCCCGGGGGAAGGCGCGGCATTGACTATCATGCCCGCGGGTTGTTCTCCCATCTCCGCGGCGAACAATTCATCGCCGGCTGCAACCGGCGAGGATGCGGAATGCGGCCTGATATTTGCCAGATACATGCGCCGCTTGATTTTACCCAGATACTGGGTGCGGGCGATGATCTCCTGCCCGGGATAACAGCCTTTACGGAAACTGACTCCTCCTATGGCCTCCAGGTTTACCATCTGCGGAATGAATTGTTCCTGGGTGACGGACGTGATGACCGGAATGCCCGCCCGGATATCCAGCCAGCTCCAGCACGATGCTCCCACCGGCATGGCAACGTGCCTCAAGCGATCCCATAGCCCTGGGGCGTGCTCCACGGATGTAACGAGTTCGAACCGATCCGCCGCCAGGCGCAGCACAACGGCACTATCCCCCTGAACCGCACCCAGCTTCGAAGGAACACCCTCTTTCATGGGCGGAACCTCATTCACCGCTTCCAGAACCAGCGCCTGCGCCTGTTCGCCAGACAGGCCGATCCGTATCAGCGCATCGCCGCCGTCAGCAAGTTTGACCCTGGACCGCAGCACGTAGATGGACAAGCGTTTCTGAATCCCTGCCTGCAGCTCCCGTGGCAACTGCATGATGAAACCGCCATGATCTTTCCAGATCAGAAAACTCGCCAGCATTCTGCCTTTGGGGTTGCAATAGCTCCCATAAACGGCGGTTGAGCCGTCGAGTTCCGCGACATCGCAGCTCAACTGGCCTTGAAGAAACGATTGCGCATCCTCACCCGAAAACCGGATCGCGCCAAAATGCGACAGATCGGCCATGATGGTGGCTGAGCCCATGCTCTTCAGTTCGGCCGCGCCATTGCCGAAATGCGCAACGCAGCCATCCTGAATGCTTGCGTTACAGCTTTGGAGATGCGCCTGCCACCTAGGGTCCATGCACGGAATGCCGCAGGAACGATTTACTGCGGTTATGAACAGAAAAGGAACTCACGAAAAGTATTATAACCAATATGGTCTCTCCATAGACGCCGGTCCCGCCGTTAATCGCGCCGGCGGTATCCAGCCGCGTCCGTCGAACCGTTTGCTGCAGCAGGGCTTGCCCGATTTGCGCCAAACGGGATAATGGCAGCATGTCCGTCCCTCGTGTCCCCTCGCCCGCCGCCACTCCCGCCATGCCTGCTCCCGCCATCCCGGCCAAACCGGCATCGCCGGCCCCTCTGCTTGCAGTGCGCCTGAAACCCTCCCTCCGCCTGGCTGCCATCCTGGGCATGGCCCATTTCGCGGCTATCGGCCTGCTGTGGCCCCTCTCGCTGCCGATAGAGGCTAGACTCGCAGGCAGCGCCATGCTGGCGGCAAGCCTGGTTCTTTATTTGAGGGACCATATCGCGCGGCGCGCGCGGGGGTCTATCCTCGGTTTCGAACTGACCGAGGATATGAATTGCATCCTCGTAACAAAAGAGGGCAATACTGCCTGCAGGATACTTGGCAGCAGCTTTGTCGCACCTTACCTGACAGTGCTCGAATTGAAGCCGCTCCACCTCCCCCCGGAGGGAAGCAAAGACACGAGCGCGACGGCACCGGCGGGCTGGAGAAATTGGTGGGAGAACCGCAAGAAACTTTTTCCGCGCAGCCTGGTGATTCTGCCGGATTCCATCGACGCGGAAGCATTTCGGCAGTTGCGGGTATTGTTGCGCTGGAAGTGGAAAGAACCCGCCTGACGCCCCGCTTTTCCTTTTATTCGCCATTCCGCTCTCGCATACGCGAGCCTATCCGCCGTAACGCATTTTCCTACCGGATCCGCGCATGAGTGCGCCGGAACCAGGCGGTTAATGGAACTTGCTTTCTGGCAGAACGCAATTTTTGAGCTACAAATAGATTGTTGTGATACTTTCGAGCTAAAAATAAACTGATGCATGATTCGAGAGAGCCATTTTGAACCCGTTGCGATAAGTCACCGCGAAGCTCTGCCTTTCATTTCTCCTTTGAGAATACACGTAAATGACTATGCAGCCATCCAGATTATTAATGGCTCTCTTGCTGACAGGGGGCATGTCCATCAGCGGCAGTGCCGTAGCGGCAGGATTCGCGCTGCAAAACCAGAACGGCGCCGGAAACGGCTATGCTTACGCCGGCGCCGCGGCCGTGGCGCAAGACGCCTCCACCATTTATTTCAACCCTGCCGGGATGACCTACCTTGCTCCCGGCCACCATATCTCCGGTGCAGGAAACCTGCTTATCCGGTCATTGAGATTCAGCGATACGGGCAGCGGCGCCTTTCTCAGCTACCCCCTGGGGGATAACGGCGGCCAGGCCGGAGGTCTTTCGGTCATTCCTGCGGTCTACTGGAGCATGTCGCTGGGTTCCGCCTTTCGCGTGGGACTCGGAGTATCGCCGACCTTCGGCAACGCCACGGATTGGAGCAAAACTTTTATCGGCCGCTACCAGGGGGTGAAATCAGAGATAACGACCGTCAACTTCAATCCCAGCATTGCCTGGAAGCTGCACGAAGACGTCTCGGTTGGCGTGGGTTTCAACGTGGTCATGTTCGATGCGGACTTGCGCAACATGGCGCCGGTGACCTCGCTACTGCCAGTTCCGGTGGACATCCAAACCCGGCTGAAGGGAGACGATGTCGGTTTCGGCTATAACCTGGGAGCGATGTTCCGGCTGTCCGAATCCACGCGCGTGGGGCTGACCTATCGATCAGCGGTGGATCTGAAAGTGGATGGACACCTCAGCGCCCCTGGCGTCGCCATTCCCGCGTTAGTTCCTGTCAAGCTGCCCGGCAGCGCATCCCTGGCCATCTCGCACATGATGAATGAGCGTTTGCGGTTGCTCGCTGACCTGACCTGGACGGGCTGGGGCAGCCTGCCGGCCATCGTAGCCAAAAGCCAGGCTTCCGGCGCCGTCCTGGCGAACGAACGGCTGGGGTTTGAAGACAGCTTCCGCGTAGGCCTTGGGGCGCAATATCAATATACACAACGCCTGCGATTCCATACTGGATTCGCCTACGACCGGTCGCCCGTGCGCAACTCCCTGGACCGGACTGTCCGGCTGCCGGACTCCGACCGTTTCTGGCTTGCAGTGGGCCTCAACCAGAAGGTGGGCGACCGGACGTCGATCGACGTCGGATACGCGCACGTGTTCTTCGAAGGCGCCGAAATCAACCGTCCGAGCTTCCCCAACCCGTCGCTCCAGGTTGTCCGTGGCTCCTTCGACACGGGTGTGCATATCATCTCTCTCCAGCTCAACCACCACTTCTGATCCAACGAGAGCTGAAGCGCTTCCGTTTCCCCCTTATTCGTCCTGCCGGATTCCCGCCCCAACAGCAAGACAATCAGTTTTTCGCGATATTCCCTTGCCCGAACCCTATATATATAAAAATTCTAACCAAATGAATTATTCTTGGTTTCCGATATATAAAATAACTGATAACTTCAACTCTGCAACTGTTTTCTCCTTTATTCAAGGCGTCGGCACGGGGCTGGCGCCTTTTTTTGCCGGTAAATTCCGGATATGAGGACCCCTGGAACGGTTTGTAAATAACTTATCGGTGGCTGCGAAAACAACGGAGCGCCGGGCATCGTTATCCACTCAACAAAACAGCAGGAGGAAAGAATGGCGGATATTCATCAGGGGCATAGCGCACTGGGAGACATGGCGGCGCGTACACTTGCCAATGCCACCAAAACTGTTCCGCAACTGCGGCTGATCACGCCGCGCTGGTTTACCCATATGCTTAGCTGGGTACCGGTCGAAGCCGGTATCTATCGAGTCAACAAAGTGAAGGACCCCAACAAGATTATCGTGGACTGTTCCCAGAGGGAAGAAGAGCGCGAGTTCAATACGACTTTCGTGGATTACGAGGAGTGGGGGCGAGAATACTACCTGAGCGCGGTCAACACGGTGGTTGACATCCACACCCGCGTTTCCGACCTGTACAGCAGCCCGCACAACCAGATTCACGAGCAGGTGCGCCTGGCCATCGAAATCGTCAAGGAGCGGCAGGAACGGGAGCTTCTCAATAACGAGGAATATGGATTGCTGAGAAATGTCGATGACAGCATGAAGGTAAAGACACGTACCGGCGCGCCTACGCCGGACGACATGGATGAGCTGATTGCCCGGGTGTGGAAGGAACCGGCTTTCTTCCTGGCGCATCCCGTGGCCATCGTCGCATTCGGGCGCGAATGTACGCGCCGCGGCGTTCCCCCGCCCACCACTTCGCTTTTTGGCTCGCAATTCCTCACCTGGCGCGGCTTTCCCCTTATTCCCTGCGACAAGATCGATGTCGTCGAGGGCAAGACCGCCATCCTGCTGCTGCGCACCGGAGAAAGCCGCCAGGGCGTAGTCGGGTTGTATCAACCCGGGTTGACGGGAGAACAGGGCATGGGCCTCTCGGTGCGCTTCATGGGCATCAATCATAAAGCGATCTCGTCGTACCTGATTTCGCTCTATTGCTCGCTGGCGGTTCTCACCGAGGATGCGGTCGGCATACTTGAAGATGTCGAGGTGGGCAAATACCATGACTACAAGCATGTATACGCCAGGTAATCCCTTTGGCACGGGCGCATCGAATGGAGTGGGAGTACCGGACGGCCTTCCCGATGTCGCCGGGCTTACGCGCCTTGCCAACGAATTCTATTCGACTCCGCCGGGATACTCCACTCCGCCCGGACAGCGCATCGCCGGGAAACCCGCAGGCGAAAGTAACTGGCTGCCACGCGGGACGGACGACTTCGTGCCCTGGCCCGCGTCTCCTTTCCCTGCCCTCGGAACGCCGGACAATGTTCCCCACTCTGCGGCGGGCGCCCACGTTGCGCCGTCTTTTCTGGATAGCCGTCCTGCAGGGATACCATCCGAGGTTCCTGATCCGGACGCTGTTGCCTCCTATCCCGGTGCAAACGCAATTCAATCGGTGGCGCCCAAGGGGCCATACCCTATTCCCCCTTCCGCGTCCACCTCGCCGTTCTCGCGTACGCCCGCGCCGACACCCGTTGCTCCCAAGGGACCGTATGGCGTCCCGCCATCGGCTGCTGCCGGCCCAGGCCGGGGTTTTGCGCCCTTCCCCATGCCAGGGAGAAAATCGCATTCCGCCATTCCCTATGCTGGCGCGGCTGCGCGGGAACTATCCGTATTCGATAGCGGCATTCCGTATGCCGATACCGGCCCGTTTGCCGGATTCGCAGGTTTGCCTTCCGGGCTTCCATCCCAGGAAGCTCCCGGTATCCACGCCCGCTCGCCGGCTGTTGCGGACGCCCTGCCGCTTCCAGGGGCCGGTGAGCCATCTTTCTATTTCCTGGAAGGCGTGGTTCCTCCCGTACCTCACCTACCTTTTGGCAGCGGAGCACGGGCATCGGTGACCCCAGGAACCGCAAGGGCGCATCCCGCCTTCGACGCCAACGCCATCCGGCGGGATTTCCCGATCCTGAGCGAACTGGTCAACGGGCGTCCGCTGATCTGGCTGGACAATGCTGCCACCACGCAAAAGCCGCAGACCGTCATCGATCGCCTTACGTACTTCTATCAGCACGAAAACTCCAACATCCATCGCGCAGCGCATGAGCTTGCAGCACGCGCGACCGATGCCTATGAGGATGCGCGGGAAAAGGTGCGTCGCTTTCTCAACGCGCCATCGGCCGATGAGATCGTTTTTCTCAGGGGAACAACCGAGGCAATCAACCTCGTCGCCCAGAGCTGGGGGCGGCAAAATATCAGGGAAGGCGACGAGATCGTCATTACCTGGCTGGAACACCACGCCAACATCGTACCCTGGCAGCGGCTGTGCAGTGAAACAGGCGCGAAACTGCGCGTGGCTCCGGTGGACAGCGATGGGCAGATAATGCTGGATGAATATCAGGAACTGTTGAGCTCCCGGACCAGGCTCGTGGCCTTCTCGCAAGTATCCAACGCGCTGGGCACCGTCACTCCGGCCCGCCAGATGATCGAAATGGCGCACCGCGTCGGCGCACGCGTGCTGGTCGACGGCGCTCAGTCGGTCTCCCACATGCGCGTGGACATGCAGCAGCTCGATTGCGACTGGTTTGTTTTCTCCGGCCACAAGGTGTTCGGGCCCACCGGGATCGGCGCGCTGTTCGGTAAAAGAGACCTGCTCAACAACACTCCTCCATGGCAGGGTGGCGGCAACATGATACAGAACGTCACATTCGAAAGGACGGATTACCACGAGGCGCCTGCGCGTTTCGAGGCCGGCACCGGCAATATCGCGGATGCCGTCGGACTGGGCGCGGCAATCGACTACGTGGAACGTATCGGCATCGACAACATAAACCGCTACGAACACGAATTGATGGCCTATGCCACATACGCCCTCGGCTCCATTCCCGGACTGCGACTGATCGGTACCGCGCAGGACAAGGCAGGCGTGCTGTCCTTCGTGCTCAAGGGATTCGATGTGCAGGAAGTGGGAAGCGCACTGAATCGGGAAGGCATCGCCGTGCGCGCCGGCCATCACTGCGCCCAGCCGATCCTGCGCCGCTTCGGCCATGAAAGCACCGTGCGGCCCTCGCTGGCGCTGTACAATACCTACGCCGATGTCGATGCGCTGGTGGCTGCCCTGCGCCGGCTGCAGGGCAGCCGCTATGATTAGGAATCATTAGAAATCGCCGGGCTTTTCATGCTGGCCCATTCCCTCCGCTTGACGAAAAGGTGAACAATGGCACTGATCGATAAACAACCTGGAATCCCATGAATTTCCAGCAGCTGCGCATCATTCATGAAACGGTCCGGCAGAACTACAACCTGACCGATGCCGCAAATGCCCTCTACACCTCCCAATCCGGGGTCAGCAAGCATATCAAGGACCTGGAGGACGAACTAGGCGTGGAATTGTTCGTGCGCAAGGGGAAAAGGCTCCTGGGATTGACCGATCCTGGAAAGGAACTGGCCAGGATCGTGGAGCGCATCCTGCTGGATACCCGGAATATCAAGCGCCTGGCACAGCAATTCAGCGACCAGGAACAGGGGCACCTGACCATCGCTACCACGCATACCCAGGCGCGTTACGCTCTGCCCCCCGTGGTGACGCAATTCAAGAAAGCATTCCCGCAAGTGCATCTCATCCTGCACCAATCCAGTCCCGGAGAGATCGTCTCCATGCTGCTCGATGGGGTAGCGGATATCGGCATTGCCACGGAAGCGCTGGAAAGCGTCAGCGAGCTGGCTTCTTTCCCATACTACTCCTGGCATCACGCCATCATCGTCCCGCACGGTCATCCGCTGGAATCCATTCATCCGCTCACCATCAATGCCATTGCCGAATACCCGATCATTACCTATCACGAAGGCTTCACCGGACGAGCGGGAATAGACGAAGCCTTTGCAAGGGAAGGAATCATACCGGATATCGCCATGTCCGCGCTCGATGCCGACGTCATCAAGACCTATGTGGAACTCGAACTGGGCATAGGCATCGTTGCATCCATGGCGTTCAACCCGGCGCGCGATGTCCACCTGCACCTGCTCGATAGCTCGCACTTGTTCCAGAAAAACATCACGAACATCTCGGTACGGCGCGGGCACTACCTGCGCGGCTATGCCTACCGGTTCATCGAGCTTTGCCTGCCCTCGCTCACCGAATCCGACATACGCTCGAGTGTCAGGCCAGCGGAAGCAGAACTGGGACCCGCATAACCGCGCGGATATAGGACATGCTCCGTTGTCATACGTATTCCCCCAGGAATCCGCCGCTCTGGTGTTCCCATAATCTGGCATAAAGCCCGTTCAGCGCGATAAGCGACTGGTGGTTCCCTTCTTCCACGATGCGGCCGCGATCCATCACGATCAGCCGATCCATTGCCGCAATCGTAGACAGGCGGTGCGCAATCGCCACGACGGTCTTGCCCTCCATCAGCCGGTAAAGGCTGGACTGGATAGCGGATTCCACCTCGGAATCCAGGGCGCTGGTGGCTTCGTCCAGCAGCAGTATGGGCGCATCCTTGAGCATGACGCGGGCAATGGCGATGCGCTGGCGCTGGCCGCCGGAAAGTTTGACGCCGCGCTCGCCCACATGCGCATCGTAGCCCCGGCGCCCCGTGGGATCGGTCAGGCCTGCAATGAAATCATGTGCCTCGGCCCGCTTTGCCGCCGCGATCATGTCCGCATCGGTCGCGTCGGGCCGCCCGTAAAGGATATTGTCCCGCACCGAACGATGCATCAGCGAAGTGTCCTGCGTCACCATGCCGATACTCGCGCGCAGGCTGTTCTGCGTAACCTGCCGTATGTCCTGGCCATCGATCGATATGCGCCCCTGCTCGATGTCGTAAAACCGGAGGAGCAGGTTGACCAGCGTCGACTTGCCCGCGCCCGAGCGCCCGACCAGGCCGATCTTTTCGCCCGACCGGATATGCAGCGAAAGTCGATCGATTACCGGCGTCGCACCCCCGTAGCAAAACAGCACATCGTCGAACCGCACGTCGGCGTCCTTGACGACGAGCGGCTGTGCGCCCGGCTCATCCGTCACTACGTGCGGGCGTGTCAGCGTGGTGATGCCGTCGCGCACCGTGCCCACCTGTTCGAGCAGCGAAGCCATTTCCCACATCACCCAGTGGGACATGCCGTTGAGCCTGAGCGACATGGCGCCGGTGGCAGCAACCGCGCCCACGCCGATATCGCCTTCCACCCATAGCAGCAACGCCACGCCCACCGCGCCGATGATCAGGGCTGCGCCCATGACCTGATTGACGACCTCGAAACTGGTGATCAACCTCATCTGGCTGTGCACGGTCTGCAGGAAATCCTGCATCGCGGCCCTGGCGTAGCCCGCTTCCCTGCCAGCGTGGGAAAACAGCTTTACCGTGGCGATATTGGTGTAGGCGTCGCTGATGCGCCCGGTCATCAGCGCGCGCGCATCGGCCTGGGATTGGGAAACACGGCTCATGCGCGGCACGAAATACCATAACGTGATGACATAAAGCATCAGCCATCCCAGGAAAGGCAGCAGCATCCATGAATTGAAAGTGCCGACAACCGCGACCAGCGTAAAAAAATAGATCGTCACATAAACCAGGATGTCCCCCAGGATGAAACACACATCCCGCAGCGCCAGGGCCGTCTGCATGACCTTGGCCGCCACTCGTCCCGCAAATTCGTCCTGGTAAAAATTCATGCTCTGATCAAGCATCAATCGGTGAAAATTCCAGCGCAGCCGCATGGGAAAATTTCCGCCAAGCACCTGGTGCTTGAAAAGATTTTGTGCGAACACCAGCAGCGGGCTTGCCGCCAGCAACCCCGCGAACAGGATGAGCATATGCCGCTCCTGCTCCCACAACAAAGAGGGGGGAATGTCTTTCAGCCAGTCCACGATTTTGCCCAGCATGGCGAACAGCAGCGCTTCAAATGCGCCTATGGACGCGGTAATCAGAGTCATCGCCACCAGATGCCGCCTTACGCCATCGGTGGCTTCCCAGACGAAAGCGAGAAAGCTTTTGGGCGGAATCCTGCTGCCAGATTCTGGATAAGGGTGAATCTTTTTTTCGAAATGAGTGAACATAAGGATCTCTGGATAATCTTGCGGAGCGTTCCGGCAACTTGGGGGAACGACTGAAGTTATACGGTTGCAATATCAGGCGGCGGAACGCGTCCAGTGCCGGAAACCTGCGAATGGAGCGTGAAGCAAACCATCCGTAAATGCAATCGCCCGGATGGTACGCGATACGCTGGGAGGAGTTTACCGCGCGCCTGAAAGACAGGACTTTGGAAGCACAACCGGTTTGCCCGGCTCATAGCGGGAAGCGCGACTGCAGCAAAGAGAAAGGGACAAGGAACAACAATAAACGAAATCGGGGCCACACTGCAACCGTGAATCCGCCAGCGGGGATCGCCCCCGCCCTCGGCGATTGCTTCCTGTATCCGGCCGCACCACGGCGATTCACCGCTTCAAAAAATTTATATCCCTTCCTCTTGTAATGTCTATTTTCAGGGTATAAAATTAAACTAGACTGATCGGTCTATTTAATGTTCTCCTGGATGTATGGAGAACAAAAATGGCATCAGTATTCTTAGTGATGACAAGGAGATGAACGATAGCAATGAAATGCGTGAATGGAATTGACGTCGACAGATTGCGGGCGACGCGGGATCGTATCAAGGCGGATGCAGACGGGCCTTTCGCCCATCCCCGGTACGAATCGACCATTGTCTGGAAAAACGGGTTCCGCACCATATCCTGTGCGGCGGATGGTCAGGAAGTCATCGGCGACGAACCCGAACAATACGGCGGCTGCGGAGACGGCATTACGCCGGAAGACATGCTGCTCAGCGCAATCGGCGGCTGCCTTGTCGCCACCTATATTAGCGGACTGTCCGCCGCGGGCATCACGGTGAAATCACTGCAGCTCGATGTTTCCGGTCGCGTGAATTTCCGTGCTGCCTTCGGCCTTGAAACCGGCAATCCGGGGTACGAGAGCATCAGGGTGGCGGTGGATATCCAGACAAGCTCCCCCTCCGGCAAAGTGAAGGAAATCATGGACAGGCTGCTGAAAAACGCCCCGATTCCGGATACGATCATGCGCCCGGTCCCGCTCGATGTCGAGATCAGCTGCAGGGAAACCGAACCAGCGGCTCAGCTTACGTAATCACATGCGATCACTGAGGTGGAATGAAGATGACCAGTGTACATGATGTCGCAGTAATCGGCGCCGGCCCCGCCGGATTGTCGACAGCGTATGAGCTGAAAAGAATCGGCCTCGATCCGCTGGTGCTGGAAAAAACAGCGGCAGTGGGAGATGTCTGGCGCAATCATTACGATGGCGTGCGCCTGAACACGGGGCGCTTCTTTTCGCAATTCCCAGGGAATCCGTTTCCCCGATCGGCCGGCGCGTGGCCTTCGCGCGACGATGTCGTACGCATTCTTGAAACATTTCCCCAACGGGGAGGATTCAAGGTTCGAACCGGCATCAACATCGAGAAAATCGAGTATGACCGCGAGCGGAACATCTGGGTTATTTCCAGCCACGATGGGGAAACATTCGAATCGCGCGCCGTGGTTGTCGCAACGGGCGGCGCACGCATTCCTGTCATCCCTGAATGGGAAGGCAAGGAAACGTTTCCTGGAGAAATTATCCATTCCTCGAAATTCAGGAATGCGAAAACTTACGCAGGAAAGAACGTACTGGTGGTCGGAAGCGGAAATTCCGCCGCCGAAATTGCAAGCAGGCTCGCTAAGCACGCCAGAACAGTGACGATATCCGTCAGAACGCCGCCGCACATCCTCCCTAAAAGCGTTTTCGGCTTTCCACTGGCTGGAATCGGCGTGGCGACGGCTTCCCTGCCGCTAGCATGGGTGGATAGCCTCCTGCATGCGTTGCGGCGGTTGTTCATAGGCGACCTGACATCCCACGGCCTTCCTTTTCCTTCATCCCGGGTATCCCAGCAGTTTGCCAGGACCCAGGTGGTGCCAATACTCTACTACCCTTTTGTGGAGGATATTCGTGCGGGACGCATCCGCGTCGTTGGACCGATCAGGAAAATCAGTGAGCAGACCGTACATGTTTTTCATTCCGTCGAAACACAATCTCCGGGACAGGCAAGGGAAACAGCCTTGAGCGTGGACGCGATCGTCGCCGGAACAGGTTTTCGTACCGGCCTCACCGAACTGGTCCGGGTTCCCGGCATTACCACCCAGGACGACAGGCCTGAGGTTATGGGGGATCAGGAATTTCCCGATGCTCCGCGGCTGTATTTTATCGGGCATGTCAACCCCCTGAGTGGCCTGCTGCGGGAAATTCGCCTGGAATCGGGCAGGATCGCAAGAAAAATTGGGAAACAACCAGCCGCTCGTGGCATCCCCGAACGGCCGGGCACGCATCGATCAATGCGGATCGTGGAGAAATAAGTTGACGAAGGCAACCCGCAAACCGCCAGAGGAAAAGTTGCTGCTGGCCGCGCGCCGCCTGTTCTGCCAGGCCGGAATACATGCAACTGGCATTTCACGGATTCTTGAGGAGGCCGGCGTGGCACGCGCCAGCCTGTATACGCATTATGGTTCGAAAGAAAATCTGCTCAAGGCGGTGCTCGATACGGAGGCAAACATGTGGTTTCGCTGGTTCGACCAGGATTTGCCGCATCTGAAGTGCTCCACCAGGGAACGCATTCTCGGCCTGTTCAACCTTCTCGGGCAATGGTTCGAGAAAGAAGACTTTTTCGGGTGCATATTCGTCAATGCCGTGGCAGAGCACGAAAAGGACAGCAACTGGGTAAGGGATATGGCCGGTACGTACCGGGACCAGATAATTGAAAAGCTCAGGGCACTGGTTGTGGAAAGCGGCGCCATAGATCCCGACATCGTCACCCAGAAACTGGGCCTGATCATCGAGGGCGCAATCATCACTGCCATGGTCACCCAAAGCAGCCAGGCCGCCTATATCGCGCGGCTCGCCGCCGGGGATATCTTGCGGTGCGTGGAGTACGCGCCCTCCCTCGCGAAAACCCCCTCCCTTCCGGCGGATTCAGATCCGGCATCTTCCGTCAAGGCCAGGGCCGTCACCGGAGAATCGGCTTAGTCAAAATTTTTACAGGAGAAATCAATGGATAGTATCTGGGCAAATTTATCGACAGGCATGCGCCGTTTCCTGATCCTGACCGGATCCCTCGCGGTGATTGTCGCGGTTGGCCTGCAGTTTCACGTAAGCTCGCAGGGGGATCAGTCAAACACCTATCCGAAGGGTTTTCGCGGCGGCACGTGCACCATAGAATCGGGGTCCCTGGTGATAGGGTACTCCGGTTATTTCATTCCAGGGGATTATGAAATTCCCGAGAATGCGAACAGCGCGATGTCCGTTCCTGTCCTGTGCGGAAAAATACCTGCTCCCGGAACGCTGGATGTCACGATCGATCTTCTTTACCCGGAAGCTGCGCGTGACTGGCCCCTGGCCATGAGGCTCGCAAAAATGGAAGGCGGCACGCCGTCGAAAACATTGATGACGATTCCTGAGGCAGTCTACGGGGCTGGCACCATCACCCAGGTATTGCGTATCGGCGAAACGGGTGAATACAGGCTTTACCTATCGGGAAAAGACGGGAATCAGTCCGATTTCATGCTGGAAATCCCTATCACGGTGGGAACGCCATGGTACGGAAACGCCGCTCAATTCTGGCCCCTGCTGGCCGCGGTTGCGGCGGCAATCGTTTTGCATATCTTTAGAAAACTTTAAGGAGATTCTCATGAAATTCCAACAGCTACGAAATGCAACGATCATTATCGAATATGCGGGGAAAAAATTTCTAGTTGATCCCATGCTGGGAGAAAAGGGAGCTTTTCCGGGATTTGAAGGTACGCCCAACAGCCACATAGCCAATCCCATCGTGGATCTGCCTATTCCGATGGATGAGATTCTTGATGTGGACGCAGTCATTGTTAGCCATGTTCATACGGATCACTGGGACGATGCGGCCATAAAGCTGGTGCCCAAGGACATGCTTATTTTTACGCAAAACGAGAACGATGCAGCGGTAATCCAGGGGCAAGGCTTCAAGAACATTCGGGTTATGGGGGAGAACACGGTTTTTGATGACATCACGCTCATCAAAACCCCAGGGAGGCATGGCGGAGAAAAAACTGTTGAAAAATACGCTGAGCTATTAGGCCTTGTATCCGGTATTGTATTCAAGCATCCCGATGAAAAAACGGTGTATATCGCTGGCGATACCGTCTGGTATGAGGGAGTCGAGGAAAACCTGAAGAAATACGAGCCAGATGTCGTTGTCCTGAACAGCGGAGACGCTCAGGTCCTGGGTTATGAACCGATCATCATGGACAAGAAGGATGTTTACGAGGTTTTTAAAGCGGCCCCCAAGGCGACCATTATTGCAAGCCATATGGAATCCGTGAACCATGCCATGCTTTCCAGAAAGGAATTGCGTGAATTCATCGATGAAAAGGGCATGACGCAACGCGTATTGGTGCCAGAGGACGGCGAATCCTGTGTTTTCTAAAGGGATTCATGTTTGTATCCGTATGGACCGGGCGTAGCGGGTCATGGGTAGCGCATGGGTAGCGCGATGGTCCAACCCCAATTCAGGAGATGCCCGATCAGCTTCGTGGCATCTCTTGTCCCACATGAGTTACATTTTCCGGAGAATTGGCAATGGTGGGTTATTTTGGCGATGTCGCCACCGCATACGATCGTGATCTCGGCCCCGTGCTTTTCCAGCCCTATGCGATCGACATCGCACGGCGCGCAACGGAAAGATCGGTCCGCCACGTGCTCGAAATCGCGGCGGGCACGGGAGTAGTCACCCGGCAACTGCGCGATGCGCTCCCCAAGGACGCGTCGCTGACCGCGATCGACATCAGCGATTCCATGATGGATGTGGCACGCGCAAAGTTTCTTCCCCACGAGCAGGTCACATTCCAGGTTGCCGATGCGGTAGCGCTGCCTTTCGAGGACGAGGTATTCGATGCCGTGGTGTGCCAGTTTGGGGTGATGTTCTTCGATAGAGACGCGGCGTTCCGCGAGACGCACCGCACGCTGAGGCATGGAGGGAAATATCTCTTCAGCGTGTGGGATTCGCGGCGCTACAATCCCTTCGCCAGCATGACTTTCGAGGTGCTGAAGCAGTTCTTTCCGTCGAACCCGCCAGGTTTCCTGGAACTTCCTGTTTCCTGCTTCGAGATCGATCCTATCAAGGAAGCGCTCGGCCGTTCGGGGTTTGACCGGATCGTCATCTCGGTTCAGCGGCGGGAATACGATATTCTGGACGTCACGGCCTTCGCCCGGGGGCTGGTGTTCAGCCCTGTGATCGAGGAAATAAGAGAGCGCGGAGGAGTCGAGCCCGAGAGGATAGTGGAGGCGCTGGCGGAAGCGCTGGCAAGAGAGTATGGCTCGAATCCCATGCGCTATCCCATGCAGGCCATACTGTTCGAAGCGGAAAAACCTTGACGCATTCTCTAGCGCGGCGGCGCAGATTTGCCCCGCGCCTCCCCGGCCAGGGTCATCAGTGATTGCACAACCAGCAATTCCAAGGAAAACCACGCCATGCCTGGCGCCTATGCTCATCTCACGCTCGTCAACCTGATCCGGGAACCGGCACGGCTGGAAAGCCACGGCCTTACTGGGGACGCGATCACTGCGGTTCTCGACTATTTCCGTTTTTGCGAGCTTGGCGCCGTCAGCCCGGATTATCCCTACCTGGACATTGCGCACCCCGAAGCCTGCGAATGGGCAGATCGCATGC
Source organism: Nitrosospira sp. TNL200 (assembly GCF_055386305.1). NCBI lineage: Bacteria > Pseudomonadati > Pseudomonadota > Betaproteobacteria > Nitrosomonadales > Nitrosomonadaceae > Nitrosospira > Nitrosospira sp. TNL200. The sequence goes on from NZ_AP041003.1 coordinate 2,153,905, forward strand.
ACTACCAGAAAACCGGCGAGGTCGTGAAGGCAGGAGTGGGCCTGGCCAGGCGGATGGAAGGCAAATCCCGCCAGAAAGCCTTTTCATGGCTGCTGGGATATGCCAGCCATGTCGTTACCGACGTGACCATACACCCGGTCGTCGAACTGAAGGTGGGCGAATACCAGAAAAACAAGGGAAAGCACCGGATCTGCGAAATGCACCAGGACGCCCATATTTTTCAGCGCCTCAATATCGGGGAAATAGGCCTGAGCGAGCATCTCGATTCCGGCATCTGGGGCTGCTGCGATACGCCGGGCAGCGGAAGGCTCGATCCGCTCATCGTGAGTATCTGGCAAGGCATGCTCGAAGCAACCTATCCCGACCTTTACCAGTCCAGGCCGCCTATCATCGACAACTGGCACGGATCATTCAGGTTTATTGTCGACAAGGCGGAAGAAGGCAACCTGCTGCCTCCCTTTGCGCGTCACGTCGCGGCCGGCATCGGCCTGACCTATCCTGCCATCGACGATATCGATGCCCAGTATCTGGAAGGCCTGGCCACACCGCTCGGCCCGATGCACTACGACCAGATATTCGAGCGCGCCATGAATAACGTGCTGAACGCATGGTCATCCATTTCGAGTGCTGTTTTCAAAAGCGATGACACTCACCGGAACGCAGCCGTCAACTGGAACCTCGATACCGGAAGGGACGATAAAGGCCGTTACGTCTACTGGGAGAAACAGGCGTGAAGGCGGCGGGTACAACCAATGCGAGCGCGATCATCGTCGCGCTTGCAATTTTCCTCCTGTCCGGCTGCGCATCCAGCCCGGATCAGGTCGATGCCGAGGAAATGTATATCAAAGCCTCCGCCCTGACCAAGCTGTCGGCGGCGGTGGAGTCGGCTGTCCGCTACAAGAACCCGCCATCCGCTCTCGGGAATCAGGAATTGCTGGTTTTCGCCACGCGCCACGACCCCGCGCTGCTGGAAAATTTCAGGGGCTACCAGGTCCGGGTGCTGCGCCAGGACCGCCATTCCGCAGTGCTGGTATGCAATGCGACCGGCGCCCGCGCGCTGCTGGAAGATGCAGGATGCACCGGCCCCATGGACCGCGCGCGCTGGAAGGAGGCGCCCCCGCAGCCATGCGATTTTTCGATCGATATTGGAAAGGCATGCGGGGTGGAGTGAGATTCCCAATCAGCTGCCGCATGCCTCTTACACGATACTCAGTCTCCCCGCCTCAGCACCGTATTCCGCGCCTCCGGCAATAACTCGGGATAGTCGCGGCTGTAGTGCAGACCGCGGCTTTCGTGGCGCATCATTGCGCTTCGCACGATCAGGTCGGCGGTGTCCACCAGGTTGCGCAGTTCCAGCAGGTCGCTGGTGACGCGGAAATTCGCGTAATACTCGTTGATTTCCTCGCGCAGAAGATTGATGCGGTGCCGCGCGCGCTGCAGGCGCTTGGTGGTGCGCACGATGCCGACATAGCTCCACATGAAGCGCCGCAGTTCATCCCAGTTGTGCGAGATGACGATTTCCTCGTCTGCATTGGTCACGCGGCTTTCATCCCATTGCGGCAGCTCGATGGCCGGCGGAGGGGTCCGCGACAGGATATCCCGCGCCGCGGCCTGGCCGAAAACCAGGCACTCCAGCAGCGAATTGCTTGCCAGGCGGTTGGCCCCATGCAAGCCGGTATGGGCGGTCTCGCCTATTGCATACAGATTGTCCAGGTCGGTCTTGCCATTGCGGTCGGTCATGATGCCCCCGCAGGTGTAGTGCGCCGCAGGCACCACGGGGATGGGCTGTCTGGTGATATCTATCCCGAATTCCAGGCAGCGGCTATAGATATTGGGAAAGTGCTCGCGGAGAAAATGGGCGGACTTGTGCGAGATATCGAGATAAACGCAATCGAGGCCGCGTTTTTTCATTTCGAAGTCGATCGCCCGGGCGACGATGTCGCGCGGCGCGAGTTCCGCCCGCTCATCGTGCCAGAGCATGAAACGCGAGCCATCGGGGAGCTTCAGCAACCCGCCCTCGCCGCGCACCGCTTCGCTGATGAGGAACGATTTGGCGTGAGGGTGGTAGAGGCACGTCGGGTGAAACTGGATGAACTCCATGTTGGCAATGCGGCAGCCAGCGCGCCAGCCCATGGCGATGCCATCGCCGGTCGCCGTGTCCGGATTGGTTGTATAGAGATACACCTTGCCGGCGCCGCCGGTGGCGAGCACGGTGCTGTGCGCGGCAATGGTCCTGACCTTGCCCGCCGCCTTGTCCAGTACGTAAGCCCCATGGCAGCGGCCGGCGCCATTGCTCAGGTGTGCGCTCGCGCGGCCCAGTTTCATGTCGGTGATGAGATCGATGGCGACATGGTGTTCGAGCACCGTGATATCCGGATGGGTGCGTGCCTTTTCGCTCAACGTGGCCTGCACCGCCTGCCCGGTCGCATCGGCCGCGTGGATGACCCGCCGCACGCTGTGGCCCCCTTCGCGGGTCAGATGATAGCCGGTCCCGCTGCCCTGGTCCCGGGTAAAAGGCACGCCCTCCTCGATGAGCCACTGGATGGCCTGCGGACCGTTTTCCACCACATAACGCGTGGCCGCTTCATCGCAAAGGCCGGCGCCGGCGATCAGCGTGTCGCGAATATGGGCTGCGGGTGAATCTTCTTCCGATAGCGCCGCGGCGATCCCTCCTTGCGCCCAGCCGCTGGCGCCGTCCAGGAGCGCGCCCTTGGTGATGAGCCCGACCTTTCCGCTACGCGCCAGGTGAAGCGCAAGGGTGAGCCCGGCCAGCCCGCTCCCAATGATGAGCGTATCGAAACGGAGTCGATCCAGCTGGGTTTGCATGACATTGTTTTGAGAAAGCCAGAATCAAGATCATAGCAGAGTCATGGCAGAACCGCCGCAGCCACGTATTTATCGTGGTTCAACCGCGCACTCTCCTTCAATTTTTTGTGTAATAACCACGTTTTCATCTGAACTAATCCATACTGCCCGTTGTCTGTGCATCAAAACGGGCACAGTTAAGGCATCCAGCGGATGACATTCCCCGATTACCCCCTGAACGGGTATACTTGGTCAGCCATGCTGAACGTAGCAAGGCCATGGTATAAAATAACATTCAGGGATCAGGGATGGGTGACCGGGAAGTCGATCAGCAATTGGTGGAGCGCGCGCAACAGGGTGACAAACATGCGTTCGATCTGCTGGTGGTCAAATATCAGCGGAAACTCGCGCGATTGCTATCCCAGTTCATCCGCGATTCGACTGAAGTGGAAGACGTGACGCAGGAAGCCTTCGTCAAGGCTTATCGGGCTTTACCCTCGTTTCGCGGCGATAGCGCGTTTTATACCTGGCTTTACAGGATCGGGATCAACACAGCGAAAAACTTTCTGGTGGCACAGGGCCGCCGGGCGCCCACTACATCGGGCGGATTTGACAGCGAAGATGCGGAAGGCTTCGAAGAAGCCAGCAATCTTCGAGAAATGAATACACCGGAAAGTGAACTCACTAGCAAACAAATCGCTCAAACGGTAAACCAGACTCTGGAAGAACTGCCTGAAGAATTGCGTACAGCAATTACCTTGCGGGAAATCGAAGGACTGAGTTATGAGGAAATTGCAGGCATCATGAACTGTCCAATTGGCACCGTGCGATCGCGCATATTCCGCGCGCGCGAGGCTATAGCGGAAAAATTGCGTCCCCTGCTGGGGACTGGAAAAGATAAGAGGTGGTAAGATGGAAGACAAGATTTCGGCGCTGATGGACGGGGAACTGGATGCGGCAGATGCGGCAAGCATGGTCGCCCAGTTCGGAAAAACAGATCGGTTTCGCGATGAATGGGCGATTTATCACATGATCAGCGATGTGATGGGCCAGTCGTCGGGGCAAACCACAGGATCAATACCCGCCGACATCTCGCGGCGGGTCAGCACCAGGCTGGCGGGCGAGCCTACCGTTCTCGCGCCACGCTCCGTGGCTGTACCGAAGCAAAGGATGAAAGCCTACGCCATTGCGGCCTCGATAACAGCCGCGGCGGTGGTTGGGTGGATGAACCTGCAGGTGGCCGAGCAGCCGGCCCAGCTCGTGGCGGATAATTCCCCCGCGTCCCCCGCTCCGGCCCAGACCGTTGCCACCGCATTGCCACCGATTCCGGCCACTTACGTTTCAGCCTCGACCCCGGTCCATATCAACGACTATCTGCTGGCGCACCGGGCGTTTTCCCCCGGCACCGCCATGCCCGGAGCTGTACCCTACGTGCGAGCGGTTGCGGAATCGCGCGAACTATCCGCCAGATGATCCGGTACGCCCTGCCCGCCCTGCTGCTGGCAGCAGTGGTTCAGCCTGTGTTTGCCCAAAATCAGCCGAGTTCATCCCCACAAAGTTCGTCGCAACAACCAACCTCATCCCCTGAAGCACTGGAATGGCTGCAAAAAATTGCCGCCGCCCCCCGGCACTACAACTACGTCGGCACCTTTATCTATTCATCCGGCGGCGATATTGAAACTTCGCGCATCATCCATCTCGTGAACGAGGGCGGCGAGCATGAAAAAAGCGAAGTGCTCGATGGAGCGCCGCGAGAGATAATCCGCAATAACGACGAGATGAAATGCTATCTTCCCGATAGCAAGACGGTAGTGACGGAGAAACGCTGGCTGCGAAAAGTCTTTCCTTCCCTGCTGCCCCAGCCGCTCACCAACCTCGACGAAAATTACGTCGTCAAGAAAGGGGGGCAGGAGCGCATCAGCGATTACCTGTGCCAGGTCATCACGCTGGAACCGAGAGATGACAAGCGCTATGGCCAGAAATTATGGGTGGATGCCAATACCGGCTTGCTGCTCAAGGCTGCGGTGATGGACAAGGATCAGGTAGTGGAGCAATTCGTCTTTACCGAACTGAAAATCGGCGGGGACATAGACAAGGAATTGCTGAAATCGAAATACCTGGCGCAGGCCGATCGCTGGCGCACCACCAATCTCGTCTCCTCCAGCACGGGAAGCGGCAAGCTGGGCTGGGAGATCAAGGACCCCCCGCGCGGATTCAGGAAAATCGTGGAAATGAAGCGCAATCTCTCGGATAAATCCCGCCCGGTGAGCCATATCGCGTTATCCGATGGCCTCGCCGCGGTATCGGTTTTCATCGAGCCGATGTCCAAGAAAATTTCCCGTCCTGGCGAAGGCCTTTATCATAGCCGGGGCGCGATAAACATCTATACCCGCACGGTGGCAGACAATATGGTGACCACCGTGGGAGAGGTCCCTCCGGCCACCGTAATGCAGATCGGCAACTCCGTGACAAGCAGATAATCTGATCAGATACGCGGATTGAACCTCGCACATCCGTATAAACGCTCCGCTACGTGGGTCGATGCCAGCCTTGTTTTTACCTGTCTCCCCGCTTTTCCTGATAGCCGGCGGCGGCAGCCGTGCGCCAGCGCACTTACGCGCGCCGGATCGTTGTATAGGCTGTATAGGCTGTTACAACCATTTACAACCATTTCAACGACTCCTGCCGGCTGCATCGATCCCTGTCTTATGCAATTGGCGTTTTCAGGCAGTTGGTCATTTGTTTAATTTTTTATCAAAGGCATAGCATGATGGCTAAATTCATACTGGCGATATTGCTGGGACTATCCACCGCGGCTTCCGCGCAATTGCCGGATTTCACCGAGCTCGTGGAAAAGCAGGGACATGCCGTGGTGAACATCAGCACGGTTCAGGCTCCCAGCATGGCATCCAGCCGCGGTTTACCCGGCATGCCAAATATCCCCGAAGACGATCCCTTCTTCGAGTTTTTCCGCCGCCATTTGCAGCCGCATGGGCAGCCGCGAGACTTCGAAGCCAAATCGATGGGCTCAGGATTCATCATCAGCCCGGATGGGTACGTCCTGACCAATACCCATCTGGTGGATGGCGCCGAGGAGATCAACGTCAAGCTCACCGACAAGCGCGAATTCCGCGCCAAGCTGATCGGGTCGGACCGCAAAACCGATATCGCGCTGCTTAAAATCGATGCCACGGGCCTGCCTAAAATCATCCAGGGCGATCCGGAAAAGCTCAAGGTCGGCGAATGGGTGGTGGCAATCGGCTCCCCCTTCGGTTTTGAAAACAGCGTGACGGCGGGCATCGTGAGCGCGAAGGGGCGCTCCCTCGCGCAGGAAAACTTTGTGCCCTTCATACAGACGGATGTGGCAATCAATCCCGGCAATTCCGGGGGGCCCCTGTTCAATCTCAAGGGTGAGGTCGTAGGCATCAACTCGCAGATTTACAGCCGCACCGGCGGCTTCATGGGACTGTCTTTCGCCATCCCCATCGACGTGGCGATGGATATTGCGAACCAGTTGATCGCGAGCGGCAAGGTGAGCCGTGGGAGGATAGGCGTGCTGATACAGGAAGTAACGAAGGAACTCGCCGAATCCTTCGGGCTGGCAAAACCAACCGGAGCCCTGGTGGCATCGGTGCAGAAAGGCGGCCCCGCAGACAAGGCCGGTATCAATGCGCGTGACGTCATCCTGAAATTCGATGGCAAAACCGTGACCGCTTCCGGTGACCTGCCGCGTATCGTGGGCGCAACCAAGCCCGGATCAAAAGTGCCGGTACAGGTATGGCGCAACGGCGCCATCAAGGAATTGACCGTAACCGTGGATGAGCTTCCACCGGATGAAAAGTCTCCTGGCCGGGGGAGCAAGCGCGGCAAGGCGCCGGATACCTCGAACCGCATCGGGCTGATGCTGAGCGAACTCACCGCGGAGCAGAAGCAGCAGTTGGAAATTGCAAACGGGTTGCTGGTGGAAGATATGCAGCCTGGCATCGCAAGCCGTGCGGGCATTCGTCCGGGCGATGTCATCCTCAGCATCAATAACCAGGATGTCAAGAGCGTGGACCAGTTCAACCAGTTGCTCAACAAGGCGCCGAAAGGCCATAACATCGCCCTGCTGGTGAGGCGCGGCGACACCGCTACCTTCATCACGATGAAAATAAATGGCGACAACAAGCAGGATGGCAAGTAGCCCGGCGGCGGCCGATAGGGTTTCCCTTACTCTTTACGGCCGCCAGCACTGCCATCTTTGCCATGAAATGATAGCCGCCCTGGAGGAACTCCAGGCGCGGCTTCCTTTTCGTTTCGATATCGTGGATATCGACGGGGACGAGGCGCTCAGGTCGCGCTACAACGAGCTTGTCCCGGTTCTCGTGGGGGAAGGCAAGGAAATTTGCCGCTATCATCTCGACCAGGCGGCACTGGCCCGGTTTCTGGAGAAAACCTGAAGCCCTGAATAGGCTAGATGCTTATTTCGGTAAAATTCGCTAAAATGCTCTTTTCCCAATAATAACGCAGACGAATTCCCGCGCCACAGGCGTGGCGCATTCCCGCCATAACTTCAAGAGGGCACGGTTTGTGCCCTTTTTTAGTATATCGCTTTGCCAACAACCACACTCGCCGATAATCCGTCCCGGTTCCGATGCAGCATATCCGCAATTTTTCCATCATCGCCCATATCGACCATGGCAAATCCACACTGGCTGACCGGATCATCCATCTGTGCGGTGGCCTGTCGGATCGGGAAATGGAAGCGCAGGTGCTGGATTCGATGGACCTGGAACGCGAGCGTGGGATTACCATCAAGGCGCAGACCGCGGCCCTGGAATACCGGGCGCGCGATGGCCGCCATTATCTGCTGAACCTGATCGACACCCCTGGCCACGTGGATTTTTCCTATGAGGTCTCGCGATCCCTTGCGGCCTGCGAGGGCGCGCTGCTGGTAGTGGATGCTTCGCAAGGCGTGGAAGCGCAAACCGTGGCCAACTGCTATACCGCCATCGAACAGGGCGTGGAAGTCGTGCCGGTGCTGAACAAGATCGACCTGCCGGCGGCCGAACCGGAGCGGGTTATCAAGGAAATAGAAGACATCATCGGCATAGACGCGCAGCAGGCCTTGCGCGCCAGCGCCAAGACCGGAGAGGGCGTGGAGGATATCCTGGAAGCAGTGATCGAACGCATGCCTCCCCCCAGGGGGGACCCATCCGCGCCTTTAAAGGCCCTGATCATCGATTCATGGTTCGATAACTACGTGGGCGTCGTCATGCTGGTGCGCGTGCTGGACGGTGTCCTCAAGCCGAAGGACAGGATATTGCTGATGGCGAGCAAGGCATCCTACCTGTGCGAACAGGTGGGGGTCTTCACGCCAAAATCGAAGAACCGGGAATCGCTCAGCGCGGGAGAAGTCGGATTCATCATCTCTGGCATCAAGGAACTGAAATCCGCCAAGGTGGGGGACACCGTCACCCTGGCGGATCATCCGGCCGCCCAGCCGCTGCTCGGCTTCAAGGAAATCAAGCCCCAGGTGTTCGCGGGGCTTTATCCTGTCGAATCCAACCAGTACGACGCGTTGCGCGACGCGCTGGAAAAACTCAAGCTCAACGACTCGTCGCTGCAATATGAACCGGAAACATCGCAGGCACTGGGATTTGGCTTCCGCTGCGGCTTCCTCGGATTATTGCACCTGGATATCGTGCAGGAAAGGCTGGAGCGCGAGTATGACATGGATCTCATCACTACCGCCCCTACGGTCGTGTACGAGATAGTCATGCGGGACGGTTCCACCACCGAAATCGAGAATCCTTCGCGCATGCCCGATCCCTCGAAAATAGCGGAAATCCGCGAGCCAATCATTACGGCGACCATCCTGGTGCCGCAGGAATATGTCGGATCGGTCATCACGCTCTGCATCAGCAAGCGCGGGACGCAGAAAAACATGCAATACATGGGCAGGCAGGTGATGCTCACCTATGAAATGCCGCTCAATGAGGTCGTCATGGACTTCTTCGACCGGCTGAAATCCACCAGCCGCGGCTATGCTTCGCTGGACTATGAATTCCAGGAATTCCGCGCTTCCGACCTGGTCAAGCTCGACATACTCATCAACGGGGAAAAAGTGGATGCGCTGTCGCTGATTGTTCACCGCAGCAACAGCCAGTACCGCGGACGGGAGCTGGCCCAGCGGATGCGCGAGCTGATCCCCCGGCAAATGTTCGACATCGCGGTGCAGGCCGCCATAGGCTCGCATATCATCGCGCGTGAAAGCATCAAGGCGCTGCGCAAGAATGTGCTCGCCAAATGCTATGGGGGGGATATCACGCGCAAGCGCAAGCTGCTGGAGAAACAGAAGGCAGGTAAAAAACGGATGAAGCAGGTTGGCAATGTCGAAATCCCGCAGGAAGCGTTTCTCGCCATTCTGCAAGTGGGCGATAAATAGAAGACGAATCCATTCGGGATACCCTTATATTCCTTTGAAGGAAACGGAATGAACTTTCCACTCATCATGCTGGTGCTGCTGGTCATCACCGGCGGCATCTCCCTGTTCGATCGCCTGGCGCTGCGCCACAAACGGCCGCCGGAGGCCCAGGGTCCGTGGTGGGTCGAATACCCGAAAAGTTTTTTTCCGGTGATTCTCGTTGTATTCTGTCTGCGCTCCTTTCTCGTCGAGCCTTTCAAGATTCCGTCCGGCTCCATGATTCCGACTCTCCTGGTGGGCGATTTCATCCTGGTGAACAAATATACATATGGCATACGCCTGCCGGTAGCCAATGTCAAGATCATGGACGTGCAGGAACCCAGACGGGGCGAAGTCATGGTATTCCGTTATCCCGAAAACCCTTCGATGGATTATATCAAGCGCATCATAGGCGTACCGGGGGATACCATCACCTACCAGAACAAGCGGTTGACCGTAAACAATGTCCCGGTGAAGACGCAGCCGGATGGGGAATATGCTTACGTGGAATCCGGCTTGAGTTACATATACAGCGACCGTTTCACCGAAACACTGGGCGAGCATACGTATAACATCCTTATCAACCGGAATGTCCCCGACATGCATCTTCCCAGCGTCCATCCTTTTCCCCTGCGCGACCATTGCGCCTACAATGACGATGGATTTACCTGTACCGTTCCTGCCGGCAATTACTTCACCATGGGCGACAATCGCGACAGCAGCAGCGACAGCCGATACTGGGGATTCGTTCCGGAGCGCAACATCGTGGGCAAGGCGTTCATGATCTGGTGGAATTTCGGCGACCTGAAACGAATCGGGCTATCCATTGATTAAGGATTCGTTCAGCGCACTAACCAGCCGCACTGCCAGGCCGGGCCCGATACGGGAGACGGGAAACCGGCGAAAGCCCGGGTGCATACCATGAGCAACGAAGGATTAAGCCGGAAGCTCGGCTACAGCTTTAATCAGCCGGCCCTCCTCTGCCAGGCCCTGACTCATCGCAGCCATAGCATTCCGCACAATGAGCGCCTTGAATTCCTCGGAGACGCCGTGCTGAATTGCGCTGTTGCGGGGCTGATATTCAGGCATTTTCCCGACCTCAGCGAAGGCAGCCTCTCCCGCGTTCGAGCCAACCTGGTCAATCAGCAGGCGCTGGCGGAACTGGCGCAAGTACTTGGATTGGGCAGGCTGATCCGGTTTGGCGAAGGAGAGCTCAAAAGCGGAGGCGAGCGCCGCCCGTCCATTCTCGCCGATGCGCTGGAGGCCGTGCTGGGCGCGATCTATCTCGACGGCGGGTTCGCCGCGGCGGAAAAAGCAGTGATTATGCTCTTTGCTCCGCTGCTCCAGGAGCTGGAACCGCAAACCCTGGGCAAGGACCCGAAAACGCTGCTGCAGGAAAATCTCCAGGGCCGGAAGCTGGCGCTGCCGCAATATGCAGTCACCGCCATCATGGGCGAAGCCCACCAGCAGCAGTTCACTGTGGAATGCCTGATTCCCCAGCTCGATATTCGAACCACGGGAACGGGGGCTTCCCGCCGCAGCGCGGAGCAGGATGCAGCAAAACAGGCATGCGAACAGTCGATGCGCAAGCTGAGTCAGTGAACGTGCGGCCAGATCAGACTTGTTCAACGATTCCCTGAACGGCTTCCTCCGATGACTCCGAATCCCGGCGATCCCTCCGGCTATCGCAGCGGTTACGTCGCTATCGTCGGACGGCCAAACGTCGGCAAATCGACGCTGATCAACAAACTGGTCGGACAGAAGATCAGCATCACTTCCAAAAAAGCCCAGACCACCCGCCATCGCATTCACGGCATCTTCACCAGTCCGGAAGCCCAGTTTGTTTTTGTCGATACCCCCGGCTATCAGACCCAATACGCGAGCCGGTTGAATAGCGGCATGAACCGCGCCGTGGCCCAAAGCATTCGCGATGTCGACGTAGTGATCATGGTCGTGGAAGCGCTGCATTTCGACCGCCGCGATCGCCAGGTAATCGAGCTTCTGCCCGTCGATGGAAACCGGAAACCTGCCAAGCCGGTGATACTCGCCGTCAACAAGATCGACCGGCAGGCTGACAAATCGCGCCTCCTTCCATTTCTCCAAAAAATGATGGATGAATTCAGTTTCGCGGCCATCGTTCCCATCAGCGCGGAGCGCGGAACACAACTGCCGGACTTGCTGCGGGCCGCTGCCTCCCATCTGCCGCAAAGCGGGCCGCTGTTTCCGGAAAGCGAAATCACCGACCGGAACGAACGGTTTATCGCCGCCGAACTGATCCGTGAAAAACTGTTTCGCCTGCTGGGAGAAGAACTCCCCTATTCCACCAGCGTCATGATCGATGAATTCATCGCCGAGGGCGGGAACGAAGGAAGCGATCTGCGTAAAATCCATGCATCCATCATCGTCGACAAAGCCAACCAGAAGGCTATCGTCATCGGCAAGGCGGGAGAAAAGCTCAAGCTGGTCGCAACCCAGGCGCGAAAAGACATGGAACAGAACTTCGGCGGCAAGGTATATCTCAATATCTGGGTCAAAGTGAAAAGCGGCTGGGCCGATGACGCCCAGGTTTTGAAAAGTCTGGGCTACGAGCCATGAGCAGGGTTGCTCTGCTGCCCTGGCGGAAACGGCAGCGATGACTTCCGACAATCACCGCATCGACGCCCAGCCCGGATTCGTCCTGCATGCCTATTCCTACCTTGAAACCAGTCTCGTGGTCGAGGCATTTACCCGCGATTTCGGAAGAGTGCCCCTGGTGGCCAAGGGTGCCAAGCGGCCAAGATCCGCCATGCGCGGCCTGTTGTTGGCATTTCAGCCCCTGCTGCTCAACTGGGGAGGCAAATCGGAATTGCGGACCCTGCATAAAGCGGAATGGCAAGGCGGGCTTGCGCCATTGCAGGGAACAAGCCTGATTTGCGGCTTTTACCTGAATGAGCTCCTGGTGCGTCTACTGCACCGCAATGATCCTCACGAGCAGTTATTCGTCTACTATCAGGAGACGCTGGAAGCGCTAGGCAGCCAAAAGGATACCATTCCCATACTGCGGCGATTCGAACAGCGCATGCTACGGGAGCTGGGATATGCGCTCACGCTGGATCGCGACGTCGAGTCGGGCAAACCCACGGAACCGCAGCAGAATTACAGCTATGAAATCGAGCGCGGACCCGTGGCATGGGACGAAAATCGCCCTGGCCGCGGCTTGCCATTGCGAGGCAAAACGCTCCTGGACATGCAGCAAGGCGACTATTCCGCAACCACCACCCGGCAGCAGAGCAAGGCGCTGATGCGTTACATACTGAACCATTATCTGGGCGGGCAGCCGCTGCATACCCGGCAACTGTTGAAAGACCTGCAGCAGCTATGACTGCGGCCTGTACCGAACCATCCATCTGCTGCTTGCAGGCAGGATCAACAAAGGGTAATCCAACAACAGAAAGCAAATGAATGTGATGGGGACTGTCGGATTACGCTTCACCAATCCGACTTATAGGCTATCTGATTTAGGGAAGCGCTGAATAAATCTCCGCTGGCGCGGCGGTGGCTTTGCGGGATGGGATGCGCGAAAGGCGACGACGAGAATGGTTGACCCCCTTCGCCAGGAGCCTGACAAGGCAGACCGCTCGCAAAACCCCGCCCCATAAGGGTTGTGGTAAAATCGAGCGCTCATTGCGTTGCGCTCCTTGGCATCGTAGTCCCAGCTACGACCTGCGTCGCGCGTCTTATGATCATCCCGATTTTACCAGCAACGCGCTCAGCGAGGATTTGTTCAGCGCTTCCCTAGGATCAGGTTCATGAGAACATCAGGTAAACCGCAAGCAGTATCCCTGCCGTGGCGACGGATAAGGACAGAAACGATGAGAGCTGCGGTATGGACAGCAGAGGAACATCTTCTGGCGGAAGCGAGGATACGTATACCCGGTGATTGCGCAGCGCGCCCAAAATCACCGCGGAGCCCGCAAGCACGAGAATGACGCCGAGCGCTGCCGAGGGCCAGTGCGTGCCGGAAAGAGTGGACGCATTCGTCAAAGCCGGACTGGAGAGTGCGATCATCCGCAGGAACAGGCCAAATCTTGCCACGACAAAACCCAGCGCCATCACCGTAAGACCGGTGCGAACCCATGCCAGTAGGGTACGCTCCGCAGCGAAAAAAATGCGCGTATCCGACATTCCGGCTCACCTCGGCATCAATGTGTCCTTTCCCTGGAGAAGCGCCTCCCCAGGGAGAACATTATCATCATTTCGCCCCTGCGCAAAACTTTGCCGGGATTCATCCGCCGATCTATTCTGCAAACCATCTTTTCAGTACTATAGTAAGTCCAGACCATGCATTCGGCGTTGGGGCCGCCATGCCTCCTCGCCCATGCGATAATCGCGGAATCAATTGTGAAACCTTTGGCACTGCAAACATCATGATCGAACTCGGCGTCAACATTGACCACGTGGCCACGCTGCGCCAGGCGCGCGGCACGGTTTATCCAGATCCCGTGGAAGCCGCCATGGCCGCGGAAGCGGCGGGCGCGAATGCGATTACGCTGCATTTGCGGGAAGACCGACGCCACATCCAGGAGCGCGACGTGGAAATCCTGCGGGAAATGCTGAAAACACGCATGAACCTTGAAAGTGCGGCAACGGACGAAATGATCCGGTTCGCGTTGCGCATCAAGCCGCAGGAAGTGTGCCTCGTACCTGAACGCAGGGAAGAACTGACCACCGAGGGCGGCCTGGACGTCATACGCTACCTGGAGCCGGTACGGGATGCGTGCCGCCTCATGGGGGCGGAAGGCATACAGGTATCGCTGTTCATCGACGCGGATCCCGGCCAGATCGAAGCAGCAATGCAGGCGGGCGCCCCGGCTATCGAAATCCACACCGGGCGCTATGCCGATGCGGCTACGCATAGCGAACAGCAGGAGGAGTTCGAACGTATCCGGCGGGCGGTGGCCATGGGTCTTTCGATGGGATTGAAAGTCAATGCCGGGCATGGGCTGCATTACGGAAACGTCCAGCCGATCGCCGCAATACCGGGAATATCCGAGCTCAATATCGGCCATGCCATTGTCGCTCATGCGCTGTTTGTCGGCTTTCCCCAGGCGGTAAGGGAAATGAAGGCGTTGATGCAGGCTGTCTCGCAATGATTTATGGCATCGGAACCGACCTGGTTGAACCATCACGGATCGCGCGCCTGCTTGAAAAATACGGCGAGCGCTTCGCAAGACGCATCCTGGCGGCTGAGGAATGGTCCGAATATCTGGGCAGCGGGAAGCCGGCCCTGTTCCTGGCAAAGCGTTTCGCCGCGAAAGAGGCACTTTCCAAAGCAATGGGGACGGGCCTGCGGCATCCGGTCAGCTTGCATCGCATCCGCATAACGCATGATCCTCGTGGCAAGCCGTTTTTTGCCTTTCATCCCGAATTGAGCGCCTTCGTGAAAGATGAAGGCATTACCGGCCACCATCTTTCCATCAGCGACGAACTGAATCTTGCCTGCGCCTTCGTCATCCTCGAAAAATGACAGCTTGCTGCTTCTCGCGGCATGGCCTCTCATTCACCCGCAGATAGTGAACATGGAAGCATTCAACCACAGGAGCCGCTGATGTCGCTTGGACCCGTCATGCTCGATATCGAAGGCACGGAGCTGACCGCTGCGGACAAGGAGAAACTCCGGCATCCCCTCGTAGGCGGAGTCATCCTGTTCACGCGCAATTATGCCTCGCTCACGCAGCTCAACCAGTTGACCGCGGAGATCCATGCGCTGCGAACTCCATCGCTGCTGATTGCCGTGGATCACGAGGGCGGCCGGGTGCAGCGCTTTCGCGACGGCTTTACCCGGCTGCCTCCCATGCGGGAACTGGGCAATGCATGGGACGAGCATCCGGACAGGGCGCGGCACCTGGCGCAACAGACGGGCTATGTGCTGGCTGCGGAGTTGCGCGCCGCGGGGGTGGATTTCAGCTTTACCCCGGTGCTCGATATCGACTATGGCCAGAGCTGCGTCATCAAGGACCGCGCCTTCCATCGTTCCCCTCAGGCGGTTACGGAGCTGGCGCACAGCCTCGCATCCGGGCTGAAACTCGGGGGCATGGTCGCGGTAGGGAAGCACTTTCCGGGACACGGGCATATCCAGGCCGATTCGCATTTCGAGATGCCGGTGGACGAGCGCTCCTACGCCGCCATCGAAAGCGCCGACCTGTCGCCATTTCGCAAGATGATAGGCTTTGGTCTTGCAGGCATCATGCCGGCCCATGTCATCTACCCCGCGGTGGATGCGCTGCCAGCAGGATTTTCGACGATATGGCTGAAAAACATCCTGCGCGGCGAACTGGGTTTCGAAGGCTGCATCTTCAGCGATGACCTGAGCATGGAGGGTGCCGCGGGTGCAGGCGGCATGCTGCAGCGCGCCCAGCTCGCGCTGCAGGCTGGGTGCGACATGATACTGGCATGCAATAACCCTGCGGGCGCAGAAGCGTTGCTGTCTGGATTGCACTGGGACATTCCCGCCATCAGCGTTGCGCGCCTGGCGCAAATGCGGGGAAAACCTCATCCGGATTCATTGGCGAAACTGCATGAGAATCCCGCTTTCGCCAGGGCGGTAAGGGAAATTGGAGGAATCGGCATGCGCAGCGGAGAGCTGCCGCTGGCATGACGCCAATTGTGTAGCTGTCCGCCCTCGCATCCCATTCGCGGAAGAGCCGCCCCCTCAACCAGCCGTTCCTGTTCAGAATTTCTCTGGAATGGTTGAAAAAACGCAAGCTGCCACTATATTGATTATGAGGTATCGGTTGCGGCATTACCGGTATTGACACCAATCAACTTACGTGGAGGTTTTTATGGCTATTGCTCGTTATGAACCCTGGAGTCTGCTGCATCAGTTGCACAGGGAACTGGACCGCGTGCGCGAAGGCGGGAACGGCGAGGGATCGACTGCCACCGCCGAATGGGCGCCAGCGGTCGATATCAAGGAAGCGCCGGACAGATTTATTCTGCAAGCGGATCTTCCCGGAGTAAAACCCGAAGAAATCGATATCAGCATGGAAGACGGCGTACTTACCGTAAAAGGTGAAAAGAAAACTGAAGCAACAATCGATAAAGAGGGTTATAAACGGGTGGAACGCACCTATGGCTCTTTTTACCGCCGCTTCAGCCTGCCGGATACAGCCAATCCGGATGGCATATCGGCGAAATCCAATCATGGCGTGCTTGAAATCGTCATTCCAAAACGCGAAGCTGTCCAGCCGAAGAAAATCAACGTGACTTCGGCGGACAAGTAATAAGCGGATAAGCAGCAATCGGGCGGAGCCAGCGTGCCGCATATCCGGGATTCTGGCATGCGTGGCTCCGTTTTATTGCGTGGCGCGGTAAACGATTCGTACGATTTGCAGCGAATCGCGCTGGCGATTTCCACCGGAACATGGCGCACTACGCCGATGCCGCGCTGAGCGCCTCCAGCGCCTGCCTGATGGGGATGCTATCCACTGGCCTGACCAGCCGGGCAATTTCCTTACCCTGCCGCAAAAAAATCAGCGTCGGCCAGAGCTTCACGCGGAATGACCGCCCCAGGGCGCGGCCCTTCCCATCCTCGATCTTGATATGCCTTACCTCCGGATGGGCGGCCATTGCTTCGGCAATGGAGCGCTGGGCAGCACGGCAGTATCCGCACCACGGTGTCCCAAATTCCAGCATGGCCGGCCCTTCCAGAGCGTCGATCTGCGCGCGCGCCGGTTCGCTGGCTGGATAAACACTGTCCATGCTAATAGATCATATCAACGCGCTCAGCGAGGATTTGTTCAGCGCTTCCTACAACAAGTAAATAATCAGTAAGACTATGGCGGGCACGCCTAACAACCACGCTATCAGATACTTGGCCATGACGATATGTCCTGAAAAGGTTTTCGCGGAATAACCTTGAATACTCGTTCAGTTTAGGCGATCAACGTGCATTTCTCGGTACGGCATCGCACATCCAGGCAAGTCGGGGGACGAGCCAGGCAATCTCTTTCCTCCCGGATGTCGTAGCATCGATCGGGACAGAACCGGTTTTCCCATCATCACTGATCGTCTTCATCCCGATTATTCCTGTCTGCGGGAAGATGGATGCCTTTGTATCCGCGCGCTATCCGGTAATATATCTCCCTCAGCGGTTTTCCGTCCCGCGTGATTTCCCGCCGCTCTATCGGGCCAAGCCCGGCCAGCATGGGCTCGAGGCTGAATCCCTCCCCATTGTGCTCAAGCAAATGGGCCTTCATGGAAACCAGGATGATGGGCCTGTCGGTAGGCGGGTCCGCCGCTTGCCAGAAATCGTACATGGCGCCGCTGGGACCAAAAAAATTACGGGAGCGTATATCCATCGGCTCTTCCTTCCGCTCGTAAAAGGACAACGCGCTGGCCACCGACCATTTGGTCATGCCTACGACAATGGGTTTCTGCCCGGTCTTACGCGCGACCTCCGCAGCGAGATGTTCGACTTCTCTTGTCGCTTCCCGCCAGTAATAGTGGTTGTTGAATCCCTTGTACGGTATGCCCGGAATGCCAAGCACCACGTAGTGCAGCCCGAAAGCGTACAGGAAAATGCAAAGCGCGATGGTGGGCTTCCAGGCCGCCCTCAACCAGCCGGCAACCGGGCGCTGGCCATTGGCCTGCCCCAGCATCCAGGCCATGGTCGGCAGCAACGCAAGCCATACCGGACCCGTCCAGTGAAATTTCGGTGCTCCGAACAGGCTGAGCCACACAAATGCCGCCAGCGGCACGCCAGCAAATACCCGAATGAACAGGCGGCGTCTGCGATCCGAAATACTGTCGCCGCCATCACTTCCCGGAAGCAGCGCAATCACGGCGGCCGCCAGGCCCACCGGGGTCAGCAGCACCAGAATATGAAGAAATAGCCACTGCACCGAAAAATGCCTGCCTATTCCCTTCGCGCGCTCCGACTGAAACATGATTGAAATCCAGTCATGCTCCATGTTCCATATAAGGACCGGCGAGAACAGCAACAGGGCAAGGACGGCGGCGAGATAGGGATGCGGCCGGCCCATCCAGCGGCGCGCGACCGGATCCAGGATGACGAAAACAAGCGCCGCCAGGCCCAGCAGACCCAGCGTGTACTTGGAGAGAAGCCCCAGGCCGAAGGCTATGCCCACCCCTAGCCAGGCAATGCTGCGATTGGCTATCAGCACGCGCTCCAGGTAGTACAAGGTTGCCGCCCAGGCAGCCACGAGCGGAGCATCCGGTGTCATCAACAACCCGGTGGCAAAATAAAACGGCAGGATGGCCAGCAACAGTATGGTGCGGATGCCGGTCGACTTGTCATACAGATTGGCAGCCAGCGCATACAGGTAGCCCATTGTGACCAGGCCGCAGACGAATGCGCCGATGCGCACGCCGAACTCGGTATCGCCAAAAACTGTCGTGCCCAGCCAGATGAGCCAGGCAACCATGGGCGGATGATCAAAAAAACTCAAGTCCATGTGCCGGGCGTAGTTCCAGTAGTAGGCCTCATCCGGGATGAGCTGTCCCACTCCCAGGTAGATCAGGCGCAGCAGCAGCACGAATGCTAGCAAGCCAAACGAGGCAACGCGCCAGCGTACATCCAGGGAAGGCCCATTCTGCTCAACGGGAAATACATAGAAGGCGGAACCCAGATAATTGATGGCGGCAGTCGCGGCAATGGCAGGAAAAATCGCCAGGAAAGCCGGCACTTGCCAGCCGTAAACCAGCAGCGCCAGAACCCCGCCGCGCATCAGCAAGGCGAAAATCCCCACGGTGAGAAAGCGCGCGAACTGGCGCCAGCGCAGCTGCCCGTCGTGATGGTGGCGGAATGACCATTTGGAATTGAGCGAGTAATTCAACGTCGCCGCAGCGAAGAAACTCAGGATATGCGATGCCGCAAGCCCGGCATCGCGGCTCATGAACCACTGGAACACCAGGGCATCCACCAGCACGCCGAACAGTCCCACTGCGGCAAAGCGGCTCGCGGTGCCGAACGAGACGTTGCCGCCCGCCAGCGTCATCAGCCGCTGCAGGTAGGTCCACTGGTGCTGGAACGAGAGCTTGGAAGCGCCGTGCGTGCGGTCGCGAAAGCAGATGGGCACTTCTATCACCCGTAGCCTGCCCTGTCCTGCCATGAGCAATTCCAGCAGGATCTTGTACCCGCGCGCCCGCTGGGCGATGATCGTGGCAAGTTCGCGCCGGAAGGCGAAAAACCCTGAAGTCGCATCGCTGACATCGCAGATGGGACGTGCCAGCCACCCCCCCAGGCGCGACAGCAGCTGGCGATGCAGTGGCCACCCTTCCGTGCTGCCGCCGGGCACATAGCGGCTGCCCACGGCAACGTCATGGCTTCCATCCAGGACAGGCGCGATCAGGGCAGGCAGGCGCTCGGGCGGATGGCTCAGATCGGCATCCATCACCACGATGACCTCGCCACGAGCCATCGCCGCCCCGGCCAGTATCGATCCCGTCAGGTCCGGCTTCTCCCGCCGCTCTATCAGATGAACATTCCCGCGCCCCTCCCATTCCCTCACCTTCTGCGGGGTTCCGTCCACCGAGCCATCGTCGACGATGATCACCTCATAGTCGTCGCGCGCCACATGCAATGCAAACAGCCGCGTCAACAACGGGTCTATGTTGTCCGCTTCATTGAGCGTGGGCACCACTACGGAAAATTTCAGGCTGGAGGTGATGGCTGTATCAGTCGGGCTGTACGACGGTGACGGGGGAGTGTGCAACGATGGAAAGGTGGCCGCATCCGGTAATATAGGCAACTGCATGTAGTATCTGTGGTTATGTGAACCGTATGCTTGTCATCGACTTCTGCCGGCCTTTGACTGTTTCCAGCGCATAGCCGGCAATGGTGAAATCAGCATTGAAATGGCTGATAATCCGCCAGCGCGAGGGTAGCACATTCCTTGCCGCGAGTGCGCGCAATGGTGAATTTACGGCCCGTTTATGCCGCCCGCAAGCAGTCTGTTTTCCGAATCCCTGCCACTCCTCCCCGCTCCCCGCAGCCCCGTGCGCTACGCGCACCCCCTCTGGCTAACTGCAAGCGCACTACTTGCAAGCGGTTCCGGAACGTGTATTTTTGATACCCCAAACCGTTTTACGATATGCTAGTATTGGTAGGGATTTAAATTAATTAATCTACTCAAGGGAGGTATCGATGAAAAATATGCTGAAATCACTGCTGATACTGTCTGCGCTACTATTCTTTTCGCAGGGCGCCATGGCGGCGGACAGCTATGCCGAGAAAGTGGGGCTTAAACTGGCCCACGGGCTTGCCAACACGGTTACAGGCATAGGTGAAGTGCCGAAAAACATGGTCATACAAACCAACCAGCAGGGTCCTGCCTATGGCATACCGGTCGGGCTGCTTACGGGCATCGTGCTGGGCATAGGGCGCACGTTGACCGGCGTCGTGGATCTGGTGACTTTCGTCATACCCACCAAACCCATCATTTATCCCGATTTCATATGGAAGGAGTTTTCCACCAAGGAAACACACTTCCACCCGGATTGGAAGCTGCAATAACGGCTGAGGCGTTGATCGCCTGATTCCGAAAAAGGGAGCCCGACGGCTCCCTTTTTTTGCATTCTGTGATGCGATATGTATCCGTCCGGGTACCGCCTGACAGCCTCTTTGCCCAGCCGAATTTCCATTGAAAAGATTGAATGCGCATCGGTCCCATGAAACAGCGTATCCTTGCCCGCCATCCCAGCGACCTCACGATTGACTGGGCGCAGCGCGTGATCGGCAGAAACCATCCAAACGTCATGGTATCCGGGGTGGATATCCGGTCGGTCGATACCGGAACCACCACGAGGGTTCGTCTGGAAGTCATGCACGACGGCCCGGGGAATCTGCCCCGGCAGTGGTTCGTGAAATTGCCGTCGCTCGCCTGGCGCGCCCGGCTGATCACCGCGCTGCCCAGGTTGCTGCATACCGAAGTGCGTTTCTATAACGAGGCGGCCCAAGGCATGCCCATCGCCATGCCTGACGTGCTGGCGGCGCAAAGCGCGCCGGGAAGAGGCGCCATCCTGGTTCTCGCCGATGTGGCGGAATCGGGTGCCATTGCGGGCCAGCCGGGCGATATTCTGACCGATGCGCAAGCCTTGCTGGTGGTCAGGCAGCTCGCCCGCCTTCACGCCCGTTTCTGGAACAAAGCGGACTTCATGCGGACCTATCAGTGGCTCGCGGGGCCGGTGCGCCGCCTGGAAGACCGGCTGGGCGCGGCTCTGGCAGTGCCATTGATGAGGCGAGGATTGCGCTGTGCGGGACACCTGGTGCCCAGGAAATTACACAAGCTGGCGGTCCGCTATGCCAGACAGCGCGCGCGGGCAATGCGCTTTCTCTCGGGTGCGCCGCCGACGCTCGTCCACCACGACTGCCATCCCGGCAATCTGTTCTGGAATGAGACGCAGCCTGGCCTTCTCGATTGGCAGCTCGTGCGCTTTGGAGAAGGAATAAGCGATGTCGCGTACTTGCTTGCAACTTCCCTCACCCCGGAAACCAGGCGGAATCATGAAACACGGCTGATTGCCGCCTATGCCGAAGCGCTTCAGGATAACGGAATAACAGAAATCGAACTTGGCCATCTTCTGCAACGGTATCGCGCTCATCTGGCTTATCCATTCGAAGCCATGGTGGTGTCGCTGGCCGTGGGGGGAATGATGAAGCTGGAAAACAACCATGAGCTCATCCGGCGGACAGCCGCCGCCGTCGATGATCTCGATGCCTTCAGCGCGCTGCCGATCTAGGGAAGCGCTGAATAAATCCTCGCTGAGCGCGTTGCTGGTAAAATCGGGATGATCATAAGGCGCGCGACGAAGGTCGTAGCTTGGACTACGACGCCAAGGAGCACAACGCCATGAGCACTCGATTTTACCGCAACCCTTATGGGACGGGGCTTTGCGAGCGGTCTGCCTTGTCAGGCTCCTGGCGAAGGGGGTCAGCCATTCGCGTCGTCGCCTTTCGCGCATCCCATCCCGCAAAGCCACCGCCGCGCCAGCGGAGATTTATTCAGCGCTTCCCTAGGCTTGCCTCCCACCCGCCATCTCCGGCAATACGCATACGCTGCACCTC
The DNA here is from genome assembly GCF_055386305.1 of Nitrosospira sp. TNL200. NCBI lineage: Bacteria > Pseudomonadati > Pseudomonadota > Betaproteobacteria > Nitrosomonadales > Nitrosomonadaceae > Nitrosospira > Nitrosospira sp. TNL200. Next base: position 2,176,221 of record NZ_AP041003.1, read on the forward strand.
TTCCATGAATTACGCTAAACTGTAATAAATGTAACGTTTCAATTCGAATCTTGCTTCGGGAAATGGACGATGACGAATACGCTCAGGGCTAGGCTTGAAGCAATCGATCTGGATTGCGAGGCGAAAGCAACCATGGAAGTCGGTGATCTCCGCGCATCTGCGCGCTCGGAAGACGGAAAATTTCACCCGCCCTCCCCCCAGGCCGCGGAGCAGGTCTGGCTCAATCTCATTAGCGCGAAGGAACAGGAATTCATCCAGGAAATAGCCAGGGAAGCCGAACCCGGATCCGTGGGTCGTACCGGGATTCAACGCAAGGAGGCCGGCGCCACCGTTGAGCAGATGGTTGATTATCTGTTTGACGAAAACCGCTATCTCGATCGCATGCAGGAATTCTACCGGGAGCTGAGCAGAGAAGCGCAGTTGCAAGGCATTCTCTTTGAAATAGAGCCCAAGAGACTGGAACTGCTCGATTCCACCTACCGCATGGGCGTATCCGACGCGCTGCGCAAAGCGCGGCGCAATATTCTCGCAAAATTCGAATTGAGCAGGGACCCGGACAGTCCGGAGGATGCAGGCATGCTGGCGCAATGGCAGCGTTATTCCACGCTGAGCCCCTGGAGATTGATCACCACCATCGTCCTGTTGAGCCTGACCTCATCCCTCATCGCTTTCATCATTTCGAGCGAAGTCGTCCAGGGATGGCTCGAACGCTATGGCTGGTCGGCAGGGACCGGTCTGTAGAAGACCGCTCTGCGGGATTTCCGGTTGCTGATAACATCAGCTCGGCAGCTTGCCGCTTGCCTGGACGAACTCGGCAAAGTCGGCCAGGAAAACCTGAAGCTGCTTACGCGCCGCCTCATCCACCATTTCCCCCGATTCGTTGAATATGTGCTGCGCTCGCGAGACCAGCAGTCTTCCGCCAAACCAGGGACGCATGCCCAGCGTCCGCAGCACGGGCAGCCACGCGTTTTGAGACAGAATCGTTCCGAACCCGCCAGGCGATGCCCCCATTACCGCAACCGGACGCCCGCCAAAAATGCGGGCGATCTCGCCAGGCGGACGCGAAAGCCAGTCGATCGTATTTTTGAACACCCCGGGTATGGAATTATTGTACTCAGGGGTAGCCAGCAATAATCCATCGGCGGCAGCAATCCGTTCCTGCAACGCAACGACCATCGCGGGAATGCCTTCGTTAGCTTCGATGTCTCCGTCATAAAGCGGAATCCCCTTGAGCGTCGCGATATCCAGCGTTGCCCCATTTGGCATCAGCCCTGCACTCGCACGCAGCAGCGCGGTATTGAATGAGCCGCTGCGCAGGCTTCCGGTAATTCCAACGATTCTCACCATGCTGCCTCCTGCTCTGCCGGGATTGAGAAATCCGTAAATACAAAGACGAACCTTCAACCCCCGCTTTCAGGGCAGTTTCCCCCTGAATGCAACAGCCACGCGAAACGCCTGATTCAAGCGCAGCGGCGGGTGCCGCGTCTCAGCATATTTTCACTACTTTCGATGCCCTGCCTATATTATCCCAAATCAGGCAGCTGACCGCTTATTTCCAGTTTAGAGCTATGATGCACAAAGATCTTCGTGATACTCGACGTTTATCTATATGGTGAGTTCGCTACAGGGCGGATTCAGGATTATATTAAACATAATGGCTTGCATCGGCGAGGATTTGTTCAGCACTTCTTTAAGATTGTAAGGATCGTTAAGATTGATCGGCTCAGCTACTATATCTCTGACATTCATGAGTAAGGGCATCGAACATGCACATATTGCGCCGCTATACCGCAATTACGCAATGTGATTGGCGATTTGCCAACATATGACCGCTCGACGATCAACGCCTGGGGGGACGTGGAGCTCAAGAAAGTGTTGGGGGCGACCGGTCGCAAAAATAATAATGACGGGCATGTGCTCGTACCAAACCGTCGACGGCTCATGCTGGTGTCGATGTGAATGCACCATCCTGGCTGCCATCGCCTGCAGAAGGCCATGACCATCGAGTCGACAGCGCATTGTTCTGTTTTTCCAAACGCTGATTTCGGGGAAGGATGGATTCCGAAGCAAATTGAAAAAGAGTAACTTGCAGCCATATCGAAACGGGTACCGGGTACGGCAATGGCGCAGGTCATATGGCAAGCTTTCATCTCCTGCGCTAAAAAAGATTTGTACTCAGACAAGCATCCAGGGAAGCTTTTTTATGGGAAAAAATCGGCTGGAAGCATTCAGCGATGGAGTGATTGCCATCATCATCACCATCATGGTACTGGAAATGAAAGTGCCGCATGGAGATGATCTGGCCGCGCTGCATCCTCTGTTTCCGGTATTCGTGAGCTACGTGCTCAGTTTTGTCTACGTCGGCATTTACTGGAACAATCATCATCATTTGTTTCATGCCATACAAAAGATAAGTGGACCGATCCTTTGGGCCAATCTCCATCTGCTGTTCTGGCTTTCCCTGCTGCCCTTTGTTACCGGCTGGATGGGAGAAAACCACTTTTCCACCTGGCCGGTTGCGCTGTATGGGACCGTCCTGTTGATGGCCGCCATCGCCTACTCAATCCTGGAGCTCGCGCTCATCAAGGTCCAGGGGAAGGATTCACAGCTTGCCAAGGCTGTAGGCGCCGATTTCAAAGGAAAGGCATCCCTGGTCATTTATGCTTTTGCCGTACCGCTGGCGTTCCTCAGCCGATGGCTTGCCTTCGGCCTGTACGTGGCTGCCGCCATTATGTGGGTAATCCCCGATCGCCGCATTGAAAAAAAACTCAACCAGAATTCCTGACTCGTATTTCGTACATGTAAACAGCAACTGAAGAGGAGAACAGCCATGCAATCAGCCAAAGCCAGCAAATCGATGAAAAAACTGCTTCGCGTCGAGCGCAGCACAGGCCGCCATTGGGTCGGCGATGGTTTTCCCGTACAAACGCTTTTCTCCTACTCGAATCTGGGAGAGGCCATCAGCCCTTTCCTGCTGTTCGATTACGCCGGCCCGGCGGAATTTACGCCCACGGAACAACGGCGCGGGGTCGGCAGCCACCCGCACCGCGGATTCGAAACGGTAACGATCGTCTATAGCGGCGAAGTGGAACACCGCGACAGTTCCGGCGGCGGAGGCAAGATCGGACCGGGCGACGTGCAATGGATGACAGCAGCATCAGGGCTGGTCCACGAGGAGTTTCATGGCCACGATTTCGCGCGGCAGGGCGGAATGCTCGAAATGGTCCAGTTATGGGTCAATCTGCCCGCCAGGGACAAGATGTCGCCCCCGCGCTATCAAAGCATCTCGAATAGCCAGATTCCCGCCGTGAATCTGCCGGACAAACAGGGAATCGTGCGCGTGATCGCAGGCCTATTTGACGGTGTCGAAGGGCCAGCGCACACATTTACGCCGGTCAACGTCTGGGATGTTCGCCTCGATGGCGCGCATGAAACGGATTTTGCCGTGCCCGATGGCTACACCACCCTATTGGCGGTGCTGAAGGGTTCGCTGCGCATCGCGAGCGGCGATGCAGGAAGTGAAACGCTTGACGCGGCCGAGATTGCCCGGTTCGATCCGGCGGGCGAACATATCCGTATCGAGAGTGCCCAAAATGCCACCGCGCTGCTGCTGTCCGGCGAACCCATCCGCGAACCAATCGTGGGCAGCGGTCCTTTCGTCATGAACAACGCCAGCGAAATCCGCCAGGCGATGGCGGATTATCAGAGCGGCAAGATGGGCCACATGTCTTGAATGCTGCGGAATTGGCCTTCGCATCCCATCAGCATGAGTACAGCGGTAGGTTTTTTTGAAGTGGCCAGGGCCTGTCAACAGGCCCTGATGGAGCACGAGGGAATAATCAGCCGTGCTCCATTCGATTTGCTACTTGCGGCGGCGCGTTGCCCCCAGGCCGATAAGCCCGATACCGATAAGCGCAAGGGATACGGGTTCGGGAACAGGGTTTTGCGGATCCTGGGACGGGGGAGTACCCACGCTTCCCACATATTTCAGCGAACCATTACCACCCGGCCCGGCGCCAACCTGCTGGACATGCACCATCGCAAGCGCAGCAGGACCACTGCCGGATACAGAAACGAGAAAGTCGTTAATCACGACGTTGCTGATCGTCCAGGTGGTATATTCACCGTTGGTGAACCGGTCTGACGATTTGGTCGGGTAGTCGAGATCCAGGTAAAAATCATAGCCCGCATCCTTTCCCGGAGGGTTTATGTCAAAAGCCGCGGAATTGACGAGCTGCGTTCCCCCAAAGTTTGAAAACGAGGCGCTGGTCAGGAGAGGCGTTCCATCGTACGAAAAGAGAAGCTGGGAGATAAAGGCGTCGTCGCCGATGCCCCCGGCAAGATTGTTCACCGAGTTGTCAAACCTGAAATCCACGTTGTTTCCGTTCTGCGTCAGTGTCAGCGTAGCAACGGTCGCATTGGCCGACGTCGGATTACCCGTCACATAGGTGTTGATATCGATCGTCAAAGCAGAGGCGGACAAGGGCGCGACAATCATTCCCAGCCCTATCAGCGCACTTGAAAAATTGCCTTGTGTTACCTTTCGTTGCAGTTTCATCGTTTCCTCTTCTAAGTAAAGTATTTTGCCCACCCTATCTCAAGCAACAACCATGCCAAATATTAAGATATTGAAATTAAATAACAATATTTGACTAAAAATCGCCGATGTCAGCATAACCGACAATCCTGCGCCTGAATCAGGGTGTTTATGCAAAGCTGTTCAGGGTTATTCGCGGGGGCATGAGCCTCGCGGAAAGAGAAGCTGGAAAATAAATCGCGAGGAAGATGATCAAGCAGGTCGGGATCTTCTGATGATCTGATAGCAGTAGTTATCAGTAGCAGTTTCGAGAAGGTGCTTTCCGTTACCCGGTGGGCAAATTCTGGGGATGATTATGTCTCGTCATGTTCATGCGCTGATGCAGAATGCGCACTGCCTCGGTTGTGTCTTGCCGAACCCTGTATACGATGACATGGGAACCAACAAAATAAAGCCGATGCCTGTCCGGCAATTCCCTGCTCTGATGCCCAAGCTGCGGATTCCGGCCAGGCAGCACAAGAGCATCGTTTAGTTTACCGCGATAGGCAAGCAACTGCTCTTGTCCCCATCTCTCGCCTGTGTAACGCAGGATACCGGTGAAATCCTGCTGTGCCGCGGGAGAAAGCTTGAGGTGGGGTTTATGGGAGGACATCAGGATCAATGGGCTCGTCACTGTGCATCGTGGCAATAGCCGACTGTGTCATGTCCTCCATGAGTTCCAGTGTATACAGCGTACTTTCGCCCGATCAAGTTGTGCATCACCCTTCGCAATTGCCGCCTGCCATGCTGCTGCACGATTTTCCTCGGTTTGCATCCGGCGGATTGCATCGCGAATCACTTCCGTGGCGTTGCCATAGAAGCCGCTAGCGACCTTGGACTTGATGTAGCTCTCCATTTCCGCTGATAAATTGACATGCATGGTCATGAGAACTGCCTCCTATGGATAGGAATCAATCCATTTTCTGCTCGGCATTTCCGGGAAAAATCGAGAAAAACGAAACACTCCTCGTTGAACGCGTTGCCGGTAAAATCGGGATGACCGGAATGGGCGTAAGGCGCGCAACAAAGGCCACAGCGAGGACCGAGCACGTGAAACGCCCGATATGGGCTACATGGCGTTCAAATCCCCCATCGCCGCTAGAACCATTCCGGTTCCGGCAGCAATCAGCAGGATATCCGCCGCAACCCGCACATAACGGTATCCGGGGCCCGGATACCCCAATTGCGCAAGCAGGGGCGGAGGCAGGTCATAAAAAACCACATTGCGAGGCAAAGGATAGCCTATGGCCCATTTCTTTGCCTGGCCCGGCGGCATGCAGCCATTGTATTTTTTTGCCAAACCGGGCGGACAGCGGCCGCTCTGGAAGCGCGGCGCGAAATAATCGCGGATGATGGTCCGCTGGCGGCTGTCGAAGTTGAAATTCCGGGCTGGATAACTCCCTGCACCGGGGTAGCGGTTGCCAGCTTGATTATTCCAGTCTTGCCCGGAATTCCGGTTGGTCCGGCCGGACCCATGCTGACCACCCCTGCCCTGGTTCCCTTGGTTTCCTTTTGCCTCGGAATGGCCATGCTTGCCGCCGTTGCCAGCCCATGCCGGCTTTTCGGCGAAAGCAGATAAAGGCATGCCTATGGCTATGGCGGTTGAAATGCAAAGAGCCGAAAGAATTTTATGCATTCCTGATTCCCCTGCCAGCACTCCCCTCGTTGTTTGCCTGGTCTTTCATCCATCCCTATACCGCTACCCCCGCCAGCCATGCATCGAGACGGGAACGGAGTGTTTCATAAGGGCAATAGCCTCGCACAAGCAACGCATATCCCGCATACCTTTGAGGACCCTGCATCATCACTGCAGGAAAACCGCCCACACCCCTTCCGCGCGCTTCCTGGAAATTTTCCAGCGTCCTGCTTCGGGCCGCATCCGACCCGAAAACCTGCAGGAAACGCTGTTCATCCAGCCCCGCAGCGCCAGCCAGCCGCCCCAGCACATCTGGAGCCGTCACGTTTTGCTGCTCCGCGTAAAAAGCCGATTGCACCTGCCTGAAGAAAGGAAAAACCATTTCTCCATCCAGCAGGGAAACCGCGATCACGGCGCGGCTGGCCGGTTCCGTATCGTAAATGAATCCTTCCGGCATCGCTCCCTCGAAGCGGAATGGTTGCCCGGTGGTGCGATGGACGGCCTGCCAGTGTCCCAGAATTTCCTCACGCTGCGCCGCCGGCAAGGGAATTTTCGTGCCCGGCCGCAATCCCCCCAGCAGCAATTCGAATTTCACCTTCCCTGCATATTCCAGCCGGGTTTTCTCGATCACTGGCGAAAAGCCCCAGCACCAGGAGCACATGGGATCGGCAATATACCACAGCGTCTTTTCCATCATCGGCGCCGAGGGGCTGGGCGGAGCGATATGCTCAGGCGAAAGGCGGCTTCAGGCAGCCGCGCGCGCGGCTCTTTTGCGTTCATGCTCCTGCAGGAAACGCTTGCGTATGCGAATGGTTTTGGGAGTGATCTCAACCAGTTCGTCATCGGCGATGAACTCAACCGCGGATTCCAGCGTAAGCTGGATCGGAGGAGTCAGCGTCACGGCTTCATCCGTTCCCGACGCACGGATGTTGGTCAACTGCTTTCCCTTGATGGGATTGACCACCAGGTCGTTGTCCCGGCTATGAATGCCGATTACCATGCCTTCGTACAGGCGGTCCCCCGGATTCACGAACATGCGCCCGCGCTCCTGCAGTTTCCACAGCGCGTAGGCTACCGCCTCGCCCTGCTCGGCGGAAATCAGCACGCCGTTGCGCCGTGCCGCGATTTCCGGCCGCATGGGCGCATATTCGTCGAACACATGGCTCATGAGGCCCATGCCGCGCGTCATGGTCATGAAATCGGATTGAAAGCCGATCAGGCCCCTTGCGGGAATGCGGTAGTCCAGCCTCACCCGCCCTCGCCCGTCCGAAACCATGTCCTGCAAGTCGCCGCGCCGCGCGCCCAGCGCTTCCATCACCGCGCCCTGGTGGGCCTCGTCCACATCCACGGTCAGCATCTCGAACGGCTCGCACTTTTCGCCATCCACCTCCCGTATCACCACATGGGGGCGCGAGACCGCCAGTTCATAACCTTCGCGCCTCATGCTTTCCAGCAAAATGGTGAGATGCAGTTCGCCTCGCCCGGAAACGAGGAAGGAGTCGGTATCGGCTGTTTCTTCAAGCTTCATGGCCACATTAGTGAGCAGCTCTTTTTCCAGCCGCTCGCGCAACTGCCTGCTGGTCACGAACTTTCCTTCCTTGCCCGCAAAAGGCGAGGTATTCACCTGGAAATTCATGGTCAGCGTGGGCTCGTCCACGGCAGGCATGGGCAATGCCTCCGGCTGATCGATGTCGGCCAGCGTGAAGCCGATACCGAGCTCCTCGATGCCGTTGATCAGTACGATGTCGCCAGCGAGCGCCTCATCGAGCTGCACCCGCTCGATACCGCGGAAACCCAGCACCTGGTTGACTCTCGCCTTCTTCGGAGCGGCAGCGCCGGCGAGGACCATGATTTCCTGCCCCGGCTTGAGCCTGCCGCGGCTGATGCGGCCGATGCCGATGCGGCCGACAAAACTGGAGTAGTCCAGCGCGCTGATCTGCAACTGCAGCGGCTCGTCGGGATTTCCCTCCGGAGCGCGAACATGCTTGAGCACTGTATCGAACAAAGGGCGCATGTCCAGACCCGGTTGTTTCAGGTCCAGCATGGCATAGCCATTGAGCGCCGAGGCATAGACCACGGGAAAGTCCAGCTGCTCCTCGTTCGCACCCAGCTTGTCGAACAAATCGAAAGTATGATTGATTACCCAGTCCGGGCGGGCGCCGGGGCGATCCACCTTGTTGACGACCACGATAGGACGCAGCCCCAGGGCCAGCGCCTTCTTGGTTACGAACCGTGTCTGCGGCATCGGGCCCTCGACCGCGTCCACCAGCAACAGGACGCCATCCACCATGGAAAGAACGCGCTCCACCTCCCCGCCAAAGTCCGCATGGCCCGGCGTATCCACGATGTTGATATGCACCCCTTGGTAGTCGACCGCGCAGTTCTTGGCAAGAATGGTGATGCCCCGTTCGCGCTCGATATCGTTTGAGTCCATCACGCGCTCCGCGATGTGCTGGTGAGCCGCGAAAGAACCTGCCTGATGCAGCAGCTTGTCGACCAGGGTGGTCTTGCCATGGTCGACATGGGCGATAATGGCGATATTGCGAATGGGACGAAGCATCGGAAACCTCGGTCGGTACGGAAAAGCGCGGGATTATATCAGGTAGTCGCAAGGAAGCGCTGAACAAATCCTCGCTGAGCGCGTTGCTGGACCTTAAGGAAGCGCTGAATAAATCCTCGTTGAGCGCGTTGCTGGTAAAATCGGGATGATCATAAGGCGTGCGACGCAGGTCGTAGCTTGGACTACGATGCCAAGGAGCGCAACGCCATGAGCGCCCGATTTTACCGCAACCCGTATGGGACGGGGCTTTGCGAGCGGTCTGCCTTGTCAGGCTCCTAGCGAAGGGGATCAACCATTCGCGTCGTCGCCTTTCGCGCACCCCATCCCGCAAAGCCACCGCCGCGCCGGCGGAGATTTATTCAGCGCTTCCTTAAAGTGCGCCCGCAACACGCATGGACGGAATAGCTGGCAATTGGTTCAAAAAATAACGGCGGAGGATGCGCCTCGCGCTGCGCCGGCCCCGCCTGTTTCGACAGACCCGGAAATATACCATTCCATGATGTCATTCAAGTGTCAGGACCGGCAAAAGCTCTCTCGTTCAGCGCTTCCTTGAGTTAAAAACCAATTCCGAGATATCCGCCGGCGGTCACGCCGTCGATCTTGACACCGTCCGTTCTGCCGCTGGTCAGATGATAGCGGGCATCGACGCCCACGAAGAAGTCTTTCCAGATTCGATAATCGGCCCCGGCGCCGAACATGACTCCCGGAATCAGGACGGTAATGGATTCGGACGGCGGACTGATCACATGGATGCCAAGGCCCGCGGGAATGATCCAGGGCCTGAATCTGGAGCCTTCGAGAAACTTGATCTTCGGCGACGCCGTCAATGTGAACTGGCTGACGTTTACCCCGGCCCCCGGTGCGGGAAGCGCGTTGCCCCTCACCTTCGAGCCGAATTCCTTGTATTCGAACATCACCTCCGACATGACGCTGGTCCTGGGTAACGCCCCCCAGGCATCGTTGGTCAGGTTAAAATCAAAACCGGCTCCGATATACCAGGCATCCCTGCCCGCTTGACCCCCCGGACCTCCAAGACCGCTGCTTTGTATGGATACACCATTACGCAGGTGATCGCTGTGCGCAAAACCGCCACGGAAAAACAGCATGTGCATCTTGCTCTCCGGCTGCCTTTCCACTGTTGCCGCGGCGTCTTCCAGTTTGGCCACTTTCTGCGCTTCCGCCGCCTGCCGTTTTTCCACGGAAACCGATCTTTCCTCGATTTTCATCAGTTTCTGCGTATCGCGAGCGGACTCCGATTTCAACTGGTTCAGCTCGTTCCGGATGGCTTGCATGCTTGCTTCCAGTTGTTTCAGCGACTGCTCCAGCGCTTCTGTTCTTGCATCCCCGGCCAGTGCCGGCCACGCGATCATCGTCATGGCAAGGGCGAGCAGAGCAGCGCTCACACCGCCAGCCTGGCGCATCTTTTCAGAATCACGTTTCACTGTTTTCCTCCATTGTAACTAGCAGATCGGCCGCCTATTCAAGACAATCGGATTTTTATATCCGCTAATGGATGATATGGCGCACTGGAGAAAAAGAACCTGACGCATGTCATCTTCCATGCGCCTTGGCATAACGGGAAATTGCCGCCGCGGGGGCAATCAAGGACTGGATGGAGTAAAAATTGAGGGGAAGGAACCCGGAACAGCCCAGCCCTGCCAGATATCAGATACCGGATACGGCGGCCAGGCTGCGCAAGGCGGCCTGCCCCCTGAAAGGGGCAGGCCGTGCAGTGAGCAACTGTAGCAACGGTAGGATGGGTGGAGTGAAACGCAACCCATCAGAAAACATCTATCCAGCACCAGGAAATGATGGGTTACGCTTTGCTCCACCCACCCTGCGCAAGCTCGCGGATAGGATGAGCCTTATCTACTTGCTCCCAGCACGAGTGAAAGGAAGCTTTGCTGTCACAGCCAGGAGAACAGCCAGAACAGCCACACCGGACTGACGCTCTCTCGCGATGCCGGTCTTGTTTTTTTTCATCTTTGCCAGCGTTCCCGGCCATCGAAACGGCGCTCGCAGCGACTATGCCATGAAAATAACCGGCGGTTTTCTGCCAATAAGTCCACGAAGTCCGCAGTCCCTGGCTGGATAAATCACGAGGCGATAAGAAATGAATCCTGATCACGATGTCTACCCTCGAATTTCTCGGAAAATGTATTTGCTCCCTCGCTGATTCTCAGCAGCGCCGGCGGCATGAATGAAACATATTTATGCGCCGGCAAGCGGCCTACTTGCCTGCGGGTTGACTCTCCTTTCTGACAATGGTGGGTCCTGTCAGGGTGATATCTTTTCGGAGCTGCTGCATATCTACGAAACGCGCGTTGACGCCTTCGACCTTCTCCAGGTCGTCAGGCGATTTGAATGACCCGGCTTTGGAACGATAATCGATGATGGCCTTCGCCTTGGCAGCAGTGATGCCCTTAAGGGTCTGGAGCTCTTCCTGGGTCGCCGTATTGATGTTGACTGCCGCGTAGGCGGAGCCGCTGAATGCCGCCAGAGCAGCGATGAAAATGAGTGATTTTTTCATGAATTCTCCTGGATTGATCGAAAGCAAAGGACGAATGCTGTCTGCGCTTATTGCAACATCACTATCCGGTTTGCGTTGATCATCATATTGCGCAACGCGCGGGAGAACCCTGACCAATATCATCTTGCTGGCGGTTATCTTTGGGCAAGCAATAGCTTTGCCTCGCCGAAAGATACTCGGGGAATCCCGGAAGACTTGTACAGGAACGCCCTGGGCCTCGAACGGGAGGGAGTGGATTTCTTCGGAAATGGATCAGTCCAGCGTGGCCGAACAGATATGAACAGGGATGAAGAACCGTGTCCGCCTGGGAGATGGGTTCAACGGGAACAGTGGATCCGGCTGGAATGCGGGAACGGAATCAGGCCTTGGCCGCAGCCAGAAGCATGGGGCGGCCGATGTCTGTCCTCCGCGATTCCCCAGGAAGGCGATGATGAGCGAGCTGCTGCAGGCGCTCCAGATCGTTGAGCTTGACGTGACGGTAGTCGCTGCTGATAAGTCCGCTGTGCTGAAAGCGCGCGAATACCCGGCACACCGTTTCTTCGGCAATTCCCAGATAGTTTCCGATATCGCTGCGGGACATGCTCAGGTCGAATTCATTGGCCGAGCAATGGCGCTGCGCAAACTGCTTTGAAAGGCTGAGCAGGAAAGCCGCCAGGCGCTCTTCGGCGTTGTGCTTGCCAAGCAGCAGCGCCAGTTCCTGCGCATGGCGAACCTCCATGCTCAGGATCTTGAATATCTCGTGTTGGATGGCTGAATCCTTCCTGGTCAGTTCTTCAAAGCGGTCGATGGACACTTCGCAAACGGAAGTCAGTCCGGTCGCCCGTGCCTCGCAGTTGTGTTCCCGCGCTTCCATATCCTCCAGCCCCAGCAATTCTCCCGCTATATGAAAGCCTATTATCTGAACCTGTCCATCCTCGGTAGTGATGCACGTCTTGACCGATCCACCACGAATGACATACAGATACTCGACGGACTGTCCCATGCGATAGAGGGTTTCTCCGCGCTTGAGCACCTGTTTCCTTTTCACCACCCGATCGAGCAGCGACGCATCGCCGCTCTTCAGCCAGAGCGACATGCACAGCTTGTACGCGCCGCAATTTCTGCAATCCTGGGGCACGCTTGCAGGGACTTCCGCGACCGGCGCTCTTTTCGATACTTCCGACATATCATTCACCCTTCATTCACCATTCGTTCAAGTAGATTTGCTGGCTTGTTGCCGCTTTCACGCCATCCTTCGCAGGCAGCCCGGCCAGCAGGGCGCAGGGCATATCCGTTAACTGATATTCGCCGCTCGTCACGCCCGCTGCAAGCATTTCCAGGGTCTGGTGCTGCAGCAGCCTGACTATCTCCTGCTTGATCGGCCACCATCGGGAATGCAGCGGACAAGCCGTCTTTTCACTGCAAACCTTGAGTCCCAGCACGCACTCTTCCGTGAATCCCGAGCCTTCCGTGAGTTCCACGATCTGCATCAGGTTGATTTCAGCGCTGCTTTCCCGCAGGCAAAAACCGCCCTGTTTGCCACGGAAGGAATATAGCAGATTACCTTTGCATAATTCCTGCAAAATCTTCGCCAGATAAGTCGGCGGCGACTTCAGGTGTTCCGCGATGGTGCGGTTCAATACCGCGACCCCGGCTGGTTGCGTGGCCATGTAAATCAGCGCCTGGATGGCGTATTGGGTGGTGCGGGACAAAATCATCGCAGGTTATTGTCCGGATGTTTCCACTTTATTCCGCTTTATATCAGCCAGTAGACGAAGATGAACAATCCCAGCCACACCACGTCCACGAAGTGCCAGTACCAGGCGACGCCTTCAAAGCCGAAATGATTCTCGGGCGTGAAGTGCCCCGCCAGCACCCGACAATAGATGACCACCAGCATGATCGAGCCCAGGGTCACGTGGAAGCCGTGAAATCCGGTCAGCATGAAGAATGACGCGCCATATGCCCCGGTGGTGAGCTTGAGGTTGAGATCCGAGTAGGCATGGCCGTATTCATACGCCTGCAGGCCCACGAACAGGAATCCCAAGGCAAAGGTCAGGAACAGGCCCAGCTTGAGCTGGCCACGCTTGTTCAGCTTGAGCGCCCAGTGCGCCCAGGTCACGGTCACGCCCGATGTCAGCAGGATCAGGGTGTTGATCGCGGGCAGCCCCCAGGGCCCCATGGGCATGAACTTCTCCTTGATGCCCGGACCCGCCGTGGGCCATTCCCCGGTGAAGTCCGGCCACAACAGCTTGTGCTCCATGTCGGAGAGCCAGGGAATGGAAAATGCGCGCATGTAGTAGAGCGCGCCGAAGAAGGCCGCAAAAAACATGACTTCGGAGAAGATGAACCAGCTCATCCCCCAGCGGAACGATTTGTCCACCTGCTTGTTGAACTTGCCGCTCTCGCTCTCGCGCGCCACGGTGCGGAACCAGACGAATATCATGTAGAAGAGAATGGCAAAGCCGATCGTCAGCAGGCCGTAGCCCAGCGGAAGCCGGTTGACTGAAAACGCGGCGCCAAAACCCATGAACAGCAGCGCTATCGACCCGGTAATGGGATATGTCGATGGGGCTGGAACGTAATAGCGATGGCCTGCTTCCTGGCTCACTTCAATCTCCTCCTCGACAGTATCGATCGCATGCGCATGGTCACGGCCTCGCTAGAACCACAGATATGGGACCACCACCTGCACCGCCAGGGAGAGGGCCAGCAGAAACAGTGCCGTCCTGATGGCCCCCTGCCTCCTCTCCAGCTCTGACCGTTCGGTTGCATCACTGTTCCGCGGCATGTCCATATTTTTTGACAGATGCATATTCTGTGCCATGGTCCGCTCCTTTGTCAGCGTCTTATTCGACAACGGGAGGTTTTTCGAAGGTATGGTAGGGTGCCGGCGACGGCAGCGTCCACTCCAGTGTTTTTGCCCCTTCCCATGGTTTTTCCGGCGCTTTCTCGCCTCCACGGATGCACTTCAGCACGATGTAAAGGAACAGCAACTGAGTCGTGCCGAAACCGAACGCCCCGATGCTCGAGATCATGTTGAAGTCCGCGAACTGCAGCGCATAATCCGGAATACGGCGCGGCATGCCCGCCAGTCCCAGGAAGTGCTGCACGAAGAAGGCCAGGTTGAAGAAGAACATCGACAGCCAGAAGTGCGTTTTGCCCAGGGTCTCGTCATACATGTGCCCGGTCCATTTCGGCAGCCAGTAGTATGTCCCGGCAAATATCGCGAAAAGGGAGCCCGACACCAGCACGTAATGGAAGTGCGCGATGACATAGTAAGTATCCTGCACCTGGACGTCGATCGGCACGATGGCGCAGACCACGCCGCTGAAGCCGCCGATGACAAACAGGAAAATGAATCCAATGGAAAACAGCATCGGTGTCTCGAAGGTCATGGAGCCGCGCCACATGGTGGCGGTCCAGTTGAACACCTTCACTCCCGTGGGCACGGCAATCAGCATCGTGCCATACATGAAAAACAGCTGACCGGTGACCGGCATGCCGGCGGTGAACATGTGATGCGCCCATACGATGCATGACAGGATGGCAATCGACGCGGTCGCGTACACCATCGAGGAATACCCGAAGAGCGGCTTGCGCGCGAAGGTCGGGATGATCTCGGAGACGATGCCGAACGACGGCAGGATCATGATATAGACTTCCGGATGGCCGAAGAACCAGAAGATGTGCTGGAACATGACCGGATCGCCGCCGCCCGCCGCATTGAAGAAGTTGGTGCCGAAATTACGGTCGGTCAGCAGCATGGTAACGACGCCTGCCAGCACCGGCATCACCAGCACCAGGAGGTAGGCGGTGATGAGCCAGGTCCAGACGAACAGCGGCATCTTCATCAGCGTCATGCCCGGCGCGCGCATGTTCAGTATCGTGGTGATGATGTTGATCGACCCCATGATGGATGAAGCGCCGAGGATGTGCACGGCGAAGATCATCATGTCCATGCCTATTCCCATTTGTACCGATAATGGGGGGTAGAAAGTCCAGCCTCCCGCGGGCGCGCCGCCCGGAGCGAAGAATGAACCGATCAGCAGCAGCGCCGCCGGGGGCAGCAGCCAGAAGCTCCAGTTGTTCATGCGCGCGAACGCCATGTCCGGCGCGCCGATCATCATCGGGATCTGCCAGTTCGCAAAGCCGACGAAAGCCGGCATGATGGCGCCAAACACCATCACCAGGCCATGCATGGTGGTCAACTGGTTGAAGAACTCGGGATTGACGATCTGTATGCCCGGCTGGAACAGCTCGGCGCGGATCGTCAGCGCCATCACGCCTCCGGTCAGGAACATCATGAAACTGAACCACAGGTACATGGTGCCGATGTCCTTGTGGTTGGTGGTGGTCAGCCAGCGCATCATCCCGGTGGGATGATGATCGTGGGCATGTCCATGCGTACCATCCGCGATGTCGTCTTGTACTACTGCCATAGCTCTCTCCTCGATGCTCTTTTAAATGAATGTACGATGTGATCGATCCCTGATCGCCAGCCGGCGGCGGAGCGAATCAGAAATATCGGCGGCCCGGGCAACAAAGAGCGTGCCCGCAGCCACCATTTTTTCCTCCTTGATGCTATTTTCTGAGTCCGTTGATTTCTGATGGCTGCACTACGTCTCCTGTCGTGTTGCCCCAGGAGTTGCGCTCGTAGGTGACCACCGCCGCGATTTGTACGTCCGACAAGTGCTTGAATGCAGCCATTGCTGTGCCAGTCTTTCCGTTCATTACAATGTTGAGGTGATCCGCCTTCGGCCCGGTGGCTACCTTCGATCCATCCAGGGCGGCAAACGTGCCAGGGATGCCCTTGCCGTTGGCCTGGTGGCAGGCCACGCAGTTGGCGCCATAGACTTTCTCGCCCTCGGCCTTCAATTCATCCAGGGTGAATACCTTGTTGGGGTCTACCGTGGCCGCAGCGCTCTTCTTCTTCTGCTGGTCCACCCACTGGGCGTACTTGTCCTGTTCCACCACTTCCACAACAATGGGCATGAAGCCGTGTTCCTTGCCGCACAGTTCGGCGCACTGCCCGCGGTAGGTCCCAGGCTTGTCGGCCGTGAACCAGGTGTCGCGAACGTAGCCAGGTATGGCGTCCTGCTTGGAGCCCAGGGCGGGTACCCACCAGGCGTGGATGACGTCGTTGGCGGTCAGGAGTATGCGAACCTTCTTGCCTACGGGCACCACCAGGGGATTGTCCACTTCCAGAAGATAGTTCTCTCCCTTGGGCGCGGCATTCCGGATCTGTTCCTGGGGCGTGGCCAGCGCGCTCAGGAAACTGATGCCTTCGCCTTCGCCCGTGATGTAGTCATATCCCCATTTCCATTGATACCCCGTGGTCTTGATGGTGATGTCCGCGCCCGAGGCGTCCTTCATGGCGATCACGGTCTTGGTGGCGGGGTAGGCCATCCCGATCAGAATCAAAAACGGGATCGTGGTCCAGATGATCTCTACCGTGGTGCTGTGATGAAAGTTCGCAGCCTTGTACCCCGCGTCTTTCCGATGCTTGAGCACCGAATAAAACATGGCCCCAAACACAACGATGAATATCGCCAGGCATACCCATAACGCCAATGTATGCTGGTCGTATATCTGCCTGGCTATGATCGTCTGCGGCTCGGGCAGGTTTAACTGGTGCGGATCAGCCGCCGCCATCCCCATCCCGGAATAAAGCGCGACCGCCATTGAAGCCATGATGGTTGATGGCTGCTTGCTATTCATATTCTCCCCACTTGATCATCGGCCGACCATCCTAAAAATGTGCGGTCAACTGCCGGATTCAGGATCATCAATAGCGTTTAACCGTAAATTATTCCTGCCAGCTATCCGATCTCACCGGACACCGTCTTCCTGGCCGGATCGATTACATTTCAAGATAATCGGACTTTCTTATCCGGTATCGAATCGTAGGGCGCGGGAGGAAACAAAACCTTGATCGGCGTCAACTTTGTGGCGTTATCCCAAACCAAGGGATGGGAAACATTCAGGCAAGGGGAAAGGAAAGAAGGGAAAGAAAAAAGAAGAAAAACCGAGGAGCCAGGATGCCCCCGGATCAGTGCAGGATGTCAGCGGCGCCCTGCCGATACCGAAAGCAGCATTCGGCGGAGCCATGACAAAACAGATTTCATTCTCAATCCTGTTCAAGCCGCCAGATGCCTGTGCCGGCATCGTGGCATACGCCAAATCCGAGGGAAGGAGAAAGGGAAGGAACGGTAAAACGCAAATCCGCAAACCGGACGCATACTTCGCTGCCTCTGGTCTCGATATAGTTTAAAAAAGGAAATTGCGCAAATTCGCGGAAGCGTAAAAAAATCTCCTGTCCCCAGGCCTCGCGCGCCAGCGCACTTTGCGCCTGCGCAGCCCCGAAGCGGCTGTAATGTTGCCATCGCACCGCCGAAGCCGGCTCGTAACCCGCGGCTATCCTGTTCCACATGCCCATGATTCCCGGACTGAGGCGGCTTTGCTTTCCGGCCTCATCCGCCGTGTCCCACAGGTTGATGGATGCGACTTCGTAATCCTCGCCGCGGCTGATGATGATCTTCCAGTAGAAAGGCGATAGCGGCTGGGGAATGGCGTAAACCGTGGCCGGCTCCCCGCCGGCGGCATGCGCCTCGGCATGGGCCTCGCCAATTTCAACGGCGCGGGAGTGGAGAAACGCCTGAAACCCGACATAGGACGCCAGAACGAGCATGGATATGACAGCCGGGTAGCGCCTCCCACGCTTAAGCAGCGCCGCCACCAATCCCAATGCGATGATGCCGGTAAAATAGGGATCGATTATGAAGGTGAAGGGGAACGCAACGCGATAGTGGGAAAAAGGAGCGAATATCATCGTCCCATATGCGGTTATCACATCGCCTGCGATATGGATGCCAATGCCAAGCGCAGCAGTGCCATAAATCGCCCGCCAGGAATAACGGTGGCGCGAAAATCGTGAAAGCAGCCACGCCAGCAGCAACGCCCAGAGAGGCAGCAGGATGATCGAATGGGTGACGCCGCGATGCAGGTCGATATAAACAAGGGAACCAAACAGGCGCAGCAGGATGTCGCTATCGGGAAACGCCGCCGCGATGGCGCCATAGATCATGCGGTCCCGCGGCTTCAGCTCATCGGGGCGAGGCATTGCTGGCGCAATGGCACGTGCCGCCAGGGCGCCGCTTAAGGCATGGGTCAGGGTATCCATGCGGAAGACCAAAAATACATTGCGGGATTCACCAGGCTGCAACGGCAGCCCCATGCTGCACAGGGTACACAGGCTACATAGGGCCGCGGAATGCCGTTCATTGCCTGACTCTGGCTGGAACTTTTTGATAGCGCCTGGATTGCATATGGCCAGCTACACTATCCACTCCCATGGCGCCACCCGGCCAGGATTCTCCCTTGCCGGGTCACGCTGCCCGGATCATGCCGGGCGCGCCGAAGGCCATGAATGGAAGGATCGTATCCGGGAAGCCGGGCATCAAGTGCTATGAGCCGCGTTTTCTTCGCTCCCGTTATCCGCAACGCCGCGCCGGGTGAACACCATGTGGTCCGCGTTTTCCGCGATGGCGAGGCACCGGTCCAGAAATCGGCCTGTCCCGGCCGAACCGGAGGAACTGTCGTTCATCCAGTGCACGAACGTCGCAAGGTAAATGCTGGTCAGCGCAGTCTCTTCCAGCGCGCGCCGGATATAGGTGGCATTGCGGCCCGCGGCCTCCCGCATCCACTGAACCGTGCGGCTGATGCGCATGAGGCCCGGTATCTGGATGTGAATGTGTCCCGGCTCAAGCTTGCCGTAGATCATCTGGCGCGTCGTCTTGCGATAGGGATAAAGGGCGCCAAGCCAAGTCATGATCAAGCGATGCAAGCGCTGGCGTGGATTCAGATAAGCAAAATCGGGGCCTTGCGCCGCCCGCAGCATGGCGGCGTCGGCACGCTCGAACCATGCATCGACGATGTCTTCCTTTTCACGGAAGTGCGCGCGCACATCGTCCAGCGTAATGCCCAGCAGCGCCGCCACATCATTCAGCCGCACGGCTTCCCATGAATTCCGTTCGCCAAGCTCAACCGCGGTATCGACAATCTGATCGGCCGTCATCATATCTCCTCGCCTGAGTTATTGATTCGAAGAAAGAAAATGCCTCGCTCAATAAGGTAAAGTGTAAATGACATCGATAGCGTTATCAACCCATGAATCCGGCAGTTGATCGCTTTTTTTGGCTTGGAACCATGATCCATAAAGACGCCCCACCACATCGGGCCCAAGAGGCGGCTCGCGTGGTGGGCGCGTTGAGGCTAGCTCGCGTATGAGGCAGGTATGCTTTCCCGAGTGCGGGTCCTTCGACTATTTCAGGAATTTTATGGGAAATTATGAATCCTGATCATCAACGCCACGAAGTGCTGGCAGGGGAGTAGTCTTCTCCTTGCGAACGGCCAGCAGTTCCTCGGGATCTATGCCTAACGCTTCAAGAATCGTGGGAGCGACTTGCGTGGTCTCAACCGGCGATTTGACTATCTTCCTTCCCAGGCCGGGGTGCGACACGATAAGCGCTACGTTGGTGTCATCATTGCTGAAGCCGCCATGCTCGGCGATTTTCTTCTTCGATGCCGTGTATATGGCGCCGGGAGTCGGCAGCACCATGATATCGGGCGTTCGGCTGTCATGCATAGGATTGTTGAACCTGAGTCTTAACAAGTCGCCGGCGAGCACATCCTGGATGTCAAGCGCCTGCTGGTTGGCACGCAGGTAATCAGCCACAGTCCGGGTCTGGCTTTGGTCCTTCAACCAGATAAGCGCGACATCATCTTCGGTAATTTTGGCGAATGCGTCGGCGATTGCCGGGCTGACTTTGTTTTCCAGATTACCGGTTTTTTTCACTTTGGCCGGATCGATAGGCCCCTGGCCGTGCTTGGCGCTGACAATAACCAGAGTCGAATTGTAGATTCCTTCTTCTTTCAGTGCATTGACTATCTTGCCCAGTGAAGCATCCGTCTGGTCCAGCCCAAACGTCAACACCTCGGATGGCGTGGCTGATGCATCGAGATAGCCGCCACGCTTGCCTTTCAGGCTGGCTTGCGGACGCGGATCGTTGTCCGATGCAATTTTCTGCCCCACGCTCACCGCCTGGAAATTCATTCCAAGAATAATCGGCCGGCCAACCTGTTTTTTCCCCGTGTGATCGAAGCCGCGAACCTCGTTGATTATGGCATTGACCTTGAGATTGTCGTTTGCAACAGTCGTCACGACGCTGGTGGTTGCATCGAGGCCATTGGGAATCGTTATCTCCGGGGTATACAGATCATCCACGCCTTTCCCGGATGGTCCATTCACCAGATCGTAAGCGGGATGCTTATCCGCCCATGCTGTGCGGCCGCCATGATCCCTGATGACTTCAAAAATCGTGTTCACCCGCACGAACTGGTGTGGAAACACCGGCTTGCAGTCAGGGCCCAAAGGGAGCCTGGCTGGATCAATACCATCATTCGTGCTGTTATCGATCGATTCGTCGAGCACAACTTCACTTCCTGGAGTACCGCCGCATTTGCCCGGCGCAAAGAAAGTGCGATCATAGCTGTTGTCGTAAAAAACGCCCGTCGAGTTCGGCGACCCGCCCGTCACCAGCGCCAATAAACCGGGAAACGAGTCAGATGGCTTCGACGTGGAAGCGTTGGTGTAGCGCACGCCATGCTGGGTCAATGCCGCCAGAGTCGAGCCCGGATTTTTCTGGATGTAATTCTCGACATCGATTGCGTGCATCCCGTCCACGCTTATCAGCAACACGTGCCGCACTCGATGTTCCGAAGGAAAATGATGCTCGCTATGCTCCCCGGCGTATATGCCGCGGGATGCCACCAGTGCAAATGAAACTGAAAATAATACAGCAATCTTTTTGACATACATGGAGAAATCCTCCAGCTTGTGAGTTCGCTTCAAGAATGGGAGTGCGTCTCAAGGTTAGCCGAGGGATCGCTGTGCTTACCTGACGCACGCTACAATTCTTACCTGACACGCATTACAATTAATGTGTCAGAGATCAGCTCTCGGATTAGTCCATAGTGACTATTGACTATTGCGGCTTTACTTCAATTTATGCATATCCTGATTATCGAAGACGAAGAAAAAACCGCCTCCTTCGTCAGAAAAGGATTAACCGAATCGGGATACGTTGTCGACACCTCGGGAAATGGCGATGAGGGACTGCTTCTGGCGCTCGATATCGATTACGATTTAATCATCCTCGACGTCATGCTGCCCGGCCGGGACGGCTGGTCCATTCTGGAGACGCTGCGCCGGGCGGGAAGGAAGATGCCTGTGCTTTTCCTCACTGCCAGGGATATGGTGCCCGATCGGGTCAAAGGACTGGAACTCGGCGCGGATGACTACCTGATCAAGCCTTTTGCATTTTCCGAATTGCTGGCCAGGGTTCGCCTGCTATTGCGGCGTACCCCGCAACGGCATAATGAAACCTTGCAAGTTGCCGATCTGGAGATCGAGTTCGTGCGCCAGAGGGCAAGCCGCGGCGGCAGCCGCCTCGATCTCACATCCAAGGAATTCGCGCTTCTATCGCTGCTGGCGCGGCGCGAGGGAGAGATTTTGTCCCGCACGCTGATTGCCGAACAGATCTGGGACATCAATTTCGACAGCGATACCAATGTCATCGACGTGGCGATACGCCGATTACGCAGCAAGGTTGATGACCCATTCAAAAAAAAATTGATCCATACCGTGCGGGGCGTGGGGTACGTATTTGAAGACCGATAGTCTCGGCCAGGTTAAGACCGCCCCCGGCCAATCGTACTGGTCGATTACCTGGCGGCTGACCTGGCTTTATACGCTGTCGGCCTCCACCATGCTCATCTTTGCTTCGGGATTCCTGTACTGGGTTCTCATTGCGACGCTGGAAAAAGAGGATGAGGAGTTTCTCAACAGCCGCATCGAAGTCCTCGATCGCATCTTGCGCACAGGTAGCAAGGAAGCTCTGAAAAATGAAATCGACCTGGAAAATGTAGGATTTACCAATTCCCAATATCATACCTACAGCCGCATCCTGGACGAATCGGGGCTTACGCTTTATGAAGCTCCAGGAATGGATCAGGAGATTCCATCCGCCGTATTCCCCAGTGCGGGCCGCTCAAAAGGCAAAACAAAAAGATGGCTTTCCGCCAGCAATAAAACTTATCAGCTAATTGCCGCCCAGGCAGGACGCGATGATGCCGGCGGATCCACACGGCAAATCCAGGTAGCACTCGATGAGACCAATGAAGAGATATTGATGAGCCAGTACGAGCGCTATCTGGCGGCTATCCTGTTGATCGGCATTTTGGCATCCGCAGCCATGGGAGCCGTGATAGCGCGGCGCGGCATGAAACCGCTGGTCGATATCGCCAAAGCCGCTGAGCGCGTCACCGCAAACCAGCTGCATGAGCGCATTGGCGCGGCAGAGTGGCCTCGGGAGCTTGTGTCGCTGGCGCGGGCATTCGACGGCATGCTGGATCGGCTGGAGGATTCGTTCGATCGCCTTTCCCGGTTTTCGGCTGATCTGGCGCATGAACTGCGCACCCCGATCAATAATCTGCGGGGAGAAGCGGAAGTAGCGCTTTCCAAGCCTCGGGAGGAGCAGGAGTATCGCGAAATTCTTGCGTCCAGCCTCGAGGAGTATGAGCGCCTGTCACGCATGATGGACAGCCTGCTGTTCCTGGCCAGGGCCGAGAGCGCGCAGGCGATGCTTGCCCGCAGCCGGATCGACGTGCGTACGGAAATCACAAAAGTCATCAATTTTTATGAGGCATTGGCCGCGGAGCGGAAAGTACCGGTAACGTGCGCCGGAGATGGAGTGATGGACGCCGATCCCGTTCTTTTTCAAAGAGTCATCAGCAACCTGCTCTCGAACTCCCTGCGCTACACTCCGAGCGGCGGGAAAATTGTGTTTTCCATCCAGGATGTGGACAACGGGGTCGAAGTTACCTGCTGCGATAGCGGGACAGGAATCGCGCAGGAACATTTGTCCAGAATCTTCGACCGGTTTTACCAGATCAGCCCTTCCCGCAATCCTAAAACAGATGACGCCGGACTGGGACTGGCCATCGTGAAATCCATTGTGAACCTCCACGGTGGCAGGATCGGAATAAAAAGCGCCATTGGCGAAGGCACTTCCGTGCAGGTTTTCTTTCCGGCATAGCGGTCCTCATGGCGCCTCATCGCCTTCCCCTGCAATCGAAACCCGCTCATCCCGGATTTTTGCGCTTCCAGATCCATCCCTGATCCCGCTTCGCGCTCTCCCGCTCCCCTTCACTGGGCGCCTGGGTTCTCTTTAAGGAAGCGCTGAATAAATCTCCGCTGGCGCGGCGGCGGCTTTGCAGGATGGGATGCGCGAAAGGCGACGACGCGAATGGTGCGACCGCGCAGGGCGGAGCAGTGTTTTCCGAAAGGAAGATGCGACCCCGTAGCGGGATGCCTGCGCCCCAACAATACTGAGGTGCGGTCGAAGCATCCCCTCCGCTGCCCGATCCCCGCTCTGCGGGGCCCCTCGGGCGACGCTCTGGGGCGCTCCTTCGCCAGGAGCCTGACAAGGCAGACCGCTCGCAAATCCCCGCCCCATAAGGGTTGGGGTAAAATCGGGTTCTCATGGCGTTGCGCTCCTTGGCATCGTAGTCCCGGCTACGACCTGCGTCGCGCGCCTTATGATCATCCCGATTTTACCAGCAACGCGCCAGCGGAGATTTATTCAGCGCTTCCTTAACCTGAATCCGGCTCGATTGTGTAAACAAACACTGTTTGCAGACATAGATCAATCATATCGTTGCCGGTTCCGTGCCAGCCTCCGAACATTACAGATTTGTAATCATTCCGACATCGTTGCGTCAGAATCCCCTTCTTATACTTTTTTAATGGATGTCATGCACGATACATTGGCGGATAATCGCGGCTCTCTTCAATGGATCGATGGCGAGAGCCTGGTTACGCAAGTCATTCCATCACAAGGATAAGCAAATACCCCATGTCCATAGCCACCTTCGCCAGCCAGCGCAAGATTTCCGATACTGGCTTGTCATCATCGTTTCAGGCCGTCGAGGACACATTAAAAAGATTTTCACTGCCATGTTTTCAGGATTCGGAACAGGTCGAGGAATATGTCGATTTATTCTCCCTGCGAACCGTATGCAAGACGCTGGAAGCAGATCGGCTGGAGAGCAGGAACTCCATGCTCGAAAAATGCGTCTCTGCGTTCGAAGAAAAGCCTTTTGAACCCCAATACGGCGATCTATGCCGCCTTCACTGGATCGCGTTAAGCCGTAAAGCAATCAACATTCTCGAGCTGGGCAGCGGCTACAGCACAGCAATCCTCGCCGATGCAATGCGCATACTTCACGAACATTTTGGCATGTGGGCCAGTAAATCCATACGCAGCGACAACCCCTTTCATGTATATGCAGTTGAAGAAGAACAGCGTTTCCTGGAGATCACGCAATCAAGACTCGGACCGGAACTTCAAACGTTTGCTACTGTCTCCCGCAGCTCTGTCGAGGTTTTGATTCACGACAACAGAATTGCAAGCATATATACCAGGCTGCCCAACATCTCCCCCGACTTCATTTATCTCGATGGTCCTTCCCAATTCGCCACTACGCAGGAGATAAACGGCTTCTCGTTTAACAGCAAGGCAAGAATGCCGATGTCCGCAGATATTTTGAGATTCGAGTTTTTCTTCGAGCCGGGCACGCTCATTCTGATAGATGGCCGAACCGCTAATGCCCGCTTCCTGAAATCATATCTACGCCGGAACTGGGCCTATCAGCATGACCCGATCGGAGATATTCATTATTTCGAGCTGCAGGAGGAACCGCTTGGACCCTTTAATAAGCTGAAGCTTGAGTTTTGCTTGAATGGAAACTGGTTGATCGCCTGAGCCACTCCGCTAAAGTCTTTGCAGCTCATGTCTGCCAGTGTGTGCTGGCCGGACAGCCAGTAGAAGCGTTCAGCGGACTTCCTGTATGAAAGCGCTTTTTTTCCTTCGCCATTATAATGATATAGACCACATTACCCCGGTCATTTCGAAGTGGATTGAGTCGGGACATCAATGTGATGTCATCCTGGTTGGCAACCCGAAATTTCGCCACGACTACCGTATAAAATTCCTGAATAAGCTCGGCAGGGTGCGAATTGCGCCTATTCACGATCTATTGCCGCTGCTCGAATTTCTGAAATGGCGCTTGCAGATACTGCTCTTGATCGGTACTTTGCGCCGTACGTTCATCGGGCCATTTATCAATATACTGGCCAATGCATATGATGCCAGAAAGCGTGAACCGGTCTGGCGGAGCACCGCCAGGCGTTTGCTGGAACGGAGTTTCACAGGTATTGGCGAGGGCGTGGTCGTTTTCGACTGGATTACCAGGGATTCGCCGGTTTCCCTGGAATGGGTGGAAATGGTCGTATCCACCGCGCGCGCCATGGGCTTTAGCGCGGTATCATTGCCGCATGGGGATAGCCCGCATGTCAATCAACTGATACGTCACGGTGAATGGATCCTCGAGCCGGATGCTTTATTCGCTGCTGCGCGGATATTTGACAAACTTGTGGTACCCAATGTATTGTGCGCCCGCCGCTTCCAGCCGTTTTTAGATGATCAGTCAATCGCGATACTGGGCTCTCCCCGCTACTGTGACGAATGGTTGAGCAAACTCGCGCAATTTTCTCCTGTCGTGCCGCCAACCAGCCCGGGCAACTCGGGCAACCGGCTCAAGATCGTGATGTTCCTGAGGAAGAGCGACTTCACCATATTTTGGGAAGAAGTCAGCGAAGTGGTGGAGATGATCGCTGCTTTTCCCGGAGTGAAATTGATCATCAAGCCTCATACGCGCGGTGGCTGGAGGCAGCCTCTGACCGCTAAATCCTCATTGCGTCAAATGCCAAACGTCAGTGTTGCGGAAGAAAATGTACATTCCATCCACCTGATGAATTGGGCGGATGTGATTATCGATCTCGCAACCTCCGTTGTATTTGAAGCGGTCAAAGCAAAAAAACCGGTACTGGCAGCCGATTATCTGCATGCCGGCCGTTCTGCGCTGGCCCACTTCATGCCTGAGACAGAATTGAGGTGCCGGGATGACGTATACAAAAAGATAGACGGATTTCTTTCCAACGGTTGCGATTCCTTCTATGTGGAGGACCACCGGCAGCGCTTCATCAATGAAATGCTCAATGCTGGAGGACCGGATGTATTACCTCGTTACGTAGCGTTGCTGGAAGCGCAAGCGAAAGCGGGACAAGGTCCGGAAGTGAATTCGCGTGATTGCGGCCAGCCAGGGGACAACTCGAACACACCAGCTTTCCAGTTCGAAGCTCCCGGATCATCCGTGAACCACGAATCCATCCGAATCCCTGTCCGGCATGCATCGCATGAATAGTAAAATATTACCAAGCTGAGTCTCTCGAAAAATATGAAAAATTGCCCTTCAACCCTCATCATCCCGGTTGAAAATCAGGTCCGCGAACTGGATGCAAAACTCCTGCTCTCCTGTGTCGCCGCGGAGCGCGGCTTTCCGGTGATCATCGGCTCCCGTGCGTTTGTTCATTTCGAGGCGGCGTCGTTTCCACGGGGCGTGTACCTGGCGAAAAGCATGCGCAGCCTGAGCAATTCGATGTTCAGGATTCTGCGCATGCTTGGGCATGAAATTGTGGCATGGGAAGAAGAAGCCCTGGTCCATCCTCCGGCTGAAACCTATTTTTCGCTGCGGCTATCCCCCACGACGATCGGTAACGTGTCCCACATATTTGCCTGGGGGCAGGAAAATGTGGATTTGCTCCACCAATACCCGAAACTGCCCGAAAAACTGCCTATTCATATCACGGGAAATCCACGCGGCGACATATTGCGGCCGGAAATGCGTCCCTATTTCGATACGGAAGTGGAAAGACTACGCAAGCTTCACGGGGACTTCATTCTTATCAATACCAATTTTACCGAGGTAAATCCCTTTATTCCCAATATTGGCCTGTTCGTGCCTGCAAAAGACGGACGCAAGACATCCCGGCGCGGCCAGTCCGGACTTGGCGTGAGCCGCGAATTTGCCGAAGGGCTGTGGGATCATAAACACGCCATACTCGAAGATTTCAAGCAGCTCATTCCGGCCCTCGAACAGGCTTTTCCCCATCTGACCATCGTGGTCCGCCCCCACCCGAGCGAAAATTTCAAGGTGTACAACGATATTGCCGCAAACTGCAAACGGGTGAAAGTCATTCATGAAGGCAACGTCATTCCCTGGCTCCTGGCGTCAAAAACCATGATACATAACGGGTGTACAACCGGATTGGAGGCATATGCGCTTGAGGTGCCGGCCATATCGTATCTTTCCACATTCAATGAATTCTATGACTATGACTTCCAGGGCCTGCCCACCAAACTAAGCTATCAGTCCTTCAATTTTTCGGAATTGCAGGACACTCTGGCTCGAATTCTTGAAGGCAAGCTCGGCGCCCCCGGAGGCGAAGAACGCAGGACGCTCATCGATTACTATCTGACGGCCCAAAATGGGCGCCTGGCCTGCGAACGCATTGTCGATATCCTCGAAGAGAGCGGCTATGGCAAAAACCAGCCCCCCGCAACACCCATGGGAACCCGTGCCCAGGGATGGGCGTTCGCGAAGCTGAAGGCTGCTGTCACGAACCTGAACATGCGGCGCCCTGGCCCCAACAGACTTTCCTATCACGACCACCGCTTTCCCCCGATCCCCATCGCGGAGATCGAGAAAAAAATTGCACGATTCGGTCGCTTATTGAATCGTTTTGGCAATATTCGCGTTGAACAGCATTCGCAACATCTGTTCAGAATCCATGGTTAGCCGTTGCCCATCTTACCGATGAAAAAAATCTGCCATCGGTCGAAGAAGCCAGAATCCAGATCGCCACGGGAATGACGGGTGTCCCCGTTGATGGGGGTGCCGGAAAACGCGGTAACGCTGCGGTTGCAGCAGGGGGAAGGCTTTCCCCTATACACATAAGAGGAATACACCCTCACAAATCTATTGCCAAATATATTTGGCATGTGCTATGGTAAAAGATGAGGAAACAGTGCAGCCTACAGAACCAAAAACAGTCATTGTCTATCAGGATGCGAGAGGCAAAGAGCCTTTCACGGAGTGGCTCCATGGCCTGCGTGACCAGAAAGGACGTCGCTCCATCCTGACCGTGTGGGCAGGCTGGAACAAGGTCTGTTTGGTGATTGCCGATCTGTCGGCGAAGGTGTTTCAGAGCTTCGGATATTTTTTGGACCGGGCTATCGGATCTATTTTGGCGAAGAGGCTGATTGCATCGTCGTTCTGTTGTGCGGCGGCGACAAATCCAGTCAGGAGCGAGACATACAAGCAGCGAAAGCGTATTGGAAGGAGTACAAAGATCATGGCTAAACGGACATACCGACAATTCAGAGATGTGGAGGAAGAGTATTTCCGCAACCACCCCGAGGAAATCGACCCCTACCTTGACGAGATTTTCGATGCCTATGCGGAGGATCACGATTCGGCTTCCCTGCTGGCATCCTTGCGCATCATCGCCAAGGTAAAAGGCATCAGCAACATTGCCGAGGAGACCGGGTTGACGCGCCAAGGCATTCAGCATGCATTGTCTAGTAAGGGGAATCCGCGCTTCGATAATGTCAATTCGATCATGAACGCGCTTGGCTACCGCCTAGTCCCGGAAAAGCTCGACAACGGCCAGCATATCTAGGGAATAAACGCTGCTTCCCCGATAAGCGACAGGCAGCGCGAAAGCTACCCGATCAGGTCATCCAATAGCGAAATGTAGACACGTATCCAACCGGGCAGGATTGGTAGATAGGGGCTCATGGGAGAGCCGAAGTCTCCCCTTATTCGATGGGTTCCAAGGGAGAGCGGAAGTCTCCCTCGGTCATGCGGGCGTCGGGGGAGCTTGAAGGTTCCTCTGACTGGTGATGCAACGGCCAGACGGTGCATGGCGCGAGAGTGTCGAACGGAAGCGCCACAGCCGGGGGTATGCAACAGGGGCAGCGGCCCCTTTGCCAAGATGCGCTGGACAGAAAAATGGCACATTTTGTAGTACAGCGCACATCTTGCGCCGCGCGCGTGGTCAGCGGGTTTAAGCTTTTCAGGCGTGTATGACACCCCAGAAAATCCAGATGCGCATGCAGGAAAAAGCCAAAATCCCTGCGCGTAAAAATTTGAACGAGGATTTTCCGTTGAGATCAGTGGTACGGTGCGCTGAGTGCGACAACCCGCTCACTGCTTGCTGGACCAAGGGGCGCAGTAAGCACTATCCGTATTACTATTGCTTTACTACCAAACGCTGCGAGAGCTACGACAAGGCCATCCAACGCGAGAAGATCGAAGGGAGTTTGAAGCCCTGCTGCACACACTCGAACCTGCCGCACCTTTATTCAAAACCGCCACCAAGATGTTCGAGACATGGTGGAATTACCGCCAAGCGCAGACCGCGCAGCGCGGAAAAGCGCTTGAGGATGAAATACGCAAGCTGGGCGATAAGATCGAACAGTTGATGGACAGGCTGATCGAAACGGACAGCGATTCGATGGTCAAGGCGTATGAAACCCGGATCAAGAAATTCGAAACCAACAGGGCCGTTCTGGTAGAAAAATCCGGTCAATCGCTGCGCCCGATGCGTTCATTCGATGCGGCACTTAGAACCAGTCTCGATTTTATCGCTAAGCCGCATAAACTCTGGAGTTCCGGGCGACTGTCCGAGCGTCATGCCGTGCTTAAACTCGCATTTCCGGATGGATTTCAATATCACCGGAATTCAGGACTTAGAACCGCCGATACCCCATTACCCTTCAAGGTGTTAGGAGGGCTTTCGAGCAAGCGATTTCAATTGGCGGAGAGAGAGGGATTCGAACCCTCGATAAGCCTTTTGAGCCTATACTCCCTTAGCAGGGGAGCGCCTTCGACCACTCGGCCATCTCTCCGAAGCCTCTTCTAAAAAGAGGCAATAGAATAGCGTTTTAACATTTCACGGTCAAACTATTGATCCGGCTGAAAATCACACATCCCGTCATTCCGGGACTTGACCCGGAATAACCCCAAGCCGGCAAACGGTATGTTTCCGCATGTTTCAAACACGCCGGATACTGGTTTTTGCCGGCATGACGCTTGCCGGTATGACATTCATACCGTTTGCCCACCAGGTCAAATAAGGGGGGCGAACCGGCGCCATGCCGCTTTTCAGCAGTTTCAGGACGGTTGATCCAGCTCAAAGACCTTGTGCAGGACGCGCACCGCGAGCTCCATGTATTTTTCGTCCACAACCACCGAAATTTTGATTTCCGAAGTGGAGATCATCTGGATATTGATTCCTTCTTCCGCCAGGGTACGGAACATTTTGCTGGCGATGCCGACATGGGAGCGCATTCCCACTCCCACTATGGAGACCTTGGCTATCCGGTTCCCGCCGACCACGCCGCGCGCGCCGATGTGAGGCTGGACCTGGTTCTTCAGGATATCCATGGTCCTTTCGAATTCATTGCGATTGATCGTGAAAGAGAAATCCGTCATGCCATCGTGGCCGACATTCTGGATGATCATGTCCACATCGATATTCGCATCCGCTACCGGGCCGAGAATCTGGTATGCGATGCCTGGCCGGTCCGGGACACCCAAAACAGTAATCTTGGCCTCATCGCGATTGAACGCGATACCTGAAATGATAGCCCGCTCCATGTCCTTGTCTTCCTCGAAAGTAATCAGGGTGCCCTGTCCCTCCTCCTCGAAACTGGACAGGACCCGCAACTTGACCTTGTATTTCCCTGCAAACTCGACCGAACGGATCTGCAGCACCTTGGAACCCAGGCTCGCCATTTCAAGCATCTCCTCGAAAGTGACCGTCGAGAGCCGGTGAGCTTCCGGTACGATGCGGGGATCGGTCGTATAAACGCCATCCACATCGGTATATATCTGGCATTCGTCGGCCCCGAGCGCCGCGGCCAGCGCCACCGCGGTGGTATCCGATCCGCCGCGTCCCAGCGTGGTGATATTTCCGTTCTCGTCCACGCCCTGAAATCCGGCGACCACCACGACGTATCCTTCCTTGAGATCGGCACGCAGCCTCTCCTCGTCGATCCTGAGAATGCGTGCTTTGGTATAGGCGTTGTCTGTCAGTATCCTTACCTGTGCCCCCGTGTAGCTCTTTGCTTTCGCGCCGCGATCTATCAGCGCCATGGAAAGCAGCGCAACGGAAACCTGCTCTCCTGTCGATACCATGACATCCAGTTCACGCGGGTGCGGGATGGCCTGGAATTCCCTGGCCAGGGCGATGAGCCGATTGGTTTCCCCGCTCATCGCGGAAACCACCACCACGACCTGGTGGCCGGCTGCGCGGAATTTTGCTATGCGCCGGGCGACATTTTTTATGCGCTCGGTGCTGCCAACCGAAGTACCGCCGTATTTTTGAACAAAAAGAGCCACGATATGTATGTGTCGAGTATCCAGCCTGCCGGCCACTCCAGCCATCCCTGGTCTTGCGAAACCGGGCAACCTCTTGAACGCGAACGTCCAGGCACATCAAGGCACAGTATGCCGGATCAATTAACCCTGAACAAAAAAATGGAAATACGAAGCCGATAATTTTAACCGATTGCAGCAAAGAAAACTAAACTATATGCAATAATGATAAATCAATTTTATGCCAAAAGTCCGGCAGATAGCACTTACCACTTGCATGGAATAAGAAAACAAATTAAATTTATGTATGTGCAATAATCCCTTCAACATGACCTAGAGAGCTGACCCATGAAACTCTTCGAAGAAATCTCGAACCCTCGGGAAATCCGCCGAAAACTCGGTCTCAACCAGCATGATTTCTGGAGCAAGGTCGGCGTCACTCAGAGCGGCGGTTCCCGTTATGAGAGCGGGCGCAATATGCCGCGGCCGGTAAGAGAACTGGTGCGCCTGGTGCATGTGGAGCATATCGATCTGGGCAAGATTAAAAAGGACGACCTGATGGTGGCCGCGTTACTGAAAAGCCAGAACCCTGATCTGTACAAAAGCTTGAAAAAAGCTGCCAAGGCAAAGTAACCCGATAGTTGTTTCGTGTATTTACGCGACTGAATCACGCTCCTTTGCCTGCAAGCGGTCACTGTGTGCTTCGCTGGAATCCGGATCATTGATGGAGCGTGACCGCAAGCCCCAGGGACTGGATTTTCCCGCGGAACGCCTCAGCCCAGCCCTGGCTGACTCCTGAAAGACGCGGTGCTTCCGGTTGCATCGACGGCCGGGCGAGCGCATATAGCAGAACTCCCCTAAGCGGCACTTCCTCCTGCAGCAAACTTTCTATGAATTTGAGATAGGCAGCCCATTCCTTCTCGTCTGGCGGTTCGCCATCGATCTGGAACAGGCAGGTCTGCAGCCAGGTGGGGCATAGCAGCGCCGCTGTCCGGAGATTTTCACGCATCTGCTTCAAGCTCATCCGTGTGTTATTGATGCGTTGCCGCCCTTCTCGCGTTACGCTGTCCAGCTTGAACCAGACCTCCCCGTTGAGCGCCGCCATCAGGCGCAGGCCCTCCTGCACGCCGCTGCGGTCGATCAGGCTTCCGTTGGTAATCAAGACAAGCTTGAGTTCCTTGGGCAAATCATAATCGCGTTTTACCCGGGCTATCAGCTCGATCACCTGCTCGAACTCCCTGGCGCTCGTAGGCTCGCCATTCCCGGATATTGCAATGTCATTGATGCGCCGCACGTTCGCGGGCACCTGGTCCTTCATGAATCTGCCATGCAGGATTTCATGCAGAAAAATCCGCAATTCCGACTCGAGCCTGGCAAGATCAATGGCAGGCGCCGTACCCCGTTTAAGATCGGGAACCTGGCAATAAACGCAGCGCCAGTTGCAGGCATTGTTCGGATTCAGATTCACGCCTATCGATACCCCTCCCCCCCGGCGCGATACAACGGGGTATACGTAGGTCAGGCCGGCGCTGTCGCGGTCATGGTCGGCAACGTTCAGTAGTTTGCTGCTGCTCCTCAATGCTACAATTCCCGGAATGTTAATTACTCGCAGGCTGGAATTCGACGCCGGCCACCGTATACCTTCTCACAATAGCAAATGCCGCCACCTGCATGGCCATCGTTATGCTGTGGAAATCACGTTGTCCGGCGACATTATCACCGAGACCGGCGCCCCGGAGCAAGGAATGGTGATGGACTACTCGGAGGTAAAGCGCATTGCGAACGCGGAGCTGGTGGAGAAATGGGACCATGCTTTCCTGGTTTGTTCCACCGACCTGAAGCTGCTGCAATTTCTTGAATCGCTGGAAAATCACAAGACGATTGTGCTGGATGTGCCGCCGACCGCGGAAAATCTCGCACTGATCGCATTCCGCGTGCTCGACGCGGCATACCGCGATACCTACGGAAACCATCTCAGGCTGGAGCAGGTGCGTTTGTTCGAAACACCCAATTGCTGGGCCGATGCCACCCGGGAGCAGGCATGCCCCGATTCCCCCTGTCGAACAGGTCGAACGGGTTAGAGGCATGTCGCGCCACTACGGCCGCGACCCATCCGCTTAGGTTGATGCCAGGATCTTCCCTCCAGCGCTTCCCGTCCAGCCAATTTGCTTTATGCGGTGTTTTTGTTACCATGAAACGATAAAATGGCGCAGACCCTCCCTATCTCTCAATGGACGCATCATATGAGCCTTTCCCCGCAACCTTCCTACGATTTTGAGCTTCCGTCAACGGGCAACAAAGCATTCAGTTTTCCCAGTGCTTCAGGAAAAAACCTGGTTATCTATTTTTATCCGAAAGATGATACGCCGGGCTGCACGACCGAAGGCCAGGACTTTCGCGATGCCTATAAGGAATTTACCCAGTTCGACTGCGATATCGTGGGCATCTCCCGCGACACGGTGAAATCGCATGAAAAGTTCAAGGCGAAAATGAACTTCCCTTTCGAGCTTTTAAGCGACCCCGACGAAACGGTCTGCAACCTGTTTAATGTGATGAAGATGAAAAACATGTATGGCAAACAGGTTCGCGGCATAGAGCGGAGCACCTTTGTGTTCGATGCCAGCGGAGAATTGCGGAGGGAATGGCGAGGGGTCAAAATCCCCGGCCATGTCATGGAAGTGCTGGAATTCATCAAGACCCTGCCTCGGACAACGTCATGAGCACGCGGAAAGCTGCGCCTTCCCGGCCTTCCATTACGCCGATCACTCATCTGCGGGCCAACCCCAAGCTGTTTGTGCTCGACAGTAACGTGCTGATGCATGATCCCACCAGCTTGTTCCGCTTCCAAGAGCATGATATCTACATTCCCATGGTCACTCTGGAAGAACTCGATCACAACAAAAAAGGCATGTCGGAAGTCGCGCGCAATGCCCGGCAGACCAGCCGCTTTCTGGATGAAATCATATGCAGTGCCGTAAGCGACATCGACGAGGGAATTTCGCTGGAATCGCACGGGAGCCAGACCGCAACCGGCCGTCTGTTCCTCCAGACCGAGGCGATCAGCAGTGTCCTGCCCATGCGTCTCGCCAGCGGCAGCGCGGACAACCAGATTATTAGCGTCGTCAAGCATTTGCATGAAACCCATCCCAACCGTACGGTGGCGCTGGTTTCAAAAGACATCAACATGCGCATCAAGGCCCGCGCACTGGGATTGGCGGCGGAAGATTACTTCAACGACAAGGTACTGGAAGACAGCGATCTGCTGTTCTCGGGCATACAGGAGTTGCCCGCTGATTTCTGGGAAAAACACGGAAAAGGCATGGAATCCTGGCAACAAGCCGGACAAACATTTTACCGTGTGAGCGGCTCGCTATCCGCCGGCTTTCTTGTGAATCAGTTTGTCTATCTGGAGCACGACAAGCCATTCTATGCGCAGGTAAAGGAACGAAGCGGAAAAACGGTCGTGCTGCAGACCATCAAGGATTACACCCATCACAAAAATAACGTATGGGGAATCACGGCGCGCAACCGCGAGCAAAATTTCGCATTGAACCTGCTCATGAATCCGGAAGTGGATTTTGTTACGCTGCTTGGACAGGCCGGGACCGGAAAGACACTGCTTACCCTGGCGGCCGGGCTCATGCAAACCCTCGAGCATAAGGTCTATTCGGAAATCATCATGACCCGTGTCACGGTTCCGGTGGGCGAAGACATCGGTTTTCTGCCGGGAACTGAAGAAGAAAAAATGACCCCATGGATGGGAGCGCTCGAGGACAATCTGGATGTACTCAACAAGACGGATAATGATCCCGGTGAATGGGGACGTGCCGCCACGCGCGATCTCATCCGTTCGCGCATCAAGGTGAAATCGCTCAATTTCATGCGCGGGCGGACTTTCCTCAACAAGTTCCTGATCATCGATGAAGCGCAGAACCTCACACCCAAGCAGATGAAGACCCTCATCACCCGCGCCGGTCCCGCAACCAAGGTAGTATGTCTGGGAAATATCGCGCAAATCGATACGCCATACCTGTCCGAAGGCAGTTCGGGGTTGACCTATGTCGTCGATCGCTTCAAGGGCTGGAGCCACAGCGGCCACGTCACCCTGCAGCGCGGCGAGCGTTCGAGACTGGCGGATTACGCAGCTGAAGTATTGTGATGGCGGATTCCTGCTGAAGAACCGGGGCCGGAACCAGCAACAAGAGCAAGCGCCCAGGATTCGCAGACGTATTGCGCACCCGGCGGACCCATGAGATCGGGCGGGTGGAAGAGCGCGCTCAATACTGCCCCGTCCGGGCGTAACTCTCGAATCTCGTATATTCCCCCAGGAAGGTGAGATCAACCTTGCCGATCGGACCGTTACGCTGCTTCCCGATGATGATCTCGGCGATTCCCTTGTCCTGCGTCTCCGGGTTATACACTTCATCCCGATAAATAAACAGGATCAAGTCCGCATCCTGCTCGATAGCGCCGGACTCGCGCAGATCCGACATGACCGGCCTTTTGTTGGGCCGCTGCTCCAGGCTGCGGTTCAATTGCGACAACGCTACCACCGGGACGCGCAGTTCTTTGGCGAGCGCCTTGAGAGAGCGTGAAATTTCGGAAATTTCGGTAGCCCGGTTCTCTCCCTGGCTGGTCGCAGACATGAGTTGCAAGTAGTCCACCACGATCAACCCCAATTCGCCATGCTGCCGATGGAGCCGCCGCGCCCGCGCCCGCAGCTCCAGCGCATTCAGTGCTGCGCTTTCGTCGATATACAGCGGGGCATCGTTCAGCTTGCCCAGGGCGTGGGTCAGCTTCGACCAGTCCTCATCCTGCAAACGCCCGGTACGCACCTTGTGCTGGTCCAGGCGGCCAACGGAACCCAGCATCCGCATCGCGAGCTGCGCACCACCCATTTCCATGCTGAATACCGCCACCGGTTTCTCCAGCACCAGAGCCACGTGCTCGGCGATATTGAGGGAGAAGGCGGTTTTACCCATGGACGGCCTGCCTGCGATGATGATCAGATCACCCGGCTGGAAGCCGGAGGTCTTCTGATCGATATCATGGAAGCCGGTAGCGATGCCGGTCACATCGTTGGGGCTGTCCTGGTTATAAAGCGTCTCGATGCGTTCCACCACCTCTTTCAAGAGTGGCTGGATATCCACGAATCCTTCCTTTCCCCGTGCTCCCGCCTCGGCAATTTCGAAAACCTTGGCTTCCGCTTCATCCAGGAGGCTCGAAGCGGAACGTCCGGAAGGACTATAGGCCGAGTCGGTGATCTCGGCGCCGACCCGTGCAAGCTTGCGCATGATCGACCGTTCGCGCACGATTTCCGCATAGCGGCGGATATTGGCAGCGGAAGGCGTGTTCTGGGCCATGACGCCCACATATGCCAGCCCCCCCACGTTTTGCAGTTCAGCCGATATTTCGAGCGACTCGGCAACAGTCACCACATCCGCCGGTTTGCTGTGTTCCACCAGCTTGCAGATGTGGCGATAGATGAGGCGATGGTCCTGGCGATAGAAATCATCCTCGGTGATGACATCGGCCACCTTGTCCCATGCATGGTTATCGAGCATCAAGCCGCCCAGAACCGACTGCTCCGCCTCAACCGAGTGCGGCGGCGTCTTGTAAGACTCCAGCAGTTGGTCGGGAGCGGTGGCGGAAAGTATTTGAACCATGAGTTCCGCTTGGTATGTATGAACGCTTATGAATATCAGGGATATTCTAGCACCGGGCAGGAGACAAAAAAGCAAAAGGGCTGTAACCAGCCCTTTTAGCCTTTTAACTTACTACCGGATGGAACTTGTTCAGGAATCCCCAAGAACCGATATCACGATATTCGCCACCACGTCGCTATGCAGCGCAATGGCAATAGGATGGTCTCCCACCTGTTTTAGCGACCCCTGAGGCATGCGGATCATGGAACGTTCGATCTCATAACCCTGGGTTTTGAGCGCTTCCTCGATATCGGCATTGGTGACCGAACCGAACAGCTTGCCATCCACCCCGGATTTCTGGGTGATCTGGACCATCAATCCATCCAGCTTTGCCGCGCTGGCCTGGGCAGCAGCCAGGATCTCCGCCTGGGTTTTCTCCAGTTCCGCGCGTTTTGCTTCGAACTCGGCGATTGCCGAGGGCGTTGCGCGCTTTGCCTTGCCTTTAGGGATGAGAAAATTGCGCGCATAGCCGTTTCTTACCTTGACCACGTCGCCCAACTGGCCCAGATTGACGACTTTCTCCATTAATATGATCTGCATGTCAATCCTCAGTGCAAGTCGGTATACGGAAGCAGCGCCAGAAAACGTGCACGCTCGATGGCAACGCCCAACTGGCGCTGGTAGCGCGATTTGGTTCCGGTTATGCGTGCAGGAATGATTCTACCGTTTTCGTTGATGAAATCCTTCAGCAACTCGATATCCTTGTAATCCACGGTCTTGATGCCCTCCGCCGTGAAGCGGCAGAATTTCCTGCGCTTGAACAGCGGCCTGCTTGCTTTCTTTTCCTTCTCTTTATCCTTGCTGTCTTTTCGCTTTGACGTAAAACGCGCCATGATTTTTCCTGTTTCTCTAAATAGGTTCCAGATTGTTTACATGCAGCACCAGCTGCAGACTCATGCGGCTTTTTCTTGCCAGAAAACCGGTCAGCCTGACCCTGATACCCGGCACCATGCCGCCAACTCTTTCCGCCAGTTGCGCTAGCGCCACGGCAGATAGTTCGCATCCCACCTGACGTTCCTTGCCTGCTTCAACCTGCCGGGATGCATGATCGATTTTGAATTCCGCCACTGCCACGCCTGCCGGCGTGTAGCGCAAGCCGGATATCTCCGTTATCTTGCCGCAGATCACGGTTTGATTGCAGTTCAACGAATCCCGCTAGGTGGCGAGAGTCGTTTCCCGGCTATCCTCCGTGGTGCTGGGGGCCGGCCTGGATTTTTCTTCGCGCATCATCGGCGAGGGACTGGTGACCGGTCCGTCCATCTTTATGGTGAGATGACGCAATATGGCGTCGCTGAACTTGAATGCATGATCCAGCTCATCCAGGGTTTCCTGATCGCATTCGATGTTCATCAATACGTAATGCGCCTTGTGGACTTTCTGGATCAGATAGGTAAGCTGCCGGCGTCCCCAGTCTTCCAGGCGATGTATCCGGCCATTTCTTGCCGTTACCATCCCTCGATAGCGTTCGATCATTGCGGGCACCTGCTCGCTCTGATCCGGGTGCACGATAAAAACCACTTCGTAATGTCGCATAGGAGTCCTTATGGGTAAAGCCTCCCGCAATGCGGAAACGGTGAGGCAAGGTTGAAGAGGTCGGTACTATACTGAACCGGAGAAAAAATATCAATTATAAAAGCATGATAGCGTCCAGCCCGATGTCATGGCCCGTGCCTGGATTCCCGCGTCATTGGCGTCTCGCAGCGCGGGTGGCGAAGGCCGGGCCGGATACATGCTGCCGGCGCTGCCGACGTGTTTCAAACAGGCATATCCCCGCGCTGACGGACACGTTGAGCGTGCTGACGCTGCCCAGCATCGGGATGGAAACGAGCAGGTCGCAGGC
Source organism: Nitrosospira sp. TNL200 (assembly GCF_055386305.1). NCBI lineage: Bacteria > Pseudomonadati > Pseudomonadota > Betaproteobacteria > Nitrosomonadales > Nitrosomonadaceae > Nitrosospira > Nitrosospira sp. TNL200. The sequence continues at coordinate 2,215,453 of NZ_AP041003.1, forward strand.
TTCCCGCGTCAGCCGGCGCAAGCCTTTTCCCTCTGCGCCCATTACCCATGCCAGGGGACCGCGCAGTTCGGCCGCGTCGAGATCATGGTCCGCGTCGGCGGCAGCCCCGATAACCGTAATTCCCCGCTCCTTCAGGTCGCGCAAGGTGCGGGCCAGATTGGTCACTACGACAAATGGCACGGTATCGGCGGCTCCACTCGCCACTTTATGCACGGCAGCGGTCAGTCCGACGGCACGGTCCTTGGGCACGACCAGCGCATGTGCGCCAAAAGCATCCGCGACTCGCAGGCATGCGCCAAGATTATGCGGATCGACAACGCCGTCAAGAACCAGAAGCAAAGCCGGCTCGATCAGCGTATCGAGAATATCTTCAATATCGATATAACTGCGGGATGTATCGACGGCCGCGGCCACGCCTTGATGCCGGGCGGTTCCCGCCATCGCCGACAGCCTTGCATCCTCGCATGAAATCACGCGCACATTCTGGCTTTCCGCAGATTTCACCAGGTCGCGCGCTCGCTGGTCCCGGCGAGCCGAATCAAGAAAAATGTCCTTGATACTATCGGGATTCTGCCGCAGGCGGCTAAGAATGGCGTGAAAGCCGAATATGAAGCGGATGCTGGACATCCTTATTCGACCTCTCCGGCCAACACGAAATCGATCTTGCTGGACTCCAGATCGACATTCACCAGCCGAACTCTGACCCTGTCACCCAGGCGATAACGCTTTCCGCTGCGCTCCCCCAACAGCATGTGCTTGGCGGAATCGAAATGAAAATAATCGCTGGGCAACTCTGAAATATGCACCAATCCTTCCACATATATTCCATCCAGGGCGACGAAAAGGCCGAAGCCCGTCACTCCGCTGATGACTCCCGAAAAATCCTCTCCGATTTTGTCCTGCATGTAATAGCACTTAAGCCATGACTCCACATCCCGGGTCGCATCGTCTGCACGGCGCTCTGTCTGGGAACAATGCACGCCCAGCCCGTGCCAGTCCCCCGGAGAATATCTCTTATTCCTGAGCACCGCCTTGATGGCGCGGTGGACGAGCAGATCGGGGTACCGCCTGATAGGCGAAGTAAAGTGAGTATAGGACTCATAAGCAAGGCCAAAGTGACCGACGTTATCCGGACTGTAAACTGCCTGGCGCAACGATCGCAGCATCACCGTCTGCAACAGCTGGGCATCGGGCCGATCCCTTATTTTTTCGAGCGACTTCGCATAATCCTTCGCGCTCGGCCGATCCCCACCGCCAAGCTGCAAACCGAATTCCTTGAGAAAGTCGCGCAATGCCACCAGCTTTTCCGGGGTCGGACCCTCGTGGATGCGATACAGCGTGGGCTGTTCGTGTTTCTTCAGAAAATCCGATGCGCAGACATTGGCTGCAAGCATGCATTCTTCAATCAAACGATGGGCATCATTGCGCTTGACCGGCAGAATACAGTCAATTTTCCCCTGGTCATTGAAAACCATCTGCGTTTCGATGGTTTCGAAATCGATGGCGCCTCGTTTCTTTCTTGCTTTCAACAAAACCTTGAACAGTCTGTTGAGCAGCCGTATGTGGGGAAGCAGCTTGCGGTGCCGTCTGGCTTCTTCTCCACGAGGATTCTCGAGCATCGCCGCCACCTCGGTATAGGTCAGCCGGGCATGGGAATACATCACTGCAGGATAAAATTCATAATTACGAAAATTACCTGCCGAATCGAGGCTCATTTCGCATACCACGCACAAACGCGCCACCTGGGGATTGAGCGAGCACAGTCCGTTGGACAGCACTTCCGGCAGCATCGGAATCACGCGCCGCGGGAAATACACGGAATTACCCCGATTCAATGCCTCCTGGTCCAGGGCATCGCCGGGATGCACATAATGGCTGACATCCGCGATGGCGACATATAATTTATATTCCGCCCCATCGCGCTCGCAATACACCGCGTCGTCGAAATCCCGCGCACTCTCGCCGTCTATCGTCACCAGCGGCAGATGACGGATATCGATGCGCCCCTCAAGCTCGGATTGCAGGACGTCAGATGGAAATTTCCCCGAAAGCCTTTTCACCTGCGGCGGAAACTGATAGGGTAATTCATGTTTACGCAGCGCAATTTCGATTTCCATGCCGGGAGCGGCGTAATTCCCGAGGATCTCGAAAATGCGGCCTATAGGCTGGGCACTCTTGCTTGGCTGCTGGATGAGCTCGACCATGACCACCTGTCCCGCTTTCGCGCCCATGGACTCTCCCCTGGGTATCAGGATATCCTGGCTGATGCGCCTGTTTTCCGCTTCCACAAACAGGATGCCATGATCGTCGTGCAACCTTCCCACCAGCCGGGCCACCGCCCGCTCCAGCACCTCCACGATGGCCCCTTCCTTGCGCCCGCGGCGGTCGATACCGATCTCGCGCACCATGGCACGATCGCCATGCAGCACTTTGCGCATTTCCTTGGCGCTCAGGAACAAGTCTGGACCGTCGTCATCGGGAATCAGAAATCCGAACCCGTCCGCGTGCCCCTGGACCGTGCCCTTGACGAGATCCAGTTTCTCCACAACGCAGATATCGCCCTTGCGATTGCGCATGATCTGGCCTTCGCGTTCCATGGCAGACACCCGCCGGCTGAAAAGCTCGCTTTCCTTTTCCGTGATGGCGAGAAGCTGTTGCAATATTTCCTCGCCAATGGGAACACCCTGATCCTTGAGTACTTGCAGGATGAACTCCCGGCTGGGCAAAGCATGGCCGTAACGCTCTTTCTCGCGTTCGAGATAAGGATCAAGCTGCCGAAGTCCACGTTTCCTGTTCATTGACAAAGCAGTGGTTTCCTATAAAATTGGCGCCTCTGTCCATGTTCGGGACAGAGCGCGCATCGCCCAGATGGCGGAATTGGTAGACGCACTAGGTTCAGGTCCTAGCGGTGGCAACACTGTGGAGGTTCGAGTCCTCTTCTGGGCACCACGATAAGCACGGCTATCCCCCGCCTGCTGCAATCACAAAATCCGCCCTGTAACGAACTCACCATACAGCATACAGATGAATGCCGGGTACCGCGGAAAGTTTTTGTGAATCATAACTCTAAACCGGAAATGAGCGGTCAACCGCCGAATTTAGGATTATAGCAAGCAACGACAGCGGCACACCGGGAACGTGCATTTCTGACATCCCGACACGGGAACCACAGTGCAACAGCAGCCTTTTTCATTGGCCCGATATCGAATGTAGCTCAAGTTACGCTCCACCCGTCGATTTCCAGCTGTAAGATCTTACAGCTATTCAACATTCTCAATCCGTTGTTTCATAGAACGTCTTGAATCCCCGCTCACGACTGGAACAAGTGCGCTTGAGACTCGATCCGATTGCTGTTCGCCTGAAACGGATCCGCAAAGGGCGGTGGACTTGCGCCATTACCATGCACGGATCGAATCATTTTAAAAACCCGATCTCCATTAAAGTTACATGAGCCTTTAAATGAATGACGTCGTGGCGGCCTTTAACGAATACTTTGAAATAATCGACGCCAATTCTCCTGAGCTGTTGCGTACCGTATTTCGCCTACGCTATCAGGTTTACTGTATCGAACAACGCGCTCCTGGCTTCGAAGCATCCAGCTATCCTGAGGAAATGGAGAGCGATGGCTACGATCGCCACTCCGCTCACATGCTCTTGCGGCATCGCCCCTCGGGAGCCTTCGTGGGCACCGCGCGCTTGATACTGGCTGATCCGCTCGATCCTCAAAAGCTGTTTCCCACCGAGCAACATACCAGGCTCGATCCAGCCCTCATCGATATCAAAAAACTGTCGAGGCAGGATATCGGCGAGATATCCCGATTGGTTATCGTACGCCAATTCAACCGCCGCAGGGATGAACTGCTCCACGCATTCCAGGAGGGTGCGACAGTGGAAAAATGGACTCCAACACGCCTGCGCCGCTTTCCCCACCCCATTCTGGCGTTGGCGGTGGGCGTCATAAGAATGTCCGTGGCAAATAATGTCACTCACTGGCTATCGGTGATGGAGCCCGCGCTGAACCGGTTGCTTGGCCTTTATGGCCTGGAGCTTGATCCAGCCGGCCCGATCGTTGAGCATCACGGCCAACGCCAACCTTATTATGTCGACCTGACCAAGATGCTGGACAGGATGCACCAGAAGCATATCCAGTTTTGGGAACTGGTTACCGACTTCGGCAGAATCAAACCGATAGCAAGCGAACGCAAACGAAATTCGATACCTGATTCCAAGCATGCTGAAACCAGGCAATAGCCATCCGGATTTCTACAGCTTTCTTCACGACGTCCGTTATCAAGATGATTGATCGCGGCTGATAAAGTAACAGCCCAGTGGCCAGTCCGCTCCGCGAACTGGCCTTATCCGGGTTTGCTCATGTTTGTTTTCTGTCTTGGACATCATAACCCCGTCTGCGCGGCATCCAATAAATCGGACTAGCCATATAAAATCGTGACAATTAGAAAAAATCCTGCGTGTTGGATCACACTCGTTTGGCTGTTGTTCAGCATGATTCACTGCAGTTCCGCTGGGGCGGATGAAGGTTATGAAATCATTGCCAATCCCAGCGTAGCGGAAAAAACCATCTCCAAGAGCTCGCTACGCGCTATTTTTGGCATGCGCCTCCATGCCTGGCCCGACGGGAGCGCAATAAGAGTGTTTGTCCTGCCGGACGACGCCCCTTTGCATATCGCCTTTTCCAAGGAAAAACTCAACGTCTTCCCATATCAGCTACGCCTCGCATGGGATCGGCTGGTATTTTCGGGAACAGGCCAAGCTCCGGATATCGTCAACTCCCCCGAGGAGATGTTAACAAAAGTCGCGAGCACGCCGGGAGCTATCGGTTATTTATATAAATCCAGAATGGATGATAGAGTCAATGTGCTCCAGATCAAGTAAAGACCAGGGTTTGCTTTATCGGCGAGCAATCCTCTTGATTGCCGTGCCCATCATCCTGTGGAGCTTTCCGGTGCCGGCTCAAAAACTTCCGTTTCTCTCATCATTGCCGCCATTGCCGCATAACCTCCAGATTCATGGCTTCGCCAGCCAGTCCTGGCTGATCAGTTCGGACAAGAACAATTTTTTCGGCAAAAGCAGTTCCGACGGCGGAAGTTTCGACTTTCGGGAATTCGGGCTAAACGCATCCATGCGGCCGGTCTCCCGGCTGCAATTCTCGGCGCAAATGATATCGCGTACTGCCGGAAAAGGAAGTCCCGGCAATATCCGTCTGGATTACGGCTTCATGGACTACACATACTTTTCGGGGGAAGCGAGTCTACTAGGTATACGCCTGGGAAGGATGAAGACTCCCCTGGGTTTCTATAACGATACCCGTGACGTTCCCTTCACCCGGCCAAGCATACTGCTGCCTCAGTCGATCTACTTCGATCGCACGCGCAAGCTCGCGATTGCGGCGGATGGCATGCACCTGTACGGTGAATATCGGTCGGATTTTGGCGACATTTCATTTCAGGGGGGCGTGGTGCGCCCTTTAGTAAGAGGCGACGAAGCGGAGGCAGCGGTGTTCGGGAGGCAGTTCCCTGGCCACTTGTCGCCGAATATTTCCTATACGGGCCGGGTGAACTATGACCTCGATGGCGGTCGTGTCCGTTTCGCGGTCAGCGCCTCACACCTGAATATGAGCTATGTCCCGGGCGCGGCTGATCCGGTGCATGCCGGCACCATCCGCTTTACGCCGGTAATTTTCTCGGCGCAATACAATGCGGAGCGCTGGAGCCTCACTACGGAATATGCGCTGCGCCACCTTGAATACGATAATTTCGTTGCCTTCAAGGACATGAATATCTGGGGCGAAAGTTATTATTTTCAGGGAGCCTACCGTTTCACCCCCGATTGGGAAGGCTTTGTCCGTTACGATGTCTATCTGGCGGACAAATCCGATCCTCATGGAACAAAATGGGTGGCCGAGCAACCTGTCCAACGGGCAGGGCAGGGTTTCAGCCGCTTCGCCAAGGATATTACTGTCGGCATTCGCTGGAATGTTACGCCCGAATTCATGCTTCGTGCCGAGTATCACAATGTGAATGGGACCGGCTGGCTCTCGACGCTGGACAATCCGAACCGCGGTGACCTGTCTCAGCGCTGGGATCTGTTTACAATTCTTGGCTCATACCGGTTCTAGCGGCCATCCTGATGGAAAATAAGCTCCATAAAGGCATGTCTCAGCTTGAAGATGCGGAAAAAATCCTCGAGCACCGTTTCCTTGGCCTGAAATGGAAAGTGCTGCTGCTCAGCAGCCTGATACTGATAGCGATCGTCGCTGCATTCACCGGCATCACCTACGTCAGCCTGATGAATGACTTCGAGAATCAGCGGCTCATGCAGCATGAGCGCTATACCAGCGAAGTCGAAGGCCTGATAGAACAAACTTCTCAAAGTCTGCATCAGATTGCCGAACTGATACCTCTCATGGAAGGGATGACGGAAAGCCTGATCGCCGGTGACCCGGAAAAACTGGCGGAAATCTTTGATCCGTATTGGGCGCTGTTACAGATCAACAAAGGCATCGAAGTGGTGCAGTTTTACAATCATGCGAACCAGCTTCTGGCGAAATGGGGCAGCGCCGAGGCATCCTTTCAACGGAACAATTCAATAAAGTCCTGGGTGCGTGAAGTCAATGTAAAAGAACGGTTTTCCAGTCCCCTGAGTTGCGATGGAAGCTGCATGCAATTTGCCGTGGTTCCCCTGCTGGTAGAGGGACAAAGCGTGGGCGTCGTGGTGATAGGCGCCCCGCTGGTGGACGCGGTGGTAGGCTTCAAAAACATTTCCGGCGCCGATATCGGCTTGTTCGTAAGGGATGAAGGGAACACAGGAAAAAATAGCGATATTAAGATTCCCAACTGGCGGATCCGGATCACGATCCTGACGAATCGCGAGAAAAACCGCTTCCTTCTGGACAAAATTTCCCGGGACTATCCAGATCTTGGCAGGCTTGAACAGGGTGTCCAGGTGTTCTGGCAAGGACGATACCAGCAAATAAAATTGCTTCCGCTGCAAAAGATAAACGCCTCCAATAAAGCTCAGCTGGTAGTCATTACGGATATTACCTCCACTGTCCAGACCATACGCAATTCCACACAGCAGAATATGGTAATCGGGCTGGCAGGACTCATGCTATCCGAAATACTGTTGTTTTTGATCCTGACCAGGCCGCTGTCCCGGCTGAAACATATCGTCTTTACCCTGCCGTTGCTGGCACGCAGCAGCTTCGGCAATTTTCGGTCGTCGCTTCGTTCCGCCAGCGAGAAACGATGGCTGAAAGATGAAATCGATATGCTGGATGAAACAACGGTTGCCCTGTCTCATCAACTCGAAAGGCTTGAGAATCAGGTTGCCGACCGCACGCGGATTCTGGCAAGAAAAATGGATGAACTGAGCAAGGAACGCGACTTCATCACCCACCTGATGGATATTGCCCAGGTCATCGTGATTACGCAAAATGCCAATGGTGAAATCATCACGTTGAATGCCCATGGAGAAGCACTTATCCGGTATACCGAAAAAGAACTTCAGGGCAAGCCCTTCATTGGCCTTCTCTCCCTGGAAGGAGATCTGCAGGATCTTCCTGCTCATCTCGAGGAACTGCTTACCGGTGAAAGAGATCAGTTGCGCCATGAAGCGAATGTATTGTGCAAGGATTCATCGATACGGCACATTCTCTGGCTGCATTCGCGCCTGACCCGGCTCACGGCGGATGATCCCGCGATGTTGTCGGTAGGCCTCGACATGACGGAACATAAACGTGCGGAAGGACGCTTGGCATGGCTGGCTGATCATGACCCCCTTACGGATCTTTTCAACCGGCGCCGCTTCCAGGAGGAACTGGAGCAGATGCTCAACCTGGCTGCCCGCTACAATTATTCCGGCGCTCTGCTCTTTTTCGACCTCGACCAGTTCAAGTATATCAACGACACCAGCGGCCACCAGGCGGGTGACGCGCTATTGAAAATGGTGGCCCGCACGTTGCTGAGCAGTATCCGCAGCGTTGACATACTCGGCCGTCTCGGCGGGGATGAATTCGCAGTGATTCTGCCCCAAACGAGCCCTGAAGGAGCGATAGAGGTCGCAAAAAATGCACTGGCCGGCTTGAACCAGGGGAAAATCACGGTAAATGGACGAACCCACAAAGCTTCCGCGAGTATTGGCATTGCGCTGTTTCCCGAACATGGAAACAATGTGCACGATCTGCTGGCAGCCGCGGATCTCGCCATGTATCAGGCAAAAGAGGCAGGCCGGGGCAGCTGGCATATTTTTTCGGATGAAGAGAAAACACGGGAACGCATGCACACCCTGGTGTACTGGAAGGAAAAAATTGAGTATGCCCTCCTGCATGAGCAATTCCTGTTCTATTTCCAGCCGATAATGCATATTGCAAACAAGAGCATAGATCACTATGAAGTACTGCTGCGCATGCTCGATCATGACGGGACAATACTTGTTCCGCATCTCTTCATACCTGCTGCCGAACAAACCGGCCTTATTCATGCCATCGATCACATGGTTTTACGAAAATCCATCGCTCAATCCGCGCAACTGCGCCACAACGGCAGGGCGGTTCGTTTTTCGATAAATCTGTCGGCTCACGCATTTCACGACCCGGAGCTATTGCCCACTCTCGAGGGAGCTTTCGCCGAACATGGGGCGGACCCATCGAGCTTCATGTTTGAAATAACCGAGACCGCGGCGCTGGAAGATCTTCCCGCAGCACGGGAGCTAATGGAAACGATCAGGAAACTTGGATGCAGGTTTACGCTGGATGATTTTGGCGTGGGATTCTCTTCCTTTTATTACATCAGGCAGCTTCCCATCGATGTGGTGAAAATCGATGGCTCATTCATACGAAATCTCGCCGACAGTCCCGATGACCAGATTCTCGTGAAAGCATTGTGTGATGTGGCACGAGGGTTTGGAAAAACAACCACTGCCGAATTTGTTGAAAATGCGGCCACGCTCGCCATACTGCAAAAAATGCAGGTCGATTACGCGCAGGGTTTCCTCATAGGAACGCCAGCTCCAGCCGAAACGTTCGGCTTCAGCGATTTCCTGGCCCCAGGGAAGCCCTGAACCCGCCTTCGCGGGACGCGACGGGGACTTTTCGGGATGGAATTCCTGACGCGGTCTGACACCCCCGCCGCTGCCCGATCCCCGCTTATGTCTGGGATTGCTTGAAAGCCGACGGTTCCAGATGGTATCGTTGAAGAAGTTTGTAGAACTCGGTACGGTTGCGTTTCGCCAGACGCGCTGCCTGCGTGACGTTCCCTCCCGTTATCTTCAGCACGCGCACCAGGTAGTCTCTCTCGAAACTCCTGCGCGCGTCCTCAAATGAAACAAGCTGCTCCTCCTCCTTATGCATCGCATCATAGACCAGCATGGGCGAAATCAGCGGAGCGGTGCTCAGGACAATGCATTGCTCGACGACATTCATCAGCTGTCTCACATTCCCCGGCCATGAAGCACTGATCAGCATTTCCATCGCCTCGGGAGCGAATCCATTGATATTTTTTTCGTACTTTGTCGAAAATGTGCCGAGAAAATGCTTGGCCAGCAACGGAATGTCCTCTCGCCTCTGGGATAGTACGGGAATCGTCAGCGCCACGACATCCAGTCTGTAATAAAGGTCTTCCCGAAAGTTTCCCGAAGCTATCTCCGCCTTGAGATCCCGATGGGTTGCGGAAATGATGCGCACATCCACGGGAATCGACTGCGTCGAACCCACCGGCCTCACCTGACGCTCCTGCAGTACGCGCAGCAGCTTCACCTGCAGCAAAAGAGGCATGTCCCCGATCTCATCCAGAAACAGCGTACCGCCTTCCGCCAGATGGAACAAACCCTTATGATCGCGCATGGCGCCGGTGAAAGCGCCCTTTACGTGGCCAAACAGTTCTGACTCGAGCAGCTGCTCGGGTATAGCGCCGCAATTGATCGCTACAAAAGGATGCTGACGGCGCTTGGACAATTCGTGTATCGCCCGCGCGAACAATTCCTTGCCTACGCCGCTCTCCCCGTAAATGAGCACGCTGGCATCACCCTCCGCCACAAGTCCCGATTTCGTAAGAAGATTTTCCATTACAGCGCTTTGGGTGATGATACTCTTGCGCCAATCCGCCTGCGATGTTTCGTTTTGTGGCAACGCGCCAGGGGCAAGCCTTAGAGCTTGATTGATATTCGCCAGAAGCGTTTTGCTATCGAAAGGTTTCGCAAGATAGCCGAAGACGCCGTGCTGAACGGCGGCGACCGCGTCCGGAATCGTTCCATGCGCCGTGAGAATGATTACCGGCAGGGTAGGCAACGTGCGATGGATATGATCGAACAAAGCCATCCCGTCCATGCCGCTCATTTGCATATCGCTGATGACCAGTTGCGGGCAGGACACGGCCAGATAATTAAGCGCGGCCTCCGCGCTCTGTACCGCGTCAGTCTTGTAGCCAGCCGCGGTCAGCCGTATCACCAATAATTCGAGCAGATCCGTATCGTCGTCGACAATAAGAATTTTAGTTTTGTTATCAGGCATCTATGTGGGGTTAAGGCTGCTCTCTGAGAAGGTTTTTTTCCATGCTCTTGATGGCGTCGATCTGGTTTTGCATCGTTTCCACGCGCTTTTGCTCATCCTTCAATTTTTGGGACAATTCGTCGACGCTGTTGCCCAGGCGTTGCTGCTCCCCCAGTTGGGCCGCCAGCAGATTTCTGAAGCTCAAGAGGTGGTTGAAAGTCTTTGCTTCCCCTCGAGGCCACTCATTGAGCAGATAGAGGGCGGAATTCACGTCGCGAAAGGAGGTATGAGGCATGATGAGAACCAGCACCAGCCGGATGCGGTTGGAATCGCTCTTGTTCTGTACGAAATTCTGTTTTACCTTGTCGTACACCCGCGAAAGTTCGGCCGCTGATAATTTACGCAAAGACTCGTAAAATTCCATCATATCGTCCATCTGGCCGGTAAGAACGATCTCCCGCTGTGATGATGGTTCGATGGAGGGGGTATGCGGCACGATTGCGCAGCCTCCCAGCATCCATACTATCACGGCTGAAATGAAACCCGGCTTTCTGAACATCATGCCCATGCCCCCCGCTCCGCATCGCGAATGGGAAGCGTCAGACGAAAGTGCGCTCCTGCATCGGGACCCGATACCAGCTCTACATTGCCGCCATGAGCCAGCGCATATTCGCGCGCAATGGATAATCCCAATCCGGTGCCCCGCACATGGCTATCGAGGACGCGGCGCCCCTGGTAGAAGGGATCGAATACCCTGTCCCGATCCGCTTCGTCGACCCCCTCGCCACTATCCAGGATATCAAGCGCAACGGTGTCCTCACCCTTGCTCACCCAAATGTCGATACGGCCGCCGGGGGGAGAAAATTTCACCGCGTTGGATAACAGATTGTCGATAATCACCTTGGTTTTCTGTTCGTCGCATTCGATTGGCAGGTCAGGGCAGGACACCTCGGTCTTCAAGGCTTTGCTCCTGATAATCAACTGCTGGTCATGCAAAACCGCCTCCAGGATTTTTGCAAAATTCGTTTCCGTTTTTACCAGCGCGGCCTTCTCTGCCTGAAGAGCGCTGTAGCTTAACAAATCCTCGATGCGGCGCTGCAATTGCACGCTGTTGCTATAGAGAATTTTTGCGATCCGCTGCTGTTCTTCGCTTAACTCGCCAGCCACTCCTTCCGCAAGGAGGTCCGCGCCTTCCCGCATTGCTGTCAGAGGAGTCTTGAGCTCATGCGAGACATGTTGCAAAAACCGGGTCTTCTGCTCTTCGAGCTTGAGTAACCGGCGCCGCATCCAATCCAGCCGCTCGCCAAAATATACCAGGTCTCGAGGCCCCTCCACACGAATGGCCTTGAACAGTTCGCCCTGGCCCATGTTGCGTATTGCCTCATCGATCTGCCGGATGGGCCGCGCCACCCACACCGAAAAAATGAATGCCAGCAGCACCGCAAACGGAATGAGCGCAAGCAACTGCCACCCCACGGTAAAACGGGCATATCCAGCCATATCCTGCATTTCACTCACCTCCCGCTCGATCAACGCGTATCCCAGGGTTGAGAACGCCCGTGCCGAGTCCCGAAGCGTAACGAAACTGCCGATGAGGTCCCGCAATTCCTCCGGTGACTGCCTCACCGCGGTGATTTTAAGAAAAAGCGAGGCTTCCTGCGCCTGCAGTTGCACCAATAGCTGCCTTTGCTCGGCGTGCAGCGAAAGCTCGAAAAGACTTGCCGCAGTATGTTCGAACTGCTGATGGGCCCGAAAATAACCTTCGAGCAGCGAAGAATCACCGAGAATGTGCGTCTGCCGCACCGCACGCTCCATCGTCGCAATTTCGTCAGCCAGGGCACGGCTGCTATGGGCGATTCGCGCAGCCTGATATACAGCCTTGCGGCTCTGGTCCGCCAATTGGTCAATGGATAGCGCGCTGTTGATCAGTGCGATGATGAGCGGCAGGCCCACAAGCGCAAACCCGAGCAAAATCAGCTTCAGGAAGGAATTAGGCTTGCGTTGCAAACGCGACAATGAAGCGGCAGCAACCCCGTTCTCCTGCCTTGGGGCTTCAGCGCGAGCAATCATTTTCTTCTCTACTTGTATCTCCGATTATCTCCGATACAAAAGATCCCGGTCTGAAACCAGAAGCTTATACCAATCGCCGAGGAACCGGAACGATTTCGTCGACGCTCCCGCTCCTGTAGACGTCCCGCACATCGGGCAAAGAGCGGAACTGATCAGTTGGCGCCGAACAATCAGCTCACGGATAAACATCATCCGGCCGTTGACCGGCTCCCCGGAAAATCAGTTTGCTTCAGCCTGCGCATGGAAGCACCTGGTCTGGCGCTGCCTAATTCTGCCGGGAACGAACTGGCTCCGCACCACCCCGGGGGGAGGTGTCATAAGGTTTGCAATAATGCCTGGATGGAAATTCCTTGCTCCGGCCGGAGTTGATAATGACATCGCCCCCGTTTCTTACACATTCCTGAATCGATTTATCCTTGCTGGCGTAATATTCATTGGGCTCGGTGTTCTTGGATACCGGCGCAACGATCTCGCGAATTTTACGGCACGTATCGGATTCACCAGCAATCGGAGCAGCGTCTTTCACCGGGGGCAATGGGCATAAGCCGCAGGGATTTCCCGGACACAGGCAGCCTGAGCACACACCTGCCTGGGCCAGCGCTGGCAGGACGAGAAAGCTGGCAGGCGCAAACAGGATAGCCAGCGATAATATAAATGAAAATGGCTTCTTCATTAGGTATTCAGTACTTCCTTTTTCCTTGCATACCGTTTGCGCCAGGAATCAGACGCGCTGCAGCAGGCGATACGAGGTGGGCGGAATACGTCCACGCCTTCTTCCGCTACTCCCGTTGCTGCTATAGGGAAGCGCTGAATAAATCTCCGCTGGCGCGACGGCGGCTTTGCGGGATGGGATGCGCGAAAGGCGACGACGCGAATGGTTGATCCCCTTCGCTAGAAGCCTGACAAGGCAGACCACCCGCAAAGCCCCGTCCCATAAGGGTTGCGGTAAAATCGGGCGCTCATGGCGTTGCGCTCCTTGGCATCGTAGTCCAAGCTACGGCCTTCGTCGCGCGCCTTATGATCATCCCGATTTTACCAGCAACGCGCTCAGCGAGGATTTGTTCAGCGCTTCCCTAGGTTTTCACAACAATTTCATTACATTCTGGGGAGGCCGGCACAATACGGCCTCATTTCCACGCACAACGATCGGACGCTGGATCAGATCCGGGTTCTCCGCCATCAGGGATATCAGTTCATCATCGGACAAGTTCCGTTCATCGAGCTTCAATGACTGGGCCAACGGTTCGTCGGCGCGAAGCACATCGCGGACCGGCACGCCGAGCTTGCCGATCAATTCGCGCAAGCCGTTGGCGCTCAAAGGCGTTTCATAATAATTGATGGCGTCGAACTCAGCGCCGCTATCCTTGAGAAGCGCCAAAGTCGCCCTGCATTTGCTGCAGGTGGGTTTCTGATACACGACTAGTTTATCACTCATACCATTTCTCCTGTAGTCGTTCCCCGCACGGAGACGGAGACGTCATCCGCCATCGGTATCACTTCACCGGCGCCACGCTGTTCAACACGTGGCGAAGCATGCTGAGCGCAAGCTCGTGCTCACCAACAAATACTTCTCCCCCGCTTTCCTTCCGGAGCAATGCCGCTTCCTCGTCGTTGTGAGTGCGAACGATTATCTGGATGGAAGGATTAAGAATACGTGCTGTTTCGATCATTCGCCTTGCACGCAGCGTGTCCGGCACCGCTATCACCAGCATGGCTGCGCGCGCGATATGGGCCTGTATCAGTACTGCCGGATCTGCCGCATCCCCTGCCACCGCATGAATTCCCCGTTTGCGCAATCCTTCGACCGTTTCACGGTTTTGTTCCGCTACCACCAGCGGCACCCGCTGCTCCGCAAGCGCCTCGCCAATGCGCCCACCCACGCGGCCATATCCGACAACGACCACGTGATTGGTGACATAGCTGGAAGCGACCGTCATGGGCAGTTCCGCAAGCGGGTCATCCACCCGTTCAAGAACACGGGCGAGACTCGAACGAGAACGTATCCAGGCCTGCGCTGGCTCGATAATCTTGAATACAAGCGGATTGAGCGTAATCGAGATAAATGCTCCGGCAAGTATAAGGCTTTGAGCTTCCACCGGCATCAGACCGAGAGAAACGCCAAGCGCAAGGATGATAAAAGAAAATTCCCCGATCTGCGCCAAACTTGCGGAGACCGTCAACGCGGTATTGAGTGGATAGCGGAATGCAAGCACCAGCAGAAAGGCGGCCACCGATTTGCCAATAATAATGATGGCGAGGGTGGAAAGAACCCGAAGTGGCTGCTCTATCAACACATTCGGGTCGAATAGCATCCCTACCGAAACGAAGAACAGAACGGAAAACGCATCCCTCAAGGGTAGAGAGTCCTGGGCAGCGCGATGGCTCAAAGCGGATTCTCTCATCACCATACCGGCAAAAAAAGCGCCAAGAGCAAATGAAACGCCAAAAAGGGTTGCGGAGCCATAGGCGATGCCTATGGCAACAGCAATTACACTCAAAATGAAAAGCTCGTTGGAATTGGTGCTCGCGACATGCCACAACAGCCAGGGAAACACGCGCTTCCCGACGATTAGCATGAGTGCGACGAAAAGAGAAACCTTCCCGAAGGTGATCAGCAGGGTAGCCATGAGGCCAGAGGCATCGGGATCCGCCACCGCGCTGTCGATGCCGCCGGTTCCCAACCAGTCGGCGAGCGGTGGCATCAGCACGAGAACCAGAACCATCGCAAGGTCCTCGACAATCAGCCAGCCAACGGCAATCGACCCGTTGACCGATTTGAGCAACTGACGCTGTTCCAGCGCCCGCAACAACACCACGGTGCTCGCAGTAGAAAGCGCTACGCCAAACACGATGCTGGCTCCGGAGCCCCATCCCCAGGCCATTGCGACGGCGGTTCCCAGGGCGGTGGCCACCGCTATCTGGACGATGGCGCCAGGCAAGGCAATCCGCCGCACGGCAAGCAAATCCTCCAGCGAGAAGTGCAGCCCCACGCCGAACATCAGCAGGATTACCCCAATCTCCGCAAGTTGCGCCGATAGCTCCATATCGGCCACGAAGCCCGGCGTATGTGTTCCGATAATGACGCCGGCGGTCAGGTAACCGACCAATACCGGCAGCTTCAGGCGGTTTGCCAGCAGCCCCATGAGCAGGGCAAGCCCCAGGCTCACCGCGATGGTCGTGATTAAGGTGACGCTGTGAGGCATGTATTCGCCGCTTGAAACATGAAGAAACAGTCTTCGAGTTTACCAGCAAGAGCGGGACAGCGGCTGGGCGAGACGGGGATTCAGGAAGGCGCAGCGACTGGAAAAGAACCTGATCTGGCCAGAATGGCGATATGGTCATCCACTCGCATCCAGGACTGATTCAAGTCCCGGGAATCCGGCTTTATCATGAACTCCCGGCTGTTATGCTGCCTTATATTGCCTATGCTGCCTTATGTGCCTTATGCTGCCGTATCCGAAGACGCCATCCCAGCAATCCCAGTCCGGCCAGCATCATCCCCCAGGTCTCGGGCTCGGGAATGGCGGAAACCTGCCAGCCCATATCTTTCATGGCAGCGTAATCAAGCTCCGTAAAATGCTTGCGCACCCCCTGCGCAATCGTGGGATCCATGGCCGTTTCCACCCCGCCATATTGCAGCCCTTCCACCCAGTGTCCGCTGGTTACCGTGGGGTCGTAGCCGAGCAGATCATGAACTGCGGAGCCCGTAAAAACATTGTTGACGACCAGATTATTGAAAGATTTCGCATCGCCAAAACCCAGTACATGGCCAAGCTCGTGCACCGCTACGGAATACAGGTCATAGCCTGTAAAAGGCTCGTCCGTGCGAGTGTTGGGATCGAAATACCAGCTGGAAGCACTGTTGAAGGAAATCGAGCCGCCCCAGGGGCCGAAATCGGTTTGCGCCGCTGAAAGCGCGCCGGGTTGCCCCCTGCTGGCTGCGTTATCCAGGAAATCGGATGAACTGCTGGTGCTGGAAAAGCCTCCTGGGCCGCCTATCGCCAGCGAACGCCCCAGATCATGGGCTCCGACGAAAACCACGATCTGGTCAGCAGGCACGCTGAAGTTCGGCAAGGTAATATTCTTGTCGGCATCCGGCTGGAAAAACCGTATATCGAAATTATTCGAGCCCGACGAGACGACCGCAGTCAGGTTATCCTGGAAACGCGTCTCGAATGTCGAAGCTGCGGCCTCCAGTATGCTTTGCCGCGAACTATTGGCTCCCGTGAAAAAACCGGTGCTATCGTAGCGATAATCAAAATGGATATCTATATTCGCTGAAACCGGCGAGGCGGCGGCAACCAGCGCTCCCAGAAACAGATGATGACAAGTGAATTTCATTTCATTCTCCCGGTTTTGATTATCTGTTCAAACAAGCGCCTGTACGGCATTGACATGGGGCAAATCGAATTCCTTTGCGACCGCGGGATAGGTCAACGATCCGCCGTATGTATTGAGGCCGTATTGTAGCGCCGTATTTTTCCGCACGGCATCCAGGCCTTCATCCGCAAGAAGAAAGATATAGAACGCGGTCTGGGCGTTGAGCGCAAACGTGCTGGTACGGGGAACCGCGCTGGGCATATTGCCGACACAATAGTGCACCACGCCGTCCACTTCATAAATGGGATCGCTATGAGTCGTGGGGTGGGTGGTTTCCACGCATCCTCCCTGATCCACCGCCACATCCACGATCACGGAACCTTTGCGCATGTTTGGCAACATGTCGGCGGTAATCAGCCACGGCGCCCGGCCGCCGGGTATCAGTACCGCGCCAATGACCAGATCGGCGCTGCAGACGACCTCTTCTATATTATACTCATCACTGATACGCGTTTGTAATTGCCCGTGGTAAATGTCGTCCAGATATTTCAGGCGATCATGGCTCACATCGAGCACGGTAACCTGCGCGCCGGATCCCACCGCGACGCGAGCGGCATTTGTTCCCACGATTCCGGCACCCAGGATGGCGACATTCGCCGGCGCCACGCCGGGAACGCCCCCCATCAATACGCCGCGGCCACCGTAAGTTCTCTGAAGATAGGTTGCACCGATCTGGGTAGCCATACGGCCCGCCACCTCGCTCATGGGCGTGAGCAGCGGTAATTTCCCGCCCTCGGTCTGGACGGTTTCGTAGGCTATCGCCGTGGTGCCGCTTTCAAGCAGAGCGCTGGCAAGAGGCCTGTCCGAAGCAAGATGGAGATAAGTAAAAAGAATGAGATTCCGGTGGAGGTGCCGATACTCGGACGCGATGGGCTCCTTCACTTTGACCACCATTTCCGCCGCCCAGGCGTCGTCCGCATGCGGAACGATCCGGGCCCCGGCCAGGCGATATTCCTCATCGGAGAGAAAACTGCCTTCCCCCGCTCCCGCCTGAACCAGCACCTGATGTCCCCGCCGCACCAAGGTTCTGACCAGGCTGGGGGTCAGGCCTACTCGGTATTCGTGATCCTTCGTTTCTTTAGGAAGGCCAATCAGCATTTTTCAGGACCATATCTATTTCACTTGTTGAACCTAAGAAAGCGCTCATTTCTGGTCTGGAGCTATGACCCACAAAGACTTTCCACGGTGCTCGACGTTCATCTATACGGCGAGTTCGCTGCAAGGCGGATTTGCAATTGCAACTCCTTGCAATGGAATGGCCATTACGCGTCGCAGCACCTTGCTCTGCACCCAAAAACCGCACACTCCACCCTGTCCAACTGCCCGATTCAGATTGAAAGAACGGGTGGAAATTTTTTCACCAGTATACCTTAGGAAAGAGAGCTCAAGGCAATCAGGGTAACCCAGAGTGATCAATGGGAAACAAGCGCGCCCGCAAATGCTGGAGCACGAGGTCACGGGTGTCGACTCCCCTATCGAGCGCTGCCTGGTAATCGAACGTCAGGGTCGAATGCCCTCTTCCGGGTATCACGACAGGACGAAAGCGCCCGACACATCCCGGCCCGGCTCCCAGCGCAGCCTGCAATGATTCGAATCGCGCCGCGGGGCACCGGTCGTCATCCTCGAAACGAAGACCGAGCAGGGGCGCCGCATCGTCGCGGTGAGATGCCGCCATCAATTTCTCGGGTTCGACATCCAGGGCTGCGGGCTGGAATAACGGAAGGCTAGGCTGCGCGGTTACCGGCGCGACAAGAGATCGTTCCACCATCATGGCAAAAATAAAGCCGCCGGTATAGCACATTCCGATAGCGCCCACGCCGGGACCGCCATGCTCCCCATGCAGCTTCCGGCATAAGACCCGCAAAGATGCCGTGATCGGGCTCGATTTATCCGCCGCCAGGTTGTTGAACTCCCGCCGGATACACATTACCGGGGATTTCAGGAGCCCGATCATGGGGTTCTGCAGCGGCGCACCGAACAGAAGCGGCATCACCACGTGAAACCCACCCTCCACGATCAATTCCGCAAACTCGACTGTTTCTGCAGTCAGCCCCGGCAATTCATGCAGGAGAATAACGGCCGGACCTGTTCCTTTTCTGAAAAGCGTAAGCGAACGGCCATCAGCTGAGAATATTTCCTCACGAAAAGTCCGGATGGCGCTCATGTCGTCCCTGCACCCAGTGACAATGACTTCCGTTAGCTCAGCCGATGCACTGCCTTGGTCTCTACCTCTCTATCCTGCCCGCCATTGCCGTGCCGCCAGTCCGAGCCGGCGCTTATAACGCCTTTACCATATCTTCCACGACCTTCTTGGCATCGCCAAACACCATCATGGTCTTATCCATGTAAAAGAGGTCGTTGTCGAGGCCGGCATAACCGGCGGCCATGCTGCGCTTGACGACCATGACCGTGCGGGCTTTATGCGCCTCCAGAATGGGCATTCCGTATATCGGGCTGCCCGGCACATTCGCCGCCGGGTTTACCACGTCATTGGCGCCGAGTACCAGCACCACGTCAGTATTCGAAAAGTCGCTGTTGATCTCATCCATTTCAAGCACCTGTTCGTACGGTATTTCCGCTTCCGCGAGCAGCACGTTCATATGTCCCGGCATGCGGCCGGCCACAGGATGTATGGCAAAGCGCACGTTGACGCCCTTGGAGTGCAATTTTTCCGCGAGCTCCTTGACGGAATGCTGCGCACGCGCCACCGCCAGGCCATAACCCGGAACGATGATTACGCTGTCGGCATTGCCCATCAGAAATGCCGCATCATCGGCACTGCCGCTGCGATAGGTTTTCTGTGTCCCATCGCTTACAGCGGCCGCCCCCCCCTCGCTGCCGAAACCTCCAAGTATGACCGAGAGAAATGGCCGGTTCATCGCCTTGCACATGATATAGGAGAGAATGGCCCCGGAACTGCCTACCAGCGACCCCGCGATGATAAGCATCGGGTTGCCGAGCGAAAAACCGATTCCCGCTGCTGCCCAGCCTGAGTACGAGTTGAGCATGGAAATGACTACCGGCATATCCGCGCCGCCGATGGGAATGATGATCAGAAAGCCCAGCACGAACGCAATTGCCGTCATTGCGACGAAAGCGGTCCAGTTGGTGGTTTCACTGAAAAAGAACCAGAGGCCGAAACCCACCATGACAACCGCCAGTATCAGGTTGACCATGTGCTGCCCGCCAAACGTCACGGGGGCGCCGCTCATGCGGCCGGACAGCTTGAGGAACGCAATGACCGAACCCGACCAGGTCATCGCCCCGATGAAAGTGCCGAGAAAGAGCTCCAGCTTGCTTCCCATCGGCAACACGGCCGGCAAGCCGAACGAGGCCGGGTTGTTGACTGCCGCGATGGCGATGAATACGGCTGCAAGACCAACCAGTGAATGCATGAAGGCAACGAGTTCGGGCATCGCGGTCATTTGGACCCGCCGCGCGACCATGGCGCCGATTGTGCCGCCGATTGCGATGCAGACAAGTATCAGCGCCCAATTTCTGGTAACGGTCAAAGTGGTAGCGACCGCAATGGCCATGCCCACCATGCCGAACAGGTTGCCGCGGCGGGCGGTGAGCGGCGAGCTCAGGCCCTTTAGCGCGAGAATAAAAAAAACCGACGCGATCAGATACGCGAATGCGACTGAATTTGCTGACATGTACTAGCTTCCTTTTTTCTCTTTTTTCCTGAACATTTCAAGCATCCGCTGCGTGACGAGAAATCCGCCGAATACGTTGATTGCGGCCAGCGTCACTGCCACCGCTCCCAGCCATACCCCCCAATCCGTTTCAGCGGGACCGGCGGCCAGCATTGCCCCAACCAGGATAATCCCTGAAATGGCATTGGTTACAGACATGAGCGGCGTGTGCAGGGCCGGCGTCACGTTCCATACGACGTGATAGCCTACAAACACCGCGAGCACAAACACGGTGAGATTGATGATTGTCGGGTCGACTTCTCCAATCATGATCGCTCCTTCCAGACTTCGATTATTAAACCCTGAACCTGAATCAGGCCTTCCTGACGACTTCTCCGGCGGTGCAAACCAGTGTACCGGCGATAATCTCATCCTCACGGTTGAGATTGAACTCCCCGCTCTTCGCATCCAGCATCAGATTGAGAAAATTCATGAGATTGCGCGCATACAAGGCGCTGGCATCGGCCGCCACCAGCCCCGGCAGATTCGCAATGCCGATCAGATGTACTCCATGTTTTATCACGATTTTGTCCAGCTCCGACAAAGGACAGTTGCCTCCCGTCTCCACCGCCATATCGACGATCACCGATCCCGGTTTCATCGCCTCGACCGTCTCTGCCTTTATCAGCACCGGCGCAGGGCGCCCTGGAATCAGCGCGGTGGTGATGATGATGTCGGCTGCCGCAGCGCGCTGATGGACCAGTTCGCCCTGGCGCCGCTTGTAGTCGTCGGACATTTCACGGGCATATCCACCCGCCGTTTCTGCCTGCGCCTTTTCTTCCTCGCTAAGCGGTACCTCGACGAATTTCGCGCCGAGGCTTTCAACCTGCTCTTTTGCGGCCGGCCTTACATCGAAAGCTTCAATGACGGCCCCCAGCCGTTTCGCGGTAGCGATAGCCTGCAAGCCCGCGACCCCGGCTCCGAGGATCAGAACCCTGGCTGCTTTTACCGTACCCGCGGCAGTCATGAGCATGGGAAAGAATTTCTGGTAGATATTGGCGGCCAGCAGCACAGCCTTATAGCCGGCAATATTCGCCTGTGAAGACAGCACATCCATGCTTTGCGCCCGCGAAATACGCGGCAGCTTTTCCATCGCAAAGGCGGTAATGCCGTGCCTGGCCAGCGTCTCGATTCCTTCCGCCTGATGGGGCGAAAGAAGGCCCAGCAATATGGCATCTTTTTGCATCATTGCCAATTCGCCGGGTTCCGGGCTGCGCACCTTGAGCACGATACGGGACTGAGCGTAAAGTGCTGAGGCATCGGCTACAATACTTGCGCCGGCTTCACGGTATGCCTCATCGGGTATGCTCGCACCCTTCCCTGCCCCGGACTGTACCAGCACGGTATGCAACCCCTTGGCTGCATATTTCTTTACCGTCTCCGGTGTGGCCGCAACACGGGTTTCTCCCCCCCGAATCTCAGCGGGTATGCCTATCTGCATCGATATCTCCCTTCCTTATCTCTTCAATACCGCTCTTTTTTGGCAGACTTCAAATCGCCTCACCCACCTCTGATAACCTCTGATCAGTTCTCCCTCGGAGGCGTCGCAGACAAAACTGGCCAAAAACAAAAAAATAACCGTAACAAACAACACTGCCGGAGCATCCCGGCCGGGGAACGACCATGCACACCTTCGCGTCTGGTGCACGGAAAGGGAATGGGCATCCGTCCGCTGCTTTGCCATATGCCGCAACCCGACCCACAACACTCCTGGAAGCCAGCACAGCATGAGCCTTGTTCAGGGCAGCCCGGATTATAAATGAACCTGCGCCTGGTGCACCGGGAATTGCATGATTGCTTCGATCCCGGTGCATTGGCCTATGCCTGTATCGGGCTGGACTCCTTCAAGCAGTGGCTGATCCAGCGCGTGGTCAGCTTTTCCTGCACGCTATTCTGGCGTAAACGTGATGCCAGTCCTCCGAAATCGACCTGATCGAGCGGCTGATCCTGGTTGAAGCATGAAAACACATAGGTAACCTCTCCCGTTTCGGGGTCCTTGTGCGGCTGCAGGCACTGCGCGCAAATTTCCTTCATCATGCATTGCATCGGCGAATTGATCGAGCCGATGGCAAAGTGATCCGTTTTGAGATATGGCTGGAGCTTGTTGTGGCGGGCAGCACCCACTGCCGCCATCATGCGGTCCGAGCCGATGGCAATGATACGATCGGCATCGGCCAACCGTATCTTCTGCGAACCTAGCGCACCGCTGCCATACGCCGCCATCGCCTCGACAATATTGCCGACGTAGCTGAAATCGCCTGGGCGGGATGGCTGGAATCCCGGGGACTCGTCACAGCACCACACCACGACATCCGCCGCAGCTTCGATCTCCGCAACCTTGTAGCGATCGATCAGCTTCTTGTAGCCGGCAAAGTACAGAATCCTTGAACCGGCCGCTCGCGCTGCCGCGCCAATGGAAAACAACACCGCATTACCCAGCCCTCCACCCACCAGCACGACAGTTTCATTCGGCAGAATCTCAGTCGGCGTACCCGTAGGGCCCATCAGCACCACGGGATCACCCGGGTTGAGCTTGGCGCACAAATCGGCCGACCCTCCCATTTCCAGGGCGATGAGCGATACCAACCCGCGTGGAACATCAACTGAAGCTCCCGTCAGGGCAATGCCTTCCATCGCCAGCTTCGTTCCACCGGCAGTGGTTGCAAGCGAGGCAAAATTCTGGAAGCGGTAAAACTGGCCGGGATGGAAGCGTTCCACCGCCATCGGTGCATGCACCACCACTTCTATGATGTTGGGAGTAAGCCGCTCGACCTTATGCACTGTCGCGCGCAGGCGTCCGTTGATCTCAGCAAAAAATAGCCACACAGGATTGTTAGAGGCGGGAGCGCGGCGTGCAAGCACACTGCTTACTACCGGGTAGCCCTGTTTGGCGCTCGACATCGCTTTGACCACGTTACCCGAATAAGAGGGATGCAAGTCGCCAAAGAAGCTGATGAAACGCCCATCTTCACACCGGCTCAGCAACACCATCGGCGCCTCTGGTTTGGGGTTTGCCCGCACCGGGCTGACCAGATTGCCGTGTTCATCGCAGGCGGAGAAATAACGGCCGTTCAGCTTGAAATGCTTGTCGTCTTCCCTGGCGAGAACCGTATTGGGCTGGGTCCCTGCCGCAACCAGAACAGCTCGGGCTGGCAGGACGACTTGTCCGGATTGCTGCCATGATCCCGTTTCATCCAGCGACTGCACCGAAAACTGTACGGATTTCGCATGATCCCATCTATCCGTTTCAACCCGCAAGGGCGTGAGGCATTCGGCAAACCAGATGCCTTCCTCCAGCGCCTTCTCGACTTCCTCATGGTTGAGGGTGTAGGAAGGGCTGTCTATGAGCCGTTTTCGATAGGCGATGGTCGCGCCCCCCCAGGATTGAAGCAATTCCAGAATACGCGGCGCCCGCCCTTCTTCTTCAGCCTGTTTGCGTTCCGCCCGGATAGAACGTGCATGGGCAAGGAATTCCTCGGCAATTTCCCGCTCCTCCTCATCCCAGGCGCTGCGTATGGCCGCTTCGCCCTGCACTGCAGTGAGAATTTCATAACGACGGAGAAATTTATCCACCTGCACCGGGTAATAAGCCAGCGCCTCGGTAGCGGTATCGATAGCCGTCAGGCCTCCTCCAATGACGACTACTGGCAGGCGCAATTGCATGTTCGCTACCGAATTGATCTGCGCTGCGCCAGTCAATTGAAGCGCCATCAGGAAATCCGACGCAGCGCGAACGCCCCGCGCCAGCCCGTTGGGAAGATCAAGCACCGTCGGGCGGCCTGCTCCGGCCGCAAGCGCCACGTGATCGAATCCCATGGCAAACGCGTCGTCAGCCGTCAGGGTCCCTCCGAAACGGACCCCGCCAAAAAGCGCAAACTCTTCCCGCCGTTCCAGCAGCAGACGGATCAACTTGAGGAAGTTCTTGTTCCAGCGTACCGTAATGCCATATTCCGCCACGCCACCAAAACCGCCGGGCATGCGCTCATCCAGATTTTCATCAAGATCGGCGGCGTGGCGGATGGCGGCGAACGGCACACGTTCGCCCTGGCTGTTCACTCCTGACAGGCTGGGCTCGAGTGGCTCGATCTTGAGACCATCGATTCCCACCACCGCGTGGCCGTCATTCATCAGATGATGGGCCAGCGTGTATCCTGCGGGTCCCATGCCGACGACGAGCACCTTTCTGCCGGTCGGCGCCTTCGGCACCGGCCGGTGCAGGTTGAGCGGATTCCACCGCGTAAGCAGGCTATAAATTTCGAAACCCCAGGGCAGCTCGAGCACATCCTTGAGCGTGCGTGTCTCCGCCTGCGGAATATCGACCGGCTCCTGTTTCTGATAAATGCAGGACTTCATGCAATCGTTGCAAATCCGGTGACCGGTGCCGGCGCACATGGGATTATCCACGATGATCATTGCCAGGCTTCCCACGGCGACACCCTGTGTCTTCAGCTTGTGAAACTCGGAAATCCGCTCCTCCAAGGGACACCCCGTCAAGAGGACGCCAAGCTGGCTTTTCTTGAAGGATGGCGCCTCATCCGCGGATTTCGGTTTTTCCTTCAGCCCCTTCGAGCAGGAGTCCTTGCCCTGCTCATGGCACCAGATGCAGTAATTTGCCTCATCCAGGGCGCCAACCAGGTCGGTGCCAGGATCAGTGAGCGCGAACCCTTCCCTGCGGCGTATATGATGAAGCTTGTGAACGGCATAGCCTGCAGAATGATCCACATCCGTCGATAACAGATGGAAGTAATCCAGCTTGGCGGGAGCCTTGAACAGAATGCCCCCCTGGCTCCGCTTCCGTCCCGTCTGTGTTTTCAACGCCCAGGCGGCATAGAGCAACGCAGCCTTGAGCCGTTCTTCGTTTGCCGCCTCATCCCCCAGCCAGCCGGTAACATGGGTGGCGAAAGCCAGTTCAGAAAAATCCGTCCCGAACTCCACCGCCAGTTGCTCTTCCAGAGCGGGCCCATCCACCGCGGCTGCTTCCGCCTCGGTTACTTTGTTCATCGCCCGGCGCTGCACGAATTGTCTTTTGCAGGAATAGAGCGGGGCGAGCTGGTGATGGCGTGAGGCAAGCTCGCCAATTTCTTTTTCGATGCCAAACAACGCTCCGATGAAATCCTCCATCCACGGCGCAACCTCGATCAGCAGCGCGGCTTCCACCTTGCGGTCCAGGCTGGCGGGATTGGCGCGAGCCTGATCGAGGCGCAGGCGCAATACCGGATCTCCCGCATGCAGGAAATTAAGGAACGCCTGATCGAGTCTCGCCAACCCGTCGCGACGATACAGATCGGCAAAAACCATGCCGAATCCCAAATCAAGAGAAGAAGCGACTGCGGCCGATGCGGCATGGGGCGGGGTGTGAGATGCCATCTGTAAACTTGTCATATCAACGCTATCGATAAAATAAAGATGATCAAAGGAAACAAAAACGTTTGCTCGCTATAAGCCATTGAACCCAAATCCGGCAATTGACCATTTTTTAGTTTGAAACCATGATCCACAAAGACTTTCGCGATACCCGGCGTTTACCTGCGTGGTGAGTTCGCTACAACTACCGAATTCAGGTTGAATCGCAATCGGACCTAAACTCCCAATCTCAAGATACTCCACGAAGGCAGCCTGTGACGGAGGATCCCTTCATAACCCTTCTGGAAACAAGCTTTTTCCCTTTAAAAAACAGAAAAGCGGCAAGGGTCCTTTCGTCCCCTTGTCGCCCATGCAACACAACCACTACGACTTCCCCTTCCCTTACCGCTCGATCAAGAGGAAGATCAACCGGTTTCCGCGAGGATCATGCCTGCAGCAACAGTATTATTGCTGACTTCATCGATAACGATAAAGCTCCCCGTCGCATGGTTCTGCTGGTAGGGGTCGCAAACGAGTGGCTGCTGCATTTTGAGCGCCACCAGCCCGATATCGTTCATTTTCAGCGTATTCGCCGCTTCATGGTCCAGGGTATTCACATCGACCCGGTAATCTATCCCGCTCACCATCGCCTTCACCGTGCGCGTGGTGTGCTTGATAAGATACTTGCGCCGAGGATCGAGGCTCTGTTCCGACAACCAGCACAGCATCGCATTCATTTCCCTGGTAACTCTCGGAGCCGCAACAGACTTTACGAACATGTCTCCCCTGGAAATATCCAGATGATCTTCAATAGTGATGGTGATGGATTGCGGTGCGGCCGCACGATCGACATTGCCATCGTAAGTGACGATTTCCTTGATGCGCGAAATCAATCCGGAGGGTAGGACCTTTACCTCATCGCCGACACTGACTGATCCGGATTCGATGCGTCCCATGTAGCCCCGAAAATCGTGTAGCTCCTCGGTTTGCGGCCGGCATACCAGTTGCACCGGAAAGCGAAAATCCTCGAGGTTGAGGTCATGGTCGATCGGTATGTTTTCCAGCAAATCCATCAACGTGGATCCCTGGTACCAGTCGAGCATATCCCCGCGATCGACCACCATGTCCCCATGAAGAGCGGACATGGGGATATAAGCGATGCTGCCCAGCTTGAGCCCCGCGGCAAAACGGGCAAAATCCTTGCAGATGCTGTCGAATATCTCCCGGGAATAATCCACCAGATCCATTTTGTTGACCGCAACCACAAGATGGGGGATACCTACCAGGCTGGCAAGATAAGCGTGACGGCGGGACTGGGTGAGGACACCCTTGCGGGCATCGATCAGGATAATGGCAAGATTCGCCGTGGAAGCGCCGGTAACCATATTGCGGGTGTATTGCTCATGACCCGGCGTATCGGCAATGATGAACTTGCGCTTGGGGGTCGCAAAGTAACGGTAGGCGACATCGATGGTAATGCCTTGCTCCCGTTCCGCCTGGAGGCCATCGGTAAGCAGCGACAGATCGACGCCTTCCATTCCGCGCCGGCGTGTGGTGTGCGTGATGGCGCTCAACTGATCTTCGAAAATCGATTTGGAATCGTGCAGCAAGCGTCCGATGAGCGTGCTCTTCCCATCATCCACGCTCCCTGCAGTGATAAATCGCAGCAATCCGGCGTGATCGAATGAAATATCGTCTATGGCCGACATTTACAAGCCTTCTGGAAATATTTGTGAAATTTTCTGATTGCCTCAGGATTCCCGTGCCAGTCTTGCGGGCCGGCCCGGAAGTGACACCTCAGAAATATCCTTCTTTCTTGCGTAATTCCATGGATGCATCCGATGTCTGGTCATCCATGCGCGTGGCGCCGCGTTCGGTAATCCGGGTGGTAGCGGTTTCAGCGAGGATTTCGCCCACGCTGGCGGCGGAGGATTCGACCGGGCAGGTACAGCTCATATCACCCACCGTTCGAAAGCGCACCATCAGATTTTCCGGTTGCTCTCCTTCCTTGAGCTGCACGAGGTGGGATACCGGCAGCAGTCCATTGCCGCGCCTGACCACCTGGCGCATATGAGCGAAATATATCTCCGGCACCTCCAGTCCTTCGCGGGCAATGTATTCCCAGACGTCCAGCTCAGTCCAGTTACTGATGGGAAACACACGGATGTTTTCTCCGGGATGCACGCGTGTATTGTAGAGATCCCACAATTCGGGACGCTGGTTCTTCGGGTCCCACTGGCCAAATTCATCCCGGAAAGAAAATATGCGCTCCTTCGCGCGAGCTTTTTCCTCATCGCGCCGCGCCCCACCAAGGCAGGCATCGAAATGAAACTCGGAAATGGCATCCAGCAATGTCACCGATTGAAATGCATTGCGGCTCTGGTATTCGGAACGCAGCACCACCCGTCCCTTGAGGATGGATTCCTCCATGGTGCGCACGATCAGCCTCTCGCCCAGTTGCCGGGCGCGGCGGTCGCGAAACTCGATTACTTCGGGAAAATTGTGGCCGGTATCGATGTGCAGCAATGGAAACGGAAAACGGCCAGGACGAAATGCCTTTTCCGCCAGCCTCAGCAAGACAATGGAATCCTTCCCGCCCGAGAACAGCAACGCCGGATTTGCGCACTCGGCAGCCACCTCCCGCATGATGTGGATCGCTTCGCTTTCCAGCGCATCCAGATGACCGAATTGCCGTACTGCGACCTTGGAGCCGCCGATGCAATCGGCACGGTGCCCGTCGGCCATCCCTTCATCCCTGGTTACGGAATGCGCGGCATCCGTATTAAACGCTGGTATGTTTGTTGCTATGCTATTCAACATGATTTCGATCACTCAACCTCGGCATTTTTTTCGGAGCGCGACTCTGGCTCCCTGGATTCGAGGCCTTGGGGATGTCCTTCCCTGTGCCCGTTCTGTCCCGCAATGACTGGATCATTCCCAATGGGAATGGTGGAGCGATAGTGGCCTTTGGTGCCTTTGATACCTTTGGCGGGGTGCAGGCCGCACTCCTTGATCTCCGGATCTTCCCACCACCAGCGGCCAGCCCTCACATCTTCGCCCGGCGTGATCGCGCGCGTGCAGGGCGCGCAACCGATGCTGGAGTAGCCCTTGTCATGCAGGTCGTTATAAGGCACATCGAATTGCCTGATGAAGGCCCATACATCCGACAAGCTCCAGTCCAGCAGGGGATTGAACTTCTGCAGGCCATTGCCGGCATCGAACTCCGATTTGGCCAGATCCTTCCTGGTAGGCGCCTGGTCGCTGCGCAAACCCGTTATCCACGCGCGCTTGCCGCGCAGAGCCCGTTTCAACGGCTCCACCTTGCGGATATGGCAGCACGTTTTGCGCAAATCCACGCTGTCATAAAACCCATTCGGCCCGTGCCGCGCAATATAGGCCTCCACCGCGTCGGACTCCGGAAAATAAGCCCGCACACGGATGCCGTAACGGTCCGATACCTCCTGCATCAGCTTGTATGTTTCTTCGGGAAGGCGCCCCGTATCCAGCGTGAATATCTTGATAGCCGGATGATGCTCTGCGATCAGATGAGTCAGGACCATGTCTTCCGCACCGAAACTGCTGGCAAAGACAGCCGGGGCATAATCCTTCTGCACCCTGTCCAGCAAGGAAAGGACCTCGGCAATTTTCTGATCAAGGCTCATATGACGCTTCGATAAAGCGGAAAAATTCGTCCTTACTCACACGACCGCGGATGACTGCGCCTGATACAGCGGCGACCGCATGGCGGCCTTCAATGGCAAGGCACCCGCGAGGTCGAGCTGTCGATCGAAGGCAAGACAAAATTCCGCGGCGTCCATGGTCCATGCGTCCAGGTCGGAAAACCATTCAGTCAGCTTGCCATCATCGAACTCTTCCGCGGATCGCGAGAAATTCTCCGCGAATTTCGCCAGTTGCTGCGATAGCTGTGGTTTGGTCGGCAACATGCGGGCCAGTTCTTCCGCTTGCGCCGCCAGATCTTCATGCTTGCTGCCTCCCAGCAATTCCGCCACGCCCTGGCTGATCAATCGTGCGATTTCCTCGGCGCACTTTACCGATTCCTCGAATTTTCTTTGAAATTTGAGCGCATCCCGGTAGTTCCGCTCGTGCGCGGCATCAAAGAAGTTGGAACCGATTTTGACCTGGCTTACCCCTGCGCACTCGCCACCGCCCAGTTGCAGCACCTTGAAATCGCCATCCCTCCCATGATCGCGCAAGACCAATGGCAGCTCTTCCGGCCTGACCTCCATCAGATCCGCCAGCAGATTGGCAAAATACTCCTTACCCGCCCGCCGGGTCCACGCGAAGAAAGCCTCATCGGAAACGCGTTCCGATTCGAAAGCCGAGGTGACCCGTTTGACCGCCGCCTCGATGCGCGCGGAAGGCACCGAAGGTCCTTTTATGGCCAACGCACCACCCGCCATGCCATCGCCCCCGAAATACATCTGGTAATGCGGCACAAGCTTGCCATGCATGCGTCTGCCTTCGCCATAAATCCCTATATCGCCTGTCTCCGGCTGGGCGCAGCCGTTATGGCATCCAGAAACGCGGATCTTGAGGTCATGCGCCCCCCCGCTCAGCTTGGGCGCGACAACCGTACTGGATGTGATGCCCAGCCGGCAAGTCGAAGTACCAGGGCAGGCCACTACGTCATCTCCTGTTTTGGGCTCAGCCAAACCCAATGCAGTCAGTTCGGCGCGCAGCGGCTCGATTTTTTCCGCCGGGACATCTGGCAGAAACATGTTCTGATCCTGGGTCGCGCGAATTTCATGCAGGCCATGGGCTTCCGTAATACGGGCAAGGCCGCGCAGTTGCGCCACGTTCAGGTTTCCCATCGGCACGCCGATGGGAAATACGAAATGGCCAGGCTGCTTTTGCCCGAATACATGGCGCGGCGCGCCGATACCCGGGACTTCGCCGTCAGCGCCGCGACTCCACTCGCCTTGCGGATAATCCTGCGCCGCCAACGCCACCTTGACGCGGGCCAATTCCTCGCGATACTTCTGGATAAACCCCTCGGGACCGAACTTGTCCACCAGAAACTTGATCCGCGCCTTGGCCCGCTTGACCCGGTCGGAATAGCGGTTGTGCAATGAAATCACCGCTTCCATGACGAGCAGCAAATCCTTTTCCTCGATGAACTCCTCGATGATGATGGCTTCGTGCGGCTTGTGCCCGAGGCCGCCCCCCGCCATCACCTTGAATCCGAAACGCCCCTCATCATGCACGGCAACGATTCCCATATCATGCATCATTCCCTGTGCGCAATCGGACTCGCATGCCGAGAAGCTGATCTTGAACTTGCGCGGCATCTGCTGGGTCAGGGGGTTGCGCAAGAAATGCTGGACCGCGCCATCCAGATGCTTCGTGACATCGACATGCTGGCGCGGGCACACGCCCGACAGGGGACATGCGGTCACGTTGCGGATGGTATTGCCGCAAGCTTCGCGCGTCGTCAGGCCGGCGGTTGCGAGGTGCCGCAGCACCGCCGGCGTATCCTCGAGAGGCACGTAGTGCATCTGGATATCCTGGCGGGTGGTGATATGCACGACATCATGGTGCGCATATTTTTCAAGCATATCCGCGATCACGTTCAATTGCGGTCCGCTCACCCGGCCTCCCGGCAGCTTGATGCGGACCATGTTCACACCTTCCTGCCGCTGGCCGTAGATTCCCATTTGCAGACGGGCAGCCGTAAAACGATCGACATCCATCTTCAGGGCCTGGTAATCCTGCAGCGCCTGATCAAACGAGTTTATTTCCCCATCGTTGGCGAGGTCAGTCAAATGACTCATCTGTCTTCTCCACTAACACAAATTATGGCCATTCCAGCCCGGGTCTTGCTCGCATCTCCCTGTGCCTTCCATCGACGCCAAAGCTGTAATCCAGGAAAAAGGAAGATGATAGCAGGAGACATATATATCGGGAAAGAATATTATGTTAGATTATTATAACCCAATGTTAGGTAAAACCATAAACCATGAAACTGCAGCAATTGCGCTATCTATGCGAAGTCGCGAATCAGGGCCTGAATCTATCCAAAGCCGCGGAAATGCTGCATACCTCCCAACCCGGCATCAGCAAGCAGATCCGTCTTCTGGAAACGGAACTGGAGGTGGATGTTTTCGTACGTAACGGCAAACGCGTGGTTAACTTGACCCCTCCAGGACGGGCCATTCTTGAAATTGCCGAAAGAATGCTCAGAGATGCGAGGAATCTGAAGAAGATCGGCCAGGATTATGCCAACGAAGCCAC
Source organism: Nitrosospira sp. TNL200 (assembly GCF_055386305.1). NCBI lineage: Bacteria > Pseudomonadati > Pseudomonadota > Betaproteobacteria > Nitrosomonadales > Nitrosomonadaceae > Nitrosospira > Nitrosospira sp. TNL200. The sequence goes on from NZ_AP041003.1 coordinate 2,247,697, forward strand.
CGGCTCTCTTACCATTGCCACCACCCATACCCAGGCACGGTACGCGTTGCCGCCGGCAATCAAGCATTTTACCGCACGCTACCCGAAGGTGAAACTCATTTTGCGGCAGGGCAGCCCCACGCAGATATCGGAGCTGGTTACTTCGGGGGATGCGGACATCGCCATCGCGACAGAAGCAATCGAGTTGTTTGATGAACTGGTCATGCTGCCTTGCTACCAATGGAACCGTTGCGTGATTGTCGGGCCCAGACATCCATTGCTGAAGCTCGATGTATTGACGCTGGAAGCCATTGCCGAGTATCCGATCGTTACTTATGACTTTGCGTTTACCGGCCGCTCAAAGATCAACCAGGCGTTCGATGCGAAAGGGCTGGTTCCGAACGTCGTGCTTACGGCGCTGGATGCCGACGTCATCAAAACTTACGTGGAACTGGGTCTGGGAATCGGCATTCTGGCGCAGATGGCATTTGAACCAAAACGCGACAAACACCTCAGGTCGATAGATGCGAGCCATCTGTTCACCCCGAGCACCACCCGCATCGGCATCAGCCGCAACAGTTATCTGCGTGGATATGTCTATGATTTTATAGAGATATTTGCGCCGCATCTGAGCCATGCGGTAGTGAAGGCGGCGATGGAGGGTCGTTCGTAACTATCAGAACTGCCGGATTCAGGTTCAACCCGGGATCTCGTGGCCGCACACCTGAGACTCCTCGTGCCCGCCGGACAGATAATATAAGAACAGACACAGGTCATCGGGCCAGGAACCTCCGCCACCCGCACGTTGCGGCCGCGGCAATGTGCAATTGTGGAAGCAACCATGGAATGGACGCCATGACGGTATAATGGCAACCTATTTTTGTCCGGCATTCTGCTCATGAACGCTATCAAGCTTCTCCCCGATTTGCTCATCAGCCAGATTTCTGCCGGGGAGGTCGTGGAGCGTCCCGCCTCCGCCCTGAAGGAGGTGCTGGAAAACAGCATCGACGCCAACGCCAGCCAGATCATGGTGCAACTTGCTCAGGGGGGGATAAAACAGATCCGCGTGGCGGACGATGGGGCAGGAATTTCCGGTCCGGACCTGCCACTCGCGCTCGCCCGCCACGCCACAAGCAAGATCGATTCTCTGCACGATTTGCAGAATGTCGCCACTCTCGGCTTCCGCGGTGAAGCTCTGGCAAGCATCGCCGCCGTTTCCCGTCTGACGTTATGCAGCCGCATAGCCGGCGAAGTGCACGCCTGGAGACTCGATGCGGAGGGAGGCCATATCCCTCAGGCAGAACCTGCCGGACTGGCTTGCGGCACAACGGTGGAAATACAGGATCTCTATTTCAATACCCCTGCACGGCGCAAGTTTCTGAAAAGCGAGGCCACTGAATTCGCCCATTGCGACGAAACGTTTAAACGCCTGGCCTTGTCGCGTCCTGACATCGGCTTCACGCTGCAGCATAACGGAACCGTGCGCCGCCACCTGCGCAAGCAGAACGCAGAGGCTCGGATAGGAGCGATATTGGGCGGCGAGTTCAATGACATTTCCATACCTGTCGATGAATCAGCGGCGGATCTGCGCATTTGGGGTGCGGCTGCGCTGCCAGCGTACGGGCGGGCTTCGCGCGATTCCCAGTACTTTTTTGTCAATGGCCGCTTCGTACGCGACAGGCTGATTGCCCATGCCCTGCGCGAGGCCTATCGCGACGTTCTCCATCTGGACAGGCATCCCGCTTTCGTACTATTCCTCGAAATGAATGCCGCAGAGGTGGATGTAAACGTGCATCCGACCAAAACCGAAGTGCGTTTTCGCGACCCCCGCGCACTTCATCAGTTCATTTTTCATGCCATCGATAAAGCGCTGGCATCGTCGCACACCATTTCCCGGCCATCATCTGCGGCAATTGCCGTGCTGGGCGGCAGGCAGCAAAACGAATCCTTCGCAGGATCTGCCAGCGCAACAGCCAATCATTCCGCTTATAAGGGCCAGACCGCTTTTGCGCCTGATGCGATGGATGACAGGCTGGGGGGATATACCGCCCGGTCGGCCGGATCTGCTCAAGCGGCTCAAGCATACCAGCACGCTACGGTAGCCCAGACGCCGGCATCCTATGGGTTCACGCCCCGCGACGATGCCAGCCCGGAAGCCGAAACCCGGCATGGCGAGGTTGCCGGAGCGCCGAGGCTGGGTTTTGCCCTGGGGCAGCTTCTGGGTATCTATATCCTATCCCAGAACGAGCGCGGCCTGCTGGTAGTGGACATGCATGCCGCCCATGAACGCATATTGTACGAAAAACTCAAGTCGGCGCTGGATACATGCACGCTCTCGATGCAATCCCTGCTGGTTCCGGCAGTCTTCCACGCAGACAGCCTGGAGGTCGCCGCAGCCGAGGAAAATAGCGCGGCGCTGCATGAGCTCGGATTCGAGATTTCGATATCTTCTCCCACGACCCTGGTGGTCCGCGGCGTACCCGATGCGCTCAAGGACAGCGATGTGGTGAAGATGGCACGGGACATATTGAGCGAACTTCGGGAATTCGGATCGAAACAGGCCCTGGTCAGCAGGCGCAACGAGCTTTTGTCTTCCATGGCGTGCCACGGCGCGGTGCGCGCCAACCGGCTGCTTACCCTGTCTGAAATGAATGCCCTGTTGCGTGAAATGGAGAAAATAGACCGTACCGACCAATGCAACCATGGCCGCCCAACCTGGTTCGAAATAAGCCTTTCGGATCTGGACAGGATGTTCATGCGCGGCAGGTAGACGGACAAAAGGAATTATTAATGCGGCCCTTCTTAAGGAAGCGCTGAATAAAACTCCGCTGGCGCGGCGGTGGCTTTGCGGGATGGGATGCGCGAAAGGCGACGACGCGAATGGTGCGACCGCGCAGGGCGGAGCAGTGTCTTCCGAAAGGAAGATGCGACCCCGTAGCGGGCTGCTGGCGCCCCATGTATACTTTGGCGCGCTCTGGCATCGTACTCCCGGCTACGACCTGCGTCGCGCGCCTTATGATCATCCCGATTTTACCAGCAACGCGCTCAGCGAGGATTTATTCAGCGCTTCCTTAAATATCCTTGCATTAGCCAATTGACCGCTCATTTCCAATTTAGAACCATGATCCACAAGGACTCTCCGCGGTACTCGATGTTCGCCTGTATGGAGTCTTGCTGCAAGGTGGATTCAGGATGAAAAGTACGCTGCTGGGAGGCCTTTCGCCTCGGGTTTTTCTACATGAATACTGGCAGAAGAAGCCGCTTCTGATACGGGGCGCCTTCCCTGGCTTCACCGGCCTGCTTTCTCCTGAGGACATCATGGAGCTCGCCTGCCGGGATGATGCGCAGTCCCGCCTGGTCACCCGGAAACACGGACTCTGGCAAGTGAGACACGGCCCATTCATGCCCCGGTCGTTCTCGGGCCTTCCGCCGGCAAAGTGGACTCTTCTGGTGCAGGACGTCAACCATTTTCTGCCTTCGGCTCGCGCACTGCTTCTCGAATTCAATTTCATCCCGCATGCGCGCCTGGATGACCTGATGGTCAGCTATGCTGCCGCTGGCGGGGGTGTCGGCCCTCACTTCGACTCATACGACGTATTTTTACTGCAGGGAATGGGGCGCAGGCGTTGGCAGATATCGGCACAGCAGGACAGGACATTGATTGCGGAGGCGCCTTTAAAGATACTCCAGGACTTCAGGCCGGAGCAGGAATGGCTGCTGGAACCGGGCGACATGCTGTACCTTCCTCCCGGCTATGCGCACAACGGAATCGCCGAGGAACACTGCATGACATACTCGATTGGCTTTCGTGCTCCCAGCCATCAGGAATTGGCGGTCCAGTTTCTCGTTCATCTGCAGGACAACAGCGACATCGAGGGAATGTACAGCGACCCGGATCTCACCCGGCAACGCCATCCAGGGCGCCTTCCCCCCGCCATGCTGCGCCAGGCCGCTACCGTGCTGAATAATATCAAATGGCGTCGCAGCGATATCGAGCGCTTTCTCGGCACTTATCTGACGGAACCCAAGTTCCATGTTTTTTTCACGCCTCCCATCCGGACGGTAGCGCGGAAGAAATTCATCCATCAGATCAGGGAAGGCAAACTGACGCTGAATCTGAAAAGCCGCATGCTATGCGGGAAAAAAACCGTCTTTCTGAACGGTGAGGCTTATCCAGTTAGCGCCATCACCCGTCAATCGCTGGAAAAACTTGCTGATACCTGCACGCTGCCCGCGGGCGGCAACCTCGACGACGAGGCGGTGTCATTATGTTACGAGTGGTATCTCGATGGTTTCATTGATATATAAAACCGGGTTTGGCGCTGACCCGTCCTGATCGGCAATGACCGCTCCGCGGATCTTCAAGACCCGGAAAAATTCCTCGGCCAGCGATTGGAACCAACCTGCAAAAGCCTTTGCCTGTGTGATTAGCGCTATCATTTATAGCCGTGGAAGACAACAACTGGACAACATTTCTGAATTCTGCTATTAAGATAGTGGTCTTCAAATTTGAATGGCCGAAACGCTTCAATCCACTACCTGTAATTGTTATAACCTATAAAGGAGATTAAAAAAATGAAGTACTCGCTCCTCGCTGCCGCTCTTGTAACATTCACATTCGCTGCATGTGACCAAATGAAAGAACACAAAGCCGGCGAAGGCAAGCCGGGACAATACCCCCCGAGCCTTTGGGAAAAGCGTGAAGGACAAGTCAGCGATGCAGAGATTGAAGCCGCTCAGAAGGGTGACTCTGCTTCTTCGGAGGCAAAAAAAGATGCCGGATCAGATCAAACCAAGTAATGGCAGGAATAAGCAAGCCTTAAAAAAAGCCGTCCTTCGGGACGGCATTTTTTTGTCCTGAATGCGGCAGATATCCGGCTTCATGCCCGCAAGAACCCCCTTTCCAATGCCTGAAAAGAGCGTATTTTCTATTTTCCATGGCAGCTTGAGCAGATCCGGGGTATACTCCATATTTTTATGTTCAAAGGAAATACTGGACAATGAAATACTCATTCATTGCTGTTGTCTTGGCGTCATTCCTATTGACCGCTTGCGAGCCGTACAAGAAGCACCCCATGGACAAACCGCCGCCCTCCGCCATGGCGGATCGGGCTTCCGCTCCCAATTTTGACGATCTTGATAAAACGGATGAAGCTGAAAGCGCCGGCACCGATGACAAGAAACAGGAGCCCGGTAAATAGCGGTATCCTCGCTCTCGACATACCCTCTCCTTCGTGGCGGTAACCATTAAGGATAGTTGATTTTTTGCAAGATCGTGGGTAATCAGGTATATTTTTACGATATACTAGGGACCGTCACAAAAACCTATTTATATTTTATTAAGGAAGCCAGACATGAAATTATCACTCCTCGCAGCCATCCTGGTGGCGCTCACTCTGACGGCATGCAACAGGCCCAAGCAGGCTCTACCGGAAAATTCAACCACATACGGAACCAGAACAGAAGAGGGGACAACCCTGGATCAGGAACGTGGAAGCGCTCCAGACGACAAGGCCGCCGCCGCTCCTGCTGACGAGGATGAATATTCCGGTCAGGCTGTTCTTCCTGGTCACGCGCTTGACGGAAATGGCAATCCGATAAAAGAAGGACAGAGCGCTATTCCCGCAGGCCACTAAGCCTGGCTTTAAATAAAAGCCATCCGTACGGATGGCTTTTTGTTGCCCGTAACCTTTTCATACCCATGTAGAATTTTTGTACCGTTTGACAAACGGGCACAGGCTTTCCATGGGAAGCCGCTTTTCACAGGATCACAGGACGCTAGTTTGAGGATTGAAGGGTAACGGTCGTTAATTGTATGCTATCATCCGTTACCAACTTTTTTAAAAGGGAATTAAATAATGAGACTCACGCTTCTCGCTGCTGCCTTGGTGGCATTGACAATGGCCGCCTGCGGCAAGCCGAACCAGGCGCTTCCCGAGCAGGAAAAAGCTAATTTCGCGAAAATCACTTCCCAGTCCGCCAAGCCGGCAGATTCAAGCGCCCCTGCTTCGGAAGGATCTGAAAGCGCAGGTGACAGCGCTCCAGCGGATGCCGCACCGAAATAACATCCAAACTGCTTCGGGCAAAAGCCGTCCCATGGACGGCTTTTTTTGGATCGAGAATCGCAAAATATGAAAATCGGATACCGGAGAAGATTATAGGCTTCCAAGTTGCCGCCAGCCAAACCCTTCATCCTGATCAGCAACACCGATCCAGTCGGCCGTGCAGTTCAATACTTCACTCAGCATGCTCCTGGCGAGCAGCGGCGTATTATTTTTCTGGCTCAAATGGGCCGCAATGACATGCTGCAAACGCCTGCAGTCCAGCCTGGCCAGAAGGCTGGCCGCAGCTGAATTTTCCAGGTGGCCGAAACGGCCGCCCACGCGCCGCTTCAGGCTGGGTGGATAATCGCTCTCCGCCAGCATCTGCGCATCGTGATTGCATTCCAGCACCAGCGCATCGCAGTAATTCAGTACCGCCTCGATGTGAGGAGTGGAGCATCCGGCATCCGTAAGCACGCCTAACCGAAAAGACCCATCGCCAAAAACGAATTGTGCGGGTTCATTTGCATCGTGAGGAACCGGATAAGGTTGCACCTCGATATCGTTGATGGAGAAGCGGTGGAATGAATCGATTATATTTATTGCCGGCAATCGCTCGAAAGCCCCCTGGACGGCGCACAGCGTGCCATGCGTCAGCCAGACCGGAATGTTGAATTTTCCTGCCAGGCGGGCTACACCACCCACGTGGTCATCATGCTCATGCGTGACAACAATCCCGTTTATCATGCCAGGATGAAGGCCTAACCGGGCTAGCCGGGCAACTGTCTCCCGGATTGTAAAGCCGCAGTCGAGCAGCAGCCGGGTATCCCCTGCCTCAACCACAAGGCAGTTTCCACGCGATCCGCTACCCAGGCTGGCAAAACGCATGCTGGGCAGAATAGAAGAATCTGGAAAAAGGAAACGGGTCGTCCATGAAGGAATTCATTCTCCCTGCAGCAGAGCGGAGTTTTGAGATAATTTTTTTGAGATAATTTCTCTGACTTGATGATATAACACAGCCTGCTTGTCACAAACCTGCAAATCGCATTATTTTAACTCAAGAGATGACAGGCTTTGCTTCCAGGGGCAGCGCGGGCAGCTTGCGGCGACTCGCAAGTATGGCTGAAATTTCCTTCGCGGAGAGAGGTTCCGAAAAATAGTAGCCCTGTATTTCATCACAACCACGAGCATGAAGGAACGCGCACTGCTCGGCGGTTTCCACTCCCTCCGCGATGACCTTGACGTTCAGACTGTGCGCCATATCGATGATAGCGGTGGTAATCGCGGCATTGGAAGGATTGGTGATAATATCTGCTACAAACGATCGATCAATTTTCAGTACATCGACAGGAAAACGCTTCACATAGGCAAGGCTGGAGTAGCCGGTGCCAAAGTCATCAATGGAAAGCCGGACACCCAGGGACTTGAGATTCCTGAGGATATCGATCATTTTATTGGCGTGCATCATCAATGACGTTTCAGTCAGCTCCAGCTCGAGCAAATTCGAATCGATGCTGCTCTCTCTCAAGGCCCTCTCGGTCTGAAACTCGAATTCGAGCAACTTTGCGCCAATACCGCTCCTCCGGGTTGCCTGAACCACATCACGGCTCAGGGCGTCCTGCGAAAACTGCCTCCCCGAAACATTGATCGAAACAGGGATCTCCCCGAGTCCCAACCGCTTCCATTCGGCAATCTGCCTGCAGGCGGCTTCGATAACCCATGCTCCTACTGTATTGATCAGGCCGGTTTGTTCCAGGATAGGCACGAACTCCATCGGTGCGATCAATCCGTAACCGGGCCGATTCCACCTTATCAATGCTTCCACCCCCGTAATCGACCCATCGGAGAGCGCTACCTGCGGCTGATAATACAGGACAAATTCATTCCGGTTGATCGCCCTGCGCAAGGCATTTTCCCTGTCAAGCTTCCTGATCGCCTGCGCATTCATTTCTTCCGTAAAAAAACGATGCGCGTCCCCGCCCGCCTTCTTCGACTCATAAAGAGCGGCACGACTGTTTTTGATCAACGTATCGGGGTCCAGCGAATCCGCGGGATAGACACTGATACCAATGCTCGCCGTCAAAGTGATGTGAGTACCGCGCAATTCGAAGGGGGGACGCAACGCTTCCCGGATCTTGCTTGCCACCACGCCGGCGTTCCCCGAGCCCTCCGGTGTCATCACAATGCATCCAAATTCATCGCTGCCGAGACGGGCGATCACGTCCCGGACACGCAGGCACTCTAGCAGGCGCAGACTTAACTGCCGCAACAGTTCGTCTCCAAAAGACGGCCCCATTACGTCATCGACATTTTTGAAATTATCGATATCGAGAACAAGCACTGAAATAACGCGCTGACTCGCTTGAGCCTGCCTGATGGTTTTCCTGAGTGATTCGAAAAACAGCGCTCGATTTGGAAGGCCAGTAAGCTCGTCATAACGCGGCGCCAGCCCCGATTCCCCCCAGGCCCTACCGGCATAAGCCAGGCTATCCTCCGCACTTTCGGCGGAATAGCGATCCATCGCCTCGTCAATGGGATGCCCGCGCAGGTACTCCGTCTGCGTTAAATCGTCCAGTGCCCGCGGGGAATAGCCCCGCCGCTCTTCGCTCAGCAGTTTGCCAGGCATATCCTGTCGGGGCACGGCGTAATGGTTTTCCGGTTTTCCCTGGTCCCAGGATGCGGCCGATGGCTCCTCCACGTTTTTTCCCATCGCGGCCATGGACTGCCTCAATGCGCCTCGAAGCAATCCTATTTCCAGTACATCATGGATGCGCGCCAATGTCTGAAGCTGGTTGATAGGCTTGCTGATGAACCCCTTTGCGCCATCGCGCAGTGCCCGTTCCCTGTGTGCTGGCTGCCTGCTGATCACGAGGATCGGCACCACGGTGTCACGTTCCCCGGTTTCCCCGATCTCTCTCAGGCATTCCATGACCTCGAATCCGTCCATCAGCGGCATGACGATGTCAAGCAGAATAAGGTCATAGCGATTCGCACGGTGCAAGCTGCAAACTGTCCGCGGGTCCGTGGTAAAACTTACTGCGGTATAGCCCGCGTGATCGAGCATGCCCCGGATCAGCTCGACGCTCTCTTTCCGGTCATCCACGATCAGTATTCTGGAATTGAAAATGCGGGAGGCAGTAATCAATGGCTTGTCCTACAAGGTTTGTCCTACGAGATATCAGCGGGCAGATCGAACGTTATTCACTTCGCGGGAAACGGAACAGGATTTAAGGAAGCGCTGAATAAATACTCGCTGAGCGCATTGCTGATAAAATCGGGATGATCATAAGGCGCGCGATGCAGGTCGTAGCCGAAACTACGATGCCAAGGAGCGCAACGCCATGAGCGCCTGATTTTACCGCAACCCTTATGGGGCAGGGCTTTGCGGGCGGCCTGCCTTGTCGGGCTCCTGGCGATGAGGATCAACCATTCGCGTCGTCGCCTTTCGCGCATCCCATCCCGCAAAAGCCTCCGCCGCACCAGCGAAGATTTATTCAGTGCTTCCTTAATTATAATAGTCCTCTCGATACCGTTTTATTTCACTTTTTCATTTCTCGACTCGCTCACCACTACCCGGTTACGGCCATTTTCCTTTGCTTCGTAAAGTGCCTCATCGGCTGCACGGAGCAGCGCTTCCATCCCGGTTCCATGTTCAGGATAGACCGCTATCCCGATCGAGGTGCTTACCCTTCCAAGTGGCTTCTTCCGTATGGTCAGATCCAGCTCTATTACAGCCTTCCGGATCCTTTCGGCTTTCTTTATGGCCCCATCGAGAGAAGCGCCAGACAGGACGAGCACAAATTCCTCTCCACCGTAACGGCAGGCGATGTCGCTTTCACGAATACAACCCTGCAGCAGCCTGGCAACACCCTTCAGGAATGCATCGCCCGCCTCATGGCCAAAAACGTCATTGATCCGCTTGAAGAAATCGAGATCAAACATCAGCACGGCAAGAGAACTGGAAGACCGTTTTGCTTTGGCAATCTCCTGCGGCAGGTATTCTTGAAGAAAACGTCTGTTATAGAGATCAGTCAATGGATCGGTAATGATCTGTTTCTGCAGATCCACCACCAGCTCCTCCAGAACCCCGCTCTGTTTTTTTGCTTCTCTGTTCAGCAGGCGAATTTCCAGCAAGTTGCGAATCCGCGCCAGGATTTCCAATGTCTCGAAGGGCTTGCTGATGACATCCTTGGCGCCGAGCTGCAATGCACGCAACCTGTGTTCCGGTTGACCGGTTACCACCAAAGCCGACAAATATCCTCCGAATTCATCTTCTTCTATCTTCGTGAGACACTCCATGACCTGAAACCCATCCATTCCGGGCATCATGAGGTCGAGCAGGATAAGGTCGTACTGATTTTCCCGATGGAGTCTGCAGACCTCCAATGGATCGGTGGTCGACGAGACCGAAGTATAACCAGCCAGTTGCAGCATGTGCTCAAGCAGCTCCACATTGGCCGGCACATCATCCACTATCAATATACTGGCATTGAAAATGGTTGAAGAAACAACCATGTCGCACGACTCCTTCTTAAAGGATCTTTCCGGCTGCAATAAATCTTCCTGTTTTCGATTGCCTCCACAAGCCGCCTCATAAATCCGGCTGTGGCTGATCACCTTTCATCGACAATCTTCCACTCAGGGGTTATGGTTGATTACATTTTCCCTTGCCGTTCATCCAAGCAGAATCTGTGCCACCATTGTACATCGCCCTGCCGGGGACATTTCAGGAACCTCTGAACGAGTCTCGCTGGCGCGACGATGACTTTGCAGAATGGGATGCGCGAAACGCGGCGATTGCGAATGGTTGATCCTCATCGCCAGGAGCCTGACAAGATGAACCGCCCGCAAAGCTATGTCCCATCCGGGTTGCGGTGAAACCGGATACTCATCGCGGCACGCTCCCTGGCACCCCAGTCCTGGCTACGACCTGCGTCGCTTGCCTTATGATCATCCCGATTTTACCAGCAACGTGCTCAGCGAGAACTTGTTCGGAGGCCCTTCATTACATCTTGTCTGGAAAGCGCGAAGCACTATTGTAAAATTTACCGATAGATGACTGAAAATCGGAGGAAGTGCTCCGCCGCTTCTTTAACCCGTCGTCACCCCTGCAGAAGCTGATAAAATTGCGTTGGGGGCCTCCGCGTCCTTTTTCTGCAACCAGCCATGGACGATCCTGATGTCATTCGAGGGACAACGTGCTTGAATTCTTCGTTCACTGGGGAATCACTGCCTTATCCCTATGGATTGTCAGCCTTATTTTTCATGGGATCTCTTTTGCCGGCAAAAAAACCCTTTTTCTGTCGGCATTACTGCTTGGTTTCGTCAACGCGGTGATCAGGCCGATCGTGATTGTTCTCACCATTCCCCTGACTCTCATCACATTCGGACTCTTTTTGCTGGTCATCAACGCGCTCATGCTGCTGTTGGTATCGGCGCTTGTTCCCGGTTTCCGGGTGTCCGGGTTCTGGACCGCATTTTTCGCCAGTATCGTGATGACTTTACTCAGCCTGGCTGTCAGCGCCATGATATTCGGCTCGGGCAATAATCCCATGGATGTTCCCATGCATCAGGGCGTGCTGATATGAAACTCAAGAAACCGGAAATGTAAAACTCCCTGAAAGCTTGCGGGACATATATTTCAAGTACCGAAGGATTCAGGGTTTATTTTCCGGATTTCCAGCAGGCAGGCCATTTTTTTCGGATTGGCTTGCGGATCGAACGGGAATACGCCCAGAAGCGGGCAACCCAGCCTCTGATTCAGTGCAAGCACATTCTCGTCGAATGCGGCCATGCCCGGATCGATACAGTTCGCTATCCAGCCCGAAAGGGTCAATCCGGCCGCCCTGACGGCTCGGGCAGTCAGAAGCGCATAATTGAGGCACCCCAATTGCATGCCGACCACCAGTATCACAGGCAAATTCAAAGCCAGCGCCAAGTCGTCGCTGCCTTGGCGCTCGTTGAGCGGCACGAGAAAACCACCGACGCCTTCCACAACCACCAGGTCTGCGCTTCGCTGCAGTACGTGCAGTGAATTACGTATGACCTCGATATCGATTTCGATCCCCATCTCACGCGCGGCAATGTGAGGGGCGATCGGCGGATGCAGCGCATAAGGATTCATGTGGTCGCGCGCGGGAATGAAGGCCGAGGCCGCAGCGAGCAATTCCACATCCATCCATTTTCCCTCTTCAGAGCCCGCCGCTACGGGCTTCATCGCCACCGCGATCCGCCCAGCCGCATTGAAAGCATGCAACAATGCGCAACTTGCCAGCGTCTTGCCCACTCCGGTACCGGTACCGGTGACGAAATACCCTTTTGCCATGTGCATCTGCGTCAGATGAGCCCCAGTTGCCGCCTGAGCTCAGGCGTCACAATGGTGGTCCGCGGCTGCGGCTTCCAGGCATGGCCATAGACCACCTCGAAAGTGGCAGGCAGCCGATCGGCCACCCTCGCCTTCTCATATCTGCTCGTGACCTCGCGCCACGCCGCTTTACCAGTTAATCCGCGCCGCCGGCCAAGGGTGGCGTTATGCGCGCCGATGGCTTTAAGATCGCGCATCATGCTGGCAACATCCTGGTAGGTCATGGTGATATATTCCATGTCCATGACGGGTGTGGCGAATCCATTATGCACCAGCATGTCGCCGATATCATGCATGTCGATGAACCGGTTGACGTGGCTGAATTGATCGATGCCATCGAACGCATGCCGCAACTCCTTCAGCGTATCCGGCCCGAAGGTACTGAACATGAACAGGCCATTGGTTTGCAGCACCCGGTGTATCTCGCCAAACGTTTGCTTGATATCGTTGCACCACTGCAGCGTCAGGTTGGACCACACCAGTTGCGCGGAGGAAGTTTTGATCGGCAACTGTTCGATATCGCCGATCACGTAGCCCGTTTGATTCCGCCATGCCTGCAGTAGCCGTTTCCATGGTGAAACGGAGGCGCGTGCGTGAAAATGCATGGCGGGCGCTACATCCAGCGCAAGAACCCTCGCATCGGGGTATCGGGCGGCAAGCTCGCGCGTGCCATAGCCCGTGCCACTGCCCGCGTCCACGATGAAATCGGGCAAGTACTTGATGTAATCCAGCCGCGACAGCATGCGGTTCAGCACCTCGCGCTGCAAGACCGCTGCCCGATCGTAGCTTGCCGCCGCGCGGTCGAATGCCTTCCGCACCTGGCGTTTATCGATCATATGGTCGTGGTTCACTTTATTGGATCTTGGAAAAGAAGCCGTGTCACGGCCGAAATGAATTCGTGAGGATGAGATAAAAAGGGAGCGTGGCCGCAATGAGGAAGCATCATCAGTTGAGAATGCGGTAGTTGCAAATGCATCCATCTGGCTGCCTCGGGTGGAGTGATAATGTCATTATCGCCATGCAGCAGCAGCGTGGGTTGAGTAACGCCGCTTAATTTGCCGCGCAGGTCGCTTGTGAGCAGGATTTGCAAGCCTGCCTGCAACGCGGCCTCATCCGGTATTCCTCGCCGGAAAAAATTATCGCGCAGCCAGGCCAGCACTGCCGCATTATCGTTATGGCTGCGGCCATCCCCATCCCCATCCCATACCTGCAATGTCAGGAACCGGCCCATGGTGACTTCGTAGTTTTTCTTCAGATTTGCCATGAACAGTTGCAGTGTCGCGGCCTCCGCGCCTGATTGCCACCCTTCCCGTTTGACGAAGCAGGGCGTAGTGGATATCAGCGCAAGTTTTCTGACACGCGCCGGTTCACGCAGCGCCAGCTCGATCGCGACTTGTCCACCCAGCGACCACCCGCAAATGATGCTGGTTTCCGGCAGAACGCCGGCTACCATCTCAGCCATATGCGGCAGCGTACCATCCTCGCAAGCCGGACTATACCCGTGCCCAGGCAAATCCACGAGGTGAAGGCGAAAATGCCGGGCCAGCCGTTCCCCCGCTTCTCCCCAGATACCGCTGTGCATGGCCCAGCCGTGCAGTAAAACAAGATCCGGGCCGGTGCCGCGGGACTCGACATGCAGTCTCATCAGTGCAATCTAAAGGAAGCCGTCCAGTTCTTTCAAAGCCCTTCCCAGACACGCCACATCCTCGGCGCTGTGGGAGGCGGATAACGAGATCCTCAGCCTGGCGGAGCCCGGCGGAACGGTAGGCGGCCGAATCGCCGGCACCAGAATATTCTTTGCACGCAAAGCCTCGCTCACCTCCAGAGCTGCATCAGGCTCTCCGATAATCAATGGCTGGATCGGAGTCGATGATGGCAGCAATTTCCAATGCAAGGATTGCAGTTCTCCCTTCAGGCATGCGATGAGCTGCACCAGTTTCTGCCGCCGCCATTCTTCGGATTCGATCAACTCCAGGCTCTTCAGCAACGCATGAGAAAGCATGGGCGGACTCGCTGTAGTATAGATGTAGCTGCGCGCATGCTGGACCAAGGTTTCGATAATCTCCGGCTCCCCTGCGACAAAAGCGCCGAACACCCCTGCAGCCTTGCCGAGGGTCGCCATATAGATGACACGAGGGGAGCTGATGTTGCAATGTGATGCTATTCCCCTTCCCTTCGCGCCCAGCACGCCGAATCCATGCGCATCATCGAGCATCAGCCACGCATCGTGTGTCTGGCACAACGCCAGCAGAGTCTCGACTGGCGCAATATCCCCATCCATGCTGAATACCGAGTCGGTTATCACCAGTTTGTGCCTGGCAGGCGACGCCGCAAGCTGCCGCTCCAGTACGGCCATATCGAGGTGAGGATAGCGGAAAAATTGCGCCCGCGACAGCAACGCCGCCTCATTGAGGGACGCATGGTTGAGTTTGTCGGCGAATATGGCATCGTGGCGTCCCGTCAGCGCCGATATCACTCCCGCATTGGCCATATAACCGGTAGAGAACAGTACAGCTCTGGGAAAACCGGTGAAGGCCGCCAGCGCTGTTTCCAGGGCATGGTGGGCAGCGGAATGTCCGTTGATCAGGTGCGATGCGCCCGCCCCCACACCGTATAGCTTTGTCCCCTCGCACACTGCGGCGATCAGTCGAGGGTGATTGGCAAGGCCAAGATAATCATTACTGCAAAACGCGAGATATTCTTGTCCCTCGATCGAAACGCGGGGCTCCTGCGGGCTTTGCAGTGTCGAGCGATAGCGGTACAGCCCGGCGCCTTGCCGGGCGTGCAGCCGTTCGCGTAGATCTTCGATGAAATCACTGCGCATGGGGTTTTGCTGCCGTGCAGATTGGGCTGCATGAGGTGCGTGTAGCCATCATGCCTGCAGGAGGATCAAGCGAGGGAATGTGCCGTTATTATCTCAGGATTACAAGGGACGAAGCCCCAGTTTGTCGAATAGCGCCCTGTCCCGATCAATGCCGGGATTTCCGGTTGTAAGCAATTTATCGCCATGAAAAATCGAGTTGGCGCCAGCAAGAAAGCACAACGCCTGCACTGCATCCGGCATGCTCTGCCGACCGGCCGATAATCTGACCATCGCTTTTGGCATCGAGATGCGAGCGGCTGCGATAGTGCGCACAAACTCCAGCGGATCGAGTTCCTCTGTGCCATGCAAGGGTGTGCCTTCCACCTGAACCAGATGATTGATGGGAACGGATTCGGGATAAGGGTCGAGATTCGCAAGCTGCACAATAAGGCCGGCGCGGACATTGCGCGACTCTCCCATGCCCACGATGCCTCCGCAACACACGTGCAGACCTGCGCAACGCACCTTTTCCAGGGTATCCAGCCGATCCTGGTAATCCCGGGTAGTGATGATTTCACTATAAAATTCAGGAGCGGTATCGAGATTATGGTTGTAATAGTCGAGGCCTGCCTGCCTCAATTGCTCCGCCTGCCCCGGCTTCAGCATCCCCAGTGTCGCGCATGTCTCCAGCCCCAGCGCCTTTACTGCAGTTATCATTTCCATCATGGCATCGATATCCCGTTGCTTCGGTCCCCGCCACGCGGCTCCCATGCAAAAACGGGATGCGCCTTCCGCTTTCGCCGCCGCTGCCGTTGCAACCACCTCGCCGAGTGACAACATGCCTTGATTCCCGATATTGGTATGATAGCGCGCGGCTTGCGGACAATAGCCGCAGTCTTCAGGGCAGCCCCCTGTCTTGACTGAGATCAAGGTCGATAATTGCACAGCGTTGGCATCGTGATGTTGGCGATGCACCAACTGCGCTTCATGGATCAGATCGCTAAACGGCAAATCCAGCAACGCCTCGATTTGGGAAATGCTCCAGCGCTGGGATTCACGAATATCGCCAGCGGATATTTCCTGCTCGCCCGCGGCACCTCTCCCGGCCATATGGCCTCGAACCGGCTCCACACCTGCGCTTGCCTTCGTACCTGGGATGGATTGGCTTGTCATGTTCTGCATGATGAAGTGAAAATGATGGGGTTACGCTTTGCTCCCACCCGTCCAACGCGAGCTGGTTTTAAACCTTGGAATGGAAAACAAACCCGACGGGGCGCCACTATAGTGGCAAGAACGGATATCATCGTGAATTCTCTTATCACTGTCAAATTCTTCCCTGGTTTTTTTGAACAATAGATTAAATATCAGGCAAAATTTCCTTGAGAGGCACTGTGTGCTCTGTGGCATTGCGAGCAAGACCAGCCTATGTCCAGCCTGCCTGAACAGCCTGCCCAGGTTACCGTCTCCTCATTGCAGGATTTGCGCGCTCCCTGTAACGGGCTCGGACGTTTGCGGCGCCTGTATCGCCGGCCCGCCCGAATTTGATGGCACTGCCGCCGCGCTGAGCTATGCGTTTCCAGCCGATGCGCTTATTCATTCCCTCAAATATCAGGGTAATCTTGCCATGGCATCCGTGCTGGCCGAGCTGTTCCATACGCTCGTTGGCGCTATCGCCCTTCCCGATTTCATCGTGCCCATGCCACTCCACCCTGTCCGGCTACGGGAAAGAGGCTTTAATCAGGCGATGGAAATCGCGCGAAGCGTATCAAGGCAGTGCGGAGTGGCGTTATTGCCGGAGGCGTGCAAGCGTGTCAAGGATACGCCTTCCCAAGCCGGTCTGCCATGGAAGGAACGGGGAAAAAATATAAGAAACGCATTCATCTGCGAAGCGAACCTGGCTGGCAAACGCATTGCGATTCTGGATGATGTGATGACTACCGGCGCAACCTTGAACGAACTGGCAAAGGCGATCCGTCAACGCGGCGCCAGTGAGATCACAGGCTGGATAATCGCCAGAACGCTGCATCAGTGATTAAACCCAAATCCGGCAGTTGACCGCTCATTGCCGGTCTGGAGCCATGATCCACAAAAACTTTCCGCGGTACTCGGCATTCACCTGTATGGTGAATCTGCTGGTTTAAAACACAGTACGCGCGCCATGCTCGACATTGTGTTATTTCAACCCGAGATACCCCCTAATACGGGAAATATCATACGGCTTTGCGCGAATACCGGCGCACGGCTGCATCTCGTCAAGCCGCTGGGCTTCAGGCTGGAAGATAGGCAGCTATTGCGCGCGGGACTGGATTATCACGAATTCGCGAGAGTGAGGGTTCACGAAAACTGGGCTGAATGCATCGAGCATCTGCGCGGACATCGTTTTTTTGCTGTTTCCACCAGAGGGAAACAGCGCTACGACTCGATAGCGTATACCGAGGGAGATGTATTTGTTTTTGGCTCGGAAAGCCGTGGACTGCCCGTCCAGATACTGGGAAGCCTTCCCGAAGGACAGAGAATTCGCGTTCCCATGGTAGCAAACAGCCGTAGTCTCAATTTATCCAATGCGGTCGCAGTAGTGGTTTACGAAGCCTGGCGGCAGATGCAATTTAAAAACGGCACATAAAGCAAAAGGCAGAGCGCAGCGCGCTCAGCGAGGATTTGTTCAGCGCTTCCCTAATAGCTCTCAGCCTTCAGCTCCCGGTTGAGCAGCGCTTCCACGGCAGTTTTCGCAGGCACACCGCCATCGAGCACGCTGCACACGGCTTGCGTGATCGGCATTTCGACTTGCAACTGCCGGCCTAGCCGCAACACTTCCCGCGCGGTAGAAACGCCTTCCGCTGTATGGCCCAGATCTCTCAGGATATCCGTCAACACGTGGCCCGCCGCGAGCAACAGCCCTACCCGGCGGTTGCGGGATAAATCGCCGGTGCAGGTAAGTATCAGGTCCCCCATACCGGTCAACCCCATGAAAGTGTCCTTGCAGCCGCCGAGTTTCAGTCCCAGGCGGGTGATTTCCGCCAGTCCTCTTGTAATCAGTGCAGCACGGGCATTATGCCCAAGACCCAGACCGTCGGAAATTCCGGCGGCGATGGAAATCACGTTCTTGACCGCTCCGCCCGTTTCCACGCCTATGAGATCCCCGCTCGAGTAGACCCGCAGGCGCGCAGCGTGCAGCTGGACAGCCATGTCCCTGGCAAAGCGCTGGTCATGCGACGCCAGAGTCAGCGCGGCGGGAAGTCCAAGGGCAATTTCCTGGGCGAAGCTGGGTCCGGATAATACCCCGCAAGGCACAGTTTCGGAATACTCCTCCTCGGCAACCTGATGCGGCAGCTTGGCGGATTGCGCTTCGAAACCCTTGCAGCCCCATATTACGGGAACGGCCTTCCTGCAGGCGGAGACTTCCCGCAATGTTTCGCGCAATCCCGCGACCGGAACCACGATCAACACAAGCTCGGCAGACTCGACAGCAATATGGAGAACGGTGGTAAGCTGCAGGGAATCCGGCAAGGGAAAGCCAGGAAAGTAACGGCGGTTGACGCGCTCGGAAACCAGTTCGCAAAGATGAGCCGGATCGCGCGTCCACAGGATGACCTGGTGACGGAAATGGGAGTTCGTGCTGAGGCTGATAGCCAGCGCGGTGCCCCAGGCACCGGCACCCAGCACGGCTATTCTCATGAACCCCAGACCTGCTGCGTTCTGACGTACCCGATCTGTCCATCCTGATGGCGCACCTTGACCCAACCTATCGCCGCAGGCTCCAGCCATTCCATGACCACATTCCGCTCCGCCTGGAATAGCAGCGCCGAAGTCGTGCTCGGCGCGTGGTAAACCTCTGCCTGAGGAGCAGTAACGATCACATACCGCTTTTCACTCAGCGCTTTTTCCTCGACCCAGGCGAGCGTGCCTTCGCTATCGCGCACTTTTACCCACCCTTCCACTTTCACGATGACTTCCACCGGGAAATTGCGGCTCGCCACATATAGCTTGTCCGCCTTGAGCGAAGGAGCGTCATACATGATGACGGCACTTTCACCGGTAGAGAAGAATTCCATCGCCGCAAGAGCGAGTGACGGCAATAATGGAAGGATGAGAAAAGCCAGCACGCCAATGCTCGAAGGGGCTAAACGCAGCCTTTGGGAAATCCGGTATATTGCCGGCAAGGCACCCATGCCCGTCATTTCTTAATGTGTGGTCGGCTGGGTTTCTGCCGGCTTCTCCGCCACCTCCCCGGCATTTGTCTCGGCCTGCTTTCCCTGCTGATAGAGTGCCTCGAAATTTACCGGATTCAAAATCACCGGCGGAAATCCGGCCCGGGTAACGACGTCCGAAACCGACTCACGCAGGTAGGGGAAGAGAATCGTGGGACAGGCAATGCCTAATACCGGATCGAGCTCGGTTCCGGGTATATGGCGTATCTGGAATACGCCTGCCTGCCCGACCTCTATCAGAAACATGGTTCTTTCCTTGATCTTCGCTGTGACCGTTATCGTCAGCAATACTTCATACATGCCTTCATCGATGCGATCCCCTTTGCTGTGCAACTGGATATTCACCTCCGGCGTGTCGCGCTCGAGAAAAATTTTGGGGGCATGGGGAATCTCAAGGGATAAATCCTTGACGTAGATCTTTTCGATGTTGAAAACCGGCTGCGGCTGGTCACTCATACTGGATTCCGTATAGGTTGGTAGGGGATAAAAACGGTTCAGCCACGTCCCGTGGCAGGGATAAGGCTAACACAGCCCGGCTGCACCTCGCAAAGCAAGAACCCGGGACAGGGTGCGCTCGTGGCAGAGCGAATGTCATTCATGATCCCAGGGAAGCGCTGATCCCTCAAAGCCACCTGTTACATCAGCGGAGATTCGTTTAGCGGTTTCCTGAAACTCATGCGCCCGAATGCGAATCAAGCCGACAGAAGTTTGGCTAATCCGTCACTTCGGTCCAGTTTTGCCAGATCATCATACCCGCCCACATGCGTATCACCGATAAAAATTTGCGGAACAGTTCGCCGCCCGGTCTTTTCCATCATCTCGGTTCGTTTCATGGGATCCAGATCGACCCGAATTTTCTCGATTTCACTGACGCCTCTGGAGCGCAGCATTCGTTCAGCCATGATGCAATACGGACAGAAACCAGTGGAATACATGATAACGTTCATGAGGCCTTCTACTTTTTGAGTATGGGTAGATTCGCCGTGCGCCATGCGTCTATTCCCCCCGCCAGATTATGTACGTGCTTGAATCCGTGCTTGAGCAGAATCGAGCCAGCCTTGCCGGTAGCATTGACGCCGCTGCGATGCACTAGCAAGATGGGCTTGCCCTTGAATTTTTCAAGCTCCTGAACGCGCTCTTCAAGTTTGTCGGCAGGAATATGTTTGGAATTCGGTATGTGTCCTGAACTGTATTCGCTGCCCTCCCGCACGTCCAGCACCAGGGCCTCCTTGTAGTTGATGAGCTGCACCGCCACCAGCGTATCCACCTGATTACCGGAACGGCGAAACATCGGCCACAACAGCAGACCCCCACTCAACAGGGCAGCCACCACCAGCGTGATGTTATTTTGCAAGAATGTCATGTATACAGGGTCCATGCTACCTGGAAGCCTCCTTGATATCCGCCTGGAACGGGATTCTATCAGGAACAGGAATATAACGGAATGTCCCGATTCCCCCTATCGAGCTGTTTTTTCCGCAACCGGATTGCGCTTCCTCCTGCAGCCTGCCACATGCCTGCAAGGCCATCGCTGCTGCGGGTCTGCCGAAAATGGTTTAAAATAGCATGACATTTCATCTTTTCATCCAGGAACCCCTGAATAAACCCTCCCTGCCCGGAGATTCGTTCCGGAACTTCCTGGTCCTTTCGCAAAATCTCATCCTTCTTATTTCTTATAGAACAGCATGAAAAAACTCGTTCTCCTGCGGCATGGAGAAAGCACCTGGAACAAGGAGAACCGTTTCACCGGCTGGACAGATGTCGATCTGACGCCGAGAGGCCTGGAAGAAGCCAGAAATGCCGGGCGATCGTTGCGGGAAAACGGCTTCATGTTTGATATCACCTATACTTCCGTGCTGAAGCGCGCCATTCGCACACTGTGGGTCGCGCTCGATGAAATGGATCAGATGTGGCTTCCCATCAATTTGTCGTGGCGTTTGAATGAACGGCACTATGGGGCGCTCCAGGGCCTCAATAAAGCGGAGACCGCGCTCAAATATGGCGAGGAACAAGTACTGATCTGGCGGCGCAGCTATGGTATCCGGCCACCAGCGTTAACCGCCGAAGATCTGCGCTATCCGGGATTGGATCCCCGTTATCGCGATCTGCCGGACAAGGAAATTCCACTGACCGAGTGCCTGGCGGATACCGTGGCGCGGTTCCTTCCCTACTGGGAACAAACCATTGCTCCCCAGGTCCGATCAGGACAGCGCGTTCTCATTTGCGCACACGGCAATTCGCTGCGCGCCCTGGTCAAGTACCTCGACGATCTTTCCGAGCAGGACGTTCTCGAACTGAATATTCCGACCGGCATCCCGCTTATATACGAACTTGATGACAATATGAAACCGGCCCGCAGCTATTATCTCGGTGACCAGGCAAAGATCGAACAAGCCATGCGCGTGGTGGCGAATCAGGGAAAAATTGCACCTTAACCATGAATTCGCGGTTTCCCGACCGGTCTGCCATAACCGCGGCTGCCTCTACCTCAGGCCTGACAATTTTTCCCGCTATGGGGGGGCATGCCTGTTCCCGGTTCGAGCGCGAAGAGTGTGGCAAACAGCTTCTTCGAGCAGGTAGATGTCCCGGAATATTTTTGCGTTGACCCGCGCCAGATCAGCGCGCGCAGCCGTTCCCAGGCTCATCGCCGTCTCTTTGGCGATCCTGTCGCCACCGGTTTATTCCGCTCCCCAGGCCAACGAGGAAGACCTGAAGCACTTGCGCGGCCGGATCGAAACCTTGCAGAAAGCACTTGCGGAAACGGAAGAATCCCAATCGGAGGCGGCAAATGCGCTGCGGAGGTCCGAGGAAGCCATAAAAACCGCGAGCAGCAAATTGACTTCTCTTGCGCAGGAACGCAAGGAAACTACGAAAAGACTGACCCAGCTGCAAACACGATCGGGGCAGATCGGGAGCCGCGTGGAGGCGCAGCAATCACAGCTCGCTAAACTGTTCTATCACCAATATGTGGATGGCGGCGTACAAAAGGAGCATCTGACCTTCCTGTTTAACCAGCAGAACCCGAATCAAACCGCGCGCAATCTGCATTATTACGCGTATTTCTCCCGGGCGCGCGCCGAACATATCCAGGCACTGCGAAACGATCTTCGACAGCTCGACGAACTTGCGAGCGAAACCCGGGATAAAAATCATAACCTGGCCACGATCCTGACCAGGCAGGTCGAACAAAAAAAACAGCTTGAAGAGAAGCAAACCGGACACAAGGAACTGGTTACGCAAATATCGCTCCAGATCAATCAGCGGCGGCAGGAAATCAGCAGGCTCAAGCAGGACGAACAGCGTCTCACCAGACTGATCGATCGGATCACCGAAATGCTCGCCAGGCAGGAGCGGCAAGAACGAGAACGGGAGGAACGAGAACAGCAGGAGCGGGAACGGGAGGAGCGGGAGGAACAAAAACGCAAGGACCGTGCCGTAGCACTGAATAATGACCGGCTGCCGGATGCATTGAGCCAAGCAAGCCCCTTCCGGGATCTGAAGGGGCGCCTGAGCCTGCCGGTACGCGGGGAACTTGCCAATCGCTTTGGTAGTCCACGTGCTGACGGTGGCGTCATCTGGAAGGGTTTATTCATCCGTTCCTCCAGCGGCTCGGAAGTAAAAGCCATTGCTGCCGGACGGATAGTTTTTGCGGATTGGCTCAGGGGATTCGGCAACCTGCTGATCGTGGACCACGGCGACAACTACATGAGCCTCTACGGTAACAATGAAACCATCCATAAGCAGGTAGGAGATTCGGTTCGAGGCGGAGATACCATCGCAACCGTGGGAAATAGCGGCGGCAACCCGGATTCAGGTTTATACTTTGAATTACGCCATCAAGGCAAACCGTTTGACCCCTTGAATTGGGTCAGAATAAAATGAGCGATGCATTTTCGGATAAGTGTGGAGAACGTTTGATGGGCAACAAAATGCAGCAATTCGGCTTGATTATCGTTGGCGCAATTGCCGGGATAATGCTCAGTCTTAATTTTTCCGCCATCGCGAACAAGGAAACACAGGAAGTGCCTCATCCACTTCCTGTCGAAGAGCTACGCGCATTCACCGAGGTATTCGGCCGCATCAAGAGCGATTATGTCGAGCCGGTGGAAGACAAGAAACTGATCA
This sequence comes from Nitrosospira sp. TNL200, assembly GCF_055386305.1. Classification (NCBI taxonomy): domain Bacteria; kingdom Pseudomonadati; phylum Pseudomonadota; class Betaproteobacteria; order Nitrosomonadales; family Nitrosomonadaceae; genus Nitrosospira; species Nitrosospira sp. TNL200. The sequence goes on from NZ_AP041003.1 coordinate 2,271,217, forward strand.
CCGAAGCCATCAACGGAATGCTGACCGGCCTCGACCCGCATTCCTCCTATCTCGACGCAGATGCCTTCAAGGAGTTGCAGATCGGCACCCAGGGAGAGTTTGGCGGACTGGGCATAGAGGTCAGCATGGAGGATGGTTTCGTCAAGGTCATCTCCCCGATAGAGGATACGCCTGCGTTTCGTGCTGGTATCAAGACGGGCGACCTGATCATCAAGCTGGACGATACCGCTGTCAAAGGCTTGTCCCTCACGGAGGCAATCAAGCGCATGCGGGGCAAACCCAACACATCCATTACCCTCACCGTATTGCGCAAGGGCGAGACGAAACCGTTAAACTTCACTCTGGTACGGGCGATAATCAAGATCCAGAGCGTCAAGTCGAAGTTGATCGAACCCGGCTACGCTTATATACGCATCACTCAGTTCCAGGAGCAAACCGGCGAAAACCTGATCAAGGCAATCGACAAGCTGTTCAAGGAGACGCCCGTACCCATGAAGGGGCTGGTGCTGGATCTTCGCAACGATCCCGGTGGCTTGCTGAACGGCGCCGTGGCTGTCTCCGCTGCGTTTCTGCCCGCCAATTCGCTGGTCGTTTACACGGATGGCCGCACTGACGATGCAAAAATGAAGCTCAAGGCCAGTCCGGAATTCTACCTGCGCGATGCCCGGAACGACTATCTGAAGCGCTTGCCCGCTGCAATCAAGACCGTGCCCATGATCACCCTGGTCAATGGAGGCTCCGCTTCCGCTTCCGAAATCGTCGCGGGCGCCTTGCAGGACCATAAGCGCTCGATAGTGATGGGAACGCAAACCTTTGGAAAGGGATCGGTTCAGACCATACTTCCACTCGGCAACAATACCGCCATCAAGCTGACTACTGCACGCTACTTCACACCCAATGGCCAATCCATCCAGGCCAAGGGAATTACACCTGACATCCTCGACGAATCTGCCAAGGATGAATCGGAACGCTTGCGGGAAGTCGACCTGGACCGCCACCTGTCAAATGGCACGCCGGAGATCAAGAAGGCTCCCGTGGAAGCAGCCCCGGCGGCACCCAAGCCCGAAGTAAAAGCACCCAAGCCGGAAGGCGAGCAGGATCAGAAAAAGAAACGCGAGCCTCCGGCAGAATTTGGTTCCAGTGAAGACTTGTTGCTGACCCAGGCCCTGAACTATTTGAAGAGCCATCCTTCAACCATAAGGAAGAATGCCGCACAGGCCCCTAACCAGGGCTCCCAGTAGCGCCATGCCCCGGCAAGCACAGAGCTGCAAGGCGGTTTCCCTGGCCTTCACCTCTGTTCATTGCACGGCTGCCCCGGTTTCCCATGCATGACGGGCAGTTGTTGCGGTACAGCCGGCATATTCTCCTGCCGCAAATCGGCATAAAGGGCCAGGAAACACTCCTTCAATCGCATGCGCTGATTGTCGGTGCGGGCGGGCTGGGCTCGTCGGCGGCAATGTATCTCGCGGCAAGCGGAGTCGGCAAACTCACCATTTGCGATAATGACAAGGTCGACCTGACGAATCTTCAGCGCCAGATCATACACCGCACTAAAACCATTGGCATGCCCAAATCCCTGTCAGCAAAAAAAACACTGGCAGAAATCAATCCTGAAATCGACGTCATCGCAGTCGACCGACGCGCCGACGAGAGCAGCCTGAGGGAACTGGTTTTGGATGCCGACGTGGTCGTGGATGCTACCGACAATTTCTCTACCCGGCATGCCATCAACCGGCATTGCGCCATTCAAAAAAAACCTCTGGTGACCGGCGCGGCCATACGCTTCGATGGGCAAGTGGCCGTCTTTGATCTGCGCCATGAATCCAGTTCATGCTACGAGTGCCTGTTTGCGGCGGAAGGAGATGACCAGGATGTTCGTTGTGCGGTGATGGGCGTGTTTGCGCCCCTGGTAGGGATCGTTGGCTGCATTCAAGCGGCAGAGGCACTCAAGCTCCTGCTGGGGATCGGTAAATCCCTCACCGGGCACTTGCTGCTGCTCGATGGCTTGTCGCTGGCTCAGCGTAGCATCAAGCTTAGCAAGGATCCCGCTTGCCTGGTTTGCCGGGCTAAGCCGCTGGCGGTTGAAGAAGGCGCTTTCACTTTCACTAAGGATAAGGACGCATTGAACAAATCTCGTTGAGCGCGTTGCTGGTAAAGTCGGGATGCACAGCACACGGTGTGGGAGTCGCTTCGTGCTTGCTTGATACGCATAGTGAGGAAGTGGCTCGTGAAAGCGATGGATTAGTCGAATTTATCCGCAGTTGGATTGGCAGCGCCAGCCCCTCCCAAACGGCCTGGGATATCTCGTTTGGGCGAGCGCATCTTGCATTAAAGGAGGGCAGGCTTGATCCTGTTGAGGCGGCGGTAAGGATTGGACTATGCATCGTAAAAAGCGGGCAGCCGGGCAGTTGGCAGGCCTCAATGTCTGCTACGTCCGTCCAACTCGACAGCAGGGTTGTCGAGGGTGTAAAGCACGTTGAGGTTGACAGCAATCCCATGCAAGCACCCAAGATCAGATTTTGGCTGACCGACGGTGCTCATGTAGATTTGTGTCGCAATGGAGAAGACGGATCGTGGACCGGCGGGGGTGAAGAATACCTGGAGGCCGTTGGCAGAAACCAAGCGATTTACTTGCTACCGAGACAAGCCTTACCTCCAGATGAACGAGGTAGTGAGATCTTCAGGGAATGCCAACCGGTGACATCAATTACCGCAGAGATGGTGAAGTCATTTCACGATGGAGTTGCTGTCTTGGAGAAGAACGCCGCGAAATACATCACTTGGGTCGAGCGCGTGCTTCATGGGATAGTAGTCTGCCCGAGGCAGGCCCAGTACAGGCTGGTCAGCGGCAGTTGGGAGGACGTCCCTGGCTTTGTGCACATGTCCAGCCCACACGGCGGAATAGATATCGCCGAGATTCTGGTGCATGAATGCGCTCATCAGTACTTTTACATGCTCCAACGGGTAGGCCCCGTCGACGACTCGACCGATGGTGAACTCTACTGGCCACCTCCCATTCGAAAAAAACGCCCGCTGAGCCGGATCTTGATGGCCTATCATGCTTTGGCCAACGTTCAACTGCTCTATGAAGCAGTGCGTATGAACGAGGCCAACGACATACGTGATATCCAGTACATCCGGGCCAATGAGCCAGACTTGCAAGCCGCGATTCACGCTCTAGACGAGCCATTGCGCGGCAATCCTGCGCTAACCAAGCTCGGCCGCGGGTTGTACCACCCATTGGCAGAGTACATGACAGAAATAATCGCATGACTGCGGCCGGTGTGGGTGGACGGAATATGAAAAAAACCCAAGCATTCCCTCAAGAACGGGGCGGTATAACAACTCATCCTGTGAATGACGCTGTTGGATTGGATACTTATAGACCGTCTAATGAATGGTACTTGCATGATCCTTTAGGCATTCATAGCTTAGGACATGCCAGCAGAGTGTTAACGTGGGCCAACCTAATCGGTCGCTGGATGCTGGAACAAGGCACGAATGTCGACTTGGAAGTCGTACGTTGGGCCGCTACCCTTCATGATGTCAGACGCGTGAATGAAGGAAGCGACCCTCTTCATGGTGCGCGCTGTGGCGCTTGGATCAGCGAAGGCACGAACGCGGCGCTGAGCGGAATGGACAATGAGCAGAGACAGCGTATTGCGTACTGCTGTGTCTGGCATGTCCCTCCCGATCGCGATGCCCCTGCGATGACACCCGAGCTAGTATTTAAACACATAACTAACGAAACATTTGCTATGCTGTCGCATACTTATCCTGTGACGAGGAGTTGGCCATGCGACAGACTGAATTGCATCTTACCGACGAGGATCGCGAATTGATTGAGTCGTACCGCGCGATCGGTTTGCACCACGCCCGGGAAGTCAATCGGGCACACGTCTTGTTCGCTCTGGACAAGGGCATACCGGAAGTCCAGATCATGGCGGTTCTCGGCATCGGTCGTACCGCCATCTGGAGAACACGGGCGGCATATCTGGAAGGCGGCGCGGCGCATGCGTTGCATGACCTCCCGCGCCCCGGCAAACCTCGACGGTACGATACGGACATCGAAGCCAGGATTTCCGCCCTGACCTGCTCGCAACCGCCGGCCGGCGCCAAGCGCTGGACGCTTGAATTGCTGGAGCAGGCCGCGCAAGCGCAGGCGGGGATTGGCCCCATCAGCCGCGAGACCATCCGCCGGCTGCTAAAAAAAACTGCATCAAGCCGTGGCGCAAACTGATGTGGTGTATCGGTACACTGACGCAGGAGTATCGGCAACGCATGTACGATCTGCTCGACCTCTATGCTCACCCGTTGCGGCCGGACGAACCTGTCGTCTGTGTGGACGAGAAGAGCAAACAGTTGCTCCAGGATTCTCGTGCGCCTTTGCCGATGCGCCTCGGAACACCCGTGCGGCTGGATTATGAATACGTGCGTGCCGGTACGTGCAACCTGTTCGTGGCCGTGGAACCCAAGGGTGGTCAGCGAACCGTCAAAGTCACCGGCCACCGCACCAAAGCCGACTTCGTGACCTTCGTCCAGTACTTGCTCCAGCAGGTCTATGCCAAGGCGCAGCGCGTCCACTTGGTGCTGGACAACCTTAATACCCATTTCCGCAAGGGCTTCGAGGAGGTGCTCGGCGTCAAGGAAGCCCGCGCGCTGCTGCGTCGAGCCGTATTCCACTACACGCCGAAACATGCCAGTTGGCTCAACATGGCTGAAATCGAAATCGGCATCCTGGATCGCCAGTGTCTGAATCGGCGTCTGCCGGATCGAACCACGCTCGCCACCGAAGTCGATGCCTGGCAGCGGCGTCGCAATGCCGAACACCGTTGCATCGAATGGTCGTTTACCCGGCAGGATGCGGACAGGAAAATGGCGCGGCATTATGTTTCTTAATTAACATGTTTCAATACTAGTCTGCCTAAAAGACGCCGATGCTTTGGATCGCATTCGCCTTGGCGGCTTGAGCTCCCGCTTCCTACGAACAGCCTATGCGAAGGTGCTTATCAAGCAGGCCCAGTTCCTGTGCGACACTAGCGAGACACGAAAGGATTTTCGCAGCGATCAATGGAAGGCGGTCAGACAGGCTGCTAACCAGATGAATTTATGGTCGCTGTCTCATCCTGACTGTGACTCGCTGCGCAGACACTTGCGCTTTTTTTCTTTATGACAATGGAGGAGTCGCGCCCATCACCTTCGCATGTTACTGATCTCACGCACGACACCTGGGAACAGGTCCTAAGTATCTGTCGAGCGCTTGTCGGGTGCGGCGCCTATGTGCTTCATGGTAGTATGTCCGACCACCATTGCGGCGAGTCGAACCGAGACAGGCCAATGATGCAGCGAAACATTCTGGTAATCATGTCGCGGTATACGCTAGTGTCGATGTAGATGTCGTGCTCATGCATGCTGTTCTCGACAGAGAGTATCTGTCTTCGCGCCTAGACTCTTACACCATCGGTTATAGATCTCATGCTGGTACGCGGCTTTTCAAGGCAACCGACAACCTCTATCAGTTGTTTAAGCAAAGGGATTCCCGGTTGTACTCAGACGGGCACGTGTATGTAATGGATAGGACTTGCTTCATATGCGCGCCGGACAGCGGCTCCGAGTTTTTTGCAACCCGTGCGCTGGTGCCGCAGAAGATCTTGAAGATTTCAGCATCACTGAGCGCCTACCTGTTCCGCATTAATACGCTGGAAGGTAACGATACGATCGTTCCCTACAGTGCTGAAGAAGAGAGAATGCTTGCTGCTCATCGGGCAAAACTTGAGCATCGTGATCGTTCCTAAGCCTCAAACCATATTTGCCTTAGCAGTCGATCATCGAGCGTGCAGGCAGGCGAGGCTGGCTCAGAGACAAGGCTTCAAAGGTCGAGACAGCCGGACTACGAGCGTACCCGTGACGGATGTAATTGAGTGCGCCTGGACTTGCGGCCTATTTGTATCCTTGGCTGATACCTTCCGTAAATACCTTGTCTAGCGGAATACCGTTATCAACGCACCTCGTCACCTACGCCAACCAGCACAACCCGCAGCAGCGCAATATCGGCAGTTGGATCCCCAACGACCAAGCTAGTGTAGTGCGCCTTAATTAATAGAACTAATAGCCGTATCTTCTGTCGAAATGTTGAGATGTGCGACAGGAGGAAGCTGATGCGAACTGCCCCGGAGATTGTGCTGACAGCGGAAGAAGAAAAAGTGCTGACCAAGCTGTCGCGCTCGAACACATCGAGTGTACGGCTGGCGCGGCGCGCCAGGATTGTGTTGTTGGCGTGGCACGGAAAGGACAACACGCGGATAGCAGCGGAACTGGATGTAGGCCGCATTCAGGTAGGGCGCTGGCGCGAGCGCTATGCCAAAGATGGCATGGCGGCAATCGAACGGGATCTGCCGCGCGGCGGGCGCAGCCCCACGGTGGATGCGTCGGAGATTGTACGCCTGACCACGCAAACCAAGCCGCACAACGCTACCCACTGGAGCACGCGTACTCTGGCAGAGGTGGCGGGAGTGGGCGCCACGAGCGTGCGGCGGGTATGGCGTGCGCACGGATTGAAGCCGCACCTGATCGAGACCTTCAAGGTTTCGCGTGATCCAAAATTTGTTGAGAAGCTGGAGGACGTGGCGGGTCTGTATTTGCATCCGCCGGAACATGCTCTGGTGCTCTGCTGCGATGAAAAAAGCCAGGTTCAGGCACTGGATCGTACACAACCGGGGTTGCCTTTGAAGAAAGGACGCGCCGCGACCATGACTCATGATTACAAGCGCCACGGCACCACCACGCTGTTTGCCGCCTTGAATGTTCTGGACGGCAAGGTCATTGCCCAGTGTCAGCCACATCACCGGCACAGCGAATGGTTGACGTTTCTGCGCCAGATCGACCGGGAAACGCCACAAAACAAAACCCTTCATCTGATCTGTGACAATTATGCCACCCACAAGCACCCCAAGGTCCAGCAATGGCTGAAGAAGCACTCGCGTTTCCACGTCCATTTCACCCCTACCTCCGCGTCGTGGCTCAATATGGTTGAACGCTTCTTCCGTGACCTGACCAGTGAACGCCTGCGCCGGGGCGTATTTACCGGAGTCCCTCAATTGATCGGTGCCATTGAAGCCTACATTGAAACAGCATAATGAAAATCCCAAACCTTTCGTCTGGACTGCCAAGGCCAACGATATCTTGCAAAAAGTCATCCGCGCCAATCGCCGCTTAAGTGCCAAACAGAATGGCGCACTACACTAGGCGCGGCCTTAGCTGAATTGGTACCCAGAAACTCGCGATGCTACACAGCCGGTGGATTCCCGAAGCACGAGGATTGGGTCGGAATCAAGTCGCTAAAATGGCAGCTCAGGAATTTCAAAAAATTTAAGCCTTTGGAAAAACGGAAATTCTAAAATTAATAAGACCTAGAAAAATTCCAATGCGAGTTTTTGTACCTTTGTTGATTAGACGCGAGGTTTGACTTAGTGGCCAAGCATCAAAACTTGGGATACCGGAACGCAACATATTCCGCCGTATAAATTCCGAAACGTCCGGCATGCTACGTTACGAGAATGCACCCGATATGGACTGGGCTCGCTGGTGGGTTCGCGTGCTCTCCTTCGTGAACTCGCGAATTTCTAGGCAAACATTCCGGACGCCCTCCCCGAGTTCCTCGTGATCGACTGCCCTGATCGCGGTTTCCTCCGAAGCAAAGATCGGAGGAAACCATGTCACTAGGACTTGTATCTCCCCTACGCGCGACGGCCTTTCCGAATCATGCAAGTGCTCCTCCTCAATAAACTCGGTGGAATCACGAGATCCCAGTGGAATCAATGGACTGAGCAAGACAAACCGGTCGACCAGAAGCACCTGCCAAGCTGATGCGCCGGTTTTGTGCACTAAAAAATCGCCGCTCCGGCAGTTAACAACCTGGTCTGGCAGCATGACGGTAATGGCACTCATACTTTCCCCTAGTGTCTGCTGATTGGCTCGAGGCTTTGTTGCGCCCCTCGCCCCCGTTGGGATGTCCTTGCCTACTCCTCGAAAATCGCCGGAGGCGCTGGCGACGGAGTAGGAGGTGGCCCCTGAACGGGCAGATCGCGCTGGGGGCAATCCAGGCAAAAACACGCGTCGCTGTAATCGGCACGCGCCTTAAAGACCGGATTGCCGGCCCGGTCGGATATCGGCATTTCAGACGGGTGGCTGAGGGTCGCCCGTTCCCGAGTGGAAGGCCGAAAGCTTGGGCCGGTCCCTGGGCCGTAGATGGGTCGCTTGCCGTTCTTCGAGTATACGTCCGTAGGAGCGACTCCGCCCAGCCCGCTTACGCCGGCGACGGTGTGGAAGTCTGGAACCGAATTGCTCAGTCTGCGGCCAGCGCTATTCTCGAACCACAGGTTGTATTTCCATAGCCAGTGCTTCACCTTGCCCTCGGCGCATTGGCTGCCGCAGGCCACGGTAGTTCCCGCCGATAGCGCGCTTTGGGTGGGACCCAGGTTCATAAATACATACCTCCGGTGGGCAAGCCCCGAGCAGTTATAGCCTTCAAGAGGGATGGACGCGGAGTAGCCCGCATAAGGAGGACATAGCCTTTGAGTGTCTGCCAGAGTGCGCTGGATTACCCGGTTCCCGCTGCTCATGGAACGCTGGACGGTCAACCCGGATCCGGCTTCCTCCTCTTCGGATTCGTCTTCCTCCTGCTCGTATACGGATGCTTCTACCGTCCCTAGTTCACTATCGCGAAGGTTGTCGGGCGAAACTCCAAGTTGGGATGCCAGCTCGGCTTCGGATACCAACTCGGCCTGTCGCTGCACGACCCCGCCTCGGGAAGAACCGGCACGAGCGACCGGCACTATCTGGCGCATCGCCGCCGGAGGCGAAGTCTGCTGGATCACATGTGTAATCTCATGGGCGAGCAGCGCCTTTCCTTTACTTGAGTGCGGGGCATACTCTCCATCACCCAAGACGATCTCATGACCCAAGGTGTATGCTCGAGCGTACAACAGCTGAGCGGACTCCGCAGCCTTGCTATCCGTATGCACGCGTACTTCGCTGAGATCGACGCCCATGCGCGATTCGAAAAAGGCGCGGGTACCGGAATCGAGAGACTGCCCCGGTGAACGCAGCACCTCATGTACCACCGCAGGCGCCTCGCCGGCATCGTTCTCGGTATTTCCCATGCGCTTTGTTTGTAACATCCTCACTCCGTCCATCCCGGAGGCGTATTGGCGTTGCTGACCTGAGTCAGCGGAAGCGCCCCTGACGTCGGTATCCGTCATACGCATCACTCTATCGGCCACCGCGTCGGCCTGCCGCTCGTAGGCATCGTCCGGCGCGCCGATTTTCAGGTTGGAAGCAGCTTGGCAGCGTGGGCAGCCACCGCCGCAAGCGCAAGCGGGCTGGCGTTGTAAGATCTGGGTTTGCAGTGGGCTTGGCAGCACTCGTGGCCGCAGGTCAAAAATGCGCGGAAGGTGCAAATTTTTTTTCGCAGAATCGAAGGAAGTTTGTCTCGTAAACATCGTCTTGCCCTCCTTTAAAAAAACCTGCATATAACTGCGACCCTGGTTTTCCAGGACGACGTAGCGCCGTGGCAGGTTTGCTTCACAATAACCGAATGGCGTACTTGCGCTGATAGCCGAATACCGAACAGAACTCATCCAGGATCTTGCCCTTGTCACTCCGCCTGACACAAAAATAGCGCTTGCGTATCGCCTCAAGATAGACCCGTCTCTCATGCTTGCCCATGTCAATAACCCTCCCTTCATTCGGTTACCAACAATTTGAGGTAACGTATCCTCTTGATACACTCCTTCGGTTACTTTTTTATTGAAGCAATTTATCTCATCTTTAGTTTGCTTTTTCCGATTTTCTTATATATCTATAAATATAGATAAAACCTAGTGACCTATATTGCAAATTTTGCAGTTAAATTAAGTATGGGCCTGGAAGGGATGATTTGCACAATGCTTAGAAGCGCTTATATAGATTAAATTGAGGTTAAGGAGACAGGCAAATGGTACAAGTCAGCTATCCAGGCGTTTATATCCAAGAGGTGTCGAGCGGCGTTCACACTATTACATCCGTCGCGACTTCGATTTCTGCATTCGTCGATTTCTTCCGCGAGGGACCGATGAACCAAGCAGTCGAGATCTTCGGCATGACCGACTTCGTGCGCACGTTCGGCGGCATCGACACCCGCAGCGAGGCGAGCTACGCTCTTGCCCAGTTCTTCCAGAACGGAGGCGGCTCGGCACTGGTGATCCGCGTAGCCGGTAGCGACGGCACCCATCCACTCAGCACCGCCAACGTGATGATTAAGTCCGATACGACGCCCGGTCCAGGTGGCGACGTACTCCACGTCCGAGCGGCCAGTGACGGCACTTGGGGCAATAATCTGCGCGTATTCCTAGACTCGCGCACCGCCGACCCATCCAAGTTATTCAACCTCACTGTGGTGCGTTACGACGGAGCGGACGGAAAGTCGCGTCCCATCGGCAGCGAGCGCTTCATCAATCTAAGCCTCGATTCGAACAGCCCGCGCTACGCGATTAACGTGGTCAAAGCAGACTCCAAGCTCATCGAACTAGTCCCCGGCACAGCCATGACCGCGACCAGCATCCCGTTGGGTTGCGGAACCACCGGGGGCGACATTTCCGCGCTGACGCAGCCGCAGCTGGACAGTTTCAGTGAGGGGAAGTTTCGCGTTTCCTTCGCTGGCACCCAATACACCTGCACGCTCGATAAATGGGGAGGAGGCGACGTCGCTTCGCTCGCGCAGCTCGCAAACCGTATAGAACGCGCCATGCGTACGGCAGTCAATAGCGCCGACGCGAGCGCGCCGACGCCGCCCGGGCTCACGGGTGCCAGTGTCAATGTGATTGGCGCCGCAAAGCTCGTCGCTGTTGCCGCCAGCGGAGGTCCAAGCTACAACCCATTAGATCAGCTTAAGTTTGCCAACGACGGCGGCACCACGGTGGCGGACGATCTGAAGCTCACCGGCGCCGGCGTGCTGGAGAACATCACCGAATACCCACTGGGCAGCAACTCCGCGAGCGTGGCCGCCTACTTCAAGGATGCCACCGGTGGCGATGGCATGGCACCCGGTCCGGGCGAAATCGTCGGAGCGTCCGCAGAGGCCAACAACGAAGGCCTATTCGCCCTGGAGAAAGCCGATCTGTTCAACATCCTCTGTCTGCCGGTCGCCGCCAACATGACCGACGCCCAGATGGTGACGGTCATATCCAAAGCTCTTTCCTACTGCGAGAAAAAGCGCGCCTTCCTACTAATCGACATCCCCGCAACGATCAACGAGCCAGCAGAGATCAAAACCTGGCTGGACGCACACGCGGGCTTCCGCCACAAGAATGCCGCACTCTACTTCCCTCGGCTGCAGATCGCCGATCCGCTGGAGGATTTCCGCCTGAAGTCGTATGGTGCCAGCGGCACGATCGCCGGCATCTATGCGCGCACCGACGCCGAACGCGGCGTATGGAAGGCACCGGCTGGCGTGGAAGCTGGGCTCAATGGGGTCTCGGATCTGGATTACAAGCTCACCGATGCCGAGAACGGCACCCTCAATCCTCTAGGCATCAACTGCCTGCGCACTTTCCCGATCTACGGGAACCTCACTTGGGGCGCGCGCACTCTGGACGGCGCCGACCAGATGGCATCGGAATGGAAATACGTGCCGATCCGCCGCCTCGCCCTGATGCTGGAAGAATCCCTGTTTCGCGGTACCAAATGGGTGGTGTTCGAACCCAACGACGAGCCGCTGTGGGCCAAGATCCGGCTCAACTTGGGTGCCTTCATGATGTCGCTGTTTCGCCAGGGGGCGTTCCAGGGTACTGCACCCAAGGATGCGTTCTTCGTCAAATGTGACGCGGAAACCACCACCCAGGACGATCGCAACAAAGGCATCGTCAACATCATCGTCGGCTTCGCACCGCTGAAACCGGCGGAATTCGTTGTCATCAGCATCCAACAAATCGCTGGCCAGCTCTGACTCGTAGAAATAAGGGAGAACATTCATGGCTAATACCGGTTTCATTGTCAACACGCACCGCGTGGACCCCTACAAGAATTTCAAATTCCGCGTCTTATGGGATGGCAAAACGGTGCTGGGCATCAGCAAAGTCAGCTCGTTGAAGCGCACCACCGACGTGGTCAAACACCGCAGCGGCGGCGACAACAGCCACGACCACAAGTCGCCGGGGCGCACCACCTACGAAGGCGTTTCCATGGAACGTGGCGTAACCCACGACCACGAGTTCGAGAAATGGGCCAACGTCGTCCACAACATCAACGGCGACCCGCTGATGGATCTGGTGGGCTACAAGAAGGACCTGACCTTGGAAATAATGAACGAGAAGGGCCAGGTCGCCCTGCGCTACTTTCTGTACCGCTGCTGGGTGAGCGAATACACGGCGGTGCCCGATCTAGACGCAAATGCCAACGCCATCGCCATAGAACACCTGAAAGTGGAGCTGGAAGGCTGGGAGCGCGATCCTGACACCGCCGAACCCGCCGAGGCAGGTTGATTCCATTGATCAAGACAGCGCCCAGAATGAATGGTATCGTCGCAAAACGCCCACTCGCCGCCTACGCGCCGCGCAGCTTCGGCAGCGACGCCTCGCATCTGGACGTGGACTTCGATGGCTACGGTCCCGAACTGATCACCGCGGTACTTCTGTCCAGCCTGCACAACCGCCAAGGCCTAGCGCCGGACCCGGACGAATTGTGGCAGGCCAGTATCGGCGAGCGGCTCGCTGCGCTGATCGCCGTGACCCGCGCCACCCAGGGCGATGCCATCGCCTGGCAGCAGTGTTGCCGTCAGCCGGACTGCAGAACCCCCATGGAAATCGATCTCAATCTAGTACAGATCGGTTTCGTGCAACCGGACAGCTCGGTCCCGGTCGCGATCGCCAGCGAATTAGGACAACTGGAAATCCGCTTACCCACTGGCAGCGACCAGCTGCGCTGGCAGCGGTCCTCAAACAACAGCGTCCTAGCGCAAACCTTAATGGCACAAGACCTGGTGATCAGCGTGGACGGCCAACCATCGGCGCCGGATTGGCTCATGCCGCCATCCTGTGTAGCCGCCATCGAACGCGGGCTGGAGGACGCCGATCCGCTCACCGTGCTGACCTTGCTCGCCTCATGTCCGGAATGCGGGGAATCTCAGGAACTGGAGTGCGACCTGGAACCCCTGTTGCTCGCCAGCCTGGAACGCGCCCAAAGCCGGCTGTTCGACGACATCGACCGGCTGGCCAGCGCTTATCACTGGAGCGAAGCGGAAATCCTCGCCATGCCGCCGCAGCGACGCAAACTCTATCTGGCCCGCGTGGAACAGGAGCTGTGGCAATGAGCGGCTATTTCGCCAGATTGGCCAGGAAAACCGCCCATGGGACCGGCTTAGGACGAGCCGTGTTGACACCGAGCGCCGCCACCATGGGGCAGTTACTCAGCGTCGAAACCACAATGCCATCGGCAAACCCGCCTGCTGCCCCGCCCAAAATACCCGGCATACCACTCAGCGCAGTTCAGCCTTTCAGCCAATCGCCTAAGGACATTCCACCCCCGGCCAAGGCAACTGCTCAACAGGCGCCGACCTTGACGCCCGCCGAGCCGCGTCCGCCAGTGGAACCGGTACAACCCCCGGCAGCCGCTGCGGCTGATTCCCAGCGGCTAAGCACCGGGCCAGATCTGGCGCTGACGATGCACAACGATTGCCCACAAGGGATAACAGCGGCGGTCACCGAAGCGGCATCCGATCCCACTGGCCTAGCCGCCGTGCGCCTCGACGTCACATCCAGCGCCAGCCAATCCGCCCAGCCCTACGCTACGACGCAGGCAGCCCAAGCACTGCTGCAGCGGCAAACACGGGCCTGCGCCGCGGAAGCACCGCGCCCGCCTGAATTCAAGTCACAGCCACTGGAAATGCCAGCACTGCATACACCTGGCTCGGGCAACGCGGAGGCGAATATCGCACCTCGTGAGCAGCGCGGCAACCACCCGCCGCGTACCGGGGCACCCGCACGCTTGGCCATTGACGTACGTATCGGCAGCTTGTGCATCGATGTCTTGCCGCCACCCCCCGCTGCCGTGTTCGAAGCACCGCGCCAGCCGTCGGAGCCAACGGCCAAGCAAGCTTCCCAGCCCACATTCCGGCCCAGCCGGCACTACTTCCGCTATAACGGTTGACGCCATGGCCCTAGCCGACAGCGTAGAAGCCATCGGAGCCGTCTCGGAACTACTGCAAATGCAGTTGACCGCAGCCACCACGCTATCGGTGGACGTAGGCCGGCCGGAAGCGGCTGCCACCGGTGGCGCGGAAGGACGCAAGTTCAACCTGTTCCTGTACCGCATCGGCTTCGATCCGTATTTGCGCGAGGTGGCGCTGGACGTCGGCCAAACGCCGCCGCTGTGGCTGACGCTGCACTATCTGCTGACCGCCTTCGACACCAAGGAAAGCGACTCAATCGCCGCGCATCGCTTACTGGGACGCGGACTGGCGGCGTTGAACGACCTCAACTTCGTGCGGCCGCCCGGCACTTTCGTCGCGCTGACGAAAAATCCTGAACCGCTCAAAATCAGCTTCGAGGAAGCGGACGTGGACCTGCTGTCCAAAGTAATGCAGGGCAGCGACGAGAAATACCGCATGTCGACCGCCTTCCAGGTGCGCCCGATTATGGTGAAATCGGCCACGCCAGCTGGTGGCGCGCCATTGGTGAAAGCGGTGGGACCGTTCGCCAGTCCCGGTGTGATCGTGCTGCCCTCTATGGGACCACGTATCAGCGCCCTGCAGCCGGAGTTTTTTGTCGCCGGCAACAGTCTGGCCCTGATCGGCAGCGACGTGGAAGGCTACGACGAGTTTTTCATCGGCACCCAATCGTTCCCGGTCGACCCCGCATCCCCTCTGGGCGAGCGGCGCATGATCCTGCCCCTCGCGACTACCCTCGCCGCCGGAGCCTACCCGGTCTACATCGGTCAGTTATTGCCCAGCGGCCAGCATTTCACCAGCGAAGCGGTGCTTGGTCATCTGCGGCCCAGCGTCACCGGCGTGGTGGCACCGGTCGTGCATGCCGGTGCTAGGGTCCACGGCACCGTCACCATCAGCGGACGGCAGCTGGGTGGCCCGAACGACAATGTCATCGTGGCGCTATTCGGCAACGGCAAGGTCGCCGCCTCGCCACAGGTCACCATCATCACGCCGCAAACGTCCATCAGCATCACCATCTCGCCCGCCCAAGCCATCGACCCGGGGCTGTATGCCGTGGTGGTGCGCGTGAACGGCGAACAGGCGATCGATTCACCGGAGATTGACTGGCGATGAGCATCACCGAGCCCCTCTCGCTCCCGGTGAGCATGACGCCGACCCTAGCCCCCGCCGATCCGACGGTGGCCGGCTGGCTGGCACAAGTCACCCTGAGATTGCGCCGCGAAACCGGCTGGGTATGGCGTCAGCAGGGCCATACAGTTAGGCACGACGAGGCGGAGTTGCCGCCGGCGTGCGACCCTACCGTGGAAAGCCTGGATTTGGCCCGCTATACCGAGCAAAAGCTCCGCTATTTCGCCAGCGATGTCACCGCTCATTATTTATCCGAGGAAATCGACCGGCTGACCTCCCTACCAGCGTCCGGCGGCGTATGGCAGAACGTGCAACGCGCGCTATCTCTGACGCTGGCCGAACAGTTCCTGCTGGCCCTGGCACTGGCGGCGCGCATCGACGCCGCTCTGGGGCCGGTATGTGCCGCCTGCCAAAACGACGCCGGCCGCCCGTTCCCCACCCTGTCCCTGGCGCAGCGGCTATGGGATGATCCCTTGGCCATCGCTTTCGCCGCCGATAGCTCGGGCTCGCTGTTTTCATACGGCCTGATCGCCAGCGGATCCAGCAGTGGCGGGCCGCACTGGCGCGAGCCGCTGGAAATGCCCGCCATGGTGGCGCGCGCGCTGGTCCAGCCCAATGCGCCGCTGCCGGCGCCGTTCGCCCCGATCCAGCGACAAGCCGGGATGGCATTGCCGCGTGCGGCGGAAATCAGCGCCGCCGCGCTCGGCCGCGACCTGCCGCAATCCATGCAGATCGTGCCCCTCACCGGACCCGCCGGAGCGGCCTTTGTCGACTCCGCCAGCCTGCTGGCGGAGTATAGCGGCCGGCCGATCGCCGCGCTCAACGCAGCGCACCCGCCGGATCGCAAAACGCTGGGAGAACTGGCGACGGTCGCCTGGCTGCATGGCGTCGACATCCTGTTGCCGGAAGACTGGCTGGAACGCGACGCGGCGGCTGAACCTTGGTACGTGGGACTGACGGCGTTGCCGCTGCGCTGGTATCTACCCTGTGGCGACGGCGCTTCCCGCAGAGGCTGGCCGGCGTCCCTGACGCGTGCCGCGGTAGCAGTGCCGCGCCTGGATTATGCCGGCCGCGCCGCCTTGCTCAAGGAAGGCTTGGGCCTGCGCGGCGCGGCCATCCACCCAGCCATTGACGAGGCCGCTAGCCGCTTCCGCTTCGAACGGCGGGGCTTGACGCAAGTGATAGACACTTTGGCCGCCATTCCCACCCCCATCAGCGAAAACCAACTGCTGGATGCATGCTGGAACCACGCCACCACCACCATGGGCAGCCTAGCCCAATCGGTAGCACCGCGTTTCTCCCTAGCCGACGTGGTATTGCCGCCGGCGCAGCAGCGTCAGGTGGAAGAGATACGTCGCGCCATGCAGGCACTTACCACGGTGCACCATCGCTGGGGCACCGCCAAAATCTGGAACGAAGGCGGTATTTCCGCTCT
Organism: Nitrosospira sp. TNL200; assembly: GCF_055386305.1. Taxonomy (NCBI): domain Bacteria; kingdom Pseudomonadati; phylum Pseudomonadota; class Betaproteobacteria; order Nitrosomonadales; family Nitrosomonadaceae; genus Nitrosospira; species Nitrosospira sp. TNL200. Next base: position 2,287,980 of record NZ_AP041003.1, read on the forward strand.
ACTGTGCGGTCCGCCCGGCACCGGTAAGACCATGACTGCTGAAGCACTGGCTCACAACCTGGCATTGCCCATGTATCGGGTCGATCTGTCCCAGGTGGTGAACAAATACATCGGTGAAACGGAAAAAAACCTCAAGCAGCTGTTTGATGCTGCCGAAGCCGCCGATTGCGTGCTGTTCTTCGACGAAGCCGACGCGCTGTTCGGCAAACGCACCGAAGTCAAAGACGCCCACGACCGCTTCGCCAATATCGAAATCAGCTATCTGCTGGAGCGCATGGAGCGCTTCAAGGGCTTGGCCATCCTCGCCACCAATCGCCGCCGCGACCTGGACGACGCGTTCACGCGCCGGCTGCGCTACATTGTCGAGTTTCCCATGCCGCAGGCACGGGAGCGTGAGCAAATCTGGCGGTCGTCCTTCCCGCGTGGTACCGACGTGGCAGACATCGATTTCGCCTTCCTGGCGCACAACTTCGAAATGTCCGGCGGGCACATCCGTTCAGTGGCTTTCAACGCCTGTCTACAGAGTGCTGCAGTCCATCCGGTGCCCGCCAAAGTCACGATGCAGGCAGCGACCGCCGCCATGCGCCGTGAATTGGAGAAAATGGGGCGCAATGCCAATACCGGCCTGTTCGGCGCTTACGCCCACTTGATCGAGGAGAATCCATGAGCGCTCTGCGTATCGAGATCGACCGACTTAACATCAGCCTGGGCGGCGGTTCCATCGAATTGGCCGAAGCGCTGCCGGAGCAACTGCAAACCGCCATCGGCGCGCGGCTGTCCGCCGCGGGCCTGAATCGCGAATCGCTGGCATCGGTGGATTTACGCGAAGTGCGGCTGGCGCCTATCCAGGCAGCGCTCAACGACAGCGCCCTGCTGGCAGATGCCATCGCCGACAGGGTGGTCCAGCACATCGTCGGCGCTATGGAACGGGGTATGTGATGGCAACTAAATATCTGCGGGGCGCATTGGTGGAATACAAGGGCGCGTTTCCCGGTCCATTTCCCAACATCGTAATTTTCCAGTTCAACCCGGAACAGGTAACCCGTTCCATCAGCATCTCCAACGGCACCGAGAACAACCAGAATCGCCGCCACCAAGAAACCGGAGTCACTGCCGCCCCGCCCATCGAAACCCTAAATCTAACGGCGGTGTTCTCGGCCGCTGACGATCTGGGGGCCGGCGGTGCGCTGTCGGCGGTACCGCGCTTGTTCGGCGTGGGACCGCAATTGGCGGCACTGGAAAAGATGGTGCAGCCGCCTTCAGCATCCGGCCTGCTTGGCGCGGCGCTGGATGCGGTCGGTGCGGCGCTCACCGGCTCCGGTGGGCCGCCGCCGACGCGCAAGGTTCCGCGCGAACAGGTACCGCGCCTGTTGTTCATCTGGGGTCTGACGCGCGTGTTGCCGGCGCGTATCCAGTCGTTGTCCATTACCGAGCAGAAGTTCGACCAGTTGTTGAACCCGGTGGAAGCGCAAGTCCAGTTGGGTTTATCGGTCATCAGCGTGCCGCCGGGCGACGACGAGATCGCCAAGGGCGCCCTCGCCTATTCGAAAACCGCGAAGGACGTGCAGGCGGTGGCCAACCTGGTCAATACTGCAAAGATGATCGGTGAAATTATTCCATTTTGAGGTCCCGCCATGTTCTTGAAGAATTCCCGTTACTTCGGCCTTCCCGCCATAACCGCCCAGGATGTCGAAAGCCGCGACGTCAACGCCGTAAAATTGCGCCGGTTACCGGCAACGGCGGGCGTGCTGACCACGGTGCGCTCTCATGATCAGCTCGACATCATGGCTGAGGGCCGTTACCGGGACGCCACCCTGTATTGGCATATCGCCGATGCCAACAGCGAACTGGAAGCCAACGAACTGACGCGGGTCACCGGCCGCGTGATCGAGGTACCGGAGAAATAGCCGTGACCAGCGAATTCCGCCTGTATTTAGACAACCAGCCGGCGTCCCAGGAACGCATCGAGGCCGTCGGCCAGATTCGCGTTGAACAGGCCATCGGCATGGCCAGCGAGGCTGAACTGACGCTGCCGCTCACGCTGGACGATGCCGGTGGCTGGGCGTTCCTCGAGGAGGACTGGGTGCAGCCATTCAAACGCGTACGTATTGAAGCGAAAGTGGCCGACGGTGATTTCATCGCCCTGATCGATGGGCCTGTGGTCGGCCAGCGTATCACCATGTCCGCCGGGCCCGGCACCAGCGAGATGGTGCTTATCATTCAGGACGACAGCGTATTGCTGGACCTGGAGGAAAAAGTGCAGTTGTTCGAAGACATGGCCGATTCAGACATCGCCTCCCAGCTGATCACCGAATACCCTGGTCTCAGTGCCGAGGTGGATGACATCCCGGCGGCCAGTGGCGCGACCACCCGCGCGGTGGTGCAGCGCGGCACCAACATGCAGTTACTGCGGCAGCTGGCCAAGCGCCACGGCATGTTTGTTTATGTCAAACCGGGGACCAGCCCTGGCACCAGCATCGGCGTATTCCAGCGTCCGCGCCTGGACTACGGTGACTTACCGGAAATCCTGCTGCTCGGTGACCAGCGCAACGTGGGCAAATTCTCCGCCTATTATGACGCGCTACGCCCCACCACCGCTAAGGCCGGCAGCGTCGCAGTCGCCGACCACACCGCTCAATTCAGCGAGGTCACCACCAGCGCCTTGGCCGCCATGAACGGCGATCCCATCCACAGCGCGCAAGACCAGACCGCTGTCACCTTGCTGTTGCACACCCTGGACGAAAGCAGCGATCTCGATGCCGCCACCCAGGCGGCAGTCGACCTGTCGTCCTGGGCTTACCACGCCGACGTGGAGCTGGACACGGTAGCCTACCCGGCCATCGTGTCGGCCTATGACGTAGTGCGCGTGGCCGGCGTCGGCGGCTATCTGAGCGGCGACTATCTGGTCCGCCAGGTCAGCCATCAGTTGACCGACTCCAGCCACACCCAGCAAGTCAGCCTGACCCGCAATGCGCGCTCGCGCGGCGCGGGTGGCGGTGGCTCGCTGCTACCGGGAGGGCTGATCTGATGCGCCCGAACCTGGAAAGCTTGGTGGTTGATCTCGCCAATCGGGTACAGCACAGCTATTACGGCAAATACAGCGGTACGGTGGTCGACAACAACGACCCGGAAAACCGCGGACGTTTGCGCGTGCAGGTGCCCGACATCATGAGCCAGGTCGACTCCAGCTGGGCGCGCCCATGCGCGCCCTATGGCGGACCTGATGTGGGTTTGTGGTCGATCCCGCCGAAGGGCGCCGCAGTGTGGGTCGAATTCGAAAAAGGCGAGCTAGACCTGCCGATCTGGACTGGCTGCTGGTGGGGCAAGGACGAGCCGCCCAGCGACGAGACCGGCAAGAAAGCCGATCCCAACCTCAAGCTGCTGCGCACCCAGCAAGGCCTCACCGTAGCCCTGGACGACGATCAGCAAACCATCGCCGTGTCTGATCAGAACGGCGACAACCTGCTGAAGATCAGCGCCAGTTCGGGCGAATTGCGCGTGCAATCCGCCACCCGGCTGATCGTCGAAGCGCCCAAGATCGAGCTGGTGGAAAACTCCACCCACCCGCTGGTGTTCGGCGACGACCTGCTGCAGTACCTGACGCAGATCTACTCGATTTTCATCGCCCACACCCACCCCGGCGAAACCGTGCTGGGCATACCGGTGACGCCGGCACCGGCGCAGCCGCCATTCCCGGTGCCGCAGCCGTCCATGCTCTCCACCAAAGTCATCACGGGATAAACCAATGGGCACGTTGAGCATCAGCGATCTAACGCAACGTATTTCCAAGGCCATGGAAGACGAATGGCACGCGCAAAAAGGCGAACCCCTGAGCGAGTTGGGCAAGCCAGACCGCGATATACTGTTCAAGGCCATCGCCATCGGCGTGCTGCGCTATCTGGAAGAGAAACAGCTGCAGATCGAAACCACCGACGCCACGCTGGACCAGGTAACTCATCATCACCAGCTTAAAGTCACGGTGATCGACTCATGAGCGGGCGGCACCTGGCATTCCCGTTCAACATTGGCAGCGCCGGCCGCCCTGCCACGCCGGCCACACTGAATGCCCATATCAAGGGCGAAATCATCCAGCTGCTACTCACCAGCCCCGGCGAGCGGCCATTCCTGCCCAACTTTGGCGGCGGCCTGAAACGCATGGTGTTCGAGCGCAACGACGACGTGTCGGCGGCGGTGGCCAAGGCGCAGATCTTCAACGTGCTGAACAAATACCTGGGCCATCGCATCAGCATCGATGCCGTGGACGTCACCGCGCAGGAGTCGACCCTCACGGTCGACTTGCGCTACCGCATCATCGTCACCGACGAGACGGAACAACTTCGTTTCGAACGTAACACCGGCTGAGGCATCCATGAACACGGTTTCCGACGACAACGCGCTGATGGAAAGGGCCCGCGCCCTGGAGTCCCACGATCTCAACGGCATGCGCTTGGCGTTCGTCAGCCTGGAACCGGTTGGCAGCCCCAGCCACGCCTGGCTGGACCTGGAATTCGTCAACGCCCTGCACCTCTCACCGCTGCCCAAGCCTGCCGATTTCACGGTCAGCGGCGGCACGCGCTTGCTCGCCGGCACACAAGCCGGGCAAATTCAGGTGACCGACGTGCAGGCCGGTACTAGCGCAGCGACGCTGCGCGTCAAAGTGGAGCCGATCGGCGACTATTCCACCTACCGCCTGGGCTGCCAGCTGCAATTCGTCAACGGCGGCGGCCAAGTACAGCCGACCATCGATCCGCTGTTCGCCGAACTGCCGTTCAAGTTCCGGCCCGGCTGCTTCAACATCAATTGCGCGCCGGACAGTCCACGTGGTAACCCGCGCGAGACCTCCCCCACCATCGACTACTTAGCACGCGACTACGATTCCTTCAAACACGTCATCGTCAACGCGATGATGCAACGCGTGCCCGGCTGGACACCCAGCAGCGAGGCGGATCTGGACCAGGTTCTGATCGACCTGATCGCCGTCGATGCCGACGAGTTGGCAGACTACCAGGACCGTGTCACCAACGAAGCCTATCTGGCTCGCGCCAGGAAGCGCGTGTCCTTGGCCCGCCACGCGCGCTTGATGGATTACCACGTCCATCAGGGTAATCAGGCAGGCACCTGGATGGCGGTGATCGCCTCCGCCGACCGCGCCCCTAGCCCGACGCCGCATTTCGGCGTATGGAACGGCACGCACTGGTCGGAGCGCAGCGCCGTGACTTTCGCGGCGCCCGCCCCGGCGCAATGGCTTACCGGCCTCAACGAACTGCAGTTGTACGACTGGAACGGCACGGTAGTCGCGCTGAACGCCGGCGCCACCGAAGCCGACCTGACCAATGCCGCGCCGATGGACGAAGCCGCCGCGGACGCTCTGCTGGCCTTGTTGCTGCAACCCAGCGTGGCGCAGCTCCTGCTGCAGCAGGAGCTGAATCCGGAAACCGGCACCGCCAACGGCCGCGATATCCACGCCCGCCAATTGCTGGAACTATTGCCGCCGGCCGCGCTCGGTCTGCCGCCGCGCGTAGAAAAACGCCGCGACCCGCTCACCGGCAGTTGGCTGATACGCGTGCGCTGGACCCAAGCTAGCGCCCTCAAGCGCCGCTATTGCTTCAGCGCCAAATGCAGCGGCACCGACGTCAAGAACCTCTGCCTGTTTTACGGCAATCTGCTGTGGGTGGCCCACGGTCGGCCGCGCCAGACCACTTGCGTCGCCGCCGGACAGCCATTGAATGCGCTGGACGAAAAAAGCTTCATCGCCCAAGACTCGGTCCACTACGAAGTCACCGCGGTGCGCCACCAAAGCGCAGCGCCCAGCCAGTCGCTGAGGGGCTCGCCGGCCACCGAGCCCGGGCCCCGCTGGGGAACGCTATGTCCGTTGCCACGGGGCCCGCTGGCCTACCGGCGCACACCGGTGGGTGGAGACCATCCGCCGCTGAGTACGGTCCGCGCCACGGTCTCAGGCTTTGCCGACCCCTGGACTGAAGTCATCGACTTCATCGACAGCAAGGATAGCGACACCCACTTCATCGTCGAAACCGACGAATACGGGCGCAGCAGCGTGCGCTTCGGCAACGGCATCAACGGCCGCGCCCTGCCCGCCGGCGCCACTGTGACATTGAATTATCAAATCGGCGGCGGCAGCCTGGGCAACGTGGGCGCGGACAGCTTGACCGGCGTGGACCAAGGTGCCAGCCAGTTTCCCGACGTGCTGCGTGTCTGGAATCCCTTCGACGTCACCGACGGGCTGGACCCGGAACCGGTGCAGGAGATCGTCCGCCGCGTGCCGGAAGCCTATCGCCGGCGCCAGTTGCGCGCCGTCACCCTGGACGATTACGCGCGCCGCGCCGAGGAGCTGAGCGATCTGGTGTCCCACGCTCGCGCCTCCTATGCGTGGACCGGCAGTTGGCGCACAGTGCGCGTCGCCATCGACCCGGTCGGTACTACCCAGCTGGATGCAGCCGTTAACGAACGTATCGCTGCTTATTTGAACGCCGTGCGCCTGATAGGCGAAGACCTGGAAATCCGTCCGCCCAATTTCGTGCCTTTGGACATCGAAATCGCCCTGTGTGCCGGCAGTTCCTATTGGCCGGAAGACTTGCGCTTCGAACTGGATCAGGAGTTTTCCGACGGCTACACGTCCGACGGCCAGCGCGGCTTTTTCCACCCGGACGCGTGGACCTTCGGCCAGGCGCTGCACGCCAGCCAGTTGATCGGCCGCGCCATGGCGGTGAAAGGCGTAGAGCGCGTGTTGTGGATCAGCATGCGTCGCTGGAATCCCGGCAGCGGTGGCGCCAGCAAAGCGGTCACCGTAAAGCCGGAAGGCCTGCCCAAGGCCATCGTCGACCAATTGAGCGTCGGTCCGTTCGAAATCATCGTCGTGGCCAACGACCCCAGCCGGCTTGAACAGGGCCGCATCAGCTTCGACATCCGCGGAGGCCGCCGATGAGCTGCAAACACCAGTGCGCGACGCCGCCAGTCTTTCCCGAGCTGCCCTACAACCGCCCCGGCCTGTCCACCATCGCCTATCGTATCGGCACCTACCACAGCATGCGTGCGCACATGCTAGCACTGATCGACACACATCCCGCCTTGTCCGCCTGGACCTACCGCCAGGCCGACGAACCAGGCGTGGCACTGTTGGAAAGCACCGCCATGGTCGGCGACATCCTCAGCTTCTATCAGCAGCTCTACGGCAACGAGCTGTTCATCAACACCGCCAAATGGCGCGAGAGTGTCGCCGACCTGGTCAAGCTCACCGGCTACCGGCTGGCGCCGGGCCTGGGCGGACTCGCCACGTTCGCGCTGCTGGCCAAGGGCGACAAGCCAGTGGAAATTCCCAAAGGGTTTCCCATCAAGGCCGACATACTAGGTCAGGACAAGCCGGTGATCTTCGAGACCGCCACTACCGCACTGGCTTTTCCCCGCCTCAGCACCACCCATTTCTATGTGCCGCGCGTGCAGCCGGCCATCTTCAACGGCACCAAACGCTTCGAACTGGTGGCCGCGCTGCCGCCCGACATGAAACTGGCCAAAGGCGACCGGCTGATGCTAGGCGTGGGCAAAGATGGCAATCTGGCGCCCGCGCAACTGCTGTACAGCCAAACCGTAACCATAGACCAGGTGTGGGAAGCGTTCGGCAAACGCTACCTCTCGATCCACGGCGGCGTCAGCTCCCTCAACGAGTTCCTGTTCTTCTCGGGCCTGGGCATCAGCCAGCTGTTTACGACCAATCTGTTCGCCAGCAGCGTCAAGCTCGCCTCCAGTACCGCCTCCAAGCTGATCCAGCCGCTGCCGAGCAAAGTGTTTTCGACCAGCACAGCGAATACGGTGAGCGCTGTGAATAATGCGAGCGCGGTGTTTCTCAACCAGTTCCCGGCATTCACCTATTTTCCCTTGGCGCCGCTCGCACCGACTTCTGTGCTGGAAATGGTCGCCTACAAGCTGGGCGCTTCTTACAAACACTTTGGCTACAACGCGCCGGCCCAGGAAGTCGTCCTGGGCGACGGCGGCGCGCCCAAGTTCAATAACATCTCGTTCATCCGCAGCTTGACGTCAGGCACCGGCATACCGGCCAGTCCAGCCCTGGGCGCCAACGAAGTGCCGCTGGACGGGCCCGCCGACAAGCTGGCGTCAGGCACCACCATGCTGGTTGAGGGCCGCTTGTCGTCCCACGACGATGGCTCCGCCGCCCGCCACGCTGTGCTGGTGCGCACCGTACAGCGCACCGAACCACGCACCGCCGGTTGGGGCACACTGAACGGCGCCAGCACTTTCCTGACTCTGGATCGCAACCTGAGCGCGCAGGACGGATTCGCCCACCTCGATTATGCCGATATCCGCTCGCTGTCGTTCCACGAAGTGATCGGCGCACCGATCCGCCTGAGCGCCGAACCGCGGCCGGTCAGCGCCACGCAAGGCGCCAAGCTGGACTTCTTCGGCAACGGCGACGACGTGGCTGCCCTCAAAGGCCGCCGCGTCGCCCTGGCACAGACCGGCCGCGATGCCGACATCGCCACCGTGGTCGCGGTCGCACCCGCCGACGATCCCCAGGTACAGCGATTGCGCACCATCACCTTGGACCGCCAGGTGAATTATGCCGATTACCCCCACGACGCGCCGCGCATCACCGTCTACGGGAATTTGGTGGCGACCACCCAGGGTAAGACCGAGGATGTCACGGTGCTCGGCGATGGCGACGGACGCGCCGTGTTCCAGACTTTCTCACTGCCCAAGCAACCGCTCACCTATCTGCTGGCGCCCGGCGACACACCGCCGCAACAGGCCGAACTCTCGGTATGGGTGAATGGTATCGAATGGCAGCGGCTGGACAACTTCTTCGACGCCGGCCCTCACGATCAAGTATTCGTGGTGCGCGAAGACGACGCCGGCAAGAGTTATGTGCAATTCGGCGACGGCAAAACCGGCGCGCGCCTGTCCACCGGGCGCGGCAACGTGATGGCAAGGATGCGCAGCGGCATCGGCGCCGTCGGCCATGCCAAGCCGGATGCTGAACCCAAGGCCAACGCACGGCTGGTCAATCTGGATAAAGTCGCGCTGCCGGTGCCGGTAGTGGGCGGCGCCCAGCCGGAAAGCCAAAACACAGCGCGCATCGCCGCGCCGCTACGCATGCAAAGCCTGGGACGGCTAGTGGCCATCACCGATTACGAGGCCGAAGCGCTGGCGCTACCCGGCGTGCTCAAAGCGCGTGCCACTTGGGACGCGAGCTTCGGTTATCCGCACGTGCGCCTCACCGTGCTCACCGACAGCGAGAGCGCCGCCGACGTGCAAAACGTCGCCGACGCATTACGCGCCATCGACCGCAAGGAAGGACCGCAACGCTTTCCGTTGGAAGTGGTGCAAGGCCGGCGGGACTGGATACACCTGTCGCTGCGGGTAGGCTACGACCCCCAGCTGCGCGAGGCGGATGTGCGCCGTCACATTCTCGAAGCCCTAGGCGCCAGCGGCGAGGAAGCCAACGGCGTTGCCAGCGATCACGGCCTGTTCAGTCTGCGCAACCGTCAATTCGGCGCATCAGCGCACGGCTCGCAAGTGCTGGACGCGGTGCAAAACGTAAGCGGCATCGACTGGGCGACGCTGGAATCCATCGGCCGCATCAAACTGCTGCTGCTCGCGTCAGGCAACGCCGACTATCGGCGCTTCCAGTGTCCGCCCGACCATCTGCTGGCACTGACCGCCGCCGATCTCGCCATCAACTTGGTGGCCAGCTCCGGCCGCCCGGAGGCCAGCACTTGAGCACAGCCCGCAAACCCCTCTACGAACGGCTGCCCGAGCTCTACCGACAACGCGACACGGAACAGATCCCGCCGAACCAGTTGCGTGGTCTGGTGGCGGCCATGGACAGCGTACTGAGCGCACTCCACGGCGACATCGAATGCCTCTACCACAACCTGTTCATCGAAACCTGCGACGACTGGGTGATCCCCTATATCGCCGACCTGCTAGGCACCTCCCACCTGGCTGGAGACCACTGGACGCTCCGTGCCGACGTGGCGCGCACCGTCAAGCATCGGCGTCGCAAGGGCACGCTGGGCGCTGTGGAATCGCTGGCGCATGGTCTCACCGGCTGGGCCGCGCACGCGGTGGAAATTCGCGAGCGCCTGGCTTGGCAGCAGCACCTCAACCACCAGCGCCCAGATCGAGGCGGTACGCTGCCGTTGCAACTGCTGCATTCCCTGGCGGCGCCCGCCCAAGGCGGCACCGTGAACCTGCGCAGTCCGGCCGTGGCCGCGCTGCTCGACACCGCCTTCGATCCCTACACCCGCGTGGTGGACGTCAAAACCGGCGGCCTCTACAACCTGCCCAACCTGGCGCTGTTCCTGTGGCGGCTGATCGCTTACAAGGTGCAGGTAACGCAACCGGTGGCGGTGGGCGGTGTGATCACCCTTACCCCGGCCGACGCCATCCAAGCCAAATTCGCCGTGCGCTTCGACCTTGATCCCTTGGTCCGCCCGATGGTGCTGTTCAACTACCTGGTACCCACCGATCCCGAAGCACTGGACCTATCCGTCCTCGACGCAGTGCCCGGCCCGATGCTGCGCGCCCGCATCACGCAAGGCGTTCCGGACGCCCGCCCGGAGCAATACATCGATCTGGCCTATTACGCGCCGGGAACGGTGCCGAGCGCCGATACCAGCGCCGGGCTGACCTTGCATCTGCCGGACGACGCCGCGCTGAAAACCCTGGTCTGGCACTTCCGCGGCGCCAATCTGTGTGCCTGGGAGCAGGGACTGGCGCCACCACTGCGCAGCCACGAAATCGTGGTGGACCCGGAACGTGGCCGCTTGCTGTTCGGTACACAGGCCGATGCCACGGAAGCCCAGCGCATCCTCGACGATCTGCTGGTATCGGCCACCCACGGTTTTGCCGGTCCCACCGGCGCGCAGCCCCTCACCAACCGTCTTTTCACCGAGTGGCAAGGCACCCCCATCGTGGTCAACTATCATCAGGCAGCCGACGGCCTGACCACCGCGCTGGCCAATCTGGCCAGCAGCAGTGGCCCCACCGTCATAGAGATCGACGACAGTATGACCCACGAGCTGGACCTCGGTCTGGTAGCCGGCATCGGCGACGAAGGCGGCAAGAAAGTGCTGCGGCTCAAGCATTCGTTGTGGATCCGCGCAGCTTCCGGTCAGCGCCCGGTGATCCGCCTGGCCCTTCCACTGGCATTTCGCCCCGATAAGGTCAGCGGCACGCCGCTGCTCGAACAGGAAAGCCTGGAAGTGCGGCTGGAAGGCTTGTACATCGCGGAGGCTCCCGGCTTTAGCGGCGTCGCGCTGATTGAGCGCGCTGCCATCGGCGTGCTGACCGTGGAAGGCACCACCCTAGATCCCGGTGGTCACCTGAATTTCGACGACGCGCGCGCGCCTTTCGTCACCGCCCTCCACCTTACCAACGACTACGATTTCTTGGATGCCAACGAAAAACGCGACTTCGAACCCACACCGCGACTCGCCATACGCCACTCGATCGTCGGCCCGCTGCAAATCGACAGCGATTATCACCTGTTGCTCAGCGATTCCATTGTCGACGCAGGCGGCGGCCTGCTGGAATCGCCGCGGCTGGCACTGAGCTGTGCCAGCGGCGATCCGGAACTGGGGTGGGGGCCGGACTTGATCGTGCACGGGGTCACCGCCTTCGGGCGCATGCGCGTGTTCCGCGCCATCGGGCAAGGCGGCCTGTTCGTCCAGCAGTTGCAGGTGCACGACACCCTGTCCGGCTGCCTCAAATTCAGTTACTTCGAAGGCCGCAACGACCGTTTACCGCAGCACCATGGATGCGTGACTGGCAACGACGCGCGGCTCACTTTCACCAGCGAAATACATGGCCGGCCGGGCTACGGCCAGCTGGCCGACAGCTGCGACCGGCGCATCCTGGAACAAGGTCCGCAGGCCGACGAAATGGGCGCCTTCGGTTATCTGCTCAACACGCACAAGCGGAAAAACCTCAGCATCCGTTGCCGCGAATACCTGCCTGTCGGCGTGGCCGCGCGCCTGATTTATCTGACTTAGGAGAAATATCATGAAAGGTGACTTTTCCAAGTTTGGTTTCCGCGCCGAAGACAATCACGTCGGCGTGCTACACCAACAAGGACGCGTGCTGCAGGACTTCGATTTCAACGCGGCCGAACTCATCGCCAGCCACTGGCAGAGTAGCGCCGCTCGCGACGCCTTCGGCGGGCGCATGGTTTCGGTGCCGGTCGATGCCTTCGACAGTTTCAAAGCACTCACCGCCACCGCCAACGGCACGGTACAGATCAAGTTAAATCCGGGCCGCGCCTGGGTAGACGGATTGCTGGTCCATTCCACCGTCGGCAGCTTGGACGCTATTTACCTGTCCGCCCCGGCCAATCCGGCCGGCATCGGCACGGCCAGCATCGCCGCCGGCGTGCGCGACGCCCTGGTGCTGGAGGTATGGGAAGAAGCGATCTCCGCCTTTCAGTCCGCCGCCTTGCTGGAACCAGCGCTGGGCGGCCCGGACACCACCGAGCGTGCCCGCGCCTGCTTTGCCCTGCGCTTGTTACGCCTGACCGCAGACGAGGATTGCGGCGCCGTGGCGCTGCGCGGCCAGGACGATTTTTCCGGCAAGGGCCGTTTGACCGCCGGGTTGGCCGCAGCCACCGTCATCACCGGCGACTGCCCGCTGGAAGCCGGCGGCGGCTACACTGGCCTGGAGCATCGTTTGTACCGCATTGAAATCGGCCAGCCCAAGGCCAATCAAGCGCGTTTCAAATGGTCGCGCATAAACGGCGGTCTGGTGGGACGCGGGCGCTTCGACAGCGTCACCGGCAAGGTAACCGTCGATGCCAACAACAATGCCATCAACTACAGCGGCCTCAGCCATTTTTACCTGGAAGCGCTGACCGAATCCCCGGGGGGCGGCTGGAATGTGGAGTTCAGCGCCGATGCCACGCTGGCGCAAAACGATGTACTGACCCTGGTCCAGGACAGCGGTACCTGGCCGACGACCGCCACCGATAGCGTGTTCTTCCGACTGTGGGACGGCATTGCCAACGTCAGCGACTTTCCCACCGGCTTGCCCCAGGACAAGGAGCTGGAAGACGGCATTACCCTTGCCTTCGACGCTCCGGCCGCCGACCTTTCCAACTATCGTCCGGGCGACTACTGGTGGTTCCCGGTGCGCGCCAGCGGCGTATCCAACGACTTGAGCGTCTGGCCCAGCAACGCGGTGCCAGTCGGTATCCACTACCGGCGCGGACCGCTAGCGGTGATCGAATGGCAGACCGACAAAACCGCCGACGCCGACAAGCTGCAAATAGACGATTGCCGGCGCATCTTCCAGCCACTGCCCAACCAGAAAGGCTGTTGCACGTTCCAGGTGGGCGATGGCAGAACCTCTCACGGCGATTTCGACTCCATCGCCGCGGCCATAGACAGTCTGCCCGGCGCCGGCGGTCGCTTGTGCCTGCTGCCCGGTATACACGAAACCAACGCAGTGATTAGTGGACGCAAATACGTCACCATTCAGGGCTGCGGCGCGCGCAGCATGGTGGTACCTGCGGCGCTAGGCGAAAAGCTGCCGTTGTTCCGCATCGTGGATTCGGAAGAAATCGCCATTTGCGACATCGACATGGCGACCCTGGGCGGCTCCGGTATCGAGATTTCCGCCAGCACGCCGGGTGCGTCCAACCGCATCGAAATCCGCGGCAACCGTATACTCGCCTGCGCCACCGGCATCGCCGCGGAAGATGCCACGCGGGTGCGTATCCACAGCAATCGCATCCGCATGCTCGACAAGGAAAGTGCCGGGGTGGCGATATTCGTCGCGGTCGAGGACAGCGTCATCGAATGCAACGAAATCACCGTGCTGCCGGCGCCGGATATGCCGCCGATCGACGTGCCCGGCGGCAACAACGGGGGCGTGCAGCCCACCGATCCCTGCGCAAGGCTGCAACTGGCCTACGCCGCACCACGCCTATTCTCGCTGTACGTGAATCGGGTGTGGCTGATACCCATCAGGATCACACCGCAAGCCCCTTATCTGGTGAAGAGCGGCATCCAGATCGGTGCCGGCAGCGAGCGCGTCACGGTGCGCAACAACAGCGTGGACGGTGGTGCCGGCAACGGCATCAGCCTGGGCGGCGTGCAGCGTTTTCAGCCCATAGAGGAACCGCCGCAGGCCACTCACCAATTGGACAGCACCAACGGCCAGATCGCCGGCCGCATCGCCCTACCGCAGAACAAACCAGGAGGCGGCATCCAGCTCAACTTTTCCAATCTGGTAACCGGCCAGCAAGTACAAGCGGTTACCGATCAGCAAGGCGATTTCAAGGTGACGGCCGACGGCGCCTACGAGATCAGCGTCGCCACACCTGGCTATGCCGTCGACGAAATCACCGTCATACAGCAAGAACCGGTGCTGTTATACGCGGTCACGTTGAAAGCCGTGGACAGTCCGAAAGGCAACGGCCTGGCGTTTCTCTATGACATCCGGATGGTCGGCAACCAGATCACCAACATGGGCCTGAACGGCATCGGCGTGGCGCCGTTCGAAGCCAGCGACGCGGCGGCGGGTTTCACCTCAGTGAACCCCTCGCTAAACCCGTTTCTCATCATCTACGGCAATCCGGTGATCGGCCTCACCATCGACAGCAACCGCATTGAGAACTGCCTGCAAACTCCGTTCACTGAAGCCATGCGCGCGCTGGCCAATTTGCGCGGCCTGGGCGGCATTTCGCTGGGTCTGGTCGAGGATCTCACCATCGTCGACAACCTCGTCGAAAACAACGGCCGCAGCCATCTGGACCCGGTGTGCGGCATATTCGTCGCCCAGAGCGAGGAGACGGAGATTTCCCGCAACCGCATACAGGAAAACGGTGCGCTCACCGCGGTCAGCGCCAACGCGGTCATGCAAACCGGTATCCGCGGCGGATTGGTGGTGGCCCTGGCCAGCGCGGTAAGCGTTTCCGGCCTGTTATCCGGCGTGTCGTCGCTGCGCTCCAGCGCGCGGCCAGGGCTACGCGTACAGGGCAACGTGGTAGACCAGCCGGCCGGCCAGGCGCTTGCAGCGATCGTCTTCGGTCCGGCGGCCATTGCCGACAACCATTTTTCCAGCGAGATTTCCGGCCTGCGACCGTTCGACCAAGTCGCTGGAGCGGTGTTCCTCTACAATCTGGGCGGCCTTCAGACTGCCGCCGACTTCTCCCGCGCCGCCAACGTCAATCAGATCCTGCCGGGCGGATATACGCAGTTCTCCGACAACCAGGTACGCATCGGCAGCGGCAATACCAGTACGGTGTGCAATCTGATTTCGGCGGTGGACGACCTAGTCGCCGACAGCAATCAATCCTATAGCTTCCGCACCATCAACTTTTTCGCCAATAGCGTGCTGTTCGGTGGTTCGCTGCGAGCCATCGGTAATCGTTTCCGTGAACTCAGCTCGGAAACCTCCATGTCGCTGTGGACCGTGGGTCAGCAAATGAACATCACCAGCTTCAACCAGGCGGACCATTGCATCATCGCATCGGACGCGAATCCCAACCTGCCGGTAGTGCAAACCGGCAATCTGGTGCTCGACGCCACGCGTTGCCAGGACTTTAATCGGATTTCTGATCTAGTCTTCAAAGCACGGGGGTAAACTATGTCCACCAGAATCGATTTGACCGATACCGAGGCCTTCAAGAAAACCTTGATCTCGCTGTTCGAACAGTTGCAAGACCAGCGCGCCAACCTGGCCGATACGGTGCGCAGTGCCAACCTGGCGGCGCGACCTCTGTTCCAGCTGGAAACTGACCGGCTCTCTGCGAAGCTGGGCGCCGACGATCCGCGCGTGACGGCGATGCGAGCACGCGCCGACAACCGCCTGGAAGTAGCCGGCGCATTAGCTATAGAGGTAGACATTGCTGCCATACGGATACCTAAAGTAGCCTCGGGAGCCACCTTGATTCAGGGACGAATCACCGACGCTCAACTGGGATCCCTAGCCAACGTCAAAGTACGGCTGGTGGACGCGAAGGGCCAGGATTTGGGTATCCCCCCGGTGAAGACCGATGGCTCCGGTTATTACGCCTTCACCGTCAGCTCGGAACTAGCCCAGAAAATTGGCGCCGGCAAGTCCGTCACCGTCGCTGTGGGCGAATCGCAAGCATCGTTCATACCGCAAACCGCGCCCACCATTAACTTCACCCCCGGCTCCCAAGTCACCGCGGAAGTCGCCTTGAAGGGCAGTGATCTGCAGAAAGTCGTAGGCAAGCTCGACCTGAGCAGTATCGTACGCACCACCGTTCGGGAAAACGTCGTCATACCGGCGGCAACGCCGAATACGGCGGCGGACGCTGCGGCGGCACCTCCCGCCGAGCCCGATGCGCCGTTCCAAGGCGGCGGCGGATAAGTCCACGAGAAAATGAAAACTCAAGCCGTCGACCTTAGCCGCAAAGCAGAACGATCACAGCGACAAGGGATCAGCCGCGACCTGCCGCCATCAGTGGCTACGCCGATAGCCCAACCCCTGCCCGTATACCGCAAGACGTCGTGCGCCTGTGGCGGTGGTTGTCCGCGCTGCCAGACAAACTCTAGCCAGGCCTATGCTGTGGACGCCGACTCTCTGGACGACGCGGCTATGTCGATCCAGCGCAAGCCAACCGTCAGTTCCCCTGATGACGCTTACGAGTGCGAGGCGGACGAGGTCGCTGAGCGAGTCATGCGGATGGCCGAACCGGCCGGGATCCGATCGGTTACGAGCCAAGTTCCGCGCCAGTGCACCGACTGCGAGGACGAGAAGCCATCAATCCAGACCAAGGCGGCTAGCGTGGCGAATGGTGAAGTCGCTCTAGACACCGCCACTGCCGTGCACGCAGCCCAGCGGGGAGGAACGCCGCTGTCGCCGGAATTGCGTAACTATTTCGAGCCGCGCTTTGGGCGCGATTTCACTGCCGTGCGCATACACACCGGTGCCGACGCGGCAAAGGGCGCAAGCGCAGTGCAGGCGCGCGCCTTTACCTTGGGCAGCGACATCGTGTTCGGGGCTGGGGAGTATGCGCCTTCGAGCACGGAAGGCAAGCATCTCTTGGCCCACGAGCTTGCGCATGTGGTGCAACAAAAGAGTGACGAGGGAATAATTCAGCGGACTGTCGACGAGGTTCTCATTAACTGCGCCGAGAACCAGATTCGCTTTCGGTACGAAGGTCAGACGACTTTTTATGCGCTAAATCACTGCGATGTAACTGAGGGCATCTACGATGCGCAGGTCCGCCTCGGCCGAAACCAGGTCGATTTTGATCTAGGCACTACCTCCGAAGATACGCATTTCGACTTTAATTACAGTATTGGTCCCGGACAGCCTAACCCCAATATTTTTTTCGCTGGCCAAGGGACCGTGCGTATCCTCGCTACAAACACTTCCGAAGCCGGTTTCGACGGTGGTTCTTTCCAGTTCAACGTAACATCGCTTTCTCCAGACGCACTTCGGAGCGTCGCAGGTATTTCTCCCTCCGTGTTGCCGGAAGGCGTAATGGTGCCATTGTCAAGCGTCATGGGTAGTCAAAGTGCCAACCGAAGACCGTCCTCGGGACCCTCGATCTTAGCATCGGCAAGCGTGGGTGCGAGCTACTTCTCTCCCACGCCATTCTCCTTTCTGCCGCGTAACTCAACGGGCATCCTATGGACACAGGGCCACACCTCAATCTGGTCGAACCCACAATCCGCCCTTTTTCCCACGCTCCGCGGATACCGTGGAAACTTGGGTTACTACTTGGCCGAGACGCTGCCCGGGGTGGGAAGGAACTTCACGATCCGGTTGCACGAGGGAGTACCGGGCAGCTTCGCGAACGACACTCTGTTTCCGTTGATGCCCGGTCAGCAGAGCTATCTATATGTCCTGGGAGATGCAGACCAGGCTGCTAATTTCGCCGAAACACTGCGAGGATCTCAGTACGGCGATCAGTACACCTATAGCCCGCCTCGCTCACAGGGTGATCCCGTCCTAGGTGAAGTAGGACAGTCCGAGATGCAAGTTTACGAGATCCTTATGAGGAGAGGCCAAGCCCCAATGTGCACCAATAATTGCATCACGGTCCCGACTGCCGAGATCGAGGGTGCCATCGGGATGAGGCCCACTACACCATCTGGCATAGATGTTATGACCGGAGAAGGATCAGGGGGTGCTGTCGATCCGCACTACGCAGGTCGGGGTAGATTGATGACTGAAGCGATGACCGAGGGTCCGCTGGCTCCAGGGGTGCAACGACTGAACATTCATGTCACGCCCAGCGGATCAGCCTCCATGTTTCTTATTCGAGGGGGCGGCAGAATTCTCCTCGTCTACGGGATTTACCACACCGAAGAGCGTATTCGGGAGTCGATCGATACTGGAACCTTGCCCACGGTACTGGCCGAGGAAGGAGGTTCCTGGGCTGGTGGAATCCTCGGATCTGCGCTGGGTGGGGCCGCCGCAGGCGCCATTCTCTGCTCTCCGACCGGTCCTGTGGACGCAGTCTGTGTGGTGGGCGGCTTCCTAGGGGGGCTTCTATTCGGAGCCATTGGCAGCGCCGTAGGATCGGAAGTGGGCCACACTGCGGCTGAAGGCAGACCACCTGAGGGTGGCATCATCGACACGACGACTGCACCGATCGTGCAAAGTCTAAGCGAAATGAATACTTATTTGGAATATAACATACGCCAGATCTACGGTGTTCCCTTCTGATTACGGGGTTTGGGGAGCAATGGAACCAAAAACCAATGTAAGCCACAGCCTTGCTCTGGTCATAGATCGTCATCAGGATCACGTAACGGCCGGAATCTTCCCTTGGTTATCCGCCTGTTGGCATGCCAGACGTAGTCTCCGATCAAGTTGATGTATTCCCACCCAAGCGGTGAAACATGGGGCAGAAGGGCCTCATCGACACTTTTATGCTGGCGCAGCGCTTCAATCGCTTTCTCCAGATAGATCGTATTCCACAGCGTGATAGCGGCCACGACCAGATTCAGGCCGCTGGCGCGATAGCGCTGGTTCTCGTAGGAACGATCACGGATCTCGCCGAGTCAATGGAAGAAGACGTCTCGGGCCAGTGAGTTGCGTGCCTCGCCCTTGTTCAGCCCTGACCCTACCCCAATAAACCGTACCGGCGGATTCAACCGGTCAGTGCACCCATGCATAGCCTTCCGCTTTAAGAGGTTCGACGGCCTGATTGAGCTTTTCCAGGGCAAGCGATTCCAGCAATTCGGCGTCCTGCATGTAGCCGTCATCCTCATCCCCGAAGAGGTCGCGCCGTATCAGGCCTCCTGCTGCTTCATACGCCTCCACGCCCACGAATTTGGCAAGCGGATTCGTCCGTATGTTGATTTCGGTTTCGGTGATGAGCCGCCGGAAGGTCGAACCATTGCGCTGCCACTCCGGGGTGTTGTGCCAGATGCGCTCCTGCAATGCGGGGTCTTCGGTGAGGGCCAACGCGGCTATCTGCTCGAAGGTCATTTTGTCCTGAGCGTACAATGCGAAAATTTTCGGTGAGACGTTGGTCAACTTAAGATAGCGCCTCACCGTAAGTGAGGTTCCCTCGATTTTTCGTCTTCCAACAGGTGGGATTCATGCTACCCGTTGTTTCTTCTGCTGAGCAGTGAGCCAGTCATCAAGGAACTGCATCGGTGACTTGTAGCCCAAGGTCGAGTGTCGCCGTCTCCGATTGTAGAATACCTCAATGTACTCGAAGCTTGCCGCTGTCATCTCTGCTCGTGTTTCATAGCGTAGTCCATGCACACGCTCGTTCTTGAGGCTATTGAACCAGCTCTCAGTCGGGGCATTATCCCAACAATTCCCCTTGCGGCTCATCGAGCAGATCATGCCGTACTCTTTCAGCCTGTCCTGGAAGGCAAGACTGGCATACTGGCTGCCCCGATCCGAGTGGTGGATCAGCCCCGCCGCCGGTTTCCTGCGGAACCACGCCATGGTCAGCGCATCGGTCACGATGTCTGCCGTCATGCGCGGTTTCAATGACCAGCCGACCACTTCACGGTTGAACAGGTCGAGCACGATGGCCAGATACAACCAGCCTTCGTCTGTCCACAAATAGGTGATGTCGGATGTCCAGATTTGATTCGGGGCGTCCGGTGTGAAGTTGCGATCCAGCAGGTTGGGCGCCACCGGCAGAGTGTGCCTGGAATCCGTTGTAACCTTGAAACGCCGTTTGTGGCGCGCCCGGATACCATTCTCCCGCATCAACCGCTCAACCCGTTCCTTACTGGCCGGGAAACCCCGTTCCCGCAATTCCTTGACCATCCTCGGGCTGCCATAAGCACCCTTGAGTTCGGCATGGATGGACTGGATTAGCATCAGCATCCGGCTATCCGTCAGCCATTTGCGTTCCGGCTTGCCACCACGCTTCCATGCCCGGTAACCACTTTCACTGACATCCAGGACCCGGCACATCTCGTCCAGTCCATATTCCGTCCGCTGCGTATTAATCCAGGCGTACTTCACGCTACATCCCTCGCGAAGTACGCTGTCGCTTTTTTTAGGATTTCATTCTCCCGCTTGAGCCGGCCGTTCTCGGTGCGTAACCGGGATAGCTCCATCTGCTCCGGCGTGACCACCTTGCCTCCGGCACCGTTGAGCTTGCCTGCCGCTGCAGCCTTAACCCAGTTCCGCAGAGTCTGGTCGCTGACTCCCAACTCCTTGCTTATCCTGCCCGGTGTCAGCCCTTCCTTGATACGCTTGACTGCCAATTCCTTGAACTCGCCTGTGTATTCCTGCCTCGGTATCTTTATCATCTTCCTCTCCAATGTGACTTCGATTTTACATCACCCTTGGAAGACGATTTTTCGGGGGAAGCTCATTGAACCAGGATACCCATTCCAGGGTCGCCATCTCCACAGCGGCCCTGGTTTTCCAGGGTGCCCGGCGATGAATCAGCTCGGCTTTGTATAGGCCGTTGATGGTTTCAGCCAGCGCATTGTCATAGCTGTCTCCGCGGCTGCCCACCGAGGGTTCAATGCCTGCTTCGGCCAGACGCTCGGTATAGCGGATAGAGAGGTATTGCGATCCTCTATCGCTGTGATGCACCAGGCTCTCTGATTTCCCGGGCTGGCGAGCATGGAGAGCTTGTTCGAGCGCATCGAGCACGAAATCCGTATGCATGGAACTGCTCACGCGCCAACCCACGATGTGTCTGGCAAATACGTCAATGACAAAGGCCACATACAGCCAGCCCTGCCACGTTGATACATATGTGAAGTCCGAAACCCATAACTGATTGGGACGATCGGCCTTGAACTGGCGATTGACCTTGTCCAGCGGACATGGGGCCGATGTGTCAGGAATCGTGGTGCGTACGGTCTTGCCACGCCGCACGCCTTGCAGGCCCTGGCGTTTCATGAGCCGCTCGACCGTGCAACGCGCCACAGGGTGACCTTCACGGTTCAGTTGCCGCCAGACTTTGTCAGCACCGTAGACCTGCATATTGGCTTGCCAGACCCGTTTGATTTCTGGATTCAGCCTGTCATCACGCTTGGCGCGAGCACAACGCATTGCAGGATTCCTCTGCTGTGCAACGGCGCATCGATAGCCTGACGGGGCAATCTGCAACACCTTGCAGATCGGCTCGACCCCATAGGTATCCCGATGCTGGTCGATAAACTGCCTCAGGACTTGAATCGGCGGTCGAGCTCCGCCTGGGCGAAAAAAGCGCTGGCCAGTTTCAATATCTCATTGGCTTTGCGCAACTCCCGCACTTCACGCTCCAGCGCTTTTACCCGGTCGCGCTCGGCGCTGGTCACGCCATCGCGCATGCCCGTGTCGATCTCGTGTTTACGGACCCAATCATGCAAGGTCTGGGCAACACAACCGATCTTGGGCGCAATGGATTCAACGGTTGCCCACAGGGAAGGATACTCGCCACGGTGTTCGAACACCATGCGCACCGCACGTTCACGTACTTCGGGGGAAAACTTGTTTGATTTGTTCATGGCTCCATTTATATGGACGCCTCCCGTTTTGCAAGGGACTTCGAATTGGTCTGACTTGACAGGAACGGTTCGCAGCTTTATATCCGGCCTTGTTGCAGCCGATCCTTCCGCTGCGGGCCACTATGGATTCCGCTGATCCGCACCTCATTTCTCTCACGAACTCGAAGTTCTTGGAGCCATTCAGGTTTGGCGGATCACGGTCCGACCTGTGTTGCCATCGCTATCGATTCCCAACGCAACCTAGACGTTCCATCTTTACAGAGTCAACCTCTCATCTGGTGATTACCGCTAACGCCGGCTTCACGCTTACGTATCCTTTCTGGTATGGTCGGTCATGGGCAAGCACCGCCCAGATCGTTCGCGCTATTCTGTTTGCCAGGGCGACAGTCACCACATTCGGATGCCGCCGCTGCTTCATCTGTTTGATCCACGGACCGGGGTCCTTCGCGTTTATCAACACGCTGCGCGCACCGTGGATCAGCAGCGTGCGCAGATATGTGTCGCCGCGCTTACTGATGCCATGAAGATTCACCTTGCCGCCCGATCCGGTCTGCTTCGGCACGAGTCCTGCCCACGCGGCAAACTCCCGCCCTGATCGGAACACCTTCGCGTCGCCCATCATCGCGACCGCCGCGGTTGCGGTCAGCAACCCCACGCCGGGAATCTCGCTGATCGCCTTCACGGCGCCATCGTCCTTCTTCCATTCGCGCATCCGGCGCTCGATCGCTGCGATCTGCCCGTCCAGATTTGTCAGTCCGTTCCACTGCTCACGCAGCGTGTCGATCAGCACCGCTGGCAAACGCTCCGCGACCCGCGCAAAGATTTCCGGTATCGCCTTGTCAAGCGACGCCCGTCCTTTAGCCGTCACCTCGCCGTACTCGGTCAGCAGCCCACGCAAGCCGTTGATCTGCATCGTCCGGAACTTCACCAGTTGTTCGCGCATCCGGTGCAGCGCCAGCATTGCCTGCTGAATTTCGGTTTTAACCGCGACCGCCTTGCTAGGTTGCTGCACCGCCAGCCAGATCGCCCGAGCATCCGCCGCGTCGTTCTTGTTGCGGATGTTGAATGCCTTCACGAATTCTCCCGGCATCAACTTGACCTGATGACCCATCTTCATCAGTTTCCGCGCCCAGTGGTGCGCACCGCCGCACGCCTCCATTCCGATGAGGCACGACGATCGGTTCGCGAAATGTTCTAGAAACGCTGCACGTTTGACGGGCTTGTTCACGATCTCACCCGTTTCCTCGTCCACGTAGTGCACTTGGAAGACCATCTTTGCAATATCGATTCCAACTGGCGTCAGCTTCATCTCGGCTCCTCCGGTTTGCAATGTGAAGATTTATGCGATCTTCCACCGTGATCATGCCGATGCCAAGCCCGGGAGAGTCCCATCCTTCCCTACCATTCCTCACGGGCGGGCGGCGTCCATACCATTTCTCTCAGATATCAGAGCCTCCTCAAAATCCGGGGCGGTTCAAACAGAATGGCGCACTACACTAGCGCGCTCGGTATGGTATGCCAAGAGCAGGGCGCGCGATCAAAGCGCGCTATGCCAGCGCATACGCGACATTGCCAGAAGCAGGACATTTATGATATTTGGCGCGTATTCGTCTTTGCACAGGATGTGAATCTAACCAAGCCGGGAACTCCGCCAGAAATTGCGGCCCAACATATCGGTGGTTTTTTCGTCGCCGGCGCGATTGAGATTACCTTTGATCCCGCCATACCGTGCCCATTGAAGGCACAGGGGACTATCACTGTTGTTTGACAATACCCATAGCAACGAAGGGCAACCATGGGAAGTGGCCCCCTTCGTTAGATATCAATATAAAAAACGCAGCAAGCTCTGAATTCAGCTGTTAGCGGTTGAAGCACGGTAATTTAATTAACGGTCCCCAAAACTGAGCTAGCCCGATTGTCTAGTAAGCGAATGACAACGTCCTTTATCATTCATAAAGTATGACGAGCTTGAGTATTAAACTAATATTTGTGAATGACGCAAAAACTTAAATGGTTGCCGATCTACAAAACTACGTCTGCTTCCCGGTGACCGTTTGGAAATATCACGCAGCGAAGCAGTGAGCAATTGGACAATTACATTACAAACATCGGCGAATATTTGTAATTGGGGTCTGGGGAGCAATGGAACAGTGAACCGACTTAAGGCTGCGCAGAGGCCGGAATCCAGCGGTACAGCGTCGGCACGGACACACCGAGGTTCTTGGCCACGTCTCGCGGCGGCACGCCGTTGGCCAGCAACTTCTTGGCCGACTCGATCTTGCTATCGGTCATCTGCCGCTTGCGTCCGCCCTTGCGGCCAAGCTGGCGAGCGACCTCCAGCCCTGCGTGGGTGCGTTCGACCGTCAGTTCCCGCTCCATCTCGGCCAGACTGGCCATGACATGAAAGAAGAAACGGCCTGATGGGGTGCCGGTATCGATGGCGTCGGTCAGGCTCTTGAACTGAATACCTTGCTTATGTAGCTCGCCGACCAGATCGACTAGATTCTTAACGCTGCGGCCAAGCCGATCCAGCTTCCACACAGCGAGAGTATCGCCCTCGCGCAGCATTTCCAGCGCCTTGGCGAGTCCGGGCCGCTCGGCGCGACTGCCGCCGATCTTGTCGTCGAAGATCTTCTTGCAGCCCGCCTTGGTCAAAGCATCGATTTGAAGGTCAAGATTTTGGTCTTGCGTTGAAACGCGGGCATAACCGATCAGCATGGCTTTTCAGTCTCTCGACTGCAGCGGTAGCACGCGTAAGCGCGTACGATTCGGATCGACCGTGAGCAGCGCGCCTTCCTCCAACTCCGATGCCATCTGCCGCAAGGCGGCGATGACCTGCTTGCCGATCACGTCCGGGCTGACATCCTCGGCGCGGATTTGCACGACGCTGGGCTTCTCACCATGGGTAGCGGCGAGGATTGCGCCGAAATCCAGGTCATGAGTGAGCACCACGTAGTCATGGGAATTAGCGTAGGCCATGATTTCCGAGTCCGCCGCGTTGTTCGCACCAAGCGTTGACCAGTGCACCGCCTCGATGCCCGCGGCGGCCAGCACACCGATCCAGCGCGGGGACAGATTCATATCGACGAGCAACTTCATGGGGTGGTCAGCATGACCTCGCGTTCTTCGGCCCGCCATGCGGCGTAGCGAAGCGCTTGCATAATGTCCTCGCGTTCCAGGTAGGGATAGTCGGCGAGGATTTCATCGACGCTGTGACCGGCCCCGATCTGGCCGACGACCATGCCGACCGTGACGCGCATGCCTCGGATGCAGGCCTTGCCGCCCATCACGCCGGGCTGCTGGGTAATGCGATTCAGTTGTCCCATGCTCTGCTCCTTATCGAAACTCATTGTCATGGTAGTGGATTGAGAATATAGTTTCAAGAACTATTTGTGAGAATGAAAGCGCCTTGATTCTGTGTGCCACATCAATGACGCGACGAGGCTTATCAAAAACCTCCGTTTTTGAGAGAATATACTGGACCAGTAGTGTCCGGTTAAATCATTAACGTGTGCGCGGAGATCAAGCTCTGGCGCGGGTTTTCAAGTGAATTATTTTGGTGCCGATTTGAAATTAGTTTCTTCATATTCGAGTAGCTTTCCGGGATTGATTCCTCGGGAGGTTGCTTATGAATTCGGGCAAGACGATGTTCGCGCAGATCATGGAGTTTGTGCCATGGACGAGCTTTACCCGTATTGGGAGGGCGCCTCGGAATTCGTATTTAACGCACGTTAACGTTTTACAAGATATTGATTACTATAATTTTTTACTGGTTATAAAATTAAATCAAAAATTATTACAACTAAGCTTTGTAAGTTGCTGTAATCATTTACTTTACGCTTTGTTAGCGTACGATTTTTTCCGAATTCTGCGCGCTCCCCACTCACAAGGTTATCGGTTTAAAGGCATGGTGGAGCAGTTCGACACCAAGCCGGCAGAACGTCACTGTCCAAAACAGCGGGCTTAAAGAACATGAGTCGCCATAGTCGCCATAGTCGCCATAGCACCGACCATGATTACCGAACAGGTTGCCGATACCGCGGCTCCCATGATCGCGGTTTTTTTGGCGGCCTGAATCGCTACCCAGGCCTTCCTCATTTTCTGCTTGAACTCTTCCTGGCTTTCCCGCATCGTTGCCTTGATGGCGGCATGCAGCTGATCGCATGCGTACTCCGTCCCTTCATTGACCACCTTCGCGGCAAGCCGCTTGGTTTCCTCGTTGCCCTTTTGCAGGGCAGCGAGCAGCGCTTTCAGGTTCGATTCCTGCTGGGCATTCAGAGTGGAAACGGCCTGCTCCAGGACTGAATCGAATATCATCCCCGAAACCAATGCAGGATCATCCTTATCCAGCACAAACCCATACCTGACTGCTATCTCCTTCCTGATTGCGTCGGAATCAATCATACGACTTCCTCCAGCTGCCGGTAGATATCCTTCCTCACCCGGAACAGACGGGATTTTTTCATCAGGTCGAAATCCGATGACAGATTGATTTCATCAAACGTCAACTTTGCCGTCAGCATTCGCTCCATGTCCGCGCCAAAGGTCGCCGGGTTTTGTTTCGGAAGCCGGACGATGCCATGGATCCGGCCCTGATTTTTCAGGTAAACATTCATTTCCTCGAATGGCAGGCCGTCGACCTCGATTTTCCCGAAATGGTCATTCAGCCACACCACCATGCGCACTTGCCCGGGCATTTGTTCGACCAGGTCAGCGAACCCATGGAGAGAATCCATCAACGACGATCCGCCGGCAATGACGGTATGAACAACGACCTGCTTCCCATGCTCGACAATCATATCGATCACGGAATTCTCAATCAGGTAATTGTTCAACGGGATAAAGCTCGATGCGCCATTGTCCACGACAAAGTTAGCGTCCTCGCTGAGGATCCGCATGATCAGCGCATCGAACTTCGCCTCGTTCAATAGGGTCCCGTCCATCAAATCCAGGCGCGATGCCTGCAACGCCTTGTACCCGAAAAGCGTGGCATTTGACGGGTCGGTAACTCCTCGTACTCCGCCATTTCCTTGCGGGCATGCTTCAAGGGCGCGCCCATGTCGGAGAAAATCAGTTGCGTGCCGCGCACGTCCTGGTACTTGCGGTAGCGCTCGATAACCTCCTTTCCGGCCATGGCGATGCGCCGCTCCGGATCGCGCTCCCGTACGTTCATGTCCACAAGATGCATATCCATCGCCGCCTTGCGTGCATCCGTCATGATGGAAAGGATATTGTCCTCGCCCTTCTTGGGTGGCCCCTTCCGCTGCTCGACCGCCTTGGCGCGGGCCTCGATTTCCTGATGCCCGAGGCCGGCAGCTTCTACATCATGGATCGGGGCTTCACCGATTTCTCCAGGCTGTTCCTGCTGCATCAGGCTAAGGCGTTCTTCGTCATTCGCGCCAAATCCAACCTGACTTATCGCCGCGTCTATTCACGACCAGTGGACAAATCCACCGGCTTGCGCTGCGATCAGATAATCACGCTGACCGGTTACTACAAGCCCAGGGACTACCCGCAATACTTGCGGCGCATCAAGTTCTTCGACACCCGACACGATCAGGAACTGGTGTTCCTGACCAACAACTTCGAACTGCCCGCCCTGACCATCGCTCAGCTTTACCGCTGCCGCTGGCAGGTCGAACTGTTCTTCAAATGGATCAAACAGCATCTGCGCATCAAGACGTTCTACGGTACCACCGAGAATGCTGTCAACACCCAAATCCGGATCGCGATTACCGTTTATGTCCTGGTCGCCCCCGTAAAGAAACGACTCAAGACCAAGGCTTCGCTCTACACAATTCTACAGATCCGAGCCTCACTCTTTTCGAGAAAATAACACTTGATCAATTAAATTACCACCGGCAAAGCCGGTGGTTTATTGGGTGAACCCCTCAAAGGGGTCTCAAAACCGTGAGCCGCTTCGCGGCGCAGTGAGGCGTACAGCTCCAAAGTTGATCTCTCTTGCAAACATTACTTCGATCATAGGGCCTCTCCAGTTCCATGCACCGATTCAAAACCATCTCCGACCGACGCAAAGGTCAAACCTTTCGGAGTCCCCCGGCAAAGCCGGGGGTTTACCTCACTTAATTACTTACAAACATAGAACATCATGATGCCATGCTCTAAAACCCTAATCAACTGATTCTATTCAGCTAAATTGCCCGACGCTACCGGCTTCCAATCTAAAATAAGGCCAGGTGTTCAAACAATCGCGCGACCGCCTCAGCACCTGGATCAGCGTGACCGGCCAAATGCTTGGCATTGACATAGGAAGCGCGGCCCGCATTCGCCTTGCTCATGCGGGCAGTGCGATCGGCACCCGCACGCGCGGCTTTCGCCGCCTCTGGCAGGCTCTCTTCCAGGGCATAAAGGGCCGGCGCAAGGGCATCGACCATGGTGCGGTCACCCGGACGTGCCCCGCCGATCTCCTGCATTCTCCGCAACCCGGCCTGCAACGCTTCGCGCATTGGCAAGCGGCTTGAGGCGGCATCGCCCGCTGCGGCGAAGAAGATCGCGAGGAGCACACCGCACGAGCCTCCCATGGTTTGGGAAAGCTCCAAGCCAATGGCTCGATAGAGCTGGGCATGGTCGGCAAGCGGCAATCGGTCCACCGCGCTGATCAGGGCGCGTGCCGCGCCGGCTAACGTGCTGCCGGTGTCGCCATCGCCTGACTTCGCGTCGAGCGCGTTGAGGTCGTTCTCGGCGGCGATCAGAACTTCACAGCAACTGGTCAGGAATTCCCTAGTCGGCTTGTGCATCGAGGGCATCGGAACGACAGCCGTCAGGCCATCCGGAAGCGCCTGAATCGCGACCTGGCCCAGCCGGCAGACCCGTGGCCATGCCGCCAGCGGCGTGTGCTGCTTGAGCAGGACGATCTCGGCATCGTCGGCAGGATAGGTCGAAATCGAGAAGCCATGCATGTCGAGCGATGTCATCATGGCCGCCGGCCCGATGACGTGGCTTATCCGCTCGCCAATCGCTGACCGCCGGATTTCGTTGAGGATGATCGACATCTCGATGACCGACGTGCCGCCGAGATTGTTGACCATAGCGACATGCGGCTTTTCTTCCATTGCAGCTGACAGGCGCTCGACCATGGCAGCGACAGCTTCGCTCGCGCCCTTGAACTCAACCTGCTCAACCCCGGCTTCACCGTGGATGCCAAGCCCAAGCTCGGCCATGCCGGGCGAGATGCGATCCTCCTTTGGCGAACCTGGGATGGTGCAGGTGTTTAGCGACATGCCGATGCTTTTTGTCTTTGACACGACCTTGCGCGCGGCTGCGGCGACGTGCGCCAAGTCGGCACCATTCTCGGCCAACGCGCCGGCTATCTTGTGCACGAAAAGCGTGCCGGCGATGCCGCGGGCCTGGGGCAAGTCGGGCAACGCCACATCATCGTCGACGATGACTATCTCGACATTCAGGCCAAGCTGTCGGGCGCGTTCGGCCGCCAGCCCGAAATTCAATCGGTCACCGGTATAATTCTTGACGATGAGCAGGCAGCCGGACGATCCTGTCACGGCAAGAATGCCTGCCAGTACCGCGTCGACTGTCGGCGAGGCGAAGATGTCGCCGCACACCGCAGCCGTCAGCATCCCTTCCCCGACGAAACCCGCATGTGCCGGTTCGTGGCCCGATCCGCCTCCCGAGATCAACGCGACCCTGGACTTGTCCCAGTCATTGCGTACGACCACCCGTATATGTGGATAGCCGTCGAGCCGCGCCAGCTTACCGCCAGACGCCGCGACCAGACCATCGACGGCTTCGGTGACGATGTTTTCTTTGGTGTTGATGAACCGGGCCATGTTTTCGGCTCTGTTGCAAAAAGTGATTTTTGATAAAAAGTAAATTTAAAAGTTGTTTAAAAATATTTAGTTAAATATCAAAATATAGCTGTTTCTTATTTTTTGCAACAAAACCGCTAGTTACATAGACGCCACGCCTAGCCAGCCGACGTCTTTGCGGTTTTTGTGGTGGAGGTGGTTAAATGTTGAGAAATCATCCGCTGTTCCATAGTAAAAAACTCGCGGGCTTCCTCGCTCATCTCGTGTCCATCGCCCTGCGGCAGTTCGTCTATCAGTGCTGTGAACTCGTCCTGCGTTTGTGCCTTCGCCAGCCCTGCCTCCCAATCCTTTTGATTGAAAGCCATTAAGCCATCTCCAAAAGTTTCTTATGCCTTCGTCGGTTTGATGTATCCGTTGGCCGTTGCTGTTGGTCGTCGGATATATCTTGTCATCAACTTCTATTCTATCCGGATTACGAGAGAATGCCCCGGTAGGAACGAATGCGCCGACTGGAACATCAAGGGGAGCCGCTCCGCCCTGTTGCACGAATGCCCGGGCGGGCACCAAGTAGTCCGAAGCCTGGCACGTGCTCGCGTATCCACTCGCGGATGGCGACAATGGCTCGCTGCACCAGGCCGCTCGGGGTGGTCATGGACTTGGCGGTCATGTAGCCAGCAAGAACGAAGACGAGGGTGAGTGGTTTCATGACGATATGTATCATGGATGAGACATATCCGGGTCGATAGGTGTCATGGATGTCGTGTGTATAACTTTTTCGCGAGGGAATAGGTGCCATGAGTGTCACCTGTTGAGTTGATCAATTCAGCGGGTGAACTGGTGGGGAGATCATTTCACCACCAAAGGGAGAACTATTTCACTAGGGATAACTTTTGTCATCCACCATCTCGTTGTCATTTCATGTCGATGGCCGAACGGCTTCCGAGCATGACTTCAATGCTTCCCTGGCACTGTGAATAACCAGGCCGTGGTCGCTGGTATTGAAGTTCACGAAGGACGACTAAGCGAAACATTTTTGCGATTTTTGATGGAAAATGTTCTCTATTCTTAAAACCACAAACATGTCAGGAGGCCCGCTATGAGAAAAAAACAGACTGACGAACCGGATACGATCCTGGACCCGGCCTACTGGCACCTGCTGCCGCAAGAGCGGCGGAAGGAGCTACAAACGGAACTGGAGGACACGCTGGAAGCCGCGCTCGATGAAGGCGAGCCGGTTATGTTTGACGACCAGTTTCGGGAACGCGTATGGAACCACGCCATGGAAATAGCGGCTAAAAAAGCCAAAACTCGTCTCAGGACTGGTGGAAACAATTCAAGGTAAAGGGGTAATCATGCTATATAACTATAATAATGATCGCATCCATCGGCCTCATCGGCCTCACGACCACGAGCTTTTTTGGCGGCATCTACGCCAACCGCTCGGCGCTGCCCATAGTCGGCACGCTATTCGTGCTGCTGCTGTTCGGGGCAATGTGGTAGCCATTTATAATGGCTCGCGTTTGAAACCGATACATGAAAAAATCATGCATCATTTCCTTGGAGGGCGTATGAGGACTATAAGTAAAACCATCACATTGACGGATCAGCAGGATGAGTGGATCAAGACGCAGATTGACGAAGGGCACTACATCGACGACAGCGAATATATCCGCGATCTTATCCGACGGGAACAGGAACGCAGTACCGAGACTGAGGGTATTCGCGCTGCGCTGATCGAAGGCGAGAACAGCGGCGAATCGCAGCCTTTTGACGCCACCGCATTCAAGAAAAGAATGCGGGCTGCGCATGGCTGAATATCGCCTTTCCCCTGCAGCCGAACATGACCTGGAAAACATCTGGCGCTACACCTGCCACCAATGGAATGTGGGGCAGGCCGAGCATTACACCGACATGCTGAGCTCCGCCTTTGGCGAGCTCGCAAGTTCGCCAATGATTGCCTCGGCTTGCAATCATATCCGGCCAGGCTATCGCCGCCACAATGTGGGGCGACACATGATTTATTTTCGCGTCACACCTTACGGCATCGCCATCATTCGCATTTCAGGAGTCCAGAAGCAGAAAAACCGCCTTGCGGGGCGGCCTCGTCAGTGCTGCGGGAAAACGCTGGCGGCGGCGCTTCATCCTCCCCGCCCTTCACCGTGACCGCGTTGCTGCCGGTCTTCTGCATGAGGGAAGCCATCACGGCCCCGCCGCGCTTCTCGTCGGTCGGGATGAAATAGCGTTCAGTCCATCTTATCCAACTACCGGATTCAGGTTAACAGCTCACCCTGTCTCATGCCGGCCGAGAGGCAAAAACAACACGATGCGCTGCGCCTCCCAATGCTCCATCGGGTCGCGCTTGAATCCGCTCTTGGCAAACTGGTGCCAGCGCCCTGCCACAAAACACATCAGCAGGTTTGCCTGGGCAGCGGCATCCAGATCAGCCGGAATCTCCCCTTCGCTTGCCGCAAAACGCAACACCTGCTTGAGAGTTGCCTCGAGCCGGTCGTGCAACTGGTTTATCCGCAACTGCAAACGGTCGTTTTCGTTTATTAGCGCATCGCCAATGAGCACGCGGGTCATGCCCGGATTCTTCCTGGAAAAACCGAGCAGAAGCGACACGATGCCTTCGACCTGCCGCATGCCGTTCTTCTCTTCCGTTATCAGCTTGTTGATAAGACTGAAAAGTGTTTTTTCGATGAATTCGATCAATCCGTCAAACATCTGCGCCTTGCTGGCGAAATGGCGGTAGAGAGCGGCTTCCGACACATCGAGCCGGGCAGCAAGTGCTGCAGTAGTGATTTTTTCCGCCCGGGGGCCTTCCAGCATTTCGGCCAGCGCCTGCAGAATTTGATCCTTTCTGTCTCCTGCCCTACTAACTGCCATGTTTCCCTCGACAAAGCCGTGGCGGCGCTGCATGCCCTGCGTGTATGCAAGCGCCCACGCCTCAGGCTCCCTGGCCACAATGCCCGGATGCTTCGCTGCCCTGCATCTCCGAAAAATCGGCTCGCTTGATCAGTGTCCCTATGCCCTCGTCGGTCAGCACCTCCAGCAATATGCCGTGCTCGATCCGGCCATCGATGATATGGCAGTATTTCACGCCTTTTTTTACCGCGTCCAGAGCGGAAGCGATCTTGGGTATCATGCCGCCAGCGATGGTTCCGTCGGCAATCAGCTCATCCACCTGGCTCGCTGTCAAACCGGTCAACAAGTTCCCATTCTTGTCAAGAACGCCAGCGGTATTGGTGAGCAGTATCAATTTCTCCGCGTCCAGAACTTTGGCGAGCTCTCCAGCGACGAGGTCTGCATTGATATTATAGGACTCACCGTCGCTGCCAACCCCGATGGGAGCAATCACGGGTATGAAATCCCGTGCTTCCAGCAACGCGATCAGGGCTGGATCTATGCTCTCTATTTCTCCCACCTGGCCAATATCAAGCCGCTCCTCGACCTTGTCCCTGCTCTGCACCAGCATCTTCCTTGCACGGATGAATCCTCCATCCTTGCCCGTCAATCCAACTGCCAGTCCTCCCTGGCGGTTAATGAGATTCACGATATCCTTGTTGACCAGACCCCCGAGCACCATTTCGACCACCTCCATGGTTTCGGCATCCGTCACGCGCATCCCCTGAACAAATTCGCCCTGCTTGCCCACCCGCTTCAGCATGTCGTTTATCTGCGGTCCTCCACCGTGGACAATGACGGGATTCATCCCCACCAGTTTCAGCAACACGACGTCGCGGGCAAATCCCTGCTTGAGATTTTCCTCGACCATTGCATTGCCCCCATATTTGATGACCATCGTCTTGCCGTGAAAGCGACGGATA
Source organism: Nitrosospira sp. TNL200 (assembly GCF_055386305.1). NCBI lineage: Bacteria > Pseudomonadati > Pseudomonadota > Betaproteobacteria > Nitrosomonadales > Nitrosomonadaceae > Nitrosospira > Nitrosospira sp. TNL200. The sequence continues at coordinate 2,321,520 of NZ_AP041003.1, forward strand.
TATGGCAGCGCTTCAGCCAGAATTTTGGCTTTGTCTATCGGAGATGAAGGAGACAACGTCATATCGTTCCTTTTGATTCAGTTACATTGTTACATCGGCTGGGTCATTCATGCGGCGCATGGGGACGATGCGGCTGTACGGCACCTGCAACCGGGAGCATCTGGTCGGGCACATCGGGCATGGGATCAAAATAGCGGTACATCATGGGAACGACCACTTTCGTCATCACGGTTGCGGTAATGAGGCCGCAAATCACGACGATTGCAAGCGGCTTCTGCACTTCGGAACCCAGGCCGGTGGCGATCAGGAACGGCGCCAACCCCAATATGGTTGCCGCGGCAGTGATCAGCACAGGCCGAAAGCGCGCTTCACAGCTTGTTTTCACTGCGTCGCGCACGCTGAGTCCCTGCTCGCGCAGTTCCTTGATGAAAGAAATCAGGACCACCCCGTTCAATATTGCTATGCCCCACACTGCAATAAACCCGACTGACGCCGGCACCGATAGATATTCACCCGTAACAAACAGCCCGATTACACCACCCACCGAAGCGAAGGGCAAGGCCGTAAAAATCAATGTGGCAAGCTTCGCCGAATTGAACAGCATGAACAGCAGAAAAAATATTACGGCAAATGTGACCGGAACGACAATTCCCAGCGTCGCCATGGCCCGTTCCATGTTCTCGAACTGGCCTCCCCACTCAAAATAATACCCGGGCGGCAACTTGATTTCCTTCGCCGTGCGCTGCTGTAGCTCAGCAACAAAACCGCCCAGGTCGCGCCCGTGCACATTTACGCCGACTACCACGCGCCGCTTCGCATATTCACGGGAAATGATCGCCGGCCCGTCGACCACACTAATATCGGCAACCGCGCTCAGCGGCACCAGCATGCCGCCGCGCGCAAGCAGACTTTCAGGCCCGGCATTGCCGGGAGGACGCAGCAACAGGTCGCGGATGGCCTCGACATCATTACGGAATTTCTCAGGAAAGCGCAGGAGGAGCGTAAAACGCCGTTCGCCTTCGAACACCTGCGTCACCGCCTTTCCGCCAATGGCCGTTGCAATCAGCTCATTCACGTCAGCGACATTGATTCCATGGCGTGCAATGGCGCGCCGGTCGATATCGATGGTCAATTCCTGCTGACCTGACAAGCGTTCGATGCGAAGATCGCGCGCACCGCGTGTCGATTTGACAATGCGTGCGACCTGCTCCGATAACTTGCGCAGGTCTTCAAGATCATCACCAAAGATCTTGACTGCCACCTGCGAGCGTACTCCAGTCACCATTTCATCCACCCGCTGCGCGATAGGCTGGGACAGCGCGATATTCACCCCGGGCAATACCGTCAGCGCCTTGCGGATATCCTCCTCGATTTCCTCTTGCGTACGGCCAGATCCTTCGAGATCCAGCGATGCAATAGGGTCTGACTCGTTTTGTGAGGCAGGATCCGCGGGTGATTCCCCTCTCCCGATTTTGGATACCACCGACGTCACGCCAGGAACTGCGGCGATCAGCTTCATGGCTTCGTTTTCCAGCTGGATCGATTCTTCCAGGGAAATCGAAGGAACACGGATGATCACGGGCGTGACAGCACCCTCGCGCATGATTGGAATGAACGATTTCCCAAGCAATGGATACAGGCCGACTGCCAGCAAAAGTGATCCTATCGACACCATTGCTGTCGCCTTGGGATTCGCCAGCGACAGATAAAGAAGACGCAAATAGAGGGATTTCAGGATGGATACAATTTTTGTATCCTCCTCGCTTCCACCCTTCAGGGCATAGTCGCACAACACCGGCGACAACAGCACGGAAACAAGCAGCGCCACCAGCAATGCAATCGATATGGTAACGGCCAGTGGACTGAACATCTTGCCTTCCATGCCCTGCAGTGACATCAACGGCAGAAATACCAGAACAATAATGACAATACCATATATCACGGGGGCGCCCACCTCGGCTGCCGCCTTCGCAATTACCTCGCTCTTCGATTCATTACCGTTCGCATGGCTCAGGCGCAGAAAGATGTTTTCCACCACCACCACGGTGGGATCGACCATCAGTCCGATCGCGATAGTCAATCCTCCCAGGGACATCAGGTTGGCAGGAATGCCCAGGTGATTCATTATCATGAACGTGACCAATGGCGTGATGATGAGGGTTGCGCAGACGACAAGGCTCACACGCAGGTTCCCCAGGCAGATCACCATTACAACGATGACGAAGACCAGCGCTTCGATCAAAACACGGTATACGGAATCCAGCGCCGCATCCACCATAACAGTCCGATCATAAAACGGGACGATTTGAAATCCCCCGGGCAGCAGGCCGCGCTCGTTGATCTCGGCGACTTTTTCTTTCACCCGGCTGACAACTTCCTTCGCATTTCCTCCACGCAGCATCATCACAATGCCCGTAACCGACTCGGTATAGCCACCCTTGATGCTGGCGCCCTGCCGCACCTCTTCTCCGAACTTCACTTCCGCTACATCTCGCACGAACACAGGCACGCCATCCAGCTCCTTGAGCACGATATTGCGAATATCGTCCAGCGTTTTAATCAGGCCGACGCCACGGATAAGGTACTGCTCCGTATGCAAGGGAAGGATGTTGCCGCTGGCGTTTGCGTTATTGATAGCAAGAGCCCGGTCTACCGCGGATAACGTGAGGTTGTAGTGACGCAGCCGGTTCGGATCGACCAGCACGTGATACTCCTTGACGTGGCCACCGATGGAATTGATTTCCGCCACACCCCGTATTGAACGCAGCATCGGACGCACCACCCAATCCTGAATGGTTCGGCGTTCCGTCAACTCCTCGACTGTGAGCGCGCGCTCCCCGTCATCCGGATGGTCGAGGGTATACTGGTAAACCTCGCCCAATCCGGTGGATACCGGCCCAAGAACGGGCGTAATGCCCGGCAGCAACCTGGGAGAAACTTCTATCAAACGCTCCATCACCAGTTGCCGGGCAAAGTAAACGTCGGTCTGATCGGTAAACACCAGTGTGGTGAGTGACAATCCGCTCTTGTTCATGGAGCGCATCTCCACCAGCCCCGGCAGCCCGGTCATGGCGATTTCCACCGGTATCGTGACCAGCCGCTCGATCTCTTCGGGACTGCGGCCAACCGCGACCGTTGCGACCTGCACTTGTATGTTGGTCACATCGGGGAAAGCATCCACAGATAAATTCCTGGCGGCAAACATTCCCGCGACGCACAACGCAAGCGCCACCACCACAACCACGAGGCGCTGCCTCAGCATGGCTCGCACAATCGCAGCCAGCATCGCTTACTCCAGCTCGGCGAGCTTGCGCTCGTTATCCAGGTGGAAGGCGCCGTCCACGACGATGCTCTGCTCCACGCTCAGTCCTCGAATAACCGGCCGCATATCCGCCACCTCGTGCCCCAGTTCTACCGGCACGCGCAGAAACCGGTTATTGCCCTGTGCCAAAAATACATAGTCGCGGTTCGCTTCGCGCACCACGGCGGTTTCCGGCACAACCAGGCTCTTGTGGGGATTGTCGGTGATATGCATGGTGGCAAGCATGTCCGGCTTGAGCTTGCGCTGGGGATTTTCCACTGCAGTACGCACCATCACCGTCCGGGTAAGCGGATTAACCGTATCGGCCACGAAAATGATAAGCCCATCGAAACTCACCTCGCCCAGAGCCGGAACGTGGATTTCCACGTGTTGGCCCACCCGGACATTGCGGGCGATTTGCTCCGGCACATCGCCCACGACCCAGACGGACGACAAATCCGCAACCCGGAACAATTGTTCGGAGGGCTGCACCACCTGGCCTATGGCGACATTGCGTTCGATGACCACGCCGCCAAGCGGCACGCTGATGGTTACCGAAGGCAGAATGTGCCCCTTGGTTATCAACTCCTTCAACGCGCCGCTATCCACGCCCAGCAGCCGCAACTGGTCCTTTGCAGCCTCCAGATCCGCCTGAGATACCTGCAATTCCGACTCGCGCCGTTCCACCTCGGCAACGGCGATCACATCCGCAGCCAGCATCTGACGCGCCCGCTCCGCCGCCTTTTCCGCCAGGGTTGCCCGCGAAGACGCCCGCAGATAGGCGAGCTGCGCCTGGGTCAATTCCGGACTGGAAATGCGAGCCAGCGCCGCTCCTGCCGTGACGGTATCGCCCAGCATCGCATACACATCAACAATACGGCCTGTCACATTGGCGCCGACCCGCACGAGCCGGTATTCGTCCACATCCACCTGGCTCGGCACCTGCAACTTGTCCGCGATATCCACCATGGTGGGGTGCCCGATCCTGACCCGCTGCGCCATTTCCGGCTTGAGCGTGACGCTGTTGAAATCGGCTGCCTTCTGCGGCGCCACCTCTTCTTTTTTCTGGGTTACCTGCTCCTCCCCACCACTGCATGCAGACAATAGTGCAACGAGTACAGCCGTACCGAGACTTTTCATTCCGAGTTTCATTCGACTGCCTGCTCCCTGGGATAATTGGCACGCAAGCGATCAATCTCGGCAGCAGCCGCCTGCAAGTCGAAGCGCGCCTGCAAAGCGTCGACGAGTATCCCTCTCAATACCCGTTGCGTGTCCAGCACGTCGATCAGGCCGCGCTCGCCAAAACGATAGGCAGCCTGGGCAATGCGCAACGCCGATTCCGCCTCTTTGATGATGCCTCCTTCGAACATTTCCACTCGCCGTTTTGCAATCTGCATCGCCTGCCAGGCTGATTCCAGCAACTGCCCAATCTCATACCGGCGATATTCCAGTGTTTCCCGCGCCCGCGCGGTATCCGCCACGGCTGCGTCGATCTCACCGCGCTGGCGATATAACAGAGGAATTTTCACGTTAAACCCCCCTCTGTTATCGGTGTACTGGGCATCCTGATAGTTCTGGTAGACGATATCCACCGAGGGAAGGATCGCGGCACGCGCCTGGTTAATACGCAGCCGGGCTCGCTCCTCTTCCGCCTGCAACCGCATCACATCCGGATTAACGGTTGGCACTTCCTGGCGCAATTCCTCCAGTGACGGCAGACTGACCGGATCGAAAAGGGAGGCATCCAGCTCGAAATCGGGCCGCAAGGCACCTGCGGTGAACTGCAGCAGCGCGATCCGGGCGCGCTGCGTATTGAGTTCAGCAGCTTCCTTGCGGCTGGCGGCATTCAGCACTTCAGCGTCGGCCCGGATCAACTCGAAGCGGGCTGTTTCACCCACTCCCACGCCTACCTTGATGCGCCTTCGCACCTCTTCCATGACATCCAGAACGCCTCCCTCCATCCGCGCCATTTCCTGCCGCAGCAGCAATTCATACGCACGCACCCGCAACTGCGCGGCCAGGTCTGCGCGAACCTGGTCAGCACTGGCGCGGCTCGCCTCTACCCCGGCCTCGGCCGAACCGATGCGCGCGCTCCGCAGGAAAGGATTCTCAATCGTTTGCGTGACGGTCACCGACCTCGTGTTTGTCGCTGGATTGGCCAAAGGAATTCGGGCATGCTGAGGCCCGCCGATCACGCTCACCACCGGATTGGGATAAGCCGCCGCTCCGATAACTCCCGCCTCCGCCATTCCCACCTGGGATTTTGCTGCCTGAGCCAGTCCGTTCGCCTGCAGTCCCAATCGCTGCACGTCTTCTATGGAAACCGAGTTTCCAGCGGAAGGCGCCGGCTTGGGCCCACGGGGAATGGGAATAGGTGTGGGCGGACCAGGTTCGCTGGCGGGAGAGGAAGGCGATATGGAGAAGGTAAACGGTACAGTGGAATCCGGCTGGGGAATAGGTGGCGCAGTCTGTAGGGGTGTCGTCGCTTGTTGAGCTGAGGCAGTGAAAAATGGCAGAATGAGAATCAGACTCAATAATATTCGACAACGCGTTGCTATTTGCATTTACTGCCTTTCATAATTTCCTGGCCGCTGCGCCTGATGTTCTTGAGCCGGAATTGCGGGGGGCGCCGCCTGTTGCAGTGATTACAACCGAGCAGCTTGATTGCGAGAGTCAACCGCTGAGATGCGATTCTCCCTTCGGGAATGCTGCTCGCCGCCCCCAGCCTGGATAAAGCTGCATTTAAATCGTAAACGCGGTCTCAAGGGTGATAATCGAGTCTAGATTAAAAATTGCATCAAGAAAAGGAGTATCTTACTGATGATATCATCGGGATTTCCGAATGATCCAAACACAAGGAAGTTTTTAGAATAACCATTCTAATGCTCAACTACAAGCAATTGCACTATTTCTGGGCTGTCGCCAAGGCGGGAAGCATCGTACGCGCGAGCGAGCGCTTGCATCTCACTCCGCAAACCCTCAGCGGCCAGATAGGACTTCTTGAAGAAGCGATCGGCGTAGCGTTGTTCTTGCGTGTGGGACGACGCCTTGAATTGACAGAAGCCGGACGCCTTGCACTTTCCTATGCCGACGAAGTGTTCCAGATAGGAAGCGAACTCGAGGAAGCCCTGCGAAACCGCCCCGAAAGGCAAGCCATCCAGTTTCGCGTCGGTGTCGATGATGCAGTTCCGAAATCCATCGCCTATCGATTGCTGGCACCGGCAATGTCGCTCACCGAACCCGTGCGCATCGTCTGCAGGGAGGACAAGCTGGCGCGACTGCTGGTCGAACTTGCCATACAGCGCCTCGATCTGGTCCTGGCAGACCGGCCAATGCCCGCGGAAACCAACGTGAAAGGCTACAGCCACAAACTCGGGGATTGCGGCATTACGTTTTTTGCGGGAGCGCAGCTCGCATCCCGATGTGAGGGTGCATGGCCCCGTGCGCTCGACGGCGCGCCTTTTCTGATTCCCGGCAAGGAAACCGCCGTGCGCACGCCTCTGATGCGGTGGTTCGACGTCCATCAAATTCACCCCAGGATCATTGGCGAATTTGACGATAGCGCGTTAATGCAGGCTTTTGGCCAGGAAGGCATCGGGGTTTTCATTGCTCCATCAGTCATCGCGGATGAAGTCCGGCGCGAACACGGCGTTGCCGTTCTAGGGCAAACCGATGAAGTCACCGAGCAATTCTACGCCATTTCCATGGAGCGCCGGCTCACCCATCCCGCAGTCATTGCCATTACCGATACCGCTCACCGGGAATTGTTTGCCAGCCCCGATCCCGGCAAAAGCGCTTTGAAAGAGAAAGAATAGGCACTTTCCCGAAACAAGGAGCAGCCCAAGGTTTCCTGACCTGTAAGCTACGGCCCTTAACGCGCGAATTTTATTCGGGATTCACCTGCTCCCCGCTTCCGGCGTTCAAAAACAGCAAGTCGTTAACCCGCCTGACAAACGCCGCAGGATCATCGAGCTGCCCTCCTTCGGCCAGCAATGCCTGGTCGAACAATATGCGGCTCCAGTCGTCAAAGTGGGCCTGTTCCAGTTTCAGGTGCTGGATCATTGGATGATGCGGGTTGATTTCGAGAATCGGCTTGGCATGATCCACTTTTTGACCGGCAGATTTCAATAAGCGCTCCAGATTCCCGCTCATTGCATGGGCATCGGCGACGAGGCAGGCGGGCGATTCCGTCAGGCGTAAGGTGATACGGACTTCCTTGACCTGTTCGCCAAGAACACTCTTGATTTTTTCTGTAAGCTCCTTGTATTCATCCGCTTCTTTCTCCTGCTCTTTCTTCTCCGCCTCATCCTCGAGCTTGCCCAGATCGAGACTGCCTTTAGCAACGGATTGCAGAGGCTTGCCCTCGAACTCGGTCAGGTGCGCAACCAGCCATTCATCCACACGTTCGGACAATAACAGGACTTCAATCCCCTTCTTGCGGAAAATCTCCAGATGAGGGCTGCTTCTCGCCGCCTTCAGGCTGTCAGCCGCCACGTAATAAATTTTCTCCTGCCCTTCTTTCATTCGCGACAAGTAGTCGCCCAGCGAAACGCCTTGTTCGTCGGTATCGGCATGGGTGGACACGAAGCGCAACAGCTTGGCGACGCGCTCGCGATTGGTGTAATCCTCCGCCACACCCTCCTTGAGAACCTGTCCGAATTCCTTCCAGAAGGTCTTGAACTTGGCCTTTTCTTCTTCCTGCTCGCTTTGGGCCAGATCGTCAAGCAGGCCTAGCACCTTTTTAACCGAGCCGGCGCGGATTGCTTCTATATCCTTCGACTCCTGCAATATTTCGCGCGATACATTCAGCGGCAGATCATTGGAGTCGATGACGCCGCGCACAAAGCGCAAGTAGCTCGGCAACAACTGCTTTGCATCGTCCATGATAAAGACACGGCGCACATACAGCTTGATGCCATGGCGCTGTTCCCGGTCGAACAGATCGAATGGAGCACGCGACGGAATATAGAGCAGCTGGATATATTCCTGTTTTCCCTCCACCCGGGCATGAACGTAAGCCAGAGGGGACTCGAAATCATGGGCCACATGCTTGTAGAACTCCTCGTACTGCTCGGGCTTTATCTCGCTCTTGGGGCGTGCCCACAGCGCACTCGCCTGATTGACCGTCTCGTCTTCTTCAGTAATGACATTTTCATTTTTTTCCTGCGACCACTCCTCCTTTTTCATCACGATGGGAAGCGTGATATGGTCGGAATACTTACGGATGATGCTCCGCAGGCGCCAACCGTTCAGAAGATCGTCCTCGCCTTCACGCAGATGCAGTATCACCTGAGTGCCACGGTCCGCTTTTTCGACCGTCTCCAGCGTATAGTCTCCCTCCCCGCCCGATTCCCATCGAACGCCGTGCTCAGGCGTCAGGCCGGCGCGCCGGGTAATGAGCGTCACCTTGTCCGCGGCGATAAAAGCCGAATAAAAACCAACCCCGAACTGCCCGATCAGATGCGCATCCTTGGCCTGATCGCCCGTCAGTGAACTAAAAAATTCCCGGGTGCCGGATTTGGCAATAGTGCCGATATTATCGACGACCTCTTGCCGGGACATGCCAATGCCATTATCCGACACGGTTATGGTGCGCGCGGAGGCATCGTAGCTCACACGGATCTGGAGATCGGAATCGGATTCATAAAGCGCGCCATCCGTCAATCCCTCGAAGCGCAGCTTGTCCGCGGCATCCGAGGCGTTCGAAATCAGTTCGCGTAGAAATATTTCCTTGTTACTATACAAGGAGTGGATCATCAGGTTGAGCAACTGTTTGACTTCGGTCTGAAAGCTCAGGTGTTCTTTTGTAGCTGCCGCTTGCATGGATCTTTTCTCCTGACAATTTTTCATAAAAAGAGATAGTGGGGACGAATTGATGATTTTCAAGCAATTCCACTAAAATTCCGGATGCAAACCATGAGTATCCCGCCTCTTTATCTGCTTCGATTACAATTATCTGCTTCGATACAACCGCACCATTCGGGAGCTTCCGTCATGTCTGCAATAAAAACTCTTCTGGCTTTTCTCAATATCTGCTTATTCGCCGGCACATCTTTGGCCATGGCGCAATATCAGCAAAACCAGGATCAGCTTCCGCTCGAGAAAATCAAATTACCTGCGGGATTTTCCATCGAATTATGGGCAAGCGTTCCCAATGTGCGTGCCCTGGCGCTGGGAAAAAACGGCACGGTATTCGCCGGCTCCGCCGCGGAAGGAAAAGTTTACGCCATTACGGATACCGGCGCCACGCGCCAGGTGAGGACCATCGCCAATGGACTTTCGATGCCCATCGGTGTCGCATTCCACAATGGCGCGCTGTATGTTTCCGCCATCAACCGCATTCTGCGCTTTGACGACATCGAAAACAAACTCGACCAGGCAGGCAAACCTGTCGTGGTGACCGAGAAATTCCCGAATGATAAGCACCACGGCGGGAAATATATCGGTTTCGGCCCCGACGGCCTGCTGTATGTGGCAGTGGGCGCTCCCTGCAACATTTGCGAACCGGATCCCGAACGCTACGCGTTGATCTCCCGCATCGAGCCCGATGGCGCCAACTATGAAGTCTATGCCTCCGGCGTGCGAAATTCCGTGGGCTTCGACTGGCATCCGGAAACGAAGGAATTATGGTTCACGGATAACGGCCGCGACTGGATGGGGGACAACATACCGCCTGACGAGCTGAATCACGCGCCCAGGAAGGGTATGCATTTTGGTTATCCATTCTGCCATGGCGGCGATATCCTGGACCCCAAATATGGCGCGAAGCGGGATTGTGGCAAGCTTACCCCTCCTGCCGCGAAATTCGACGCGCATGCGGCGACGCTGGGAATGCGTTTCTATACAGGCGAAATGTTTCCGAAGGAGTACCACAACAACATCATCGTGGCTGAACATGGTTCCTGGAACCGCCGTAACAAGATCGGATACCAGCTCAGGCGGGTTCAAACAAAAAATGGCAAGGTAGTCAGGCAGGAGGTATTCGCGCAGGGCTGGCTGGAAAATGAAAATGTATGGGGAAGACCGGTGGATGTGCTGGTCATGCCGGACGGGGCGCTGCTGGTCTCGGATGATTATGCTGGAGCGATATACCGTATCAGCTACAAAAAACCTTGATCTTCCGCTTCGGCCACGAGAAAACCAGCAGCTTATGCCAGTCACCGCACGAACAATGGGGCCGCCCGGGATTTCCGGGCGCGCTCTTCCAGCAGAGCGCATATGTCTCGCTAAGATTCCCTGTTCAGGTTTTCTGTTTCGCTTCCTGCATTAAACATGCTTTTGCCGGCCACCGGCCGCCGGCCGCTACCCAGACTGATGATCAGCCTGAAATGGATTGCTGAATTGCGTAAGCGCACCAGGCCATCAATACCTGGGGAAACAGGCCGAATCCGAGTATCGCCAGGCCGTTCGCGCTGAGCAGCAGCTTGACGTCCTGCTGCGGTTCGATTAGCGCATCCGTCGTTGGTTCGTCGAAATACATCAGCTTGACGATGCGCAAATAATAAAATACGCCGATCAGGGAAAGCAGTACCGCCAGCACGGTCAGCCAGATATGGCCAGCGTTCAGAACAGCCTGCAATACCGCCAGCTTGGCGTAAATACCGACCGTGGGCGGAATGCCCGCCATGGAAAACATCAATAGCAGAGTAATAAACGCATACCAGGGATTGCGGCGGTTCAGCCCCTTGAAATCCTCGAGGTTATCCGCTTCGAAGCCCGCCCGGGACAGAAGCATGATGATGCCGAACATGCCCAGGGTCATCAGCACATACACGACAACGTAAAACATCGCTGAGCTGTAGCCATTTCCATCCGCGCTGAGTATCCCGAGCAACACGAATCCCATATGGGAAATCGTGGAATAGGCCAGCATGCGCTTGATATTCGTCTGGGCTATGGCGGCAAGATTGCCGATGGCCATGGATACTACCGCCAGGATGATGAGCATGCCCTGCCAGTCCGCCGCCATCTCTCCCAGCCCTTCGACCAGCAAGCGCATGATGAAGCCGAATGTGGCGAGCTTGGGCGCGGAACCGATGAACAGCACCGCCGCCGTGGATCCTCCTTCGTACACATCCGGAGCCCACATATGAAACGGCGCGGCGCTCAGCTTGAAGCTGATGCCGGCGACAACGAATACAAGGCCGATTACCATCACGTAATGATTCACCGCGCCGCTTCGAATCACTTCAGCCACGCGTGCGATATCCAGCGAACCGGTGGAACCGTAAATCATGGACATCCCATAGAGCAGGAAGCCCGAAGACAACGCGCCCAGCACGAAGAATTTTATTGCAGCCTCCGTTGCGCCCGCAAGATCGCGCCGTAACGCCACCATGGCATAAAGCGACAGCGACAGGAGCTCCAGCCCCAGGTATAGCGTGAGAAAGTGGCTGGCGGAAATCATGACCATCATGCCCAGTGTCGCAAACAGCGCCAGGCTGAAAAATTCACCGCTGAGCAACCCGCGCAGCGAAATATAGCTTCGGGAATATACCAGTACCACGGAAACGGTGCCGTACACCAGCATCTTCAGGATATCAGCCATCGGATCGTCCACGAACATGCCGGAAAACGTGTGAACCACTGTTGGCGAAGAGGTGGAGAAGGTGATGAAGAGGCAGCCAAGCAATGCTATTTGTGCGAACACATAAGCGATATACGGGGATTTCCTACCCCATGCTAGATCCGCCAGCAACACCACGCATACCATTATCAGGAGAAATATCTCTGGATAGGCGGGGGCGAAATCAGGCTGCGTGAAATTCATTTATTATCCTCGGACAGACGGAACACCGATGTCATATGAACTATAGCTTGCTGCGGCCTATATGCGCCAGCAAGTCCTCCACGGTAGCATGCATGACTTCCGTCACGGGCAATGGATACAACCCCATCCAGAGCACCGCCGCGGCTAGAACCGCCAGGATGAGCATCTCGCGCTTGTTGAGATCTTCCAGGCCTCCGACAGCAGGACTCGCCACGGCTCCGAATATGACGCGCTTGTACATCCACAGCGTATAGGCCGCGCCGGTAATAAGGGTCGTCGCGGCAAAAAATGCATACCAGAAATTCACTTCGATCGCCGCCATGATGACCATGAATTCCCCGACGAAACCGCTGGTGCCTGGAAGCCCCGAATTAGCCATGGCAAACAGCATCCAGAATGCCGCGAATACCGGCATCCTGTTCGCCACGCCGCCATAATCCGCTATCTGGCGTGAATGCAGCCGGTCGTACAGGACCCCCACGCACAGAAACATGGCACCGGAAATAAAGCCATGCGAAATCATCTGCACCATCGCGCCTTCAATCCCGTATGCATTGAAAAGGAAAAAACCCAGCGTGACGAATCCCATGTGCGATACCGAGGAATAGGCGATCAGCTTTTTCATGTCCGCCTGCACCAGGGCGACGAGGCTGATATAGACCACTGCAATCAGAGACAGCACGATCATCACGCCCGCAAGATGATGGCTTGCATCCGGCACGATAGGCAGGGAAAAACGCAGGAAACCATAACCCCCAAGTTTCAGGAGAATCGCCGCCAGAATCACCGATCCACCGGTGGGTGCTTCCACGTGGGCATCAGGCAGCCATGTATGAACCGGCCACATCGGCACTTTTACCGCGAAAGCGAGCAGGAAAGCGATGAATATCAGAATTTGCGGTGTCAGCGGCAATGGCAGGTCATGGTATTCAAGTATCGAAAAGCTTCCACCGGAAACATTGTATAAGTAGATGAAGGCCACCAGCATGAGCAGCGAGCCCAGCAGGGTGTAGAGAAAAAACTTGATTGCCGCATATACCCGGTTGGGGCCACCCCAGACTCCAATGATCAGAAACATCGGGATAAGCGAGGCTTCCCAGAATACGTAAAACAGGATTGCATCGAGCGACGAAAACACGCCGTTGACGATGCCCGACATGATCAGGAAAGCGCCCATGTATTGAGACACGCGCTTGCTTATCACTTGCCAGCCGGCAATCACCACGAGTGGCGTAGTAAAGCAATTGAGCAGAATGAGCGGCATGGCGATGCCATCGACGCCAAGGTGATAGTAGATGTTGAACTGTTCGATCCACGGGCTGTATTCCACGAACTGCATGCCTGCGGCGAGCGGATCGAACTGGGTATAAAGAGGGATCGCCACCAGAAAACCGGCAATCGAACCGGCGAGCGCGAGCCATCTCGCGACGTAGGCATTGCGATCACCCCCGGTTGCCAGCACCCCGATCCCGGCGAAAATAGGCAACCAGATAACCAGACTTATCAGTGGGAAACCAAACAGCATTTTTATTCCGTCTTGTTCATTAGCGCAGCGCGAAACATGCGGAAAACCGCAATGATATTTTTGTTATTTCCTGCCGTGCCTTATCTTTCGCGTCGTGTCGTCATCGTGCTCAAGTCCCATACAACCACAGGCTCATCAATATGAACACGCCGACGATCATGGTGAATGCGTAGTGATAAATGTAGCCGGACTGGAAGCGGCGCACCAGCATGGCGGTTCCGGCTACCAGCCGCGCGGTGCCATTGACGAAAAAGCCGTCAATGATCGTTACATCACCGACTTTCCATAGCCCCTTGCCAACAGCACGCGCGCCACCGGCAAAAAGCCATGAATAGAGCTCATCGATATAGTATTTGCGGTCGAGCAATGTATAGAGCGGTCCTGCCGCCTGCCGTATTTTTCCCGGTAATCCGGGCTTCGCCATATACAGATACCAGGCGGTAAAAATTCCCGCGGCGGAAAACCAGAAGGGAAGAGTCCCCAATGCATGCGTCATCATGGCACCGATGCCATGGAACTCGGATGCCATCTTCGCCATGGCCTCATGCTGGGGCATGATCACAATGGCGCTGCCGAAATAATCCCCGAACAGCATAGGTCCGATCAACCAGCCCGCGCCAATGGAAGGAATGGCCAGAACGATCAGCGGCAGCGTGACAACCCAGGGCGACTCGTGCAAATGCTCTTCCGTATGGTGATCCATGCGCGGTTTGCCATGAAATGTCATGAACAGGAGGCGGAAAGTATAGAGAGCACTGACAAACACGGAAGTAACAGCGCAAAAATAGGCAAAGCCGGAACCGGAAATTCCAGCGAAATGCACCGCTTCAATAATCGCATCCTTGGAAAAGAACCCTGAAAAACCGGCGACGCCCGCGTTTGCCAGCGCAGCCACAAACATTGTCCAGTAGGTAATGGGCATGTATTTCTTGAGTCCGCCCATCTTGCGCATATCCTGCTCATGGTGCATCGCGATGATTACCGAACCTGCGCCAAGGAACAGCACTGCCTTGAAAAAAGCATGTGTCATGAGATGGAATACAGCGGCGGAATACGCCGAGGCTCCCAGCGCTATCGTCATATAGCCCAGTTGCGACAACGTCGAATAGGCCACGACCCGTTTGATGTCATTCTGGACGATGGCGACCAGCGCCATGAACAGGGTCGTGATGGCGCCTATGATCAGCACGAACGACAACGCCGTTTCAGTCAGCTCGAACAGCGGCGACATGCGCGCCACCATGAAAATGCCGGCCGTGACCATGGTGGCCGCGTGTATCAGCGCGGAGATGGGTGTGGGACCTTCCATCGAATCAGGCAGCCATACGTGCAGTGGAAATTGCGCGGATTTACCCATGGCGCCGACAAAAAGCAGAATGCAGATAGCAGACAGCAGAGCCCACGATTGTCCGGGAAGGATTTCTATCGTCCGCGAAGCCGCTTGCGGGGCGCTGGCGAAAACGGCTGCATAATCCAGCGTGCCGAAATAAACCAATACCAGGCCGATACCAAGGAGGAATCCGAAATCACCGACGCGGTTGACCAGAAAAGCCTTTAGGTTGGCGTATATCGCCGTGGGCCGCGTATACCAGAAGCCGATCAGCAAATAGGAAACCAGTCCAACCGCTTCCCAGCCGAAGAAAAGCTGAAGAAAATTGTTGGACATCACCAGCATCAGCATCGAAAACGTGAAGAGCGAAATATAGCTGAAAAACCGCTGGTAACCCGGGTCTCCCTGCATGTAGCCGATGGTGTACACATGCACCATCAAGGATACGAAACTGACCACGACCATCATCATCGCCGACAGTCTGTCTATCAGGAAGCCGATCTCGAAACGCGTGTCGCCGGTCGTTAGCCAGGTGTAAACGCTGCCATTGAAGGTATTTCCTTCGAGCACGTCCAGGAATACCGCAATGGAGGCGATCACGCAGACGATCATCAGCGCAATGGTCGCCCGATGACTCCAGGCCGGCCCTATCAGGCGGCCTAGCAGTCCGGCAATGAGCGCTCCACCCAGGGGCGCCAGCGGAACCAGCAAATAGAGCTTTTCCATGTCAGTCATGAAGTTCCAATTCTTATTTTTTGTATCCCGACACCGATCCAGGGCCACGCCGAGGAAGCTGCGTCCGCGGTGATTACCCTTTCAATTACCCTTTCAGTTTGTCCAGATCGTCCACATTGATGGTGCGCAGGCTGCGAAACAACACGACCAATATCGCCAGACCGATGGCGGATTCGGCGGCGGCCACGGTTAATATGAAAAATACGAATATCTGACCCGAAACATCCTGCAGGTAATGGGAGAAGGCGACGAAATTCATATTTACCGCCAGCAGCATCAACTCGATCGCCATGAGAATGATAATCACATTTTTCCTGTTCAGAAAAATACCGACTATGCTGATCGCAAACAGGATCGCTCCCAGAACAAGATAATGTGATAAAGAAACCATGCTAACGCCCCCTTTTCAGGCAGATTGATACAGCCATTTCATGGCCTGTTCTTATTCTTTCTTTTCGGATGGCATGGAAACCATGCGTATCCGGTCCGCACGCTTGACCGCGACCTGCTTGGACGCATCAACCGCCTTCATGCCCGTACGATGCCGCAAGGTCAGAGCGATGGCAGCCACGATCGCCACCAGCAGGATGACCGCCGCAAGCTCGAAAGCGTAGACATATTCCGTATAAATCAGCCTTCCCAGTTCCTTGGTGTTGCTGTAATCCTCCGGGCGGGAAGGCGGAGCCGGCATGTCACCCGCGCCAAATTGCTTGCCCATCACCACCATGGCCATCTCGCCCGCCATCAACAGCGCGACCAGGAGGCCAAAGGGGAACCACTTCCAGAAACCCTCGCGCAATCGATCGAGATTGATATCCAGCATCATCACCACAAACAGGAACAGCACCATCACCGCTCCCACGTAGACCAGCACCAGCGTAATGGCGAGGAATTCGGCTTCCAGCAACAGCCACAGCCCGGAAGACGCAAAAAACGCCAGGACGAGAAGCAGCGCCGAATGCACCGGGTTACGCGCCGTAATGACGCCCAGCGCCGACCCTACCAGCACTACCGAAAAAAAATAGAAGATTATATCCGGGAAGCTCATATTGAATTAACGGCGGATTTATCGATAACCCGCATCCGCTGCCCTGTCCTTTGCTATCTGCTCCTCATAACGGTCCCCCACCGCAAGCAGCATCTGCTTGGTATAGATCAGGTCGCCGCGCTTCTCGCCGTGATATTCCAGAATCCGTGTCTCGACAATGGAATCGACAGGGCATGACTCCTCGCAAAATCCGCAAAATATGCATTTGGTAAGATCGATATCATAGCGCGTGGTGCGCCGGGTGCCGTCGTCGCGCTGCTCCGATTCGATGGTGATCGCCAGCGCCGGGCACACCGCCTCGCACAGCTTGCAGGCGATGCACCGCTCTTCCCCGTTGGGATAGCGGCGAAGCGCATGCAATCCGCGAAAACGCGGAGACATGGGAGTCTTTTCTTCTGGAAAATATACCGTGATTTTTCGCGCGAATAAGTATTTTCCGGTCAGCATCATCCCCTTAATCAATTCGAACAGCAGGAAGGTGCGAAAAAAATCCTTTATGCGATTCATGGCTTCTCCTGTCTCAGTGGAACCATAAATTCAGTGGAAATGCCTCCCGCAGCCCTGATGGAAGCTGCATCACCAGGCCCAGCAGAAGTATCCAGACCAGCGTGATAGGGATGAAAACTTTCCAGCCGAGCCGCATGATCTGGTCGTAGCGGTAACGCGGGAAAGTGGCGCGGAACCAGAGGAAACAAAATAGCAGAAACGATATTTTCAGCAGCAGCCAGATGAACCCCGGAACCAGGGTGAACGGCGCCACGTTCAACGGCGGCAGCCAGCCCCCCAGGAATATGATGCTGGCAAGCGTGGCCACCAGGATCATGTTGGAGTACTCCGCCAGGAAAAATACGGTAAAGGCCATGCCCGAGTATTCGACGTGGAAACCGGCGACGATCTCCGACTCACCCTCGGCCACATCGAACGGCGCGCGGTTGGTTTCCGCCACGCCGGAAATGAAATAGACCAGAAACATGGGAAACAAAGGGATCAGATACCAGTTGATGAAGCTTCCGCCCTGCTGGCCTTTCACGATATCGCCCAGGTTCAGGCTATGCGACATCATCAGCACGCATACCAGGGCGAAGCCCATCGCCAATTCGTATGAAACCACTTGCGCCGCGGAGCGCATGGCACCGAGAAAGGCATACTTCGAGTTGGATGCCCAGCCCGCGATGATGACCCCATATACGCCCATCGAAGTCATGGCAAGAATATAGAGAAGGCCGGCATTGATGTCCGCAAGCACGACTTCGGGAGAGAATGGCACCACCGCCCAGGCGGCCAGCGCTGGCGCAAAGGTCAGCACGGGCGCCAGCACGAACAGGAATTTGTTCGCTCCGCTCGGGATGATGATTTCCTTCATCACCGCCTTGACCGCGTCTGCAATGGGCTGCCCCCACCCCCCAAGCCAGGGGATGCCGAAGAACGTCACCCGGTTGGGACCGACACGCATTTGCATGTAGGCGATGATCTTGCGCTCGGCAAAGGTGAGGTAAGCCACAGCCAGCATCAGAGGCAGGATGATGGCGACGATCAGCAACGCATTCTTCGCCAGAACGAAAAGAGCGGGACCCCATTCCGGCCCGAACAAATCCCCGAATATTTGCTGCGCGTAGTCCATCAGATGACGATCGCTCCCGTTTCTTTCATCGCTATTGCAATCGTTCCACCGTCACCCGGCCGAACATCCCACCCAACGCCACGGTAAGCGGATGTGCCGCGGGAATCCGGACGCAATCGGGCGGCAGTTTGTCATCCCGCGCTGCCGGCAACTGAATTTCCCCCGCTCCCTGTTTCACGCGCACCTTCTCGCCGGGGCTGATGCCGAGCCTGTCCATCAGATCGCCCCGCATCGACGCTACCGGCGGCGCTGCATCGCTCGTTCGTTGCAGCGAGTCTGCCCGCCTTACGATCGGATCAGCCTGATAAATGGGAACTTCGCCGACGCGCTGGATTCCGCCACTTCCGGAGGCTGGGATCTGCACGGTGAAATCCTTCAGGCCATTATCCAGGCAGGCTCTCACATCGCCTTCCACCGGCAGGACTTCCGCCCTCACCTGCTCCGGCGTTTCGTATTCGAAACCAGGTAATCCCAGCATGTTTCCCAGCACGCGCAAAACCTTCCAGGCGGGGCGTGTCTCCCCAAAGGGAGCCATCACGCCATTGAAGGTTTGCACCCGGCCTTCGGTATTGATAAAGGTGCCGGAGGTTTCGGTAAAAGGCGCGATAGGCAGCAGCACATCCGCGTAACCACCATCGATGACCGCCTGGCCGGAGAATGCCGTCATCATGACGACCAGCTCCGCCTCATCCAGCGCTTTCCTGGTCTGCTGAGGATTATAGCTATCCAGTTCCGGCTCGAGGTTCATCAGCAGGTAGGCGCTGCATGCTTCCGCCGCAGCCGAAGGCGCCTTCGCATCCATGCCGAGCATCTGCAAAGCGTTTTTGCCCGCGGTGACTGCGCCGGGGCCGCCGGATAGAATTCCCATATGATGGGTATCGGGATCGGGAATGGCCTTGGCGATGTAGGCTCCCACGCTGTTGGCGGCTTCGCCCAGAAAGCCGAACGAGCTTTCGGTGATTTGTGCGAGCTGCTGGGCCAATGCCTGGATATCGGCGTAATGGGGATGATGCTGCGCCAGGTTGCCCAAAAGGATGGCGCTGGGCTTGTTATTGATCAGACTTTCGGCCATCGCCCGTGCCGTGTCCGCAGGTTGAGCCGAATCTGCCACGCCCTTCGCGGACCCCGGCACCTCGACTCCCTTCAGCAAGGCCGCGGCCTTCAGGACCTCCGCCAGCACCGAAGCCATGGCGTCCGGGGCAACGATAATCCGGTTGGGCACCTTGGTAAGCAGATCATCATCCACCGGATTGATGAGATTCAACTGCGCGCCCTGCTTCACCGCCTGGCGCAGGCGTTGCGCGATCAGGGGATGATCCTTCCGCAACGTGCTTCCAATTATCAACGCCGACTTGAGTTGAGAAACTTCCACTATTGTAGTGCCCAGCCACGGAGCGCCCTGCCGGTGCGCATCGCCCCGGAAATCCGATTGGCGCAACCGGTGGTCCACGTTGCCGCTGCCCAGCCCGCGAACGAGCTTTTGCAGCAGATAGAGCTCCTCCAGTGTGCTATGGGGCGAACCCAATGCGCCTATTCGTTGCGCGCCATGCCTTTCTTTTACCGCATTCAATCCATTCGCGACGAACTCGAGAGCAGTCTGCCAATCGCATTCATGCCATTGGCCGTCGCGCCTCACCATGGGCGTTCGCAGCCGTTCCTCGGAATTCAAGCCCTCGTATGAAAAACGATCCTTATCGGACAGCCAGCACTCATTGATTTCTTCATTTTCACGCGGCAACACGCGCATTACGCGATTCTGCTTCACTTGAACGGTAAGATTGGAACCCAGGCCGCAGTGCGGGCTGATGGATTTCCTCCGCATCAGTTCCCAGGTACGCGCCGTGTACCGGAATGGCTTGCTCACCAGCGCACCCACCGGGCACAGATCGATCACGTTGCCCGACAGCTCGGAATTGACGGTACTTCCCACAAACGCCAGGATTTCGGCGTGTTCTCCGCGGCCGGCCATGCCCAGTTCCATGATCCCGGCAATTTCCTGCCCAAAGCGCACGCAGCGCGTACAGTGTATGCACCGCGTCATATCGGTGGAAATCAGAGGGCCCAGGTTCTTGTTTGCCACCACCCGCTTCGCTTCGGTGTAGCGTGAGGAGCTTGCGCCATAGCCCACCGCCAGGTCCTGCAACTGGCATTCGCCGCCTTGATCACAGATCGGGCAATCCAGCGGATGATTGATGAGCAGGAACTCCATCACCCCTTTCTGTGCGGTCACCGCCTGGCCGGAGTGGGTAAATACCTTCATGCCCTCCATCGCCGGCGTTGCGCAGGCGGGCAGCGGCTTGGGCGCCTTCTCCACCTGGACAAGACACATGCGGCAATTGGCGGCGATGGATAATTTCTTGTGATAGCAGAAATGCGGGATGTATATTCCCAGCTGATTGGCGCCATCCATGACGGTGCCATTCTTGGGAACCGATACCTGCTTTCCGTCAATTTCAAAATTAATCATGGAATATAGCTCTTGGCCCCCTCGTTTCAGAGAGAGAACATACAAATATGAGAGAGCCTGTGAATTTCATCTTCAAATGCGTCAGCCGCGCTAGACCATGCAATGCTTATGCTCGATATGATAGGCAAATTCATCCCGGAAATGCTGGATCATGGCGCGGACCGGCATGGCAGCGGCATCGCCCAGGGCGCAGATAGTTCGCCCCTGTATGTTGTCAGCAACGTTGTTGAGCAGATCCAGATCTTCCATCCGGCCCTTGCCGGTTTCTATGCGGTGCACCACGCGATAGAGCCAGCCCGTGCCTTCGCGACACGGCGTGCATTGCCCGCAGGATTCCTCGAAATAAAAATATGACAGCCTTTCCAGGGCTCTTACCATGCAGGTCGTATCATCCATGATGATGACCGCGCCCGAGCCAAGCATGGACCCGGCCTTGGCGATGGAGTCATAATCCATGTCCGTTTGCATCATGATATCGCCCGGCAGCACCGGCATCGAAGACCCGCCGGGAATGCATCCTTTCAGCTTTCGCCCGCCCCGCATGCCCCCAGCCATTTCAAGCAGCGTGGCAAATGGCGTGCCCAGGGGGATCTCGTAGTTCCCGGGCCTGTTGACATGGCCGGAAACGGAAAAGAGCTTCGTGCCTCCATTGTTGGGCTTGCCAAGCTGCAGGAACTTTTCGCCGCCATTGCGGATGATCCAGGGCACGGATGCAAAGGTTTCCGTGTTATTGATGGTCGTGGGTTTCCCGTAGAGCCCGAAACTTGCCGGGAACGGCGGCTTGAAACGCGGCTGCCCCTTTTTACCCTCCAGCGATTCCAGCAGTGCGGTTTCCTCACCGCAGATATACGCGCCATAGCCGTGATGGTTGTGCAACTGGAAGCCGAAACCGGAACCCAGAATATTATCCCCCAGGTATCCCGCATCGCGCGCTTCCGCTACCGCCTCTTCCATGCGCTCATACGTATCCCAGATTTCGCCATGGACGTAGTTGTACCCGGTCCCGATACCCATGGCATAAGCGCCGATCGCCATGCCCTCGATCAGGATATGCGGGTTATAGCGCATGATGTCGCGGTCCTTGAAGGTGCCGGGCTCGCCCTCATCCGAATTGCATACCAGGTACTTGTCGCCCTCATACTGCTTGGGCATGAAACTCCATTTCAGGCCCGTCGGAAAGCCCGCGCCCCCGCGCCCTCGCAGGGCGGATTTCTTCACCTCCTCGATGACCTTTTCCGGCGGTATTTTTTCGCTCAGGATTTTTTTCAGCGCGCTGTATCCTTCGCGCTTTTCATAATTCCTGAGCTTCCAGTCATCCGGATCAGACGAATTGAGCCCTGCCAGCAATATTTGCGGAAGCTGGGTCATTTGCTCAATTCCTCCAGGAGTTCGTCGAGTTTCTCGTTGGACATGAAACTGCACATGCGCTTGTTATTCACCAGCATGACGGGCGCATCACCACACGCTCCCATGCACTCGCCTTCCTTCAGCGTGAATTGTCCATCGGCGGTGGTTTCATTGAAACCAATCCCCAGCTTTTTCTGGACATGTACCACGGCCTCGTTGGCGCCGGACAGAGCGCAGGGAAGATTCGTGCATATCGTGATCTTGTGCCTGCCGAGCGGCTGAAGATTGTACATATTGTAAAAAGTCGCCACCTCATAGACTGCGATGGGCGGCATGCCCAGATACTGGGCAACAAAATCCATGGTTTCCGTAGCCAGCCACCCTTTTTCATCCTGAGCGATGGCAAGCGCGGACATGACGGCCGATTGCTTCTGATCTGACGGGTATTTGGTCAGCTCGCGGTCTATCTTCTTGATGGATTCTGCGCTTAACATCTCACTGAACTATCTTTGCCATTCCTGAAGTCATCTGTCTATTTCACCGAATACGATATCCTGCGTGCCGATAATAGCGACCACGTCCGCAATCATGTGTCCCCGTGACATTTCATCGAGCGCCGCGAGATGAGGGAAACCCGGTGCGCGGATCTTCAGGCGATAAGGCATGTTGGCGCCATCCGATACCAGATAGATGCCGAATTCTCCCTTGGGATGCTCGATGGCCGCATAGACTTCTCCCGGGGGGACGTGAAAGCCCTCGGTAAACAGCTTGAAATGATGAATCAGCTCTTCCATATTCTGCTTCATCTCGACCCGGGCCGGGGGCGCAACCTTGTGGTTGTCGGTTATTACCGGCCCCGGATTCTTGCGCAGCCAGTCGACGCACTGTTTGATGATTCGATTGGATTGGCGAAACTCCTCGATGCGTACCAGATACCGGTCATAGCAATCGCCGTTGACACCTACCGGGATGTCGAAATCAACGCGATCATAGACCTCATAGGGCTGCTTTTTACGCAGATCCCACTCTACCCCCGAACCGCGCAGCATCGGGCCCGTAAAACCCAGCGCCTTGGCACGTTCCGGCGAAACGACACCGATGCCGACAAGACGCTGTTTCCAGATGCGATTATCGGTAAGCAGGGTTTCATACTCATCCACGTAGGTCGGAAACCGATTGGTAAAGTCTTCGATAAAATCAAGCAGCGAGCCGCTACGATTTTCATTGCGGATGCGCGTGGTTTTTTCATCGTGGATTTTCGAAGCCTGATATTGCGGCATGGAAGCCGGCAAATCGCGATAGACGCCGCCAGGACGGTAGTAGGCCGCGTGCATTCTTGCTCCGGAAACCGCCTCGTAACAATCCATCAAATCTTCACGGTCGCGAAAAGCGTACAGGAATACCGTCATCGCGCCCACATCCAGCGCATGCGCTCCCAGCCATAATAGATGATTGAGTATGCGCGTGATCTCATCGAACATTACGCGGATATATTGCGCGCGCAATGGCACCTCGAGCTGGAGCAATTTCTCTATTGCCATGACATACGCATGCTCATTGCACATCATGGATACATAATCCAGCCGGTCCATATATGGCACCGACTGGATAAAGGTCTTGTTCTCTGCAAGCTTCTCGGTGGCGCGGTGCAACAGCCCGATGTGGGGGTCCGCGCGCTGGATGACTTCACCATCCAGCTCCAGCACCAGGCGCAGCACGCCATGCGCAGCGGGATGCTGCGGTCCGAAATTCATCGTGTAGTTGCGTATTTCAGCCATGCTCGAAAAACGACAGGAAGTTCATTCGCTGTCTCCATAATGCTCTTCACGAATGACGCGCGGGGTGATCTGCCGTGGTTCGATGCTGACCGGCTGATAAATTACCCGCTGCTGATCGGGGTCATAGCGCATTTCCACATTGCCGCTTATGGGAAAATCCTTGCGAAACGGATTGCCGATAAATCCGTAATCAGTAAGAATGCGGCGCAAATCAGGGTGCCCGGTAAACACGATGCCATAAAGATCGAAGGCTTCGCGCTCGAACCAGTTGACGGATGGCCAAATGTTGATCACCGAGTCCAGAACAGGAAACTCGTCGTCATCCGCGAATACCTTTATCCTCAGCCGGCGGTTATGGGCAAGGGAAAGCAGGTGGTACACAGATGCAAAGCGCTTGTTCCGGCTATCCGCCCACGCCGACTCCCCTCCGTAGGCCGAGTAATCCACTCCGCATAGATCGACGAGTATCTCAAACCGGAGATCGGGATGGTCCCTGAGTATCTGCATCACCTCCAGCATATCCCCGGAGGATACCTGTACCGTGAGTTCGCCCAGCCGGTCGCTGATGCCGGCCGCCTTGTCTCCCAGTACATTCTGCAGGCAAAGCGAGAGCGTTTCCAGATGAGGGGACGACATAAGGGATTGACTCAACGGGCGATGGTGTTGGTACGATGAATCTTGTTCTGCAGCTGAATGATGCCGTAGAGCAGAGCTTCGGCGGTAGGCGGGCAACCGGGAACATAGATGTCGACGGGCACGATACGGTCGCAGCCCCGCACAACGGAATAGGAATAATGATAGTAACCGCCGCCGTTGGCGCACGACCCCATGGAAATCACCCAGCGGGGCTCTGCCATCTGGTCATACACCTTGCGCAGCGCAGGCGCCATCTTGTTGCATAATGTTCCGGCCACGATCATCACGTCGGATTGCCGCGGGCTGGGGCGGAACACCACGCCAAAACGGTCGAGATCATAGCGCGAGGCGCCGGCCTGCATCATCTCCACCGCGCAGCACGCAAGTCCAAAAGTCATCGGCCACATGGAGCCCGTGCGGCCCCAATTGATTACGTTATCCAGACTTGTGGTAACGAAACCTTTTTCCATCCCACCGTTAGCGCTCATAACGTCAATCCCATTCCAGGGCACCTTTCATCCATTCATAAATGAAACCCACGACGAGTATGCCGAGAAAAACCATCATTGCCACAAAGCCGAACAAGCCGATCTCATTCAATACGACTGCCCACGGAAACAGAAAGGCGATTTCCAGATCGAATAAAATGAACAAAATGGCGACGAGATAATAGCGCACGTCGAACTTCATGCGCGCGTCCTCGAACGCCTCAAAGCCGCATTCGTAGGGAGAAAGTTTCTCGCTGTCGGGACGATTGGGGCCAAACAACCACCCAAGCGCCATGGGCACCACCCCAACTGCAAGCCCGATTACGATAAATAACAGAATGGGAAAGTAGTTTTCAAGCATAGCGGTATCAGAAGTAAAGGGCCCTGGATCAGATAAAACCACCTGCTCTACTGCGTTCGGTTACCTGGATCTCACCCTGTTTGCAGAACTGGTGCCGACGGCGAGACTCGAACTCGCACAGCTTTCGCCACCGCCCCCTCAAGACGGCGTGTCTACCAATTTCACCACGTCGGCGGCTTAATTTGAGTCCCAGTCTCCAGCTTGATCAACTTAGAACACGGCTTTAATAAATTGTTCAATTAACTCATCATTAAAATTATTTTGGTATTTCCGCGGCTTTTGAAGCTTCTCCCTCCGATGGAGCCACCGGAGGAGGCGGTGGCACCGTCTTGGATGATTGCACCGGCACCGCTTTGTCCATGACTCCGGCTCCTTCGGTCTTATGACCGGAAAGGTAAGTGAGCCCAAGGCTTGTAATGAAGAATAATGCGGCCAGTATGCCCGTGGTCCGGCTGAGAAAATTCGCCGAACCGCTGGCTCCGAACAAGCTTCCCGATGAGCCGCTGCCAAAAGCTGCGCCCATATCCGCACCCTTGCCGTGCTGCAAAAGAACCAGGACAACGACGCTGACGGCTGACAGCACGTGCACTACCCAAACAAGTGTTTCCACTGGTTACCCCACGATGAATTAATTTTTGCCAGCGAGGCAAATCTTGATGAATTCGTCAGCGATGAGCGAGGCGCCGCCGATCAGTCCGCCATCGATATCCGTCATTGAAAACAACTCCGCCGCGTTGCTGGCTTTGACGCTGCCTCCATAAAGAATTTGCAGGCCGCTCGCAACTCCAGGATCCCGTCCGGCAATGCGGTTGCGAACGAATGCATGGACTTCCTGGGCCTGCTCAGGCGTGGCCGTCTTCCCTGTGCCGATCGCCCATACCGGCTCATAAGCCAGCACCGATTTTTCCAGGCTGGCGATTCCCGCCAGATCGATTACCGCATCCAGTTGTTCTGCAACGATCCGCTCGGTTATGGCAGCTTCGCGCTGGTCCAGGGTCTCGCCGACACATAGAATGGGTATCAACCCTGTAGCCTGGGCCGCCCTGAACTTAAGCGCCACAATATAATTATCTTCACCATATAGCGCCCGCCGTTCGGAATGACCCACGATGGCGTAGCGGCAGCCGAAATCGGTCAGCATGCTCGCCGATACTTCGCCGGTATAAGCACCCTTTTCATGCTGGCTTACGTTCTGGGCTCCCCAGGAGACATGTGTCTGCTGAAGCAGCGATTGCGTCTGGGAAAGATAAGGATAAGGCACGCATACTGCAACACCGGCTTCAAGCCCCGTTGTTCCTTGCACCACCGCATGGAGTAAATCACGGTTCTGGCCGATGCTGCCGTGCATCTTCCAATTGCCAGCGATGAGTTTTGGACGCGCAGCCATGAGCGTTGCCTTTCCCTTGAAAGCTGCGAATGTTACCTGTGAATGAATACGGGGTCAATCAGGAGGAGAAGGAACGCCGAGGCAAAACCCGGGAAATCAGCCCATCCGGCCATGAAACCGGATGTCATGCCTCGCCGGACTCTCATGAAATGGATGGAGAAATACTGTCTCTTTCCGAATACAGGCGAACGTCCTGGGCAGAGCAGTTTCTTCCAAAGATAGATATGAATCCGCCGGGGCGTTCCCTTCGCCAGGAGCCTGGCCGGGCAGCAATACGCCCAACAAGCGCGGTGAGATACTGCACCTAGGGAAGCGCTGAATAAATCTCCGCTGGCGCGGCGGTGGCTTTGCGGGATGGGATGCGCGAAAGGCGACGACGCGAATGGTGCGACCGCGCAGGGCGGAGCAGTGTTTTCCGAAAGGAAGATGCGACCCCGTAGCGGGATGCCTGCGCCCCAACAATACTGGGGTGCGGTCGAAGCATCCCCGCCGCTGCCCGATCCCCGCTCCGCGGGGCCCCTCGGGCGACGCTCCGGGGCGCTCCTTCGCCAGGAGACTGACAAGGCAGACCGCTCGCAAAACCCCGCCCCATAAGGGTTGTGGTAAAATCGGGCGAGACCGCGCAGGGCGGAGCAGTTTCTTCCAGAGGAAGATGCGACCCCGTAGCGGGCTGCTGGCGCCCCATGTATACTTTGGCGCGCTCTGGCATCCCCGCCGCTGCCCGATCCCGCTTCGCGGGGCCCCTCGGGCCACGCTCTGGGGAGCCATGGCGCAGCGCTCCCTGGCATCGTAGTCCCGGCTACGACCTGCGTCGCGCGCCTTATAATCATCCCGATTTTACCAGCAACGCGCTCAGTGAGGATTTGTTCAGCGCTTCCCTAGCCAAAACGGCCAGTTATGTAATCCTCAGTCTGCTTGTTTTTTGGCTTGATAAAGATGGTATCCGTGACATCGAACTCGATGACCTCACCAAGATACATATATGCGGTGTAATCCGACACCCGGGCGGCTTGCTGCATGTTATGCGTGACAATGAGAATCGTGACCTTGTCTTTCAGATCGGCAATAAGCTCCTCGATACTGGCTGTAGCGATGGGATCGAGTGCTGAAGTGGGCTCATCGAACAGCAATATTTCGGGATCGGTCGCCAAAGCCCTGGCGATGCACAAGCGTTGCTGCTGGCCTCCCGAGAGATTGTAGGCAAGCTGGTTGAGGCGGTCTTTGACTTCATCCCAGAGCGCCGCACCGCGCAAGGCCTCCTCCACTTTTTCGTCCACCAGAGCACGCTGTTTTACGCCTCGTACCCGCAAGCCATATGCCACATTTTCATAAATGGATTTCGGGAAGGGATTGGGTTTCTGGAAAACCATGCTCACCCGCATTCGCACTTCAATCGGGTCCACCTCGCGCGCAAGGATATTGACATTATCCGGATGCAGGATGATTTCCCCTACGTATCGATTACCGGGGTACAGGTCGTGCATGCGATTGAAACAGCGAAGAAAAGTGGATTTTCCGCAACCTGAAGGCCCGATCAGGGCGGTAACCTGCTTTTCATGCAGCCTCATGTTGATGTTTTTCAGCGCGGAGAATGCGCCGTAATAAAAACTCAGGTTTTTGACTTCGGATTTATACTGATTTGGCGCATCGGCCATAACGGAACTCCCGTTCTCTCCGATTTTTTCTACCATTTTAGATTTTTACGCATCCGATAGCGCAAATAAATTGCGAGGCCATTCATGGTGAGAGTCATCACAACCAGAACCAGGCCCGCAGCTGCAGCATTTACCTGAAACTCTTCTTCCGGACGAGATACCCAGTTGAACATCTGGATTGGCATGACAGTAAAGGGTGCCATCAACCATTCGAACGAAATATAGGGAAATTCATCCTTGATCGGCGAGGGTGGCAGAAAGGCGATGAACGTCAGCGCACCGATTGTGATAATCGGCGCGGTTTCGCCAATTGCACGTGCAAGGCCGATAATTACTCCCGTCAGGATACCCGCAGCAGAATAAGGAAGGAGATGATGCAAAACCGTTTGCCACTTGGTCGCGCCCAGGGCGTAGGCGCCTTCGCGAATGACCAGTGGTATTGCGCGAATTGCCTCCCGCGTCGCCACGATCACAACCGGCAATATCAGCAACGCCAATGCCAGTCCCGCGGAAAGGATGCTTTGACCGAAACCGAACTGATGCACAAACAGGCCCAACGCCAGCAATCCATAAATGATGGATGGAATCCCGGCAAGGTTGGTAACATTGATTTCTATGATTTCAGTGATGAGATTTTTCGAGGCATATTCCTCGAGATAAATTCCCGCGCCGATACCCATGGGAACCGCGGCTATGGCGGTAACCAGCATCACCAGCGTAGTACCTACCCATGCGGAAAGGATGCCGGCTGATCCTGGACGGCGCGATGGAAAGGAAGTAAAGAAATCCCAGGACAAGCGCGGCAGCCCGTCTATCAACATATGGGAAAACAGTGCCATGAATGTCAGCATTGCGATCATGAGCGCAAGTATGCCGACAATCATGAAAACGAAATCCCAGAGTTTATGACGGGCGATGATTGTCCGGATTTCGTTCAGATTTTTGTCATCTCTCATCGACTACCCGCAAGGAAAGGAAAATTATTTATCGGGTCCGGCGCACCGCTTTCGGGAAAAGCGGGCGCTGGAGCAGTGGATAAGGACACGAAGTCAATATATCTCCCTATAGCGCTTGCGCAGAACATGGCCAAGGATATTGAATGCCAACGTTATTAAAAGCAATGTAAGTCCCGCTGCAAAAATTGTCTGGTAGCCAATGCTGCCATGCGGCAAGTCGCCCAGACTGACCTGCACGATATAAGCGGTGATGGTCGCTGCGGGCTCCAGGGGATTCCAGGTCAGGTTGGGCTGCATGCCTGCGGCGATAGCGACCACCATGGTTTCCCCCACTGCGCGCGAGATGCCGAGAATGTAGGCGGCAGCTATGCCGGAAAATGCTGCGGGCATTACTACGCGACGAGCGGTCTGGAACCGGGTAGCCCCCATGGCGTAAGAGCCTTCCCGCAGATGCATGGGTACCGACCGCATCGCGTCTTCAGCCATTGAACTGACATAGGGAATGATCATGATGCCCATGACCAGTCCGGCGGAGAGAAGGCTGAAGCCAGGCAAATCCGGAATGATTTTCTGAAGAGCAGGCGTAACAAACAGCAGAGCGAAATAGCCGTATACCACCGTTGGCACCCCACCCAGCAGCTCGAGAAAAGGCTTGGCGATTTCCCGCACCGCAAAAGGCGCAAACTCGGATAAATAGATAGCGGTTATCGTCCCCAGCGGTATTGCTACCAGAAGCGCAACGGCGGAGCTCACTACGGTGCCCGAAACCAATGGAAGTATGCCGTAGTGCGCATCATCAAACAGCGGAGTCCATTGCGTATCGGTGAGAAAATCCCATAGTGAAACATGCTCAAAAAACACGAGCGATTCACTCACCAGCATTGCCACGATGGCAAGGGTAATCACGACGGAAATAAAAGCCATCAAAAACAGTATGGCCTCGATGAAGCGTTCACCCAGATGGCGGCGATAACTATAGCCAAGCCTTCTGGAATGGGCCGCGTCCGTAGAGGGGCGTACTGTCTGGGGAGGATGCATCGGGAGGGGAGGTCTTCCTTGATCTGGATATGTTACGATGCCTATATTACAGTCTCGTGACATGAAAAGGAACGGACCTGCCCGCTCCCTGAAACCGGATCTGGCTTTGAGATCCAGATTTACATGCTTTCTCGACTACTTGCTACGGATGGTGGGTGATCCGTCGGCGCGATCTCGGCAGGGCCGATGCAAAACCTTATGGATATCGGATGGTAAAGGTACGCAACCATCCCCGTACCCGGTCGTTCGCATTCCAGCCGGATGGGTTATCCAATCCAGTCGACTGGAATGAAATAGATAAACAAAACCGCTGTTCCGGCGGGCTGCCGGAACAGCGGCATGCAAAGCTGAGAGATTGGGCCCTGAGAGATTGGGCCTTCGGGGATGAAGACGGAGCCGTCTTCTATTCCTCCTCCTCTTCGTCGTCCTTATCTTTTTTCTCGGGTTTCAGGACCATTTTGCCTTCCTTGAGGCTGGCATTGAGGTCGGTCTCGGCCACTTCCTTGTGCACCAGGTTCTGGTGGCAGTCGATGCAGGTTGCCCCCTCGGTCTCCATCTTCTTGTGCGCCGCCTTGGCATCGCCCCCCGGCGGCTGCGGGTTCTTGTGGCATTCGCGGCAGGTCCTGCTGTCCCATTTCTTGAGGTTCATGCGCGCATCGTGCGCCATGATGAGCCTGCGCTCGTTGAATTTCTCCAGGGTGGAGTAGTCGTTGGCATATTCCAGGTACAACTCGCGCGCACCATCGACCACGTGCGTGGCCACAGCCAGGTGGAAGTTCTTGAACCCCTGCGGGATGTGGCAGTCCTTGCACCCGGGATTGGCACCCAGCGCTCCATAGTGGGAGGAGCTCTTGAGCTCTTCGGCCGGATAGGACATCGAATGGCAGCTGGTGCAGAATTCAGTGGTGGAGACGGCGGCCTCGCCGCCGAATACCACCGCCACCATGACGATCCCCAGTAATACACCCCCAAGCAGGGTGCCTGTGCGCGCCCCGGCCATCAGTCTTCCGTGCCCGATTTCTCGCCGACTTTGGCCTTGGACTGGAAGTCGTCATGGTACTTGAACTTGGGATCGCCCTCGAAGGTGCCGTCCAGCTTGTAGTGCTCGTGCATGGCCTTGGTGTCCTTGACGTATTTGTCGAAGTCGAAGGTGTATTTCTTGTCCACTTCAGGGGTGAACGGGGTGTAGGGTTCCTTGGCCCCCTTCCACGGCGAGCCCTTGTAGTTCAGGTGGCAGGCGTTGCAGGATTCCTCGAACTTGAAGTCCTGCCCGGCATCGGCCAGGCTCTGGCGCGGGGCGGTCTTCTTGGATTTTTCATACGCCGCCCCCGCCTTGCGGTGCATGCCGCGATACTTGGAGCCGGGGCCGTGGCAGGATTCGCAGCCTACGCCAGTGGTGAATTTGCTGGGGTCCTCGATGGTGTAGCCGCCTTCCTTGCCCCAGCCGTCCACGTGGCAGCCCACGCAGTCCTTGTCCTTGGTGTAGTCTTTCTTGGGATCGAGCTTGGCTTTCTTCTTGGCTTCAGCCTTGGTGTTGGGCTTGAGCGAGTCCATGGCCTTGGCGTGGGCGGTCTCGCCCCAGGATTGCGCCTGGCTCTTGTGACAGGAACTGCATTTCTTGCGGCCTTCGAATGATTGGGCGGTGGCACTGCCCGCGAATACCGCCAGCATGGCTGCCGCGGCAAGTGCAAATGTCAGGGGGCGCATGGTTTCTCCTTTTTTATTCGGGAATGAAGATCTGTTCGTATCCGTGAATTATCCGTCTCTTATCAGGATATCCAGCAATCCCCACAGGGATTTCATTTCGGGATTCCTGCCTTTATTCCCATACTGTATCGCTGGTTTATCCAAACGGGTAGCACCAGTACCATCACTCTTTCTGGTACCATGGTACCGCGTCCGCCAAAGCCGGTAGCCAGGCATGAGGGGCTCTCTCTATGGCGGGGTCGGGCAGCGCAGGAACGCATCGGGCGCAAAGCCCAAAGCCGCTTGTCATCCCGGCAGCACGTGCCTTGCGGTCGAGCACAAGGGGTGCTGCATGGGGACGCATCTTGCAGCAGGGGAGGTCTGCCAGGGATCAAACCTTGCCAGGGGTTCAGCTTTCAGGAGCAGCCGGGACAGGGGTTGCAGGGGTTGCACTGGCTGCATCAGCTGCAGGCCTGGCCCCGGGGATCTGGTAGACCCAGTAACCGCCTTGCTGGTAGATGAGCTGCAGGGCGGTCAGTTCCAGGGGCATGGTTTCGGTGAAGGGCAGCATCTGGGCGATCAGGGTCTGGCTGCTCTGGTCGTCGCGCAGGAAGTAGCCGCGCACCATCTTGTCAGAGATGGATTGCAGGGTGTAGGTGTGAAAGCCGTTGCCCTGCATCCAGTTCTTGAGGTAGCCGATGAGGCCGTGCATGTTGCCTTCCATGGGGAAGTTCTTGTAGGTGATGTCGAATTGCTGGGGCCGCAACAGCCCCAGCTTGTAGAGGTCGGTGACGTGGATGACAAGGTAGGCTTCGCGTTCACCCGCGAGCTCGCGCAGCTGTGCGGCGCCTTTTTCGGGGGCGGCCAGCAGGGCGTCGGCAAAGCGCTGGAACTGGCGCTGCTGTTGCGCGTCGGGGGCGCCACCCCAGAAGCTGTCTTCGTATTGGCGGATGCTGTCGCCGCGGTTTTGCCAGTGGGCGGGAATGATGAGGGGTTCGCCCAGGTGGGAGGTGAACAGGGTGTCGCGCCCGGCCAGGAGGCGGATCTGGCGGGAGGTGTCCCACCAGCCGAGGATGAGGGCGTCCCTGGGGGCATGCTTGCCGATGGCGGCAGCCAGGGTGATGAGTTCGGAGAGCTTGCTGTCGGTGGACAGGAGCAGTTCGCTGGTGCGGTTTTCCCAGTCGAGCATGACAGGCGGGGTGGCGCCCTGGCGCGCGGTGTGGAGGATGGCTAAAGGCTGGTCCACGCCTTCGGTGCGGATTTCGTACTGGGCGATGGCAAGGTCGGGCCAGGCTTCCAGTCCCAGCTGGCTGAAGGTGTCGGCATTGCCTTCCTGCACCAGTTGGTAGCGGTAGGGGGCGGGTGGGGGATTGAACCAGAGCCAGGCAAACCAGGCAAGCAAAAACACGCCTCCCGCCACCAGGAGGATGCCCAGTGACGGGAGGAGTTTGTTCCCCGGGCGCGCCGTGCTTCGGTCAGCGCTCGGGGAGGGGGTGCCGGTGGAGATGGCCAAGCTTTACTGGCGCTCGCTTCTTTCGCGCCGGCGCCATCCCGCCAGGGCCAGGGTGCCAGCCAGCAGCATGCCCCCGCCCAGGCCGCCCAGGGAGAGCTTCTCGCTGTTGCCATCGAGGTCGAGGAAGCTGGTGCGGCCTTTTTCCATCTTGGCTACCCGGGCCTGCAGGGCGGCCATTTCACGGATCTTGGTGTTCTCGTCCATGACTTCGACGTAGGCGCGGTTCATGGGGCCCCAGCCTTCGGTGTAGGTCCAGCCGCCCGGGTTGACGTGCGCCAGTCCTACGTGCAGCTTGGGCAGGTCGTTTTCTCCCATTTCCAGCACCTTGAGTTCGATGGCGGCAGGGTTGTTGTCCTTGGACCAGTAGAGCTGGGTGAAGCCTGCGAACATTTCCTTGTCAGGCGGCAGCGGCAGCGGCCGGTTGGTCTTCTGTCCGGTGAGCAGTCCTTCCTTGTAGAGCTTCTCGGCTACACCGTGCGCTTCCTTGAATTTGGCGATGCCGTGCAGGGTGCCTTTGTCCATGAATTCCAGGTAGGAGCGGGCAAAACGCTCGCTGTGGCACTGGGTGCAGGTCTTGACCCAGGAGTCCAGCCGGGCTTCGGACCATTCGCTGTTGATGTTCTCGGCTATGCCAGGAACAGCCGGGTAGTTGGCCCAGCGGATCTTCCTCACGACGTTGTGGCTGTATTTGCCTTCGTATTCAAAGTGGCAGCCGGCACAGGTGGGGGCGGTCTGTCCGCCTTTGCTGTAGGCGTCCTTGAGCGGCGCTTCCCAGTTCCATTTGTCGCCCATCATGGAGACGATCTTGCCGTGCTTGCTCATGGAGTACGCTTCCCAGTTGTTGTGGTCCACGCCGCTGTGGCAGGTGGCGCACGCTTCGGGTTTGCGCGATTCGGCTACGGAGAATTCGTGACGGGTGTGGCAGGAGTCGCATTTGTTCTGGTTGGTGTGGCACATGCTGCAGCCTTCGGCGATCTCGCGCTGGGGCATGGCGGCAAATACGGCAACTTCAACGTTGGCTTTCCAGTCCAGTGCGTGCGAGGGGCGCCCTTGCGGCCATTGCTTGTTGGGCCAGACGAGGGTGTCGCGCTCGGATTCGCGCTCGGCAAATTCCTGCAGGTGGCAGGTGCCGCATACGTCCGCCGTGGGCATGCGCAGGTCCTTCATGTGGTCGGCTTTCTTCTTGGTGTTGATGTCGACGTGACAGTCGATGCAGCCAACTTCCTTGAGCTTTTCATTGGCTCCCAGCCGCCCCATGGAGCGCAGGTTCTTCTCAACGTCTTCCAGCTTGGCTTTCTTGTAGTAGGTGGGGTCGCTGGGCTTTAGGTTCCTGACCTTGTCCAGGTTGGCGTGCGTGCTCTTCTTCCAGGCATTCACCCATATCGGCGATTCGTCCGTGTGGCATTTGACGCATTCCTGCCGCTCGGCCACTTCTTTCATGGAGGTCGGCGGCTTGTAGTAGGAGGCCGGGTCAAAATACATGCTCATGGGTATCGGCTCCCAGTATTTGGCCAGCGTCCCTCTCCCCGCTCCTTGCTCAGGGTCCTTGTAGCGCTTGGTCACCGCTTCGTGCAGTTGCTTGGGCGATGCGCTCTGTTCCAGATTCAGCGCTTTGTAGGTCTCCTTCGGTACGCTCGGAAAATTCGCCTGCGCTCCCGACGCCAACATCAACCCTACCCCTATCCCCACCGCTCCCTTACATACCCTCAGCCAATACTCGGCTCCCATCGCTCTCTCCTTTGTTCCATGAAATTTTTTTGTACTCTTCTGTACTCGAATGATCAGTCCTGGCCGCTTCCAGCCGCATGACTTGTCCCCATGCCCGCCTAGCCGTCATTCCTCTCCCGTCATCCGGTCCGCCTTTTTACGCCTTTCTACATACACCTTTCCATACAGACCTTTCTACATACACCTTTTTTCAGCTATACCCCCAATGCTCCAAGGGCCACCCTCAAAACGCCGCCTAGCCTATCCTCTCCATCCCAGACTGTCAAGAATGTACTCAACGGCTGTATCGATATTACAACTAAGGAAGCGCTGAATAAATCTCCGACAAGCCCTTTTGCACGATACTTGAAAATCCGTAAAACCATTCATCAGTGCCTTTTATCGCCTGGTTGGCCCAGTCTGGAATAATGCACTTTAACCTATCATCCTAAACCGGCAGTTGACCGCTTATTTCCAGTTTAGGGCCATGATCCACAACGACTTTCCGCGGTATTTGACGTTCACCTGTATGGTGAGTTCGCTACAGGGCGGATTGCGCGGTTTTTGCAGCACATGGCTGCGTTACAACTCCCTGGGATGGAATGGCCATTCCGCGTCGAGGCACCTTGCCCTGCACTCCAAAAACTGCACACTTCACTCTGCCCAACTGCCGGATTCAGGATCATGCACGCGTTAACAGCCAGAAAACCAGTCCGGCCAATATGCCCAGCAATATGAAGGAGGTAACGAGAACAATCTTCAGCCGCATGCGAAATATCTCGACCGCCTCCACGATCAGCGCATTTTGTTCAGCCAGCGATTTGATCAGCTCGGCGGAGGATTGCTGCTCCTGGCGCAACTCGGCAATTCTCTCCTCCATCAACCTGATCCGGCTGTCCAGATTGGCAAGGCCCTCGCGCCGCCCCGGATCCGAGCCTGATGCATAATCGTTCTCAGCGGCCTTTGCCGCAGAAAACAGATGTTTTGCCGCTTTGACGATATGCGGCGCGGATTCCAGGACATTTCCCCAAGGAATGATCTTTAATGCGGTCATCCAGCTGATAGGCATGTTAAGGAACCTCCGACTCCGAATAAATCCCCTGTAAGCACCCCCTGATTTTCCTGAAACCCTGGCAGCCTGTCGGACTTAAAGGAGGAACCCGACAAACTGCTGATCCCCGATACAAGTCTGGCAAAACCCGAATTGCAATCCGGTTGATTTATTTCCCCGCCAGCACGGCTGCCACCGTTTCACCTATTGCCGAGGGCGTCGGGCAAATGGTGACCCCCAGATCTCTCAGTGCCGCCACCTTTTCTGCAGCGCTCTCTCCGGCTGATGAAATAATCGCGCCGGCATGGCCCATGCGACGGCCTTCGGGAGCTGTCAGGCCTGCTATGTAGGCAATAACCGGCTTACTCATGTTTTCTTTGGCGAAAATACCCGCTTCAATCTCCTGCGGTCCGCCGATTTCGCCGATCATCACCACCATCTTCGTTTCCGTATCCTCTTCGAAACGTTCCAGAATATCACGATGAGAGCTTCCGATGATGGGATCGCCTCCAATTCCAACCGACGTCGATATGCCGATGCCCAATATTCGCATCTGGTCCGCGGCTTCGTATCCCAGCGTGCCGGAGCGGCCCACGATTCCCACGTCTCCGCGGGAATAGATGTGCCCCGGCATGATTCCCAGCATTGCGCGTCCCGGACTGATGGTGCCGGCACAGTTGGGACCAGTCAGCACCATTCTTTTTTCCTTCGGGAAACGGCGCAAAAAATTTTTAACGGTCATCATATCCTGCGTCGGGATGCCATCGGTAATGGCAACACAATATTTAATCCCTGCATCAGCCGCTTCCATGATTGAATCCGCCGCGAAAGCCGGAGGCACAAATACGATACTTGCATCAGCCCCCACTTTTTCCATGGCCTCTTTTACCGTATTGAAAACAGGCAGGCCCAGGTGTTGCGAACTCCCTTTGCCCGGTGTCACGCCACCCACGATATTCGACCCGTAGTTGATCATGTCCTGCGCATGGAACGTGCCGATCTTGCCGGTAAAACCCTGGACGATGATGCGCGTTTTTTCGTCGATTAGAATGGCCATTATTTTCCTTTGCCTTCCGCCGCAACGACTTCGTTTCGTGCCTGAACAACCTTGTAAGCCGCTTCGGCCAGCGTATTCGCGTTAACGATAGGCAAGCCGCTTTCCTCGATGATCCTCCGGCCCTCTTCCACATTGGTGCCGGACAAGCGCACTACCAGGGGAACCTGCATGTCAATATTTTTTACCGCATGCACCACGCCCTCCGCGATCCAGTCACAACGATTGATCCCCGCGAATATGTTTACAAGCATCGCCTTTACCCCTTTGTCCGCCAATACCAGTCGAAATGCCTTTTCCGTGCGCTCCGCGGATGCGCCACCCCCCACATCCAGAAAATTTGCGGGCTCTCCGCCCGCCAGCTTGATCATATCCATCGTCGCCATCGCCAGGCCGGCGCCGTTGATCATGCACCCGATGTCGCCGTCAAGCCCGATATAGCTCAGACCATGCTCCGCCGCCGCGACCTCGCGCGGGTCTCCCTGGGTTTGGTCCCGCAATTCGGCAATCTCGTGGCGCCGAAACAGCGCGTTCTCATCGAAGCTCATCTTTGCATCCAGCGCGATCAATTCACCGCTGACTGTCACGACAAGCGGATTGATTTCCAGCATGCTCGCGTCGAGATCCCGGAACGCGCGGTAACAGCCTTTGATGGTTCTGACGGCATGAATGAGCTGCGAGGCATCCAGCTGTAATGCGAATGCCATTTCACGTGCCTGGAAATCCTGCAGGCCTACGCTGGGTTCGACGAAAATTCTTTTAATGGCGCCGGGATTGGTTTCCGCCAATTCCTCGATTTCCATGCCACCTTCGGCCGAGCCAATCATCACAATACGCTCCGAACTGCGGTCGATCAGGAAGCAGAGATATATTTCCTTGGAAATGAGCGTGCCAGCTTCGACATAGACTCTTGAACAGATCTTGCCTTCCGGTCCGGTCTGGCGGGTCACCAGATTCTTTCCCAGCAACTCCTCCGCTGCCGACTCCACTTCATCATGGGTCCCGCAAATCTTGATGCCCCCCGCTTTGCCGCGCGCCCCCGAGTGGATTTGCGCTTTCACGACCCATACATTGCCATCTATTTCCCTGGCGCGCTGCACGCTCTCTTCCGGGCTGTAGGCCAGCCCCCCTTCAGCTATCTTGACACCGCATCTCGCAAGAATCTCTTTTGCCTGATACTCGTGAATATCCAATACGTCACCTTATTTTAATTAGATGGAAAAATATGCTTCCGCGCCATGAGCCGCTTCGCAGCGGGAACGGAATGAAATTTGCTGAAAAAAAACAATAATTTTATCCGGATTCCCGGCTTTGGCAGTGGAGCCCCACCGTATCGCAAATAGCTCCACGTCATAATGACATAATGGCAGCTCATTATTGGCCGCGTCATGAGAATCCGCGCGATGGAGAAACAAAGTGTGGAGCAGGTATGTGCCATCACCGCGCACGACTCCATTCTCTCCTGTCTATGCACTTCTTGCGCCAATCGCCTCCGCCATTTTTACTACATTATTGGCCATCCTTGCCGAAGCCGCATCGATCAGCCTGCCGTCCAGCGCGGCCGCTCCCTTCCCTTGCGCCGCCGCTTCCTCCAGGGCGGCCAGAATACGTCTGGCCCTTTCGAGTTCTGCATCGGGAGGCGTAAAGATTTCATTGGCCAAGGCAATTTGAGACGGGTGTATGGCCCATTTACCCTCGCAGCCTAAGGCAGCCGCTCTTCTTGCCGCCATCTTATAGCCTTCGGGATCCTTGATATCTCCAAACGGGCCATCTATAGGCCGCAAGCCATAGGCACGGCAGGCAACCGTCATGCGGCTGATGGCTGCGTGCCATTGATCGCCGGGATAGTCGGGATTGAGTCCGCCGATATTGGTTGTCCTGGCACGATTGCTGGCCGCGTAATCGGCCACGCCGAAATGCAGCGCCTCCAGGCGCCCCGGCGCACCGTTACGGGCGATGTCTTCCACATTCGCCATGCCCAGCGCCGTCTCGATCAATGCCTCGATGCCTATCCTGTTTTTCAGACCCTCCTGCATTTCCAGCTGGCTTATCATGGCTTCCACCATGTAGACATCTGAGTAAAGGCCAACTTTGGGAATCAGGATGGTATCCAGCCGGCTGCCCGCCTGTTCCACCACATCCACCACATCCCTCACCATGAATTGCGTATCCAGCCCATTTATGCGCACCGAAACGGTTATGCCATGGCCCTTCCAGTCCAGGTCATTCAGCGCCTCGATGACATTCTTGCGCGCTCGCAGCTTGTCGTCCGGCGCGACCGCATCCTCGAGATCCAGGAAGATAAAATCAGCCCCGCTTTTCAAGGCTTTTTCAAACATTCCGGGATTGGAACCAGGGACTGCCAGTTCGCAGCGCTGTACACGGACAACGGAAGCTTCGTATAAGGTGTGGCTCATTTTTCTTTTCCTGTTGGATATCATTGAACCGGCATGTGCCGGGGCTTCCTTGAACCTAAATCCGGTAGTTGGCCGCTCTTTTTTTGTTTAGAATCATGATCCACAAAGATTTTCGCGATACTCGACATTCACCTGCGTGGTGAGTTCGCTACAAGGCGGATTGCACGATTTTTGCGGCACATGGCTGTGTTGCAACTCCCTGGAATGGAATGGCCATTGCGCGTTGTCGCGCCTTGCCCTGCACCCCAAAAACCGTACGCCCCACCCTGTCCAACTGCCGGATTTAGGTTGAATAACCCGCCATTTTACGTTTGAAGACGGGAATGTTCAAATTTTACATGCGCTCGAATCTGCTCTCGAAAAACGTGCCGGCCGCCCCAATATGACATGAAGGAAGCCCTGAACAAGTCTTCGCTGGCGCGGCGATGGCTTTGCGGGATGGGATGCGCGAAAAGCGACGACGCGTAACAACTCTGGTACCTTAGCGTTTTCATGGCGCATCGCTAGAAACCGATGGTCCCCGCCTCCTATCCGCTCAATGCGTAATGGTCCTGACAGACTGTGCAGCAGGAAGCGGCAACAATCGGCATGATATCGTGCCAGACCCGGGCCGAAATGATGTAAAAGCGGCATAAATGAACGATAAGGGAGCAACTGGAATGCCCAATGATCCATCTGGAGATCGGCTCAGGCCGGGCCTCGGCGAAGTGCTTCGGCCCGCATTGACCGGCGCCTTGAAAGGTATCGAAAAAGAAAGCCTGAGAATAGCCGTTGATGGATCGATATCGCGGCGCCCGCATCCTGTTCGACTGGGATCGGCGCTGACTCACCCGTACATCACCACCGATTATTCCGAAGCGCTGCTGGAGCTGATTACGCCAGCGTTATCGGATGGACAGCAGATGCTGGATTTCCTGGGTGGCTTGCATCGATACGTTTGCAGCAACATAGAGGATGAATTGCTGCTCGCAACGAGCATGCCGATGGGAGACCTGCGCGACGGCACGGTACCGATAGCGCGCTATGGTTCATCCAATCCCGGATCCATGAAGCATATCTACCGGCAGGGGCTGGAATACCGTTATGGCAGCTGCATGCAGGTAATCGCGGGAATTCATTTCAACTATTCGCTTCCTGCGGAGTTCTGGTCGCAATACCGGGATTTCATGGCGTACAAGGGCGATCTGCAATCATTCACGGCAGATGCATATATGGGCCTGATCAGGAATTTGCAGCGCTATGGATGGCTCATCCTTTACCTGCTCGGCTCCTCACCCGTGGTAAGCAAGAGCTTCGTCGACAGCCGGAATTCGGCTTTCTGCCATACCCTGGAGAAATTGGATGAAACGTCTTACTACAGACCGTACGCAACCTCCCTGAGGATGAGCGAGATCGGTTATGTAAATCCGGTTCAGGCAACATTTCACGTTTCCTTCAACAGCCTGGATGAATATATAAGGGATTTGACCAGGGCGACATCGGTATCCTATGCGGGCTATGAAAGAATTGGCGTAAAGGATCAAAACGGCCGGTACAAGCAACTCAATACTTATCTCCTCCAGATCGAGAACGAATACTACACCTCGGTGCGGCCGAAGCAGCCCACCGGGCCAAACGAACGACCGCTTCGGGCATTGAGAAGCAGGGGTGTTCAATATATCGAAATGCGGTCCCTGGACGTCGATGTTTTTGAACCGCTTGGGATCTCGCTCGAAAGCACGCGATTTCTCGAAGCCTTTATCCTTTTCTGCCTGTTCGAGAAAAGTCCGAAACACGACCTGGATAAATGCGCCGAAATCACTAGCAATGCGTTGACGGTAGCAAACAACGGGCGTGAGCCCGGGCTTAAACTATCAAACGGAAAAAATCAGATTTCACTTCGGCATTGGGCATCGATGCTGTGTGAACAAATGGAGGAAGTCTGCGACGTTCTGGACGGAGGCGATCACGAGAAACCCTACCATAAGGCACTGCAGAAGCAGATAGAACTGATTCGGTATCCCGATATGACTTCCTCAGCCCGGATGCTCTCTGAGATGCGGGAGCAGAAAATGTCGGTAGATGACTTCTCGCTGCAGAAATCAGGCGAATATACGCAGCACTTCAGGAATCAGCCACCAAGCATGCCGCTCAGGCAGGAGCTGGAGTCAGGTATCGCCAAGTCCCGGATAGACCAGAGCCATCTGGAATCAGGCGAGAAAATCCCTTTCGAAGACTACCTGGAAAATTACTTCAGGCTATCCTGAATCCGGCAGTTGGACAGGGTGGAATGTGCGGTTTCCGGGGCGCAGGGCAAAGCGCGACGACGCGCAATGGCCATTCCATTCCCAGGGAGTTGCAACGCAGCCATGTGCTCCAAAAACCGCGCAATCCGCCCTGTAGCAAACTCACCATGTAGATGAGTGTCGAGCACCGCGGAAAGTCTTTCTGGATCATAACTCTAAACCGGAAATGAGCGGTTAGCTGCCGGATTTAGGATTATAGGAGCGACAGGATCCTTATCGCGCCCCTCTCTTCTGATACTTCAAGACCGCCTGATTGTGTTCCGCCAGGCTGCTGGAAAAATGGGATTCGCCGTTTCCCTTCGAGACAAAATAGAGCGAATCGGTTTTTGCAGGATGGAGTGCGGCCTGGATCGAGGCGAGCCCAGGCATCGCAATGGGAGTAGGCGGCAAGCCCCCGCGGGTATAAGTATTGTATGCGTGATCGGCCAGCAGATCTTTCTTTCGCAGGTTGCCATCGAATTTTTTCCCTAGGCCGTAGATAACGGTGGGATCGGTTTGCAACAGCATGCCTGTTCGCAACCGGTTGACGAACACGCCAGCCACCATGGCGCGATCACTTTCTCTGCCGGTTTCCTTTTCGACTATGGAGGCCAGAATCAGCGCCTGATAAGGATCGGAAAGAGGCAGATCAGCCGATCGTTTCGTCCAGGCCGCATCGAGACGGTGCTGCATCGCCCGATAGGCACGCTTCAATATCGCTACGTCGCTGCTGCCTTTTGGAAAAAAATAAGTGTCGGGGAAAAACAATCCTTCCGCCGCTGTCTGCGAAGCGCCGATCAGCTTCAGAATCTCTTCCTGGGATAAGCCGGCCGTGTCATGACGCAGCGCCGGATGATCATCCAGGGTTTGCCGAACCTGGGCGAAAGTCCAACCTTCGATGAATTTGATATCGCTCTGATTGATGTCTCCCTTTGTGATGCGCTTCAGCAATTCCAGGAGAGACGTGCTTTCGCTGATTTCATAGTCGCCAGCCTTGAGAGACGCGGCAAGACCCATGGCGCGCGAAAGCAGCACAAATGTCCACGGATCAGGCAAAACCCCTTCGCCGGTCAATTGCCTGGCAACACTTGTCAAGCTGCTGCCGGATTGAATCGAGAATTCGTAGGGAACTTCGGGGAGATGAACGGGAGCGTTTATCCGATAGGCAAACCAGGCCGTAAACAGGACAACGCCAATCAGGATAATGAAGACGAGCCGTTTTAAAATACGCATGCGCCATGAAACATCTGGACAAATTCCCGAGAGAGGACTTGTTTACTGGCGAATTCGGATACAGGAGAACAGTATCCTTACCTCACGCCCGGCCAATTTCCATACTCATGCTCAAATTTTAGAGAAGATCAGTGTGCCGTTCGTTCCACCAAAGCCAAAGGAGTTCGACATGGCCACATCGATCTTCATTTCACGCGCGGTGTTGGGAACATAATCCAGATCGCACTCGGGATCCTGTTCAAATATATTGATGGTAGGAGGAGAAACCTGATGATGTACCGCCAGGGTGGAAAATATCGCCTCCACGCCGCCCGCCGCACCCAACAGATGCCCGGTCATCGATTTTGTCGAATTCACCACGAGCCTGGCCGCATGTTCACCGAAACAGCGTTTTACCGCGATGGTTTCCGCTATGTCTCCCAGTGGAGTGGATGTTCCATGCGCGTTGATATAGTCCACCTCGGCCGTATTGATCCCGGCATTCCTCAACGCGTTGGTCATGCAACGCGCCGCGCCCTCTCCATCCTCGCAAGGCGCAGTCATGTGGTAGGCGTCGGCGCTCATTCCATACCCCGACAATTCCGCGTAAATCCGGGCTCCGCGGCGTTTCGCATGCTCCATTTCTTCCAGAACCAGCACTCCGGCGCCTTCACCCAGAACAAAGCCGTCACGGCCCCGGTCCCACGGCCGGCTCGCTGTAACGGGATCGTCGTTGCGTGTTGAAAGAGCCCGTGCCGAGGCAAACCCGCCGACGGCGAGCGGCGTGACGCAGGATTCCGCACCACCCGCAACCATGACATCGACATCGCCATATTCAATCAGGCGAGCCGAATCGCCGATGCAATGGGTCGCAGTGCTGCATGCCGTGACGATCGCCAGATTCGGTCCTTTGAAGCCAAACATGATGGACAGATTTCCCGCAATCATATTAATGATCGTGCTCGGAATAAAAAACGGCGATATCTTGCGCGGACCGTGCTCCTGGTAAGCAATATGGGTGTTTTCGATCATCGACAAGCCGCCGATGCCGGAACCGATATTGACTCCGATGCGCTCGCCTTCCAGCCGGGAACCGTTTATATCGTCAATGCCCGCGTCTTTGACCGCCTGGATCCCCGCAGCCATTCCGTAATGGATAAAAATATCCATGCGCCGCGCTTCCTTGGCGGAAAGATAGTGATTGACGTCAAAATCTTTGACTTCCCCCGCGATTTGCGAAGCAATGGCCGAGGAATCGAAACGGGAAATCCGGGTGATGCCGGACTTGCCTGAGAGAACATTGTCCCACGCGTCCGGAACTGAATTGCCGACGGGCGAGATCATGCCCAACCCCGTAATGACTACCCTACGTCTGGACAAGATGACTCCGGAAAAAGAGGTGCTCGAAGCAAGAGATCAGGGATTGTTGGTATTGATGTAATCGATGGCCTGTTGAACAGTGTTTATTTTTTCCGCCTGCTCATCAGGAATTTCACATTCGAATTCCTCTTCCAGCGCCATGACCAGCTCCACGGTATCGAGTGAATCCGCGCCGAGATCATCCACAAAAGAAGATTCGTTTTTTACC
The DNA here is from genome assembly GCF_055386305.1 of Nitrosospira sp. TNL200. NCBI lineage: Bacteria > Pseudomonadati > Pseudomonadota > Betaproteobacteria > Nitrosomonadales > Nitrosomonadaceae > Nitrosospira > Nitrosospira sp. TNL200. The sequence goes on from NZ_AP041003.1 coordinate 2,366,455, forward strand.
TCAGCCTCATTCACTCCCAGTTGCTCAGCCACGATTTTTTTTATACGCTGTTCCACATTTTCCATCTAAAGACCTCTTCTCCGTAAGAAAACGCCGTCATTCTAGCAAGTTTTCAATATTAGTAAAATTACTACCTTGGCGGGACCTCAAGGCTCCCTGGAGCTCACGGTATCCTTCCGGAAGACCGAATTCGACAACCGGCAGCTGTTCGTCAATCCATATACATTCCACCGTTGACATGAAATGTCGAGCCGGTAATATAGCTCGCGGCCGGCGAGGCGACGAAGGCGACGACCGAAGCAACCTCCTCGGGGGTCCCAAGCCTGCCCAACGGTACCTGCTGCAACAGCATCTGCCGTTGTTTTTCCGTAAGCGAGCGTGTCATGTCTGTCTCGATGAAACCCGGTGCAATGCAGTTCACCGTAATGTTGCGGCTGGCCACCTCGCGCGACAGGGATTTGCTGAAGCCGAATACGCCGGCCTTGGCGGCCGCATAATTGCTCTGTCCGATATTGCCGGTAGTCCCGACGATCGAGGAGATATTGATAATACGGCCGTAACGCATCCTCATCATTTGGCGCAGAACGGCACGGCTTAACCGGAACACGGATTTGAGGTCAGTCTCGATGATATTGTCCCATTCCTCATCTTTCATCCGAGCAAGCAGATTATCCCTGGTTATTCCTGCATTATTTACCAGGATCGCGATATCGCCGAATTTATCGTTTGTCGTTTTAAGAACGCTCTCGATTTGCGCGGCGTCATTCACATTCAACACGGCTCCAAACCCATTGATACCTGCGTCGCGCAAATAGTGGTCGATAGCCTGAGAACCACTTTCGGCGGTGGCGGTCCCGATCACGGTCGCCCCCTGCCTGCCCAATTCAAGCGCGATGGCACGTCCTATGCCTCTGCTCGCCCCGGTCACGACAGCTACACTATTCTGTAACATTATCCTCCATTACCGTATCAGGGAATTCGTTCGCAGATTCGTCCGCTCAAAGCTCGCGGAGGTTGGCTGCTTATGTTAATAGGCTTAAAGCATGCCGAAGAGCCTGGCCATCAATCAAGGGCAAGCTCTGCAGGTTTTTGTCGATGCGTTTATTCAATCCTGACAGCACCTTCCCCGGGCCGCACTCCACGACAATATTCACGCCCGCGGCAGCAAAAGCGCGAATAGTCTCCGTCCAGCGCACCGGTTTGAACAATTGCTCCACCAGAATTTCTTTTATGACACCTGGATCGCCATGCCCCTGGACGTCCACGTTATGCAGCAGTGGAATTTGCGGAGCCCCAAGCTTCACTATTTCCATTTGCCGCCGCATTCTTTCCGCCGCGCCTTTCATCAATGAACAATGGGAAGGAATGCTCATGGGCAACATTACGGCGCCTTTTGCGCCATTCGCTTTCGCAAGCTCCATGCCCCGCAGCACGGCATTCCTATGTCCAGCTACGACGACTTGTCCAGGAGAGTTGAAGTTCGCCGGTTCCAGCGACTCCCCATCGGAAGAACTGGCAACTGTCCGGCATAAAGACCGTACCGCTTCATCGTCGAGCCCAAGAATGGCTGCCATGGCGCCGGTATTTCCGGGAACCGCCTCCTGCATGGCTTCGGCGCGGAAACGCACGAGCGGCAAGGCGTCGGCAAAAAGCAATGCGCCCGAGGCAACCAGCGCGGTATATTCGCCCAGGCTATGGCCAGCCATGAATGCCGGAACAGAATTCGTACAGCTCTGCCATGCGCGGTAGACCGCAACACCGGCGATCAGCATCACCGGTTGCGTATTTACGGTTAAATTGAGCTCATCAATCGGGCCCTCGTTAACCATCTTCCAGAAATCCTGCCCCAGGATATCCGCCGCTTCCGCGAAAGTTTCGCGCACTTCTGGAAAATCCGCATATCCGCCCATCATTCCTATGGATTGAGAACCTTGTCCGGGAAACACGCATGCAACTTGTGTGAGCAATTTCATATTACCGGTCGCTTGGTTTGTATTGGAGGTCATATGAACGCTTTCTGCGGAAAACCGGACGGGCCGCGCTCCGATTGCCGTGGTCGAATGACTGGCGCCCTGCCCGATGGCAAGCGGAACAGGAAGAACCCAGGAGTGGACATCACCATCTGATGAGCGCCGACCCCCAGGTGAATCCTCCACCGACGCCCTCCAGCAAAACATGCTGGCCAGGCTTTATACGGCCATCGCGTACCGCGATATCCAACGCCAGAGGAATCGAGGCGGCGGAAGTATTGCCGTGCTTGTCCAGCGTAACCACTACTTTTTCCATCGGTATGCCCAGCTTTTTCGCTGTGGACTGAATGATCCGGATATTTGCCTGATGCGGGATCAGCCAGTCGATATCGGACGCTCGCAAGTCATTTTCCGCCAGCGCTTCCTCTACCGCTTCTTCCAGGACCTGAATCGCAAATTTGAAAACGGCATTGCCTTCCATCATGACGAACGGCGTGCCTCTAAGTTTGCCCCCGGCGATGTTCGCTGGCACAGCGAGCGTCTCCCTGTGGCTGCCATCGGCATGCAGATGAGTGGAAAGTATTCCCGCCTGATCACTTTGCGTCAGCACGACTGCCCCCGCGCCATCGCCAAACAACACGCAAGTGCTGCGGTCGCTCCAGTCGAGTATTCGGGAGTAGATCTCGGCGCCCACAACCAGCGCATTCCGGCACCTTCCACCCCGAACGAACATATCCGCTGTGGCAAGCGCGTAGACGAAGCCGCTGCATACCGCCTGCACGTCGAATGCGGGGCACCCTCCCACGCCAAGCTTATCTTGAAGGATGCATGCAGTGCTGGGAAAAATAACATCAGGTGTCGTCGTTGCGAGAATGATAAGGTCGATCTCCGCGGCCTGAATGCCGGCAGCGGCAAGCGCGCTGCGGCTGGCATTGAGCGCGAGATCGCTTGCCATTTCGTTATCCGCCGCCATGTGGCGCTCAACGATACCGGTGCGGGTCCGTATCCATTCGTCGCTGGTATCCACCATGCGCTCGAGTTCATCGTTTGTGAGAATTCTTTCCGGCAGGTAGCTACCCGTTCCGCTTATTCTGGAATAGGTCATGGAAGAAGGCTTTCCGGCAAAGGCTGGGGATGAGAAGGCGTTTTTCTGGAATGGTGCTGCAATTGCGCCACGCGTTCGCTGATATGACGCAGCATTCCGCCGCTGACTTCATCCACTGCTCGGCCGATGGCGCACCCGAATGCATAGCTGTCGGCGGACCCATGGCTTTTGATGACGATACCGCGCAGTCCGAGCAGGCTTGCGCCATTATATTGGCGATGGTCCACGCGCCGTTTGAATGCCTTGATAACTGGCAAAGCCACTACTCCCGCAAGTCTCGTCAACAGGTTGCGCTTGAATTCCTGGCGCAGGTAAGTGGAAAGCATTTGCGCCACGCCCTCGGAGGTTTTCAGCGCCACGTTCCCGACAAACCCATCGCAGACCACGACATCGGTCGTTCCTTTATAAATATCGTCTCCTTCGATATTGCCGAAAAAATTGAGTCCGCTATCGCGCAACAATTCCGCAGCCTGCTTGACCACTTCGTTGCCTTTTATTTCTTCTTCGCCTATATTGAGCAAGCCTACGCTGGGCCTTGTCTTGTTTTCAACGGAAGAAACCAGCGTAGCGCCCATTACTCCAAACTGAAGAAGATGCTCCGCGGTGCAATCCACGTTGGCGCCCAGATCAAGTACATAAGTGTGTCCTTGCATGGTGGGCAGCACCACCGCCAGAGCCGGACGATCGATGCCTGGAAGCATTTTCAATACAAAGCGGGAAGTGGCGATCAACGCTCCCGTATTACCCGCGCTGACACACGCCTGGGCCTCGCCGCTTTTAACCAGATTGATCGCCACCCGCATCGAGGAATCTTTTTTTCCTCGTAGAGCCAGGGCAGGCGACTCGTCCATACCGACAACCTCGCTTGCCGACCGAAGCCTCAGCCTTGGACCAAGCGCCGTTCCTCTGGTCCGCAATTCCGATTCGATAACGTCGGGCAATCCTACCAGAACAATATCCACATCAGGATTGCGATCGAGATAATTGATGACTGCAGGAACCGTCACATGAGGGCCATGATCACCACCCATGCAGTCTATTGCTACGGTAATATTCAATTTCGACGCCACAAGGCCGGCTAGGCCACGGTTAGGCCGGGGTTTTCAGTATCCCCACGGCTTCGGGACGATCAATCCCCTTTTGTCTTGATGACTTTTTTGCCGCGATAATAACCATTGGGGCTGATATGGTGGCGCAGATGGACTTCTCCCGTACTGGGCTCCACCGTCAGCGATGGATTGCTCAAAAAGTCATGCGAGCGATGCATACCTCGCTTGGATGGTGATTTTTTGTTTTGCTGGACTGCCATAGCGTTTAACTCCGTAAAATAAATTTCAATGCAGCTTTTTTAGCGCTGCCAGTGCGGAAAAGGCAGTTCTCCCCTCTTCCGTATTGCCACTCTCCTGTTTATCGATGGCGCACTCATCTTCTCCATGGCGAGGAGAAGCGGGCAGGCTCAGGATCACCTCATCCTCGACAAGAGCAGCAATGTCCAGTTCCGGCGTTGCCAGGATACAGTCAACCGACGCGTCCGCGTCAAGGCGGGCGAGTTCGCTTTTGTCCCTCGCCAGCATGAGGTCCGTCCGCAAGTCCAGCATATGCCCGATTGTTCCGAGGCAGCGCTGGCACTTCAGACTTATCTGCCCCTGGATGCGTATTTGCAAGCTGGGCTCGGTTCCCGCTCCCGAGCCCCCAATAATGGAATATTGTAATTCGCCGCGATTATCGGTCAGATAATCCCGCAAGCGCTCGAATCCGGAAACCACCATTTTACCACGGAGCACCTCCGCGTTACGGGCAAAATCAAGGGGGTCTATAACGATAGGGGCTGGCACGGCACGGAATCCTCCTGCGAAAATGGAATGCTTGAAATGCTTGCCTTAAGGAAGCCCTACTGGGAAGCCCTGCTGGGAAGCCCTGCTGGGAAGCCCTGCTGCATTTCATACTCATGCTCAAACATCGTACCGGCTTAACCACTTCCTCATCGATTTACGTTCTCGATTGATAGAAGCAGCGTTTGGCATTAGAATCCAGCAGGCGTGACGCACGGCGCGCATCATATAATTTTTGACAGTGAGTGTCAAAAATCAACTCAACCAGACTTTGAAAACACAACAAATCGATCAAAGACTTATCCTGGGATCCAGTTCCGTATACCGCCAGGAATTGCTGCGCCGCCTTCGAATTCCGTTCGATGTATGCAGCCCGCAAATAGACGAAACGCCCCTGCCACGGGAGAAGGCGGAGATGACCGCCATCCGGCTGGCCGAAGCCAAATCGCGGGCGGTCGCCGCAGGCTCGGGTAATGCCATCATCATTGGCGCCGATCAGGTCGCCGTATTGGAAGGTGTTCAGCTAGGGAAGCCATTGAACTACTCGAATGCAGTGAAGCAGCTTCAGGCCGCCCGGGGAAAGGAAGTGATCTTTCACACTGCGCTCTGCCTCTTCAATAGCCGAAATGGGAATATGCAGACAAGACTTGTTCCGTCGCGCGTGAAATTCCGGAATCTGAGCGATCGGCAAATCGAAAATTACCTGGATAAGGAACAACCCTATCACTGTGCGGGAAGCGCCAAGGCCGAAGGGCTGGGTATCGCCTTGCTCGAATCCATCCTTAGCGACGATCCCACTGCCTTGATCGGATTGCCGCTCCTGGCGCTTGTGGACATGCTATCGCGCGAAGGCATAGAGATAGTGTGACAGCGTGGCCAGCGTGGCGATAGGCACCCTCTATCTCATTCCCACGCCTTTGGGCGGCGGAGAGCTTGACTGGATCATACCGGATGCGGTTCGGCAGCTTGCTGCAGAGCTTGAGTATTATATCGTCGAGCATCCAAAAACCGCCCGGCACTTCCTGAAACAGATCGGTTGCGTCCGGCCGCTGCAAAGAATCAGCATGAGCATACTGGATGAGCATACGCCGGACAGCGAGCTTCCGGGTCTGTTGACCCCGCTGCTCGAAGGCGCCGACGTCGGATTGTTATCCGAAGCGGGATGCCCGGCAATCGCTGACCCGGGTGCAGCACTGGTGCAGCTCGCACATCAGAGAAACCTTCGCGTCGTGCCTCTGGTCGGGCCATCTTCGATATTGCTGGCGCTGATGGCCTCCGGATTGAACGGCCAGTGCTTTACGTTCCATGGATACCTCCCCATCGAGGCCGGCAAGCGCGTAAAAAGAATCATGGAATTGGAAAAAGAATCGATCATCCGCAGCCAGACACAGATTTTTATCGAAACCCCCTACCGCAATCAAAAACTCATGGAGCTTCTTGTCTCGACATGCCGCCCGGATACCAGGCTGTGCATTGCCTGCAATCTCACGCTGCCAGATGAGCATGTCGCCACCAGAACAATCAGGCAATGGAAAGATCATTCCCCGGACCTCGATAAAAAGCCTTCCATTTTTTTGCTTCAGGGTGATACGGGCCTAAGAAACCCCTGAACCTCTGAACAAGTATCGGATGAGTTCAGTGCTTCAATCATAATAGCCTCTCTTGCGCGGAAGCTGACAATACTTCACCCGCTGTTACTCCCGAAGCAACAAACTCTCCGCCCCCTCAATATGCGGGGAATGTCGGATTGCACAACGGAAGAGAGAAGAAAAGAGATAGCTATCTATTTAAGCAATTGATATAAATAATAAACCTTCTAATCCAATTAGACCGGCTTGCCCATCTTCGCAAGTAATAAAAAATTAATTAAGGAGAAGCTGAAACGGGAGTATACTGAAGCTCTACAGTAAGGATTTTTTGAGGAGAATAACAATAATGTTTCCCAAAATCGCTTTAGCTGTGCTGCTGTTCTCCCAGATTTCCTTTGCTTTTGCTGCCATCGTCAATTTCGATGATCTCGATGCCTCCGGCGGCGATCTCAGCCTCGATTCCCTGAATCCCTATCAGGGCTTCACCTGGACCAACTTCTCGGCCTATACGAGCATTCCAGGCTTCCCCGGCTTCAACAATGGAATCGTCTCGCCCGACAATGCGGCCTATAGCGGTGGCGAATCGTTCGGCGCAATCGTCACGCCCATCATCGGTAAAATCGAGGCCGCCAACCTCTTCGATTTCGTCAGCGCTTATCTGGGCTCCGGTTACTACGATGATCTGAGCCTTACCGTGCAGGGCAGGCTGAATGGCGCCCTGCTGTTCACAAGAACCCTGACCCTCGATACCGCCGCTCCCCTGTTCGTCAGTTTCGGCTTCACCGGCATCGATGAGCTGGATTTCTTCGCGGGCACAACTGGCTCCACGACCGACCCGTTCCAGTGCGGCACGGTCAACTGCACGCAATTCACCGTCGATGACCTGACTTTCGCCCCAGGCTCGATCACGCCGCCCAACCCGCTGCCGGAACCCTCAAGCCTCGCGCTGCTCGGCTTTGGGGGACTGGGAGCCTGGGTGTTGCGCCGCAGGAAGGGCAGAGCGTAAGCGTTAGCCGCAACAGGTTTCAAAAGCTTCAAGGTTTCAGCATGACGATGTAGATCAGGCCGCCTGCCTGCTCCCCAGGAGTGCGGCCTGGGATTCCCCGGCACTCATTCTTTCAGGAGTTCGCATGGCTCGCTTCTGGTCCCGCACGGCTGTTTCCCGCTTTCTTTCTTCTTTCCTTACTGCTGCCACGCTTGCCCTGTCCATAGGCAGCATTCCGCTCCAGGCCGCGCCTCCTGAAAATCCCGCTCCCCCGCCGTTTATCAAGGTGGACGGCTTCGAGGAGCCGCTCGTGCCAATGTACGCCACCGCGCAGCGGGAAGATAGGGCGCTTGCCGAAGCCATATCCGCCTACCGCAGCCAGCCTTCTCCTGACGATCTGGCCGTGTTCGAAGCTTTCCTCAAGGAACATCCGCGTTCCGGATGGAATGTCGGCGTTCTCGCGAACCTGGGCCTCGCCTATTACCGCCAAGGCTATTTTTCCAGGGCGATAGATGCCTGGGAACGAGCGTGGAAGGCGGAAAAGACCCGTCCCGCCGATAATCCCATGGGCAAGATGCTGGCAGATCGGGCCATAGGGGAACTTACCCGCATGCGCTCCCGCCTGGGACATGCAGACGGGCTTGAAAAACTCCTGGAGGACATCAAGGACCGACCCATGAGTGGTCCAGCTACGGAACTAATTACCGATGCCCATGAAAGCCTGTGGATGTTCCGCAATGAATACGACAAGGCTTATCTTTGCGGCCCCATGGCGCTCAAGAGCCTGCTCGTCTCATCACACGCTGATTCGTCAAAAATCGCCATCATGGATGCGGCCCGCTCAGGTCCGCGCGGCTACACTCTCGCCCAGGTATCGGAGCTAGCGGCCAAAGCCGACATTCCTCATGAGCTGGTGTTCCGTAGCCCCGGCCAGCCCATTCCTGTTCCTTCGGTAGTTAACTGGAAGCTGAACCACTATGCCGCCATTATCGGCGAGCAGAACGGCCTCTACCACGTCCAGGACCCCACTTTTGCAACGGGAGATGCTTGGCTCACCAGGGAAGCCATCGATGCGGAGGCAAGCGGGTATTTCCTGGTTCCGGCTGGAACCCAGAAAGTTGCGTCCTGGCGTATGGCCACTCCTGAAGAGGCAAGGCGTATCTATGGAATGGGACAGACAAGTGTTAATCAGCCCGGTACGACACAGAAGCTTGATAGCAACTTGACCTGCTCCAATCCAAAAGGCCCTGTTCCTCTCACTGGCTCCGCAGCGTCACCACCAGCCATGTGTGTAGTGAACGCTAAAATGATGCTGGTGAGCCTGAACTTAAGCGACGTTCCGGTCGGGTACCAGCCGCCGAAGGGGCCTTCCGCCAAAATCAGCCTGACCTACAATCAGCGCGAAGCCAGCCAGCCAGCCAATTTCAGCTTTTTCAATATCAGCCCCAAATGGACACTGAACGTGCTGTCCTGGGTTCAGGATACTCCCGACTCGCCTGGCCGCTCAGTTCTGCGCTATGCAGCGGGTGGGGGATCGGTGGATTATTCGATCGGCTACAGCTATTCAACGGCCTCCGGCGCGTTCTCCCCCGAGCGGCAGGGCCAGGCGGTGCTGGTACGCATACCCGCCACCGGTCCCGCCACTTCCTATGAATTGCGCATGCCCGATGGAAGCAAGCAGGTATTCGCCCAGAGCGATGGCGCAACCGTATACCCGCGCCGCATGTTCCTGAGCCAAATAATCGATCCTTCGGGTAACGCGCTAACGTTCAATTATGACAATCAGTTGCGCCTGGTATCGCTCACGGATGCCACTGGCCGCAACACCATCTTCAGTTATGAGTTCCCTGCCAATCCCCTGCTCGTAACCGGAATAACCGATCCATTCGGACGCCGTGCCGAACTGACATACGACACAAACAGACGTCTCGCCTCGATCACCGATGTGATCGGCATTACTTCCTCCTTCAAATACGATACGGGGGGGCTCATCAATGAAATGACGACACCCTATGGTACCCATCATTTCACCTATGGGCAGAACATCTATGAAAACTCACGCTTCTTGGAAATGACCGATCCGATGGGTTTTACCGAACGACTGGAATTCCGGCATTTTGCTTCCGGCATACCCAATGATGATCCTGTGGCTCCGGCTGGCATGGGGATATTGAACGGTTTTCTTTACTACCGTAATACTTTCCACTGGGACAAGCATCTTTATGCTATCACTCATACCGATTACACCCAAGCCCGAATCATTCACTGGCTTCATAATCCGGCTGGACAGACCTCACCGATCATAGAAAGCAGCAAACAGCCCCTTGAGCGCCGCGTCTGGAATACCTACCCGGGACAAGGTAATTCCATCATGGAAGGAACTGCCGGGACACCGATAGCAATCGGCCGAGTATTAGATGACGGCTCCACGCAAGCAAGAAGATTTACCTATAACAGCATCGGCAAGCCGCTCACAGCCACCGACCCTACAGAGCGCAAGACTTCCTTTACCTACGCTTCCAATGACATCGATCTTACTTCCATCCAGCAGACCACGGGCAGCGGCCAGGCCACGCTGGCGGCCTTCACCTACAACAGCCAGCACCTTCCCCTGACCGCGACCGATGCGGCGGGAAAGACAACCTCCTATACCTACAACGCGGCTGGCCAGGTAACGGGCGTGACCGACGCACTCGGGCAGACCACGCGCTACGCCTATGACGGGCTGGGGCGGCTGACCTCGATCACCAATGCGAATAACGCGGTGCAGTACAGCTTCACCTATGACGCTTTCGACCGCATTGCCACTGCCACCGATTCGGAAGGCCGTAGCGTGGCTTATGAATACGATGCCATCGACCGGGTTACGCAAATCCTCTATCCCGACGGAACCACCACGCTGAATAGCTACGACCTGCTCGACCTGGTGGAAACAAGGGATCGGATGGGGAGGGTTACGAGCTACAGCTATGACGCCAACCGGCGCATGACCTCGATGACCGACCCCGTGGGCCAGACCACCAGCTACAGCTATTACCGTAACGGGGTGCTGCGCAGCATCACCGATGGCAATGGGAATACGACGCACTGGGATATCGATATCCAGAGCCGCCCTATCGCCAAGGTCTATGCCGATGATTCCAGGGAAACCTATGCCTATGACAGCGCAAGCCGTCTGATCAGCGTAACTGATGCCCTGGGGCAGACCAGACAGTATGGCTATACGAAGGATGACCGGCTCGCGGCCCTGAATTATGCCAATGCTATAAGTACCACGCCCGGCGTCAGTTTCACCTACGACCCGTATTTCCCGCGAAGGACCACCATGACCGATGGGGCGGGAACCACCCAGTTCCAGTATGGCGCTATCGGCTCCCTAGGGGCGCTCAAGCTGACAGGCGAGAATGGGCCATATGCCAATGACGCTGTTTCCTACCAGTATGATGGCCTCGGGCGGGTTGCCAGCCGCACGGTGGATGCGGTTACGGAATCCTTTGCCTATGACAGGCTCAACCGCGTCACCCAGCACACCAATCCGCTGGGCTCCTTCAGTTTCAGCTATCTAGGCCAGACCGGCCAGCTCGTAAGCCAGCAGGCCGGGGCCGTGGGGACGCAGTGGGGCTATGAGGACAATACCCATGACCGCCGCCTGAAGTCGATCACGAATAGTGGACTGGCGCGCGGCTTCCAGTATGCCACTACACCGGAAAACCAGATTTCCACGCTGACGGAAACCGCGGGAGGAGCAGCGCAGAAGAGCTGGCACTATACATACGATGCCAATGACCGCTTGACCGGAGCTCAGCCCTCAAGCGGAGCGGCTTTCAGCTATGGCTATGACGCGGCCGACAACCTGACCTCCATCAATGGCGCGATGCCGCATTACAACAGCGTCAACCAGCTCACGAGCTATAACAATGAAAGCTTCAGCCATGACGCGAACGGTAATCTGAAGGATGACGGAGTCCGGACCTATCAGTGGGACGCCGAGAACCGCCTGATTTCCATCGGTTACAAGAATGACGCCAGCAAGGCAACCACGTTCCGTCACGACGGCATGGGGCGGCGCATCGCCATCGTCGAGACAAATGGCGGAGCAATGACAGAGACCCGCTATCTGTGGTGCGGCGCTACGCTGTGCCAGGCCCGCACGGCGGGGGATATCGTCACGCGCCGCTATTACCCGCAAGGCATGGCAATCCCGCAGGGTGGCACGTTGCTCTATTACGGCACTGACCATCTGGGATCGGTGCGGGATGTGATGGCAGCCCAGAACGGGGCCAAGGTCGCCAGTTACGACTATGACCCTTACGGCAACCCAATAGCGACGAATGGGCGGATTTCAGTTGACTTCCGCTATGCGGGGATGTTTTATCATCAGCAAAGCGGACTGTATCTTACCAATTACCGGGCCTATGATCCGAAGACGGCAAGGTGGCTGTCGCGCGATCCGATTAGAGAGAAAGGAGGGCTAAATCTTTACGCCTATGTAGGGAGTAATCCACTTACAAGGATCGACCCACAGGGCCTTGCAGGAGGAGCTGGACCAGTTCTCCAAGGCCAATCTGGCGTAAATCAAGTTATTCAAGAATTTCCTTCTGGAAGTAATATAGGGCAAGAGATTACCATTGACACCCCATCCGGTACCGTGAGAGTCGATATAGGAGCTTATAATCCAGAAACTGGAGAACTATCTTTGACTGAAGTTAAGAATGGGCCATTTGCAAGGTTGACACCCAACCAGAAAGTATGTTATCCAGAAATACTACGGGGACTATTTACGCCACGAGGACCTAATGCTCTAGCACTTGGCCTTAAAAATATCGTTGGAGGTGGTGCAAATAACGTTTCTTTGCAAATAAAAAACCTTAATGGTGCAAATGTGCGAATTCCGGAGATAACACCGATTGAAGATTTACCTATAGTACCGATTGAAGATTTACCTATAATAATTATTGAATAATGGACACCAATTGCTCTCAAAACACCTACAGGATGCGCTTCCCTATTTAAAGCCTTCGCTTGAAAGCAGTAATTCAGATATCAGGCTAACATTTGACAATCAGCCTGTTCTCAGAGAACTTAATAATGGCTTAGTTGTGGCTTATCTCTTGGATTTTGGGAAAAAATTTCAATATGTTCAGAACCATGATCTTAGTTCCTCTGGTTTGACAGAAACACAGTTATATGATTACAGCATACAAAATTTAAAAAAGCTAATACAGACCAAGCTCGAGGTTCGCTCTTACGGGCACACCTTCGCTATTTTTCTGGATGGAAATTTTGAAGCTAGCCTTCTACTCGTCGATAATTTATGGGACAAAACATTTTCCCATCTTGTTACTAAAGGTTTTGTGGCAGCAGCGCCAACCCGGGATGTATTAGCATTTTGTGATATTAGTTCTAACGAAGGAATTTCGGAACTACGTGCAATTATTGACCGGGCACAAACGGGAGATCATGCTATTACTCCAATCTTGTTTCGCCGGCACGGCAAGAACTGGCTTCGTTATGCTGATTAACAACTTCCCTGCAATCTGCCGGCTTAATAATTAACCTTAGAAAGAGGCTTATCCTCCGGTCGCATCTTGCAATGACCGTCGACCTGCGACGTGGAAATATTGGCGCTTCCCAGGCACTCTTGCGCCTTGAACCCGTAAGGAAACTGTTTCATGTTGAATGGTCATAAATGCGAGTACGAAAATACGGGGTCAGGTCTTGTTATTTGCCATAGGGACAAGGTTTGGGTCGGGACATCAGACAATCAGCTCATGGCACCGTCCGACGAATTCCCAAGGTTTCATGCGGTTGATGATGGCAGGTGCGTCGTTGACGCCTTAGGCAGAAAGCTGTTGCATGTGCTGTTCCATCTTCGCTGCCAGCGGGCGAAATCCATTCATGCTTATGCTTGCTTACTCGAAAAGCGTGGCGACTTTCGCCAGCACCTCGTCCATGATGGATTCTGGCAGAGTATCCACCTTGCGGGCGTGACGGGCAGCCAGGTCGATCACGCGCGGCTGATCGCAACGGACGACGCCGATGGTCTTGATGCCGGTCACGGGCACGGCGAAGCCCAGGCGGCAGGCGAACTCGCCGCCGTTGGTGATCGGGAGAATCACCGGCAGCTTGGTGGCCTCATTGAATTCGGCCGGCGATACGACCAAGACGGGACGGCTGCCGCTTTGCTCATGCCCTGCGGTTGGATCGAGCGACACCAGATAAATGTCGCCCCGCCTCATAGCAGTTCACCGCCTACGGTGGATGCATCGACCCATTCGCGTTCTTCCGCCGGTTGCGGCTGCGAGTAGTCCGAGGCGGCCAGCAACTCCGCAAGCGTGTAACGTGGCCGTGGCTTAGGTTCAACTACCAAGCGGCCGCGATCGACGGCCAAGCCAACCGTTGCGCCGGCTTGCAGGTGCAATTGATCAAGGAATGCTGGTGGGACGGCCAACATGACCGAGCCGCCAACCTTGCGCAGATTGGTTGTGTACATGATGCACCTCCAGCGAATAGCATTATATTAAAGTATAATTTATTCCCCCTCTAACCTGCAAGCCTGCCATCCAGTGGAATACGGGATCAGTCTGTTATTTGCCATAGGCTTTGATAATTCTGTGGATGAAAAGTGACGTAGAGCGAGGGAAGCAGTTATTAGCAAAACGTTGACCCTTCGTTTAACCGACATGGCGGAAGCCGATCTCGCTGAAGAATGCCTCTCGCACCCTTCTCAGCGCATTGAGCTGTAAGGTCAAATCCTGCTCCAGAATGCTGACGCGGCGTGACTGATCTTCGTGGATCTTCGTTTAGAAGTTATGAGGCGCGCGGAGGCTGCCCAAACTAAAGCACATAGCCATTATTGTCATAGATGGCAAATTCCCGCATGCCGTAGGAGAAATCCTCGATTGGGTAACAGACGCCCGTCTTGTCTTTCAGCAATTGCCACAAGGCATCGACTTGGTTCGTCCTGAAATACAGATCCGGCAAAGCCGGGAGCTGCGTCATTCTCATGTCGATTCGGGCCAGCAAGCATGATTTCACATCGTCACGATGGAGGGAGGCCCAGCCTCGCTCGTCGCTGGAACTGTCGCAGTGGAAACCGAGCACTTCAATGTAGAAGTCAATAGAACCGGGAAGATCCCAGGTTCGCAGCATCGGGGTAAGCGCTTCAAGTCTCATGGATTGCTGCACCTCTCCAAATCTTAAAAGCTCAACTATCGCGTAGCTTTCAGGAGAGCCGGTTTCAAGAGACTGTTAGGATGGAAACAAGGGCGAAAAAGCGGAAAGCGGGCCACGTTGCTGGCATCTCCTAAAAACAACCGTTTTTGCTATATCCAGTTTTTTATTCGTTTCTTAAATTCATGGCGCATATGAGCCGTACGTTCTTTTGAATTCATGTTTACCCTATCGTCAAATGCGTCTGAATCACGTGATTGACAATAATCGTATCGGCACGAGCCTCGACTTGGGCAAGATCGAAGATCATCTGTAGCCGCATCCAGAAAGCGGGGGTGCTTCCCATGGATTTCGACAGCCTCACGGCCATTTCCGGCGATATACCGGCCTTCTCGTTGATGAGGCTGGACAGCGTGGGGCGCGACACGTTTAAAGCCTTAGCCGCACCGGTCACGGTTAGATTCAACTCACCAAGTGCCCCTTTCATATCCGGCCCGGGTGAACAGGATTTTTCATAGTCATTTTCAGCTCCTTTTCAAGGATAATCTATTAAATAATCTATTAAATCCAGATCCCGTACCGCTCCATTTTTGAAGCGGAATATGATCCGCCAGTTTCCAGTTACGCGAATGCTCCAGAAGCCTTTAAGGTCGCCCGTCAAGGGGTGAAGCCGATAACCTGGAATATCGGTCTCGGCTACCGTCTCGACAGCCTATGATCTCGAAAAACTCACCGTTTGCGAATCTTGCCATCACTCGACCAGGCCGATTTTCATCCTCTCCATCCTTGTGAATGACCAAGCTACCGGCCCTTCAGCTTCTGAGCCGGCGTCGATTCCTTGATATCGTTCTTCATCAGCATTTTCATGGATGGCGTCCATCCAGGTTTTCGCTTCTCGCCTTGGGAATACTCGCCTTTGGAATATGGCGGTGAAGCGTCAAGGGGGGCAACCCTAGACGTTTGGCGACGGTCGAAACAGGAATATTGGAATCCTTCTGCATGGCTCGCGCCGCCTGGAGATCCTCGGGGCTGCGCCGCGTAACGCGACCTCCCGCTACCACAATCCCCCATAGGACCCCATGCTCATCAGGACGCTCGCCGCGGCTGCCCCGAAGCGTTTGGCAAAGCGTTCGGCGAATCCTTCCCGGGTCGTATAGTCAACGATATGCTCGGCCTTGATGATCTCTCGCGCAACATATTCCGCACTTCCCATTGCGTCGGCCAGACCCAGATCGATGCTTTTTTGTCCGGTCCAGACTATGCCGCTGAAAATCTCGGGTGTATTCTTCAGGCGCTTGCCCCTGCCTTCCTGGACGACCTCGATAAACTGCTTGTGAATATCGTCCAGCATCTTTTTCGCATATTCCGCCTGTTCCGGATTGACCGGTGAAAAAGGATCGAGAAAGGCCTTGTTTTTTCCCGCGGTAAGCAGCCGCCGCTCGATACCCAGCTTGTCCATTGCATTGGTAAAACCGAATCCATTCATCAGGACACCGATCGAGCCGATAATACTTGCCTTGTCGACAAAAATCTTGTCAGCGGCAACGGCAACGTAATAGCCTCCGGAGGCGCAAACATCCTCCACCACCACATAAAGTGGAATTCGTGGATATTCGGCGCGCAAGCGCCGGATTTCATCATTGATGTAGCCCGCTTGCACGGGGCTTCCTCCAGGACTATTGATGCGCAATATCACCCCTTGTGTTTTCTGGTCCTTGAATGCATGCTGCAAACCGGCATTGACATTATCGGCACTGCTGATGCTGTCCGGCGCGATGACGCCGCGCAACTCGACCAGCGCAGTGTGCTTGCCGGAAATCGACATGCCGCTATCGCCGAACCAACCCAACCCGACAAACAAAAGAATAAACAGGTAGACAAAAGTCAGGGATTTGAAAAAAATACTCCACTGGCGCGCTCTGCGCTGTTCCCGCAATGACGAGAGCAACAGCTTTTCGAGCACCTGTTTTTCGGAGCCTTCGTTGGGAGTTTCTGTATCAGCCATTTCCTAAATCCGGGAGTTGATTGCTTTCCGACAGACTGCCAGTGCAATGCCGCACACTGATTGAAATATATGAAACCCAGTATCCACGCGGCTTATAGCCTGATTATAAGTTCCATCAAGAGCGCTTCACTACACTAGTTTCCGAAAGGTCGAGTTGTTCCAGGAATGTCCGCAGATCGATGGCCAAAGGCGCGTCGACCCGCAGTCGCCTCCCGGTGACGGGATGTACCACTTCCGCCACAGCAGCATGAAGAAACTGGCGTTTCAGCCCTTTTGCCGGCATCTCCCTGGATAATCGTTTATTCAAGTCAAAATCGCCATATTTGTCGTCCCCCACGATCGGGAATCCGAGATGAGCCAGATGCACGCGAATTTGATGAGTTCGGCCTGTCTTTAGTTCCGCTTCCAGCAGGCTGAAATCAGGCCATGATTTTTTGAGAATGAAAATAGTATGAGCGGGCATTGCCCCCTTTTCATTCAATCCGTCCGCAGATGCCACAACCACCCGCCTTTCCCCGGTGGGGGTGACATACTTGTGGAGCGGCAACCGTACAGCTTGCCTCGGATTCCGCCACTTTCCCTTCACCAGAGTCAGATAGCGTTTCTCCATCTGTCCCGCCCGAATTTGTCGATGCAGTTCAATCAGCGCTGCGCGGGACTTGGCAAGAAACAGGACGCCCGATGTTCCCCTGTCGAGACGATGGACCAGTTCCAGGAATTTCCATTCGGGATGCTGGGCGCGCAAATGCTCTATCACACCCTGGCTCACGCCGCTTCCGCCATGCACGGCCATGCCGGCAGGCTTGTTGAGTACGATCAGCGCCTCATCGTGAAACAGGATTTCGAATAGAAAAGGCGCGGGCTTGACGCCGCCATGTCCAGGCACAGGCCTGACCCCGGTGCGAACTGGCGGAATACGCACCACATCACCCGACTGCAAATGGTGACCAGCGTCCACCCGTTTGCTGTTGAGCCGCACCTGCCCGCTCCGCAATAACTGATAGATGTGGGTTTTAGGTACTCCCTTAAGCCGTTTGAACAGGAAATTATCTATGCGCTGTCCGTCACCACTCTCATCCACCACTTCATTCACCGCGGCAAGCAGGGGAAAATCTTTGCCTAAATCTCTAATTCTACTTATACTTGCCAATTCGGAGTTCAGCCTATCCCTTTATCCGGCGTTCAAGGCAGCGCTGTTGATGAAAATCCTGTCCAATAAGGGACAAGCGCCAACCCGAAAAACCTGGTTAACGTCACTCACCACTAAAGTAGTGATAGTAATTGATTTGCGCGCTCAAAGCACACGTAAATTTCAGTTTTCGGTTTCGTTGCGCCCATTACCGGCGCCATAACCGAAACCTGATTGAAACTTAATTTCCTGGCTCTGCTAGTTAATTGAAGCAGGGCCACAGCGACACGCCAGAGAAAATAGTCATCTTTAACAGCAGCCAAGCCTATGACCAACGTTGCCTGACTAGTATGCTCTCGTATACGCGCGGAAGAATCCCCGCAGCGTAGGCTGTCCGCCCGTGTCCAGAGCGCGGGAGGCATAAAATGAAACGCATGTTATTTAATGCGACACAGCCGGAAGAACTGCGTGTCGCGATTGTCGATGGTCAAAAACTCATTGACCTGGACATCGAATCATCCGGCAAGGAACAACGCAAGGGCAACATTTACAAGGCGGTCATTACCCGCCTGGAGCCCAGTCTTGAAGCCGCTTTCGTCGAATATGGCGGAGAGCGGCACGGTTTTCTTCCTTTCAAGGAAATCTCCCGCTCCTACTTCAAGGAGACCGCCGATACCGGCCGCGGCAGGCCGCAGGACGCTCTCCATGAAGGCCAGGAGCTCATCGTCCAGGTAGACAAGGACGAGCGTGGCACCAAGGGTGCGGCGCTCACCACCTATATCTCGCTGGCGGGCCGCCACCTGGTATTGATGCCAAATAACCCGCGAGGTGGCGGAGTCTCACGCCGCATCGAGGGGGAAGACCGCGCCGAGCTGCGCGATACGATGGCCCAGCTCGATATTCCTTCGGGCATGAGCATTATTGCCCGCACAGCGGGAATAGGCCGCAGCGAGGAAGAATTGCAGTGGGATCTCAATTATCTGCTGCAATTATGGCGTGCAATCGAGGAAGCATCGCACGGCCAGAGCGGCGCCTTTCTTATCTACCAGGAAAGCAGTCTCGTCATACGGGCAATCCGCGATTACTTTCACCAGGAAATTGGTGAAATCCTGATCGACACTGAAAACATCTATGAGCAGGCATGCCAGTTCATGAGCCATGTCATGCCCGCGAACGTCGGCCGCGTGAAATTCTACCGCGACGACGTGCCTCTATTCTCGCGTTTCCAGATCGAACACCAGATCGAGACCGCTTATTCGCGCCAGGTAACTTTGCCATCAGGCGGCGCCATCGTGATCGATCATACTGAGGCGCTGGTATCGATCGACGTGAATTCCGCGCGAGCGACCCGTGGCTCCGACATAGAGCAAACGGCGCTTAATACCAATCTTGAAGCCGCCGATGAGATCGCGCGGCAGTTGCGGCTACGTGATCTGGGTGGGCTGGTGGTGATCGATTTTATCGATATGGAAGTAGCCCGCAATCAGCGAGAAGTGGAAAATCGCCTGCATGACTCGCTGCGTTATGACCGCGCACGCGTGCAAATGGGAAAAATCTCCCGCTTCGGCTTGCTGGAACTTTCGCGGCAGCGGCTGCGCCCCTCGCTCGGCGAGAGCAACTATATCTCCTGCCCGCGCTGCCATGGCACGGGGCACATTCGCGGCACTGATTCTTCGGCATTGCATATTCTCAGGATCATCCAGGAAGAGGCAATGAAGGAAAATACCGCTGTGCTTCAAGCCCAGGTACCGGTGGATGTGGCGACCTATCTGCTCAACGAAAAGCGTTCCGAGATACATGCGATCGAAGCCAGATTGAAAGTCAATGTGGTCCTGATTCCAAATATTCATCTCGAAACTCCCAATTACAATATAACTCGCTTGCGACACGACGAGGTGAAGTCGGGTGAAATTCAAACCAGCTACCAGTTGGTGGAGAAACCCACGACGGAAATTACCCTGCCATCGGCTTCGCAGGAAACCAAACCAGTGCGGCAGCAGGCTGCCGTAAAAGGCATAACCCCGTCCCAGCCGGCGCCAGTACGGGAGCAGGTACCGCAACGCGAACCCGGGCAGGTATCCTTTCTGGATAAAATACTGGGATGGTTCAGGCAACCGGGGGGAGAGCGAAAAAGAGCTCTGCCGGAACAGGCTGCTGCCGGACCGCAACAGCTCGAACGCGGCCCTGGCCGGCGCGATCGCGTCCGGCCGGCCCGACCAGTTCGTGGAGAGCGTGGGGAGCGCGGCGAACGAACCGGCGAGGTGGTCACTTTCCCGGGTCAACCCCGGGAAACCGCGCAGAGCCAGCGCAGTGAGCGCGGCGATTCGAAACCCCAGGCAGAGCGCTTTGGCACGAAAAAGCCGCAACGCCCCCCTCGAGAGGAAAAACGGGAGGAAAAACAATCTCGGGCGGACACCCGGTTGCCTGCGGAGGAACAACCGGCAACGGAAGACCTGGCTCAGGCTCAGCGGGGAGAGGATGGGGGACGCAGACGCCGCCGTGGCGGAAGGCAGCGCGACCGGGGTGACCGCCAGGATCGCCTTCCCCGCGAAGCAAAAAACACCTCGCCAAGAGAAATCCAGGATCAGCAAATGGCCGGTCCGGCCATGCAACAAAATAAGGCAGAAAACGAAGTTGCCCGCGAGCCGATATGGGAAACACCTGCCATGGTAAGCGTGGCTTTGCCAACAATCGAGACGGGAGCGCTTCCCGAATCGAAGACGGTACTTCCGCCAGAGCCGGTGGGCGGACAGCCGGCCAACCAGTCAAGCGATCCGGAAGAGGAAGCGCCAACTGTAGTGCCGGATGAAGAAAACAAGACTGCCACTTCACCTGGAGTAGCCGCCGGGGCAGCGCCCAAGCAGGAAAGCAGACCGTATCAGCTTTCCCCCATCCCGGAGCAGGAACCCTTATCCGCATCACTTGCACCCCTTGCGCCATCCTCCCCGCCTCTGCTGCTTACCGATGCATCGGAAGGAATACGCGGGGTTGCAAGCGTTGCAACAGAAAACGAACTTTCGGACAAAACGCCGGAAGCAACGGCGCCATCAGTTCAGCAAGCAGCCGGGAAATCCGCTCCTGCACCGGAACCGTTGAATTTGGCAGCGAGTGGATTGATCATGATTGAAACCATTCCCGGAAAACGGATGACTCCTGACGAGCACGCGTCTGTAGAGTCCGTTCTGGAAGGCCGACGGAAAAGAAAGCCTGCGCCTCCGCCTGCGGCGGCTGCTGGCGAGCCATTAGTGCAAATTGAAACGCACAAGTGACCGGCTGTATAAAGCCATCGCGAGAAAATTCCGGTGGCTTGGGGAGGATTTCCGATAGGGAGAACTAGGGAAGCGCTGAACAAATCCTCGCTGAGCGCGTTGCTGGTAAAATCGGGATAATCATAAGGCGCGCGACGAAGGTCGTAGCTGGGACTACGATGCCAACGAGCGCAACGCGGTGGCTTCCCAGAGCGTGGCCCGAGGGGCCCCGCGAAGCGGGGATCGGGCAGCGGCGGGGATGCCAGAGCGCGCCAAAGTATACATGGGGCGCCAGCAGCCCGCTACGGGGTCGCATCTTCCTTTCGGAAAACACTGCTCCGCCCTGCGCGGTCGCACCATTCGCGTCGTCGCCTTTCGCGCATCCCATCCCGAAAAGCCACCGCCGCGCCAGCAGAGATTTGTTCAGCGCTTCCCTGGATTCGCCGCAATCCGCGGCCCCTGCTCTCTCTTGAGGATATTTACAGGCAGCCGCGAAACCCGCTCCATTCACACCGCTTTGCGCATCCCATCCCGCAAAAACCATCGTGCCGGTGAGAATTTGTTCAGCGCTTCCCCAGGAGGCTCGTCCCTATATTTTTTTCTTGGCATATCCGGTTGAGCAGCTCCTGACCGGCTTCCTCCACCATGTTCAGCACATGTTCAAAACCCTGGCGTCCACCGAAATAAGGGTCAGGAACCTCTTCCACCCCCTGGGAAAACCTGCGGCTGTATTGCATCAATAAGCCGAGCTTATGACTGTATTGAGGCGGACATTCCTGCCTCAATATGGCGAGATTGGCCTTATCCATTGCAAGAATATAATGAAAATGCTCGAAATCCCTTTCATGCACGCGCCGCGCCCGCAGGGTTCGGGTGTCATAGCCGCGCCGGGTCGCCGCCTGCTGGGCTCTTTCATCCGGCGGCTCACCCTCATGGTAATCATGAGTGCCAGCCGAGTCGATGTGAAAGGCTTGCTCGAAGCCAGCATCCCTGACCTGCTGCCTGAATACAGCCTCCGCAGTAGGAGACCGGCAAATATTTCCCATGCAAACAAACAGAACGCGTGTTTTAAGATGCTCTTCCACTTTCATGGCTCACTAAAATGGTAACGCCGCATCTGGCCGGGCTTGTAAAATGACCTTGCGAAAATCCTCCTGTATCCGCGTGAGCGCTGCCGCGCTGTCCGCTTCAAATCGCAGCACAATCACGGGCATGGTATTGGATGAACGTGCCAGGCCAAACCCATCGGCGTACTCCACCCGTAGCCCATCCGTCGTAATCACACGAAGCGGATTATCAAAGCGCGCATTTACTTGCAACTGGGCGATCACCTGATAATTTTCTCCTTCCTTCAGCCTGATCTGCAGTTCCGGAGTACTGATAGCATCTGGAATTGCATGAAGGGCAGCATCGATATCTGCCTCGCGGCTGAGCAGTTCCAGCAACCGTGCGCCCGCATATAATCCATCATCGAATCCATACCAACGCTCACTGAAGAAAATATGGCCACTCATCTCGCCCGCGAGCACTGCCCCGGTTTCTTTCAGCTTGCCCTTGATGAACGAATGCCCTGTTTTCCACATGATCGGTTGGCCACCATGCTGCTCTATCCACGGCGCGAGGTTGCGAGTGCATTTCACGTCATAAATGATCCGCCCACCAGGATTTCTTGACAAAACATCGGCCGCAAATAACATCAATTGACGATCGGGATAAATTATCGAACCGTTTTTCGTTACCACGCCCACGCGGTCCCCGTCGCCATCAAAGGCGAGCCCGACTTCCGCGTCGCCTGTTCCAAGCTCATGTATCAGATCGTGCAGGTTCTCGGGTGCGGAGGGATCCGGATGATGATTGGGAAAGGTCCCGTCGACTTCGCAAAAGAGCCCGGTTACATGGCATCCGAGCCTGCGGTATAGCTCCGGCGCATAAGCGCCGGCAACGCCGTTGCCACAATCGACGACGACTTTCATGGGGCGAGCCAGCTTTATGTCGGCAGTAATGCGCTGCAAGTAAGTTTCAGCAATATCATGCTTGCGATATCCCCCCTGACCATGGACCAGATCCTGATTTACCACGCGCCGGTATAACGCCTGAATGGATTCCGCCGCAAGGGTTTCTCCACCCAGCACCATCTTCAAGCCATTATATTGAGGAGGATTGTGGCTTCCAGTCACCATTACGCCGGAATAGCCGCATAAGGTATGCGCCGCGAAGTAGAGCATGGGGGTAGCCACCATCCCGACATCGACCACGTCGACACCACTTTTCAGCAACCCCGCCGCCAGCGCCGCCGCAAGCTCCGGACCGGATGTTCTGCCATCCCGGCCTATTGCCAAAGATTGAATACCGCGGACACGTGCTTCGGAACCGATGGCGTGTCCCACGGCTTCAGTAATTTCCGGGGTGAGCGTTTGACCAACGATACCGCGGATATCGTAGGCTTTAAAAATCTCTTTCGGTAAATCAGGCATGAGATTATGCTAAGTTATTGATCAGGCATGAGATTATGCTAAGTTATTGGAATGATGGGTATGGCGAGGTTTACAAGCGGATCAGGACATCCGGGAATATGCCGGGCAAGCAGGCAGCGCACCCATGGCCCCATGGCCGGAAAAAACTTAGATTCATGCCAACGGTGCGGAAAATCCAGCAACCCATCCCGCCCCTCCGGACACACGCATGGGTAAAAGCTGCCTCCCCCTCCAGGCGCCGCCACGCCAAATGCCCTGTGATGAATTGTTTCCCATTGACCGTATTTCTACGGGTCTTTCAGCGATGGTGTCCTGTCCCCGAACCGCCTTTGAGCGTGTACTGGGTGCCACAATAGGGACACAACGCTTCACCGGTATTCTCTATGGGGAGAAAGACACGAGGATGCGAATTCCATAAGAGCATGGATGGCATAGGACAATGTAATGGCAGATCGTCGCCCGTGACCTCGATCGGTTCCTGCTTTCTCACGTTGGCATTCTGCATGGGTTTTCCTTCGTTTCCTTCGATACGCATCAACATCGATCAGACATAGGTGAGCCAATCCGCATGGCTTGCGGCCCTGCCGCCCACACAGTCAAAAAAAGCAGCCTGCAGCCTGGCGGTAATGGCGCCCCGCTCACCTTCCCCTATGCGGCGGTTATCCAGTTCGCGGATAGGCGTTATCTCGGCAGCGGTGCCGGTAAAAAACGCCTCGTCCGCGCAATAAACCTCGTCCCGGGTGATCCGCTTTTCGATTATAGGGATTCCCATTTCCGTGGCAAGCTCGATGATGGAAGCGCGAGTGATGCCTTCCAGGCATGAAGTCATGTCCGGAGTGTAGAGCTTTCCTTGCTTGACAATGAATATGTTTTCGCCAGCTCCTTCCGCCACATACCCATCCACATCCAGCAGCAGGGCCTCATCGTATCCGTCATGCGCCACTTCCTGATGAGCGAGTATCGAATTGGCATAAGTGGTGACAGACTTGGCGCGGCACATGTTGACATTGACGTGGTGCCGGGAAAATGAAGAAGTCTTGACACGGATGCCTTTTTCGAGACCATCCGCGCCAAGATAGGCGCCCCAGGGCCAGGCTGCGACCACGACATGAACTGAAAGCGTCCTGGCGGAAATTCCCATGGCTTCCGATCCGTAAAAAACAATAGGGCGAATGTAGCAGGATTCCAGCCTGTTCTGCTTCACCATATCGCATTGCGCCTGCATCAGCGTAGCCTTGTCGTAGGGCATTTTCATCATGAAAATATGCGCGGAATTGAATAGCCTGTCGGTATGTTCCCGCAACCGGAAAATCGCCGTGCCTCCGGGCGTCTTATAGGCGCGCAAACCTTCGAATACTCCCATTCCATAATGCAATGTATGGGTCAATACATGCGTGGTAGCCTCGCGCCACGGGATGATATTACCGTCGCTCCAGATAACGCCGTCGCGGTCAGCCATCGACATCAAAAACTCCTCGGGATCTTTGAAAATCCCTATTCTATCGCATTTTACCCTTGATAAATTGAATCACATTCTCTGCCTCTGCCGTCCCTGTACTCCAAAAACCGCACACTCCACCCTGTCCAACTGCCGGATTTGGGATCAATCGAAAACTTCCGCCCATAACTGAAGCACGGCGGCAATGCTTTCCCTGAAACGATCGGCTTCCACCCGGACAAATTTCTGATGCCGGCCGGAGGACGACTCGGCAGCATCCGGATTTCCGCTCAATCTCAGCCTGTGCTGCACACGGCGAAACTCCCGATAAGCCACAAGCACGCGTTGCGCGGCCGCTACGGAAACGAGCCCCAGCTCTCCCGCCAGCTTCAGCAAGGCGATATTGCCGATATTGTCCGTCAACCCCGGGTGATCGCAGGCATGACTCAGAATCAAATATTGCACAATGAACTCGACATCGATGATGCCGCCGCGGTCGTGCTTGACGTCAAACAATCTGGACGAATTGGGGTGCGCTTCGAACATTTTCTCACGCATTGCCAGGACTTCGCGCTTGAGTTTTGCCGGGTCGCGCCACTGGCGGAGCACTTCCTTCCGTATTCGCTCGAACGCATCTCCTATCCGCGAATCCCCCGCGACAAAACGCGCCCTGGTCAACGCCTGGTGCTCCCATACCCATGCCTGGTTACGCTGATATTGATCGAAAGCATCGAGGGAACTGACAAGCAGTCCGCTGCTGCCGTTGGGACGCAAGCGCAGATCGGTTTCGTACAGCAAGCCCGCAGAAGTGTAACTGGTCAGCCAGGAATTAATGCGCTGGCTCAATCTCGCATATATCTCGGACGCATCGGGATGAGGATCGTCATGAAGAAATATGATGTCCAGGTCGGATGCGTAGCCCAGTTCCTTTCCGCCCAACTTGCCATAGCCCACAATCGCAAATGCGGGATCTTCCCTGTGCCTCCTCCTCAATCCGGACCATGCAAGATGCAACACCTTATCGAGTATCAGATCGGCAAGTTCCGTCAAATGATCGCTCAGCGTTTCAAGGGGCAGCAAACCCTCCACGTCCCTGGCCAGCAGCTGGAACACCTGGGCATGGTGAAAATGCCGCAACACATCCATCTGCTGCTCCGTATCGTTGCCTTCCGCCTGTTTTAACTGGCTCTCTAAAGCGGTCCTGGCAAGCGACCAGTCCGGTGCGTTTTGAAAGCCCTCGGAGTTAAGCAGCTCATCCAGCAGAATAGGATGTGCGTTGAGATACTCGGCAGCCCACTGGCTGGTGCTGGCGAGCTTGGCCACTCTTTCCAGCGCTTCGGGATATTCCCGCAACAACGCGATATAGGCCGCGCGGCGGCTCACGCTTTCAAGCAGCCGTAGCATCCGCTCCAGCGTCGCATCCGGCCCTGGCATTTTCGCGGCCACCTCGATCAGAGCGGGAACAAGCGCGTCAATGCGTGCCTTGCTCGGCTTGGGTAACTGCCGGTAGCGCGCACTGGCGCGAAATGCCTGTAAACGTCCCAGACTGCTTTGAGGATCGGAAAACCCCATTGCCGCCAGCCGGACGGCAGCCTCCGGTCCGGCTTCTTCTTCAACTTGCTCTTCCCAGAGAGCGGTCAGCATGCCGGAGGTATGAAATTCCCGGGGAGCGGCGAATATATGTTCAAAGTGACCCGTCACCCTGCTTCGATGGTCATCAAGGCGCTCCAGGAACCCTTCGTAGCTTGAAAAGCCCATCGTTTCCCCTATCAGCGCCTGGTCTGTCGCCGCTTGAGGCAATGTCTGGGTTTGCAGATCGTCGAGATACTGCAGGCGATGCTCGAGATTGCGAAAAAAACAATAAGCTTCGGAGAGTTCCGCTACCGCCTTTTCCGATAGCTGCCGCTTCTCCCGCAAGCGGTGCAGCACCTCCAGGGTCGGACGAATACGCAGTTCGGCGTCCCGCCCGCCACGGATAAGCTGGAATACCTGGGCGATGAATTCAATTTCGCGGATGCCGCCTGGTCCAAGCTTGATATTTTCATGCAATTCACGGCGGCTGACCTCCTGCCGAATCTGCGCATGCAAACCGCGCATGGATTCGTACGCGCCGAAATCGGGGTATTTTCGAAACACGAACGGCTGTGCGATCTGCTCCATCAGAACCGAGCCTTCCGCGCAAGGGCCGGCGACCAGCCTGCTCTTGATCCAGGCGTATCGCTCCCATTCCCGCCCCTGGTTTATGAAGTAATCCTTCAGCATGGGAAAACTCACCGCCAGCGGGCCACTTTCGCCATATGGACGCAAGCGCATATCGACCCGGAAAACGTAGCCGTCGGAAGTCATATCATTGAGGCTGGCGATCAATCTGCGTCCAAGGCGAACGAAGAAATCCTGGTTGGAGACTGAACGGCGGCCATCGGTTTCTCCATCTTCCGGGTAAACAAAAACCAGATCCACGTCCGAGGAGACATTGAGCTCTCCGCCTCCCAATTTGCCCATGGCCACCACCAGCATTTCCTGGGGAGCGTTCTTCTCCTTATTCCTCGGGCGTCCATATCGGTTCGGGTCGGTCAGCCAGGCCTGCTGCCGCTCCAGCGCGAAACGAATGGTTGTCTCGCCCAGGTCGGTCATGCTCCTCATGACTTCGGCCAGGTCTCCCAGTCCACCCAGATCCCGAGCCAGCAACCGCAACATCACCTTCTTGCGCAGGCTCCGCAATATACGCTGCAGGCCAGCTTCATCACTGACCGCTACCGCATCCGCATCCGCATCCAGAAATTGCCGCATCTCGGCCGCAACGAAAGGGCGATGAAGGCTTTTTTCTAATTCCACCCGCAATTCCGGCTCGCTGTCCAGCAAGCGCTGCGCATAACGGCTATATGGAAGGATCGAATCGATCACTGTCTCGACGGGATGATCGGGATGCATGGCCAAAGATTCGGAGTTACAATAAATCGATCGTCAAAACCCCGTATTTCAACGGGCATGCACCTGCTCTCGCAGAACTGGAAAGCGTCGCGCAAGCAAATCCATTTAGATCGTTTTACCAATTGCTTTATCGCCAAGGTCGCCCTCTCGACGTTTTTTTCACTGGACGGTTGGATAAAACAGATCACCCTCAGCAGAAAACCGGAAATCCTTATTGAACCTTTCAGCAATTTTACCTCTTGCACGGCGCTGCGCCGCTTTATTGCGCAATGTGGCCTGGCTACTGATTGCAGCGGCAGCCTTTTTTTCCTTGCTGCTGCTATCGCTGCGGTATTGGGTGCTGCCAAATATCGAGAACTATCGCGAGGATATTGCGTCAGCGATCAGCCGGGCATCAGGCCAGCAGGTAACGGTGGGAGAGATCAGCGCGAACTGGGACGGCCTTCGCCCTCACATGATGCTTGGCGCCATCCATGTTTATGACAAGGAGGGAAAGATCTCGCTATTGCTGCATCGGCTGGAGGGCACCGTATCGTGGCGTTCCATTCTTTACGGTGGGCTGCACTTTCGTGAAATCAGGATCGATCAGCCCGACCTGATTGTGCGGCGCGATGCAGAGGGCGTCATTCATCTCGCCGGTTTCGCACTCGAGAATGAGCCAGGCGAAAATGAAAATGGTTTTTCCAACTGGCTATTGCAACAGAAACGGGTCACCATCCATAACGCCAGCATCGTATGGCAGGATGATCTGCGGGCTGCGCCGGAACTGGAATTGCTGGTGGATCTGCTCCTGGAAAATCAGGATAACCGGCATCGCTTCGGGATTCGCGCCACGCCATCCGCCGAGCTTGCGGCCCAACTGGACATGCGAGGGGACTTCAGGGGCAGGTCGCTGGACTATCCCGAGCAGTGGGGAGGCCAGCTGTTTCTGCGGATAGATCAGGCCAATGTCGCCCTCTGGCAGGCGTGGCTGCCTTTTCCACGCGAGATCGAGCTAAGGCGCGGCATCGGTGCGTTGCGCATGTGGATGGGAATGGAAGGACTGGACATCCGGAAATTGACGATGGACATGCGATTGAGCAACGTCAAGGCCCGGATGGCAAAAAATCTACCGGAACTGACTCTCTCCCGCGTGCAATGCAGGATAGGCTGGAAAAGAATAAACAACGAGGAGAAAGAAGGCTTCGAGCTATCGGCAAGCAGGTTGAGCGCCTTCATCCAAGGCAAGCCGCGGTTGCAACCCTTGAATTTCTCGCTTCAGATGATCCCTGGCCAGAACGGAGCGGCGAGCAGCAGCAAGCTGAGCGCGGATAAATTGAACCTTCGGACGCTTGGCGACCTGACCGAGTATCTGCCGATGACGGACTCCCTGCGCAATTTCCTGAGACAGTCGTCGCCGCACGGAGAGATCGATCACGTTGAGGTGGGATGGAACGGAGATCTGTCGTCCCCATCACACTTCAGCGCGAAAGGACATTTTACCAACCTAGGCATGAAGAAATGGGAGAGTCTGCCCGCATTCGGCGGCATGACCGGCAGCATTGACATCACGGAGCGGAAGGGGGTGCTCAATATCAGTTCACAGCAAACGAGCATAGAACTGCCGGACCTGTTCCACGAACCGCTCCTGCTCGATACCCTGACCGGACAGGCAAGCTGGAGCATCGCTTCAGGGAATGACGCCAGCGAATTCAGGTTCAGTAATATTTCTTTCTCCAATCCCTATGCCGCGGGGGTTTCATATGGCAGCTATCGCACCGGACGTGATGGTCGGGGAATGGTTGACATCGCAGGCCACTTGACGCGGGCGGATGTGCCCTGGGTAATGCGGTATCTTCCAGTCCGAAAGGATTCGTCCGTTAAAACGTGGCTGGAAAAATCGATGGTGGCTGGAGTCATTACGGAGGCCCGGCTCCATCTCAAGGGCAATCTTGATGAATTTCCTTTCCGTCAGGAAGATCAAGGCGTATTCCGGCTCTTCATCAACACGTCGGGAGCGACGGTGGATCTCACGCCGGAATGGCCGCGGATCGAAAATATCTCAGGAAATATCCAGCTCCACGGTGACCGGGTCGAATTCAACGGACCGCAGGCCGCGATTATCGGCACAAAACTGAGCAAGATAAAACTTCGCGTCAGGGACATCGGTGAACCCGGGGCGGCACTCGAATGCGAGGCAGAGGCAACCGGCGAGACCCGGCAATTCTTGGAATTGGCGGCCAGGTATGGATCCGGCAGCCTGGCTGGCACGCTTTCCAATCAAATCAGCGTTGCCGGAAACGGAAGGCTTCACCTCAAACTTGACACCCCGCTGACCTCTGCAAGACATTCCAGACGCGTCAATCTTGCCGGGAGCTACCAGATCACGGGCAATGAAATCAATCCTGGGGAGAATTTGCCCAGTCTGAGCGATATCAGCGGAGAAATTTTTTTTACCGAATCGGGAATAAGCGCCAACAATATTACAGCCCGGCTGCTTGGCGGCCCGATGTCTCTCAGTTCTGTCGACACGCGCGACGGGAGCGTCCGCATGATTGCCCTGGGCAAAATCAACCTGGACAATCTGTATGGAAGCTGGCAGCGCGATGCAACCCGCTCTCCTCACGCGTGGACGAGATACCTTCGAGGCAGCGCCGAATGGCGGGGAATGATCCACGTCCGCAACAAACTGGCTAACCTGTCGATTGAATCGTCTCTCCAGGGCATTACCTCGGCATTGCCCGAACCTTTCTCCAAAGCGGCCTCCGACCGCATACCTCTGCGTTTCGAGCGGAAAGCCGCCGCTGTGAACAAGGATACGCTCATCTTGAGCTATGGAAATATTGCCGCGGCAAAAGTAAGACGCACGCAGGACGAAGCGGAGGAATACCAGGTGGACGAAGGTGTTGTGACGTTTGGCGCCGCTTCCGTCCCAACCCTGGAGATGCCGGGAATATCCGTGAGCGGCACGATACGGACGCTGGATCTGGATCAATGGCGGAAAATCATGATTCAAGGACAGGCGGGCGGCGCGGCGGAAGCTTTTCCCGATATAACCGGGGTGGATCTGCATCTCGGCAATCTTACTATTTTCGGCAGGCGGCTCACCGATATCGAACTGAGCGCAAAAAAAATTGACAAGATCTGGCACTCCACTGTCGCAAGCAGCGAAATGACCGGCGACATCAACTGGAACCCATCGGGTAACGGAAGGATTCTAGCGCGCCTGGACAAACTGGTCGTCCCAACCGCTCTTTCGACTTCATCTCCTTCATCCCCCAGGCCAGCCCCGGCGGTGCAAGCAAGGCCTCAGCAAAAAGCTGCGCCGGCACTCGACGTGATGGTGAATGACCTGATACTCGGAAACATGCGGCTGGGGCACCTCGAATTGAAGGGCGCTCAGCACGAGCAGAATTGGCGTATCGACAAATTGCGGCTCAGCAGCCCGGAAAGCTCGATAGTGGCAAAAGGAATATGGCATAGCCGAGCCGCTACCCCGCGAGTTCAGGCCACGATTACCCTGGAGTCGAGCAATATCGGAAAATTCCTGACGCGCCTGGGTCATCCCGATCGCGTGAAACGTGGCACTGGCAAGCTCGAAGGCGAGGTATCCTGGGATGGAAGCCCACTGGTTATCGATTACGCAACCATGTTTGGCACCTTCAAGCTGCAGGCGGAACACGGGCAATTTCCCAGATTTGAGCCTGGGATCGGGAGATTATTCGGCTTTTTCGATTTGCGCGCGCTACCGCGAAGAGTCATGCTGGACTTTCGTGATGTGTTCAGTGAAGGTTTTGCCTTCGACGATATTTCGGGAGATATAAGGATCGCGCACGGAGTGGCGGTTACCGATGACCTCCAGATCGAAGGACCCGCGGCCAATATTATCCTGAATGGCGAGGTAAATCTTGAAGCGGAGACCCAGAAACTGAATTTCAAGGTTATCCCGTCGCTTGGACTGGCCACGCCGGTGGTGGGACTCACCGAGATGATCGTAAACAAGGCGTTGCAGAGCACCCCGACGCCTAATGAATATGACATAACGGGAACCTGGACCAAGCCGATAGTGGTAAAAAAATCAGAGCAGGCGCACGAACACGAAACCGATGAGCCTGGGCAGCAATAGCTTGAGCTGTGGGACAAGATTCCCCGAAGACATTTTGTCCCGAAAACAGGGAATCCACCGCTGCCTTATCGACACGATGCGATACGATGCCGGAAAAAATGAAAGTTCCGCCATGAGTATCATCTGAAGGGTTTAAAAAAAACCGCTTTTCGGTTAATCTGTTTGCATTTGATTTGCCAGGAAGCCTCCTGCCTCCGCCATGAGGCATCGATAGGCGAAGTCCGATCCGGCGAAATGAACCCGGCGTTGATCGGAACTTCTTTCACAGGTTCTCCAGGCTGAATAAGCTGAAAAGATGATCACCCATAATTCCGGACATGCCTGGCCAACCGGAGCAATAGTAGAACAAGATCGCCCATGACAGCGGATAATCCAATTGCAACCTCCTCGCGAACCGAAAGTCAAAGGTTTGTCCGTATTGCCGCCATTCAGATGGCGGCCGGGCCCAATGTCGTGGGCAATCTGGAAGAAGCGGGGCGCCTGATAGAAATGGCAGCGGCGCAAGGGGCAAAGCTGATAGCGCTTCCGGAATATTTTTGCTTGATGGGAATGAGTGACGCGGATCGGGTGGCGGCACGCGAACAGGATAATTCCGGGCCAATACAGCAATTCCTGAGCGACATCGCGAGACGGTTGGGCATCTGGCTGGTAGGGGGTTCCGTACCCCTGGTATCGTCCCAGCCCGACAAGGTCCGCAACAGCTGCCTGGTTTATGATGACAAAGGGGATCAAGTCGCGCGATACGACAAAATACACCTGTTTGGCCTGGAGTTGGGTAACGAAAGCTATGCCGAGGAAAAAACCATAGAACCCGGATGTGGCGTGGTTGCCCTGCAAACCCCCTTTGGCCGTATAGGTCTTTCCATCTGCTACGACTTGCGTTTTCCGGAGCTTTACCGCTCCATGGGAAAGGTGGATATCATTTTTGCTCCTGCGGCTTTTACTTCAACTACCGGCAAGGCGCATTGGGAAACACTCATCCGCGCCCGCGCCATCGAAAATCTCGCCTATGTGGTTGCGCCTGCTCAAGGCGGATATCACGTCAACGGGAGGGAAACCCATGGCGACACCATGATAGTCGATCCCTGGGGCGTAGTGCTTGACCGGCTTCCGCGGGGATCGGGTGTGGTGATAGCGGATATCAATTCCGACTATCAGACCAGCCTGCGCAATAGTTTGCCCGCTTTGGAACACCGGATCCTGCATTATTGCTGATTATCGAATTTTTGACCTGGATACCATGATTACCGAATCCATTTCCCCAACGAGCGATCTCTTTGTCACGGCCAGCAATTGTCTTCTGGCGCCTTATGAGATAGATACGGCCGGCCTGCAGGAAGTATTCGGGCAGATGTTCTCCCACAACGTGGATTATGCAGATCTGTATTTCCAATACAGCCGGGGCGAGAACTGGGCGCTGGAAGAAGGCATAGTCAAATCCGGCAGCTTCGATATCGATCAGGGTGTGGGCGTACGCGCGATCAGCGGCGACAAGACCGCTTTTGCCTATTCGGACGACATCAGCATGCCTGCGCTCGCCTCTGCAGCGCAGGCCACTCGTGCAATCGCCCGCCAGGGAGCTTCGCATTCGGTTCAAGCAGTCCGCCGCAGCAAGGGCCGCGAGCTTTATCTTCCGCACGACCCTATTTCCGCGCTCAACGATAAGGAAAAGGTCGCGCTGCTGGAAAAGCTCGAGGGCTATGCCCGCGCGGTCGACAAGCGGGTTATCCAGGTGATGGCTTCCCTATCGGGAGATTACGAAGTCATCCTGGTTGCGCGCAGCGACGGGGTTCTGGCGGCTGACGTGCGCCCGCTCGTGCGCATGTCGCTGCAAGTCATCGCGGAGGAAAACGGCAGGCGCGAACAGGGTGTGGCGGGAGGCGGCGGTCGCTTCGATTACGCGTACTTCACTGATGACGTCCTGCGCGACTATGCGGCCAAGGCGGTGCACCAGGCCCTGGTCAATCTCAACGCAAAACCTGCTCCTGCGGGAACCATGACCGTAGTACTGGGTGCCGGCTGGCCGGGAATACTGCTGCATGAAGCGATCGGCCACGGCCTGGAAGGAGATTTCAATCGCAAGGGGAGTTCCGCATTTTCAGGCCGTATTGGCGAGCGGGTGGCCGCGGCGGGCGTGACAGTGGTTGACGATGGAACGATTGCAAGGCGGCGCGGTTCGCTCAATGTCGATGATGAAGGCAATCCCAGCCAATGTACCGTACTCATCGAAAACGGCATACTGAAAGGTTATCTGCAGGACAACCTGAACGCCCGGCTGATGAACGTTGCCGTCACCGGGAATGGCCGGCGGGAATCATTCGCTCACATTCCCATGCCGCGCATGACCAATACCTACATGTTGAACGGCGATAAAAGCCCCGAAGAAATCATCGCTTCCGTAAAGCATGGCTTGTACGCGGTGAACTTCGGTGGAGGCCAGGTGGACATCACCAGCGGGAAATTCGTGTTTTCCGCGGCTGAAGCGTACATGATCGAAAATGGCAGGATATCTTATCCGGTAAAAGGTGCAACGCTCATAGGCAACGGACCCGACATACTTACCCAGGTTTCGATGATAGGAAACGACATGGCGCTCGATCCCGGCGTGGGAACCTGCGGCAAGGAAGGCCAGAGCGTGCCCGTGGGGGTAGGCCAGCCCACTTTGCGCATAGAGGGATTGACGGTAGGCGGAACAGCATGAGAAGAAACTCTTCCATGCCCGCCTTCTGCGGGTAAACTGCTTTTTCTTCTGGTTCAGGGCTTGCTGATCGCCTCGAATTTGATGATGCGCGTGCCCGCCAGCCTGTCGTGCAAAAATTGACCTTCCCGGTCAAATAATGCCCACAGTATTCCGCAGCCGCCCAAAAAAATTCCGATCACGGCAAACAGATAGCGTGCAAGCGCCTGTTTTAAATTCAGCCGCCTTCCATCGACGCTGACCACGCGGAATTTCCATGTTTGCATCGGTAGGGTCTGTCCGCCATGCGTCCAGAACCAGGTAAAGTACGTTCCTGCCACCAGCAGGAGGTAAAGTTGAAATGCAGGCCTGAAAAAAAGCGAATTCGTATCGCGAAACACGAGATGAAAAACCACGCCGGCAATAAACAGAACCGCCAGCAGGAGCAATGATTCGTAAATCATGCTCACCACCCTGCGCCAGAAACCAGGGACCGAAATTTTAATCGACTCCGGATAATCCATCAGGAATGCCTATCCGCCTTGATGTAAGGAAAGTGCGGAATCCGGCGCTGCCACCTTATTGATTTGCCAGTGCGCCATCCGGCGATTGCTCGTACTGGCGCCATTTCTGCTTTATTTCATCCCGCTTGTCAGGCGACATTTTTTTGATCGTCTTGTACTTTTCGCGCGCACGCTGGCGCTGCTCCGGAGTAAGCAGGTACCAGTCCCGCATCTGCAGTTGCATGCGCTGCTGCTCTTCGCCCGTCATCCCCGGATAGCGCTTCGCTATGCCCAGCCATTTCTTTTTTTTTGCCGGCTCCATATGATCCCACTCCTGCGAGAGCGGAGCCAGGATTTCCCTTTGTTGCGGCATCAGCTGGTTCCATGAGGGCTGCTTCGATTCAGCCGACACATGAGCAGAAAGCAGGAAGCACAGCCACAGCCCCGGGATCAGGAGCCTTCGAGCCATGTTTCGAACTCGTTGTCCAGATAGGCGTTTACCGGAAGATCATCAACGAGCAGCATGATATCGATGTCTTCATTCTCGTCGCCCTGCAGGCTCTGCCAATAAACGATCCCCATGAGCGCAAGCAGCAAGGAAACCAGGGAGACGAACCTCCCCCTTTTCAAATGCCACTCATGCCCACTGCGAACGGAAGCACCACCGACATTCACTATTGTCTCCGCCGGATAGTAATTTTCCAGCGAAGCGCTGCGCGCGGATTGCAGCCGGTCCAGCGTACCTTGCCTGATATTGTCCAGTCCCTGATCCAGGATTTGCGCGATTTTCTTTCCTGTTTGCGGTTCGTTCATAACGTAATTCCCTTTTTACTCAGCACGATGGCAAGGGCATGGGTTGCGCGGGAACAATGCGTCTTTACGCTTCCTTCGGAACATCCCATGATCTTTGCCGTTTCCGAAACATCCATATCCTCCCAGTAACGCAGCAGAAAGGCTTCCCGTTGACGCGCCGGCAAGTCGGAGAGCGCCCTCTCGATCATGCGGATAGATTCCGATTGTTCCAGTTTTTCCTGCGGATTGCCTGGATTCGATGCGCTCTCCACGCGTAAAGTTTCCAGGAAATCGTAGTCCTCATTTTCGTTTTCCTTGCCGGAGGTGAATGATGAAAACAACGTGGTCCATAGAGACCGCGTCTTTTGCCTCCGGTAAAAATCCCGAATGGTGTTTTGCAGGATGCGCTGGAACAGAAGAGGGAGTTCTTCCGATGGCTTGGCAGCGTATTTCTCCACGAGCTTCATCATGGACTCCTGAACGATATCCAGCGCCAGATGCTCGTCACGTACCGCGAATAACGCCTGCTTATAGGCCCGTCTTTCAATTTGAGCCAGAAAATTTGAAAATTCCTGTTGAGTAGCCAGGACAATTGCCCTATTGGAATTGGATTAGCGCGTCGATTGTTTCGCGAGCAATGGTATCAAATATTTTCCATTCTCCGGAAAAGTTTACCCAAGTGAGACAGCAGCCAGAAGCCACCTGTCTTGAACCAGCCACCGCAATTGCCGTCCCGGACGCCGCCTCCACCCCTCTCACCCGATGATATCCGGCCATATTCCCCGGGTGCGACAATTTGCCGCATTGCGATTACCGCTGTTAGCCCCTATTATCCCTATTACCCCTAATGGATTTTGTTAAGCGCAACCCCCGTGGATCGCGACAAACACTCGGCAACGAAGATATTCAGATCATCCTGAATCCGGCAGTGTAGCGAATTCATCATGCAGATGAACTTCGAGCATCGCGAAAATCTTTACGGATCATGATTTCAAACTAAAAAAGAAAGGTCAACTACCGGATTTAGAATCATACACTTTTCATTTCTGTACATAAGCCGGACGTAGATGGTAAAATCTCCCTGCGATTGATTCTTAATTAGATTTGCATTCTGATGAATAAAAAAACCGGTTTCGAATTCTCCGCAGCGCTTCCGGGACTTCCATTGAAAGCCGCATTGCGTTGCCTGACGCTCGCGCTGGCGCTGGTTTGCATCAGCCCTGCCAGCGCCATGGAAAGTGTGCGGCCTTTTGCCGCCGGCAGCTTTTCCCAGGTTCTCGCAGCCCGCCAGGGCAAGCCCTTTATTCTTGTTCTGTGGTCGCTTGACTGCCAGTATTGCCCAACGGAATTAAAGACTCTGGGTGAACTCAGGCGCAGCCATCCCCAGCTGGATGTCGTGCTGGTATCCACGGATACAATGGGCGATGGACCGCAACTCGTGGCGCGAACGGAAAGCTATGGCCTGAAAAAGATCGAGCAGTGGGTCTTCGCGGAGGATGTTCCGGAACGTTTGCGGCTCGAAATTGACGGCCGCTGGTACGGAGAGGTTCCCCGCACCTATTTTTTTGATCAGAGGCACCAGCGCGAGGTCAAGAGCGGCTTGGTAAACAAGAAGGTTTTCGAAGACTGGCTTTCCCGGAACATGCCCTCGGGTTCCGGTCATTAATGGCATGATACTCAAACGCAATCCCGTCTTTTTGCCCAGCCTGATGCTTGTTCTTGCAGCGCATGGCGCATTGCTTTATTTCCTTTTCAAGCAGCAATTGATCCCGCCGCCGGAACAGCTAGCCACCCTCCTCGTCAATTTTATCCCTGCCACCCGGCCGCAGGAAGAAGCCAAACCCGAGCCTCCGCCGCCTTTGCCCAAGCCGAAGCCGATCAAGAAACAACAATCCCGCCAGATAGTCGCGGAAGCTCCGGTGATCTCGGAAAGCGAGCCGGTCGCACTGGCGCCAGCGCCTGAGCCCGAACCTGTGCCCGTGGAAGAAGCTCCCCGCGCGCCCCAGATGCCGGCAGGCCCCGTCACGCTATCTTCCGAGCTGTCGGTCGCATGTCCTGAACTCAGTGCACCCGCCTACCCTCCCCTTTCCCGGCGCCTCGGTGAAGAAGGCAAACTGATGCTGCGCGTCGAGCTGGACGAAAAAGGTTATGTCAGTGTTGCGCGAGTCGTTACCAGCAGCGGTTTCAAGCGGCTCGACGACGCTGCCATGGCTGCGGTAAAAACCTGGCGGTGCACGCCGCCGGTGCGCGATGGCCAGCCGGTAAGAGCCATCGCTCTGCAACCCTTCAACTTTGTACTGCAAGGAGATTGATCTAATGCAAACAGGTCTCGGATTTTCTAATTTTCTGGCGCAGCTCGATGGCGTCGGTATCAGCGTGCTTGTGCTGCTGCTGGGTCTTTCGGTAGCGAGCTGGTATCTCATCCTTACCAAGAGTCTGTCGAATTTCCTGGCAGGAAGGCGCGCCGACGCCTTTCTCAAGCGCTTCTGGAGCGCCAGTTCCCTGCAGGAAGTGAACTCGACGCTGAAAGAAGGGAAAGCAGACTCGAATGATAACGCCTTCGCACAGCTTGCGCAGCTTGCAATGGATGCTGCCGTCGATTCGGAAAAACATGGCCTGCAAAAACTTGCCGCAGCAGGCGGAGCAAGCGAATTCATTACCCGCGTATTACGAAATGGCCTCGACCAGGAGGCCACCCGAGTCGAGAACGGCCTGACGGTGATAGCCTCGGCAGGTTCCGCCGCGCCCTATATCGGCTTGTTCGGCACAGTATGGGGTATTTATCACGCGCTGGTTCAGATAGGGCTTTCCGGCCAGGGCACCCTGGACAAGGTGGCCGGTCCGGTGGGGGAGGCGTTGATCATGACCGCCCTGGGCCTTGCAGTCGCGATTCCCGCCGTACTGGCCTATAACACGTTCGTGCGCCGTAACCGCATCTGGCTGGCCCGGCTCGATGCCTTTGCCCATGATCTCTTCGTATTGATCGCGGTCGGCGCAAAAACGAATAGCTCCGCCGGGGACGAACGGCCCCTTCGCGTCGTGGCGCCGAGCGAAAGGAGACTATAATGGCTTTCGGAAGCATGGAAGGGGGCAGCCGCCAGATACCCATGGCTGAAATCAACGTGGTCCCCCTGGTTGATGTCATGCTGGTGTTGCTGGTGATCTTCATAATTACTGCTCCCCTGCTGACGCATTCAGTCAAGATCGATCTGCCAAAGGCATCGAGCAGTCCGAATATCACTCAGCCGGAGCATATTGAATTCGCGCTGCGCGAAGATTCCAGCCTCTACTGGAATGGGGAGCCCGTTACCATGGATGTGCTGGCTCCGCGGTTTGCCGCCGCTGCCAGCCAGAATGCCAACATGGAGCTGCACATACGGGCCGACAAACATGTCCATTACGAGCAGGTGGCGCGAGTCATGTCCATCGCGGCGAAAGCCGGGCTGGTCCGAATAGGTTTTGTAACGGATCCTTCCGAGAAGAATTAGGAAAGTCCTGGATAAGTCTTCGCCAGCGCCCCCGGTACGTGGCGGACCTGCTTGAATGAGGTTAAAATTGCATCTTGTCCACGGCCATTCGAGGAAAAGCGCGATGGAAGAAAGGCTTTACGATTCATTCCGGACAAGTACCGCGACATGCCTGGCGTGACGCCCGGCAGCCGCTGGCGCCGTTTCCTTATCCATCTTTCCATCGCCTCCACCGCGCTGTTTCTCGGCGTCATGTCCTGGCTCATTGCGAAGCCGATGGCAACCCGGCTGCATGAAACCGTGCCGGGGCAGCGCATCACCGTGACAGCAACACCCCATATCGACATCAGCCTGGACAGTGACAGCAGCGTGACCGTCACCAATACCGAACCTCCCCGCATCGAAATGCTGAGAGGGAATGCTTTTTTTGACGTCAAGAATACTGGAGCCGAAAAACTGCAAGTGAAGGTGGGAGCAGTCTATATCAGTGGCATGGACAGCCGATTCAGCGTCAGCAAACGTTCTAACGGGGGCAGCGTGGCGGTAGCGGCGGGACAGGTCGAAATCCAGGTGGAAACAGGAAAGTATCTCGTGGGCTCCCGGGAAAAAGCGGATTTCAGCAACAAGATGGTAACGGGACAGAGGGTCATAGCAGAAACAGATATCGTACCCTGGAAACCCACTCGCTAGGGAAGCGCTGAATAAATCCTCGCTGAGCGCGTTGCTGGTAGAATCGGGATGATCATAAGGCGCGCGACGCAGGTCGTAGCCGGGACTACGATGCCAAGGAGCGCAACGCCATGAGTGCCCGATTTTATCGCAACCCGGATGGGGCGGGGCTTTGCGGGTGGTCT
This sequence comes from Nitrosospira sp. TNL200, assembly GCF_055386305.1. NCBI lineage: Bacteria > Pseudomonadati > Pseudomonadota > Betaproteobacteria > Nitrosomonadales > Nitrosomonadaceae > Nitrosospira > Nitrosospira sp. TNL200. Next base: position 2,406,732 of record NZ_AP041003.1, read on the forward strand.
GCCCTGTCATGCTCCTGGCGAAGGAGCGCCCCGGAGCGTCGCCCGAGGGGCCCCGCAGAGCGGGGATCGCGCAGCGGAGGGGATGCTTCGACCGCACCACAGTTTTGTTGGGGCGCAGGCATCCCGCTGCGGGGTCGCATCTTCCTTTCGGAAGACGCTGCTCCGCCCTGCGCGGTCGCACCATTCGCGTCGTCGCCTTTCGCGCATCCCATCCCGCAAAGCCACCGCCGCGCCAGCGGAGATTTGTTCAGCGCTTCCCTAGGGTTCCAGATCCGATTCCGGCCCCGACCCTAATAGCACCTTCCCCTTCTGCAGCTGGCCGACACCGGCAGCCATGGGACCAAGAGGCAGATAGCCACAACCATTCGCGCCGCATGAAGCCAGTCGCCATATTCAGGCATCATCCGCTGGAAGGACCAGGATATTTCGCCACCTATCTGGATTCCCGCTCCATTCCCTGGCGGCTCATCAAGGTGGATGCATGGGAAGCCCTTCCTTCCGAAGCTGCTCAGTTCGCCGGACTGGTATTCATGGGAGGACCCATGAGTGTAAACGATGATCTGCCATGGATCGGGCCGGCGCTTGCATTGATACGCCAGGCGGTTGCGGAAAGCATACCGGTGCTAGGCCATTGTCTCGGTGGCCAATTGATGGCCAAGGCACTCGGGGGCGCCGTGAGCAGAAGTCCTGTCAAGCAAATCGGGTGGGGCAAAGTCCAGGTTGCGGACACTCCGGCGGCAAGAGCGTGGTTTGGCGAACTTTCTGCCTTCGAGGGATTCCATTGGCATGGAGAAGCCTTTACCATCCCTGAAGGGGCGGCCGTGGCGCTTTCCGATTCCTATTGCAGGAACCAGGCATTCGTCCTGGATAAACACCTGGCACTCCAGTGTCATGTGGAAATGACTGAAGAAATGGTAAAAACCTGGTGCAGCAACGGCGCCGGCGAAATTGCGGCAAGCCCTGGGCCAGCAGTCCAGCCGGCGGAAGCGATACAAACCGGCCTGGATGAGCGCATTCCCGCCTTGAATCAGGTCGCCTGCCGCTTATATGAGAAATGGGTTGCGGGGTTTAGCGAAGCTCTAACAAATCCGCACCCTGAAGGAGAGAGGAGAACAGCCTCGCGGAACAAGGGTTATCCTGAATCCGGTAGTTGACCACTCATTTCCAGTTTTTAGAGCCATGATCCACAAAGATTTTCGCGATACGCGATGTTCGTCTGCGTGATGAGTTCGCTATTCGCTACAAAGCGGATTCAGGATGATCACTCGCGGAAATTCTGGAATTGAAGCGGGAATTCGGTAATCGATTTCTTGACCAGTTGTATGGCTTCCTGCAGGGTGTCGCGCTTCGCCCCTGAGACGCGGACGGCATCTCCCTGGATGCTGCCTTGCACCTTGAGCTTGCTATCCTTGATCAGCCGGATGATTTTTTTTGCCAGTTCGCTTTCCACGCCTGTTTTCACTGTTGCCTGCTGCTTGACCTTATTGCCGCTGATTTTTTCGACCTGCCCCCTGTCGAGGCATCGCACATCGACATTGCGCTTGGCCAGCTTGGCCATGAGAATATCCAGCACCTGGCCCAGCTTGAATTCATCATCCGCAAAGACGGTAAGCGTGTAATCCGCCTGCTCCACGCGAGCATCCGATCCCTTGAAATCAAAGCGGGTGCTGACCTCCTTGTTCACCTGGTCAACCGCGTTTCTTACCTCCTGCTTGTCAACTTCGGAAACAATGTCGAATGAAGGCATATTCGATTCTCCTGAATCACCAGTCTCCTTTCAGCCGCTTGGACCGATTGGGGCCGCCCGGCGCTTATTTTCTTTTTCTCAAATTTGCCGCAATGCGCATCCGCAACGCATTCAGCTTGATAAATCCGGCCGCATCGGTCTGATTATAGGCACCCTGGTCATCCTCGAAGGTGGCAATGCGGGGATCGAACAGGGAGTCGGTTTTGGAATCCCGACCCACCACGATCACATTGCCCTTGTAGAGCTTCACCCGCACCCAGCCATTTACGTTGATCTGGGATGCGTCGACCAGGCTTTGCATCATCCTCCTCTCGGGACTCCACCAATAACCATTGTAAATCATGGCGGCATATCTCGGCATCAGCTCATCCTTCAGGTGAGCCTCCTCCCGGTCGAGGGTGATGGATTCCATGGCCCTATGGGCGCGAAGCATGATCGCTCCTCCAGGAGTCTCGTAGCAGCCGCGGGATTTCATGCCCACATAACGATTCTCGACCAGATCCAGCCGCCCGATCCCATGCTTGCCGCCTAACTGATTCAATTGCGCAAGCACGCGCGCAGGCGAAAGCGACTTGCCATTGAGCGCGATGATATCGCCTTGCCTGAATTCCAGGTCGAGATATTCGGCCTCGTCCGGCGCTTTTTCCGGCGAGACGCTCCAGCGCCACATGGATTCTTCCGGTTCCCGCGCGGGATCTTCCAGAATACGGCCCTCATAGGAGATGTGCAGCAGATTGGCATCCATGCTATAAGGGGACCCTTTCTTTTTCTTCATTTCCACCGGGATGCCATGCTGTTCCGCATACGCCAGAAGCTTTTCCCGCGAAGTGAGATCCCATTCGCGCCACGGCGCGATCACGCGGATATCGGGTTTCAACGCGTAATAGCCAAGTTCGAAGCGCACCTGGTCGTTGCCTTTCCCGGTTGCGCCATGAGAAACCGCATCCGCCTGCGTTTCCAGCGCGATCTCGATCTGGCGTTTAGCGATCAGCGGGCGGGCGATACTGGTTCCAAGAAGATATTCGCCTTCATATATCGTATTGGCCCGAAACATGGGAAAAACGAAGTCCCGCACGAATTCTTCGCGAAGATCTTCGATGAAAATTTCCTTCACGCCCAATTGCCTGGCCTTCGCCCGCGCCGGCTCCACTTCCTCCCCCTGTCCGATATCCGCGGTGAATGTCACGACCTCGCATCGGTACGTGTCCTGCAGCCACTTCAGGATAACGGAAGTATCCAATCCGCCGGAAAAAGCGAGCACAACCTTTCCGATATCGGTCATTCTGGATGTTCCTGATTTTTTTGCTTTTTTCATTCCATACCCAATTGATGATAAACCCTGGAACCGCGCAATCAAGCCAGTGAAGTTTTTGCGCCAGCGATGCCGTTCTCCAGGCCTATTTTCCCCAGCAGAAGATACTCGATGAGCGCCTTCTGGGTATGAAGCCGATTCTCTGCTTCTTCCCATACTATCGACTGCGGGCCATCGATAACTTCCGCCGCCACCTCCTCCCCCCTATGCGCAGGCAGGCAGTGCATGAACAGCGTATCCGGCTTGGCACAAGCCATCATTTCCGCATCCACGCGAAAATTGGCGAAATCCCTTTTTCTTTCCTCGGTCTCCGCCTCGAAACCCATGCTGGTCCAGACATCCGTGGTGACTAGATCAGCACCTTTTACCGCATCATGGGGATCGGCGAATTCCTCGTAGTGGTCGGTGCCATAAAGTCCCGCCCGCTCCGGTTCGACTTCGTATCCCGGTGGAGTCGACACATGCACATTGAAATCGAAAACCTCTGCAGCTTGAAGCCAGGTGTTGCATACGTTATTGGAATCCCCGATCCACGCAATCGTTTTGCCGGCGATACTTCCATTTCGTTCGATAAAAGTGAAAATGTCCCCCATGATCTGGCAAGGATGGTACTCATCAGTCAATCCGTTGATCACAGGCACCCGGGAGTGGTCGGCGAAGCGGCTGATGATGCTGTGTTCATAAGTGCGTATCATGACAATATCGACCATCCGGGAAATGACGCGAGCCGCATCCTCTACCGGCTCGCCCCGCCCCAGCTGCGTATCGCGGGTGGAAAGATAGATCGCGGCGCCTCCCAGCTGATGCATACCCGCTTCGAATGACAAGCGGGTGCGCGTGGAATGCTTGTCGAAAATCATTGCCATGGTTCGGTCTTCCAGGGGCCAGTAGCGGCGGTACTGCTTGAATTCATGCTTCATCCAGCGCGTCCGCTCAAACAGATGCTCGAACTCCTCCCGGGAGAAATCGTTGAATTGCAAGAAATGCTTGATCCGCATAATTATCCTGAATCCGGCAGTTGTAGCAAACTCACCATACCGGTGAGCGTCGGGTACCACGGAAAGTCCTGGTGGATCATAGCTCTATGCCGGAACTAAACTACCACCTACTAAAAGTAGGTGGGTTAGCGCAGCTTGGATGCAGATGACTAAAGTCATCTAACCGCATCAAGCTAAACGCGCATGAGTCAATCCCATCAAAGTCAAAGTCACCGTCTAAAGACGGTGGTTTTAACCAAATTTATTGAAATAAGCGGCCAGCTGCCGGATTTACGATTATTGGCAAACACAAGCTGGATCTCGAACAGCAGGGCCGTAACCCTTACGCTGGCGCTCCTCCTCAAGCGGCCGGACCGCCCGCATCATCATGCCGCCAGGAACTCCCGGATAATACCGGACAGGAGATTCACCACCTGCTCAGCTTCGCTTCTCTTCATGATCAGGGGAGGCAACAAGCGAACCACTTTATCCGAGGTCACATTGATCAGAAGCCCTTGTTTCAGGGCCTCCCCGACGAGATCGCCGCAGGACCTGGAAAGTTCGATCCCGATCATCAATCCCTGGCCCCGAATTTCCTTTATATCCGGCAGATCGGAAAGCTGTGTCCTCAACAGGCTACGCATGAAGTCGCCTATTTCCATCGCATTTCTCAGCAGGCCTTCCTCTTCGATCACTTCCAGCGTGGTCATGGCGGCACTGCATGCCAGAGGATTGCCGCCAAAAGTAGAAGCATGGTTGCCTGGCTTGAACACTTCCGCCGCCGTGCCTTTCGCAAGGCAGGCGCCGATGGCGACCCCCGAACCCAGGCCCTTCGCCAGAGTGATCACATCAGGCATGATGCCGGTATGCTGAAACGCGAACCACTTGCCGCTGCGGCCGATGCCGCATTGCACCTCATCCAGCATCAGCAGCCAGCCGTTCTGGTCACATAGATGGCGCAACCCCTGCAGGTACGTCGCCTGCGGCACGTTGACACCCCCTTCGCCCTGGTACGGCTCAACCAGGATGGCGACGATGTTCTTGTTGCGAATACCCACCTGCTCTACCGCTTCCAGGTCGTTGTATGGCACGCGTGCAAATCCTGTCAGCAACGGCTCGAACCCTGCCTGCACCTTCCGGTTGCCGCTCGCAGTCAGGGTAGCCATGGTGCGCCCATGAAACGATTTTTCCATTACGACAATAGTGGGAAGATCGATACCTTTGCCATGGCCGAATAGTCTGGCCAGCTTGATCGCCGCTTCGTTCGCCTCCGCGCCGGAATTGCAAAAAAATGCCCGGTCCATTCCTGAGAGGGCAGCCAGCCGGACGGCCAGTTGTTCCTGTCTTCCTATCCGGTAAAGATTGGAGGTATGAATGAGCGTTCCAGCCTGGCTACAGATCGCTTTCACCAGCTTGGGATGACAGTGTCCTAACCCGCATACTGCTACCCCCGCCAGCGCATCGAGATAGCGCTTGCCTGCTTCGTCCCACAACCACACCCCTTCGCCTTTTGCAAAAGTGACAGGCTGAGGCAAATAGGTGTTCATCAGATTTGACATATCGGAAACCTTGCTTGAACGCTATATGGAATGCATCGAGGAAATAAGGCTGTGGCAGCCCCGCATACAGGGGGAATAAGGGAGCAGGAACCCTGGCGCCGGGTTCCACGTTCCCGCCAGTGCAATATACTGGCCATCTCGTCATGCAACAAGTCCCGGTCTCCCTGCAAAATCAGGTTCCGCGGATTTCCGGCCTTGTCACGCACATTGGAACCCAGTCTCAAGTCCCGGCTTTTCCGCGCAGGAGCTGGAAGCAGTCGCATCAGCGATACCATTTTCAGGGTCGAAATGCAGCACGGCGGCATGAGCCGCCGTGCGTCGAAAATGAACTGTCGTACACCACCCTTCTATCTTTACCTATTTACTCAGCTTTTTCAAGCCTTTTTCCTCCAGGGGAGTGAGCAACCTGAGGCAAGGCAAATATCCGTCATAAACGATACCATGCATTTCAACGCGCTTTTGAGAGCGCAACATGCTGACCAGATATTGCACGACCTCCTGCGTGATCACCTGCCCTGGCACCAGCACCGGGATTCCGGGAGGATAAGGAGTAATCTGGTCTGCGCAAACCCTCCCGTCGATATCGTTATTTACCCGCTCCTGCTCGTCCAGCAGCGGCATCAGCTCTCCGCCACAATAAAATGCGTCGCGCGGCAGGTATTTCAAATTCGTAAAACCGGGAAGCTCCGCAATCTGGTAGAGGCGTCGAGGCGCGCGGCCTTCCCGCGCGATGCGCATCAGCGCGTCGTAAAGCCGCGAAACCTTGCTCCGGGTGGTACCGATGGTAAGCAGCAAAGTAAGTGTATTGAACGTGGATTTCTCCACCTGAATATTATACCGCTCGAATAATTCCCGGATCAGGTCCTCCACAGTATAGCCGCAACGGGATATGTCCACCGTCACCTTGGTGGAATCCAGCTGTATATTGTCGTGTTTCACCTCTTCCGGCAGAAGATCGGCAAGTTCCAGCACCCGGAACACCCCGGTGGAATTCACCTGATCCCGCACCTCCTTTGCCAGCTCGAGCGTGCGTGAAAGCAGCTTGTAACCTTCCAGGCTCGCCTGCTTGCGCGCCACATCCAGGCTGGCAATCATGCTGTACTGGGGGCTGGTGGAAGTATGCATATTGAAATTCTCGCGGAACAGATGTTCCTTGAAATCGGGATCGTTGACATGAATCATGCTGGATTGCGAAAAGGCCGACAGCACCTTATGGGTGCTCTGGGTGGCATAATCCGCTCCCGCTTCCATGGCAGTGGGACGGAATGCAGGATGAAAGCGGGCAAAACCATACCAGGCTTCATCGATGATCACCTTGATGCCTTTTGCATGGGCAGCCTCGATAATGGGGCGCAGATCGTATCGCAGTCCATCATAGGTGCAGCTGGTGAGTATCAGCGCCTGGGCATCCGGATATTCTTCGATGGCATTGAACAGGGTCTGCTTCGGCACCGGACCGTAAACGCTGAACTTCTTGTTGACCGAGGAGTTCAGATAAATCGGATGCGCGCCCGACAATACCACGCCGTGATGCACGGATTTATGACAGTTTCGATCCAGCAGGAGTTTTTCCCCGGGAGCGAGCAGCGTCTGGAAAATGACCTTGTTGGCGGTGGAAGTGCCGTTGGTGGCAAAAAAAGTACGTCGAGCCCCAAATGCCTTGGCGGCAATCTTCTGCGCTTCGGCGATCACGCCGGACGGTTCCATCAACGAATCCAGCATCGGCACCGATACCGAGAGATCCGCCCGGAATATATGCTCCCCGATGAATTGATAAAAATCGCTGGCCCACGGGCTATCGCGCAACGAATCGCCGGAGGAGTGTCCCGGCGTGTGCCAGGCATCCTTCGCCATGAGAACATAGCTTTTTAGCTGGTCATAGAACGGCGTACGTGCTTTTTCCTGGATCTGCGCATTGAGGATGCGATACATTCCCCGATAGTCCCGCTCTTCACGGTAAAAATAGCCGTCTACCGTTTCGGAAAAGAGGGAATCCACCACTTCATCCTCCTTTTCCTGCGCAATGAGGACATAAATGTCCAGTTCGGGGCGGAAGCGGGTAATTTCCTGCACCAGCTTCAATGCGGTCATTTGAAGATTGCGAGAACCTTTTTCGCCGTTTTTGAGCGTATACAGCGTATCGTCCACCACGACCGATTGGATATCTCCATCCTGTTTGATCGCTTCCAGCGCTTCGCGCGCCGTGGTAACGCCGGTAAAAGTGATGCCCAGGGGGTTTTCCAGAGACTTCGCGGCAGCATTCAGCCCCTTGATAAGCTCTTTGAGTATCAGGTTCTCGTCATTGATGATGAGAATCCGGCTGATGGGTCTTTTCATGAAGGCCGCTTCCAGGTTAAAAAACCGCTTTATGCGCTAAAACCATTTCGATTGCAAGCCGATTGCAAGGCTCAGGAAGGCATGGATGCGGCCTTGAGGCAATTCGAGCCGATTTCGGCAAAAGCAGTGAAGGGCGAAACGGTCTATAGTGACTTCATGAAATTGCGTTTCCCGGCCTTTCCGCCCCTGCGGCTTCTGCGATATGGCTCGGCCATGCTATTGCTGCTGCCCGGGCTCATCATGGCTGCGCCGGTAGTCGTGCTGAAAGTCGACGGAGTGATTGCGCCTGCCAGCGCTGACTTTATCGAGCGCGGTCTGCATGATGCCGCAACCGAAGGCGCACACCTCATTGTATTGCAGATGGATACTCCGGGAGGGCTGGATTCATCGATGCGCCGGATCATCCGGGAAATCCTCGCTTCGCCGGTGCCGGTAGCCGCTTTCGTCGCGCCCAGTGGCGCACGGGCCGCAAGCGCCGGGACCTATATCCTTTATGCGAGCCATATTGCAGCAATGGCGCCAGGCACAAACCTGGGTGCCGCCACCCCGGTAAGGATAGAGGGGTTGCCAGAGCAGCCCAGGCCCCGCCGTGAACCCCATCCCGAACCCGAAACCAGACCGGAGACGAGTCCGGAATCCAGCGCCAGCCAACACGACCCTAAAATCGGGAGTGAGGACAAGCTGCCGCCAGAAGACGCCATGTCGCGCAAAGCAGTGCACGACGCAGCCGCATACATCCGCTCGCTTGCCCAATTGCGCGGACGCAATGCCGATTGGGCTGAACGGGCGGTACGCGAAGCGGCAAGCCTTTCCGCCGCCGAAGCGCTGGATCTCAAAGTCATCGATTACGTGGCCGCCGACGTGCCCGAGTTGTTGAAGCAGTTAAACAACAAAAAGGTATCGGTGCTTGGCCGGGAGCGGGTTCTGGATACTGCTTCCGCCACGATCCGCATCGTCGAGCCAGACTGGCGGACTCAATTGCTGGCGATCATCACCGACCCAAGCGTGGCTTATATACTGATGCTTATCGGTATTTACGGATTATTTTTCGAGCTTTCCAATCCCGGCTTTGTCCTGCCCGGCGTGGCCGGCGCCATCTGCCTGCTGCTCGCCCTGTATTCCTTTCAATTGCTGCCGGTAAGTTACACCGGCGTTGCGCTAATCCTGCTGGGCATCGCATTCATGATCGCAGAAGCCTTTTTACCCAGTTTCGGCGCATTGGGTATCGGTGGAGTGGTCGCCTTCGCTGCCGGGTCGCTGATGCTGATCGAAACCGACCTGCCCGGCTATGGCATTCCCTTATCCCTCGTTGCCGGCGTGACGCTTGCCAGCGCGGCATTCCTGGTCGTCGTCGTTGGCGCAGCACTCAAGGCTTATCGCAGCCCCGTTGTCAGCGGACGGGAGGCGCTGGTGGGAGCCACCGGAGAAATGCTGGAAGATGCCGCGGTCGAAGGTATGGCGCTTGTCCAGGGTGAACTGTGGAAAGTACGCTGCGCCCAGCCGTTATCGCGCGGGCAAAAGGTGCGCGTCACCGGGATTGATGGCCTGGTCCTGCAGGTGACTTCAGTGGACAAATAGTAGCAGTAGCAGTAGCAGTAGCAGAATACGACAAGGAGGTAGATATGTTCGCCGATTTGACCGCATTGATCACCGTCCTGGTAATCGTGTTGTTCACTGCATTTCGCATCTTGCGCGAGTATGAGCGGGGCGTGGTATTCACGCTCGGCCGCTTCGACAAGGTAAAGGGACCAGGATTGATCATCATCATTCCCGGCATCCAGAAAATGGTCCGGGTCGATCTTCGCACGGTGGTAATGGATGTGCCCAGCCAGGATGTCATTTCGCGCGACAATGTTTCGGTAAAGGTCAATGCAGTCGTTTATTTTCGTGTCGTCGATCCGCAAAAATCCATTATCCAGGTGGAAAACTTCCTTTCCGCCACAAGCCAGTTCGCCCAGACCACCTTGCGTTCCGTATTGGGCAAGCACGAACTTGACGAAATGCTGGCGGAACGGGAAAAACTCAACCTGGATATCCAGAAGGCTCTCGACGTTCAGACCGATGCCTGGGGAATCAAGGTCTCCAATGTCGAAATCAAGCATGTGGATATCGATGAGTCCATGATACGGGCGATTGCGCGGCAGGCGGAGGCGGAGCGGGAACGGCGCGCCAAGGTGATTCATGCCGAAGGTGAATTGCAGGCATCGCACAAACTGATGCAGGCAGCGCAAACGCTTTCCCGCCAGAGTGGCGCAATGCAGCTACGCTATCTGCAGACCCTGACCAGCATCGCCAGCGACAAGTCGAACACCATTATTTTTCCGGTATCGATGGACCTGATGTCGACGCTGACGAACGTTCTCAAAACTCCAAACCGCCGAGGGCTCGATGAAGCTGGCTCAGCTGATGAGCCTGGCGGACCCGATGCGACTGATGAAGCCGCATTGGGCAGCAACCGGATGGAGGAAACGGCAACGGATCGGGCAAACAACTCCGCATAGCCTCCCAGTCGGAAGCTATCGCTTCTGCTGTTTCCGCCACCCGCGCTGGATGGATCTCAGGCGATCGCCTTTATTGCGGCAGACAGGCGGCTTTTATGGCGTGCAGCCTTGTTCTTGTGGATGATGCCCTTGTCGGCAATCGAATCTATCATGCCGGCAGAGGCCTGGAACGCGGCCTGAGCGGCGGATTTGTCCGCGGAGCTGATGGCTTTTCTCACATGCTTGATTGCTGTGCGCAACTGGGAACGCATGCTCATGTTGCGGCTACGCTGTTCGACGTTCTGTCGCGCGCGTTTTCTTGCCTGGGCGCTATTGGCCATGTAAAAACCCCGAATTAATTCAATGCGAAAATCTTTCGAATAATACGGCTATTCAAGCCATATTGCAAGCCGCGCAGCCGGACATCTGGATAACCTTGTCCCATCCCGGCTTTGCTCTTCAGTCGAAGGCGCCGACATATCCGTTCATATATCTGTTATCTGTTCAATGGCCGATCGGGGCCGGCCGCGATCGAGCTGATTTATTACCATTGGCACAACCCCCTTTCTGTATTCGGGTTACCATACTCAGCCATGAATCTGCTCAGAGCCCTCACCACCATCAGTGGCATGACGTTGATATCCCGTATCCTGGGGTTCGTACGCGACGTCCTGATCGCCCGCGTTTTTGGCGCCGGAATGGCGACCGACGCTTTTTTTGTCGCGTTTCGCATCCCCAACCTGCTGCGGCGCTTGTTTGCGGAAGGGGCATTTTCCCAGGCATTTGTTCCCATATTGGCGGAATACAAGTCACGCCGGACCTTCGAGGAAACACGCGGACTGATCGACCGTGTGGCGACCCTGCTGTCGATATGCCTGTTCCTCGTGGCATTGGCTGGCGTCATCGCGGCGCCAGCGATAATTTACGTCAGCGCCCCTGGATTTGGCGGCAGCCCCGAAAAATTCGAGCTGGCTACCGACCTCTTGCGCATCACGTTCCCGTATATCCTGTTCATATCGCTTGGCGCGCTGGCGGGCGGGATACTCAATACCTGGAGCAAATTTACCGTGCCGGCACTGACTCCGGCTCTTCTGAATATTTCCTTCATCGCGTTTACGCTATGGGGAGCGCCAATGATGGACCCGCCGGTATTGGCGCTGGCCTGGGCGGTGTTCGTCGGGGGCGTGCTCCAGCTTTTGTTCCAGTTACCGTTCCTGATGCGTCTCAACCTCATGCCTCGGCTTCGCTTCAAATCCGACGACGATGGGGCATGGCGCGTGCTCAAGCAAATGATACCCGCTATTTTCGGCGTATCGATCAGCCAGATCAGTTTGCTGATCAATACTATTTTCGCTTCTTTTCTCGTAACGGGAAGCGTAACCTGGCTCTATTATGCAGACCGGCTGATGGAATTTCCGGCAGGACTGCTGGGAGCAGCCCTCGGAACCATATTGCTTCCATCATTGTCTCGGCATCATGCGGACAAGAGTGCCGAAGAATATTCCCGCCTGCTGGATTGGGGCCTGCGGCTTACCATGCTGCTCACCCTGCCTGCAGCGCTGGCGCTCGCCATCCTTGCCACTCCACTCGTCGCCACGCTTTTCTACCATGGAAAATTTTCCGCCGACGATGTGTTGATGACCCGCGACGCCCTTATCGCCTACAGCGTGGGACTATCGGGATTGATACTGGTGAAAGTGCTTGCACCTGGATTTTATGCGCGGCAAAACATCAAAACGCCGGTAAAAATCGCGGTCATCACGCTGATCGCCACGCAGTTGATGAATCTCGCACTCATCATGCCCCTGCGGCATGCCGGCCTCGCGCTCGCCATTGGCCTGGGCGCATGCCTTAACGCCTCCCTGCTTTACTACAAGCTTCGCCTCCACGGAATTTACCAGCCGCAGCCGGGATGGATGGTCTTTATGCTGAAAATATTCATGGCATTGGCAGCGATGGGCTGTGCGCTGTGGTTTGCCTCAGGCACCGATTCCTCCTGGCTGATCAGTTCCACGCTCGATCGCGCCTTGCGGCTGACATGGGTGGTGGCGCTGGGCGCCATGATCTATTTCGTCATGTTGTGGCTGCTTGGTTTCAGGCTTCGTGATTTTTCCCAGAAAGGCGTGCTGTAATCGTTTTAAGAAACGGCATTAATGCCCGGTGCAACCGTCAGCGCCAGGACCGGCAACAGGCCAGTTAATGAAAAAAAGGATGTCTCATCTGTAACGAAGCAGGATTAATGCTCTTTTTAATGAGACGAGAATTTCCCGGCGTTATTGCGCATAAACCCTCGGCCTGACAGTAGAAAAAAAACTTATCTGGCAGGGGGATTAGCCATATAATGGGCGGCGATTCATTCCCGTTAACGGTAAATTACCCCATTAAATTTTGAACATGACTCGCTCTTCCTCCAGATATTCAACCTTATTAATCCTGCTTCTGGGATTTTTCCTGAACGGTTGCGCCACGACGGACAAGAACGCCAAGGCCGACAAGGGCATGGAGAATACCTCTACCCCCGTCGCGGACAGCGGCGCCAAGGCCGATAGCAGTGCCAAAGCGGGTAGCGCTGCAGCGGCCGGCACCACGGCAAGCAGCGTCGCGGGTACTGGTTCCGGAACGAATGCCGCCAATAGCGACAGCACCACGAAGAATACAAATGTATCTGCCAGCGCTGCCGCTGCCTCCGATAATGCCAGGAAGGATTCCCAAGCGCCGGTCAGCGGTCCCGTATTCAAGGCCGCGGCGCCGAGCTCCTACCCGCCCTACAGCAAGAAAGATCCATGGGAGCCTATGAACCGTGCGGTATTTGGCTTCAACGAATCCCTGGACGACTATCTGCTCAGGCCCGTGGCAAAGGGATACCGGTGGATCATGCCCGATCCACTGGAAAACGCGGTAGGAAATGTTTTTTCGAACCTGGGTGATATCCCGATAACTCTCAATAATCTCCTCCAGCTCAAGTTCAACAATGCGCTGACCAGCAGCATGCGGGTAGTGGTCAATACCAGCTTCGGCCTGGGTGGCATAATCGATCTGGCAAGCGACATCGGGCTGGAAAAACACGATGAGGATTTCGGACAGACACTGGGATACCATGGTGTCGCGAGCGGACCCTATCTGGTGCTCCCTTTTCTCGGGCCAAGCACAACCCGCGACGCTGGCGGCAGGGTGCTGGATATTGCGACCGACCCGGTCTTTGTCGGCAGCTTCTTCGTCGCTCCGTTTATCGGGCCAATAGTCGGGAGCACGAGGGCCGCAGACACACGCGCTGGATTGCTGAAATCGGAAAAGACGCTGGACGAAGCCGCGCTGGACAAATATGAGTTTGTACGCGAGGCCTACCTGCAGCGGCGGCGCAATCTGGTTTATGACGGGAACCCGCCGAAACAGCGGGATGAGGACGACGGCGAATAAATAAGGCGTAAAGCAGGTTAAAAGCAGCTTCCAAAAAAGCTAAACAGCTGAAAAATGCCGGAATGTTCCGAATGGAAACATTCCGGCATTTTTATTTCCGGTAGCAAAAATCCTCCCCCGCCTGAATGGACTCCTTGAACCCAAATCCGGCAGTTGACCGCTCATTTCCAGTTTAGGACAATGATCCACAAAGATTTTTCCCGATCATTACTATCCAGCAGGCACCGAACCGCATGGAAAACCCGGATTACTGCATCTCGCGCAACGCGGCTATACGCGCTTCCAGCGGCGGATGGGACATGAACAGGTTTCTGATACCATCGCTTTTGCCCGATATCCCGAAGGCCGCCAGCCGATCCGGCAATTGCGCCGGTTCATGCTGCTGTCTCAAGCGCTCCAGAGCGGCGATCATCTTGTTGCGGCCCGCAAGCTGAGCTCCTCCCGCATCCGCACGAAACTCCCGCTGGCGACTGAACCACATGACGATCATGCTGGCAAGAATGCCCAAAACCATTTGCGCTATCAGGCTGGTCACGAGAAAAGCCGGACCATGGTCTCGTTCGGTCTTAAATACAACCCGATCGACGAAGTGGCCGATCACTCGGGACAGGAATATCACGAAAGTATTGACGACACCTTGAATCAAGGCAAGCGTGACCATATCGCCGTTCGCCACATGGCTTATTTCGTGTGCCAGGACACCCTCGATTTCATCCTTCTGCATATTGTGAAGCAGGCCGCTGCTTACAGCGACCAATGCGTTGTCTCGATCCATGCCGGTGGCAAAAGCATTGACATCCGGGGCATCGTAAATCGCAACTTCCGGCATGCCGATACCTGCCCGCTCAGCCTGGCGGCGGACGGTGTCCACCAACCACCGTTCCGTCGGATCGGAGGGCTGCTCGATCACGGTGGCTCCCGTCAGGCGCTTTGCTGTCCATTTCGACATGGCAAGCGAAATGAAAGAGCCGCCAAAACCGATCACACCCGCCATGATCAGCAGGGAATTAAGGTTTATGTTGGTTCCCTCTGCATCCAGGATGCGATCCACGCCCAGCAGGCGCAGCGTGATGCTCAGCACCAGAAGAATCGCAAGGTTGGTTGCTATGAACAGGAAAATCCGTTTCATGAAGATAACTCCATTTCTACTTGTAAAGCTGCGTGCAAAGATAGAGCATAAATGGGGCTGGAAGTTCAGTTTTCAAGTAGGAACGACTATCCGGCTATCCATCGATTTTTGGCACGGCAGGAAGACCGGTCTGCGCCTCTTCCTGCTTTCCTCGAACTCCAGCCGCTAACGCCGCCGGTATCGTGCAGCCATGGCGTATGCCGCCAGCCCTGCAAACAGGATGAAAAAAATCGCCGACCAATCGGGAAGCGTAAGGCTCATGAACTTCCAGGTTACATCGGCGCAGTCGCCGTTGGCCTCGAACATGGCTGGCCACCACTTCGCCAGAGGCAGCGCATTCAAAAATGCTTCCTCCGGACTGATGCCGCATTCGAACGCTTCCGGATAACGCACCAGCCAGGCTTGGCGCAACGCGACCGCCGCCCCGGCGGCCGAGACAGCGAGGATCCATCCGCTGTAGATCTTCCGGCCAAATGCCCGCGGCCCTTGCAAAAATGCCACCAACGCAGCTATGCCAACCAGGCAATAGGCAACCCGTTGGACCACGCAGAGGGGGCAAGGCAGCAGATTCCTGACGAGCTGAAGGTAAATAGCATAACTTAGCAATCCGGCGCAACCAAGAAATATCAACAGAAAAATTATTCTCATCGATTTTATGGACGGCCTTGATCAGCCAGGGAATGGGGTCCGGTATTGGCGGAACCGGTACTGGCGCTTCCTCTGCGCATCCCGCCAGCAGTCATTTTATACTCCAATAGCCTGCATTCAATCGACCCATTGAATAGCGGAATGCGGCGAGACGCAGCCAGCCGGATACGCTTTGGCAGAAGCGGATCAGCGGTGATGATATATGCTTTCCATCCGCTGAATTTCTTCTTGAGCATATCGCCAAGCCTGGGATAGAAATCTTCCAGCCGTTGCTGTTCGCCCATGCGCCGGCCATAAGGAGGATTGGTTACGATAGTGCCGGACGGCGCCGGCGCCGCAATCTCCAGGACATTTGCCTGTTTCAGCGTAACGACTTCGGAGAACCCGGAGGCGGACAAATTTGTACGGGCCATGGACAATGCATCTCCGTACAGATCGCTTCCGAATATCGGCAGGGGCCTCTTCGGCTTCTCGCGGTCCGCTGCAGCCGCCTTCAGCCGCTTCCACAACCCTTCATCGAATTCGCCCAGCTTCTCAAAAGCAAAACCACGCCCGGATCCAGGAGCAATATCCAGTGAGATTTGGACTGCTTCGATAAGGAATGTTCCGCTGCCGCACATCGGATCCAGCAGCGCCATGCCCGTTGTCCAGCCTGCGAGATGCAGGATTCCCGCTGCCAGGTTTTCCCTTATCGGCGCCTCTCCTGCGCTTTTCCTCAACCCGCGCTTGAAGAGGGGATCGCCGGAAGTGTCCAGATACAGCGAGAAATTCTGCGCATCGAGAAAGCCGTGTATCCTGATATCCGGTTGAAACGTATCAACGCTGGGCCGGCAGCCGGCGACCCGCCGGAATTTGTCGCAGACCGCATCCTTGATCCTCAAGGTAACAAAATCGAGACTGCGCAACGGGCATCTGACAGCGGCCACATTCACGCGTATGGTGCGGGACGCAGTGAACCATTCATGCCACGGCAGCGCAAGAGCAGCCTCATAAACATCGGCTTCACCGGCATAGGGTCCGCACGCGACTCGCCACAGGATACGGCTGGCAATGCGGCTTTCCAGATTTGCCCGATAGCAGGTTTCCCAATTGCCTTCAAACCCCACGCCGCCGTCGTCTTCCTTCACCGAGGATGCGCCGAGCCGTTGCAATTCGGTAGCCAGTGCGGATTCGAGTCCGCGGGGACAGGGGGCAAAAAAATATTGCGGATGGGCCATTGACGGGCTTGAAAGGATTGAGCTGAATTACTTATTCACCAGGTCACGGTCACCCAAGTCGCCCAGCTTATTTTGAAGCCCACGCCCCATACGCTAGTAAAGCCCATGCACTCAGAAACGATACTCCGCCGAATGGCGTGATGGCCCCCAGCCCGCGTATCCCTGTCAGGCTCAGTACATAAAGACTGAGGGAAAACAGGACAATTCCCGCGAGCATCAACCAGCCCGACCATCTTATCGGCCGGGACGCCGGGAAATGCATCAGTATGAGGCCTACCGCCAGCAGGCCCAGCGCATGGTAGAAATGGTATTGGACGCCCGTCTGGTACACAGCCAGCATATCCGGCGTCAACTTCTGCTTCAACCCATGCGCACCGAAGGCGCCCAATCCCACGCAAAGAAATGCATTGACCGCGCCGAGCGCAAGAAAGATACGTGCCATTGGAGAATAGTTAGAAATTATTTCCTGAAAAATCGATCTGAAGCCGGCGCCAGGAGGGAACCACGCCTGCCCGCACCACGCTGCTGGACGCGCATCGCAGCATAACAACATAGCAATCAGGATCTGAATTACGCTCCTGACAGGACCAGCATGTACTGTGCATCACTGCTGTCCAAATGTCCAGCGGGGAACACCAGGTTCCGCAGGCAAGGCGCGCGGCCTGAAATACTCCTCCCGAAGGAAAGATGCATCAAAAAAGTCACATGCCGGGGCATCGGGGCGACCGTTTCGCGCTGCCTGTTTCCGTTTACCGGTCTTTTTTTTCGACCAGCGCATCGCTCCAGCCGGTAGCAAATTCTACCCGGATGACTTCTCCTATGCTGATCTGGCCGCTATTTCGCACCACTGTCCCGTCAGGGGCATAGGCAATACTGTAGCCGCGCTCCAGCACGGAACAGGGATTGAGATGGGCCAGGTTTTCCCGCTGGCGCTGCAATGCCATCATCAGTACCTCCATGCGCCTGGAGGTGGCGCGATCCAGACGCAACCCCAACTCATGCCTGCGCCCGTCCAATAGACGGACATCCGGAGCCGCAAGGGCGAGCCGATGGCCAAGCTCGCGCAGACGCCAATTTCGATTTTCCCGATGCTGCGCCGAACAGGCGTCAAGCCGGCTGCGCAAATACTGGAGGCGGGCAAGCTGGTCGCGGATAGCCTTTCCCGGATGCACCAACCGGCATCCGAGCCGGTCCGCGCCTTGCATCATGCTCCCGATCCGACCCTGGATACTGCGGGAAGCGCGGCTCCACAAAACTGCCACGGTCCGCAACAGCTCCTCCCTGTGGGGACAGACCAACTGGGACGCGCCGGTAGGAGTGGGCGCGCGGGCATCCGCGACGAAGTCAGCGATGGTGAAATCGGTTTCATGCCCTACTCCGCTGACGATGGGGATGGAACATGCGGCAATGGCCCGTGCCACGACTTCTTCATTGAACGCCCATAAATCCTCGATGCTCCCCCCTCCCCGGCATAGGATCAGCACCTCGCACCCGGCATGGATTTCCGCCTTTCGAATAGCTGCGGCAATCTTCTCGGCGGCACCAAAGCCTTGCACCGGAACCGGATAAACCACCACGGGCATGGAAGGCATGCGCCGCTTCAGCGTTGACAGCACATCGTGCAGCGCGGCCCCGTCGGGAGAAGTGATGACGCCTATCTGTGCCGGGAAAGGCGGTAACCGCTTTTTGCGGCCGGAAGCAAACAGGCCCTCCTTCTCAAGCCGGTCCCGGAGCTGCTCGAATGCTTCGTATAATCTTCCTAACCCCGCGCGCCGGAGTGTTTCCACGCATAGCTGAAATTCCCCGCGCGCCTGATACAACGTCACCAGCGCGCGCGCCTCCACCTGCATTCCGTCCTTTGGCTGCCAATCGAGGTATCGGTTTTTTTCCCGGAACATGACACAGCGCACCTGTGCCTGGGCATCCTTCAAGGAGAAATACCAATGGCCTGACCCGTAGCATTTGATGTTTGAAATTTCCCCGCTTACCCATAATAATGGAAACGCTTGTTCAAGTAATTCCTTGGCACTGCGATTCAATTCGCTAACGCTCAGCACCGGATGCAGGACCGGCATTTCCATTTCCATTTGAAAATTCATCTTGACATTCTACAATAATCCACATCTGTAACAAATCTGTATAGTTACGTTACGCAAAACCGCATGAATATTAGGTTTCAGTATAACACACTGTTTATAAACGACTTTATAAAAGTTCAAAAAACAGTCTACCCAGAAAATGTCGTTATAGAAGGGTAACTTAACAATTCTACCTTCAAGTTGCTCACAAACTTATCCACAGCAATTGTGGACAGTTAAGGAACTTTTTAAGGAAGCGCTGAACAAATCATCATTTGATCGAAGATGGCACGAGCAGGCGGCACTCATTCATCATTTACATCGACGCGGGCAAGAAATGCCTGCTCTGCTCCTGTTTTTGGGCGGCATTTGCCCTGTTTTCCCGCGAATTTCATCGTTTCGCCTATTTCAGGACGCACCTTGGGCGTCGAGTGCAAACCGTCGCCGCTTGGCGATCAGCAGATTCGCCAATCCGAAGAGGGTATAAAGCTGTGCCGTGTTTTTGGCCAGTCCGCGATAGCGCACCTTCTTCATGCCGAAGAGGTTCTTGACGATGTGGAAGGGATGCTCGACCTTGGCCCGCACACTCGCCTTGATCTGCTCGATCTGCTCCTTCAGGCGGCCAATTGGAGTATCCGGCAACGTCTTGCGCTTGCCGGGGCGCATCGCTACTTCCCATTGAACTTCGGTATTCAGGTTCTCTTCCCGTTTCTCGACACCCTGATAGCCAGCGTCGCCAAAGACAACCTTCTCATTCCCATGCAACAGCGCATGGGCTTGGGTAACGTCATGGGTATTGGCTGGCGTGGTAACCAGCGTATGGGTAATGCCAGACTCGACATCGACGCCAATGTGGGCCTTCATGCCAAAGTGCCACTGGTTGCCTTTCCTGGCTTGGTGCATCTCTGGATCACGCCCGCCACTCTGGTTTTTGGTCGAGGACGGGGCTGCGATGATCGTCGCATCGACGACGGTGCCCTCCTTGAGAATCAACCCCTTCACGGCCAGCAAGGTATTGATGGCGGCAAAGATGCGCTCGGTCAGCTTGTTGTCTTCAAGCAGGCGACGGAACTTGAGCAGGGTGGTGGCATCCGGTGCCGACTCACGCAACAGGTCAATCCCGACAAAGGACCGGAGAGCCTGACTGTCGTAAATGGCATCTTCAATGCCTTCATCCGAAAGACCAAAGCATTGCTGGGCGATGTACATGCGCAGCATGCGTTCCACGCCAATCGGTGGACGACCACGGCCTGTGCCCTTGGGGTAGAATGGCTCAATCTCGGCCACCAGTGCCAACCACGGTGTCACAGCATTGATCTGGCCGAGAAATCGGTCGCGTCGCGTCACCTTCTTCTTCGCCGCGTATTCCAGGTCAGAAAAACTCCCTTGCATCGCCAAGTGCCTATCTGTTTTCAATGCACCAATTCTCGCATGTCATCCACTGCCTCCGTTCGTCAAAATGCATTAAATCAGCGTTTCCTTAAGAAAGCCTCTGAACAAATCCTCGTCTTTCGCGCATCCGGTTCCGCAGGGCCACCACCGCGCCAGCGGAGATTCATTCGGGCTTACATGATGCCTTAGCCTTGCTGAAAATACAGGGGCGCGATACATTACAGCTCTCTTTTTGCACCGATAACAAGGAGCTTGCCGCATGTTCGCGTTGATCCAAGCTGCGGGTTGGCCCATCTGGCCAATTATCCTGGCTTCCATCGTGGCTGTGGCTATCATTGGCGAACGCTTGTGGGCCTTGCGCCTCAATGTGGTTACACCGCGAGACCTCCTCCCCCGGGTGTTGCAGGAATACCGGAAGAACGGCACCAGTCCAGACATGCTCGCGCGCCTGGAAAAGCATTCACCCCTGGGCCAGATTCTTGCGGCAGGTCTGCGAAACGATAAAAGCACCCGGGAGATAATGAAAGAATCCATCGAAGAAGCGGGCCGCGCTGTCGCACATAACCTCGAACGTTATCTCACGACCCTGGGCACCATCGCGTCCCTTAGCCCGCTAATGGGCCTGTTCGGCACGCTGGTAGGCATGATCGAAATTTTTGGCGCCAGTTCGCCGACCGCTGGTGGTTCCGATCCGGCCCAACTTGCCCATGGCATATCAGTGGCGCTGTACAACGCGGCTTTCGGTATCCTGGTGGCTATTCCAAGCATCATCTTTTACCGTCACTTCCATGCCAAGGTGGACGGACTTATAGTGGAGATGGAGCTGCAGGCCTTGAAGCTGGTTGAAATGATCCACGGAGAGCGCAAGGATTGATTCCACTGGAAGCATAGGATTTACCCATGAATTTTCAACGCGGCAGGCACAAGGAAGAACCCGAGATCAATCTCCTGCCCATGATCGACGTGCTGTTGGTGATCCTGATTTTTCTGATGATCACCACGACTTATTCGAAATTTTCCGAAATGGAAATCAGCCTTCCGCAAGCAACCTCGAACAAATCCGCAGGACGCTCCAATGCCATCGATATTTTAGTAAGCGCGGCCGGGGCCTACAAGGTAAACGGGGCGCCGGTCGAGCAATCCACCACGGAAGAGCTAGGCTCGGCGCTGCGCAAGGCGGCAGGCGAGCGTCCTGATCCGGTCATTGTCATTCACGCGGATGCCGAATCCACGCACCAGGCGGTAATCAGAGTGATGGAAGCAGCGCGCCTCGCTGGTTATAATCACATTACCTTCACGACCGAAAACCCCAGGTAAATCCTGCCCATAAAAATGCCAGGACAACCCGGTTGGAATGCCGGTCATGGAACGCTAAATGATGGATGTCTTCTCCTTCTCCCGGTTCTGCCGGGTCCGCAAAATAGAGGTTCGCGCATGGACATGAAACTGCTTGACATCCTGGTTTGCCCGCTATGCAAGGGGCCGTTGCTCTACAGGAAAAACGAAAAAGAACTGATCTGCAAGGCAGACCGGCTGGTATTTCCCATCAGGGATGGCATCCCTGTAATGCTGGAAGATGAGGCGCGGAAACTGCCGCCGGAAGAGGATATTTGAGGCCTGAAGGAAGAAAAGGAAGAAAATACTGGAGACTCCGGAAAATGAATCTCGTATTTTTCATGGTACTGAAAAATGACTAAAAATGATGCCGCCATCCTCGGCGCACTGGTGGCGGATGCGGCATCGCTCGGGTTGCATTGGCTTTATGATCCGGATCGCATCTCCCGGATTGCCGCCGATAGGGGCCTCGTATTCCTGCCACCGGATATGAACGACTATTCGGGTGCAAAGGGCTATTTCGCGCACGGCGGCAAAAATACCGGGGACTCGAGCGGCTATGGGGAAACATGCCTGTTGATGCTGAACCATCTCGCCCGGCACGGCAGTTTCGACCGGGTAGCCTATCAGACGGAGTTGCGGTCATACTTCGGACCGGGTGGAACGTACGTCGGCTATATCGATTCACCCATGCGCACGACGCTGCATGCGCTACTGCTGCTGGAACCCGCGGCATTCCCCGTGGCATCCGGGGCTGACGACGACCAGCATCTAGCCTTGGCGGCGCTCCCTGCCCTGGTCGCACTCCACGATGGATCACAGGATGGCTTGATGGATCGCGTGGAGGAAGTGGTGCGTATCACCAACGACAATGCGCTCGCAGTCGCTGCCGGGCAGTGTGCCGCAGCAGCTTTATATAACATGCTGCGGGGAGAGCCGGCCGCGCAGGCGCTGGCAAATGCCCTGTCATTTGCCGGAAGCGTTCTCGGGCCGTTGCTTGCCGAGGCGCTCGCCATGACAACGCTCGATGGCGTCGCCGCGGCGCAGCGATTCGGTCCGGCATGCCATGTCGCCGAAGGCCTCCCCGTAATTTTTCACATTGCCCAGCGGGCACCGGACTATCGCAGCGCCGTCGAATCCAATATCCGCGCTGGCGGAGACAGTTGCGGCCGCTCGATCATGCTGGGCGCAATGGCTGCAATAGGCACCGGAAAACAGGAAGCAGGATGCTCCATCCCATTGCCATGGCTTGGTCGCTACCGGAAACTCGTCGTCGCGGCAGATTCATGCGCAGCCCTGGGATTCGGGACCGATATTTAAGGAAGCGCTGAATAAATCTCCGCTGGCGCGGCGGTGGGTTTGCGGGATGGGATGCGCGAAAGGCGACGACGCGAATGGTGCGACCGCGCAGGGCGGAGCAGTGTCTTCAGCGCTTCCTCAGGTAAAACAAAAACTCCTCATCCGATTCGGAAAAAAACAGCAGATGGTTTCCCGTCTGATCGGCAAAAACCTGGAAATCGATCACGGCAGCCGGATCAGTGGCGACAATTTTCAATACCTGCCCGGCCACCATCTCGGCAAGAGATTTCTTGGTGCGCAGAATAGGCAGGGGGCAGACAAGGCCGCGCACATCCAGTTCCTTGTCCCAATTCCAGTTCATGGTTTCTCCGGTCTGCTCAACATCTCGCATTGTAAATCATGCAGGAATCCACGCAGCACGCTGTGTTTTGATTAGAATGCGAACTTTCCACAGTTTACCAGTTGTGCCGCAATGCCAGTCAATTTTGCCCCTCCACACGCCGAGCAGCTGTTTCCCGTAAAAGGCGTGAAGCTCGGCATTGCCGCTGCCGGGATCAGGAAGCCCAACCGCAAGGACTTGCTCGTCATTGCACTCGATGAAGATACGAAAGTAGCAGGCGTATTCACGCAAAATGATTTTTGCGCAGCGCCGGTGGTAGTTGCCAAGGATCGCCTTTTGAACCCGGGGCCCGGCGAATCCATTCGCGCCCTGGTAATCAATACGGGCAACGCCAACGCAGGAACCGGAGAAGACGGCATTTCACGCGCCCGTGCCACCTGCGCGGCAGTTGCGCGATTGATGGGCTGCGATGAAAAACAGGTATTGCCGTTCTCCACGGGCGTGATCATGGAACCGCTGCCGCTCGACAGGATAGTGGCGGGGCTGCCAGCCGCCGTGTCGGGCCTTGAGCCTGGCAACTGGCTGGCCGCCGCGGAAGCGATCATGACTACCGACATCGTTCCAAAAGTCGTATCGCGGCAACTGCTCCTGCACGGCAAAACCGTGACGATCACCGGTATTGCAAAGGGCTCGGGAATGATACACCCCAACATGGCGACCATGCTTGGCTACATCGCGACCGATGCGGCCCTCGATCAGCCGCTGCTGGAAGAAATTCTGCGGCATGCGGCGGAAAACTCTTTCAATTGCATTACCGTTGATGGCGATACCTCGACCAATGATGCTTTTATCGTGGCTGCGACCGGACGAGCCGGGAATCCATCCATCACCGACAATACCAGCGGCGAATTCATCATGCTGCGCGACGCGATCACCGACGCCGCAATACACCTCGCGCAAGCCATCGTGCGCGACGGAGAAGGCGCGACGAAGTTCATTACAGTGCGCGTCGAGGGCGGAAAAACCGTGGAAGAGTGCAAAAAAGCGGCATACGCCATCGCCCATTCCCCACTGGTCAAAACCGCTTTCTTCGCTTCAGATCCCAATCTGGGGCGAATACTGGCAGCCATCGGCTATGCCGGCCTGGAAAACCTGGATGTGAGCGGACTGAAACTATACCTGGACGATGTGCTCGTGGCTGAAAATGGCGGCAGGGCAAACAGCTACCGCGAGCAGGATGGGCAACGCGTCATGAAGCAGGCGGAAATAACGGTCCGCGTGGCAATGAACCGGGGAGCGGAGTCGGCCACCGTCTGGACCTGCGATTTGTCTTATGACTACGTAAAGATAAACGCGGATTATCGAAGCTAGCGGCGCCGTCACCCCCCCATTCTTTCCCTGATGGCCTGGAGCTGTTGGAAGACCATCCCTGGCGACAGGCGGCGGGCAGAAGTTGCGCTTTCACGTGCAACCCCCGCCTCTCGAACCTGCCTGCAGTCTTCTGTTACTCGCCCATGGGCTTCATATGGGGGAATTTCCGGTAGTCCGTTTCATACCCGCCGGAACCCGACCCGCCATAACCGGAGCGATCTCCATGGTGGTGATGCTTCCTTCTCATTTTCTTTGCCTCATCCTTGTCGATATACCCGTCGTTGTTGGCATCCATTTTGCTGAACATCATATCGCAATGACGCGCGTGCTCGTCCCTGCTTACCCTGCCATCATTATCGGTATCCGCCATGGACATGCCGCACTTTCCTTCTCCATGCTTGCGGTCATACCCGGTTTTTTTGGCTTCATCCTTGTCGATATATCCGTCGTTGTTGGCATCCATCATGCCAAACATCTTTTCGCAATGACGCGTATTCTCATCCCTGCTTACCCTGCCGTCTTTATCGGTATCCGCCATGGCCATTCCACATCGACCCTCGCCGCATTTGCCATCACTCTTTTTCCCTCCATACCCTTTGTCGTCGGAACTCTTGCTGTCACTGTATCCTTGAGCGACCAGGTATCCTTTACTGAGCGATTGCATTGCGAACGGATTCTCGCCTGCAGAGGCGATGGGCAGTGTGGCGAACGTGCCAGCCGCGAAGGCCGAACCTAGAGCAAGAGAAATAAGTGTTTTTTTACTGGTCATCTTATTCATGGTGTTTTTCTCCTCGAAAATGTAGCTGGGATGCAACTGGGTTAACGGCGGAGATCCTCCTGTCCGGGCACGCCGACACAACCGGCAGCCGGCCTGCAACCGGGTTCGGGGATTCTGATCTGTCACACTGCAAAAACCGGATTTCCATTCGGTCAAGCGCAACAGTTGAAATCATGACTCTTCCTGTCAAAGGTTCAGTACGGTAACACACATTGAGAAAGCCGTACGGAACACCTGGACGCGCCTCCCCAAAACCGGCAATCGCCAGAGATCTTGAATATAATTCACTCCGGTTCGCCTTATCCGCTGCCTGGATACCGCGCAAAAAAACGATACGGGATACCCATGAATGATTTCGCCGATTTATGCATTCGCGCCGAAAACCTGCTCTCCCGCCTGGAAGAGATGATTTCGCAAAGAGCGGCCGAGCCGGACTGGAATGCGGTCGCATTCCGGTGGCGCAAGCACGGCCATAAAGGCTTCCTGCAACCTGTAGCGCATCCGCACCGCATCCGCCTGGAATTGCTGCGAGGGATCGAAACGCAAAAGGAGAGCCTGGATCAGAACACCCGGCAGTTTGTAAACGGATATCCCGCAAATAACGTACTCCTTACCGGCGCGCGCGGCACGGGGAAATCCTCGCTTATCAAGGCCATGCTCGACAGCTACGCGGAGGCGGGATTACGCCTGATCGAAGTGGAAAAACAAGACCTCACGGACCTGCAGGATATAGTCGAGAAAATATATCAGCGCCGGGAACGCTTCATACTCTATTGCGACGATCTGTCATTTGAAGCCGGAGAACCTGGCTACAAGACGCTGAAGGTGGTACTGGACGGTTCCGTCGCCACAACCTCCGAGAATGTCCTGGTCTATGCCACATCCAACCGCCGGCATCTCATGCCGGAGTACATGCGGGATAATCTGGATACGCGCCATATCGACGGAGAGATACACCCCAGTGAATCGGTCGAGGAGAAAACATCGCTGTCGGAGCGCTTCGGCCTATGGATATCGTTCCATCCATTCAACCAGGACGAATATCTGGATATCGTTCGTCAATGGCTTGCCTATTTTGACATCCACAAAATGAGCCCGCCGGTTCGCGAAGCCGCGCTGAGATGGTCGATTGCACGCGGCGCGAGAAACGGCCGGGTAGCCTGGCAATTTGCGCGGGATTGGGCAGGCAGGCAGCAAGCAGGGCATGGCGCCGAAGGATGAGTGAACACGCTGAAATCGTCGAAGTCGCCGCCGCAGTGATCACGCGGCCAGACGGAAAATTCCTGCTGGCACGCAGGCCGAAAGGCAAACCCTACGCAGGATACTGGGAATTTCCTGGCGGAAAGGCGATGACGGATGAACCATTGCCACGCACGCTCCAGCGGGAATTGCAGGAGGAGCTGGGAATACATGTCGAAAGCGCGTATCCATGGATCACCCGCACTTTCAGCTATCCCCATGCCACCGTCCGTCTGCACTTTTACCGCATAATGGAATGGCATGGCGAGCCCCAGCCTCGCGAAAACCAGGTGCTGTCATGGCAGCACGCGCCCCGGCCGGAGGTCGAGCCCATGCTTCCGGCGAATGCACCGATCCTGCGGGCGCTCGATCTACCCTCCGTTTACGCCATTACCCGCGCCACGGAAATCGGCGTGCCTGTAACGCTGGGACATTTGCAAGCCGCCCTGAAACAGGGATTGCGGCTGATACAGGTGCGCGAGAAAAACATGACGAAAGAAGCATTGGCCGATTTTGCACGCACTGTGATCAGCCTCGCCCGGCCCCATAGTGCCCGCGTGCTGGTGAACTGCGATACCGGCAATGCGGATTTCTATCGAGAGGCCGGGGCAGACGGGATACATCTATCCGCGGCCCGGCTCATGGCGCTGAAGAAACGCCCCGATATCGAGTGGTGCGGCGCATCCTGCCATAATGCGGAAGAGCTTTTTCAGGCGGAGCAGATGGAGATGGATTTCGTCGTGCTCGGGCCGGTGCTGCCAACTTTGAGCCATCCTGACTGCTCTCCGCTGGGATGGCGGAAATTTGCCGCGATGATCGGGGGATGCTCCATGCCGGTCTACGCGCTCGGCGGATTGCGGAAAGATGACCTGGCTGCCGCCTGGGAGCACGGCGCCCATGGCGTCGCCCTGATGCGGGGCATCGCGTAGGCGTTCCTTTCATCTGGCATGGAATCGCGTAGTTGCATGGAAAATTCCCGTCATTCCGGACGCCGCGCACGCGGTGAGCCGGAATCCAGCGCTTTTTCAAGCTACTGGATTTTCACCCCTTCGCGGAGATACCGCAGAGCCCGCTATCCCTACGGTCATTCTATCGCGCGCCTTCTTCCCTTTTCTTCCTTGCCGGTTCGCCCTCCTTCTCCCCGTCATCCGGAATGCGGTAAGACTCCGCCGCCCATTGGCCCAGATCGATCAGCTTGCAACGCTCCGAGCAAAAAGGGCGATAAGGGTTTCTGGAATTCCACACGACTATTTTGCCGCATTGCGGGCAGTTCACGACAGGCTGCTTCATGATTCATCCAGCAAATTGAGATATCCAAATAATCCAAATAACAAAAGCGCGCTATCCAGTGCAGCGCGGGAAAAAAGCGTATCGAAGCACCCTTGATCTGCCCCTCTTTCCCTCTGCAACCCATCGTTTCGCCGCAGCTATTTCATTATAGATAGCTCATCCCAAATCCGGCAATGACATCCATCATGGCATAGGCGCCGGGGCTGAAGCAGCAGAATTCAGGATTGCAAAAGAATGGCCGGACGCTCCGGGAATATATCCGTTCATTCGGCTAAAACCATCCGGTACGATTTTTTCCCATGCAATCAATGAGCTTCACGATGTTTATTTATTTTTCAATACATACTATGTTAAAATGGTTAAGTTTATTCAGAGCCTTTAATTTAAAAAACCGGACTGCAAGCCATGGCAGATATCGAGAAAAAACAGGGAATTAACAGTAGAAGACGTTTCCTTATCACAGTCACTTCGGTAGCGGGCGGGATCGCAAGCGCGGCGATCGCCACGCCCTTCGTGATGAGCATGATGCCGAGCGAACGCGCCAAGGCCGCCGGGGCTCCGGTCGAGGTCGACCTGGCCAAGCTTGAGCCAGGAATGCTGCTGCTGGTGGAATGGCGGGGCAAGGTGGTGTGGGTGCTGGACCGCACGCCTGAAATGCTCGCCACGCTGAAAAAGCTCGACGGAGAGGTGGCCGATCCCAAATCGGAAAAGCAGCAGCAGCCGCCTTATGCGCAGAATGAAACACGCTCCATCAAACCCGCGATTCTCGTTGTCGAGGGAGTGTGCACCCATCTCGGATGTTCTCCCGTATTTCGCAAGGACATCGCTCCCGCGGATCTTGGCCCGGACTGGATAGGCGGCTTCTTCTGTCCCTGCCACGGCTCCAAGTTCGATCTCGCCGGACGAGTATACAAGCACGTTCCCGCACCCACCAACCTGGTTGTGCCTCCCCACATGTATTTGAGCGATACCCGGCTGCTGATCGGGTCTGACAAGGAGTCCGCATAATGAGCAAGCGACTGGAGTCGATGATCGGCTGGATAGATGCGCGTTTTCCGCTGACTTCCAACTGGAAGGCGCATCTTACCGAATACTACGCCCCGAAAAACTTCAATTTCTGGTATTACTTCGGCTCTCTGGCGATGCTCGTGCTGGTGAACCAGCTCCTCACCGGGATTTTCCTCACCATGAATTACAAGCCGGATGCCAGCATGGCGTTCGGTTCGGTCGAGTACATCATGCGGGATGTGGATTTCGGCTGGCTGATACGCTACATGCATTCCACCGGCGCTTCCATGTTTTTTGTCGTGGTCTACCTGCACATGTTCCGCGGAATGATGTATGGATCCTACCGCAAGCCACGAGAGCTGCTGTGGCTGATCGGCATGGGGATCTTTTTCGTGCTGATGATGCTGGCATTCACCGGCTACATCCTGCCATGGGGCCAGATGTCCTATTGGGGCGCCCAGGTGATCGTAAGCATGATAGGGGCCATTCCCATGGTGGGCCCGACCCTTTCCAACTGGCTGCTCGGCGACTTCATGCTTTCGGATGCGGCACTGAACCGCTTTTTCGCCTATCACGTCGTGACTCTCCCGGTGCTGCTCGTCACCTTGGTAGTGGTGCATATACTCGCGCTGCACGAAGTCGGATCGAACAATCCGGACGGAATCGAAATCAAGGCAAACAAGCACCCGGTGACGAATATCCCGGTCGATGGCATACCGTTTCACCCCTATTACACCGTAAAGGACATTTTCGGGGTGGTCGTTTTCCTGATGGTCTTCTGCGGCATCATCTTTTTTGCCCCGGAAATGGGCGGGTATTTCCTGGAGTACAACAATTTCATTCCTGCCAACACGCTGCAGACGCCGGATCACATCGCCCCCGTCTGGTATTTCACTCCCTACTACTCCATGCTGCGGGCGGTTACGGTTAACTTCCTATGGATCGACGCAAAACTTTGGGGCATTATCCTAATGGGCGGCTCAGTCGCCATCTTCGCTTTGCTGCCTTGGCTCGACCGCAGCCCCGTCAAGTCCATCCGTTACAAGGGGCCGATCTTTAAGTTTGCGCTGTTCCTTTTTGTCATAAGCGTGCTGGTTCTGGGCTGGCTCGGCACGAAATCGCCGACGCCGCTCTACACGATACTCGCGCAAGTATTCACGGTCATCTATTTCGCCTTCTTCATTCTCATGCCATGGTACAGCAAAATAGATAAAACCAAGCCTGAACCAACAAGGGTAAAAGAATGAGAAAAATGAAAGGTTTTTTACTGGTCTGCTGCTTTATCCCGCTCACGGCATTTGCGAGCGGTCCGGAGATGAGACTGGACAAGGCTCCGCTGCATCCGACAGACAAGATTTCCCTGCAGCGCGGCGCCCAGGCTTTCGTCAACTACTGCCTGACCTGTCACAGCGCCGAATACATGCGCTACAACCGTTTGCGCGACCTCGAACTCAGCGAGAAGCAGATCAGCGAGAATTTCATATTCACCGGACAGAAAGTGGGCGAACTGATGACTGTCGCCATGAAAAAAAAGGAAGCGAAACAATGGTTTGGCGTTGCGCCGCCCGACCTGTCGGTAATTGCGCGCTCCCGCGGCCCAGATTGGCTTTATACCTATCTGCGCACCTTCTACCGCGACGATTCCACGGCAACCGGCTGGAACAACCTCCTGTTCGACAAGGCCGCAATGCCACACGTGCTGTATCAGTTGCAGGGCGAGCAGACGCTGGAGGTCCAGGCCGAGGATAACGGCCATGGCGGCACCCACGAAGTGAAAATACTGAAACTCACCTCCCCCGGGGTATTGTCAAAAGCCGAATATGACGCGTATGTCGCGGACCTGGTGAATTATCTTGTATACCTGGGCGAGCCCGCTGCTACCAAGCGCACTCAGTTGGGTGCAATCGTGATGCTCTTCCTTTTCCTCATGCTGGGACTGACCTACGCACTTAAAAAAGAGTACTGGAGAGATGTTCATTGACCGTTTCCGCCTTTTTTCCCTTTAAGGTGCTTAGGTAACATGAGCCCGGAAAGTAATTTATTATGATGACGTTGTACTCAGCCACCACCTGCCCGTTCAGCCATCGCTGCCGGATCGTGCTCTACGAGAAGGGGATGGATTTCCAGATAATCGATGTGGATCTGCATAACAAACCGGAAGACCTGGCGGTCATGACGCCTTATAGCCGGGTACCTGTGCTGGTCGAGCGCGATCTTATCCTGTACGAGTCCAATATCATCAATGAGTATATCGACGACCGCTTTCCACACCCGCAATTGATGCCTGCCGATCCGGTCATGCGGGCCCGCGCGCGATTGTTCCTGCATCGATTCGAGCAGGAGCTGTTCTGCCATATCGATGCCGTGGAACAGGGAAATCCCAAATTCATGGAAAAGGCGCGCGCAACCATTCGGGACAATCTCGCCGTGATCGCGCCGGTGTTCGTGAAGCAGAAATACATGCTGGGCGATGAATTTTCCATGCTGGATGTCGCGATTGCACCCCTGCTGTGGAGGCTGGACTACTACGGGATACAACTCCCCAAGCAGGCAGCCCCCTTGCTGAAATACGCCGAACGCTTGTTCAGCAGGCCAGCGTTCATCGAAGCTCTGACCGCTTCCGAGAAGGCAATGCGCAAATGAGAGAGCTTTCCACCAAGCCCTATCTAATCCGCGCGATTTACGAGTGGTGCTCCGATAGCGACCGGACTCCTTACATATCGGTCAAGGTGGATGACCAGACACGCGTACCCGAGGAATACGTGAAGGATGGCGAGATCATACTCAATATCAGCCAGGACGCGGCCTATCATCTGACTCTTGGCAACGACCTGATCCAGTTTTCCGCCCGCTTCAATGGCGTTACCCGGGAAATCTCCATCCCGGTCAGCGCGGTCCAGGGAATCTTCGCCAAGGAGTCCTCTCAAGGCATTATTTTCCCGCCTGAGGAACAGTCCGATGCGCCGCAAACAGAACCTGATGTTGAAGAGACGGGCGAGAGTCGCACATCGCCGCAAAGAATACCCTCCAAGGGCGAAAAACCTCGCCTGCAAATCATCAAGTAGCCATCTCCTTCAGTCCCGGAAGTTTGCTCCTCCGCTTCCCAGTCTCTATAATTGCTCCCGCGCCGGCATAGCTCAGTTGGTAGAGCAGCTGATTTGTAATCAGAAGGTCGAGGGTTCGAATCCTTCTGTCGGCACCAATAAAACAATGACTTAGCTGATATAATGGAATGTGGGTAGGAGTTTAGGCAACCACTAAGGCAACATTTTTGCGGTTCCGCACCGTAGAACAACCGCCTTTTAAGCGGTAGATCGTCCATTCGATACGGGCATGCGGCACCATCTTTTATTTTAGGGAAGCGCTGAACAAATCATCATTTGATCGAAGATGGCACGAGCAGGCGGCACTCATTCATCATTTACATCGACGCGGGCAGGAAATGCCTGCTCTGCTCCTGTTTTTGGGCGGCATTTGCCCTGTTTTCCCGCGAATTTCATCGTTTCGCCTATTTCAGGACGCACCTTGGGCGTCGAGTGCAAACCGTCGCCGCTTGGCGATCAGCAGATTCGCCAATCCGAAGAGGGTTAAAGCTGTGCCGTGTTTTTGGCCAGTCCGCGATAGCGCACCTTCTTCATGCCGAAGAGGTTCTTGACGATGTGGAAGGGATGCTCGACCTTGGCCCGCACACTCGCCTTGATCTGCTCGATCTGCTCCTTCAGGCGGCCAATTGGAGTATCCGGCAACGTCTTGCGCTTGCCGGGGCGCATCGCTACTTCCCATTGAACTTCGGTATTCAGGTTCTCTTCCCGTTTCTCGACACCCTGATAGCCAGCGTCGCCAAAGACAACCTTCTCATTCCCATGCAACAGCGCATGGGCTTGGGTAACGTCATGGGTATTGGCTGGCGTGGTAACCAGCGTATGGGTAATGCCAGACTCGACATCGACGCCAATGTGGGCCTTCATGCCAAAGTGCCACTGGTTGCCTTTCCTGGCTTGGTGCATCTCTGGATCACGCCCGCCACTCTGGTTTTTGGTCGAGGACGGGGCTGCGATGATCGTCGCATCGACGACGGTGCCCTCCTTGAGAATCAACCCCTTCACGGCCAGCAAGGTATTGATGGCGGCAAAGATGCGCTCGGTCAGCTTGTTGTCTTCAAGCAGGCGACGGAACTTGAGCAGGGTGGTGGCATCCGGTGCCGACTCACGCAACAGGTCAATCCCGACAAAGGACCGGAGAGCCTGACTGTCGTAAATGGCATCTTCAATGCCTTCATCCGAAAGACCAAAGCATTGCTGGGCGATGTACATGCGCAGCATGCGTTCCACGCCAATCGGTGGACGACCACGGCCTGTGCCCTTGGGGTAGAATGGCTCAATCTCGGCCACCAGTGCCAACCACGGTGTCACAGCATTGATCTCGCCCAGAAATCGGTCGCGTCGCGTCACCTTCTTCTTCGCCGCGTATTCCAGGTCAGAAAAACTCCCTTGCATCGCCAAGTGCCTATCTGTTTTCAATGCACCAATTCTCGCATGTCATCCACTGCCTCCGTTCGTCAAAATGCATTAAATCAGCGTTTCCTTAGGTAAATCTTGGAACCGCAAATTTTGCTGTCCGCCTTAAAATCTCATATTTTGGCCGCGCCAAGCTTTCACTCTAGTTTCAGCATTGATGCCGCCACCCACCGTTCATGGTTTGGCAAAGCAGTTGCGCTAATCAAGCGGTGGGACGAGGAAAAAGCTAATACGCTGCAGTCTCAAATAGGTTCGCTTTACCATATCTTCAGTACGCGGAAGCTCGCTGAAATCTTCACTCTCTTACAGGATGTCGTGATTGACATAGAGTTTTGCCCGAAGTCTGATAGCACGGGCAAGATCTTCGGTCCAGGGGCTGTGTACGACTTCTTTACCGCTTTGCGGGATATTTTATCAACGGCTGAACACTCGCTACTGATAGTAGATCCGTATCTGGATGCGCATGCGTTTGACAATTACGTTGCCGATTTAACCCCGCAGGTGCAAATTCATTTGCTGACCCTGGCGCAAAAACCAGGGGCACCGTCTCTAAGGTATGTACCTGCTCTCAAGGCTGCCGTAGATCATTTCAATATCTCATATAAAGCGTCAATCCAACTTCGGCAGAGTACCAAGTTGCACGATAGAGTGATAATCGTGGATAACGGGGCGGTTTGGGTTACCGGCCAATCGCTTAAAGATGCCGTTAAAACTTCTACAACATATCTGGCTCCGCTCGATGGGGAAATGGCAACGCTCAAACGCGAGCATTACGAGAATATCTGGACGCTGGCAGCCCAACTACTATGACAGTCGTGATGGGCTCTAACATTTGAAAAAAGTACACGCATGCCCGTTTCGGCTTAAATACAACTATCACCCCGCCCCCTGGTGTCAACCCCCAGGGCTGAAGCATAGTAGCGCCGCGCGCCCGATTGCTCGAACCGTCCGCACGTCTACCGCCACCCGGACCGGTAATTATCCTCTTTCGTTTGGCTGTATTGCGCTGACCGGCTCATACGTTGCACACTCAGCTTTTTATGGATAAAGCCCAACTCCTTTAAACCTCATCAATATAGATGAAAACAGTATTTGTGATTGGCGCCGGCGCCAGCAATGAAGTAGGTCTCCCTGTGGGTTCCGAGCTAAAGCACATAATCGCGGACTCCCTTCGTGGAGAGAAAAGAGGCGGAGAGGACCATATATGGGAGGTTTTCCGATTTGCTACAACACTCCATTTCCCGGAGCTTTTTAGTTGGAACGAGCTTCATGACGCTTGCGAACATATCCGACGGGCAATGCCTCAGTCTATCTCCATTGATAACTTTCTCCATGTCCACAGTGATAACAAAGCGATTGTGTTTTGCGGAAAGCTCGCGATTGCGTATTCGATTCTTAAGGCAGAATTCCGGAGCCTGCTATATTTAAAAGATCCGCACTCCATGCTGTCATTCAAGGGAGACCTGGAAAAAACTTGGTTCAATGGGTTTATGCAGTTGCTGACGGAAGGATGCCACAAGGAAAATTTAAGGCAGCGTTTCTCGTCAATAGCTTTAATAATTTTCAATTACGATCGCTGTGTGGAACATTTTATTTACCATTCTCTACGGAGCTACTACGGAATTGACGGCGCTGAAGCAGCAGACATTATTAAAGGAATTGAAATATATCATCCATACGGGTGTGTGGGATCGTTGCCTTACTTAAGTAAGGAGTCCCCGAATTCGTTTGGCGAAATCCCTCATCCAACTAATCTTCCAATACTTGCAAAACAGATAAAAACTTTCACGGAAGGAACCGACAAAGATTCGAGCGACATCGTCGCCATACGCCGGCACATGAAAACTGCCCTTCGGCTAGTGTTCCTAGGTTTTGCATTCCAAGAAAAAAATATGGAATTACTCGAACCTGAGCAGTACATTAGAGACCGTAAAGTGTTCGCAACCTGCCAGGGAATATCAAGTAGCAGAGTAACTACGATTTCTCATCGTTTTGGTCCAAAAGATCCGAGTGACAATCGTGTAATCTATATTGGTGACCATGGACTCAATTTTCGCGATATGAAATGTAGCCAGCTAGTTAGTGATTTTTCGCATGACTTCTTATTAATCCAATAAACACTGGATTTCTATTTTGTTAAGACTCATCCCTCGCAGATCGATCCCGAAAAAGCGGGGTTTCCCCACCGATCCTTCAAGCTGCTTCGAGTTCCGACTCCGCAGCAAATCTTATCGATCTTTCGAAGGCATTCATGTTACCGGTGTGATCGATGATACACTCATTGAAAGTTTATCGAACTAAATAATGTAGTCACGAGATGAGAGATATGAGATTCTTATAAAGATGAAAGGATCGCATATGACACATTCACACCGCAGGCATGACATATCAGACGAAGTATGGGCGCTGCTTGAGACCCATTTGCCTGGCCGCCAAGGTGTTTGGGGAGGCATAGCTAGAGATAACCGCCAGTTCATCAATGCTGTTTTCTGGATTATGCGCACAGGCGCACCGTGGCGGGATTTGCCGCCGGATTACGGGGATTGGAGCAATACGCACCGCCGCTTTATCCGCTGGCGCGACAAGGGCGTCTGGGAAGGATTACTGGAAGCCCTGATTGACGATCCGGATTACGAATGGCTTATGATTGACGCCAGCCATTGCAAGGTTCATCCCCATGCCGCCGGGGCCAAAGGCGGAAATCAGGATATGAGCCGCACAAAAGGGGGCTCAACACCAAGATACATCTGGCCGTGGATGCGCATGGTATGCCGGTCAGAGTTCTTATTACACAAGGTACCACAGCGGATTGCACGCAGGCTGATCGCCTGATCGAAGGACTTGATGCGGATTATTTGCTGGCGGATCGCGGCTATGACAGCAACGCAATTATTGAACAGGCAAGGAGACAGGGTATGGAAACCGTGATCCCCTCAAAGAAAAACCGCACAGCACAAAGGTTTTACGACAAAGAACTCTATAAATTGCGGCATCTTGTCGAAAACGCTTTCCTCCATCTCAAGAGATGGCGCGGCATCGCCACAAGATACGCCAAAAATACCGCCTCTTTCCTCGCCGCTGTGCAAATCAGGTGCATCGCTCTCTGGGCAAATATCTCGTGACTACACTATCTAGTATTTAAACACATAACTAACGAAACATTTGCTATGCTGTCGCATACTTATCCTGTGACGAGGAGTTGGCCATGCGACAGACTGAATTGCATCTTACCGACGAGGATCGCGAATTGATTGAGTCGTACCGCGCGATCGGTTTGCACCACGCCCGGGAAGTCAATCGGGCACACGTCTTGTTCGCTCTGGACAAGGGCATACCGGAAGTCCAGATCATGGCGGTTCTCGGCATCGGTCGTACCGCCATCTGGAGAACACGGGCGGCATATCTGGAAGGCGGCGCGGCGCATGCGTTGCATGACCTCCCGCGCCCCGGCAAACCTCGACGGTACGATACGGACATCGAAGCCAGGATTTCCGCCCTGGCCTGCTCGCAACCGCCGGCCGGCGCCAAGCGCTGGACGCTTGAATTGCTGGAGCAGGCCGCGCAAGCGCAGGCGGGGATTGGCCCCATCAGCCGCGAGACCGTCCGCCGGTTGCTAAAAAAAACTGCATCAAGCCGTGGCGCAAGCTGATGTGGTGTGTCGGCACACTGACGCAGGAGTATCGGCAACGCATGTACGATCTGCTCGACCTCTATGCTCACCCGTTGCGGCCGGACGAACCTGTCGTCTGTGTGGACGAGAAGAGCAAACAGTTGCTCCAGGATTCTCGTGCGCCTTTGCCGATGCGCCCCGGAACACCCGTGCGGCTGGATTATGAATACGTGCGTGCCGGTACGTGCAACCTGTTCGTGGCCGTGGAACCCAAGGGTGGTCAGCGAACCGTCAAAGTCACCGGCCACCGCACCAAAGCCGACTTCGTGACCTTCGTCCAGTACTTGCTCCAGCAGGCCTATGCCAAGGCGCAGCGCGTCCATTTGGTGCTGGACAACCTTAATACCCATTTCCGCAAGGGCTTCGAGGAGGTGCTCGGTGTCAAGGAAGCCCGCGCGCTGCTGCGTCGAGCCGTATTCCACTACACGCCGAAACATGCCAGTTGGCTCAACATGGCTGAAATCGAAATCGGCATCCTGGATCGCCAGTGTCTGAATCGGCGTCTGCCGGATCGAACCACGCTCGCCACCGAAGTCGATGCCTGGCAGCGGCGTCGCAATGCCGAACACCGTTGCATCGAATGGTCGTTTACCCGGCAGGATGCGGACAGGAAAATGGCGCGGCATTATGTTTCTTAATTAACATGTTTCAATACTAGTATCATTAGACATATTTATTGGCTGAAGAAAAATTTGAAAGTATTCTCATCTTTTCATACGAAACTTAACCAACCATCTCAATTTTCTATGGGAGTGATAAATAATGAAGAATAATATAACGAGCATGCTGCGCTCTACTTTATTGATCCTCGCCGTGTCTCTGCCATTGCCTGTACTCGCTGAGGTTGATGGTGAACCGGCAAACAACATGGGTATCTTGCGGGAAAAAGTTACCGCGGATAAGAAATTTGTTGTTGCCAATAACATGAATCTGACCGAGTCAGAAGCGAAGGCGTTTTGGCCCGTCTACGAAGCTTATCAGCAGGATATGCGTGCGATCGACAAGCGTTTGGCGAAGGTAATTGACGAGTATTCTGTAGCTTATAACAAGGGCCCAGTGCCCGACTCAACGGCAAAGAAACTGATTGAAAAAGCAATCGGCGTCGAAATGGCGGAAGTTAAGCTGAAACAGTCGTATGTGCCCAAGCTCAGCAAAATCCTGCCGGGAGCGAAAGTTGCACGTTACTTGCAAATCGAGAGTAAGATACGGGCTATCACTCGCTTCGAACTCGCTTCCGCTATTCCATTAGTGGATTAAGATCTTATCCATACATAGATAATTTGCCGAATTCACAACTATGATGCTTCGGTTGAAGCCCTGGAAAAATGGCGCGACGTTTGGCAAGTTGGAGGGTATCGAAGGCGTTTCGGGCTCGCATGGAGTACCAGAAACAATGGGGTCAGCCCCTTTTTCACTATACCCGTCCCATTAAAACAGAAGAAAAACCCATGAAGGCTTCCCAGACAATCGTTTCTGCCGCGTTCATAACCCAGGTTATGCAAAACCAGCACGATCCTGTCAAGCCCGGGGGAAAAGAAGTCTGCTCCAATTCCTTCCCAATCTGATGCTTGGGCGGAGTAGGACTTGGTAGCGCTTTTCCTGATCTCATGACAAAACGAATAACGAATTGAGGGGATTTCAAAATGACTGGGAAATTCGAGATCTATAAAGATAAGGCTGGGGAATTCCGGTTCAGGCTCAAGGCAGGTAACGGCCAGACCATTCTCGCAGGCGAAGGGTACAAAGCGAAATCCGGGTGCATGAACGGAGTGGAATCTGTAAAAAAGAACGCCCCGGACGATGCGCGCTATGAGCGCAAAACCACCGAGAGCGGCAAATACAGATTCAATCTTAAATCGGGCAACAACCAGGTAATCGGTACCAGTGAATCCTATGAGACCGAAAAAGCTCGGGATGGTGGAATAGAATCGGTCAAGAAAAATGCACCGGACGCCTCCATAGTCGATACTATAGAGTCAGGCGAAAAATAACCGGTGCCCCGCCAACGAGGACTGCAGATTAAACTGTAGGACTTCCGAGATGAAGGTTTCTACTGGAAACTCCTGGCATTCTGAGCTGGAAACACGTCGAATAAATATCTGGGGCCTTCCCGCGAAGGCGAAGGCGGAAATCCTATAGCTTGAAAAAGTTCTGGATTCCGGCTCCCCGCGGCGCGTTGTCCGGAATGATGGGTTTTTTTGCCATGAATTTATGATTCACCACCCTGGAACAGGGCAAGACTTATCGCGGCACATCACAACGCCAAACGCACCAGAGAAAAAGATCGGCCATCGATAA
Source organism: Nitrosospira sp. TNL200 (assembly GCF_055386305.1). Lineage (NCBI taxonomy): Bacteria > Pseudomonadati > Pseudomonadota > Betaproteobacteria > Nitrosomonadales > Nitrosomonadaceae > Nitrosospira > Nitrosospira sp. TNL200. The sequence goes on from NZ_AP041003.1 coordinate 2,446,170, forward strand.
ACGTACGGCCGCTGCAACTGTCGGATGCGGGTCACTCAATGGAAAAAACCCGTTTCAAGTGCTCAATAATCTTTTCACCCTCTTCCCTATCGATTTCAACCGTCTCTGAGCTACTGGGATTCAACAGTTCTATGGTGATTCGCACGGTTTCTTCGGTGCTGATTTCATCATCCATATGCAGGACCTTCAATGTGTCGTAATTCTTCGGCCAGATGTCCATTCAGCTCCCTGTATGATGATTGATAACGGTCTGAAGCCACCCGCAGGATCAAAGCTTGTCGCGATACATTACCATCATAAAGCGGATCCCCTGCTCGCCGCAGGTGGCATCGAGATCGATAGGATAGGCATTGTGGCGATCCAGTTGCCTGGCTACCGTGTCAGCGTCGATGTCGGCATACCACCACCTTGCCGACACTGGATTTTTCCGCGACGGCGGCAATAGCCGCTGCCCATCTTCAATATAACTGCGCAAGCGCAGTAAAGTGACATCCTGCTCCGCGAGCCCGGCATCGAGTTCCTGCGCAGTGACATGAGTAAGACACTGCGATGGTTCGGGCGCTCCTCCAGCACAACAGCGTACCTGCGAGCGCCAGCCACGACATAGGTGGCGAAATCAGCAAGTCCATGGCGGCTATCGAGAAGGCTGCGCACCCCGACTTCATCAAGGTCGATATGAAGGCTTGACTCGGGACCCGACCCCTTTTTCAGCAGCAGTGAAAAACGCCGTTGCGAGTCATCGATATCTACTGTAACGTCAACCGGCCGGGCGCTGTTCCCGCGTAAATCCCGTAGCTGTGCCTCCATTGCCACAGCATCGATATCGATCATGTGCGCTTGTCTCTTCCGCTACGTGGCTTCCCTCTTCCCCGGAAGCTTCCAACCTGGCATCACCAATCTCATTCTCATGATGGCCCTCCGACGTGTTTGTATGCTGGCGTACAGACGTGCTTGAGTGAAAAATGAGAATATCTGGGTTCACCTTATAAATGGAGCATAGATCATGAAAATCAAAGTGGCAACAGCGTGTCTGGCGGCGAGCCTTTTAATGACGCCGATTCTCGGCCATACGGAGGATTCCGACGCCGACCGCTCGCACCCGAAGATCTTCGTCAAGGACTCTGTCATAACCGCCAAGATAAAAGCCAAACTCGCGGATGAAAAACTTGCCAGCCTTGCGCATATACACGTCGACACTGACGCGAACGGAATCGTGTACCTAAGCGGCACCGCCCGGACGAAAGAGGAAGCGGAAAAAGCGCATTCGATTGCGCATGCAACCGAAGGAGTAAGGTCGGTCAAGAATCATATAAAGATCAAGAAAGACGACTAGCGAAATGCGGGAACCGGATGGCTGACAACAGCGCACTTCATCCGCTTCCTGCCATGCTTTATGTGCTTTTCCGTACAGAGCCCGGAAGCGTTAAAGGGAACAATAGGGTTGTGGTTCACTTAACCGGAGGAGTTTGATATGAACAGCATTATCTGGTGGGTTGGCTTTATCGTTATCCTTCTTGCGGTATTGAGTTTTCTCGGATTGCGTTGAGGCCTTGAAGAAGGATTTGACGCTGCGACGTAAAGTGCATATGCTCCGACGAGATGCGGTGAACTTGAGCCAGCATAGCAATAACTATTGCCGGATCAATTGCCAGTTGTCCCTCTCTGTGCAACCTGCCCGTTCATCCGCCGGGCACTTCTGAAGCATCTTCCTGTTGTATATTCCCTGGGCATTGATGCATTATATCGGCTGGAAGGCGCGCCTTTCTCCGATATCCCAAGCTACTTCCTACTTCCGCAGGAAAACAACATCTATGAAGCCGAACGAGGACAGGGCAATTTCAGAAGCAGGCAAAATTCTGGAACCTCCCCTGGAACAGTTGCAGCAATCTCACCAGCTTCTTGAGGCGCTGGTCGCAGCACTGCCCCCTCATACGCGGAAAGAACTTGCCAGCCTCCTGCAAACGCTTGCCGCAGGCGACACCTCCAGTAAATCGCTCGATTCCGTTCACCAAAAGGCGTTGCAAATCGTCTCCAATATTTGCAAGCCGACCGGTTCACAAGAAGATGCAAACCAGGAATCCGGAAAAGGAAATACGGAACGTCGCCAGGGTGACAGGCGGCAGAAATAAGCCGCCGGAGATTAATCTGAGCTAACTCTTGTACGCGATTGCCGCGCTGCAAGGCCCGGCCAGATGCATGATTTCGTATCGTTTGAACCCGGCTTCCCTGCACCATTCCCAGAAATCCGCCCCGGTAAAATCAAATGCATCTCCGAATTCCACCAGCATGTTCAGGGACATCATCAAGCCAAAGGCGTTGGTGCGCCGGTCGTCATCGATGATATTTTCTATTGCCACGAAAACGCCATTTTCCGGCAGCGCTTCATAGGCGAGGCGAATAAGGTGTTTCTTCTTTTCCAGGTTCCAGTCATGCAGGATCATCCCCATGGTAATCATGTCGGCCTTTGGCAGGGGATCTTTCAGGAAATCGCCGGATACCACGTTGATTTGATCCGCTAATCCCGCTTCTGCAATATATTTTCGCGCGATCGGCTCCACCACGGGCAAATCGAAGCTCGTGCAGCGCATGTGAGGATGTTGTTTTGTCACCAGGGTTGACAGCAATCCTGTTGCCCCTCCCACGTCGCAAAGCGACTGATAGCGCGAAAATTCGAACTTTTGCGCAAAAATCTGGAAGTTGCCAAGCGATATTCCCCTCATTGCTCCCATGAATTGCTCAAGCCGGGGCAGGTCTTCATAAAGCGTCTCGAACATGGATTTCTGACTGTGCTTGATTTCATTCTGCGGCTGGCCAGTTTTGAGCGCCATTTCGAGGTCATTCCAGAACCGGTACAGGCGGTCATTGGCCATCTCCAGAATGCCACCGATGTAACCCGGTTTATTCTTGTCGAGAAACGAACCTGTTTCGGCGGTGTTTGAATAAAGCGCATCCTGACCCACTCCACTCCGTTCCAGGAAGCCGAGCGCCACCAGGGTATCCAGAAAATCCCAAATCCCCCGTGGATGAAGATCAAGCTCCCTGCCGAGCACATCACCTGTCATCGATCGATCTCCAAGCCTGGTAAAAAGCGCTATTTTCACGGCTGTAAGCAGCACCTTGGATGGCCAGAAACCAAAGCCCATCTCCAGAATACGGGAAGGATTTTTCTCTTCAACCATGATTCCTCCAGACCTTTGATAAAGGTGACAGCAAGCAGGACGCCTGTCAGCCGGCTCGCCCTTCCCCGGGCATAAATTCGCTTTTATCCAGCTTTGCGGGAATATCGATAGCTCATTGATCAACAGTCCATTTTACAGGACTGAGTCAGAATCGCATCGGCGAGAAGACAGAATCAATGGACGGACTATCAATCCAAGCAACCCTATCCCCTATATGGCGCGGGCTCAGCGGCCACTCGCCTTCAGTTACCGGGAGAAAGAAAATCAGCGAGGGAAGAAACGGATACCAAGGAGATGCAAGCAATTGCGGAAAATAAAGCGTATCTGATCTCTGGTTTATGATGAGAGAATAACAGCGGAGAAAACGAACCCGCGTTTTTTGCGCCCCCACACCGCATCCGGATCAGTCACCGGGCTGGAATCGCCCGGTGGACAAAGAGCTATGCGCAGTTGCTTTTACATGACCAGGACTGCGCCTATCACAAGGCCAAAAATAACTCTCGCGAGCATGCTGTTCCTCAGCCAGTTATCGACATTCTTCATGAAAATGGAACGGTTCCGCTCAATGGCCTGCGGGTCAAGCAGTTCGTCCCACTGCGTATCCGCTGCAACGGTGTTTTCCTCGGGCTTCCCATACTTGCGCGACAGGATTCCGGACAAGCGCGCCGCTGCCTTCCCGGCACCGTACAACGCCACCATGGTAAGAAGAATATAGGGAAATATGATGAAGAATTTTGCTGACCTATCCTCGAATTGCTCCATCAAGGGGAAGCCGAACTTGTTCAACGAAATTGCGATTATCCAAAGCAGAGGGAGAAACAGGCAAACCATCAAAACGTGAAAAAGCGATTGTCTCACAGCGTTCCTCCTTTTAATCCGGGCACCCAGAAAAGACCTTATAAAACCGGCTCAACGCGTGATTCGGCAGGATTTCCCCATACATTTTCGCCTGCTAAATGGGTCGAATGGTTTTTGTACAATCTGATACCCACGATGTGAAGACTGCCATATTGCCTGTGAAGAAGATGTCACATAGATGTGATTAATTTGTGAAATAAAAGGAATGAAAAAAAGTGGCAGAATAAATAAAAGAGCGACTACTTGCCGGGGAAATCACCCTTGTTTTGGACGATGGGCATGAGGTTAAGCAGGTTTCTAATAATAAACCTGCAATCTGCCGGAATAAATCATTTGGGCAGCAACAGGACCAGATTTTGCAGAAAGCAGGAAAACCGTGGTATCAAAATTCACCACGATCTATCAGGAGTTGCCGGGAATGGCAGTTCGCCGGGGCTGAGCCTTACCTTTCAGATGTATGCAATCAAGCACCCCGCCGCAAGCAACGGGGTATTGACCGCGCTCTTATAATCCGCCACCCTCAGCCAGCCTTTACCCCGATGGGCGGAAAATCAAACCCACAGAGATTGAAAGCGTCGAACGGCTACGGAAAGAAACTGGCCTCAATATCCGCCACCGGAACTGCCCGAGCTGGATTCGCCACCCTGCCCGCTGCCATAGCCGGAACCGCTGTCCAGCTTGTGCCCTCTGTTGGCTTCTTCCTGGTTTCTATCAAAACGATTTTTTCTTTCCGCTTCTTCCCCGCGAGTGGTGCCTTTAGCGAAAGGCCTGCCCGGAGTGACGGGGGGTTGCATGGAATCCATCGGCCTTTGCATCGAATCGCCCTGCCCGGGCGTGTTGATCTGCGCATGAACCGCGCCGGCAATACCCAGGCCTAGAAAGACGGCGCCGAGAAAGGATCTCGCCGCTTTGCTGTTCAATATGGATTCGTATCTCATGACATCTCCTTTTATCTGCTCAGCAATATTGCTGTGATAAAAGATTACGCTTCGCCGGCTGGCTTTACTGTACGACATCACACAATATCGGCAACGCGCTCAGCGAGGACTTGCTCAGGGATTCCTCAGCCGCCAAATGTCCGGTCCTGCCTTCTGAACCAGGACAGAGCGCTGTCAAAATGCTGCGGTTCGAAATCCGGCCAATACTCATCCCGGACATAAAAATCCGCGTATACCGATTGCACCGGCAGAAAACCACTCAGGCGGCGTCCTCCGCCCCATCTCACGATCATATCCAGCCGGGAGATTTCCCGGGATCGCAAGCCACCGTTCCCGAGACCTCCGAGATCCCATTCCCAGCCATAGTTTATGAGCAGATTCACCTTCATGCCCGTACCCTGGCGTTCGCGAAATACCTTCAGCCCCTTGGGAAACTGTGCGGAAGTTTCATCTCCGACAACGAGCAGGGCGGCGCCGCGGCGGGCAATCTCGAAAGCGAATTCGATGGAAGCAGCGGTAAAGGCGATTTTCTGGGTAGTGGGACGCTTGGTGTTGTCCTGAGTGAAGCAGTAAATGGAAGTCTCCACGATACCTCGTTCCTTGCATATCTCATACAGGGACAGGCCGGGCTCGATACCTTCCGCATACCCGGCCTGCTTTGGAAGGCCCCGAGCCTGGGCCCAGCGGCGATTACCATCGGGGATGAAGCCAATGTGACGCGGAACAGTATTTTTCGCCATTGCCGATCCTTGTCCAAGCGCCGCCCGCAATGCCTGACAGCATGAAAAATCCGGAAGCTATAGCGGCCTGGCGTCTTCCGGTACCGTGTCCTCCCCTGCGAGCTGGAGCCAGGTTTCCACCACTGCGTCGGGGTTGAGCGACAGGGTTTCGATGCCTTCCTTGACGAGCCACGCTGCCAGATCAGGGTGATCCGACGGACCCTGGCCGCAGATTCCGATGTACTTTTTTGCCTTGCGGCATGCCTGGATTGCCATCTGCAGCAAGGCCCTTACCGCGGGATCGCGTTCATCGAATGATTCCGCTACCAGGCTGGAATCACGATCCAGCCCGAGGGTGAGCTGGGTAAGATCGTTGGAGCCGATGGAAAAGCCGTCGAAATATTCCAGGAACCGATCCGCCAGCAGGGCATTCGAAGGAATTTCGCACATCATGATCAGCCTCAAGCCATTCTCACCACGCTTGAGGCCATGGACTTCGAGCAGCTCCACCACCTGCTTTGCCTCTTCAAGGGTTCTCACAAAGGGGATCATGACCTCGAGATTGGTCAACCCTATTTCGTCCCGAGCATGCTTGAAGGCGCGGCATTCCAGTCCGAAACACTCCCTGAAGCTGTCAGCCACGTAGCGGGAAGCGCCGCGGAAACCCAGCATGGGGTTTTCTTCCCTGGGTTCGTACTGTTGCCCCCCTATGAGACTGGAATACTCGTTGGACTTGAAATCCGACATGCGGACGATGACAGGTTTGGGAAAAAAAGCTGCTCCGAGGGTTGCGATCCCCTCGGTCAATTTCTCCACGTAAAAGTTCACGGGATCGCCATAACCCGCCATTTGCCGTTCCACCTGCTGCTTGAGCGGCGATGCGAGATTGGGATAGTCCAGTGCGGCCTTGGGGTGCAACCCGATGGCGCGCGCGATGATGAATTCCAGCCGGGCAAGGCCTATCCCGTGATTGGGTATGCGCTGAAAGCTGAATGCCAGCTCGGGATTTCCCACGTTCATCGAGATCTGTACCGGCGGCTTCGGCATGCTCCCCAGCTCGAGGTCGATCACCTCGAATTCCTGGATTCCTTCGTGAACCTTCCCGGTATCCCCGTCCACGCAGGAAACGGTGACACCCTGGCTTTCGGAAAGCAAGGTTGTGGCGTTGCCGCAGCCCACCACCGCCGGAATGCCCAGTTCACGGGCAATGATGGCAGCATGGCAGGTCCGCCCCCCGCGGTTGGTAACGATAGCAGAGGCCCGTTTCATTACCGGCTCCCAATCGGGATCGGTCATGTCGGTCACCAGCACATCCCCCTCCCGCACGCGGGACATTTCATTTGCATCGAGGATCAGGCGCACCGGGCCTGCGCCGATCTTCTGGCCGATGGCCCGGCCGGAAACGATTACCCTGGATTTCGTCTTCAGCCGATAGCGCCGCAAGGTTTCCACCGCGGCCAGCGCCTGGACCGTTTCGGGCCGCGCCTGCAAGATATATATCTCGCCATCCACCCCATCCTTGCCCCACTCTATATCCATCGGCCGCGCATAATGCCGCTCTATGGCAAGGGCCTGCCGGGCCAGTTCCTCCACGTCGTCATCCGTGATGGAAAACCGTAACCGCTCGGCTTCCCCTACTTCCACCGTTTCCACCGGCCGGCCACCCTCGTAGCGGGCGGCAAATTGCATCTTGATGAGTTTGGAGCCAAGGCTGCGCCGCAGGATTGCGGGCTTTCCCTGCCTTAGCGCCGGCTTGTAGACGTAGAATTCATCCGGGTTCACCGCTCCCTGCACGACTGTTTCGCCAAGGCCGTAGGAAGACGTAATCAACACCACCTGGTCGAAGCCCGACTCCGTATCCAGGGTAAACATCACCCCGGAAGCGCCCACGTCGCTTCGCACCATGCGCTGGATTCCCGCGGAAAGCGCCACCTCGGAATGCGTGAAACCCTGATGGACGCGATAGGATATGGCGCGGTCGTTGTAGAGGGAAGCAAAAACCTTCCTGACCGCTTTCAGCAAATCTTCCAACCCCCGGACATTGAGGAAGGTTTCCTGCTGCCCCGCAAATGATGCGTTTGCCAGGTCTTCCGCCGTGGCGGAAGACCGTACCGCCAGGGAAAGCTCCGGATCTCCAGCTTCTTTGACCATCTTGCCGTAAGCGGCGGATAATTCCCGTTCCAGCCGGGGCGGCAAGGGAGTTTCCACGATCCAGCCGCGAATTTGCGACCCGGTTGCCGCCAGCGCCTCGATATCTTCCGTATCCAGGCCGTGCAGCAGCGTTTCGATCCGCTGCCCTAGCCCGGCATGGCCCAGGAAATCGCGATAGGCATCGGCCGTGGTGGCAAATCCGTCAGGGACACGAACCCCTGCCTGAGTCAACTGGCTGATCATTTCTCCCAGCGATGCGTTCTTGCCGCCAACGATTCCCACATCGGCGATGCGCAGCTCCCGGAAGTTCATGACGTATTGCGTATCACCCATTTCTGCTCCGTTGCGCCCAAGTCGCTCCCTGCTTCTATTTCACGCGGTCCATTCCGGCCATGGCAAGCCCGCCGGGACTCCATCCGGGGACCAGCCATTCGTGCCCGCCTTTCGCGCACCCCATCCTATCCTATGAGACCGCCGCCGCGCCAACGAGGATTTGCTCACCTCTTCCCCATGTGCTACAACGAAGCCATTATTCATTATTGGCAAGTTGAAGCAAATGTCAACCACAGCAAACCCACCGCACCGCACTGCCTTTTTTGTTTCCGATCGCACGGGCATCACCATGGAAATGCTGGGACGCAGCCTCCTGAGGCAGTTTGATAACCTGCAGTTCAACGAAATCACCATCCCCTATATCGATACTCCGGATAAGGCCGCGGCTGCCGTGAGCGAGATCAACGAGCGCGCTGCCGCGGATGGCGTCCGCCCACTGCTGTTGAGCACCTTTGCAAATCCCTCGATCCGCGCAGCGCTCAACTCCGCCAATGCATTTCACCTGGACTGCTTCGGTTCCCTCATTGCGCCGCTCGAAGCCGAGCTTGGCGTGACCTCTTCGCCTGCCATGGGACACTCTCACCGGATCGGCGACACGGCCGACCACCGGCGGCGCATCGATGCGATAAGATTCACCCTGGATCATGACGACGGGATTTCCAGGAAAAACTGGGCACAGGCCGACATCATTCTCGTCGGCGTATCGCGTAGCGGCAAGACTCCTACTTGCCTTTACCTTGCTCTTCAGTATGGCGTCTGCGCCGGAAACTATCCACTGGTCCCGGAAGATTTCGCCAGGGCGGGATTGCCCGAACAGCTCGAGAACCTGGAGGGGAAGCTGTTCGGATTCAACATCCATCCCGAGCGCCTGCATCAGATACGCAGCGAGCGCAGGCCGGGCAGCCGATACGCGTCGCTCGACAATTGCCAGCAGGAAGTGCGCGAAGCTGAAGCGCTGATGAAGCGGGAAGGAATACCCTATCTGGATGCAACCAATAAATCCATCGAGGAAATGGCCATAGCGGTATTGCATCACGCGAAGCTGCAGCGAAAGATCTATTAGCGCAGACATAACCCGGGCGCCGTGCCAGGCGCCACGGACAAAAGACTTCAATGCACCTCGGCGCCCCTCAACTCGCCGCCGCCCAGCTTGCGCCATCCTCGTAGCGGTATTTGGCCAGCAGCAGCTTGACATCGCCGTCTTCCAGAACCTCGCTGGCGGATTCCTGCAGGGGCTCATCATCCGGATACAGGTCGGAAAATGCGATGATGGCCATGGCTGCCAGTTCCCATTCCTTTCTCCCGGAATCGCCGTAACTTCCATCCTTGAATTCGGAGCTGGCATAGATCGATCGGGGACGATCCACTTTTATGCTCATCCGGTACAGCACATAGCCTACCGCGAGCATCAGCCCCCCCTGCCGCAAAAAGTTCCTTGAAGATATAGACGGCGCTGAAGAAAAAAGCCGTCAGGTAGAGGATCACGCTGTCGCGCCGCTTTTTCCAGGAAGTGGTGGAGGTCGCCAGGGCCATCCAGTATTTCACGATATACGCTGTCAGATCCTCGGCGTTATTCCATTTGGGAACCAGGATTCTCGTTATCGTCGCGGGCGGAATGCCCGAGCGCTCGATCAGCGCCTGCGGCGCAACCACAAGGGCATACAACGCCGGCAAAACTGCTCCCCAATATATCGCGAGCGTCTGGTTCAGCGAGAATGAAGCATAAATGGCAAGGGCATTGATGATGAGCAGCATGGGCGCTATTCATGAAGCCGGGGAAGACCAGCGCCAATGGCGTATTTCCGGCATATCCTCCCCATGGTGCACGATATACTGCTTGTGCTCCGTCAGCTTGTCGCGCATTTTCTGCTTGAGGCCGGCCGCCCTGTAGCCGAGCTTCGGCACGCGATCAACCACATCCATTACCAGATGGAAGCGATCGAGGTCATTGAGCACGGTCATGTCGAACGGCGTGGTCGTGGTGCCCTCTTCCTTGTAGCCGCGCACGTGGAGATTCTCATGGTTGGTGCGCCGGTATGTCAGGCGATGGATAAGCCAGGGATACCCGTGGTAAGCGAAGATGATGGGCTTGCTTGGAGTAAAAAGCGTATCGAAGTCGCGATCGGATAACCCGTGGGGATGCTCCTCCCTGGGCTGCAATGTCATCAGATCGACGACGTTGATCACGCGCATTTTGATCTCGGGCGCATGACGCCGCAATATGTCCACGGCAGCCAGCATTTCGAGCGTCGGCACGTCACCCGCGCACGCGAGCACTACGTCGGTATCGCCATCCTGATCGTTGCTCGCCCAGTCCCAGATGCCAATGCCGGCAGTGCTGTGCTTGATTGCCGCGTCCATGTCGAGCCACTGCAGGGCCGGTTGCTTCCCCGCCACGATGACATTGATGAAATTTCGGGAACGCAGGCATTTGTCGGTGATAAAGAGCAATGTGTTGGCGTCGGGCGGCAGATAAACCCGAATGATGTCGGCTTTCTTGTTTACCACCAGATCGATAAAACCGGGATCCTGGTGCGAAAAACCGTTGTGGTCCTGGCGCCATACATGCGATGTCAGCAGGTAATTCAGCGATGCGATCGGACTGCGCCACGGGATCTCCCTTGTGGTGACCTTGAGCCACTTGGCATGCTGGTTCAGCATCGAATCGACGATATGGATAAATGCTTCGTAGCATGAAAAGAGCCCATGGCGCCCCGTAAGCAGATATCCTTCCAGCCAGCCCTGGCATGTGTGCTCGGAAAGTATTTCCATCACCCTTCCGTCCGCAGCCAGGTGCTCATCCTCGGGCAATATCGGCGCCAGCCAGGTTCGGCCCGTTACTTCGAACAAGGCATCGAGCCGGTTGGAGCTGGTTTCATCCGGCCCCATTACGCGGAAATTCCTGCTGTCATGATTGAGCTTCATGACGTCCCGCAGCAGTTTTCCCATTTCCCTTGTGGCTTCCCCCAGCGTAACCCCCGGTTCGGGCACAGCAACCGCGTAGTCCCTGAAATCCGGCATCTCCAGATCCTTGAGCAGCCGCCCGCCATTGGCATGGGGGTTGGCTCCCATGCGGCGATCCCCTTCAGGCGCAAGGTTCGCCAGTTCCGGCAACAGCCCCCCTTCCGCATCGAACAGCTCTTCCGGTTTGTAACTTCTCATCCAGTTTTCCAGCAGCCTCAGGTGCTCCGGTTTTGAACCGATCCCGGCAAGCGGTACCTGGTGAGAGCGCCAGTAATCCTCGATTTTCTTTCCATCCACTTCCTCGGGCCCGGTCCAGCCCTTGGGGCTGCGCAGCACGACCACGGGCCATCGCGGGTAGGTCCCGGCGCTGCCGGTTGCGCTCGCATCCGGCGCCACAGCCCGGGCTGCCCTCTGGATCGCCTGGATCCTGCCAATCACGCTATCCAGCGTGGCGGCCATTTTCTGGTGCATGAATCCGGGATCGGCGCCTTCGACAAAATAGGGCTCATAGCCATATCCCCTGAGCAGGTCTTCCAGCTCTTCATGGCTGATGCGGGCAAGCACCGTCGGACCCGCGATCTTGTAGCCGTTCAGGTGCAGGATTGGCAGCACCGCCCCATCCTGGGCAGGATTGAGAAACTTGTTTGAATGCCAGGAGGCCGCAAGCGGCCCGGTCTCCGCTTCTCCATCTCCAATTATGCAGGCGACGATAAGATCAGGGTTATCGAAAGCGGCGCCAAAAGCATGTGATAGCGCATAACCCAGCTCTCCGCCTTCATGAATCGAACCCGGCGTTTCCGGCGCCACGTGGCTGGGTATTCCACCGGGAAACGAGAACTGCTTGAACAGCCGCTGCATCCCGATTGCATCCCGCGAAACATAAGGATAGAACTCGCTATAAGTCCCCTCCAGCCAGGTGTTGGCAACCATTGCCGGACCGCCATGGCCGGGGCCGGCGATATAAATCATGCTCAGGGCATTTTTTTTGATGATCCGGTTGAGATGAGCATAGATGAAGTTGAGTCCCGGGGTCGTTCCCCAATGCCCCAGCAGGCGAGGCTTGACATCATCGAGCGTGAGCGGCCTCCTGAGCAGCGGATTGTCGAGCAAATAAATCTGGCCTACGGAGAGATAATTCGCTGCCCGCCAATAACGCTGAATCCGGTTCAGTTCATCCGGGGAAAGCGGCAGCTCGTTTTCAGCCAGCAATGGGGTATCCTTCATCCGATCCTCCAAAAATCCTGGTCTCCACTGTTTGTGTTTGCATCAGGGCTACCGCTTCGCGCGCCAGAAGTTCGGCCTCATCAACCGGTATAACCCAAACTTCGATACCGGCGGCAGCGGTGCTGACACGCGAGGGTCCTTGCACGCACCTGTTTTTTTCATGGTCGATCCCGATCCCGCACCATTCCATGCCGCTGAGAATTCGTTCGCGGATGGCAGGCAGGTTCTCCCCCACGCCGCCGCCAAAAATTACCGCATTTGCGCCTCCTAATACTGCAAGGTATGCGCCAAGGTATTTGCGCGCGCGATAGCAGTAGATCTCCACCGCCAGGCGTGCAAGCTCATCCTGGGACTCGAGCAGTTCCCGCATATCGGCACTCGTTTCGGAAATGCCCAGCAGGCCGGACTGCTCGTTCAGCATCCGGTCCAGTTGCGCCACCGTAAGACCTTCCTGCCGCTGGAGAAATGCGATGAGTCCGGGGTCGATATCTCCCGAACGCGTCGCCATCATCAATCCTTCCAGGGGCGAAAACCCCATGGACGTATCGCGCGGCAGACCTTTATCGATCGCGGCAATCGAACAACCGGAGCCAAGCTGCATGGAGACAACTCTCCCTCCGCCCCCTATCTCCGGCCGTAGCAACTGCCATTTCTGCCACATGGCCTGGTGCGCCAGTCCGTGGAAGCCATAGCGGCGCACCCGATATTTTTGCGACAAAACATGTGGAATGGGATAGATCTTCGCCACCGGGGGCAGGTTGGCGAAGAAGGCCGTGTCAAATACGGCGACCTGGTGAATATCTCCACCCAGTATCTCACGGACCGCACGTATCCATTGCAGTGAAACGGGGTTATGCAAGGGTGCGAGATGGGTCAGCCGGTCAATTTCGGCTTCGACTTTCCGGTCGAGCAAGCGGGAGGTATTGAGTGTTTCCCCGCCATGGACCACACGGTGCGCGGAAACATCCACATGCGCGATTCCATGAGTCTGCATGAACGTGGCAAGCACATCCTTCGCAGACAAAGCACGGGCGCCAAACCCATAGCGCTCGTTCGCCAGCATGGAAACCACATCATCCTCGCGCGCGAATGCCGCAAGGCGCACGGATGAGCTGCCGGTATTGACAGTCAGAATGATCTCGGATGCGCTGCTGGAAGGATCTGGCATTGGCGTTCTTTCAGATTATCGCGCTGCCATTGTCACCGCTATAGATGACAGCGCTAGTGTGGTGAATCGTAAATCCATTGCATAAAAAGCCCGTGCCATTCCGGGCGCCGCAATCCAGCGCTTTTTCAGGTTACTGGATTGCGGTCTTCGCGGAAATGATCCAGGTATTTATTCGACGTATTTCCGGTTCAGGATACTAATGCTTCCCATTGTCGATACTGCGGACAAATGGACTCGAATCGCAGATTTTATAAGCGCACCGCGAAAATAGACGCGCTTTCGTGCCGGGTCTGTACGTTGCCGATCATAGGCGTAGCCATCCGTCTATCTCTGGCATCAGAAAAAAGATTTTTCTATCCCCCGAAATCATGACCGGCGCCGTAGTACTTGACATGCGCCTGGCGCCGACAATCGCCATAAAGCCTATACTACCCTATGGACACCCTATGGAAATTCTTGAAAAACCGTCTTCAGGCGATGCTGGAAGAAAAGAGGCCCATCCACTTTTTTACATCCGCTTTTTTACGTTTGCCCGATCGATAAACGACAAGACCCAGCTGGAGGCAGAATGTTTTTTGAAGATCGTATGGCGGCAGCCAGACAGCTTGCCGCAGCGCTATCCGAATACCGGGGCAGGCAGCCGCTGGTTCTCGCGATTCCCAGGGGCGCGGTACCCATGGCCAAGGTCATCGCCGACGAGCTGGACGGCGATCTGGACGTGGTGCTCGTGCATAAATTGCGCGCTCCCCACCACCCCGAGTTCGCCATCGGTTCCGTGGACGAAAGCGGCCGGATTTATCTCGCGGATTACGCCTCCAGCGTTGGCGCGACCCAGCGATATATCGATGCCGAAGTTTCCGCCCAGCTTGACGTGATGCGTCAGCGTCGCGCCCAGTATACACCCGTGCGGCCGCCGATCAACCCGGCTTCCCGCGTGGTTATCGTGGTGGATGACGGACTCGCAACCGGCTCAACCATGATCTCGGCACTGCATTCCATCAGAGCAAAAAATCCGGGGGAACTGGTCTGCGCCGTACCGGTTGCCTCGTCCGACGCGCTGAAAAAAGTCGGCGCTGATGCGGACCGCGTGGTGTGTCTCTCGGTTCCAGCCCACTTCCAGGCGGTAGGACAATTTTACGGGGAATTTCCCCAGGTGGACGATGAAGAAGTTGTCGCCATTCTTGCCGGTTCCGCCCGACCACAAGCCGGTTAGGTTTACTTTTTACTAATGGGAAAATCTGTCGTTAACAGGATTACGTCCCGGCGGTTTTTCCGCTGTACTCATTCAAACGACTCTCGTGCTCCCGGTCCGAACCCAGTCCGAAACGGTGCAAAGCGGTACAATAGGCTTTTCGGCTTCAGAAACCCGGAGAAATCCGGGAAAACCGATAAAGCTTATCGCCATGAAAAATTTCACTATTTTTACGATTTAATGTTGATGCCTCCAGAAACCCGGAATACCCACCCGGAACCTGCTCCTGCTCGCCCACGCGGTATAGCGCGCATCAGTCATGCTGGAACTGCGGAATATCGATAAAGCCTACGCCGGCGGGCGGCAAGTACTGGCCGGCTTATCCTACCTGCTTCGGCAGGGCGAATATGTGGCGATAATGGGCGAATCCGGCGTGGGCAAATCGACACTGCTGAACCTGATTGCGGGCCTCGATTCACCCGATCGCGGTGAAATTCTGATTAACGGCACCGCTATTTCCTCGTTGAGCGACGACGCCGCGACCAGGCTCAGGCGCAAGGAATTTGGTTTCGTATTCCAGGCGTTTCACATCCTGCCGCATTTGACGCTGCGCCAGAATGTCGCCCTGCCCTTGCTGCTGAACAACGCCGCCACGCAACACGCGGAAAAACGCGCTGAACAGATGTTGGGCGCCGTGGGATTGCCGGACAGGGCCGATGATTTTCCCCGGCAGTTGTCCGGTGGAGAACTGCAGCGCGTTGCCATCGCCCGCGCCCTGGTGCATCGCCCCGCATTGATTCTGGCGGACGAGCCGACCGGCAATCTCGACCCTGACACAGCGCATGAGATCCTTATGCTGATGCGGGAAGAAATCAGGGAAAATGGCGCCTCCGGCATCCTCGTCACGCATTCGCACGCAGCGGCGGCCACTGCCGACCGGACGCTGCTGCTGACGAAAGAAGGACTCAGTCCCGCAGCACGGCAGATGCAATGACAACCACACGAAACAGGATGACGGCCTCGTCACGCAGAAGTGTCCTGGGTTTCTGGCTGTTATCGGGCGAATGGCGGGCTCATCGGCTGCAAATAGCCGTAACCATCTGCGCGATCGCTCTCGGGGTGGCACTCGGGTTTGCCGTGCATCTGATCAACACGGCGGCTTTCAACGAATTCTCCGCGGCTGCCCGCAGCCTTTCCGGCCAATCCGACCTGCAAGTGCGCGGAGTCCAGCCCACGTTCGACGAATCCCTCTATCCGCGTCTGGCCCAACGGTCCGGGGTCGAGCTCGCCAATCCGATATTGGAACTCGACGTTGCCATCCCCGGCAATTCGGGTGAGCGCAAAAATGCTACGCTGAAGATACTCGGACTGGATATTTTTCGGGCTGCGGCCATCTCTCCCGATGTGATTGGCATTCCAGACGAAGACAGGCTGTTCGATATGCTGGAGGATGATGCCATTTTTCTTTCCCCGGCGGCAATGGAATGGCTGAAAGTGAAGCGAGGGGATCGGCTGCAATTGCGCATGGGAACGCAAGCCGTCAGGCTTCGGGTCGCCGGCGGCCTGGTGCGGACACGGGCAGGACAGAGACTGGGTGTAATGGATATCGGCGCGACGCAATGGCGCTTCCAGCGCCTGAGCCAGTTATCGCGGATCGAACTTAAACTGGTCCGTGGTATCGACCACGACCGTTTCAAGACTGCGCTCGCGCGGGACCTGGGCGCGCGATACCTCGTTACCGAAACCGCGGACCAGGAAGTGCGCGTCGCAAACATGTCGCGCGCCTACCGGGTCAACCTCAACATGCTGGCTCTGGTGGCGCTGTTCACCGGCGCATTCCTCGTTTTTTCCACGCAGGCGCTGTCAATCGTACGGCGCCGAAGCCAGTTTGCGCTGCTGCGGGTGATCGGATGGACGCAACAGCAGCTACTGGGGCAGATCCTGCTGGAAGGCGCCGTCCTGGGATCCCTGGGATCCCTGCTCGGCCTCGGGCTGGGCTATCTGGCCGCCGCCGGATCGATCCATTTTTTCGGCGGCGACCTGGGAAGCGGATTTTTCTCCGGCGTAAAACCCCGATTGCATTTTGATCCGCTTGCGGCCGCCATCTTTTTCCTGCTGGGACTTACCGTCACCTTGCTTGGAAGCGCCGCTCCCGCCAGGGAAGCGGCGAAGGCAAAGCCGGCTCTTGCGCTCAAGGCAGGCAGCGAGGATATGGCGCTCTCCCGGCTTGCCAATCCGTGGCCAGCCCTCCTCTGCCTGGCATCAGGGGCCTTGTTCGCAGGAATGCCGCCGGTTTTTGAATTACCGGTGTTCGGTTATCTCACCATAGCGCTGCTATTGATTGGCGGCATCGCGCTCATGCCGCGCCTTTCCGCATCGATTTTTTCCATGCTGCTTTCCATGATGCGCCACATGTCAGGGACGCTACCCGCGCTCGCCCTGGCACGGCTGGCGAATGCGCCGAACCAGGCCGCCATCGCCCTGGGAGGCGTGGTGTCCAGCTTCAGCCTGGTGGTCGCCATGGCCATCATGGTCGCCAGCTTTCGCGTATCGGTCGACGATTGGCTAAGGCATATCCTCCCAGCGGATTTATACGTTCAAACCGCGGCGGCAGGCGATGCGCGCGGCCTTTACCCGGAAGAAATGAAGTCGATCGCAGCCGCCCCCGGCGTATCGCGCATCGATTTCTTTCGTTCATCCCAGATCATGCTCGACCCGGCGCGGCCCGCCGTGGCCTTAACGGCTCGCCCTATCGACATAACCGACCCTGCGAGCATATTGCCGCTGACTGCCGATGTGATGGAGCCTTCCCTGCTCCCGGAGGACGCGATTCCCATATGGGTATCGGAAGCGATGGTGGACTTGTATGGATTCAAGGCCGGAACGCGGGTAGATCTGCCCCTGGGGACCCCGGGACCAGCTCCATCATCGGGCCGCATCCCACCCGCCTTTGTCGTTGCTGGTGTGTGGCGCGACTATGGGAGGCAGTTCGGCGCCATACAGATGCGGCTTTCGGACTATCGCGCGCTGACGGGAGACCAGAAAGTCAACGACGCCGCGCTGTGGCTGGAATCCGGAGTCAAGCCGGAGCAGGTAATCACCTGGTTGAAACGCCTTTCCTTCGGGGAAGCGCTGGAGTTTTCCACACCTGGCGAAATACGCGCGTTGAGCCTGAATATTTTCGACCGCAGCTTCGCCGTGACCTATCTCCTGGAAGGGGTAGCGATCATCATCGGGCTGTCGGGAGTGGCCGCGAGCTTCTCCGCACAAACGCTGGCACGGGCCAGGGAATTTGGCATCTTGCGCCATATAGGCATGACGCGGGGTCAAATTCTCGGTATGCTGGGTATGGAGGGCGCCTGCCTTACCGCCCTCGGCATCATGTTCGGATCGATGATCGGCTGGTGCATCAGCCTGATCCTGGTGTTCATAGTGAATCCGCAATCGTTCCACTGGACGATGCAGATGAGCTTGCCGTGGAAGGGGCTGGGGGCGGTCGCCCTGACATTGCTGGCCCTGGCGTCGCTGACGGCCTTGATGTCCGGCCGGCATGCGGTTTCCGGCAAGGCGGTGCGTGCAGTAAGGGAGGATTGGTAATGCCATCACCAGATTGTACATTGATTTCCAATAGCCATCTTGGACGCGCAGGCCGGAAACATGCGGCTGGAAGAAAGGTGTTCCTGCCGCTGTCTCTGTCACTGGCTTTCATTGCCGCTGCGTGCGCCGCATCGCCGGATGAGCCATCTCGCGTCCTGCCGAAGTTTTCTGCCGTCGTGCCAGGGGTCGCCCTGTCATTTCCTCGCGATTTTGGCGCTCACCCCACCTTTCGAACCGAATGGTGGTACGTGACGGGGTGGCTGGAAACGCCGGAGAAAAAACCGCTTGGATTCCAGGTCACGTTTTTTCGCGCAGCCACCGGCCTCGACACGAGCAACCCCAGCCGTTTTGCACCGAATCAGCTCATCATTGCCCATGCGGCTCTATCCGACCCCGCGGTCGGGAAACTCCAGCATGACCAGAAAAGCGCCCGCGACGGATTTGGCCTGGCTTATACCAAGGTCGGCAATACGGACGTAAGGCTGGACGACTGGACGATGCTGCGCGAAGAAAACGGCCGCTACCAGACCAGCATAAGCTCCCGGGACTTCTCGCTGCACCTTTCGCTCACGCCCACGCAACCACCGATGAAGCAGGGAGAAAACGGTTTTTCCCGCAAAGGACCACAACCGGAACAGGCAAGCTACTACTATAGCGAACCCCACCTCGAGGTGGCGGGGACGATCGTGCGCGACGGCAAATCCATTGCCGTCAACGGCAGTGCGTGGCTCGACCACGAGTGGTCCACCGCCTATCTCGACCCGGATGCGGACGGATGGGATTGGGTTGGAGTCAATCTCGATGACGGATCGGCCCTGATGGCTTTTCAGATTCGTGGCAAGGACGGCTGCAAGATATGGGCTTACGCCGGCCTACGCGATCAATCCGGAAAAATGACGCTTTTCACGCCGCAGGAGGTGAACTTCGAACCGCAGCGCACCTGGCGTTCACCGCGAACGGGCGCCACCTATCCCGTGGCGATGCGAATCAGAACCGGCGCGACAGAATGGCTGCTCACCCCATTGCAGGACGATCAGGAACTCGATTCGCGCGAATCCGTCGGCGCAGTTTACTGGGAGGGGGCGGTAACGGTGACCCGCGATGGGGCGCCTGCGGGACGCGGCTATTTTGAAATGACCGGTTATGTGAAGCCGCTCAAGCTATGAAGGATGAATATCGGCTCGTGAATTACAAGGCTATGAATGCAATTTGTCGGAGAACATAGGTGCCGCGACGCCACGAGCGATTGACTCGATCAGAACATGTATTTCCATTCCCCTTTTTGCCCGGCACAACCCGGCTTCGATCCCGAAACTCATCCGGCGTCCTCATGACTCTTCCATTTCGCATAACACTCCAATCCAC
The DNA here is from genome assembly GCF_055386305.1 of Nitrosospira sp. TNL200. NCBI lineage: Bacteria > Pseudomonadati > Pseudomonadota > Betaproteobacteria > Nitrosomonadales > Nitrosomonadaceae > Nitrosospira > Nitrosospira sp. TNL200. Next base: position 2,465,858 of record NZ_AP041003.1, read on the forward strand.
AAAAATGCAGCACATAATCGACTGCTTCTTCGCTTAACACCTCTGATACCGGAATTTCCTTGAAACACACGATGCAGGGGATCATCTCGGGATCGGATGGCTGCTCCGGCTCACGCATTCCAAACCTCCTCTTTTTTCAGCTTTTGCTGTCACTTGCCGTTCCAGGAAACGTAAGCCAGGGTGGAATGTTCCGCCAGCCCGGCCACCTGTACGGCCATTGTCTCAAGCGATGGAACGAGGAGCGCGGGATAGATGCCCAATCCTATCAGCAACCCTGTCAGTGCAGCCAGCGTGATGCTTTCCGCCAGGGAAGCCGGCACCGGAGGTGATATTTCTTTGCCATGGTCTGCGTTCGAGTCGCTCGAGAACATCGCGGCAATGATCCGCAGGTAATAATACAGGCTGATCGCGCTGCCAACCACCAGGACGATGACCGGCAGCCATAATGAAGCGCTGATTGCGGCCGCCAGCACGTAAAACTTGCCGATGAAACCCATGGTCAGCGGAATGCCCGCAAGCGACAACAGCATGGCAGTGAATACTCCGGCCAGCCATGGCCTGTGCCAGAACAGACCGGCATAATCAGCGAGCGAACCGCTGTCCTGTTCCGGAACCCCTCGGGACAATACGGTAACCACACCAAAAGCGCCCAGCATGGTTACAAAATAAGCGGCGAGATAATAAGCCACCGCCTCAGCCGCCATTGCGCCGAATGCCAGAAAGCCGACCAGCAGATAGCCAAGCTGGGCAATTGAGGAATAGGCAAGAAGCCGCTTGATGTTATCCTGTAACAGGGCGAGCAGGTTGCCAACCAGAATCGTCGTGACGGCAACCAGGCTCAGTGCGAATGTGATCGGCTGCAACTGGTGCGCGCCTGCCATGAGGAAATAGCGCAGCAGCAGGGCAAGCATGGCGCCCTTTGAAACAGTGGCGATAAATGCGGTAATCGGCGCAGGCGCACCCTCATATACATCCGGGGTCCACATGTGAAAGGGCACCAGCGCCAGCTTGAATGCGACACCGGAGACAATCAGCGCGAGCCCTGCCAGTCCGTAGAGCTCCAGCGCCTGATGCGGGGCAGCAAGCATTGTTCCGATTTTCGCAAACTGCATCGTTCCGAGCTGTGCGTAGACCAGCGCCATGCCAAACAAAAGCAATCCGGATGAGAGCCCGGCGAGGATCAGGTATTTGATTCCCGCTTCGAGAGGCCGCTCCGTGAAGCGCGGATAGGCGATCAATGCAAACAGTGAAATGCTGAGCAATTCCAGACCCAGCAGAAACGAGGTAAAATGGCTGCTCGCCACCAGAATTCCGCCTCCGAGCGCAGCCAGCAGCAGCAGGATGTAAAGCGCTTCATGGCGGCTTTCAGAGCCGCCGAAGTAGCGATAGCACAGTACTGCGACGACAAAGGTTGCGGCAAAGATGAGCCCGATAAAAAACAGCGCATAGGTATCGAGGATCAGCAGAGCCGTGATCTGGCGTGACCCGATGCCCTGGGGCAGAAACAGTGATGCAAATGACAGAACCAGCCCCGCGAGCGTCAACATCATGACCGGTCGGGGATGACGGCAAAAGGCTGCGGCCAGCATCACCACTATCGCAGACCCGGAAAGGAGGATGAGCGGGGATAGGGCCATGAAGTCCGGGTGTAGCGCGGAGGGTGGCGGGTTCATTCCGCGTTCCCCTCGCGATCAGCGACAGCAATCGCAGGCGGACGGCTTGCTATGTCCGGCGCGGCATCGAGTACCGGTTGAGGGTACAGCCCCAGCCATAGCGTAATGGCCGCCATTGAATACAAGGTCGCCATTTCTCGGCCCGACAGATCAGGTAGTTGCCAATCATGCTTATTCTCACCATAAAAGGTTTTCTGCACCAGCGCAAGCGCATACACGACACTGGCGACAAATGCCACCGCCGCGACGGACGCCAGTACGCTGTTGACGCGGTATAATCCCATCAATATCAGGAATTCCCCGACGAAATTACCCATTCCCGGCAGCCCAAGCGTGGCAATGGCAAAAAACAGTCCCATTGCCGCCAGGCGCGGCATGACGCTCCACAGGCCTTCAAAGCGACGCATGTCGCGTGTGTGGGTCCGATCCTGCAAAATGCCTGCGATTACAAACAGCGCTCCCGTGCTGATGCCGTGCGCGATCATCTGCATCACGGCTCCTCCAAGCGACCAGGGATTCCAGGCGAATATCCCGAGCACCACAAAGCCCAGGTGACTCACGCTGGTGTAGGCCACCAGGCGTTTCAAATCCGTCTGGGCGAACGCCAGGAAAGCGCCGTAGAGAACTCCGGTTGCTCCCAACGTGATCGCCACCGGCGCAAATTGCAGCGCGGCATCGGGGAATAGCGGGACAACGAAGCGCAGCAGTCCGTACGCGCCGGTTTTCAGCAATACCCCTGCAAGAATTACGCTTCCCGCTGTCGGCGCCTCGGTATGTGCGTCCGGCAGCCAGGTATGAAATGGCACGATGGGCGTCTTGACTGCAAAAGCAATGAAAAAGCCGAGCATGATCCACAGTCCGGTGGAGGGAGCCATTGCCGTATTCAATAGCTCGAAATAATCGAATGTCAGGACTCCAGTACCGCGGTAATGGACGAATACCAGCGCAAGAATTGCCACCAGCATGAACAGGCCGCTCCCCTCGGCGAAAATGAAGAACTTGATCGATGCATACCGCCGATTCTCGTGACCCCAGATCGCAATCAGGAAATACATCGGCACCAGCATCAGCTCCCAGAAGAAGAAAAACAGAAACAGGTCCAGCGCAAGGAATACGCCGATTGCCCCTGCCAGAGTCCATAGCAGGTTGAAGTAAAAGAACCCGGCACGCTCCTGGATTTCCGTCCAGGAACATGCCACTGAGACTATCCCCAGAAAAGCGGTCAGCATGACCAGGATGAGGCTTGTTTCATCCATGGCCAGATGAAAGCTCACTCCGAAACGCGGTATCCACTCCGCCTTGATCTCGGCAAACCATCCCCCGTGAGCGGAAAGAGCCATGGCGCTGGCAGACTGCAGCCAAAGCCATATCGTCAAAACCAGTTCGATGCCCACCGTAGCCAGCGCGACCCACTTTGCAGAGCCCGGATACCACCGATTCGCCATCCATGCCAGCACACCGCCGGCTACAAGGATGAAAATTAAGGCGGAGAGAATCATGCGAATATCCCGATGAATAGAATACCGATCGACCCGGTGGCGATCGCCGCCGCGTAGCGGCGCACCTGTCCGCTTTGCGTTGCACTCAAGGCGCGATGGAGAAACAGACAAAGCCCGGCCAGGCCATTGTAGATAGTGTTGATCACGTCGTGAGGATCGACCTTCTGCAGCCACCTGAGCATGCATGAAAGCGCCATCTTGTAGATATTGTCGATCACGTCACGCCGATCCGCGTGCGCAAGCCAGAGATAGGGCCGCACGAACAGGAACTCATAGAAACGGTCGAAACCCCAGCCAGACTGCCAGAATTCCCGGATTCTTGCGAATGCCGGGATCAGCATCATTCCCTGGAGAAAGGCGGGATATCTCAAAAACAACAGGTACGCCAATGCGATGCCGCCAAGAGAGGCAGCAATTGCGAGCAGCTCCAGTATGGTTTCGTCATTTTTTTCGTCATGAACGGCCTGAGCCGGTGGCAAGGCATGCTGAACAAAGCTGGAAAACAGCGTTAAATTGCCGAGAAAAGGTGGAGTTTCAATCAATCCGCCAACCAGAGAGAATGCGGCAAGCACTATAAGCGGTAGAGTTATGCGCAGCCCTGGCCGTGCGGTTCCGGGAGGCATAGCAGTCCTCGCTTCGCCAAAAAAGACGAGAAACACCACGCGAAAGATATAAAGGCCAGTCAATATTGCACCCCCCCACCCCGCGGCCCATAACCATGGATTTCCTCCTGCTGACGACCAGGCCCGCCAGAGAATCAGGTCCTTGCTGTAGAAGCCTGCAGTAACAAGTGGCAGCGCCGCGAGCGATGCGCTGCCAATCAGAAAAGTCCAGAATGCGATGGGAAGTTTTTTCCTCAGTGCGCCCATCCGGAAGATATTGTGTTCCTCGTGCAGGCTCATGATGACCACGCCCGCGCTCAGGAACAGCAAGGCCTTGAAGAAAGCGTGCGTCATCAGGTGAAAAATGGCCGCTGACCATGCGCCTACTCCAAGGGCCAGGAACATATAACCAATCTGGCTGATGGTCGAATAGGCCAGCACCCGCTTGATGTCGGTTTGAACGAGCGCGCTGAATCCCGCCAGCAACAGGGTAAGGGCGCCGATCACCGCTACCGCATGCTGCGCCACTGGCGCGAGCGTAAAGAGCACATGCGTGCGGGCAATCAGATAAACGCCTGCCGTTACCATGGTTGCAGCATGCATCAGCGCGCTCACCGGCGTAGGCCCGGCCATTGCATCGGGCAGCCAGGTCTGTAATGGAAGCTGCGCGGATTTGCCCACCGCACCGGCAAGCAGAAGTGCCGCGGTAAGAATGGCGAGTCCTTCCCCCTCCGGCCATTGCTGGCCGGCAGACTGCATCAGCGGCTGGATATCGAGGGTTCCCAGATGGGTGAATAGCAAGAAAAGGCCGATCGCCATGGCGGTATCGCCGATCCGGGTTACGATAAACGCTTTGCGCGCGGCGCGTCCGTTGGCAGGATCCCGATACCAGAATCCGATCAGCAGATAGCTGCAAAGCCCCACCCCTTCCCAACCCAGATAAAGAAACAGGAGATTGTCGGCAAGTATCAAGATGCACATCGAACCGACGAAGAGATTCATATAGGCGAAAAAGCGCGCATAGTCCTCATCGCCGCTCATGAATTCCGTGGAATAAAGGTGTATCAGAAAACTGATGAGAGTCACCACCAGGACCATCACCAGTGATAATGCGTCAAGATAAAAGCCGATCCCTGGCGAGAAACCGGCCACGGCGATCCAGCTCCATGCTTCCTGCCGGAAAACAAAGCCCGGCGGTGGCGCAGCGATGAAATCCATCCCGATCAGGATGGCAATGAGTGCCGAGAGAGCCGTCGAGCTCGTCCCAATTACCGCAATGCTGCGATGCCCCAGATATCTTTCTCCGAGTGCCAGCACCAGGAAACCGGCCAGAGGCAGCGTGGGAATGAGCCAGAGGAGGGACAGCATATTATCTTAAACCCGGCAGTTGATCGCTCATTTTCAGTTACCACCCTGATCTGCAAAGCTCTTAAGACACTTGACCCTCACCTTTTTGTGAGTTCGCTACAGGGCAGATTATGCTTTTTTGAGGTACCTGACTGCGTTGCAACTCCTTGGAATGGAACAGCCATTCCCGCGTCGTTGCGCCTTGCCCTGCAACCCCAAAAAACATACTCCCTCCCTGTCCAACCGCCGGGTTTGGGATCATCCCTGCATCTTGCTCACCGCGTCGGCATCCAGGGTCTGGAAGCGGCGATAGAGCAACAGCAGCAATGCGAGGCCGACCGAAACTTCCGCCGCTGCCACCGCAAGGATAAAGATGAGCATCACCTGCCCATCGGCCTGCTCCCAGCGTGCACCGGCAACCACAAAGGCAAGTCCGGCCGCATTAAAAATGATTTCGATCGACATCAGGATGAAAACGAGATTGCGCCGGGCCAGGATGCCGATCATTCCCAGCGCGAACAGGATTGCTGCAAGCACCAGCCCATGATGCATCGGGATCGCGGCAATGGCCTCAGCCGTTCTCATGGCCACGCTCTTCCTCGTGCCCGGTTTCGATGCCCGCCTGATTCCAGCCCAGGTGGCATGCTCCCACCAAACCCGCCAGGAGCAGCAGCGAAGCCAGCTCGACGCCGAGAAGATAGGGTCCGAAGAGAGCGATGCCGACCTCCTTCGCAGTCACCGCGGCCGTGCCCCAGGGCGTATCGCCGCCTTGCGCGAAAATATACGCCAGTTCGGCCAGCAGCAGGGCGGCCAGAACGCCCGGACCCGTCCAGATGCCCGGATTCAGCCAGCCCTGCTCTCTCGCGGCGGCAGCCTTTCCCAGGTTGAGCATCATCATCACGAACACGAACAGCACCATGATCGCTCCGGCGTAGATGATGATTTCCAGCGCTGCCGCAAAGGGTGCGCCCAGCACGAAAAATACGATAGCCACCGCAAGCAGCGAAACGATCAGGTAGAGCAACGCATGCGTCGCGTTAGAAACCGTGATGACCATCAGCGTGGCGGCAATGGCAATCGCCGCTGACAGGTAGAACGTGATTTCCATGAACGCCTCCTCTACATCGGATACGGTTTCGGGATTCAGGGCAGCAGACTGTGCGGATCCACCGGGGGCTTTTCGTTCTCGGCTTCGCCCTTGTTCTTGCTCCCTATGGCGAGTCCCGCCACCCGATAGAAGTTATAGTCTGGATACTTGCCGGGTCCATCGATCAGCAGATCCTCTTTTTCGTACACCAGGTTTTTCCGGTCGTATTCGCCTATTTCGAAATCCGGGGTGAGCTGGATGGCATCGGTGGGACACGCTTCCTCGCAGTAGCCGCAAAAAATGCAGCGGGAAAAATTGATGCGAAAGAATTCCGGATAGCGCCGGCCATGCTCATCCTCCGTGGCCTGCAGGGCAATGCAATCGACCGGGCAGGCGGCCGCGCAGAGATAGCACGCCACGCAACGTTCCTCCCCGTCCGGATCGCGGCTCAGGATGATGCGGCCACGCCAGCGAGGCGGAATATCGGGCTTTTCGTCCGGGTACTGGATCGTCACTCTGCGCCGGAACATATGCAAAAAGATGATCCACATCGTCTTCAATGAATTCCACATGTCATTTCTCTCCCAAGCGGCAGGTCATCATGACTCCCATGCGAGCACGATCGCTCCCGTAAGCAGCAGATTGACCAGCGTCAGCGGCAGCATCACTTTCCAGCCATAGGCCATCAGCTGGTCGTAGCGCGGCCGCGGTAATGACGCCCGCAGCAGGATGAAACAACTGATGATGATGGAGGTCTTGAGAAGAAACCATATCAGCGGCGGCAATAACGGTCCCTGCCATCCACCGAAGAACAATGTCACCATCATCGCCGAAATGAGAATGATGCCGACATATTCGCCAATGAAAAACAGGCCGAATTTCATGCTGGAGTACTCGGTATGGAAGCCCGCTACCAGTTCATTCTCCGCTTCGGGCAGGTCAAAAGGCAGGCGCCGCGCCTCGGCGATTCCAGCGACGGCAAAGGTCATAAGGCCGAGGATTTGCGGAACGCAGAACCATAAATCTTCCTGCGCGGTCACGATGTCGTGCAGATTGAACGAACCAGCCAGCATGACGACGCCCATCAGCGAGAGCCCCATGAAAACCTCATAACTCAGCATCTGGGCCGCTGCACGGAAACTGCCCAGAAGCGAGTACTTGTCGTTGGATGCCCAGCCTCCCAGAACGATGCTGTACACCCCGAGCGAGGACATGGCGAGAAAAAACAGCAATCCGATATTCAAATCGGCTACGCCGATACCTGGCGCGATAGGCACGACGGCAAACGCGAACAGCGTGGTGGCAAAGATGATTGCCGGCGCCAGGACGAATACCGCCTTGTCGGCGAATGGCGGCACCCAGTCTTCCTTGGTGAGAAGCTTGATCGCATCGGCAACGACTTGAAGCACACCGAATGGCCCAACCCGGTTGGGGCCATAGCGATCCTGCCAGACCCCCAACAGCCGCCGCTCGATCCAGGACAGCAACGCCGCGAAACTGAACACGACGATCAGGATCACGATAATGTTGAGCCAGTTTCGCGCCAGCTCGTTCATGGTGCAGCGCCCTCCCCTATCTTTGTACTCTTCTTCGCTCCTGCCACCCTGCCCCATGCAGGCAGGATGATTCCGGCGAGATCCGGCAGGCCTGCGGGCAGCCCGGCCACGCCGCGCCGCAGCTCGGCCCTCAATTGCACGGGTATCTCATAATCCATTTCGTGATCCGCCCCGCCATTCCTGCTCAGTTGCAATAACACACTGGCTCCGGCAGCCAGACCCAGTTCCGCCGCATCCTCCGGGTTCAGCGCGAGATAGGGTGCTACAGCCAGCTCGGCGATAGCGGGTGCAAGCAAGCTCAACGCCTCCGAACCGAAGATATGATGCAGCGGCACCACCAGCCATTCTCCGGCACGACGGTCGAACACGGAAGGTACGTTGCGGAAATAGTCCATGCGACTGTTGGGTTTCGGCTCGATCAGGCGTGTGCCGGGATCGCCTCCGGCAAGCTGTCCACCCACCTCATCCTGAAACTTGTTGACCGCCTGCGCTGAGTTCCAGCCTGGCGCCCAGAAGCGGGGGATGAGCGCTGGCGGAGGACGTCCCGAATATCCTTCCATGGAAAATGAAAACGGCGCATCAGGGTCGTCTGGCGGTTCGGGCTCATGCACGCTGGCGTTGGCCGACATGGCCGTACGCCCGCTGTAGCGGTGCGGCTCGCGCGGGATTTTCTGTCCTTCCATCCGGAATTCCGAACCGGGCGCGGCGGACAAAATAGGCTCCAGTTCGGGAATATCCCTTGCGCAGGCTGCCATCACGTGATCCAGATTCACCCATGAAGCATCCTTGCTGCGCCCGGTCAGGGTCATGATGTCCTGCACCCAGCGCCAGCTTTCCCGGATATCGACTTGCGGAACGAATACCTGAAAAAAACGCTGAGCCCGGCCTTCGCTATTCACGAGGGTTCCATCGGCTTCGGCAAAAGTGCTGGCTGGCAGCACGACGTCGGCTTGCGTGCTGCTTTGGTGGGCGGTGTGATCGATGACCACGACGTGCCGGGCAGCGGCAAGGAACCGGCCGACTACGCCGGCATCCGCGTGCTGATAGAGGTCGTTCTCAAGAAGGATAACGGTTGTGGCAGGCATTTCAGCGCTACCGTCGATGCCATGCACGGGTTCGAACGCCGATTCGAAGCCAGGGGCTCCCATCATTGCCGCACCCAGGCTGTTGCACTCGCCAAGCGCAAAGCAAAGCTCCGCCGGGTGTCCCGTATGACATAGCGCCCATGCCACATTGGCTGCCGCCTCGATGACTCCGGCATTGCCGCAGCCCGTGCCGGAGATGACGAGAGGACGCTCCGCCGCTTTCAGCGCTTCCGAGATGGCATGGGCCAGCTTGCCTGTTTCACTCGGCAGATCGGGAACCGGCGGAGCATGGGAATCGAGCGCATGCGCCACGGCGAAACCAAGACGGGCGAGCTCATCGGGTGTGCCGTGAAAGGTCTGCGTGGCAATATCGTCGAGCCTGGTGCCGACGAGCGTGGCAATGAACAATGGGCCGCTTTTTCCCTGGGTTGCTTCGCGCACCGCATGATCATCCCAGTGTGGAATGTGCATTTTCCCGGCGATCCTGAGCGGCTGGCGACGTACCGATTGACGCAGCGCCAGCGCCAGCAGCGGCGCGGTGTTGGCTACATCCTCCCCCAATACCAGTACCGCGTCGGCGAGTTCCACCTCGCGCAGCGACGGCGAGCGCGCGGAACCCTGCCGTAAAATATCCAGTATGGAAGAAAGTAAATCATGGTCGCGCGCAGATATCCCGGCATAGAACCGTTCGGGTCCCACCAGTGTGCGTAACGCGAAATTGGCTTCGAGCGAGGCGCGTGGCGAACCAATGCCGATTACCTGGCTTCCCTTCGAGAACAGCTCGGCCAGGTGCTGAAGCACCTCGTCTTTGGTGGCGGATTGCAGCGGCGCATCCTTTTGTTTTCGAAATGCGGGCCGCCTGATTCTGTGCCGGCTGTTGACGAAGTCATACCCGTAGCGCCCGCGATCGCACAGGAAATAGCCGTTGACTGCACCATTGTAACGATTGCGAATGCGCCGCAATTTGCCATAACGCTCGCCGGGAATCGTGTTGCAACCCAGCGCGCAGTGCACGCATATCGAGGGCGCTGTCTGGAAATCCCACTTGCGGGTGTAATGCTGTTTCAGGGTCTTGTCGGTAAAAACACCGGTAGGGCAGACTTCCACCAGATTGCCGCTGAATTCGCTTTCGAGCGTACCATCCTGATGGCGGCCGAAGTAGACCTGGTTGCGCAGTGCCAGTGCCTCCAGGTCGCGCCCGCCGGCATAGTCGCGATAAAACCGTGTGCAGCGGTAGCATTGGATGCAGCGATTCATCTCATGATTGACCAGCGGCCCCAGGTCCTGGTTGTAAAATGTGCGCTTCCGCCCGCGGTAGCGGCGATAGGTATGGCCGGTCATGACTGTCATGTCCTGCAGGTGGCACTCGCCCCCTTCATCGCACACCGGACAATCGTGCGGATGATTGACCATCAGCCATTCGATCACACTGGCGCGGAATTCCCGCGCCTCGGGATCATCTATGGAAATGCGGGTTCCGTCCGTGGCCGGGGTCATGCATGCCATGACAATCTTGCCGCGCTTGTCCTCTTCGTCCTTGAATTGCTTGATCGCGCATTGCCGACAGGCGCCCACCGAACCCAGTGCAGGATGCCAGCAGAAATAAGGAAGGTCGAACCCCAGGGAAAGGCATTGCTGCAGCAGGTTTTCGCCATCCTTGACCGGATAGGGCCGGTTCTCGATATGAACGGTCGCCATCTTCATCTCCATGGACAGCGTTTCTCCTGGACGTGCCGCTCAAAGTCATCCCTGAAATATTTGAGTCCGCTTTGCAGCGGTTCCGCGGCACCGGGCGCCAATGCGCAAAAGGTATGGCCGGGCCCCAGCAGGCGCGCATGAGCCTGCAGCCGTTCCAGATCGGAAGCCTGGCCTTCTCCCTCTTCCAGGCCTTGCAGGATTTGCTCGACCCATGAAAGCCCGGACCAGCAAGGCGTGCACCACCCGCATGATTCCTGCGCGAAGAAGTGTTCGAGATTGCGCAGCATGCCGACAGGGCAGGTCCTGTCGTCGAGGATGATCATGGTACCGGTGCCGAGACGGCTGCCTGCCGCCTGCATCGATTCGAAATCCATTGCCGTGTCAAGATGATCCGCGACCAGAAAATCGGTCGAAGCGCCTCCCGGCAGGAGACCACGAAAACGGTATCCGTCCCGCATGCCGCCGGCATGCTCCTCCAGGATCTGGCGGATGGGCGTCCCTATCGGCAGTTCCCACAACCCCGGCTTCTTTACCCTTCCGCTCACGCCATACAGCTTGGTGCCGCCATCGCCGCTACGGCTCAGGCTTTTGAACCACGCGGCACCGTGGTTCACGATATGCGGCACATTGCACAGTGTCTCGACGTTGTTGACGACCGTGGGTTTGCCCCATAAACCGCTTACCTGTGGATAGGGCGGCTTGGCGCGTGGATTGGCGCGCTTGCCTTCCAGGGCATTGAGCAGCGCGGTTTCTTCCCCGCACATATAGCGGCCGGCGCTGACGTGCAGATGCAGTTCCAGGCTGTATTCCGAGCCCAGGATATTCCTGCCCAGATAACCCTGGCGGTAAGCTTCGCCGATAGCCTGTTCCAGCCGCTCCGCCGCCAGCTTGTAGGCCCACCGCAGGAAAATGTAGCCGATATCGGCCTGTATCGCGTACCCGCTGATGATCATGCCTTCCAGCAACTGGTGCGGATCGCCTTCGAGCAGGAAACGGTCCTTGAACGTACCGGGCTCCATCTCGTCCGCATTGCAGATGAGATATTTAGGATGTGGCGCATCCTCGCCCATCGGTACGAAACTCCATTTCTTCGCGGTTGGAAACCCCGCCCCGCCTCGACCGCGCAGGTTGGCCTCCTTTACTTCCTCCATGATGTCGTCGGGCGACATGCGCAGGGCTTTGCGCAGCGCCGCGTAACCGCCCGCCTTCTCATACTGCGCGAAATCCGGCGGTTTTTCCCCCGGCAAGATGTTACGGGTCAGAGGTGTTTCCATCGGCGGCCTCTTTTTTTTCCTTCTTTTCTTCCTGTAGAAAAAAGCGCTTCGCATGCCAGTCGATGATTTCGTCAAGCCTGGCGGGGTCCAGATCCTGGTGCAGCGTGTCGTCTATCATCATGACCGGTGCGTGGTCGCATGCGCCGAGGCATACATTCGGAAGCAAGGTAAAGCAGCCATCCGCGCTGGTTTCACCCAGTCCGATACCCAGCCGGGCATGCAGATGCTCGCGCATGCGCTCATAGCCCATGATCCAGCAACTCACGCTGTCGCATAGCAGGATCACATGCCTGCCCACCGGCTTGCGGAAAATCATGTTGTAAAAAGTGGCAATGCCCTCCAGTTCAGCCGGTGTCATCTGCAAGGCATCGGCTACGTCCTTGATGCCTTCATCCGACACCCAGCCCCGATATCGCTGCACGATCTTGAGCGCTTCGATACATGCAGAGCGATTGTTCGGATAGTGCCGGGAATGCGCCTCTATTTCCTTTCGCTCCTGCTCGCTCAGCATGATTCCTCAACGATCGACGTCGGCCATGACATAATCGATGCTCCCCAGAATGGCAACCAAATCAGAAACCATCAGTCCGCGGCTGATAAGGGGAATCATCTGCAGGTGCGGAAAGGAAGGCGTGCGGATACGCACCCGGTAGGCCATGGTGCTGCCATCGCTGATCAGGTAATAGCCATTGCTTCCCTTGGTTGCCTCCACGCACATGAATGCTTCCCCCGCAGGGATCACCGGCCCCCAGCTCACGCCCAGAAAATGATCGATGAGGGTCTCGATGTCCTGCAAAGTCTGTTTTTTAAGTGGCGGGGTGGTAAGCGGATGATCTGCTTTATAGGGACCGGGCGGCATATGGTCCAGGCACTGCTTGATGATGCGCAAGCTCTGGCGGATTTCCTCGGCACGGACGGCGCAGCGATCGTAGCAATCGCCGCGCTGGCCGGTCGGTATCTCGAACTCGAACTGTTCGTATCCTGAGTAGGGACGCGCCTTGCGAAAATCCCACTCGAAGCCGCACGCGCGCAGCCCCGGTCCGGTGACGCCCCACTCCATTGCCTCTTCCACGGTATAGCTGCCCACATCCCGGCTGCGTACCTTCAGGATGCTGTTGCCAAGCGCGATCCGGTCGTATTCGTCAAGCCGGGATGGAAGGTAGTCGACGAAATCCCGCACCAGCTTATCCCATCCCTGTGGCAGATCCTGGGCCACGCCACCGATGCGAAACCAGCTCGGATGCATGCGCCCCCCGCAAATCGCCTCGACGATGTCGAATACCCGCTCGCGATCGGTGAACATGAAAAATACTGGCGACAGGGCGCCCAGATCCTGTGCGTAGGTACCGTAGAACACCAGGTGGCTGGCAATGCGAGAAAATTCGCACATCATCACGCGAATCACCTTCACCCTGTCCGGCACCTCGATGCCCGCCAGCTTTTCCACAGCCAGCACGTAGGGAAGGTTGTTCATTACCCCTCCCAGGTAATCGATTCGGTCGGTATAGGGAATATAGGTATGCCAGGATTGGCGCTCGCCCATTTTTTCCGCGCCGCGATGGTGAAAGCCTATTTCCGGCACGGCGTCGACGATTTCTTCGCCATCGAGCTGCAATATGATGCGGAAGACGCCATGCATCGCGGGGTGGTTGGGTCCCAGGTTGAGAAACATGAAATCGGTGCCGTCATGCGCCCGCCGCATGCCCCACTCTTCCGGATGGAAGCGCAGCGCCTCCTGCTCGGCGTTTTCCTTATCCTGCGGCAGGCGGAATGGCTCCATTTCGGTAGCGCGTGCCGGATGGTCTTTATGCAACGGATGCCCCTGCCAGGTGGCCGGGAGCAGGATGCGCCGCAAATGCGGGTGGCCGGAAAAAACGATGCCGAACATATCCCAGATCTCGCGCTCGTACCAGTTCGCCGAAGTCCAGATGTCCGTAATGGTGGGCATCACCAGATCCTCGGGGGAAAGCGCTACTTTGAGGCGGATGTCCGCATTGCGAGCGAACGACAGCAAATGATAAACCACGGTGAAACTGCTTTCCGGCTGGCCTTCACGGTGGACGCGCGTGCGCTCGTCGATGGCGGTAAGGTCATATAGCATGCGGTAGGGCTGCTCCGCCTCCAGTTTCAGATAACGCAGGATATCGCGCACTCTGCTCTTCTCAATCCAGGGAGTGGGCACACCATCACAGGTTGCCTGGCAAGCACCGATCGCCGCACCGAAGCGCGCTCGCAGTTCCTGGAGAATGCCCGGGGAATCCGGTTCCGGGGGAGCCACGCTGGATGAAATTTCATTCAAGGCTCAAACCTCATCGGGACTGCGCAACGCGGTCTGGCGCATTCGGCCGTCCCTGTTGAGATCCCGCTGGGATGGCCGCTCCCACCGCTCGATCCCTTGCGGACCGATGACCCAGCTCAATGGCCGCCTTTCCTTGCCGATCGCATCCTGCAGCAGGTTCAGACCCTGCATGAATGCGTCGGGGCGAGGCGGACAACCCGGAACATAAACATCTACAGGAATGAATGTATCCACCCCCTGGACCACGCTGTAGATATCATACATGCCGCCTGAATTGGCACAGGAACCCATCGAGATGACCCAGCGGGGTTCCAGCATCTGCTCGTAAAGCCGCTGGAGCACCGGCGCCATCTTGATGAATACGGTGCCGGAAATGACGATCAGGTCGGCCTGCCGGGGCGAGGCGCGCAGCACCTCGGAACCGAACCGCGCAAGGTCATATTTGCTGGTGAAGCTGGTGGCCATTTCCACATAGCAGCACGAGAGGCCGAAGTTGTAAGGCCATACAGAATTCTTGCGGCCCCACGCGACAAGATCCTGTAGCCGCGCCAGCAGCACGCTGCGCCGCCCATCTCCTCCAAAACCATGATCACTGTGGCTGGTGGAAGCCCGCGGTGCTGGCTCATCTCGCGCCCCGGGCCGGGTTGGTCCGGTCGATTCTGCTGCCGCGGTTAACGACCATCGCATCGTTCATCCTCCCTTCGTCCATGGCGTCCAGGGAAGCGCCGTCCGCTGGAACCCCAGTCCAGGGCTCCCAGCCTCCATAAATAAACAAGTGCTGCAACCAGGGCGCCGATAAAGATTGCCGCTTCGATATAACCGGTCCAGCCAAGTTCGCGCAGAGCAACAGCCCATGCAAAAAGGAATACCGCCTCCACATCGAAGATCACAAAGAACACCGCGATCAGATAGAATTTGGCGGACAGTCGCAGCCGGGCTGAACCAACCGCAAGGATGCCGGATTCAAACGGCTCATCTGCCGCTCCTGCCTTATGCCGCTCACCGATAACATGGGAAAGCATGAGAATCCCCGCGAGAAGCGCGAAGACGAGAAGAAAATAGGCAGCCAGGGGCCAGATCTCGGTGGGTTGCGCGGCGGGAGTATTCAAGGATCAGGCTCCTCTGGATCGGACCCCTCGCCCCTTCACTCCTGGCGAGCCCGGTAAAGCAGTAGCGAACAAGTATTTTCCAATCCCTCGCACGCCTTCTGTACGGTAGGCAACATATGAAACACCGCGAAAATCCAGCACAACCGTCGCCTGTAGCGACCGGCCGGAGGTAATCAGCTAATTGCCGTTCGCACCCGCATGAAAACCCGACCTTATTTTTCCAGCGAAGAGATCATGGCTGACCGGAAGCCGGGAATCCAGGCAATCGACTTTTTTCTCTGTGCGATGGTGCTGTTCTGGACAAACGATGGCTCGGCTTCGGATAAAAACCAGGGATACCAGGCCAATTGCCGGAAACTGGGCGATACGGTCAGGATAGCGGCCACCTACACGGATATTGTCCCGACGGAAGATAGTTCGCAGACAGTGAAAGCTCTCAGATCGCTATCGGGCAAGACCAGCGACCCGTATCACCACGTGTATGGCCTGACGCATGCCGAACCGGCATTCAGCTACCAGTTCATGCCCAGGTGGCATATTGACCCGGACGGACAGGTGTGCGCGCTGCCGGATGTATCGGTGGAAATGGGATTTTCGTCGATGCGGGTCTATCTCGCCAGGGAGCTTCAGGAAACCTGCAGAAAAGGCGTTGTGCGCGACCACGAAATGGAGCATGTGTCGGCATGGAAGTCCCATTTCCGGGCCGGCGCGAAATTGCTGGAAGGCCCGCTGCGCCAGGTATTTTCCCAGCCGCGCTATTATCGCACACAGGCCGATGCTCAGGCCGGCCTGAAGCTTTGGGTGGAAGAGGAAATGAAACAGTTCTGGAAACGCTTGATGAAGGGTGCGATAACCGCTCACCGCGCGATCGACTCGCCTTTATCCTATAACCATGTGAATAACCGCCTGCGCAATTGCCCGCCGGACGCCCACCAGCCATTCTGAATCCCGGCCGGACTGGCCATATTTCAACCGGGCCTACATCCCCCGGCTCTTCCTGATCAACTCGTAGGCGGTCTGTATTTCCTGGGTCTGCGCGGTAGCCATGTTGATCATATCCTGCGGAACACCCTGGCCCATCAATTTATCCGGATGGTATTGGCTCATCAGCTTGCGGTAGGCACGCTTGACCTCCTGGTCGCTGCTTTCCTTAGTGACGCCCAACGCCTTGTAGGCTTCATCCAGCGCATCGGCGGAGGTCGCCTGGCCTCCCGCGAAATGAGACTGGCTCAACACCATGTCCAGCAGTTGCCTGAAGGCCAGCTGGTCATATCCCAGATGAGAGGCAAAGCTTTTCAGCATGCCCTCCTCTGCCGCATTCAGCACGCCGTCGGACAATGCCATGACAATGAGATAAACCAGGAGCATTTGCTTCAGGCTGTTCGTATGCCCGCAAACCGCCATGAACTCATTCAGTTTCGGCTCCACGTCAAACCCCGGCTCCGCTCCCTGCTTGAATAGGGCTATTGCCAGCCGCCGATGCTCGGAGGACATTCCCATCTTTGCCATGAAGTTTTCGACATGGGAAACTTCGTCCTGGGAAATACGTCCATCCGCCTTGGCGAGTTTCCCCATCAGGATGAAAACCGTTTCAACGAAAACGGTCTGCCGTTGGGCGCTCGTAAGAGGATTGATCGCCCCTGCGCCGTAGGCCCGGTAGCGGTCGATGAAACTTCCCACGATATATCCGAGGAATGCGCCGAAAATACCGAGGAAGTAATAGCCTAGAAAAATTCCAATTATCTTGAACAAGGGAGGTTCCCGCGATGATTATGAACTCGGGCCTTTGCACCCAGGAAGTCCTGAGCCTTCCGGCTGCAAAATGATATCAGCAATCCCTGCAGGCATTGCGGATTTAGTATTTACAGGCATGCACAAGACAACACGGGCAGCAAGGACGGCGGCGCAAGGCGAGAGCCCTCCCTGGCGTCTGGTGTGCGGCAAAAGGAAGGGGGTGTAATATTCTCCATAGCACTCTACCGAGGAGAAATCCATGATCGAATTGCATTCCAGTCCCACCCCGAACGGCCAAAAAATCATCATCATGCTGGAAGAAACCGGGCTTGAATGGAAACATATCGACGTGGATATCGGAACCGGCGAACAGTTCAAGGCCGAACATCTGAAACTCAATCCCAACAACAAAATTCCCGCCATCGTGGATACGGACAGCCTTGAAGGCGGGCGCTACACCATGATGGAATCCGGCGCCATTCTGGTTTATCTCGCTGAAAAGACTGGAAAGTTTTTACCGGCCGACCGGCGCAAGCGCTACGATACGCTCCAGTGGCTGTTTTTTCAGGTAGCGCATGTCGGGCCCATGTTTGGCCAGGCAAACCATTTCAATAATCAGGCCAATGACAACCGGTACGCCCGAGATCGATATAACAACGAGGCGCTGCGGCTATACCGGGTGCTGGACAATCGCCTGGCGGAATCCGCCTGGCTCGGTTGCGATGAATACACCATCGCCGACATTGCCACTTATCCCTGGTGCAAGAGGCATGCCGAGCGCGGCATTGGAGAAACCGGCTACCCCCATTTCACGCGCTGGTTCGAAAGCATGGAAGCCCGCCCAGCGGTACGGCGCAACAACGCCATGGCTGACGAGATCCGTGCGCGCATGGCCAAGGCCGCGCAGGGACGCCAGGCAATCGATATTTATGACACCCGGGATAATGGCGAAAGGCTGGCCCAGGCCACTTCGGGATCGGGTGCCCGGAAAATCGATCCCCGCATTGCCTCATAACAAAAGGATACCGAAGGTCAGGAACGTTGCCTCATAATTGAGGTAACTTTGACGATAGAAAAGATGTGACGCAATTTAGCATCGATCTGCTGTTTCAGATCGAATGGATTCAATGTTTCATGCAGTGCCTGCAGTCTTGACTTGATATCGTCTGTCACGCTGTCACAGTCCATGACGCGCTGATATGGCGTTTTGGGTGGATGATACTCTTTGCGATAGCGCGCACCGCTGCGCTCCTTGTGTTTGAGTTTCAGTGTCGGGTAGAAATGATTCTGGAGTTGGCTCCACTCTTTGGCGTATAAGGCGTTCATCAGCGTTGTCAGTCCAGGATTATCGAAACGCTCATAACCGAACAACTGCCGCACATGCGGCCAGTTCTTTTGCTCGACATGCGCATTGTCGTTCTTTTTATAGGGCGAACGGGTGAAGGCGGGCTTGGCTGGATGCTCGGAAAAATAATGCAGCAAGTGATGATTGAGAAACTTGCTCCCGTTATCGCAATCAAATCCACGCAAGTCAAAAGGCAATGCCTGCTCAATGGTTTTGATCTGCTCCAGCACACCGATTGAACCCTTGTTCCAGGTGGCACGGCACGCTGTCCAGCCGGTGAGGATACCAGGCAAGGTGAGGCTCCAGACAAAATCACCGGCCAGACTGTTGCCGCAATGGGCCACGGTATCGGCTTCCATGAAACCAGGCAGCGTGATATCCCAATGCGTCGTGCGTATCGGAATCTGATTCTTCAGCAACGTGCCTGGCTTGGTGCCGGATAACCCCTTGGGGTGCTGGACCCGGATTGGTTTAAGCAGACGATCGATGCTGGCGGCCGAAATCCCTGCAAGCTTCGCTCGGGCAGGATCGTCCAGGGCGCCAAAGCGCGTCTCATAGTGGGGCAGCCACAGCGGCATGGCAACTACCAGACGCTTGCTGCACATCTGATCGGTTGCAAGCCATAGCTTGCGCAGTACCGCCAGCAGTACCGGCTGATTGATTGCGAAGGGCGTCCAGGACGCCCCGCCGGTTTGACAGGCCTGTGACTCAAAAGCCTGATGGCGTACTTGCGCTGATAACCGCATACCGAGCTGAATTCATCCAGAATCCTGCCTTTGTCAGCACGTCTGGCTTGACGATAACGCTTGCGTATTGCCTCAAGATAAACCCGTTTCTCATGCTTGCCCATGTCGATAACCCCTATTCGTCCGGTTACCGGCAATTTGAGGCAACGTATCCTCTTGATCCACTCCTTCGGTTACTTTTTTATTGAGGCAATTCGCATGGCAGGGATTCAACCGCCACTGCTCGTCATTTTTGCTATCTTGGTAGAATTATTCCTACTCTATCAGGAGGTGCCGAAAGGCCACTGTCGAGAAGACCAGTATTGCCCTGCCGCCGGAAATGGTAACCATTAACCGTAACGCCGTGGCGATGGGCGAACATGCCGCAGCAGCGAAGTCATCCGTGATGCGGTGCGTGACTGGACAAACAAACGCGCCTTGCGCCAGCAGGGAATCACGGGACTGCGGAAACTTTGGCAGGAAGCGCTGCGTGACAAGACGCCAGGAATCGTCGCCGATGAGGCGCTCGACCGCCTTGAACACAAATATCAGGCAATCGCCGATGCTTCAGGCATGGCAAAATAAATGCGACTGGAGCTCTCCCGCTTCGTTGATAGCGATCTGAACGATATCGCCGGGTATATCACCATCACCCAGGACAACCCACACCGTGTGATGACTTTCATCCAGGAGATTCGCGTCAGGTTCCGCGAGACAAGCCAAAATCCGCTGATCTATCAGCTCCGGTCCGACATAGGAGATGAAGCGCGCCTAGTGACCGTTGGCAATTATGTCATCCTCGCAAAACGCCGCTTAAGCGTGCGAACCTGTGCGTGGGCCCGTGGACTGAATATGTGCGCGAGCCACTACCATTCGTTTCACGCTGGCCAATCCGCGAAATCGCCAGGACGGCGGCATCGGCCGATCCAACCGCTCACTGAAAATAAGGAATGCCACCGCGGCCATGGCGGCCAGGCGCCCCGATGGCAGCAACATAGGGAACAGCATCAACGCCCAGCAGGAAACCACGCACCAGACTCCGTGCGCCAAACCGAAACGCAGCACGGCGAGATCGGCGGTAGCGCCGAATGCGGCAAGTTCGGTATGCAGGTGACAGCGATTGAGAGCCCGCTGCTTGATAGGCGAAAACTGCCACACCACGGCAATCAGCGCCACGCCTACTGCCGGCAAAAACGACATCGGGGCCAGCAGTTTGACGGTGGTCTCGATTGCTAGCACTACGGCCCCAGCGGCCATCCACAACGCTCCATAACCCGCAACGAAGAGCGCCACGGCGCACGCTCGGCGGTGCTTGAAGCTGCGTTGCCGCACGTATTGAATAGAAGGAATGAGCAACGGCGCCATCATCGCCACCAACATCAGCGCCCAGCCCGCAGCCAGCGTTAGCGCCGTGGCAAAATTCAAGGTATGGGGGTGCGAATGTCCTGCCATGCCCTGCGGCTGCACAATCAGGAGAATCCATGTCCCTGCGGTGAGCAGCAGCACAGAATAGCGCACTCGTGCGAATTCCCGTGCTTCATATGTCATCGGCTACTTCGACCCTTCGCGATAAATACTGACCCGCCCGACAGTAACCTCTCCACTATCTGGAACCGGCGGTTGGGGCAGGATGGTGACGTGGATCGAATCGGTGTCGAGCTGGTTTCTCAGATGCAGCGTATCCACGATGTCAGTGATTTCGAGGTTGAAATCTAGACCATCGCCGGAATGCCCCTTATCCGTTCGACTGGCTAGGCGAAGCCCGAACAGCCCGACGGTTCCTGCCAGTAGTTCGGGATGACCGAACGGATTGGTGCCTTCTGGCAGGTTGATATAGACATTGAGCGACACGGCGTCCTGGGTGCCGCGAACATTTTCAAGGTACAGGTAGACTCGATCGGGCGGGGCGGCCTCGGATGGGGCGGCAAGGCTCGCGATAACCTTGGCCCGAACCCGCGGCGCAAGCTTGACTGTAGTTGCGGCGCTCGCGCCCTTGATGGGCAAGGCGCCTTCGTTTGCGCCCAACAGCTCCTCTTCCGCTCCGTGGTCCACAGGCTCTTCTTCCTTTACGTTTGCCGCCGCGGCGACAGCTCCCAGGCGGTACAGCCGTTGTGAAAGCATATTAACGGTCGGGGCCAGTGCCGGCAATGTGTCATAGGTGTAATCCACCTTGCTCAGGCTATCCATCTGGCTAGGAATGTACACCCATGAACTGTTGGTAGGCAACGGCATCACAAACTCGCGCTGGCCCGACGCAGCAGGACCGTTGAGCCAAGCTGGATCGGTGGAATTCTTATTTCCGGCCTGGTTCCAAACAGCCCACATGCGATCGATATTGCAGTGATGCAAATAAAAGATCGGATCGAGTGCCGCAATACCCGGATCGCTCATCAGACCGTACGTGCCGTTCGGCAGACTCCCCCCGACAGCGCCGTGTACTTGATTGTGCGGATTGGATTCCAGGTTGCCGTTCAACCCTCTTCCATGGTTGAATCCCGTTTTCGGTCCGCCGAACCCGGGCTTAGCGGTTTTCGTGTCCGAACCGGTGAACAGGTCATTGGACATTACGCTCTGGCTAACCGGCGGAATCGGCACGAAAATATTCCCGTTGCCCAGCGGGCCGTAACGGGCTTTGACAAAGAGGGGATTAGGGCTGCCGTCGGGCAGTGTTGTCGCGATGAAAGCCGGGGGAATGCTGCTCTCATTCGTCCCGAAATAATTCCAATAGGGTAGCGCCCAGTCCGACGGGCCGCCAGCAGCCTTCACCACCGCCCGGATCTGCGCCTCCAGGGCGATCAGGTAGCCGCGGTGCCATGGCAGAAAATACCAGCTCTGATGCTGGCATTGATTCCAGTATTTATCCTGGATGCTCTGTGGCGGTTGCGGAGTTGTCGGCGTCGCGGGCGGTGATGGCAAGTAACCCCAGCCTGGAAATGAAGGATCCGTGATGTACTCGCCATGGAGGGCGGCGAATGACCACCAACTATTTAAGTTGTCGAGCGGAAGCGCCTGCATCGCTTGAACCCCCTTGGCATACCAAAGCAGATCCTTATTGGTGAAAGTGCCGCCGTTATTCCAAGCGTTCGAGCGTGTATAGATAGCCATTCTCTCCTCTGCTTTCTAAACTTGTCACTTTATGATTTAACCGCACAATCACCGGCCGGCGGTATCCCGCCCAAGACTGGAGCCCAGAAACGATACGTCGTCACCGCGGTTCACTTAAATACCGCCAACGCAGTTATTTTTTCATGTCCTCCACCTTTTCTATGCCTCTAGAAGTTGCCACCGTGCATCAAGTGAGGATCTCTTTCTCCGGTGAGCAACCAGTCGGAAGAAAAATCGAGCTGCAACCGAAGCTCGAGTAGCTTTTTTATTTCCGGCGTGCGCTGCCGGTTTCCCATTGGGAAACCGGCAGCTTTGGAAACGCCGCACAGTTCGCCCAAGATCTGGCTGAGTTTGTATCTGCGGCGAAGTTGAATCAGGCACGGCCCCATATTTCACTCGCAAGAACAATAGAAATTCGGGCGGCAAAGGTTAAATGGTTAACCTTTGCTGGACCTCATGGCAAAGATTACGCCTGATCTATCTCTTTTGTCAATTATGAATTAACTATGTTGTTACTGAAGCAACCTGCTCCCTGCAGGCCCGCCAGGCGGTTTGTGTTATCTTGGATTTTTCAGAGGTTGATCAGCCAAATTACCCGATTTACTGTCTCTGAGGAGGCAAAGTTTTCATATGAGCAACCTCATACGTTAAACTTGCGCGCTTATCATTCACAGACCTACACCCTGCCATGGCCCAATATGTTCTTACCATGAATCGCGTAAGCAAAATCGTTCCCCCGCGGCGCACGATTCTCAAAGATATTTCCATCAGCTTCTTTCCTGGCGCGAAGATAGGCCTGCTGGGACTCAACGGGTCGGGAAAATCCACCGTGCTAAAAATCATGGCTGGACTGGATAAGGAGATCGAGGGGGAAGTCACCGCCATGCCCAATCTCAACATCGGCTATCTTGCGCAGGAACCGCAGCTCGATCCAGCGCAGACGGTACGCGAAGCGGTGCAGGAAGGATTGGGCGAAATATTCGGCGCGCAGCAAAGACTGGAGGACGTTTATGCGGCTTACGCCGAGCCGGACGCGGACTTTGATGTGCTGGCTTCCGAACAGGTTCGCCTGGAAGCCATCATCGCCGCTGGCGGAGGCGATGCCGGGCAACAGCTGGAAATTGCGGCGGATGCGCTGCGCCTGCCCGAATGGGATGCAGTGGTAAAAAACCTTTCCGGTGGCGAAAAGCGCCGGGTTGCCCTGTGCAGGCTCCTGTTGTCCAAGCCTGACATGCTGCTGCTGGACGAACCGACCAACCATCTGGACGCCGAGTCGGTGGAATGGCTGGAACAGTTCCTCACGCGTTTTCCCGGTACTGTCGTGGCCGTCACGCACGATCGCTACTTCCTGGATAATGCCGCGGAGTGGATTCTGGAGCTTGACCGTGGGCATGGCATTCCATGGAAAGGCAACTACAGCTCATGGCTGGAGCAGAAGGAAAACCGGCTCAAACAGGAGGAAGCGACCGAATCAGCACGCCAGAAAGCGCTGCACAAGGAGCTCGAATGGGTGCGTCAAAACCCCAAGGGACGGCAGGCAAAATCCAAGGCGCGGGTTGCGCGCTTCGAGGAACTCAACTCGCAGGAATACCAGAAGCGTAACGAGACGCAGGAAATTTTTATCCCGGTCGCGGACAGGCTGGGCAATGAGGTCGTCGAATTCAGGAATATTTCGAAAGCCTATGGCGAACGGCTGCTGATCGACGGCTTGAGCTTCAAGATTCCTCCCGGAGCCATTGTCGGCATCATCGGGCCGAACGGCGCGGGCAAGTCAACGCTGTTTCGCATGATAACCGGGAAGGAACAGCCCGACTCGGGAGAGATAGCGGTGGGAGCGACAGTCAGGATCGCTCATGTGGATCAGTCACGCGATATCCTGGAAGGCGGCAAGACCGTATTCGATACGATTTCGGGAGGCCACGACATCCTTACAGTGGGCAAATATGAAACACCTGCCCGCGCCTATCTGGGGCGCTTCAACTTCAAAGGCGCGGACCAGCAAAAGCTGGTGGGCAATCTCTCTGGCGGCGAGCGCGGGCGGCTGCATCTGGCGAAGACGCTTATTTCCGGCGGCAACGTGCTGCTGCTGGACGAGCCTTCGAATGACCTGGACGTGGAAACCTTGCGCGCGCTGGAAGACGCCTTGCTCGAGTTCGCCGGATGCGTGCTCGTCATCTCGCATGACCGCTGGTTCCTGGATCGTATCGCCACGCATATCATCGCGTTCGAAGGAAATTCCCAGGTTGCCTTCTTTAGCGGCAACTATCAGGAATACGAAGCCGACAAGCGGAAACGCTTGGGCGAAGAAGGTGCGAAGCCCAAGCGCCTTCGATACAAGCCGATCAACCGGTGACGTTGGCTGGGTTATTCTTTTAATGACGGTAAAAGCGGGTCCGGCAAGTGAGGATACACCCTGCCGGATCTGTCCGGGCTAATAGCGGCCTTCGCGCTTGGGTCCGGTACCTGAGTAGTCCTGCCCTTTATCGCCGCCATCATCGAACCGTTCAGTGCCGTCGGTGGTATACCGGGAATTATCCGGGTTTGCCTTGTATTTTTTCGGTTTCTTTTTCATTGCTTCCTGATCGGGGGGGCAATCGGCCCTGACGGCAGCGGAATCGCCCGCAGCAATCTCATCCGGCATATCGCACTCCTTGGTCTGAACCACTCCATTGGCCTGAGCCACTCCCACGGTGGCGCCGAACATGAATACCCCCGCCAAAAACAGTGACCTCGATTTTGAGATTGAGCAAGATTTCATGGTAGTCTCCCGTTGATTGATCCATTAAACTGCTTCTGTAACAATAGGCTTATATCAATGAAAAATACGGTGCGTTAACACACATAGCACAACAATAACTGCGGATATCCCGCAGGGACATGTATTCATCATCCACGGCCGCGTCCGGATCAGGATTGCCTTTTCCCTGCGGCACTTGCCATCCGGATTGGACTCTGCCTGCGCAGCCTCTTCTGCTTCGCCGCGGATTACGTTAAATCAATATAGCCGACTATCAGCTTGCCTACTACTTTTGTAAAGCAGTTCATGAAATCAGTTTATTGCCTCCTTCTCGCACCGATCCTGATAATGCATCTTTCCGAAGTGCACGCCTATTCGCCCAGTCTCATGGGCAATCACAAAAATGATTCTCCGGATGCGAAATTGCCAGCCGGCATAGCCGCGCCTGCAAACACCACCGGAATCCAGACTGCCGAACCGGTCCACCTGGTGGCGCAGCAGGAACGGGACCAGAATCTGGGGAACGGAACGCGGTCCGGCCCGGGAGAAGCGTTGCGCGGACTCGACAGCTGCCCGGATTGCCCGGAAATCATTCCCATTCCCGGCAACAAGTTTGCAATTGGCAAATTTGCGGTAACTTTCAGGGAATGGGATTCATGCGTTGCGGATGGCGGTTGTGGAGGATATCAGCCATCGGACAATGGGTGGGGACGAGGAAACCGGCCGGTGATCAACGTAAGCTGGAACGATGCTCAAAATTATATCCAATGGCTGTCTCACAAGACGGGTAAAGCCTACCGTCTGCCAAGCGAACAGGAGTGGGAAACCGCCGCGCGTGCCGGAACCACCTCCGACTATTACTGGGGAAACGACATCGGACGCAATCATGCCAATTGCGACGGATGCGGAAGCGAGTGGGATAATAAAAAAACCGCTCCCGTGGGCAGCTTCAAACCCAACGTTTTCGGTTTATACGACATGATGGGAAATGTCTGGCAATGGACGGATGCCTGCAGGAGCGGTAACTGCACCCGGCGGGTATTCTGCGGGGGATCATGGAACCATCGGCCGCAGGATATGCGTGCCGGAATGTGCAACTGGTTCGAGACGAACAAACGCATGCGCTATCTCGGATTTCGTCTGGCCATCACCCTCCCCTGAAGCACTTTCTGCGGCAGTAGCGGTAAAAATTCCGAAGCAGCTATTGAGCGCCGACGAAGCCCACCCGAAGAAAATCAGGTTGCGCGCCTTATTCTTGCGCCCAGCATGGACAGTTTCTGCTCGATGAATTCATATCCGCGGTCCAGGTGGTAAATGCGGTCGATGACGGTTTCCCCCCTGGCGATCAATCCGGCCAGCACAAGACTGGCTGAAGCGCGCAAGTCAGTCGCCATGACGGCTGCGCCATCCAGCGCGGCGACACCGCATACGATGGCTGCGTTCCCCTCCACCTTGATATCCGCATTCATCCGCTTCAATTCCTGCACATGCATGAAGCGGTTTTCAAATATGGTTTCGGTAATGATTGCGGTCCCGGTAGCGACACTATTCAATACCATGAACTGCGCCTGCATGTCCGTAGGAAAAGCGGGATAAGGCGCAGTCCTCAGATTGACGGACTTGGGAGCATGTTTCATTTTGAGGTGAATCCAGTCTGGTCCCGATTCGATTGCCGCGCCAGCCTCCATCAGTTTGTCGAGCACTGCATCCAGGGTATCGGGTCGAGTCTCCTTGAGGTATATCTCCCCGCCGCTTGCGGCTGCCGCGATCAGAAATGTTCCGGTTTCTATTCGATCCGGCATCACTCTATAGGTCGCGCCATGCAATGTCTCCACCCCCTCGATGGTAATGATATCGCTCCCGACCCCGTGGATTTTTGCACCCATCGCGATGAGGCAATTGGCGAGATCCGATATTTCCGGCTCACGCGCGGCATTTTCGATTATCGTGGTTCCATCGGCCAGCGTGGCGGCCATCATCAGGTTTTCAGTGCCAGTAACGGTAACGATATCCATAACGATATGGGCGCCGCTCAACCGCCTGGCTTTTGCGTGGATATATCCATGCTCGATTTCGATCTCGGCTCCCATGGCCTGCAAGCCTTTGATATGCTGATCCACCGGACGCAAGCCAATCGCGCAGCCACCCGGCAGCGACACTTTTGCCGCCCCCGCGCGCGCCAGCATGGGTCCCAGTACCAGGATTGCCGCCCGCATCGTTTTAACCATTTCATACGGTGCGATGAGATGATTGAGATGCGCCGCAGTCAGCGTCGTTCTTTCTTTTTCCGTCTCAATGCCGATACCCATCTGTCCGAGGAGATTCAGCATGGTGATCACATCGTTCAAATAGGGAACATTTTCGATTGTGAGCATATCTGCGGTGAGCAGCGACGCGCATAGAATGGGCAATGCCGCATTTTTGGCCCCGGAAATGCGGACTTCGCCATAGATGGGCATCCCGCCTTGAATGATGAGTTTTTGCATGGTTACAAAATAGTTGTCAGGTTATATTGGCGCGTACAATCCGGCCGGGCGCGCTGGGGCGCCGGGACCGGCTTCCTCCGCGTCGCTGTTGCGCCGTGGCGCCGCGAGAACAAATTCGGGATTTCCCTATCTGCCGTCTCCCACAAAAAACTCCCTCGGCTCCCGACGTCGAACATGGGTTCTCATTTGGAAAGACTGATGAGATCGACCTGGATTACAATTCGGAATTCAGGAGATACGGGCAGACAGGATCCGATAGGATCACGCGGGGCTAGCACTTTGATTATCGACTGAAAACCTGTCGTTCCCGCCATCATATCGTAAACTGGACTCCTCGGCTTCGTATTTATCCGTCCTGATTTACTGGCGGGCGGCTCAAGTTTGGCACAATTTATATACTCTTAAGGAAATCAGATGAAAAAACAGACAATCCAGTCCCCCGATGCACCCCAGGCCATAGGAACTTATTCTCAGGCAATTCGCGTAAATGGAGGGGATACGGTTTATCTTTCCGGGCAGATCGGCCTGAATCCTTCCTCGATGCAGATGGTGGCCGGGATCGAGGGGCAAATACAGCAGGTACTATCGAATCTGAAAGCTGTAGCAACAGCCAGTGGAGGAAGCCTGTCCGATATCGTGAAGCTGAATGTCTATCTGACGGATCTTTCCAATTTTGAAAAGGTCAACACCGCCATGGCAAGCTACTTCGATAAACCGTATCCCGCCAGGGCTGCGATAGGCGTGGCGGCGCTTCCGCGCGGTGCATTGGTGGAAATGGATGCGGTGATGGTATTGCCGGGGTGAAGGGCAATGCCGGGCAGGATTCCGGCCATCGAGCGGCCGGACCTCCCGCTATCCGCGCCATCCACCAGGCAACACAGGAGAAACTGGCCAAGCTTGGCATTGCTGATGAGTTCGATCTGATGCTGCATTTGCCGCTGCGGTACGATGACGAAACTCACCTCTATCCCATCGGGGATGTTCCTCTGAACAAGGCAGTTCAAGTCGAAGGCAATATCACGCACAGCGAAATCCTGTTTCGCCCGCGACGCCAGCTGGTATGCCAGGTGGAGGATGGCAGTGGTACCCTCTTCATGCGTTTCCTCAACTTTTATGGCAGCCAGGTAAAAGCTTATTCCAAAGGTGTCCGCGTTCGACTGCTGGGAGAGATCCGCTCCGGTTTTTTCGGGGTCGAGATGGTGCATCCGAAGTGCCGGATAATACATAAGCATACGCCGTTGCCCAAAACTCTGACGCCGGTTTATCCATCCACGGCGGGCCTCTCCTCCGAAACCCTGCGCAGACTGATCCAGCAGGCTCTGCAACAGATCGCCGATAACAACCAGCAGCAGAAAGATCTGGAAACATTGCCGGAGGCATTGTTGAAACGCCATCGGCTTCCCGGTTTCTGGGACAGCGTATTCTTTTTGCACAATCCTCCTCCCGAAGCGTCAATAGCATTATTGCAGCAGCGCACCCATCCGGCCTGGCAGCGAATCAAGTTTGATGAGTTGCTGGCGCAGCAGCTCTCCATGCGCCTGCATTACCAGCAGCGCCGCAGCGGCAGCGCCCCCGTTCTGCGCGAAAAGAAAGAATTGACCTCGGCGCTGCTGCAATCGCTTCCTTTCCAGATCACGCGCGGCCAGCAGAACGCTTTTTCAGAGATCAGGAAGGATCTCGTCACCGGGCATCCGATGCAGCGGTTGCTGCAGGGTGACGTAGGCAGCGGCAAAACGGTGGTTGCCGCGTTGGCCGTGCTGGCCGCTGTTGAAAACGGCTACCAGGCCGCCTTGATGGCTCCTACCGAGATTCTTGCCGAGCAGCTTTATCAGAAATTTTCCGGCTGGCTGGATCCGCTTTTTGCCCCGCGCGGATTGATGATTGCGTGGCTGTCTGGAAGCCAGAAACCAAAACAGCGGGAAAATATGCTCGCCAGCATCGCCCAGGGGAGTGCATCGGTGGCGATCGGTACGCATGCGCTGGTGCAGGAGCATGTGGAGTTTCATCGGCTTGGGCTTGCCATCGTCGATGAACAGCATCGTTTTGGTGTGCATCAGCGGCTGGCGCTGAGAATGAAGGGTACAGCAGCCAGAATGGTACCGCATCAGTTGATGATGAGCGCTACCCCAATCCCACGCACCCTTTCGATGAGCTACTATGCCGACCTGGATGTCTCGGTAATAGACGAGCTGCCGCCAGGAAGATTCCCGGTGGTGACCAAGCTGGTTGCCGATGAACGCCGCGAGGAAGTAACAGGCCGCATACGCGAGGCGTGCCGGTCGGGAAAACAGGCCTATTGGGTGTGTCCGCTGATCGAGGAATCCGAGGCTTTGCAGCTGAAGACCGCGTTGGAGACGCATGGCAAACTGGCGGCCACATTTCCCGAGCTGAAAATCGGTCTTGTGCACGGCCGCCTCTCCGCGCGGGAAAAATCGGCAACGATGGAATCATTCAGGAAAGGTGAAACTCAACTACTGGTTGCAACAACCGTAATTGAAGTGGGCGTGGATGTGCCCAACGCGTCGCTAATGGTGATCGAGCATGCCGAACGCATGGGCTTGTCGCAGTTGCACCAGTTGCGAGGCCGGGTTGGACGCGGTGGTGAGGCAAGCATATGCATACTGCTATATCAGAAACCCTTGTCGCCCATCGCGCGGGAACGGCTTAGAATCATATTCGAACATGCGAATGGCTTCGAGATCGCGCATGAGGACTTGAAGCTGCGGGGACCCGGCGAGTTTCTTGGAGCGCGCCAAAGTGGCGTACCCATGCTGCGCTTTGCCAACCTCGAACAGGATGGGAATTTGCTTGCCGCCGCGCAAACCGCGGCGAGCGAGCTCCTCCGCGAGCATCCTTATGCCGCGCAGCGGCATCTTCAGCGGTGGCTCGGGAAAAAAAGCGAATACCTGAGGGCATGAAAATACCTGTGACGTCCATCGATACCCAGTCGTGATCTCGAAACCGCACCGTGGCGGGAGGCGCATGCTGCGAAGAGACATATTGTGATGCTGCAAACCAGAAATTTGACGCTGAAATACCCCGATAAATTACTTTGTCACGACTTGAATTTGACTGTCAATCCGGGCGAATGCTGGGCCATACTCGGCCGCAATGGTTGCGGAAAGACTACTTTGATCCATGCGTTGGGGGGATTGCGGCAGGCAAACGGGGATGGCGGCTCACTCATCAGTCTGGGAGGCAAGCTGCTTGAAAACTGGTCCCGCCGGGATCTTGCCCGTCATCTGGGCATGCTGCTGCAGGAAGAACCCGGGGAATTTTGGGGAGACGTGCGGGAATACGTGCTCCTGGGACGGCATCCCTACGCCGATACCCTGTTTGGCTGGCGGTCGGCCGACCGTGACATTGCGCTTAAAGCCATAGAACGGATGGAACTGGCCGATGTCGCCCACCGGCCCCTTGGCACGCTTTCCGGCGGGGAACGCCAACGTGCGCGTATTGCCTTGCTGCTTGCTCAATCGCCACAATATTACCTGCTGGATGAACCCTTGCAACACCTCGACCTGCGGCATCAACTTGGCGTGATGCAGCTTTTCAAGGAATTGGGGAGGCAAGGCAGCGCCCTCATGATGGTGCTCCACGATATAGGATGGGCCAGCCGCTTCTGCGACCACGTCCTGATGATATTCGAAAACGGGCAAATTATTGCGGGAGGTGCTGAAGATCTCCTCAATCGGGAAAATCTCGAAGCGCTTTATCAATGCAGCATGGAGGAATTTGTGAGGGAGCCACGGCGGCACACGCTGCCGGGATCTGTCTCCAGTGTATAATTCAGCCGATTTCTTCAGGAAATCCTTGAGAATTTCCTAACTTGGTCGCTTTTCCGCATCTTTAGCATATCGCTATCCTGATTCTCCTGGTTCTCGATATCTACCGCATTTATTCAGAGGTCCTCCACTTTCGTAATGATTCGTAAACTGCTTCACCGCGTCTTCAACCGCAAACCTGCTGCCCCTGTTCCCCTTTCCAGCTCATCCAGTTCCGGGCTGCGAATCATTTCGTGCAGGCAGCATCGGATAACACGGGACCATATCAGCTCTTGCGCATTGAAAGTCACTTCGGAACTGCAGGAAGCAGGATATGCCGCTTTTGTAGTAGGCGGAGCCGCTCGTGACGTACTCCTGGGGCTGGAACCCAAGGATTTCGATGTCGCTACCAACGCCACGCCCGAGGAGGTGCGGTCGATTTTCCGGCGCTCGCGCATCATAGGGCGGCGTTTCAGATTGGTGCATGTGATGTGCGGCCCGGAAACCGTGGAAGTTTCAACATTTCGGGGAAGCATGCCCCTCGGCGAGGATAACGATGGCGCCCCCCACGTACATGCCGATGAACACGGGCGCCTGCTGCGCGATAACGTGTTCGGCAGCCAGGAAGAGGATGCGAGACGGCGTGATTTCACCGTAAATGCCTTATTTTTCGACCCGGTAAAGGGAGAGATCTGGGATTACCTGGACGGCTATGAGGATATCGAGGCGAAGCGCCTGCGCATTATCGGCGACCCGATCCAGCGCTATCGCGAAGATCCCGTCCGCATGCTGCGAGCAGTCCGGCTGGCAGCCAAGCTCGACATGCAGATAGATGCCGGCACTGCGGCGCCGATCGCCGATCTCGCTCCCCTGCTACAGAATGTGCCGCCATCCCGCCTGTTCGATGAAATGCTGAAGCTGCTGTTATCCGGGCATGCATCGGCGTGCGTGTTGGATTTGCGCAGGCGTGGCCTGCATCACGGCCTGTTGCCAATGCTGGACGCGATACTGGAACAGCCACTGGGCGAGCGCTTCATCATGCTCGCGCTCGAGAATACCGATCAGCGGGTACGCGAAGAAAAACCGGTATCTCCGGGCTTTCTGTTCGCAGCTCTATTATGGCATGAAGTGCTTACGGCGTGGGATGCCCGCCAGCGCACAGGGGAAAAAGTGATTCCCGCCTTGCATCAGGCGATGAGCGACGTCCTGGCGATCCAGAACAAGAAGCTTGCCATTCCTCATAGGTATGACGCCATCATGAAGGAGATCTGGGCCATCCAGCCACGCTTTATCGGGAGATCCGGCCGCAGGCCCTTCCGGCTGCTGGAGAATCCCCGCTTCCGCGCTGCGTACGATTTCATGCTTCTGCGGTGCGAAAGCGGCGAACTGGATAGGGAATTGGGAAAGTGGTGGGAAGCATTTCAGCGGGTCGATCCGAGGGAGCGCGAAGCCATGCTGCTCAAGGACGACACGCCCGGGAAGCGTAAAAGAAGCCGCGCCCGAAAGAAGCCGGCTTCCGCCGGCGAGCCGGCGTTGCGGAATAAAGGCGAAATACGGGAATAGCGAAATAATTCCATGGCATGCCCATTCCCCAACCCTGTCTCACGGGCTTATATTGCGCTCGGCAGCAATCTGGATGATCCGGTGTCCCAGATTCGACGCGCATTCGAGGAGCTGGCGGAGCTTCCTTCCAGCCGCGTGCTGCGGCGCTCTTCTCTCTATCGCAGCACCCCGGTTGGGCGGCTCGATCAACCCGATTTTATCAACGCGGTGGTAGAAATGGCGACCGCCCTTTCACCCCGCGGACTGCTCGCGGCTCTACTTGAAATCGAGCGCAGCCATGGCCGAATACGTGAATATCCTGACTCTCCCAGAACACTCGATCTGGATGTTCTCATGTATGATCACATAAAAAGTGATGAGCCCGATCTTATCCTTCCACACCCACGCATGCATCAACGCGCATTCGTGTTGCAGCCCCTTCTGGAAATTGCGCCGGATTGTCACATCGATGGGCATGGTCCCCTTGCTCAATTGCTGGCATTATGCAAAGACCAGCAAATCGAACGGACATAGGCCGTGAAGCTGGAAGATTGCCGCTACGTTGTAATCGAGGGTCCCATAGGAGCGGGAAAAACCAGCCTGGCGCGGCGCATGGCCGTTCACTTGAGCGGGCAGACATTGCTGGAAAAACCGGAGGAAAATCCGTTTCTGGACAGATTTTACGGAGACATGCCGCGTCACGCGTTGCAGACGCAATTATTTTTCCTGTTTCAGCGCATCAATCAGCTTCAGGGCTTAACGCAAATGGATATGTTTGCGAGCACCATCGTAAGCGATTTTTTTCTGGATAAGGATCCGCTATTTGCCAGGCTCACGCTAAGTGACAGCGAATACGATCTATACAAAAAAATCTTCCATCAATTACAGTCCAGGCAGCGACCGCCAGATCTTGTGATCTATCTGCAGGCATCCGTTCCGACGCTGATGGGGCGGGTGAAAAGGCGGGGAAGCCCCTTCGAGAAAAATATTTCCGAAGACTATCTTCGGCAGGTTGCCGACAGCTATGCCCGATTTTTTCACCAATATGAAGATGCGCCCTTGATGATCATCAATAGCGAAAATCTCAATCTGGTGGACAACCCGGGGAATTTCCGGCTACTGCTGGAGCGCGTCAACGTAATGCGAAGTCGGCGCGAGTACTTCGACCAGGGAGTCTGACCGGCACTCCGGATATCGGGACGACAGGCTAGCAGTCTGGTCGGACTTGAAGAATCGAAGTTCGGTTGAAGCGAGGCACGAAATGGCGTCCGGCAACGGCGAAGCCAATATCCGTTTCGCTTCAAGATCTATTTGACGAGTTATGCAGGAGCCATGTATGCGCACTACACAGGACACGCTACAAAAAATGCGGGATGATGGTGAAAAAATAGTTATCCTTACCTGTTACGATGCGAGTTTCGCCACCTTGCTGGAAGATGCCGGCGTCGATATCCTTCTGGTGGGCGATTCGCTGGGAAATGTCCTGCAAGGCGAGGAAACAACGCTTCCGGTGACGCTGGAAGATATGATCTACCATACCCGCTGCGTAAAAAAAGGCTCCAGCAGGGCATTTATCATGGCAGACATGCCATTTGGCACCTCTCAGGTTGCACCCGGGGATACGTTTGAAAATGCCGCCGAACTCATGGCTGCGGGCGCAAACATGGTCAAGATCGAGGGCGGCTGCATCATGGCGGAAACCGTTGAATTTCTCACCCGCAGAGGCATCCCGGTATGCGCCCATATCGGCTTGACTCCTCAGTCAGTCCATCAGTTGGGTGGCTACAAGCTGCAAGGCAAGACCGGCTTTCAGGCAAAGCAATTGCTGGAGGATGCCGTCAGCCTGGAACAAGCGGGTGCGGGCATGCTCCTGATGGAAGTGGTTCCCGCGGTACTGGCAAAGCAGGTTACCGAAACGCTATCCATCCCCACCATCGGCATCGGCGCCGGAATGGATTGCTCGGCACAGGTTCTGGTCCTGTATGACATGCTGGGAATCTATTCCGGGAAAAAGGCCAGATTCATGAAAAATTTCCTGGCCGGAACCGGCGGCGTCCACGAGGCGGTGCGAAATTACGTCAAGGCGGTAAAGAACGGCGAATTTCCAGGGCCGGAACATGCTTTTTGATCTGCCGGGGTGACGTGCCGCGGCATGGAAATCATCACTACCATCGGCTCGCTGCGAAGCCGTCTCAGGCAACAACCTTCAATCGCCTTTGTGCCCACGATGGGTGGCCTGCATGACGGCCACCTGGCACTGATCCGCGCCGCGCGGCAAAAAACCGGTTTTGTAGTCGCAAGCATT
Source organism: Nitrosospira sp. TNL200 (assembly GCF_055386305.1). Taxonomy (NCBI): domain Bacteria; kingdom Pseudomonadati; phylum Pseudomonadota; class Betaproteobacteria; order Nitrosomonadales; family Nitrosomonadaceae; genus Nitrosospira; species Nitrosospira sp. TNL200. Next base: position 2,500,830 of record NZ_AP041003.1, read on the forward strand.
TTCGTCAACCGGCTGCAATTTTTACCGACGGAGGATTTCGATCGGTATCCTCGCACACTGGAGGAAGACTACCGTCTTCTGCAAAACCATTATGTTGATGTGGTTTTTGCTCCTGGAGAAAAGGATTTATATCCCGCCCTTCAGGAATTCCTGGTGGATCCCCCGTCTATGGCAGACACGCTGGAGGGCGAATTCCGGCCGGGCTTCTTTCGCGGCGTCTCCACGATTGTGCTCAAGCTTTTCAATATCGTCGGACCCCAGGTGGCGGTATTCGGAAAAAAAGACTATCAGCAGTTACATATCCTGCGCGAAATGGTAAAGCAGTTGAATCTGCCAATCGAAATCCTTGCCGCCGATACGGTGCGAGCGCCGGATGGCCTTGCCCTGAGTTCACGGAACCGCTACCTCGCTCCCGAGGAGCGATGCCAGGCCCCCCGGCTATATCAGACATTGCGTCAACTTGGGCAGGAAATAAAAAGCGGCAATACAAGCTTTCGCGAGTTGGAGGAAAACGGGACGGCCGTCCTCGATCGGCACGGCTGGAAGGTCGACTATGTGGCAGTGCGAGACCAAAATACATTCGCTCCAGCCCAGGCCGGTAACGAGCGCGTGGTGGTACTGGGGGCGGCCAGGCTGGGCAAGACCAGACTGATTGACAATCTCGAAGTCTAGCCGAACAGCATTACGGGGTTTGACCCGGCAAAATGGATGGAATTCGATAGGCGTCACCTTTTGACGACAGACATGAAATGTTTGGTTTCAAGAACTTATCCAGGGAGAAGATCAGCATGTTGCTGAAGGGCAACAAAACTTGCCCCTAAATAAATCTTTCCCGCTCAACTCATTGTATTTTCTCATCTTTATTTCTGGCATGGTAAGTGCTTGTAAAGAATCAGGCCAACCAACCGGACCACCGCGAAGAAATGCACCAGATTGAGAAGGAGATGTTTCTTTTCGAAAGCCCCAGGAATAACCGCCTGCTCGCCGCCCTCCCTGCGGAAGACTATAAGCGGCTGCAGCCCTATTTCGAACATGTCAGGATGTCACCTGGGCAATTCATACATGAAGCCGCGACCCCGATAACTTATGTGTATTTTCCGACCAGCGCCATCGTTGCACCGCTATATGAAGTAAAAAATGGTGCATCGGTACAGTTGGCCATTGTCGGCAGCGAGGGATTCACCGGCATCTCGTCGCTCCTCGGCGGAGGCAGCAGCCCGGGAATAGTGGTTCAAGCCCCCGGTTATGGCTACAGAATAAAGGAAAAGATACTGAAAATGGAATTTGAACGGCAAGGCTTTCTGCAACAGCTGGCTCTGCATTTCGTCCAGGCGCTCATGACGCAGATGGCGCAGAACGCGGTATGTAACCGTCATCACAATGTGGAGAAGCAGCTATGCCGTTTTCTATTGATGAGCCTCGACAGGTCATCCGGACGTGAACTGCAAATGACGCATGAGCAGATTGCGATCATGCTGGGAGTGCGTCGAGAGAGCGTGACTCAGGCTGCGCTCAAGTTGCAGACCGCCGGCGCCATCCGGTACAGCCGTGGCCACATCACGGTGTTTGAGCACGAAAAACTGAAGAAATCCGTGTGCGAATGTTATTCCGTGGTCAACAAAGAGTATGAGCGATTGCTGTGGACCAGGCGAACTCATCGAAGTGCTGTCCATGGCCCATGGGGCGGCACGAAAGGCAGGCGGAGAGAAAGAACGATGGTCCGTAAACTGTGGAGAGCCCCGGACTGCTCGGCTGGAAACCAAATATCGCCCTCCCCTGACTTTGGTTCAAGCTGAGTAGCCCGGCTTGTCGACCTGGCCTCTTCAGGAAATTCAGGAAGCCATGAGTTCCCTGAGTACGTAGGGAAGAATCCCCCCGTGCCTGTAATATTCGACCTCGATCGCCGTATCTATCCTGCATAGCAGGTCGACTGTTTGCCGCGAACCGTCCTTGCGGGATATGTCGAGCTTCACGTTCTGCTGTGGCCGAATCTCCTTCAGCCCCGAGAGATCGAATTGCTCGTCGCCCCGAAGGCCGAGCGATTGCGCGTCATTTTCATCCTTGAACTGAAGCGGCAATACACCCATGCCCACCAGATTGCTTCGATGTATCCGCTCGAAGCTCTTGGCAATAACCGCCTTTACCCCTAGCAATTGCGTGCCCTTTGCCGCCCAATCCCGGCTTGAGCCGGTGCCATACTCCTCACCCCCGAATACCAGCGTTGGCACGCCGTCAGCCAGGTATTGCATCGCGGCATCGAAGATGCTCATCTGCCGACCATCGGGCTGGTGCAGCGTAATCCCGCCTTCGCTGCCGGGGATCATCATGTTTTTGATACGCACGTTGGCAAAAGTCCCTCGCATCATGACTTCGTGATTGCCGCGGCGTGCGCCATAGCTGTTGAAATCCATCTTCGCCACGCCGCTTGAAAGCAGATACTTTCCTGCGGGCGAGGTATCCTTGATCGCTCCCGCAGGACTGATATGATCGGTGGTCACCGAATCTCCAAATATGGCCAGGACGCGTGCTCCCGATATATTGCCGGGCTGCGCATACTTCATCGAAAAATCCTGGAAGAAAGGCGGCTCCGCTATATAAGTGGAGGCCGGCCAGTCATAGGTATCCCCGGCTATTGAAGCGATATCGTTCCATAAGGGATGATTCCTGGTAAGGTTACTGTAGAGCCGGCGAAATGTTTCCGCATTCGCTGCAAATTTTATCAATTCCTGGATTTCTTCATCTTTTGGCCAGATATCGCTGAGCCATACCGGTTTGCCGTCTTTTCCCAGACCCAATGGTTCCGAAGACAGGTCCTTGAGCATCGTTCCGGCGAGTGCATACGCCACTACCAGCGGAGGAGAACCAAGGAAATTTGCCCGGATGCTGGGATGGATCCGCGCCTCGAAATTGCGATTGCCGGATAGCACCGCCGCGCACACGAGATCATTCTCGACCACAGCCTCTTCGATAGGCTCCGAAAGCGGGCCGGAGTTGCCAATGCAAGTGGTGCAGCCATAGCCCGCAAGATTGAAGCCGAGCTTTTCCAGGTAGGCCAGCAATCCGGCGGCGGAAAGATATTCTGTCACCACGCGCGATCCGGGCGCAAGAGAAGTCTTGATATGGCGCTTTACCGTCAAACCCCGCTCGACCGCCTTTTTCGCCAGTAATCCGGCTGCGATCAATACGCTGGGATTGGATGTATTCGTGCAGGATGTAATTGCCGCAATCAGGATATCGCCATGCCTCAGATCGACTGGTCCATTGGGAAGGCATACTTTTTCATCCGTATCCATCAGGGGGCGATTAGCAATCATCTCGGCAATATTCCTCGCGCTTCCCGGCTGCAGAGGAACCTTTTCCTGGGCTTCACCATCGGCCGCCTCCTTGCTCACGGCATCCCCGCAGCCGCGCACAGGATAGCGCCGCTCCAGATCCTCGGCATTTTTGCCATAGCCACCCTGGGCGGCAGGCTTGGAAAAAAGCTCGGAAAACCGGGTTTTCATGCTGCCAAGCTCGATACGATCCTGCGGACGCCGCGGCCCCGCCAGAGAGGGTGTAATCGTATCCAGGTCGAGTTCGAGTTCACGGGTGTAATCGATGTCGCCCCCCCGTGGAACGCCATACAGTTCCTGTGCCTTGAAATAGGACTCGAACGCGGCAACCTCGTCCCTGGTGCGCCCCGTGTTCCTGAAATACTCGATGGTTTTATCATCCACCGGGAAAAAACCCATCGTCGCTCCATATTCCGGCGCCATGTTGCCGATCGTTGCACGGTCCGGTACTGTCAATGAAGCGGTCCCCTCGCCGAAAAATTCCACGAACTGTCCCACCACATTAGCCTTGCGCAGCATTTCCGTAATCGTCAATACCAGGTCGGTAGCGGTAACGCCATTGCGCAGGCGTCCTCTAAGATTCACACCCACCACGTCCGGGGTCAAAAGATAGACGGGCTGGCCCAGCATACCCGCTTCCGCCTCTATCCCTCCGACACCCCATCCCACTACGCCTATGCCATTGATCATGGTCGTATGCGAATCCGTCCCTACCAGCGTATCCGGGTACGCCACACCCTCTTTCTGATGCACGCCTCGGGCGAGATATTCCAGATTCACCTGATGGACGATTCCGATGCCCGGAGGCACCACCCTGAACGTATCGAACGCCTGCATGCCCCATTTGATGAACTGGTAACGCTCATGATTGCGGCGGAATTCCACTTCCATGTTGAGCTTGAGCGCATCGTCATTACCATAGTAGTCGACCTGCACCGAATGGTCGACCACAAGATCAACCGGCACCAGCGGTTCGACCACCTTTGGATCCCGGCCCATCCTTTTCGTGACGCTGCGCATTGCCGCAAGATCAACCAGCAGGGGAACTCCGGTGAAATCCTGGAGAACGATGCGGGATACAACAAACGGAATCTCTTCCATGCGCGCCCCGCTGGGCTGCCAGTTGGCGAGCTGCTTCACATGAGCCTCGGTAACCTTTATATCATCGCAATTACGCAGAACCGACTCGAGAATGATGCGGATCGAAACCGGCAGTCGCGAAACTTTGGTGAAGCCGGCCGCCTCCAGCGCGGGCAGGGAATAATATTTCGTGTTTTTGCCGCCTGGAAGAGCAAGCTCCTTGAGAGTATCAAACAGATTATGCGTCACGGAATATTCCTTCAAAAATTAGCGGGGCCGCAAGCCCCAGGAAGCGCATCGGCGCAGAATTCGCGGCACGGCAACATCGGGAGCTGGGGTATGCGGCATGATATGGTCCTTGCTGCCTCCAACGTTGTTGCCAGCCACCTGCAAAGCTTCCGCCACTGCGTGCCTCGTGCTTCGTTCCGGCCGAAACCCACTATCGCGGAGGCAAAACAAGCTTTGACAGGCTTGATGCCCCTTCATTCCGTATGGTATTCCGGAATATCGGCTTCGATCACATTCTTTGCGAAGCTTTCGTAGGCGTCGCCCACCCTTTTAGCCAGGGAATCGGGGAAAAGGTGAAAATGTCCGCTTTTCAGGCCGGAGACTATTTCTTCCGCGACGACCAGAGGCGGCTCCGCGGACCTGTTGAGGCCGGCGCTATCGGACATATCAGTGGCAATAAGGCCAGGGTGGACGCTGAGCACCAGCGTGCCTTGCTGGCCCAGCAACTCCCTCAGCGCCTGAGTAATGGAATAGGCAGCCGCTTTCGAGGCGGAATGAGTTGCAAAGCTTGAAGAGCATTTCAATGAAGCAACCGAGTTGATTTGCACGAAGGCGCCGCCGCCGTTGCGCTTGAGGACGGGAGCGAAGGCTTGCGCCACATGCATGAGGCCGCATACATTGATCCTGATCGCAAGCTCCAGCGCTTCCACGGCGTCGCCATCCAGAGGTGTCCTTGCCATGAAGACGGCGGCATTGTTGACCACTATCTGGACGTCAGGTACGTTGCCGGCCAACGCCGAAATAGTTTCCCGCTTGGCGAGATCCAGATGAACGGGGATGACCCGGTTGCCATGCTGGTTGATCAAAGGCTCCACGGAACACACATCCCTGACCGCGGCATAGATTTTGGCGACACCCTCACGCAGAAACACCTCCGCTATCATTCTGCCGATTCCGCGGTTTGCGCCCGTGATGACCGCCACCTTGTCCCTGATGTCATACCTTGGCTTCATGCTGTCCATTCCCGATTCATCGCGAGGCCCGATCATGCTTCCATGGTGACGATGGAGATGCCCCACACACCCTTGAGGAAGCGCTGAACAAATCCTCGCTGTTAAGGAAGCGCTGAACAAATCCTCGCTGAGCGCGTTGCTGGTAAAATCGGGATGATCATAAGGCGCGCGACGCAGGTCGTAGCTTGGACTACGATGCCAAGGAGCGCAACGCCATGAGTGCCCGATTTTACCGCAACCCTTATGGGACGGGGATTTGCGGGTGGTCTGCCTTGTCAGGCTCCTGGCGAAGGGGATCAACCATTCGCGTCGTCGCCTTTCGCGCATCCCATCCCGCAAAGCCACCGTCGCGCCAGCGGAGATTTATTCAGCGCTTCCTTAAGTCTATCACCCGTGGCTGCGCTGGATTCATTTTTTAGCGAGCGTAATCACGCGAATCTCAAAATCGAGTAACATAAATAGGGCGGCGACATCACTATCATAGTGGAGAAGCCCGACACCTGCCCGCAGCGCTGCCACCGGATCAGCATGCCTCTGCGTCAAAAGAAGATTACTTGCCATGTGGATATCATAAAAATATCATAAAAAAATGGCTTTCACGACTCCTTCCAGCCTGGTTCTCCTGCATGGGTTTCTTGGTTTCTCACACCTCGGACCGATCGAATACTTTCGTGGCATAAGGAAAGTCCTGCTGCCCATGCGAATCATGCCTCTGATACCCGAAGTACCCGGCGCTGGCACCATCGCGGAGCGGGCTGAGACACTCGCCCGGCACATCTTCCGCAGCAATACACAGGCTTTTGCCTTGGTGGGCCACAGCATGGGAGGGCTCGACGCCAGGTATCTCATTGCCCATCTCGATCCGGATCGGCGCGTGAAGAGCCTGGTTACCGTTGCCACGCCGCATCGCGGCTCTCCTCTCGCCCAGTGGATGATCGAATCGCGCGGCGCCATACCGGCCTGGTTCAGGCATTGCGGACTGCCCGGATTGAGAGAATTGACTCCTGAAACACGTCTGGCAACGCCGATACCGAACCGGGAAGACGTGACCTATGCTTCTTATGCCAGCGTCCGTCCCGATAATGAACTTCCCTTCTGGCTCAGGCATTATGCGCACGTTATTCCGGAAGCGAACGATGGCCTGGTGCCGGAGAGCTCGGCGCGATGGGGAACATTCCGTGGAATGGTGCGCGCGGATCATATCGAGCTTCTGGGATGGAGCCTGGGTTTACCCAATGCCCGCGCGGCCCGGCCATTCAATCATCTGCAGTTCTGGAAAAAAGTGGCTGCCGAATCCCTGGCGGCGGCAGAAGACGCAATGAACCCAAAGGACGGCCATGGATCAGGGTGAAGATCGCAGACGAACCATGCCGTGGTATGACTGGCTGGTATTCATCGTTCCGGCGTGCTTGATCGTTGGCTTGGGACTGGAGTCCGCTCTTGGTCCCGATGACGTGAAATACAGAGATTTCCGGGCGGTCGCGCACTGGTTCGATCCCGTTTTTTTTCAATATAACCTGGTCATGACCCTGCTTGCGGTTCTCGTGGTGCCATCGCTGGCGCTCAGCTATATACAGGCCATGACGGATCGCAAGGAAAAACTGCTGCAGCGCGAAGTGCCGGTTGAGCGGCGGGGAGAAATTCGGCGACGCATGGGCCGCCGAGCATCCTTCAGCGCCTATCGGGGCAGCGTATGGCTCACCACGACCGTGGTCCTGCTGGGCACCTGCATACTGCTGCTGTTCAAACCCGCTCCCTCATGCGCGGAATTGGGTGTGGATTTCAGCCTTGGCGCAAATATGCTGACCATGGGGCCTTTCGCGGAACTATACGGGAAAAACCCGGACGCGTACTATTCCCATGTTGTCCGCAGCCTCACGGCTTTCCAGTATGGTTTCCTGGGCGCCTACATCTACTTCATCGGTTCGGTTATCCGCGCATACTTCACGCTGGATCTGACGTCGCATACCTTTGTCGACGGCGCCGTGCGCATGATCGTCGCGAGCATATTGGCGCTGGTGCTTTCATTCGTCTTCAATTTCACCTTTCCCGAGGATTTCAAAGCCGTTGCCACACCCGCCAGTAATTCCGCGCCTGCGAAGGAGGATGCGAAAGATGCTGCGGATGAAACAGAGCCAACCATACCGGCAAGCCTGAGCCTGCTTCCCGTTTTGAGCTTTTTCTTCGGTTTCTATCCCAAGCGGGCTGCGCTGGCAATCGAGCGCGTTGTGCTCAAAGTGATGAGAAGCATCCCCGGAGACAGCTACCGGGCGCTGCCGCTTTCCATGCTGGCCGGGATGAGTTATGCGCATGAGCTGCGGCTGGAACGGGAAGGTTACGACAACGTTGAAAATCTGTGCAACGCCGATGCCGTGGATTTGGCGGTGTGCACCTGCTTCTCCTACAACCAGTCAAAGCAATGGATAAATCAGGCCTGGCTTGCGGCACACCTGCGGGAGGATTATCCGGACTTTGTCCGGCGCACCGGCATAACGAGCAGCAACGAGCTGCGCCTTTTCCTGACCGAGGGCGACGCCGCGCATATGGACGGTGCGGCGATGCTGGCAGGGGGACTATCGGCGGACCCCGCGGTGATTGAGTCCTGGAAAGTGAGACTCATCGCTCTCAAGATCCTGCTCAATATCCATCCAGGCCCGACAGAATACCCGGCCCACTCGACCCCTGGGACAGGGGATACACCGGTTGAAACTAAATTCGGCAGTTGACTGCTCATTTCCAGTTTGGAGCCATGATCCACAAAGACTTTCCGCGGTACTCGACGTTCACCAATATAGTGAGTTCGCTACAACGCGGATTCAGATTGAATTTTACTGAAGGCAGCCCGCCTGAATCCGGATTTACCCGGCCGGGTTGCCGGCGGTATTAGGGAACCTCTGAATAGGTCCTCGCTGAGCGCGTTGCTGGTAAAATCGGGATGATCATAAGACAGACGCGCGACGCAGGTCGTAGCCGGGACTACGATGCCAAGGAGCGCAACGCCATGAGCAATCGATTTTACCGCAACCCTTATGGGACGGGGATTTGCGGGCGGTCTGCCTTGCCAGGCTCCTGGCGAAGGAGCGCCCCGGAGCGTCGCCCGAGGGGCCCTGCGGAGCGGGGATCGGGCAGCGGAGGGGATGCTTCGACCGCACCACAGTTTTGTTGGGGCGCAGGCATCCCGCTACGGGTCGCATCTTCCTTTCGGAAGACACTGCTCCGCCCTGCGCGGTCGCACCACTCGCGTCGTCGCCTTTCGCGCATCCCATCCCGCAAAGCCACCGCCGCGCCAGTGGAGACTTGTTCAGAGGTTCCCTAGATCACGAACATATCGACAAATTGGTCGACTGGCGTTTCTTCCAGCCTGGCCTGATCTTGGCATAAACCGGTTATCGCCTGTTGCCGTTGGGGCGAAATGCGAAGCGCAAGATTGCGGCGAAATTTTTCCTGCAGCAGTGGAATACCTTCGTTGCGGCGAAACCTGTGGCCCAGAGGGTAGCTCACCACGATCTCCTCCAGCTTCCTCCCATCCTTGAATTCCACCTCTATGCCGTTCGGAATTGCCCGTCTTTCCGGGTCATAATACGCCGTCGTGAATTGCGGGTCCTCCACGCAGGTCATTTTTTCCCGCAACGCATCGATGCGGGGATCGGCAGCTACCGCGTCCTCATAATCGCCGGCCGTAAGCCGTCCGAAAATCAGCACGACAGCAACGATGTATTGCATGCAATGGTCGCGGTCCGCGGGATTGCCTAGCGGTCCTTTCTTGTCGATGATGCGGATCGCAGCCTCGTGCGTGCGAATGGTGATTTTCCCGATCTCATGGATACGCGCCTTTAGGTGGGGATGCAGTTGCATCGCGCACTCCGCCGCTGTCTGCGCATGAAACTCAGCCGGAAATGAAACCTTGAACAGGATATTTTCCATCACGTAGGATTCCCACTGTTCAATCGGCCTCTGGAACCGGAATGACTGTCCCTTGAACAAGGCATCGTAAAAACCCCACTTTTCCGCAGTAAGCGCGGATGGATAACCGCTTTCTCCTTTCAAGGTAATCAAGGCGAGCCAGACTGCGCGGCTGGTGGCGTCTCCCGCCGCCCAGGACTTGCGGGAACCGGTATTGGGCGCATGGCGGTAAGTGCGCAGCGCCTGCCCATCCACCCACACTTGGGAAAGGGCATCGATGATCTGTTCGCGGCTACCGCCCAGCATGTGTGTCACCACCGCAACCGAAGCGGCTTTCACCAGCAGGACATGATCCAGCCCGACACGGTTGAAACTGTTTTCCAGCGCGAGGCAGCCCTGGATTTCATGCGCCTTGATCATGGCGGTCAATACATCACGCATGACGAGCGGCCCGTTTCCCGGGGTTGCCGCATTGCGTGCCAACCAGTCCGCTACGGCCAGTATGCCGCCGAGATTATCCGAGGGATGGCCCCATTCCGCCGCGAGCCAGGTATCGTTAAAGTCGAGCCACCGTATCATGGCACCGATGTTGAATGCCGCCTGCACGGGGTCGAGCTCGAACCCGGTACCGGGCACCCTCGCTCCGCCAGCCACCGTTATTCCTGGAACGAGCGGACCCAGAAGCCGGGTACAAGCCGGGTAGGCAAGCGCCTCCATTGCGCAGCCAAGGGAGTCGATGAGGCAATGCCGGGCCGTCTCATAAGCCAGGGCATTCCGGATAGGGCGGCCGATGACGTAGTCGGCAATATCCGCCAGCACCTGGTCAGGATTGGGGCGGCCACTGGAAGTGTGCGGTGACATGAATGGCATGGGTTACCTGTCATAAAGCTGGCGATCCCGCCAGGGAATACTGTTATTCCGGCGAAAGCGGCAGCACTGTCTCATCCGCCGGTATGCAGCTGAATACAGCTTTCGACTATATCCCCTGTCGTGCCGTCCTTCTCATGCCGGAAAAGCGTGGCAGATGAACCTGGTCCCGCTCCTTTGGTCCACCACTCCAACCCGTTCCCGACATAGCGCGCTCCGCTGCCCGAAACGGCAATGGCTATCTCGCGCATCCTGCCCTTGTACTGCACAGCTGCCATGGTGCTGGAGGGATAGGATGCCTTCACGATATTGCCGCTATTGCAGCGGTAGGCAATCGGTACGCCAATACCCGCTTCTCTCTCGTCAATTGGTACGTGAGCGGGAAAGAAATGACTACAACCGGTCAAGGCGATGATGGTAACGAGAAGAAAAAAACGCATCGATATTTGATGCCCCAATTGAGTTGAACGGTACCCGAACGAATGATTCCACAAAAAATACCATGAATCTCGTCATTCCGGGCTGTTAACCCGGAATCCGGCTAAACCAGCAATAATGCTCTCGCCACGTAAGCCGGGTTTATGGAAGCCTCCAGCGGAAGGCGTTACAATTACTATCAGCTCCTGTCTGTCCGCTTGGGACGTGCCCTTTGTCTGATCCCACCAACGCAAAATCTGAGACCATGACCCTAAATCCGGCGGCTGACCGCTCATTTCCAGGTTAGAGCTATGATCCACAAAAATTTTCGGCGGTACTCGACGTTCACCTGCATGGCGAGTTTGCTACAGGACGGACTTAGGGAAGCGCTGAACAAATCCTCGCTGAGCGCGTTGCTGGTAAAATCGGGATGATCATAAGGCGCACGACGCAGGTCGTAGCTTGGACTACGATGCCAGGGAGCGCAACCCTTATGGGGCCGGGGTTTTGCGGGCGGCCTGCCTTATCAGGCTCCTGGCGAAGGGGATCAGCCATTCGCGTCGTCGCCTTTCGCGCACCCCATCCCGCAAAGCCACCGCCGCGCCAGCGGAGATTTATTCAGCGCTTCCTTAGGATGATGACCTTTACAACGACCCTGGTGCGCGGGACCGTATCCGTGAGGCCGGTAGCAGATACGCAACGCGGACAGCGGCCGTTATGTTCGTCCGGGCAACGCCTTATACATAGATATAGGCGCGTAGTTGTGTCTCTCCGTGATTCCAGCCTCTCATTAATTCTCGACTAACGCCAGCGGATGGACGTTCCATGAAAATCCTCGAATATGTGGGCCTCGACACCTCTCGTGTCAAAGCGGCCTACCTTAAAGTAACCGAGGCCATCGTCCGTAATGACTTTCGCGCCGCTCAAGTAAAGAAACTCTCCAACCTCAGCCACGGCAAGTTCTACCGGGCAAAGCTTGACGACACCAACCGGCTGCTATTTTCCCTCGTACGCCATGCCGACGAGGTGTGTGCTCTCATGCTCGAGGTCATCGAAAATCATGATTACGACAAGAGCCGCTTCCTGCGGGGTGCGGCAATCGACGAGACCAAGATTGCCGACATCGATGCCAGTGAAGCGCTTCGTGACGCCCTGCCCATACGCTACCTGCATCCTTCTCGTCGCGACATCCATTTGCTTGACAAACCCATCTCTTTCGATGACGCACAGCAAGCCATCTATCATCTGCCACCGCCGCTAATCGTTGTCGGTTCCGCCGGCAGCGGCAAGACCGCCCTGACTCTGGAAAAGCTCAAGCACGCCGAGGGCGAGATATTATATGTCACCCACTCCGCTTATCTCGCCAACAGCGCCCGCGATCTCTATTACGCCAACGGTTTTGAGCATACCGGCCAAGATGCGGTGTTTCTGTCCTACCGCGAGTTCATCGAGTCGATCCGTGTGCCGCCAGGGCGGGAGGCCGGCTGGCGCGACTTCACCCAATGGTTCGGCCGTATGCGCCAGGCTTTTCGTGGCATCGACGGTCACCAGTCTTTCGAGGAGCTTCGCGGCGTGATCTCGGCAGGGGCGAATGGCCTGCTCACCCGGGAGAACTACCATGCTCTGGGCGTGCGCCAATGCATCTTCCCGGAAAGCGAACGCGACCGGGTCTACGATCTTTTCGAGAAGTACCGGTCCTGGCTGGCCGAGGCCAAGCTCTACGACGTCAACCTTGTCGCACAGGACTGGCTGGTGCTCGCAGCACCACGTTACGACTTCATCATTATCGATGAAGTTCAGGATCTTACCGCGGTGCAACTGGCGCTAGTGCTCAAGACGTTGAAGAAACCAGGCCATTTTCTGCTGTGTGGCGATTCGAATCAGATCGTCCATCCCAACTTCTTCGCATGGAGCCGGGTAAAGAGCCTGTTCTGGCGTGACCCGCAACTTGCCGAGCGGCAGGAATTGCGCGTACTCACCACCAATTTCCGCAATAGCCGCGAGGCAACACGCATCGCCAATACACTGCTCAAGATCAAGCACAGGCGCTTCGGCTCCATCGATCGGGAAAGCAACTTCCTGGTCGATGCGGTGGGCGACGAGGTGGGACAAGTGGCCTTGTTGCCGGACAAAGACAATGTCAAGCGTGATCTGGACCGGAAGATTCGCCAATCGACACAATTCGCCGTGCTGGTGATGCGAGACGAGGACAAGATCGAAGCAAAGAAGCATTTTTCCACGCCATTGCTTTTTTCCATCCACGAAGCCAAGGGACTGGAGTACGATAATATCGTGCTCTACCGCTTCGTCTCCGACCATCGGGGCGAGTTTGCCGATATTCTGGAAGGCGTGGACAAGCGCGATCTAGCCATCGATGCACTGGCGTACCGCCGCTCCCGGGACAAGAGCGACAAGTCGCTCGAAGTCTACAAATTCTTCATCAATGCATTGTATGTGGCGCTTACGCGGGCGGTGAAGAATTTGTATCTCATTGAATCCGACATGGAGCATCCTCTCTTCAATCTGCTCAACATTGCGGAAGAAGGGCCGGCGACGATCGAGGCCAGGCAGGCAACAGTGGAAGACTGGCAGAAGGAGGCCCGCAAGCTGGAATTGCAGGGCAAGCAGGAGCAGGCGGATGCCATCCGGCACAGTATCCTGAAGCAGACCCTGCCACCGTGGCCGGTGTTCGACGAGGCAAGGGTGCGGGAACTGCTCATCAAGGTATTCCGCGAACGGACACCGGGCGGCAAGCCCAAGCAACAGCTCTACGAGATTGCCACCTGCCACGACGAGCCGGTACTCGTCGCCTGGCTCGAGCAGGAGACCGATTTCACCGGTGCGAAGAATTTTTTAATGCAGCGTGCGAGTCTGGGGCGTAAAAGCTTCATTCATTATTTCGCCGGCAATTTCAAGGAAATTTTGCGGCAGTGCGACCGGCATGGTATCGAACATCGCCTCCCGATGAATCAGACGCCGCTCATGGCGGCCGCATCAGCGGGCAATATGCCGTTGGCCGAGGCTCTGATACTGCGTGGCGCAAACCGGGAAACGACCGACCATTATGGCCGTAATGCGCTCCACTGGACGATGCTGGAGGCATTCCGTGACCCGAAATTCGCAAAAGGTCCGTTTGCCGCTCTCTATGAACTCCTGGCCCCGGCAAGCATCGATGTGAACATCGGCGAACGACTGGTGCGCATCGACCGGCATCTGTCCGAATACTTTCTTTTTCAGACCTTGTGGGCGCTATTCAAATCACGCTTCACGCACCGGCAGCGACGACCCTACGGCGCGTTCGAAACACAGGCGATCCTGGATGCATGGCAGCATCTGCCAGCCAACGTGGTACGGCCGGAACGCAACAAGCGGCAGCATCTCTCCGGTGTGCTGGCAAGAAACGAGGTGGAGCGGGAGTACTCCTACAACCGGGGTCTCTTCAAACGGGTGGGACAGGGCTGGTACCAGTTCAACCCGGAACTCTCGGTGCGCCGCCGGCAGGGGGAGGAGGAAACCTGGGTACCTGTCTATCAGGCGCTCAATCTGCCTTTCGTCAGCGAGTTCGCCTGGGATTTCGTCTGGAGCCGCATTGATGAATATCTGGCACTGTCGGGGCTACCCGATCGCACGGTACCCATCGCTGCCGAGCACGCAGTCGCGCAGGCAGGCGACGGAACATGAGCAGAAGCAACGAGAGGCCGAACGGTATGCGGCACTCGAACGGTGGAAGACTGAGCAGGAGGCGGCGCGAAAACAGCGACTGGAAGAGACGCCGAAATGGGGCACCCGCGAGGCCAAGCAACGTGAGATCGAGCGAATTCGGGCTGAAATCAAAGCGAGACGGAAGAGCTAATGCGGAAAAATTGGGAAGAGAATTGGGAAATTAAAGAGAATTGGGGTCAGACCCATTGGTCTCCTCGCCACGTAGTCACGCAGTCACCTAGGGCGCAATAAGCGAAGCGCATTGCGCCGCATGAATTACTCATTGCGCGCCGCGATTGGAACAAACTTCCGATCCTCCGGCCCGATATAATTCGCGGAAGGCCGTATGATCTTGTTGTCGTCCCTTTGTTCGATAATATGCGCAGCCCAGCCGCTAGTGCGGGCGATCGCAAACAGCGGCGTGAACATCGCCGTGGGGATACCCATCATGTGGTAGCTCACGGCGGAAAACCAATCCAGATTGGGAAACATGTTCTTGGCATCCTGCATCACCTCCTCTATCCTGGCTGCGATATCGAACATTTCCATGTCGCCCGCTTCCACCGACAGTTTTCTCGCAATTTCCCGTATTATCCGGTTGCGCGGATCGGAGACGGTATAGACGGGATGGCCGAAGCCGATGATGATTTCCTTGTTTGCCACGCGCCGCCGTATATCTGCCTCCGCCTCATCCGGATTTGCGTAATGAGTTTGAAGATCGAAAGCTGCTTCGTTCGCGCCGCCGTGCTTGGTGCCACGCAACGCGCCGATTGCGCCGGCTACTGCCGAGTAGAAATCCGAGCCGGTTCCCGCGATCACCCGAGCGGTAAAGGTCGATGCATTGAACTCGTGCTCCGCATACAATATCAACGAAGCATGCATCGCCCTGATCCACGTTACCGGGCATTCTCTGCCGTGCAGCAAGCGCAGAAAATGCGCGGCGATGGAACCGGCATCGGTGGTCAGGTCGATTCGGCGGCCATGATGGACATAGTGATGCCAATAAAGCAGCATGCTGCCGAGACTGGCCAGCAGCCGGTCCGCCAGATCCCGGGCACCCACCGCGGAATGATTTTCCTCTTCCGGCAGCATGGCACCCAGCGCGGATACGCCGGTCCGCATGACATCCATCGGATGCGCCGAGGCGGGAAGTGCCTCCAGTACCGTTTTAATGCCGGCGGGCACATCCCGCAGGGACCGGAGCTTTTCCTTGTAGCCGGCCAGTTCCGCCATCGTGGGCAGTTTTTCATGAATCAATAGATAGGCGATTTCCTCGAATTCGCAGATCTCCGCTATATCCAGGATATCGTACCCGCGGTAATGCAGATCATTGCCGCTTTTGCCAACGCTGCATATCGCCGTGTTGCCGGCAACGACGCCGGAAAGCGCTACGGATTTCTTCGTTTTAGCCTCACCGGAATTTTGTGTATTGTCACTGATCTTCAATCTGCCTCGCTGCCTGGGTGAGCAAGCTATCCAGCTTCTCCTCGTATGTGTGGTAATCGAGGAAATCATATAGCTCCGCGCGGGTCTGCATGGCACCGACCATGTTTTTTTGCGTGCCATCGCGCCGTATCGCCTGGTATGTCGCCAATGCAGCTGCGCTCATGGCCCGGAATGCGGACAGAGGATAAAGTGCCAGGGCGACGTTGGCTCGCGCCAGGTCCTCGACCGTAAAGAGCGGAGTGGCGCCGAATTCCGTAATATTTGCCAGGATGGGGACCTTCACCTCTGCCGCAAACTGCCTGTATGTCTCCAGGTCGGCAACGGCCTCCGGAAATATCGCATCCGCGCCGGCCGCCACATAGGCGCACGCGCGGCTTATAGCGGCAGACACCCCTTCCACCGCCAGCGCATCCGTTCTTGCCATGACCATGAAACTGGAATCGCACCGGGCATCTACCGCAGCCATGATGCGATCCACCATTGTCCGTTCACTGGCGATAACCTTGCCCGGACGATGACCGCAACGTTTGGCAGGCACCTGGTCTTCGATATGCATCGCCCCTGCCCCGGCCTTGATCAGCGACTTTACGGTGCGGGCAATGCCGAAGCTGCTGTCCGATATGGAAAAGCCGGTGTCCGCATCCACCAGCAATGGTACGTCCGTAATATCGGTAATGCGGCGAACGTCGGTCAGAACATCGTCGAGTGTCGAGATAGCGAGATCCGGCAAGCCGAGGGATGCTGCAGCCACGCCCGCGCCGGAGAGATAGATTGCCTTGAAACCCGCACGTTTCGCCAGGAGCGCGGAGTAGGCGTTTATACACCCCGCCACCTGCAGTGGCCGTTCGCTTGAAAGTGCGGCGCGAAAACGCGAACCCGCGGAGGAAGGGATCATCAGGAAATCGTCACGAATCGTGGGAGAGATGTTTATTTGAGCAAGTGCCTGATCGATTCCTGTTCTTCCACCAACTCGCGGTAAGAAACCTGCATCTTCTCTTTTCCCGATTCGCTTATTTCCAGATCAGGAACGATTTGATAAGTGCCGCCCTTGCATACCACCGGAAAGCCATATATGACACCCCCTGGAATGCCATAGCTCCCATCCGAGGGAATGCCCATTGAAACCCAGTCATTCTCCCTGGTGCCAAAGAACCAGTCGCTGACATGATTGATAATCGCATTCGCGGCGCTGGCGGCGCTGGACAAGCCGCGCACTTCGATAATGGTTGCGCCGCGTTTCTGGATCGTGGGAATAAACTCACGCTCCACCCATCCTGGATCACCGATCACATCAAGGGCTTTTCTTCCGTTCACCTGCGCGTGGCTCAGGTCCGGATACTGGCTGCCCGAGTGGTTTCCCCAGACGATCATCCTTCGCACGCCGGCCACGGGGCAACCAGATCGAGCGGCAAGCTGGGATAGCGCCCGGTTATGGTCCAGTCTCATCATTGCGGAAAAATTTCCCGGCTTCAGGTCGGGCGCATGGGTCATCGCGATATAAGCGTTGGTATTGGCCGGATTGCCCACGACCAGGACCCTGGCCTCGCGGCTCGCTACTTCATTGAGCGCCCTGCCCTGGCTGATGAATATGGCGCTGTTTGCTTCCAGGAGATCCTTCCGCTCCATGCCCTTGGTGCGGGGCCGCGCTCCTACCAGCAATGCGATATCCACATCGCGAAAAGCAGCCTTCGGATCATCGGTAACAATCAGCCCTGCCAGAAGGGGAAACGCGCAATCCTCCAGCTCCATCACCACGCCTTTCAGCGCAGGCAATGACTGGGGGATGTCCAGCAAATGCAGGATGACCGGCTGATCCTTACCCAGCATGTCGCCCGCAGCGATACGAAACAGCAGACTATAGCAGATCTGGCCGGCCGCTCCCGTGACCGCTATGCGAATAGGATTTTTCATTCTTGCGCTCCTATGGGAGATTGCCGTTAAACCTGGCACGGCAATATCCTTGCCGCATTCCTGGCAAACAACGCGACAGCAATGGAAGCGGCAGGGAGTCCGTGGCAGTACACATACCGGTCAGCCTCAGCCTGAAATGGCCAAGGCGCGGAAATCGCAAAGACGAGCGTCGCAGAAGCCATCATCCGGCACAGATGAGACAACTCGCGCGCTCACACGACTTTTTCCGCTCAACGATGCTCGCCTTACTAACTCGACTATAAAAACATTCCCCATCACTGTCAATTTGCATTCATTTGGCATCGTGGCCCCAGCACGATCATCGTTGCATGCCTTATGATCATCCGGATGTTACCACCAACGCGCTCAGCGAAGATTCATTCAGGCATTCTCAAGACCCTGTTTTCAGTATGGATTAAGTGAGGTGTGCTCCTGTTGTATCGTCCAGTATAACCGTCTAAACTAATCCGGTAGATACAAAACTCAACCGTTCGGGAGCGAAAAGTGCAAAGTGATCGCCCCAAATACCTCAACCTTCTCAAAATACGACAGCCCCTGCCGGCTGTAGTCTCATTTCTGCATCGGGTGAGCGGAGCGCTGCTTTTTTTTCCGGGAATCCCTCTCCTGCTTTGCGGGCTCGACATGGCTTTGAATTCTCCGCAGGATTATGCCCGATTACAATCTGTCCTGGACAATTCCCTGATCAAGGGACTTCTGACACTTCTGCTCTGGTTTTTTCTGCATCATTTCTTCGCCGGCATCCGCTTTCTCGCACTGGATCTCGGCTATGGAGGCGCGCTGAGGCAAGCGCGTGCGAGCAGCAAGGCGGTCCTTGCCGCAGGCATCCTGTTTACTGTGCTGGTTTCGATACGAGTATGGTGAAACGAGCATTGACTGGCGCGCATTATGGCCTGTTCGACTGGCTGGCTCAGCGCATCACTGCATTCGTAATGATTGTTTTCGTCCTGTATGCGGCGGCTGCATGGCTGTTTTCGGCGCCGCACGGCCATGACGGATGGAAAACGATATTCGGTTACAGCGGCATGCGGATAGGCGCTTTCCTGTTTCTCGTCAGCCTTTTCTGGCATGCATGGGTCGGGATTCGCAACATCCTGATGGATTATGTGCATGCCACTGCCATCCGGCTGGCGTTGCAGGTACTGGCTATCCTCTCATTGCTGTTTTATGCCATCTGGTCCGCTGAAATCCTCTGGGCTCCGGGAACTTCGTGGCGATAGTGAAAAGAAAATTCGACGCGGTGATCGTGGGAGCGGGCGGCGCCGGCATGCGGGCGGCACTGCAGTTATCCGAAGCGGGCCTGAAGGTTGCGGTATTGTCCAAGGTGTTTCCCACTCGTTCTCATACTGTCGCGGCACAAGGCGGCATTGCCGCAGCTTTGGGAAACGTCACCGAGGATAACTGGCATTGGCATATGTACGATACCGTGAAAGGTTCCGATTATCTCGGTGATCAGGATGCTATCGAGTTCATGTGCCGCCAGGCGAGCGAAGTCGTGTACGAGCTCGAGCACTTTGGCATGCCGTTCGACCGGCTTGATAACGGCAAAATTTACCAGCGGCCCTTCGGAGGGCAATCGCAACATTTCGGCGGAGCCCAGGCAACGCGCTCATGCGCGGCTGCGGATCGAACCGGCCACGCGATGCTGCATACGCTTTATCAGCGCAATGTGCGGGCCAATACGCAATTTTTCGTGGAGTGGATGGGACTCGATCTCGTTCGCGACGAGGGAGGGGACGTTTGCGGGGTGATGGCGCTAGACATGGAAACAGGCGAAGTCATGCTGCTTCAGGCGCGAGCTACGCTGTTCGCAACCGGCGGCAGCGCGCGCATATTCGGCGCCAGCACCAACGCTTTCATCAATACCGGAGATGGCCTGGGAATGGCCGCGCGGGCAGGCATTCCTTTGCAGGACATGGAGTTCTGGCAATTTCATCCTACTGGCGTATATGGGGTGGGCGTACTCATCAGCGAGGCGGTGCGCGGAGAAGGAGGCTATCTGCTCAACAAGGACGGCGAGCGCTTCATGGAACGGTATGCGCCTCATGCCAAGGATCTGGCCAGCCGGGATGTCGTGTCGCGTGCATTGACTACCGAAATCAAGGAAGGACGAGGCTGCGGCAGGGATGGAGATCATCTGCTGCTGAAGCTCGATCATCTGGGCGCCGAAGTCATCCACACGCGGCTTCCCGGTATACGCGAGATCGCCATGAAATTCGCGCATGTGGATCCCATCCATGACCCGATACCCGTCACTCCCACCGCACACTATATGATGGGGGGCATTCCGACCAATTTTTACGGACAAGTGGTCGTGCCCTATAAAACCGGCCCGGAGGAAGTGGTCCAGGGCTTCTATGCAGTCGGAGAGTGCGCTTGCGTTTCGGTTCATGGCGCGAATCGGCTGGGAACCAATTCACTGCTGGACATCCTTGTTTTCGGGCGGGCAGCGGGACAGCAAATCATCGAGGATCTGAAAAAAAACCCCCATCATAAGCCTCTGGCGCCGGATGTGGCTGACGGAACGCTGGCACGGCTTGCCCGCCTGGAAAACCAGAAGGATGGGGAAAGCGTTGCACAAGTCAGCGATGCATTACGCAAGACCATGCAAACACATTGCGGCGTATTTCGATTTGCCGAAATGCTTGAGCAGGGTGTGGCGCGAATCGGCGAGGTAGCAGAGCGCGCCAATCACACAGAGATCAGGGACAAGAGCAGGGTCTTCAACACCGCGCGGATGGAAGCGCTGGAACTCGACAACCTGGTCAAGGTGGCGGTTGCAACCATGGCTTCGGCGCAAGCGCGCACCGAAAGCCGGGGCGCCCATGCCCGGGACGATTTTCCTGACCGGGATGACAACAAGTGGCTCAAGCATACATTGTATTTCAACGAAGAGCAGCGGCTGGATTACAAGCCCGTGCGGCTGAAACCATTGACGGTCCCGTCATTTCCGCCGAAAGCCAGGACATACTGACGGAATATCGGCCGGACTGCCGCCATTGGATAACGACACAAACATAACCACGCAGGCGTTTTTTTGCAGCCAGGCAGGGGTAGAGGGCAAGGGCGAATAGACAAGCGGAAATAAGAAACAAGCTGCCAGTCCGATTGCCGGCCAGTGGATCAGCCAGGCGCAGCATGGCGATCATCCGCGCCCGCGTTTCCCGGTGCAGCAAGGGCAGCAATGCTGAAAAACCATGAGGAGAGAAATATGAAAAGTATCGATCCCTGTGTTTTGGTGATTTTCGGGGCAAACGGAAACCTGTCGCGTATCAAATTGATACCAGCGCTGTTTCGCCTGGAAGTAGCGGGGCGCCTCTCCGACAGCATGACCATATTGGGTTGCGGCCTCGAGTCGTGGAACGATGAGCGGTGGACTTCGGAAGTAACCGATATTCTGAAGGCCAAATTCCCTGATGGTATGGATGAGCAGGCGTTCGAGCGTTTTTGCACCCGCCTGCACTATCATCCCAATCCTCCGGGAAATAGCGATGCCTACGCGAAATTGAAGCAGGTACTGGAAGAAACCCCGGGCTTCGCTCCAAACGTGGTGTTTTACATGGCAGTGCGCCCGTCGGAATTTCCCGCGATCATCGACCGGCTGGGAACACTGGGGTTGCTCAACCAGCAGAGAGGATGGTGCCGGGTGGTCATCGAGAAACCTTTCGGCTATGACTTGCTCAGTGCGCAAACCCTGCAGGGAAGCTTGTACCGCCATTTGAACGAGCCGCAGATTTATCGCATCGACCATTATCTCGGCAAGGGCACGGTGCAGAATGTGATCGTCTTCCGCTTCGCCAACATTCTGCTGGAACCGATCTGGAACAATCATTATATCGATCACGTGCAGATTACCCATTCTGAAACGCTGGGCATAGAAGGCCGGGCCGATTATTACGAGAGCGCCGGCGCGCTGCGCGACATGATCCAGAGCCATCTGTTGCAGTTGCTTGCTCTGGTGGCGATGGAACCGCCGGTGACACTGTCGGCAGAGCACTTGCGGGACGAGAAGGTAAAAGTGCTGAAGGCGATACGGCCAATTACGCAGAATTCCGTGCATGCCCATGCTTTTCGCGGACAATATACCAGCGGCACCATCAACGGCAAACCCGTTCCCGGATACCTGGATGAGCCAGGCGTCGCACCGGACAGCGCCACGGAAACCTATGCCGCGCTGAAGCTTTTTATCGACAACTGGCGCTGGGCTGGTGTGCCGTTCTACCTGCGCACTGGAAAGCGCATGGCGGAAAACAGCTCGGCAATTTGCATCCGCTTCAAAAAACCGCCACAGGATCTGCTGCGCCACACGCATCATCACGAAGCTTCCCACCCGAACTGGATTATGCTGGGCATCCAGCCCAATGACTCCCTGAAGATAGAAATGCAGGTAAAGGTGCCGGGACTGGATCTGACCACGCGCACCATCAGCCTGGACGCAACTTACCGCAAGGGAACCGAGCAGGAGCATGACGCCTACGAAGGCTTGCTGCTGGATGTAATGCTGGGCGACCATTCATTATTCCTGCGTATTGACGAGGTGGAATGGGCCTGGCGCGCGGTGGATCCCATCATCAAGGTATGGGCGATGGAGCGCGATTTTATCAACGGCTACCAGGCCGGCAGTTGGGGACCGCGAGGCACATACCGCTTGTTCGACAATGACGACCAGTTCTGGCGCCACTCGCTAAATCCGGAAGGCGCTGATTTGCAGGCTTATTGATATCATGCCTGGTCCGGGCGAGCCATTTTGCCAACCAGATAGATAAGGAATACCAGAGGAATACGTTTCCTGATTATCGCCAAATGATTGGATAAACCATGACCCATTCCTTGAAGAAATCCATTTTTGAGCACGAAAAAGTTGGTTTCGATGTGAGCGCGATCAAACAGTCTCTTTCCAACAGTTTGATCTATTCCGTCGGCAAAGATACGCGGACCGCGACCGATCGCGACCGGTTTTTCGCAGCGGCCTACATGGTGCGCAATCGCCTGATAGACCGCTGGATGGAAACCATGAGCAGCTATTACGACAATGATGTCAAGCGCGTCTACTATTTTTCGCTGGAATTCCTGATAGGCCGCACGCTGATGAACAGCGTGCAAAACCTTGGCTTCGATCCGCAATTCCGGGAAGCGCTGCAGCAACTGGAAATCGATCTCGATGCAGTGCGCGAAATAGAACCGGATGCCGCATTGGGAAATGGCGGCCTGGGAAGGCTTGCCGCCTGTTTTCTCGATTCCATGGCGACACTCGATATTCCGGGCTACGGCTACGGCATAAGATATGAGTATGGCATGTTCTCCCAGCGCATCGAAAATGGAAGGCAGATCGAACATCCGGACAACTGGCTGCGTTACGGCAATCCATGGGAATTTCCTCGCGCGGAAGTGTTATACCAGGTCAAGTTCCACGGCCGGGTGGTGCAATACGAAAACGAGCGGGGCGCCGCGCGCTATCACTGGATCGATACCGACGATGTCATGGCCATGGCATTCGATACGCCCATTCCGGGTTACGGAACGGCTACCGTCAACAATATGCGGCTATGGGCGGCAAAGGCCACGCGCGATTTCGAATTGCGGTATTTCAACGAAGGCAATTATGTCAAGGCGGTGGAGGATAAGAACGAATCCGAAAACCTGTCCAAGGTGCTCTATCCTGACGATACCACGGCAATGGGACGCGAACTGCGGCTCAAGCAGCAGTATTTCTTCGTGTGCGCTTCGCTGCAGGATATTCTCTACCGCTATCGCAAGTATCAGGCGGATTTCGATGCCTTGCCCGACAAGGTCGCGATTCAGTTGAACGATACGCATCCGGCAATCGCCATCCCCGAACTGATGCGTATCCTGGTGGACTTGCATCAGGTGGATTGGGACAAGGCATGGGATATCACCACACGCACCTTTGCCTATACGAATCATACCCTCATGCCGGAAGCGCTCGAAACCTGGGCAGTCTCGCTGTTCGAAAAAGTCCTGCCTCGCCACGTGCAGATCATTTATGAGATCAACCGCCGTTTTCTGAAAGACGTGATGCACCGCTATCCCGGCGATACGGGTATCCTGCGCCGCATGTCCATCATCAATGAAGAGGGTGAAAGACGCATTCGCATGGCCCATCTCGCCATTGTCGGAAGCCACAAGGTAAACGGAGTGGCGCAGATCCATACGGAATTGATGAAACAAACGATATTCGCGGACTTCGACCGTTTTTTCCCTTCCAGGATCATCAATATCACCAACGGCATCACGCCGCGCCGCTGGCTGCATCTGGCCAACCGCCGTCTGGCCGAGCTCATTACCTCCCGCATCGGTTCCGGCTGGATCAAGGATCTCGCCCAGTTGAAGCAGTTGATACCGCTTGCCGACGATGCATCCTTCCGGCAGGCATTCGCCGCGGTAAAACGCGCTGACAAGGAGCAACTGGCAAGCATGCTGAAACAAAAACTCGACCTCGAGATCGGCGTCGAGTCGCTGTTCGACGTCCAGATCAAGCGCATCCATGAATACAAGCGGCAACTACTCAACCTGCTGCATGTCGTGACCGCATACAACCGCATCCGCCACCAGCCCGGCGCTCGCCACGTCCCTCGCACGGTCATCTTTGGCGGCAAGGCGGCGCCGGGCTATTTCATGGCGAAGCTCATCATCAAGCTGATCAATGATATTGCTGATATCATCAATAACGATCCGCGCGTCGGCAACAACCTCAAGGTCGTATTCGTGCCCAATTACGACGTCTCGGTGGCGGAACGGATGATCCCGGCGGCGGATCTGTCCGAGCAGATTTCCACCGCGGGCACGGAAGCCTCGGGAACGGGGAATATGAAACTCGCATTGAACGGCGCCTTGACGATAGGAACGCTGGATGGCGCCAATATCGAAATCGGCAATGAGGTCGGCAATGAGAATATTTTCATTTTCGGCCTGACCGCAGCCGAAGTTTCCCAGGTGAAAGCCGAGGGTTACCGCCCCTGGGACTTCTACCATTCCAACGAGGAATTGCGGGCCGTGCTCGACATGATCGGCTCCGGCTTCTTTTCGCCGGACGAGCCGGACCGGTTCAAGCCCATTGTGGACGCACTGCTAGATCATGGAGACCAGTATCTTCTGCTGGCCGATTACGCGTCCTATATCGCCTGCCAGAAAAAGGTCGAGATCGTTTACCAGGACCAGGAGCAATGGGTACGCAAAGCCATCCTGAATATCGCCAACATGGGCAAATTTTCGAGCGACCGGACGATCATGCAATATGCCACCGAAATCTGGGATTCCCGGCCAAGGAGCAGCCGCCAGTAGAAAGCGGGTATCACAGGTCACCAGCCCGGAATAATTTCGATGGGGGAACGCAGCGAGGGACGGAAATCCAGTAGCCTGAAAAAGCTCTGGATTCCGGCTCACCGCTGGTGCGGCGTCCGGAATGGCGGGGATTTTTTACGCAATGAATTCATGATTCGCCACACCAGGGACTTCCGGGCAAATAAGGATTCCGTTATTTTTATAGTGGTGCTTTGAGAGCAGCGGCGGTGTGTGCTGAATAGGCGGCGGCAATCCTTCCGCTGAAGCGGAGTGCCGCAGAATGTGTGTACGATAAAGGATTCGATCATGAGATTCTCCATTTTCCGCTTTGATCCGGACAAGGATGCAAAGCCATACATGCAGCAGTATGACATCGCGCTGGAACCGGCGGACAGGATGCTGCTGGACGCCCTGGTGCGCATCAAGGCGGTGGATGACAGCCTGAGCCTTCGCCGTTCCTGCAGGGAAGGCGTATGCGGTTCGGACGGAATGAATATCAATGGGCGCAATGGACTGGCCTGCATCACGCCGATAGCGGGGCTGCGCGAACCGATAGAATTGCGCCCGCTGCCGGGATTGCCGGTAATACGGGATCTTATCGTCGATATGACGCAGTTCTTCAAGCAATATCATTCGATCAAGCCCTATCTCATCAACAATGATCCGCCACCCGAAACCGAACGGTTGCAATCGCCGCAGGAACGCGCGGAACTGGACGGACTGTACGAATGCATCTTATGCGCGTGCTGCTCCACCGCCTGTCCGTCATTCTGGTGGAATCCCGATAAATTCGTCGGTCCTGCCGGATTATTGCAGGCATACCGTTTTCTGGCGGACAGCCGCGACCAGGCTACCGAGGAAAGACTGGATTATCTTGAAGACCCGTATCGGTTGTTCCGCTGCCATTCCATCATGAATTGCGTCGATGTATGCCCAAAGGAATTGAATCCCAACCGGGCGATCAGCAAAATCAAGGATATGATGGTCAAAAGGACGGTATAAGACAACGATGAGAGAACTGGAACGCGCCCGCTGGCGCTGCCGGCGCGGCTTGCTGGAACTGGATATCCTGCTCGAGCGTTTCATGGACGAGCATTACGCCACGCTGGGAAAGAATGAACTGCGGCAATTCGAAATGCTGCTGGACATTCCCGATAACGACTTGTGGGATATGATTATGCAAAGGCAGCAAGCGTGGGACCCAAGCGTCCAGCCTGTGCTGCGTTTGCTGCAGACTGTCTGATGGCGCCGGCCCTGAAAATTTTTGAATAGCGAGGATGGCATGGAACAAAAACGCACAGCAACCCTCCGCCTGGATGGTGACGAGAAGGTTTTCGAGTTTCCGCTCATCTCCGGCACGATGGGGCCGGATGTAGTGGATATACGCAGCCTGCATGCCCAGGCCGGCGTCTTTACTTATGATCCCGGCTTTCTTTCCACCGCCAGCAGCAATTCCAAAATCACCTTCATCGATGGCGACAAAGGCATACTGCTGTATCGCGGCTACCCTATCGAGCAACTGGCAAAGCGGTGCGATTTCATGGAGGTATGCTATTTGCTGATGAATGGCGACCTGCCGACCAGGACGCAAAAAGCTTCATTCGACAAAACCATCAAAGAACACACCATGGTGCACGAGCAACTGGCGCGGTTCTTTACCGGTTTTCGGCGCGACGCGCATCCCATGGCGGTAATGGTGGGCGTGGTGGGCGCATTGTCTGCGTTTTATCACGATGCAATGGATATTTCGGATGCGTCGCACCGCGAGGTATCCGCCTATCGGCTGATAGCGAAATTACCGACCATCACCGCGATGACATACAAGTACAATATCGGCCAGCCGTTCATTTATCCGCGCAACAACCTGAGTTACGCGGAAAACTTCATGCACATGATGTTCGCCACCCCGGCGGAGGACTACAAGCCCAATCCGGTGCTGGCCAGGGCGCTGGATCGTATCCTTATCCTGCATGCAGACCATGAGCAGAATGCGTCCACCTCCACCGTGCGGATGGCGGGCTCCAGCGGAGCCAATCCCTTCGCCTGCATTTCCGCGGGGATTGCGTGTCTGTGGGGCCCCGCGCACGGAGGAGCAAACGAAGCCTGTCTCAACATGCTGGAAGAGATCGGCGATGAATCGCGCATCGGCGAATTTATCGATCGCGCCAAAGACAAGAGCGATCCCTTCAGGCTGGTGGGCTTCGGCCACCGCGTATACAAGAATTTCGACCCGCGCGCGAAACTGATGCGCGAAACATGCCATGAAGTGCTGAGCGAGCTCGGACTGCATGACGATCCCTTGTTCAAGCTGGCGATGAAACTGGAGAAGATTGCACTGGAGGACGAGTATTTCATTTCACGCAAGCTGTATCCCAACGTGGACTTCTATTCCGGCATCGTACAGCGCGCTCTCGGGATTCCGATATCCATGTTCACCGCCATCTTCACCATGGCGCGCACGGTCGGATGGATTGCGCAATGGAATGAGATGATTTCCGACCCCGACCACAAGATCGGACGTCCGCGTCAGCTTTATACCGGCACGGTAACGCGCGATGTCGTCCCGATTGCCTTGCGTAAATGATCTGGCAAATGACGTGGCCTCACTCGAAAATTTCTCTATCCGCGGAGAACCCGGCATGACAGAACAGCGCTCCGGAATGGTGCTCGAAAGTTCTCCCCTGTCCGCGTCGAATGCGTCCTACGTCGAAGGGCTTTATGAAGACTATATGCGGGACGCGAAGTCGATTTCGCCGGAATGGAGCAGGTTTTTCGAAAAACTGCCCCAAACTGGGAATGGCCAGGGCGACATGCGTCCCGCAACCACGTCAACCTCCCCTTCTTCCCCTCTTGGCGGCGCTGGTCCGCGCGCCATTCCTGGAGCCAGAAGAGCCGGCGGAAATGAAAGTGAGGATAACGAAGGCCTTGCCCTGGAGCGCAAGCAGATCTCGGTCCTGCAGCTGATCAATGCCTATCGTTTTCTCGGCGTGCGGCATGCCAATCTCGATCCGCTCAAGCACCAGGAAAAGCCATTTATTCCCGAGCTTGATCCCGGCTACTACGGATTGACGGAATCGGACCTGGATACGGTGTTCGGCACAGGCTCCCTTATCGGTCCGGCCCGCGCTCCGCTGAAGGATATATTGCAAATATTGCGGCAGACCTATTGTGGAAGTGTCGGCCTCGAGTACATGTATATCACCGACACCGAGCAAAAACGGTGGATACAGAATCGTATCGAAGGCTCGCGCTCCCAGCCCGTCTTCTCCGCGGAATACAAGCGCCACATCCTGGAGCGGCTTACCGCCGCGGAAGGGCTGGAAAAATACCTGCATACCCGATACGTGGGCCAGAAACGATTTTCCGGCGAGGGCGGGGAAAGCCTGATTCCGCTGCTTGACAACCTGCTGCAACGGGCCGGAGAGATGGGCGTGGAACAGATGGTCATCGGGATGGCCCACCGCGGGCGGCTGAACGTGCTGGTCAATACCCTGGGCAAAGCGCCGGCCAACCTGTTCCAGGAATTCGAGGGCAAGCAGGTGCAGGAACTCTCCGAAGGAGATGTCAAATACCATCAGGGATTTTCCTCCGCGGTTTCGACGCCGGGCGGCGTCATGCGTTTGACCCTGGCGTTCAACCCTTCCCATCTGGAAATTGTGGATCCGGTGGTGCAGGGCTCGGTGCGAGCCCGGCAGCATCGCGCCGGGGACAGGGAAGGCAACCTGGTGCTGCCCGTGCTGCTGCACGGCGACGCGGCGTATTCCGCCCAGGGCGTGGTGATGGAAACGCTGAATCTCTCCCAGACCCGCGGGTATGGAACGGGCGGAACGCTGCATGTCATCATCAATAACCAGATCGGATTTACCACTTCCGACCCTCGGGACGCACGCTCCACGCTTTACTGTACCGATGTATCGAAAATGATCGAAGCGCCGATTTTTCATGTCAACGGAGACGATCCGGAAGCCGTGCTCATGATTACAGAAATCGCGCTCGACTTCCGGATGAGGTTCCACAAGGACGTGGTCGTCGACATGGTCTGTTTCCGCACACTGGGCCACAATGAGCAGGATGAACCGATGGTGACGCAACCGCTGATGTACAAGATCATCAGCCGCCACCCCGGCACACGCAAGCTGTATGCCGAGAAACTGGAAAAAGAAGGCGTGATCGGCGCCGGACAGGCCGAACAGTTGGTGAAGGCCTATCGCGACGACATGGATGCAGGGCGCAACCCGAATAAAACGGTCCTCTATGACTACAAATCCCCCCATGCCATGGACTGGACACCGTTCCTGAAGGGGGGCAAGTGGAATATGGAGACAGTTACCGGCCTGCCCATGGCGGAGCTGAAGAAGCTCGGAGACCGGCTGACCGACATTCCCGCAAAGTTCAAGCTGCATCCCCGCGTGGAAAAAATAATCGCCGATCGCCGCCAGATGAGCGAAGGAAAACTGCCTCTGGATTGGGGCATGGCAGAAAATCTTGCTTATGCCGCGCTGCTTGCGGACGGGTTCGCGGTGCGCATTTCCGGGCAGGATTCGGGACGTGGCACTTTTTTTCATCGGCATGCCGTGCTTCATGACCAGAACCGGCAGCGGTGGAACGAAGGGACCTATATTCCGCTGCGCCACATCGCGCCGGGCCAGCCGGACTTCGTCATCATCGATTCCGTGCTGTCGGAAGAAGCCGTGCTTGGCTTCGAATATGGTTATGCGACGGCGGAACCGAATGAGCTGGTGGTATGGGAAGCGCAGTTCGGCGATTTTGCGAATGGCGCACAGGTAGTGATAGACCAGTTCATCGCATCCGGTGAAGCGAAGTGGGGCCGGCAATGCGGCCTGGTGATGATGCTGCCGCATGGTTACGAGGGCCAGGGGCCGGAGCACTCTTCCGCACGGCTGGAACGCTATCTGCAACTTTGCGCGGAATACAACATTCAGGTATGCGTTCCCTCCACGCCCGCTCAAATGTTTCATCTGCTGCGCCGGCAGATGATCAGGCCGCTGCGCAAACCCCTGATCATCATGAGCCCGAAAAGCATGCTGCGTCATAAGGAATCGGTATCGAGCCTCGAAGAACTCGCGGAAGGACGTTTTCAGGCGATCATTCCGGAGACCGAAGAGCTTGATTCAGGGAAGGTGCGGCGGATAATCGCGTGTTGCGGCAAGGTCTATTACGATCTGCTCGCCTATCGCCGGAAACAGGCAATTTCGGATGTGGCAATAGTCCGCGTCGAGCAGCTGTATCCCTTCCCTCATGAAGACTTTCAGGTCGAGATCGAGCGCTATCCCCATGCCCGGGACGTGCTGTGGTGCCAGGAAGAACCGGGAAACCAGGGAGCCTGGCATCGCATCCAGCATTACCTTCTGAGGCATACGCGGCCAGGGCAGGTGCTGGGCTATGCCCTGCGTCCCTCCTCGGCCTCCCCCGCCGTGGGATATTCCCAGAAGCATAATCTGCAGCAGAAGGAATTGGTCGAGGCAGCATTTCGCGAGAAAATTTAAAAGGAAGAACCATGCCTGTCGAGATCAAGGTTCCCGTGTTGTCCGAATCCGTAGCGGAAGCGACGCTGCTTTCCTGGCACAAGAAAGAAGGCGAACATGTCGATCGTGATGAAAATCTCGTCGATATCGAAACCGATAAGGTCGTGCTGGAATTGCCTGCCCCCATGGCCGGCATATTGACGAAAATCAATAAGGGCGATGGCGCCATAGTGGCGAGCGGTGAAATTATCGCGCTACTGGATAGCGAGGCTAAAACCGCTGCTTCGCCAGCGCCCGCTTCCGAGACTCCCGATGTTCCCGCTGTTCCCGGAACAACGGCAGCCAGGCCGAAGATAGCTGGCGCGCAACCCGCCACTGCTTCAACTCCCGCTCCAACACCTCGCGCTGCCGCCAACCAGGCAACCCTGATGCCGGCGGCCCGGCGCATGGCGGCGCAAGCAAATCTCGAGGCTGATGAGATCGGTGGCATCAAGGGTAGCGGACGCGGCGGCCGGATTACCAAGGAAGACGTTGCAGCGCATAGGGAAAGCAGAAATCGCCCCTCCGCGCCGGACGCGACTCCGGAAGGTTCCACGGCTTCTGCTGTTGCCGCCGCTTCTGCAGAAATGCCTGTGGCGGCTGCTCCCCAACCGGCAGCCGGGCGGCCAGAAAAACGGGTACCCATGACGCGGCTGCGCGCACGCATAGCGGAGCGCCTGGTTCAATCGCAATCCACAGCCGCGATATTGACCACATTCAATGAAGTCAACATGCAGGGCATACTGGATCTGCGCACCCGGTACAAGGACAGGTTCGAAAAGGAGCATGGAGTCAAGCTGGGCCTCATGTCTTTTTTTGTCAAGGCGGCTGTCGCCGCGCTGAAGAAATACCCCATTGTCAATGCGTCGGTGGACGGAAACGATATCGTCTACCATGGCTATTACGATATCGGCATTGCAGTGAGCAGCCCGCGTGGATTGGTGGTTCCCGTCATTCGGGACGCCGACACGCTGTCTCAGGCCGAGATAGAAAGAAGGATTTCAGACTTCGGCAAGCGCGCCACGGATGGCAAACTGACCATTGAAGATCTGACGGGCGGCACTTTTTCCATCACCAACGGCGGCGTGTTCGGCTCCATGCTTTCCACGCCCATTCTGAATCCGCCGCAAAGCGCCATTCTCGGGATCCATGCCACCAAGGAAAGACCCGTGGCGGAGAATGGCCAGGTGGTAATCCGTCCGATGAACTATCTTGCGCTCTCCTATGATCATCGCATCATAGATGGGCGAGAAGCGGTGCTCTCCCTGGTCGCGATGAAAGAAGCGCTCGAATATCCGGCAAGCCCGCTGCTGGAAGATTGAAACATCACGCGCCGATCGCTTGGAGCCAATTCTGTCAGTCTTTTCATACATTTTCATAATAAACAACAATGTCAGCAATTTTTGATGTAGCGGTCATAGGCGCCGGACCGGGCGGCTATGTCGCAGCCATAAGGTGCGCCCAACTGGGCCTAAATACCGTTTGCATAGACGAATGGAAAAACCCGCAAGGCAAACCCAGCCTCGGCGGGACGTGCCTGAACGTCGGCTGCATCCCGTCGAAGGCCCTCCTGGAATCGTCCGAGAATTACGAGCGCGCGGCGGGAAAATTTGCCGCTCACGGGATCAGGATCGAAAACCTGTCGTTCGATGTTCCCACCATGATAGCGCGCAAGGACAAGATCGTTTCCGCGTTTACCGGCGGTGTCGCCATGCTGCTCAAGAAAAACAAGGTAACCTCGATACACGGCCGAGGAATCCTGCTCAGCGGCGGCGACGGCAATACGTCCTGGCAGATAGCGGTGAGCGATGGCGACAAAAAGGAGATGGTGGAAGCCCGGCATGTCATTATCGCCACCGGTTCCACGCCGCGCCAATTGCCGTTCGCTCCCGTGGACAACGAGCGAATACTGGATAGCGCGGGCGCGCTGGCGCTGACGGATGTGCCCGCCCGGATGGGGGTGATAGGCGGCGGCATCATCGGCCTGGAAATGGGCAGCGTCTGGCGCCGTCTGGGCGCTGAAGTCACCATCCTGGAAGCGTTGCCTGGTTTCCTGGCTGCCGCCGATGAGCAGGTGGCAAAGGAAGCGCGCAAACTCCTTACGAGAGAAACCGGCCTGGTTATCCAGACCGGCGCCACAATCACGGGGATCAGCGCGGGAGAAAACAGTGTTGCCGTTGAGTATGCAACCCCGGAAAACGGAGCTGCAAAGCTGGAAGTGGACAAACTGATCATCGCCGTGGGACGCGTGCCCAATACGGCTGGGCTGGGCGCGGAAAATATCGGGTTGAAAGTGGATGAGCGCGGCTATATCGAAGTGGATAACCATTGCCGGACCAATCTGCGGAATATCTACGCCATAGGCGATGTGGTGCGCGGACCCATGCTGGCGCATAAAGCCTCCGAGGAAGGTGTGGCGGTCGCTGAAACGATCGCCGGCCAGGATGGGCATGTGAACCTTGGCACCATTCCCTCCATCATCTACACCTCGCCCGAGATTGCCTGGGTGGGCAAGACCGAGCAGGAATTGAAGGCGGCGGGTGTCTCATACAAGGCTGGCCAGTTTCCTTTCATGGCCAATGGCCGCGCCAGGGCGCTGGGCGAAACCGGTGGCTTCGTCAAGGTGCTGGCTGATGCCGCTACCGATCGTATCCTGGGCGTCCACATGATAGGCCCGTACGTTTCCGAAATGATCGCGGAAGCGGTGGTGGCGATGGAATTCGCCGCCAGCAGCGAAGACATTGGCCGTATCGTGCACGCTCATCCCTCTTTGTCGGAAGTCCTGCATGAGGCGGCGCTTGGCGTGGAAAAGCGGGCAATCCATATATAACCCAATTCAGCCTGAAGCTGTGCTATTGATCGAAATGATTCTATCGAAGCCTCTTGCCTCGTCATTCCTGCGTAAGCCCACTACTGTCGGGGATAATTTAGAGAGTGAAGGTGGTAAAGGTGGTGAAGGTGAAAAGGGTTGCAGGTAGTGGTTTAAGGGGTTAAGACCCTGTTTAGGATAAGTTTGTAGGTCGGATTAGCGAGGCGTAATCCGACAACGGCAATTCGTTCATCCATGCTGACGCCCCTCCCTCAGGAACTGTCGCATATCGGTTCCGACTTCTTATATCGAATCACACTCCACCAATTCGGCCTGCAAATTCAATATTGCGGCAATAGTCCGGTGCTGCCGCCTTTAGGGTAAAATACGGTTTTTCATGAATTTTCCATGATCCCCATCACCATTGCCCTTTCGAAGGGGCGCATTTTCGATGACACCGCTCCGCTGTTGAAAGCTGCGGGAATCGTGGCGCTGGAGGATCCCGAGACGTCGCGCAAACTGATCCTCGCCACTACCCGCGATACGGTCCGGCTGATCATCGTGCGCGCCTCCGACGTCCCAACTTACGTGCAGTACGGTGCCGCGGACATGGGCATAGCGGGAAAGGATGTGTTGCTGGAGCATGGCGGAGCGGGCCTTTACCAGCCTCTCGATTTGAATATTGCCCGCTGCCGGATGATAGTGGCGGTACGCAACGACTTCGATTATGAGTCAGCAGTGAGGCGCGGCGCCCGCCTGCGGGTTGCGACCAAATATCTCCATACCGCCCGGGAGCACTTCGCGGAAAAGGGCATGCACGTGGATCTCATCAAGCTTTATGGTTCCATGGAGCTTGCGCCACTGGTAGGCCTGGCTGACGCCATCGTCGATCTGGTTTCAAGCGGCAACACGCTAAGAGCCAATCAGCTCAAGGCGGTGGAAGAGATCGTTCCAATTTCGGCACGCCTGGTCATCAATCAGGCGGCACTGAAATTGAAGCGTGAAACGATACAACCGATGCTGGAGGCATTCTCGGCCGCCAGCATGCAGCGCGGCGCTTCACAGGAAGTGACAGAGGTTGCGCACCAGTAATATTCTCGATTTTCATGGCCCAGATCACACGCTTATGTTCCACTGACAGCGGCTTTCAAGGCACGCTGGACAGGCTGCTGGCATTCGACGATACGCAGGATGCTGCGCTCAATGCCGTAGTCATCGATATTCTTGCGGATATCAAGAAGCGCGGAGACGATGCGCTGCTCGATTACACGCGCCGGTTCGATCGCCGGGAAGTGGCGGCAATAGCGGAACTGGAACTGTCCGGGGACCAGTTGCAGCACGCCCTGCAAAGCCTGCCGGAAGATCAGCGCAAGGCGCTCGACCTGGCGGCGTGGCGTGTCCGCGTTTACCATGAAAAGCAAGTGGCGCACTCATGGAGCTACGTCGAGCCCGGCGGCACGCAGCTTGGCCAAAAAATAACGCCGCTGGATCGCGTGGGATTATATGTACCGGGCGGCAAGGCATCGTATCCTTCATCGGTGCTGATGAACGCCATTCCGGCAAAGGTGGCGGGCGTCAAGGAACTCGTCATGGTTACGCCCGCTCCCAATGGAGAGACCAATCACATGGTGCTGGCGGCGGCAGCCATTTGCGGAGTGGATCGCGTCTTCACCATCGGAGGGGCGCAGGCGGTGGGAGCAATGGCTTATGGAACGCATGCCGTGCCGCGAGTGGACAAGATCGTCGGCCCCGGCAATGCCTACGTGGCCGCAGCCAAACGGCATGTGTTTGGCCTGGTCGGCATCGACATGGTGGCCGGACCTTCGGAAATCCTGGTCATTTGCGACGGCGGGACGGACCCCGACTGGATCGCGATGGACCTGTTTTCACAGGCGGAGCATGATGAACTGGCGCAGGCCATCCTGCTTTGCCCCGAAGCGGCTTTCATCGATGCGGTAGCGGAAAGCATTGCGCTCCAGTTGGAAACCATGCCGCGCAAGGCTGTGATACAAGCTTCGCTTCGCGACCGGGGGGCATTGATCCAGGTGCGTGATCTGCACGAAGCCTGCGCCATCGCCAATCATATCGCCCCCGAACATCTGGAATTATCGGTCGAGCAGCCGGAAGCATGGGTCGAGAAAATCAGGCATGCCGGAGCAATATTTCTGGGACGCTACAGTTCCGAAGCCCTGGGCGATTATTGCGCGGGGCCCAACCATGTGCTGCCCACTTCGCGCACTGCCCGGTTCTCGTCGCCATTGGGCGTATATGATTTCCAGAAGCGCAGCAGCCTTATCCATGTATCACGGGAGAATGCAGCCGAGCTTGGCGCGATTGCTTCCATACTGGCAAGGGGAGAGGGCCTGCAGGCCCACGCCATGTCAGCGGAATATCGATACAGGAAGAACGATTAGATTTTCAGTCTGTTCCGGATCGGGCGCTGTAGCGTGTTAAACGCTGTCCCACGAAGATGAAGCAATGACGGCAAAAACCAGCCCTGATTCAGCTTTATCGGCCATAGTGTAGCCATGGTGTAGAATAGCCCGCTTATGCCCCGCTCTCCCGATCAAGTCATCCGCCCGGAAGTCCTCGCGCTCTCCGCCTATCATGTTCCTCCCGCAAAAGGCATGGTAAAGCTGGACGCGATGGAAAACCCTTATAGCCTGCCGCCGGAGCTACGCAGCGAAATAGCGCGGCTCGCCGGCGAAGCCGCCATCAACCGTTATCCCGATGCAAACGCAGCTTCCCTCAAGGATGTGCTGCGTAGCGCGCTGCCTATTCCGGATGGAATGGATATCGTTCTGGGCAACGGGTCCGACGAGATCATCCAGCTCATTGCTTTGGCGGTCGCGAAGCCTGAAGCGGTGCTGATGAGTGTCGAACCCGCATTCGTCATGTTTCGCATGATAGCGACGTTTGCGCGAATGAAATACGTGGGAGTACCCTTGAAGGCCGATTTTACGCTCGACGTTGACGCCATGCTGGACGCCATCGTACGGCACGAGCCTGAGCTCATTTTTATCGCCTATCCCAATAACCCCACCGGCAATCTGTTTGACGCCGCCGCGATCCTGCGTATCATCGAAGCTGCGCCTGGCCTGGTCGTCGTGGATGAAGCTTACCACGCGTTCGCCGGCGCCAGCTTCATGGACCGATTGGCGCAATATCCCAATCTGCTGCTGATGCGCACGCTTTCGAAGCTGGGGCTGGCCGGCTTGCGGCTGGGAATGCTGGTCGGCAGGAAGGAGTGGTTGACGCATTTCGAGAAACTGCGTTTGCCGTATAATATCGGGGTCATCACCCAGTCGATTGCGGAACGTGTATTACAACATCATGAAGTTCTTCTGCGTCAGGCGAATGTGATAAGGACTGAACGCGCGGTCATGATCGAGCGACTGTCAGTTATAGGCGGCATTCACGCTTTTCCGACGGACGCGAACTTTATTTTGTTTCGCGTAAATGAAGCCACTCAGGTATTTGAAAAACTGAAACGACGGGGAGTGCTGATCAAGAATCTGAATGGCTCCCACCCGTTGCTCAAAAACTGCTTGCGCGTAACGGTTGGCACACCGGGCGAAAATGCATGTTTCCTGGACATGCTGAAAGCATCGCTTGCCGAGTTCGAACCGGCATCGCCTCTTCCTTCATACTGATTGATACCGAACCATACCCGCACCCATCCCGCACATGCGCCACGCCGAAGTCACTCGCAACACCCTGGAAACCCGGATTTCCCTGAAGATCGATCTGGACGGAACCGGCAAAGCCTCATTGGATACCGGCGTGCCATTTCTGGACCATATGCTCGAACAGGTAGCCAGGCATGGTATGATAGACCTGCACGTCAGTGCCAAAGGAGATTTGCACATCGATGCTCACCATACGGTGGAGGATATCGGCATCACCGTGGGACAGGCATTCGCGCAGGCGATTGGCGACAAGAAAGGCCTGCGCAGATATGGACACAGCTACGTGCCCCTGGATGAAGCGTTATCCCGGGTTGTCGTGGACCTCTCGGGACGGCCGGGTATGGAATTCAATGTCGAATTCAGACGCGCCCGCATCGGCGAATTCGACGTCGACTTGATCAATGAATTTTTCCAGGGCTTCGTCAATCACGCCATGGTGACGTTGCATGTCGACAACCTTTCCGGCCGCAATGCGCATCATCAGGCGGAAACCATATTCAAGGCCTTCGGCCGCGCATTGCGCATGGCGGCGGAACCTGATCCCCGCGCCGCAGGAACCATCCCCTCCACCAAAGGCTCCCTGTAGCTTCTCTCCCCCTCTTCATTTCCGGGCATGACTGATATCGCAATCGTCGACTATGGCATGGGAAACCTCCGTTCCGTGGCCAAAGCTCTGGAGCACGCGGCGCCGGATGCCTCGATAGCAGTAACCGACGATCCGGAACTGGTTCGCGAAGCAGGCAGGGTCGTGGTCCCCGGCCAGGGAGCCATGCCGGATTGTCTGCACGAGCTCGATGCCCGCGGATTGCGCGACGCCGTGAGGGATGCCGCCATCAACAAACCGTTTCTCGGCATCTGCATCGGCCTGCAAATGCTGCTTGAAAGCAGCGAGGAAGGAAATGTGAGCGGGCTTGGCATCATTCCGGGGAAAGTAGTGCGCTTCCCCTCCAGCCGGACGGAGGAGTCCGGCGGGCAGAAGCTCAAGGTGCCGCATATGGGCTGGAACCAGGTACATCAGACCTCGGCGCATCCCTTGTGGAGAGGTATCGCTCAGAACGCGCGTTTCTATTTCGTGCATAGCTACTACGTCGCGGCCTCCTCCCCGGAGTCGGTAGCGGCCTACAGCCAGTATCCTTTTTCGTTTACTTGCGCCGTGGCAAAGGATAATATTTTCGCCGTTCAGTTTCATCCGGAAAAAAGCCATGAAGCAGGCTTGACGTTGCTGAAAAACTTCGTGCAGTGGAAGCCGCTTTCCCGAAATGGGTAGCCAGAGCGCAGACGTCATTTTGTTCTCCCATCCGAGATCTCCACATTCCTATCCTGACTCAAAATGTTGATCATTCCTGCAATAGATCTCAAAGACGGTGATTGTGTCCGTCTGAAACAAGGCATGATGGAAAAGGCCACGGTCTTTTCGGAAGAGCCCGGTACGATGGCCAGGCACTGGCTGGATCAGGGCGCGCGGCGGCTGCATCTCGTGGATCTCAATGGCGCATTTGCCGGAAGACCGAAGAATGAGCCGGCAATCCGGGAGATAGTCGAGGCAATCGGCGATGAGATTCCAACGCAGCTTGGGGGCGGCATACGCGACCTGGAAACGATCGAGCGTTATCTCGACGATGGCATCACCTACATCATCATTGGAACGGCAGCGGTCAAAACACCCGGCTTTCTGCATGATGCATGCAATGCTTTTCCCGGCCATATCATGGTTGGGCTGGATGCAAAGGATGGCAAGGTGGCCGTTAACGGCTGGTCCAAGGTTACCGGGCATGACGTCGTGGATCTGGCAAGGAAGTTCGAGGATTATGGAGTCGAGGCCATCATTTACACGGATATCGGACGCGATGGCATGCTCAGCGGTGTCAATGTCGATGCCACGGTGGAACTCGCCAGGGCTCTCAGCATTCCCGTCATTGCCAGCGGCGGTGTAAAGAATCTCGATGATGTCAAGGCGCTTTGCGAGATCGAGGCGGAAGGCATCATGGGCGCCATCACGGGACGGGCGCTGTATGAGGGTACGCTGGATTTCAAGCTGGCACAGGCCCTGGCAGATGATCTATGTCTGAAATGAAACTGGATGCCCTTCCATATTGAATCCATCGGCGATTGAGCCGCCCGCACCGCGGCTGCTCGCTCATTCCAATTGCCCATCATTGGGAAAAGTGCTGTTTCTGCCGTCATGTTCAGCACGGATTCGCTTCGGATTCCGGAAAGCTTCAACAATCCGGAGCGAATCGCTCGCCTGCCCGCATAGCGCATCTGAGGGCATTGAAGGCAGGTTGACCACCAATGTTGAGTAAAAACCTGTCCTTATAAAGAACGTAGAGAAATACCATGGGCTTGGCAAAACGTATCATTCCCTGCCTCGACGTTACCAATGGCCGGGTCGTCAAAGGCGTCAATTTTGTCGAGCTGCGAGATGCAGGAGATCCAGTCGAGATAGCCCGCCGCTATGACGAGCAGGGCGCGGATGAACTGACCTTTCTCGACATTACCGCCAGTTCCGACAATCGCGACCTGATACTTCGCATTATTGAAGAAGTTGCGGCGCAAGTGTTTATTCCGCTGACTGTGGGAGGCGGCGTTCGCAAGGTCGAAGATGTCCGGAGGTTATTGAACGCCGGAGCTGACAAGGTAAGCATCAATACCTCGGCCGTGCAGAATCCCGACCTGGTGGCGGACGCCGCCAGCCGCTACGGTTCGCAATGCATCGTCGTGGCGATAGA
Source organism: Nitrosospira sp. TNL200 (assembly GCF_055386305.1). NCBI lineage: Bacteria > Pseudomonadati > Pseudomonadota > Betaproteobacteria > Nitrosomonadales > Nitrosomonadaceae > Nitrosospira > Nitrosospira sp. TNL200. The sequence goes on from NZ_AP041003.1 coordinate 2,540,801, forward strand.
TGCAAAGCGGACGGCGCAAGGCTGGGAAGTCTTCACCCACGGGGGGCGCAAGGCAACCGGCCTTGATGCCATCGAATGGGCAGGGAAGATGCAATCGCTGGGTGCGGGAGAAATATTGCTGACCAGCATGGATCGGGACGGCACGCGCAACGGTTTCGATCTGGCGCTCACCCGCGCCATATCGGATGCGGTGACTGTTCCGGTTATCGCCAGCGGCGGCGTCGGCAATCTGCAGCATCTTGCGGAGGGAATACTGGAAGGCCATGCCGATGCGGTGCTGGCTGCCAGTATTTTCCACTACGGTGAATATACCATACGCCAGGCCAAGGAGTACCTGGCGCAACGCGGCGTGGAAATACGGCTATAGTGATAGAATGAATTCACTTCCCGCGATTTTCGAGCCTTGCGAGAAACTGCCGGGCCGCATCATGGGCAGCTCGCTGATGATTTTTTAACTACTGATTGTTGCATTATCCATGTCAGATACTTGGCTCAACAGAGTGAACTGGTCGGATGACGGACTGGTGCAGGCCGTGGCACAGGAGACAGGCAGCAATGAAGTGCTGATGGTTGCCTGGATGAACCGCAAGGCGTTGAAACTTACAGTGGAAACAGGCGAGGCGCACTACTGGTCCCGCTCCCGCAAAAAGCTGTGGCACAAAGGCGAAGAATCCGGCCACGTGCAAAAATTGAGGGAAATTCGACTGGATTGTGACGGGGATGTCCTGTTGCTCACCGTTGAACAAGTTGGCGGCATTGCCTGTCACACGGGAAGGCACAGCTGTTTTTTCCATAAGTTTGAAAACGGGCAATGGAAAGTAGTGGACCCGGTGATCAAGGATCCGGAACAGATTTACGGCAGATGATCGATAACTCCTCCATCCTGTTCCGGCTGGCGGGAACGATCGAAGCCCGGAGGCTGGCCGATCCCGCCTCTTCCTATGTAGCGAAATTGCTGCATGGAGGCCAGGACAGAATCCTGAAAAAACTTGCGGAGGAGTCGGCTGAAGTATTGATGGCTTCGAAAGACGGGGACAAGAAGCATATTACAGGAGAAATGGCGGACTTGTGGTTTCACTGCCTGATACTGCTGGCCCACCACGGCCTCAGCCCGGACAATGTGCTTGCCGAGCTGGAACGCCGCGAAGGCCTGTCCGGAATCGATGAAAAGGCGGCTCGGAAAACGGAATGATCATGGATCAATGTTTGTTTTGCAGGATTGTGCGGGGAGAAATCCCCTCGGGGAAGGTGTACGAGAATGACAGCATTCTGGCATTTCACGACATCCATCCCGCAGCTCCCGTGCACTTCATGGTGATACCTAAACTCCACATTCCCTCCCTGATGGAAGTGGATGACAAGCACCGCGACCTATTGGGAGAAATGATGGCATTGATACCGCGGCTTGCGGAGGAACAGGGGTGCCGGGACGGCTTTCGGACTGTTATCAATACCGGACCCGTCGGAGGCCAGGAGATATACCACCTGCATATTCATGTCATCGGCGGCGGGGAGCGCCTGCCCGGCATGATTCCGCACAGGAGATAAAGGAGCGAATTATGGGCTCATTGAGCATCTGGCACTGGTTGATCGTTCTGATCATTGTTGTTCTGGTTTTCGGAACAAAGAAGCTGCGAAATCTTGGCAGCGATCTGGGCGGCGCAGTAAAAGGATTCAAGGAAGGCGTGAAAGGAGCCGATGAGGAGGCAATATCAGGCGCACATGAAAAAAATACCGGCCAAACCATAGAGATCGATCTCAGCCACACGCGGGACAAGGTACACGAAAAGCGCGAGGGATGAGGAGTGGTGCAATCTTCTCCCAGCGCTTCGCCGTTCAAGCATCTTCCTGGTACTTTCGCGGCCTGATCCATACTTTCGAAAATGTTCGATATCAGTCTCGCGGAGATCGTGGTCATTGCAGTAGTCACCTTGATTGTCGTTGGCCCGGAGCGCTTGCCGAAGGTGGCGCGTACACTCGGCTACCTGCTGGGACGTGCCCAACGCTACGTCGCAGACGTCAAGAACGATATACAGCGCGAGATGGAACTGGAGGAATTGAAGAAATTGAAGACTTCGATGGAAGGGGCGGCACATTCCATGGAGGAGACGATAAGGACGGAAGTAAATGGAATTCGGGAGGTGGCCAGCGAAAAACCAGAAGAAGATTTGATGGAAAAAACCGAAACAAAATCTGTTATTGTCACGGATACAATGACGGAACCTGTCCGGGAGAACATGCCGGACTCCGCAGTTCAACCCGGCCCCGCAGACTCCCTATCGCGCCGGCCGAACCTTTAGCCGGTGAAACCGTGCATGACAGGCAACGCTCTTCGCCATTCGTCGAGTATCGCGAAAGTTTTTGTGGATCACGGTTCTAAACTGAAAATGAACGATCAACTGCCGGATTCAGGTTCAAGCTACCTGGTTCTCTCCGGCACATGAGCACCGAGGAAACGTTCATTTCGCATCTGGTGGAACTGCGCGCAAGACTGGTGCGCATATGCGGAGGAATACTGATCGGCTTTCTGCCATGTTCTTTTTATGCGCGGGAATTGTATTCTCTGCTTGCGCTGCCCTTGCTCGAGAAACTGCCGCAGGGGGGGCAGATGATCGCCACCGAGGTCGTTACGCCGTTTTTTGTGCCGATGAAGGTGGCCATGATGGCTGCGTTTGTGATTACCCTGCCCCACACTCTCTATCAGATCTGGGCATTTGTGGCGCCCGGATTATATTCCCACGAGAAACGACTGATACTGCCCCTCGTATTCGTCAGCACGTTCCTGTTTCTCTGCGGAATCGCCTTCGCCTACTTTGCCGCATTGCCACTTGTTTTCGAATTCATTACCCACTTTGCCCCCGAAGGCGTCGCGGTCATGACCGATATCGGCAAATATCTTGACTTCGTTCTGACCATGTTCGTCGCTTTCGGCATCACTTTTGAAGTGCCTGTATTTGTTGTGCTACTGGCCCATATCGGCGTCGTTTCAATAGAACAATTGAAGAATGCTCGCCGCTATGTTCTGGTTGGCGCGTTCGTGATTGGCGCGATTTTTACCCCGCCGGACATCGTCTCGCAATTCATGCTGGCGGTGCCGCTTTATCTGTTGTATGAAGCTGGAATCCTGGTGGCGAACTTGATTTCCCGCTCGACCCCTACTTCCCGGCTGATCCCCGACCGGTCGGACGGTGGACACCGGGCGCGCAAAGCGGGAGATGCCGGAACTTCCGAATAGTGCTTCCCCACGCTCGGGCTGATGCAGAGGATGCCCGGGTTTCGCACAAAGATCTCGCACGGCTTCGGAATCCTGTTACCTATTCCATTCCCTCCGGGTCGAGATCCTGCTCCTGGGAAGCAGGCTTGGGTCGCTTGCCTACGCTGATTTTGACGGTTTTTTCCGCCTGGTTGCGCATCACCAGGATCGTAGCGGTTTGACCGGGAGACAAGGCGGCGATCAGGTCGAGCATTGCCGAGGAATCGATCACCGGCTTGCTATCCACCGCAATAAGTATGTCTCCCGGCCTGACCCCGGCGCGATCCGCCGGACCTCCCTTGAGGACTCCGGCGATCAGTGCGCCGTTGGTGTTGGGGCGCTTGAACGACTCGGCGAGCTCTGGTGTCAGATCCTGCACTTCCACGCCGATCCAGCCCCGTGTTACTCCTCCCGTCTGGATGATCTGCTCCATGATCTGCTTGGCGACAGTGGTCGTAATGGCGAATCCGATGCCAAGCGACCCCCCGGTGCGGGAAACGATGGCGGTGTTGATGCCAATCAGATTGCCAGACGTATCTACCAGCGCGCCGCCCGAATTTCCGGGATTTATGGCGGCGTCGGTTTGTATGAAATTCTCGAAAGTATTGATGCCAAGATGGGTTCTACCCAATGCGCTGATAATTCCCATGGTAACGGTCTGTCCCACTCCAAAGGGATTGCCTATGGCAAGCACGATATCCCCGACCCGGGCATTGTCCGATTGCCCGAAAGTCATGGTGGGAAGCGCTTCCATATCCACTTTCACAACGGCAAGATCCGTTTCAGGATCGGAACCGATGACCCTGGCCTTGCTCTTCCTACCATCCGCCAGTGCAATCTCGATCTCGTCCGCCGCTTCAATCACATGGTGATTGGTGAGAATATAACCTTCCGGACTGACAATCACCCCCGACCCGAGGCTGGACGCGCGCCGGCTCTGGGATTCAAGGGGGTCGCCGAAGAAGCGCCTGAATCGCGGATCTTCCAGCAATGGGTGGGGCGCTGCCTTCACTTCTTTACTGGTAAAAACATTGACGACGGATGGCATGGCGGCTTGCGCCGCGTTGCTGAAACTGCCCGGCCTGAATTCCGCCTTGGTTTGCGTATCAGAAACCGCTTCCTTGATCGTCACTATCGTTCCGCCCCCCTCTCTCAACTGGCCCCGGGGTAATAGATCCGGCCTCAAGGTGGAAACCACAAACACTATTGCGAGAACCAGTGTCGTGAATTGTGCGAAAATCAACCAGAGTTTGCGCATTTGGAATAGGGAGACTGGGGTTTAACACACCCGAATAAAAAAGGGATGAAATATCGATGCAACTGAACGAGCTTGAAGCATACCTGAACAAGCTCCTGAATATTGACCAGTTTCGTGATTATTGCCCAAATGGACTCCAAGTGGAAGGCCGAAATGAAGTATGGCGGGTAGTCAGCGGGGTAACCGCTTCGTTTGATTTCCTGCAAATGGCCATTCTGGCGGGTGCGGACGCGGTCCTGGTGCATCACGGCTATTTCTGGCGCAATGAGGAATCGCGCGTCGTTGGCATCAAGCGGCGGCGGCTCGCGGCATTGCTGGAGAGCGATCTCAGTCTGCTCGCCTATCATCTGCCGCTGGATGCGCACGCGGAGCTGGGCAATAATGCACAGCTCGCCCGCCGGCTGGGACTGGTTGAAGACGGCCGTTTCGGCGAGCAGGATCTTGCCATGCAGGGGATTCCGCCATTTCAGGGCATGAAACTGAAGGAATTACGGCAGCATATAGAAGCCACGCTGCTGCGCAAGCCCCTGGTAATCGGGGATGACGCCAAAGTCATGCGCCGGATCGCCTGGTGTACGGGCGCCGCGCAGGGTTATTTCGACGAAGCAGTCCGGTTTGGTGTGGATGCCTTTATCACGGGGGAAATTTCCGAACAGACTGTTCATATCGCCCGAGAATCAGGAGTGGCCTTCATTTCCGCAGGCCACCACGCCACGGAACGGTACGGCGTACAGGCGCTAGGGGAACATATATCGGACAAGTTCGGAATCAGCCATCAGTTCATCGATATCGACAACCCCGTCTGAACGATCCGGAGTGCCCGAAGCAGTTGTAGGCGGAAAAGTTGAAACTGAATCGGGCAGGTCTGCGGGTGGTCGGTTTATTGATCGGCACATACGAAATTATTGGTACCAGCAAGAGTCCGGAAACTGGTGCTACCCGTTTGACCAGACGAGTTATACATTATCAAAAGTAATAAAGTACTGTCGATAATTACGGATGTCCGCCTGAAAGGATGCCGGTTCGGCGTGACGCATGGTGCAGGTGTTGTTCGCACTCGGGAAAACGGGAACAACATGTGCCTCATGACAAATATATATTGGAAAGGAGAGAGCGATGGGAGCCGAGTATTGGCTGAGGGTATGTAAGGGAGCGGTGGGGATAGGGGTAGGGTTGATGTTGGCGTCGGGAGCGCAGGCGAATTTTCCGAGCGTACCGAAGGAGACCTACAAAGCGCTGAATCTGGAACAGAGCGCATCGCCCAAGCAACTGCACGAAGCGGTGACCAAGCGCTACAAGGACCCTGAGCAAGGAGCGGGGAGAGGGACGCTGGCCAAATACTGGGAGCCGATACCCATGAGCATGTATTTTGACCCGGCCTCCTACTACAAGCCGCCGACCTCCATGAAAGAAGTGGCCGAGCGGCAGGAATGCGTCAAATGCCACACGGACGAATCGCCGATATGGGTGAATGCCTGGAAGAAGAGCACGCACGCCAACCTGGACAAGGTCAGGAACCTAAAGCCCAGCGACCCCACCTACTACAAGAAAGCCAAGCTGGAAGACGTTGAGAAGAACCTGCGCTCCATGGGGCGGCTGGGAGCCAATGAAAAGCTCAAGGAAGTTGGCTGCATCGACTGTCACGTCGACATCAACACCAAGAAGAAAGCCGACCACATGAAGGACCTGCGCATGCCCACGGCGGACGTATGCGGCACCTGCCACCTGCAGGAATTTGCCGAGCGCGAATCCGAGCGCGACACCCTCGTCTGGCCCAACAAGCAATGGCCGCAAGGGCGCCCCTCGCACGCACTGGACTGGAAAGCCAACGTTGAAGTTGCCGTATTTGCCGCCATGCCCCAGCGCGAGATCGCCGAAGGCTGCAGCATGTGCCACACCAACCAGAACAAATGCGACTCCTGCCACACCCGTCACGAATTCTCCGTAGCCGAATCGCGCAAACCCGAAGCGTGCGCCACCTGCCACAGCGGCGTGGACCACAACAACTGGGAAGCGTACTCCATGAGCAAGCACGGCAAGATCGTCTCCATGATGGGCGACAAATGGAACTGGGAAGCGCCGCTCAAGGACGCCTACAGCAAAGGCGGACAGACCGCCCCCACCTGTGCCGGCTGCCACTTTGAATACGAAGGCAAATACAGCCACAACGTCGTGAGGAAGATCCGCTGGGCCAACTACCCGGCTGTTCCTGGCATAGCCGAGAACATCAACAGCGAATGGTCCGAAGCCCGGCTGGACTCCTGGGTCAAGACCTGCACCCAGTGCCACAGCGAGCGTTTTGCCCGCTCCTACCTGGAATTCATGGACAAAGGCACCCTGCACGGCATCGCCAAATTCAAGGAAGCGCACGGTGTAGCCGAGAAGCTCTACAAGGAAGGACTGCTCACCGGACAGAAGACCAACCGGCCGCTGCCGCTGCCGCCTGACAAGGAAATGTTCGCAGGCTTCACCCAGCTCTACTGGTCCAAGGACAACAACCCTGCCGCCATCGAACTCAAGGTGCTGGAAATGGGAGAAAACGACCTGCCCAAGCTGCACGTAGGACTGGCGCACGTCAACCCGGGCGGCTGGACCTACACCGAAGGCTGGGGCCCCATGAACCGCGCCTACGTCGAAGTCATGGACGAGAACACCAAGATCCGTGAAATGGCCGCCCTGCAGGCCCGGGTAGCCAAGATGGAAAAAGGCCGCACCAGCTTCCTCGACCTCGATGGCAACAGCGAGAAGCTCTCCCTGGGCGGCCTGGGCGGGGGCATGCTGCTGGCTGGCACCCTGGCCCTGGCGGGATGGCGCCGGCGCGAAAGAAGCGAGCGCCAGTAAAGCTTGGCCATCTCCACCGGCACCCCCTCCCCGAGCGCTGACCGAAGCACGGCGCGCCCGGGGAACAAACTCCTCCCGTCACTGGGCATCCTCCTGGTGGCGGGAGGCGTGTTTTTGCTTGCCTGGTTTGCCTGGCTCTGGTTCAATCCCCCACCCGCCCCCTACCGCTACCAACTGGTGCAGGAAGGCAATGCCGACACCTTCAGCCAGCTGGGACTGGAAGCCTGGCCCGACCTTGCCATCGCCCAGTACGAAATCCGCACCGAAGGCGTGGACCAGCCTTTAGCCATCCTCCACACCGCGCGCCAGGGCGCCACCCCGCCTGTCATGCTCGACTGGGAAAACCGCACCAGCGAACTGCTCCTGTCCACCGACAGCAAGCTCTCCGAACTCATCACCCTGGCTGCCGCCATCGGCAAGCATGCCCCCAGGGACGCCCTCATCCTCGGCTGGTGGGACACCTCCCGCCAGATCCGCCTCCTGGCCGGGCGCGACACCCTGTTCACCTCCCACCTGGGCGAACCCCTCATCATTCCCGCCCACTGGCAAAACCGCGGCGACAGCATCCGCCAATACGAAGACAGCTTCTGGGGTGGCGCCCCCGACGCGCAACAGCAGCGCCAGTTCCAGCGCTTTGCCGACGCCCTGCTGGCCGCCCCCGAAAAAGGCGCCGCACAGCTGCGCGAGCTCGCGGGTGAACGCGAAGCCTACCTTGTCATCCACGTCACCGACCTCTACAAGCTGGGGCTGTTGCGGCCCCAGCAATTCGACATCACCTACAAGAACTTCCCCATGGAAGGCAACATGCACGGCCTCATCGGCTACCTCAAGAACTGGATGCAGGGCAACGGCTTTCACACCTACACCCTGCAATCCATCTCTGACAAGATGGTGCGCGGCTACTTCCTGCGCGACGACCAGAGCAGCCAGACCCTGATCGCCCAGATGCTGCCCTTCACCGAAACCATGCCCCTGGAACTGACCGCCCTGCAGCTCATCTACCAGCAAGGCGGTTACTGGGTCTACCAGATCCCCGGGGCCAGGCCTGCAGCTGATGCAGCCAGTGCAACCCCTGCAACCCCTGTCCCGGCTGCTCCTGAAAGCTGAACCCCTGGCAAGGTTTGATCCCTGGCAGACCTCCCCTGCTGCAAGATGCGTCCCCATGCAGCACCCCTTGTGCTCGACCGCAAGGCACGTGCTGCCGGGATGACAAGCGGCTTTGGGCTTTGCGCCCGATGCGTTCCTGCGCTGCCCGACCCCGCCATAGAGAGAGCCCCTCATGCCTGGCTACCGGCTTTGGCGGACGCGGTACCATGGTACCAGAAAGAGTGATGGTACTGGTGCTACCCGTTTGGATAAACCAGCGATACAGTATGGGAATAAAGGCAGGAATCCCGAAATGAAATCCCTGTGGGGATTGCTGGATATCCTGATAAGAGACGGATAATTCACGGATACGAACAGATCTTCATTCCCGAATAAAAAAGGAGAAACCATGCGCCCCCTGACATTTGCACTTGCCGCGGCAGCCATGCTGGCGGTATTCGCGGGCAGTGCCACCGCCCAATCATTCGAAGGCCGCAAGAAATGCAGTTCCTGTCACAAGAGCCAGGCGCAATCCTGGGGCGAGACCGCCCACGCCAAGGCCATGGACTCGCTCAAGCCCAACACCAAGGCTGAAGCCAAGAAGAAAGCCAAGCTCGATCCCAAGAAAGACTACACCAAGGACAAGGACTGCGTGGGCTGCCACGTGGACGGCTGGGGCAAGGAAGGCGGCTACACCATCGAGGACCCCAGCAAATTCACCACTGGCGTAGGCTGCGAATCCTGCCACGGCCCCGGCTCCAAGTATCGCGGCATGCACCGCAAGGCGGGGGCGGCGTATGAAAAATCCAAGAAGACCGCCCCGCGCCAGAGCCTGGCCGATGCCGGGCAGGACTTCAAGTTCGAGGAATCCTGCAACGCCTGCCACCTGAACTACAAGGGCTCGCCGTGGAAGGGGGCCAAGGAACCCTACACCCCGTTCACCCCTGAAGTGGACAAGAAATACACCTTCGACTTCGACAAATACGTCAAGGACACCAAGGCCATGCACGAGCACTACAAGCTGGACGGCACCTTCGAGGGCGATCCCAAGTTCAAGTACCATGACGACTTCCAGTCCAAGGCCAAAGTCGGCGAGAAATCGGGCACGGAAGACTGATGGCCGGGGCGCGCACAGGCACCCTGCTTGGGGGTGTATTACTGGGGATCGTCATGGTGGCGGTGGTATTCGGCGGCGAGGCCGCCGTCTCCACCACTGAATTCTGCACCAGCTGCCATTCGATGTCCTATCCGGCCGAAGAGCTCAAGAGCTCCTCCCACTATGGAGCGCTGGGTGCCAATCCCGGGTGCAAGGACTGCCACATCCCGCAGGGGTTCAAGAACTTCCACCTGGCTGTGGCCACGCACGTGGTCGATGGTGCGCGCGAGTTGTACCTGGAATATGCCAACGACTACTCCACCCTGGAGAAATTCAACGAGCGCAGGCTCATCATGGCGCACGATGCGCGCATGAACCTCAAGAAATGGGACAGCAGGACCTGCCGCGAATGCCACAAGAACCCGCAGCCGCCGGGGGGCGATGCCAAGGCGGCGCACAAGAAGATGGAGACCGAGGGGGCAACCTGCATCGACTGCCACCAGAACCTGGTGCACAAGGAAGTGGCCGAGACCGACCTCAATGCCAGCCTCAAGGAAGGCAAAATGGTCCTGAAACCCGAGAAAAAAGATAAGGACGACGAAGAGGAGGAGGAATAGTTTGCCTTCGCCAGGCGCAACTCTATTGACCGCTTTAACCGTATAAAATCAGGCTTGCCACGTCTTGTTGGCTCTTACGGTCAATCTGCGCCAGAAGGAGTTTAGCCGGAACTTGCCAAGGCCTGCTCCGCTGTGCGGTTCGCACCTGAAACCCGCTACCTTCCTGGGTCGTAAGCGAGAAACAAGTGTTAACAGGCCCTGGATTATAAATCGGCACTCGCGTGTGCCGCAAAAAGACTATGGCAATTCCCATTGTGCTGGACCACGGCAGCCGGCAGTCCCTGCAAGGACAGATTTTTGAGCAGCTCCGGCACCTGATCCTGGCGGGAAGGCTGAAACCAGGCACTCCCATCCCTGCCAGCCGGGTGCTCGCCGAGCAACTGGGCACATCCCGAAATACGGTTCTGCTGGTTTACGATCGGCTGATTGCAGAGGGCTATCTTCAAGCCCGAAAGGCAATTGGAACCTATGTAAATCTTGAGCTTCCTGAAACCTGCCTTGCCGCCACGCGCCGGATCGCGACTTCAGTTCCCATCAGCGGGGAATCGATAGATCGGCCTGTAATACCCTTTATCGGACGAGTGCCGGCGCGAAATCCGCGAAATCTGGATTTCGATTTCTATCCTGACAGGATTGATCCTGATCTATTCCCGCATAAGATATGGCGCCGCTTTATCAACAGGACATTCACCTCCACCAGTACTCATTTCAATTTCACCGAATATTGTGATCCAGGCGGATTATCCCAGCTAAGAGAGGTTATTGCCGATCACCTGGGGGTAGCGCGTGGAATCAGCGTGTCATCCGATCAGATCATCATTACCGCTGGCTCGCAGGAAGGGCTGAATCTGGCTGCCCGCCTTCTCGTCAAAGACGGGACCCTCGTCGCAACGGAAAATCCTTGTTACCAGGGAGCAGCTCTCCTCTTCGAGAGCTATTACGCCCGATTGATACAGGTGCCAGTGGATGAATCGGGACTGAATGTGGAACAATTGCCCAAGGAGGGCGTCGCACTTCTTTATGTAACCCCATCTCATCAGTATCCCCTGGGCTTCACACTGCCTATCGAGCGCCGCCTAAAGCTGCTCGATTGGGCCAGGCGTTGCGGAGCATACATCATTGAAGATGATTACGATTCGGATTTTCGGTATCGCGGTTCGCCATTGACTGCTCTAATGGGACTGGATGATTACGGTTGCGTGATGTACCTGGGTACTTTTTCTAAATCCATGGGAGCTGGATTACGCCTGGGCTATCTGGTCGTACCCAAAAGCCTGGTACAGGCAGCACGTGCGGCCAAGGCATTGCTCAACAGTGGGCATGCCTGGCTCGATCAGGCTACAATGGCTGAGTTCATTCGCAGTGGCGCATATGGCAACCATTTGAGACGCATGCGTAATCTCTATTGCAAGAGGCGGGATTGCCTTGTGGAAGCGTTACACGAGCATTTCGGGCCTGTCCAGCTTTCTGGCCTGGAAAGTGGCCTGCATCTCGCCTGGCATTTACCGGAAAGCTACCCGGACGCATTTCAACTCCAGGCATTGGCTTTACGTCAAGGAGTCGGCATTTACTCAATTGGCCCCGGTACTGCCTGTGATTTCGGGAAATGTGACTATAGTGCACGCACGCTAGTACTCGGTTTTTCATCTCTCAATGAATATCAGATTCGTGCCGGCATCCGGCGAATAGCGGACGCATTTCGAGATTTTCCGCCCAATATCCTGACCCGGGACATAACTTGACCGCAGCAGCAAGCGTCAGCTCCATCACGATCAAGACTGATCGTTTTCTTCTTTCCTTTCAGGATGGCAGTTCGAATTAAATTACCACCGGCAAAGCCGGTGGTTTATTGGGTGAACCCCTCAAAGGGGTCTCAAAACCGTGAGCCGCTTCGCGGCGCAGTGAGGCGTACAGCTCCAAAGTTGATCTCTCTTGCAAACATTACTTCGATCATAGGGCCTCTCCAGTTCCATGCACCGATTCAAAACCATCTCCGACCGACGCAAAGGTCAAACCTTTCGGAGTCCCCCGGCAAAGCCGGGGGTTTACCTCACTTAATTAGTAGAGGCTCGGCGAAAATAACCTGGACTGAAAACTGATTGGATTGTTCGTTGTCTTTTTTGCTTTATGCTTCTGTTTCGCTCACGTTAAAAAACACCGATCCACTGCCGTCTGGCGACGGTGGCGGACCGGTGTTTCGCCTGGGTTGCTTTAGAGTTTGGTGAAGACCGGTATCACAGCGCCTGCTATGCTGTTGATGTTGCGGTCGCCCGAATCGCTCCATGTCATGAGCAATCCGCCAAACCGGCTTTCCGGGTCGCCCAGAAGCGCCATCAGCCGCTGTACTTCCCACAGTGCGTCCTTGGCTTCCATCTTGACTTCGCGCGTCTCTCCGGGCTGGATCGGGCTGTCGTTGTCAAACGAAAGTCCGGTGGCTACCAGTTCCTTCGGATAGTTGCGGTCCAGGTGCTTCAATCCCACTTTGTTGATGAACCGTACGCCCGCAGTGGTGAATTCGCCTATGCGGTAGGCGGTGTCGCCACTGTTGGTCACGGTCATGGTCACCCGCAGGGCACGCCCCGGCACGTCGTAGTTGGCGTGCGTCACCTTGATGGCGATGGGGTTGGGCTTGACGGGCATGGGTTGCACTTTGGATTCGCCCGCCTGGATGGGGACGGTGTACGGGTGCTTGGTCTCGGTGTAGCGATACCCGCCCCAGACGATGCCAAAGGTGGCAATGAGAACGATCCAGGCCACTTTCTTGTCCATGGGGTCGAGCAGCAGGTCGTCTCCATAGGCCAGCAGTACCCGGCTTCTGGGCAGGAACATGGGCCGGGCTACGTAGTAGCCGATCCAGAAGATGCCAAGGCCCAGCCACAGGATGTGCCAGAACATGCCGTTGTTGAAGTTGAAGGTCTCGGTGTCTATGGTCTCGCCGGTCAGCAGCTTGACGGGGTTGGTGAAGTCGTCCCAGCTGCCGGTGATGTTCATCCACGCGGCAGGGCCGGCAATCGGGCCTGCGTCCTTGATGTTGACCATGGCGTGCATGTGGTGGCGCCCGGGTATGCGCGCCTTGAGCCTGACTTCAAAGGCGTAGTCGCGCCCGATCTCCAGGGGGCCGGAGATGTAGGTGGGTTCGCCGTTGAGCTTGGTGGAGAGCCGCACGAACACGGGGCTGGGGCTGCCAACGTTGAAGAAGGCGCGTCCCGGCTTGCCTACGGCGCGCGGCCAGTCTTCGGCAAGGTGGAATTTGCCGGTCATGGTGGCGATGTCGTTGACCTTGGTGGTGTCAGGACCCCATTTCATGTCGTACCACTGGATGGTGCGCATGCGCAGGAACGGTTCTTGCGAGCGTTCGCCGTGCGCGGCCGCAGGGGAGATGTCAAGCATGAGGCTCAAGGCCAGGGTGGCAGCGCCAGCTACGCCGGCTATCCCCACTTTGCCCAGTTTGATCAGGTTCTTTGCGTTCATTATTTGATCCCCTCCGGAAACCCTTCTTCTCCATAGGCGGTGACGTCATTCTTCATGGATACGCGTCCACGCGGGCCTTTGACGTAGAAGAAGGCGGTGCAGTAGATCTTGCCAAAGTACCACCATACGCAGAACATGAGCATGGAGACGAAGGCGGAGAAGAACGCGGCTATGACGGTGGTGTGGCCGCCAAAGGTGCGCAGCGATCCTTGTTCGATCAGCCGCACGTACTCGGGGGTGCCGGTGCGTACATACAGGAAGCCGGTGTAGTCGGCCAGGGAGAGCAGCACGCCTTCAGCCACGAGCGGCAGGTGGGTCGGGCCAAAAATGGGCCAGTTGCCGGGGTAGAACAGCAGTCCGAACGCGCCTCCGCCTACCAGGGCGGTGATCATCCAGTTGCGGGTGAGCAGCATGACGGTGTCCATCACGAGCGCTCCCGGTATCATGGTGGAGGGAAACACGAAGTTGATGGGGTAGTGCGACCACCAGTAGAAGCCCCAGAACCGGGTCAGCCATTCGCCTACCAGCAGGCAGACGATGCATAGGGTGGCGCCATAGGGCAGCCGGTAGTTGACCCATAGGTAGTACATGATGGCTGCACAGTAGGTGATGCCCACGATCGGGGTGACCACCGGCCACCATTGCCGGTCTTTCCAGTCCAGCCAGAAGTCCCAGTCTCCTGCCAGCAGCATGAAGTGCATGTGGTAGGTTCCAACCAATAAAATGCACAGAATGGGAAAATAGATCACGTCTATCATCCTGGACATCTTTACCGCTTCCGGCGGCATTTTCGCCGCCCGTATTATTTCATCTGTTCTGCTCATCGCGCCCTCCCCTCATGTGTGTCGTTGATTCCTTGTTTGCGAAATGTTCCTTGCCGCCTGCTCGCGGTGTTTGCGCTTGCGATTGCTTGCGTGTCGCGCAAGCCGGGCGCAGGCTGTTCCCTGGGTGTTGCGGCGGCTGCCCGGGTTCCCGGGCCGCTGCTTGCTGCAGTTTGCGGGGGTGCAGCCGCCAGTTCCTCTGTTGCGTTCCTGCTTCCTCTTCTGTTGCCCGTGTTCCAGTGTTTCGTTTCTTAGGGTACGATGCGGTTGTTGAGGATGACTTTGCTCTGGTTGTTCCAGACGACGTCGGTCAGGTTGGAGTAGCGGGTGATGATCTGGGCAGCAATGCCGCCAGAAAACAGCCCGGACCAGCCCAGGATGACGAAGCCCCAGTGCAGCGGCGCGCTAAACAGTTCTTCCATGAACCAGAAGGCATGGCCCCATTCGTTCAATCCCACGTTCGGCAGAATCATGAGCGGGCCGGCAATGGCCATGACCAGCGGAAACGAGGTCCCGCGCGAGTACAGCGGCAGGCGCGTCATGGCATACAGGTAGCTCGCCACGCCGCAGACGATGTACATGGGAAAGGAGCCGTAGAACACCACCACGTGGCTCGGGGTGAAGCTGGTGTCGCGTATGATGACCTGGTGCCAGGAGGCGTCCTGCTCGGTGAAGAAGCTGCCGCCCCAGTATACGCCAAACAGGTACACGCCCAGCCACATCATCCAGTAGAAGTAACGCTTGACTTCCAGCTTGGGGTCCAGGTTGTCCAGCTGTTCCTTGGTGTCGCGGGTCTTCCATATCCAGCCCCAGGTCACCAGTGCAAATATCGGCATGACGATCATGTGAACCCGCCACAGACCCATCCATACCTTCTCGAATTCGGGTTCCATCGAGTCCATCCCGTGCGAGTAGGCAAACGTCCTCTGGAACCAAATCCAGAAAATCGCTACGCCCAGCATGGTCAATAACCCAAATTTGTACCACTTCGAGTCGTACCACAGCGACATGTCGTAGTCGCGTCCGCTCGACGCCGCGTGGCTTGACGTCCCTAGTGTTGTTGCCATTTCATTTATCTCCTATTGCGTTGATCAAGTGCCGCTCCTTCCTGCCCGGCCGCATTGCCGCCTGCCCCCATTCCTTCCTTCCTGCCCCAAGAACTGCAGGCCAGCATGCTCGCTTCCCGGATCGGGCTTCCTTCTTTCTTCTCTTTCCCGTTACTTGTTACACTCGTTACTACCCTGGCGCCCGGCCGATGCTACCCGGCACAATCCAAAATATCTTCCCTTCCCCGATATCCCGATCCCGCCAGTTCCCGCCCGTCCACCCGTCCTTACAGATACTTTACATACCCACAACCCCGTAAAGACTATCCGCGAAGATCGCCCAAGTCAAGCAGTTTGTCTCCCACCGCCAGCGCCAACTTGCCGGGGCGCCCTCCCAATGTCGCCTCCGCCGCAGACAGGGGCTTTGCGGATGAGTGCGTGAAAGGCGATGATGCGGGCAGAACGCGGAGAACGAGGTTTTCTTCCAGCTCAGTCGTAAAGCATGAAGCTTCAGCAGCGGTTGTGACTACCCTGCAAATGAATGCCATGGAGAAACCAGCAGGAAATACCCGCTCTGGTGTTATTCGGTATACTACCCGCCACCATTCAAGTGTTGTTGTCTGTTGTTGCCGTTAGGTCAGAATATCGCCTTCACCTGTGCCCATCAACAACCCTCAAGATTCCGCCTACATCGGTCGTTTTGCTCCATCGCCTACGGGACCGATGCATTTTGGATCGCTCGTCACCGCCGTGGGAAGTTATCTGGAGGCAAGGTCACGGCATGGCAAGTGGCTGGTCAGGATGGAAAACCTGGACGCCACCCGTGAACCTCCGGGCGCATCGGAAGAAATACTGCGCATGATTGAAGCGCTGGGTATGGAATGGGATGGCAAACCGATGTATCAGAACCAGCAGGATGCAGCGTACCGAGCCGCGCTCTGCGCACTTGAAAACTGCGGCCTGGTTTACTCCTGCCTCTGCAGCCGCAGGGAAATCGCTGATTCCAGCATCAGGGGAATTGAGGGGCCGATCTATCCCGGTACTTGCCGTGCTGGTTCCGATAAAGGACAAACTGGCGCTCGACGCTTAAAAACGGATAACAACCCGATTGAATTTACTGATGCGTTGCATGGCCGAATGCAACAACGGCTCGAAAGCGATGTTGGCGACTTCGTGTTGCGCCGTGCCGATGGAGTCTTTGCGTATCAGTTGGCGGTTGTGGTGGATGATGCTGCACAAGGGGTTACGCACGTGGTGCGTGGAGAGGATTTGCTGAATTCCACTCCCCGCCAGATTTATCTCCAGAGATTACTGGGCTACCCCACGCCGCTATATATGCATCTTCCCGTCGTCACCAATGCCCGGGGTGAAAAGCTCAGCAAACAGACCGGGGCTGCGCCGCTGGATGCTTCTCGCCCGATACCTCAGCTGATGGAGGCGTTGCGCTTCCTGGGTCAAATGCCACCGGCAGAACTGGTTCGGGCAAATGTAAAAACGCTTTGGGAATGGGCGATAAGCAGTTGGAAACCGGAAGCCATCACGCTGCGCATGAATATCGATGATGGTGGACTCGGGGAATAAGGTTCAAAACGAGTATAATAAATGAAAATCGAATCTTTTCCCGTATTTTGAAAGGAGATACTGTGTCTTTTCTGCCTTTTTATATACCCAGGCATACGCAGCTTAGAATTCTGATCATCGGTGCGGGATATGCGGGAATAGCCGCCCTGGTGACAATTTTTCGGTATATGCCACGAGCGCTTGTCACCATTATCGATCCCCGGCCGCATCATTTGAAGATCACCCACCTGCACGAAACCTTCAGATACCCGCTTGAAGATTTTCAGATACCGTTTTCGATGCTGGAAAATCAATACGGCTGCCGCCATATTTGTGCTGGACTGGCGTGGCAGGCAGATGCGCTCCTGCAATGGCAGAACGACAAATCAATTCTTGTCAACGGCGAAATCCTGGAATTCGACTATGCGCTGATTGCATCCGGTTCCGATCCCGCGCCCATCCTCGAATCTGAAAATGTGGCGGACCTGCATGACTTCATGGATATCGCGGGATCCAACCTGTGGGACACCCGCGTTGGTCATGATAGCGATGGCATCGCGGAGGGGCCGATTACTGTAATTGGGGGCGGAGCAACAGGGATCCAGTTTCTTTTTGAAATTGCTCATTTCCTCAAGCGCCGGAAAATTCAGCGAAGGCTACGCCTGATTCATGGCGATACCCGAATACTCAGCCCATTTCCGGCAGGTTTTTCCACCTATGCACAGGACCGGATGTCCGAAATGAGCATCGATTTTTACCCGCGCACGCTCTATCGGGAGCAGCAAAGGCATGAAATTGTGCTGGAGGAGATGGAAAGTGGCCGGCAATATGCATTACCTTCCACTTTCTCGTTTCTATTCGTGGGTAAAACCCGCTCCCCTTTGCTTTCCACAAACGCATTTGGGCAAGTCCTGGCTGGACAAAAAACACTGCAAAATATCTTTGCGGCGGGAGATTGTTCGAGCTTTGAGGCTTTTGGTTCGAACACCTGCACCGCTCAATCCGCCGTGCGTAAAGGAACACTTGCAGCTCGAAATATGCTGCGTCACTCCGGCTCGTTGAAACTGCTTGAACCTTATCTGCACCGTGACCTGGGTTATGTCATCAGCCTGGGGCCGGAGGATGCGGTGGGATGGCTGGCATCGGAGGGTAACGTCATTACCGGCATGCCGGCACTGGTGATAAAAGAAGTGGTGGAGGCGCAATACGATTTACTGCTGGAAGGAATCAACTCTTATCTTCTATGACAAGTCCGTGTACCAGATCCCAAACACATTCGTGGATAAAGCAGATATGGCAGGGGCAATCATTCGATTCAGCGCCGCTTGAGGATGGATGAAACGACCATTCCCTGCCGCAGCCATCTCTCGACAACGTACTCGTAAAAAGCCTGATTCCGTCTCGTCTCACAAAAGCGAGCCAACATTTTTCCCTTGTCGGTTAAAAGTACATGTCCAAGATCCAGTTGATTGTTTGCATCACCGGGAAACTGTATCTTGGTCGGTTGGCCAAAATAAAATAAACGGGTATGTTTGCCCAGCTTTTTCTTGACGTATCCCGCAGCCGCGAGAGAGATCAGATCAACCGCTTCCAGATGCTTCAGTAACAGCAGGTCGATACCTTGCTCCCTGTATACCTCGGGCTTCAGGCCATAAATCAGGGGCAGAGGGTTTCCCTGAATCCAAATAAACTGGCACAGCGGCGTGAAAAGCGATACGTCTCTATCGTCGACATATGCACCAGTCTCTTTATCGAGAAGCATTTAGAACACAATCATGGGGAAGCATTAGAATCAGATGGATAGTCCGATTATGAAAATTGCAGGTTCCCATAGAGATAGGGAATTTGGAGAGGCTATTTGATTTTTATCCCACGGCGGATAATTTCCTGATCCAACTCGCCGAGGAAACCGATATTTTTCTTCAATTGCTTGTCCCCCTTGTACCAGGAAAAACAGGCAAGCGCACCAAGCAAAACCAGGATGACGTTTGCCAGACCGGGGCCGCCAAAGAACATATCCATCAGCCCCGTGAGGAAGGCAAACGCTCCGGTAAATCCCGTCCAGTTCAGAAATTTATTTCCCCATGTGGGTGCCTGACGCCGGCGGCGCCAATCAACAAGCTTTTCATGCACTGAAATAATTTCTTCGTTTGTCCAGTCCGTCAAGTCCATCAAAAAGGGTTCTCCCGATCAAAACTATTTATTTTAACGATGCTTCGGAACCAAGTCCATGCCCAGAAAAAAAACTTAACCATATAAGAATAGGCGCGAGCTGATGCGCTGACTTGCTATCCCGCGCCTCCGGTATTTATTCTATGAGCCAGCATGGGTGAAGCTCAATGAAAAAAGCCGGGTATTCCCGGCTTTTTCCCTGCTCCATTTGCGAATGTAATTACAAGCGTGATCGTAACGCTCAACCAGCGGCCTTTGCTGGCGTTGCCTCCGTGACTGGTTGAGGACGATCCATCAACTCCACCAGCGCCATCGGCGCATTGTCGCCTTTACGAAACCCGTATTTAAGAATGCGCACGTACCCACCATGGCGAGCCTGATAGCGAGGCCCAAATTCAGAAAACAACTTTCCGACCATATCCCGATCCCGCAAACGATCAAATGCAAGCCGCCTGTTAGCCAGGGAGGGCTTCTTGCCCAAGGTTATTACTGGCTCAATGACACGGCGCAACTCTTTGGCCTTGGGCAATGTAGTTTTAATGACCTCATGCCGCAATAACGAATTGGTCATATTTCGCAGCATGGCAAGACGATGACTGCTGGTGCGATTCAGCTTCCGAAGTCCGTTATGATGACGCATGGCTTGCTTCCTTTTTACTTTTATCAAGATTGGCTGGAGGCCAACTTTCGAGCTTCATACCGAGCGTCAATCCGCGAGAGGCCAATACCTCCTTGATTTCGTTCAGCGACTTTCTCCCCAGATTGGGGGTTTTCAGTAGCTCGGTTTCAGTACGCTGGATCAGGTCGCCGATATAATAGATGTTTTCGGCCTTGAGGCAATTGGCCGAACGAACGGTAAGCTCGAGATCATCGACAGGCCGAAGAAGGACCGGGTCCACCTGAGGCAGCTTAGGCTGTTCCACAGGCATTGGCGTGCCCTTGAGGTCGGCAAATACGGAGAGTTGCTCCACAAGGACTTTTGCCGCGTACCGGATTGCCTCTTCCGGATCCACAACACCGTTGGTTTCAATATCCATCACAAGCTTATCCAGATCGGTGCGTTGCTCCACGCGCGCGCTTTCCACCGCATAACTCACGCGCCGCACCGGGCTAAAGGACGCATCGAGGAGAATACTGCCGATGGTGCGGCCTTCATTTCCTGGCTGGCGAACGGTCCCGGGTACATAGCCCCGGCCCAGTTCCACCTTTATTTGCATATCAAGCTTTCCACCCGCGGTAAGATGCGCAATGACGTGGTCGGGATTAATGATTTCCACATCGTGCGAGGCTTCGATATCGCCGGCTGTAACCGTACCCTCACCTTTCTTCTTGAGAACCAGTACGGCTTCGCTCCTGTTATGCAACTTTAAAACGATACCCTTCAAGTTCAGCAGGATATCGACCACATCCTCCTGCACGCCGTCCAGGGCAGAGTACTCATGCACCACCCCGCTGATTTGAACCTCGGTTGGCGCAAATCCCGGCATCGAAGAAAGAAGAATACGGCGCAATGCATTTCCCAACGTATGCCCATAACCACGTTCGAATGGCTCCATTGTAATTTTCGCATGCAATGGAGAAACATTCTGAACGTCAATAATGCGCGGCGTAAGAAAAGTGTTACTTGGCATAACCTGATCCTTTTGCGGAAAGCTCGATGATTGATTACTTCGAGTACAGTTCTATTACTAGCGATTCATTGATGCTCGCAGGCAGATCGGAACGTTCGGGCTTGGCCTTCAATGTTCCCTTCATCGCTTTGACATCCATCTCTATCCACTCGGGAAAAGTGCGATGTTCCGCAGCCTCCACCGCAGCCTTGATACGCAGGTGGCCTTTTGCCTTCTCCGCAACCTCTATCACGTCGCCCGGCTTTACCTGATAAGAGGGAATATTAACCCTGCGGCCATTCACTAGCACTCCGTTGTGCCGTACAATCTGCCGTGCTTCCGATCGGGACGCCCCGAAACCCATCCGATAGGAAACCGAATCAAGGCGGCATTCCAGCAACTGAAGTAAATTCTCCCCGGTGATGCCGCGCTGCTGGTCGGCCAGCTCATAGTTATTACGAAACTGGCGCTCCAGGATTCCATATATACGGCGCAGCTTCTGTTTTTCCCGCAACTGCACGCCATAATCAGACAACCGCCCGCTTTTCTGGCCATGCTGGCCTGGCGCATAGTTCCGGCGTTCGATTGCGCACTTTTCAGTGAAGCATTTTTCGCCTTTCAAAAACAGCTTTTCTCCTTCGCGGCGACACTGACGGCACTTTGGATCTAGATTTCTAGCCACGGCAACTCCTTAAATACGACGTTTCTTCGGTGGCCGGCAACCATTATGCGGAACCGGCGTCACATCCGAAATACTGGTAATTTTGAATCCCGCCGCATTCAATGCGCGCACCGCCGACTCTCGTCCGGGGCCGGGACCTTTGATACGCACCTCCAGGTTTTTTACCCCGCACTCCTGCGCAACCCTGCTTGCCTGCTCCGCCGCAACCTGCGCAGCAAATGGCGTGCTTTTGCGTGATCCCTTGAAACCTGCTCCGCCAGAGGTCGCCCAGGACAATGCATTCCCCTGCCGATCCGTGATCGTGACGATCGTGTTGTTGAACGAGGCGTGAACATGTGCAATTCCTTCCGCCACGTTCTTCTTGACTTTCTTGCGTACCCGCGTTGATGCTTTTACCATGTAATGATTCCCTTATTCTGGCGCCCGGTTAATGGTCAAATTAGCGTGTTGCCGCCTTTGCGCTGGAAGAACGAACCGCCTTGCGGGGTCCCTTGCGCGTCCTGGCATTGGTACGCGTACGCTGCCCTCGCACGGGCAAGCCGCGACGATGGCGCAGGCCACGATAGCTACCGAGATCCATCAGGCGTTTTATGTTCATCGATACTTCTCTTCGCAAATCGCCTTCCACGACGAATTTAGCCACGTGGTCGCGTAATTTGTCCATCTGGGCATCGGTCACGTCTTTTATCTTGGTCGTGGTTCCTATGCCCACAGCCACGCAAATCTCACGGGCTCGGGTGCGGCCGATGCCATATATCGAAGTCAGCGCGATCACGGCATGCTGATGATTGGGAATGTTTACTCCAGCGATACGGGCCATACGTTATTCCTGCAGAATGTTGTAATAAGATTACTCCGATCTTCGCGGCGCTTTCAGCCCTGCCGCTGCTTATGCCGTGGATCCGTGCAGATAACGCGCACGATGCGATTGCGCCGAATGATTTTACAATTGCGGCATATTTTTTTTACTGATGCGAGTACTTTCATGCTCAGATCCTCTCTTCCTATTTGGCGCGAAACGTGATACGCGCTCTGCTCAAGTCGTATGGCGTCAGGTCCACCGTAACCTTGTCGCCAGGCAAAATACGGATGTAATGCATGCGCATCTTGCCGGAAATATGCCCTAATACTACGTGCCCATTTTCCAGTTTGACCCGAAACGTCGCATTGGGCAACGTTTCCAGGATCTCCCCCTGCATCTGTATTGTTTCTTCCTTTGCCATCCCGTCCCTGTAGACTATCGCGCGGGCAGTCCGCCGCCACCTTTGAAATTCGTTTTCTTCAATAGACTTTCGTATTGATGGGACATGATGTAAGCCTGAACCTGCGCCATGAAATCCATTGTAACCACCACTATGATCAGCAAAGACGTACCACCAAAATAAAATGGAACATTCCATTTCAAAATCAGGAATTCGGGCAGCAAGCATACAAGCGTCACATAAATCGCACCAGCCAGCGTCAACCTCAACATGATACGCTCGATATATCGGGCAGTCTGGTCGCCGGGCCGTATACCCGGTATGAAAGCGCCGCTCTTCTTCAGGTTTTCAGCCGTTTCTTTCGGATTGAATACCAGAGCCGTATAAAAGAAGCAGAAAAATATGATCATGGCAGCATACAAAATCACATAGATTGGCTGCCCCGGCGATAATGCGCCGCTTATTTCCTTCAGCCAGCTCATGGATTCACCGCCGGCAAACCACCCCGCCAACGTCGCGGGAAATAATATGATACTGGAAGCAAAAATGGGAGGAATGACTCCTGCCATATTGAGCTTCAACGGGAGATGAGAGCTCTGGCCTCCATATACCTTGCGCCCGACCTGGCGTTTCGCATAATTCACGAGTATCTTGCGCTGGCCGCGCTCCACGAAAACCACGAAAGCGGTTACCAGCGTCGCAGCGATAAAAATCCCCAGGGCGACCAGGAAATGCATTGCACCCGTCCGAACCAGTTCGAGCGTACCGCCAATGGCACTCGGCAATCCGGCTGCAATGCCGGCAAAAATGATTAGCGATATGCCATTGCCGATTCCGCGCTCCGTTATCTGCTCTCCCAGCCACATCAGGAATATGGTGCCCGTGACCAGCGTGATCACCGTGGTCAAAAGAAACATGGGGCCGGGCTCGATTACCAGGCCAGCCTGGGACTGCAGCGCAATGGATATGCCATATCCCTGAACAAGCGCCAGACCCAGGGTTCCATACCGGGTGTACTGGGTGATTTTTCTGCGGCCCGACTCCCCTTCCTTTTTCAATGCTTCAAGGTAAGGGAAGGCTACCGTTCCCAGTTGCATGATGATCGACGCCGAGATATACGGCATGATGCCGAGAGCGAAAATCGAGAAACGGGAAAGCGCGCCGCCTGAAAACATGTTGAACATTCCCAGGATGCCCCCTTGCTGGGACTCGAACAAATCCTTCAGCACGACGGGATCAATGCCAGGAACAGGAACATGCGCGCCAATCCGGTAGACGATCAGCGCGAAGAGCAGAAACCAAAGGCGGCGCTTCAAGTCGCCGAGCTTTCCGGAGAGTCCCCGAAAGGAATCGCTAGCAGCCAATGTCTATCCCAATGAGTTTATTCAACGCTTCCACCCGCTGCTTCTATGGCCATCCTTGCACCCTTGGTGACGGCGAGGCCCTTGAGCTTCACCGCCCGCTCGATATTCCCGGAGAGTATTACCCTGGCTGCCATCACAGAATCGGGAATAATTCCGGCCTGCTTCAGCGCGAGAATGTCGATGTCATCACTGTTCATTTTTCCCAGGGTGGACAATCGGATCTCCGCAACATTTTTTCTGCCGCGCGATATAAAGCCCCGTTTCGGAAGACGCCGCTGCATAGGCATCTGCCCGCCTTCGAATCCCACCTTGTGAAACCCCCCCGCTCGGGATTTCTGTCCCTTATGGCCACGTCCCGCGGTTTTACCCAGGCCCGAGCCTATCCCGCGCCCCACGCGCCGGCGGGCATGCTTTGCTCCGGTAGCCGGTCTGATGGAATTTAACCGCATCTATGCCTCACTCTTGACGAGGTAATAAACATTATTGATCATACCGCGCACCGCTGGCGTATCCTCCAATTCGGTGCTGCTGTTGATTCTACTCAATCCCAACCCGCGCACAGTGGCGCGATGAGACCGCTTGGTGCCGATCAGGCTCCTGACCAGCGTGACCTTTATTTTTTTCCGGCTCTCTGTCATTTGGACAACCCCATGATCTCTTCCACGCTTTTACCCCGCTTGGCGGCGATTTCCGCAGGCGTATTCATGTCTTGCAGTCCTTGCAGCGTCGCGCGCACGACATTGTAGGGGTTGGTTGAGCCTATGCATTTAGCCAGAATGTTATGTATGCCCATGACCTCGAATATTGCCCGCATCGGGCCACCCGCAATAATGCCCGTTCCTTCGGAAGCCGGCTGCATATATACAGTGGCAGCCCCATGCCTGCCGATAACCGGATGATGAAGCGTTCCATTCTTGAGACTCACCTTGATCATCTTGCGGCGCGCTTCATCCATCGCTTTCTGCACTGCCACAGGCACTTCACGTGACTTGCCCTTGCCCATTCCAACGCTGCCATCCCCGTTTCCAACCACGGTCAATGCCGCAAAACCCAATATGCGCCCGCCTTTCACTACCTTGGTGACCCGATTGATCGCCACCATTTTTTCCTTGAGTCCATCGCCGCGATCGTCACCGGCTGGAATCTTTCCCTGCATCCGTCCCTGCATCTTAGCCATTATTTAGTCCTCACTCAGAATTTGAGGCCATATTCACGCGCGGCATCGGCCAAGGCCTTCACACGCCCGTGGTACTTGAAACCTGAACGGTCGAATGCGACAGTTTCGATACCCAGTCCTTTCGCTTTTTCTGCGACACGTTTGCCCACAGCTGCGGCAGCGCCGATGGTGCCGCCATTGGGAATCTCCTTTTTTACCTCTGGCTCCAGGGTAGATGCGCTGGTCAATACTCTGCCGCCAGCGCCATCTATGAGTTGAGCATAGATGTGGCAGTTGCTGCGGTGCACGGCCAACCGTATCATCTTCAATTCGGCGATCTTGGCGCGGGTTTGACGCGCCCGGCGCAACCGGGATTCTGTCGGATTCGGCATATATATCCTGATTATTTCTTCTTGGTTTCTTTCATGACGATTACCTCGTCGGCATATCGTACACCCTTGCCCTTGTACGGTTCCGGGATACGGTAGGCGCGCACCTCGGCGGCAACCTGGCCAACCTGCTGCTTATCTATGCCTTTTATGATGACTTCTGTCTGGGTCGGCGTTTCGACCTTTATTCCCTCGGGCATTTTATGCGCGACCGGATGAGAGAATCCCAGCGTCAGATTCAGGACATCACCAGCCGCTTGAGCGCGATATCCCACTCCCACCAATGTCAGTTTCTTCTCGAAGCCGCTGGTTACGCCTTTCACCATATTCGCCAGCAAGGCGCGCATCGTTCCGGACATGGCGTTGGCGTGCTTGGTATCGTTGGAGACTTTTATCAGCAAGCTATCTCCTTCGCGCTCGACAGCGATATCGGATCCGATATCGCGGCGCAATGTACCCAGCGGTCCCTTTACCGCCACTTCGGAAGCCGACAAGGTTACCTCCACATTCGCCGGAACCGGAATAGGACTTTTTCCCACTCGAGACATTTCTATACCTCTAGGCAACTATACATAAAACTTCACCGCCCACGCCATTGGCCCGTGCCTTTCTTTCGGTCATGACGCCTTTCGATGTCGACACTATCGCCACCCCCAACCCGTTCATCACGTTCGGGAGCTTATCGCTTGCTTTATATATGCGCAGGCCGGGGCGACTGATCCGCTCGATCTTTTCAATCACGGGACGCCCGGCATAATATTTCAAACTGATGTCCAGCACGGACTTGCCATCGGCTTCATGCACCGCGAAATCCTCAACATACCCTTCTTCTTTCAACACTCCTGCAATGGCGGCCTTGAGCTTCGAAGCAGGCATTGCTACCGAGGCCTTTTCAGAAAGCTGCGCGTTTCTGATGCGCGTCAGCATATCAGCGATGGGGTCACTCATGCTCATCCGGGGATACCTCTAGAAATCCGATTTTGGCAAGGGGCCAATACATATATTGTTAAGATACCGGGGCAGACCGTAAAGATCAAACCCTCGACAGATTCGGCGCCCCGAGCAAACGTGGCGGCCGGATAATTTAATGCAGGCAAGCTTCGATTACCAACTGGCCTTGGTCAACCCGGGTATTTCCCCGTTCATGGCGATATCGCGCAATTTATTGCGGCCGAGGCCAAACTTGCGATAGACGCCCCGGGGGCGGCCCGTCAGAGAACAACGGTTTCTCAGCCGAACCGGACTCGCATTCCTGGGAAGCATTTGGAGCTTGATTCGCGCTGAATGGCGCTCTTCTTCACTTAAATTGAAATCGTTGATCACGGCTAATAGCTCTGCACGCCGTGCGGCAAACTTTTTTACGGTTTCCCTACGCTTCAAATCGCGGTTAATGATAGCTACTTTGGCCATATCGTCTCAGTTCTTGAATGGGAATTTGAATGCCGCCAGCAACGCCTTGGCCTCCGCATCTGTTTTCGCCGTGGTAGTGATGGTGATATTCATGCCCCTCAACATATCGATTTTGTCGTATTCGATTTCGGGAAAGATGATCTGCTCCTTGATTCCCATGTTGTAATTACCCCGTCCATCGAAGGATCTGCCCGAAATACCCCGAAAATCGCGAATGCGTGGAATGGCCACATTGACCAACCGATCGAGGAACTCGTACATGCGAATACGCCGCAATGTCACCATGCACCCCACCGGGTACGCCTCCCGCACCTTGAAGGTTGCAATGGATTTCTTCGCCTTGGTGATCACCGGTTTCTGGCCAGCTATTTTTTGCATATCCCCTACAGCGCTGTCCATCACCTTTTTATCGGCCACCGCCTCGCCCACGCCCATATTGAGCGTAATCTTGCGGATCCGCGGGACCTCCATTACCGACTTGTAGCCGAATTGCTCCATCAGCTGCTTTACGACGGTATTACGATAATATTCCTGTAAACGAGCCATATGTCCTCTTCACCCCTACGCGTCAAGCAACTCGCCGTTCGATTTGAAATAGCGGACTTTGCGTTTATCTTCAAGAATTCTGATACCCACGCGATCCGGCTTTTGCGTAGCGGGATTAAATATTGCCACGTTGGAAATCTGGACAGGTTTCTCCATTTCAACAATTCCGCCGGTGGTACCTTTATTCGGGTCCGGCCGCTGGTGCTTCTTGACCTTATTGGCCCCCTCGACAACCACGAGGTCAGCGCTTACCACGCGCAATACGGTACCCCGCTTGCCTTTATCCTTGCCGCTGATGACAACAACATCATCACCCTTTTTTATTTTCCGCATACTGACTCCCTGACGCGCTACAGAACTTCCGGCGCAAGCGACACGATTTTCATGAAGCGCGCATTCCGCAATTCCCGGGTAACCGGACCAAAAATGCGGGTGCCGATAGGCTCCAGCTTCGAATTCAGCAATACCGCGGCGTTATTGTCGAACTTGATCAATGAGCCGTCGGCACGACGGACGCCTTTGGAAGTACGCACCACCACCGCATTGTATATCTCGCCTTTCTTGACGCGTCCGCGCGGTGCCACGTCTTTGACGCTGACTTTTATTATGTCCCCTATGCCGGCATATCGCCGCTTGGAGCCCCCCAGCACCTTAATGCACATGATTGAACGTGCACCGGTATTATCTGCAACTTGCAGAGTCGATTGCATTTGGATCATTATTTACTCGCTCTTTCCAACTTTTCCCGCCCAATCCGGCGCGGACAGTATTGGATCCCGTTCGGGGGTGTAGCGGCGCCAGTACATCGGCCGCACAAAATTTAAGATCTGAAAACCGGAAAATCGAAGAGGCGGAATTATACGGCCTTCCCTTTGGAAAAACAAGTGAGGACTCGTTTCATTCAGCCTCGAACCCGGTCAGCTGAATTGCGCGGCTTTCTCCATCAACTTGACCACACGCCAGGCTTTTGTTTTGGAAAACGGCCGGCATTCTTCGATTACAACGGTGTCCCCGGCATGAAACTCATTGTTTTCGTCATGAACGTGATACTTTTTTGAGCGAACCATAATTTTTCCGTAGAGCGGATGCTTTACCTTACGTTCAACCAAGACGGTAATGGTTTTGTCCATCTTGTCGCTCACCACCTTTCCCGAAAGGGTACGATTTAACTTGGCTTCTTCGCTCATGACAGCTTCACTTTTTGGCTGAGTATGGTTTTGGTACGCGCAATATCGCGGCGCATTTTCCGCAATTGATTGGTATTGCTTAGCTGCTGGGTAGCTTTTTGCATGCGCAAGCCGAATTGCGCCCTCAACAGTTCCAGTAACTCCTGCTCCAGCGCTGCCGGCTCTTTGGAGCGCAATTCCTTTGCCTTCATATTAACCACCCACCTGTCTTATAACGAACGTAGTCTGGATTGGCAACTTTGCGGCAGCCAGGCGAAAGGCCTGGCGTGCCAGGACTTCATCGACGCCATCCATTTCATACAACATTTTCCCCGGTTGAATTTCGGCGACAAAGTACTCGGGGCTTCCCTTGCCATTTCCCATCCGAACCTCAGCAGGCTTGTGCGAAATGGGTTTATCGGGAAAAATCCGTATCCAGATACGTCCGCCCCGCTTGATGTGCCGGGTCATGGCACGGCGGGCGGCTTCTATCTGGCGCGCCGTCAACCGGCCGCGACCTATCGCCTTAAGCCCATATTCGCCAAAGCTGACCTTTGCACCGCGGGTCGCTACCCCGGTATTGCGGCCTTTTTGCTGTTTGCGGTACTTGGTTCTAGCTGGCTGCTGCATCTCTTGCTCCTGGCTTTACTGTCTTTCCAACTGCAGAGGTGGCGCTAGAGTCCTCGCCAGCACCATCCATCCTTTTTTCCGCTTTCTTATCAGTTGACCTGATTTCGGATTTGGATTCGTTTTTCGATTCCGCTCTGGCGGCTGGCCTTGGTCCTGCTCCAGTCCTGCCGGGAGCGGATGCCGGCTTCCTGGGCGGCCGCTTTCCTTCGGGCTCTCCGCTCGGAGCGGGCGCCTGGTTGGGAAGTTGCGCGCCTGTCCCTGTAGACTGATCACCTCTTCCGATTACTTCGCCCTTGAAAACCCATACTTTGATTCCAATCACGCCATAGGTCGTTTTTGCTTCAGAAGTGCCGTAATCCAGATCGGCACGCAAGGTATGCAGTGGCACGCGACCTTCCCGGTACCATTCAGTACGAGCGATTTCAATGCCGTTCAATCTGCCCGCGCTCATTATCTTGATTCCCTGAGCGCCAAGCCGCATGGCATTCTGCATGGCGCGCTTCATCGCGCGACGAAACATGATGCGCTTTTCCAACTGCTGCGCGATATTGTCCGCGATCAACTGTGCATCGATTTCCGGCTTCCGGATTTCTTCGATATTCACGTGAACGGGCACACCCATGAGGGTTTGGAGCGCTCCGCGGAGCACCTCTATATCCTCACCTTTCTTGCCGATGACTACACCAGGGCGTGAGCTATAAATCGTAATACGGGCATTCTTGGAAGGCCGCTCGATGACGACCTTTCCTACCGAGGCATGAGCCAATTTTTTCCTGAGATATTCCCGTACCTTGATATCCTCGTTGAGCATCCCAGGGAAATTTTTTCCATTGGCGTACCACTTCGACGACCAGTTCTTCAATACGGAAAGCCTGAAGCCCGTCGGATTTATTTTTTGTCCCATATGTCTTTGTGCGCCTATTTTTTGTTGCCGACTTTGTCGCCAACGGTAAGAAAGATATGGCAAGTCGGCTTGACAATGCGGTTGCCGCGCCCTTTGGCGCGAGCGCTGGTTCGCATCATGGAAGGCCCCCGATCCACATATATTGTCGACACCTTCAATTCATCTATGTCCGCACCTTCATTATGCTCAGCGTTGGCAATGGCCGATTCCAGCAGCTTGCGTATGATCGCTGCTCCCTTTTTCGGGCTGAAAGCGAGCAGATTAAGTGCCCGGTCCACCGGCAGCCCGCGAATCTGATCGGCCACCAGCCGCCCTTTCTGCTCGGACAATCTCACTCCACGTAATACGGCAGTTGTTTGCATTTATGTTCCTATTTCTTTGATCCCGCGCCCGCCTTCTTATCGCCCGAATGGCCCTTGAAAACCCGGGTATGCGAAAATTCCCCCAGCTTGTGCCCTACCATATTTTCCGTGACATATATGGGGATATGCTGCTTGCCATTGTGCACGGCAATGGTCAGGCCGATAAAATCGGGAAGAATTGTCGAACGGCGGGACCATGTCTTGATCGGCCGCTTGTCGTTGGTTGCGCGCGCAGCCTCCACCTTCGAGATCAGATGCAGATCGACAAAAGGTCCTTTTTTAACGGAACGTGCCATGACTCATCATCCTTTGTTTGAATAACGGCGCCGTACTATCATGCCGTCAGTACGCTTGTTTGTGCGTGTACGAAACCCCTTCGCAGGCGTTCCCCAAGGACTGACCGGGTGGCGGCCCGCCGCAGTCTTTCCTTCCCCGCCACCATGAGGATGATCAATAGGGTTCATCACAACGCCGCGCACGGTAGGCCGGATACCGCGCCAGCGTTGCGCACCCGCCTTGCCAATCGAACGTAGATTGTGTTCCTCGTTACCCACCTCTCCGATGGTGGCTCGGCAATTTATATGAACCTTTCGTATTTCCCCCGAACGCAACCTCAACTGGGCATAATCCCCCTCACGCGCCAGAAGCTGAACCGAAGCACCAGCCGAACGGGCCAGCTGCGCACCCTTGCCAGGCATCATTTCCACACAATGTATGGTGCTTCCTACCGGGATATTGCGCAAAGGAAGCGTGTTACCGTCCTTGATAGGCGCATCCACCCCGCTCATCAACACGCTCCCGGCAGTAATGCCGCGCGGCGCGATGATATAGCGGCGCTCCCCATCCGCATAGCAAAGCAGCGCAAGATTCGCGCTGCGATTCGGGTCATATTCCAGCCGCTCGACTCTGGCATTGATGCCATCCTTATTCCGGCGAAAATCAACGATTCGGTAGTGCTGCTTATGGCCTCCGCCTATGTGGCGGGTGGTAATATGGCCATGGTTGTTGCGCCCCGCGGTACGATTCTGCCTTTCCAGAAGTTTCGCATGGGGAGCGCCCTTATGCAGTTCGGAATTGACGACCTTGACGACTGCTCGCCGTCCCGGAGAAGTAGGTTTGACTTTCACGAGCGCCATTTACTTGACCTCTCCCTGAGCAACTTCCGAGAAATTTATTTCCTGGCCGGCCTTAATGCTAACGAAAGCCTTCTTCCAGCTGCTGCGCTTCCCCATGAAGCGGCCAAAGCGCTTTTCCTTTCCTTTAACATTTGCGACTTGCACTCTTTCCACCTGAATGTTTTGCGCTTTCCAGATCAATTCGACAGCCGCTTTAACCTCGTTCTTGGTAGCGTCCCGGAGAACACGAAAGATGATATGGTTGTGCTTTTCAGCCACATAGGTCGCCTTCTCGGAAACTTGGGGTGCCAATATCACCTGCATAAGACGTTCCTGGTTGAATGTTTGCGTTTTCATGCAAGCATCTCCTCCATTTTAGTCAAGGCCCCTCGTGTCACCAGTACCTTGGCAAAACGCATGAGACTGACCGGATCGGCGTGACCTGCTTCCACTACTCTCACACGAGCTAGATTGCGGGAAGAAAGATATAGGTTCTCATCGATACTGTCAGTAATAATCATGACCTCGTCCAACCCCATGTCCTTCAGCTTTGTCGCCAGCACCTTGGTCTTCGGCGCATCTATGCTGAAACTTTCCACTATCGACAAGCGATCCTCCCGTACCAGTTGAGACAGAATGGAAACGATGCCGGCGCGATACATCTTGCGATTGACCTTGTGTGTAAAATTTTCGTCGGGACTATTGGGAAAGATTTTTCCGCCACCCCGCCATAACGGGCTGGATGCCATTCCCGAGCGCGCCCGGCCGGTTCCTTTCTGGCGCCATGGCTTACGAGTGGATTTGGCGACGTCCGAACGTCCTTTTTGAGCCCGGTTCGCGCTACGGGCGTTGGCCAGATAAGCCGTCACTACCTGATGCACCAGGGCTTCATTATATTCACGGCCAAATAGCGCGTCGGAAACCGGAACGCTCGCGTCCGACTGCCCATCTTTCTCACTGATGAGTTTAAGTTCCATCATGCTCCCGCCTTTTTGCCGGCCTTCGTGCCACCTTTTGCCACCCCTTTGCCTTCAGATTTGACGGGGGGCTTTGCCGTAATCCTGGTAATTTTTACGCTTGGACACACGAGCACATCACTCCCTCTCGACCCGGGAATCGCCCCTTTGATGAGCAACAGGCTGCGCTCGGTATCAATACGCAATATTTCCAGATTCTGCGTAGTACACCGCACGCTCCCCAGGTGTCCGGACATGCGTTTGCCCGGAAACACGCGCCCGGGATCCTGTGCCATGCCAATGGAACCCGGAACGTTATGCGACCTGGAATTACCGTGACTGGCCCGGTTCGAGGCAAAATTATGGCGTTTGATTACCCCGGCATATCCCTTGCCAATCGAGATCCCGGTCACATCCACTTTTTGACCGGTTTTGAAAATATCGACGGCTATGCTTGTTCCGGGAGCAAGGCCGGCAAGCACTTCCGGCGTTACGCGGAATTCTTTCAGAATACGGCCAGCTTCCACCGCAGCTTTTGCGAAATGTCCGGCGGCAGGTTTATTGACCCGGCTGGGGCGGCGCTTGCCAAAGGTCACCTGGGCGGCGGTATAACCATCGGTTTCCGCGGATTTGAGTTGTGTAACACGATTGTTGGACACATCCAGCACGGTTACGGGCTGGCTATCGCCATCCTCCGTAAAAATGCGGGTCATGCCAACCTTCCGGCCGACAAGTCCTAAACTCATTTTAATTACCCTTCTTAAAAGGTGCCGATTGCAATTGACCGGCGATTTTATATGTTCTTTGAAGCGAATCCTGAGCCCATGATTATTTCAATGGGATCCAGCCAGATAAAACGCAATACTTACAACTTGATTTCCACATCCACGCCCGCGGGCAAATCCAGTTTCATCAAGGCATCCACGGTTTTGTCGGTGGGATCCATGATATCCATGAGTCGCAGATGAGTCCGGATCTCGAACTGGTCACGCGAAGTCTTGTTTACATGAGGGGACCGCAGGACATCAAAGCGTTCGATACGCGTCGGCAGCGGCACCGGACCCTTTACCACCGCGCCTGTACGCTTTGCCGTTTCAACGATTTCCATGGCGGATTTATCTATCAATCGATAGTCAAACGCTTTCAAACGAATCCGGATTTTTTGGCTTTGCATGCTTAAACCTCAGGTTGAGGATCTGGATTTTGAATTGGCGATTCAGTGCAGGGCACTCATCCCAAATCCCATCCTGGTCCTGTCGTTACTCTATAATTTTGGCCACGACGCCGGCGCCGACGGTTCTGCCGCCTTCACGAATGGCAAAGCGCAGTCCTTCTTCCATGGCGATGGGCGCAATCAGGTTGACCGTCACCGATACATTATCCCCAGGCATCACCATCTCGGTCCCCGCCGGAAGTTCGATCGCACCCGTCACATCGGTGGTGCGAAAATAAAACTGCGGACGGTATCCCTGAAAAAAGGGGGTGTGCCGCCCGCCTTCTTCTTTGCTCAGCACGTAGATCTCGGCCGCAAACTTGGTGTGCGGGGTGATCGTCCCAGGTTTGGCCAGCACTTGCCCGCGTTCGACTTCTTCTCGCTTGGTCCCGCGCAACAGAACGCCTACGTTGTCTCCAGCCTGTCCCTGGTCCAGCAGCTTGCGAAACATTTCCACTCCGGTACACACGGTCTTGATGGTGGGCTTCAATCCAACTATCTCGATTTCTTCCCCTACCTTGACTATCCCGCGCTCTACCCGCCCGGTCACCACCGTGCCTCGCCCGGATATGGAAAATACGTCTTCCACCGGCATCAGGAATGCGCCATCAACCGCACGCACCGGCTCGGGTATGTAGCTGTCCAGCGCATCCGCAAGCTTGTATATGGAGGGCTCGCCTATGTCGCTCTGGTCTCCTTCCAGGGCCTTCAGGGCAGATCCAATCACAATGGGGGTGTCATCCCCGGGAAAACTGTACTTGGACAGCAATTCCCGCACTTCCATCTCTACCAGTTCCAGCAGTTCGGCGTCATCAACCATGTCCGCCTTGTTCATGTACACCACAATGTAGGGCACCCCTACCTGCCGCGCCAGCAGTATGTGCTCGCGTGTCTGCGGCATCGGACCGTCCGCAGCCGATACCACAAGTATGGCTCCGTCCATCTGCGCCGCACCCGTTATCATGTTCTTCACGTAGTCGGCGTGCCCGGGACAGTCCACGTGCGCGTAGTGCCGGCTCTTGGTCTCGTATTCCACGTGCGCCGTGTTGATGGTGATCCCGCGCGCCTTCTCTTCCGGCGCCGAGTCTATCTGTGCATAGCTCTTCGCCTCCCCTCCAAATTTCTTCGACAAAACCATCGTGATCGCCGCCGTCAGCGTCGTCTTCCCATGGTCCACAT
Source organism: Nitrosospira sp. TNL200 (assembly GCF_055386305.1). Taxonomy (NCBI): domain Bacteria; kingdom Pseudomonadati; phylum Pseudomonadota; class Betaproteobacteria; order Nitrosomonadales; family Nitrosomonadaceae; genus Nitrosospira; species Nitrosospira sp. TNL200. The sequence goes on from NZ_AP041003.1 coordinate 2,575,906, forward strand.
GACCTATCGTCCCAACATTCACGTGCGGCTTCGTCCGCTCAAATTTACTCTTCGACATGAGATTCCCTTTACTTGATGACGATTACTTCTTGTTTATGATTGCTTCCGCTACGTTTTTCGGAGCCTCGGAATAATGCTTGAATTCCATCGTATAGGTCGCTCGCCCCTGGGTCGCTGACCGCAGTGAAGTCGAATAGCCGAACATCTCCGCCAATGGGACCTCGGCCCGTATCACCTTGAGCCCAGGCATATCGTCCATTCCCTGAATCATGCCGCGCCGCGAAGACAGATCCCCGACCACGTTACCCATAAAATCGGCTGGCGTTTCGACTTCCACTGACATCATCGGCTCCAGCAGCACCGGATTGGCTTTGCGCATACCGTCCTTGAACGCGATGGATGCGGCCATCTTGAACGCATTCTCGTTGGAATCGACATCATGGTAGGACCCATCGAATAGCGTGACTTTGACGTCCACCACGGGAAAACCCGCCAATACACCATTGGGAAGCGTTTCCTGGAGTCCTTTATCCACCGCGGGGATATATTCCCGAGGCACGGTGCCACCCTTGATGGCATCCACGAATTCATAGCCCTTGCCCGCTTCATTGGGCTCCATCTTGAGCCAGACGTGGCCATACTGCCCCCGTCCACCCGATTGCTTGATGAACTTGCCCTCGATCTCCACCGGTTTTTTGATGGCTTCGCGATAAGCAACCTGGGGCGCGCCGACATTGGCCTCCACTCCAAATTCCCGCTTCATCCGGTCTATAATAATTTCCAGGTGCAATTCACCCATTCCGGAAATGATGGTTTGACCTGATTCCTCATCGGTGCGAACCCGGAAGGACGGATCCTCCTGAGCCAGGCGATTCAGCGCTATGCCCATCTTTTCCTGGTCGAGCTTTGTCTTCGGTTCCACCGCAACATGAATGACCGGCTCGGGAAAGGTCATCCGCTCGAGGGTAATGACGTCACCGGGGTCGCACAGGGTATCCCCGGTCACCGCTTCCTTCAGGCCAACGGCAGCAGCGATATCGCCCGCACGAACTTCCTTGATTTCTTCGCGCTGATTGGCATGCATCTGCAGCAATCTTCCGATGCGTTCCTTGCGCCCCTTCACCGGGTTATATACCGTATCGCCGGAGGCGACCACGCCACTATAGACGCGAAAAAAAATCAACTGGCCGACGTAGGGATCCGTTGCAATCTTGAAAGCCAACCCTGCAAAGGGTTCCTCATCATTGGCATGACGCTCGCCGTGCTCGCCGTTTTCTTTCTCTCCATCTATGGCCTGAATGTCGGCTGGCGACGGCAGATAGTCGAGCACGGCGTCCAGCATGGCCTGGACTCCCTTGTTCTTGAAGGCCGAGCCGCAGAGCATCGGCACGATCTCGTTACCCAGGGTGCGAAGACGCAAACCCTGCTTGATATCGTCAATGGACAAGTCTCCCTCTTCCAGGTACTTGTTCATCAATTCTTCACTTGCCTCGGCAGCGGTTTCCACCATTTTTTCGCGCCATTTTCTGGCGTCTTCCACCATTCCGCCGGGAATATCCCTCTCCTCGAATCTCGTACCCTGGCTCGAGTCATCCCAATAGATGGCCTTCATCTTGACCAGATCCACGACTCCTTCGAATTTCTCTTCCGAGCCGATAGGCAGCTGAACCAGCACCGGATGAGCTTTAAGCCGGGACTGGATCTGTTCGTACACACGCATGAAATTGGCGCCCGCCCGATCCATCTTGTTGACGAACGCAAGGCGCGGAACCTTATATTTATTTGCCTGGCGCCATACCGTTTCGGTCTGGGGCTGAACTCCGCCAACCGCACAGAATACGGTGCACGCGCCATCCAGAACGCGCAACGAACGCTCGACCTCGATAGTGAAATCGACGTGACCGGGCGTATCGATGATGTTGATACGATGGTCGGGATAATTGCCTTCCATTCCCCGCCAGAAACAGGTTGTGGCAGCGGAAGTTATGGTAATGCCCCGCTCCTGCTCCTGCTCCATCCAGTCCATGGTGGCCGCGCCATCATGGACCTCTCCGAGTTTGTGCGATACACCCGTGTAAAAGAGAATGCGTTCGGTGGTCGTGGTCTTACCCGCATCGATGTGCGCCATGATGCCGATATTCCGATATCGTTCGATAGGTGTCTTTCTTGGCACGGTGTTTAGACCTTAAATTTATATCAGGACAAAACGTTGAAAACAGGTATTCAGTCTTTCAAGCAAAAAGATCCGCTCGCAGGCAATTCCGCTCTTCCAGATTGGCTAGAAGCGATAATGCGCAAATGCCTTGTTCGCATCCGCCATGCGATGGACTTCTTCACGTTTCTTGACAGCGCCGCCCCGCCCCTCCGCCGCCTCCGACAGTTCGCCGGCCAGGCGTGCGCCCATGGATTTTTCTGCCCGCTTGCGCGCAGCATCGCGCAGCCAGCGCATCGCCAAGGCGTTGCGCCGAACCGAGCGCACCTCGACAGGCACCTGATAGTTTGCCCCTCCAACACGTCGGCTCTTCACTTCCACCATCGGACGCACGTTCGATAATGCCTGCGTGAAAACTTCTACAGGATCTTTACCCGTTTTTTTATGAATGTGATCCATGGCGCCATAAATAATTCGCTCCGCCACCGATTTTTTGCCGCGCGTCATCAGCACATTGACAAACTTGGCAACTTCGGCATTATGGTATTTTGGATCGGGCAAAATTTCCCGCTTTGGAACTTCTCGCCTTCTTGGCATTTTCTAACCCCGGTTTTCTTGATAATTCAGCAGAGATGACCGGAAATGGATTCCGGCTTCACCTCGCACTAATCTATGCTGCTTTCGGTCTTTTGGCGCCATACTTGGAACGGCTTTGCTTGCGGTCCTTGACTCCGGCCGTATCCAGGCTTCCGCGCACAGTATGGTAACGAACGCCTGGCAAGTCTTTGACACGTCCGCCGCGAATCAAAACTACCGAGTGTTCCTGAAGATTGTGCCCCTCTCCACCTATATAGCTCGATACTTCAAATCCATTAGTCAGCCGGACCCGTGCTACCTTGCGCAATGCGGAATTCGGTTTTTTGGGCGTCGTGGTATAAACCCGAGTGCAAACGCCGCGCTTCTGCGGACTGTTTCCCAGCGCAGGGACCTTGCTCTTGACCCTCCTGGCCGCACGAGGCTTCCTTACTAACTGACTGATTGTCGGCATTTCAATTCCTAATAAAGCAGGATGACGGCAGAAGCCGTCCGCCCGCTATCCGATACAAGTGAAGTGTGGATTCCGCCCTTGCGAAGTATTTTCCTTTCTTTCCCTTACCTTGAGGGAACCCCAAACCTAAGAGAATCTGAAAGGACCTAAGGCGGCTGAAAAGACTGCGCATTTTATGGACATTATCGCGACATGTCAAGCTCAAGTCTTTGTCGGGCAAGAGAACGTGAGGATTGAGCCTGAATCCGGCAGTTGGCCGCGCAATTCCAGTTTAGAGCCGTGATCCACAAAGACTTTCTGCGATACCCAACATTCACTCATATGGTGAGTTCGCTACGGGGCGGATTTCGGCAGTTCGTCTCACATGGCCGCGCAAACGTGTCAGCGTCAGCCGGCCGTAACCCGGCCCTCCCGCCGCTTTGCCGTGAGAGCGTGGCTGCCCAGCTTCTTCAGTACCTCCCAGGCCGGTCCTGGAAACCTGTGCAGATTCACCATGACATCCTCAAGCGCAGCCAGAAACCAATCGACATCGCTTTCATCGATATTCAAAGGGGGAAGAAGCTTTATGATGGGCATGGCATGACCGGCAACCTGCGTCAGGATATGATGATCGTCCAGCAACGGCAGAACGATGGCCTGAGCGAAAAGATTCTCGTCCATTTTGTTGACCATGGCCCAGGCAGCCCTTAACGACATGGACTCCGGCTGGCCGAACTCGACGGCAATCATTAGTCCGCGCTGTCGCACTCCCTTCAAAAATTCGAAACGCGGCACCATTTCCTCGATTCCGCGGCGAAAACGGGCTCCCAGTTCATTTGCGCGCTCCATCAGATTCTCGTCATCAAGAACGCTCAATGATGCAAGGGCTGCGGCCATCGCCATATTCCCCATGCCAAAAGTCGAAGCGTGCACGATCGCGCGGTGCATCGTATCGTAAACGCTGTCGTAAACCGCACGGCGCGTAATCGTCGCGCCTACCGGTATATATCCTCCCGACAATGCCTTGGAAAGGCAAATGATGTCCGGCCGCAAGTTGTCGACCCATTGCGTTGCCAAAAACCGGCCTGTGCGTCCCATGCCTGTCTGAACTTCATCACACACCATGAGTGTGCCGTACTTCCGGCACAGATCCTGAGCGCCGAGCAGATATTCGTCGCTGGCAATATTGACACCCTTGCCCTGAATAGGCTCGAATACGAAGGCAGCCACGTCGCCCTTGGCGAGTTGCGCGCCAAGGCTGGCCAGATCGTTCAGTTTGACTTCGGAACTATCGGGAAGCATGGGGTCGAAACCTCGGCGAAAACTCGCTTCTCCATTAAGGGAAAGCGACCCCATCGTCAGCCCGTGAAAGGCTTTGGCCAGATGAATGGTACGAGGCCGGCCAGTGTATGCGCGTGCGAACTTGATAGCCGCCTCAATCGCTTCAGTCCCCGAATTACTGAAATAGACTGTGTCCAACCCGGGCGGCATACGCTTTACGAGTTCGCGAGCCAGGGTGGCGGCAAGCGGAGGCGCGTCAAACCCCACCCATCCCGGAAAATCGGAATCCAGCACCTGCTGCAGCGCATTCCTTATCGCCGGATGACGTCGGCCAAAATTAAAAACGCCCCAGTTTGTCAAAAAATCCAGATAGCGCGTTCCCGTTTCATCCCAAAGATACGGCCCTTCACCGCGAACCCATGATCGATTGAAGCCCAGCGTGCGCAATACCTTTACGAAAACCGGATTGATATGCTCCTCGAAAAGCTCGAAGTTCCTGCCACGTGTCTCGTTGATTATTCCGTTGATATCAATCGGCATGATCCGCCCCCGCGTCCGCACCGCTCAGGCGATAACCATAATGATCCATTTCAGGACGACCTAGCGCTCTTAACCTGTCCCCCCTGTTTCCACCAGACATTGTTTCCATCCTTAAATATGAGCCAAGCTATCCTTTCTCAATATTCTCCCTCGCATACCGGTACAGGCAGTAGGCAGGCGCGGATTTCGACCTCAAAGCATGTGAATCGCTCTTCCTATTCGGCAAGGGCGATCTAATGAAATTTATGATAACCCCGCTTCCCCATGTATGTATTGCTAGACCGTATATCCGCTGTCGCGCATTTCTTCGGTCTCGATTTCGCCCAGATCCGGACTTTCCCCCGCATCCTGCAGCAACCTCTGCTTCTTGCGCGTGTTATGGAAGGTAAGACCGGTACCCGCGGGAATGAGTCGCCCGACGATCACATTTTCCTTCAGGCCACGCAGATCATCCTTCTTGCCCATGATGGCTGCTTCCGTCAGCACGCGTGTAGTCTCCTGGAAGGAAGCGGCCGAAATGAACGAATCCGTGGACAGGGAAGCCTTTGTAATACCCAGCAGCATGAACTCATATTGCGCAAGTTTTTTGTCCTCGGCCATTACCGCCTCATTTTCCGCCAGCATGTCTGCACGCTCCACCTGCTCGCCAGGTATGAAACGCGTGTCTCCGGCATCCGTGATCTGCACACGGCGCAACATCTGGCGCACGATCACCTCGATGTGCTTGTCATTGATCTTGACACCCTGCAGACGATAAACATCCTGGACCTCGTCGGTGATGTAGCGGGCCAAGGCCTCTACGCCTAGCAGCCGTAAAATGTCGTGGGGATCGGCTGGCCCATCGACGATACTTTCACCCTTGTTCACCACCTGGCCGTCATGTGCAGTGACATGTTTGTCTTTGGGGATCAGATATTCATGAGAAATCCCGTCCAGATCGGTAATGACCAGCCGCTGCTTGCCCTTGGTATCCTTACCGAAAGATACAATTCCGGTCACCTCCGCCAAGACTCCGGCATCTTTGGGCGATCGCGCCTCAAACAATTCCGCAACCCGCGGCAACCCCCCCGTAATATCCCTGGTTTTGGAACTCTCTTGCGGAATACGCGCCAGCACCTCGCCCACGCTTACCTGCTGGCCGTCCCGAACGGTGATAACCGAGCCGACCTGAAAAGTGATGTTGACAGGCAAGGTACCGCCGGCCAGCCTTACTTCCTTGTCATCCTCGTCCAGCAGCTTCACCATCGGACGCAAGCCCTTGGTTTGAGCCACGCCGCGCCGTTTCGGATCGATTACCACAAGTGTGGACAAGCCAGTCACCTCGTCTATCTGCTTGGCCACGGTAACGCCTTCTTCCACGTTCTCGAAGCGAACCTTGCCCGCGTACTCGGTGATAATGGGACGAGTATGCGGGTCCCAGGCGGCCAGCACCTGCCCTGCCCGGACAACCTCGCCATCGCGTATCAGCAGGGTTGCTCCATAAGGCGCCTTGTGACGCTCCCGCTCCCGGCCGTTGTCATCATGTATCACTACCTCGCCGCTACGGGAAATCGCGACCAGTTCATTGCGGGCGTTGGTCACATAGCGCATGGTAGGAGAATAGTGCACGACACCGTTGGATTTGCTTTCCACTTGGCTGGCCACCGCCGTTCGGGAAGCGGCGCCTCCGATGTGGAATGTTCTCATCGTAAGCTGGGTGCCGGGCTCGCCAATGGATTGAGCAGCTATGACGCCCACGGCCTCACCCACATTCACCGGCGTTCCACGCCCCAGATCCCTTCCATAGCACTTGGCGCAAAGGCCATAGCGCGTTTCGCAGGTAAGAGGAGTCCTTACCTTGACTTCGTCGATTCCCAGAGATTCAATGGTATCCACCGCGTTTTCATCCAGGAGGATGCCCGCAGGATAAATCACTGCCTGATGCTCGGGATTGACGATGTCGTTGGCCACTACCCGCCCGAGTATCCGCTCCCGCAGGGCTTCAATGACTTCACCGCCTTCAACCAGAGCTTTCATGACAACGCCGTTACTGGTGCCGCAGTCTTCCTGGGTTACCACGAGATCCTGGGTGACATCGACCAGACGGCGGGTAAGATAACCGGAATTTGCCGTTTTCAATGCCGTATCGGCAAGACCCTTGCGGGCGCCGTGGGTGGAAATAAAATACTGAAGCACGTTCAACCCTTCACGGAAATTCGCGGTGATAGGCGTCTCGATGATCGAGCCATCGGGCTTTGCCATCAGACCGCGCATCCCTGCCAACTGCCGAATCTGGGCGGCGGACCCGCGCGCGCCCGAGTCCGCCATCATGTAGATGGAATTAAAGGACTCCTGCGTCAGCGGCTCGCCTTTGTTATCCGTCTTGACCTCCCGCGTGGCCGGATCATATATCGGCTCGACACCGAGCTGATCCATCATGGCCTTCGCAACCTGATCACCGGCCCGGCCCCAGATGTCCACCACTTTGTTGTAGCGCTCTCCTTGCGTGACGAGCCCCGAGGTATACTGGACCTCGATCTCCTGCACTTCCTTCTCCGACGCATTGATGATGGCATCTTTCTGCGCAGGGGTGAGCATGTCGTCCAGACAGATCGAAATGCCGGCACGCGTGGCATAGCTGAAGCCGGAGTACATCAGCTTGTCGGCAAAAATGACCGTCTCGCGCAGCCCGCAGCGCCGGAAACTGGCATTGATAAGCTTGGAAATTTCCTTCTTCTTGAGTACCTTGTTGATCAATGGGAATGGCAGCCCGGTTGGAAGGATTTCGGAGAGCAAAGCCCGCCCCACCGTCGTCTCGTAACGAGTCGTCTTTTCGCTGCGCTCGCCATCGCGGTCTATCTCATACTCCTTGATGCGCACGGTAATCCGGGCGTTCAATTCGATTATGCGGCTTTCGTAAGCTCTCGATACTTCGCCGATGTTGGAGAAAATCATGCCTTCGCCGCGCGCATTGATCTTCTCGCGCGTGGTGTAGTACAAGCCAAGAACGATATCCTGCGATGGCACGATGATCGGCTCGCCGTTGGCCGGCGACAGCACGTTATTGGTTGACATCATCAACGTACGGCATTCCATTTGCGCTTCCAGCGAGAGCGGGACATGGACTGCCATCTGGTCACCGTCAAAGTCGGCATTGAAAGCCGCGCATACCAGAGGATGAAGCTGAATGGCCTTGCCTTCTATCAGGACCGGCTCGAATGCTTGGATGCCAAGCCGATGCAGCGTAGGCGCGCGATTCAGCATCACCGGGTGTTCGCGAATCACATCCTCGAGAATATCCCACACTACAGGGCTTTCATTCTCCACCTCGCGCTTCGCAGCCTTTATGGTGCTGGCAATACCCATGATTTCGAGCTTGTTGAAAATGAACGGCTTGAACAATTCCAGCGCCATTTTCTTTGGCAGGCCGCATTGGTGCAATTTGAGCTGCGGCCCAACCACGATCACGGACCGGCCGGAGTAATCGACGCGTTTCCCGAGCAGGTTCTGGCGGAACCGCCCTCCCTTGCCCTTGATCATGTCAGCCAGAGATTTCAGCGGCCGCTTGTTGGCGCCCGTCATGGCCTTGCCCCGGCGGCCGTTATCCAGCAACGAATCGACCGCTTCCTGCAACATGCGCTTTTCATTGCGCACGATGATTTCTGGAGCCTTCAACTCGAGCAGACGCTTCAGCCGGTTGTTGCGATTAATGACACGGCGGTACAGGTCGTTCAGGTCCGAGGTGGCGAAACGTCCTCCATCCAGGGGAACCAGCGGGCGCAATTCGGGTGGCAGGACCGGCAAGACCGCCAACACCATCCATTCCGGCTTGATGCCCGATTTATTGAACGCCTCCAACACCTTCAGGCGCTTGGAGATCTTCTTCATCTTGGTTTCCGAACCTGTCGTTCCCATTTCTCGCCGAAGATTATCGATTTCGACGCGAATGTTCAGGTTTGCCAGCAAGTCACGAATTCCTTCCGCTCCCATGCTGGCGCGAAAATCATCTCCGTACTCCTCCGTTTTGGCGCGATAATCGTCGTCTGTAAGCAGTTGGCACCGGTTGAGCGGCGTCATGCCCGGGTCGGTAACCACGTAGGCCTCGAAATAGAGCACGCGTTCGATGTCCCGGAGCGTCATGTCCAGCACCATGCCAAGACGCGATGGCAGGGACTTGAGGAACCAGATATGCGCTACGGGGGATGCGAGTTCTATATGGCCCATACGCTCGCGCCGAACCTTGGCCAGTGTTACCTCGACACCGCATTTCTCGCAGATCACGCCACGGTGCTTCAGGCGTTTATACTTCCCGCACAGGCACTCGTAATCCTTGACGGGGCCAAAAATCTTTGCGCAGAACAGGCCATCCCGCTCCGGCTTGAACGTGCGGTAATTGATGGTTTCCGGTTTTTTCACCTCGCCATAAGACCAGGAACGTATTTTTTCGGGAGAAGCCAGTCCGATCTTGATCGAGTCGAATTCTTCCTTCTGGGTAACCTGTTTGAATAAATCAAGCAGTGCTTTCATTTGTCACTCCTGTTGATCAGGCGCCGATACAAAAATAATGGCGAAAAGCGCGGGACCGGCGCATAGGATTCCGTATCGGTCCCGCCCATAATAAAATCGCTAATAAAGCGTCAATGCCGATCCAGATCGATATCCATAGCCAGCGAGCGAATTTCCTTCACAAGTACGTTAAAGGATTCAGGCATTCCTGCGTCAATCTTGTGGTCACCCTTAACAATACTCTCATATACTTTGGTACGGCCATTTACGTCATCGGATTTCACCGTCAACATTTCCTGCAGCGTATACGCAGCGCCATACGCTTCCAGCGCCCATACTTCCATCTCGCCAAAGCGCTGTCCACCGAATTGCGCCTTGCCCCCAAGAGGCTGCTGGGTCACGAGGCTATAAGGCCCGGTGGAACGCGCATGCATCTTGTCGTCCACCAGATGGTGGAGCTTCAGCACGTGCATGTACCCTACCGATACCGGGCGGTCGAAAGCCTCCCCGGTTCTTCCATCGAGCAGGGTCACCTGGCCAGATCTGGGGAGACCGGCAAGCTCCAGCATATTCTTGATTTCCTGTTCGGTCGCCCCATCGAATACGGGGGTTGCGAAGGGCACCCCATCCTTGAGATTCTCCGCCAGGTCGAGAATCTCCGCATCGCTAAGTGAAGCGATATCCTCCTGCTTGCCGCTCGTGTTATAGATCTTGTCCAGCAAATCACGGATCTCGGCTATCTTGCTGCGTGCTTGCAGCAGGTCGCCAATTTTTTTACCCAACCCCTTCGCGGCCCATCCGAGATGGGTTTCCAGGATCTGGCCCACGTTCATGCGCGATGGCACCCCGAGAGGATTCAACACGACATCCACCGGCGTACCGTCTGCCATGTAAGGCATATCTTCTATCGGAACGATCTTGGAAATCACTCCCTTGTTGCCATGCCGCCCCGCCATTTTGTCGCCCGGTTGCAGGCGCCGCTTGACGGCCACATAAACCTTGACCATTTTCTGAACGCCCGGCGGCAGCTCGTCGCCCTGTGTAAGCTTCTTCTTCTTCTCCTCGAAAGCGGCATCGAATGCCTTGCGCTTCTGCGCAAGGCCATCCTCGATCTGTTCAAGCTGAAGGCTTGTCTCCTCATCCGCGAGACGAATGTCGAACCAGTGATGCGGATCGACGCCATCCAGGTATTCCTTTGTTATCTGAGTTCCCTTCGCAAGTTTTTTCGGCCCCCCTGTCGCCACCTTACCCTTGAGCAGACGCTCGATGCGTTCAAACGCGTCGGCTTCCACAATCCGCATCTGGTCGGCGAGGTCTTTCTTGTAGCGTTTGAGTTCATCGTCGATGATCTGCTGGGCACGCTTATCCCGCTCTATTCCCTCCCGGGTAAACACCTGCACGTCTATCACTGTCCCCGAGATACCCGACGGCACGCGCAGCGAGGTATCCTTCACGTCCGATGCTTTCTCGCCAAAAATGGCACGCAACAGTTTTTCTTCGGGAGTCAGCTGAGTCTCGCCTTTTGGCGTGACCTTCCCCACCAGCACATCGCCCGCTTCCACTTCCGCGCCAATATGGACTATTCCGGAAGCATCCAGCCGCCCAAGCTGAACCTCGGACAGATTCGAGATATCTCCGGTGATTTCCTCTGTTCCCAGCTTGGTATCACGGCTGACCACCGATAGCTCTTCAATGTGGATGGACGTGAAGCGGTCATCCGCGACGATACGTTCGGAGATGAGTATGGAATCCTCGAAGTTGAAGCCATTCCAGGGCATGAATGCCACCAGCATGTTCTGCCCCAGCGCGAGCTCTCCCTTGTCAGTCGATGCGCCATCCGCCACCACATCGCCGCGGGCAATCACGTTACCCACCTTGACCAGAGGACGCTGATTGATATTGGTGTTCTGATTGGATCGGGTATATTTGGTCAGGTTATAGATATCCACCCCGACTTCACCGGCACGTGTTTCCGTATCGTGTACCCGAACAACGATGCGGCTTGCATCCACATAATCCACTACGCCGCCACGCACCGCTTGTACCGCGGTCCCCGAATCGACCGCAACCACGCGTTCAATCCCCGTTCCGACCAGAGATTTCTCCGCACGCAGGCAAGGCACCGCCTGTCGCTGCATGTTCGAGCCCATCAGCGCGCGGTTGGCATCGTCGTGCTCCAGAAACGGGATCAATGACGCCGCTACGGAAACGATCTGCGCCGGCGCAACATCCATGTATTCGATCCGATCCGGCGTTGCCAGCGTAAATTCGTTTTTGTAGCGGCAGGAAACGATATCATTGGTAAATTGGCCGTCACGGGCCAGCTCTGCATTCGCCTGAGCGATCACATACTGGCCTTCCTCGATGGCTGACAGATAATCGATGTCATCGGTTACGCTTCCGCTTTTCACCTTGCGGTATGGCGTCTCCATAAAACCATACTCATTGGTGCGGGCATACAATGCCAGTGAATTGATCAATCCGATATTCGGCCCTTCCGGAGTCTCGATCGGGCATACACGGCCATAATGGGTGGGATGCACGTCTCGCACCTCAAAACCCGCGCGCTCGCGCGTCAGGCCGCCGGGACCCAGTGCAGAGACACGCCGCTTATGAGTAATCTCGGAGAGCGGATTCGTTTGATCCATGAACTGGGATAGCTGACTGGAGCCAAAAAACTCGCGCACGGCTGCCGATACGGGTTTCGCATTGATCAGATCATGCGGCATCAGGTTGTCCGATTCCGCCTGGCTAAGGCGTTCCTTGACCGCTCTTTCGACTCTTACCAGCCCAGAGCGGAACTGGTTTTCCGCCAATTCGCCCACCGACCTGACCCGGCGATTGCCCAGATGATCGATGTCATCGATTTCGCCACGGCCGTTGCGCAGCTCCACCAGAATCCGGATGACGGCGATCACATCCTCGTTCGAGAGGGTCGTCGGACCGCTCAACTCCGTCTTGCCCACGCGCCGATTGAACTTCATGCGGCCGACAACGGAAAGATCGTAGCGCTCCGGCGCATAAAACAAACCGTTGAACAGCGCTTTGACCGCTTCCTCGGTCGGCGGTTCGCCTGGGCGCATCATCCGATAAATCGATACCTGGGCAGCCATCTGATCGGTGGTCTCGTCTATTCTCAGGGTTTGCGAGATGTACGCGCCCTGATCCAGATCATTGGTGTAAATAGTCTGGATTTTTTCTATGTTCGCCTCGCGAAGCCTGGCAAGCATCAATTCCGTAATCTCATCGTTTGCCTGCGCAAGGACTTCCCCGGTTTCCTTGTCTATCACATTGTGCGCCAACACCCGTCCCAAGAGAAAATCTTCCGGCACCGCCAGTCTGTCCAGGCCAGACTGCTGCATTTCCCGGACATGCTTGACGGTAATGCGCTTGTCTTTCTGGACAATGACTTTTCCGGTTTTCGTGGTAATGTCGAAACGCGCCATATCGCCACGCAGTCGTTCCGGTATCAGTTCAAACAGAACCCCCTGCCCGGACAGATGAAACGTGTCGAATGAAAAAAAAGTCGCGAGGATTTGCTCAGGCGTGTAGCCTATCGCCTTGAGCAGCACCGTGATGGGCATCTTGCGCCGGCGATCCACCCGAAAATAGAGATAGTCTTTGGGGTCGAACTCGAAATCGAGCCAGGAGCCGCGATAGGGGATGATGCGCGCGGAAAAAAGCAGTTTCCCGGACGAGTGCGTTTTGCCGCGATCATGTTCGAAGAAAACGCCGGGGGAGCGATGCAACTGGGAGACGATCACTCGTTCGGTGCCGTTTATGACAAAGGAACCGGTATTCGTCATGAGCGGAATTTCACCCATGTATACTTCCTGCTCCTTCACTTCCCGTACGGTCGGCTTGGATGCTTCCTTGTCCATTATCGTCAGCCGCACCTTGGCTCTCAGTGGAGACGCGTAAGTAAGGCCGCGCTGCTGGCATTCCTTGACGTCGAACGGAGGAGCGCCGAGGACATAATTGACAAAATCCAGCCGGGCATTCTTGGAATGGCTCTCGATAGGAAAAATCGAGAGGAACGCTGCCTGTAATCCTTGATTAACCCGCTGATCGGGCTCAACTTGAGCTTGCAGAAATGCTGCGTAAGATTCGATTTGTGTCGCGAGAAGAAAAGGAATCGGCAAGACGCTGGCGCGCTTGGCGAAGCTTTTACGGATACGTTTTTTCTCGGTAAACGAATAGCTCATGGAATCTCCGGAAGGGTCAGAAGACAGTGACAGAAAATGGAAGAGCAGAGTACCTGTTTCAGCTACCGTGCCAAGTATCTGTAACGCAGATTGTGGCAAACCAAACGTTAAAAACGCCAGAACCTGACGGTGTTTCGAAAACACCGTCAGCTGGCCTTGATCCACGAAGCTTACTTGATCTCGCTGGTGGCACCGGCTTCGGTGAGTTGTTTCTGTATTGCTTCGGCATCAGCTTTTGAAACGCCCTCCTTAACCGCCTTTGGCGCTCCATCCACCAGATCCTTCGCTTCTTTCAGTCCAAGACCGGTGATCGCCCGTACCACCTTGATGACGTTGACCTTGCTTTCGCCTACGGTCTTCAGAATCACGGAAAACTCGGTCTGCTCCTCCACCACCGGGGCCGCGGCTCCGCCTGCGGGCGCTGCGCTTGCAACAGCCACTGCAGCAGCCGAAACACCAAATTTGTCCTCCATTTCCTTGATGAGCTGGGATAGCTCCAACACCGTCATGTTTGCAATTGAATCCAGAATTTCTGCCTTGCCTACAGCCATGATTTTCTCCTGATATAAAGCGTTCTAATATGGATATGCCGGGGATTGTGTGACCAAGCCGGGGTCAGGCAGCCTGCTTCTGATCGCGAACGGCTGCCAGGCCGCGAACGAAACGTGCAGGCACTTCGTTCAGCGTCCGGACGAAATTGGCAACCGGAGCCTGCATCGTGCCCAGCAACTTGCCAAGCAACTCATCCCGCCCTGGAAGCGCGGCAAGACTCGCAATCTCTTTGCCGTTCATCACAAGGTTCGCCATCGCGCCTGCCTTGATCACAAATTTGTCGTTACCCTTGGAAAACTCATACAGCACTTTTGCCGCAGCCACGGGATCGCTCCCGATGCCGTAAGCAAGAGGGCCCACCATATGCTCCGATAGCGCAGCGAATGGCGTATCCATAACGGCACGGCGCGCCAGCGTGTTTTTGAGAACACGAAAATATATTCCCGACTGGCGCGCTTTCGCACGTAGCTGAGTCATATGCCCCACCCCAAGCCCGCGATATTCCGCAATGATAATGGCTTGGGCGTTTGCCACCTGGGCATTGATTTCGGCGACTACCGCCTTCTTTTCCTCTAGATTTAGACTCAAGATACATTCCCCATCAGTTAAATGTGATATCGAGTTTTGGACTGATGCGATAATATTCGCCAACCCATACCCGATCCACGAACCGGCGACCTTCGATCAGGATCTGAATCTGTTCCTGTTTTGGGGCACGCCATCTGCGTTGGGCGTTCAATCGAAAAAGAAACGAGATCCATATAGCCAATATATTTAACTCTGTTCGATCTTTTCCGTTTTACAATTAAGTTTCGAGCGACAGTCTTCGACCAGCCTGGCAGCCAAACAAGCAGTTCGCAACCGAATTGCTTTCCCAGCTTAAGTCCCGCCAAAGTCCATCGGCTTTCAACCCCGACGGTCTTTGATAACCTGCCGGATCGCTATGACATCGTCCGGCAGCCCAAAGTCTTGCAAATACTTCATATCCGGCACGACGATGTGAAAAGCACCCGCATTTCCGCAGGCAAACAGCCACATTCGACACCGCCATTCCAACTCGTCCGGGCAAATCCAGGCGATCTCCGGAAGCTACCTGTTACCCGTTTACCCTGTTACCTTACGGTGGTCTGGTCCACTCGAACTCCAATGCCCATCGTGCTGGAGACCGAAATTTTCCTGAGGTAGACGCCCTTGGACGTGGCCGGCTTTGATTTGTTGAGCGCATCCACCAGCGCCAGTATATTTTGCGTCAAGGCGTCCACACTGAACGAGGCACGGCCAACGGTGCACTGCACGATGCCACCCTTGTCGGCCCGGTATTGCACTTGCCCAGCCTTTGCATTTTTTACCGCGGCCACCACATCCGGCGTTACCGTCCCAACCTTCGGATTGGGCATCAATCCGCGGGGACCGAGTATCTGCCCCAATTGGCCAACGATGCGCATCGCATCCGGACTGGCAATCGCCACATCGAAATCGATATTCCCTGCCTTGATCTGTTCGGCCAGGTCTTCGAACCCGACGATGTCGGCGCCCGCTGCCAGCGCGTCTCTGGCCTTGTCACCTTGTGCAAATACCGCGATCCGCACCGTTTTGCCTATGCCCGCTGGAAGCACAACCGAACCGCGTACCGCCTGATCCGACTTTTTTGCATCGATACCGAGATTCACCGCCACGTCGATCGACTCATCGAATTTCGCAGTCGCGGTTTCCTTTATGATGTTGAGCGCGTCCGGCAACGGATAGGATTTGCTGCGATCCGCCTTTTCCTTGATTGCCCTGTAGCGTTTGGAAATATTGCTCATGCTTATACGCCCTCCACTTCCACGCCCATGCTTCTGGCGCTACCGGCGACAGTGCGCACCGCTGCATCCAGGTCAGCTGCAGTCAGGTCAGGCATTTTTGCCTGAGCAATTTCTTCGGCCTGTTTTCGTGTCAATCGGCCCACTTTATCCGTATGCGGCTTGGGACTCCCCTTGCCCACACCCGCAGCCTTCTTGATCAGCACGGTCGCCGGCGTGGTTTTCATGATAAAGGTGAAGCTCTTGTCGGCATATGCGGTAATGACGACAGGAACCGGCAGACCAACTTCCATTTTCTGCGTCGCGGCGTTGAACGCCTTGCAGAATTCCATGATGTTAAGCCCTCGCTGACCGAGCGCAGGCCCGATCGGCGGACTGGGATTAGCCTTGCCTGCTGCCACCTGCAGCTTGATATAACCAACTATCTTCTTTGCCACGATAAGCCTCCCGTTGGGTGCAAGCGAACGCGATAGCGCTCTCCCCGATAAACAAAATTAACAAAGCCGAACCGATTCCTTCCGTACCTGCCTCTGGTCATCAAGCCTTCTCGACCTGGCTGAAATCCAGCTCGACCGGTGTAGGCCGGCCAAAAATCGACACGGATACCCTCAGCTTGCTTTTATCGTAATTAACATCTTCCACGTTGCCGTGAAAATCAGTGAAGGGACCCTCCTTGACACGCACGGCTTCTCCCACCTCAAAAAGCACCTTGGGCTTGGGCTTTTCCACACCTTCCTGAATCTGATGAAGGATATTCTGAACCTCCTTCTCGCTGATCGGTGTGGGCTTCATGGCGGAGCCACCGATGAAACCGGTAACCTTGGCGGTATTTTTGACCAGATGCCACGTCTCATCCGTCATTTCCATCTCGACCAGTACGTAGCCGGGGAAAAACTTGCGCTCGCTGAGGTTCTTCTGCCCCCCCTTCATTTCAACCACTTCTTCCACCGGAACCAGTATCTGGCCAAACTTGTCCTCCATCTCCGCGCGATGGATTCGTTCCTTCAGTGCGCGCTGCACACTTTTTTCGAATCCGGAGTAGGCATGAACCACAAACCATTTCTTATCCACTACCCCTCCTGGCCCATGAGATATTTCACCGCCAACAATAAGCCCGCGTCCACCAGCCACAGGAATATGGCCATTATCAGCACAAACGCGAAAACGACGGCAGTGGTCTGGAGCGTTTCCTTCCGGCTCGGCCATACCACCTTGCGGGTTTCTTCCGAAGACTCCCTGCTGAACGCATAAAACTGCTTGCCCGCCGCAGTAAACGAGACTACTGCAGCTGCCAGTGCGAGACCTGCCAATACCGATATCACGCGAATAACCATGGCACTATCGCGTAGATAGTAGAAACCGGCGATTCCTGCAATCAGTAACAGAAAAGCCAGGCCTAATTTGATCTTGTCCACCACTATCTCACTCTGCCTTTATGCCCCGCCAGTAAAAAAACGACGCCAGGGCTGCGTTTACGCAAACGTCCGATCTGGCGGATAGATAACGATTCAACTGGATGGGCATTATGAAATATTGCTTTCATCGAAACACGTTATGATTAATTCTTCTTATCTTATTTTGGCAGGCCAGGAGGGCATCGAACCCCCAACCTTCGGTTTTGGAGACCGACGCTCTGCCAATTGAGCTACTGGCCTGTATTTCCTTCGAAAGCAAAGATAAAAATCAGCAAGTTCACTTGCATATGGACTCAGGAAAGCAAGGAAGCGTAACGACCACCTCCGCGTTACTCTATAATTTTGGCCACGACGCCGGCGCCGACGGTTCTGCCGCCTTCACGAATGGCAAAGCGCAGTCCTTCTTCCATGGCGATGGGCGCAATCAGGTTGACCGTCACCGATACATTATCCCCAGGCATCACCATCTCGGTCCCCGCCGGAAGTTCGATCGCACCCGTCACATCGGTGGTGCGAAAATAAAACTGCGGACGGTATCCCTGAAAAAAGGGGGTGTGCCGCCCGCCTTCTTCTTTGCTCAGCACGTAGATCTCGGCCGCAAACTTGGTGTGCGGGGTGATCGTCCCAGGTTTGGCCAGCACTTGCCCGCGTTCGACTTCTTCTCGCTTGGTCCCGCGCAACAGAACGCCTACGTTGTCTCCAGCCTGTCCCTGGTCCAGCAGCTTGCGAAACATTTCCACTCCGGTACACACGGTCTTGATGGTGGGCTTCAATCCAACTATCTCGATTTCTTCCCCTACCTTGACTATCCCGCGCTCTACCCGCCCGGTCACCACCGTGCCTCGCCCGGATATGGAAAATACGTCTTCCACCGGCATCAGGAATGCGCCATCAACCGCACGCACCGGCTCGGGTATGTAGCTGTCCAGCGCATCCGCAAGCTTGTATATGGAGGGCTCGCCTATGTCGCTCTGGTCTCCTTCCAGGGCCTTCAGGGCAGATCCAATCACAATGGGGGTGTCATCCCCGGGAAAACTGTACTTGGACAGCAATTCCCGCACTTCCATCTCTACCAGTTCCAGCAGTTCGGCGTCATCAACCATGTCCGCCTTGTTCATGTACACCACAATGTAGGGCACCCCTACCTGCCGCGCCAGCAGTATGTGCTCGCGTGTCTGCGGCATCGGACCGTCCGCAGCCGATACCACAAGTATGGCTCCGTCCATCTGCGCCGCACCCGTTATCATGTTCTTCACGTAGTCGGCGTGCCCGGGACAGTCCACGTGCGCGTAGTGCCGGCTCTTGGTCTCGTATTCCACGTGCGCCGTGTTGATGGTGATCCCGCGCGCCTTCTCTTCCGGCGCCGAGTCTATCTGTGCATAGCTCTTCGCCTCCCCTCCAAATTTCTTCGACAAAACCATCGTGATCGCCGCCGTCAGCGTCGTCTTCCCATGGTCCACATGACCTATCGTCCCAACATTCACGTGCGGCTTCGTCCGCTCAAATTTACTCTTCGACATGAGATTCCCCCCTAAGGCTTTTTACGTCCAATTTGTCATCTAAATACCTATGGAGCCCATGGCCAGGATTGAACTGGCGACCTCTCCCTTACCAAGGGAGTGCTCTGCCACTGAGCTACATGGGCAAGCATCTTTCTGCCAAAAATGCCTTTGCAAAAACCAGTTCCGCAGAAACTTGCAATAACTTTCCGGGGATCTTTTACTTTCCTTCAAGCTCGATGCCTGGAATCAGTTGGAGCGGGTGAAGGGAATCGAACCCTCGTCGTAAGCTTGGAAGGCTTCTGCTCTACCATTGAGCTACACCCGCTTCTGGGAATCGCTTTGGATCAAAGCAAAATAATCACCTTCCACTGGATCGTCACTGCATCTTCCCAGCATCCTTGTCCGGCATCTCAGATCGCGCAGGAAAGCGCTCCCACCGCATTTACCGCGAGAAACCGGCCAACTCTGCTGTTTCCAATAAAATTTCTGCTACTTTCTGCTACTGTCTGGTGGAGGGGGAAGGATTCGAACCTTCGAAGGCAGAGCCGTCAGATTTACAGTCTGATCCCTTTGACCGCTCGGGAACCCCTCCAAACGAAACCTCTAATTGTGAAGGGTTTAATCCCGCAAGTCAACGAGGATTTTAGGGTTACTTGCAGGAAAGACAGAATGCCTCGCGACACATCGAGGGGAAGCTGGCGCAACGAAACAGTGGCATTGATTCCAGGAATGGATGGAAATAAGGAAAAAATTATGGCTGTGCGAGCCGGGTGATTTCCGCCATGCAGCAACTCATGCCTCATCACGAACTGCGAACCAGCGGAGACTTGTTCAGCGCTTCCTTAATGGGTAGGACCTGGCTTGAGCCCAAGCAGCTCGACATCAAAAATCAGGGCGGCATTCGGCGGTATGACGTTACCCGCGCCTCGGGCCCCATAAGCCATCTCGGGCGGCATGATCAAGGTACGCTGTCCGCCCACTTTCATGCCTGTGACCCCTTTGTCCCAGCCTTTAATGACTCGCCCCGCTCCGAGCAGAAAGAAAAAGGGCGATCCGCGGTCCCTTGAACTGTCGAATTTTGCACCTTTTTTATCAGCCGCGCTGGGATCATAAAGCCAACCGGTATAGTGAACCTCTACCGTTTTCCCAATGATTGCCTCCTCCCCGGTACCGATTTTTGTATCCTTTTTTATCAGTTCAGTCACCTTGTTCGCTCCTTGCGCAGTTTCGGAAAAAGCTTCGGCAGGCAGCAGAATCACGCTCAATATCACTGCCACCAGATTGATCAGCTTGCTTGCTCTAGACATGGCTACCTCGAATGTTGATTAATGTTGCTCGCGGCCGCAGCGATTGCGATTTACGCCGGACAAGCCCGGTTAAATTAAGGAAGCGCTGAACAAATCCTCGCTGAGCACGTTGCTGGTAAAATCGGGATGATCATAAGGCGCGCGACGCAGGTCGTAGTTTGAACTACGATGCCAGAGCGCGCCAAAGTATACATGAGGCGCCAATAGCCCGCTACGGGGTCGCATCTTCCTTCGGAAGACACTGCTTGCTCCGCCCTGCGCGGTCGCACCATTCGCGTCGTCGCCTTTCGCGCATCATCCCGCAAAGCCGCCGTCGCGCCAGCGGAGATTTATTCAGCGCTTCCCTAAGTCCGGTGATTCTGAAACCGGCCTCGCAGCCGTTTCATATCCTGCTTTACCGCCATGGTCTCCGGCTCACCCGGCTCATTCGGTATCATCCGTTCCCCGTATCCCGGTATTATACCCATTACAGCCCGAAGCGGCAGCAGGCTACCCCAACGACCCCCAAGCCGGCGGCAGCAACCCGATAACGACAACGCCGATTTCAACCGGAATCAAACCCATGCCGGAGCAGGTGAAGGTGAATAAAGAAATAAATGAAGCGCAGGAACCGGCATCCGTTCGCTTGCATGATTCCCGCCTCATGCGCTCCTTCTACCTTGCGGCCGGCTTCGCAGCGCTCGCTCTGGCGGTGGCTGGAGCGTTGCTGCCGGTATTGCCGACCACTCCCTTTTTGCTGCTCGCTGCCGCTTGCTTTGCGAAAAGCTCGAAACGATTCCACGACAAGCTGCTGGCCAATCGCATCGCCGGCCCGATCATACGCGAATGGACAGCCCATCGCAGCATCCGGCGGGAGGTCAAACGCTGGGTGTACGTGCTAATGGCCCTGTCATTCGGCTCATCCATTCTGGTCATGCCCACCCTATGGCTTCAGGTGATGCTCGCCGTGCTGGGTATCGTTTTGACGTTCTTCATATGGCGCATACCGGTGCGGGACTCGATTTCCGATTCGTGACATCGGCAGAGGACTAGCCTCATTGGGGCGCTGCCTGCTGGGGTGCTGCCTGCTCCGCGACAAAAATTTCAACGCGCCGGTTTTGGGCCATGTGCGCCGGTGTATCATTTGCAACAATCGGTTCGGCGGAGCCGCGCCCATCGATGTTGATGCGATAGGTCGACACACCCCGGCTCACCAGGTAATCGCGTGTTTTCGACGCCCGGTTGAGGGAAAGCGGCAAATTTATCGCATCGGTGCCGGAACTGTCGGTATGGCCGATGATGGATACCTGGGTGCCCGGATTGGCCGTGAGGCTTTGCGCAAAATTATCCAGTATCGACCGGAAATCCGGCCTGATTTCAGCGCTCCCCTTATCAAAAGAAATATCGCTCGGGACGTCCAGCTTCAGGCGGTTATCCGAAGTCTTGGCCACCTTCACCCCTGTTCCCGCGGTCGCCTGCTCCATTTCCTGTTTCTGCTGCTCCATTCGCCGGGACCAGACGTTTCCTGCAATGGCGCCCAATCCGGCACCCGCGGCCGCGCCGATGGCCGCGCCTGTTCCCTTCCCTGCGATAGCGCCAATTATTGCGCCCGTGCCCGCACCGATCCCTGCGCCAATGGCGGTATCTCTCGTCCTGCTGCTCTGCATTTCAGGTGTCGCGGCACACCCGCCCAGCACCAGCGCTGCGGCAACTGTATTAACAACTACTGAAGATTGTCTACGCATGGGTCCTCCCCTGTTGTAAGGCTTACTATCAGTCATCCCGAGCAATGATCGCACGACACCAAAACCCTCTCCTATATACTTTGCACTTTCTACTTTGCACTTTCCAGTATCCTCATCCGCAGGATCGACAACAGCTCATCCATCCCACCCCGTTTCCATCATCCCCGTGGATGATGCATAGCATGAATCTGTTTGAGCCGCTCGCGCGCCACGTGCGTATATATCTGAGTAGTGGAAATATCCGCATGCCCGAGCAGCATTTGCACCACCCGCAGATCCGCGCCGTGGTTGAGCAAATGGGTGGCGAAGGCATGGCGAAGCGTATGAGGGGACATGTCTCGGCTGATGCCCGCGGAGGCGGCATGCCGCTTGATCAGATGCCAGAAGGCCTGGCGTGTCATGGAGCAGCCGCGAGAAGTCACGAACAAGGCATTGCTGGTTTTTCCTCCCAACAGACCAGACCGGATATCCCTGGCATAGGCGGCGATCCATTCCATCGCTTCCTCGCCCAATGGCGCCAGTCGCTCCTTACCTCCCTTGCCCAGGACCCGTACCACCCCAGCGTTAAGATTTACTTGCCCGATCTCCAGATTGACCAATTCGGACACCCGCAGCCCGCTGGCATAAAGCATCTCCAGCATCGTCCGGTCGCGCAAACCCAGGGGTTGTGTTATATCCGGCGCATTGAGCAATGCTTCAACCTCCGTCTCCGTC
Organism: Nitrosospira sp. TNL200; assembly: GCF_055386305.1. Lineage (NCBI taxonomy): Bacteria > Pseudomonadati > Pseudomonadota > Betaproteobacteria > Nitrosomonadales > Nitrosomonadaceae > Nitrosospira > Nitrosospira sp. TNL200. The sequence goes on from NZ_AP041003.1 coordinate 2,598,612, forward strand.
AGACTGACTGGCAGATGACGGGAAAGTTTTGGCATGTCGATATTAAGGCTGGGATCGGTTTGAATCCGCCCCTGGCGCAACAGGAAACCGTAAAACCGCCTCAGGCTCGAAAGTTCCCGGCTGGTAGTGCTGGCCTTGATCCTGCCCGAAACCCTGTGGGCAAGAAACTCAAGCAGATCGGCGCGCGTCACTGCTGCCAGGGAGCCATCGGCCGGATTCCGTTTCACAAGCCATGCCCCGAACTGGGTCAGGTCGCTGCGATAGCTCTCCAGCGTATTCGGGGAAAGACCATCCTCCAGCCATAGCGCGTCGAAAAAAGCATCCAGCAGGCGCGAATCAGACTCAGCCAAGCTCATGATTCAGAAGCCACTGCTTGATGGAAAGAGGCATCCCATCGCTCGCATTCATAAAACCCCCGAGTCCGCCATTCTTCGCAATGACGCGGTGGCAAGGAATGACGATGGGCAGCCGGTTTGCACCACACGCTTGCCCCACTGCACGCGGAGCCGATTTCAGTTCCGCAGCAATATCCGCATAACTTCGCGTTGTACCGCTGGGTATGGCTTCAATGGCGCGCCATACCCGGCGCTGATGAAGGGTGCCTCCAATATGGAGCGATAAGTCGAATACGAAACGCGGGTCGCGCACGTAGGCCGACAACTGAGCGCACACCTCCTTCGCGAGCGCTCCTCGCGGCCCCATTGGCGACGTATCCAGCGGCAGGTACTCGATATCCGTTACCCAATCTTCATCGATGCGAATACCGAGTACCGCAAATGGCGTAGGAAGCCTGGCCTGATAGTCATCCTCCGGCTTTACTTTCAATGGGACTCCTTTCTGCTCATCACATCCTTGTTCAAGCTTCTGGTAGTGCGACGGCAACATGGCGAGGATTTATTGGAGATTTCTCAATGCCTGGGACTTTGACTTTATGCAAACAGAACAGCGATAATCCTCCTGAGGAAGCCCTGAACAAGTCTCTACCACCCAAGCCTCCACCATCGCGCCAGTGAGGACTTGTTCAGGACTTCCCCAAGCTTGAGCCAGTTGATCCATTTCCATTATCGGCCACCAGGAATCAAGGAGCGGACAGTGAAATTTAGCATAAAAAAAGGAAACCCGGAAAAACAACGCAGCTCCTGCATTGTCGTGGGCGTATTTGAATCAGGCGAACTGACGCCACCAGCGGAAGCGATGAACAAAACTGCAAAAGGATACATAGACAACATTCTTGGCCGGGGCGATTTTGATGGGAAGGCCGGGTCAACGCTGGTACTGCACAACGTACCCGGTACGCAGTGCGAGCGGCTGCTGCTGGTCGGGTTCGGCAAGGAAACGAAACTCGATGACAAGATCTATCGCGACGTCATCCGCGGTGCGTTCCAGGGCCTGAGCGAGACGGGCGCGGAAGATGCCATGCTGTTCCTGACGGACATACCCGTGGAAAATCGCAATGCCGCCTGGAAGATTTCCCAGACGGTAATACTGGCTCAGGAAAACAGTTACCGCTTCAACCGCCTTAAAAGCAAGATCGATGAAACCGGATCGAGACTGCGCAAGCTCGTGTTGGCAGCCTCCAGTCTCGACCATGAAAGCGTTGCCGCACAGGAGAACGCCCTGCAGCAGGCTTTCGCCATCTCCGAAGGAATCAACCTGGCGAAAGATCTCGGCAATCTCGCTCCAAACATTTGCACTCCAGCCTATCTGGCCAAGCAGGCCGTGACCATTGCCAAAAATCACAAGCTCAAGGTCACTGTTCTGGAGCAAAGGGATATGGAAAAGCTCGGCATGGGTGCGCTGCTTGCGGTGGCGCAGGGAAGCCGCCAGCCGGCCAAACTGATCTCGCTGGAATATTGGGGAGGCGCAAAGAAAGAAAAACCGGTCGTGCTGGTGGGAAAAGGAATTACTTTTGACACGGGCGGTATTTCGCTGAAACCGGCTGCGGAAATGGATGAAATGAAATACGACATGTGCGGCGCTGCAAGCGTGCTCGGCACAATTGCCGCAATCGCGCAGATGCGTCTGGCAATCAATGTCGTGGGCATCATTCCCACTACCGAGAACATGCCCGGCGGAAACGCCACCAAGCCCGGCGACGTGGTCACCAGCATGTCGGGGCAAACCATAGAAATACTCAATACCGATGCAGAAGGCCGCCTGATCCTGTGCGACGCGCTCGCCTATGCGCAGCGCTATGAACCCCAGGTGGTGATCGATATCGCCACCCTTACCGGCGCCTGTGTCATCGCACTTGGCCACGTCGCATCCGGACTGCTGAGCAATGATGATGAACTGGCGGAGGAATTGCTGCTGGCATCCAGGCAGGCATCTGATCCGGCATGGCGGCTGCCTCTATGGGACGACTATCAGGAACAATTGAAAAGCAACTTCGCCGACATGGCGAACATCGGTGGACGCGCCGCTGGCACCATAACCGCTGCCTGCTTTCTATCGCGTTTTACCGGCAAATATCGATGGGCCCATCTGGACATAGCGGGAACAGCCTGGAAATCAGGCAAGGAAAAAGGCGCGACGGGCCGTCCGGTACCGCTGCTCACGCAATTTCTGATCGCCCGAACTAAGGAAGGAAATCGCCACCCGTGACATGACTGAAATCGATTTCTACTCCGGTACGGGAGACAAGCTCAACATTGCCTGCCGCCTGGTTGCGAAAGCATACCGGAAGGGTCGCAGAGTCATGATTTACACCTCTGACGAGAGGCTCGCGCAGCGCTTCGACGAGCTTCTCTGGACGTTTGCGCCGACCGACTTCGTTCCTCACTGCCGATCCGGGGACAAGCTTTCCGAAGTGACAGCTGTCATAGTCGGCAACGAACCGCCGGATGGGTTGCACAACGATGTACTGATCAATCTCGATATGGAAAATCCACCTTTCTTCAGCCGGTTCCAGCGCTTGATCGAAGTTACCGGTTCGACACCGGAAGATACCCAGGCGGCACGGAAACGCTATCGGTTTTACCAGGACCGGGGCTACCAGATCCGCCACCATAGAGTCGATGTGCATGATTGAGTTCGAACCTTTCAAATCTACAATGTCCATACTCACATACCCGGAGCAGGCAACCCACCATTCACATTTCGCATGGATATCCGATGACAACCGATGATGGTCCCTCCTCAGAAACCGAGTATGACAGCATCCTGAACAAGCTTGACGCGCTATTGCACAAGCACCAGGGCAAGCCCCAATCTCCGGTTGGAAGAGAAGTCGAGTCCCTTCACAACATCATTCCCGGCGGAATCCCGACAGCGGACACATTAGGCGCGGCCGGCAATATCCCTACCCTTACCGAAGCGGTAATGCTGACCTCAGGGATGCTGTCATCGCAGTCCGGCATTACGGCGATACTCGCGCAAATCGTCGATTCCGCGCTCAAGGATGCGGGAACCACGCTCGACGCCGACGCGCGCAAAGCCCTGGTCGAGGCCCTGGAGTCCCGTTTATTCGGTCTTTAGCCGCCTGGCCCGCTGGAATCCCGGTAACCAGGCAGCTTGGTATCTCCGTATCCCACTTTCTCCCCGGCTCCCATGCCGCAGGCCGCTTCCGGGCCTGCATCGGCATTCCGGTCTTCCGCTATAATTCGTGCCTTTCTCCGATCCCGTCCTCCCATCATGGAACTCGAAAAAAGCTTTAATCCCGGCGCTATCGAAAGTTACTGGTATCCGCATTGGGAATCCGCTTCCTACTTCAAACCCCAACCCCATGACGAAGCCAGCGGCAAAGCTTCTGCTTATTGCATCATGTTGCCGCCGCCCAATGTAACCGGCACGCTGCATATGGGGCATGCGTTTCAGCATACCCTGATGGATGCACTGACCCGCTATCACCGCATGTGTGGCGACAACACCTTATGGCAGCCAGGCACCGATCATGCCGGCATTGCGACGCAGATCGTGGTGGAACGCCAGCTGGACCAGCAGCATATCCGCCGGCGCGACCTGGGACGGGAAGCATTTCTCGAGCGTGTATGGGCATGGAAAGAGGAGTCCGGGTCCACTATCAGCCGGCAAATGAGAAGACTGGGCGCATCCTGCGATTGGTCGCGCGAACGGTTTACCATGGATGCGGGCTTATCCCGTGCCGTAACGGAGGTTTTCGTTCGTCTTTATGAGGAAGGCCTCATCTATCGGGGCAAGCGGCTGGTAAATTGGGATCCCGTGCTGCAGACCGCGGTATCCGACCTGGAAGTGATATCGGTGGAGGAGGAAGGTTCTCTCTGGCATATCCGGTATCCGCTGGTGGAACCGGACGAAAAACATGGTATGACCCATGTCGTGGTGGCGACCACCCGTCCCGAAACCATGCTCGGCGATGTGGCGGTCATGGTGCATCCGGATGACGAAAGATACCGGCATCTCGTGGGTAGAAAGGTGAGTTTGCCGATATGCGAACGGCCCATCCCCATTCTTGCGGATGACTACGTGGACCGGGAATTTGGCACAGGCTGCGTAAAAGTGACGCCTGCGCATGATTTCAACGATTACAAGGTTTGGGAAAGGCACCGTGCCCAGCTACCGGGCGGGATTTTTTCGATTTTCACGCTGGATGCGAGGGTCATCGATAACTCTGCCATGGCAGCGGGCTCCGACTGGCAACGATACGTCGCTCCCAATCAACATGACCATAGAATCGGACCCGTCGGAACACAACCGCTAGCCTCAGATATCGGTATCCCCCAGACGTATTGGGGCCTGGACCGTTTTGATGCCCGCAGGAAAATTGTCCTGGATCTGGAAGCGCAAGATCTGCTGGCCGAGACCCGGCCCCACAACCTCATGGTGCCCCGTGGCGACCGCACCCACGCGGTCATTGAACCGATGCTGACGGACCAGTGGTACGTGGCGATGGAAGGGCTGGCCAAGCGAGGGCTCGATGTGGTGGCGAATGGAGAAATCACCTTCGTTCCCGAAAACTGGCGGCATGTATATGACCAGTGGCTGGAAAGCATCCAGGACTGGTGCATTTCCCGCCAGTTGTGGTGGGGGCACCGGATTCCGGCCTGGTACGACGAGGACGGGAACATTTATGTGGCGAAAACCAAAGAAGAAGCGTATCAAAAATACTTCGAATATCTTATGAAAGCTGCCAGCGGGTGGCCCCTGTATGATGAAATCCCCTCATTGTTTGCGATGAGTAAATTTGATTGCGGCATTGAGCAAATAGAACAACGTGCAGGAACAACTGGAATCCCTCTTCTGCGTCAGGACGAGGATGTCCTGGATACCTGGTTCTCATCCGCGCTCTGGCCATTCTCCACGCTGGGCTGGCCTGAACAAACACAGGAGCTCGAAACCTTTCTTCCGACTTCGGTCCTGATTACAGGATTCGATATCATTTTCTTCTGGGTCGCCCGCATGGTCATGATGTCGACGCATTTCACCGGCAAGGTCCCATTCCGGGAAGTCTACGTGACGGGACTGATCCGCGACTCGGAAGGCCAAAAGATGAGCAAATCCAAAGGTAACGTGCTCGACCCGCTCGACCTCATCGATGGCATCACGCTGCCGGCGCTGATCTCCAAGCGCACGACCGGACTGATGAACCCGAGGCAGGCCGAATCCATCGAAAAGATCACGCGCAAGCACTTTCCCGAAGGCATTCCCGCGTTCGGGGCCGATGCGCTGCGCTTTACCTTTGCCAGCCTGGCCTCTCACGGGCGGGATATCAAATTCGACATGCAGCGCTGCGAAGGCTACCGGAATTTCTGCAACAAGTTATGGAATGCCACCCGCTATGTGCTGATGAATTGCCAGGGCGAAGAGGCAGGGGTGACGACGGATCCGAACCATGATCCATCCTTCGCCCGTTCAAACGCCGACAAGTGGATCGTCAGCCGTCTGCAAGCGGCGGAGGCAGCGGTGGAACAGGCTTTTCACGACTACCGCTTTGATATAGCGGCACGTGAAATTTATGAATTTGTATGGGATGAGTATTGTGACTGGTATGTGGAGTTTGCAAAGGTACAACTCCACAGTGGAGACCCTGAGGCACGCCTTGCCACCCGCGATACGCTGACGCGGGTACTGGAAGCAACCCTGCGCCTTGCGCATCCGATTATCCCGTTCATTACCGAAGAGTTGTGGCAGAAGGTTGCGCCCATGACAGGGAAAACAGGCGCAAGCATCATGATCCAGCCGTATCCTGCAGCGGATTCTTCGAAAATGGATGATGAAGCAACCCGGCGCATCGTTTTACTCAAAGAGGCGATCAATGCCTGCCGGACGCTGCGCGGAGAAATGGGTCTTTCTCCCGCATTGAAGGTCCCGCTCCTGGCAGCGGGAGACAGGCAGACACTTGCCGAATTCACCCCGTACCTGATGGCATTGGCGCGATTGTCCACCGTCGAAATCATGCCCGGTGAATTGCCCCGCGCGGAAGCCCCGGTGGCAATTGTGGGTGAACTGAGGCTGATGCTGAAAATTGAAATAAACATCAGTGAGGAATGTGCCCGCCTGGCAAGGGAAATCGCTCGCGTCGAAGGAGAAATCAGCAAGGCGCAAAACAAGCTGGCCAACGCAAGTTTCATCCAACGAGCCCCCGCAGCCGTGGTGCAGCAGGAGAAAGAACGGCTCGCAAGTTTCGAGGCGACCCTGGAAAAGCTCCAGGAACAATTGCGCAAGCTGCGCTGAGCGCAGGAAAAGCTTCAGGTATTCAGGCTGGCTGCGCTATAATCCTATAATTTATAATAGACGGTGGTGTCTCTCACCTTCTCCGTGCAGCCGGTGAGGGTTTTATGGGATAAGGGGGAATAATCATAATCATCCTGTTGGGCGGGCCTGGCGCGGGAAAAGGCACGCAGGCAAACTACATCAAGGAACGCTTCGGTATTCCGCAGATTTCAACTGGCGACATGTTGCGCGCCGCCGTCAAGGCGGGGACTGAGCTTGGCATGATGGCAAAGAAAATCATGGATGCAGGAGGTCTGGTTTCCGACGATATCATCATCGGCTTGGTCAAATCGCGTATTGCGCAACCGGATTGCAGGAAAGGGTTCCTGTTTGATGGTTTTCCTCGCACGATCCCTCAGGCGAATGCGATGAAGACCGCCGGCGTCCCGATCAATTTTGTGATCGAAATCGATGTATCCGACGACGAGATCATCAAGCGCCTGTCCGGCCGCCGTATGCATCCGTCATCTGGCCGCAGCTACCATGTCATATTCAACCCTCCCAAGATGGCTGATGTGGATGATGTAACAGGAGAGCCGCTGATACAGCGCGACGATGACAAGGAAGAAACCGTCAGAAAGCGCCTGGAAATCTATCACGCCCAAACCAAACCATTGGTAGAATACTATTCCAAATGGTCGACTGCCGGCGGCCAGGGCGCGCCCAAATATGTCAGAATCGCGGGCGTCGGATCGGTTGAAGGAATCCGTGACAGCATTTTCGCGTCACTGAAATAGCTTCAGTTACGCTTCCCGGCGCATCTGGTGGATCTTGGCGATACCGCCTTTTTTCGCGAACGGAGCCACTCGCATCGGCAAAGGGCCAATACCCGCGCTGATGGCGCGTTGTCCTGCCCGGACTGCGGCGCAGCGGCGGCAGGCTGCTCACGTTTCGGGAAAATGAGGGAGATTTAACAATCTGGAGAGGGTCATATGGCAGCAAAGAACGCTTTTTATGCTCAGTCCGGTGGCGTGACCGCCGTTATCAACGCGTCCGCAGCCGGGGTTATTGAAACCGCACGCCAGCAACGTGGAAAAATAGGCAAAATTTATGCCGGCCGTAACGGCATCATAGGAGCGCTGACCGAGGATCTGATCGATACCGGCAAGGATTCCCTGGCGGCCATCAAGGCCTTGCGGCATACGCCGTCGGGCGCATTCGGTTCCTGCCGCTACAAACTGAAAAGCCTGGAGCAGAACCGCCGTGAATACGAACGCCTGATCGAGGTATTCAAGGCGCATAATATAGGCTATTTCTTCTACAACGGCGGCGGCGATTCCGCCGATACCTGCCTCAAGGTCTCACAACTTTCCGACACGCTTGGCTATCCCATTCAAGCCATTCATGTTCCCAAGACCGTCGACAATGATCTGCCCATTACCGATTGCTGCCCGGGATTCGGTTCCGTAGCCAAGTACATCGCCGTATCGACGCTCGAGGCAAGCTTCGATGTCGCCAGCATGTCGAAGACATCGACCAAGGTATTCGTGCTGGAGGTCATGGGGCGGCACGCGGGATGGATCGCAGCGGCTGGCGGTCTGGCATCAGGCAAGGATTGCGAGATTCCGGTCGTTATCCTGTTCCCGGAGATACAGTTCGACAAAGCCAAGTTTCTGGCCAAGGTGGACAGTTACGTCAAAAAATTCGGCTACTGTTCGGTGGTAGTATCGGAAGGCGTGAAAGGAGAGGATGGAAAGTTTTTATCCGACCAGGGCGTCCGCGATGCTTTCGGCCACGCCCAACTGGGCGGCGTTGCGCCGGTGGTGGCGAACATCGTCAAGGAAGGCCTCGGGCTCAAATACCATTGGGGCGTAGCCGATTACTTGCAGCGCGCCGCCCGCCATATCGCGTCGAAAACGGACGTGGAGCAAGCCTATGCCATGGGAAAAGCAGCCGTCAAATTTGCCATTGAAGGCCATAACGCGGTGATGCCGACGATCGAGCGCCTATCCAGCAAGCCCTACAAGTGGAAGGTCGGCATGGCTCAGCTCTCGAAGGTCGCCAACGTCGAGAAGCTGATGCCCAAGAATTTTATCAGCAAGGATGGCTTTGGAATCACGGACAAATGCAGGGAGTATCTTGCGCCCCTTATCAAGGGCGAAGATTATCCTCCGTACAAGGACGGATTGCCCAGCTATGTACGCCTGAAAAATAAAGCAGTGGAAAAAAAACTGGATGATTTCACCCTCTGAAGAGTCGTGCCTCGGGCAGCATGGGCAGCAACGTACTGCCAGGCCCGCCCTCGACTCGGAAACAGGCGCTTAATGCGAAATTATGGGATCGGAATTTCGTATGCGTTTTTGGCCGGTCTGACTTAACTGGAGATTTTAATGGGTAATGGTTTAATCATCGCGATCGGTTGCGCGATGGCGGCACTGGTGTATGGAATGGTTTCGATAAAATGGATCGTCGGTCTGCCCGCCGGTAACGAGCGCATGCGCGACATCGCCATGGCGATTCAGCAAGGCGCCTCCGCCTACCTGAACCGCCAGTACACCACGATAAGCATCGTAGGCGTCATTCTGCTCGTGGCCATTTTCGTGGCGCTGGGCTGGAAAACCGCCGTCGGCTTCGCACTTGGGGCGTTCCTGTCGGGCTTGACGGGCTATATAGGCATGAACGTATCCGTGCGCGCCAATGTACGCACGGCGCAGGCCGCCACACAGGGCCTCAACGCCGCGCTGGACGTCGCCTTCAAGGGCGGTGCAATTACCGGCATGCTGGTGGTGGGCCTGGGTCTTTTAGGCGTGGCCGGTTATTTTGGCGTGCTTATCGCCATGGGATCCTCCGAATCCGAGGCAATCCATGCTCTGGTCGGTGTGGCATTCGGCAGTTCCCTTATCTCCATTTTTGCGCGTCTCGGAGGCGGCATATTTACCAAGGGCGCGGATGTCGGCGCTGACCTGGTCGGCAAGGTGGAAGCCGGTATCCCGGAAGATGATCCGCGCAATCCGGCGGTCATTGCCGATAACGTCGGAGACAATGTCGGCGACTGCGCAGGCATGGCAGCGGACCTGTTTGAAACCTACGCGGTCACGATTATTGCCACCATGCTGCTGGGCGGATTACTCATCACCGATGCCGGACCGAATGCGGCGCTGTATCCGCTGGTATTGGGCGGCGTCTCCATCATCGCCTCCATTATCGGCTGCTACTTCGTTAAGGCGCGCGAAGGCGGCAAGATCATGAATGCACTCTATCGCGGCCTGGCGGTTGCGGGCGCGCTGGCCGCGGTGGCCTATTATCCGATTACCACCATCATGCTGGGCGATGGCGTGATGATCGACGGTAAGCTGGTAACTTCCCTGAATCTGTATCTTTCTGGCCTGGTTGGTCTGGCGCTGACCGCAGCGATGGTATGGATCACGGAATACTACACCAGCACGGAATACGCACCGGTGCAGCATATCGCCCAGGCATCGAGCACCGGCCACGGCACGAACGTTATTGCCGGACTGGGGGTTTCCATGAAATCCACCGCTGCGCCGGTACTGGTCGTTTGTCTCTCGATCTGGTGTACATTCGAACTGGCTGGACTCTACGGTATTGCCGTTGCAGCGACCTCGATGCTGTCCATGGCGGGAATCATCGTGGCGCTGGATGCCTATGGCCCGATTACCGATAATGCGGGCGGTATTGCCGAGATGGCGGGCCTGCCTTCCGAAGTACGCGACATTACCGATCCGCTGGACGCGGTAGGCAATACCACCAAGGCAGTGACCAAGGGCTATGCCATCGGCTCGGCAGGCCTGGCCGCGCTGGTGCTGTTTGCCGATTACACTCATGCGCTCACAACCGGCGGCAAGTCCGTCAATTTCGATTTGTCCGATCATATGGTGATCATCGGGTTGTTTTTAGGTGGGATGGTTCCCTACCTGTTCGGCGCCATGGCCATGGAAGCGGTCGGCCGGGCAGCGGGATCGGTGGTAGTGGAAGTGCGCCGTCAGTTCAAGGAGATTCCGGGCATTATGGAAGGCACCGCCAAACCGGATTATTCCAGAGCAGTGGATATGGTAACCAAAGCCGCAATCAAGGAAATGATACTTCCTTCGCTCCTGCCGGTAGCGGTCCCGCTCCTGGTGGGTCTCATGCTGGGTCCGGTAGCCTTGGGCGGGGTGCTGATCGGCGCCATCATCACCGGCATCTTTGTTGCCATTTCGATGACTGCCGGCGGTGGCGCGTGGGATAACGCCAAGAAATACATCGAAGACGGCCACTTTGGCGGCAAAGGCTCGGAAGCGCACAAGGCGGCGGTAACTGGCGACACGGTGGGCGATCCTTACAAGGATACCGCAGGTCCAGCCATCAACCCCTTGATCAAGATCATGAACATCGTGGCCTTGTTGATTGTTCCACTGATCTAGCCGGTAGCCGGCCAGGCACGCCAGGAAATATCTGGCGTGCTTTTTTTATGACGAGCCATTGATACCTCCTATATCCCTATGAACACCCGCATCACGCTCACCCTGGACGATGCAAAGAAGATCGCGGCTGCTTCCGAAGCGGAGGCCGATCGCAATGGCTGGCCAGTCGTGATTGCAATCGTGGATGAGGGTGGCCATCTTCTTCATCTATCCCGCCTCGATAACACCCAGCACGGCAGCATCGAGGTAGCGATACAAAAAGCCCGCGCCGCTATTGCATTTCGCCGCCCCACCAAAGTATGGGAAGAGCATGTGGCAGCCGGCCAGCTACGCTATCTCGGCTTGCCCGGAACCCTCCCCATAGAAGGAGGATTACCGGTCATCGTAGATGACCAATTTGTTGGCGCGGTAGGAGTGAGCGGCGTAAGATCTCACCAGGACGCACAAATTGCACAGGCTGGATTGAACGGACTGTAAATGCTGCATCAATCGTTCGTGCTCTTCCCAGGGAAAGAAATTATCTGACAGCGGCACGGGCGAGATGACGCTCGCTCTGGTTCGGGATGCCAAATTTTCCCAGGTTTGCTGCCGTATCCGACTGTTCTCTTTTCCTCATGCACTACTCACTTGAGCCCCAATTAAGGTAGGATAGCCTTTCAACCTGAATCCGGCGGTTGGACAAAGGTGGAGTGTGCGGTTTTTAGAGTGCGGGGCAAGGCGCAGCAACGCGCAGTGGGCACGATGGCCACAATGACCATTCCAGGGAGTTACAACGCAGCCATGTGCCGCAAAAATCGCGCAATCCGCCCTGTAGCGAACTCGCCATATCAAGTGAACGTCGAGTACCACGGAAAGTCTTTGTGGATCATGGTTCCAAACTAAAAAAGAGCGGTCAACTGCCGGATTCAGATTCAACAGGATTCTTCCCTTACATGTCCGGACTCACATGAATTCTTCGGAGTTTCAGCAAAAAGCTTTCGTGCTGCTGCTAGTGGTTGTCTCCCTGGCATTTATCTGGATATTGCTGCCATTTTATGGCGCCGTATTCTGGGGCTCTGTTCTCGCCATCATATTCACCCCTTTTTATCGCCGTCTGCTGGCGATGATGAACCAGCGTAAAAATCTTGCAGCGCTCACCACCCTGCTGCTCTGCCTGATCATCGTCATACTCCCGTTTACCTTCATGGCGGCAGCGCTACTGCAGGAAGGGTTGATGGTTTATCAACGCATCCGCTCAGGAGAACTGAACTTCGGTGCCTATTTCCAACAGATCGTGACGGCCTTGCCGCCCTGGATGAGCAGCTTCCTGGAAAATGTCGGGTTAAAGAATACATCCGAGTTAAAGGACATGCTGTCAAACGGCGCCTTGCAGGGAAGCCAACTGATTGCAACCCAGGCGCTCAGTATCGGGCAGAACACATTTGAGTTCATTGTTAGTTTCGGCATCATGCTCTATCTGTTATTTTTCCTGCTGCGGGATGGAGCCGTTTTGTCCGTCCGCATCAAACATGCAATTCCGCTCAGCTTGGAACACAAACGGCTTCTGCTCAGCAAATTCACCACTGTGGTGCGCGCAACGGTTAAAGGCAATGTCGCCGTGGCTGCGACGCAGGGCGCGCTGGGAGGATTGATCTTTTCGTTTCTGGGCATACAGGGAGCGCTGCTATGGGGATGCGTGATGGCTTTTCTTTCCCTGCTCCCCGCAGTGGGGGCGAGCCTCATCTGGGCTCCGGTAGCTATTTACTTCCTGTTCACGGGAGCGATCTGGCAGGGCCTGACCCTGACAGCCTTCGGCGTGCTCGTAATCGGATTGGTCGACAACCTCTTGCGGCCCTTGCTTGTCGGCAAGGATACCCAGTTGCCCGACTATGTTGTGCTCATCTCGACGCTGGGAGGGATGGTTCTTTTCGGTCTCAATGGTTTCGTTATCGGTCCCGTGATTGCAGCGCTTTTTATCGCTGCCTGGGATCTCTTTTCAGCAACCAGGGAGACGAACAAGGGCCAATGACAAGACTCGCCGTATTTACGCACCTTTTCCCTCGATCCCGGGTCTTTAAAATTTAAGTTTCATCTGCTGCCTGACCGCCCAAGCAAAAAGGCGAGCGCCAAAAAGCCACCGCGCCGCCACCGCCATTTTGGAATCGAGCGGCAGTGCCCGCCGTACTGGCGGGTTCGAGCTCGTCACGGCTTGCAATACCGCCTGCGCAATAATGGCAGGACCAGGGGATTGGGGTTCATTGGCCAGAAGGTGGCGCAGTCCATTGAGAATTTCATGATAAACCGTGGGATGCGCAATAGCATCGAGCAGCTGCAGTTGCCTGGGAACAAACTCCGTCCTGATCAGGCCTGGCGCAATCAGCACCACATCGATGCCCTGGTTCATCACTTCTCCGCGCACTGCATCGGTCAGCGCCTCGATCGCATGCTTGGAAGCAGAGTACCAGCCAAAACCGGGAGTTGTCATTTTTCCCATGGCAGAAGTCATGTTCACGATGCATCCCGATTTTCTTGCCCGCATATGCGGCAATACGGCTTGCATGAAGCGCGCATAGCCGAAAACGTTTACTTCGAATTGACGGTGCGCCGCTTCCATGGGCACGCACTCTATTGTTCCCAGTTGGCCAAAGCCGGCGTTATTCACGAGTATGTCGATTTTCCCCTTTGTGGATATGACATGGTCCACTGCCATCCGGATCGCCTCCCCATCAGTCACATCCAGCTGAATCGGCTCGATCTGGTCGCTGCGTATCTCTTCCAGCCGATGCAGGCGCCGTGCAATAGCAAATACGTAATAGCCATTCCGCGCAAGAAGCTCAGCCGTGGCTCTTCCTATGCCGCTTGACGCCCCGGTAACCAAGGCTATTTGCTGGATCATGCTCTTCTCCTTCCTCGTCTCTCTGACCGCGACTAAATTTACTTTTCAGGCATAATGCGAGAAGATGCGATTTTTGGCGATATTCCCGACGCGATGCCAGCCGGTCAGCACACATCCAGCCATCCTCTGCTCTCCCGCGCACTCCCCTGGCGTCCGCTTCGGATAAATATCCAGGATTCGGAATCCAGATAGCGATCGCACTCGCCAGGAGGACAAATGCAAACCGTATTGATCACGGGCTCAAACCGTGGAGTTGGCCTGGAATTCTGTAAGCAGTATGCCGCCGATGGCTGGCAGGTCATTGCATGCAGCCGTTTTCCCGCACACTCCGACATGCTCAACGAACTGGCGGCCGCTCATCCCGGCCGGGTCAGAGTGCATGCGCTCGACGTAGGCAATCACGCCCAAATTGACCAATTGGCGCAGTCACTCCATGGCGAATCCATCGATTTGCTCATAAATAATGCAGGTATTTATACGAAGTCTCCTGCTGTCTTTCAGGACAGCGATTATGAAGCCTGGATGCAGGCTTTCCGTATCAATACCCTGGCGCCCCTCAAGATGGCGCAAGTTTTTGCAGCACAAATAGCGAAAAGCAAAAAGAAAACCCTGGTGACAATCAGCAGCATGATGGGCAGTCTGGCCGACAATACCAGCGGTGGCAGCATCGTCTACCGGTCAAGCAAGGCGGCGGTAAACATGGTCGCGAAAACGCTCGCTATCGACCTGCAGCCGGCGGGTATCACATCGGTAATATTTCATCCTGGATGGGTAAAAACCGACATGGGCGGACCCAAGGCGCTGATCACCCCGACCGAAAGCGTGGCAGGGATGCGGAAAGTCATAAATGGACTCACTCCGGCCGATTCGGGAAAATTTCTCGCGTACGATGGCCGGATCGTACCCTGGTAGCCTGGGGAAAGGCGGCGCACTCTCCCTCTCCCCCTTCCCCGGCCAGATGCATCCGCACGAACGTTGCTCGCCGCCCCGATGGAAAGGATACTGCAATACAGGTCGGTTTTGCCCCGATCGACCGGGGACGACCTACTCGATAATTACCGCCGTCCCGCTGGCAGAAACCATCAGCATACCGTTTTCCTTACCCATTATTTCATAGTCGATATCGATGCCAATCACGGCATTGGCGCCCATATCGCGAGCCTGCTCCTCCAGTTCCTCAAGCGCAATCTTCCGCGCCCGTTGAAGCTCTTTCTCGTAGGTTCCAGAACGTCCGCCCACCAGATCCCGTATTCCGGCGAACATATCCTTGAACAGGTTGGCTCCCAGAATAGCCTCGCCAGCTATGACGCCGCAATACCTGGTGATCCGTTTTCCTTCCACGCTCGGCGTTGTCGTAAGCAACATGAATTCTCCCTTGTTTCGTCAATCCGACGATTGTTCCTGATAGTGATAGTGACGTAAAAGAATAACAGCAAGACAATGAGACAATGTATTTATCTGCAGGGTTGCGGTTCCTTCGATCGCTCCCGCGGATTGGACTGGATTGCCACGGCAAGCCAGCACAGGCTACGATGCCCCACCCTTGGGGAGTCTCTTGCGCGGCTTCTTCAGGAATCGCCTGCCTTGTCCCGTTTCGCGGGTTTTAAACTGGTCCGCCGTCGCGGCAGCGGACTTGCGGTACACGCTTCGCTCCGGCACAGCAGTCCGGTTTGCAGGTGTAAGGGCGATCTCAAGCTCATTGATCTCATCCCAGTCGGTTTCAGTCCTTTGTCTCTCCGGAATCCCAAGAAGCTCCTGCAAACGCCGGCGAGAAGAATCAGGTGGTGGTTTTTCCATGATATATTAACACTTCACTGATAATTATTATCATTTATAATACAGCCTTCGATTCATCAGAAGGCATATGGCCGCAAGTGCCGAAGGTAGAAAAAAATGGCGAGACTCTGTTTCAAGCATTATCTTATCTCAATGCTCTGCACGATCACCGTGCTTGCCACCGGTACGTCCCATGCCGAGGGGGTAGTCGTTTACTCGGCCCGGATCGAGCAACTCATCAAACCTATGTTTGATGCTTTCACGAAAGAAAGCGGCATAGGCGTCAAATTTGTCACTGACAAGGAAGGCCCGTTGCTGGCGCGCCTCAAAGCCGAAGGCAAAAATACGCCGGCGGACATGCTGATCACCGTGGATGCAGGTAATCTGTGGGAAGCCGCGCGAGAAGGGCTGTTGAGACCGGTGGAATCAAAAATACTCGAGTCCAATATTCCCGCCTATTTGCGTGATCCAGAGAATCAATGGTTTGGCTTGTCGGTACGTGCCCGTACCATTATTTATAATACGCGGCGAGTCAAACCGGGCGATCTTTCCACCTATGAAGCATTGGCGGATCCGAAATGGAAAGGCAGGCTATGCCTGCGCACTTCCAAGAAAGTATACAACCAGTCACTGGTGGCAATGATGATCGCGGAGCTGGGTGAGGCCAAGACCGAGCAAATAATAAAAGGATGGGTAGCCAACCTTGCGACGGATCCGCTGTCGGACGAAACCAGGGCAATGGAATTCGTGGCTGCGGGAAAGTGCGACGTTACCATCGCCAATACTTACTATTATGGCCGGTTGATGCAAAAAAAGCCTTCGTTGCCTTTGGCTATTTTTTGGCCTAATCAGGCTGGAAGCGGTGTTCATGTAAACATCTCGGGCGCGGGCATAACACGCTATGCTCATAATGCACCTGGCGCCCTCAAGCTGCTGGAATTTCTTTCGTCCGAAAAAGCCCAGAACCTGTTCGCTGATGTCAACCTGGAATATCCCGCCAATCCCGGGGTACCAGTCGACCCCGTGGTTGCAGCATGGGGCAGCTTCAAGCAGAATCCCATCAATGTCAAGAAAGCCGGTGAATTGCAGGCGGAAGCGGTAAAGCTGATGGATCGCGCCGGATATAAATAAGGTTCTCGAAGGGTGAAAGGCGAGACGTTCAATGGGGCGGCTGGCGATACAGCCGCGCAGAACACGCTTCTTGAGCAATCGCCCTCCAGACACCGCACATTTCCCGGCTGGCGCTTCGTCCCGTTCCTGGTAGCCGCCCTGGTTCTTGTCCCCGTCGGCACCGTCATCTCTTCTCTATTTACGCCTTCCGGCGAGATCTGGCAACACCTGGTCGAAACAACATTGCCCGGCCTGCTGGTGAATACATTCTGGCTGATTCTCGGCGTGGCCTCGGGCACGGCAGTGATCGGGGTAAGCCTGGCCTGGTTTACTGCGGTATGCGAATTTCCCGGGAGGAAATTCTTTTCCTGGGCGCTGCTGTTGCCGCTCGCCATTCCCGCGTACGTCACCGCATTCGTCGCGCTCGGTCTCTTTGACTATACCGGCCCGGTACAAACAGGATTGCGCGAATGGCTGGATTCCGACCTATCCTGGTTTCCCGATATACGTGGCAGGGCTAGCGTCATCATCGTCATGATCCTGTCTTTTTACCCCTATGTATACCTGCTTGCCCGCAATGCCTTTCTCACTCAAGGGAGGCGAACGCTGGAAGCAGCCCAATCCCTGGGCTTCAATCGCACCCAGGGGTTTTTCAAGCTGGCGCTGCCGATGGGACGCCCATGGATCGTGGGGGGTGTCATGCTGGTGGTGATGGAAACACTTGCCGATTTCGGAACGGTATCCGTTTTCAACTACGATACCTTCACCACCGCCATCTATAAGGCCTGGTACGCCCTGTTTTCATTGCCTGCGGCTTCCCAGCTTGCGTCATTGCTGATCATGATCGTGTTTGCGGCCATGGTTCTGGAACAGCAATTCCGCTCTCGCATGCGCTACGCGGAAAACCGGCAAAGTGCGCGGGCTGCTCGCGTTCCGCTCACGGGCTGGCACGTATGGCTGGTTGGCTGCTTTGCCTCGGCCGTCCTTTTTTTTGCTTTCGTGCTGCCGGTAACGCAATTAGTCATTTGGGCGGCAAGCGTCTTCGCTCAGGATTTCAACCAGCGTTATCTCGAATTTCTCTGGCATTCCCTCCTGCTTTCCTCCTTTGCCGCGCTGCTCACCTGTTCAGTGACCCTGCTTGTGGTCTATGCCGCGCGCCGCTACCCCGATCCGCTTACTCGCACGGCGGTGCGCATCTCCACGATCGGTTACGCATTGCCCGGCGCGGTGCTGGCGGTAGGCATATTTATTCCGATCGCCTGGCTCGATAACTGGGCGAGCGCAATAACTTTGCGGTTGTTCAATATTGAAACAGGGCTAATAATACAAGGCACCCTCTTCACTATGCTGATTGCGTATATGACGCGCTTCCTGGCGGTGAGCCACAGCCCAATCGAGAGCGCCATGCAGCGCATAACCAGAAGCATCGATGAGGCTGCTACCAGCCTTGGGCTGAATGGTTGGGCCATGCTCAGACGCATACACTTGCCCATCCTGAAGGGAGGAATCTACACTGCAGCCGCGCTGGTGTTCGTCGATGTAATGAAAGAGATGCCTATTACATTGATGACCCGCCCGTTCGGCTGGGATACGCTGGCGGTACGCATCTTCGAAATGACGTCGGAGGGCGTCTGGGAGCAGGCTGCGCTCCCCGCCGTGGCGCTCGTGCTGGCTGGCCTGGTTCCGATAGTATTGTTCGTCCGGCAAACTGAAAGATGAATCGGTGAAGCCTACAGTCTATGAACCTAAATCCGGCGGTTGACCGCTCATTTCGAGCTTAGAGCTATGATCCACAAAGACTTTTCACGGTACCCAAGGTTCACCCGCGTGGTGAGTTCGCTACGGGGCAGATTGTGCAATTTTTGCAGCACATGGCTGCGTTGCAACTCCTTGCAATGGAATGGCCATTGCGCGTCGCAGCACCTTGCCCTGCACCCTAAAAACCGCACACTCCACCCCGTCCAACTGCCGGATTTAGGATGAATGCTCTGCTTGAGCTCAAAAATATTCGGCATGCCTATGGAAAACAGCCGGTAGTAAAAGATTTATCGCTGACCCTGGCCAAGGGTAATATCGGCTGCCTGCTGGGGCCGAGCGGCTGCGGCAAAACCACGGTGCTGCGCTGTATTGCCGGGTTCGAATCCATTTCGGCAGGGGAAATCCTGCTCAACGGAAAGGAGGTAAGCAGCCCACGATTCTCCATGCCCCCGGAACAGCGTCATATCGGGATGGTGTTTCAGGATTATGCGTTGTTTCCTCATCTCACGGTTGCCGCCAATATCGGTTTTGGCCTGCACAGGATGCAAAAAGCCGAGAAGGCGGCTCGTGTTGCCGAATTGCTGCGAATCGTAGGGCTGGCGGACTCCTCAGCCAGATTTCCCCATGAACTCTCCGGCGGGCAGCAGCAGCGTGTAGCGCTCGCCCGTGCGCTGGCTCCTCGTCCCGATCTGTTGCTGCTGGACGAGCCTTTTTCCAATCTGGATGTGAGCTTGCGTGAACGCTTAAGCCTGGAAATTCGCGATATCCTCAAGAGTCAGAATGCTACCGCTATCCTGGTGACACACGACCAGGATGAGGCGTTCGCCATTGCCGACGAGATCGGGGTGATGCATCACGGCGAAATTCAGCAGTACGACATCGCTTATAATCTTTACCATAGGCCGGCCAATCGCTTCGTAGCCAACTTTATCGGCAGGGGTGTATTTCTTTCCGGCACGGTACTCGACTCGCATCATGTGGAAATCGAGCTTGGCACTCTAACGGGAGAGGTTCCGCACCAGTGTGGGCACAGTTGCCGCGTGTGCAGCCCCGGCCATTCGGTAGCCGTGCTGGTGCGTCCCGACGACATCGTCCATGACGACGACAGTCCCATTCGGGCAACGGTGCTCCACAAGGCCTTTCGTGGCGCGGATATCCTGTATACCTTGCGCCTGCCCGGCGGAAGTACGGCACTGTCGCTGGTGCCCAGCCATCACAACCATGCCATAGGAGAGCAGATCGGCATCAGGCTCGAAGCCGATCATGTCGTCGCATTCAGTCAATCGGACGAACAGTAGTAGAACAGCAGTAGCTTAGGAACTTCTGAATATCGCCAAATCTACTGCTGAACACTGAAAATCCTGGTAGTGCGTATATGCTCGGCTAACTGTAATACCGACATCGCGTAGTGCACGCTGCGGTTGTAGCGCGTAATGACGTAGAAGTTATTGAAGCCCAGCCAATACTCATTGCCATCGGCGTTTTCAAGCTTGATCAGGGTGGCATGCCTTCCCAGGGGAAAACCTGTACGTGTGATGATTCCCAGTTTTCTCATTTCTTCCGCCGAGTATCCGGGCTTCTGGCCAGCGAAGAGCGCGGCCCGATATTTCTCACCATTGACGAGAGCAGGGAGCACGATCGCCTGCTCTGCCTCCCAGCCATAACTTTTGAGATAATTCGCCACGCTTCCGATTGCGTCGGCCATGCTACCCGTTAGATCTATCTTGCCGTCATGGTCAAAATCGACCGCATAGCGTCGGTAGCTGCTGGGCATGAATTGGGGAACGCCGATCGCCCCGGCATAAGAACCCTTGATATTCAAAAGATCCGCCAGTTTTGCCGAGCGTTCCCGTCCCAGCAGCAGGTAATGCTCCAGTTCGTCCCGAAAAAAACTCGCTCGCCTGGGATAGTCGAACGCGAGCGTCGCCAATGCGTCCAGCACGCGATGGCTGCCAGTCTGCACGCCATACATCGTTTCGACACCGATAATCGCGACGATGATCTCCTCTGGAACACCGAATTCCTTGCGCGCCTGCTCGAGGATCCCGCCATACCTGTTCCAGAATTCGATCCCACCGGAAATACGCTTCGAATTGATGAATGCGGGGCGGTATTCATACCATGGCCTTGAGGTAGCCGGCCGGGACATCACAGTGATAATGGATGGCTGAAACTGCACGGTGCTAAAGATATGGGCCAGGCTCGCCTGCTCGAAACCGTGGCGCACCACCATTTCTCCAATAAAACTTTCCACTTCCGGGCGCAACTGCTCCGCCACAGCCAAAGCCGGTGCACCGCCAGCAGCAAGAAATACCGATGCATGCAATAAAAAGCGGATAGTCCGCCCCCATCTGGCGCCGCGATATGGCGGCAAATAATTTCTTGGTTTCATCAGGCCCTATCTATTGAATTACTGCTCGACCTTACGTCTTATCCTCGTCTACCATTCCCGCCAGCCTCTCAGCAAGGGAAAATACAAACCTCGCTTCACCGGCGCCCCATCCTCATTCCGCAGCAGGGCTGCATAACGATCGAGCTGGATACGGTAGCGAGCTTGCTCGCGATCGAGGAAACCTTCGATATCCGCGCCTTCATGGCTGCTCGTCTTATAGTCCACGACCCAGCACTGACCGTCCTCGTCCATAAACGTCCGATCGATGACGAAATCCATCCAGTTGCCATCGATGACGGTCGTCATGCGCAATTCATTGCGTGCATCCTTTTGCGGCCCGAGCAGCCATTGTCCCCGCGGATCGGTCACTGCCTGGACAAGCGCCGCAACCACGCGCTGGACAGCGGTCCCGCTATCGATTTCATTGACGCCGACAGCCACAAGCTGGAACCTCAAGGTATCGCGCAAGCCTTGAATTCGCGCCGGGCTCCAGCTTTTCACCCCTTCCTCTGCGATGCGCTGCAGCCAGCGATGAACAATACTGCCGATGAGGCGCGCAGTCTCCCCCACCCAGGAATATTCGATTTCTCCTCCCGCCGATATAACATGATCCGGCGTCTTCCATCGAACAGGGGCCGGCGCGGATGGCAACACCCAGCCCGATACCAGGCGGCGGAACGACTGGTTGATAGGATATTCTCCTCTTTTACCATCCACTTTTCCATCGGCTATCAGCAAGCCATCGGTTTCCGGCGCGTTCAAAACCTCCAATCGCATGGCCGCTTCCCTATAATCCAGCTCAACCACTGGCCAGATCCTGCTCAACAATGTCTTCCTGTCCGGCGGCCTCAGCTCAAAACCACCCTGATTATCCCGACCTACATCAATGCTGCCCAGCAGATGCAGCCGCTCCCTGGCACGTGTCGCGGCCACGTACAGCAGGCGCTGGTTCTCGAATCGCTCTTTCTCCCCATCCCGTTTTTCGAGCCAGGCATAAATGCGATCATCTTCCGCGCCTGTTTCTTGGATCGGCGCAAGCAGCAGCTCGTTGCCTTCGGTTTGCCCCGCTTCGAATTCGCGCGGGTACTCCATCCACATGAAAAGCTTCTTGTCGCCGTTGCGCGTAGCGCGTCCCAAGCAGGGCAGGATCACGTAATCAAACTCGAGACCCTTGGCTTTATGGATGGTCATGATCTGCAGCGTATCATCCGCCTGTGGATCGGGAAAAGCGTAAAGCCGGGAGAGTTTCTCTTCCAATTCGGCTATTCGCGCGACACCGTCTGCATCTTCATGCATTTCGAGATGATCGAGAAAGACCTGTGCATCCTCCAGGTCAGCCGCGTTTTCGCAGCATGCCGCCCCCCCCAATGCAAGCCATGCCGCCTCAACCGTTGATCGCAAGGATAGTCGACAGCGACTGCGGATACACATTGCCAGTACCTTTCGCACGCGTTGCAGCCGGGCGGCACCATCGGCAGAAATCCGGCGCAACCGGTTGGCATCGTTCAGCAACTCCCACACGGTATGATTTCCCCGCTCGAAATTCATCCCGCCCGGTTCGCCAAAGCCCGGTTCCGGCATGTCGCCCTGCACGACTTCGATTCGTTCCGCCAGAAGGCCATGCATATCCGCCAGTGTAAGCCCGCACCAGGGTGCGCGCAGCAACGCCAGCCAGGCCGACCGGTCTGCCAGGTGCGTCAAGGCACGGACCAGGGCCATCAGATCCTGCACTATCGGCCGGGAACCCAATCCGTCGATTTCCATAGCACTGTAGCGCATGCCGGCCTTCTTTAGCCGGGGCAGGATTTCACCGAGATGGCCGCGGTTGCGCACCAGGATGGCAACAGTGGCGCAAGGGTTCTCACGCCGGACCTGAGCGACGATATCCACCACTTTTCCCGCCTCGCCCGCGTGATCATCGTTAAAGAACGGATGGATGCT
This sequence comes from Nitrosospira sp. TNL200, assembly GCF_055386305.1. Classification (NCBI taxonomy): domain Bacteria; kingdom Pseudomonadati; phylum Pseudomonadota; class Betaproteobacteria; order Nitrosomonadales; family Nitrosomonadaceae; genus Nitrosospira; species Nitrosospira sp. TNL200. Next base: position 2,621,518 of record NZ_AP041003.1, read on the forward strand.
CACGGCCGTTCCGCCAAGGAAGTCTCTCGTTGAAATCGATTTTTTATGGGAAACTGCACCAAGCGAAATATCTTCCTGCTGCGGCATCACCCGCGCGAAAGTATCGTTGACCCAATTCACGATCCCGCCCTGCGATCTGAAGTTGCTTGAAAGGGAAATCGGGTGCAGGGCAACATTACCGATCCCCGTGGCGCGGGCACGGAGGAACAATCCTACTTCCGCCTCGCGGAAACGATAGATGGACTGCATAGGATCACCGACCAGCAGCATGCTGCGGCCATCTTCCGGCTCCCACCCTGATGTAAGCCTACTGACCAATTCGAACTGGCTGATGGAAGTGTCCTGGAACTCGTCGATCAATAAATGACGAAGACGATAGTCGAGCGCGAGCGCCAGGTCCGTGGGCGATTCCGGTTCCCCGAGAGCGCGCAGGGCACCTTGCGCGACTTCGATAAAATCCACTCTGCCGCTCGATTGAAACACGAGCTTGAGCTGGGCGACAGCATGCGGGAGTAACCGCATGATGGAGCCGAGCACTTCCCATTGGGTCTCCGTATACGTCGCAGGCGGCATGTGGCGGATTTCCTGTAGCGCGTGCCGAAGCGTGCCCGCACCATCTTGTGCGCCAATTCCAGAAACCAGCGCGCAAACTCTGTCTTTCCAGGATTTCCCCACCGCTTTTTCCACCTTGCCGCTGCCCGGGGGGAATCCTTCCCGTGCCGCGTACTGTTTTCGCCATTCGCCGTCTTTCCGCAGAAGCAGTTCGACGATCGCCCGCCAGTACGCGATATCCTGTTCCCCGTCCCCAGGCAGGATTTTTACCCCATGTGACTGGAGTGACCGGAGCGACTGAAGTAACTGGAAATGATCCACGTCCCCGGAATGGGAGTCGCCCTTAGCCAAATTGCTCACGGCATAGCGCATCACATCGATCAGTTCAGCCCGCATGCCCTGGGGGAAAAGTTCGCATAGGCCACGCACTTGTCCCACAACCGCGCGCCGCGTGCGCTTCAATGCCCCTTCCAGCTCATCGCGGCCTCTGCTATGAATATGGCGCAGCCAGTGGTCGCGTCGCGCCAGCATGCTTGCAAGCAATTTTTCGAGACGGGCGGCATCGTTGTCGAGATGCTCGAGCAGACGCTCGATGTCCTTTCCCACGTCGTGGCTGGTCTCGACCATGCGGATGGTGGCAGAGGCCGCTTCGAGGTACAAATCCGAAGCATCCTCGACACTCTGAGGCGAAGGACCCAGATTCGATAATAACGGCATCTGCCTCGTCAGCGATGCGCACAATGAATCGAATGTCTGGATTCGAAGCCGTGCAGGATTCTCCAGGACATTCCAGCCGGCCTGGGTATCTCTTCTCAAGGCGGCGTCAGCGAGTTCGCGGGTAAGTTTTTCATGTTCGGTTTCCGGGGTCGGGTCGCCGCACGATCCATGTGCCTGGACAAGCGCCCTCGTGATCCGCTCGCGCATTTCCGCGGCCGCCTTCCGCGTAAACGTGATGGCAACGATCTCTTCCGGTTCATCGACGCAGGCGAGCAAAGTGAGGTAACGCTGAATCAGAAGGCCGGTCTTGCCCGAACCGGCGGGCGCCTGAACAATGAAGGAATGCCTGGTATCGAGCGCACGACGACGTTCCGGCATATCGGATGGATCCGGTATAACGGTCGCTGCGATATCCGGTGGAATAAACGAAACCCTGCTCATTCTCCGCCTTCTCCACCTTCGATAAGAAAGGCCTCCATATACTCATAGCGCTCATCGATGCGGCAGAAAGACCGTAAGCCACAGTTGCCGCAAGTCTGCCGGTTTTTCTTCGGATCCACCCGCGCGTCACCATTCGCAAATCCAGTCGCGATACGAGCAAGATCGGCCTTCCAGGTGGCTACGAGCTGTTCCCATGGTCCATGCTGGCGAGCGAAATTGGGTTCTGAAAATGCCGGCACCCCTGGCAGCAAGTCGTTGTCGCGCGCAAACCCCAGGAATCGCGCCGTGCCTGCCTTGATCTGTGCAAACGCAACCGCGGCGGCGTCCGGCTCGGCACCCAGGAGATACAAGGGCAGTTGCGGTTCATCCGGGCGTTCGCCGAGCATGGCGCCCGCGGATGGTGCGCCGGTTTTATAATCGATAATGATGCGGCGGCCATCGCCCACCTCGTCCACCCGATCCAGCCGCGTCGTCAATACCAACCCGGCAATTTCGATGTTCCGCTTGCCTTCCACTGCCGCAACGCGAAAATCGCCGCGTTTCCTGTCCTCGTCGAGCCACGCTCGCGCCAGTCTGGTCAGCCGTCGCTGCTCGATTTCCGCGAAGCGCCCCGAAAGAGTGACTGGCCGGTATTTGCGCAGGCGGGCGACTGCACTTTCCGCAGCATCGGCAAGCACCACTTCGAGATCCTGCTCATTGATCGTGTCGAGCGCGCGTCTGGTCTTCAGGCAGCTCCACACCTGGGCGAGTACATGGTGAGCCAATATCCCGCGTTCCGCTGCCGAGAGGCCGGTGCCTGGCGTTTCGATGCCTTCCGCGTGGAACCGGTGGATGGCAAGAGCCCGGAATGGACAGGCCGCATGGTCTTTTATTACCGCAGCGCCGCCGTGGATTCCGCTGGCGGCGAGCCGGCCGAGCGCCGGAGCCTTGTCGTCTTCCACGCGTTCCAGTTGACGGGCATCATGGATCAGGTCCCGGTGGCTGGCGTAAGCGGGCAATACAGGGCCGCGGACAGCAATGCCGGCGATCAGGGGACTGGGAGCAAGCGTCGCGGATTCCTGTGTATTGCCGCGCTCGGGATGGCTGAGAATAATTTCATCTGCGGCGCAAAGCCAGCCATGGGTGAGCCGGCGTGCTAACTCAAGCGAGGCGGCGGGGGAGCCCTGTGGCAAGTTCGAGGAGCGCTGCAGCTCGATCGGTAAAAACGGATTGGAACGCGATTGTGCCGGCCATGCCTGGTCCGACAATCCCATCACCCACAGGTGATCGAAACTCATCCCCGCGGCTTCCAGCACTCCCAGGATCTGAATTGGGACTTCGGGGGTTTCCGGCTGAAACAAGGTTTCGGCCGCCATCCGGTGCAGGCGCGATAGCGCTGCGTGATATCCCGTTCGCGGCCACACGGCATCAAGAACCGAAAAATCCGCAATGATCTCCTGCCATTTTTTCAGTGCCTGAAACTCGGTGGAATCCAGTTGCCGTTCACCGGGAAAACCGGCTGCACGAAGCACATCTGTCATTGCACTGGCTAATGCAGACGGAGGATGCCGGCCAGCCGACCATGCCCTTTTGAATTGGACAAGAGCCGATAATGACTGCAGCAGCAGCGGACAGACGATATCGCCCCCTTCGCGCTCCCGCTCTATGGAAGCGAGCAGTTGTTCCACGGTGATGGCAGGGTCGCCATGCTTGCGCAAGCGCGCGTCGAGCCGCGCACGGTCCGTCATTTCCGTCTCGCCGCCCCTGATGAAGGGGGAACGCAACAGGATGCTCGCCTGTTCGAATGACACTTCCATCGCACCCAGTTCGAGCACGAGGAAAGCAGCGCGTACGATGGGGAAGGAGGTGAGAGGCACGCCAAGCGAGATGTTGAAAGGCGAAACGGCTCTGGCTGCCCCCGGCAGCGATTGCTGCACATCCGGCTGCATCAGGGAGCCAAATACACGCTTGACAACATCGAGACGGCTGGAAAGCTCCGGAACGACGATACCTATTCGGGCGGAGCCGTTCGCCTCGATGCGCGCCCGCGCCCAGGCAGCTGCAAGGCGTATTTCGTCTTCATGGTCCGCGCAGGTCACGCGGCTCACATTGACGCTTTGCGGCCCGCGCTGCAGAGGCTCGGCTGCCATGACTTCGCAACCCGATTCCTGGAGCGTGCGCAGAAATGATGCCTGCTGGGGCGTAAGGATATCAAAGCCATAATAGACCAGGCGCTTCGGCTTCCTGGTTTCGGGCTGCAAGCATAGCTCCGACGCCAGATCGGATAAGCGCCCGCGATCTGTCCGCCGCATACGCTGCGTGGTCTTTTCGAAAAGGCCCGCCCAATCCAGGAATGCCCTTCCATCTTCGTTCAGCGGAAAACTCCGGAGTTGCGGAACAAGCTGCCAAGCGTGTGCCAGTATCCATGCTTCGCGAACGAGCTGTGCGGTTTCGGGAATGGAAAACAAGGCCGCGCCCGCTGCGGAATGATGGATGATGTCTTCCCATAAGACATTCTCCTGCGCAGGGGTAAGAAGCATGGGCAGTTCCGGCACTTGCCCGGAATAAAGCGCTTCCTGGTAAAGACGCTCGATGAATGCGGAAATCGGCAGGATATCCGCGGCTTCCCAGGCAGCAGCGCCGCCAGAGGCCTGGGTCTGGTTGAAATTGCGCTTGAGCTCCGCCGCGAGCCTTCGGTTAGGAGTGACTACAGTGACGCTGGTCGTGGGGCCAGCGGCGAGATCGGGGAAAAGATCGTTGAAATGAATACCGGGGAAATTCGAAATAGAGGACATGCGGTTGCAAACCGCTGCGGATCAGCGTTCGAGCTTGTCCAGTTTCTCAGTTACATTCGCCCATTCGTCGGCATCGGCCAAGGCATCTTTCTTCTCGATGATGGGCTTCCAGACTTTGGATAGCTCAGCGTTAAGCGCTGTGAAATGCTGCTGATGAACTGGCACGTCATCCTCGGCAAAAATTGCTTCCACCGGGCACTCCGCCACGCATAAGGTGCAATCGATGCACTCATCCGGATCGATCACCAGAAAATTAGGCCCCTCGCGAAAGCAGTCCACTGGGCAAACGTCTACGCAATCAGTGTATTTGCATTTGATACAGCTTTCAGTTACCACGTAACTCATTTCGGGTCCTTGCTTGTCTCTTTGAGAATTCGCGATTTTACCAGAAATCTTGTACGTATCGCCACAACTGTGCAGCCTGCTCCTCACCCTGCTCCGCACCATCCTCGGGCAAAAAAACAGCCGCGGCTAAACCGCAGCGGTGGAAGATTGCAGCGGTCATGGATACCTAAACCCCGCAAAAAAACGAACGGACGCCCAAGTCTCGCTACGTTTACTGTGAGGGCGGGGATTCGCGCAATCCCGTCCGTTAGACGGATCCCCGCTGCGATGCTTCAACCTAAATCCGGCGGTTGGACAGGGTGGAGTGTGCGGTTTTTGAAGTGCAGGGCAAGGCGCAACGACGCGCAATGGCCATTCCATTGCAAGGAGTTGCAACGCTGCCATGTGCCGCAAAAATCGCGCAATCCGCCTTGTAGCGAACTCAACATAACAGTGAACGTCGAGTACCGCGGAAAGTCTTTGTGGATCATGGCTCTAAACTAAGAAAAGAGCGGTCAACTGCCGGATTTAGGTTCAATACCCCGTGCCGTCTGGGTTTCCCGCATCCGGATCGTCATTGCCGTGCCTGGTTCCCGGCCTGATCTCCATGCTGATCACCAGTTCCCCCGTGGCCACCGGCCATTCCAGGGTGATGGCCACCCCCTGCATGATCTTTTCGAATCCTCCTTCCGATTGGGACACGGAATGGTACGGCTGGGCGCGCAACCCAACTGGAGCAGAAGTCTTTAACGCGATCCCGCCAGGCAGCGCATCGTCATCCAGAATGATATCGGTCAAACCTGGCAGTTCGAGGTGATGGCCAAACCCGCCAGGAATCTCGCCCTGATAAATGTAGCGTCCGCCCCAGCCATCGGAGCTCGGCATGGCAACATTGATTTCCGTCCCGAACATGCCCTCTTTTTCGCCCGCGAAAACGTACGAAACCGTCAAGCGTGCGTCTGAAAGACGGATTCTTTTGTCCACGTGAAGCGCCAGCACACCCGCCGCGAAATGCGCGCCCTGGTCGGTGTCCCGCAATTGATAATTGACGAACTGGCCTTTGAAGCAATCGATAAACATTCCACGGGGATGATCGTCGACTTCCATATCGCTGGCACTGATTTCATGCTTCAGGCCCGCTCTGTCATGGGCTGATGCGATACCGCCCGAGCCCGCGCCGCCAGAGCCGTATTCGCCCTGCTGAATTTTCCGGTAATAGTGTTCGGCCTGGCGCCGCAAGGTGTCGCCGAAATTGTGATTCAGCAGATAAGAATCGAGTTCACAGACACTTCCGGTTCCATCCAGCTTCAAAATGGCCTGGATCACCCCGTTCTGAAGATACAGTTCCTCCATCCCATCGAGGTCGGTATCCTCCAGGAAATGCGAGGGACGCGGAACGCGAACATCCAGCATGCCTTCCAGCTCCACCATGGCCTTGTATACCCCTCGCCGCAGATGCGGCAAATACAAACCTCCGAACAAACCGTGCCAATACGCATCATTGGCTTGTGACTCATAAAGTTTTTGTGTCATTGCAGCGGTGCGTTGCGGCTCGGGCAGCATCCCCAGGCGCGCCGACAAGCCCAGCATTCGTTTGTGCATCCAGTTGGATTCCGGATAGCGCGAGAAAAAATTCTTCCAGATTCCGCCACGCAAAAACGCCTTGCGGCTCTCATACCACCCCGAGACCCTGGCCTGATGCACCAGGTCCGCATAGGCGTTGGCGGCACTCGCAGGCAATGTCCATTCGTTCATCTCGATATACGAAGTCGCGGGCAAATAAACGATCCCGCGTGTTTTCGTGGCGGCATGGTAATCACGATAATGCTGCGTGCGGATTCGCGGCGACGACAATACTCGCTGGATAAAGTCGTCTAGCCAGGCTTTTTCGTATACCCACTGATACGTTTCGGGCCAAATGCCAAATTTTTCGATATCGTCAAAATATATCGCAGCGCTGCCGGCGTGATCATGGCTGTTTTCTGCCAGGGCCTCGATATAGGCCACTACTTCATGAGCCGGAGAAAATGGCAATCTATAACGCAACGTCTCCGAAATCGGAAATAAGTCGAGCTTGCGCCCATCCTCCTCGGTAGTGAAGTAGCCTTGCAGTTCCACGGTGCTCTTGCCAGCACAAAGAAAATGATAGTCGTCCACGATCACGTAGCGAATATCGCAATCCACCAATGCCGGGACCACCGATGTCTCCCAGACCCGCTCCGTCAGCCAGGCGCCGCGGGGACGCTGCTCCAGCTTCAGCTCCAGTTTGTCCGAAAAAGTCTGAATTTGCCCTATGCGATCGCGATTGGGAATTGCCGCGAGCACTGGCTCGGTGTCGCCCGCGCCAAACAGTTCAACCTGCCCGCGTAATACCATTTTGTGCAGCAAGTCCATATCCGCGGGGTAATGCTCGATCAGATAGTCCAACAGCCAACCGGAAATATGCATTGCAAAGCAAAAATCGGGGTAGCGATGAAGCACTTGCAGAAACGGCCGGTAACAGCGGGTGTGTGCATCCGCCAATACTTCAGGAAAATTGCCGACCGGTTGGTGAGCATGAACACCGAAGAGCAGACTGACCGGGGAAGCCATCGAGTTACCTCCAGAGCAATGCCGAGGGAAAGCATCTACCCGGGCCTGCGAAATCTTGCGGGCAAGGGATATCGAAACGCAATTCGCCACCATCGCCCGCCGTCACGGGAACGCGGGCATGGCTGGTCATGGGATGAAACGCATCGGCTCGCGCCATAAACGGTGCTGCTGGCTGGAATATTTTGCTGGAATCAAGGCCAGACTTGCATTTCACGGCAACCGGCACTTTCGCCTTCCCGCAACGAGGAAATCACTGAACAAATCCTCGCTGAAGCGAGACGCGGCACATCCATCCACGCCTCGCGCGAGAAGATCCGCTTTCGCATGTTCCGGGCGAAAAGATCGGCTGCTGCATCACGAACGGCGCTGAATGAAAGCGCGCCGGGCATCTCTCATGCGGGTCTCAGGATGCGCGCCGCATTGTGCCACCCGCTTCCGGCGCCGCACCCCCGTGGCTGTGGCTGATAGGCTCCAGCAAGGTTACCGGCACCGGCAACTTCAGCAAAGTATAAAGGTTGGCCAGATTGTCGCGAAACAGCTTGTCGAAACTCGCCACGACGTGGGGTGAATTATAATCGCCGAGCCACCAGAACCAGTCGGAGCTTTCACAGGAAGCCAGTTGGCGTTCCGCCTTCGTTCTCTCCTCCTCGGTCAGTCGTCCGCTCTGGATGACGAGATCATAACTGCGCTTCGCCGCGCACAGCAGATCCCACGCGCGATTCTTGTCGCGGTCGCCGATCCAGGTGGAAAATGTCCCATAGACCCAGCTACCCGCAGCCAGAACCGGCAGGGTCGCGGCGTCGCCCTGCTTCATCGAAGCAATATAGCCGTGATAGGTGGTGGTCCGGATCGCGCCATGATTTTCAAGGATTCCGTAGAGATCATTAAGAAAATAATATCCGTTGTACGGATAATATTCCCACGCATTTTCCCCATCGAGGATGACGCTGACAATGGAATTCTCTCCGGGTGGAATGCTTCGCCCGATGTCTTCCAGGGAATGCACCAGATGCTCGGCGGCATCCCGCCCAAACCATTTTGCATACTCGAAGCCAATCATGTCCGATAGCTTCTCGTCGCGGAAAAAACAGAGAACGTTTTCTGCTCTTCCCTCCACCCGATAAGGACGGTAGAGGTAGCGGCTCCGTTCCGGGTGGCCTTCCGGATAGGAATGATGCAGGCTATTGGCGAGCACACCTTCCCCACTGGCGCACCAACCACCGTTGTGCTCCGCTATGATATCCAGCAACTGTCCGGATACCGCCCCTTCCGCCGGCCAGACTCCCGCAGGCGTGATGCCAAAGCGCTTTTCATGGCTTTTGATGGCCGAAGCCAGCTGAATGCCCACGCGGCCGCGGCCGCCAGGGTATGCTTCCTCCATCGGCAAGCTCAAGTCCGGCATGCTATCACGGGCGGAATTGAAATCGATCAGAAGAGGCGCAAGCGGATGATAATGCGGCGTGGTGGAAAGTTCTATCTGCCCGGCTTCGGCAAGCTTGCGGTAGCGTGGAATCAATCCCGTCATCAGTTCCGCGATCAGGTTGAATAAATGCATGCGGTCCGAATAGGTGAAACCGCCACCTTGGGTCATCAGCCTGACCACTGCTTCGTTGCTCCTGCGCACGCTCTCGCCGGTCCATGCCAGGTTATACCACACCAGCAGATCCGCCAGATACTGGCCGGAAAGATAAGTCAGCTCCGCCTCGCCTCTTCCGCGCAATGTCTCGTGCATATCGTGCAGCCGCTTGTATGCAGGATACGGTTGCATCATCGTTACGTGGTTGCTGCGAAAGCAGCTGTCGAATATGCGCAGGCGATCGCTTGCGGAAATCCGGTCCAGATCTGGCGTGGCCAATAAGCGCAGGAGCGGATCCCGCATTTCTCCATTGGCGAATTGCGCAGCGTAGTCTTCGATCTGGTCCAGCAATACGGGCACAAAATTCACTACCGCTTTCATGCGAGGATGCGCTTCCAGATGCGCCACCATGTCGGTGTAATCCTTGATGGCGTGGAGATATACCCACGGAAGGGTAAATTCGCCGGTTTCGTAATTGCGATAATCCGGCTGATGCATGTGCCACAGCAGAACCAGATTCAATGATTGCGTTTCCATGTAAGCCTGATCAGAACCTATCGCATTCCCCAATACCCGCAATTGAATCGCCGAAATTCCCTGGGACCCGGATTATACAGCCGCCATCCCGTTCGCTGCCATCCCTGGCGCCTTTCCGGCTATCTCACAAAATGTGTTTTTTGCCCCAGCATTTCGGGAGTAATGAGTGTTACCCCGGTTTCCGTGACATGAAACCTCTGCCGGTCTTCGTCCGGATCAAACCCGGCTACCATTCCCGGCGGAATCACACAGTTCTTGTCCACCACCACCCGCCTCAACCTGACATGGCGTCCGATATCCACGTTGGGCAATATCACCGAATCCTCGATGCTGCTATAGCTGCGCACCTGGACGTTGGAAAACAGCAAGGAACGGCGCACCGATGAGCCACTGATAATGCAGCCGCCGGAAACCATGGAATCCAGCGCCTGGCCCCGGCGGTCATTGTCGTCAAAAACGAATTTGGCAGGAGGCAATTGCTCCTGATGCGTCCATATCGGCCACTCCTCATCATACAGGTTCAGATCCGGGGTGATATGCGTCAGGTCGAGATTGGCTTCCCAGTAGGCGTCGATCGTCCCCACGTCGCGCCAATACGGCATACCGGAAGCCATGTTGACACAACTATCGAAAAATCGATGAGCATATACGCGATGAAGGGGAACCAGATAAGGAATCAGGTCCTTGCCGAAATCATGCGATGAGCGCCCTTCATCATGGTCGCGGATCAACTGGTCGAAAAGAAACGATGCATTGAATACATAAATGCCCATGCTCGCCAGCGCCTTCGTTGGCTGACCCGGCACGGGGGTGGGATGGGATGGTTTTTCGGCAAAATCGGTGACACGCCAGTTCTGGTCTATGCTGAGGATGCCAAAGGAGCGCGACTCTTCCAGGGGAATCTCGACGCATGCGACCGTCATGTCCGCCGATTTTTCGACGTGGTCGGCCAGCAGCTTTCGATAATCCATCTTGTAAACATGGTCCCCACCCAGGATCAGAACGTATTCCGGGTTATGCCGCCGAAGGATATCGATATTCTGATACACCGCATCGGCAGTCCCCTGGTACCAGGTTTCCTCTATCCGCTGCTGCGCTGGCAGCAGTTCGACGAACTCCTGAAAGCGGCCGTCAAGAAAGCCCCAGCCATGCTGGATATGGCTGATCAAGCTTTGCGCCTTGTATTGCGTGGCCACGCCTATCCGGCGAACGCCGGAATTGACGCAGTTGGACAGGGGAAAATCGATAATCCGGAATTTGCCGCCAAACGGCACAGCCGGTTTGGCCCGCCAGTCCGTAAGCTGCCGCAGGCGGCTGCCTCGCCCTCCGGCCAGTATGAGCGCCACGGTATTGCGCGTAATATGGCTGTGAAAACGTAAATCAACCTCGTGAGTCATAAGATGTCCGCTCTCGAAAAATTCGACTTCGGCCGTCTTTCATTTCGGCCCGCTTCCATTCTGCCTGCCGCCATCGCCGCCTCATCCTTGCATAATTTGATCCCAATTCAACGCCAAGCGCAAGTTATAATTCCCGCCATGCGAGCACTTTTCAGGAGACATCATGCCGGATAGCGATAGTTTGCTGACGGACGCACTGTTGGCGGCGCGGCTGTACGATCCTTTTTCCTACCTCGGCCCCCGCAGGGAAAGAGATTTCAGCCTGATCCGCGTGTTCTATCCCGACGCAATCAATGTATGGGTGAATATTCGAGGGAATTTCGAGGGGATGTCCAGGGTGCATCCCGACGGAATTTTCGAATGGCGGGGCGCCGCCCTTCCGCCGGTTCCGTATCTTTTGCGCATCGAAAGCAACGATCCGCTTTTCAAGGGGCAATTGTATGAAACCTACGACCCCTACGCTTTTCCGCTTCAGATTTCGGACCACGACCTGTATCTGTTCAATGAAGGCCGCCTGCGGCGCGCTTATGACACCCTGGGCTCCCATCCTCTTGAAATCGAAGGCGTCTCGGGCGTGCTTTTCGCGGTGTGGGCGCCCAACGCGGAACGGGTCAGCGTGGTTGGAAACTTCAATCGCTGGGATGGGCGGGTGCACCCCATGTTCGTTCATGGGACTAGCGGAGTATGGGAGCTGTTCATCCCTTCCGTTTCACCGCATTCGCTTTATAAATATGAAATCCGTAATCGTGACAGCGGAGAGATCCTGCTGAAAACCGATCCATATGCCACTTGGTATGAACTGCGTCCGGCAAATGCCGCTTTTGTATCCGCGCCCTCCGAAACAATCTGGAGGGATGCCGAGTGGATGGCAAACCGTGCATCATGGGATTGGCTGCACGCGCCGCTCAATATTTACGAGCTGCATGCAGGCTCCTGGAAACGGCATGCCGATGGGCAATTTTACAATTATCGCGAGCTTGCCTGTCACCTTATCCCCTATGTGCGCGAAATGGGTTTTACCCATATCGAGCTGCTACCAATTTCGGAGCACCCGCTTGATGAGTCCTGGGGCTACCAAACCACTGGTTACTTTGCGCCGACTTCCCGATACGGCTCCCCGGAAGATCTGAAATTTCTGGTCGATGCCTGCCATCAAGCCAACATCGGACTCATTCTCGACTGGGTCCCCGCGCATTTTCCGAAAGATTACTTTGCGCTTTCCCGGTTCGATGGGACCGCGCTGTATGAGCATGAAGACCCTCGCCTCGGAGTTCACCTGGACTGGGGGACATATATTTTCAATTTCGGGCGCAACGAAGTGAAATCGTTTCTGCTGTCCAGCGCGCACTACTGGCTGTCCGAATTTCATTTCGATGGATTACGCGTCGACGCGGTCGCGTCCATGCTTTATCTGGACTACTCGCGCGATCAGGGGAGTTGGCTGCCCAACCGGTATGGAGGAAGGGAAAACCTGGAAGCGATAGATTTTCTGCGGGAATTGAACATCATGGTGCATGAGGAATTCCCGGGCGCCCTGACGCTCGCGGAAGAGTCAACTGCCTGGCCTGCGGTATCCCGTCCCACCTATCTGGGTGGCTTGGGCTTTTCGATGAAGTGGAATATGGGCTGGATGAACGATACGCTCTTCTATATGAAAAAAAACCCCATTCATCGTCACTTTCATCATGACCAGCTCACCTTTGGCCAGCTTTATGCTTATACGGAAAATTTTATCCTGCCGCTGTCGCACGATGAAGTCGTGCATGGCAAGGGGTCGCTGTTGGGAAAAATGCCCGGCGACACCTGGCAGCAGTTCGCCAACGTGCGTCTGTTGTTAACCTATCAGATGACCTACCCCGGCAAGAAGCTCAATTTCATGGGCAACGAATTTGCGCAGGACCGCGAATGGGATTCCGCGAGGGAACTGGATTGGAAACTGCTCGAATATGAGCAGCATCGCGGGATAAAAACCGCGTTGCGTGACCTGAACCGGCTATACCGCCATGTACCTGCTCTGCATCAGATGGATTTTGCAGCCGAAGGTTTCTCCTGGGTGGATTGCCATGATGCCGACAATTCGGTCATCAGCTATCTCCGCTATTCCCGAAGCGGCTCTTTTCTTCTCATCGTACTCAATTTTACGCCGGTGCCCCGTCTCGGCTATCGCATCGGAGCGCCGGAAGGCGGAAATTACCTGGAGATATTCAACAGCGATTCTTCTCATTATAGCGGCGCCAACCTGGGCAACATGGGCCTGATCGCCTCCACGGGCAAATCCTGGATGGGGTGGCCGGACTCTCTTGTCATTACGCTGCCCCCGCTGGCCGGAATCGTTCTGTCACTTGAAAGAACGGAGGACGTTATGGTATTAAGGACTCCTGAATAAGGGTTCATGAAATACGCTGCCGGTAGAATCAGGCTGATTGCAGGAGCACGGCATCCGTTGCAGGAAAAAACATGTGGCGAAAATATCCGGAAATCTCGGCACCATTTCCTGCCATGATTCCGCCATCCTTGAGTTGCCAAATGCAAGTCCGGCAAGTTCGGCGAGCCCTGCGAGTCCGCTGAATCCGCTGAATATGAAGGACTCAAGGGGCCTGCCTCGTGCTGCTGCAGGTTGAGCCCTTTCCGATCCCGATAACAGACGCAGAAAAACTGGCGGGCGCTCAGGGAATCCCCCCGCAGCAGTGCAATCATTCACACCGCCTGTGGTCGAGTGCTGTACCTGTTCTTGAACCTGAATCAAGATCATTCCAAAGCCTGCAAAGCACGGCTATTCGCCTGGAATGCCATGTGATAATGACTGCACCTGGCCGGCAGGGTCCATCGAGGATCAGCGGAATTTATGCGGGATGAGCTACAGAGCCTGAAGCAGACGGATATAACGACATACATTCTTTTCAGCCATGCTGTCTTCTTCCACCCTTCGCATTCTATTTGTCACTCCTGAAATTTATCCCTTGAGCAAAACGGGAGGTCTGGGAGATGTGAGCGCGGCACTCCCGGCGGCGCTGCGCGAAATGAAGGTGGATGTACGCGTGCTTATCCCAGGATATTCGCAAGTACTGAAAAAGCTCAGATATAAACGTAAGGTAGCGGATTTTCCTGAACATGCGCCCTTTCCGGCATCGGCATTGTTGTCGGCAAAATTACCCGCCGGACCATCCGCGAACATTCCGGTATTCATCATCGATTGCCCGCCACTTTATAACCGGGGAGGAGGTCCTTATGTGGATGAAGCCGGGCATGACTGGAGCGACAATTCCCTGCGCTTCGGCTTGTTGTCCAGGATCGGCGCCATTCTGGCGAGCGACGCGAGCCCCCTCCCCTGGTATCCGGATGTCATACATTGCAATGACTGGCAAAGCGGCCTCGCGCCGGCATACCTCCATTTTCATAAAGGGAAAAAAGCAGCGTCCCTCATGGAAATCCATAATCTTGCCTTCCAGGGCGTTTTTTCTCCAGAGACAGCAGGGCAATTGGGCCTGCCCCCTGCCAGTTTCAGCATGAACGGGGTGGAATATTATGGCGGAATGTCGTTTATGAAAGCGGGGCTTTATTATGCCGACCGTATTGCTACCGTAAGCCCGACCTACGCAAAAGAAATCCAGGCCGCCCCGCTGGGTTTCGGGATGGAAGGCCTGTTGGCTGCCCGCGCACAGCATCTCAGCGGCATTCTCAATGGAATCCCGGTCACAGAGTGGGATTCATCCACCGATCCTCATCTTGTACAGAATTACAGCCCGGACGATCTCGCCCCGAAAGTTGCCAACAAGCGCGCCCTGCAACAGGCGATGGGATTGGCCGTCGACCGGCAGGTTCTGCTGTTCGGCGCCGTCAGCCGGATCACGTATCAGAAAGGTTGCGACCTGTTATTGGAAATAGCCAGGCAACTAGTGGATATTCCGGCGCAACTGGTCATTTTAGGCACCGGCGAAGCGGTGCTTGAAAAGGAGCTGGCCGCTCTGGCCAACCATCATCCAGGGAAAATCGCGGTCAGAATTGGATTTGACGAAAAGCTGACGCACCTGATCGAAGCTGGGGCAGACAGTTTTCTCATGCCGTCCCGCTTCGAGCCCTGCGGGCTGAATCAAATGTATAGCCAGCGTTACGGAACGCCCCCGGTGGTCCACGGCACTGGAGGACTGCTCGACACCGTGGTCGACTGCACGCCCCACACGCTCGCCGACGGGAGCGCCAGCGGCTTTGTGTTTCACGACATGACTGCCGAAAGTTTTGCCGGTGCGCTCAGCCGCGTTGCTGCCGCCTACGATAATAAGCGGATCTGGCGGCAACTGCAAAAGAATGGAATGCTGAAGGATTTCAGTTGGCGCTCCAGCGCCAGTTCCTACCGTAAACTCTATCTGTCCCTGCTGTCCTGATTTCCAGCTTCATTTTCCGTCTTCATGCGGTGATCGCTGGAACCATGCGAATTAGAGCCACACCGTCATTCCCATCTCGAAAGGATGCGTCAAGAGGGGGTGGTAAGGGTAGGCACGTATGTAATACTCCAGCTTCCCGCAGAGGCCCGGAGTCAGATCGAGCGCGAACATGTCTTCTCCCGCTTCCTGTACCCCGGTGAATTCGAACTCGAAGTGTTCGAATTCGTGCAGCTTTGTTTTTTTGAACTGGCGGCAAATCAGCAGTTCCACTGTGACGTCCTCGGGCCTGAGGCCATTCAGCTTCAACGCAACGTCGAAATGCAGGGTGTCGCCAAAATTGATACGCTTATGGGGAGTGTCGATGCGGCGAATCCCCACCCCGGTCCAAACCTTTCTGATGAAGTTCTTCCACGCGGCGATGTTTCTTGCCTCACGGAAATCATTCTCCGCGTAACGCTTGCCCTGTTTGGTTGCCGGGAAATAGAACTTGCTGGTGTATTCACCTACCATGCGGGCTGCGTTATAGCGCGGCAAAAGAGACATCATGGAGTTTTTTGCCATTTTTACCCATCCTGGCGAATAGCCAAACTTCTCGCGGCTATAATAGAGCGGAATTACGTCGTCCTGTAAGGTTTCATAGAAATCCCTGCTTTCCTCGCTATCGCGCAGGCTCGCAGACATGTTTTCGGGTCCCGGCTTGATGGCCCAGCCATTCTTGCCATCGTAACCCTCCCCCCACCAGCCATCGAGCACGCTAAGGTTGATGGTTCCGTTGATACCGGCTTTCATGCCCGAAGTTCCGCTTGCTTCAAGCGGATAGACCGGACTGTTGAGCCATACATCCACTCCTGCGACCAGACGGCGCGCCAGACGCAGATCATAACCCTCGACCAGCAGGAGCCTTCCCTCGAAGTCCGGAAGTTGTGCTACCTGGCTCACCCGCCTGATCAAATCCTGCCCCGGCACATCAGCGGGATGCGCCTTGCCGGCAAAAATCAGCAAAACCGGACGATCCTGATCCAGCACGATCTTGCGCAACCAGTCCAGATCCTCGAACAGCAATGCAGCGCGCTTATAGGTGGCGAAGCGGCGGGCAAAACCGAGCGTCAGAATATTGGGGTTGATGGGATCGGTCAATCGGAGCAGGCGATCGAGATGCGCTTCCGAACCGTGATTTCGGGCATTTTGCCGGGAAAGGCGGGCGCGTATTCCATAGAGCATCTGGGATTTCAGGGTTTGCCGCACGCTCCAGAACAGATGATCGGGTATGGTATCCAGACGCGACCAGTACGCCGTATTGCTGATATTGTTGCGCCATTCGTAACCGAGATAACGATCAAACAAATCGGACCATTCCTGCGCAAGGAAGGTCGATACATGCACGCCGTTCGTTATGTAGTCCACCGGATTCTCCTCCGGTTCGATCTGAGGCCACAGTTCCCGGCAGATACGCGCCGACACGTTCCCGTGTATCTTGCTCACGCCGTTATGAAAACGGGAACCGTTGATCGCAAGCGCAGTCATGTTGAAATCGTGACTGCCAGGCACGCGGCCGAGCGCAACCAGTTGCTCGCGCGTGATTTTCATGTCACGGCAAAAACTTTCGAAATAGGTAAAAATCATGTCATCGCTGAAATGATCGTGCCCTGCGGGAACCGCCGTATGCGTGGTAAATACGGTATTCGCCGCCACCGCCTCCAATGCGCTATCAAAATCCAGTCCCCGCCGAACCAGATTTCGCATGCGTTCAAGCATCATGAAAGCTGCATGGCCTTCGTTGATATGCCATATCGCCGGATTTATTCCCAGTTCCCGCAAGGCACGAGCGCCGCCGACGCCGAGTATGATTTCCTGTTCTATGCGCATGATCCTGTCACCGCCGTAGAGCTGATGGGTGATGTCGCGATCATCGAACGAATTGTCCGGGAGATCTGTATCGAGCAGATAAAGGACCACATGGCCTATTTTTGTTTCCCATACCTTCACCATTACGTTGCGATGCGGCAATTCCACTTCGACGCAAACTGCCGAACCGTCGGCCCGCAACACGGGCGCGACCGGTAAATCTTCGATATCGGAATCAGTATAAGTAACTTGCTGATTCCCAAGGTTATCGATGGTCTGGGAGAAATATCCCTGGCGATACAGCAGCCCGACGCCGACTAACGGCAGGCGCAGATCGCTTGCCGCCTTGCAATGGTCGCCGGCAAGGATTCCCAGTCCACCCGAATAAATTGGAAAACTTTCATGAAAGCCGAATTCGAAGCAGAAGTATGCGATTCGATCGGTGGATTCGAGCGTCTCCCCCGGATCATGCCGGACGGGAGCGGAATGATAGAAATCGTAGGCGGATAACACGCTGTTGTAGCTCGCCAGGAATACGGGGTCTTCAGCCGCTTTCAGCAGCAACGATTCATCGATTCGTTTGAGAAAAGCTTTGGGGTTATGGCCGACCGCTCCCCATAAACCGGGATGAAGGCGTGAAAATAGCGAACGCGTGGAACGATCCCAACTGTACCAGAGATCGTTCGCCAGCTCTTCCAGCCGCGCCAGACGTTCAGGTATTTTGGGATTGACGACGAGAGTGTATGCGGTTCCTGAGGCCATGCGCAGTTCCTCGCGGGAGAAGTAAATTATGACGATCGGGCGGGAATGGCTATGCTGCCATCCACGCTTTGAATGAAATGCTCGCGGTAATATTTCATCTCCGCTATGGAGTCATGAATATCCGCCAGCGCCTCATGCTTGCATTGCTTGGTCAAACCCGGGAGGATTTCCGGCCTCCAGCGCTTCGCCAGTTCTTTCAGGGTGCTGACGTCCAGGTTGCGGTAATGGAAGTAGGCTTCGAGCCGTGGCATCCAGCGCGCCAGAAACCGGCGGTCCTGGCAGATCGAGTTGCCGCACATGGGAGAGATCGCTGGGGGAACATGCTGCTGCAAAAATGCGATCATGCGGTCCTCCACCTCGGCTTCGTCCAGCCTGGATGCCTTGACTCTATCGATCAACCCGGATCGGCCATGGGTCGATTTATTCCAGCTGTCCATGCCATCCAGCACCGAATCAGGCTGAGATACCACCAATACCGGCGCTTCCGCCAATACGTTCAACTGGCTGTCTGTCACCACCAGCGCTACCTCGATGATACGGTCGCTATCGGGACTCAACCCGCTCATTTCCATATCGATCCATATGAGGTTATTATTGTCTTGTGCCATAATTAAAAACGTCTACTGAATTTTTGACAGGCAATTGTGTCATATCCGGAGGTAGCTCGTCACTTCTCCGCCCCTGAAGCCCCTCAATCCCGAGGAATGATCGACCCCTTACATTTATGCCTGTTTTTACACTCCTGTTCCTCCTCGCCGTAATGCTTACCTTCCTTACCAGGATATGGCTGGCGAGGCGCCACATCCACCACGTGGCCGCCCATCGCGGCCGCGTGCCGGATGACTTTTCTTCACAAATCAGTCTTGAGTCCCACCAGAAAGCGGCGGACTATACCTGCGCGAAAACGCGGCTGGAATATGTTTCCGTTTGTCTGGAGACAGCAGTCTTGCTGATACTGACCCTGGGCGGCGGCTTGAATGCATTGGCCGGCTTCTGGATGGGCTGGTCAAGCCATTCTATTTTGAACGGGGCGATGCTGATTGCGAGCACTGCGCTGTTGATGACCGCGGTCGGACTTCCCTTGAGCTATTATCGTATTTTTGTCGTGGAGCGGCGATTCGGTTTCAACAACATGACGCCCCCCATGTTCTTCGTTGATCTTTCGAAACGGACCGTACTAAGCCTGTTTCTCGGAATGCCGCTGCTATTGGGCGTCCTTTTTCTGATGGAACAGATGGGCACGAACTGGTGGTTCTACGTCTGGCTCGCATGGATGGCCTTCAATCTCGTGATTCTGGCCGTTTACCCAGCGTGGATAGCGCCGATATTCAACAAGTTTACGCCTCTCGAAGATGCATCGCTTAAAACGCGGATCGAGCAATTGATGCAGAAATGCGGATTCAGGTCCAGCGGGCTATTTGTAATGGACGGATCGCGCCGCAGCAGCCATGGGAATGCTTATTTTACCGGTTTTGGCAAGACCAAGCGCATCGTTTTTTTCGATACCCTGATAACGCACCTGGATGAATCCGAGATCGAGGCGGTGCTAGCTCATGAACTGGGGCATTTCAAGCGTCATCACGTAATCAAGCGTATCGTATGGACCTTCTTCATGAGCCTGGTATTTCTCTGGATTCTGGAATACCTCATGCAACAGGAATGGTTCTACCGTGAACTGGGCGTGACCGTAGCCTCGGTACCTTCGACCGCGGTTGCACTGCCGCTATTCTTCCTGGTGATGCCTGCATTCACTTTTCTGTTCCAGCCACTGGCAAGCCTGTACTCCCGCACGCATGAATTCGAGGCGGATCAATATGCCGCCGACAATTCTTCTGCCGAAGATCTCACACGGGCCCTGATCAAGCTCTACAAGGATAACGCGGCGACACTGACGCCTGATCCGCTGCATTCGGCGTTTTATGATTCTCATCCGCCAGCGGCAATAAGGATAGGCCGCCTCCAGGGCTTGGTACGGGATCAAATTGCGTATAAAGCAAGGAGCCAGTTGCCTATATAATAACTGACAACCAACACGATGCGGGAGGGGAATTATGGAGACAGTGGTAGACGATTTGACAGCCCGGCGGTGCAAGCCCTGCGAAGGTGCGATGCCTCCGCTTTCATCCACCGAGGTTGCCGAACTGATGCAGCAGCTTGAGGGATGGGAGTTTCTGGATAACGTCATCCGGAAGGATTATCAATTCAAAAATTATTATCAGACCATGGCCTTCGTGAATGCGATTGCCTGGATTTCTCATCGTGAGGACCACCATCCCGATCTGACCGTAGGTTATAACAGGTGTCGCGTGGAGTATACGACCCACGCAATAAGCGGCCTGTCGGAAAATGATTTTATCTGCGCGGCGAAGATCGATACCATATTCGCGATTTGAAGTCTGCCAGCGGCTTGGCTACTGCGCTTTCGGGCGAAATCGTTGCTGCGTTCGGCAGGCATTTTCTGGTGAATGCGGCAAATGGCTCTCTTTATTCCTGTGTCATGCGGGGGAAGCGGAGCGGCGGGGCGTGCGGCGACCATGTGGAAATTCGGCCCACTACATCCACGCAGGGTGTCATAGAAACCATACTTCCCAGGAGCACCTCGCTATATCGTAGCGACCCCTATCGGCAAAAACTCATCGCCGCGAATATCACCCAGATGGTCATTGTGGTGGCGGCAATTCCCAGTTTTAGCGAAGAACTGGTAAACCGTTGTCTTGCGGCAGCTGAAAATCAACATATCCGCACGCTGATCGCATTGAACAAAAGCGATCTGGGAGAACCCACCCGTACCGCTTCCGAGTCGCTTGCCCTCTATGGAAGCCTGGGCTATCCCGTGGTGCAACTCAGCGCCAAAATCGATGCGTCCGTCCTGCTACCCCATCTGCAGGGACATCTTAGCGTTCTCGTGGGCCAGTCAGGCATGGGCAAGTCGACCATCATCAATGGGCTGATTCCAGCGGCAAACCGGGCTACCGGAGGTATTTCTGCCGCGCTCGACTCGGGCCGCCACACGACCACCCATGCGCGTCTTTATGCGCTTGATGGGGATACGCGGCTCATAGACTCTCCCGGATTGCAGGAATTCGGACTAAACCATATCTGTTCGGCGGAGCTCGCTTGGGAATTCGTCGAGTTCCGGCGTTATCTTGGTCAGTGCAAGTTCAGTAATTGCCGCCACACGGGAGAGCCAGCCTGCGCAATAGCGCAAGCCGCAAACGAAGGCAGGATCGATCCACGTCGCCTTGCTTTTTATCAGAAGCTGGTCTCGCCACCTGGGACCTCGCTCTGATCGCCCACCGATTCAGCTTCAGGTTCAACGTAAACCCGGCAGCTGGCTACTCATTTCCAGTCCAGAGCCATAATCCACTAAGACTTTCCGCGCTACTCGACGTTCACCTGTATGGCGAGTTCGCCACAGGGCGGAGTTAGGGAAGCGCTGAACAAATCTCCACTGGCGCGGCGGTGGCTTTGCGGGATGGGATGCGCGAAAGGCGACGACGCGAATGGCTGATCCCCTTCGCTAGGACCCTGACAAGGCAGACCGCTCGCAAAGCCCCCCCCATAAGGGTTGCAGTAAAATCGGGTGCTCACCGCGTTGCGCTCCTTGGCATCGTAGTCCCGGCTACGACCTGCGTCGCGCGCCTTATGATCATCCCGATTTTACCAGCAACGCGCTCAGTGAGGATTTGTTCAGCGCTTCCCTAGATTCAATCATGAACGGTATCAACGGGAGAGGCTCACATGAAAAGAAAACGGCGCCTGCAAGGGCGCCGTTTTTCATTGATATCGAGCTTGCCTGAATAAATGCGTCATGCTTCATTCACTGCCAGTTGCCGGGTATCAGCGTCCTGATTGAAGCTGGCCAGGGGCAGATCTCCGAAAAGCAGAGCTTCCCTTTCAGATCTGCGGTTGGCGTTGCTGTCAGCTTGCGCTTCGAATGTCCGCAACCATTCGATATACTCGGCCGGTAATCCATGTTCAATGGCGCCGGCGATGACAAATGCCTTGTACCATTGATAGGGTCGCAGAATCGGCTCCCTGTAGCTTCCAACATAGGTCATGGCGGTATAAGTGCCTTTCGCGGTCACAACCTGGACGTTCGCCTCGCCATATCCGAGACCTAGCCCTTCTGCCCGATCCAGATTTTCCCTGTCCTTCGCGTTGATACGATAAAGTACGCCATACGCGCGGTTGCTCGAATTGTTAGTCATTTCCACATCGCATTTACCGGAACCATCGCGACTGACCTTGCCGAACGTAAAGCGCCGCCCTTGCACGAAACCGATATCCACGGCTACGGCTGAGGGTGCAATGTTGGGAGATTGAATTCTGCGGGAGAACATGTTGGCGCCATAGGCGAAATACAAAAACGTTTGAGTGGATGTCTTTATCATGATAGTAGTCAACCAAATAAGTTAATGGGATATTTCTATTGCGCCCCGGTATCAACTATTACCTGCTTTAACGACACCAGAATAGGGGCACACCCTCACAGTCATCTGATGCCTCCTCTCTAACTATCTTCGTTGTTTCATCATTCCTTCACATTTCCTTCACAATTATTATACATATTCTTTACATATTCACAAGTATTTTATGAGAACTTTATGTTTTCTTCACATTAGGCGGAAATTTTTTTGAACCCAATCAGTGGGGACGCACCAGCAGGATAGAGATTTCCACCGTATCCACCAATCTCCCGGCTACCGACCCGATTACCAGACGCTCAAGCCCGCTCCGGTCTTTTGTCCCTACCACGAGGAGATCCGCTCCCCACTCAACAATCGCGCCAGCGACCGCTGCCGCGATGCCATTCAGTCCATATTCGGCTTCCGCCTCCAGCAGGCGCGCCTCGACGGGGAGAATGGCAGATACTTCGTTTCTCGCGCGATCCAGAAGGCGTTGACCCTCCTGTTTTCTGTCTTCGGAATCCTCCTCGGCATCATCCTCTGCTACTGCATGAACGATGCACAGAGCAGCACCGTTAGCGCGTGCAATGTGTGCAGCTTCCTGAAGGGCGAGAGGCGAGCTTGCATCATCCCCTACTGCCACCATGATTTTTTTGTACATATCGACTCCTATTCACCTATTCATTATCACTGGTTACCGGGGGAAGCGCTCCTGGCACTTCCCGCTGTGCTTCCCACTCCATCTGCTTCCGGGCTTAATCAGCCCCACCGCCGGTGGAGAACTTTTCGAAATATTTCTTGATGATGACTTTGCTGGGAAGCTTTCCCGCTTGATGGAAAACCAGGTAGTTGACTAAACCGTGCACCGCCAGGGCAACCAGCATGCCTTCGAAAATGCCTATCTTGAATACCAGCAGACCGGTTACCGTCGCCAGTATCAAGGCATACTGCCCATAGTGAGCGACATGCCACAGGCCCATGATCATTTTCCAGCCAGAGAATATCATGATTGCCGCCAGCGAGAATTTCGGCAGATACTCCAGATAATGGGTATTGAGCACAAAGAACAGGATAACGAGGCCGACTATCAGGTTGGAGAACTTGGTATAAGCCCCAGCCAGCTTGTTGGTCGTGCTTTTCGCCAGACCGTCGAGATTGGTCATGCCTCCGAAGAAGCTTGCACCCATGTTGGAAATCCAGATGGCGAAGAGGCTGTTATTGGTGTTGCATTTGCGCTTCAGAGGATCGATCTTCTCGATTGCGGCATTGCTCATCACCTGCTCGATCACGTCTATCGTCGCCAACATGGCGGCAAACCCGACGATGTAAACCCAGGTCATGGCATCTTCGATATGGGGAATAGGCAGGGCGAGCTCGAGATCCACATCATCCACGTGCAGCATGGATACGGGAATGAATTGTGCCACGACTATGCTCGCTGCTATCAACAGGAAATAAGGAATGGCAGGTTTCGTATCCTTGAACTTGGAGAACAGGTAGACAAACATCGCGAATCCGGCCACGGATATAAGCGCAATCTGGATGCGGGCCTCGTTCCAGAATACATCGGCCGTCTCCTGGTCGGCCGGAATCTCATAGGTGAAGGTCACGAATTTGAGCGCGATCTTCAAACCCACCCCTGCCAGCAAACCCTCGACGAGATAAACCGGCACCGCCTGCAAAATATAGCGTTGCCAGTTATATTTCCACACCACGGCCTGCATCGCGGCGGTAAGGAAGATCACGAATGCCATGTTCTCTATGCCGAAGCTATGCACCCCCAATGCCAGCGCGGGGGCGAGGCCGGCGGCCACCCCGGGCACGCCGATATAATTTCCGGGTTTGAAAAAGGCATTGATCCAGCCAATGAAACAGGCAAAAACTACCGTAGCCAGCGCCACCTTGATGGGATACTCCGACATCATGGCGATACCTGTCGATAGCGGAATGGCCATTGCACCGCATATGATTCCCGCCTGTATGTCCCGAGCCAGGAATCTTGCCTGAAACCCCGCCGATCCGGATGGATCGATGTGTTCGGCATTTCCGCCGGCCTGGGGATCATTCGCCTGCGGAAGCGGCTTATCTGATGTATATGAGCTCATAATACCTATCCTTCCTTCCAAATTTTTAACCATAAAAGAGTATCTGCCGTGAAGGATGAACCTGTACCCTGGCCGCTTCCTTCGCTTCCTGCCTTGATGTTAGGAGAAATTCCCAAGTCTTCATTTCACCCCGAGTACCGTGAATGGCTCCACCAAATCTTGGCCAAGACCAACCCTAACACCTTGAAGCCCTTTCCTTGCCAAATTTCGCCTGGAACGCCTTGCACCACCTGAATGGCATTAAAGACGGCGATAACATAGCACCTATAATGTGAAGAATATGTATAATACTTGTGAAATTTTTGTGAAGTAATATCTACAGAACTTCACAAATGCAACTGACTCTCACGAGACTCTTTTACTTTATCTTATAAATATACTTTTATTCAATGTGTTATATATATTCAAAGGATCTTATATCTAGCCTTTGGAAATATAATTATTTATATTTGTGAATTTTATGTGAGATATTTTTATTCCTGACTTTCTGGATAAAAGCTTGATGAATGATAGAGAATGGGAACGAAAAAGCTCCTTGAGATAAGCTGAGGACTATCGGATTGCTTTCCTGAAGGAACAGGCATGCCGAACGCGTCGATCCGGCGTCGGTATCTATTTGCCTTGTTGTTTCCGACTGGCTGGAAGCAAATGACGGGGGGAAAGATGGCAGGGGGAAAAGAGGAATCCAGGACTGTTTACACCTGTTTCCCATGCCGGTGCTGGATTCGCCGGAACGGGATGCGAACCACATGATTAACCGACAACCACCAGCTAAAGCTGGTGGGTTGGGGTTGCGGACTGAAAGTCCGGACACGCTCGCCTGCACAATGCGTCCGATTGGCTTTCATTTGGAAATCATCGGTAGCAACTGTAACAATTGTGGCAACGGTAGGATGGATGGAGTGAAACGCAACCCATCAAAAAATAGCTATCCAACACCAGGAAATGACGGGTTACGCGTTGTTCACCCATCCTGCCCAAACTAAAGCCCGACTAAAACCGGTGGTGTTAAACCTTGGAATAGAAAATGAACTGGCAGGTGGCGACAGCGATGGATCGGGTGAAATTCCGCCCCATCTCTGGGTTGCGCATGAAAAAATGCGGACGCGAAACAGAGTTTGACAGATCTGGTTATTTTAGCTTGGTGGAGGAACTGAGCTCGGCCAAGGCGTTACGGAATACAGAGGGAGTATGGGCGATCAAGAAGCAATGATATGGGAATCCGGCATCTCCCTGTCCAGGGGTTTTCGCCCAAAACCCGGATATCTGGAATTGATCGCGGCTGACCGGATCACTACTACTTCTTTCGGCCCAGCCGTTCCCACGCCTGCATGACGGTTGCATCCGTCCTCGGATGTTGCGCCAGCTTCGACCACCCGTGGCGGCGAAGCAACTGGTAAACGGTGGATGTCGATACCGACCGACCTACGGCGCGCTCCAACTCGGCCTTCAGTTGAGGAATGGGAAGAACCCCGGTGTTCTGCGCCTGGGAAATAAAAGGAGCGAGGAACTGCACCTCCTCATCCAGGCTCATTCTTGCATGATTCCGCAGGCCTTTTTTGGTCTTGATCTGCTCCTGGCCGGTTTCGATTCTCTGGAATCGTGTCCGAAGCTTTCCTGTCCGGCTCTTGGACAATCCGATAATGGTTGCCGTCTGCTCCAGCGACAACCCAAACTCCAGCGGAAGGAGCAATGCTTGAGCTGCTCGTAGTGCATCAACCGTCTTGGCCGATGCGATTCTTTCTTTTGCCGCCTCCACAAATTCTCGCCCCGTTGCAGGTCTTGCCATTTTTATTGTTCAATCCAAAGTTGATCGATTAGCTTTGCCATTTCATGCGCGTCCTGATCGCGCGGGCTCCAAAGGATATAAATCCAGAAGCTAAAACTCGGATTTCAAGGTTCGGCTTATGCGACCTTCTCTTTCTGGTTGCTGAGAAAATTAACATATCGGGTGTGAAGAAAACATTTTTTATCTGTGATGTATTTGGCAGGAGCTAAAAAAAATGGCGCAAGCTGGGGGGCCTTTGTGGAAATCATCGACCAATCTCCAATCCTTAGGTCAGTCCAGCGAAATGCTGCAAAGAGGATCATGGATTTTCACCATATTCGCATACCATCCGGGATCAATTTTCCTTGTGTCGGAAGTTGCGAAAAATACCGTCTACTGGCAACAAACCTGATGACCCTTTCCTCCGAACCCCGTGGATATTGAACCCATATTCCCAGGGGACCGGAGGAAAGAAAGGTCCATCAGTACGAAGCAGCGGGACCGATCACCCAGTCGCAGTCGGAAACGAGGCACATCCCCCCCCATTCCTTGAGACGAGGCCGCAGGGCCGTTACCATCCTTTCCGCCTGCTGCTCCTCGCACGCCAGGATTACGACAGCATTTTTTTCCTCCAGCGCGTAGTCATCGGGCAGCCGTTCGCCGCGCGACCCAAGCCCCCCTGCATGCTTGATGAATGTATACCCGCGAACGCCGGCGGTCCTGCACAGTCCGAGCAAATCCCCAAGCGCCTCTTCGTCCACGACGATTTCGATTCGTTTCATTCTAATTAAAGTATCCGGTCTCATGATCATGGCTTCGCTCTTCTCTTAAAGTTATTCGGTAGGAACCTGAATCCTTCGAATGAAAGAAGCCCACTCGAAAGATTCAGGAAGTTAATATCATTCCATTATTAACCAACTCAGTTCTTGTTAACCTTGTCCCGCCAGATGCTGAGCAATGGCGTAATAGGTGGGGACGCCGATCACGATGTTGAAGGGAAAGGTCACGCCTAGCGATAGTGTGAGATAAAAGGATGGGTTCGCCTCCGGTATCGCAAGCCGCATGGCTGGTGGCACTGCGATATAGGAGCAGCTTGCCGCAAGCACGGTTACCAGGGTAACGCCGCCCACGGAGTATTGTAGATAGTAGTGGCCGACCAGCATGCCGAACGTGGCGCCAATGATAGGCATCACGATGCCGAAGAGCACCAGGAAGACACCCACTGTCTTGAATTCCGAGATCCTTTTTCCGGCCTCCATGCCCATGTCGCACAGGAATATGCACAATGCGCCCATGAATATGCCTTCAAAGAATGGTTCGATTTTTTTGTAGCTCGGCTCCGAAACCACATAGCCGATTCCCATGGACAGAAACAGCAGCAGGATACTGCCATTGGTGAAGGCTTCCCTTATCAGGTGGCCGTACATTCCCTTTTCGCCCTTTTGCGCGCCGCCCATGATCTTGCGGGAATAACCGGCCAGGACGAGGCCGATCATGATAGCGGGGGACTCCATGATGGCAAGCATGATGACGGGATAAGCTTCGTAAGTCACGTTCATGCTGTTCAGCATTGCAACCGCCGTCATGTAAGTCCCGGCAGATACCGAACCATAGTGCGCCGCGATCGCCGCGGAATTGAGCGGATCGATCTTTCCCACGCCTCGCAAAATAACATAAGCGATGATCGGCAGCCCTATCCCGAACCCGAAAGCCGCCAAAACTGCGGGCATGGCGTCTCCGATCGGCGAATTGATGAACGCTCTGCCGCCATGCAACCCGATACCGATAAGCAGATAGATGACGATCATCTTGTGCATGTCGGGCGGGAACTTCAGATCCGACTTGATGAGACACGCAAACATACCAAGGGCGAAGAAAAGAATCGCCGGTACGAGAAGACTAGACATTTAAAAACTCCTCTTGATAATTATTAACTTGGTTGGATTATTCCGAACATCCGCCCTTTCCACCCACTCCCTTAAACCTCTTGAACTCCTTGGCCCTTTAAGACCCCCCGCTATGCACACCCTCGAGGCATTGGCTCGAATGTTCCGGAAGCCAACTGCTCGAAGGAGCATAATTCTTACCCTTCCGCAATTGCTGCGGAAATTCCAGGCATTGCACAATATTTGGCCACCACGATTGCCGCTCGGCCAATTGAACTACGCTTCCCTTCTTCCCAGAGGTGGCAGGCTCGATATCTGTGCCTGTCGGATGGGAGAGAGGCCGTTTTATGTCTTTCAAATACAGGATAGTCATATGTCGCTCCAAAATTGGATTGGACTCCGGCATGGGAAATCGTGGCGCAAGGAACCAAAAAAACCCGCTCGTCATGCAAAACCACTGACCGCCAGGACTCTTATTCTCATTCCTTTGCCTTTATTGCTCAACTCGAGTCGCTAGAATGCGATCTGTTTGAGTTAAATCCCCTCTCAATCCATCCCAGTATAATATCTCTTCTTAATTCATTGTATTTATGTATAAACCAATATTTCACCGGCTTATATATCGTTATAAAGGATTCGAATTCCGGTTGTAGCGAAATTAACATATCGAATGTGAAGAAAACATTTTCTATATGTGATGTATTTGTGAACGCACTAATAATCGCCGTATTTCGAAAAATAAATTTGCACTTCTTCATCAAATACCCCACACTAAAAGCGCAACATTAGTTCCCAGATAATATTCATAACAATTAAATAACAATTAAAACCAAAAACGCGAACAAGGGGGTTCACAACTAGAAAATGGGGATTTTGAGTGCAATTCTCTGGACCCCAGCGATAGGCGCTCTACTCATGGCGCTGATTGCCGGAAGGGATGCAGATGTAGCCCGCAATATAGGCAACCTTTTTGCCAGCATCGCCTTTCTTCTAAGTTGTTATCTGCTTGCAAGCTTCGATCCCCATAACGCGGGACTGCAGTTCGGCGAGTATTTCTCCATCAACCCCAAGGTTGGCAGCGCCTATGCACTGGGCGTCGACGGGCTGTCGCTGCCCATGGTGGCGCTCGCCACGCTGCTCACCTCCATTGCCCTCCTGGTGTCTTCCAGCATAACCAGCAGCGTCAAGGGCTATCACATCAGCATCCTCCTGACCGAATTCGGCATGCTGGGTGTGTTTCTCTCCCAGGACTGGTCGCTCTTCTACATCTTCTGGGAAATTACCCTGATTCCGATGTTTTTCCTGATCGACCGGTGGGGTGGAAAACGCCGTCAAACGGCGAGCCTCAACTTTGTGCTATACACGATGGGTGGATCCATTTTCATGCTGGTCAGCCTGATTGCCGTATATCAGTATGTACCCGAGCATGTCTCCCTGATGAGCGCAATGAGCCATGTTTCGGAAAACATGCCCAAAGACCAGCAGATCTGGGCATTCCTCGGTTTTCTGATCGGATTCGGGGTCAAGATGCCGATCTTCCCTCTGCATGGATGGCTACCTCTGGCTCACGTGGAAGCGCCCAGCCCGGTCAGTATCCTGCTATCGGGAATATTGCTGAAAATGGGTGCGTATGGCCTTATCAGGGTGGTGACCATATTGCCCCAAGCTGCCCAGGCCCTGCAATCGATGCTGGTTTTTCTCGCGCTGTTCGGGATGATATACGGAGGGTTGCTCGCCTGGCGGCAAAGCGATCTCAAGGCGATGGTGGCTTATTCTTCGATCAGCCACATGGGTATAGTCCTGCTGGGGATATCGACGTTGAACGAGACCGGCTTTATCGGCGCGGTATTGCAGATGTCAGCTCACGGACTCATCGCGGGAGCACTGTTCCTGGTGGTGGGCCTGCTGTATGACCGCACCCATACGCGCAATATCCAGGACTACAGTTCGCTGGTGCAGGTGATGCCGCGCTTTGCATTTTTCACCACCATCACACTTCTGGCGGCGATGGGCATGCCCGGAACCGTTGGCGCGGTAGCGGAACTGCACGCAATGGTTGGCGGCTTCCAGCGATGGGGCGGCCTGATGATATTTTTCAGCCTGGCTATTCTGATCAGCACTGCCTACGCGATTCGCACCATTGGCCTGCTATTCACCGGTCCGGTCAAGCCGCAGATGAAGCAGATCGAAGATTTGCGGCCGCAGGAATTGCTGGCGCTGGGCATTCTGGTATCCGGTATCGTTTTGTTCGGGCTTCTGCCGGCTTCGCTGATTGATCTTTCAACGGCAACGCTTGCCGAAATGAACAATCTGGTGAGGGTACGGCTTCCGGGAGGATAACGATGCAAGAAACGCATATTGAGGCTGAGGCGGGCGGCGAAGTCAGCATACGCGAACGAATCACGGCAGCCTTGAACCATCTGGACCATGTATTGCCGGGACAGGCGCCCATTCTCGACTTTGTTCATCATAATACCCTTCACGGTTTTCAGCATCTCCCGTTTCACGAAGCTTTGGCGGCTTTCGAGGCGCTAACGGGTATTTGCAGCTACCTTCCGGAAACACGCAGCCGGGAATTCTACCGGCAAGGCCGCATTACCGACAGCGACCTCTTTTACGCCCTCGCACGCAACTCCGGCCTCGAAGCAGACCAGATTGTCTGCAGCGTGAAAGACAGAACCATAACGCGCAAGGAACTTTATCACATCGCGCTGCTGTACGACTTGCAGCCGTCGACCGTCAGCGAATTGAACTGGCAAATCGAAGAACTCGATGCCCTGGACGCCATACAGGCCGATGTGCCCGATAGCGCCCGCAAGCGGCTTCTTTCCGGCAACACGCGACCATCCGATGCCCTGAGGCAGCTGTGGACCGCGATCCTGGAAAAGCTGGAACTGGAACATGCGGGATTGCATCCGGAAAATTTACTGGATTTGTCCGTGGAGCAAGCTGAAGCATGGCTGGAACATATCCGCAGCAGAACCAATAGCACGTCGGTGCACCAGGAAGTGCGGCAGCGAGCAAGCAAGGCGCTGGATAATCTGCTTGAGCAATTGGGCGACAGCCTCACCCTGCGGGGTTTTATCCTGGCCTTGACCGGAACCGATATCCTCGATTCCGTTCGGCCTCAACTGATTCGCATTTGCGGCTCCTGCATGGATGAAGGAATCGCGGCGTGGCGCACCCCGGAGCGTAGTCAATTGGGGATCTACGCAGCGTGGCGCGCCCTGATTCGATATGACGTCAATCCTTTTCTGCACGATTTACCCGATTGGCGGGAAATTCTGGCGGAATTGCCTGCGGATGCCATGGATGCGATCATCCTGCAATTGACTGAGCTGGAGATTCCACAAAAAAAATGGGAAGGATACTTGCGCCGGCTGGCACTGGAGATACCCGGATGGTCGGGCTTGATCAACTGGCGCCAGCATCATCCCAAGTATCAGGCGGAGGAAGATGCAAAACCCAATCTTGCCGATTATCTGGCAATCCGGCTCACGCTGGACCGGCTCTGGTTGAACCAGATTTGCAGGGGAACCTGGAAGATCGAAGCAAAGGTGAGCAGCCTTGAGGCTTATTTTTATAAAAATCTTTCGGAATTCACAGTTCGCTACCAACTCTACCAAGGCAAATTACCGGAATACCTGACCCAGCGGGCAGAATCGCTGACCATGCTCGCCGGATCGGAACGGCATGCGCGCGCCGATTGGCAGCAGCTCGCGGACCTGATTCAGACCTGGCGGTTCAGCCCGCTGGCGGAGGAACAAGGACGTATCCATACTATTTATGGGAGTGGCTGGCGATCCTTCCGCTTATGCCAGCACCTTGGACTGAATGCGTCCGGCGTCGAGGAATTGAATGGCCGCGATCTGAAGAACATGCTAGCGATACTGGATGAATTTGACGTGACGGAGCGGGCCAAGATCTGGTTGCATGCCTATGAACGAAACTACCGCGACAGCATTTTTCAGGCAATGCGCGCCAACCATGGTCGGGGAACATGGCCGCGACGGGAAGTGCGCCCCAACTCGCAGATCGTTTTCTGCATCGACGACCGGGAAGAAGGATTCCGCCGCCATCTGGAAGAACTCAATCCGCGGATCGAAACACTGGGAGCCGCAGGATTCTTTGGCGTACCGATGAACTATAAAGGCCTGGACGATACGAAAGTGACTCCGCTGTGCCCGATAGTCGTCACGCCAGCGCATGAAGTTCAGGAAATACCCAGGCCGAACAGCGAGGAGGCCCTGCTCCAGCACAATGACGGCCGCCAGAGAAGCAGGCGGATCGGTAATCTGCTGCATCAGGGCTTGCGCCGCAATCTATTGCTCTCCTATCCGGTCATCGATGCCATCGCACCAGTCATGCTTGCCGGACTGCTCGCCAAATCAATAGTGCCCAAACGCCAGCAAAGGCTGGTCGAAAGTGTTCGCGAGCTTGTCGTAACACCGGTAAACACCCAACTCATGTTCACGTCGACGGATACGGCCACCGTTGCAACCCCCGACCGGCCCAAGCTGGGCTTCACGGATAAGGAGCAGGCGGATCGGGTGGCGGGCTTTCTGCGCAATGCCGGCCTGACCTACGGCTTCTCGCATCTGGTCGTGTTGATGGGCCATGGTTCCATCAGCCAGAATAATCCTCACCTTGCAGCCTATGACTGCGGCGCCTGCAGCGGACGCCATGGCGGACCGAACGCGAGGCTGTTTGCCGCCATGGCCAACCGCCCGGAGATACGCAAACTGGTAGCCGAACGCGGCATCGACATTCCGCAGGACACCTGGTTTATCGGAGCCGAGCACAATACATGCAATGAAGAAATTATCTGGTACGACCTGAATGATGTACCCGGGGAACAGCGGGGGGAGTTGGCCAAACTGCAGACCGAATTGCGGCATGCGCAGCAGATGTCCGCACACGAGCGCTGTCGCCGCCTGGCATCTGCCCCGCGCAGGCCTACGCCGGCAAAGGCGCTGAAGCATATCGAAGAGCGCGCCACCGATTTTTCCCAGGCGAGGCCCGAGCTGGGGCATGCCACCAACGCATCGGCCGTGGTTGGGCGCAGATCGGTTACGCAGGGAGTATTCTTCGATCGCCGAGTCTTTCTAATCTCCTACGATCCGACGCAGGATCCGGAAGGCAAAGTCCTGGAAGGCATTTTGCTCGCAGTCGGCCCGGTGGGTGCCGGCATCAATCTCGAGTACTACTTCTCCACGGCCAATAATGAACGCCTCGGTTGCGGAACCAAGGTTCCGCATAATGTCGTGGGAATGTTCGCCGTCATGGAAGGCGCATCGAGCGATCTGCGTACCGGCCTGCCGCGACAGATGATAGAGATTCACGAGGCGATGCGGCTGCAGATTCTGGTTGAAGCAAAAACGTCGATACTGGGGCAAATCTATGCCCGGCAGGCAAGCCTGCGTGAACTGATCGCCGGGGAATGGATACTTCTCAGTGCAAAAGATCCGGATAGCGGAGAGATATTCGTTTTTGAACCTGAAACAGGATTTGTCCCATGGACCGAAGACGCCATAACCCTGCCGGTCTGCGCAACATCGCCGGAGTATTATCATGACAAGACTTTGCCTCTGCCCCCTGCCCTGATCGGGCAACCACGGCGCCTGGAGGCCTGATGCGATGGATGCGCTAGCCATACTCATCCCATTGCTTCCCCTGATTGCCGGCGCGGTGATCGGTATCGGCCACCTCTGGGGGGTGCTGGATGGCGAAGCCAGTGAACGAACCACGGCGGGCATCGCCACCTGGGCCATCTCCCTCTCCTGCGTGGCGGCGCTGGCGCTGCTGGCCGGCGATTTCCTGGGATGGACCGCTGGCTCCTTTGAGGCTGGGCAGTGGCTGGATAGCGGCAGCCTCAGCGTGCCGGTCAATTTCATTACCTCCGGTTTCAGCATGGTGCTGGCAACGCTGTTTGCAGTGCTTTTGTTTGTCATCGTGCGGTTTTCGGTCAATTACCTGCACAGGGAAACCGGCTTTCACCGTTTCTTTTTCTTGCTGAGCCTTTATGCTTCCGCAATGCTCCTGCTGGTGTTATCGGGGAATGCGGTGGGTACGTTCATAGGATGGGAAATTGCAGGGCTTTGCTCTTATCTGCTGATTGCTTATGCCTATGACAGGCCGGTGGCGGCGTACAATGCGACGCGCGTATTCGTTACCGTTCGCGCAGGCGATATCGGGTTTATCCTCGGCATCGGCCTGAGCTATGCCTGGGCAAAAACGCTCGACTGGAACCAGCTCAACGCATTCGCCGCACAGCTATCCGCCGGACAGGCAAGCGCGATTGCCCTTTGCTTCGCCATCGCGGCGTTTGCAAAATCGGCGCAACTGCCGTTCGCCCCCTGGCTCGCTCGCGCAGCCGAAGGGCCCACCCCCTCCAGCGCCGGCTTTTACGGCGCAATAATGGTGCATTCCGGCGTTTATCTCATCCTTCTGTTACAGCCGGTTTTTGAACGGGCGCCGTTCGTGATGGTACTGGTTGCAATTGTCGGATTGCTCACGGCCATATACGGATTTGTCATCGGACTGACCCAGATCGACGTCAAGAGCTCGCTGTTTTTTGCCACGTCCGGACAATTGGGCCTGATGTTCCTGGAATGCGGACTGGGCTTGTGGGAACTGGCAAGCTGGCATTTATGCGCCCATGCGGTGGTCCGGGGATATCAGGTACTTTCGGCGCCATCTCTCATGCATTACATCCTGGGCAACCCAATCAGACCCGTTGACCGCGAAATTGCGGGTATGCGCTGGCTATATACCGCTTCGTTGCAGCGTTTCTGGATGGATCAGGTTACGGACTGGTTTCTGGTGAAACCGGTACAAAGGCTGTCTCATGATCTGGCTTATTTTGACGACCATGTCGTTGACCGCGCAATGGGGATTCCGCTTCCCTCCCTTCGCACGATATCGACCCTGGCCCAAATGGAAAAGCGCAAGATCGCCACGAAACAATCCCTGTATTCCACTCTGGGTGTCGCCAGCAGCCTCACGCTGGAAAAAAGAAGAATGGCTCCGCAACCTGAAATTCAAGATAGCGATTTCGCCCGGGGGAGCGGGTTTACCGGGGACCTCACCCGCCGGGTTACCGCCATCCTTTACTGGTTCGAAGACCGGCTCGTCATACGCGGTATTGGCGAGGATATGATCGATTATGGGCGCAAGCTTGGGCTCGCGGCCAACAAGATCGAACAGTTGCTGCTCAATCCCGGCTACCTTACCCTGTTTGTTCTGACCATATTGCTGGTCGGGCTATGAAACGCTGATGGAAACCAATATCGCTTTCTGGCAGGAATCAGTGACATTTCCGTTGCTGACCACGCTCGTACTCATTCCAATGGCGGCCATGGCCGCTATTCTCATCCTGCGTTCCACAGCCATTGCCGTAACGCTCGGCTTCGCCGCCACGCTGCTCGATTTATTCCTGAGCTTCTATATGTTATCCCTGTTCGATCCGGAAAAAGCCGGAATCCAGTTCGCCGAGCAGGAACGTTTTTTCGGCTTTACCTATTACAGCGTCGGAGTTGACGGCCTGAGCATCCTGTTCATTCCTCTCACGACGATATTGGTCGCGCTGGTTCTCGTATACAAGGCAACCACCCGCCGGACCTTCGACTGGAAATTCATTACCTGCCTCCTGGGCTACGAAGCCATCCTGATCGGCGCTTTTACCGCGCTGAATATCGCGCAGTTCTGGCTCTGGACCCTCCTGGAACTGGTGCCGGTTATTTTACTCACGATCCACAGTGGCACAGGACATAAAAAACTATGGGTGATCGCCCACCTGCTGAAGTATTGGGGCTGGGCACTGCTGATGACACTGGCTGGATTTCTGCTGCTGGGCTTCGGATTGCAGGATTCGGGGTTGCCCGTGAGTTTCGA
Organism: Nitrosospira sp. TNL200; assembly: GCF_055386305.1. Classification (NCBI taxonomy): domain Bacteria; kingdom Pseudomonadati; phylum Pseudomonadota; class Betaproteobacteria; order Nitrosomonadales; family Nitrosomonadaceae; genus Nitrosospira; species Nitrosospira sp. TNL200. The sequence continues at coordinate 2,657,478 of NZ_AP041003.1, forward strand.
CTGGCTGACACTGAAGCATAACAAAGCCTTTTTGCAGAACGGAACACTGATATTTATTCTTCTGTTTTTCGGCTTTGCCGTTCGCATTCCGCTGTTCCCATTTCATGGCTGGCTGCCGATACTGGCGGAACAGAGCGCCGTGGCCAGCGTGATCGCTTTGGTGGTGGGCCTGAAACTGGGTATCTATGGGACCGCACGTTTCATCCTGCCGGTGGTAACGGAAGCCGCCGAGCAATGGGCCGGGTTTGTGGTCTCTCTGGGGCTCATCACGATCTTTTACGGCGCGCTGCTCGCCCTGATGCAGATCAATGTGCGGCGGCTGCTCGCATTTTCCGTTATCAGCCACGCCGGGATGCTGATTATTGGCCTTTTCTGTTTCAACGAACATGGGCTGAATGGCGCCATATTCCTCTCCCTGGCATGGGGCCTGGCATCGGCTGGCATGCTCTTTAGCGTCGGCCTGGTCTACGAGCGTACACGAACCGTATTTACCCCTCGCCTGGGCGGACTTTTTGATACGAATATCGGCATTGCGCTGCTTTTTTTCATTGCTGCGTTAAGTACCATGGTCATGCCCGGAACACCCGGATTCGATGCAGCTCACCTGCTGATCGAAGGGACTATCGAGGAATATGGGTGGCTGGTTGCAATCGCCATTCTCGTGGGCAATGTCCTGGCGGCAGCCTTCCTTCTGCTGGCTTTCCAGCGGATATTCATGACGACCTCAAGGCGCGCCTTTCAACCCCAGAAGCCTCACCAGTATCGGGTCAGGATGGAGCCCGCCATTATTATCACCATCTGCTCGTTGCTCATCGGGACCGGTTTTAATACGGCCCCATGGCTCAACTATATCGAAAGGGATCCGACTGGAATGAGCGCCTATTATCATAAACCCAAAAACGGCCGCTCCCACGGGCCCGCGGCCGCACCGGACGCCCGGCATGATTGAAAATTTTCCGATACTGAGCCTGGTCATTCTTCTGCCCCTGGCCGGCGGCGTTGCGGTCGGCCTTATCCAGGACACCCATATCGCCAAATGGGTTGCGTTGATAATCGCCGGCCTTGAATTCATCACCACCCTGGTGGTAGTGGATTGGTTTGACGCTGCGAACGGCAGCAGCTTTCAGCTGGTTGAGCAGCACACATGGATACCCAGCCTCAATATATTGTTCCTGATCGGTATTGATGGAATTTCAGTATTGTTCCTGCCGGCGTCAGCGTTGCTGACACTGGTGGCGATTATCGCTTCGTGGAAATCCGTTCAGCACCTGACCCGTTTTCATTTTGCCCTTCTGCTCGCTATGGAGGGAGGCACCATGGGCGTGTTCGTTGCACTCGACATGATGCTGTTCTTTCTTTTCTGGGAATTGATACTGCCGCCTATTTTCTTTCTGATCGGACTGTGGGGAGCAGGTCCCGATCGCCGAGGCGCGGCGATGAAATATATGCTTTATATGCTGTTCAGCGGTGTGCCGCTGCTTTTTGCCCTTATCATGCTTGGGGTCAATCACGCCATGCAGACCGGCGGCAACATTCCGCTGGATCTTTCCTTCAGTTTTCCTGTGTTGCTGAACACACCCATTTCTGAAGATCTGCAAAAAATCATTTTCCTGCTATTGCTCACCGGTTTCGCAGTCAAGGCCCCGCTGGTGCCATTTCATACCTGGCTGCCTACCACTGCGGTAGAGGCCCCGTCACAGTTGACGGCGTTGCTGGTAGGCTTGAAATTGGGTGCTTTCGGCATGCTGCGCTTCGCCATGCCGCTGGCCCCGGACGCGTCAGCGAAATATGCCTGGGTATTGGGAATATTAGGAGCCATCACTTTCATCTACGCAGCCATGATCGCCCTGCGGCAGACCAATTTGCGCCGCGTGCTGGCTTACGCAAGTGTCAGCCATGTTGGCCTGGTGATAGTGGGCGTGGCGACACTCAATATGCAGGGCATACAAGGAGCAATTTTTCAACTGCTCAATTTCACGCTGATTGCCAGCTGCCTGATATTGATTGCTGGTCTCATACAGCATCGCCTGGGTAGCACCGAACTGATCCATCTGGGAGGTCTGGCAAAAATAATGCCGCGCCTGACAACATTTTTCTTTATTTTTGCCTTCGCCAGCATAGGAGTTCCGGGCACGAGCGGATTTCCGGCGGAACTACTGCTGATACTCGGCGCGCTGAACGCCCATCCCGGACTAGGCATCGCCGCATTGCTGGGAGCTATTCTGGGAGCAGCCTATATGCTGTCATTTATGAGGCGCGCCTTCCTCGGACCAGTCATCCATGCACACTTGAGCCGTGTCATGGATTTGCGTTCCCGTGAATTTGGGTTACTGTGCGTACCTGCATCCATAGTGCTGTTATTCGGATTTTTTCCCGATCTGATCCTTGATATAAACAGGGTGGCTGCCACATCCTGGCTAAACAGGCTGACTCATTAGTCTAGTCAGCCTGCCTGGTCATGATTTTTAACGGACTACCCTAGAGCGACGAGGTTCTTCCGCAGACACATCTCCATCATCTCCATCCTGAAATTCCCTTGCGCCGTCAACACGGCCTCCGGAACCCCGGTATCAGAACGATGCCGCGATATCGCCCTGATCGTTTTCCGCTGCATCTTCCGCTATGGTCTCGAGCGTCCGCGCGTGCCAGTCGAGCACAGCGGTACGGATGAACATCTTCTCAGCCAATTCCGGACGCTCGTTGCGTATGACCTCTGCAGCGAAGCGAGCCAGGAAGATGGATTTCAACTCGGCGCGCGCCCGGTCGATGCCGATCTCCATGTAAGGAACCGAGGCCAGAAGCAGGAACCCATCATCGGGAATGCGGCCGCTGCGCATATTGCCCTCGATAATGCCGGCGGCCTTGCCGATGGGTACATCCAGGTTCGGGCTGTACGGCCCAATTATCAGGGCCAGGTTAGGCGTATGCAGGAAGTCGAAGCCACGGCCCACACAGATCATCCATTCGCGATGCTCGATATCCAGAAGCCGCTCATGACGCGCCGCCTGTTCACGCACCCGCGCGATAGTGTCGAGGTTACCAAGCAACAAGGGCAACAGGTCGGCTCGCATCTGGGCGGGCATGTCGGGCAGCAGGGCGGCAAGACGGGGTTCCAGCGTCGATCTCTCATCCGGCGTGATCTGCGACATATCCAGTTTTTCACCGTTGGTGCCATGAACGACAATCGTATCCTCGTCGGTTTCGATACCACAGATAAGGGGATAAATCGTTGAGTGCTCCGCACCGAAAATTTGCTGCATCTGGCGGCGGATGACCAGGGTATGGGCATAGGCTGCTTCGGTATCATAGTTGAAACCGGCGCATCCACGATGCGGATCGCCTTTGGAATAGTGGTAAGTAACCAGAAACAGGACTCTGCGACCCACCCTTACCCAGTCCTGCACATGATGAGCAAGCACCTCGCCCAGATGAGGCCAGCCGAGATCGAAAGCACCGCCAAGGTTGCGAAACGGCATGAGAATACCCGGTGGCGTATTCGTCATCACCGGCAGATTGATGCGGCCGTCCATGCACTTCATTACGGCAATGGCTGTTGGATGTTCGGCAAGATAGCGTTCGCGCGCCAGCCACGCCTCAGGGCTGCGAAACGTATTTCCATGCCGGTCAGCGAGGTTGAAGAGCCAGTCTATGCGTTTCTCTATCGGTAAACGGGTAACATTAGTATACATACTGTGATCTCCGGGCGTTTGGGTGGGATTTTGAATATGCTGATGGCGTCAAGACCATCAATCTTACCATAGGGAATGTAAAAAATTCGTCAAGCTCTTTACAGAATCTGAATAAGCGCTCGTTGAACGCGTTGCAGCAAAATGGAGACATAAGGTGCGCGGCGATGGTCGTAGCTGGGCCTCTACGATACCAGGTAACGCAACGCCATGGCTTCTGGAGCGCGGCCCGGAACTTGTTCGGAGATTGCCTACGGAAACGTAATATGGAAAGTCGAACCTTTTCCCGGCGTGCTCTCCACGTCTATTATCCATCCGTAGTGGTCGCATATGCGCTTGACGATCGCAAGGCCGATTCCCAACCCTTCTCCCTGAGTGGATCCCCGGAAGAATCGCTCATAGAGCAAAGGCAGGTAATAGGGTTCGATACCAATTCCCGAATCGGAAATTGAAAGGCGTTTCTGGCTGAAACTGACACGAATGAAGCCGCGCTCAGTGTATTGCACGGCATTGCGCAGCAAATTGACGAGCGCAGTGTGCAGTGCTTGCCGATTCAATGTAAGCACGGCTTTCGGCTCGACCGTTACCTCGAAAAGAAGCCGCTTCCGGTAGATTTCCGTGCACACCGGCTCGACGGCCTCATAGACGCACTCGGCAAGCGCTACCGGTTCCATGATGCCCAGCGCCTGCTCGCGGGCAAGGAACAAGAGCGCCTGGAGCTGCTCGCCCATTCGGCCGGCAGCGGCCTCGATCATCCCGATGCGAACCCGCGCCCTTTCCGAAAAACCGGGCTCTGTTACCAGCAACTCGCAACTCGTCAAAATTGTCGTTATCGGCGTACGCAATTCATGGCTGACGTTGGCGGTGAATTCCTGCTCGCGCCGCAGCATGCGCGTAATCCGGTTCTGGTAATCATCCAGCGCATGGGCAAGCTGGGCCACCTCCTCATCCTGGCCGGGCTGGATCATCGTTGTTCCCTGCACATCTCCCGGCGCAAGATGCCTGACGCGCTCGGCAAGGTCCGTAACCTGTTTCACGAGCAGCCCGGCAAGCAGATATCCCACCACCAGCGCGACGCCTACGACCGAGAGTAGGGATAATACGATGAGGAGCCTCAGCTCCTGCTGGCGCTGGTCATGCAGTCCGATTTCGTAGGCGACGATAAACTTTACGCCGTCGACATGGCGCACCGCAACCCGGATCTCCTCCGGTCCGCGAAATACTTTGTGACGCCTGTAATTGAGTCCCTGCAGGTAGGGAGGAAGATGGGCCTCGTCGGTGGGATCATGAACAATGTACTTTTCAAGATTGGACCCAACCTGCGGTACGAAATCGGCGCTTTCCCGATAGCGCTGGAGCAGATAGTCCATCTCGGTTTCCATGATCTGCTCGATATGCGCCTCCTCGATGTCGTCGGAGGCTATATAGAGGCTGATACCGAGCGTGCCGACGACGATGATGCAGAATATTGCGAACGCCAGCGCAACCCGCAGGCGAAGGCCGCGCTTAAGCCCGGGCACGAGAAACTAGGCGGTAACCCAGGCCGTGAACAGTCTCTATGGGATCGTAGCCTCCAGCCCGGCTCAACGCACGGCGCAATTCGTGCATGTGGCTTCTCAAGGTGTCGCTGGTTCCCTGGGCGTCCCCCCAGACTTCGGATTCAAGCTCGCGGCGGCTGAATACGCGGCCGGGCTCACCCATCATGAGCGCAAGCAGGCGAATACACTTGGGAGGGAGCTTGACTGCGGCGCCAGCGAAACGAATGGATAAGGTCTTCGGATCAAAAGACAGATCCCCGGTCTCCAGCAGGCGGCTGGTGACCTTGCCTCCATGCCGCTTGTGCATGGCGACCAGGCGCGCTTCGACTTCTTTCAGGGCAAACGGCTTTATTAGGTAGTCATCGGCGCCGCAATCGAAACCTTTCAGTTTATCCTCCAGCGTATCGCGGGCAGTCAGCATCAGCACAGGAGTATCGAGATCCGCCTCGTGCCGCAGCTTGCGGCAGAGGGTGATGCCATCCATGCCCGGCAGGCCCAGATCGAGCAGAATGCCATCGAATCGCTGCGTAACCGCCAGATGCAACCCAGTAATTCCGTCCGCTGCGGCATCCACGCTGTGTCCGCGCGCTTCCAGGAAATCATAGAGATTGGTAGCGATGGCTGGATCGTCTTCTATAATCAGTATATGCACGAAATGCCTCTACTCGGAATTCAGGTCTGTTGCGGGCGAAATAGGACTGGAAAAATCCAAATTTAACTGGAATGGCAACAACGCCATTAACTCTAGTTTAAATGATATATCGAGATTTTATCCAACGGTAAATTATAAAGGTTATTGCTTGCAAAACTTCCGGCTGATGGCGTGCACTGCTTCGACCAGCGCCAGGGCGCTCTCCGGCGGGGTGAATTGAGAAATGCCATGGCCCAGATTAAATACATGACCCGGGCCGGCGCCATAGCTCTCAAGTGTCTTTTCGACTTCGACGGCAATAGTCTCCGGTCCGGCGAATAGCACTGCAGGATCGAGATTGCCTTGCAGCGCTACCTTGTGGCCTACACGCCGCCGGGCTTCGCCGATATCGACGGTCCAGTCGAGGCCTACGGCATTGCAGCCGCTGTCGGCTATGCTCTCCAGCCAGAGTCCCCCATCCTTTGTAAAGACGATACTGGGAACATGCACGCCTGCATGATCCTGCTTGAGTCCCGCCAGAATCTGGCTCATGTAGCGCAGGGAAAATTCCTGGTAGGCCGAATGCGACAATGTACCGCCCCAGGTATCAAATATCATTACCGCCTGCGCGCCTGATTCGATCTGCGCATTGAGGTAAGCGGTCACGGCTTGTGCGTTGATGCCGAGAATATGGTGCAGCAGATCCGGACGCCGATAGAGCATGGTCTTGACCTGGCGAAAATCGGTACCACCGCAACCTTCCACCATGTAGCAGGCAAGCGTGAATGGACTGCCGGAAAATCCGATCAGCGGCACCCGGTTATCGAGCGCCTTGCGAATTTGCGAAACCGCGTCCATCACGTATCGCAAATGGACTCCGGGATCGGGTGCGGCAAGGTCCCTGATTTCCCATTCCTCGCGCAAGGGACGTTCGAATTTCGGGCCCTCGCCATCGGCAAAATAAAGCCCCAGACCCATCGCATCGGGGATGGTAAGAATGTCTGAAAAGAGGATTGCGGCATCCAGCGGAAATCTTGCCAAAGGCTGAAGGGTTACTTCGGTAGCGAGATCGGGGTTCTTGCAAAGCGCAAGAAAGCTGCCGGCGCGGGCGCGGGTCTGGTTGTATTCAGGCAGATACCGTCCGGCCTGGCGCATCAGCCACACCGGAGTATAGTCTGTCGGCTGGCGCATCAGCGCCCGTAACAGCGTGTCATTCTTCAGTTTTGTCATTTGCGTTGCTTGGTTCCACTCTGTTGCCAAAAAACAATCAAAAACCTGCGGAAAAATATCCGCATCCGGCCGGAAAACCGTTAATACTCGATTCCAAAATCATTTCCGGCGCCCATCCATGCGCGGAGTCCTTCTCCTCAACCCTCGATATTACCAGTGATCCGGGTCCCGGTATATTATCCTGTTGCAGCATGGCCTGCCTGCCGTCGCTGCGCGGACCATCGTCCATCCATATTCCAGCATCATGCCGCAGGCCGATCCACTCCCATTCAGCTTTCCTCTATGCCCTCTATTCCGAACAACCGCCGGTATTCTCTGATCGCATACCTATCTGTCATGCCGGCGACATAGTCGGCGATTGCCTGGTATCCGTCCTGATCGTATTTTTGTTGATAGACAGGCGGCAGCAAGCGGACGTCGGACCGGAACGCTTCAAACAGCCTCTCCACGGTATGCCGCGCCTTTGCGCTCATTCGAACCACCTTGTAGTGCCGATACAGGTTTTCGCGGAGAAATTGCTTCAACTCCTGCTGTTCTCTCCGGATTTCCTCGCTGAATCCGATAAGATACGGCGCGCTCCTTACCGCCGTTACGTCCTTAGGCTGTGCAACGCCGATATTGATTTCGCTTTGCTTCGTCAAATCCCCGACGAGCGTATTGATCATGCGTCTCACGGTTTCGTGGATCAATCTCCGTCCGGATATTGTCGGGTATGCCTCCTGTGCCATGGAGAAATGCCGTGCGAATATGCCGACTTCTTCGAGTTGCTGCCGGGTGATCAGACCGGAGCGCAACCCGTCATCCACATCATGATTGTTATATGCAATCTCATCGGCAAGATTGGCCAGTTGCGCCTCGAGAGACGGCCGGCCACCCGATAGGAAGCGCTCGCCAATTTCTCCGAGGCGGGCGGCATTTTTCTTCGAGCAATGCTTGAGTATTCCTTCCCGCGTTTCAAAACACAGATTCAAGCCATCGAACGCGCCATAGCGTTCTTCCAGCACATCCACCACCCGCAGCGATTGCAGGTTGTGCTCGAACCCGTCATGGTCCTTCATGCAGCCGTTCAATGCATCCTGTCCCGCATGCCCGAAGGGCGTATGGCCGAGATCGTGAGCCAATGAGATAGCCTCGACCAGATCCTCGTTGAGGCGCAGATTGCGCGCGACCGAACGGCCGATCTGTGCCACTTCCAGGCTGTGCGTCAGACGCGTGCGAAACAGATCGCCCTCATGATTGACGAAAACCTGGGTCTTGTACTCGAGCCGGCGAAACGCGGTGGAATGAATGATGCGATCGCGGTCGCGCTGAAATACGGTCCGTCCAGGCGCCGAGTCTTCGGAAATCCTTCTGCCGCGCGAAATTTCCGCGGATACCGCGTAAGGCGCCAGCTCACGCATTGACTGCGCGATCCGGAAATATTTTCGCCAACACTTCGATAGGAATATCGGAATGAACCGCTGCCTCGCCAATACGTTTCAGCAAGACAAAGCGCATTCTTCCTCCCTCCACCTTCTTGTCCAGTTCCATCAACTTCAAATACTTCTCCATGCCAAGATCTGGAGCATGGACGGGAAGCCCGGTCCGGACGTAGAGCGCGCGAATGCGTTCCACATCGCTTCTGGAAATCATGTTCAACAGCCGCGAAAGTTCCACCGCCATCATCGTCCCCGCCGCTACCGCCTCCCCATGAAGCCAGTTGCCATAACCCATGGCGTTTTCTATGGCATGGCCAAAGGTATGGCCAAGGTTGAGCAATGCCCGAAGGCCGCTCTCACGCTCATCAGCTTCCACGACTTGCGCCTTGTTGCGGCAACTCCGCTCTATCGCCTCCACCATCACCGGAATATTCCGGGCAAGAAGCCCTGAAATATTCTGCTCTACCCACATGAAAAAATCCGGATCGCGTATCAGGCCATACTTTATGACTTCCGCGAGGCCGGCGCGCAGTTCTCTCTCGGGCAGGGTATCAAGCGTGTTGACGTCTATCACCACTATCCGGGGTTGATAAAAGGCGCCTATCATGTTTTTCCCGAGCGGATGGTTGATGCCGGTCTTGCCTCCCACCGATGAATCGACCTGCGCCAGCAGGGTAGTCGGAATCTGTATGAAGGGAACGCCGCGCAGGTAGGTTGCTGCCGCAAAACCGGCCAGATCTCCTACCACACCGCCGCCCAACGCGATAATGGGAGTGCTGCGTTCGCACCGGGATGCCAGAAGCGCATCATAGATGAGATTCAGTGTCTGCCAATTCTTGTGTTCTTCGCCATCGGGCAGAATGACGGGAATGCATGTTATCCCCTGGCTTTCCAGCACGCTGCGCAGATTATCCATGTAAAGCGGCGCAACGGTCGTGTTGGAGACAATTGCGACCCGCTTTCGCGGCAAATGATGTGAAATGAGCGAAACCTGGTTCAGGATTCCGCTGCCGATATGTATGGGGTAGCTGCGATCAGCCGAGGCTGAAGCAAGTCCTACCGTAATTGTCTGCATTTTTTTGAAGATCCGTAAAGGGCCTGATTCGCATCGTTCATAGGCCCTGGAAAGAGAGGAGATGTTTCCCTAAAAAGGCTTTACTACTACGAGAATGACCACGGCAAACAGGATCACGACGGGAATTTCGTTAAACCATCGATAATAGACATGGCTTCGCCGGTTGCGGTCATGCTTGAATTCAACCAGGAATTTCCCGCAATACACGTGATAGATCAGTAGCAGGAGAACGAGCGCAAGCTTGGCATGCAGCCACCCTCCTGAAATTCCATAGCCCAGCCAGAGCCATGAACCGAGAAGAACCGCCAGCACGGCACTCGGTGTCATGATGCCATAGAACAGCTTGCGCTCCATTACCTTGAAGCGCTCGATGCCTATTGGGTCACTGCTGGCCGCGTGATAGACGAACAAGCGGGGCAGGTAAAAAAGGCCCGCAAACCAGGTCACTACAAAAATGATATGTAGAGATTTTATCCAGAGCATCTTTCCTTGAACACACGGGACCCATTCTTCGGGATAAGCCAGGCATATCTGGGTCTCGCCGGACCCTCATAAGCCAGGGCATCGAGCACCGCCGGAAAGGAAGCCGGGGAAGCCGGATGACGTTCCAGCAGAGCTGGCGAGCGTGCCTACGATACCATTGTTAGCGGGAATTCGCAGAAAAAGATGAGTAGCAGGAACTCGAGTTCAAGCGAAGGAGTTTACCGGGCAGGATGGAGAGCAGCCCGGAAAGCCATTCCCCGCGGCCCTGCTAAAAATACCGGATATACGTTATGGATAGGCTCAGACCGCGACCACAACGATATCCGGTTCTATCGATCTCAGCATATTTTGAATCCCCCTCAGGGTGCCCGAGATGGAGCTGGGGCAGGTGCCGCAAGCACCCTGATAATGAACGCTGAGCTTGTTGCCTTCAAGACCAAGCACATGGAGATCACCTCCATCATTTTGCAGATAGGGCCGGACTTCCTCCTCGAGCAGCATGTTGATCGTTTCCAGGCGTTGCTGGTCTTCCGGACTTAAACCCGCAATGGTGCTGCTGGCAGCTTCGATCTTGGCAGCCGATCCGGATGCGGCAGCGGGTGCGGCGCGAATCGGATCCGCCACCTCACGAGCCAGGTCCTGCCAGTCCGCGCCACCATCCTGGGTGATCGTAATCCAGCGATCGACATAAAATACGTTGGTTACATGATCGATATCGAACAGCGCCGCCGCGAGCGGATCGTCCTTTGCCTGCTCCGCATTGTCGTATGAACAGGTCACCCCCCAGGTCAAAGGTTCCTTGAGGATGAATTTCAATGCATTCCGGTTCGGTGTCCCTTCTATTTCAGCTATTTTAGGCATTGTCTTTTCCTTTCAGGATTTTCTAGGACCTGTTAACACTTGTTACGCATCGCCCGAGACCCATGATAGGTGCAAATTTTAACCGGAACGAGGCATGTGCTGCGCAGCAGAGTGACAGGCCCTAGGCATCGCCGATCGCAGCGTGCATCGGATCATCTTGGGCTTCGGTGGAGGCCACGGTAACAGAGTTAAGAGCCGCATGCAGGGTATGCCATGGCAGAATCGCGCATTTGACGCGAGTCGGCAAGTCCCGCACGCCGGCGAACACCGTCAGCCGCCCCAGGTGGTGAGGGCCATCCACGTCCAGCTTGCCCATGGCCATATCGCGAAATTCCTCAATCAGGGTTTCCGCATCCGCCCGGGTCTTGTCTTTTACCACAGTCGTCATCATCGACGCTGAGGCCTTGCAGATCGCGCACGATTCACCCTTGAATGCGATTCTATCGATGCGTCCATCCTCGAGATCGAGGGCAATGTCGAGATGGTCTCCGCATAATGGATTATGCCCCACGGCCTGATGGCTGGGTTTTTCCAAAACGCCATAATTACGGGGTTTCCTGTTGTGATCGAGGATAACCTCCTGATAAAGCGATTTAGTATTCATTATTATCCGTTCTTCATTATCTGAAAATTTCAAGAACGGCGCGAAGACTGGCGATAAACGCATCCACTTCCGCCATCGTGTTATAAAACGCGAAAGAAGCGCGCGTCGTCGCCGGAACCTTGAGGCGCAGCATTACCGGCTGCGCGCAATGGTGGCCGGTGCGCACAGCAACCCCTTCCTGGTTCAGAAGCGTACCAATATCGTGCGGATGCACGCCCTCGACCTCAAACGACAGCACGGCGGTCTTATGAGCAGCAGTCCCGATGATCCGCAGGCCCGGTATGTCGCGTATCTGTCCGGTTGCATACTCGAGCAGCCGGTGCTCATGCGCAGCGATTGCGCTCATGCCGATTCCAGACAAATAATCTATGGCGGCGCCGAGCCCGATGGCGGCAGCAATCGGAGGAGTACCAGCTTCAAACTTGTGGGGAATCGAATTGTAAACCGTTTTCTCGAATGTTACCGACAGGATCATGTCGCCGCCGCCCTTGAACGGCTGCATGCGCTCGAGGAATTCCGCCTTGCCATAGAGAACGCCGATACCGGTAGGACCGCAAAGCTTATGCCCGGAAAACGCATAGAAATCACAGTCGAGGTCCTGCATGTCCACGACCACATGCGGCACGGCCTGGGCCCCATCGATCAATACCGGGACGCCCCGCTGATGCGCGGCCGCGATCATCTGCTTGATCGGATTGATGGTCCCCAACGCATTGGATACATGCAGAACGCCGACAAATTTGGTGCGCTCGTTGAAGAGCCTGTCGTATTCGTCGATACGGAGTTCGCCCGCATCGTTGATCGGCACGACGCGGATCTTCGCCCCTTTTTCTTCCGCCAGCATCTGCCAGGGAACGATGTTGGAATGGTGCTCGAGCATGGTCAGAATAATCTCATCGCCGGGACCGATAAATTTGCGTCCATAACCATGCATGACCAGATTGATGGAATCGGTGGTGCCGCTGGTAAAAATAACCTCCCGGTCCTCGCGCGCGTTGATGAAGTGCTGCACCTTGCGGCGGGACTGCTCGTATTCCGCCGTGGCGGTTTCGGACAGGTAATGCACTCCCCGATTGACGTTGGCATGCTGCGTCGTCTGGTAGCGCACCAGCCGGTCCATCACTTGCCGGGGCATCTGGCTGGAAGCGGCGTTATCCAGATAAACGAGCGGCTTGCCCTCGACCTGGAGCCCGAGGATGGGAAAATCCGCACGAATGCGCTCGACATCGAGCATGGAAGTGAATTGCGGTTCCAAAGCAGACTCTATGAGTTTCACTAGTCAATTTTTCCGCGTTTGTTCGAGCACCATCTCTTCGAGCCGGTGCTTGAGCGATGCTATGCGAATTCGTTCGATAATTTCAGCGCCGAATGCATAGGTAAGAAGATTGCGTGCCGTAGCCTCAGCCAGCCCGCGGCTTTTGAGATAGAACAGCTCTTCATGGTCGAGCTGTCCCACGGTCGCGCCATGCGCGCATTTTACGTCATCCGCGAAAATTTCAAGCTGTGGCTTGGTATCCACGCGGGCCCTCGGATTCAGCAGCAAGTTGCGGCTCGACTGCGAGGAATCGGTGCGCTGCGCGTTTGGACGGACCACGATCTTGCCGTTGAATACCGCGTGCGCGGCGCCATCGACAATACACTTATGCAACTGACGGCTCGTGCCATTCGCCCTCGCGTGATCTATGCAGGTATGCGTATCCGCAAGCTGGCGGCCGCCAATCAAAGCGAGCCCGTCAACCGCACACTCGGCACCTTCCGCCGCAAGCAACACGTTCAGGTCATAGCGTGAAATACGCCCCCCCATCGCCACGCTGGTGGTCCGATAACGGCTGGAACGCCCGACCGATACCGCGCAGTTTGCGATGTGGAATGCCTCCGCGCTATCGCGCTGCACGCGGACATGATTCACTTCAGAATTATCGTCAAGAAAAATTTCCGTTACGGCGTTGGTAACGCAGACTCCCTCCTGCAATGCAACATAGTCCTCGACAACCGTTATCGCGCTGCCCTGCTCGGCAATAACCAGGCAACGGGGATGATTTGCCGTTTCTGCCTGGGTGGTGATAAACAGGAGGTGAACCGGGTTTTCGATCGCGGTATTTCGCCGTGCCACGACCAGCGCGCCATCATGCAGGAAGGCGGTATTGAGCGCAGCAAACAGGTTATTGCGAAATTCGACCTGTTTCGCGAGATGCTTTTCGACACTCTCATCCTGCCTGGAGAGGACAATGGGCAGATTTCCAATCATCGTCCCCTGACTGTTCTCTGTCGGGTCGGGCAGGAGAGACAAGTGCGGCGCAAACGATCCATCCACAAAAACCAGCCTGACCGCGGCTTCATCCAGATGGAGATAGGCGATATCGGAAGTCTGCAACGATGATGAGCCCGCGCGGGCTGGCTGAAGCGACAGGTTGGCAAGAGGTGAAATATCGGTGAACCGCCACTCCTCATCGCGGGTGGTGGGTAGTTTCAGGGCTCCCAGCCGGTCTACCGCTTCCGCCCGCAATTCATTGAGCCATCCCAGGGGACTCGACGGCATCCGTGGCCGTCCCTGAAGAAGGCTTTCAAGATATTTGCTCCCGGCGGCCACGCTCATGCTCATGCCTCGACGGCAGCGCGGTGCTCCACGCCTACCCAGTCATAACCCCGCATTTCGAGGTCAAGGGCAAGCTCCTTGCCGCCAGTCTTGATAATACGGCCCGCCCGCATCACATGCACAAAATCCGGCTCGATGTAATTCAGCATGCGCTGATAGTGCGTCACCAGGACGATGGCGTTATCCTGCGAGGCGAGCTGGTTCACTCCTTTGGTGACTATCCTCAGCGCATCGATATCCAACCCGGAATCGGTTTCGTCGAGTATCGCCAACCTTGGCTCAAGCAGCGCCATCTGCAGGATTTCATTCCGTTTTTTCTCGCCGCCCGAGAAACCCTCATTGACGCCGCGATCCAGGAAATCCGGATTCATTTCCAGCAGCTTCATTTTTTCACGAACGAAGTCCTCAAACTCGAGCGGATCGAGTTCTTCCTCGCCGCGCTGCGCCTGCAGGGTATTGTAGGCGAGCCGCAGGAAATGGCTGTTGGCGACACCTGGTATTTCTATCGGGTACTGGAATGCGAGGAACACGCCCGCGCGGGCACGCTCTTCCGGCGCCAGATCCAGGAGATTGCTGCCCTGGAACAAAACGGAACCACCCGTCACCTCATAGGCGTCATGGCCGGCAAGAACCTTTGCGAGCGTGCTTTTGCCCGAGCCATTCGTCCCCATGATTGCATGAACTTCGCCGCTTCTCACCGTCAGGTCGATACCCTTCAGTATTTCGATGCCATTAACGGTTGCGCGAAGTCCGCGCACCTCAAGCAGCACTTTGCTGTCATGGTATATCATCCCACACTCCCCTCAAGCTTGAATCCAAGCAGCTTGGTCGCCTCTACCGCAAATTCCATGGGCAATTGCTGAAACACGTCCTTGCAAAATCCATTGATAATCATCGAAACCGCTTCCTCGTTGCCAATGCCCCGCTGCGCAAAATAGAACAATTGGTCTTCACCGATCTTCGAAGTTGATGCTTCATGCTCGACCTTGGCGCTATTGTTGCGCACCTGGATATAGGGAAAGGTATGAGCGCCGCATTTGTCGCCTATGAGCATGGAGTCGCATTGCGAATAATTGCGCGCACCGGCAGCCGTAGGCGCAATTCTGACCAGTCCGCGGTAGCTGTTATTGGAATGCCCTGCGGAAATCCCCTTGCTGACTATGGTACTGCGCGTATTCTTGCCAATATGAACCATCTTTGTGCCGGTATCCGCCTGCTGATAATTGTTGGTGACAGCAACCGAATAGAATTCTCCTACGGAATTCTCGCCTTGCAAAACGCAGGAAGGATACTTCCACGTAATGGCTGAACCCGTCTCAACCTGGGTCCACGAAATACGCGAATTAGTTCCCTTGGCCAGACCGCGTTTGGTCACGAAATTGTAGATGCCGCCCAGGCCATTTTCATCACCCGCATACCAGTTCTGCACGGTCGAGTACTTGATATCGGCGTTATCCAGAGCAACCAGTTCGACCACCGCCGCATGCAACTGGTTCGTGTCGAACTTTGGAGCGGTACAGCCTTCGAGGTAGGAAACGGACGCTCCTTCCTCGGCGATGATCAGCGTGCGCTCGAACTGGCCTGATTCTTCCGTATTGATGCGAAAATAAGTCGAGAGATCCATAGGGCACTGGACGCCCTTTGGAATGAAGCAGAAGGTGCCATCGGTAAATACCGCGGAGTTGAGGGCAGCGTAATAATTATCTCCGACGGGAACCACGGTGCCCAGGTACTGCTTCACCAGGGCAGGATGCGCATGAACCGCTTCCGAAATCGAACAGAAAATAATGCCCACCTCCGCAAGCTTCTGCTTGTAGGTGGTGGCCACGGACACGCTGTCGAAAATCACATCAACCGCGACTCCCGCCAGAGCGGCGCGCTCGTGCATCGGCACCCCCAGTTTTTCGAAGGTGCGCAGCAACTCCGGGTCGACCTCGTCCATGCTGTTCAATTTCTGTTTCGGCTTTGGCGCCGCGTAGTAACTGATCGCCTGAAAGTCGATAGCCGGATACCTGACGTTCGGCCATTTGGGCTCTTCCATCTTGAGCCATTGCTCATAGGCCTTCAGTCGAAAATCAAGCAGCCATTCCGGCTCGTTTTTCTTGGTTGAAATGAGGCGAATGATGTCTTCATTCAGTCCCTTTGGCGCGACATCCGACTCGATCTCGGTGACGAAACCGTGTTTGTAGGGCTGATTGACCAGATTTTGCAGTACTGCGCTCATTAGCTCGCTCCACTATCATTCACATCGAAGAAATTCCGGCCGCACTTCCTGTCGTGTATTGGCGAAACCGCCAGCCCCGACTCGATCCGGAAGCTGCGCGAAGCTACGCGTTGGCGGATTCCTTCAGGTTAAAGCTTTCACCGCAGCCGCAAGTGCTGTCGATGTTGGGATTGTCGAATCTGAAAGAATCGTTCAACCCCTCCTTTACAAAGTCGATACGAGAGCCATCGATGAATGGAAGACTGGATGCATCAACCACGACACTGGCATCATGCGACTCGAACAGTTGATCATCCGCATGGAGTTCGTCGGCATAATCAAAGGTGTAGCCAAACCCCGAGCAGCCGGACTTTTTTACGCCGACGCGAAGCGCAAGCCCCTTGCCACGTTTTGCGAGTTGCTTCCGGATTTGCTTTGCCGCATTTTCGGTCAATGTTATTGCCATGTCTCGCTCCCGCTTTACTGTTTCACACGCTGGCGGCCGAAGGCCTTCCCCGCATGGATCAGGCTGAAACTGTTGCTCGTTCACGCTCCCGCAACATGCCCTCGCGCTCCGGCACTACGCGCTCCGGCATGATCTTGCGCATATCGATCATCTGCACGACCGCATTTTGTCTTGCTTTCTGCTCATCGACCAATTGCTTGAGGGTTATCCCGCCAAGATGATCAAAAATGAGCTCGTTAAGTTTTACCCATAAATCGTGAGTCATGCACTTTTTGTCGTTATGGCAGTTTTCCTTTCCGCTGCACTGCGTCGAATCCATCGGCTCATCCACGGCAAGGATAATCTCGGCAATGGACACTTGCCCCATATCCTTTGCGAGGCAATATCCCCCTCCCGGTCCCCGCACGCTATCGACAAGTGAACGCTGCCGCAGCTTGGCAAACAGTTGCTCGAGATAAGACAGCGAAATTTGCTGACGCTCGCTGATTTCCGCAAGCGTCACCGGACGAGCGCTGCGCTGCATGGCAAGATCCAACAGTGCTGTTACTGCAAATCGTCCCTTCGTCGTTAGCCTCATGTTAAGCTCCTCCTTACTCGTAATTCGGTTGAAAAGTCACCAAAATGACAGTCCATGCGATCAATACATGACTGATTTAGTCAACTATAAGATACCTGAGAGATTTAGTCAACTATAACTGCGCATGCGGTTGCCGAAATATTCGGCCATCGCGAATCCTTCACAAGGAAGCGATGCCACCAGCGATTCCCGCCATGGCGTAAACGCATCCATTGGTAACTGTGCGAAAAATCGCAGCCTGTTCCGGCGGCAACGGCAGCCAGCAATACGGGCAATACTAAAAAGAGCAGCCGGTTCCCTGGACCTTGGAAATTCCATAGTCCGATGCGGCTTCGTGCAGGCGGCCAGAATGTGGGCGCCGAGGGAATCAAACCAGCGGAACGGGTGAATCCCCGAAGTCTCTGAAGCAGGTCACTTGGACCTGGAAGCCGGATCGAGGAATGGCGATCAAGGAATCTGGGCGAGTTTTTGGGAAGCGCTCGTACGGGATCTGCCCAGGTGCCCAGGCATTCTTCCCAACACTTTAACGGTGGCGCAGCCTCATATGCGCCTTGATGAGATCAATGGCCTGGTGGCGAAAGCGATTGCCATCCGTATCCTTTACCCACATATGCAGCAGGCCGATAAAAAACAAGTGTGTGTCCATTGCCAATTGAGCGGGATGGTGAGACGGATGCAGTTGCTCCCGAGCTTCGGCGCGCTCGTAAACCAGACGGAGTTTTGCCTCGATACCAGAACAATTCAATAAAATTTGCTGCAGCACGGTAGCGAATTCATCCACGTATTCGCATTTGATCATCATGATTTCATATATCTGGCGGGTCTCGATGCTGTCAGTCAGGATCTGGATGGTATCGCACAAAAAATTTTCTATACGGCTGAGCGGGTCCCCGGAGTCTTCCACGAGCAATGTATCGTCCATGCGGTCGATAAGCGGAAGGAAGACCTGTTCGCGCATCGCCTGGAACAGATCGATTTTATTGTTGAAATGCCAATAGATGGCACCGCGCGTAACCCCCGCCTGCGCCGCAACATGCTCCATCGTGGTACGGCTGACGCCGCGCTCCAGAAAAACCTGGCGAGCCGCCTCGATGAGGCATTGCCGGGTCAACTCCGCATTTTCTTTCGTTTTTCGAACCATGGTTCCAGTTTCGTTCTCGCTTCCAATATTTCCTATTTACACCGGCATGCTTTTGATGAATAATTTACATACATACACGAATGTATGCAAGCGATTATATTATCGAAACGGGAGTTGACGATGCCGGCTGGCAGCAATTATAAAAATAAATGCCACAAATTGTTAGCGGCCATTCGCTCAAAAGCGCTGATCATTCTGGCAACGGGCGCTATGGGTATTGTATTGACCGGTTGTGGCAAAGGCAGCTCTGCGCCTGCTCAGCCTTCGGGTGACATGGCCCTTCCTGTCAGTGTCATCGAAGTCCAGCCTGCCACCGTGCCTGTCAGCGCCGAAGCCGTTGCGCAAACCGAAGGCGCCAAGGAAGTGGAAATAAGGCCGCGCGTCGGCGGCATCCTGCTCAAGCGCCTGTATGAGGAAGGCGCGCCGGTCAAAGCGGGCCAGTCCATGTTTCAGATCGACCCCGTGCCCTATCAGTATGCTTTGGATCAAGCAAGAGCCCAGCTCGCCGAACAACGAGCGCGCATGGCGCAGACCGAGCGCGAGGAGAAACGCTTGCATGACCTGCTGACCAATCAGGCCATCAGCCAGCGAGAATATGATAACGCCGTTTCCGACAGCGCTATTGCGCGCGCCGCGCAGCAAGCGGCTGAAGCCCGGGTGCGCGATGCGGAGCGCAATCTCTCCTATACGCTGGTGACCGCGCCGGTAAGCGGCATATCAGGGCGCTTCCAGTTCTCCGAGGGAGCATTGGTGGAAGCGAATAGCAGCCTGCTGACCACGATTGTCCAGTTGACGCCGATATGGGTGCGATTCAGCCTGTCCGACAACGAACTCGCCCAGATCGGCGGGCCCCTGACCGAACAAAAGGTCAGGAAGGTGACCCTGATACTGCCCGACGGCACCGAATATGGAAAGGAAGGGGAATTGAATTTCGCGGCCAGCCGCATAGATCCTACATTGGGGACGCAGCAATTACGCGCGACATTCGACAATAGCGACAATCAATTGCTGCCGGGGCAATTCGTTCGCGCGCGCGTCACCACGGGCGAGCGCAGCGGTGTTTTTCTCGTGCCGCAGATTGCCGTGCAGACGTCGGACCTGGGGAAAAGCGTATACACGCTCGATGACAAAAACCAGGTGACAGTACGGCCCGTCGTTGCGGGACAGTGGATCGGAACCGACTGGATAATCCTGGAAGGATTGAAAGCAGGCGATAAGGTCGTTGTCGATAACATCATCAAACTGCGCCCGGGCGCGCGGGTATCGCCTCATGCGCCGGGAGAAATGCCTCTAGGGCCGCCCGGCCCGCCCGCCGCCGCTGACAAGAAAACATAAGCGGACATCAATGGGCAGCTCGTTTTTCATCACCAGGCCGATTTTTTCATCGGTCATCTCGATCATCATTGTTTTGGCCGGACTGGCAGCCGCCATGCAGTTGCCCATCGCCCAATATCCGCAGATCGCGCCTCCCACTGTCCTGATCACCGCGACCTACCCCGGCGCCAGCGCCGAGACCCTGACCAAGACTGTCGCCGCGCCGATCGAGGAACAGTTGAGCGCTGTCGACGATCTTCTTTACTTCAGTTCCAGTGCCGACTCCAGTGGAACATTGACGATTACCGTCACCTTCGAGGTAGGCACCGATATCGACCAGGCAACCTTTAACGTCAGCAATCGGGTCAATATCGCCCTGCCCCGCCTGCCCGATGAAGTCCGGCGGACGGGTCTGATCATCCAGAAACGCTCCAACGACATTCTGCTGGTCTTCATGCTGATCTCAACGGAGAAAGGGAAATATGATCCGCTGTATCTGAGCAACTACGCGACGCTCAACCTGCTGGATGAGCTCAAGCGAACCAAAGGCGTGGGCGACGCCCTGGTTTTCGGGGGGCAGGATTATTCCATGCGCGTCTGGTTGCGCCCGGACCGGATGGCGCAGCTCGGCGTGACCACGACGGATATCGCCACCGCCATTCAGGCCCAGAATGCGCAGTATGCGGCAGGCAAGATAGGCCAGGAACCGGCGCTCGCAGACCAGCAACTGATCTATACTGTAAATGCCAAGGGGCGGCTGCTTGAACCTGAAGAATTCGGCAACATCATTTTGCGTGCGGATGGACCCAGAGGCGTTCTCCATCTCAGGGATGTCGCCCGCATCGAACTCGGGGCGCAAAGCTATGATGTCCGGACTGCCCTGAATGGCCAGCCGGGTGCGGGCATACCCATCTTTTTGCAGCCGGGTGCGAATGCGCTGGAAACGGCCAATGAGCTCATAGCCAAAATGGATGAGCTGAAGCAGCGCTTTCCCGAAGGGATGGATTATGTGGTGCCTTACGATACCAGCAAGTTCGTCAAGGCATCGATGTGGGAGGTGGTCAAGACACTGGGGGAAGCCATGGTGCTGGTGATCATCGTCGTCTACCTGTTCCTGCAGAGCTGGCGCGCAACACTCATTCCCATCATCGCGGTTCCCATTTCACTGATAGGCACCTTTGCCGGCTTATGGATATTCGGTTTTTCCATCAATACGCTCACCCTTTTTGCCATGGTCCTGTCCATCGGCATCGTGGTGGACGATGCCATTGTCGTGCTGGAAAATATCGAGCGCTTGATGGATGAGGAAAAGCTATCTCCGTTCAAGGCAGCCATCCGCTCCATGGAGCAGGTTGCGAGTGCCGTCGTCGCCATCGTACTGGTGCTTTGCGCCGTATTCGTGCCCGTCGCCTTCATGGGCGGCATTGCCGGCGAGCTTTACCGCCAGTTCGCCGTCACGGTAGCCGTCGCAGTCACCATTTCCGGCGTGGTGGCGCTGACCCTCACGCCGGCGCTATGCGCCATCCTGCTGAGACACACCCATGGCGAATCCGCATTCTTCCGTGCCTTCAATAGCGGGTTCAGCCGGCTTACCCGGTTTTATGTCGGCACGGTGGGAATCACGATCCGGCATAAAATCATCGGCGCTTTTGTATTCACCGGCATTATCGGCGTTTCGGTATATCTGCTTGATACCGTCCCCGGCAGTTTCGTGCCACCGGAAGATCAGGGCTATGTCGTTACCGCAACGATTCTGCCCGATGGTGCCACCCTTGCCCGGACAACACGTACCGCTGAGTCGGTGCGCGCCGCCATTGCGGAAGACCCCGCCGTAGCCCACCAGTTCGTGGTCAATGGCTTCGACCTGATCGGAGGGGGCAACAAGACCAGTTCGGCCACCATGTTCGTGGCGTTCAAGGATTGGTCGGAACGCACGGCCACCGCGGATGACATCGTCGGCAAACTGATGGGCATCGGCATGCAGCAGGCGGATGGCATAGCAATCACATTCAACCCGCCCTCGATCCGGGGGCTGGGCACGGCCGGCGGCTTTGAAGTGTATGTGCAGACCCGGACCGGGGCCAGTCCGGCCCAGTTATCCGCAGTGGTAAACAACTTTATCGCGGCGCTGAACCAGGAGCCGCGCCTTGCCGGCATCGCCACATTTTTCCGTCCCACCGTGCCGCAATTCTTTATCGAAGTGGACGAGGCCAAGGCCATTTCACAGGAAGTAAGAATTGCCGACATCTACGCCACATTGCAGAGCACAATGGGTTCACTTTATATAAATGATTTCAACCGTCTGGGGCGCACTTATCGCGTACAATTGCAGGCCGAGCCTCAATACCGCATGAAACCGGAGGATCTCGGCAGGGTTTACGTGCGATCGCAATCCGGAGGCATGGTACCCTTGTCCGCCTTGAGCAAGATCAACACTGTCGTGGGCGCCGAGCAACTGGAACGCTACAATGGCCTGCTTTCAGCAAAGATACTGGGTGGGGGAGCGCCTGGCGTGAGCTCGGGCGAGACCATCGAGCTTGTGGAAGAAATTGCCGCGAAAAATCTGCCAGACAATTATCAGATTGCCTGGACAGGGCAGGCTTATCAGGAAAAACGGACCGGTTCCGCCGCAGTTTTCGCCTTCAGTTTCGCTATCATCATGGTATTTCTCATACTGGCCGCTCAATTCGAAACCTGGGTGCTGCCGCTCGCAGTTATCATGGCTGTCCCGTTTGCACTGGCGGGTGCATTGCTCGCGGTTCTGGTGCGCGGAATGCCCAACGATATTTACTTTCAGGTAGGCTTGATTACGCTGATCGGTCTTGCCGCAAAAAATGCTATTCTGATCGTGGAATTCGCCAGCCAGAAGATAAAGGAAGGTTTGCCGGTGGCCGAAGCTGCAATGGAAGCCGCGCGTTTGCGCTTTCGTCCCATTGTCATGACTTCGATGGCGTTCGTGCTAGGTATCCTGCCACTGGTGTTCGCGACCGGAGCCGGAGCAGCGGCGCGCCAGTCCATGGGCACCGGCGTGCTGGGAGGCATGCTGCTGGCGACATTCGTGGCCACGATATTCATTCCGCTGTTTTTCACCTGGCTCTCGCGCAAGCGGGCACCAGCGCCCATCAAAGAATCGGGGCAGGAGGCATTGTGAACGCATGCTCGAAGTGGTGGCGCGTGGTCTTGCCAAACTGGATGACCTTGCGCCTTGAATCGGAAGGCATCGCCTGCATGGGTCTGCTCCCTGGCCAGCGGGCCGGGACAACAACTTCCCGCCGCTGGACGCGCCTATTGGTGCTCCCTTCGATATTGTTCCTGGCGTCCTGCGCAATGGGACCGGACTATACCAGGCCGCATGTCGACGCGTCCGACAAGTTTCGCATGGCCTACACCGAGGGGCAGTCCATCGCCAACCTTCCCTGGTGGGAGCTTCTCAACGACGCGGAACTTCAACGGCTGATCAGGCAGGCCCTTCTCCAGAACAGGGATCTCAAGCAGGCGGTGGCCAGCGTCGAGGAGCTCCAGGCTCGCCTGGGCATAGCGCGCTGGGATTATCTTCCAAAAATGGATATGAACGTCAATGCGCCCGCCTTCGGACGCCTTGGAGGCTTTCTTTTTCCGGGATTCCCGACCCCTTACAGCTACTTCGGCCAGACCACCTTGAACTGGGAAATCGATATCTGGGGCAGGGTGCGGCGCTCCAACGAGGCAGCGCGCGCGGATCTGCTTGCGCGCGAGGAAAATCGCCGTGCAATCGTTCTTACCGTGGTGAGTTCCGTCGCACAATCCTATTTCGATCTCCTGCAGTTCGATATGCAATTGGACATTGCCCGAAATGCGCTGCAATCCTGGGAGGAATCGGTAGCCCTCTCCCGGGCACAACTGCGCGGAGGGGTGATCTCCCGCCTGGACCTGGATCAGTTCGAGGCGGAACGCGCCAATGCGGCGACTCGCGTGGCGGAGCTTGAGCGACAAATGGTTCAGAAGGAAAATGAGCTGAGCGTGCTGGTTGGGAAAAACCCGGTTTCCATTTCAAGAGGCCGGTCGCTGACGAGCCAGATTGTTCCCCCGGAAGTTCCAGCGGGCCTTCCTTCCGAGTTATTGCAGCGCCGCCCCGATATTCTGCAGGCGGAACAAACACTGGCTGCGGCTACGGCCCGGATAGGCATGACCAAGGCGGCGCGGTTTCCCAGGTTGACCATCACGGGTTTCCTGGGTGTCGCCAGTCCGGCCTTGTCGAAAATTCTGCTCTCTGGTAGCGAGTTCGGGGTGGGAGGGCTCGGGCTGGCAGGGCCGCTGCTCAATGCGCAAAGCCTGGGCTTCGAACAGCGCGCGGTGGAGGCCCAGGCAAGGCAGGTTCTGGCCCAGTACGAGCAAACGATTCTGGTGGCATTCAAGGAGGTCGAGGATGCGCTGGTCGCGGTTCGTACGGTTACTGAACAGCAAAAAGCCCAGGAGCAGCAGGTTAAGTCGCTACGCTCGGCTTTGCATGTCGCCAATTTACGTTACAAGGGAGGAATCACAAGCTATGTCGACGTACTTCTCGCAAAACGTACTCTTTTCGACGCTGAATTCGCCCTTGCAGCAACGCGCCGCCTGCATCTCGTATCGGTCGTTCAGCTCTACCGTGCCCTCGGCGGAGGATGGTCGCCCGCCTGACAGGCGCATTCAGGAAGCAGGTTTCTCTTCTTCTGTCATCATGATGCACCTTAATCTGCTGCATCATGAATTCCACTGCATAGCCAGGCCAGCCTCTCGACAAATTTTCCTTTAGCTTTAATTTTGTCCGGACCGGTCTAAGCTTGAGGAAGTGCTGAACTTAAGAAAGCGCTGAACAGGTTCTCGTTGAGCGTTGCTGGTAAAACCGGGATGATCATTAAGCATGCAGGCAAACGCCATAGCCGGATCTGTGATGCCAGGGAGCGCAACGCCATGGCTCCCCCGAAGCATGGTCCGGCGGACCCCGTGAAACGGGGATCGGGCGGCAGCGGGGATACCGGACCGTGCCAAAGTATATATGGGGCGTTAGCAGCCCACTGCGGGGACGCTTCTTCCGTCGGGAAGACCTGTTCCGCCTTTGGTCATCGCGCCAGCGGAGATTTATTCAGGGCTTCCTCGAAAGCCTGAAGTGTTTCTTATTCTATTCCTGATCCAGGAGTATGCCGGGAGCAAAGCAATGAACTTGAGCAGAAGCATCATTGTGCAAAGTAGCGTTGGAATGATCCTGGCCTTTTTCGCCGGCTGCGGCGGCAAGCCCCCCACCCCTTCGCCCCAGCCCATGCCCGAGGTGGAAGTGATCACCGTTACTCCCAGGACGGTCCCGGACGAACCGGAGTTCATCGGACGCACCGAAGCCTTTCGTCCCGTGGAAATCCGGGCGCAGATTACCGGCATTATCCAGAAAATCTATTTTACCGAGGGTCGCAATATCAGAAGGGGCGACAAGCTGTACCTCATCGATCCTGTTCCTTTCCGGGCAGCCTATCTTAGCGCAAAGGGAAGAGTGGCCCAGGCGCAGGCACACCTGCTGCAGGCAGAACAGGATGTCGCACGGGTCAAGCCCCTGCTTGAAGAGCAGGCTGTCAGCCGGAAAGACGTGGACGATGCCGTCGCGCAGGACCTGGCTGCGCGCGCAACGCTCGAATCCGCGCAAAGCGACCTGGTGAAGGCCGAGTTCGATATGGGAAACACGCTCATCACGGCGCCGGTAAGCGGACGAATCGGACGCAGCCGCTACTATGAAGGACGCCTGATCTCGGCCCAGACCGACTTGCTGACGACCATCGACCAGCTGGATCCCATGTACGTCAATATCAGCGTTCCAGAAAGTTATCTGCTTCGAAGGCGGCGCGAGCTGACGGAACACAAGGTGGCCAGGCCGGATATTTTTCAGTTGCGTGGAGTCATGACTTTTTCCGATGGCACCGTCTACCCGCAGGAGGGGGTGCTGGATTTTGCGGAAGTCGGCCTTCGCACGGAAACCGGCATGCTGCAGGGACGCTTCGTATTTCCTAATCCGGAGGGAAATCTCTCTCCGGGGCAATCCTATGTCTATCCCGGGCAATTCGTGAAAGTTCGCTTGAAAGGGTACATCCGCACGGATGCCATCCTGATTCCGCAGCGCGCAGTCCAGCACGGCCCCAAGGGCGCCTTCGTGTACGTGATCGGCAAGGATGGCAAGGCGGAGCAACGCCCGATCGACGCGACCATATGGTATGGCGATGAATGGCTGATTGATCGGGGCCTTCAGCCAGGAGAGCAGGTCGTGGTGGAAGGATTTTACCGGATTCAGCCAGGAATCCAGGTCAATGCCGTTCCATATCGGAATACGGATTCCTCTCCCGGCAAGAAGAACGAAGAGCCTGGCGGGCAAACCTCATGAGTCCGCATTTTTTCATCGACCGGCCGATTTTTGCTTCGGTTCTGTCCATTATCATTGTGGTCGTGGGCCTGGTATCGCTCCAGGCCTTGCCAATTGCCCAGTTCCCTGAGATCACCCCCCCCATGGTGCAGATCGATGCTGATTATCCTGGGGCCAGTGCCGAAGTGGTGGCAGACGCGGTAGCGCGTCCCATCGAAGTCCAGCTGCCCGGCATCGACAATCTCATGTACTACGACTCGATCAGCACCAACGACGGCCACATGACGATGCGCCTTACGTTCGAGATCGGGACGGATATCGATATCGCCCAGGTTCAGACGCAGAACCGGCAGCGGCTCGCCGAACCCCAGCTTCCCGATGAAGTAATCCGCCAGGGCATAACGGTAAAAAAGACATCGCCGGATTTGCTGGCAGTGATTGCGCTGAGCTCGACCGATCCCCGGCACGATACCATCTATCTGTCGAATTATGCATTGCTTCGCCTATTGGACAACGTCAAGAGGCTCCCGGGCGTCGGCGATGCCATTATTTTTGGTGGCCAGAATTATTCGATGCGCCTCATCCTGGATCCCGTCAAGATGGCGCAGCTCAACATCACGCCCACCGACATCGCCACCATCGTCCGGGAGCAGAACCGGGATTTTCCGGCAGGCCGGATTGGCCGTGAGCCGGCACCCAAGGGCACGGAATTGACCATTCCGGTCATCACGCAAGGCCGGATGAGCGAGGTCAAGGAATTCGAGGAGATGATCGTCCGGGCTTATCCGGACGGCTCCATGGTGCGTCTCCAGGATGTAGCTCAGGTGGAGTTGGGAGCGCAATCCTATGATCTCGAAGGGCGGTGGAACGGAAGACCGAATACCTTCATCCTGACCTTCCTCTCACCGGGGGCCAATGCGCTCGACACCATCAAGCACGTGCGGGAAGAGATGGACAAACTCGCTGTCAGTTTTCCCGCCGGAGTGTCTTACGATATTCCATACGACACCACCACGTTCATCGATGTGTCCATCAAGGAAGTGATCAAGACGCTTGCCGAGGCCATGCTCCTGGTCATCCTGGTTGTATATGTTTTTCTGCAAAGCTGGCGCGCCACGCTCATTCCCGCGGTCGCTGTTCCCGTTTCACTGCTGGGTACCCTCGCAGGCATGGAAGCCCTGGGATTTTCCATAAATACACTGACCCTGTTCGGCATGGTGCTCGCGATCGGCATCGTGGTGGACGATGCGATCGTGGTCGTGGAAAATGTCGAGCGTCATATGTCCCGGGGCCTCGCGCCCAAGGATGCCGCCAAGAAAGCCATGGATGAGGTAACCGGTCCCGTGATTGCGATCGTACTGGTACTGGCGGCTGTGTTTGTGCCCGTGGGCTTTCTCGGAGGCATCACCGGCGAACTCTACAAGCAGTTTGCCATTACCATCGCCTTGTCGGTGGCGATCTCCGGGTTCGTCGCGCTCACATTGAGTCCCGCGCTTTGCGCCCTCGTTCTCAAGCCCGGCCATGAGGCACCAAAAGGATTCTGGATAATATTCAACCGGTCGTTCGACTCGATGCAGGCAAGTTATGCAGGAGGGGTGACCAGGGTCCTGCGGCACTCCATAATGGCGCTGATTATCTTCTTGGTGCTTCTGTTCGTGATCTTCGGTCTGTTTAGGACCATTCCCGGCAGCTTCCTTCCAGAAGAAGACCAGGGATACTTCATTACAGTTGTTCAATTGCCCGAAGGCGCTTCGAAACAGCGCACCATCGAGGTGGTGCGTAAACTGGAAAACTACTTTCTATCAATCAAAGCTATACATTCCACTGATGCGCTGGCTGGCCAGAATTTCGTATTCAGCACTCGCGGCGCCAATCAGGCCACGATGTTCATTCCGTTGCATCACTGGGATGCGCGGAAGAACGCGAACGAGCAGGTCCCCGCGCTCATCGCGGCAGCATTTCAGGAATTTGCCCGAATTCCCGAAGCACTGATTCTCGCGTTCAATGCCCCTTCCATCCGGGGGCTCGGCTCCACCGGGGGATTTTCGGTACAACTCCAGGACCCGAGCGGAGGCGATTTCACGCGGTTTGCCGCCGTGGCTGAGGAATTTGTAGCGAAAGCCAGAGCGCAGCCCGCGATAGGGGCGGTGACCACCAGCTTTCGCGTAAGCACGCCGCGGCTTTACGCCACCGTGGACCGCGAGAGGGCCAAGGCACTGGGCGTTCCGATCTCCGAAGTGTTCGACACCATGCAGGCCTACTTCGGGAATCTGTATATCAATGACTTCATGAAATTCGGCCGCGTCTATCGCGTGCAGACTGAAGCCCCACCGGAATATCGGTCCAATCCCGGCGATATCAGCAAGGTTTTTGTACGCTCCCAAAGCGGGACAAGCCCTACCATGATTCCCTTGGACTCGGTGGTCAACACAAAATTTACCAGCGGTCCCGATCCTGTTACCCACTTCAATGGCTTCAACACCGCGCTTGTGCTGGGAGGCGCCGCGCCCGGGTTCAGCTCCGGGCAAGCCCTGGATGCCTTGCAGCAGGTAGCCGACGAAGTGTTGATTCCCCAGGGATATGCCATCGACTGGAGCGGAATGTCCTATCAGGAACGGCATGCCGGGGGAAAATCCGCGGTGGTATTCGCCTTCGCGCTCCTGATGGTTTTCCTGGTACTCGCCGCCATGTACGAAAGCTGGTCCGTTCCATTCGCTGTCATACTTGCTGTACCTTTCGGAATTCTGGGCGCACTGCTGGCCGTATGGTTGCGGGGATTGACCAACGATATCTATTTCCAGATCGGCTTGGTCACATTGATCGGGCTTGCAGCAAAAAACGCGATTCTCATCGTCGAGTTCGCCAACGAACGCTACAGCGCCGGAATGCCGCTAGTCGAATCTGCCCTGGAAGCAGCTAGGCTTCGATTCCGGCCTATCATCATGACGTCGCTCGCATTTATCCTGGGCGTCGTGCCGCTCGTCGTCGCCTCCGGAGCAGGCGCGGCGAGCCGGAATTCGATCGGAACGGGCGTTTTTGGGGGAATGCTGGCCGCCACCTTTCTGGCTATCTATTTTGTCCCGCTCTTTTTCGTGGTGATCGGAAAAATTACGAGAAGAAAAAACAAGGAATCCACCCCGGAAAATTCCCAGAACAACGCGGGAAGCCAGCCGTAGACATAGGCGCCGCAGGTGCCGCTGTGGTCATGCGGGCATCAAGCCCGGCGCTTCCTTCAGCAGGAATTCCCTGAAAGCGTGCGCCGCGCTCGAGAGGCGCTTGTTCTTGCGATGCACCACATGCCAGTGGCGCATGATGGGAAAATCCTGGACATCGAGAATCTGGAGCCGCTTTGTCTCCAGCTCCAGCTCGGCGGTATGCAACGACATGATACCCAATCCCATTCCTGCCTGGACTGCCTGCTTGATGGCTTCGTTGGTATCCGTTTCCATGCTTTTGTTGATGGAAATATGATGCTCGGAAAAAAAGCGCTCCATCGCGCTGCGCGTGCCGGAACCAGGCTCGCGCACCAGGAATGTTTCCTGCTCCAGCCTTTTCACCGGGATGTGCCGGAGAGCGCACAGTGGATGAGTTGGCGGAGCGATGACAACCAGCGGATTTTCCATGAATGATTCCGTGGCGATATCCAGCCCATCCGGCGGCAGGCCCATGATGGCCAGATCTGTGACATTATCCGCCAGATGCTTCAGCACAGTTTCCCGGTTGGCAACATTGAGACTGACCGTGATGCCGCTATAGCGCTGGCAGAACTTGGCGAGCAGATGCGGAGCGAAGTAATTGGCGGTACTCACCACCGAGATGGTGAGCTTGCCCCTGTCCAGCCCCTTCAATTCATCCAGCGCGAGTTCCATGTCCGCCAGTTGCTGGGAAATGATACGGCTGTAATGATATAACTCCCGGCCGGCATCGGTCAGGTACACCTTCCTGCCCAACTGTTCGAAGAGAGGCAGATTAATATTATCCTCCAATTGCTTGATTTGCATTGATACAGCTGGCTGGGTGAGATAAAGCTCTTCGGCAGCGCGCGAAAAACTGAGGTTGCGGGCGACAGATTCAAAAACCTTTAATTGTCTCAGGGTAATATGCAGCATCGCCAGGATTGAGCCCGCGGCACGGGTACTATGATATATAAGGAAAATATTATCATATCCATCAAAATACATGACTGGAATTTATAATCTATCCGATTACAATGTACGTGTAGTACTTTTACCACCCCACGAGGAGAACCGACCATGAGTCAAGAAATAAAGGGCAAGGAACGCTACAAATCCGGCGTCATTCCATACAAGAAAATGGGTTACTGGGACGCTGATTATGTCCCCAAGGAAACTGATATTATTGCACTTTTTCGCATCACGCCCCAGGAAGGGGTGGATCATGAGGAAGCCGCCGCGGCTGTCGCCGGCGAATCCTCCACCGCAACCTGGACCGTGGTATGGACGGACCGCCTGACCGCCTGCGAACTATACCGCGCCAAGGCTTATCGTTCTGATCCGGTTCCCAATACCGGCCCGGGCACCAAGACCGAGCAACAGTATTTTGCCTACATCGCCTATGATCTGGATCTGTTCGAACCGGGCTCCATCGCCAACCTGACTGCCTCCATCATCGGCAATGTTTTCGGCTTCAAGGCAGTGAAAGCGCTGCGCCTGGAAGACATGCGCATTCCTGTGGCTTACCTGAAAACCTTCCAGGGGCCCGCCACCGGCGTCGTTGTGGAGCGTGAGCGCCTCGACAAATTCGGCCGTCCGTTGCTGGGCGCCACCACCAAGCCGAAACTGGGGCTTTCCGGCCGCAATTATGGGCGTGTGGTGTACGAAGGGCTCAAGGGCGGCCTGGACTTCATGAAGGATGACGAAAACATCAATTCGCAACCCTTCATGCACTGGCGCGACCGCTTCCTGTATTGCATGGAAGCAGTCAACAGAGCTTCCGCCGCGACGGGCGAAGTCAAGGGCCACTACCTGAACGTCACTGCGGGCACCATGGAAGACATGTACGAGCGCGCAGAATTCGCCAAGTCGCTCGGTTCTGTCATTGTCATGATCGACCTGGTGGTCGGCTACACCGCCATCCAGTCAATGGCCAAGTGGGCGCGCAAGAACGACATGATCCTGCACCTGCACCGTGCGGGCAACTCGACCTACTCGCGCCAGAAAAACCATGGCATGAACTTCCGCGTGATCTGCAAATGGATGCGGATGGCCGGGGTCGATCACATCCATGCCGGTACGGTTGTCGGCAAGCTCGAGGGCGACCCCCTCATGATCAAGGGGTTCTACGATACCCTGCGGGAAACCGACACAAAGACCAGCCTGGAAACCGGCCTGTTCTTCGATCAGGACTGGGCCTCGCTGAACAAGGTCATGCCGGTTGCTTCGGGCGGCATTCACGCTGGCCAGATGCACCAGTTGCTGGATTATCTCGGCGAAGACGTGATCCTGCAGTTCGGCGGCGGCACCATCGGCCACCCCATGGGTATTCAAGCTGGCGCTGTTGCCAACCGCGTGGCGCTGGAGGCGATGGTCATGGCACGCAATGAAGGTCGCGATTATGTGAAAGAAGGTCCTCAGATTCTCGAAGCTGCTGCCAAGTGGTGCACACCGCTCAAGCAGGCTCTGGACACCTGGAAGGATATCACCTTCAATTACGAATCCACCGACACCGCCGATTTCGTGCCCTCGACCACGGCGAACGTCTAACCCTATCCCCTATCCAGGAGAAAATAATTATGATGACCAATGTAGGAAACCGTGTCACGCAGGGGCAGTTCTCTTTTCTGCCCCCGCTGACGGATAAGCAGATATCGGCGCAAATCAAGTACGCGCTGAAGAACGGCTGGGCCATCGGTGTGGAATACACCGACGATCCGCATCCGCGCAATACATACTGGGAAATGTTCGGCAACCCGATGTTTGATCTGAAGGATCCTGCCGGCATTCTCTCGGAAATCAATGATTGCCGCAAAACCTATCCGAATCATTACATTCGGGTAACGGCCTTCAACTCCACGCGCGGGGTCGAAAGCCCGACCATGTCATACATCGTCAACCGCCCCAAGAACGAGCCGGGTTTCAGGTTGGATCGCCAGGAAACGGATGGCCGTTGCGTTCGCTATACCATTCACTCCTACGCTACCGACAAGCCGGAAGCCGAGCGTTATTGATGGAACTGGCCTCTTCCTTTCCGGGAAGGGGCCAAGCCCAAGGAGGGGGCTGGATAGGCGGGATGATGAGGCTGTGAATTCATCGAGCGCTTTACCCAGCCCTTTATCAAGTTGACAGCAAGCTCGTTTTTTAAACTGACATACCCAGGAATGTTTCCTGACACACCTAAACAAGTGGAACAAAAGTGAAAAATCCAGAACTCCTAACTCCCGATAATAGTTCAGTGGATCTGGACGCCGAATTTCGCAATTCCAACATCAAGGAAGTGCTGGACAAGCTGGATCTGGAATTGATCGGCTTGAAACCGGTAAAAACCCGCATTCGCGAAACAGCCGCATTGCTGCTCGTGGATCGCGTGCGCAAGAAACTGGATATGACTGCCGGTGCGCCCAGCCTGCACATGAGTTTTACCGGTAATCCAGGTACAGGGAAAACCACGGTAGCGCTACGCATGTCCGAAATCCTGCATAGACTGGGTTATGTGCGGGAAGGGCATCTTGTCTCGGTGACACGTGACGACCTGGTGGGCCAATATATAGGCCATACCGCCCCAAAAACCAAGGAAGTGCTGAAAAAGGCGATGGGTGGAGTGCTATTCATCGATGAGGCCTATTATCTCTATAAGCCGGAAAACGAACGCGACTACGGCGCGGAGTCGATAGAAATCCTGCTGCAGACAATGGAGAACAACCGGGATGACCTGGTTGTCATTCTTGCGGGCTACAAAGACCGCATGGAAAAATTCTTCCGCAGCAATCCTGGCATGCGTTCGCGTATCGCCCATCATATCGACTTTCCCGACTACAGCGCGGATGAACTGGTCGCTATCGCCAAGCTCATGCTCGCTGCCCAGAATTATCGCTTCAGCCCCGAAGGCGAGGTGGCATTTGGCGAATATATCCACCTGAGGATGAAAATGGATCATTTTGCCAATGCACGCTCGGTTCGCAACGCCCTCGACCGGGCAAGACTGCGGCAGGCCAATCGCTTGTTCAAGGGAGCGCGCAAGAATCTTTCACGGATCGATCTGATGACCATCGAGGCGGAGGATATCCGCGCCAGCCGCGTATTCAAGGAAGGAGCAGTCGACCTGGACGGCGATGAGGGTGCAAACGAGAATCCGCCAGCGAGTTGAATGGGCTTGCAGCCTCCATTTTGTGGGAAGCGGATGAATAACTGGCTCCAATACCTCACCTTGTTATCCTGGGCAAGTTATTGAAAACCTTCCATTGGGTGGGCGCCTGGTTCCGGCGCCCTCTTTTTTGGAATAAGAATCCAGAAGGCAGCAGGATTCAACAAAAACGAGCGATCCACTGCCGGATTTGGGTTTAACTCCGGCTCGAAGTCCCGAAGCTTGCTTGCCTCAATTGCCATTGCCGTAGATCCCAAAAATGCCGGTCTGCCAGGTTTTCCGCTTGTAAAATTTCAGTTCCCTTTTCTATCGGCCCAGGCGCTGCATCGCGTCCAGATCATTGTTGGTATCGATATCCCTTGTACCGCCGCCGCCTCCATCTGTATAGAGACACCAGCAATCCATATTTTCCAGGACCAGGCATCCGGAAGCGCCGCGGCTCAAGCATGTCGCGCAGCACGCTGAAGCCGGATCGGGTGGCAGTGGTCCCGGTCCTCCTCCGCCGCCTTTTCTTCTTCTGCTTTCGTTGACCAGGTCGATATTCTGGGTGATCGCGAAGATGGATTGCTTGTTCGCCTCGTCGATCACGAATACTGTCTTGAAAGGGGAACTCTTTACCACTGCCAAACCAGCTTTGATCGATGCCTTCGAGCCAATCGTAAAAGACGAGGATGCGACTAACGATGACGGAGCATCAATGCGGACGCGATCGAAGAGTGGGCACTTCAGAAAGAAATATTTTTCCATTTTTATCTCCAGGTTGGTTGAAAGGGATGACGGCGGAGACGATAAATTGACGCTATTGATAGTCCGAAAGAACTCTTATCTACAAATTGCCGCCACTTTTGTACTATAGAAGGCTATGTCCATATTTCAACCTCCTCACCTGGGATTGGCAGCAATATAAGATAGATTTCATTCCACTATTCATCCCGATATCGCCATCCCTAACTCCAAGATCGATGCGCCCCACCCGCCTGGAAGTGCCACCCGCCAACCGAAACGACTGGAAGACCATCCGCAGCCTGCTGCCTTACCTCTGGGAATTCAAAGGGAGGGTCGTTCTGGCACTATCACTTCTCATCATGGCAAAGCTCGCCAATGTGGGCGTCCCATTGGTGCTGAAGGAAATCATAGACACCCTTGACCGCCCGCGCGCGCTGATGGCTCTGCCGGTTCTTCTGCTGGCCGCTTATGGCGTGTTGCGCCTGGGCAGCACACTATTCGGAGAGCTGCGGGATGCGATCTTCGCCAAGGTCACGCAGCGCGCCATACGCCGCGCGGCTATCAATGTATTCAACCACCTGCACGCCTTGTCGCTGCGTTTTCATCTGCAGCGCCAGACAGGGGGCGTATCCCGCGATATCGAGCGCGGATCGCGCGGCATCTCTTTTCTTCTCAATTTCATGCTGTTCAATATCTTGCCGACATTGCTGGAAATCGGGCTGGTTGCGGTCATTCTCCTATCCAGATACAGCACATGGTTCTCGGTGATCATCTTCGGTACCCTGACCGCGTACATCACGCTCACCCTGGTCGTGACAGAGTGGCGCATGATCTTTCGGCGGACGATGAACGACATGGACTCAAAAGCCAATACCCAGGCGATCGACAGTCTGCTGAACTATGAAACGGTCAAGTACTTCGGCAACGAGGCGTGGGAGACTCGGCGCTATGATGAACATCTGCAAAAATGGGAGATGGCAGCGGTTCGCAACCAGACATCGCTTGCTCTTCTCAACTCCGGGCAGAGCGTCATCATCGCGATAGGAATTACACTCCTGCTTTCACTGGCGGCGCAGGAGGTTATCCAGGGAACGATGACATTGGGCGATCTGGTGCTGATCAACGCTTTCATGCTGCAACTCTACATGCCGCTGCATTTTCTGGGGTTCGTCTATCGGGAGATCAAACACTCGTTGGCCGACATGGAAAAAATGTTCAGCCTGTTGGAAGAGGATGAGGAAATCAGGGACAGTGCCGATGCAATCGAGCTTGCCGGAAACAGTGCCGAGGTTCGCTTCGAAAACGTCGATTTCAGCTATGAACCCAATCGGCAAATTCTATTTGATGTCAGCTTCGAGATTCCTCCAAGCGGTAATGTCGCTGTCGTCGGACACAGCGGATCGGGAAAGTCGACATTGGCCCGGTTGCTGTTTCGCTTCTATGACACAACCTCCGGCAGAATCCTAATAAATGGACAGGACATAAAGGGAGTGACGCAGAAAAGCCTGCGCGCAGCCATTGGAATTGTTCCCCAGGACTCTGTCCTGTTCAACGACACGATTTATTACAATATCGCCTATGGGCGTCCCCATGCAGCCAGGGAGGAGATCATCGCGGCGGCGACGGCGGCGCATATTCACGACTTTATCGAAAGCCTGCCGAAAAAATATGAAACCACGGTGGGGGAACGCGGCTTGAAACTTTCTGGGGGAGAAAAACAGCGCGTGGCCATAGCGCGTGCGATCCTGAAGAACCCAAGAATACTGATATTTGATGAGGCAACTTCGGCACTGGACTCGAAGTCGGAAAAAGCCATCCAGGCTGAGCTTAAACGTGTCGCCATGCACCGTACCACTTTAACCATCGCCCACAGGTTGTCGACCATAGCGGATGCCGATCAGATACTGGTGATGAGCAATGGCCGTATTATAGAACGTGGCGCTCACCTGGAACTGCTTGCGGCTAACGGCGCTTATGCGCATATGTGGCGGCTTCAGCAGCAGGAAGAACGGCCCCACCTGCAATCGCCAGCGATTTCAGCTGAAGAATCTCTCCCGGCAAACTCGCCCAAGCTTTCGAAGGCCGGGACAATTGACGGCTTCTAGCAGCCTGTCGGACTTGACAACCGAAGCGAAAATGTGACTGGGTGAGGAGGATTTTGACGATTTTGAAGGCCAATAGTTGTTCTATTGATCGAAAAAGCGACGAAATAAGACCAGCCAGACGCTTTTACAGCCGATTTCCTTTAAGTCCGACAAGCTGCCAGCTGTGGTAAGTCATAAATTCATTGCATAAAAAATACCCGTCATTCCGGCCGCTGCACCAGTGGCGAGCCGGAATCCAGAGCCTTCTCAAGCTGCCGGATTGAAGATCATTGTATTGTCGAGGGCGACTGGAATTTTTATCCTGGATTGAAGTCATTAAAAGTGTCCCATAGTGGACAACACGGCTTTCGCCAAAGCAGTTGAAGATCACAGCAAGACTTAAGGAAGCGCTGAACAAATCCTCACTGAGCGCGTTACTGGTAAAATCGGGATGATCATAAGGCGCGCGACGAAGGTCGTAGCCGGGACTACGATGCCAAGGAGCGCAACGCGGTGAGCACCCGATTTTACTGCAACCCTTATGGGGCGGGGCTTTGCGAGCGGTCTGCCTTGTCAGGCTCCTAGCGAAGGGGATCAACCATTCGCGTCGTTGCCTTTCGCGCATCCCATCCCGCAAAGCCACCGCCGCGCCAGCGGAGATTTATTCAGCGCTTCCTTAATCCCCCAGCCCGATTATAATTCCCGGTTATTTTTGCCCCAGGTATCCAAAGTGTTCAGCGAGTTCTTTTCGGTATTTCCCCAATATCTCATACCCAAGCAGGCATTGACGATTTTCGCGGGAAAAGTTGCCAATGCCGAAGCTGGACCCATCACCACGTTGATCATCCGCTGGTTCATCAGGCGCTATGGCGTCAACATGGAGGAGGCAGCCGAGCGGGATGTTCATCATTATCGCACCTTCAATGAATTCTTCACCCGTGCGCTGGCGCCCGGAAAGCGCTCCATTTCAAAGGCGGATTATGTCTGTCCGGCCGATGGTTTTATAAGCCAGGTTGGCGTTATTGGCGGAAACCAGATATTGCAGGCCAAAGGCCACAACTACTCTACCATGGCTCTGGTGGGAGGGGACCAGGAACTGGCCGATCAGTTTTACGACGGTCATTTCGCGACGGTATATCTCAGTCCCAGCGATTATCATCGCGTCCACATGCCGTGCGCTGGCAGATTGACGAGCATGACTTACATACCCGGTTCCCTGTTCTCGGTAAATCCCGCTACGGCTCGCGGCATCCCAGGTCTATTCGCACGGAACGAACGCGTGGTCTGCGTGTTCGAATCGGGAGGCGCGTCATTCGTAATGGTCCTGGTTGGAGCCACGATCGTCGGTAGCATATCCACCGTCTGGCATGGAGTTGTCAACCCCAGCCATTCGGCAGGAACACAGGAATGGCGCTACGGCGAACGGGGTCCGGTGTTGCAGAAGGGTGATGAAATGGGCCGGTTCCAGCTTGGATCGACGGTGGTCATGCTATTCCCGAAAAGCGGCATGATGTTCAATGAGGCATGGGTTTCCACGCAAGCTGTGCGGCTCGGGGAAATGATGGCCACCACCGCCAGCACCGAAATGAGGATGGAACAAGCAAACGCCCGATAGGTTGCTGCCAGGAGCCTCTACCGCAATCAGACGCTTTGCAGCGCCCCCCGCATCAGGGTCGCCGGATGGACATCCTCGTCTGATCCGAAACTTGAAGGATAAGCAGCCTCCGTCGCAAGCTCATGCACAGCCTTCAGCAGAATTTCGCGAAATTCTTCCCCGACTTCGGGATGCCGCAAGCCATACGCCACGGTGGCCGCCAGGAACCCTGCCTTGCTTCCGCAATCGTAATGCTTGCCCTGGTAACGATAGATCATGACCGGTTCCAGCTTCAGCAGGCGGGATATCGCATCGGTAAGTTGAATTTCTCCCCCTATTCCCGGACCAAGGTTCGCTATGCACTCGAAAATCGCGGGCGAAAGGATATAGCGTCCCACGATCGCCATGGTCGAAGGCGCAACCTCGGGGGCGGGCTTCTCCACGAGGCTGCGAATTTTCGCGATACGGCTTCCTGCTTCCTCTGCCGCCGCATCCACCACGCCGTAGCGGCGTGTATCTTCCCTCGGCACGGACCGAACGGCGATGAGACTGTTTGGCGTGCGCTCGTATTGCGCGACCATTTGAGCCAGCACCGGTGGCTGCCCATCGATCAGGTCATCGGGAAGCAGCACAGCGAAAGATTCATTGCCGACCAGCCGCCGTGCGCAGTAGATCGCATGCCCTAATCCCTTCGGTTCTTCCTGCCGGACAAAGCTGAAATGAACTCCGCTGGGTGTAAGCTGGCGTAACATTTTAAGGGTGGCATGCTTGCCCTGGGTGGACAATTCGGCTTCCAGTTCCACCGAGCGATGCAGGTGATCCTCGATGCTTCGCTTGCTGCGATGGGTTACAAAAATGATTTCTTCGATCCCGGCCGCTACGGCTTCATCGACCGCATACTGGATCAGGGGGCGATCCACGATCGGCAGCATTTCCTTCGCTATCGCTTTGGTCGCCGGCAGAAAACGCGTTCCCAGGCCTGCAACCGGAAACACCGCCTTGCGTACCACTTTTGCCGGCTTTCGAGATACTGACCCTTTAAGAGAAAGCACTTCTTTCCCGACAGAAGTTGCGGGTGAGGCAGAGGCAGTGTTCAGGCTCATGAGAATTCTCCATAGGATATTACGGGGGTGATATCGTCCAGTCAGGCTGTCATTCCATCATTCATTCCTTTTGATTCCTCCGAATCGTCATTGGTCGAGCTACAGCACGCGCAGAAACGCCACGAGATCCGATTTTTCCTCGTCGGTCAGTTTGAGCCCGAGTACGAGATTGAAGAACTCGACGGTATCCTCTAGCGTCAATAGACGGCCATCATGAAAATAGGGCGGACTGTCCTTGATTCCGCGTAGCGTAAACGTCTTCATCGGCCCATCCCCTGGCTCGTTGAGGAAGCGTTCGAGCTTCAGGTCATGCATCTGGTTATCAAGAAAAGCTGGCGGTTTATGGCAGGCGGCGCACTGGCCCTTCCCATAAAAAAGCTTTTCACCGCGAAGCTCCTTATCCGTAGCCTTACCGGGATCCAGCTGGCCCCGGCTATCCAGCTTGGGAGCCGGTGGAAAATCGAGCATATTCTGGAGCTGCGCCATATGGCTTACATGGATACGATCAAAAATGGTCATTCCCTTTTTCATCGCATGAATCGGATCGCCATTGAAGTAAGCCGTGCGGAACTCGAATTCAGTGAAATCCTCGACCGAACGCAGGCTTCGTTTGGAGCCATGGATCTGCTGGTTATACAGCCCGCGCAAGCTGACGGTATCCAGGCGGAAACGACGCTCCTGGGGCCGGATATCCGGACTGAGATGAAACTGCCCGGTCGTATGCCCATTCACATGGCAGTCGAGACAGGCGACCCCCAGGCTGGGCTGCGCGCTCTTGCGGTCATCGGTCGGATTGAATTCCTCCTGGGGAAAAGGAGTAAGCAGCATCCGCAATCCATCCAGCTGCACGGGCGTCAGGATATCCTTGAACAGGCGGTAGTAATTATTGATCGATACCACTTCTCCGCGCGAAACGTCGCCAAGCTCAGGCCGGGTTTGAAGAAATATGGCGGGAGGAAACTCCGGCAAAAAGGCATCGGGGAGATCAAACTCGACATCAAACCGCTGCAGGCGGGGAAACATGTCGAGCTGCACTTGCGGAAAAACCTGTCCTCCCGGAGACTGCTTGGGGTGAGGCAATGCCGGATACGGAAAAACATTCTGGCTTCGTATCTCCGCGGGAGACATGCTTGCCAGCCTTTGCCAGGTTAGTTCCCCCTGCAGACGCGCGGTCGGTCCTATTGCCAAGGGTTTGCCACGCGACATTTTTGCTTCCCGATCCAGCACGGGAGTCAGGTTATAGCGCCGCATGAGCAGTTCGCGCTGAGCTCTCATGACTCCGCTTCGATCTGCGACATCCATTTTCATGATTTCTTCGAACGTCTGCATCGGCTTCCTGGCGTTCAATGGATCGCGGTAGAAATCAAAACCGGGTGTTTTTCCTTTATCAGGCTGGTTATTAAACGCAGGCGACGAAGGCATGGCGCTCGTCGCGGAAAATACGCCGGAGCGGTCGTGTTCGTTCCTGTTCTGCTCGGGACGGGAAACCGGCACTTCTCGCACGGACTGCGCATCTCGAACCGCATCCGGTTGGCTTCCAGCCGTTTGTGTTTGCCGCGGCCGATCGTACTGGTCGGTTTGGGCAAGCGCATGGTTCACGCTTGATCCCAATCCGGCGAAGGTCAAACAGCATGCCAGGATTTTTGTCGTTTTCATCTCTCCTCCTGAAGAAATCAAAGAGCAGACCATCACCGCCCGATTGTGCCAATCCTCAAATTTTCGAAGAGGAAATTCCTTGGTATTTTTTCAGTTTTCGGGTCCCCAATCTGTACGCCATCGCACAATGAAAATTGACCTGGATGAGATCGGGAAATGGAGAATGATGAGAATAAAGCATATCGGATGCGCGTTACCTTCTCATTACTGAACATTACTGGAAACCACGAAAAACGGATGAAGCGAAGTACAGAAAAACCAGATTGGCCAGATTGCCGTTCGCCATCCAGCTCATGAATAAAACAGGACAGACTGCCACTTATCCACAGCACAGCAGCTATTCGCTATTCGCTGCCCCATTTGTGTGGATCAATGAAGAATACGCCCACCGCTGCAGCAGGAAGAAGCAGGAGAAACCCGTTCTCCCTGTAGAAGGAGTAAAGAAAATTGTTCAGATGGCAGCCATGCTCATCTGTCTTAACTGGTCTGTTATAGACCGAAGGCTTTGGAGGAAACTGTCCACCTGCTCCGGAGAATTACTATTGCCCAGGCTCACTCGCACGGCGCAACGCGTCAATAGGGGATCCACACCCATCGCTTCCAGCACATGACTGCGGCCGGGATTTACACTGGAACAGGCAGCGCCGCTGGCCACTGCGAAACCTGCCTTGTCCATGCGGACGACCAGGGTGTCGCCCTCGATGCCTTCCAGAGAAAAATAGCATGTGTTCGGCAAGCGCTCGGCGCCAAGGCCAAAAACTACCGCACCCATTTCGCGCAGCCCCTGCTCCAGTTGCGCGCGCATCGCCAAAAGGCGCGACGCGGATTCCGTAATTCTTTTTCTGGCCAGGGTGCACGCCACTCCGAACCCCACGATGGCAGGAACGTTTTCTGTCCCGGAGCGCAATCCGTTTTCATGCCCTCCACCAAAAATCATCGGCTTGAGCGGCAGGCGCTTGTCCATGATAAGAGCGGCGGCACCCTTGGGACCATTGATTTTATGGCCTGATATCGTCATGGCATGAACCTTGAGCGCTGCAAAATTCACCGGAATCTTTCCAAACGCCTGCACCGCGTCTGTGTGCACCCACGCGCCAGCGGCCCTGGCCTTCTCGGCCACGGCTGCCACATCCTGTATCACGCCGGTTTCGTTATTGGCCAACATTACCGAGACAAGCCCCGCCGTTCGCTCATTCAGGGCGCGTTCGGCATCGGCGGCCTTCACCCTTCCAAGGGCGTCCACTGCAATGCGGCGCAAATCCCATTTCCTGTCCGGGTTCCGCGCCAATTCCTGCGCTGCCTTCATTACGCAGGGATGTTCGATCGAACTGACGATAACACGTGAAGGCTTGAGATATCCTGCTGCTCCGAGCATGAAGAGATTATTCGCTTCTGATCCACCACTGGTAAACACTACTTGCGCTGGCTGCACGCCAACTGCTTCCGCTACCTGTTCCCGTGCCCGGTTTATAGCCTGGCGTGCCGCAATACCGCGAACGTGCCGGCTGGAAGCATTGCCGAACTCTTTCTGGAAATACGGCAGCATGGCATCCAGGACTTCATCATCCACAGCCGTCGTGGCGTTATGATCGAAATATGTGTAGGTCATCGAGATTCCATTCAGCCAATTCGGCCAACTCCAGCCAGCTATTGGCTATTGGTTCGCGGGCATGATATCGCTACCGGCGGATCCAGCTGTCGAATCCGAAGAAAGGCGGGAAGTCCCGTCAGGCCAGAGCGGCTTCTTCCTCGCTTTTACAGGCCCTCATGTCCTGCAAGACGGCGATATCTTTTACTTTTGGGCTCGCCACCAGTTGCTCCAGGGTAACCAGCGCTAGATAATCCCTAATCCTGGCGTTAAGGCTTGCCCACAAGTCATGCGTCATGCAACGTTGATCGTTGTAGCAGTTCTCCTTGCCGCCGCACTGCGTAGCATCGATCGGCTCATCCACCGCAAGGATGATATCCACCACCGATACTTCGCTCATGGGCTTTGTCAGGCAATATCCGCCCCCCGGTCCGCGCACGCTTCCCACCAGCTTGTTGCGCCGCAGTTTTCCGAACAGTTGTTCCAGATAGGAAAGGGAAATTTTCTGACGTTCGCTGATGCCCGCCAATGTGACCGGCCCTTCTGCACTGTGCAAGGCAAGGTCGATCATAGCCGTTACTGCAAAACGTCCCTTGGTCGTCAATCGCATTTTCTGCTCCAATGAGAATTAGTACGGGATTGATACGAAATGATACGAAATCGATAGGATAATACTGCGCATAATTGGCCTGGGGTCATGAGCAGTCTCAAATACCCGACAGTCTCAAATACCCGACAAGGTTAGTCGAGTATATAAAGTCCCTTTATCGCAGTCAACTATTTTTGAAGA
Organism: Nitrosospira sp. TNL200; assembly: GCF_055386305.1. Lineage (NCBI taxonomy): Bacteria > Pseudomonadati > Pseudomonadota > Betaproteobacteria > Nitrosomonadales > Nitrosomonadaceae > Nitrosospira > Nitrosospira sp. TNL200. The sequence goes on from NZ_AP041003.1 coordinate 2,700,520, forward strand.
CTACCTGGTTGTAAAGACGTTTGATAACGGAATATTGATAGGCCTCGATAGGCAACTCTCCTATTTCTCCAGCGCGCTCAATATGCCGCGCAGCATATTGACTTCTTCTTTTTCAAGGCGCGCCCGCGCGAACAGCCGCCGCATGCGCTGCTCGAAACGCTTGGGCTCTTTCAGGTTCAGGAACCCGCTGCTTATCGCCAGACGTTCCAGGTGACGGTAAAGCAGTTCGATATCGTCGAAAGTTGCTGCCAGACCCGGCTGCGGGGAAAAAGACGACACGTCCGGCAGCGCCATGCGCAATTCGTAAACCATGACTTGTACCGCGCTGGCGAGGTTAAGCGAGGAGTATTCCGGATTGGCGGGAATATTGACAAAAATCTGGCATTTACTGGCTTCCGCCGTTGTAAGGCCTGCGGTCTCATTGCCGAAAACCAGCGCTACCGGTCCTCCCCGGGCATATCCGAGCATCTCCCGCGCTCCCTGGCGCGCATCGAACACCTCATGCGAGAGATCGCGCGGGCGGGCGGTGACAGCCGCGGCCAGGCTGGTCCCGCACAAGGCCTCATCGAGGCTCGTGCATACAACCGCAGCATGGAGTATTTCCCATGCCCCCGCGGCACGTCTTTCAGCCTCCTTGTCAGGGAAAAACCTGGGATTGACCAGGTAGAGCTTGTCCAATCCCATCGTTTTCATGGCACGGCCTGCTGCTCCGATATTGCCGGGATGGCTGGTGTGGCTAAGGACGATACGGACTTTATCGAGCGGATGGGGGGGATTCATATTAAAATCGCATTCTGCTCAATTCTGGAACTTCTGAACCCCAAAATGCATCCCATGCTTACCATTGCGGTTAAAGCCGCCCGCCGCGCAGGCAATATCATCAACCGCGCTGCGCAAAACCTGGATTTATTGCATGTCTCGCGCAAAGCGCACAGCGATTACGTGAGCGAGGTGGATGGCGCCGCGGAAAATGCGATTATCAAGACGTTGCTGGATGCCTACCCGGATCACTCCATTCTAGCAGAAGAAAGTGGCGCTCGAAACGGCCAGGGCGAATCGGATTACCAGTGGATCATCGATCCGCTCGACGGGACGACGAACTTTCTTCACGGTTTTCCGCACTATTCGGTATCGATCGGGCTGATGCATAGAAATATCCCGGTACAGGCCGTGGTGTATAACCCTTCCGCCAACGAACTCTTTACCGCCAGCCGCGGCAGCGGTGCTTATTTGAATGACCATAGGCTGCGGGTAACGAAGCGAACCCAGCTAACTGACTGCCTGATCGGCACCGGCTTTCCATTTCGCGACTTTACCCATGTGGAAGCGTACCTGGCCATGTTCAGGGATGTCATGCCTCGTGTCGCCGGTATCCGGCGTCCCGGCTCCGCCGCACTGGACCTCGCCTACGTGGCGGCGGGCCGCTACGACGGCTTCTGGGAATTGGGGCTGTCGCCTTGGGACATCGCTGCCGGTTGCCTGCTTATAACCGAAGCGGGCGGCCTGGTGGGAGACCTGGAAGGCAACCCGAATTATATGCAAAGCGGCAACCTGGTCGCTGGCAGTCCCAAAATTTTTGGGCACTTGTTGCAGGTGATCGCCCCTCATCTCACGAAAGCATTGAAAACAGGCGCGGAAATCGACCGGTAGGTACTGTCCCGGCTGCGCCACGTCCACTCAACCGGAGCGGTTATTTATCGTGGTTGATGTTCCCGATAGTCCCGATGGTCCCGGTTCCACAGAAAAGAGGAGAGTAAGGCCGTGTTCACTCAACTGGATGCCGAACGGCAACGATTGAAAAACCAGCGTCATCAGGTCGAGAACTGGCGTTTGTGGGGACCGTATCTTTCTGAACGCGCCTGGGCCACAGTGCGGGAAGACTACAGTCCGGATAGTAATGTCTGGGAATACTTCAGCCATGACCAATCCCGTTCGCGCGCCTACCGCTGGAACGAGGATGGCTTGGGCGGCATTTGTGACGAAGCGCAACGGCTCTGTTTCGGACTGGCATTATGGAACGGCGAGGATGATATTCTCAAGGAGCGGGCCTTCGGCCTGACTGGAAAACAGGGCAATCGCGGCGAAGATGTAAAGGAATGTTATTTCTACCTGGATGCAACACCATCGCACTCCTGGCTTCGCTATCTCTACAAGTACCCCCAGTCGGCTTTCCCTTACAGGTGTCTGGTCGATGAGAACACGCGCCGTTCGCGGGAGGATCCGCCATTCAGCCTGATCGACAGCGGCGCCTTTGCCGGGAACCGCTACTGGGACGTGGAAATAGGCTATGCCAAGGCGTCGCCGGAAGAGGTGCATATTCGCGTTCTTGCCACCAACCGTGGCAACGAGGACGCCACGCTATGGTTATTGCCCCAGCTCTGGTTTCGCAACGACTGGTCGTGGTTACAGAAAAAAAGCGAGAAACCATCGCTTTCTGCTATTCCAGCACCCGATGGCGCAGCCTGGGCGACCGTGGCCGAACATCCGGTGCTGGGAACGTATCATCTCTACGGCTTGCAACAGGCAGACCTTTTATATACCGAAAACGAAACCAATGACTGCCACTTGTGGGCCGTACCCAATTCGGGTCCTTATGTAAAGGATGCGTTTCATCGCTATCTCATCCATGGCGATCATGCTGCGGTCAACCCGGCGCAGCGGGGAACAAAGTTTGCGGCCATGCATAAACTTCACATTGCAGCGGGAAAAGCCGCTGTCCTTGACATGGTACTGTCAGCCGCCCCTCATGCCGAGCCATTTGCCGTCCATCAGGACATATTCGCCTTGCGCCGTTCCGAAGCCGATGCTTTCTTCAGGAGCCTGCTTCCAGAAGCGACTACCCAGGACCATCGCATCCTGCGACAGGCACTGGCTGGGATGATCTGGAACAAGCAGTTTTTTCATTACGACGTCTCCACCTGGCTGCGAGGCGACAGCGAAATCCCATCCCCGGCAAGGAAACATGGGCGTAACCATAATTGGCGCCATCTCAAGGCAAATCATGTGATTTCCATGCCGGATGCATGGGAATATCCTTGGTTCGCCGCATGGGACCTGGCTTTTCACGCTGCGGTGCTGGCGATTATTGACGTGGATTTCGCCAAGGATCAGATCGAGCTGCTGCTGCACGAAGACTACCTGCATCCCAATGGCCAGATCCCTGCCTGCGAGTGGATGTTTGATGATGTCAATCCGCCGGTGCACGCCATGGGTGCGCTCAAGGTATTCCGTGCCGAGCGCGTTCAGCGCGGCAAGGGGGATACCGCTTTTCTCAAACGCGTACTGCACAAGCTGCTGCTGAACCACACTTGGTGGGTAAACCGCAAGGATGCGTCGGGCATGAACGTATTTGAGGGCGGTTTTCTGGGGCTGGACAATATTTCGGTATACAACCGCTCCCGGCCGCTGCCTCCCGGCTACACACTCAAGCAGGCCGATGCCACCGGCTGGATGGCGATGTTCTCGCTGCAGCTCACCGTGATGGCGCTGGAAATCGCTGTTGAAGATTCCGCATATGAGGACATTGCAATCCAGTGCTATAGCCAGTTCCTGGCGATTGCCAACACGATTGCCGGACACACCGGCGCAGAGGTATCTCTCTGGGATGATGCAGACGGTTTTTTCAAGGATCTCGTGGTTACTCCAGATGGATCGACGCACCGCATCGACGTATTTTCCTGGGTCGGCATCATCCCGCTGTTCGCGAGCGAGGTAGTGGATGCGCGCCTGCTGGCCGGCCGCACGCGGTTCAATGCGCTGATGTGGAAACATAAGGGCGGAATGTTCGATGGAAGCAGCATCTGCGCCTGCCCGGTGCATACCAACGAACGCGGAGAACATTTATTGTCCCTGATAAATGCTTCCATGCTGGTCAGGATACTGCCTCGCCTGTTCGACGAAAAGGAATTCCTCTCCCCGCACGGCATCCGCTCGGTATCCAAGTATCACGCTACCCGGCATGACCTCGGGCACATTCCCGGCATTGGCAGCGCCATCATCCAGTATGTACCGGGTGAATCCGATTCACCGCTGTTTGGCGGCAACTCCAACTGGCGTGGACCGGTATGGATGCCCACCAATTATCTGCTGATACAGGCCATGGAAAAACTGTATCGCTTCCTGGGAGATTCGTTCACCTTTCCCGCTCCCTGCCTGAACGGTTACGAAATCAACCTCAAATATGGCGCCACGCTGCTCGCGGACCGGCTTGCGGATATTTTCCGCCGCGGAGAATCGGGCCTTATCCCCGCCTTTCCCAAGGACAGTCCCCACCAGACAGATCCGCACTGGCAAGAACTGCTGCTGTTTTACGAGTACTTTCATGGCGAGACAGGCCAGGGCCTGGGCGCCGCCCATCAGACCGGCTGGAGCGGGCTGGTGGCAAACCTGATCATGCGCGGTTACCACCAGGATATTCCCGAATTCTGGAAGCAGCGGTCAGCCACCGCCCCGTCAAAACCAACCGAATGAGAGATGCCGCTTGACGAGCCGCTTGCCCGTCGCGCTGTTGCCAGCGTTATCGCGGAACGCTTGCGCGGAGCCGATGCGGCTTATTCGCGCTCGCGCCGCAGCAGGATGAGGATGCTCATCACTCTCGACTGTGAAATGCTGGAACGCGTTCCAGCATTCGTGACTGCATGCATACCGACCGACTGGCTCAACAACACCTGAGCGAAAGGGATATTGAACGCCATGAGAAGATTTAGAGCCACTGAATAAGGTACTATGAATCTCATCATTCCGAGCTTGATCCGAATCCAGCCCAACCCAATAATTGCGGGCTTTAGAGCTCTCCGGGATACCGGCTTCCGCCGATATGGCGTTCGGACTGTTTGCCCACCGAATTATTAAGGTGGCCTTTTAGGGAAGCGCTGAATAAATCTCCGCTGGCGCGGCGGTGGCTTTGCGGGATGGGATGCACGAAAGGCGACGACGCGAATGGTTATTCCCTTCGCTAGAAGTCTGACAAGGCAGACCGCCCGCAAAACCCCGCCCCATAAGGGTTGTGGTAAAATCGGGCGCTCACTGCGTTGCGCTCCTTGGCATCGTAGTCCCAGCTACGACCTGCGTCGCGCGTCTTATGATCATCCCGATTTTACCAGCAACGCGCTCAGCGAGGATTTATTCAGCGCTTCCCTAATACCCTTGCATTAGCCTGATAGAAATTAGCCACTTATAACTAAATTGACGGTCGCTATTTTTGGGCCGGATTAATAAATAGTATTCAATAGCTTGATTAAAGATAGTTGAATTCATTACTCAGCAATAACGAAATTAACGACTTGGAAAAACACACGCCCATGATGCAGCAGTATCTGCGCATCAAGGCGCAACATCCCGATATGCTGATGTTTTACCGCATGGGGGATTTCTATGAATTATTCTTTGATGACGCCGAAAAAGCCGCAAAACTGCTGGATATCACACTGACCCGGCGGGGGGTTTCAGCGGGCGAGCCCATCAAGATGGCAGGTGTGCCCTACCATTCGGCCGAGCAGTATCTGGCGAAACTGGTGAGGCTTGGTGAATCGGTGGTCATCTGCGAGCAGACCGGTGATCCGGCGACCGCCAAGGGTCCCGTGGAGCGTCAGGTCACGCGCATCATTACCCCGGGAACATTGACCGATGCAGCGCTGCTGGAAGAAAAGCGCGACTGCACGCTGCTTGCCATAAGCGTGCGCGAACCGGCCTTGGGGATGGCATGGCTCAATCTGGCGGCAGGCCAATTTCGCGTCCTGGAGACCCGCGTCGGCGATCTCACAAGCGAGCTCGAGCGCCTGAAACCGGCGGAAATTCTCCTGCCGGAGCCGCTCGCGCTGCCTGAGCTCGAAGCCACGGCGGCGCGCGAGAAACTGTGCCTCAAGCGGCTGCCGTCCTGGCACTTCGATGAGGATGCCGCGGTTCGCAATCTCTCGAGGCAATTTGAAACCCATGACCTGTCCGGTTTTGGCTGCGAAGACCTGAGCATTTCCCTGGGGGCGGCCAGCGCCCTGCTGGATTACGTCCGCTTGACGCAAGGCATGAATATCGCCCACATCCAGGCATTGAAGGTGGAGCGGGACGACGCCTTCGTGCGCATGGATGCAGCGACCCGCCGCAACCTGGAAATCTCCGAAACCATACTGGGAGATGCCTCCCACACTTTGCTCTCCCTGCTCGATACCTGCGCGACCAACATGGGAAGCCGCATGCTCAGGCACTGGCTGCATCATCCCCTGCGCGACAGGGCCACGATCCAGGATCGGCTCGAAGCGGTATCCTTTTTGATGAATGAAGCGGACCCGGCTCCTTATCTCGTCATTCGCCAGCATTTCAAGCATATGGCCGACATCGAGCGCATTGCCGCCCGTATCGCATTGAGGTCGGCCCGCCCCAGAGACCTGTCGGGACTGCGCGACAGTCTGCAGCAATTACAGCAGGCAACCGCGGCCATTGCCGGTCTTACGGATCTTGCCGGGCAAGCCACGCATCACATCAACGCATTGAGGCGGGCAATGGAACCCGACTCCGCACTTGCCGCGCTTCTGGAAAAATCCTTGATGGAAGAACCAAGTGTGGTATTGCGTGCAGGCGGCGTCCTGGCCGATGGCTACGACGCGGAGCTGGATGAGTTGCGCGCCATGCAGAACAACTGTGGCGAGTTCCTGCTGGAACTGGAAATGCGGGAAAAAGCCCGTACTGGCATTGCCAGCCTTAAAGTGGAATATAACCGCCTCCATGGATTTTACATCGAGGTCACGCATGCCCATAGCGATAAGATACCCGGCGATTACCGCCGAAGGCAGACGCTGAAGAACGCCGAGCGGTATATCACCCCCGAGCTGAAAACCTTCGAGGAAAAAGCGCTGTCCGCGCAGGAGCGCGCCTTGCAGCGTGAAAAATTCCTGTTCGATGTGCTATTGGATAGGCTTGCACCCTTTGTGACTCATGTGCAGCAAATCGCTCAGGGCATCGCCGAACTGGATGTGCTGGCCACCTTTGCCGAACGTGCGCTTGCGCTCGGCTACGTCATGCCGTTTTTCACTGGCGAAGCGGTGATCGAAATCAAGGCGGGACGTCATCCCGTGGTGGAAAAACAGGTGGAAGACTTTGTCGCAAACGATTTGCGGCTGGGCGCCGGAGAAAACGGAACGCGCCAGATGCTTATCATTACCGGTCCCAATATGGGCGGCAAGTCGACCTACATGCGCCAGGTCGCGCTAGTCGCCCTGCTGGCGCACTGCGGGAGCTTCGTCCCGGCAAACAGCGCGCGCATCGGCCCTCTGGATCGGATATTTACCCGCATTGGCGCATCCGACGATCTTGCGGGAGGACGCTCGACCTTCATGATGGAAATGACCGAAGCCGCCAATATCCTGCATAACGCCGGCGAGCAAAGCCTGGTATTGATGGATGAAGTGGGCCGAGGTACTTCCACTTTCGATGGCCTGGCGCTGGCCTTTGCCATAGCGCGGCACCTGCTGGAAAAAAATCGCAGCTATACGCTGTTCGCAACGCATTATTTTGAACTGACACGGCTGGCGGAAGAATTCCCGCAGATCGCCAATGTCCATTTGCGGGCGATCGAGCACAAGCATTCCATCGTGTTCCTGCATGCGGTCAACGAAGGTCCGGCCAGCCAGAGCTATGGGCTTCAGGTGGCCGCGCTGGCGGGCGTGCCTGAATCCGCAATCCGGACCGCACGAAAATACCTCGTAAAACTGGAACAGGGAAACGTGAAGCGGCAGCCGCAAGGAGACCTGTTTGCCGGGGCGGCACTACCTGAAAGCACGCAGCGGGAACACCCTGCCCTAACGCGGTTGCAGGCAATAGCGCCAGACGAACTGAGTCCTCGGCAAGCCCTGGAGCAACTTTACGAAATGAAAAAGATGATGCAGAAGGACAGCCAGCCAAAAGAGTAGTCGGAAGGCAAAACGACTGACGCCCAGCCCGCCTGCTGCTTGATCCGGTTGCCGATCAGTGCGCGTGACCGTGAATCCCATGGGCATGGCCGTGAGACAATTCCTCCGCGGTAGCGGGACGCACGGCGGTGACAGTGCAATCGAAGCGCAAGGTCATACCCGCGAGCGGATGGTTCCCATCCACGATCACCTTGTCATCCGCGATGTCAGTTACGGTGTAGACGGTCACCTCATCCGAACCTTCTTCCCCGCCTTCAAACTGCATGCCGATTTCGACATTTTCCGGGAATACATCCCGCGGCTCCATTCTTACCAGCTCGGCGTCATATTCGCCGAAGGTGTATTCCGGCTCCATCACCACAGAGCAGCGATAGCCCACCTCCTTGAGATGCAGCTTCTCTTCCACCATGGGGAAGATACCGTCATAGCCCCCATGCAGATAGCTGATCGGGGAGTCGGGCTTTTCCATTACCTTCCCTTCCATGTCCAGCAATTCATAGTCCAGGGATACAACGGTATTCTTTTCGATCCGCATGGGCACGCCCTCTATCTTCCGTTAAATATCTGTTCAACGTGCAGACTGCACCTGTACTTCCTATCTGCCATTTCCGCCCATTGCTTGCCTGGGAAACCTCGGATCAAGGAAACGAAACGGAGCGGTCCGATTATGGCACTAGCGACAGTCGATGATGCAAATTCTCCTCATTTCCCTGCACGATACCTTGAATTCGCATAAGCTGCAATTCGCCCGATTGTTGCGTTCACGTCTTGCAGTTCACCATGAACTCCCTCACGGGCGCGAAGCTGCGCCGGTGTACCGCCGATACGCCATGAATTTTGAGGGCTGCAAGGTGTTGCTGTGTACAGTATCCCTTATGGCGGTCAAAACCATAAAGCGGGAATCGCCGGTGTAAAGTGGTCATTTCTGCATCCCGCGCCGTTTTTGCAAGAATCGAAGCGGCGGAAATTTCCGGCACGAGATTATCGCCCCTGATTATCGTGGTTACCGGATATCTCAATCGGGGACCATGGGTTCCATCCACGAGCACGCGGGTGGGCCTGAAAGATAGGCCTTCGACCGCGCGCTTCATGGCGAGCAGGCTGGCCTGGAGGATGTTCAGACAATCGATTTCCCGGACGGATGCGGTACCGATTGCCCAGGCGAGTGAATAAGCCTTGATGGCAACGGTCAGCGCGTCTCGCTGTGCTTTCGTTAACGTTTTGGAATCCGCAAGGCCTTCTATCCGGTGCTGCGGATCGAGTATCACGCAGGCTGCGAATACGGGACCCGCCAGCGGTCCCCTGCCGGATTCATCCACTCCGCAAATCCACTCACTCATCGGTCGCCTGCCCCGCTTCCGGATTCCCCATGCCAGAATAATCAGGAAACGGGCTCAACGCCTTCCTCCCGCCAGTTCCACAACCGGCAACCGTTATTGTTTGTTGCGCACGGTGCACATCAGTTCCGCTTCTGTAGCCACACGGCCGTCCACCTCGGCCCGGACAGAATATTTCCAGATACCGATTCGCTCCCGCAGTATGGTTGCCTTGAGTATCAGCTGGTCCCCGGCCTGGACCGGCTTCTTGAAACGGGCGCCGTCTATGCCGACAAAATAATAGACGGAATTCTCATCTACCTGCGTATTCATGGTCTTGAGAGTCAGGATTGCAGCTGTTTGCGCCAGCGCCTCGATAATCAGCACGCCGGGCATGACGGGGTAATGAGGGAAGTGGCCCGGGAAAAAAGGCTCGTTGATGGTAACGTTCTTTAGCGCGGCAATATCCTTGCCAGGCTCCAGTGACAGTACCCTGTCAACCAGCAGGAAAGGATACCGATGAGGCAGGTATTTCAGAATTTCGTGGATATCCATCGACCCACTCACGCTATCCGTTGTTTTTATTGCAGGCTCTTCCATCTTCTTGTCATTTATCATTCGTTGAAAATCATATCCACCAGGCTGGCCGAGTCTTCTCCCGGCAAGCGTTATTGCCTGCCTACTTGTCGGCCAGCGCCTTGATCACTTTTTCGGTGATATCCATGCGCTGGCTGCGGTAGACGAGATCCCGCAATGGCAATATCAGATCGTATTTTTCGGTTTCCGCGATAACCTGGATAGCCTTGGTTGCGCTTAGTTGAAGCGTGGCAACTTCGTCGTTCTGGCGCAAGCTGAGGTCTTCCCGCATTTGCCGCTGAGCACGCTGATACTCGCGATTCAGTGTCGCCAGATCCCGCTCCTTGCCGCGCCTATCAGCTTCCGGCATCGTTTTTCCATCCTTTTCCAGAAGATCCTGCAGGGCTTTTGCCTGGGTAGCCATCTTCTTGATTTCCTGGTCACGCGGGAGAAATTCCTTTTCTATCTTCCTTAGTGCCCGTATCGCAGGCGCCGATTCGGCCAGAACCCTTTCGGTATCGACAACGCCGATCTTGATTTCATCAGCCTGGGCTACGAAAGAACAGCCGATGCCCGCGCAAATAGTCCACGCAGCAGCAACTCGCAGTCGAGCCAATAACACTTGCGTCAATTTTCTCTCCGATTTTATTCGGTTAACTTGGGAACCCCTGAACAAACTACACGCCGATATCCGGCGATCTTTCGGGTAAATTCGCGCGAAAGGCGGCGAGGTACGAGGCCTGTCCGGGCTTCGTCGCGTCTTATGATTATCCTGATTTTACCAGCAACGTACTCCTCGAGGATTTATTCGGGATTCCCTAAAACTGCTGGCCAAATTGAAACTGAAACCGCTGCAGATTATCCCCGGGCTGATTGTTGATGGGCTGCGCAATGCTGACCTTGAGAGGACCCATAGGAGAAATCCACATGACAGCTAGCCCAGCGGAATAGCGTAACCCCTCTTGCGCAGGAATCTGTCCCCCGGGCCCGTATACCGTTCCAGCGTCAACGAATGCGCTCAGCCGGACCGATCTGTCATTCCTCATTCCCGGCATGGGAAACATTATTTCTGCACTGCCGATCACGCGTTTGTTACCCCCCAGCGTCCTGTTATTGGCATCGCGAGGACCCAGCGAGCTGATATTGTAGCCGCGAACAGAAGTATTGCCACCCGCGAAAAAGTTCTTGAAGAAAGGCAGCGGCTTTCCATTATAACCGTCGCCATAGCCCAGTTCTCCGTGCAACATGAGTGTAAAGAGGCTTGAAAGAGGATAATACCATTTGAGCGTGTAGTTCAATTTATAGTAAGTCAGATCTCCTCCCGGCAGACCTGATTCGGCGAATGCGGTCTGCGTGGTGCCGGCGGTTGTCCAGATCGCACTATCCCTGCCGTCGCGCCGCCAGCTGAGCGTTAATGGTATGTTGAGGGTACTCCGCCCGAACTCGTTTACAAAATCGATATTGCGCTGTGGACTGTTTGCACCCAGGGAAACGATCGTATTTTCCGCACCCAGGCCGGCTTGAATGCTGTCTCTTTCGTTGATGGGAAAGCCAAACCGCAAATTGGCTCCGGTGGTATTAGTATTGAAGCTCATCACGGATATCAGAGTGCTGGTATTGAGGGTACGCTTATAAAGATCGAACCCGCCGGTCACGCCGTCGCGGGTGAAATAGGGATCGGTGTATGAGAGCGAATAGGTCTTGTTGACGCTCCCCGTATTGACCATCAAATTAACCAGCTTGCCAGTGCCGAATATGTTGTCCTGAGCAACGGAACCGCTCAGTATCAAGCCCTCCATGTTGGAATAGCCGGCTCCAAACATGACAGCGCCAGTCGGCTTTTCCTTGACTTCGACGTTTACGTCGATTTGGTCGGTAACCCCTTCAACCGCCGGTGTCTCGACATTCACGGCATTGAAGAAATTCAGCCTGTCCACGCGCGTCTTGGAGAGATTGATTTTCGTGGTCGAGTACCAGCCACCTTCGAACTGGCGCATCTCCCGGCGTATCACTTCGTCGCGAGTGCGGCTATTGCCTGTGATATTGATGCGCCGCACATAGACCCGGCGGCCAGGGTCTATGAAAAAGGTAAAAGCCACCTGCTGCTTTTCCTTGTCCAGTTGGGGCGATGCATTGACGTTGGCGAATGCGTAGCCATCGTCCCCAAGACGGTCGGTGATGAGCTTGACGGATTCCGTCAAGCGTTCCCGCGCAAACACATCGCCGGGAGCGATTTTTATCAGCTGGCGCAATTCCTCTTCGGGCAGCAGCAGTTCGCCCCCGAGCTTTACCTCCGAAACCGTGTACTTTGGGCCTTCAGTGATATTGACGGTGATATAGATGTCACGCATGTCGGGTGTAATCGAGACCTGCGTCGACTCGATACTGAATTCGAGGTAGCCTCGATTGAGATAAAAGGACCGCAGCGATTCGAGGTCCGCACCAAGTTTTTGTTTGGAATATTGATCCTCTTTGGTAAACCAGGTCAACAGTCCGGGCGTCCTTAACGCAAATTCGGCCAGAAGTTCTTTTTCCTTGAAATTCTGGTTGCCGACTACATTGATCTTGCGGATTTTGGCAGTCTTGCCCTCATCCACATGGAAGTTGATACCCACCCGGTTGCGGTCAAGCGGGGTCGTCGTGGTAGTGATTTTCACTCCATACTTGCCCCTGGCGATATATTGCTGCTTCAGTTCCTGCTCAGCCCTCTCCAGCAGGGAACGATCAAAGATACGCGACTCCGCGAGTCCCGCCTGCTTCAATCCCTCTTTCAGCTTGTCTTTCTCGAACTCCTTGGAACCCACGATGGTAATTTGCGCGATGGCGGGACGCTCTTCAACTACGACCAGCAGCACGCCTCCTTCCGACTCCAGCCGCACATCCTTGAAAAAACCGGTAGCATAGAGAACCTTGATAGCAGTCGCCGCTTTTTCGTCATCGAGCACATCCCCTACCTTGACCGGTAAATAGCTGAAAACCGTTCCGGCTTCCGTGCGTTGTATTCCTTCGACCCGGATATCCTTCACAATGAACGGTTCGCGCGCCCACGACACCGAAGCGCATAAAAACGACACGAGCGCGACGAGGGAACTGGCCTTCATGCGCTAACCGGACATGAGCCGAGCGACGTCGTTATAGATTGCGCAGACCATCAATGCGAATAACAGCGCCATTCCCATCTGCTGACCTGTCTCCATGGCCTTGACAGAAAGCGGAGCACCTTTCACGACCTCGATCAAATAATACAGCAGGTGGCCCCCATCCAATAACGGGATGGGCAACAAGTTCAATACGCCGAGGCTGATGCTGATGAGAGCAAGGAAAGCCAGGTAGGAGGCAAAACCGAGTTGGGCTGACTTCCCGGCATAATCCGCGATCGTGATCGGACCGCTTATGTTTTTCCACGATACCTCGCCCGCCACCATCTTCCAGAGCATTTGCAGCGTGAACAGGGAAGTTTCCCAGGTCTTCCTTATTGCTTTTGCCATGGCGGCCAGGGGTGGATAGCTTATGCTGATCATCAACTTATCCAGTTCGCCTCGATCGATTTGCGGACCTATGCCAAGTTTTCCCACTTTCCCCCCGCTTTCGGAAGAGATATCCGGCACGATCTCAAGCTGCACGGTTTTGCCGCCGCGGAGAATCTCAAGTTTCAGGAGTTTCCCGGGATTCTTCCTTATATCCAGTACCAGATCTTCCCACAGGGTGATTTTCTTTCCGTCGACTGCAATAATTTCATCACCAACCCGCAGACCGCCGCGCTCTCCCGCACCTCCGGCAACGAGCATCCCCACGATCGGATCCATTGGCGGCTGATAACTGTTCAAACCGATCTTCGCCAGGAAATCCCCTTCCAGATCGCTGCCTTCCACCTGGCTCAGGTCAAGCCGCCGCAAGGCGCTTTCCCCTGCCGGGCTGATGGTGTGGACGCTCACGGAGGCGGCCCTTTCCATCGCCTGGGCCAGCAGCAGCCAGCGGGCGTCCTGCCAGGTTGATACGGCTTCATCTCCGATCCGTGTTATGGTTTCGCCTTCCTGGAAGGAAGCAAATGCCGCAGGCGTAGCGGGAACCACAGGGCCCAGTATGGGTTTCATGCCAGCGACGCCCGACATGAATAAAACCCAGTAAAGAAGTATTGCCAGCAAAAAATTGGCAACAGGTCCGGCTGCAACGATTGCAAACCGATTCGCAACGGGTTTTCGATTGAATGCCCTGGAGAGATCTTCCGGAGCAACCTTCCCTTCCTGCTCGTCGAGCATTTTTACATAACCGCCAAGCGGGAAGGCAGAAATCACCCATTCCGTTTGATCGGTTCCCAGGCGTTTGCGGTATAAAGGCCTGCCGAATCCTACGGAAAAACGGAGCACCCTCACTCCACACCACCGCGCCACCAGGTAATGGCCGAATTCGTGGAAAACGATCAATATCCCCAAGGCCACGACAAATGCGATAATGGTTACAAGGAAAGTCATGGGAGTTTTAGGTGCGGCTCAGACTTGAGTGACTCGGCGGGGTGCAACGCAGAGGAAAGGGGAATGTGCTGCAAAGCGAAGCGGGACAGCCTCGATGTTCGAGGCCATGCCGATTTCTCGTTCCCCCTGCCTCTTTGCTCCGAAGGAACCGATCCGGCTGGAATGAAGCGGATCAAGAAAGAAATTACTCATCAGGACGGCCAGCTTTCGAGGCCAATGACTATCCCTTACGCGAAGCAGGCAAGCCATTCATGCGCGGCCTCACGCGCCACTGCATCCGCCGCCAGCACGTCGCTGAGCGTAGCGATATCCTTGCGGCCAACCCTCTGCATCACGTCACCGATCATTTCGGGAATCGCGGTAAAAGGCATGCGGGATCCAAGGAAAGATTCGACGGCGACTTCATTGGCCGCATTGAGTACTGCCGGCATATTGCCCCCGGATTCCAGCGCCCTGTAAGCAAGCCCCAGGCAGGGAAACCTCTCGAAGTCCGGCGCTTCGAAATCCAGCCGTCCCACCTTGAACATGTCCAGGGGAGTGACCGTCGTTTCGATACGCTCGGGAAAACCCAACGCGTGCGCAATAGGCGTACGCATATCAGGATTTCCGAGCTGAGCCAGCACTGAGCCATCGATATATTCGACCATGGAATGGATGATACTCTGAGGATGGATCACAACCTGGATCTGCTCAGGGTCTGCTTCGAACAACCAATGGGCTTCGATGACTTCCAGACCCTTGTTCATCATGGTGGCCGAATCAACCGAAATTTTCTGCCCCATGACCCAGTTGGGATGCGCGCAGGCCTGCCTCGGCGTAACCGTTTGCAGTGAGCTCAGCGGCGTTTTGCGAAACGGCCCCCCGGAGGCGGTCAGAAGAATACGGCGCACCCCGATCAGTCCCAGGTTTCCGTTGAAATGCTGCGGCAGCGACTGAAAAATCGCATTGTGCTCGCTATCTATCGGAAGCAGGGTGGCTCCGTTCTGCTTGACCACGTCCATAAAAATTCGCCCTGCCATGACCATTGTTTCCTTGTTGGCCAGCAGTACATGCTTGCCTGCGGCAGCCGCTGCGAACGTGGGCCGTATTCCCGCAGCCCCGACGATCGCCGCCATGACGATATCGACTTCAGGCAGCGAAGCCACTTTTTCGAGCGACGCAACACCCCACAGGACTTCGGTAGCAAGGCCCGCGGCGCGAACTTCCATTCGCAACCAGTCCGCACTGGCTTCTTCCAGCAATACCGCATAGCGTGGCTGGAAGCGCTTGCACTGTTCCAGCATCTCCTTGGCGCTGGTATTGGCGGTAAGCGCAGCGACACGGAATCTCTCGGGATGCCGTGCCACCACATCCAGCGTGCTTACGCCAATGCTCCCGGTAGAGCCGAGGACGGTGATATGACGAATGATTATCATGATTCCGACTGTAAATAGAGGAGTGACAGGATGGCCAATGGCAGAGTCGAGGTAAGCGCGTCAATCCTGTCAAGTATACCACCGTGACCGGGTAAAATATTACCACTGTCCTTGACTCCGGCATGACGTTTCAACAATGATTCGAACAGATCGCCGACAATGCCCAGTGCGGCAAGCACCAGAAGCAGCGGCAGCAACCATCGGGCAAGAAACCACTCTTCCGCCGCCCAGCTCCAGCTTAGCGCATAAATGGCAACCGCAGCCAGCGCTCCGGCTACTCCTTCCCATGTCTTGCCCGGGCTGATTTGCGGCGCAAGCTTATGTTTTCCGAGAGAACGTCCGGTAAAGTAAGCGGAGGTATCGGAGATCCAGATTGCCGCCATGAAACCTAGCAGTAAAGCAGGATCGATTGCGCGCAACTGAAATAAGGCAAGACATGTAGGGAGCAGGACTATCCAACCGGCAAGCGCCATCAACAATGGATTCCTGATGGGATGTCTCGCTTTGAGGAAGAGGGGAACGTAAAAGATCCAGAATACTGCTGAAACAGCATAAAGCCATGAGAAGGACAAGGTATACGGATCGGCCAGAATGGACCTGTCCAGCCAAAAGAGCAACTCTCCAGCCAGTATTGCTGTCAAGATGAGATAAATGGCGGAGTGGGCCGCAGAAAATCCGCCCAGCCGCCGCCACTCCCAGGCGCCTGCCACGGTCAGGGCCAGCAGAAGCGCCATCCAGAAAATGGGAGAAAGGTAAAACAGTGCTGCCAGGAAGAGTAGCAGCATGACGACAGCAGTGAGTATCCTGGTTTTAACCATGGCCCGCGCGGATGGCGAGAGCAATGCCGCAGAGTGGAAAAGCGTGAATGCTACGCCGTCTGCTTCGCGGCAAGTTCGCTTCCTCCATTGCCGGATAAGCTTTTCTGAACTTGCTCGCTCGTCCGTCCGAAGCGGCGCTCCCGTTGCTGATAGGATTGAATGGCGAGATCCAGCGCACGCCGGTCAAAATCCGGCCACAGAGTATCGGTGAAATACAACTCGGTATAGGCAAGCTGCCATAACAGAAAATTGCTGATGCGCTTTTCTCCGCCGGTACGAATGAACAGATCAGGTTCCGGAGCGTAATTCAATGCAAAATACGGCATCAAATCCGATTCTTCGAAACCCGCAGCCAGGTGTGCATGCTCGGCAAGCAGCCTGCGCATAGCCTGCATGACATCCCACCGGCCGCCATAATTTGCGGCGATGGTGAGGGTAAAACGCGTATTCTCGGCGGTAAGCGCTTCCCCGTTCCGGATAAACTCGATGATCTTCGATTCGAATTTCGATAAATCACCGATGACCTTGAAGCGTATCCCGTTCTCATGCAGCTTGGTGACTTCCTGCTCCAGGACTGTTATGAAAAGCTGCATCAGAAATGCAACTTCATCCGTCGGGCGGCGCCAGTTCTCGCTGCTGAAAGCGAACAGAGTCAGAAATTCGACACCGCGCTCCATGCAGGCCTTGACCGCGGTGCGTACCGTTTCCACCCCACGCTTGTGACCGGCAACGCGCGGGAGGAATCTGTTTTTTGCCCAGCGGCCATTCCCGTCCATGATGATGGCGATATGTCGCGGAACTGTGCTGATGTCGGGTATTTCCCGGGTTGAACTGGTGGGAGGGGGCATGAGGCAGATAACGTAGAGTTGAGAACCTCTCCAAAATCCAAATTGTCCGTTCTGCTGGGGCTCTGCTGGGGAATAGCATGCATACCCCATCGATCGCTTCTCGTCCGGATCAGATCGCCATCAATTCGGCTTCCTTGATTTGCAACAGCTTATCTATTTCCGCGATGTGGCGGTCCGTAATCTTCTGGATCTCATCCTGGCCGCGACGCTCCTCATCTTCAGCAATCTTTTTTTCCTTGAGCAAATCCTTCAAGTGGGCATTCGCATCGCGCCGGATATTGCGCATCGCTACACGCGCCGTTTCAGCCTCGTGCCTTACTACTTTGGCGAGATCGCGCCGGCGCTCTTCGGTAAGAGGTGGCATAGGCACGCGGATCAATTCACCTACCGTTACCGGATTCAGTCCGAGATCGGAATTTCTGATGGATTTCTCGACCGCGCTCAGCATCTTCTTTTCCCAGGGCGCAACCGTAATGGTGCGCGCATCGGCCAGACTGATATTTGCCACCTGGCTGATGAGCGTAGGCGTTCCGTAATAGTCGACTGTAATATGATCAAGCAGCCCGGTATGGGCTCTGCCCGTTCGCACCTTTCCCAGATCCGCCTTTAGTGCTTCAAAGCTCTTCTGCATTTTTTGCTCAGTCGATTTTTTGATGTCGGCAATCATGGTAGTCGTCGGTAATATAAGAAGCGGAAAGCGGCACGCTGCCGTCGTGCAATGATAGACTGCTCGAAAACGCATTATAGCGCTGATGATTTATACCTGTACCAGCGTCCCCTCGTCTTCCCCCATCACTACCCGCTTTAACGCCCCTGCCTTGAAAATGCTGAAAACCTTGAGCGGCAGCTTCTGATCCCGGCATAGGGTAAGCGCCGTGGCGTCCATTACTTTCAGGTTCTGGGCGATGGCCATATCGAATGTAAGCCGCTGGTAACGTTTCGCCTCGGGGTTGGCATTGGGATCGGAATCATACACGCCATCCACCTTGGTACCTTTGAGAACGATGTCCACGTTCATTTCCATGCCCCGCAGCGCGGCAGCCGTATCGGTGGTGAAAAAAGGATTTCCCGTACCAGCCGCAAAGATCACGACCTTGCCGGACGCGAGATAGCGCATCGCCTTGCCGCGAATGTACGGTTCCACTACCTGATCGATACGAAGCGCCGATTGCACTCTGCTTGCCAGTCCGGCACGGCGCATCGCATCCTGTAGCGCGAGGGCATTCATCACGGTCGCGAGCATTCCCATATAATCGGCAGTGGCGCGGTCCATTCCATCTTCAGCGGAAGTTATTCCACGGAATATATTGCCGCCTCCTATTACAACCGCCACCTGAACTTCCAGTTGGGTTATCTCGACAATTTCCGAAACAATTCTTTCAATTATTGCGCGATTGATTCCATAGCTGTCATCGCCCATCAAGGCTTCGCCCGACAGCTTCAGCAAAATTCGCTTGTAAGAGGGAGTGGTCATGGACTTCGTCAAGCCGGCCGGGCAGCCTTCTCATCCTTCGCCTGATTGACCTGGGCCATTACCTCGGCTGCAAAATCGCCCGATTTTTTTTCGATGCCTTCGCCCAGCACGAATAACGTAAAGGCGTGCACCTTCGCCGACTTCGCTGCCAGCAATTTTTCTACCGTCTGATCCGGGTCTTTTACGAATGGCTGGCCCAGGAGCGTCACTTCGGCAAGATACTTGGCAATCCGCCCTTCCACCATTTTTGCGGCAATGTCACCGGATTTGCCGCTTTCCACTGCTTGCGCCGCGTAAATCTGGCGCTCCCGCTCCAGCAGCTCAGACGACACCTGTTCACGCGAAACGCATATCGGTTTGCTGGCTGCGATATGCATCGCCAGATCTCTCCCCAGCGATTCGTCGCCCCCGCTGTAATCGATCATTACGCCGATTCTGGCGCCGTGCAGGTAGGACGAAAGGCGGCCCTGTGCCGCATATCGCACCAGGCGGCGCACACTGATGTTCTCACCCAACTTCATTACCAGGGCCTTGCGGAACTCCTCCACGCTCTGGCCCGTCTCCAGAATAGCCGGCGCAAGCCCTTCCGTATCTGCCAGATTATTTACAGTCGCCAACTGAGCCAGATCGCGGGTGAAATGGATGAAATCCTCATTCTTCGCGACGAAATCCGTTTCGCAATTGACTTCCACCAAGGCACCGCTTTTGGCATCGGACGCAATATATGCTGATATCATTCCATCGGCCGCGACACGGCCGGCCGCCTTGCTTGCTTTGGCTCCGCTCTTGACACGCAGCAGATCCTCAGCCGCTTTCATGTCGCCTTCAGTTTCAGCCAGTGCTTTTTTGCACTCCATCATGCCAAGGCCGGTGATTTCGCGCAATTCCTTCACCATCCCTGCGGTAATATCCGCCATATGTCACTCCAGGAACAAATTGTTCAAAGATTACCCTCACACCCGCCGGGCTGTCAGGGCCCATTTATCCCATCTAATCCGCCACAGCCTCGTCCGCTTCGGCAAACTCATTCTTTACAAGCTCTTCCATGATCTGGTTGCGCCCCTCCAGAATCGCATCGGCTACGCCGCGTGCATACAGGCGGATTGCCTGGCTGGAATCGTCGTTGCCCGGAATCACGTAATCCAGCCCATCCGGGCTGTGATTGGAATCGACCACTCCTACTATTGGAATTCCCAGTTTTTTTGCCTCTATGATGGCGCCTTTCTGATAGCCCACGTCGATTACAAACATGGCATCGGGAAGGTTTTTCATCTCTTTTATACCGCCAAGGCTGCGATTGAGCTTCTCCAGCTCGCGCTGGATATCCAATGCTTCCTTCTTGGAAAGCTTGTCCAGCGTGCCATCCCCAACCATGGTTTCCATATCGTGAAGACGCTTGACCGATTGCTTGATCGTCTTGAAATTGGTCAACATGCCCCCCAGCCAGCGCTGGTCAACATAGGGAGAACCGCAACGGATGGCTTCCTCCCTGACGATATCGCGCGCTTGCCGCTTCGTTCCCACAAACAGAATGATTCCCTTGTTGGCGGATAACTGGCGAACGTACTTCATCGCCTCCTGGTACATCACCAGGGTTTTTTCCAGGTCTATGATATGTATCCGGTTCCGATGGCCAAAAATATACGGGGCCATCTTCGGATTCCAGAATCGGGTTTGATGTCCGAAATGAACACCCGCCTCCAGCATTTGACGCATGGTTACCGACATGAATTTTCTCCTTTAGGGTTAAGCCTCTATCCGCCGCAATCGCTCTTTCGAAGCACCCTTGGAATGGCGGATATGCGAATTTAATCTGAATACAGAAATTATGGAAAACCCGCTAAGGGCAAGGAACAAGCGGCCACAAATTCAGATTAGCTTGCTATTATAACATTTCTGCCGCGGCCCGCTCAATTGGGATTTCCGAAGCGATGCCAGCAAGGATTTGTTCAGCACTTCCTTAAGTCCGGCAGGTTGCTAGCTCAGCATTGGTATGTGTGTCAACGTACATACCGGTATTGCCGAAACGGGCGACACTATGGACCAGGGTTTGTCAGCCCGCAGTAAGGTATTGGGTAGGGCATTGCTGTTTTATTACAAAAAGGAGAGTGATTCATGAAATCGAATACATCGAACGACACGGATGCGAAGGCGGCGGCGGAGAACCTGGCCAGGCAGGCGGAGACTTCAGCGCGCAATGTGGGAGAGGCGGCAAGATCGGCCGGGCGGCGGGTGGGGTCGGTGGCCAGCGAGGAGCTTTCCAACCTGCGGGCCGACCTGGACGATCTGATTTTGCGCATCCCCAGCCTGTCGGATATCGATCTGGAGGAGGCCAAGGCAAAGCTGATGGACAAGATCGCCGCCACCAGGGAGGCGGCCCGGGATATGGCCGATGATGCCCGCCAGCAGTTCGACGAGGGGGTGGAGTGCTCCCGGCACTATGTCCAGGAACATCCCTTGCAGTCGGTGGGCTATGGCGCGGCCATCGGCTTTCTGGTCGGCCTGCTGATCACCCGGCGTTAATCCGGGCTATCGTCCGCCCCGATGTTCAGGACCGTGGAGAAAGCCAGGCTGCTTGGCGCGCTCGCCCTGGAGCGGGTGGACGAATACCTGGAGCTGGTGAAGATCTCGGCGGAGATCCAGGGGCGGTATCTGCGGCGGCGCCTGGTCCATTTGCTGGTGGTGGCATTGTTTGCGGTGCTGGCTCTCATCTTCCTGGGAGCCGCTCTCATCGCCACTTTCTGGGATACGCCCTATCGGTTGATGGCGGCCTGGGGGGTGGCCGCAGGCTATGCCCTGGTTGCTTTCCTGGCGTTCATGTCCGCTCCGGCGCAACCGGCTGAGGCTTCGACCCTCGATACGGTGCGCAATGAGTTGCAGGAGGATATCAAGCTGATGAAGGATGTGGTATGAGCACGCCCCTGGAAGAGGAAAAACGTGCGCTGCTCGCGCGCATGCAGGCAAGCCGCGAAGTCTATCGCTCGCGCTTTCCACCCCAGACGCAGCCAGAACAGTCCCATGACCCGGCCCCTTCCCCTCTCCACAGTGAACAACTCTTCCCCAGAAGCCATACCTTCAGGTTCGTGCAGCGTCACCCGTATGCCGCCGCCCTGGCTGCTGGCGTCCTGATTGCGGCAATACCGGGAGAAGCGGTTAAAAAGGCGGTGAAGGGCAGCGCCGTGTTTGCAGCGGGAATGATAGGAAGCCAGGCAAGGACATTGATGGTGCGGGAATTGCTGCCCTCGATGATCCGCTTGATGCACTCACGGAAGCAATAGTTCCGTCCCTGGAAATTCCAGCTACCGTTCCGATAGCCATTCTCTCTTGATGAGCCAGCTATTTTTCAGTAAAGGGAATATCGTGAGAATCCCGTCAATATCGCAGGAAAAAGCATTTCAATTATCGATTTCCGCCCTGCTGCTGACCACCTGCGGGACGGTTTTCGGCGAATCCAGGCTGGAAATCAGGGATAAAGCAGTGACACCTCCAATGGAATTTTACGACACAGACAAAGACGGATATGTCTCTGCGGAAGAAGCGGCGGCGCAACGAATGTCGAGCCGCGTTTTTCAAAGCCTGGATATCAATCATGACGGAAGGCTGAACAAGGATGAGTTCAGCAAGATGCCGCCTCTTGGCGTGGAAGAAAGATAATCCTGCCCCCGCACTACTCTGCACGTTACGGCACCCGGACGTAATCCAGGGAACCGCTGAACAAATCTCTGCTGGCGCGACAGCGGCTTTGTGGGATGGGATGCGTAAAAAAGCGGCGACGCGAAGGATTGAGCCGCGTCTTCCGAAGCAAGATGCGGTCCCGCAGCAGAATGCCTGCACCCCAACAATACCGTGGCGCGGTCGATACGGCTTTCATCGCTTGGCACCCGGCGGAACTCCGTTCGTCGCTGATGGCAATTCCGTTACAATTGCATGATGGAACCCTTCAACACGCCAGGAGCGTCTAGCTATCCGATACATACATTGTCCGGCGAAGTGCGGAGAAACATATTTCTGATAGGAATGATGGGGGCCGGCAAAACCACCATAGGTAAACTGCTGGCCCATTACCTGGATAAAACCTTTTTCGACTCGGATCGCGAAATACAGAAAAAAACCGGGGTAAGCATTTCCGTCATCTTTGAAATAGAAGGAGAGGCAGGTTTCCGCAAGCGGGAAACCGAGGTGCTGTCCGAGCTGGTGAGAGGCGAGAATATCGTGCTTTCAACAGGTGGCGGAGCGGTATTGAGTGCAGCAAACCGGGACCTGCTGGCTCGGCATGGCACCGTTATTTATTTACGCGCCACCATCGACGATCTGTGGCGACGAACCCGTCAGGACAAAAACAGGCCCCTGCTGCAAACCACGGATCCCAGAAAACGCCTTGTCGAACTTTATGCCCAACGCGATCCGCTGTATCGGGAAACAGCGCACATCATCGTAGAGAGCGGAAAACGCAGCGCGCGCCACCTGGCTCAATTATTGGCGCAGCAGATTGCGTGCTCCGCCATCAGGACGGGCCAGGAAGAAGGCAATCCAGACGAGAAAACGGGCGCTTGACGTTATTGCTGACGCAGATCCAGGCAATCTACTCGTCCATTGGCGCGCCATCCGGGAACAGGACATCGGTAAAGCCGAAGGTGCGAAAGTCGGTCATCCTCATCGGATATAAAATACCGAGCAGATGATCGCATTCATGCTGCACCACACGAGCGTGGAAACCCTCGACGCTGCGATCTATCGTTTCCCCATGCTGGTCCTTGCCGGTATATCGGACTCTGCTGTAACGCGGCACCATGCCTCGCAACCCCGGAACACTGAGGCAACCTTCCCATCCCGATTCCATTTCTTGCGTCAGCGGCGTAATCACAGGATTTACCAGGACGGTATAGGGTACCTCTTCGGCATCCGGATAACGCGGATTGCGTTTCACGCCGAATATGACGACTTGAAGGCTGACGCCGATCTGGGGAGCAGCGAGTCCAGCGCCATCCAGTGCTGCCATCGTATCATGCATGTCCTGCACCAGCGCCTTCAGCTCCGATGTGCCAAATTCCGCCACCTCTCGAGACACGTCCAGCAGCCGGGGATCACCCATCCTCAACACGGGCTTAATCGACATCCAGCTCCACCGCATACTCGAGGATATTTCTCACTTCAACCATCGCCTTCTCCAGAACCGCGTGCGCGGCCTCCAACCGGATCTCACGAACACTCGTTTTTCTACCGGCGGCATAGTTAGCCACCACTGCGATCGTCGCGTAGCACAAGCCCAGTTCCCTGGCAAGCGCTGCTTCCGGCATGCCGGTCATGCCTACCATGTCGACACCGTCGCGCTCGAACCGATTGATTTCAGCAGCCGTCTCCAAGCGCGGACCCTGGGTAGCGCCGTAAACACCGCCATCGATCACTTTTTTACCGGCATGTCTTGCCGCATCCAGCAAGCGACTGCGCGTCAGCGGGCAATATGGCTCGGTAAAATCTATGTGGGTGATCGGTTTTTCTATGCCTTCGTAATAAGTATACTTGCGGCCGTGAGTGTAATCAATTATCTGGTCTGGAATGGCTATTGCACCGGGAACCAGATCATCGCGTATTCCCCCGACCGAAGCCACGGAAATGACACGCGTCAGATCGAGCGATTGCAATGCCCATAAATTCGCCCTGTAGTTTACCGCGTGGGGCGGAATAATGTGGCCATAGCCGTGACGAGCCAGAAACACAACCTGGTTGTTCTTGATTCTGCCGAAGGTCAGTGGCCCGGAAGGTTCTCCATAAGGCGTTCTCATGACTTTTCGATGCGATATTTCAAGGCAGGGTAGCTGAGCCATGCCTGTGCCGCCAATGATTGCAAGCATATTCAGGAAAGCTGGTGGAAAATTGAGAAAATAAACGCTAAAAGCAGTCCAGTGTGAATCTCTTGGGCCTCGGGGCTATCCGTCCCTCAACGCATATATCGCCGGCAAATTCCGCCAGGCGCCGTAGACATCCATGCCGAAGCCAAACGCATAGCGGTTCGGCAGCGTCAGCCCCACGAAATCGGCACGGATTGGCTTTGGATGGCCGATATCCTTTTCGGCGAGAACCGCGCTGTAAAACGCTGCCGCCCCTTGCCGCATGATGCGCTCGCGTATCGCAGCCAGCGTGATTCCTTCATCCAGGATGTCGTCGAGCACCAGCACCACCCTGTCTTGCACACTGTCCGGCGGCGCAATTTTCCAGTTGATTCCACCCCCCCGGATCTTGTTATCGTAGCGGCTGACATGGAGATAGTCGAAACTGAGCGGGAATGCCAGCAACGGCAGCAATTGACCGGTAAATACGACCGCTCCTCCCATCACGGTCAATATCAGTGGATATTGACCGGATAGCGCCGCCGTGATGTCCTCGGCCATCCGCTTTACCGACTGCGCCACTGCCGACGCGGAAAATAGCTGGTCTGCCTCATCGAGAATTTTTTTGGCGTTACTGGATGTAATCATCAGGGCATGGTCTCTGGTGAACACTCGGCATACTATCAGTGCAGCACTTGCAAACCTTTCAACCTGAATCCGGTAGCTGGACAGGGTGGAGCATGTGGTTTTTGGAGTGCAGGGCAAGGTGCTGCGACGCGGAATGACCATTCCTCCAGTTGCAACGCTGCCATGTGCCGCAAAAATAGCGCAATCCACCCTGAAGCGAACTCACCATGCAGGTGAACGCCAAGTATCGCGGAAAGTCTTTGTGGATCATTGCTCTAAACTGGAAATGAGCTGTCAACTGCCGGATTTAGGTTCAATACCATCAGTGGCCGGAACTACGCCAGCCTCGTGTCTCAAGGTATTGCGCGAATTCCCTGCCCACCTCGGGATGTCCGAGTCCCAGCTCGATCATGGCCTTGAGATAACCTATCTTGGTCCCGCAGTCGTAGCGGATACCCGCAAATTCATACGCCAGGGCTCGCTCTTCCTGCAACAGGGATGCGATACCGTCGGTGAGTTGAATTTCTCCACCCGAACCGGGTTGGACCTGTTCCAGATGTTCAAAAATTTTGGGAGTCAAAACGTAGCGCCCCACCACGCCCAGTGTCGAGGGCGCATCTTCAGGCCGGGGTTTTTCCACGATACCTGTCATGGGATGGAGGCCATTCATTCCCGGCCCGCACTTGACAATGCCGTAATTGACGGTATCTTTCGGCTGCACGTTCTGTACTGCCAGAATGGAACAGCCATTCTGCTCATATACGTGGCAGAGCTGCCGCATGATCGGCTCCGGTCCCAGCAACAGATCGTCCGCAAGCAGTACCGCAAATGGCTCATTACCGACTGCGGGACGCGCGCATAAAACCGCATGCCCCAGCCCCAAAGCTTTGGACTGTCGGATATAAATGCAGTGCGTCTTTTTCGGGAGCATGTTTCGCAGCATTTCCAGGGTATCGCCCCTTCCCCTGGCTTCCAGCTCCGCTTCCATTTCGTAAGCTTTATCGAAATGATCCTCGATGGCCCGCTTATTGCGTCCCGTGATGAAAATCATTTCGGTAATCCCGGCGGCGATGGCTTCTTCCACCGCGTATTGAATCAGGGGCTTGTCCACTATCGGCATCATTTCCTTTGGACTTGCCTTGGTCGCCGGCAAAAAACGGGTTCCCATGCCTGCCACTGGAAAAACGGCTTTAGTAATTTTTGGCATAAACTGTCCGGCAAAAACTCGGGGGTTCGGTAAGACGCCGGGCGAATTCCCCGGGCTCCAGGAAACTTCGGAACAAATCTTCGCCGCGTGTATTGCTGGTAAAATCGGGATGATCGGTCATTCTGCCGCCGCCTTTTGCGCACGCCGTCCTGCCAGACTGCCATCGCGCCAAGGCAGCTTGGTCAAAGATCCCCCAATAGTCGCAAGAGCCCTTCCTCATCCAGCACGGTAACTCCCAATTCAACCGCTTTGTCATATTTACTGCCGGGATCGGCTCCGGCGACGACGTAATCGGTCTTTTTCGAAACCGTTCCTTTAACCCTTCCACCAGCGGCTTCGATTTTCTCTTTTGCATCCTCCCTCGCCAGATTGAGCAAGGCGCCTGTCAATACAAAGGTTTTACCGGCAATTTCGCTGGCATGTAAACTATTGCTGCTTCCCGGATGGGCTATCGCCGCCCGACATGTGCCATCGCCTTCCTTCCATCGTACTCCACAAGCGCGCAATTGCTCGATGACTTCGAGATTGTGCCTCTCGTCAAGAAAGTCAGCAATACTTTCCGCCACTACCGGGCCGATATCCGGCACCTGCTGCAGGGCTTCCACGTCCGCCGCTATCATGGGATCAAGCCCTCCAAAATACCTGGCCAGATCCTTGGCCGTGGTTTCACCAACATTGCGGATGCCCAGAGCATAGATGAATCTCGACAGTGTCGTATCTTTGCTCTTTTCGATGGCTTTCAGTATATTTGTGGCAGACTTGTCCGCAATCCGCTCGAGGGTCGCCAGCGCAGCTATGCCCAATCTATAAAGGTCCGCAGGAGTTCGGACAAGTGCATTCTCGACCAGCTGATTTATCAGTTTCTCTCCCAGGCCATCGATATTCATGGCACGTCGCGATGCAAAATGCAGGATCGCCTGTTTCCGCTGCGCCGGGCAGAACAACCCGCCCGTGCAGCGCGTCAATGCTTCACCGGGCAGGCGCACTGCCTTGGACCCGCATACAGGACAGTCATCGCGCATGACAAAGGGCTTGGCATCGGGCGGTCTTTTCTCTTTCTGTACAGCTACGATTTCCGGAATCACGTCACCCGCCCGGCGCACTATTACATGGTCCCCGATCCTCACATCCTTGCGCTTGATCTCATCCTCGTTATGCAGCGTTGCATTGGTCACCGTGACGCCGCCGACGAACACGGGCTTGAGCCGCGCGACCGGCGTCAAGGCTCCGGTGCGGCCCACCTGCACCCCGATATCGAGCAACTCGGTCGAGGCTTCCTGCGCCGGGAATTTATGTGCCAGGGCGAATCGCGGGGCGCGCGAGACAAACCCGAGCTTTTCCTGCTGGACGAGGCTGTTCACCTTGTAGACCGTGCCATCTATGTCATAGGGCAGGGATACGCGGCTCGCTCCTATTCGCTGGTGATAGTCCAGCAATCCTGCCGCGCCCATGACGACACCGCGCTCGCGCGCCACCAGAAAACGCAGGGATGCCAGATAATCCAGCACATGATCGTGCTTATCCCGCGGCACCTCGCCCTCTTCGGAAACACCTATGCCGTAAGCATAGAAGGTCAGCTTGCGGTTTGCCGAAATGGCGGGATCGAGTTGCCGCAGCGAGCCCGCCGCTGCGTTACGGGGATTGATGAATTCTTTTTCCTTTCTCTCGCGCTGTTGCAGATTAAGCTTTTCGAAATCGGCTTTCAGCATCAGCACCTCCCCGCGCACCTCCATAAACCGTGGCGGACGCCGACCACCGGCAGGACTGCCCAAAAGCTGCAATGGAATCGACTTGACAGTGCGCAAATTCGCGGTGACATCTTCGCCAATGTAGCCATCACCCCGGGTTGCACCGGTCGCCAATAGCCCATCCACGTAGCAAAGGCTTATGGCCAGGCCGTCGAATTTGGGCTCCACCGCATATTCCACGTTATCCAGCCCCAGGGTCTGACGCACACGCCGGTCAAATGCCTCAACCTCGGACACATTGAACGCATTGCCGAGCGAAAGCATCGGCGTACGATGAAAAACCTGTGAAAATTCCTTAAGAGCAGATCCGCCTACGCGTTGGGTGGGAGAATCGAGCGTAACGAGCTGAGGATGGCTTCGCTCCAGTTCCTGGAGTTCCCGAAACAACCCGTCGTACTCGGCATCGGGAATGGCCGGGGTATCCAGCATGTAGTAATTATAATCATGCAGCTCTATTGCATCGCGCAATTCCTTTATCCGCTGAACGATATCTTCCGGAATACTCATTCACGCAAACAATCTCAAGGCGGTCTCGCTGCCCGCGGGGATGCCGCGTGCCGTCATCATGGTCTGGATCGCACTCAGCTGCTGCCTGATTTTTGCAATGCCACTATCGTTCAACTGGAAGCCATTGTCGTCCACCAACACTCCCCCGAGGTCATCGGCGAAAGTATTGGCAAGATGAACCATCTGGGCGAAAACAGCTTCGCCATTTGCCACCTTCGGCACATCGAGAAGAAAAGTGACGCCCCGGGTGGTTAGCGTCCGGATACTGGCAGGAAGAAAAACGGAAGACTCAAAATTACCAAGTGAAAACAGAGGCAAGCCACTTTCATCATAATAATCGAAGACACCTTCTGTTCCCAGTTTCAACCCCGCCGCCTCAGCCAGCATGCGGATTTTCGTGCCCGTAAATACCGCCGCGTCCCTGCTGATAATATTGATGCCGATCATGACATCGACCTCGGTGCAGAACTCATCGAGCGATACGGCTTGAATATAGGCTTCGTGAATGTCGGGGCAGGCGGCGGATGCATTGATGCGTTGCGCAAAGGATTCCGCCATGTCCCGGAACTCGGAAAGGCTGACCTCGCTAATCGGACCGGTACGGTCCACGAGCTTCAGGCGGCCTTTCAGGCTGTGATAGCCTTTGCTCTCCCTTGCGTTGCTCTCCGCCGTGATTTCTTCCCAGCCAGCATCCGCCTCCCTTTGCCCCAGCCATCGCAAGGGCCTGCCAAAATCCATTTTTCGCTGAAGCAACTCCGCGAGACTATATCCGGAGATCGGCTGGTCTCCATTTATGCTGACAACATAATCTACGATCTCGGCATTTTTGTTTTCCTGGAACTTTCGAGGCGCCGGTGCCGCCGGTGCCGCTGGTGCAGTTGGTGCAGTTGGTGCGACCCGCGCAACCGTTGCTGCTGGTGCAACTGGTGCCGCTGGTGCAGCCCGTGCAGTTGGTGCAGTTGGTGCAGCTCGTGCAGTTGGTGCGACCCGCGCAGTTGATGTAGCACGCGCAGTTGATGCAGCACGCGCAGCCGTTGCTGCTGGTGCAACTGGTGCCGCCGCCGGCATTGAGGAAGCCTTGGAATCAGGCGGAGAAACCTTGACCGCGTCCGGTGGAACCAGGGGCGGTGGTTCCGGTGGCACAGCATCCAGCATGTCCGGATCCTGCAGGATCTCCTTGCCCAGTTGCGGTTCGATCCGCCCATTGTCGTCGGCGGTGGCGCCGGTTTTCAGCAGCACATCTTCATGTCGGGAGCCGAACGCCTGCTCCGCGCCCCGCCGATAGCGCCGCTGCTGCATCCAGTTGAACAATACGACTCCCATCACTACTATGAAACCAATAGCGATCAGGCTGATCTGCAATTCACTCATATTCGCAAGTTGATCAGAATTCCAGGGCCACATGCGGTTTGATTGCTTCCTCGATTTCCACCGCAACCACTCTTGAGACACCTTTTTCCTGCATGGTTATCCCTACCAGTTGCTGCGCCATTTCCATGGTGATCTTATTATGCGTGATGAACACGAATTGGGTGTAGCGCGACATTTTTCGAACGAGGTTACAAAAACGCTCGGTATTGCTGTCATCCAGGGGCGCATCGACCTCATCCAGCAGGCAAAAAGGCGCCGGATTGAGCCGGAATAGCGAGAACACGAGCGCAAGCGCGGTAAGCGCCTTCTCGCCTCCCGAGAGCAGATGAATGGAACTGTTCTTTTTGCCCGGCGGCTGCGCCACTATTTGCACGCCTGAATCGAGAATTTCCTCGCCATTCAAAACCAGCTTCGCCTCGCCGCCGCCGAATATCGTGGGAAATAATTCGCCCAGATGATCGTTTACCTGGTGAACCGTCGCCAGGAGACGCTCCCTGGTTTCGGAATCTATTCTCCGGATTGCGCTTTTCAGCGTTTCCGATGCCTCATTCAAATCCTGTACCTGCGAATCCAGATAGCTCTTGCGTGTCTGGCAAGCTTGTAACTGCTCCAGCGCACCCAGGTTGACGGCACCCAGACCTGCTATTTCAAGGTTGAGCCGGTTGATCTCAGCCTGGAGAGCGGAAGGGCGCGTCTTTCCCAGGGCCGGCAGCAATTCCTCCTCATTGGCTCCCGATTCCCTTAACTGTTCGCCAAATTGATTTTCGGTAATTCGTGCTTCCTGCTGCTTGAGGCGCACGCTGTTGATGGCCTCGCGCAAGGGATGACATTTTTGCTCCGAAGCCATGCGCTCCTGCTCGATTTCACGCAATTCATTTCCCAGGGTTTCCTGGGCATTGCGCAACTCTCCGAGCCGTCCCTCCCGCTGCTCGCGATGCGCCAGCCATTCCTTCAACATCTCATTCAACCGGGTATCGTCAAAGACCTCCTGTTCGGTTTGCAGCCGCTCCAGATGGACCTGGAGCGCCACCCGATTCTCGTCGATGCCGCGAGCGGTATTTTCCAGTTCGGCGATATTATTCTGGCAAGTCTTTTCGTGGAACACCGCCTCCTGCATTTCCTTCCTTGAACTCTCGACAAGTTGACGCTGTTCTTGAAGGAACTGTTCCGCAGCCTCGGCTTCGCATGTATCTTTTCGCAGTTGCTCCCGCAGCCGCTGGATTTGATGCCGATGTTCCACCAGTTTTGTTTCGCTGTGGCCTTTACGCAAAACCTCTGTCTCTGCCTGTTGCCCGATTTCCGCCAACTCGGCATCGATCTGCCTGCGGCGCTGGCCAGTGCGTTCGTTCAACTGGGTGAGCTTCAATATCTGCATCTGGACGTCATGCTGCAAAGGCAGAAGCGCGTCCACATCGTGGCGCAGCCGTGATATGAGCGATTCCAGTTCCCGGCAACCTTCTTCCGCAGCCTCCAGGGAGGATTTTTCGTTTATCAGACGATCTCCAAGTGGACGCATCTCAGTCTCGGCCTGGGTTATTTCGCGCTGCCGCGCCAGCACGCCGTGCAACTGCGAATCAGGCGCGTAATAGGTAAGACTATGCCGCGTGACAATGTGTCCATGCCGCGTTACCAGCATTTCTCCCAAGGCAAGCGAGGCTCGTTGCGCCAACGCTTCCGGGATATCATCAGCCATGAAAACGCCGTTCAGCCATTCGTGCAGCACCGGTTTTATTGCGTGACTGTTGCAGGCCACGTAGTGCCGCAATGACATCTTTTCCCCTGCCTTTACTTCCCCCGCTTCTCCTGCTTCTCCGTCATGCGCTCTTTCCGCCGCAAGGCTTGCCGCAGAACCCAGCGACTCGAAAAGCGCCCACTTGCCAGGAGGCGGGTCGGTCAACCAGCGACCTGCCGCCTCCAACTGATCAAGTTGCGTGCCGTTCAGCCGCTCGCGCAACACCGCCTCCAGCGCATCTTCCCATCCGTCGGCGATCTGCAGACTCTGCCATAAGCGCGGCAAGCCATGCAATTGGTGCCTGCCAAGCCAGTCACTGAGCCCCTCGCTGCCTTCCAGGCGGGACTGCAAGCGCTGCAATGCATTTACCCGAGCCTCTGCCTGAACGATACGCTGCTCTGTTGCTTGCACGTCGCGGACATGCTCATACCGGACTTCTTCGGCATCCCGCAACCGGTTCTCCGTATGCGCAAGTATCCGGCGTTTCTGCTCCAGGTCAACCGCGGCGCCTTCCGCTTGCCCCTGCAGGCGCGCCAACGCCTCGGTTTCAGGCTGCGCCAGCGCTTCTCGCTCGCGCAGCAGGCGCGTGCGCCGCACCTCCAGATACCGAAAGTTTTTTTCGGCATGATCGCGATGACTTTCTTCCAGCTTCCCGGCCTGTTCGACGAGCAACAGATCATGCTGGGTTTCAATTACCCTGCCATGATGCAAACGGGCCGCGGCATCCGCCACGGGCAGTTTCTCATTTTCCATCGCGGCCTTTCGGGCGCAGGTTTCGCGCATCTCGCTTGCGAGCCGAAGTTCCGCGGTCTTCCGGTGCAAGCCGTCGATCGTATCGGCCGCCTGTTTTTCGTGCTGCTCAAGCCGGGTTTTTGCTTCGCCAATTTGCTGTACCACGCGTTCCCGATTATCACGCAGATGCCGTATTTGCTGCTCCACCTGAGCTACCTGCGCATTTGCAGCGTAAAGATCCCCTTGTGCCTGATGCACGGTATCGCTGGCGGCATAGTGCCGGGCGCGCTTCTCTTCGAGATGTTTTTCAGTTCGGCGAAGAGTTGCAATTTCAAGCTCCAGACTTGCCTGGACCGACTGGAGCTCTTCCTCTGCAAGAATGCGGCGCGCAACGGCCTCCTGTTTACGCGCACACCATAAAAGGTTTTGCGCGGTCCGCAATTTCATCTTCGCCTCATTGAACTGGTGCGCCACCCTGGCCTGTTCATCCAGATGTGACAGCTGCTTTTCAAGTTCCCGGCAAATATCGTTCAGCCGCAACAAATTCTCCCGCGTGTCCGCCAGGCGCAACTCGGTTTCGCGACGCCGCTCGCGGTATTTGGAAACACCCGCGGCTTCCTCCAGGAATAGGCGCAGATCTTCCGGCTTTGCCTCTATGATACGCGCAATCATTCCCTGCTCTATTATGGCGTAGCCACGCCCGCCTATGCCCGTACCCAGAAAAATATCGGCTACATCCCGGCGACGCACGTGAATATTATTGATGTGGTAAGTGGATTCGCCATCCCTCCGCAATATCCGCTTGATTGAAATTTCCGCATAGTTCGACCACTGGCCTGCCGCCTTGCCCAAACTATTGTCGAAAACCAGCTCCACGCTGGCGCGTCCCACGGATGCCCGATTGGCGGATCCGTTGAAAATCACATCCTGCATCGATTCACCCCGCAGCGCAGCCGCGCGGGATTCACCCAGAACCCAGCGCACCGCGTCAATAACGTTGGATTTCCCACAGCCGTTGGGGCCGACCACCCCTACCAGAGTACCTGGAAGGGAAATTTCGGTGGGATCCACGAACGACTTGAAACCGGCCAGTTTGATGTGAGAGAGGCGCAATTTAAGGTCTGCAGCAAGTATAATCGGCGGCTTGTGGCACTTTTTCTGAAGAACGCCTTCGAGCAATCCATTCTAACCGATTTGACAGAGATAAGAGAATGCCCAGTAAGTCTTCGAAAAAGCTGGAAACTTTCCCCAATCCGGCAACCCGTGACTTCCATATCCACATGGAAATTCCGGAATTTACCTGCCTGTGCCCGAAAACCGGACAGCCGGATTTTGCAACTCTCATCCTGGACTACATTCCGGATAAAAAATGCGTCGAGCTTAAAAGCCTCAAGCTCTACATATGGTCTTACCGCGATGAAGGCACTTTTCACGAAGCGGTGACGAATCGCATTGCCGATGACCTGGTCAGCGCAGTGAAACCAAGATATTTGCGTCTTACGGCGAGATTTTATGTACGAGGAGGCATTTTCACCACGGTCGTGGTGGATTATCGCAAACCGGGATGGGAGCCGTCGCCTGCGGTAGAACTGGCAAGATTTGACAGTCAGCATTCGACGCGCGAATGAATCCGCCGATGCTGGCAGACGGATGGCATGGAAATGGCCATTCCCGGCTTTTATCCATTGCCCGAGGCCTTGCATCGCTGCTCTGGATTCATGCTCAAGCAAAATCCCGGTCCTGCTGCTATTCCGCGCGCTCCCGAATCGATCCCTGTCATAAAAAAAGCATGTGAGCTGTTGCCCCGGTTTCGGGGATGACAATCAAACGCGGGCAATTTCCCCATTTTTTTCGGAAGCGTCCTTCAGCACGCCCACCTTCTTTGGCTTCGCGTGCAATACATGCAGATGAAGCCGAGCAGCAGAAGGATTCCTGTTCCTGGCTCTGGCACCGGCTGGACCTCCCTGCCGCCTCCGCCGATTTCTCCATCTCCCGTGCCCATGCCGGGAGTGGCGCCTGTATCAGGAGCACTGCCGCTTCCGCTCCCCCTCCCCTTATCGCCATCGCCACCGCCAGAAGAAGTATTTGGAGTGATCCCGCCGCTGGCGCCGCCCGGGGCGCCTCCGCCGGGACTATTGGCGGTATAGGCGGGAACAGGATTATTTCTCAAATTGGAATTGGCGTTATTGCTATTCACAATAGCGTCAAGGCGATTTCTGCCGGCGTTACTGCTGATGTTCGCCAGACCGCCTTCTCCGAAGCAATCATTATCGTGCAACTCCGATTTTCCTCCAAAGTAGCGCTGGCGTTGCATGCACTCTTTCCGCTGGCCCGGCCTGGCAATGGTCTGGCCATCAGAAAGGGGAGCCGCATCATGGCCGGACATGTGCTGGTTTTCTACCATCGCGCGCCAATCCACGATATCGATGCCCAATGTCGCGAAAAACTCTGCCATGGCCATGTCATCGTAATCAAATCCAAAACCGGAAATGACGATATCATCATGAGGCCCGGAGATTGCCGAGGCAATGAATTTTTCCATGCTCCCGTCCTGCACCGAGAATCCGAAAGGGAGATGAAATTCGGGAAGAAAATCGAATGGTCCGTGATATTTACCCAGCAGCGCACTAATGCCGAGGCTTTCTGAATTCCACGGCAGCGTGCGAGCAAACGGCTGCATCTCATCGGAACCCGGTCTGCTTTTATTGGCGCCAACCATACTGATGGATCCCGC
This sequence comes from Nitrosospira sp. TNL200, assembly GCF_055386305.1. NCBI lineage: Bacteria > Pseudomonadati > Pseudomonadota > Betaproteobacteria > Nitrosomonadales > Nitrosomonadaceae > Nitrosospira > Nitrosospira sp. TNL200. The sequence continues at coordinate 2,735,826 of NZ_AP041003.1, forward strand.
GCCATGATCCTCGGCCTCCTCCGAATGTGCCAGTCCCATCAGTATGGGAATAGCATAGCCATTCTCCGAAAGCAGAAATGCGGACAACAACCCCAATCGCAAAATGAAGTTTTTTACGTCCATGCCAAGATAATCCAAGATAATCCAAGACAATCCAAGACAATCCAAGACAGTCCGAGATATTTCTTCTAAATCTCCGCTTGCTACCGTGCTTGTAGCCTTCAGGCAAGCCATTCCTCAATGGGCGCATCTTAACAATTCTGGCAATAGGGACAATTGGACCTTGGTACATCCCGCTCTCCGTCCGGTATAACGATTGCCGGCTTTGGAGGGCACGCTTGTCCATGCTATTCCCGATTTGCAGTGACGTGGATCCAGCCCGGCGGCCTTGACTCATTGCTTGTGCGTCAACCCGGCAGGCAATAGAACTGCAGGATGGAATGACGAGAAAGGGCCTGGTGATGGACGAGCCAGACAGGAGCAGGAGAAGCTGGAAAAGGACAAGCGATCGTTACTAAAAAATTACCGCCGCCGCATATGTCCAATTTATACGTTACTCAGCTGTCGTCTTGGAAAATACGTTCAGGATGATCACCCCGGCAACAATCAGCGCTAATCCGAGGATGGCCGGGGCGTCCAGGGTTTGTCCCAGTACCAGCCATGCCACGAGGGTAATAAGCACGATGCCCGCGCCGGACCAGACCGCGTAGGCAATGCCCACCGGGATGGTATGCAAAGCCAGGGACAGAAAGTAAAACGCAGCCCCATATCCCGCTATTACGACCAGCGATGGCCATAGTTGCGTAAAACCATTGCTGGATTTCAAGACCGAGGTGGCGATCACCTCGCTTACTATGGCAATCGTCAGGAAAAACCACTGGTTCATATCGGACCCAAAAAAATAAAACCCGAGCGGCACATCCGATGACATCAAGAATATTTTGTGCGCGCTTTGGCTGATCGATTACTGGTTGCGTCAATGCATCTCCGGAGTCGCGCCAGCACGGGTTGGGCAACCTCCTGATTCCGTGCTATGCCGAACGACCACCGCAACAAAAATATTTTGCTGCAAGAATGCACGCAGGGCAAGCAGCGCAAATACTGGAAATAGATGGCGTGCGCGGCGGGCGGATTACGAATGATAAAGGAGGCTGTCACTCATTATTGAGATAGCAGGAATTATTTCAGTATCTGCGGAAGGTATACTGGGCATAACTTCGGTTCTCCTATTCGACTCATGCCCGATACTATCGGCCGATCTTACCCAATACGAGCATTTGATACGCTCGTCAAACATGGCGTGCATCCGGTGCTTGCCCGGATTTATGCCGCTCGCGGCATAGAAGAACCGGAGCAGCTGGATGTAAGCTGGCGCCGCCTGATTCCGTTTGATCGCCTGAAGAATGCTTCTGCCATGGCCGCGCTCCTCGCCGATGCCATTTTTGCGGAAAAACGCTTGTTGATCGTGGCGGATTACGATGCCGACGGCGCCACCGCCTGTGCGGTCGGTATTCGCGCATTGAAGAAATTTGGAGCCGTGGTGGATTATCTTGTACCCAACCGTTTTGAATTCGGGTATGGCCTTACCCCCGAGATCGTGCGCCTCGCTGCTGCTGGCGCACGCCCTCCGGACATCATTATCACGGTGGACAACGGCATTGCCAGCGTTGAAGGCGTAGCTGAGGCCAGCAGGCTCGGCATCAAGGTATTGATTACTGATCATCACCTGCCGGGGGAAGAACTGCCAGGCGCCGCAGCGATCGTGAATCCCAACCAGCCCGGCTGTATTTTCCCGAGCAAGCATCTCGCGGGAGTGGGCGTCATGTTTTACATGATGCTGGCGCTAAGAGCCGAACTGCGTGCCAGGAACGTATTTTCCTCTTCCCGGATCGAGCCCAACCTTGGCAGCCTGCTCGATCTGGTCGCGCTCGGCACCATCGCTGATGTGGTAAAGCTCGATGACAATAACCGCATTCTCGTGCACCAGGGATTGGAGCGCATCCGCCGGGGCCGCGCCTGCGCAGGGATCAGCGCACTGCTGCGGGTCACTCAACGAAATTGCCGGAAAATATCGACCTATGACCTGGCTTTCGTTCTGGGTCCACGATTGAACGCGGCGGGACGCCTTGATGACATGGCGCTGGGGATCGAGTGCCTCATCACGGACGATGAAACCCGGGCCACACAAATTGCCCTTCAACTCGACGCGCTCAACCGCCAGCGTCGGGAGATCGAAGCAGACATGCGGGAAACGGCGGTCTCCATGGTCGACACTCTCTTTTCCTCGCGTGAACCGCAACCTTCCGGCCCCTTGAGCAGATATAGCCTCAGCCTGTTTGATCCCGGATGGCATCAAGGCGTCATAGGCATCCTCGCATCGCGCCTCAAGGAAAAATTCCACCGTCCGGTTATCGCATTCGCTCCGGGCAGCAATGACGAGATAAAGGGCTCGGGGCGATCCATCAAAGGCTTCCACCTGCGCGATGCGCTGGACCTCGTATCCAAGCGGCATTCCGGCCTGTTGCTGAAATTTGGCGGGCACGCCGCCGCGGCCGGACTCACGATACGGAGCTGCGATTTCGAAAAGTTTCGCGATGCTTTCGAACAAGCTGCTCAAGTATTGCTCAAGCCCTCCGATCTCATATCCATCATCGAAACCGACGGTGATCTCGACGAATCGGAAATAAGCCTGGAGCTTGCCCGGCATCTCGCAGTCCAGCCGTGGGGACAAGGTTTTGCGCAACCCGCCTTCAATACCCGCTTCCTTGTAGCAAATCAGCGGATCGTCGGCGACAAGCATCTAAAGCTAAAGCTGAAAAGGCGCGGTTCCGGGCCGGCGGCACTCGAAGCAGGACCCGAACCAGCGGGGGAAGGCCGTATATATGACGGCATGTTATTCTTTCATACTGGTCCCCTGCCGGATGTCATCGATGCGGTCTATCGGGTGCAGATAAACGAATTCAACGGCGACGACAATCTTCAATTCATTCTGGAACATTGGAAACAATGTGAGGCTTGAAGTCGGGCTCTTCCCCTCGGCGGCTTGATCGGTACCTGCAACTTCATCTTCCTCATCCACAACCCGCAACAGACCCCGGGAACGGCTCGGACAACTGGCATATAATGTCCGTCTTTTTCTGAATGATGCGGTTTATTGCCTCCATCAGTAACAACCTCAGATGCCTTCCTCACCAGCCATTCCCTCGCAAGGCTCGATAGCCCGGTACCCCCTTTTTGATGGATCCGGAGATGCCCTGGCTCTTGCGCGGCTGGCGCAGCGGACAAAACCCCTTGCCATCATTGCGGCCAGCGCCCTTGCTGCGCAGAGACTGCTGGAGGAAATCCCATTTTTTGCGCCAGAGCTGAAGACGAGCCTGCTGCCGGATTGGGAAACGCTGCCTTACGACACTTTCTCGCCACACCAGGATCTCATTTCAGAACGGCTGGCCACGCTTTACCAGCTCATGAGCAGAACCTGCGATGTGCTGATCGTGCCCGTGACCACGGCGCTCTATCGCATGCCGCCTCCGAAATATCTCGCGGCGAATACGTTTTTTCTTGAACGCGGGCAGGTAATCGACCTGAATGCGCTGCGAGCCCAAATGATGCTGGGAGGCTACACCCACGTGACCCAGGTGATATCACCCGGGGAATACAGCCTGCGCGGCGGGCTGCTCGACCTGTTCCCGATGGGAAGCGCGCTGCCTTACCGGATCGATTTGCTGGATAATGAAATAGAAACGATTCGAACTTTCGATGTGGATACGCAAAGGAGCGTGTATCCCGTCACGCAGATACAAATGCTGCCGGCGCGTGAATTCCCCCTGGATGAAGAAGGGCGCACGCGCTTTCGTGGCAAGTTTCGCGAAAAATTCGAGGGCGACCCCTCAAAAAAGCGCATTTACAAGGATGTGAGCAAAGGGATCGCGCCGCCCGGTATCGAGTATTATCTGCCGCTGTTTTTCGAGCATACCGCAACCCTTTTTGACTATTTGCCGCAAACGACGCTTCTGTGTCTTCATCATGAGCTCCAGCCGACGATCGAAAATTTCTGGCGCGACACCCAGTCGCGCTATCAGTTGCTGCGCGGAGACAACGAACATCCGCTTTTGCCTCCCGCCGATTTATTCATCTCTGCGGATGCTTTCTTTGGGGCGCTAAAACCTTATCCCCGTGTCGAGATTCCGTCCGATGGCGCAAGCACCCTGCAGGACGGCGAAAAATGGACCGAGCAACTCCCATCCCTTCGGATAGACCGACGAGCTGAGCATCCCGCTGGAAATCTTGCCGCATTCGTTTCCCAATTTGCGGGCGCATCCAGCCTGCCGGAAGGCCGCATACTGCTGCTGGCGGAAAGCCTGGGCCGCCGGGAACTGGTGGCCGACCACCTGAACCAATTCGGCCTGCATCCGGATAGCTGCAACGATTATGCGCAGTTCCTGGCTGGCACGCAGCCGTTCATGCTGGGGGTTGGCCCGCTGCATTCGGGTTTCATACTTGCGGGCGAGGGAATGGCGTTCGTCACGGAGAACGAGCTCTACGCCCGCCACCTGCATGGACGCCGCGAGCGGGATTCACGCAAAGCCACTGCCGCAAGCGATGCCATGCTTCGCGACCTCTCCGAGATCAAATCGGGAGATCCGGTGGTGCACGAGCAACATGGCATCGGTCGCTACCTGGGATTGGTGAGCATGGATATGGGAGAAGGCATGACTGAATTCCTGTCGCTCGAGTATGCGGGGGGAGATAAGCTTTATGTGCCGGTCTCGCAATTGCACCTTATTGGAAGATATAGCGGCGCGGCGCCGGAAACCGCACCGCTGCACAAACTGGGAAGCGGCCAATGGGACAAGGCAAAGCGCAAGGCAATGCTGCAGGTGCGCGATACTGCCGCCGAATTGCTGAATCTTTATGCCCAGCGCAGCGCGAGGCTAGGCCACGCCTTCAAGCTCAAGGAATCTGATTACGAGGCCTTCGTTGACGGTTTTGGCTTTGAGGAAACGCCGGATCAGGCGGCCGCCATCGGTGCGGTCATCGAAGATCTGACCGCCGGCAAGCCCATGGATAGGCTGATATGCGGGGACGTGGGCTTCGGAAAGACCGAAGTGGCGTTACGGGCTGCTTTCATTGCGGTTTCGGATGGCAAACAAGTGGCGGTGCTGGTGCCAACCACCTTGCTGGCCGAGCAGCACTTCCAGAACTTTTCCGATCGCTTCAGCCTTATCGCGGATGAGTGGCCGGTCAGGATCGCGGAACTTTCGCGTTTTCGCTCCCCCAGGGAGCAAACCCAGGCGCTGGCGGGATTGGCCACAGGGCAGATAGACATCGTTATCGGTACCCATAAGCTCATGCAAAAAGGTGTAAAATTCAAGAACCTGGGCCTGATCATCATCGACGAGGAGCACCGCTTTGGCGTGCGCCACAAGGAACAGCTGAAAAACCTTCGTTCCGAAGTGGATGTATTGACCCTTACCGCCACGCCCATTCCCCGAACCCTGGCTATGTCACTGGAAGGTCTGCGTGATTTTTCCGTGATTGCAACTGCTCCTCAGAGGCGCCTCGCCATCAAGACATTTGTCACCCGCTTTTCGGAGGGGATCATCCGCGAAGCAGGTTTACGCGAGCTGAAACGCGGTGGGCAAATATATTTCCTGCATAACGAAGTAAGCACTATCGGAGAAATGCAGGAAAAGCTCACCCGGCTGCTGCCGGAGGCGCGGGTATGCATTGCGCATGGACAGATGCGCGAACGCGAGCTGGAGCACGTGATGAAAGATTTTTATCAGCAAAGGTTCAACCTGCTGCTTTGCACCACGATAATCGAAACCGGCATCGATGTTCCCACTGCGAATACCATCATTATCAATCGCGCGGACAAGTTCGGCCTAGCCCAACTGCATCAGTTGCGAGGAAGAGTTGGCCGTTCGCATCATCAGGCATACGCTTATCTGCTGATCCCCGACGGGGAAGCGCTCGGGGCCCAGGCGAGAAAACGCCTCGAAGCCATCCAGGCAATGGAGGAATTGGGCGCCGGCTTTTTCCTCGCCATGCACGACCTGGAAATTCGGGGTGCGGGAGAGGTATTGGGAGAATCGCAAAGCGGCGAAATGCATGAAATCGGCTTTAATCTCTACGCGTCGATGCTCGATGCAGCCGTTTCGTCTCTGAAAGAAGGCAAGGAACCCGACATGCAGCACCCGTTGGGAATTACCACGGAGATAAATTTGCATGTGCCTGCTCTCTTGCCGGATGATTACTGCGAGGACATACATGAGCGACTGGTACTATACAAGCGGATGGCGAATTGCGGGAGTGATGATCAACTGGACGACATGCAAGAGGAGTTGATCGATCGCTTCGGCTTATTGCCCGAGGCTGCCAGGTCGCTGCTGGATTGCCATAGGCTGCGCATCGCCGCAAGGCCGCTTGGAATCACGCGCATTGAAGCCGGCGCTGATGCTATTCAGGTCCATTTTGTTCCCGACCCGCCGGTGGATCCCTTAAGGATCATCGCGCTCATCCAGCGCAACCGCGAATATGAATTCTCCGGACCTGATCGCCTGAAGGTTCGCGCAAGGATGTCAAACGTGGCGGAAAAAGTAAAAAAAATAAAGAATTTGATCGCCGAGCTAAGCGGCAAAACTGTCTGATACGAAAAAATGAGAATGTGCGCGGCATCTCAATCACATTCCCCAATGGTAGCGCCTATATCCCCCTATTCAAGAGCCATGGCTTGTTACGTCGGCAATCGGTACCGCCTGATTGCCAGCATGGCCCTTCCCGGAAATCGATCCCGATGACACTGCTAAACAGTATTAAAAGCAAAATCGTCGTGTTTTCCATTCTTGCAACGCTGATACCATCGCTGGGACTGGGATTGCTCTCATTCCGGCAAAACGAGGCGCTGATCTCGGAAACTGTCACAAGGGAGCTGCGTACTCTTGTGAGTGATGCCGATCATGAGATCGAACTCTGGCTCGACAGGCGCATGCATGAAGTACGCGTATCCTCCACATCAAACGCGGTAATGGACGGACTATCCGCGATAGCGCGGCCTGCCGCAAAACCGCGAGCAGGCTCGGGTGCCGGAAGCATCCAGGCTTTACCCCACTATTTGCGTTCCGTCAAGGAAAAACTCGACACTCTCCAGGAGCTTACGGTGGTCAATCCTGAAGGGCGGATCGTCGCCAGCAGCACGCAGGCGCCCGTTGCGGTGAAGCTCCCTCAGGAATGGTCCCAGGATGCGCTCACGGATGGTCTCGTGGTTGTGCCGCCGCACTGGGATGAGCAGTACGGTGCCGCAACCCTCGCTGTCGCGATTCCGGTTTTGTCCTACGACAATCTGGTGCTGGGCGCCCTGGTCGCGGTGCTCGACTTGAGCACGCTGCAACCCCATCTAAAAAGCGCAACGAAATCCCCGCCGGGGAATGTGCTCCTGCTCGACGCCGATGGCAAGGTCCTTACCAGCAGTTACGAGGACGGCAAACAGCTGGCTTCCCTGGAAAGCTCCGTATTCAGCCAGCTAAAAGCGCATCCCGGAGAATCCCTGTTTTTCAAAGGGATGACCAAAAGGGAAGTTATCGGGCTGGCTGATACGTCATCGGAATTACCCATTACCATCCTTGCGGAGCGCGATCGCGGGGAGGTCTACGATGCCTGGGTAAAATGGCGCAATATGTTTCTCGCACTGGTAAGCGGATTGGCAATAGTGGTTGCCGCAGTAGCTTTTCAGATGGGACGCTCCATAGTGCGCCCGCTTCAAAAGCTTATGGCGGCGGCCGATCGGATTGCGGACGGGGATCTCGAGATACGGCTAACAGCGACGCGAAACGATGAACTAGGGCATCTCACCCGGGTATTCAACGAGATGGCAGGCAGGCTGCGCCAGAATCATGCGGAAATCATGGCGGCAAACCAGGCGATGCAGCAACAGAATCGCGTGCTGGAAACCCTTTCGATCACCGACAGCCTCACCGGCCTATACAACCGCAGCAAGCTGGATGCGATCCTCAGCGATCAGCTCGCGCGCTTCAGACGCACGCAGCGGGAATTTACGCTGCTCATGATGGATATCGATCATTTCAAAACACTCAATGATACTTACGGCCACCTGACAGGAGATGAGGTTCTTGCCGCTGTAGCGCAAATACTTTCCCAGTCGATCCGCAGCATCGATTACGCTGCGCGTTACGGAGGCGACGAGTTCATCATTATCCTGGTTGAAACATCGGCTGCGCAGGCATTGAAGACCGCTGAACGCATCTGCAACCAGGTGGAAGGCATGGTTTACAACATCGATGGCTCGTCAATAGCGGTAACGGTGAGCATTGGCATCGTCCAGTGCCAGCCCGAGGACGAGACGCCAACCGCGGTTCTCGCCCGTGCAGATATGGCTCTTTACGAAGCGAAGCGCGCCGGCCGCAACCGCGCCCATTACGGACTATAGGAAACCTCCTTTACGGTTTTCCGACAACCGCCTCGACCAATGTGTTCAGCACCCAGCCTGACCGCCCATCTGCAGTTTGCACCAGCAGCCAATCGCCTCGATAAGCTTCTGACGTAATCAAGGAACCTTTTTGCAGCATACTCGCCACCATTCCCGCCGGGCCAGGCTTGTGCCTGAGGTTTGCATTGGCAATAGCACGCATGGGGATGGGAACTTGCAGCGACACCGTCACCTGGCGCGGATCGGAAGCTTTTCGCAACCGGCTATGCTTTACCATCTCGATAACCTCTCCAGCTTGTGCCGCCTGATCCATCGCCGCGCCATAGTTATCCTCGGAATAGGAGGTAGCGGCTGCATCCAGCAAGCGCTTTGCCTGCACACTCAGGCCTTGTTCAGTGGCAGAAAGAGGTGTTGATTTCAAGTTCTCCAGCGCTATTTCCACTTCCGCAATGGTTGATGCCGCGGCTGGACGCGTAGCCAGCCGGCGAAGCCGTACCTGTGCATAGGCCGCCTGGTTGGTGGTTTCCTGCAAGGTTTTGGCCTGATCCTGCTGACGGGCCTGTTGCGTCCTGATCTGTGCTTCCTTCTCTGCCAGCAGCTTCTGCAGCCGCTCGATTTCATTCTGCTGCACTTCTCTTTCCGCCAGCAATTTCTGCAGGCGTCCAATTTCCTGCTGCTCATCGACGCACAAGGCGGGGAGGATGGCCGGCGCCGGTACTCCAGCCGGGACGGGCTTCATGATGCTGCTGCACCCCATGACGTTTAGGCACACCACGATTGCCACTATCCAGCCCGGCATCCGGCTGGCGCAAACCACGCGTGCACTCGTACTGTATGAATCACGCCGCTGTATCAACAATCTTCCCACCTCGATCCCATGATCCTGATATCCACAGCAGGCACATGCCATCCTGCGGCTCCCGTTTCACCATTCGGCTATATGGTACAACCACGATGGCTCCATTCTGAAAAACAGCGGCGGCGTAACTATACCAGTCCACCCAGCTCAGGCTCATGTTTTCCGGGTGTTTCATTTTCAAGCAGCGCTTCCTTGATCGGCACCACGCGGCTTGCAGCAAGCCTGGCACGCGCTCTCGCCTGGGTAGTATCGGCGCCGTTGGCCAGCGCGACGCCCATGCGGCGCCGGACAAATGATTCAGGCTTGCCGAAGAGACGCAAATCACTTTGAGGAACACGCAATGCATCATCCACTCCACGAAATGCAATCGCCCGATCCTCCAGTGTTCCGTAGATAACCGTGCTTGCCCCCGGCGCACGCAAACCCGTGTCTACCGAAAGTCCCAGGATGGCGCGGGCGTGCAGCTCAAACTGGCTCTGGACCTGGCTGCACATCGTTACCATCCCGGTGTCATGAGGACGCGGGCTGACTTCGCTGAACCATACATCGTCCCCCTTGATAAACAGTTCCACGCCAAAAACACCCCGTCCTCCCAGGTCCGCGGTAACCTTTTCGGCCATATGGCGCGCGCGTTCCAATGCCAATGGCGGCATTGACTGAGGCTGCCAGCTTTCCACATAATCGCCGTTAACCTGGATATGGCCGATGGGTTCGCAGAAGCAGGTTTCCACCTGGCCGGCCGGATTGGCCGCCCGTACCGTAAGCTGGGTAATTTCGTAATCAAAAGGAATGAATCCTTCAACAATGACTCGTCCCTGGTCCACCCGACTGCCTCTTCCGGCATAGTGCCAGGCCGCCTCCAGCGCTCCCGGATTATCGACCTTCGATTGCCCCTTGCCGGAAGACGACATGACCGGCTTGACCAGACAAGGGTAGCCGATACCCTTCTCCACGGCCTGCCGTAATTCCTCCAGACTGCTGGCAAAAGCGTAAGGCGAGGTGAGCAAACCCAGGGTTTCGGCTGCGAGGCGGCGGATTCCCTCGCGATTCATTGTCAGATGCGCGGCTCGCGCGGTCGGTATGACCCGCGCCAGCCCTGCCCGCTCGACTTCAATCAGGGTACCGGTATTGATAGCCTCGATTTCCGGCACGATGATGTGAGGCCGTTCCCGCATTATCAGACCACGCAACGCCTCGCCATCCGCCATATCGATGACATGGGCGCGGTGGGCGACCTGATGACCCGGCGCATCCGGATACCGGTCCACCGCGATGGTTTCGACGCCGAAACGCTGCAGGGCAATGATGACCTCCTTGCCGAGCTCGCCGCTGCCCAGCAGCATTACCCGGATAGCGGTGTGACTGAGCGGCGTGCCGAATATATATTGTTCAGCCATGGGATGAATTCCTCGTCAATGATTCTTTTAAAGGATACGCCAGAAATTCCTAATCCTACCGCGACGACCTCCTGTATGGCTACCGCTATCCCTGGCTTGGCGTTTTCGGAGCTAATGATGGCAGGAAACCAGTGATGCTGACTGCATGGCATCCGCTGGCGATTGGCAGCGATTGCTGGCAAAATACACGCGTCTATCGCTCCGCCATTTTTTGCCGGCAAGCCAGTGCCAAAGTTCCTGGCACCGAATATATCATTGCCCCTCCTGCCGGCAGGACACGCAATCCTCGAAGGGCAACCAACATCCGGCAAGCCTGCTCATAGCGAGCAGCGCCAGGAAGCATTTTTAACAACAATTTATTTATCCATTATGAATCTCATTATTCAAGGCCCCGATATTGCGAATTACGATTTAAGGGAACTGGCAAAACTCGCTGGCGCGGACCAGATCGAGCGCATTACCCGCGAGGCATTTCGGCTGAAAAATGCAAAGCAGCGCGAGCATATCGCGGAATATTGCGCCGAGGCCGAACTTGACTTTGCTTTTGTCGGGGAAGCTGTACGGCTCGCGGATTTCGGGCTGGTAGCAATGGATATGGATTCCACCCTGCTTGCAATCGAATCGATAGACGAAATAGCGGATATGCAAGGCATCAAGCCGCAAGTGGCGGAGATCACCCAGCGGACCATGCGCGGCGAGATAGTTTTCGCCGAAAGCCTGCGGCAGCGCACCGCCCTGCTTGCGGGACTGGATCAGCACGCTCTGCACGAGGTTTACGAAAGCCGGGTCCGGCTGAGCCCCGGGGCGGAAAAAATGCTGCGTGGAATGAAATCCGCCGGACTCAAGACGATGGTCATCTCCGGCGGATTCACATTTTTTACCGACAGGATCAAAACAGATCTTCACTTTGACTACACGGCCGCCAATACCCTGGAGATCGTCGATGGCAAACTGACAGGAAAAGTACTAGGGGAAATAATAGGGGCGGGCGGCAAGGCCGTGGCACTGGAACAAGTCCGGAACGAGCTTGGATTGAAACGGGAGCAGGTCATCGCCATAGGAGATGGCGCGAATGATCTCAGGATGATGGAGGCGGCTGGGGTCAGCATCGCTTATCACGCCAAGCCCATCGTCCAGGAAAAGGCGACTTACGCACTCAATCACGTCGGCCTGGATGGGGTGCTGAACCTGTTCGCGTAACTGGCACAGCCATCATTCAATTTTATCGATCCTGCATACGCCGGCCAGGTTTGGAAAATTAGGCTATCAGGAGGAGAAGCGCATCGGGATACGCGCTCATTCGGTATGCCATGCTCAATAGCTGAAGGCGGCCTCGACCAGATAAGTGCGTTGCGGATAAGGATGGAATACGAAAGCCTGATCGTTATTGATATTGGTAATGCCGAATGAAACCCGGCTCTTCAGGCCATTCTGCAGCTTGAATCGGTAACTGGTCTTGAAGTCCATGAAGAAGAAGTCGCTTTGCGCGCCAAAAACGTTGTTCACATGGTCCCGGTTATCCAGATCGTTGAACGAATCGCTGGTGTAACGCCCGGAGAACGATATATCCCATGCTTCGGTAGCATTGTAGGTGGCAAAGAAGTTGGCGCGCCAGTGGGGCAGGCGGATGCGCTGCTTTCCAGTCAGATTAAAACCAGCTGGTTTCCCAGTTGGATCGGTAAAGTTAACAAAGGGACCTTTGTCGACCTTGGCATTCATCCAGGTGCCATTGAACATGAAATCGAATTTCGATCCGAAGATTCGGCGCTGATCGAATATCAGTTCCACGCCGGTGGTGCTCGTCTGATCGATATTTTGAAACGAATTCTGTATCACACCGTTTAAAACTGTTTGGACTTGCTGAATAGCGTCCTTGATATCGTCACGGAAAGCATTCACGCGAATGTAGCCGCGCGGTAATCCATATTCGACCATGAAATTATGGTGCACCCCATTTTCTGGCTTGAGCTGCGAATTCGCATTTGTGATACTCTGTGGTGTATTAAGCGATTGAAATAACTCGGCTATCACCGGAAAGCGATGAGCTCGTCCGAATGAATAGCGAATCTTCATGGGACCAGGCTCATAGCCCAGGGAAACCTTGGGGGAAAGCGCCGATATATTGCGATCCGGCACCGCAGTGCTTTGAGGATTATTGGAAGAGCCGCTGCCAACAATGCCATTCGTAGCCGACCACCACTCCTGGCGCGCTCCCACGGTCACGTCCCAGCCCTGCAAGAAACGATAAGCCGATTGGGCAAAAACCGCGTGAGTCGAAGTTTGGCCATCGTTATTCCGATTCGCCTGCAGTGCCCCACGAGTGAGTGTTGCATAATCCGTAAGCGAGTACTGACGGAAACTCAAGTTATACAGATCAAAGTGATACCCGCCGAGCAGAGATATTTTTTCATTTCCGAATAACGCAGGAGTGCTCAGCTTGAGATCATAGTTGAACCAGCTGAATTTCTTGAAATCCTGGAGCTGTCCGACTCCCGTATTTCCAGGATCGTTTCTGTTAAAAAAAGCAGTCGCACGAATGTCTTTCAGGACGTCGAAATTACTGATAGTCGAATCGATGTTCCAGTTTGGAGTCAGCGCACCACGCAGTTGCAGGCCGAGATTCAGCGTTTCGCGTTTATCCGAACTTGCGCCAAAAAGGTTACGTGTAACGTCAAATGATGAGCCATCGAAAGCGGCATTTGGCAACTGCCCGGGACCCCAGAATGGCTGCCCTGCGCCGTCCTGCAAGTAGTTACGTGGATGATTCTGATTGCGCGTCCGATCCTCGTAAGCCACCGTGAAAATCGCCTGGAGATCGGAGGTAATATCGTAGCCCAGTTTGCCCTTAAACAAGTGGGTATTCACTTTTTCCGGTCCGGTATCTCCATAAATAAGACTGGGCGTACCTCTTGCATCCGGCGTTCGTATGCCTCCGGTCACAGCTGTCGTACCGCTGCCAGGGATTCCCAATCCTGTATTATCGATGAAATAGCTCATGGGATGACTCTGCGCTTCAAGGCGGTTGTATGACAGGAATACTGTCAGTGCGTCCTTGAAGCGGTTGCCATAGGATACGAATTGCCGGTCGCCAATGAATGTTCCCTTATCCGGCCCGTAGAGATTGTAGGGCTGAATGAAGAGGCTGCTTTCCATATAAAATTCCTGCTTGCGCGGCATGCGGGTTTTGATGTTGACAACCCCGCCAATGGAATTGCCGCTATATTCCGCCGAGAAAGGGCCATATACGACATCGACCGCATCGATTTCGTTGGGACCGACCAGCGACCAGCGCGGCGCGCCGTTGAATGACGCTTGCAAAAAATTATGCAGCGGCAACCCATCGGCGTAGACCATGTTGCGCGCAGTCGAAAACATATCCGCGCCGCGAATGCCGAGAACCCCGTTGGGATCACCGACATAACGCTGGCGGATCTGCAGACTGGGCTGGTACTTGAGCACTTCCTCCGTGGTCTGCGCGTTCTGGCGCTCGATCTGGGTGCGCGTGACGCGCGTGGAAGGGGAAGTATAATGGGAATCGCGCTCCACCTCCCCGGTTACGACCATTTCCTTGAATATCGTTTCTTTCTGAATCACTGGAGGCGCAACCGCGCCTTTTTCCTTGTCTTTATCTCCCGCTGCGTCCTTTTCGGCTCCCTCAGCATTAACCTCCTTATCAGCAGGAAGGCGCACGGGAGCGGGCGAAGCGGGCGCCGCCTGCTTCAACTCGGCCACGTTTCGCGAAACGATGGTAGCCGGAATCTCGTGAATTACCGAATTGCTGCTGCCAGCAGTTGGTTTGGCGCTCCTGGAAGCAAGATCTGAGGCGCCATTGGCGCTGGGAAATGCCGGGGGCGAAACGTTCGGGTTCCCTTCCGTCTCCGGAACGCTGGATTGCTCCATACTTTCCGCGTTGCATGGTGGAACAAGAAATGTGCACAGCAAACCCGCCAAGGCGAGGGAAATGGATTTCATATTGTTCTAATGCCTTCGCCTGTCTTTAATTTCTAATAACTACCAGCTTATGGATGCTGTTCTAGGGACTGTTGACATTTGTTACGCACCCGCGTTGCTGTGCGAAAAAGCGTGAGGGCAAGGCGCGAAGCGCAGGGCATAGCCGGCCTATGGCCCAGCTTTGCAACACCGCACCCACGTTTTTTCGTGCGCAATCCGGAGGGACGGGACGGAATTTCACCCAACCCATCGTTACTCGCCGCTTGCAGAGCTTACTCTGCTGTGCGGCTCGTACCTTGTTCCGACTGAGATCCATCGCCGTCGTGGGTGAGAAACAAGTGTTAACAGGCCCTAGTATGCTTTTAACATATCATGTCATTCTTTTTACCGGAAAACCGTTTTGTCCCCGCCCCTGAAATCATCTCCCGGTCAACCGGTCGAACCGCAAGACCCGCAGGCCTTCGGTTGCGGTATTCCACACCACCAGGACCTTGTTGCGGTCGATCAACGGAACTGGATAGTCGGTCGCCCCGGCGGATTCCATCAAACGCTGGGGTTCGCTCCAGGATTCTCCCGAATCATTGGAGTACATCATTTGTGCGGAGTAGGCGGTACCGTCGAACTCGCGCCAGGTCAGGAGAACCGTCCTGCCATCAGCGGCAACCCAGGCATGGTTTGCCTGCGCCGCGGCATTGCCGATAGCAAGCGGTTCCGATTGCCAGTTGCCTTCCATTCTTCTGTAGAACAATCCCTGGCGAACCGTTCCATTTGTAAACCAGGCGAGGTGCAACTGGCCCCGCCCATCGACCGCGATGCTGCCCCCGTTATGGGGACAGGCATCGATTTTCCATTCGTCGCGAGTGGCGCGGCGCACCCACCCTTTGTCCAGGTATGCAATGGCGAAGTCGCGCGTATTGGTATCGAAAATATTTCGCCAGAAAACTATCGGGCCCTCGCCGGTCCACGCCGTGGCGATACGGCAGCATTCGCATGTATGCTGCTGAAATCTCCGGTTAGCGCCGAAACTTGCGCCATTGTCACCGGACCTGGCGGTGTAAATCGATACGCCAGAAAACGCTTCGCCTTTTTCCTTTGCGGCATCCCGGTCGCGGGCATCCAGCCACGCCACAACCGCACCGCCTGTGCCATTGATCGCCAGCGTGTCGAAACGATGGCTGGTCACCCGGCCGTCATCATTCAAGGTAATGGGCGGGGAAAAGGTCCGGCCGGAATCGATGGAACGCGCAAAGCGGACATTTCCGGCATATTTCTGCGGAAGAGACTGTATCCAGGTCAAAAGGATAGTGCCATCGCGCGCCACGGCAATCTTCGGCCGATTTTCCCCATCCGCCGGGATATTTTCAGGTTCAGACGTAACCATGACCGGGCTGGAAAAATTCTCTCCCCCATCGTCCGACCAGGAAACCAGCAGGCGCTGATCTTCCACTTTCGCTACCCATAGCCGTCCCTGCTGATCCAGCGTGGCGCCAACCGCCAGTGTTGTTTTTGGAGGCCGGGGCTTGGCGGCATCCTGGCTCTCATCGGGGTCAGGATGGCTTGCAAGCGCGGCTGTCGCACTCAACATTAAAATGGCGATAATTCGGATCATGCCTGCCCCTCCAGCAAATGGACAGAGAATAATCCATTTCCGGATTCAGGGAAATGCGACAAATTGTCGCAGGCTCGGAACCGGAACCTTTGTCCTGTTATCCCCTCATTGCCTGCCTGTAAGGCTGCCGAGGACGTTCTCTCCTCAGCACATTCTTCGCGGCTCGAGCGACATTGGGCATATCAAAAGGATTTCGCTGTGCGTTTCCGCTCAAATTCACGTCAGGATGCAGATTGCCCCTCCGATAGAGAGACCATATTTCGTTTCCGTAGTCGGTCTCGAGCAATTCTGGCGCGAAGCAACCAAAATAAGCGGTCAGGTTATCCACGTCCCTGAGCAGCAGGCGGTGGGCATTGCTGTTGCTTGCAGCATCGACCGCCTGGGGCAGATCGATGATGACAGGCCCCTCCTTGCCGGCCAGCACATTGTATCTGGATAAATCGCCATGAACGATGCCCGCGCAAAGCATGCGTATCACCTGCCTGAGCAGATCCTGGTGATACCTGTGCGATTGTCCGGCCGTCAGCACTATGTCGTTCAGGCGTGATGCGGCATTCCCGTCAGAATCCGCCACCAGCTCCATGAGCAGCACGCCTTCGAAAAAGCTATGTGGCTGCGGTACACGGACACCTGCGGCCAGAAGCCGATGCAGGGAGTCCACTTCCACACTTTGCCATGCATCGTGCCGTACTTTGCGCCCATAACGCGTACCCTTGTCCAGGGCGCGGGCATGGCGGCTGTTCTTGATCTTGCGGCCCTCCATGTAGGCGATGCTGTGGCGAAAGCTGCGCCTGTCGATCTCCTTGTAGACTTTCGCGCAACGTATGTCCGCGCCACATCGAACCACGTATACCATCGCTTCCTTCCCGCTCATAAGTTGACAGATGACCTCATCCACCAGGCCTTCTTCAACGAGCGGTTCGATTCTCTTGGGGATTTTCATGACGATCCATTAGCGCGCAGGTTGCTCGCCTCCTTCAAAAGAAGATACTATCGGAAAGAAAAACCGATAACGACGCGGAAAAAGCACAGTCTTTCGGTGCCGCAAGCATTCCAGCTCTCCCGGTAGCGGCCTTTACCGGAAAATCCATATTCATCTGTCCACCGGATTAATTGTAGGGATGCAAGGCCGGCTTGGGAATGCGGCATATTGCCGCACCCGATGACCTCGCCTGGCGTCGGGATCAAGCTGATTGAGAGCTTGCGAAGAAAGCGCTGGACACTTGTTTCGCGCCCGCCGATTGGATTTTTTATGAGCAAGGAAGGGAAATTACAAGGAAAGTTGAAACAAGTTGGCTACGGGAAGGCACAGCAGGATTTGCGCGCCTTCAATCCTCGTCGCTCTTTGCCCATTTCTGCACCACCAGGCTGGCAACCATATCTCCTTCGACATTGACGGCGGTGCGGAAGGTGTCCAGGAACCGATCGACCGGCATCAGGATGGCTATGGCTTCGGCGGGAAGGCCCACCGATTGCAGCACCATCACCATGGTCACCATGCCCGCGCTGGGAATGCCCGGTGCGCCCATGGCGGCAATCATGGCGGTAACGAACACGATCATCTGTTGCGCCAGATTAAGCTCGACACCTGCCAGGTTCGCGATGAATAATGCTGCAGCCGCCTCGTAGAGCGCAGTGCCATCCATGTTGAGAGTAGCCCCGAGCGGAACGACGAAGCCGGCGATATCGCGCTTGACATGCAGGTGCTGCTCCACGCAGCGCAAGGTTACTGGCAAGGTAGCTGAGCTGGAGCTGGTGGCAAAAGCGGTGATCAATGCTTCCCGCGCTCCACGCCAGAATCTGAGCGGCGCCATGCGGGTGACGAGATAAAGAATCAACGGCAATACCACCATGCCATGAAGCAACGTTGTCCCAACCACCAGCACGACAAATTCTGCCAGCGTTCCCAACAAGGATATATCCTGGGTAGCGACCAGCTTCAACAGCAAGGCCATGATACCCAGCGGGGCAAGCCGCATTATCCAGCCCACCAGCATCAGCACCAGCTCCAGCAATTCCTGCAGCAGAACGAGGATATTGTTGTAGCGCTCGCCACCCACCACCAGCGCAATACCGAGTAACAGAGCGAAGACCACTACTGCCAGAACATTCCCCTGTGCCAGCGCGGCTACTGGATTCTGAAACAGCGAGCCCAAAAACTGGGAAAAGAACTCGGACAAAGGCAACTGTCTTGCCTGAAATTCCTGAATGGCATCCTGAAACATCGCAAGCTGCAGTCCATCGCCCGGCCGGAAAATATTGGCGGCTGCAAGGCCGAGCATGATGGCGATCATCATTGAAAACAGGAAGAAGCCCAGCGTTGCCTTCCACACCTTGTGGATCTGCCTGTGGGCGCGCAGATTTGCCACGCCTACAGCAATCGAGGTAAACACCAGCGGGATCATGACCATTTTCAGCAAATCGATGAATAAGGCGCCGACCAATCCCGCGGCATAAAGCCCGGCTTGGGTAATGGCTGATTCGCTCCCGGACGAGGAAATCCACAGCCCCAGCAGGATGCCGGCCAGCGCGCCCACGAGAATCTGGGTGTTAAGCGAAAGTGGTGAGCTTTTCTTCACATCGGGTCCTGCTTATGAAATACAATTTTTATCCGGAATCGAGCGACCTGTCCGCCATGGAATCAAGTATCCCTTTCAACCACCAGAACGATACCAGATTCGAATTTGAGAAACAGGAAGGAAGCCGGTTCAAGTTTCCCTTGATCCTGAGGATGGACTGGGCATCATCGTCGCTTATGCATCGAAAAGATGCATCGAGAAAGCATGCTCGCCGGTATCCTGTAGTTCCGTCCCACGCCACCGGTAGCCTGAACATTATCCACAGCAAACATCGCGCGATGTTTTAACCTGAATCCGGTAGCTGACCACTCATTTCCAGTTTAGAGCTATGATCCACAAAAACTTTCCGCGGTACTCGACGTTCACCTGTATGGTGAGTTCGCTACAGGGCAGATTGCGCGATTTTTGCGACACATGGCTGCGTTGCAACTCCCTGGAATGGAATGGCCGTTCCGCGTCGTTGCGTCTTGCCTTGCATCCCAAAAACCGCGCACTTTACCCTGTCCAACTGCCGGATTTAGGTTTAAGAAATCCCTGAGCAACCGGAATCATGATGACCGGCCTTTCTTTTTCACTTGCCACAATGTCCATGGCGCCATTGGTCGCATTTACCCTAACCCTGGGCTTGATCCGCTGGCTGATCAAGGGAACGGCGTTGCGGATACTGGATCATCCCAATGCCCGCTCCCTTCATGTCCAGGCCATTCCCCGCACGGGCGGAGTGGGCCTGATATCGGGAATACTCGCTTCCTGGGCATTTCTCCCTCCCTTGCTTCCCCTATCCATATGGATGGGCGTCATTCTTCTGGTACTGGTATCTTTCGCCGACGATGTCCTCAGCCTCCCAATCTGGGTACGGCTGCTGGCGCATATTATTGCGGCAACCTGCTTCTCCGCAGAATTATTGGCGGGGGAGCATGGCTGGCTGGTGGCATCGATTGCCGCGATGGCGATTACGTGGATGCTCAATCTGTATAATTTCATGGACGGTTCCGATGGCCTGGCTGGCGGCATGACGCTCATTGGATTTGGAGCTTATGGCTGTGCCGCCTGGCTGGCAGGAAATGAACCGTTTGCGATGATGAATTTCAGTATCGCTGCCGCAGCCGCTGCTTTTCTGTTATTCAACTTTCATCCTGCGCTTATTTTCATGGGAGATGCCGGCGCGATTCCCCTGGGATTCCTGGCCGCCGCATTGGGCGTCATCGGCTGGACCGACGGCCTCTGGCCTCTATGGCTGCCGGCGCTCGTATTCTTTCCGTTTATCGCCGATGCCTCGGTTACCCTTGCGAAACGCGCTCTGCATGGCGATAAATTCTGGCAAGCTCATCGCGAACACTACTATCAGCGTATGGTACAAAGCGGTCTTGGGCATCGCAATACCGCTTTGCTCGCCTATATCCTGATGCTGGCGGCGGCCGCCAGCGCGATATGGGCCGCAGGACATGATGTTGTCATCCAGTTTGGAGTGGGAGTTGCATGGACAGGAATCTATCTCGTCATGATGGGCATGTTCGACCGCCTTTGGGCCCGGCGCTGGGACAGCTTATAGCATGATTGCCCGAATTCCCAACATACGGACGATCATTGCATTTGTCCACGATTTATTCGCGGCGGCCATCGCATGGTGGCTCGCCTATTCGTTCCGTTTCAATTTTGAGATACCTCCTCTGTACCTCTCTTCCCTGAAAGAAATTCTGCCTTGGGTCGTGCCCGTGCATGCAATGACGTTTCTCGGATTCCGGCTTTATCACGGGCTTTGGCATTATGCGAGCCTGCCCGACCTGCGGCGTATCGTGCTGGCGATAATGATATCCGCCGGGCTGGTGCCGCTGGTGCTGTATATGATGCAGGTACTGGTAGGCGTTCCGCGCACCGTATTGCTGCTGGCCCCCATTCTGCTCCTGTTCATCATGGGTGGCGATCGGCTCGCGTATCGCTTATGGAAGGAACACAAGCTGTATGGGCGCAAAAAAGAAGAAAGCAAGCTCGTACTGGTCCTCGGCGCGGGAGACATGGCGGTCGGCCTGGTGAAGGAGCTTGCCCGAAGCGTGCAGTGGAGGGTAATGGGGCTGCTGGATGACGATCCGCACAAGCTGGGGCTTCTTCTGCATGGTTTCCGGGTATTGGGGAAAATCGATGAGCTGCCTGCCATCGCGAAAAGATTTGGCGTAGCTCACGCCATCATCGCCATGGCACCTTCCAGTCCGGATCGCCGCCATGTCCACCGTCCGGAAGTGGATCGCCGCCGTCCCGACCGTCTTCATCGAGATCGCCACCGCGCGCTGGAGCTCTGTTCGACCGCCGGGATAAAGGCGCTGATTGTTCCCTCTTATGAGGATCTGATCAGCGGAAAAATCACGGTCTCGCAAATCCGGACTGTCGAACCGGACGATTTGCTGGGACGCGACCCCGTGGTGCTGGATAACGAAGGCCTGCACGATCTGCTGGCGGACTCGACGGTTCTGGTTACGGGCGCTGGCGGTTCGATAGGATCGGAACTCTGCCGGCAGATTGCGCCATTCAAGCCTCGGCAACTGGTGCTATTCGAGCTGAATGAATTCGCGCTCTATAAAATGGAACAGGAATTTCTGACGGATTTCCCGGATGTCCCGGCGATATATACCATTGGCGACATCAAGGATCGGGCGCGAGTCGCGCAGGTATTCTCCCGGTTTCGGCCAAAGGTCGTTTTTCATGCGGCTGCGTACAAACATGTGCCTCTCATGGAGCAGGAGAACGCCTGGCAAGCCATCCTGAATAACGTTCTCGGAACCTATGTCGCAGGCGAAGCCGCAATCCGGCATGGTGTGGAAAAGTTCGTTCTGATCTCCACCGATAAGGCGGTCAATCCTACCAATGTCATGGGCGCCAGCAAGCGGCTTGCGGAAATGGTATGCCAGGCATTGCAGCAGTCGACTTGCCGTTCCGAAAACAATGAACAGAAAGCCGTGCCAGGCACCTCTTTTGTCATGGTGCGTTTCGGCAATGTACTGGGCAGCGCGGGCAGCGTCATTCCCAAATTCCGCGAGCAGATTGCAAGGGGCGGACCAGTCACCGTCACGCATTCGGAGATTACGCGCTATTTCATGTCCATCCCCGAGGCTACCCAACTGGTATTGCAGGCCGCGCTGATGAAAAAAAAAGGAGAGAGTGGAGAAATTTTCGTACTGGATATGGGAGCGCCCGTCAAGATTGCCGATCTAGCAAGAGACATGATCCGTCTATCCGGGCTTGGCGAAGAAGATATCAAGATCGTATATAACGGATTGCGTCCGGGAGAAAAGCTCCATGAGGAATTGCTGGCGGATGACGAAAACAGTTTGCCGACGCCTCACCCCAAATTGCGCATAGCCCGGGCACGCCCGGCGGATGGGCAATGGCTATCCAGTTTACTGATCTGGCTGCAAGCACATCCGATATTGAATGACGATGATGTCAAACAGGAACTGACCAGATGGGTGCCTGAATACGCGCGCCAGGAGCCTGACGATCAGGTACGCGCCATCGACCGGAATCCGGATTGACCGGGCAGGTCCCCCCACGACCAGTTTCCCCCGATTCACGCCAGACAACCGGTTTTAGCCCAGGTAGCTTTCCAGCCGGGTATAAGCTTCTTTTGTCGCGAGTAATTCCCTGCGAACCACCTCGGTGATACGGCCCTGGTGCAGCATCACCACACGATCCGCTTTTTCCACCGTGGATAGGCAGCGGGCGATGACAAGCGTCGTGCGTCCGTGCATTACGGTTCTCAACGCCGCCAGAACATGGTGCAGCGACTCCTGATCCGCCGACGGCTCGGCCACCTCATCGAAAATGAGGATAGGCGCATCTTTCAGCAGGGCCCTGGCGATGGATACCCGCAACTTCTGGCTCGCAGATAGCTGTATTCCCCGCTCTCCCACGACAGTCTGCAATCCCAGGGGCATATGCCTGATGAATTCCATGGTATGCGCTGCCTGGGCCGCCGCCATAACCCTTCCTTCGGTTGCACGGCCCATCTCGCCATAGGCAATGTTGGCAGCAACCGTATCACTGAATATCGTCGTTTTCTCGGATACCAGCGCGATATTGCCGCGCAAGCTGGCTAGCGTGAGATGCGCAATATCATGATCATCGAGCAGGATCCTTCCCGAAGTCGGGTCAATGAAGCGGAGGATCAGTTCTGCAAGCGTTGATTTGCTGCTTGCCGAAAGCCCTATCAAAGCAACCTGCTCGCCCGGCTGAATTGTCAGTTGGATGTCCTCCAGCGGGCCGCCTGGTTGAGGGATGTGGCACCAGCTCGATCCATGAGAAGACTGAGAATCGGGTTCCTTCGGAACCGAAGGCGGCCGAAAGGTGAGGTGCTCGAACTTGAGCTGCCCTCTGGCGCGCTCCATGCGAATCGTTCCGCTATCCGGTTCAGCTTTCTCATCCAGCAGCGAAAAGATGCGGGTAGCAGCCGCCAGGCCGGAACGCAGAAATTCATCCAGCCCGGCAATGCGCCGCGCCGCCGGAATCAGCATCAATATGGCGAAAGCAAAAGAAGCAAAGCCTCCCGCCGTCGTTTCCCCGGCAAACACCTGGCGGGTTGCAATATAAAAAACGATGACTGCCGCGATACCGGCTGCAACCTGCGCAAAAGAAATCGCCAGGGCCTCGGCAGCCGCTCGCCTCATGAGGGTATCGTGCACCTTGTCTGCCTCCTCCCGCATCCGGGCAGCCTGATACTGCTCGCCGGCATATAGTTTTACCGCCGCGTAATTCTCGATGGATTCCTTCAGGATACCGGTAACATGATCCGCCGCTTCGTATGCTTCCGTGGCCGCCCTTTTCAGGCGATCACTGATCAATTGCCCGATCAACACGATAACCGAGACCATCAATACAGCCAGCAGTGAAAGTTTCCAATTGAGATAGACCATCCATGCGAGCAGGCTTACGACAATGAAGCTGTCCCTTACCATGACCGTCGCCACATTCGTGAAGGAACTGACGAGCTGATCGATATCCGTTATCACTTTCGAAACCGGGTTGCCACCGCCGCGAAATGCGTAGTAGCTTGCCCGAAGCGTCAGCAGCTTATCGAATATCTCGCCACGCAAATCCTGCATCAGTTTATTTGCCAGCCAGGCCGTCGAATAAGCCGCGATAAAACCCGACATGCCGCGAGCGGCAAACAACACCATTATTGCCAGCAATACCAGTTGCATCGTTTCGACATCCTGTCCTGCGAGTACGCCATCCAGCGCCGGTACTGCCAGCGCGGCCAGCATGGGCGCTGAAGCGGCGGTTGCAACCATGCTTATTGCGGCAAACGCAAGCACGTGCCAATAGGGCCTGATGTATTCCTTCAAACAGGAATAAAACCGGGAGCCGCTCATGGTTTCCGCAGGTTGCATCAGCATGCTTCAGCAGGAATACGAAAAAAAGCAGGAGTGATCCGTAGAAACGGCATTATGTCACTTCTTGACGGAACAAAAAATGACCAGGCAGACAACACCGAATGACGATCTAATCAAATTGATATTTCAAGGTAATCCAGATATTGCGCTCACGCGCCGGAAGCGCATTGAAGCTCGTGCCTGATGCATTGCGGATACCGTATGAAAAATATTTCTCGTCGAATAAATTGTTGACGGCCATGCTGATCAGGAGTCTCTTCATCTGGTGTGTGAGCTTCAGGTCGACCGTCACATAATTCGGCATCCGCCGCGACGCGGTATTAGCCTGGTCATTATCGAATACCTGTTCGCCTATATAGTTCATGGCTGTTGCAAGACGGGTATTATCGGTAAACCGCACCGTGCCGCCGGCTGAAACCTTATGGCGAGGCACCAGCGGAATGATGTTTCCCGCAACGTCGACCCCGCCGAAAGTGCCTTCGCGAAAACGCGCATCGTTATAAGTATAGTTGCCAAATATATCTATCGCTCTTGTGACGGCCCAGGAACCTTCCAGCTCGACCCCCTGCCGCCGCGTGGGAGGCAGGTTTATATTGGAAAAAAACAGGAAAGGATCGATATTGATGAAGCTGATCTCATTATTGAGATTGATCCTGTACAGCGACGCGCGCGTCCGAACGGGTCCTTCCTGATATTCCAGGCCGATTTCAGCGGCATGCGCAGTTTGCGGTTCCAGCAGCTTGACAGCCGAATCGAACGAGGGGCCGCCAAACTGATTATAGGTTTCATCCACCGTTGCGATGCGGAAGCTTCGTCCAAATTTTCCATAAAACGAGAAAACCGTCTTGAAGGGCTGGCGCAGCCCCACATCGTAGGCGTAGACCAGCCGGTCCTGCCGCCCCCTGGCATAAGCCGCGGGGTTGAAACGATCGTTGACATTATTGTGTACCCATTGTGCGCGCCCGCCCAGCGTCAGCACCGTATCCGTCGGGAAAGTCGCGATATGCTGCAGGTAAACGGCCCGGTTCTGCTGGGTCGCAACCACATCGGTTTGCTGGATGTTTGCCGACAGGGCGCCCGGTACCGTCTCCGCTCCGGTGAAACGCCTGGAATGATAATCCCACCATTCCAGGTTGGCCCCCAGCACCAGTTCATGATTCAGCCCCATGCCCTGAAAAGGCATCTTGAAACGCGGATTGAACAGCCATACATCCGAACGGGTGTTGATAAATGTTTTGGAATTGAAAAAGTCGATAGCGTAGTCATCGAACAACGCCGTGCGGTGAATGTTTCGATAAGACAGGTCCGCGGCGAGATCACCCATGCCAACAGTATGCTCCGCCCTCATGGTGACGTAGGCTCCCTGGCGGGTGCTGAAATCCCGCGGTCTTGAGGTTCCCCTTCGGTCGGTTTCCAGTTGCGCTTCGGTGCGCGTGCCCGGCAGTCCCAGTTTTTGATCGTCCAGGCCAAACTTTACCAGAGTCCTGCCATTTGGCCCGAACGTATAGCGCAGGTCGCCCTGAAGATTTTTTTGATGCAAGACATTATTGACGCGATAATTGTCCGTTTCCAGGGCATTGGCGGTCAGTGCCAGCGCAAGGTTTTTTCCTGCCGCATTGAGTGCGCCGTTGAATTCGGTCGCGCTATAGCTTCCAATGGAGATTCCCCCGCTCCCCGAGATATGCTGCTTCGGAGCTGCCCGTGTCACGATATTGATCACCCCGCCGGTCGCACCACCCCCATAGGTAACCGCCCCGGTATTGCGCAGCACCTCGATGCGTTCTATGGAATCGAGCGGAATAGTGGACCAGCGTATGCCTACCAGTTCCTTTTCGTTCATCCTCTGGCCATCAAGCAGCACCAGGGTGTTCTCGTTGCCCGTAATGCCAAATCCCCGCATATCGATTTGCGGGTCAGGACTTCCGTCCAGGTTGCGGGTATGAATTCCGGCCAATTGCTGCAGCAATTCCGGCAGGGTGGATACAGCACTATTCTTTATCTGCTCCGCGCTGATAATGGAGACCCCTATGGGCAATTGCTCCACACGCTGCGTGAATCGTGTTGCCGTTACCACCACCTCCTCCAGCGGCTTCCCGAATTTTTCTTCCGATTCAGCCGCCAGTAGACAGACAGGCAGTGAGCAGCCAGGGATGGTCAAAACCATCCAGATTATTTTTTTGCACGGACCCATGGAATTTTCTTGTTGAGCGGACCCACCGTCCGCCATTGCAAACAAGGAAATACCGTGGAGAGATTTCTTGAACGAAGAGAATCGGTCAGGATACCGCCCCACGCGATATTTCCGTATGCGTTCGAGGCCGGTATCCGGGCTCGCAAGACTTGCGTACCGCCTTCCCATGAAAATTCACAGTGGCTGCTTGGCACGCCTACACTTGCTTACCGTTGCGGGGGCAGCCCAGGCATCCAGAAAATCTCTCAACAAGTCTTCGCGAGCCGCGTGATTCTGCGTCAAATCGCAGGCGAATGACTAATTCAGGATTGCCTTTACCTGGTTCCCGTTTAACTCGATCGCTCAAAGCGATCAAAGCACCTGAAACGTGGCGGAATTCTACCAGAAACGGCGCCCTCCGGCGCCCGAGCCTCGATATCCGAGCGGCTGCGCGGGAGACGTGGGAAAATGGGCAAAGGCGGCATCTGAAGATGAACGTGACCAGTTGACGCCGCGAGGACTTGAGAACTATAGTGGACCGATAAATATCCCAAGCACAGCATCCAGATGGAACCGGAACTAACATCCCTCGAAGAAAAAATCAACTACTTCGTGCAACTGTGCAAGCAATTACGTGCTGAAAACATGCAATTGCGCCAGGCTCTCGCAGGCGCAACCAGCGAGAACAAACAGCTCAACCAGAAGATAAGCGCGGCGGCTGGCCGGTTGGAAGCGCTGCTGTCACATATTCCTGAAGGCGACGATGAAACCAGGTAAGGTCATGGATGTGGCTATCATGGGCCGCGAATTCTGCGTCACCTGTCCTGACGACGAGCAGGAAGAATTGCTGCAGGCGGTAACCTATCTCGATAAAAAAATGCGTGAAATCAGGGATAGCGGCAAAGTGGTGGGCGCGGAACGCATCGCCATCATGGCGGCCCTCAACGTCACCCACGAGATGCTCGTCGCGAGAAACAGGGGGGACTTTGACACAGAGGAATTTAAGCGTAGAATCGATCGCATGCAGGCAGCGCTGGATGCGGTAATGCCGGAACAGGATAAACTGTTATAGCTGGCCGGGAATGTCCATGCGGGGGAAACTCCGGTTTCGATCCTGAAAACCAGAGGCGCCCGGTATCAAGGTAAAGTTGTCAGGACAAGAATCGGAAAGCGGATCAAGGTTGTTCCCTGCGGTGTTTGTTAAGGTCTATATTCTTTGAACCAATTTTTTAAGAACCGGTTACGAACCACAGCGATGCTGTTGTGCGAATCCTATACGGAAGCGCCTGATGCATCCGGCCAGTGACCAACTTGGACCTAGAGGTTCAAGATAATGACCTGACGGCATTTGCGGGGACTTTATTTTCGTAGTGCAAAAAGAGCGGCGATGCCGCTCTTTTTGTTGAAATTGAGCCGGATTTGCCCATATTTGCCTATCACAAGCTCTATATCGGCCAGTGGGGAAAATCGATATTCCACTCGAACCACAAGCTGCCAGCCGCTTTTGAGGAGGATTGCTTATGAAACCTTCCCACCCTCGCATCGATCCCGAAGGCACGCGCCTCCCCATCAAGCTCGATGCGACTTCAAATGGCGAGTTTGAGCCGGTTCCGTTGTCCCCGACGAATAAGGCGGCAAATAAACTTGCTCACGAAGCAGCGACAGTCAACGCGAAGCGTCTTGCCATGTCTCGAAGATGCTTTCTTGTCTCCGCCTGCGGCGCTGCGTCGACGCTGCTTGCATTCAATGCCGCAAATGCCGCGGCTGGCAAACTTGGCGGTTTTTTCGATCTGCCCACCGGCGCCGCGCTCGAGCCTTCGCTGGCCGAGACATCCCTGAGAGGTGGCAAAAGCGAATTCATCTTCGACGTGCAGGGACATTTCGTGGACCCCAATGGAGCGTGGCTGAAAAAATTGCCAGCCGGAAGCAAGCCGTTGAGCCAGATGCCCAAAACAGGTTGCGCTCTCGCGGCCGAGCCGGGCGCGCACAGCTACTTGCGCTGCCTGGGTCCGGAAGAATTCATCAAGGATGTCTTCCTCGATTCCGATACGGATATGATGGTGCTCTCCTTCGTACCTTCCAAGCCGGACGCGGAACCGCTCACCATCCAGACCGCCGATGCGGTGCGCAGGATAGTCGAGCGCATGGAAGGAATGCACCGCCTGCTGCTGCATGGCCGGGTCAACCCCAACCAGGCGGGTGACCTGGACTCGATGGATGAACTGAAAGGACGCTGGGGTGTTTCCGCGTGGAAAACCTATACGCAATTTGGGCCCGGAGGAAAAGGCTACTTCCTGTCGGACGATATCGGCACCCGATTCATTGAAAAAGCGCGCAAGCTCGGCGTCAACGTCATCTGCGTGCACAAGGGCCTGCCCTTTGGCAGGCAGTCCTATGAGCATAGCCAATGCCGCGACATCGGCGTAGTCGCCAAACGCTTCCCCGACGTTTCCTTCCTTGTCTACCACTCCGGCTTCGTCACCGGGGTTCCGGAGTGCGCTTTCGAAGGCAAGGGCGCGGACGATGGCATCGATACCCTGATCCAGTCTCTCATCGAAAACAATGTCGCCCCCAACAGCAATGTTTATGGTGAATTAGGCAGCACCTGGCGCTACCTGATGCGCGACCCTGAAGCCGCGGCCCATGCACTGGGCAAGCTCCTGAAGTACTGCGGCGAGAACAACGTGCTCTGGGGAACGGACTCGATATGGTATGGCTCACCCCAGGACCAGATCCAGGCATTCCGCACCTTCCAGATCTCCCCGGAATTGCGGGAGAAGTATGGCTATCCCGAAATCACCCCACAGCTTCGCGCCAAGATCTTTGGATTGAACGCTGCCAAGGTCTATTCGATCAATCCTGAGGAAATCAGGCGAGATGCGCGCCGCGACCGCATTGCGGGGGAACGGCTCGCTTACCTTGAGCATCCGGAACCGCATTTTCTTACCTACGGGCCGAAGACACGGCGTCAATTTCTTAACCTGCCCGGAGCTGGGCAACCTTGAACCGTTGTTGCCTGACAGTTTGATATCCAAATTCCACTGTTCTGGGATTTTGGGACTCGGCCTGAAATCCGGAATAGTCGTTTGACCGACTGGATACCTGCTTCCGCAGGTATGACGATTAGCGTTTTCCCCGAACAATATGAAATCGGAAGAACGGTAGCGCCCGTTACGTGTAGTAGTTCCGATTTAATCTAATGGGATGGTCGCCCCTTCCCCAAACGGCATCTGAGTGCCAAAGTGGGAATGGGAATTTCCACAAACGAGGAGAGGCGACCGAAATGAAGATTACGACAATCGGTATTGATCTGGCAAAGAATGTTTTGCAGGTGCATGGCGTGGATGAGCGAAGCAAGACAGTATTGAAGAAGCAGTTGAAGCGCGCTCAAGTGGTGGCATTTTTTGCCAACCTTGCGCCGTGCCGGATAGGAATGGAAGCATGCGGTAGCGCGCACCACTGGGCGCGGAAACTTGAGGCGTATGGCCACACCGTCAAGCTGATGGCACCGCAGTATGTGAAGCCGTACGTGAAGACCAACAAGAACGATGCCGCAGACGCCGAGACGATCTGCGAAGCGGTAGGTCGGCAAAACATGCGCTTTGTGCCGATGAAGAATGCCGAGCAGCAGGCGGTGCTGTCCCTGCACCGTGCCCGGCAAGGTTTCGTCAAAGCACGAACAGCACAAGCCAACCAGATCCGAGGACTGCTGACGGAGTATGGGATCGTCATCCCGCAAGGGATCGGCCACATGGCCAAGCGCCTACCGGAGATTATGGAAGATGGCGAGAACGATCTGCCTGGCGCGTTCCGTTTGTTGCTGCAGCGACTGGGGCAGCGGTCGCTCTAGCTAACAAGAACGCCCGCACGGTTTGGGCGCTCCTGGCACATGACCGGAACTACGAAGCCGACTATGGGATGGCGAACGAATACGGGTTCCCCGCAATATAGTTGCGCAACCAGCTCAAGTTTGGTAGAGCAGGTACTCCACCGATTGCTCAGGCAATCATGACGTGATGGCAAGATAGGTCAGAACCGTGACTGGCAAAACCCGAGTCTGTCAGAGTGTTTAAAAAGCACGTTAATCTGTTAGAGGAGCCAGTCAGCATATTCCATCAGGGACAGAGGCCTTGCCTCAAAGAAAGTCCGGATCTATGACTGCAGTCTTTACCTTCTTACCGTCATTGACTGAATGCTTGACAAACCGGGGCGACCATCTATGACAGTAGGGCCTTGCCAAAGGGTGGGGTTACCCGGTTTGATAGAGGTTGCGAAATCTTTATCAATTGAGCGCGCAAGCGCAAAGGAGTAACCCCATGAGTAGTTTTCAACAAAACGTCATCAAACACAAGGTAGGCCTGCTCAATCTGGCAGCCGAGCTTGGCAATGTATCGCGCGCCTGCAGGGTAATGGGCTTTTCCCGTGATACCTTTTATCGCTATCAATCGGCGATGGCGGACTCGATGCCCTGATCGATGCCAACCGGAAAAAGCCCAACCCCAGGAATCGGGTTGAAGAAGCGGCGGAGATGGCAATGGCCGCTTTTGCCATTGAGCAGCCTGCGTTCGGGCAGGTACGGGTATCCAACGAGCTGCGCAAACGCGGCATCTTCATTTCGCCCTCAGGAGTTCGTTCAGTCTGGCTGCGGCACGATCTGGAATTATTCAGGAAGCGGCTGGCAGCCCTGGAACGCCATGTTGCGCAAACCGGCGAAGTGCTGACCGAAGTGCAGGTTTGTGCCCTGGAGAAGAAGCAGGACGATGATGCGGCCCATGGCGAGATTGAAACCGCGCATCCTGGCTACCTTGGCAGCCAGGATACTTTCTATGTGGGAACGATCAAGGGTGTGGGCTGGATCTATCAGCAGACCTTCGTCGATGCCTACTCCAAGTGGGCGGCGGCCAAGCTCTATACGACCAAAACGCCGATCACGGCAGCCGATCTGCTCAATGATCAGGTATTGCCCTTCTTCGCAGGGCAAGGCATGGGCCTGATCCGTGTGTGACTGATCGCGGGACCGAGTATTGCGGAAAGCCAGAAACCCATGATTACCAGCTCTACCTGGCGATCAACGACATCGAGCATACCCGGACCAAAGCCAATCACCCGCAGACCAACGGCATCTGTGAGCGCTTCCACAAGACCATCCTGCAAGAGTTCTACCAGGTGGCGGGCCGCGCAAGATATACCGGGTCAATCGAGGAGTTGCAAATCGATCTGGATGACTGGTTGCGCTATTACAACGAGGCCCGCACCCATCAGGGCAAGATGTGTTGCGGTCGCACACCCATGCAAATATTGATTGACGCAAAGGAGGTTTGGAACGATAAAATCACATCACTGAACAGCCAAATCTGATCTGACACCGCACCAGGTCAAATCGGGTAACTGTCAGATGAAGTCGTGACTACTACAATTCATAAGCCCTCTCGAATGCACCTTTCGCCTACGAAACTCGAGCTGTTATACTTCCATCGGTGGACCGGTCCAGTCCAATGCCCATGCTCGATCCACGCCTTGCGAGCAATCCGATAGGCCCTTAAAAACCTCATATGCGCTACTGGCTCATGAAATCGGAACCTTCCGACGTAAGCATCGATGATCTCGCGGCTATGCCGCAGCAAACCGTCGCCTGGTATGGTGTGCGCAATTATCAGGCGCGTAATTTCATGCGCGACCAGATGCGCGTCGGGGATGGCGTTTTCTTTTATCATTCGAGCTGCGATCAGCCGGGAATCGCGGGCATTGCCGAGGTGAGCAAGCTGGCTTATCCCGATGCCACGCAGTTCGATTCCAGCAATAAATATTTCGACCCCAAGGCTACACACGAGACTCCCCGCTGGTTCAATGTGGATGTGCGATTCAAAAAGAAGACTCGCCTGGTTGGCATCAAGGAATTGCGGACCTACCCTGAACTGGCCAGCCTGCGCATTCTGCAAAAAGGCAGTCGGCTATCCATTACGCCGGTGGACCCTGCTGAATGGAAATTCATCCTGGGTATTCTTTGATGGCCTGCCCAGGCGTTTCGCCAAGCCTGGCCAAGATTTGGCACCTGCGCCGATCCGCTTGTTTCCGCCATTCCAGAAATTGAAGCCAGCCATCCATCATCATAGAACCTGAGGTGGAATGGGCGCCGGCTTATCTGCTGTTGGGTGCAGTTGTCGGGTATTTTGCCGGGCTGCTGGGCATTGGCGGCGGGTTGGTTCTGGTGCCCGTGCTGACTTTCATCTTCAACGCGCAGCACTTCCCGCCTGACCGCGTCCTCCACCTTGCCCTAGGCACTACCATGGCGGCAATCGTTTTCACCTCTATTGCGAGCCTGCGCACGCATCATGCCCACGGGGCGGTGAACTGGCAGGTAGTGAAACACATTACCCCGGGGATCATCATCGGCACGCTGACAGGCGCGACACTGGTGAACGCGCTCTCAAGCAAGGCTCTCAGCATCATTTTCATCATGTTCATTTTTTATGCGGCCACGCAGATGCTGCTGCGGATCTCCCCCAAGCCCAGCCGCGCCCTGCCTGGCAGGTTAGGCATGTTCGGCGCGGGAAGCCTTATCGGGATGATTTCCAGCTTTGTCGCGATCGGGGGCGGGCTGCTAAGCGTTCCGTTTCTCTCCTTTTGCAATGTCAGGCTGCAGCACGCCATCGGAACCGCGGCCACCATAGGCTTCCCCATTGCCCTGACTGGGACCATTGGCTACATCGTCAATGGAATGGCGCAGTCCCAGCCACTGCCAGAGCATAGCCTGGGGTACGTGTATCCGCCAGCGTTGATATGGATAGTGCTGGCGAGCATGCTGACCGCGCCGCTGGGCGCAAAAACCACGCACGTCATCCAGACGGATACTCTCAGGAAGATTTTTGTGGTGCTGCTTTATTTTCTGGGGATAAAAATGCTGATGGAATTTTTTTGAGGATCAAGCCGGACAAATTGTTAACTCAGCCATACGGCGCAATGCGCTTCGCTTATTGGCGCCCTACTGCCACTGATCCGAAAAAGAGGTTCATCTGCTGAGTATCAGAATTTCTTTATCTGGGCATCCCCAGATGAATCAGGATTGCATCTTCCACAGCCAGCATATCGATCTTTGACAGGATACCGGCCCGGTTTTTCAGGCGAATTTTATCTGAGGCCATGATCTGATCGGCCATTACCTTACCCTGCTTTCCATTTATGGTCACTAATGCCTCGCCAGGATATTGACGGGTCGTGTTGCTGGTCAAGGGGATTACGACAACGCGTGCGAGATTTCGGTTGGCAGCATCATTGCTGACGATAACAGCGGGTCGCGTCTTACGAACCTCGCTTCCGACCGCAGGGTCAAATTCCATCCACCACACTTCACCGCGTTTCATCGCTCATATCGACGGCAAGCGCATCAATCCATTCCTTTGCCCCCGCCTCTCGCTCCTTATCGGCAGCCATCGCCCGATACTCTTCATCCAGAGAATTATTCATGACATGCGGCCTTACCAAGTCCTCGATGAACTGGCTCATGCGGCGTTTGCCGACCGTTCGATAAAGACCTTCGTACACCGCTTCGTCAAGAGTAATAGTCATTCGTTTATGCATGATTAACCTCGTATTGTACGTACACGTACAACGTATGATAGTAGTTATCTCTTCATGCAACCAGAGGAGGGCATCATTATCCTTTCTTATAGACCCCAACGTCTTATCTTATTGCCTGCGCGGCTATTCCCTCAGCCGGCGCAGGGCTTCTTCATACTTCTTGCTGGTATTCGCAAGAACATCGGGCGGCAATGCGGGGGCTGGCGGCTTCTTGTCCCAGTCCTGGGTTTCGAGCCAGTCGCGCACGAACTGCTTGTCATAGCTGGGCGGATTGCGTCCCGGCGAATATTGATCAGCCGGCCAGAAACGCGATGAATCAGGGGTCAACGCCTCGTCTATGAGGTACAACGCTCCTGCTTCATCCCGGCCGAACTCGAACTTGGTGTCCGCAATGATAATGCCTTTCATGATGGCATAATCCGCAGCTTCGGCATAGAGTGCTATGGCCTTGCCCCGCACTGTGGCTGCCAGGTCCTTGCCCAGCAATTTTTCCGCCTCTGCAAATGAAATGTTTTCATCATGAAAGCCTGCTGCAGCTTTGGTGGAAGGGGTAAAAATGGGTTCGCCTGGCAATCTGGCCGCTTGCTGCAGACCCTGGGGAAGCGCAATCCCGGAGATGGCCCCGGTCGCTTGATAATCTTTCCAGCCGGAACCCGCGATGTATCCTCGTACGATGGCCTCTATCGGCAGGGGCTTCAGCCGTTTTACCACGAATGCGCGGCCGGCTACCTGCTCACGCTCGTTCTCTGCCACGACCGATTCGGGTGCAATGCCGGTAAGGTGATTGGGAATGATGTGATCGAGCTTTTCGAACCAGAAGCTGGATAGCGCCGTCAGCAGCCTGCCTTTTCCCGGTACGGGCGTTGGCAGGATGACATCGAAAGCAGACAACCTGTCCGTTTGCACGACCAACAGCTTGTCTTCATCCACGGCGTAAATATCCCGGACTTTTCCGCGATGCAGGAGCGGCAGGCTCTGGATGGTTGTTTCAAGCAGGCTGCCTTGTGCGTCGTTCCGCTCAGCCATGATTCGCTTCCGTCATGCGCTTTGTGCGCTATGCGCGCTGTCATGTGCATCGTGCCTGCTGCGCTGCTCCGGGCATAAGGATGCGGTAAGCGCCTCCTTGATCTCCAGCGCAAGCTGCAGGCCCGCTTCGACGGTTTCCGCAAGGACTGTATAGTGACCCATTTTTCTTCCAGGCCGGGCAGCCTGCTTGCCGTACAAGTGCAATTTTACATTGGGATGCCGCAATACTTCCTGCCATGGAGGCTCTCCCTCCCGCCACAAGTCGCCCAATAAATTCACCATCACGGCAGTTCCCCGCATTGCCGTGCTTCCAAGGGGTATGCCGCAAAGAGTGCGCGCCTGCTGCTCAAACTGGGAGGTCACGCAGGCGTCCATTGTATAGTGGCCGCTATTGTGGGGACGCGGCGCAATCTCGTTTACCAGTAGCCGGGCATCTGGTCCATCGCCCAGGATAAAAAACTCTACGCATAGCACACCCCGATAATCCAGTTTTTCGGCAATGCAAACCGCTATTTCGCATGCTTTTCGAATGATCTCCGGGGCTACCCTGGCCGGGACGATGCTTATGTCGAGAATACCGTTGCGATGCTGGTTCTCCGACACCGGGAAAGTCGCCACCTCGCCATCGAAACCGCGCGCCACGACTACCGAAACCTCGCTCGACAAAGCCACGCGCTGTTCCAGTACGCAGGGCTCGTGATCCATCGCGGCCCACGCCTCGTCAAGCTCAACCTGGCTGCTTACCCGCTGCTGGCCTTTGCCATCGTAGCCCAGCCGGCTTATCTTGAGGATGCCTGGAAGCAAGGCCGAACTCGACTCTGAACGCGCTCCCGGAAACATGCTTTTAACGTTCCAGGAACCTTTTCCATCCTGAATTACCGCGTAGGGAACGACCTCAAAGCCGCTGTCCGCAAGAAATTGCTTTTCAAGAATGCGATCCTGGGCAATGGCCACGCTGCTCGCGGCAGGACTGACCACGCCATATTCAGCCAGCGTTTTCAGGGAATCAGCGGGTACGTTTTCGAATTCCGTGGTAAACGCGGCGCAGGAAGACCCTAGCTCCCGCAGGGCAGCGGAATCCAGATAATCTGCGCGCACATGCCGCTCGGCAATATTGCTGGCCGGACTGTGCTCGTCCGGGTCAAGCACAGTCACGCGGTACCCCATGCGTTGCGCCGCCATGGTGAACATGCGGCCGAGCTGGCCTCCGCCAAGAATTCCCAGCATTGCTCCCGGCATGATGCTGCCAGTCCTCATGACGCTGGCAATGTCATTGCCAGGACGGTTTCCGCCTGGGTCTGGCGAAATTTGACGAGAAGACCGGCGAGCTCCGCATCTTCCGCTGCCAGCAGCGAAACCGCGAATAAACCGGCATTGGCAGCGCCGGGCTCGCCTATCGCAAATGTGGCGACGGGAACGCCCTTAGGCATTTGAACGATGGAAAGGAGTGAATCGATGCCCTGAAGCGGCCTGGAGGTGACCGGCACACCCAGGACCGGCAGGATGGTTTTTGCCGCGATCATACCGGGAAGGTGTGCTGCGCCACCCGCGCCAGCAATAATGCATTTGAGCCCACGCTCAACGGCGCTTTCCGCATACCGGAACATGCGATCGGGAGTGCGATGAGCCGATACCACCTCGGCCTCATACGCCACATTGAAGTCTTTCAAGACACCCGCCGCGTGCTTCATCACTTCCCAATCGCTGATGCTGCCCATTATGACGCCCACTCGCGGCTTTTCCATTAATGCCTTTCTAATCGCTGAGATTGTTCTTTTTGGAGGTGGAATCCGCCAACTCCTCCAGATCCTCGAGATAGGGATAACGCACGTGCCCATAGCGTATGACCAGCACAGCGATGGCTACAAGCACGATCGAAGCCGAAACGCCCAGGAGGTGGATATTGTCCATCTCCTTGATATCCACGATCACGTGGCGCGCCATCGCCACCATGGCGATGTATAGTGGAAATCTCACCGGCAGCTTGCCCGACTCGAAATACAATCCTACCATGGTCAGAATTTCGAGGTAGAGAAACATCAGCAGCAGATCCGCCAGCGTAACCCTGGCGTTCGTGACCATCAGCATGGTTTCCTGGTAGCCCGCGTATATCGTCGCCAGCGCGATGACGATCAGCCCCGCGCCTTCGAAGAAGTACAGGGTACGGCGGGAATATTGGGCGGCGCGGGGATGAAGCATTCTTCGGGAAAATGATCAGGTTGGGAAGATGGTAATACTACCTCTTCCGTATGACAATTCCAATTTCAGGCAAACCGGTGAACGATTGCACGATCTTGAAAAGCTGAATTATCGGTCTTTCAGCTTGCGCAGCAAATCGGGGTCCACCCATCCGTTGATACCATTGATACCGGCTCTTCCTTCCAATAGCTGGAAAGGCTGAGCCGGCTCTCCCAGGTCTGACAATACCAGCGCGGCCCCATCGAAGTTCTGCAGCTGGGTGTACGCGTTGACCGTCACCACCGTATCGAGCCCCGCGGCAAGCGATGCCCTTATCCCGTTCTCCGAATCCTCTATCGCAATGCACTGGCTTGCCGGCAGCCCAAGCTGTTCAAGAACCCAATGGTAAATATCCGGCTCGGGCTTTTTTCCGGGAACGATATCCCCGGCGCCGATCACGTCGAACCAGTCCGGAGAATCTTCCCCCAAAGCAGATTTCAGTAAGGAAGTCACATTTTCCGGCGTGGTAGTGGTGGCGATGGCAATTTTTATGTTCTCGTCGCGCAGGTTCCGGATCAAGCGCGCCACCCCTGGGCGCAGCGGTATTCCCCCGTTTTCGAGCATGTTTACATAATGCCGCGTTTTGATCTTGTGCAGGGAAGCAATCCAGCTATCCAGTTCGTGTCTACCCAATTCATCGGGAGCGTATTTTTCCATGTAATGGCGTATGCGTTCCTTGCCACCGGTTATCGCCAGCAATTCTCCATAGAGTTCGACGTCCCAATCCCAGCCGAGTCCCAGTTCGCTAAAAGCGGCATTGAACGCGGGGCGATGACCATCGCGCTCGGTGTCTGCAAGCGTTCCATCCACGTCGAACAGGACTGCCCGCAATGGTCCATTTTTTTCAGTATATGTTTTCAAACATGCTCCCGTTTGTGGTGTTCGTAGTTCGGTACAACGTACTATTTATTCGCTTCACCGCCCTCGCCGGACTGCTGGCCTCCGGAATCATGGAGCATGGGCAGCCCGCCGCAGGCGGTCTGAAACGGCCAGCCAGGCTGGATCGTCAGGAGGGGTTTCGACCAATAACCGGTCGAACCCGTCATTATCCAGATTGCGCAGGGTCGCATACAAGCGATGGCCATATTGCAGGGCATCGGCTGGCATGGAGACATTCAGGATATTTTTTTCATCCACCACTTCCGCACGCCGTTCCCTGCTCGATGCCGACCAGCTCACTACCGCAACGCGCAATCGCCGGGCTCGCAGTTCCAGGGCGCGCTGCCACAGCGCTTCTCCCGCCAACAGTTCGAGCGGCGTTGCCGGCGCATAGTGCGATGCTAACGATCCGGACACGCGAACGCGCTGCGCGCGGGTTCCATCTGCGAGGACCACATTGCCATCCAGCGCCTCCACCAGCGAAGCGAGTGGAATGCCACCGGGGCGCAGTACGATCGCGGTTTGCCCTTCAAAACCGACAATGGTGCTTTCCAGCCCGATTTCGCATGGCCCCCCATCCAGAATCATGTCTACGGCATCGCCTAATTCCTGACGGACATGGGCTGCCATGGTAGGACTCACATGCCCGAACCGGTTGGCCGAAGGCGCCGCAAGCGCCCTGTCCTCGCCAAGTTCCGCGAGCAGGGCCAGGGCAACCGGATGATTCGGCACCCGCAACCCCACGGTTCCCTGGCCGCCGGTCACATACCCCGAAACTTGACGGGTGCGGGGCAAAATCAATGTCAACGGTCCCGGCCAGAAACGCACGGCCAGTGCCATGGCCGAGTCCGGTATGACCCTGGCCCAGCGGCGCAACTGGGAAGCATCCCCGAAATGGACGATCAGCGGATGGTCCGCAGGCCGCTTCTTGATTTCAAAAATGCGCCTCACCGCGGCAGAACTGGAGATATCGGCCCCGAGTCCATAAACCGTCTCGGTCGGGAAGGCCACGATGCCGCCTGCCTTGAGAAGCGTGGCGGCGTGGATGATCTGGTCATGCATTCCGGGTGCACTGGTCATGCCAGTGATTCGCCGGTTGCAACGATTTCAACCCGAAAGCCAGCTTTTCCTGGCATACCTGGCATACCTGGCATACCTGGCATACCTGGCACATCCCACGCCAGCCCGTCAGATGCCCACGCGGTCACCTGCGGATCATCCTCGCGGACAGCACCGCATGATCAGAGATCCGTGACCACGGCCTGCCCTGGTGCACTTGCGCATTCTCCACATGAAAACCGCGCACATAGATTCGATCGAGGCGAAACAGCGGCAAGGCGGAAGGGAAGCTGCGCGCCACTCTCCCTCCAGTCAGTTCGAATACTTCGGATAGATTGAGACGCCTGACCAGTATACCGCTGGCGAGTTCGCGCCAATCGTTGAAGTCGCCCGCTATGACCAGGGGCGCATGCTTGGGAACAAGCTGTTCGATATGCTGCTCCAGCGCCTGCAATTGCAGGGATTGCCCACGCTTGAACAGCCCCAGATGAACGCAGATGCAATGCAGGTTCTCCGACCAGGCTG
This sequence comes from Nitrosospira sp. TNL200, assembly GCF_055386305.1. NCBI lineage: Bacteria > Pseudomonadati > Pseudomonadota > Betaproteobacteria > Nitrosomonadales > Nitrosomonadaceae > Nitrosospira > Nitrosospira sp. TNL200. The sequence goes on from NZ_AP041003.1 coordinate 2,775,526, forward strand.
GCATGCTGATTTCGCAATGAAGAAGGCCACGGCTTTCGAAACGGTGCGCGGAAACGTCCACATTGTTCCATCGCACGATGGGATAACGGCTCAGTATGGCATTGCCATGATGGCCTTCATCATACACGGCATTTTTCCCATAGGCGAAGTCAGTCCAGACTGAATCGGCCAGGAACTCATGCTGTGGCGCGGGCGGCCAGTCTTCGAACCGTTCTGCATGGCCTTTGTGCTGCCCGACCACTTCCTGCAGGAAAATGATATCTGCGCCAAGGTTTCTTAAATTGTCGCGCAGCTGATGCACCGTCATGCGGCGCTTGAAATGGGAAAACCCCTTGTGGATGTTATATGTCGCGATATGCAGCTTGTTCAGCATGTAAGACGGCCGGCCTGGAAAGGAAAATCCTCATCGTTTGTTGGTCTAGCCAAGCCGTATAAAACTCATACCGGCGGAAGCCGGTATCCAGTGGCGTTTGAAACAGGCTGTTTGCCGGCCTGGGGCTGGGTCTGGAGCTGGATTCCGGGTCGAGCCCGGAATGACGAGATTCATGGTATTTTGGAGTCCGTTATTATAATGAAACCTCCAGCATCCGCTCCAGCGCAAGTTTCGCCAGCTCCGCTTCCGCTTCCGGAACCCTGATGGGGTTCACCACTTTTCCCGCCACAAGATTTTCCAGCGCCCAAGCAAGGTGCTGCGGATCGATACGTGCCATGGTGGAGCACATGCATATCGTCGGCGCCATGAACTGGATGATTTTCCCTTCAGGCTTGAATTCTTCGGCGATGCGCCCGACCAGATTCAGCTCCGTTCCCACCAGCCAGCGGGTTCCCGGCTCGGCTTCACGAATGGTATTGATGATATATTCCGTCGATCCCACGAAATCCGAATTCCTGCACACCTCGAAACTGCATTCCGGATGGGAGATCACCTTGCCCTCGGGATGCTGGTTGCGAAAGCGGATGATATGCTGCGGCTGAAACATCTGGTGAACGGAACAATGCCCCTTCCACAGCAGAATTTTAGCTTTCCTGATTTGCTCAGGCTCAAGGCCGCCCATCGGTTCATCGAAATCCCAGACAGGCATTTCATCCAGCGGAATGCCCAGCTTGTGCCCGCTCCAGCGCCCGAGATGCTGATCCGGAAAAAACAGCACCTTCTCGCGGCGGGAGAAGGACCATTGCAGGATTTTGACCGCGTTGCTGGAGGTGCAAACGATACCGCCGTGCTCACCGCAAAAAGCCTTCAGATCGGCGGCGGAATTGATATAGGTTACCGGGGTAATCGTCTCATCAGGGTCCAGCACCTCCATCAGCTCGCGCCAGGCGCGCTCCACCTTCGAGAGGTTCGCCATGTCAGCCATGGAGCAACCTGCGGCAAGATCGGGCAGAATCGCGGTCTGCTCCGGCTTGGACAGAATATCCGCCACTTCGGCCATGAAATGCACGCCGCAAAATACCAGGTAGTCCGCGTCTGTTGCCGCTGCAAGGCGCGAAAGCTTCAGTGAATCTCCAGTCAGATCGGCGTGCTTGTATACGTCCGCGCGCTGGTAATGATGCGCCAGTATCACTGCGCGCTTGCCCAGGGCGGCTTTCGCGGCGACGATGCGTTCCTCGCAATCGTCGTCCTTCAAAGAATCAAAGTGGTCAAACGCTATCGCTTCTGCTCGCATGGCCGCTCCATCAAGACAACTGAAACAGTTGAAAACAGGTCAAACAATGAAAACAATGTCAGACAACGTCTTCCAGGATCGGTTCTCCCCTCCTCTCTTCTTAAGGAAGCCAATTGATCCGGCTGGAAAATACCATGAATACGTCATTCCGGGCCTGACCCGGAATCCAGCTCCAGATCAGCAAACAGCCTGTTTCAAACGCCCTGGATGCCGGCTTCCGGCGGCATGACGTTTACATATACTGTTACTCGCCGGACCAACAGAGGAACTCAGGTAAGAGGCACCGTATGGGTTCACCCGCATAAGCCTTATTTATGGCTCCTTGGCTGTATTGCCGCCTTTCTCTCCGGAAAACTTCTGCACAAGAGTCCTGATCGCTTCCGCGTTGCTGGGAGAAAAAACCTTCTCCGCCGCCGCCCGCCAGGGCAGCCAGGCAAAAGCCAGATGCTCTCGCGCCGCCACCGAGACTGGAACGGGTTCCGGCACGAGCAGACTGAAAACGTGTTCGGTATTGTGCGTTACTTCGGGCGCATAGCGCCAGCGCCACTCCTCGTAGATTTCGTATCGGGTCTGCGCGTGCCAGTCGGTCAAAACATAGCGACTGGCATCCAGGCTGGTCTCTTCCGCCACCTCTCGCACCGCCGTTTGCCAAAGCGTTTCGTTTTGGTCCTGGCTCCCGGTCACCGACTGCCAATAACCGGGATGATCCGCCCTTTCCAGCAGAAGAATCTGCAAATCCGGCGTATGTATAATGACCAGAACGGAAACCGGAATCTTGACCATTTTCTCCGGAAGCTACATCGCAACTACCGCAATCCCGCGCTACTACAGCCACAACCCTATGACCGGGCGCCTCTCAGCTTTTCAGCCCTTCCACGTGCCGCAGCTTGATATGCAGTTCCCGCAACTGCTTCTCGCCCACTGCGCTGGGCGCATGGGTCAGCAGGCACTGGGCGCGCTGCGTCTTGGGAAAAGCGATCACGTCCCGTATCGATTCGGCGCCGCTCATCATTGCAACCACGCGATCCAGGCCGAAGGCGATGCCGCCATGCGGTGGCGCTCCATATTGCAGCGCCTCCAGCAAAAACCCGAATTTTTCCTGGGCCTCCTCCGCTCCGATGTTCAAGGCATGAAAAACCTTCGACTGGACATCCGACCGGTGGATACGCACCGAACCGCCGCCGATTTCCGAACCATTCAAAACCATGTCATAGGCCTTCGAAAGGGCCTGTTCCGGCTGTGTCTCCAGCAAATCCTCGTGCCCATCGGCGGGGGAAGTAAACGGGTGATGCAACGCTTTCCACCTGTTTTCTTCCTCGTCTCGCTCGAACATGGGAAAATCGACCACCCACAGGGGCTTCCAGCCCGATTCGGCCAAACCGCGCTCATGCCCGATTTTGACCCGTAGCGCGCCCAGCGCCTCATTGACGACCCTGGCCTTGTCCGCGCCAAAGAATATCAGGTCTCCGTCTCTTGCGTTCGTGCGGTCGAGAATGGCCTTTATTGCCGTATCCGAAAGGAATTTCAGTATCGGCGACTGCAGGCCGTCGAGACCTTTGTCCATGGCATTGACCTTGATATAGGCCAGACCCTTGGCCCCGTATATTCCCACGAAGGCGGTATAGTCATCTATTTCCTTGCGCGACAGGCTGCCCCCCTGGGGAACTCTTAAAGCCGCAACACGCCCTCCCGTTCTTTGCGCCGCCTCGCGGAAGACCTTGAACTCGACCTCCTTCATTACATCCGTGAGCTCGGTCAGTTCCAGCGGCACGCGCAAATCCGGCTTGTCGGAGCCGTACCGGGACATGGCCTCGGCATAAGTCAGGCGGGGGAATGGCGTCGGCAGTTCGATATTCATCGCGCTGTTGAATACGCCGCAGATCATCTCCTCCATCAGGCCCATGATGCCGGTTTCGTCCATGAAAGACGTCTCGATATCCACCTGCGTGAATTCTGGCTGCCGGTCTGCGCGCAAGTCTTCATCCCTGAAACACCTGGTAATCTGGTAATAGCGGTCGAAGCCGGCGACCATGAGCAATTGCTTGAATAGCTGCGGCGATTGCGGCAGCGCAAAAAAATGACCGAAATTGACGCGCGACGGCACAAGATAATCACGCGCGCCTTCCGGGGTCGATTTGGTGAGCATGGGGGTTTCGACATCGATAAACCCATGCTTGTCGAGAAACGTTCGCACCCCCATTGCCACCTTGTAACGCAGACGCAGGTTTGCCTGCATCTGCGGCCGGCGCAGATCGAGATAACGATGTTCCAGGCGCACGGATTCACTCAAGTTTTCATCATCCATCAAAAATGGAGGGGGTTGCGACGTGTTGAGAATTTCGATGGACTGCACCAGCACCTCGATTTCGCCGCTGACGAGATTGGGATTCACGGTACCTGCAGGGCGGTTTCTCACGACGCCGGCGACCTTGAGCACATACTCGTTACGAATTTTTTCGGCGCTGTGGAAAGCTGCGTCATTATCCGGATCGCATACTACCTGCACCAGCCCCTCGCGGTCGCGCAGATCGATGAAGATGACGCCTCCATGGTCGCGGCGGCGATGCACCCAGCCGTAAAGGACAACCGGCTGTCCCATGTATCTGGCATCAATGAGGCCACAGTAGTCAGTTCGCATGACGTCTCGGAAAATCGGGGAAATTGGGATCAGGGATTGTCGTCTGGCGTGGAGCTGGCGGTGCCGCGGGTATTCAGTAATGCTGCCTGTTGTGGATCGGCCACCCTTTTCCCATTGGCTGGCGTGACAACACCCATGGAAATAATATATTTGAGCGCCGCATCCACGCTCATGTCGAGCTCGATCACGTCGCTTTTCGGCATCATGAGAAAAAAACCGGAAGTGGGATTGGGGGTGGTCGGAACATAGACGCTGATATATTCCCCTTTGAGGTGGTTTACGACATCACCGCCCGGATATCCGGTCATGAAGGCGATGGTCCATGAGCCCTGACGCGGATACTGCACCAGCAGGGCCTTGCGAAATGCTTCTCCCTGGCTGGAAAACAGCGTATCGCTGACCTGCTTGACCCCATAATAAATCGATTTGACCACCGGGATGCGCCATAGCACCCCCTCCCAGAACAATACCAGCCGCTGGCCGATGATATTCGTTGTCAGCAACCCGGTCAGAAAGACCACCAGCAGCGTGAGTACGGTACCCATGCCGGGGATATATACCCCGATCAGCGCCTCCGGCCGGAGACTGTCCGGCAGGAGCAGCAGCGACTGGTCCATCGTGCCAATCAAAAATTTCAACGCCCAGGCGGTGATGCCAAGAGGCACCCAGATCAAAAGCCCGGTGATGAAATAACGTTTCATATCAATAAGCGAACGATATATTTCAGTCGGCGGCGCAAGCTGAACAGGAAGCATCGGTGCCGGATGGCGCAGCGGTCATGGCGTCGGTCTTCTTTTCCCCCGCCGCTTCGGTTTCCGTCTTGGGTTTCGGCTGCGAACCATTCTTGAAATCGGTGGCGTACCAGCCGCTGCCCTTCAATTGAAAACCCGCGGCAGAAATAAGCTTGACAAAAGCATTGCTGCCGCATGCGGGACATGCTGCAACGGGCGCATCATTTACCTTTTGCAAATATTCCTTTTCAAGACCACAAGAGCCACAACGATACTCATAAATCGGCATGCAAACCTCCAGCAACGCAAAATCACAATAAGAAATTATACCTCAGCCACTTGGCCTGCCCACAAATTAACCAATACATTTGGGCGAACCGGGAAAATACAAGATTGCCCCAGCCGATACCCTTGTTACCGATTACCCCATTTTTGCAAATGAAAAACGTCGAGGATGGACACGTCCTTTGACGGTCTTGTTACCGTCCGGACAAATCATTCCGCAAAGCCACCGTCTTGCCAGCGGAGACTTGTTCGGGACTTCCTTTCAGGGCTTCCTTAGTGCGCGTCTATGATGAAATCATCCCGGTTCAGGGAGTGATAAGGCTTTTCCTCGCAGAAGCGCGTAAAAGCCCGGTCTTTCGCCTCATCCTCTGAAGCCGCTTCTATCTCATAGTCGGCCAGCACACCGCTGTAATCAGGCCTGTCATTAGCGCTTGGCTCGACATGGGTAATCAGAACCTTGTAAATCATGCGCACCCCCAATAAATTAACCGAAGCTTCGCCATCCTTGCATGAAATGATATCTTCGGACGCATAGTCCAGTCCAACAATAGCACACCATGCCACCGAAAAACTCTTTCCATGGCTGCGGTATTCGAAAAATGGCCGGCCGGTCAACCCAGCGCACCATCACCGATGGCCAACTGCGGGTCTATCTTCAAAATGCATGTTTTCAGGTCCAGCAAGACCTTCTTCCATGATGCTTCCGATTGCCGGTAACCGTCATCTATGACCAGCAATTCCTTTTTTGCCTTCAGCGAAACTGAGAACAAGGTGGCGTAATTCGGGATTTTCATGATGGTTTGCTATTAATAATTTCATAGCCTATAAAAAGTTGAATGGTAGATATGTATTTTCCCCGTCGATTGCTCGATTACGAGCTTCCAATTGAACCACGTCCATTTATATTTGAAGGAGATAATCATGTTAATTGTCGCTGCCGATCTTTTTTCGGGGAGACCCAATCCTCAATGGTTGATTGAAGAGGGACCCGAACTCAGGGCTACGCTAGGACTTCTTTCCTCAGAACGGGGTGTTGTTTTTCCGGATGTTCCAATAGAGGCGGGTTTGGGATTTCGGGGGTTTAAAGTTGAGCTGCTGGATGATCATCTGGCCTATCAATTCGGTTTAGAGTCTTCCTTTTATATCCCGCTGGAACATCTTTCACGGCATTGGCGCAGCAACGAGTTCGCAGAGCGGCTCATTGCACTACTGAGCCGCGGAAAACGTCATGAGGTCAAAGAGTCTGAGACGCTGGGCGACGATGAAGCATTGCACCAATACCTCATGGAACAACTCAGGTTGTCACTGGCAGGCTCCTTCCAGGATCATTTAGTAGAACACCCTCCTGAGCCGCATCTGGAAAGACTTGCTCAGGTGTGCTGGATTGAATTGTGGCCGTTCAATCCCGGGTTTTGGAACAATAATGCTAACACTCTCAGCCATAACAACTGTTATAACTACGCTAGTAACTGGCGAACAAATACATTCGCTCAGCCTGGCCGCGGTTCAGGTCACATCTATCCTGCAATTACATGCCCTGATGTATCTTCAGGAGCTTTATCAGATGGAATGCACCATCGTTACGATTGCTTCCCGGATAATGAGAAACCACGTTTTCTGGTAGCCATGGTCGTCTCTCCCGGACCGGGATTCGTTGATTACCACTGGTATCGCAAACATAAAGAGGGATTCTGGGGGCACAAGCCTGGGGGTACTCAGGCCAGAAACGTTGATAATAGCGGCAATGTGATTTTTGACCCGCAAACGTGCAATCGCGGTCCCTATACGCAGTTCTGCGGCTATTTTTATGGATGCAACAGCCAACGACATCGGATCAGATAATCAGGAATCTGGCAGCGTTTCAGGCAATGATATGTTCAACGGTTGTCGAGCTTGATGTTTACAGCGGACAACCCAATCCGTGTTGGAAATTGGACGATAAAACTTGTCGGGATGTATTAGAGGAAATTAGTCACTTAAGGACGGAAAGCAGAAAGATTCCGAGACCTGCTCCACTCGGCTATCGCGGATTGAACGTGGTCACGGATATTGCCCCATTGGGTAAACGTGAAGAGTTCTACGTGAGCGGCGGCTATGTCTTTCTTCGCCATGAAGGGACGGAGAGTGTGCGTATAGATGTCAACCGGCGGACAGAGAAGAAACTACTCGCTAGTGGTATACGAACATCGAATACGAAGTTAAGGGCATTGGTATCGCAAATACTACAGGGCCTGACAGGCTGCTGAAATATCTGAGCGGGCGTCATCGTCATGCTGGCTGAAGCGTTGAACTGAAGAGTTCATTCAATCCCAACATATTATGCGCGGCGCAGACACCTTTACCGAACTCCCTGCGCTTCGCGCCTTGCTCTTACGCTTTTTCGTGTAGCAACGTGAGCGTAAAACAAGTGTTCACAGACTCTAACCCACAACCTCATAACCTGCCTTCTTTATCGCGTCCCTGAGCTGGTCTGGCCGGGTCTTTGTCTCGTCGTACTGAACTGTCACCTGCTTTTGTTCCAGCGATACCTCGGCGCTTTTCACCCCCGCGGTATTCTCCAGGCCGGTTTTAACCTTGTTTACGCAACCCATGCACGACATACCCTTAACGCTGATGATTTCTGTTGGCATTTCATTACTCCTTTTGGTTGAAGTTGACTCATAACTGGCGGTAACCGCCGTAACGATGCTATTACCGAGTCTCCATTTGACAGTGTTTCCAGTATTCAGGTTGGGAATGGCAGGAGCAACCGAAAATCGATTCATATTTCTTTTGGCTCACACTTTTTCAATCTACCTGCTCCCTCTTTCTATCGGTTCCATGTGATCGACTGCGGGCGCAGGTTGCTGCCAGCGAGACGATAAAGAATTAAAGTCATAACCAGATCCTGTCAGTTTGAACCCCCGATCCGCCATCATCAGGCCCATGGCAATAACCAGGATGGCTGAAGCGATAACCAGTTGACGCATGACGGAATGGGATATGTTACTGGCAACAAGGCCGAAGCTCAAAAGCGGCAATAGCGTACCCAGGCCAAAGAAGAACAGCATGGCTGCTCCCTCAAGCGGGCTGCCTGTGCCCGCCGCCATGATGTACATCGCCTGCAAGGGACCGCAGCCGAGCATCAAACCATTCAGCAAGCCAATTTCGAGCGGACTGCGTTCACCCCTTAATTTATTGGATACGCCTTTGGTGACGAAATGAGGCATACGCAAGGTGAAGCGGCGCAATGCCGGAAAGATGTTGAGCATTTTCAAGCCGTAGATTATTACGAAAAGACTGGCTGCAAGATTGATTATGCCTCGCAGAAAGGGGGTGAAGGTTATGGCGGAGCCCACCAGGCCCAAAGTGCCCCCTATCATCGTGTAAGAAGCCGTCTTGCCAACGGCATACATCAGATGACGAGTAGCCATTGTAGCGCGGGATTGCGGGCCGCCTGCGGTTGCATAACCCACCACAAAGCCGCCGCACATTCCGATGCAATGAAATCCGGTAAAAAAACCTATGGAAAACAGCATGGCATAGCCGAGATTGGGGCTCATCTCCCCCACCAGCCCCGGTATCATGCTTTTTCCCCAAAAGGTGACTCCGCCTACCACCAGCAGGAAGCACAAAAAAATCAGGCTGTTCCGCAGATACTGGCTGGGAGGTTTCGAGACGCTTTCAAACTCATAACCTTTTTCTTCGATCGCCCGGCGAATTTCGTTATCGCCAATCAGCCCGGCATCGAATTCCACGTCTACGGTCTGCTTGACATAATCCGCTTTGACATTCCGGACTCCGGCCAGATGCCCCACCGCGTTTTCGATGGTCTCCTCGCAGCCGGTGCAGTGCATGCCTTTGATTTTCAGATGAGCCGACCTGGAACCCATCTTTCCTCCTGGAGGTTTTTATTACAGGTTCACCCGTAACCTTCTTTTCGTGCAAAAAAATGAAAATACTTCAGCCGATATAACCATATACACATTATGGACATGGATCAATGCGGCATATTGCCGCATGCGACAGATTGCCGCAGTTGGAGGCGCTTGAATGAAAGCAGGCCCAGTTTCAGAGGAAAGGGGATGGAAAAACCTGCGGAGGCAGGAAGAGCAGCAAACCAGAGCAATATGGAACTCCCAAAGAATCTATGGTGTCGAATTTGAGCCGGAATATTGACCATTCAAAACGAGCCGACATTAACGGCACAGCCCTCGTGAAAATCATGTTTAAGGCTTGAAGCCGATAACTATACTATGGTAGCAAAGGCCGGCTGGTTTGAGTTGAATGGTGGATCGCTGACCTCTGGCGATAACCTATCCGGCTCAGCCCGCTTCCGGAATTGGCTCAGTCACCTATCGCCGGCGCGTCAATTGACCGATTTGTGCGGCGGTTTGATACCCGTCCATCTTCATAAGCTTGTTCATCATGGAGGATCTCTCATGACCCAGCGCATCGACTACCAGAAACAATCTCCCGAGTTGTTCAGGAAATTCATCGAGTTCAGCATGGCCCTGAGGCACTCCTCAATCGAGGAGTCGATTCATGATCTGGTGAATATCCGGGCATCGCAGATCAACGGCTGTGCGTTCTGCGTGGACATGCACGTCAAGGAAGCGACGATCCATGGCGAACGGCCGCTCCGCCTGCACCACATCGCGGTCTGGCGCGAATCCCCACGTTCAGCGCGCGTGAGCGCGCCGCATTGACATGGACCGAAGTCCTGACCCATCTCCCCGCTGAAGGTGTGCCGGATGACATATATGAACGCGTTCGCGCGCAACTGTCCGAAAGGGAATTGTCGGACCTGACTTTTCTGGTGATGGCGATAAATGGGTGGAATCGCGCCAGCGTGGGCTTCCGCGCCCCACCCGGTGCAGCCGACAAGGCATACGGTCTGGATAAAGCCGGCCTGTCCTGATCATGCATCGACGCAGCCACGTAAAGGTGCGTCGGTTCACCGAATTCTGGCGATCTGGGGGTCGCCCAGACCCGATAATGAGGAGAAATAAAGCCATGACTATTTTCAGAACTGTCAGAACTCTTACTGTGCTGCTGCTGTTGGCAGCCGGTACCGCCGGGGCACAGGAGGCGCCGTCCGCAAGCGTGACATCGCTGATGACCAAGGCGCTCGCCGATTATCCGGGCAAGGAAGTCCTGATGATCACCGTCGACTATCCGCCGGGCGCCGTCGACCCCGTGCATCGCCACGATGCGCATGCTTTCGTCTACGTGCTGGAGGGTTCGATCGTGATGGGAGTGAAGGGCGGAAAGGAGATAACGCTGACGCCCGGCCAGACCTTCTACGAAGGCCCGAACGATGTGCATACGATTGGACGCAACGCCAGTCTCACCAAGCCCGCCAGGTTCCTGGTTTTCCTGTTGAAGAGCAGCGAGAAACCCGTCCTTACGCCGGTCCCCTGATCCCCGCACGGCTTCAGGCACGATCAGCCCTGCTCCTCTCGAGGCGAGAGGAGCGGGAATTGCCCTGATCCTTACAGCCCTGATCCTTACAGGCGGGAGTTAAACGGCAAAAAACCAGCGAACAGCATGCCTATGCTCTTCTTCGATCCCGGTTTTTTTCCTTCTTCCTCACTTCGCCTCTTCTTTTTCCCGCAGATGCCTTGAAGCCCGCTCCACAGCCTCCACCGCTTCCTGGGTATGTCCCTCCCTGGCTTCATCAATGGCCTTATCCATTTCCTCGAAAATTTCTTCGTCGCGCTCCGCCTTCTGGTGCTCTCCGTAGATTGGTTTATGAAGATGGGTATAAGGATGCTCTTCGTTATCGTCAATAAGCTCTTTCCTGGCTTCTTCGGTGTGGCTGATCACGCCTTTCGCGTCGCCCGCCTTCCCGCTCTTCAAGGCCATTTCCAAGTGCTCTTCCGCCTTTTTTCCATGGTCTTCCTGTGCGTGGACCACGCCGGAAATTGCAGCAAAGGCAACGAGAAGAATTGTCTTGCTGTATAGATGAGCAGGCATCTTCATATCTTTTATCGGTCTCAGTTTGAACATGATTCACTACTCTCTTGTCTTGCAAAACGCATTACCCGATTTATCGCTATCCCGACTGTTGATTGGACGCGATCCGCAACTTCAATCATGTATATGCATTTACCTGGAAACCTGCTTATATCTTAAACTTTCAAATGAAAATATTGGGGAAACACTGGTTTCATGCTAAGAAAAACTATTAGCAATTCCTTAATAACCAAAGGGTTTAAGCTAAATGTAGAATAGGGCGGGACTCGCGCGAAAGGCATGACCAGTGCGGCAAATTCTCCGCCTCGTGCTCTAAAAAGGCGACGGCATATTTTGCCAAGGAGTTGCGGTATGGCATGCACTCATCCGGCACCAGAATCTCGGACTGGCGCATAAGGGAATGAGCAAATGGAGAGGTCAGACCTCATTTTTACCGACGATGCAAGAGTAGCCATTATTACCATGTCGGCCGGAGAGGAGTCACCTTAGCATCATCACACTCATGTTGCCGAGAACATTGTTTGCCTGTCTGGCAATATTGTTTTGCAGTATGGTTTACAAAAGACAAGGGTCTCCCTGTCGCCTGGGCAGATTCACCCAATTCCTCCCAGGATAATCCATAAGCTGATTAATTCAGAAAAAGAACCGTCGTCCTATTTGCTCATACAGAAAGGAAACTATGATTTCGTACCGAGCGACTGACTACAAGTCGGCGGGAGTACGCAACCTCACACACTCATTCCACTCATCCATACGGAGCACCACCTCCAACCTTCCGCTGCCCAGTTCTACATAAGGAAATAACCTGGGTTGTTCCGTATGAAACCGAACGGAATGTCCTGGATTATAGTAATAAGATATCTTATGGCGGCTTTCCCTCTAAGCTACTTTACGGCCATGCGTGAAAAAAGTAGCAAACGTAATTGGTGCACCAACCGCTTCAATATACAAGGAGGATTCCATGCGTACCATACAATTTACCCTAGCCACACTCTGCATGCTGATGACATCGGTTGCCTTTGCACAGGATAACAAGGCAGCGCAACCCATGGACCCGCAGGCTGCGATGGAACTCTACAAGAAACTGGCCACCCCCGGAGAACCCCATAAGCTGTTAGCCAGCCTTGCGGGAAGCTGGACCACCAAAACGAAAGAATGGATGGAACCCGGTAAACCGGCTGTGGAGTCCACCGGTTCTGCAGAAATGAAAATGCGGCTGGATGGACGTTTTCTTCAGCAGGAATACAGCGGCCAAATGATGGGACAGGCCTTCTCCGGACTTGAGCTAATCGGCTACGACAATCTTCTCAAGCGCTATGTCACAACCTGGATGAGTACCATGGGCACCAGTATCTTCATCATGGAAGGTACGGCGAGCGCCAATGACAAGACCATCACGTTGAAGGGACAACATGCCGAACCAGGCGGAGGACATATGACCCACCGCGCTATCTGGAAGATTATCGATAGCAATACTCAGACATTTGATATGTTCGGGACCCATCATGGCGGTAAGGAAATGAAGATGATGGAGATCGTTTACACACGAAAGCCATAGCAGCGCCTATGCCTGAATAATATTGACCGGCGAGTGTCTTTGCCTTATCAAGCATGCACCTCATCCGAGGGCCGGGTATGGAAATGGAATAGTGCTGCCATGGCTGGAACCGTATGAACGGGTTGCAAGAAAGCGGCGACCTCTTGACTGCAGATGTCCGAGGCACAAGGATGGGTGCAAGACCGCATCCCATGCCTACCTCGCTTGCCTCATCCTTGCCTTTCTGGTGGATGTATTGAGGGCAACCGCGGCGAGGATAAGCGCCTTGAACGCATCTGGGTCGACCTCCTCTCCCTTATGAATATCAATCGCGCGCCTTACCTTTCCATCGAGGCTCGAGTTGAAAAGCCTGGCAGGGTCCTCCAATGAGGCTCCCTTGGAGAAAGTCAGCTTCACTATCGACTGGTATGACTCGCCAGTGCAAATGATCCCATCGTGCGACCATACGGGAGTGCCCATCCACTTCCATTCCTCCACGACGTCCGGATCAGCCTCTTTGATGAGCTTGCGCATCCTGCCCAAGGTCTCCCCGTGCCAGTCCCCAAGCTCGGCGATCCTTTCGTCGATCAGCTCAGACGCGGGCCGGTCCTCGGTTGCTCCCGTCCTTTTCGTATTTCTTGTCGAGACCATTATTTATCCGTATATCACTTGGATTTTAGCGAGTGTTCTTCCGCCAGAATATGGGCCAAAATCCGAAGAATCAAACATTAAACCGAAAATGCATCACATCCCCATCCTTGACTACATACTCCTTGCCTTCCAGCCGCATCTTCCCCGCCTCCTTCGCGCCCTGCTCGCCCTTGCAGGCGATGAAATCATCATACGAAATGACTTCGGCGCGAATGAAGCCTTTCTCGAAATCGGTATGGATCACGGCTGCGGCCTGGGGCGCGGTGTCCCCTTTCGATATGGTCCAGGCGCGCACTTCCTTTACCCCCGCGGTAAAGTAAGTTTGCAACCCTAGCAGCTCATAGGCTGCCCGGACCAGACGGTTCAGGCCCGGTTCTTCCAGGTTCAGGTCGGCAAGAAAAATCTGCTTGTCCTCATCCGGCAGCTCGGCGATTTCTGCCTCCAGGGAGGCACAGATTGCCACGACAGGCGCATTTTCGCGCGCGGCATGTTCCTGCACCGCGGCGAGCAGCGGATTGCCGGCAAAACCTTTTTCATCCACGTTGGCAACATAGATTGCCGGCTTGGCAGTCAGCAGGCATAGCGGTTTCAGCAATTGCTGCTGTTCCCTGTCCAACCCCATGCTCCTGACAGGCTTGCCCTGATCGAGCCAGGCGCGGACATTTTCCAGCAGCGCGACAAGCTTGGCCGCCTCCTTGTCCCCTGATCTCGCCAGCTTGGTTTCCCGATGAATCGCCTTCTCCACTGTCGCCAGGTCAGCAAGCGCCAGCTCTATCTGTATGGTTTCGATATCGGAAACCGGATTCACCTTGCCGCTGACGTGCACCACGTTGTCATCGGCGAAGCAGCGGACCATATTGACGATGCCATCGGTTTCGCGAATGGTGGCAAGGAATTTGTTGCCCAGCCCCTCGCCCTTCGAAGCCCCGGCGACCAGCCCGGCGATATCGACAAACTCAACGGTTGCCGCCTGGACTTTTTGCGGCTTCACGATCTCGCTCAGGCGCAACAAGCGCTGGTCCGGCACTTCCACTATGCCGATATTGGGCTCGATGGTGCAGAAGGGATAATTTTCGGCTGCGATGCCAGCCTTGGTCAGGGCATTGAAAAGCGTGGATTTGCCGACATTGGGCAGGCCGACAATACCGCATTTAAGGCTCATGGTTATCCTTCGAAAGTAGCAAGCGGACTGGACATAAGGAAAACAGGACTATACCTGTCCCGCACAAGTAGCTGTAGGTCGGCCTTGCTGGATACCTGCTTGCGCAGGTATGACGATCATACAATTTTCTCGCCAGACCAATAGCTCGATCGATGCGAGATCGGTTCAGTCCGCTGTAGTTTTGGTATGCAGTTTCAGCATCGCCGCCTCGCAATTGCCCTTCGCAATCAGAGGCCAGACTTCCAGGCTTCGCTGCATGGCTTCATCGATCAACAGGGCTTCTTCCTTGCGCGGAGGCTGCAATACGTAGTTGACCACGGCATTTTTATCGCCGGGATGCCCGATGCCGATACGCAGGCGCCAGAAATTTTTTGTGCCTAGCCGGGCGGCGATATCCTTCAATCCGTTATGGCCGCCCAACCCGCCATCCAACTTTAGCTTGGTGCTGCCTGGCGGCAAATCCAGTTCATCATGGATCACAAGAACCTGCTCGGGCGGAATCTTGTAAAACTGGCACAACGCGCCTACGGATCTTCCGCTGGCATTCATGTAGGTCTGCGGACTGAGCAGCCAAAACTCCGCCTCACCCTGACCGATACGTGCGCACAATCCGTGAAATCGCGCTTCCGCTCTCAAGGTGACGCCCAATTCATCGGCAAGCCGGGCAATCCACCACGCGCCGGCATTATGGCGCGTCGCCTCATATTGCCTGCCTGGATTGCCGAGACCTACGATAAGCTTCATCGAATAATGAAAAGAAGAGACGCCGCAAAAAAGAAGAGCCCACCGGAGTTGACATTACCCGGCGGGCCAGTTGAAAACGCAAGATTATTTTTTCTTTCCGGCGTCTTTCTTTTCGCCTTCCTTCGCTGTTCCTTCCTTCTTCTGCACAGTGGTAGGAACCTCCGCGGCAGCCACGGCGGCGGCTTCTTCGGCAGCCACTGCTCTGGGTATGATGATCGTTGCCACAGGCAAATCGTCACCCTTGGCAAGGAATGGAATCTCCACGCCAGGGGGGAGCTGCAAATTGCTCAAGTGAATCGTATTCCCGGCGGCAAGATCGACCAGGTCCACAGAAATGAACTCCGGCAGATCCTTGGGCAGGCAGGAAACATCCAGCTCGGTCAACACATGGCTGACGATACCGCCCGAAAGCTTCACTCCTGGCGCAACGTCCGCATTGATGAAATGCAGCGGCACCTTCATGTGTATTTTCTTCCTCCGGTCAACCCGCTGAAAGTCGATATGCAGCACTTGCAGCTTGAACGGATGCATTTGCACATCGCGCAGCAAAACGGGTTCCTTCTGGCCCTCCACATCCATCGAAAGGATGGAGGCATGAAAGGCTTCCAGCTTGAGCTTATGGTACAGGTTGTTATGGTCCAGCTCGATAGGCTGCGCTGGTCCTTCTCCGCCATAGATGATTCCCGGCACAGTGCCTGAACCACGCAGGCGGCGGCTCGCACCCTTGCCCTGCAACGTGCGCTTTTTGGCGCTGATTTCGATTTGCATTATTTACTCCAAAGTTTGGGCTCCGCGACCAGATGCCCGGTTAAAAAAATTTTCTGTCCATGATGCCTGCACTATCTGTAGTGATGAGGCAAAAACCGCCATGGAATGGCCTGGCCGTTGCGCCTGCCCACCCCATCAGGGTATCGCCTGTTGCCGCCGCTTCCCGCTTGAGATTCGCTTTTCCTTATTCCATGAACAAGGAGCTCACCGAATCCTCGTTGCTGATTCTCAACATCGTTTCCGCGAGAAGGCTTGCAACACTCACCTGATGAATGCGAGCGCAGGCCTTGGCGTTTTCCCTGAGAGGAATGGTGTCGGTAACCACCAGCTTGTCCAGCGCGGAATCCGCGATACGCTCCACCGCCTTGCCGGATAGCACGGGATGGGTGCAATAAGCCATGACACTCGCCGCTCCCTGCTCTTTCAAGGCACGGGCTGCTTCACACAACGTATTGGCGGTATCCACCATGTCATCCATGATAACGCAAGTGCGTCCCTCCACCTCGCCGATGATGTTCATCACCTTTGCCACATTGGCCTTGGGGCGGCGCTTGTCTATGATCGCCAGGTCACATTCCAGCCGCTTCGCCATCTGCCGCGCCCGGACCACGCCTCCCACGTCCGGTGAGACGACCACGAGCTTCTGGTAATCATTTTTCCATAGATGACCCAGGAGGATGGGCATGCTATAGATGTTGTCCACGGGGATGTCGAAAAAACCCTGGATCTGGTCTGAATGCAGATCCATGGTCAGCAAACGGTCTACCCCGACGATAGCCAGCATATTTGCGACCAGCTTTGCCGTGATCGGCACACGCGCCGAGCGCGGTCTTCTGTCCTGGCGGGCATAGCCGAAGTAAGGCATCGCAGCCGTGATTCGCCCGGCGGAAGCTCGCTTGAGCGCATCCACCAGCACCAGCAACTCCATCAGGTTATCGTTCGTCGGCATGGAGGTGGATTGCAGGACAAACACGTCCTTTCCCCTGACATTCTCAAGGATCTCCACCATCACTTCGCCATCGCTGAAACGGCCTACGACCGCCCTTCCGATACTGATACTCAAGTGCCTTACGACATCCTGGGCAAGCCTGGGGTTGGCGTTGCCGGTAAAAACCATCAAGCTATCGTAGGCCATGGTGACTGTGGTTCGCCGGAGAGTTGCCGCTGAAAAACCGGGACTGCTCTCTGGCAGTGTTATTCATGATGACACATACAATGGCGGCTGTTCCTCGGATCACGGACCGGGCTGGACCCTCCGGCCAACTTTGCCGCGACCTGCTCCCGCCTTACCAGGCCTCTGCCTTGTCAATCCGGCCGCAATCGAGTGCTGGAGGCGTTCCGGCTAAAAACTGGCTGGGGAGGTAGGGATCGAACCTACGAATGCCGGAATCAAAATCCGGTGCCTTACCGCTTGGCGACTCCCCAAATTTACTGTTCAACGAAATCATGCATGGGATGACGATCCAGCCCTTGCGCTACAAACCCTTCCATGCCGGCCGGAAGCCGGACCAATGCTGCCCGCGCTTCCGATTCTGTGGCGAATTCCGCAAAAACGCAAGCACCGGAGCCCGTCATCGCTGCCTTCCGGCAATTATCGAGCCGCCTGAGCCATTCCAGATAACTTGCCACCTCCGGATATCTCCGGCATACCACGAGCTCCAGGTCATTATGGCCATGCTCGACGGAAAAGGGCGGTATTTTGATAGGAATCGTGTTTCGTGTCAATTCCTTACTGGTAAAAACCTGTGCCGTGGAAACGCTTACGGGCGGTATAAGGACCAGATACCAGGCGGCTGGCAAGGCAATAGGCGATAGTTCTTCGCCTATGCCTTCGGCAAAGGCGCTTTCACCGAAAATGAACACCGGCACATCTGCGCCGAGCTCGGGTCCAAGTTTCAATAACTGGTCTCTTTTCCAGCCAATCCCCCATAAGCGGTTCAACGCCAGCAGCGTGGTAGCCGCATCGGAACTGCCGCCGCCCAGGCCGCCGCCCATGGGAATGCGCTTTTCCAATGCAATTTCCACACCCAGATCGACACCGCTTTTCTGCTGCAATAATCTTGCTGCACGAACGCACAAGTCTGTTTCCTCGGGCACGCCGGGCAACAGCGAGCGCAATTTGATATTACCGTCGTCGCGTAGAGAAAAATGAAGCCGGTCCGAAAAATCGATGAAACGGAAAACCGTTTGCAGCAGGTGATAGCCGTCCGCCCTGCGTCCCACAACATGCAGAAAGAGGTTGAGTTTCGCAGGGGCAACGCATGCAAGCTGAGTTGTCAATCAAGCATCCCATCAGTATCGACCGAATCCCATCTATCCACTACGAGCCTTATCTGCAACCCGCTACGCTTTAGTTGCAACAGCCTGACGCGCGCGCCCTGCGGGGTTGCAGCTAGAGCCGGTTCCGCAGGGAAATAGCTCGAATAAACGATCTCCCACCCGTCCTGCCTGATTGCTGCCACGCGGCCCTCATCGTCGAGATCGATGGCGGAAGAAGTCAACGGCGAATTTTTGCCCTGCACCCAGTACTGCAGCCCCATGATCGGCAGACGCCATCCCAGAACCTGTTCGGTCAGGCTTTCCACGTCGGATGCATAATAATTTTCCCGCTCGGCAGTCGTCAGGTACACGCCTTCGGTAGTGCGCTCGAGCTGGGCCAGCGCCTGCCCTAGCGGCGAAAGCAGCAGAATGTCGTCGCGGCCTTCCGCATGATGCCACTGGACTCCCCCGGAGAAACTTTCCTTGCTCCCTTTGACCGCAATTCTCCCGCTCAGCCCGAAGCTCGGTAGTGCTTCCGAGCTAAGGCCTCCCCCCGGTTCGGCGGCTATGGTATGCACGCTGGCATTTTGCGGCACAAGAGAGGCACAGCCGAAAAAAGGCAGAATGCATAAAATGACGAGATAGCGCCTTCGAAGTATCCACCGGTTTTCGTGACAGAGGCGCAGAAGCGCTTCGTATCGCAGCCATTTTATGCCAGCCGGCCAGACATGCTGCCTCTGCGTGTGCTGCGCCACGCCTACTTGATGAATCGCTTCATGGTGCTCAGCAGCGCTTCATTCCCCGGATGATCCTTGAGTGCTGCCTGCCAGATTTCCTTCGCCTCATCCGTTACTCCCTGCATCCATAGCACTTCTCCCAGATGGGCTGCAATTTCCGGATCAGGATTCATGCTGAATGCCTGTCTGAGATAGCTCAGGCCCTGGTTGAAGTTACCCAGGCGGTAATGCACCCATCCCAGGCTATCCATGATGTAGGGATCATTCGGGGAAAGCCTGATCGCCTTTTCGATAAGCTCCAGCGCCTCCTTCAGGCGGTTGGTATGTTCGGCAAGGCCGTAACCCAGCGCGTTATAAGCATGTGCGTGATCAGGCTTCAACTCGATCAGCTTGCGCAAATCCCGCTCCATCGACTCCGTCTTGCCGATTCGTTCCGCGGCCAGGGCGCGATCATAGAGCAAATCGGGATAATCCGGTAATTTTTCGAGACCCTTGCTAAGCAACTGATAGGATTTCTGGTAGGCCTTGGCCTCGCGCAGCAACTGCGCTTCGGCGATGATCAACTGGGCCTGCTGCTGCTCATTTGCCGCAGGCAGATGCTGCAGATAGTGGACCGCTTCCTCCGTCTTGCCTTTCCTGCTTAAGAGAATGGCATATTTTATCTGCGCGGGAATGTATTGCGCTCCACTGGTCACCAACCGATACGATTCCATGGCTGTATCGATATCGTTGGTTTTCTCATAAACGCCGCCTAGATAAAATCGCACCATCCCCGGATCCCTGTAATCCAGCTCCAGCGCTTTTTTAAAATTGGACTCGGCAACCTCGTAGTCCCGCAATTCCATCGACAGCAATCCCACCGCGACGGCCACGTCGGCATTCCCTGGATTCTCCGCAAGCAATCTCTGGAACTGCTCGCGCGCCTTGGTGTAATTTCTTTCCGCAAGCAGCAAGCGTGCATACGTGATGCGTGTATCGTTGGCTTTGGGATAACGCTTGAGATAATCCTCATAAAATGCCAGCGCGCTGGCTTCGGAGGTGCGCGCCAATATCCGGCCCTGATATATCGCGGCGATTTCCCAATCCGGGCGAAGCGCCAGGGCCTGCTTCATCTCGGCCAGGGCGACGTCGAATTGATCTGCAAACCATGCCGCCTGGGATACGGCGAAATGGGCTTCCGGCAGATTGGAATAGGGCTCCGCCAATTGCGTGACAAGTTCGAATGTCGCATTTTTGTTGGTGCTGCGCACCAGCAAGCTGTTCAATTGCATGAACGCTTCGCCGACACTGCCTCCTTCCCCGGCAAGCAACTTTTCGAGATGAGGTCTGGCCTCTTCCAGCTTCCCCGCATTCACCAGCAAGGCCGCCACAGTCTGGCGCCCAGGAATGGAATCCGGATCCAGTCCTATCCAGATCTTTGCTGCTTCCAGGGCTGGCGCCGCCTGGCGCGATTGAAGAGCAATTTCCGTTGCGCGTTGCGCAACGCGCGGGTCGCGGGTAATTCGTGCCAGTTTCAGGTAAGTGCGGATTGCGATATCCTGATCACCGCGCTGCAAGGCAGTTTCCGCCAGCAGGAAATCGAACAGCATCGGCGAGGTCAATTCCTGATTCGGTATTTTTGATTTTTGAGCGTCGCTCTGTTCATCCGGTTTGCGCGTCTCGACATTTGTCTTTGTCGGAATCTGCGCGCAGGCACCGAGAAAAAGCAGCAACAGAGCGCCAGGAATTTTAAGATTCATGGAAAATCCACACAGGGTTCGAAAAATAATGCTATCAAGGAAATAAAGAGGCGGGCTGACCTACGATAAGCCGCCATATTAGGTATATTTTACGCTTATCACAAGTGCGCATTGCGCTCCCGCAGAGTCTTCAAAAGGGTTTTTGGCGGTACAATGAATTCGATGTGCGAAATAATTCGCTATCCATGGCAACACCGGCAGCATCTTGGAAATGGCATGAAACCCTCGTCCGTAAATTGGCGCAGGAGGAAGTCGATGCGGGGAGGAGCGCTCCCGTGATCAGTCCCGGACAACATCCGCCTGCCCTCTCTGCACATCGCCTGTCCCGCCAATTCGGCGGGAAGATGGTTGTGCAAGACATCAGCCTGGAGCTGAGGCATGGGGAAGTATTGGGATTTCTCGGCCCCAACGGGGCCGGCAAGACCACTCTCATGCGGATGTTGACGGGAAACCTTGCCCCGAGCTGCGGCAGGGTTGAAGTTTGCGGGGAAGATCTGCTTGATAGGCCGCGGGATGCCAAGGCACATCTTGGATATCTGCCCGAGATCCCGCCCCTTTACCGGGAATTGACCATAGACGAATATCTTCGGTTCGCGGCACACCTGCATCGAGTCGCTCCAAAGGATATCGCTTCCGCTTTGCACCGGATCAAGCAGCGATGCGGTCTGTCCAGCCTCGGGAACAAGCTGCTGGGCACGCTTTCCAAAGGCTATCAGCAGCGCGTTGGAATCGCTCAGGCAATCATTCATGAGCCTGACGTCGTCATACTCGATGAGCCGACGTCCGGCCTCGATCCTAACCAGATCCGGGAGATACGCAGCCTCATACGTGATCTGGGAGCGGAGCAAGCCGTCATTCTTTCCACCCACATCCTGCATGAGGCTGAAACCATGTGCGATCGCATCCAGATCATGCATGAGGGACACATCGTTTTCAGCGAGACGATCGAACGCCTGAAACAGAAAGGGGAAAGCCTGGAGGAGCTTTTTGTTCGTTTCACGCAGGACCGGGAAGTGTCCGATCACCTCGCTGAACGCTTCGATGAACCGCCTCAACCGCTACGCAGTGACTCCTCGCTTGATTCATGAAGCCGCTGCTTCTTCTCTCGATTATTCACGTTACCCGCAGCCATGATTTTAACCATTGCCCATAAGGAACTGAAAATCCTGCTCGGTTCGCCGTTCGCCTGGATGGTGCTAGCGCTGGTTCAGGTGATACTGGCCTGGACTTTTCTGGCGCATCTCAATGCTTTTCTGGAAATTCAGCCCCAACTGGTGAAAATCGCCAATCCCCCGGGAGTAACCGAAGCCATCATCATGCCGGTATTCGCCATGGCGGCGGCGGTTCTGCTCATGATCACACCATTTTTTGCGGCGCGCCTTATCGCGGAAGAGCGGCGCAACCATACGCTCACTTTTTTACTGTCAGCCCCGGTTTCCATGGCAGAGATCGTCCTGGGCAAATTTCTCAGCCTTCTCATGCTCCTTTCCCTGGTGGTTGCCCTGGTCGCGCTCATGTCGGTTTCGCTGCTTGCCGGAGGGGTGCTCGATCTCGGCCTGTTGCTGAGCAATATTGCGGGACTTCTCCTTGTCTGTGCCTGCTTCGCTTCATTCGGGCTATATATTTCAACCCTCGGCACACACCCCGCTATTGCAGGAGCCGCTGCCCTGGGCATCCTGCTGGGACTATGGGTCGTGGATATGGCCGCGGAAGACGGGCCGGCGAATTCAATAGGCCACGTCTCCCCGCTTTCGCATTATCAAGGTTTCAATAGCGGCATTATCGATACGTTCGATCTTGCCTATTTCATGCTTTTCGTGCTCGTCTTTCTGGTGCTGGCGATACATCGCCTGCATGGAGAGCGGATCGGCAGTTGAACCAGGCAGACAATGATCACCACCGATAAAAAACGCCATGGACGATGGCAGGCAAGGCACAGTTTGTTCGTGGTGGCGTTGATATCGCTTGCATTGCTGCTGGGGTACCTGGCGCAGGAAAACCGTATCCAGTGGGATGTCAGCCAGAACGCACGCAACAGCTTGAGCCAGGCCAGCCTGGCGGTGCTGAAGGAATTGAACGGACCGCTGGCCGTTACCGTGTATGCAACCGCTAATGATGCGCAATTGGGAAATATTCGCAAGATCATCGGCGAATTCCTGTCGCTTTACCAGCGGGCGAAGTCCGACATAACTGTCACGTTCATCGATCCCACCGAGCAACCCCAGCAGGCCCAGCAAGCGGGAATACAGGCAAACGGAGAGATGATAGTCGCCTTCGATGGCAGGCTTGAACGCCTCGCATCGGTTAACGAGCAGGCGTTTACCAATGTCTTGTTGCAGTTGGTCCGGCCAAGAAAAAAAATTGTGGCAGCGCTTGCCGGGCATGGAGAACGTAAATTCGATGGTGCAGCCGGCCGCGACCTGGGCAGCTTTGGCGCACAATTGGCAAGCAAGGGCTTCAAGGTCGGGAACCTCAACCTTTCCGTCGATTGGGAAGTCCCGGCGGAAACCGATGTACTCGTTATTTCTTCCCCGCAGATCGGGTTGCAGAAAGAGGAAGTGGCGAAACTTCTCGCCTATATTGCGCGCGGCGGAAATCTTCTGTGGTTGATCGACTCGGAGCCTCTGCATGGCCTGCAGCCATTGGCGGAAAAATTGGCATTGACCCTCACGCCAGGAGTGGTGATCGATCCACAGGCGCGTCAGCTGAATCTGCCCATTACCTTCGCCATAGGCGCAAATTATGGACAGCACCGGGTCGCCGTTGATTTCGAATATACCACGGTATTTCCCTTTGCCCGCCAGATCACTGTCAATGACAATGACGAATGGCAAAGCCTGTCGCTGGTGGATGTAGCGGACGAAGGCTGGGTTGAAGCCGGAGCGCTCGATGGTAAAATGACTTTCGACAAGATGTATGATGTGGCGGGCCCCGTCAGTATCGCTGTTACCCTGAGCCGGAATCTGCAGGAACGGGAGCAGCGCATTGCCGTGGTCGGCACGGGTTATTTTCTCGCCAACGACTACCTTGGCCAGGGGAAAAACCTGGATCTGGGGATCAACCTCATGAACTGGCTGGCCGGCGATGAAAATCTGATTGCCATCCAGCCTCGCGCCACGCTCGATAGCAGCCTGAACCTGAACAAAACAGTGCTCGGCTTGATCAGCGCGGGTTTCCTGCTCGTGCTTCCCCTGGTTTTCGTCATGACCGGAGTCATTATCTGGCGCAAGAGAACGAGAAATTAAGACCGCTTCGCTTTGCCGGGATGAATGTTGTATACGTGACGTCGTGCCGCATTCCGCCAGCTTCCTGGCCTGGGACACCGGCAATCCGGTGTTCTCCCGTTATCTTCGCACCTCGCCCTGCCCAGCCTGTGACAGGACATGAGCATAAGGCATGTCAACCGCCGTATTTTTTCCAGAATTCCGCCGGTGATACGATCGGATACCGATCAGCCAAAGCCAGCAGATCCCTGCCGCCTGTTATGAGATAGCGTGCTTGGGCGGTTGTTAATGTGGCCAACACTGGCTGATCCGCAGGGTCGCGCAAGTTGGGGTCCGGTTCGTTACCCGGTTCTATTACATCTGCCAGGAACATGAAACTGTCTACCAGGTCTCTAATCTCAGCAGCACTGAGTTTCACTCTGGACAGACGCGGGAGAATCCGCGCCATCTCATCCAGAATGTGACGCGACAGTACAACATCCAGGCTTCCAAGCCGCCAGGCACCTACGATTCTGCCAGGCACGCTGCCTGGGTAGGCCAACCCTGATACGAG
Organism: Nitrosospira sp. TNL200; assembly: GCF_055386305.1. NCBI lineage: Bacteria > Pseudomonadati > Pseudomonadota > Betaproteobacteria > Nitrosomonadales > Nitrosomonadaceae > Nitrosospira > Nitrosospira sp. TNL200. Next base: position 2,800,179 of record NZ_AP041003.1, read on the forward strand.
CACATTGGTGTCGAGTACCACCCGCATGCTGGCGCTAGCGATTCTTCCGTTCCTCGGCCAGCAAGGCATCAATCTCCGCCAGGCCTTCCTCCTCGGGAACGCCTGTATATCCCTGGGCCAAACGGTTGCTGAGCGCGTCGAAGCGGTCGTGCATCCGGCGGATACGGGCAAACAGTTCCGCATCCACCAGAACGGCTACAGGTTTGCCGTCCTTGTTAATGATGATACTGTCATTGCGATATTGGACCTGGTTGAGCATTTCTCCCAGGTTCTGGCGAAAATTTACGGCATTGACTTCCGTTATCATTGATTTTCATTAACCTTCATGATCAATACGATCATTATGTCTTGCAATAACGATATTGTCTAGAAATCGTAGTACGTAATGACCTCGAAAAGAACAGCCATAAGTAAACGAGCGTCGCTTCCCCGCATCAGCGATTACACAAGGCGGTTTCTCAAAGATTGGGGCGGTTACTTCGACGGCCATCCTCCTGGCTTCAAAGGCGATATGTCTTTTCTGGCACGCTGCCTCAACCGTCGTGTGCGCGGCGACGACTGGAGGGTGCGCCTGTGATGGAGACTGAGAAATGAACAGCTTTGAAAGCGGAGGGGACTGTATCCTCTCCGCCATGCCTTCCGGCGATTCATCGCCGAGACCGGGATCAACCTGCGCACAACCCCTTGCGGGATTCGTGGCGGCGTCTTGAGGTTTGCGCTCGCCTTCAACATGAGCGCATTGCTCAGCGGCCCTACCCGCCAGTCCGGTCGGCGGCCGCGATAGGCGCCTGGGCCTTGTCGGCAAGCTCCTTGAGCAGTACGGCGGCAGGAACCGGCCTGCCTGCTGGAGTTTCCACTGGAGAGGGCGCCAGCGGCACCAGGAGATCGCCTTTCCCCGGGGCGCCATGCAGCCAGAGGGCCAGAACATATAGTCCGGGGACGTTGAGAAGCCGCAGCTCGAAACCACCTTGCTCCACCTCTGGAGCCTCCCTCACTGCGCGGATCGCACTCGCGCTCGATGCGACAAAACCGCCTTCGTTGAAGGCTGAGAATACGTGTTCGTTTGCGGCACCCATGGCAACCGATTCGGCGGAGGCAAGAACCTTGTCACCTTCCTGCACGAGATAGCGCCACCCGGTTGGCCTGGCTGCATCGAGCCCTTTTCCCGCCGCCAGGTCGGTGAGCCCCAGCGTGAATACCTGATGGGGCTCGGTGAGCTGTAAAGTCCCGGTTGCACCACGCAAGGCCGGAGATCTGAAGGCACGGTTCCTGTTCAATTCGAGGAAAGTGGAATGCACGGCGTCCACGGCCTGCTTTGGAGGGGTTGGAGTAATAAGGGCCATCAGAAGCTCCTCAGTATTTAGTGTAGTAAGTGTGGGTCCACGTGCCCGATCCCTTGTAGGCGGTCTGGAGGGTGGCGTAATTGACGTCCGAGCGGCCGTAGATCGGGTCATCAACGGAAACGTAGTCGATACCCCCCGCGCTGTATTGTCCCTTTATGACGAGGAAGTGGGCGCCGCCGCCCGACCAGGCCACGCGAATCCCCAGGGGACGGGCGAAGGTCACCTCGTTCTCGATCTGGGCGGTGGTGGCTATGCCGCCCACCCAGTGGTCGAAGTGACCCACCACCGTGAGCGCCTGGTCGAGATAGCCGTAGACGTTGCAGGGGCCGGATGCGCCCGCGCCGCAACAGTCGTTTCGGCCGAGTTCGCCATTGGCCACCGCGCACTGCGTCCAGCCGCTTCCTGGTTGATAGAACAGGCCGACACTGGTCCCTGTCGCTGCCCAGCACCAGTTCGACTGCTGTTGCTGCTGCATGAAGAAATAGATCTGGTCGAGCCACCAGATCGTATCGACATGATAATCGGTTCCAACGACAAAGACGTCGAGTATGTCGGGATAGCGGCTCAGCGCATTGATCGAAGTCTGTGGCGCGACGACGCCTCCGGCAATCTGGAACCAGGAGCCCCAACCGGTGCCGGCGTCCCACCAGACACTGAATACGCCGTGGTTCGTGCCTACGGCGAAGACATCGAGGTGATCGGGATAGCGCGAGACGACGCTGATGGAGGTATCGGGCGCGGCCACGCCGCCGCTGACAACGAACCAGTTCGCTGCCCAGCCCCCGTTGGCATCCCACCAGATGCTGTAGATTCTATGGTCCGTGCCAACGACGAACAGATCCAGGTGGGTCGGATAGCGTGCGATGGCCGCAACCGAGCTGTTCGCAGCGGCGACCCCGCCAGCCACCTGAAACCAGTTCGCCCAGCCCCCGTTGGCGTCCCACCAAGTGCTGTAGATGCCGTGGTCCGACCCAACCGCAAACAGGTCTATGTGGTTGGGGTTGCGGGTCACGGCCGTGATCGACGTGCCGCCTGCCGCGACACCGCCACTGACGACAAACCAGTTCGCTGCCCAACCCCCGTTGGCATCCCACCAGATGCTGTAGATTTTCATGTCCGAGCCGACCACGAACAGGTCCAGATGGTTGGGGTTTCGGGCAATGGCCGCAACGGAAGTGCCGGGCGCCGCGGTTAGGTTGGAGACGCGGAACCACCCATTGGCCCAGCCCCCGTTGGCGTCCCACCAGATACTGTAGATTTTGTGATCCGTGCCCACGACGAAAAGATCGAGGTGATCCGGATTGCGGGCAACCACGGTGATCGTCGTTCCTGGTGCTGCGATACCGCCCCGAACCTGAAACCAATTCGCCCATCCCGTGGCAATATCCCACCACGCACTGTAGATTCCGTGATCCGTGCCCACGCAAAAGATATCGAGATGCTGCGGATACCTCGCTATCGAGGTAATGGAAGTGGATGGTGCTGTCACACCACCGCTGACCCCAACCCAATTCGGTGCCCAGCCCATTGTCTGCTCCTTCTGTCAATGCCCTATTCCGAAAAGCGGGACGGATGCATTGGAAAATAAACGTGCTTGAAAAGATAGATCGCCATATAACCCGTATCCCTGCACTCCTGCACCTGCCTTTCATCGTTGCCCCTTCCTGACGCACACCAGCTCATGCCAGCGCACTCGCGACCGAATGCGGGACATCGAGCGCAACCCTGGTCCGCTGCCGCAGGCGTGTAAGCGAATAACCTGTCAGCCTGAAGTTTATTCATAGATCAAAGGCGGCAAATTACAAGGACCAAATTGCCTCACGAATTGCCTCAATAAAAAAGCAACCCTCAATAAAAAAGCAACCGAAAGAGTGGCAAAGAAGTAGGTTAAGGAGATACGTTACCTCGGATTGCTGGCAACCGGACCGATGAGGTTGCAACATGGGCAGATGTGAGAAGCAGGCATATCTTAAGGCAATATGGAACCGCTCACGTCTCGGGACAACCATTCGTGAATCCCGCGGATGAGCCTGTACCCGGATTTTGCGGTCACTCGGGATCAGCCATTGGCGACCTATCAGCCTTGGCGGCTCGAAGCAGCCCTGCGAAAGGTCAGATTGATCCGATGTCTGCCGGCAAAAGAATGGCTGCTCTCCTTGACCGGCAGCACGCCATGATAGCGTAGCCTTGCCGGTCCGCCCCACACCATTACGTCGCCATGCATCAACGGGATTCGCACAGGCCTATCCTTGCGTCGTAAACCACTCCATAGGAAAGCCGCCGGAATTCCCAGCGAGACCGAAACGATGGGCGAACTGAAATCACGCTCGTTCCTGTCCTGATGCAGGGATAGCCGCGCCCCGGGCTCGTAGCGATTGACAAGGCAGGCGTCAGGCACGTAATTTTCAAAGCCGGCGCTTGCCGCGGCCTCGTGCGCCAGTTTCAGGAAAACCGCAGGCATGGACGGCCAGGGCTTCCCGCTTTCCGGGTCTATCGCATCATAGCGGTAACCCGTAAGATCGGATACCCAGCCGTAGGACCCGCAATTGGTCATCGCTACCGACATGCAAAAGCCGCCCGGCGTGATCATGTGGCGAAACGGAGCCTCTGCTGTAATAACATGCAGCGCATCAAGAATCCCGGTTTCGCGCGCCAGCGCGAAGCCGCGCAGCAGAACCGCGCCGGGACACAATTCTTCCCTCTCGGGGAGGCGCTCAGTATCCGCATCTGGAAACAGGGGCAACATCATTTGTTCATCGTCATCAGGCCGCATCATGAAAAATGATCCCCGCGGTGTGGCGATGGCCTGAGCGCAGGCGACTGACCCCATGGCGCAGATTGGCCCGGTAGACTCCGCGTGCGCCCTGGACCGGCCGATGATGCACGGCAAATACGACAGCATCACCCTGCCCGAGTGGAACCACCTCCGGACGGGACTGCATGCGCGGCCGTTGCTCGGTCAGCACGAACTCGCCGCCTGTAAAATCACGTCCTGGCTCGGATAACAAAATGGTGAGCTGAAGCGGGAATACATGTTCCCCATACAGATCCTGGTGCAGGCAATTGTAATCTCCCGATTCGTAACGCAACAGCAGCGGGGTCGGACGAAACTGGCCGGCTTCATGGCAGCGCCCGATAAAGTCGGCATGTTTCGCCGGGTAGCGCACATCCATGCCCATCGCCTCATTCCAGCGATTGGCGGTTGGAACCAGGCATGAATAGACCGCATTGCGCAAATCCGAAATGATCTCGGGAAGCGGATAACGGAAATATTTGTACTCTCCCCGTCCGAAACCGTGCCGGGCCATCACGACACGGCTGCGAAAAATCTCATCCTTCGAATAAAGAGCGGCCAGCGCATCGCACTCCGCCGGTGTGATGAGATTTTCGATAACCGCGGACCCTTGCGCATCCAGGTCATTCCCTATCCCTTCCCAGTCAAGCTCATGCACGCGGCAGGCAAACTCCTTGTTCAGCATGGTTTCCCATGCTTTCGGCACCAGGGTATTCATGCTCGCACCTCCTCGCCTGCTTCCTTTTCCAGAAGAGAACGCTTGCGCTCCACGCCCCAACGATAGCCAGCCAAGGCGCCATCGTTGCGTACCACCCGATGACAGGGAATGGCCACCGCGAGCCGATTGGTCGCACAGGCCTGCGCCACTGCCCGCACTGCCCGGGGCGAGCCGATGCGTTTTGCAATATCGGTGTAACTGACTCTCTGCCCCACGGGAATTTCGCGCAGCGCCTGCCACACCCGCTGCTGGAACGAGGTGCCCCGTACATCGAGCGGCAGATCCAGGCCAAGCCTCGGTTCCTCGACAAAGCCGACTACCTGCGCCACCAGTTGTTCAAAATCCGCATCCCCGCCGATCAGGTTGGCACAGGAAAAACTGTCCTGCAGGTCGCGCACCAGCTTTTCCGCATCATCTCCCAGAAGAATCGCACAAATGCCACGCTCGCTTTGTGCAACCAGGATCGACCCCAGAGAGCATTCCCCGATGGCAAAGCGGATTTTCGTGTCGGCGCCGCCAGCACGATAGCGGGTGGGTGTCATACCCAGGACCTTGTTCGACTTTTCATAGAAACGGCTATTGGAACTGTATCCGGCGTCGAAAATAGCATTCGTCACCGAACTGCCGCGTCCCAGTTCATCACGTATCTTTTTCTCGCGTTGTGCGGCGGCATACTGTCTCGGCGTCAACCCGGTCACCTGTTTGAACACGCGATGGAAGTGATAAGTGCTCATGCCCACTTGCCTGGCAAGGACGTCGAGGGTCGGGGTATTCCCCGTTCCCTCGATGATGCGGCAGGCCTGGGTGACCCTGATTGCATATTGCTCAGCCAACACGGGCCGGTGCGGCTGGCAGCGTTTGCAGGGTCTGAAACCGGCCTGCTCGGCTTCTTCGCGCGTTCCGTAAAAACGGATATTCTCCGGCCGTGCTGGACGGGCGGCGCAGGAAGGGCGGCAGTAAACGCCAGTGGTCTGTACACCGTAATAAAACTTGCCGTCCGCTTCGATGCTGCGCGCCTTGACAGCCGTCCAGCGCGGGTCGTTGAGCGTGGCGTCGGCAAGCGGCGCTTTTTTCACTGATTTATTCGAATTCACGATTGCCTCCAGTTGCATATTGGTAACGGTTGTCAATTTACCAATGCCCCAAGCCCGCCGCACTCCGGGTCTTGCTTTCAAATTCGATAATTAGGGAAACGCTGATTTAATGCATTTTGACGAACGGAGGCAGTGGATGACATGCGAGAATTGGTGCATTGAAAACAGATAGGCACTTGGCGATGCAAGGGAGTTTTTCTGACCTGGAATACGCGGCGAAGAAGAAGGTGACGCGACGCGACCGATTTCTGGGCGAGATCAATGCTGTGACACCGTGGTTGGCACTGGTGGCCGAGATTGAGCCATTCTACCCCAAGGGCACAGGCCGTGGTCGTCCACCGATTGGCGTGGAACGCATGCTGCGCATGTACATCGCCCAGCAATGCTTTGGTCTTTCGGATGAAGGCATTGAAGATGCCATTTACGACAGTCAGGCTCTCCGGTCCTTTGTCGGGATTGACCTGTTGCGTGAGTCGGCACCGGATGCCACCACCCTGCTCAAGTTCCGTCGCCTGCTTGAAGACAACAAGCTGACCGAGCGCATCTTTGCCGCCATCAATACCTTGCTGGCCGTGAAGGGGTTGATTCTCAAGGAGGGCACCGTCGTCGATGCGACGATCATCGCAGCCCCGTCCTCGACCAAAAACCAGAGTGGCGGGCGTGATCCAGAGATGCACCAAGCCAGGAAAGGCAACCAGTGGCACTTTGGCATGAAGGCCCACATTGGCGTCGATGTCGAGTCTGGCATTACCCATACGCTGGTTACCACGCCAGCCAATACCCATGACGTTACCCAAGCCCATGCGCTGTTGCATGGGAATGAGAAGGTTGTCTTTGGCGACGCTGGCTATCAGGGTGTCGAGAAACGGGAAGAGAACCTGAATACCGAAGTTCAATGGGAAGTAGCGATGCGCCCCGGCAAGCGCAAGACGTTGCCGGATACTCCAATTGGCCGCCTGAAGGAGCAGATCGAGCAGATCAAGGCGAGTGTGCGGGCCAAGGTCGAGCATCCCTTCCACATCGTCAAGAACCTCTTCGGCATGAAGAAGGTGCGCTATCGCGGACTGGCCAAAAACACGGCACAGCTTTATACCCTCTTCGGATTGGCGAATCTGCTGATCGCCAAGCGGCGACGGTTTGCACTCGACGCCCAAGGTGCGTCCTGAAATAGGCGAAACGATGAAATTCGCGGGAAAACAGGGCAAATGCCGCCCAAAAACAGGAGCAGAGCAGGCATTTCCTGCCCGCGTCGATGTAAATGATGAATGAGTGCCGCCTGCTCGTGCCATCTTCGATCAAATGATGATTTGTTCAGCGCTTCCTTAGGGTCATGCTCTGCTCCTCATCCTTATCAGTTCCTCCTCGTTTTTTTAGGTACTGGCATCCAATGCCTGAAGTCCCCTGCTGCAACCACCTTCAATAGTCCGGCCCTACCAAAGCCCGGTATTTGAAAAAAACCGTATTATTATTGCCACGCAAACGAGTAGTGCGCTATCGTGGCAACACGTGGCGGCAGAGATACGAACACACCAAGAGTAACGATTGCGTTTTCCAATCCAGTGCCTGAACTCCCTGAAGTCGAAGTGATCCGCCGCGGTATCGCGCCTCATCTGGAGGGACGGCATATTGCCGATGTCGCGATACGCAACCCGAATCTTCGCTGGCCGGTCTCGCCGAACATGGCGCAAACCCTGCGTGGCCTGAAAATCAATTCCGTGTCGCGCCGCGCAAAATACCTGCTGCTGAATTGCGGCGAGGGCTCAGTGATATTGCATCTCGGGATGTCCGGAAGCCTGAGACTGTTGATCCCTTCGACGGCAATGCCGTCAGCGCTGGCTGCCGTGGCGCCGCAGAAGCATGACCACATCGATCTGATTCTCGACAATGGCACTATTTTTCGTCTGCGTGACCCGCGTCGTTTTGGAGCAATGCTCTGGTCATGCGACGATGCGCTGCATCACAAATTGCTGGCCCAGCTTGGTCCCGAGCCGCTGGATGCCGCGTTTGACGGCGCGGTGCTCCATAAGAAAACGCGAGGCCGCAGCGCCAGCATCAAACAGGTACTGATGAACAGCCATATCGTGGCGGGAGTGGGCAATATTTACGCTAGCGAAGCTCTGTTTCACGCAGGCATCAACCCTCTTTCCCCTGCCGATCGAATCGGCTTGAGCAGGTACAAGAAACTGGCGGAAGCGATAAAGCACACCCTCAATCTCGCAATCGAGGCCGGGGGCAGCAGTTTGCGCGATTTTGTCGACAGTGACGGCAAACCCGGCTACTTCCAGCAGCAGTATTGGGTATATGGGCGAACCGGGCAACCCTGCCGGAAGTGCGGCACGCCCATCATTCAGATCAGACAGGGACAGCGTTCGAGCTTTTATTGCCCTCGTTGCCAGAAATAGGCTGAAACCTAAAATAATAAGCAAGAAGCATGCGCGGGCGGCCGATCGGATATCGAGCCGCACCGCTCTCAAACAGCCCGTTACGGGGTCGCATCTTCCTCTGGAAGAGACTGCTCTTTCGGGCATTCCATCCCGGAAAGCTGCCGTCGCGCCTATGAGGATTTGTTCGGAGGCTCCATAGGAGCGACAGTGCCACTATTCAAGATATTTCTCGTCTGCTGCCTGCTATTTTCCGTTGCGCCGGTGCAAGCCGGCGTGACGGAGCCGGATCCGCGCGGCGAAGATGAATTCGATATCATGAATATGCTGGCAAAAAAGGAATGGCATGATTTGAAGGATGAGCGCTGGAATGCCTACGGTCAGTTCACCTACATTTCCAGCTGGAAGGGTGCTTTTCCAGCTTTGTATACCAACCTGAATGGAAGTCCTAATTCCCTGTTGCCGGGAAGCGAAAGAAGCTTCACCGGAACCGCCACGCTCTATCTCGGACTCAAGACATGGCAGGGAGGAGAAATTTATTTTGCGCCGGAAATGATATCCATGCGGCCGTTGTCGAACTTGAAAGGGCTGGGCGGCGTGATACAAAACTTCGAGCTGCAAAAAGGCGGCAGCGAGACTCCCATCTATTACCAGTCCCGGTTGTTTTTCAAACAGACTTTCGGATTTGGCGGAGAGCGCATACAACTCGCTTCCGATCCGATGCAGCTCGGAACGACGGTGGACAGCAGGCGCCTCGTTCTCAGGTTCGGCAACTTCAGTGTGATCGATTTCTTCGACAAGAATTCATACTCCGGCGATCTGCGCAGGCAATTTTTGAACATGGCCTTCATGACCTACGCGGCCTTCGATTTCGCCGCGGATGCAAGAGGATATACCTGGGGTGGCGTAGCCGAATATTTTCATGACGACTGGACAGTGCGCTTCGCCCACGTCATCCCCTCCAAGGATCCCAACCAGCTCCCGCTCGACATGAGGGCATTCAAATTTTACGGGCATCAGGTCGAAGTCGAGCGCCGCCATCGGTGGCATGGCCGTCCCGGGGCCGTCCGGGTGCTGGCTTACCGGAATCATGAAAACATGGGTAAATTCAGCGATGCCATTGCCGCGTTCCGATCCGACCCCAATAAAAACGCCACAACCTGCACCGGTTTCAATTATGAATCAGGCAATGCGGGCGCCCCGGATTTATGCTGGGCGCGCAAGCCGAACGACAAGATGGGTATAGGGATCAATCTCGAACAAGAGGTATTGGATGATGTGGGCGTGTTCCTCCGGGGAATGTATAGCGATGGCAAAACCGAAGTGTATTCCTATACCTCGACCGACCGGTCGATTGCATTTGGTGCTCTGGCCAACGGTTCCCGCTGGAGACGAAGCAAGGATTTGCTCGGAGCCGGATTTGCCGCAGGCTGGATTTCGAGCCAGCATGCCAAATACCTCAATATGGGAGGCATCGACGGATTTATCGGTGATGGCCGCATCAAGGCTCGTGCGGAGCACGTAGTGGATATTTTCTATAGCGTTAATGTGCTGCGTTCGCTTTGGGTGACGGCCGACTATCAGCATATCTCCAATCCCGGTTTCAATGCCGATCGTGGCCCCGTGAATGTTTACGGACTCAGGGTCCATGCCGAATTCTAAGAAACCTTTGGATAAATCCTCGTGATCTGGTTCAGTTAAAACCTCAAGGTTTGGTATATCATCCTAAGGAAGCGCTCGCTTTCCGCTCTGCCGTGCGGCTCGTGCCTCGTTCCGGTGGAGATCCTCCATTATCGCGGGCGCAAAACGTGTGTTAACAGGCCATGGGTTCGAAATCATAAAATCATCATGAATATTCGTTTCATTGGTGGCGGCAATATGGCCGCCGCATTGATTGGCGGTCTGCTGCAGCAAGGCTGTTCCCGCGAGCAAATAGCCGTGGTGGAGACGAATGCCGACCAGCGCGGCAGGATAAAACGCGAGTTTGATGTGGAGGCGGCACCGGATCTCGGTGGCAAGGTCTTCGATGCTGGAGGCCCGGCCAATACCGGCGTGATCGTGCTCGCGGTAAAGCCGCAGCAACTGGCGCCCGTGGCGCGCGAGCTTGCACCACTGCTTTCCGGCCAGCTCGTGGTCTCCATCGCCGCCGGCATTCGCGCCAGGGATATTGCGCGCTGGCTGGGCGGTTACGAACGCTTGGTGCGCGCAATGCCCAACACCCCGGCTCTGGTTCGCGCAGCCGTGACGGGCCTGTATGCCCTGCCGGATGTGGACACCGAAGGGAAGCGCGCTGCGGAGGCCATCCTGGGAGCGGTGGGCTCCGTGCTTTGGTGCGAAAACGAAGAGATGCTGGATGCGGTAACCGCGATTTCCGGCAGCGGACCGGCTTATATCTTTTATTTCATCGAGTCAGTGCAGCAAGCCGCCCGGGAGTTGGGGCTGGATCCAGCCCAGGCGAGATCGCTCAGCCTGCAGACATTCCTGGGCGCATCGACCCTCGCAGCCAGCAGCAAGGAAGAGGCCGCCACACTGCGGGCGCGGGTTACGTCACCAGGAGGCACTACCGAACAGGCAATAAAAGTGCTTGAGAGAGAAGGCGTCAAAAATGCGATCCTCAGTGCAGCCCACGCGGCGCGACGCCGTTCCCGCGAATTGGCCGATGAATTCGGCAAGGCTTGAGAAGGCCCTGGATAAGTCCGGGCCTGCATGCTTGAAGGGGTGGAAAGATGACGGTTGCCTGGCAAGAGCATTATCGTCGTTCGCCAGAGATATCCGAGTAGCCAAAATAGCCTGGGAAAATTCATATGCTGAGCCAGATGCTGGTCTTCCTGCTGGAAACAATGCTGAACCTTTTTTCGCTGGCGCTGCTGCTGCGTTTTTACATGCAACTGCTGCGCGCGCCGTACCGCAATCCACTATCCCAGTTTCTTATCGCGGTAACCGATTTCATGGTGCGGCCCGCACGGAAAATCATTCCAAGCTTTCGCGGCATGGATATGCCTACGCTCGTACTGGCATGGCTGACCAAGCTTGCGATGCTCGCGGGCGTGCTCATGCTCCAGGGATACAATTTCAGTTCCAGTGCCGGGATCGCGGCAGGCGGATTGAGCCTGCTGGCTCTGGTGGAGATCATCAAAACCACGCTATATATATTCATGGTGGCAATAATCATCCAGGCCATCCTGTCCTGGATCAATCCCTATAGCCCGCTGGCGCCGCTGCTCGACAGTTTCACCCGACCCATACTGGGAGCCATCCGCGGGCGTGTTCCGCCCATAGGCAACGTCGATCTGTCGCCACTGTTCGTGCTGATCATTATCCAGTTGCTGTTGTTCGTGGTTGCCAGATCGGAAACGGAAATTGCCCGATTATTCTGATCCAGGTCGTCCCCTGTCGGCTCCGCACGGGGTATCAGGCTTGCAACAAGGCCGGATAGCATCTCATCCCTGCACCTGGTGCCAGATTATCGATAATCCGAAAGGGACAACGCTCGTCCTCAACCTCCATGTGCAGCCGGGGACGAAACGAACAGAAGTAGCCGGGTTGCATGGCGATGCGCTCAAAATCCGGCTATCCGCGCCACCGGTCGAAGGTGCTGCCAATGCCGAACTCATGGCATTCATCGCCCGGGCTTTTAGCGTGCCGCTACGGCAAGTAACGCTCAAACGAGGAACAAAATCCCGCCGCAAGGTGATCGAAATCGGGCAGGCGCTTCTCGGGCCGGAAGCGTTGTACAAACCAGTTCAGGGTCCCGAATAACTTCAATTCCGTCCCGTTTCATGTTTCATTTGAGCAGCCGGCAAACTCGCCTGAAACAGGAATGTCTGTCCGTTCTCGATAAAAAATTACTTGGCAATGGTGATGCTTGGCACGCCCACGCGGGGTATATCCGAAATGGTCATCTGGAATAGCAGGTATAACATCTGGAAGCCGTCCCGGTTCCAGCGGACAAGCGGGCCGGTGGTATTCACCGTGTAATACTGGTTATGCAGACGGATCGACAGGTCCGAGTCCAGGGGAGGCGAATCCGACACGATGATATCCATCGCCGCTACCGGGTTTTCATCATTAGTAACGGGAGGAGTGCGCGGATCTTTCTCTACTGGAAATTCGGGTTCATTACCCAGGGCCTGGCCAAGGAAATGAAGAATGGAATGAAAGCTCCTGAGCCGGAAGGTGCCGGTGATAGGCCATTCTCCCCCCACATGATTGGGGCGGATATCGAATGTCACATCGCTTGTCGCCCAGTCCTGGGCCGCGCCGCTCAACCGCGCGCGTTCCTCCGGGGACAGGATATCAGGATCGTAGTTGGTGATCAGGATGGGTCCGGCCACACGCTTGCGCAACGTGTAGGTATTGTCCTCTTTGTCATAAATGACAGAATACTCTTTCTCCAGCGCTTGGAAGCCTTCCGCTGAAACCGCTCCAGCCGGGATATTCCAGATATGCTCTACGGTCAACGGTTCAGTATAGAGCTGGTTCTGGTCCTGAATAGCCGACAGGTGCAGGGCCACGCGCCGGAACATCTCATAGCCTTGCCGGTCGGAAGGCGTGTTGCGATAGGCGATGTGTTGCCCGGATTGCTCGAGCCGCACTTCCTGCGCCATCAGCCGCAGCAAGTGATCCACGTCAAAGCGCTGACGCAGCAGCAGGGTAAATTTATTTTGCTGGAATGGAGTAAGCAACCGCTTCGTGAATTCCTCGCCTTCTATCGGAACAATACTGATGGTGGGGTTTTCCGCGATGCTACCGCCAAATATCGGCATAAGCACCGCTCCCGCGAGCCCTCCCAGTGCCGGAGTAGCACCCGCGCTGAAGCGAAAATCGAAAGTGGCGGCAACATTCGATACACCGGTAAAATGGACCGGCTGATGGTGGCGCGCCCGTGCAATATTCATCAGCAGTTGCTTGGAAGCTGCGCTGGTTATTGCTTCGTCATAGGCCAGGACGGCGCGGTTGAGTGCGATGGGCGATACGCAGCCGGTCAGCGCAAGCGCGAGCATGAGCCACGGCGTCAAATAAACAAAATGCCAGGTGGGACTCGGCCATGTGAAAGTGGGTCGTGTACGCCGTGTTTTCATCCAGATCTTCGGTAGGAAGTATGCAAATGAGGGCCCGTGCTATGTTCGCATAAATACCCCTGGCATTGTACAGTTACCTGTGCAGTTTCCGAACCGGATCGATTCCGCCTGGAACGCGAAGTCTCCATGGGACCCAGGAACTTCGCGGGAGCCCGTTAGTCTACCACCCAAGGCGCATAAGACCATATCGCTGCAGGAGATGGCGGGAAGCCGGATAAAGAGGTGTTTTTTTGCAGTGAGTCATTGCGGGCGAAATTTGCCGGATAAGGATGAATCACGCATCCGCATAATGTAAAATTCTGTTTCGGGTTTATATTGATCGGCAATGCTTATCGCCCGCGAATGTACGATGTCCTTTCGGTACATTGGAGACGATAGAAGCGATATTTTCAAACATGAGCATGAGGAGTTCGACCCGGTAGCCGCTCCCCACGCGTTGCAGAGGGAAAACCATGAAAGAAATCTTTATCTTGTCCGCATTGATTTCAAGCCTTGTCGTGATGAATGCGTTTGCAGATACTGACCATGGCAGCCATGGCCATGACCATCATGATAGCGTGGCTGATCCTTCCATCGGTAGCCCTGGCGATCCTGGCAGCGTATCGCGCACGATCGAAATAACCATGGTGGACAACCGCTTCAAGCCTGCGGATATAACGGTAAAGCAGGGAGAAACGATAAAATTCGTACTGAAAAATAGTGGAAAGAAAAAACACGAGATGATGATCGGCACTCCGGAAGAACTGGATGAGCATGCCAAGATAATGAAAAAATTTCCGGATATGGAACACCCCAATGAACCCAACATGATCACCATACAGCCGGGAAAAACGGGGCAGCTGATATGGCAATTCGCTGAAGCAGGCACCGTCAATTTTGCCTGCCCCTTGCCGGGTCACTCGAAAGGCATGCTTGGAACGATCAACGTGGAGGCCAAATGAAAACGTCGATTCATAAAATATTGGCCGGATCCATTCTTGCCGGCATACTGACCGGTTCGGCGCTTGCCTCTTCCACGGTGGAGGTCTACAAAAGCTCGACTTGCAAATGCTGCGCAAAATGGGTCGATCACATGCGCGCAAATGGCTTTACCGTCAATACCCATGACGTCGGCAATAAGGAAGCGCGAGAACTTGCCGGCATTTCCACCACGCTCGGTTCGTGTCACACCGCCCTTGTCGACGGATATGCAATCGAAGGGCACGTACCGGCGCAGGATATAAAACGTTTGCTCAGGGAACGTCCCCGCGCGACTGGCCTCACCGCTCCGGGCATGCCGCACGGTTCTCCAGGAATGGAAGGCGCGCGCAGCGATCCCTATGATGTGCTCCTGATCAACAAGCAGGGGGATACGACAGTGTATAGCCGCCACCTGCCCTCAGATCCGAAAGAGTCCATGATGAGATTGAAATGATCAGCATGAATCCTGGCGGGTATGAACAGCGTACGGGAACGAAGGAAGATCCCCTGCAGTTTCGCCCGGGAAATCCTGAATCCGGGACGCAATGGAGGGTGCAATCATGAGCATCCGCTGCTTCCTTCTCGCCACCGCGGCAGCCGCGTTCATGGCAGCTTGCGGAGAGTCAAAACCACCTGCTGCGCCCGCGACGACAGCAGCACCAGCGCAATCTGCACCCGCCCTGCCTCAATCAGAGGCTCCTGCTCCGCCCGCTTCACCCGCCGCGGAACCTGCTGTTCCGCCTGCAGAGGAAGCAAAGTCAACAACGCCTCCTGTTGCATCGGCACAGCCGCCAAAAAACCTGGCGGCGCGCAAACTCGATCCGGAAAAGATCAAGCGCGGCGAGGCTGTCTACCATAAAAATTGCGCGAGCTGCCATGGCCCGAATGGCGAGGCTACTTCCGGATGGAGAAATCCGGGCCCTGATGGGCGGTACCCGCCACCTCCGCTGGATGGCAGCGCTCATGCCTGGCACCACTCCACGGAAACGCTGGAAAGAATGATTCGATTAGGAAGCCCCGACGGTGCGGGGGGAATGCCGGCATGGGACGGCAGGCTGACAAACCAGGAGATAGACGATGTGATCGTCTGGATCAAATCCTTGTGGCCAGACGAGGTTTACGACATCTGGTATAAGGAAATCGAGGTCAAGCCTGAGCCGAAACAAAAATAGGGCCTGCCTGGGCTACCGGCGTAACCGTGATGAAGGTATTGCCGCTACCGGACGCAAGGCGAGGCAATACTATCCGTCGAATGGCATAGTGTGATGGCAGGTCAGCGAAATGACTGGCGCTGGCGCCGCCGCTATTTAGAAGCCGACTGTGTGGACTGCGCTGGCTCTGTTTTTTCAGCGCCCTTTTTTACCGATGAGCGAGCGGGAAGCTTCTCGCGGATACGCGCGGACTTGCCCGAGCGATCCCGCAGATAATAAAGTTTGGCGCGGCGGACATCCCCGCGGCGTTTGATTTCCACGCTGGCTATCAACGGCGAGTAGGTCTGAAAGGTTCGCTCCACGCCCTCGCCACTGGATACTTTGCGCACGGTAAAAGCCGAGTTCAGGCCGCGGTTGCGTTTGGCGATCACGACCCCCTCGTAAGCCTGTATCCGCTTGCGATCTCCTTCCACCACCTTGACATTCACCACCACGGTGTCGCCAGGTGCAAAATCAGGAATGGTCTTGCCAAGCCGGCTGATTTCTTCGCTTTCAAGTTGCTCGATGAGATTCATTGTTTACTCCTTGCCTTATTTTTTGATTCAATTGCTCAGCTGGTTGCATGCGCATGCCTGAATTCCTCCAGCAATTTCAGTTCCTCGCTCGTTAGTCCCCGCTCCATCTTCTGCGCCAGCAAATCCGGCCGCCTCAACCATGTCCTTCCCAATGACTGCTGGAGACGCCAGCGCCTGATAAGGGCATGATTACCGGACATCAGAACTTCGGGCACGGGGCTTCCCCGATAAACCTCAGGCCGCGTATAGTGAGGAAAATCCAGTAGCCTATCGACAAACGAATCCTGGCTGGCCGATTCCGGGTCGCCCAGGACGCCTGGAATTTGCCGCACCAGGCAGTCTATCAACACCATCGCAGGAAGCTCGCCTCCCGATAGCACGTAATCCCCGATGGAAATCTCCTCATCCACCTGGTGCGCAATCAGACGTTCGTCAATTCCTTCGTACCGCCCGGCCAGCAGCACTAACCCCGGCAACTCACTCAGTTCTCGGACCACATCGTGGTTCAGCATGCGCCCCTGGGGAGAAAGATAGATTACCTTTGTTTCCTTCAAGCCGCTGGCCAGCTGCCGATTTTTTGCTGCGATGATGGCTTTTTCCAGCGGCTCCGCCAGCATCACCATCCCCGGGCCGCCGCCGTAGGGACGGTCGTCAACCGTGCGATAATTATTTTCGGTAAAGTCCCGCGGATTCCACGCATGCAGCTGGTAACGATGATTTATACTCGCCCGGCCGGTTATGCCATGCTCGGTGATGGCCTTGAACATGCCCGGGAACAGCGTGATGACATCAAATTCACAAGTCATGCCCAATCCACGCCCCAATCCACCGTCATGCACCGCCCCTGCAGGTCCACCCGCACAACCACAGAACCAATAAAAGGAATCAACCGCTTTTTTTTATCCTCTTTATCCTCTGCGAGCCCCTGCACTTGAAGCACATCATTGGCGCCGGTCTCAAGCAGACCCGTTACTTTCCCCAGCTCTTCTCCCTGGAGATTGATGACTTCAAGACCGATCAGATCAGTCCAGTAATAACCATCCTTGCCGCTTCCTGATAACGCAGGCAACTGGCTTCGTGGAATCGCAACCTGCAGGCCCTTCAATCGGGCTGCCGCGGTGCGGTCTGCATATTGCTCAAGCAATGCAATCAACAGACCGCCATGAACCTCGCACCCGCTGACCGTGACTTTCTGCCATTTGCCGCCATCCGCATCCAGCCACCAGGCCCGGTACCGGGCCAATCCATCCGGATGTTCGGTATAGGGAAAAACCTTGATTCCGCCTGATACACCGAAAGGACCAGTAATGCGGCCCATTACCACCATCGGTTCGGCTGCTTCCTCCAGTTCAGCTTTCTGCGGCCTTTTGTTCCGCACCAAATCGCTTGACCAGCTTTGTCACGGTTTCCGACAATTGCGCACCCTGAGACCGCCAGTGATTGACACGATCCAATTGAATGCGCAAGGCTTCTTCGCCCTCGATCGCCCTGGGATTATAAAAACCGATGCGCTCGATGAATCTCCCGTCACGGGCATCGCGGGAATTCGCTACCACCATGTTAAAAAACGGGCGCTTCTTGGCGCCGCCTCGCGCCAGCCGAATTATGACCATAAATATTGTACCTTGGGGGCCTGAAACCGAAAAGGGTGTGATTTTACGGTAAAATTTGCCCTGTTAGCAAGTATAAAAATACCTGCGCAGATGGAAATCCGATTCGATAAACGCTGCTTTTCGGGAAAGCGCCGCGGTATCGACGCCTCAGGTGAAACACCGGAGTCAGTGCGCGCGCTCCCAGTTCGAGCCAATTCCCACTTCGACGAGCAACGGCACGTCGAGCTTCGCCACGTTGCCCATCAGTTCGGGAAGCGCGCGCCGCATGGTTTCAATTTCATTGTCCGGCACTTCCAGCACCAGTTCATCGTGAACCTGCATGATCAGTTTGCTGCGAAGGCTCGCCGCTGCCAGCCGGTCCCGCACGGCAATCATGGCAAGCTTGATAATGTCCGCCGCCGTGCCTTGCATGGGTGCATTGATTGCGGCGCGCTCGGCGGCCTGCCTGCGGTTGCCGTTGGAGCTATTGATCTCCGCCAGCCACAACTTTCGCCCGAACACTGTTTCCACATATCCCGCCTCCCTGGCGGTTTCCCTGGTCCGCTGCATGTAGTTTGCCACACCGGGATAGCGGGCGAAGTAGCGATCCATATATGCCCGCGCCGCCGCCCGCTCCAGACCGAGCTGCGACGAGAGGCCAAATTCCGACATGCCGTATATCAGGCCAAAATTTATAATTTTGGCATAACGGCGCTGTTCGTTGTCCACCGCATCCAGTGTGACCGCGAATACCTCTGCCGCGGTGGCGCGGTGGATATCCTCGCCTGCGGAAAAAGCTTCCAGCAATCTCGCATCCTGCGAGATGTGCGCCATGATGCGCAGTTCGATTTGCGAATAGTCGGCGGAGATGATGCTGTGGCCGGGCGAGGCGATAAATGCTTCTCGGATGCGCCGGCCTTCCGCGGTGCGCACCGGAATATTCTGTAAATTCGGTTCGTTGCTTGCCAGCCGCCCCGTGATGGCTACCGCCTGCGCATAATTCGTGTGAACTCTCCCCGTAGCCGTATCCACCATGCGGGGAAGCTTGTCGGTGTAGGTGGATTTAAGTTTGGCAAGGCCACGGTACTCAAGCAGAATTTTCGCCAGGGGATAATCCAGGGCAAGCCGCTGCAGCACATCCTCGTCGGTCGACGGCGCGCCACCAGGTGTCTTTTTGATGGCAGGCAGCTTGAGCTGGTTGAACAGCACTTCCCGCAATTGCGTGGTCGAATTGAGGTTGAAAGGATGTCCGGCAATCGCATGGGCCTGGCCCTCCAGCGCCAGCATCTTTTCCCCGAGTTCATGACTCTGGCATTCCAGCAGCTTGAGATCCAGCAACACGCCATTGCGCTCCATCTCAAACAGCACGTTCAGCGCTGGCATTTCAAGTGCGCGATAAATATAGTCGAGCTTTGGATCTGCGGAAATCTGTGGATACAGATGCTGATGCAGTTGCAGAGTGATATCCGCGTCCTCCGCGGCATAACGGGCGGCGCGTTCGATATCCACCTGATCAAAACCGATACGCGCGGCTCCCTTACCAGTCACCTCGTCGTATTTGATGGTTTTCGCGTCCAGATGCCGCAGCGCAAGACTGTCCATATCGTGGGGACGATGCGACTCGAGCACGTACGACTGCAATAGCGTGTCATGCGCAATGCCGTTCAACTCGATTCCATGGTTGGCAAAAACGTGTTTGTCATATTTGAGGTTCTGCCCCGCCTTGAGTCGGGTAGGATCCTGAAGCCAGGGCTTGAGCTGCTCGAGTACGTTGTCGATTGGCAACTGCTCCACAACGCCCGCATACCGGTGGGCAAGCGGCAGGTAAGCGGCACGACCAGGCTCGACTGAAAGCGCAATGCCGACGAGCCGCGCTTTCATGGGGTCCAGCGCTGTCGTTTCGGTATCCACGGAAACCAGCGGTGCGGCATTGATGCGCGCAAGCCATTCATCCAGCTGGTGCTGGCGAAGAATGGTTTCATAATCGATGGCAGGCATCCCGGCTGGTGGAAGATCCGCGCATGGGGATCCTTCGCTCGGAGAAGAAGCCGCCTCCGCTCCATCCATGCTGGGCTCCTGCCGCAACTCCCACAACCACGTCTTGAAATCCAGCTGCTCGAATAACGCCGCTAATTTTTTCGTGTCTCGCGGTTGCAGGCCAAGTTCATGCAGGCCCATGGGTAATTCGACATCACATTTGATGGTCAGAATCTCGCGAGACCGGTTCAGCCAGTCGACGGCCTTGCGCAAGTTCTCGCCCACCACGCCGCCGATCTCATCGCGATGGGCAACGAGATTGTCCAGGCTGCCATACTGGGAGAGCCATTTCACTGCCGTTTTCGGACCCACTTTTTCCACCCCCGGAATGTTGTCTGCGGCATCTCCCACCAGCGCAAGATAATCCAGCATGCAACCGGGCGCCACGCCAAATTTCGCAAGCACACCCGCCTCGTCGAGCGTTTCATTGCTCATGGTATTGACCAGCGTCACTTGCAGATTGACGAGCTGGGCGATATCCTTGTCTCCGGTGGATATTATGCAGCGCATGTTTTCGCGCTCCGCCTGCCTGGCCAGCGTACCGATCACATCGTCCGCCTCCACGCCCTCCACGACCAGCATCGGCCAGCCCATCGCGTCGATGCACTCCTGCAACGGCTGGATCTGCCTGGCGAGTTCATCAGGCATGGGTGGGCGATTGGATTTGTACTGGGCATACAAATCATCCCGGAACGTCCTGCCCTTTGCATCAAATACGCACGCGCTATAATGGGCTTTATAATCCTTGTGCAAGCGGCGCAGCATATTCAACACGCCATAGATCGCCCCGGTCGGTTCATTGTTCCGATTGCGCAATTCCGGAAGCGCATGAAAAGCGCGGTATAAATAGGATGATCCGTCAACCAACAGCAATGTTTTCATTTAACCCGGAGATTCCTGATGAGCGCGCAAGACAAATTAGCCCGTACCATGACAAACGACTTTCGCGAAAAAACGTGGTCTGCACGGGAATCGTGGCGCGTGTTTGGAATTATGGCAGAATTTGTCGAAGCAACGGAACGCTTGAACTCAATCAGGCCTGCGGTAAGCATTTTTGGCAGTGCGCGCACGCTTCCGGATCATCCATATTACAAGTTAACCGAACAGATTGCGCGGCAATTGTCCGATGCGGGTTTTTCCGTCATTTCGGGCGGTGGTCCGGGCATCATGGAGGCAGCAAACAAGGGAGCCTATTTCGGGACATCTCCCAGCGTCGGCTTGAACATCCAGCTCCCGCATGAGCAGCATCGCAATGTCTACCAGGACGTGAGCCAGACCTTCCATCATTTTTTCGCGCGGAAATACATGTTCGTGAAATTCGCCACGGCCTACGTCGTGCTGCCCGGCGGCTTTGGCACTCTCGATGAATTGATGGAAGCGCTTACGCTCGTGCAAACCGGCAAGACCCGGAAGATGCCCATCATCCTGGTATGCTCGGAATTTTGGGGTGGTATGGTGGACTGGCTCAAGCAATCGCTTATAGGCGAAGGAATGATCGCTCCGGAAGATATGGACCTGATACAGATCATCGATGAGCCTGCCAAGGTGGTCGATGCCATTTTCCAGTACTATGAGACACGGGGCTTCGAACCCTCCCCGGCCGAACGCGAGGTGCAACTCAATCTGTAGCGGCAGGTCTTATGGGATAGAATGAGCAAACTGACCTTTATGACTCCGTCGGGAGGCGCCATGCGTCGATTCACACTCGCATTGTTATTGAGCTCCGCACTACCGGTAGCAGCTCAATCCAGCGAGCCTAAAGGTTTGCGTCCGGTGCCGGAAGTACCAGAACCGCCGGAGCTCGCCCTGCCTTCGCCCGGCTCCGAGGATGACGCCTCGCTTGAGCCGCAGGTTACCATTACCAAGCGGGGAGAGGACAAGATCGAGGAATACCGTATCAACGGAAGGCTTTACATGATCAAGGTGACTCCCCGCATAGGCCTGCCATATTACCTGATAGACAATTTCGGAGACGGGACATTTGCCACGGGCACCGGCGGCCTCGATCAGGGCATCCGGCCGCCGATGTGGGTCATACAGCAGTTTTAAATTCCACAATCACAACAATGACGGAAGGACCGTTCCAGCTATTTGCTGTAGCGGCGCTGTTCCCGTTTTCTCATTCATGTCAGTTTTTACTACCGTTACCCAGAATCAGCTTTCGGCCTGGCTGAAAAATTATGCTCTCGGCACGTTGATAGATCTAAAGGGCATTTCATCGGGGATCGAAAACACGAATTATTTCGTTACGACCAGCCACGGCAGATATGTACTGACGCTCTTTGAGAAACTCACCTTCCCGGAATTGCCCTACTACCTGAATCTGATGGCGCACCTGTCGCACCACGGCATTCCCTGCCCCAATCCAGTAGCTGACCTCGATAACAATATGATGAGCGAACTCAATGGCAAGCCTGCAAGCATCGTTACCTGCCTTCCCGGAAAATCGGAAGAACGCCCGACTTCCGGCCATTGCGCAGAGGTGGGTGAACTACTGGCCAATATGCATCTGTCCGGACGCTCGTACCCGGAAAAAATGGAAAACTCCCGCGGTCCGAAATGGTGGAATGCCACGGCTCCGAGCCTGATGCCTTTTCTTACCCCGGAGGAAGCTGAAGTTCTCCAGTCGGAGTTGCGTTTCCAGTCGCTGTATCGTTCGGAAAACCTCCCACGCGGCGTCATCCACGCAGATCTTTTTCGTGATAATGTGTTATTTGTCGGTGATGCGATGGGAGGTGTAATCGACTTCTACTTTGCGTGCAATGACGTGCTGCTCTATGATCTTGCCATAGCCGCAAACGACTGGTGTTTGGGCGAAAACGGCCAACTGGATGCAGAACGGACGTTATCCTTGCTCGACTCCTATCATCGAACCCGCGCCCTCACCGATGGCGAACGCAACGCGTGGCCGGTGATGTTGCGCGCCGGAGCCTTGCGTTTCTGGGTATCGCGGCTCCATGATTATTATTTACCTCGCGCGGGTGAGCTTACTCATGTAAAGGACCCTGCGCACTTCATGCACATTCTGAAGACTCATTCGGCTTTCCACTCCGAACTGGGGGAAGTTTGGGTTTGAGCCATGGATCACTGGTTGAACCGGATAGCGGACTTTGCATTATCGGAGATAGAAATGGAAGTTAGACAGGTTGATGCAAAGCAAGGATGGCAATGGATCGTATCCGGCTTTTTCCTGTTTCGTAAAATTCCGCTGGTCTGGATAATCTTATGCACGACGCTATTGATGATTGCTATGGCGCTCTCGCTTATTCCGGTGGCGGGGCAGCTCATTTTCACACTGCTCTCGCCAGTATTCCTGGCTGGATTGATGATCGGGTGCAAAGCGCTGGAACAAGGCAAGGAGCTGGAGCTTTCACATCTGGTGGCGGGGTTTCATGGGGCCGCGACGCCTTTGATTACCATAGGGGGAATTTATCTGGTAGGACAAATACTGATCCTGGGCATCTTCATGCTGGTTGGAGGAGATGTGCTGATGGGTCTGTTGATGGAAGGAAAGCGGGTGGATGAGAACGAATTGAAGTCCGTATCCGGCGACATGCTATCCGCCTCCCTGGTGGCGCTGACCCTATCCATTCCATTGATGATGTCGGCCTGGTTTGCACCCCTGCTGGTGATATTCAAGGATATGGGCGCGCTGGAATCGATGCGGATGAGTTTTTTCGCCTGCTTGAAGAACGTGGTCGCATTTCAGCTTTACGCCATAATCGCCCTGGTGCTGATGGTGCTTGCGGCGATGCCTTATGGCCTGGGGCTGTTTGTCCTGGTGCCCACGCTGTTTGGCTCGATATATGCAAGCTACAGGGACATTTTTCCACAAACGCCGGAACCGGCTTGAGTCATGGCTTTACTGGTAACGCGGGTTATCCCGGGTCACGCCGGCGTCAGCTTGGCGTATTCCAGCAGTAACCACTTCGTCCCGGTGCGGTTGAATCGAACTTCCACACGGGCATCCGCACCCCTCCCTTCGCAACTCAGGATAACCCCCGCGCCAAACTTGGGATGAATGACATTCTGCCCTATCCTCCAACGCGAGGATGTAGCATTCTGTGTCGCCGCCGGCGCCGTGCCCTGCATGCTGCCGGCCGTCTGCCCCGAGGACCGATCGAACGGTGAATTCCAGGCCTCCGCGCTCCTGGTCGATCCTTTCTGCTGGGGCTTCAGCCACTTGAGCAAATTTTCGGGAATTTCCTGCAGAAAACGCGAAGGAATGTTATAGCGTGTCTGTCCATGCAGCATCCGGCTCTGAGAAAAACTCAGGTAGAGCCGGCGCCGGGCCCGGGTCACTGCCACGTACATCAAACGTCTTTCTTCTTCCAGCCCCCCCGTTTCGTTGCGGCTGTTATCGTGAGGAAACAGGCCCTCTTCCAATCCGCTCAGAAAAACACTATGGAACTCCAGTCCTTTCGCGGAATGCACAGTCATCAGTTGCAGCGCGTCCCGCCCTTCTCCGGCCTGATGCTCTCCTGCTTCCAGTGAGGCATGGCTGAGAAAGGCCGCAAGGCTGTCGTCTTCGGCCTCATGCACGAAACTGGCGGCAGCGTTGACCAGTTCATTCAAGTTTTCCAGGCGATCTGCTCCCTCACGCTCGGCACGGTAATGCGCCGCCAGTCCGCTGTGCTCCACGACATGCTCCACGACTTCGGGCAACGGCAGTTTCTCGCACCCATGGCGCATAAACTCGATCAAGGCTATAAAACCGCCAACGCCTTTCTTCGTTTGCTCCGAGGCTGTCCGGCCAGCGCCGGAAGAGGCACCCGGCAGGGTATTTGCCGGCGGGGGTGCAAGTCTCCCGCAGCGCTCCAGCATGGCTGACCACAAACTTGCGCCCTGCCGGGAAGCGTCGTCCTGGATCTGCTCCAGGCTGCGCGTTCCGATACCGCGGGTGGGGAAATTGACGATCCGCAATAGTGCGCTGTCATCATTCGGATTGGCTATCAGGCGAAGGTAAGCCAATGCATGCTTGATTTCCTGGCGCTCGAAAAAACGCATGCCGCCATAGACGCGATAGGCCAGGGCAGCATTGAACAGCGCATGTTCGAGCACCCGTGACTGGGCGTTGGAACGGTAGAGCAACGCAATCTGTGAAAGCGCTATGCCCTCCGAATGCAGCGACTTCACTTCTTCCACGACAAATGCCGCTTCATCGAGATCGGTGAGCGCGTTGTATACGCGTATCAGTTCGCCATGGCCTTCCGAAGTCCAGAGATTCTTCCCGAGACGGCCGCTATTGTTGCGGATCAGTGTATTTGCCGCGCTCAGGATGTTGCCGTGAGAGCGATAATTTTGTTCCAGCTTGATAATTTTTGAAATATGAAAGTCACGCTCGAACTCTTTCATATTCCCCGTATTCGCTCCGCGGAAAGCATAGATACTCTGATCGTCGTCGCCAACCGCGAACACCGCTGTCCGGCTTCCCGCAAGCAGCCTCAGCCATTTGTATTGCAAGCGGCTGGTATCCTGAAACTCGTCCACAAGGATATGAATAAAGCGCGACCGGTAATGTTCACGAATAATTTCGTTTCGGACCAGCAGTTCGTAACTGCGAAGCAGCAGTTCGGCGAAATCCGCCACGCCTTCCTTGTTGCACTGTTGCTCATAGGGCAAATAAAACTCAACCATCTTGCGGGTGAAATCGTCATAAGCTTCGACCTCCGCAGCCCGCATCCCCTCCTCTTTCGCATTATTGATAAACCATTGAACCTGGCGCGGAGCAAACTTTTCCTCGTCCGCTCCCAACCCCTTCAATATCCGCTTGATGAGCGCCAACTGGTCGGCGGAGTCGAGGATCTGGAAAGCCTGCGGCAGGCCTGCATCGTGGTAATGGGCGCGTAGCAACCGATTGCACAACCCATGGAACGTGCCTATCCACATGCCGCGCGTATTGATCGGCAGCATGGAAGAAATACGCACGAGCATCTCCTTTGCTGCCTTGTTGGTAAAAGTGACGGCGAGCACGCCATGGGGGCTTGCTTGCCCGGACTGGATCAAATGCGCGATTCTTGTGGTAAGCACACGCGTCTTGCCGCTGCCGGCGCCTGCCAGCACCAGTGCTGACTGGTGCGGCAGGGTTACCGCCTCAAGTTGTTCAGGATTCAGATCTGAAAGCATGGAAGACATTCAAAAAACCGTCTCGGCAGGCCGCTGGCTGAAACAGAGTGGTTGAGCCATCCGTCTGGAATAGCCTTGCAGCCCATGAAACGGGGAAGGCAAGCCGCATCGCTTCGTGACGGGCTCGCCGTTTTGGCTTGAGATCAGGAAGATGCCGCCTATTTGTTTCGGCTTTTCGATACCAGATCCAGGATCAGCGGGGTCAATATCAATTCGATTGCAAGTCCCATCTTCCCGCCCGGAACCACAATCGAATTCGGCCGGGACATGAACGAATCGTGAATCATCGCAAGAAGATAAGGAAAATCCACTCCTTTGGGTTCCCGAAAACGGATCACGACGAAACTTTCGTCCAGGGTAGGAATATCACGGGCAATGAAAGGGTTGGACGTATCGACCGTGGGCACACGCTGGAAATTGATATGCGTCCGGGAAAACTGGGGCGTGATGTAGTGCACGTAGTCGTACATGCGGCGAAGAATGGTGTGAGTCACCGCTTCGGCTGAATAGCCACGCGCGTTCATGTCCCGATGGATTTTTTGAATCCACTCCAGATTGACGATAGGTACCACACCCACCAGCAGATCCACGTATTGCGCCACATCAGCTGTTTCGCTTTTCACCCCTCCATGCAAGCCTTCATAGAAGAGCATGTCCGATCCAGGCTTGATCCCCGACCATGGGGTAAAAGTGCCCGCCTTCCGCTTGTGAGGCGCAGCTTCTTCGTCGTTATGCAGATATAAGCGGGTCTCGCCTCCTCCGCTCTCTCCATACTCCTTGAACAGAGCCTCCAGCTTTTCGAACTCATTCGCTTCCGGGCCAAAATGACTGATGGGGTGACCGCCATCCTTCTCCGATTCCGCGACTGCGGCTTTCATTGCGTCCCGGTCATAGCGGTGGAAACTGTCGCCCTCCACCACCGCGACAGCCAGCTTCTCGCGACGAAAGATATGCTCGAAACTATTTTTAACGGTCGATGTCCCGGCGCCGGATGATCCGGTAACGGCGATAACGGGGTGCTTTTGCGACATACTGGTATTCTCCTCGATATAAATATAATTAGTATCGCAGCCAGGGCCTCATGGGCGGAGATCGACCTGGGCAGCGGCTTTTTTGTGAAACATGATACCTGTTTTCCACGGATTTGGGCTTGTATCGCATGGGATTTTAGCGTGATCGGGTCCAGTCCATAATCCTAAATCCGCCCTGTAGCGAACTCACCACGCAGGTGAACGTCGTGTATCGCGAAAATCTTTGTGGATCATGGTTCTAAGCTAAAAAAAGCGCGGTCGACTGCCGGATTTAGGATAATGCCTGGGAAGGTATGGTCGCCGGAAAGGCGCGGTTTGACATTTGCCCCGGTGCAGCATAAAATGCTCGGCTTTACCGAATAAGCAGGGCTAGCTCGTGAAAACCTTTTCAGCCAAACCACACGAAGTGCATCGCGACTGGTTCGTGATCGACGCGGCCGACAAGGTGCTGGGTCGTCTCGCTGCGGAGATTGCCCATCGTCTCCGCGGGAAACATAAACCCATCTTTACGCCTCATGTGGACACGGGTGATTTCATTATCGTGGTGAACGTGGATAAGTTGCGTATCACCGGAAACAAAGCGGAAGCCAAGAATTATTACCGTCACACGGGATATCCCGGCGGCATTTACGAGACAAATTTCGCGAAAATGCACGCACGCTTTCCCGGCCGACCGCTGGAAAAAGCGGTAAAGGGAATGCTGCCAAAGGGTCCGCTGGGATATGCGATGTTAAAGAAACTCAAGATCTATGCAGGGGCGGCACATCCGCACGCGGCGCAGCAACCGCGGCAACTTGAAGTCAGGGGTTGATATATGGGTATAAGCTATAGTTATGGCACCGGCCGCCGGAAAAGTGCGGTGGCGCGCGTGTTTATCAAACCGGGAACAGGCTCGATAACTGTCAATGACAAGCCCGTGGACAGCTTCTTTTCTCGCGAGACAGGCCGCATGGTAGTGCGACAGCCTCTCGAACTGACTGGGAACCTGACGACTTTCGATATTATCGTCAATATCCACGGCGGTGGAGAATCAGGACAAGCTGGCGCTGTCCGCCATGGCATTACGCGCGCGTTGATGGATTATGATCCAGCGCTCAAGCCGGTACTGAGCAATGCGGGCCTGGTTACGCGGGATGCGCGTGAAGTCGAAAGAAAGAAGGTCGGATTGCGAAAAGCACGCCGCCGCAAGCAATTTTCCAAGAGATAAGCTGCATTCTCTTTCTGAAAGTAAAAACACCAAAAGCCGCCCGTTTCTGGCGGCTTTTTTATTTGTTGCTTATAATCAAAGGTGGATAGCAGGCAGGCCGCAGACAGATTCTCATTTACCTCATTTTGAGAAATACCTGATGATTAAAGTTGGCATTGTAGGGGGAACAGGCTATACCGGGGTGGAGCTCCTGCGTATCCTGTCACAGCATCCCGAGGCAAGCCTGAGGGCCATCACTTCCCGCAAGGAAGCAGGCATGGCCGTCACAGATCTTTTTCCCAGTCTCCGCGGGCGTATCTCTCTCAAGTTTTCCGATCCGGCGGAGGCGGAACTCGGTCAATGTGACATCGTGTTTTTTGCTACGCCGAATGGTATTGCCATGCAGCAGATCCGGCCGTTGCTGGATCAAGGAGTCCGGATAATCGATCTCGCAGCCGATTTTCGTATTCAGGATGTAAGCATATGGGAAAAATGGTACAGGATGCCTCATGCCTGTCCCGACCTGGTCCAGGAGGCGGTATATGGATTGCCTGAAATCAACCGCGACAGAATCAAAAGCGCGCGGCTCATAGCCAATCCCGGCTGCTATCCCACTGCTGTGCAGCTGGGGTTCCTGCCGCTGGTGGAAGCGGGTATTGCCGATCTGGAACATCTCATAGCGGATGCCAAATCCGGGGTTTCCGGGGCGGGCCGTAATGCCGAAATACATACCCTGTTTGCCGAGGCTTCGGATAACTTCAAAGCCTATGGAGTCCCTGGACATCGCCACCTCCCGGAAATCCGGCAGGGGCTGTCCCTGATGGCGAAGCAGCCGGTCGGCTTGACGTTTGTTCCACATCTTACTCCCATGATCCGGGGTATTCATGCCACGCTTTATGCCAGGCTTACGTCCGATATCGACCTTCAGGCGTTATACGAAAAACGATATGCCGGTGAGCCATTCGTGGATGTCCTGCCCAAAGGATCTCATCCGGAAACCCGGAGCGTGCGAGGTTCCAACGCATGCCGCATCGCCGTTCATCGACCTCAGGATGGCGAAACCGCCGTCATACTTTCCGTCACCGACAACCTTGTCAAAGGAGCGGCGGGACAAGCAGTGCAGAATATGAATCTCATGTTTGGTTTCCCGGAAACCATGGCTATTGATGGTGCCCCCCTGGTACCCTAGGTGTAGTTTCTCACCACGTTGTTCACTGTCAAACCGAGACGTGAAGCTGGGGGTTGTTTACCGATAGCCGAGTGAGGGCGATGGGAATTATAGTGTTCGATCCAGAAGGGCAATTCGCGGGTACGGGCATCTGAATCGGGATAACAATAAACATAAGCCCATTTCCGCAGCAGCGTCTGGATAAAGCGCTCTGCCTTGCCATGGGTGCGTGGCGTATAAGGACGGGTGCGCAGATGCCTGATTTTCAGGCGGCGCAGGCGGATGATTCGTTCACATCTGTCCGGTTGCGTCTGGCGCGGGCTCGCAATAGGTCGGGAGGATCTGTCATGCAGGCCCTGCTCGCCGGATTCCTTCCAGCGGCTGTGCCATATATACGCGCGCCGCTTGCTGATCCCGGCCTGAGAAGCTGCAGCCTCAAGACCGATGTGCGCAATTTGTTGCATCAGATGGACTCGACCTGATCGGGTTAATCGGGCATTCTTATGACTGTTCATCCGGGACTCCTGGAAAATTTGAAAGGATTTGTGAACCCTCATTCTCTCCTGTCTCGGGTGAACAACCTACTGAGAAATGACACCTAGGGGACCTCTGAACAAGTCCTCGCTGAGCGCGTTGCTGGTAAAATCGGGATGATCATAAGGCGCGCGACGAAGGTCGTAGCTTGGACTACGGTGCCAAGGAGCGCAACGCAGCGGGCTCCCCAAGAGCGTTCGTAGCGGGCTGCACTTGCCTCCGGCGGGGGATCCCTCGGT
Source organism: Nitrosospira sp. TNL200 (assembly GCF_055386305.1). Classification (NCBI taxonomy): domain Bacteria; kingdom Pseudomonadati; phylum Pseudomonadota; class Betaproteobacteria; order Nitrosomonadales; family Nitrosomonadaceae; genus Nitrosospira; species Nitrosospira sp. TNL200. The sequence continues at coordinate 2,830,189 of NZ_AP041003.1, forward strand.
GGAAAACCAGGGCGCGGCCACAACCGATACAGGGACGTAGCGAACCGATGCCAGGGAACATAGTCTGACTTTGATGCAAAAGAAATTCAAGAGAAAAACGGGAATATTCGCACCACGAGTCGCCGTACGCCCGGAAACTTCCTGGCACTCCCGCTGGCTCATCATCGGTATCCTTGCCGTGCTGGCGCTGGTTTTATCATGGGGAATGTATGATGCGGGCCGCAAATTTGCCGACTTCGACAAGCAAGGAATTAGTGAAGCAAGTGAAGAATTGGCCCGGCTGTCTCAGGCTAATGCGCGCTTGCAGCGGGATAATGACGAATTGCGAATGACGGTTGCAGGTCTCGAGCGCCAGCTGCAGATGGACGTGGCGACTCATGAAAACGTAATACAACAGGTGAAAACCCTGGAAAAGGAAAACACGCGCTTGACGGAGGACCTTGCATTCTTTCAAAATCTTGGCAATGTCGGTGGAAAAGCGGAACACCGGGTATCCATTGGCCGCTTGAAGCTGGAACGAGGCCAGTTACCCGGAGAATACCGGTATAGCGTATTGCTTGTCCAGGGCGGACGTCCCATCAAGGATTTCCAGGGAAGCCTGGAATTTGAAGTCAGTTTTCGTCAAAATGGAGAAAAGAAAATGATTTCTCTTGCTGGTGAAAATCCCTCGCAGAAATTCGACGTCAAATTCAAATTTTATCAACGCATAGACCGGAGCTTCCGTCTTCCCGCGGGCGGCGTTTTGGAAAGCATGCAGGTAAAAGTATTCGAAAACGGCCTGGCGCAAGCCAGGCTGACGCAGACAGTAAATCCGCCTTCTTGAGGAAAATAATCAATGTTTGGCAAAAAACCGAATAACCCCCAGAATCACATCGATTCACTCATCGGGGTTGGCACGCGTATCGAAGGAAGCATCCTTTTCAGTGGAGGCTTACGGGTGGATGGCCAGGTTAGCGGTAATATCATCGCGACGGGCGACAGGCCCAGCACGCTGGTATTGAGCGAGCAGGCTATGGTTGAAGGAAAAATAGAGGTTTCGCATGCCGTCGTGAACGGCACCGTGACTGGTGCCATATATGCGAGCGAATACGTGGAACTTCAACCGAAAGCCAGGATCGTCGGTGATATTCACTACAAGTCCATGGAGATTCAGTTAGGTTCCTCGATCGACGGTATGTTGCACCACTATGATGCCAGCCAGGTGCAAAATAAAGTGATCCCTCTGATACCTGCTACGCACTCCGATTGACCTGGCGTGAGCAGAAAATTTTTACCACTTTTTATTGGAATTCAGAATGAATGCGGCAACAGGCGCGGAAATGGTTATGGAAATGCAATTCCCATTGATCTTTACCGATAGCGCGGCAAACAAGGTAAAGCAACTCATCGAGGAAGAAGGAAACGATGACTTGAAACTGAGAGTATTCGTTGCAGGTGGAGGATGCTCCGGTTTTAAATACGGGTTTACCTTTGATGAGGTGATCAGCGAAGACGATACCGTAATGGAGAAGAATGGGGTCAAGCTCCTTATAGACGCCATGAGTTTTCAGTACTTAGCCGGAGCGGAAATCGATTATCAGGAAAATGCTGAAGGTGCCCAGTTTGTCATCAAGAATCCTGGCGCCTCGAGCACCTGCGGTTGCGGATCGTCATTTTCGGTATAGTTCGCTGTTTTGGCTGCTCCTCCGCGGGGGGATGAGGCCGGGGAAGTCATGCCGGGCGCACTAATTCGGATAGATTGCGCCAAGAATTCGTGGGCCCCGCGCGCCTGTTACCGCTGGAAGACTGGCCGGAATTTTTTTTATTGCCTGCTTGGCCAGCCAGGCAAAGGCGAATGCCTCGAGCCAGTCGGCATCGACACCCAGCTTGTCTGTCAATTCCACGCTTTTCGCCGATAGCGCCATCCGCAGCTTTGCCACCAGTTCGGCATTTCGTGCCCCGCCTCCGCAAAGATAGATTTCAGAAGCGTTGGGATAATACGCCAGCACGGACGCTGCAATACCCTGGACAGTCAACTGCAGCAGGGTGGCCTGCACGTCTTCCGGTTTTTCATCCCCGGATAGATAGCCTTTCAGCCAGTCCAGGTTGAATACTTCCCTGCCCGCGCTTTTTGGAGGGGACGCCAAAAAAAATGGAAGTGCAATTAGTTCCCGGAGCAGCGATGGAATCACGAGACCTGAGCCGGCCCAGACTCCGTCCTTATCGTACGTCTGTCCGGTATGCTTCAAACACCAGGCATCCATCAAAATATTTCCCGGGCCGCAGTCAAATCCGGCGATCTGACCGCCGGGCGCGAGACTGGTCAGATTGCTGATGCCCCCGATATTGACAATGATCCGATGAACTCGCGGATCGCTGAATAGAATCTGGTGAAACGCCGGGACCAATGGCGCACCCTGTCCTCCTGCGGCGATATCCCGGCTCCTGAAGTCCGCCACCACTGTCATGCCGGTCAACTCGGTAAGCAACGCCGGATTGAATAACTGGATAGTGTACCCCTGCCCCATCGATGGGCAATGCCGCACAGTCTGGCCATGACAGCCCACTGCCGACACCTCTTCGGGCGATATACCGCTTCCGTCGAGCAGTCCGGATACTGCTCTGGAATAATGCTGCGCCAGTTCATTTCCGAGCATGGCCGCCCGATGCAGCTCATCGCTGCCAGTCTTGCTCAACCCCAGCAGCCCGGTACGCAGCGTGCTCGTATAAGGAAGATAGAAAGTGCGAAGAATTGATGGAAAAGCAGAACCAAGGTCAGCAAGTACGGCATCGATCCCGTCCAGGCTCGTGCCTGACATGATGCCGATATAGTAGGAAACATCTTTCAACCCAAATCCGGAAAGTCTTTGTGGATCATGTTTCTAAAGGTTCAGTCTGCTCGCCGTCTCTACCAGGCAAATAGTGAAAAGGCGTCAAGCACCGAACTATTCCTTATGTTCCAGCAATGGAAAATAGCGCGATATGCCTGGCTAATCCAGCAGCGATACGCTGGTGCCGCGCAACATGTCCAACCGCGCCATCAGCGGCCTGGTATATTCGTAAAACACCGGCACGTATCTTGGAGCGACAGGCGTAGCGCTAGGCATGGCCAGACGCAACGGATCCCGCTGGACTCCGTTTTCGCGAAATTCATAGTGAAGATGCGGGCCTGTGGCCATTCCGGTCGCACCCACATGGCCGATTATCTCGCCCTGACTGATTCGGTGTCCGGAACGCAGACCCTTTGCGAAACTCGATAAATGGCCATATACGGTGGAATACTGGCCGTGGTGCTGCAGAATAACGACATTGCCGTAACCACCCTGCCAGCCGGCAAACGTAACCGTGCCTTCCGCGGCCGCTTTCACCCTCGTACCCGGGGGCGCCACATAATCAATGCCGCTATGCGCGCGCCACGTTTTGAGAATGGGATGAAACCGGGCGCTGGAGAAGCCGGAACTGATACGGGAAAACTCCAGCGGAGAACGCAGGAACGCTTTCCTCAGGTTCTTGCCGTCGGGTGCGTAATAACCGCTTTCTCCATTTTCCGCCTGAAAATATATTCCGCGATGAGGTGTTCCCTGGTTGATGAATTCCACTGCCAGCACCCGCCCGGGCCTGGCCGGCTCCCCGTTGCCGTAAAGAGAATCATAAACCACGGTAAAACGGTCCCCTCTCCGCAAATCCCGATGAAAATCGATGTCGGAAGCCAGAATATCCACGATCTGGGTCGCCACACTTTCCGGTACCCCTGCAGCATCCACCGCGGCAAAAAGTGAGCTGTTTATCACGCCAGTCTTCATCTGGATATGCGTCTCCAGCCTGGGCACCTGATTTCCTGTTCTAAAGCTGCCGCCGTGTTTTTCCATAACCAGTTGTTCACTCCCACCCGGAAAGTAACGGAGCAGAAGCAACTCGCCTCTTGCCGTGGTTTCCGCATGGACGATCCTGCCGGGGACCAACTGGTGTATGGCCTTGACGTCTCTGGCGTCGCGAAGGAAACTGACCGAGTCCTGGCTATTGACGCCCAGCCGGGACAGCAATGCGGCAATCGTGTCGCCGCTCTGGATACTCTCCTGGCGCCAGAAGGTCATATTGACCGGGAGAATGGGAGTTATTTCCGGAAGTTCAAGACTGAGAACTATATCCTCGACAGGGGGTCCTTCCACGGAAGTGTCGGGCGCAATGCCGAATGCTGCGACCATGCCGAAGAGAGGAAAACTGGATAACAGAATCAGCCAGCGCAGTCGTTTTTTAGTCAGCGCCGCCGGTTTATGCGCTAAAATGCCGTTCTTATCGCCCAGCATGCTTTCTCCGTCAGATTGGAAGGTGGAGTTTAACATGTAACTGCGACCCCGTCGACGTAAAGGTTAATATGCCCATCCCCCGAAAAATTATATTTCATCCCCGCGGCGCCTTTACGCATCACCTTGTAGTGGAACAATCATTGGTTCCCTGAGGGCAGTTTCCCATGCGGTCGTTCACTTGCGACCGGCTTGCGAAACCCGTCGCGGCAAGGCCCGCCCGGTTGATACCATTATTCCATTTTTTGAATCTCACACTGATCCTCTGGAGCGCGTTTCATGTCCACGGAAGACCTGACGCTTGATCTGTTGGCACATCACGCTTTTCCCCTGCTCGTATCGGCTTTCGCGGCGCGAAAGGAGGCCATAATCCAGCAATGGGAAATCGCGCTGGTACAGACGCTGCCTGCCGCCGACGCGCTCACCCTGCAAAATCTCCGTGACTCGATCCCCCTGATACTGCAGGAAATCCAGGATGCATTCGAGTCCGACAAGCCGCTCGTTACGCGCAACCTGATTGAAGGCAGCAAGATGCATGGCGAAGCGCGATTTCAGGAAAATTACAATATCCGCGAACTGGTAGTCGAGTATCGGCTACTGCGCCGGGTGATCATCGAGCAGATCTCGGAGGAACTGGAGGGAAGACTCGACACTCGGCATAATGTTGCTTTAAACATGGCGGTGGATACAGCCTTGCAAAGCGGAATTGTCATATTTACCGAGAATCTGCAGCAGCAGGTCAAAGCCTCAGCGGAAATCCAATCCAAATATCTCTCGTTTCTTTCCCATGATCTCCTGAATCATCTCAATCACGCCATGCTTCATGTGCAGCTTCTTGCAAGGCGGCTCGCTCCCATTCCCGCCTATGCGGATAACATTGCGGAACTGGAATCTGTAAAACGCACGATTCTCCAGACCACCTCCGGGATGGAGCGGTTGCTGCAATCGGAGCAGCTTCGAAAGCAACCTGCTCGCCACTTGACGGAGGTAGTGAATTTGGAAGCACTACTATCGGAAGTGGCAAGCCAATGGGCGCATGAAGCCCGATCCAAAGGATTGGGGCTCGATGTCGACGTGCCGGAAGATGCGCAGGCAATGAGCGACCTTGGCCTGCTTACCCTGGTGCTGCATAACCTGCTTGGTAATGCGGTGAAGTATAGTTCGACGGGTAAAATACAGGTGGCGGCCCGCAGTGCCCCGGACAGAGACGATGTCTGCTGGGTTTTGAGCGTGAGCGATCAGGGTCCTGGCATTCCGTCCGATAATCTCAGCCACTTGTTCAACGCCTTCCAGCGCGGCGATACTTTCGGAAAGCCAGGAGTAGGATTAGGACTCTCTATTGCTTCGGAGGCTACGAGACTTTTAGGCGGTAAACTGGAAGTTGAATCGGAAACAGGAAAGGGTTCCACGTTCCGGTTGATGTTGCCAAGACTACCTTGAACTCCTCAGACTCTGCTTATTCCGGGTGGCCGCGACGCCAGCGGGAATACACCCAACGGTACCGTGGCGATCCAGTGTTCTCCGCCGCTGGCCACTCCCCTTAGCAGAAGTCCTGGGGCTACGCTCTGCGAGGCGTTCCTTCGCAGGGGCCCCGAAAGGCAGGCTGCGGCAAGCCGCGCTCCGGATAAAAGGCACGGCAATTCCCGCATAAAGGATCTCTCAAACGTATCACATGTTGCCGCGTTTCGATCGAGACCGGCAATTGACCTACTCGACCAGGTGCCACAAATCAGTATTCGCTTGCAATTCGCCATCTCTTTTCTGATCGGGGCATCGACCGTTCCTGGTTTCGCGCCGTTTTATCTCTTCCCCATTCCGGTCTTCACGGTGGCCGTCCTGTGTCATTTCTGGCGCGTGAGCGCAAGTCCGCTGCATGCTGCTTTGCTGGGCTTTTTCTTTGGCATGGGACTATTCAGCGCGGGAGTAACCTGGCTTTATGTGAGCCTCCACGATTTTGGAGCGATGCCGATACCCGCAACGATACTTGCGCTGGTTTTTCTTTGCAGCTATCTCGCCTCGTTTCCCGCAGTAGTGGGTTGGATGCTGAAAAAAATGGATATTGCGAAGCCAGTCATATGGGCACTCGCGGCCGGCGCATTATGGGGTCTCTCTGATTGGTTGCGCAGCGTCCTGTTTACCGGGTTCCCGTGGCTGACACTGGGGTATTCGCAGGCACCGGCCAGTCCGCTGGCTGGCTATGCGCCGGTGCTGGGAGTGTACGGCATTTCTCTCATTCTCGTTTTCACTGCTGCGCTGACCTGCCTGTTCCTTGAAAGAAAATATCGCACCCGGCGCTACCTCCTGCCTGTAGTGGCGATCTGGGGCATAGGTTTTGGCTTGCAGCACATCGAATGGACCCAGGCGCGGGGCGAACCTGTAACGGTGAGCCTGCTGCAGGGGAATATTTCACAGGATTTGAAATGGCGGGAGGACCAGCTGATTACCTCGATGGAGGCTTATGCCAGGCTCGCGCTGGAAAGCCCCAGCCGCCTGATCATCACTCCTGAAATTTCCGTGCCGCTATATCGGGATGATGTCCCGTCGAGCTATCTTGCACGACTTGGCGCGCATGCGAGAAAAAATGACGGGGATATCCTGGTCGGGATGGTGGAAGCGCCGGAAGGCAGGGATGAATACTACAATAGCATGTTTAGTTTTGGCGCATCTCCCGAGCAAAGCTACCGCAAGCATCATCTGGTGCCATTTGGCGAATTCATCCCCTTGAAGCCGGTATTCGGCTGGATCATCAACATCCTCAAGATTCCCCTGTCGGACTTTTCGCGAGGCAGTCTCGATCAGCAGCCCATGGCCCTGGCCGGGCAAAAAGTAGCGGTAAATATCTGCTATGAAGACGTGTTCGGGGAGGAGATAATCCGCCAGCTGCCCCAGGCTACCTTGCTTGCCAACGTGAGCAATGACGCCTGGTTCGGCCGATCCATCGGCCCCCGGCAACATTTGCAGATCTCGCAAATGCGCGCGCTGGAAACGGGCCGCTACATGCTGCGCGCGACCAATACCGGCCTAACCGCCATCATAGATGAACGCGGTAGGGTGAGGCAGGAAGCCGAAATTTTCACCAGAACCGCCTTGAATGGGACGGCGCAGGGATATACCGGCGCGACGCCCTATGTCCTGTTCGGCAATAGCCTGATGCTGGGACTGGCCGGAACCATATTGCTCGCCGGATTGCTACGCGTCTCGCGCGCGCAAGAAAAAACTGTAAAATGACTCGCTTTTCATGTCTGGCCAGCGCATCCACGGCATTCTCATGCTTACCTTTCAGGAAATAATTCTTGCCCTGCAGCACTATTGGGGTGGCAAGGGTTGCGCGCTGCTCCAGCCCTATGACATGGAAGTTGGGGCCGGCACTTCGCATACCGCCACTTTTCTTCGCGCTCTCGGTCCCGAGCCCTGGAAAGCGGCTTACGTCCAGCCCGCTCGCCGCCCAAAGGATGGGCGATATGGCGAAAACCCCAACCGTCTCCAGCATTATTACCAGTTTCAGGTTGTGCTGAAACCTGCGCCCGGCAATATCCTGGATCTTTACCTCGGATCATTGGAAGAGCTCGGCTTCGATTTGAAGCAAAACGACATCCGATTTGTCGAGGATGACTGGGAAAATCCGACCCTTGGAGCCTGGGGACTAGGCTGGGAAGTATGGCTGAATGGAATGGAGGTTACCCAGTTCACCTACTTTCAGCAGGTTGGCGGCATGAATTGCAAGCCGATCACCGGCGAGATAACTTATGGGCTGGAGCGTCTGGCAATGTATCTGCAGGGCGTGGAAAACGTTTTCGATCTCATCTGGACAGAGGGGCTTTCCTACGGGGATGTATATCATCAGAACGAAGTGGAACAATCGATCTACAACTTTGAGCACAGCGATATCCATTTTTTGCTGGACGCCTTCACGAATCACGAGAAGCAGGCAAAACACCTGATGGAACAAGGACTCGCATTACCCGCGTACGAACAGGTATTGAAGACAGCCCACACTTTCAATCTTCTCGATGCACGCGGTGCGATTTCGGTTACCGAACGCGCTGCCTATATCAGCCGGATCCGCGACCTCGCACGCAATGTGGCGCAAGCCTACTACCAGAGCCGGGAACGGCTGGGGTTTCCGATGGCGCCCCACGAATGGACAATGCAAGCGACGGAGAAAACAGCTTGACTAAAGCGACTAAAAGCCTGCTGGTCGAGTTGCTTGTCGAGGAGTTGCCACCGAAATCCCTGAAAAAACTGAGCGGCAGTTTTGCTGAAGAAATAGCCGCAAGTCTTAAGGCTCAAGGCTTGGCGGCGAATGACGCTACCGCCATTCCTTTCGCCTCGCCACGGCGGCTCGCCGTTCATATCGAAGATGTGGCCGCGCAGGCAGCCGATAAACCGGTTTTGCAAAAACTGATGCCGGTCGCGGTGGGCCTGGATCCCGATGGACAACCCACGCCCGCGCTACTCAAGAAGCTGAGCAGCCTCTGCGGTAATGCGGTACCTTCCACCCTCCCACAACTCCAGCGCAGACACGAAGGCAAAATGGAAACATTGTTTTTCGACAGGCTCGTAAAAGGAACGACGCTGGCCGAAGGGCTGCAGAAAGCGCTGAACGGCGCGCTCGCGAGGTTGCCGGTTGTCACTATAATGACCTATCAGCTCAGCGATGGCTGGACCACGGTAAACTTCGTACGCCCCGCGCATAGCCTGGTCGCATTGCATGGTACCGATATTGTGCCTGTCGAGGCACTGGGACTGACGGCGGGACGCGAAACACGGGGGCATCGCTTCGCAGGGCGCACAGAAAAACTGATGCTGACGGATGCCGATAGCTACCAGGGACAACTGGAAACCGAGGGAGCGGTCATAGCCAGCTTCGATGAGCGGCAAGACAGGATCAGGCAGCAGCTTGATGCCGCCTCCATCGAAATGCACCTGAAACCGGTTGACGATCCGGCCCTGCTGGAGGAAGTAACCGCACTGGTCGAGTATCCCAGCGTCCTGACCGGAAAGTTCGATGCAGCTTTCCTCGATGTTCCGCAGGAATGCCTGATTCTGACCATGAAGGCGAATCAAAAATACTTTCCGCTGCTGGAAAGTTCGGGAAAGCTCGCCAATAAATTCTGCATCGTTTCAAATATCCGGCCTACCGATAGCAGCCGGATAATCGCTGGCAACGAACGTGTCCTGCGTTCGCGTCTGGCGGATGCAAAATTTTTTTTCGACCAGGATCGCAAGAAAACGCTGGCCTCTCGCGTGGAAGGCTTGCGCAGGGTGGTTTATCACAACAAACTGGGAACCCAGGCGGAGCGTGTGGAACGAATATGGGCCATTGCGCAGGATATTGGCCTCCAGTTGGGAGGCACCGAGCTTGCGGCAAAAGCGGGTGAAGCGGCAATGCTGTCCAAGGCAGACCTGCTGACTGGCATGGTGGGAGAATTCCCCGAGCTGCAAGGCATCATGGGACGCTATTATGCAAAGCATGACGGGTTGGCCGACGATGTAGCCGATGCCATTGAAGACCACTATAAACCCCGGTTTGCCGGCGGCGACCTGCCCCGGGACATGCCGGGCATCTGTGTCGCGCTGGCCGACAAGCTGGAATCACTGGCGGGCATGTTTGGCATCGGGCAAATTCCCACGGGAGACAAAGATCCATTTGCATTGCGGCGCCATGCGCTGGGATTGATCAGGATCCTGGTTGATAAAGAACTGCCGCTCCATCTGGATAAATTGATTGCACAAGCCGTAACGGTTTTTGGCGAAAGGATCAATGATCCATCCGATACGCTAACAGACTTCATTTATGAACGGCTTCGCTATTTCCTGAGTATCAAGTATCTGGATGAGCAGGCTCGCGAGTCATTGACAGAACCGAATAAAGCACGGGCAGCGGATGCTTCCATACAAGCTTTCTCACCACAACAAATAGATGCGGTGCTGGCCTTGCGGCCCCCTCGCCTGAGCGATGTGAAGAAACGCCTGGAAGCGGTGCGTGCTTTCGCCCGGTTGCCTGAAGCCGAAAGTCTCGCCGCAACCAACAAGCGCGTGCGGAATATCCTGAAGAAAACCGACAGCGCCGTGGGAGCCGCGGTCAACCCCCGGCTATTCCAGACGGATGCCGAAAAAGCGCTGCATCAGGTTTTGAACGAAATTGTCCCTCTGGCCGATGACGCATTTTCGGCAGGGGACTACCACGCATCGCTACAAGCTCTGGCTGCGCTGAAAACGCCGGTGGATGATTTCTTCGATAACGTTATGGTCAACACCGAAGAGGAAGCTCTGCGCAACAACCGGCTGGCATTGCTAGCGCGGCTGGAACAAGCCATGAACCGCGTGGCCGATATCTCCCGGCTGGCTGCCTGACATGAAACTCGTCATCCTTGATCGCGATGGCGTTATCAATTATGACAGCGAGGCTTTCATAAAGAGCCCGGAAGAATGGAAGCCCATTCCGGGAAGTCTCGAGGCGATTGCCCGTTTTACCCAGGCCGGCTATCGAGTAGTGGTCGCAACGAACCAGTCGGGCATTGGCAGGGGATTGCTCGACATGGTGGCCCTCAACGCCATCAATGACAAGATGTACAAAGCGGCAATACAGGCCGGGGGCCGCATAGACGCCATGTTTTTTTGTCCTCACACCAATTCGGACCAGTGCGATTGCCGTAAACCGGCTACGGGAATGTTCAGGGAAATTTCCGAGCGCTTCGGCCTGGGGTTAGCAGGCGTGCCGGCGATTGGCGACTCGCTGCGCGACCTGCAGGCCGCGGCCGGGGTCGGGGCCATTCCGGTTCTTGTATTGACGGGCAAGGGTAAAGCAACCCAGGCAATGGAGCCGCTGCCGCAAAATACGATGATATTTCCAGATCTTGCCGCGGCTGCCGATGCTCTGGCGAAATGACGGGCGATCCAGAATTAAATTACCACCGGCAAAGCCGGTGGTTTATTGGGTGAACCCCTCAAAGGGGTCTCAAAACCGTGAGCCGCTTCGCGGCGCAGTGAGGCGTACAGCTCCAAAGTTGATCTCTCTTGCAAACATTACTTCGATCATAGGGCCTCTCCAGCTCCATGCACCGATTCAAAACCATCTCCGACCGACGCAAAGGTCAAACCTTTCGGAGTCCCCCGGCAAAGCCGGGGGTTTACCTCACTTAATTACCCGGCTGACCCGGCGAATATGACAATTGTACTGCGCTCCGCGCTATACATCGCGTTGCAAATCGTCATCACGCCAGTTTATGCGTTGATCGTTTTTGCCACTTTTCCCCTTGCGCCCATCGATCGCTATCGCATCATTTCCGGATGGGCGCATATGATGCTGTATTTGCTTCGCATCGTCTGCGGGATTCGCTACCGCGTTCTGGGACGGGAGCATATTCCCGAGACACCGAGCATCGTGCTGTCCAAGCACCAGTCCGCATGGGAGACGCTCGCGTTTCAGCAGATCTTTCCCCCGCAGGTATGGGTGCTGAAGAAGGAATTGCTATTTGTCCCGTTTTTTGGCTGGGGATTGGCCATGACCAATCCGATTGCAATCGACCGAAGCTCGGGAAAGGCCGCCCTGAAACAGATTGTCGAACAGGGAAAAGACCGGCTCAAGCAGGGCTTCTGGATAATCATCTTTCCGGAAGGCACCCGCATTGCCCCAGGCAGAAAAGGGAAATACCGCATTGGCGGCGCATGGCTCGGTACGCATGCCGGCGTGCCGATTGTCCCGGTTGCGCACAATGCAGGCAAGTTCTGGGGGCGAAATGCCTTCATCAAGCGGCCAGGAACGATTACCGTCAGCATCGGTCCCCCGATAGATCCCACTGGAATGGAACCGGATGACCTTAACGCCAGGGTCGAAGCATGGATAGAAACCGAGATGAGCCGCATCGATGAACGAAAGCAGAAGGCTGCAGCTTATGAATAAGCGCTCTCTCAGTCCGGAATGAACAGGACGGACGGGATGAACGCCGGCGAATTGCACCGCGTCAGCTTGAACGGCAAGGAAGTGGCGTACACGCTGATGCGGTGCAGACGCAGAACCATAGGCATGAGAATAGACGGCCGGGGATTGACGGTTCGGATTCCTTCACGCGAATCCCTGCGCCAGGTCGAATCGGCATTGGAAAATAAAGCGGACTGGATCATCTCGAAGCTCGACGAATGGAAAAACCGGAAATCGACGCAATTGTCATGGGAAGAGAACGGGATTTTTCCTCTGCTCGACGAGCCATGGCGCCTCATGGTGGCGGCTTCAGGGAAAACACAAATGGTTCCCGCGAAAATGCCGCGGAATAACGAGGGCAAGCAATTCGAATTAGCGCTCGCCCCCGTTCTTACCGCTCAGCAGGTGGAAAAATCCGTCATGGCGTGGTATCGCGGCCAGGCCACGTCGTGTTTCAGCGAGCGGATTGCGGTGTATGCGCACAGGCTTGGCGTTACGTTGCCTCCGCTGCGATTATCCTATGCCGACAGCCTGTGGGGCAGTTGCAATGCGCGTGGGGTGGTGAGCATCAACTGGCGCCTCATTCAGATGCCCCTCGATCTGATCGATTATGTGATTGCACATGAGTTGAGCCACCTTATCGAGATGAATCACTCGCCGGCGTTCTGGCAAACGGTGGCGCGCATTTACCCTGAATACAGGGAGGCAAGAAAGAAACTGAAAAAACTGGGGTAGGCATATCAAGCGCCTTTCTCTCGGCGGGTGGATATTCACTTGCATCGTTGGCAATCCATCCGGAAGTGGCACTTGCCGGATCTGGCAGGGAGCATGTTAATATTTCCGGTTTGGTATTTCGGTATCTGCTCATGAAGAGGTTTTGCGCCGCTGCTTTAATAGTCCTGCTGCTCTCCGCCTGCGGGCTGAAAGGGCCGCTTTATCTCCCACAGGAATCGCAGCCGGCACAGAATAAAGAGAAAAAGCGGTGAGCGGCTACTCCTCCACCAGTTATCGCAACTCGGTTCTATGCCTTGAATCGGTTCCTCTGGACCATATCGCGGAACGGTATGGCACGCCTTGCTACGTATACTCGCGCGCGGCGCTTGCCTCCGCTTACAAGGAATTTGATGATGCTTTTGGAGCACGCGACCATCTGGTGTGCTATGCGGTAAAGGCGAATTCCAATCTGGCGATTCTCAATTTATTTGCCCGGCTCGGCAGCGGCTTCGACATCGTTTCCGGTGGCGAACTGCAGCGGGTATTGAAAGCAGGCGGGGAGCCGCAAAAAATCGTTTTTTCGGGTGTAGGGAAGCGTCCGGACGAAATGCGGGCCGCGCTTGATGCAGGCATATTGTGCTTCAATGTGGAATCGGAAGCGGAACTAGCCATATTGAACCAGGTAGCGGAGGAAGCGGGCCGGGTTGCGCCAGTAAGCTTGCGCGTCAATCCCGACGTGGACGCGAAAACCCATCCCTATATTTCGACGGGTCTGAAGGAAAACAAGTTTGGTGTGCCGTTCGACGAAGCGGAGAAGCTTTATGCGGCCGCACGGAAATTTGCCAACCTGCGCATGGAGGGACTGGATTGCCATATCGGCTCGCAACTGACCGAACTCGATCCTTTCGTCGCAGCCAGCGAAAAGGTCCTTCATTTGCTGGACCGGCTGGAAACACAAGGTTTGCGTCTCAGCCACCTGGATTTGGGGGGGGGACTGGGGATCCGCTATTCACAGGAAAATCCGCCTCCGATACCGGACTATGTTCAGGCCCTGTGTACCGCAATCGGCTGGCGCAATCAGCGCATCCTGATCGAACCGGGCCGTGCGCTGGTGGGAAACGCAGGCCTGCTGCTCACGCGCATCGAGTACCTCAAGCATACGCCTCACCGAAATTTCGCCATCGTGGATGCCGCGATGAACGATCTCATGCGCCCGGCATTATATGGCGCCTATCACCATATCCTTCCAGTTGCGAAGCACGGAGAGGAAGAGAAAAACTACCAGATCGTCGGCCCTGTTTGCGAAACAGGCGATTTTCTGGGACATGACCGGACCCTGGCGCTGTCCCAGGGCGATCTGCTGGCTGTCATGTCCGCCGGAGCCTATGGCATGAGCATGAGCTCGAATTATAATACCCGTCCGCGTCCCGCGGAGGTGATGGTCGATGGCGCTCGCGTTCATCTCATCCGTGAGCGTGAATCCATGGAACAGCTTATGGCCGGGGAGAGATTGCTGCCATAAAATAGCCCCTGTGGAGCCACCGATATCAATCCGCCTCTATATCCCCCATCCCTTATCCTGCTGGAGACAGCTACATCAGGAAAATCGTGGCGAGCCCCAGGAAAATGAAAAAACCGCCGCTGTCGGTTACGGCTGTGATCATCACGCTGGAACCGGCCGCAGGGTCGCGCCCCAGTTTCGCCAGGGTTAGCGGAATCAGCACGCCAACTATCGAAGCCAGCAGCAAATTCAGCGTCATCGCCAATGTCATCACCAGGCTGAGAGGAACGCTGAGATAGATCATATAGGCGAATAGTCCCACTACGGAACCCCAGACCAGTCCGTTCACCGCGGCTACGGCAATCTCTTTCGTGAACAGCTTTTTGGCACTGTTGGGATTGAGCTGCCCCAGCGCCAGCGCGCGAACGATCATGGTGATGGTCTGATTGCCCGAATTGCCTCCAATGCCGGCAACGATTGGCATCAGGGCCGCCAACGCAACCAGCTTTTCTATGGAATCCTCGAACACGCCGATTACCCGCGATGCGATGAAGGCCGTGACCAGATTGATCGCCAGCCAGGTCCATCTGTTTTTCAGGCTCTTCCATACCGGCGCAAACAAATCTTCCTCCTGCCGCAGGCCGGCCTGATTCAGCACTTCACTTTCAGATTCCTCCCGGATGAAATCCATCACCGCGTTAACGGTGACACGGCCCACCAGCTTCTCGTCGGCGTTGACCACCGGTGCTGAAACAAGATCGTACCGCTCGAACGCTTGCGCCGCCTCGTGGGCCTTGTCGCTGGGGTGAAGCATCACCATTTCCGTGCTCATCACGGAGCCAACTTTCGCGTCGTCATCACTGACAAGCAGTTTGTTGACGGGCAACACCCCTCTCAGGTATTCGTTGCGATCGATTACAAACAATTGGTCGGTATGATCAGGCAGCTCATCCAGCCGGCGCAGATAACGCAATACCACTTCCACGCTTACATCCTCCCGGACGGTAACCACCTCAAAATCCATCAGCGCTCCCACCGCATCTTCCGGATAAGACATGGCAGCGCGTAGTTTCTCACGCTCTTCCATCGGCAGCGACTGGAATACATCATCGATAACGGACCGCGGCAGATCGGGCGCGAGATCGGCTAGCTCGTCGGCATCGAGCTGTCCGGCGGCCGCCCGTATTTCGCCGCTATCCATGGTGGCGAGCAGCGTTTCCCTAACCGCATCCGAAACCTCCAGCAGAATTTCTCCATCGCGCTCCGCCTTGACGAGGTCCCAGATCATGAGGCGATCCTCCAGCGGCATGGCTTCGAGGATATGCGCCACATCGGCGGGATGGAGCCTGTCCAGAAGGTTTTGAAGCTCCGCCAGATTCTGCTTGTGCACCAGCGCTTCAACCAGCTCCTGGCGCGGCATTTGCTGCGTATGCACGAGACCTTCCACCAGCTTATGCTTATGCAATAAGTTGACCACCCGCCTGGTGTGATCCTGCAGGTCTTCGGATTCCCTTGGGTTATTTGCTTTGGTCATGGTGATCGCTCTGGCAAGCGCGACGAAATTACCCGGATTTTAGGAAAAATTGGGGCAACTATTATGACAGCGGAGAGCATGGACGGAAAGGGCGGGAACCGCTCTTTCCGTCACAATGCCACCAGTCGAACTGGCTAGGGAATTTGCGCCGACGGCATCCGGCGCAAAATGATGGCGGTTTTTTTTCTCAGCCCGGGGGTGGTGCGATTACGGTCATAGAAGCGGGGATTGGGAACGATGGCGGCAAGACGTGCCGCCTGTTCCGTAGTAGCGGAAGCGGCGGAAACACCGTAGTAATGCCTCATTGCCGCTTCAGCGCCAAATACCCCATCTCCCCATTCAATCACATTCAGGTAGATTTCGAGAATGCGCCGCTTGGGCATCACATTTTCCAGCATGAACGTGATGATGACCTCCTGCAGCTTGCGCCATGGTGTTTTCTCCCCGGATAGAAACAGGTTCTTTGCAAGCTGCTGGCTGATAGTTGAGCCTCCCGCCACCAGCCTGCCTTTTTCAAGGTTTTTTTCGTAGGCCCTCTGTATCGCCTCGAAATCGAACCCTTCGTGCTGGAGGAACTTGCCATCCTCGGCCGCGATCACGGCACGCTTGAGATTGGGCGAAATCAGCTCGTACGAAACCCATTGCATCCGCAGCACGGCGGCACGATCTTTTTCGCGCAACAAATCCAGCCGGGCTCGCATGAACGCGCTGCTGGACGGGTTGTAATGGTTCCAATAAGTGATCTGGCCCAGTATCCATGCATGATACATCAATGCCAGGCCGACGAGCAGCAGAAACAGGCGCCAGAGCCAGCGCTTGAGAATCTTGTCCATGTATCAAGCAGGTACGCTCGAAGACCTCCGCCCTGGACGCAGCATTTCGATTACCGGTTCCGTGACTGGCCTTACCCCGCGCCACTGGAAAAAAGATTCGGCAGCCTGCTCCACCAGCATGCCTATGCCGTCCGCAAGAAAACCCGCGCCTTGCTGCTGGGCAAATTGCAGAAAAATGCTGTGTCCGTCGCCATACACCATGTCGTATGCCATGGATTCCCTGGAGAAAATACCTGGAGGCAATACTGGCAACTGGCCATGCAGGCCAGCCGAGGTCGCGTTGATGACGAGGTCGAATTTTTCTCCGCGCAGATCCGCGTAATCACCCGAAGCGATATTGCCGCGATGGGAAAACTGCTGCTGCAATTCATCCGCTTTCCTTCTCGTACGGTTGGCGACCACCAGTATGCAGGGAGCGTGCTCAAGCAAAGGCAGCACCACGCCGCGTGCCGCACCTCCTGCTCCCATCAGCAGCACCCGCTTGGCAGCGATGGAAAATCCGAGATTGACGAGAATATCCTGCATCAAACCCACCCCATCCGTATTATCGCCAAAAATCTCATCATCAGCGAAAGCCAGTGTATTGACTGCCTGGGCAGCATGCGCCCGTTCCGTCAGGCGATGGGAAATCGCATACGCTTCGGGCTTGAACGGAACGGTGACATTCATGCCTTTGCCGCCTCGCTGGCGAAAATGGGTTACCGCAACGTGGAAACCATCGAGGGGGGCAAGCATGGCCTCATAGCGCATATCCTGGCCTGTCTGCCGCGAAAACTCGGCGTGAATCCATGGAGACTTGCTATGGGCAATCGGATTGCCGATGACGGCATAGTGATCGGACATCGGGATACCTTGTTGAGCCGGAGATGTGATTACTGGCTCTTCAACTCGTCCGAATGGGTAAATGCCCAGGTACGGGTAATATACAATACATCCGTATCCTGGCTGATCTCGGGTGGAAACGGAGAAAATCCGTTTTGACCCGCCAGCTTCACGATGCGTACCGCCGCTTCATCCAGAATCCTTTTGCCTGATGGGCGGTTTATTTCAATCGATTCCAGACTGCCATCCGCCTTGATGCAGACAGTAAGCTGCAAATTTCCGTAAAGCCCCTCGCGTCTTGCCGCTTCGGGATAGTTGAGATTTCCAATCCGCTCAACCTTGATGCGCCAATCTTCGACATAACGGGCGAAGCGGTATTCTTGCGTACGGGCACCGATGAACTTGCGCTTGAGGTGCTTCTGGTGAGCATCGAAATCCCGCACGGCCTGCGCTTCCAGCCGGGCAATTTCGAAGCTTCGCTGAACAAGGTCGGTAGCGTCGAAAACGCCCTGATTCGATTCAGATTGCTGTTGCGGCAGATCCGGCTGGGTTGTATTCATGTCGCTGCTGGGGACGGCCGTCAGTTTCTGCGCTTCCTGCTCGAGATGCGCGGTTTGGTCGGCAAGAGCGTCTCTCGCCATCCCTGCGGCTGTATCTTCTGGCTGAGAGGAAGGCCGGGCGGATGTTTTCGCTCTACGGTCCCTATCCGGGTTTCCGCCACCGTCAAGGTTTGCCTGCGCCAAAGCGCTTGCGCCATGAGGCCTGGATGCGGACTTGCTGTTTACCAGCACCACCTCAAAGGGAGCACTGGCAATGCGCACTTCTTCAATGAAAGGTTTGAAGCTTATGCCGAACAGAACAGCCGCATGAAGAATGACTGACAGTAAAATAGCCAGATTCAAGCGCGACGAGGCACCGGACAGCCATTCGTGAAGCATGGCTGAACCCGATTCAGATATGTTGGAAGTGGCGCTCAATGCCTGAATTCGCGAATGAAACGGTGGGAATTTTAAGACATTTACAGGGCAAATAACAATAACATTGTCCCTGGCATGGGTGATAAAAATCTCATGCCTGCAATTTATGCAGGAACCGCGCGTTGAAAGTGAGCTCCAGCAGATCGATTTGCGAAATCTCGATTTCGACGCTCGTTTCCGGAGCCATCTCGGGCAGCGGGGTAACGCGTGTTACCAACGGCAGGCGATCGAGTTTCACCAGATTTTCTTTCAGGACTTGCGCGGTCATCGTCTGGATATTTTCCTGCAGCATCCAACGCAGGCACCAGTAGCGTTCCATGCCGCGCTGAAACTCTCCATATGCTTCATAGGTTGCCTCGAAATTCTGCACAGACCGATGCAAGCTCTCGCTCTCCCGGGTATAAGGAGGCGTTTCTCCACGCAGTACCGCTATTACCTGGCGCTGATTGATAAAATCCACATAGCGGCGCATCGGCGAACTGGCCCAGGCATATTGCGAAACTCCGAGTCCCTGGTGTGGAGCGGGAGAGGTGCTCATCCTGACTTTACCCCCTCCCTGGCTGCGATAAATTCCTGCAACACCCCTATCCGCAAGCTGCTTGCCCCATTCCGCATTGACAAAAATCATCAGTTCCGACACTACCTTATCGATCGGAGAACCCCGTCTCCGCTGGGTGATGGCAATGCGGTCACCCTCCACGCTGAAGCTGTAATCAATTCTTTCATTATTGTTGTCATTGGTTTTACCCCTGAGCGCTTCCATCTTGCAGGCAAAATTCCATAGCGCCTTCAGTTCCCGGCCGAAAGGATGATTGAGGTTTCCTTGAGAAAGGGTGTTTTCGTTAAAATACGCTTCCAGCGTATCATGTCTCAGATTGGCCGCTACTTTCACTTGCTCGATCCGGCTGCTTACCGAAGTGACTGTGAAATCGTCCGCCACGTCCAGATACATGGAGAGTGCCGGACACAGCCGGTTTTCCGCTAAAGTGTAATGATGTATGACCGCATCCGGCAGCATGGTAATTTTGCGGCCCGGCAGGTAAACCGTGGAAAGGCGCTCCGCCACGATCGCATCCAGAGGGGACCCGGGCGTAATTCCCAGAATCGGGGCGGCAATATGGATTCCGATGCGGAAACTTCCCAGGGTAAGAGGGGTTACGGAAAATGCATCGTCGATTTCGGTGGTGGCGGCATCGTCTATGCTGAAGGCAATTACGTCTGATACCGACAAATCCGGCGGGTCGTTCAGTTCAGCCGTCTCGAGTTCTCCGAAATCGGTACCAACAGGGAAATGCTCCAGCAAAAAGCGATTGACATGGTAATCATGTGTGGAGGGAATGGCTCCGCACTTCTCAAGAAGCCGGGCGGGGCTTAACCGGCTGGCGGTACAAACGGCTTCGAGCGCTTTCCACTCCGTGGTACTCCTGTCGGGCCGGTAGAGCAAGCTGGAAATGATGGGCTTGAATTCTTCCGGTAGCGTATGTGCCTCCAGCAACTTCATATATCGGCCCTGCCGTTCTGCCTGAAGCCGTTTTTTTTCCAGACTGGCGAGCGCAGCTTCAAGCGCTTTCGAAGGCGCGGCCTTATAGCGTCCACGCCCTTTCTTATAAAAATACATGGGCGCGCTATGCAGCCTGATCAATACCGCCGCGGCTTCTTCCGGTGTGGCCGCATGGCCGAAATAGTCGGCGGCCAACGTGTCGCTGGAAAATTCGGCCTCGTTTTCGCAGCATTCCCATAGAAAATTGGGATCCAGATTGTCGGCCGCCTTGTGAGCAACGTCCATGAACTCCGTCAGCGATGGGGCATCGAATCGCAGCAGGACGGAAGCCGCCTTGATTTTTGCGCGCTTTCCGTGCGGCGCCTCGACTTGAAGCGATGTCATATTGTCGGCAAGGATGGCACCTACCTTAAAAGTGCCTTCCTCTTCGTAAAAAACATTCATGGATGGGTCGCGGACGGGTTTTGATTGCTGAAACACTACTATTATAGACGCAAATACCTGGTCCGCCGAAAGCCGGCCCGATCCACCAGATATTTGCCAGGAATCAACTATAATTTTGAAATAAGAACCACATACTCTCGAAAGGGGATCTTCAGTGAAAGAAGGATATGCTGTAATGGAACGCCGGTTTCAAATACTTTTATTGACTCTCCTGATTGCATTCCTCTCTGCCTGCGCTTCCATGAATGAAGGCGATCCGGACCGCGGTGCGGCCACGGTCAACCAGGACTTTTTTGGCGATCGTTTCGCTACGGTGGAGTATCTTCCGCAAAACTGGAGCGCCACCGACAGCCTCTGGTTTTATACCGTGACCCAGGGATCGAACATGATGCCCTATGATTTCTTCATGGTTCTGGAGAAAAAAGGAAGTAACGAGCTGTTCCGGTCGAACGAAAATATGAATTTCTATCGGTATCTTCCCCAGAAAGCGACCTCCGGCAATCCGGATGGCCTGCCTGTCGGCTTTGTCAAGGACACTTATAAAGGCAGGGATTACATTGGATTGACATGCGCGGCATGCCATACCGCCCAAATAAATTATAAAGGCAAGGGAATACGTATCGATGGCGGCCCGGCTATAGCGGATATGGAAAGCTTCATGCGGGATATCGTCAAAGCGCTGCTCGTGACGCGAGATAATGACGAAGTCAAGAAGCGCTTTGTTCAAAACGTACTGTCGAGGGGCTCGTACCGAACGGAAGCGGCTGTCCTTGCCGATCTCAATACATACCTCGATCGCCTGTCGAGTTACATAACCATCAACTACAGCACCACGCACTACGGCTATGGGCGCCTGGACGCATTCGGCCGAATCTACAACAGGGTTCTGGAGCACATCATCAATACGAGGGAGCTTCAGGAACTTCTTCGCGATCCAAGGGTAATGGGCGACCGGGCCCTGACCGGGACGGAACTGGAATCTCTTACTGGAAATGCAGGCACTGTTCTTACAGGCAATGAACGTGACCTTATGGTCCGCGGTATCGTCACCCGGTTGAATGAGACCAACGGATGGGAAGCACTGGGAAAGCTTCGTAAAAAGATATTCAACCCACCGAATGCGCCCGTCAGCTATCCATTCCTCTGGGACACCCCCCGTCACGATTACGTCCAATGGAATGGCCTCACCGAGAACTCGGGGCTGAAGGCCATAGCGCGTAATGCCGGGGAAGCGATTGGCGTGTTCGGCACGCTCGATTGGACGGAACGGGACGGATTTTCGCTACCCTCGTTGATCACGGGACAGGGCTTTTCTGGCAAGCATGTCAGCTTCGACTCTTCCGTGAACGTCATGAACCTGCGTCGTATCGAAGCGCGCTTGTGGAATCTGCAGTCTCCACAGTGGCCCGAAAACATCCTGGGCCGCATCGACACCAGTCGCCTGCCGAACGGCCGATCGCTCTATAACAGGCATTGCGCGAGCTGTCACTCGAGAATCGTCCGCGATGAACCGGACCGCCGCGTCATCGCGCACATGTCCAGAGCAAGTGACACCAGGACGGATCCGCAAATGGCGCACAATGCCGTCACCTACCAGGGCTTCTCGGGCATCCTGCGTAACGAGTACGTCAACTTCGGGCCTGGCGACATCCTGCTTGACCGCAAGGCGCCGGTTGCAGCTCTGCTGACGAAAGCAACCATCGGCGTTGTTGCAACGCCGGAACCGGACAAGTGGTTTCTGCAGCGCTGGGCCGAGTGGGCATATAACCTGGCAACGGGGTTTCGCGACAACAAGATCAAAGCGTCGATGAAGCAGGGGGACTACGACCCGGACACCACTGACAATCCGGTAGCTTCACTGAGCGCCTACAAGGCGCGGCCATTGAATGGCATATGGGCAACCGGCCCCTACCTGCATAATGGTTCCGTACCCACGCTATATGATTTACTGCTGCCTAAAAAAGCGCCGGGTGATCCGGAAGGCGGCGAATACCGGCCCGATGAATTCGAAGTGGGGTCGCGGGAATTCGACCCGGAAAAAGTCGGTCTGAAAAGCAGCGGCTATGGTGGTTTCCTGTTCAATACCAAAGGCATCAGGGATGACACCGGAGGATACACCAAGGGTAACAGCAATGCTGGACACGAATATGGAGCCAGACGCGTTGCCGACGAATCGGATGAACGGGTGGACCAGAAAACCAGGGAATTATGCGCAGATCCAAAAATCAAGGATGCCGACCTGGACCCCTCTGTCAAGGAAAAGTGCCTGTACCCCATTTCCAGACAGGATCGGCTGGATTTGCTTGAATATTTGAAGACGTTATGACTTGAACCCCGCGGCCTGCCCGGCATCTTCGGGATAACCTACAACTTTAATAAAGGAGCAAAGATGAGCGCAAGCTATCTGGAACAGTACGATGCGGCATCAGACGCAGACAAGCCATATCTCGCCCGGCGCTGGATGGATACGGAGCCTCTGCCATTTTTCAAGGAATTGCGCCAGAAGCGGCCTATTCTGGTAACACCGAAATTTACCCTGCTCACCCGTTTCGACGATTGCAGGGAAGTGCTGAATATGCCCAAGGTATTTACGGTTGAGCCCTACGTGCCAAAAATGGGCGACTACCTGATGATGCATGACGATGATGCCCTGCATACGCGGGAAAAATCGCTCATGCAGTGCATGCTGAATCGTAACGATCTCACGGCAGTGCGCGAGATGGTGGGCAAGGTCAGCAAGGAAATCCTCGACGACGCAAATGGAAATATCGAGATCGTAAATAGCTATTGCCGCATGGTTCCCGCCACCCTGGTACGGGAATACTTCGGGCTGACCGGGGCAAAACGCCAGGATCTGATTGAATGGTCCTATTGGAATCAGTACGACACGTTCCATAATCAGCCATTCGACCTTCTCCCTCCCGAAAAATCCCAATCCATTATCGACCGTCACAACGAAACGTCGAAAGCGCTGGGAATGTTTATCCTCGAGCTGATCGCCCGCCGCACGCTTCAAGTGAAAGCGGAAGAAATCACATTATCGACCCTCGTGCGGCTGGACGATGATATCGTGACGAGAATGCTGCGTACCGACTACCCGAAGCAACTGGAATTCGATATCAAACGATTGGGCATCAACGCCGGCGGCTTGCTGATCGGGGCGGTGGAAACGACTTCCCAGGCGGTCGCCCAGGTTATCCAGTACCTGATACAGCACGCTGAATGGCTGGCCAAGGCGGAAGCCGCAGCGACGAAAGAATCACTGACGGAATTCGACGGAATCGTATGGGAAGCGCTACGCTTCGTGCCCATCACCCCTTATCTTTTCAGAACGACGGCAAGCGATTACACCGTGGCCAAGGGAACGGAACATGAAACAGTTCTCCGAAAAGGCACTTACGTTCTGCCTGTCACGCTTTCGGCCATGTTCGACGAGCGGGCGTTCGAGTCGCCGGACGAGTTTATTCCGGGACGAAACTGGTATAACTACTGCCACTTCGGATTTGGAAGTCATGAGTGCCTGGGGCGCTATGTCGCCGGGGTAATGATCCCGGAAATGGTCCGGCAGGTGTTGATACGGCAGAATGTCACGGCGAAAGCGCCTATCGACTATAAGTCGGGCCCCTTCCCGGAACAGTATGATCTCGCCTGGGCCACGTAACCAGGAAGTCAGTCGTATGGTGAATCGTAAATCCGTTGCATAAAAAATATCCGCCATTCCGGACGCCGCGCCAGCGGTGAGCCGGAATCCGGGGCTTTTTCAGGCAGTGTACGCCCCGGTTTATTCGACGCAAATCCGGGCTGCTGTCATTTCGCTCCCGCTTCCTTCAGAAGCTTAACCACATCCTGATGGCGGTACTTCGATGCCAGGATCAGTGCGGTAGCGCCATTGCCCGCCTTGGCGTTCACATCTGCTCCCCATCTGAGCAACGCTTGTGCAACGTCCTTGTGCCCGATCTGCGATGTCAGCATCAATGCGGTGGCGCCATTGTCCAGGCGGGCGTTCGCATCGGCCCCCGCGGCAAGCAGCATATTCACTATCTCGACCCGACCCTCCTGGGCAGCCTGCATCAGCACCGTGACGCCGTCGGCTCTCCTGGCATTCACATCGGCGCCGCGCGCCAGCAATTCCCGTGCGATCAGGCTATGGCCTTTCTGCGCTGAGCGCATCAATGCGGTCGTACCATTACTTGTCTTTGCATTCGCATCCGCCCTGGTGTCGAGCAGCAATCGCACAACCTCTTCATAACCGTTTTGGGATGCGGCTATCAGCGCAGTCTCGCCATCGGCTCCCCTGGCATTTACATTGACTTTCGAGACAAGCAGGGATTTGACCCGGGAAAGATCGCCTGCCGCGGCAGCGGCCACAAGCTCACTCTCATTCCCGGCAGCGGACGTGTACGCCGCAAAGGATAAGCTTATCAGCAGGCACAAAAAACGTGCGCTGCTGCGCCATCCCCGGATTTCAGATATTCTTTCCATGTTTTCCAATTTCTCTCTACGATACGTCAAGTCTATCCAAGGTATATCAATGCCCGGGGCGTCCTCCCGGCACCTGCTGCCGATTTCATGAAACTGCAAATTCGGGCATGGACGTTTCATGGGCAACTCGCCGTGCTCCGACACTGTCTGAACAGATACTTTGAAGGCTCAATCCATCCCGGAGATCCGATGCAAAAGCTTCTTGCGCCATTATCGCTGCTATTGCTGTTTCTGCTGCCGGAAGTACCAGAGGCGAACTCCGCTGAGGCCCACGTTCGGCCAGGGCTATGGGAGATCACCACTACATCCACGCTGCTCGCCCTGGTGCCTCAAATTCCGCCGGATCAGATGCTGAACCTGACGAATCTGGCGAAGCAATATGGACTGGACATTCCCCAAATCCAGGATGGCGCAGTAACATCCAGAATCTGCATCACCAGGCAAATGGCGGAACAGGAAATTCCCTCCTATTTTCATGCACCTCAATTGGGATGCAGCGTGAAAAACGCAGTCCGGGAAAAAAACAGCTACAAAATGGATCTTGTATGCGCGGATTCCGCATTAAAAGGCAACGGGAGAGCAGAGGGGACCTTCGCCACCCCGGAAACCTTCTCTGGCTGGACCATATTTAATGGCAGACTCAACAATACCCCTGTAAGCGAAAACGCGGATACGAGCGGCCGCTGGATCAACGCCAGCTGCGGACAGTAAAATCCCACCCTGATTTCCCTTTCTCATGCGGTCAACTGCCGGACAGTCCTGCCAGGACTGTGATCCGAAAGGGCGTACGAAAAATTCTCAGGCAACGGGAAGCGGCTTCAGGGATAACGCCTGAAGCAGCTTTTCATGAATGCCACCAAAGCCTCCATTGCTCATGATCAACACCTGGTCCCCGGCCTGCGCTGCTCCCGCAACCGCTGCAATCAACTCTTCAAGGCTTTCATGGGTCTGGACCTTTTGTCCCAGGGGAGCCAATGCCTCACCCGCATTCCAGCCTAGATTGGCAGCATAGCAAAATACCAGGTCAGCCGCTGCAAGGCTATCAGCCAGGCTATCCCTCCAGACGCCCATTTTCATGGTATTGGAGCGGGGTTCCAGTACGGCAATAATGCGCGATGCCCCCATCTTCAGGCGCAGTCCATCCAATGTCGTGCGAATCGCGGTAGGGTGATGGGCAAAGTCATCATACACGGTAATATTGCTGGCAATGCCGAGGACCTCCATGCGGCGTTTGACATTTTTGAATTGCGCCAGGGCGGAAATACCGGCATCGATGGAAACTCCCGCGTGACGGGCGGCGGCGAGCGCGGCCAGCGCATTCATCCGATTATGCTCTCCCATGAGATCCCAACATAATCGACCTTGAAATCTTCCCATGAACCCGATGGAGATTTCCCCGTCCGGCAGAGTCTGCGCCTGCCATCCATCGTCCATCCCGAACCTTTCCACCGGTGTCCAGCATCCTTTCATGAGCACCCGCTCGAGATTCGGGTCCCGACCATTGGTTACGACAAGCCCGTTGCCCGGAACCACCCGGATAAAATGGTGAAACTGCTGTTCGATCGCCGCAAGGTTGGGAAAGATATCGGCATGGTCGAACTCGAGGTTGTTCAGGACAGCGGTTCTTGGGCGAAAATGGACAAACTTGGAGCGCTTGTCGAAAAAAGCGGTATCGTATTCATCCGCTTCAATCACAAAGAATGAAGAACTGCCGAGCCTCGCGGACGACCCGAAGTTCTGGGGTATTCCGCCTATGAGAAAACCGGGAGCCATGCCTGCGTATTCAAGTATCCACGCGAGCATGGAGCTGGTCGTGGTTTTACCATGCGTACCGGCGACAGCCAAAACCCACTTCTCGCGCAAAATGTTTTCCGCCAGCCACTGCGGCCCCGAAATGTAAGGCAGGTTGCGATTGAGTATTTCCTCCATCAATGGGTTGCCGCGCGCCACTACGTTGCCGATCACGAACAGATCGGGACGCAATTTTGCCTGATCCGGAGAAAAGCCTTCTATCAGCCCTATCCCCTGAGACTTCAATTGCGTGCTCATGGGCGGGTAAACCGCGGTGTCGCACCCGGTGACTTCGTGGCCTGCCTCACGCGCTATCGCCGCAATTCCTCCCATGAAGGTACCGCAAATGCCGAGAATGTGGATATGCAAACTTTTACTCCTGATCACTGGCCAGCAGCCGCAGCCATTATCTCCAGCTGAAGCGCCGATCTTCAAAAACGGTTAGGGGATCCCTGAACAAGCTTTCATTGGCGCAACCCTAGGGAAGCGCTGAATAAATCTCCGCTGGCGCGGCGGTGGCTTTGCGGGATGGGATGCGCGAAAGGCGACGACGCGAATGGTTGATCCCCTTCGCCAGGAGCCTGACAAGGCAGACCGCCCGCAAAGCCCCGCCCCATAAGGGTTGCAGTAAAATCGGGCGCTCACTGCGTTGCGCTCCTTGGCATCGTAGTCCCGGCTACGACCTGCGTCGCGCGTCTTATGATCATCCCGATTTTACCAGCAGCGCGCTCAGCGAGGATTTATTCAGCGCTTCCCTAGCTAGCCCCAAGTTCCGTACCCCGGCACATGGGGTACGGTATAAAATCGCCTTTCTTTACTATCTGCCGTACTCATCCGGTAAAGCCGTTTACGGCAAGGGGCAAGCCGTTTTCCCCTATCATATCAAGATTATTCGAAACCGGCGTTTAGCTGGGCGGCTCTTTTTGTTACACTTACCGCCTTGTGGTTATTTTTACTCGCTCACCGGCAGCATCGCAACCGGCTCAATGCAGCGTATCTTCCATTATCACAAACCCGACAGAAACGTGCGACATTTCGCATCATGAAAGTATCCGGAATTTTGGGCTTATCAATCTAAAACCGGTCATTCATCCGTGTTCCCGTGTGCCTTCAGGATGAATACACCCCAATGAAATCGCGTTTGCGCCATCCTCTCCTGGCATCTGTCCTGCTGCTCAGCGTTGCCTGCACGGCACTTGCCGACACTCCGCAGACCGGCTCACGAAGCAACGAGCGGAAAACGACAGGCGATCCGGCTGGTCCCGGTGGAAACAAACCCGCAGCTGTCGACGCGGAACGCCTGCCCGGCGGACATGAGTATCAGCCGGGCGATACGGATGAACTGGGGCTTCGGAGTGCTCCCGCTGCCTCCGCCGCACCAGCAGGATCTCATCAAAAAACCGGTACCGCAACTACCAGGGGAGAAAAACGAACGCGTGCCGACACCGAGCCCATGCCTGGGCATGCTGCCGAACAGGGCGAGGGCATGCTGCGCAGCACCCGGACAACGGTGGTCCGCAATGCCGCTCCACCCTCGAAAAATACTTTGACCTTGATTGAAGGTGAACATATCCAGGGACATCTTGCTGAGCAAGGGGACGCCAGGTTGCGCCTCGGGGGCCAGATCGAACCGGAGACGGGAAATCTGGCAAAAGCGACCCCAGTCACTGAAACCGCGAAAGACAAGCCGGTATTTATCGCAGCCGAGAGCTTGCGAGGACATACCGAGAAGGAGATCGAGGCAATTGGAAGGGCCGAACTGACGAGCGAAGACCGTTTTATCTCGGCGGATCGCATGAAATATCACCAGGATACGGAAGATGCGGAGGCCGAGGGCGGTGTTCGGGTGGAGCGGCGCGGAGACATCCTGGAAGGATCACGGCTCAAGTTCAATTTGGCGACTGAAACGGGAGAATTGGATAACCCCCGCTACAGCCTGAGGGATACCAGCAGCCGCGGGTATGCCGGTTCCGTGCTGTTCGAGGGGGAAAATCAGTATCGCCTCAGGCAGGCAACCTATACGACATGCCCCGCGGGAGAGGATGACTGGCTGCTCCAGGTGGATGACATGGAAATCGACAATACGCAAAAAATGGGTACGGGACGCAAAGTCAAGCTCACGTTCAAGGATGTGCCTATCCTTTATACGCCATGGCTGAACTTCTCGTTCAGCGGGCAACGCAAGACCGGTCTCCTGGCCCCGCTGTACGGCTATAACGTCCGCACCGGTATCGATATCACTTTCCCATTTTACTGGAATATTGCGCCCAACTATGATGCGACGATCTCGGCGCGAGCCATGAGCAAGCGCGGCGTGGCGCTGAACAGCGAATTTCGCTATTTGGGCCGAACCGGAGACGCCACGTTATTGGCTGATATATTGCCGCGCGATTTTCAAACCGAGGAAACCCGCTATCGCGTGTCGTACGGACAGAACCAGATCCTGGGCAAGGGCTTCTATAGCCGGCTGGACTATAACCGGGTTTCAGACGATTTCTATTTTCGCGATCTGGGCAATAACCTTAACGTCACTTCCCGGGTGAACCTGTTGCAACAGGCACTCCTGGGATATAACCGGAACCTGGGAAATAATGGAACGCTGAACGTCGTGGCACTGGGACAGCAGTTCCAGACCATCCAGGATCCGCTTGCGCCAGTTACCGCTCCTTACAAGCGCTTGCCCCAAGTCCAGGTAACGGTCAACAAGCCCGAGATTCTGGGAGCGGATCTCAATCTTGTCAGCAGCTGGACCAATTTCTCCCATCCCACGCTCATCAATGGCAATCGCGTTGTATTCTTCCCCAGCATCAGTTATCCCATGCGCAGTGCATTTGGCTACATCACGCCCAAGGTGGGGATACATCACACACGCTATTATCTTGATGCAGGAGCAGGTCCCGATAATCCGACCCGTACCTTGCCCCTGCTTAGCCTCGACAGCAGCCTGATGTTCGAAAGGCAGATGCAACTGGGAGGCGAGCGGTTCACCCAGACGCTTGAGCCACGCCTGTTTTACGTATATGTGCCCTACCGCAACCAGGATAATCTTCCGAATTTCGACTCCGGCAAGACTGACTTCAGTTTTGCCCAGATGTTGACTGAAAACCGCTTCAGCGGCAGCGACCGGATCAACGATGCCAATCAGGTTACCTTCGCGCTCACTTCGCGCTTCATAGAGCCCGGATCGGGCAAGGAGCGCTTTCGCCTTGCCGCTGGCCAGCAATTGAGCTTCAAAGACCGAAGGATTACCCTGGATACCCCTTCCACTGTCCCCAGAAGACCGGATTTCATAGGCGCGGTTACCGGCTTTATCACTCCGACGATCAGTACCGACTCGAGCGTTCAGTTTGACCAGAAGCACTTTACCGCGGAAGTCGTCCGTTCTGGATTGAGCTACCGTCCGGAACCCGGCAGGGTGGTGAATTTCGGTTATCGCTTCACTCGGGACGTGTTGCACCAGGTTGATGCCTCGTCGCAATGGCGGTGGTCGGAAAGATGGCAAACCGTAGCGCGGTTGAACTATTCCTTGCAGGACAGCCGGATTCTGGAAGGACTCGCGGGACTTGAGTATAATGCCTGCTGCTGGTCGCTGCGTTTTGTGGTTCAGCACTTGACCCTCGCAACCCAGAGAACGACCACGGCGGCTTTTTTGCAACTTGAGCTGAACGGCCTCATGCAAATAGGTTCAAACCCGCTACAGGTGCTGCAGCGAAGCATTCCTGGATATACCCTGATCGGCAGCCAGGGAAGTGGCGTAGTGGAAGGAGTACAATGAGGCATATGGCCGGCCGGGGATACGATTTTTCTGGTGGATAGCCGTTACCGCATTTTGAACTTCTCTCTCAAGCTCCATCCAATGGGTGTCCGATTCGCCTTGCGCTCTCTTATCCTCGTCCCGGTGCTGGCCGCCACCAGCGCTATTGCGCAGCAAGCCGAGGCGACCGGGACCATCGAGGTCATAGACCGTATCGTCGCTGTCGTGAATGAAAGCGTAGTCACCCGCCAGGAACTGAACGAGTCGCTGCGCACTGCCATAAAGCAGTTGCAGAAACAAGGCGTGCAGCCTCCTCCTCCCACCGTGCTGGAAAAGCAGTTGCTGGAGCGCATGATATTGAACCAGGTACAATTACAGCTTGCCAAGGAAACAGGCCTGAAGGTAAGCGACACCGAGCTTGATCAGACGCTGCGCCGCATCGCCCAGGAAAACCGGATGTCCTTGCCCGAGTTTCATGCAGCGGTAGAGCGGGATGGCATCAGCTTCAACAAGTTTCGCGATGAAATTCGCGATGAAATCATATTGGTGCGCCTCAAGGAACGCGAGGTGAACAATCGGGTCAACGTCACCGAAGGGGAAGTGGATAATTTTCTGCATGGCCAGGAAACCTCTGGTGATCGTAACGATGAGTATCGCATTGCCCACATCCTGATATCGGTGCCGGAAAAGGCGGACCCGCTGCAGCGCAACATACGCCGGCAACGGGCGGAGACGGCATTGATCCAGTTGAAAAACGGTGCGGAATTCAGCGAGATAGCGGCAGAGTTTTCGGATGCCGGCGATGCCATGCAGGGGGGTTTGCTCGACTGGCGCCCGGCTGCCCAGCTTACGGCGAAGTTTGCCGAGGTCCTGACTTCCATGAAACCGGGTGAACTGACTCCCATCATCACCAGCGCCACCGGCTACCACATTCTCAAGCTGGTCGATCGCCGCAGCCAGCAGTCTGCGGACGCAGCATTGGTGAATCAAACCCACGCCCGGCATATCCTGGTGAAAATAAGCGAGCTCACGTCCGAAGCCGATGCCCGGCGCAGGATAATCGAACTCAAAGAGCGGCTGGACCATGGAGCCAAGTTTGATGAACTGGCGAAACTGCACTCTGAAGACGGAAGCGCGCCATCCGGAGGGGATCTGGGCTGGGTTTCGCCTGGGGATACGGTACCGGAATTCGAGCATGCGATGAACAGACTCAAAGATGGGGAAATCAGCGGGCCGGTGCAATCTCCTTTTGGATGGCATTTGATCCAGGTCCTGGAGCATCGTTCCAAGGATATGAGCGATGAGAAAAAACGTCAGACCGCTCGGCAGGCAATTCGGGCACGCAAGGCGGACGCGGCTTTTCAGGAATGGGTACAGCGATTGCGCGACCGGGCTTATGTTGAATACCGGCTGGAGGAAGGCTGAAAAACCTCCGGGGTTCCATTGCCTGGATACCAGTCTGCAACAGAAACATCTTTAAAATCTCTCTCTATCGGTCAGTGACGCCTCCTGAACTCGCACTCCCCCGCCCCATGACACTCGTTCTCACAGCCGGGGAGCCCGCGGGGATCGGTCCGGACTTGTGCGTGCAAATTGCGCAGCTTGACCTGCCGTGCCGGCTGGTCGTTATCGCTGACCGCGGCCTGTTGCAGGAACGCGCTCACTTGTTGCGGCTTCCGCTGGAAATAACCCCGAGCCATGGCATCGAGGGAGCGCCGCACAAAGCGGGCAGCCTGCAGGTGTTGCATATGCCCCTTACCCGGCCAGCCATTCCTGGCACACTTGACCCCGCGAATTCGGGCTATGTTCTAAAGACTCTGCAGCGGGCGATAGAAGGTTGCAATGCCAGCGAATTTGATGCGCTGGTCACTGCGCCGGTTCATAAAGGCATCATCAATGATGCAGGCATCGCTTTCACCGGGCATACCGAATACCTGTCCGAGCTTGCCCACAGTCCCGTGGTCATGATGCTCGTGGGAGGCGGAATGCGGGTAGCGCTTGCGACCACGCATCTGGCATTGAAAGATGTTGCCGCTGCCATCACGAGGGAAATGCTGGAAAAAAAACTGCACATCATCCAGCATGACCTGGTGAGACGCTTCGCCATTCCCGTTCCGTGCATCGCAGTGGCGGGATTGAATCCTCATGCCGGAGAGTCAGGCCATCTTGGAAGAGAGGAAATAGACGTCATTATTCCCTCCCTGGAAAAGCTGCGTGCTGCGGGCATGAATCTGCCTGGTCCGCTGCCGGCCGATACCCTGTTCCATCCCGACAGGATAAGGAATTATGATTGCATATTCGCCATGTATCACGATCAGGGATTGCCAGTGCTGAAATATGCGAGCTTCGGCGCCGGAGTGAATATCACTCTCGGCTTGCCCTTCATCCGTACGTCGGTGGATCATGGCACGGCACTGGAACTGGCGGGGACGGGCAAAGCCGACCCTGGAAGCCTGGTGGCGGCAATCAGGATGGCGTCGGATCTGGCTGCAACTCGAAAACCGGTAGCCTGAGTTGCTTCCAATCATGATCCGGGGCGTAAAATGCAACAGCGGTTAATGCAGCACGTTCCCCGCAAGCGTTTCGGCCAGAACTTCCTCATCGATCCAGCCGCCATAGCGGGAATCATTACCGCGATCCATCCCAATAATGGCGACCTCCTAATGGAAATTGGTCCCGGGCTGGGCGCGCTGACCCGACCGCTGCTGCGATCGCTCGATCATCTGCACGTAGTGGAAATCGACCGTGATATCGTCGAACGCCTGCAGCGCCAGTTCCCTGCGGATAAGCTGTCCATACATACGGGCGATGCGCTGGAATTCGATTTTGCCTCTCTCGGCCAGAATCTTCGTGTGGCCGGCAACCTCCCCTACAATATCTCCACTCCCCTGCTGTTTCATTTAGGTCAATTCGCGGACAGCATCCGGGATATGCACTTCATGCTGCAAAAGGAGGTCGTCGATCGCATGATAGCCGCTCCCTCAACTTCCGATTACGGCCGGCTTTCGGTCATGCTGCAATGCCGCTTTGAAATGGAACAGCTTTTCGTTGTGCCGCCGGAAAGTTTCCATCCCATTCCAAAGGTCGAGTCCGCCGTGATCCGGATGATCCCGCTACGGCCAGCCGCTATCGCACCGGACAGGGAAAAGGCGTTCGCGGATATTGTCTCCGCTGCATTTTCTCAACGGCGCAAGACCTTGCGCAACACGCTGCGAAATTATCTCAAGCCGGACGATTATCAGAAGCTCGAAATCGACCCGATGGCACGGGCGGAGAACCTGTCGGTAGCGCAATTCGTTGCGGTTACGGAATATGCGGGTACCCGGCCATGAGATTGTAGTAATACTATCGCACTATCGGTGGCTTTCGTATCCATGGGGAAGCCACATTTTGATTCCATATCCCCAGCACGAGGCCAGCGCCGTTCCTCCAGCCCGCTAAAATAAATTCCCGATTTCCGTTTTTACCCGAACCGAACGAGAAATGGCACTATCATCCTGAATCCGGCAGTTGACCACTCATTTCCAGTTTGGAGTTATGATCCACAAAAACTATCCACGGTACTCGGCGTTCACCTGTATGATGAGTTCGCTACAGGGCGGATTCAGGATCATTCTCTTCACATCTCCTCTGAATATTTAAGGATATTTATGAAGACGCTCAAGAGATTGATTATTGCCATAGGAATCGGTATCTCCGGACTCGCCGTGTTCATCTATTCCGGTGCGTTCAATATTGCCGCTGATGAGCCGCACTGGCCTGCAACCTTCAAGATCCTCAACATGGTACGCGATCGCTCGGTCGAGGTGCGTTCCGGCACGCTGGCGCCACCGCCCGATTTGAGCAACGAGACCCGCATCAAACTGGGCGCCGGGAACTACGACGCGATGTGCACTGCTTGTCACCTGCGGCCCGGCATGGAAGAATCCGAGTTGCGCCTGGGCCTGTATCCCAAGCCGCCGCAATGGCGCGAATTCGATATGCTCGATTCGAGCAAGGCTTTCTGGATAGTCAAGCATGGCATCAAGATGAGCGGCATGCCAGCCTGGGGCAAGAGCATGAACGATGAACACATCTGGAATATCGTCGCCTTCTTGCGCAAGCTTTCGGAACTCACTCCTGCTGCCTACGAGGGACTCGTCGCCAGCAGCAGCGGGCACAAGCATGACAGCGAGGGAGCCGAACCACATCATCACGATGAAATGTAAAGAAAGTATGGTATCTGGTTGATCCTGATGTCCCGGTCCTTCCGGGATACATAAACAACCATACCGGACTCTCTTCGATTCAAAATGCTGGCATAAGTCAAGATTGGCCTCACAATGAAGAATAATCGCGATGCGTTCTTGAAGGCATGAGCAAAAAATCCATCCTGCAGGCTCTTATCCTGTCAGCCTTGCTGGCGTGCGTTGCGCCGCAGCCAGCCTTCGCCGAAATCTACTGGTTCACCGACAGCGAAGGCGTAATGCACTTTTCCAATGTGCCTACAGATAAACGTTATATTCCATTTGCCGGTCCCAATCGTGCCGTGGACGACAAGACCGGCGCCAGGCGAAGCGCCAGGCGAGCCGGATCACCGGCCAAGGCCCGGTATGAGGCCACCATCAAAGCGATCGCCGATGCTTATGCCCTTGAAAGCGCGCTGATCCACGCAATCGTATCTACGGAATCAGCCTATGACACATCGGCGGTTTCGAAAAAAGGGGCGGCTGGCTTGATGCAACTCATGCCGGAAACCGCGCAGCGCTACGGTGTGACGGACCGGTTAGATCCGGTACAGAATCTTCACGGCGGCGCGCGTTACCTACGCGACCTGCTGAGAATGTTTAATGGGAATCTAAGCCTGGCGCTGGCTGGCTACAACGCCGGGGAGAATAGCGTCGTCAAGCATGGTTATCAAATCCCGCCCTATGCAGAAACCAGGACTTACGTGCCCAAAGTGCTGGAGCTGTATCACCAGTATCGGAAAAGCACCGGGATCGCTCAAACGAAACGAGAAAGCTGATCCGTTCATTTTCCAGGCACGCACGTCGATACAAAGCAGAAAATCAAAACCTGAATGCCGGAATTCTACTTCCTCGGCATATAAAGATCGGTAATTGTCCCCTCCGCGATTTCGGCAGCAAAGAAGACCGTTTCGGATAGCGTCGGGTGGGGATGGATGGTGAGGCCGATATCTTCCATGTCCGCACCCATTTCCAGTCCCAGCACGGTTTCGGCAATCAGCTCGCCCGCATTGACACCAACCACGCCCGCCCCAAGGATGCGCCGCGTTTCCTTGTCCAGCAGCAGCTTCGTCATGCCTTCGTCGCGCGCCATTGCGATTGCGCGGCCGCTTGCGGCCCAGGGGAACACCGCCTTTTCGAATTCGATTCCCTGCTTGCCGGCTTCCGTTTCTGTCAAGCCCATCCAGGCAATTTCGGGATCGGTATAAGCGACGGAAGGAATGGCGCGGGCATCGAACCTTGCCGACTGGGCTTCTTTCCCACCTGCGATGATTTCCGCGGCAAGCTTGCCTTCATGGGAAGCCTTGTGGGCCAGCATGGGTTCGCCGCAAATATCCCCTATGGCAAAAATATGCGGGATATTGGTGCGCAACTGCTTATCCACCGGGATGAATCCGCGTGGATCGACATTGACGCCCGCCTTATCCGCCCCAAGATCGCGTCCGTTCGGCTTGCGGCCCACAGCGACCAGGATGCGGTCGTATACCTGCGGCTCGGGTGCCGGCGCATCCGAAGCACTCTCGAAGGCCACTTTCAGGCCACTGCCGGAAACCTCGATGCCGGTAACCCTGGTCCTGAGATAGATGGCCTCGTAGCGTTTCTGTATGCGCCGATGCAACGGCTTGATGAGGTCCGGGTCCGCGCCGGGAATCAGTTGATCCATCAATTCCACCACGCTCACCCTGCTGCCGAGCGCATCGTATACCGTTGCCATTTCCAGGCCGATGATGCCCCCGCCAATGATGAGCATCCGCTTCGGAATATCCTCCAGTTTCAATGCGCCGGTCGAATCCATGAGGCGAGGATCGCCGTAGGGAAAGCCTGGTATGCCCGCCGCGCTCGAGCCCGCGGCAACGATGCAGTGTTCGAACGATACGGTTTTCGGGCCGATCGATGTTTCCACCTCGATCATGTGGGGCGAACTGAACCGGCCTTTCCCCTGCACTACCGTCACCTTGCGCTGTTTCGCCAGAACCCCCAAGCCCTTGGTAAGTTTACCTACGACGGATTCCTTCCAGCTTCGCAGCCTGTCCAGCTCTATGCCAGGCTTGGCAAAACCGATACCCTGGCGCCCAGCCTCCTCCGCATCGGTGATGACCTTGGCGATATGCAGCAAAGCCTTGGAGGGAATGCATCCGACATTCAGGCATACGCCGCCGAGCGCAGGATAGCGCTCGATCAATACCACTTTTTTGCCCAGGTCGGCAGCACGAAATGCCGCCGTGTAGCCGCCCGGACCGGCACCCAGCACCACCACCTCCGCGTGGATATCACCGCTCGGCACAAAAGCCGATGTCGAGGACGATGTGGCGGTGGCCGAACCACCCGGTTCCTGTACCGAATCATTTTCTGGCGCAGCAGAAACAAATCTTTTGACCGGATCGGCCGACTCTGCAGCTACGGTGGCTCCAGCGGATCGAGCCGCCTGTGCTGCGTCCTCTACCGGTGGCGCCTCTGCTTCCAGGGTCAATATCAGGGAACCTTGAGAGACCTTGTCGCCTATCTTGACGTGGATTTTATTTACCACCCCAGCTTGAGGAGAAGGAATCTCCATCGTCGCCTTGTCGGTTTCCAGCGTAATGAGTGATGTTTCCTTCTCGACCGTATCTCCCGGTTTTACCAGGAGTTCGATGACAGGAATATCCTTGAAATCGCCAACATCGGGGATACGTATCTCCACCAGATTATTCATGATCTCTTTCAGTAAATTCAGTAAATTTATCCATGCTTCCCGATTATATCGCCCCTTCCTGCTCGCCTTTTTTATCATGGACGAGCATCCAGTCGGCCAGCGTACGCAAACCGGCTGGCAGCGGCCGCCTTAGCAAGCGCTGCAACTGTTCCTTATCGTCTTCGCTCAATGGCAGGCAGCAGGGCAGATTGGACAAGGTTTCCACATCCATGCCCCAGGGCTCCCAGGATAACCCTGCTGCTTCCCAGATTCCGGCCGTCTGCAATGCGATTTCGATTCCCGCAGGATCAGGATCGCAAGCAAGCAGCGCAGGTGCCGGGCACAATGCCAGGAGTTGCGCGACACTTTGTTGCCACCATAAAGGCGCAAAGCCCGGCAGCCACACCACAAAATCCCTGTCCCCATGGCCGCGGGCGACGCGCTCAAAACTGGTACGGTTTTCGAGTATTCGCCAGTAGCCGATATGCCCTTTAATGCTGGTCAGATTGCGCAGCGTATCCGGCGTCAGCGCAATGCAATCATCGACCAACCCGACATCGAGGCCGAGATCCCCGCGCAACAATATGACCGGTCCCCGTATCCAGATCGCCGGGGTATGCTTCTCGATCCCCAGCTCGACCAGGTTCAGATGGCGCTCCAGCCAATCCCACTCGGCGCTGGAGACCGCTTTGGTGGCGCCGCGCGCAAACAGGGAAAAATCGCGGCGAGTACCGCAGCGCTCGCCAGCCAGCCAATCATCAAGCGCGCGCAGTAACGCCAGCCGGCGCAATGCCGATTGCGGGGGAGACGCATTCAGGCTTTGCTGCGCGTTCACAAGGCGAGAGTCCTTGAAGGGATGCAGCACTTCGGTGCGAAACAACCGGTCCAGTGTATCCTTGTCCGGCAACCCCAATTGATGCCGTAATGCAGAAGATTCAAGAAAATTCACCCATACCGGCAGCCAACGCCCGGATTGCCACCGTTCCTCCACCTCCACCCAGCCATTGCGCAGCAGCGCGTCCAGCAGTTCATCCGCAAGATGCACGCGACGGCCTCCCGCCGCTACCAACAGGGTATCCCATTTGCGTTTTGGAGATGATGCCTTTAGCCAGTCGATGAGCAGCTCCCGCCACTCCATCGGCCAACTGCCAATAGTGCGCACCACACCGGGAAATGCCGTGCCGGGGAAGGCTCGACGCAGGCGCTTTCCACGCAGCGTGCTTTTGGCTCCCACGTCGAGATTACGGATACGGACCCCAAGCGCATCCGGTCCTCCCCAGGTTTCCAGCTCATGCATGCAGCACCTTCTGCCGGCTGACCTGTGCAAGGGGAGGCGCCCAAGGCTCTCCCGGACGTTTCTTGTAAGTCACCAGCGTCAGTTCCGCAGGATCATAGACATTCACATTATGGGTAATGGGCGTGGTAATCAGGTATTGAGCGCGCGTGGCCTTGAGGAAACTGCCGACGCGATCGATATTGAAGATGTCGAGATGCGCAAAAGGTTCGTCAATGAATACGAACCCGCCGGGCTGGCTTTCATCCATCATCAGTCCAACCAGCAAAATAAGTGATTTCATTACCTGCTGGCCGCCGGAAGCTTCGCCATCATTCAATCCGGTCAGTCCCTTCTGATCGAAATTGAAATGCACCGCCAATCCCGCCTGCGCCAGCACCAGGTCGTCATTTTCCAGATGTGGTGGCTCGCATTGCACCTCGATTCCCGCAAGCTGACCCAGCTCCCTGATATTTTTTCCGTAACGCCGGATCGTGGCGCGAAGCCGGTTGATATAGGCATCGCGGGCTTCGTGGGTAAGACTCTGCGCACGCTCATTCGCGGCACGACGCCTCGATACGTCCGCCTGCATTTCCTCCAGATCCCTTCGCAATTTATCACGCAGCGCGATGATGCTTTCGTCGGTTTGCCAATCCTCGTTATCCAGGCGGTTTTCCAGTTGGCGCAGATGCAGTTTTACTGCTTCCGCCGAAGCGAACTCTTCGCGTAACTTGAGTAGTGCGGCAGGAACATACCAGGCGGGCGGCATGCCTTTGCGGTCATGGCGCAACCGCTGGATACGCTTGACGTTTTCGATACGCTGGTTTTGCAGTTGGGGTATCAGCACCGCTGTTTCCTGCGCCAGCCGAGCATGCGTAATACGGGTAGTTTCCAGTTTTACTTCGATCTGGTGGCGTGATTCCACCGCCTCCGCTCTCTTCCCCGAGACAGCCGCCACTTCGCCGGCCGCTCGCTGAGCCGTTTCTCTCAATGCACCGACAAGATCTGCTGCACGCGAAAATTCGTCAGCCCGCAGCGCCAGCATTTGCGCAGCATCGAAACCGTCGAGCTGCGCCTGTTTCCGGGCAATCCCGCCATGCAAATCCGCCTCTTCTCCAGTCAATTTCCCGATTTGAGCGGATAACATCTTCGTTTCCCCCGTCCAGGCGTCCAGCCGGCTTTTTCTGCCCCCCTCGCCAAAATGATAATCGGCGGAGTCAACGCCGATAAAACGTCCGCCGCGCCGCTCTCGATGATAACCGGCGCGAGTGATCCAGTTTTGCACTGCCGGGAATTCGGCGCCTGCCTGCGTGTCCTGGACACGCTGCACCTGATTCAATAGCTGAATCAGCCAGCCGGGAGCATCGGCCGTGAACCGCACGATCTCAAGCAACGAACCGGACTGGGGGACGGAAGAGGCCACCCGGCCGGCTGCCACAAAATACCGGTAGCGCAGTTTTTCACCAATGCGCCACGCCTCGACCCGATCCGCTTCGTTCTCCAGCAGAATCAGCTGGCGATAAGGCGCAAGCAGCGCTTCCACCGCCGCTTGCCAAACCGGATCGATGACCTCGATGATTTCGGTCAACATGCGATGGGGGATCCCCTCCCGGTTCAATGCGCCTCGAAACTCCCTCACATATTCGGGCGGAACCTGCTTACCGCTTTTGAGCGCATCCACAAGGACATTGAGCTCATCCAGTCGAGTACGGGCTGCCGACAATTCGTTCTGCAATGAGGCCAGACGCTGGCGCTCGCAACCCAATGCTTCAGCCAGGGCAGCCAAATCTTCACCGTGCCCTGCCCGGCTCAACGAAACGAGGTGATCGCGCTGCTCCAGCAAGGCGGCGGTTTTGATCACCGCCTCCCGTGCCGCATGAAAATCCTCTGTGGCACATCTTTCCGCCAGTTGCAGCGCCTCTTCCCGTTCTTTCGCCGCTCGCAATACAACACCGAGGGCGGCAAGGGCAGCGTCTTCTGCGGCCAGCAGCCGTTGCTTTTCACGCGACAGCCGCCTGTTTCCCTGGATCTGGCTGCGTGCCCCATTGATGGATTCCTTCAGATCGAGCACCTGCAAGCGCGGCAGAACCTCGCTCTGCAGTCTGACCTGCTCCTCCTTCAGGCCACGCCACTGGATAAAGTTGTTGACCTTGAAAGTCATTTTCTCAACTTTGTTATCGAGCGCTTCCAGGTTATTGCTCATCTCCTGCAATTCACGTTCGATTTCGCGCTGCTGCCCCTTGGCTTCGAGATAGGCATCCAATACCTGTTTATCGCCGAATACCTGAAAAACCAGGTCCAGCAAAGCCTTCGGAGAATATTCGCAAAGCTTGTCGGTATCACCCTGTTCCAGCGATAGCACTTCTGCCATGGCCTTCGTGAGGCCGGCGCTATCCATGCGCCGCTGGTATTCGATGACTCCCAGCCAATCGCTGGAAGATTCGAGATTTTCGATGGTTACGTTGCCCGGAACAATCAGGTATTGACGCTGCCACTCGCCTCCCTGCTTACGGATACGGCAGGCCAGGGTTACTTCATCGTCCAGCAACGGAAAAAAAGGATGGCGCCGATTATCCATTCGTCGGTTGTCCACTACCGCGCGCAGCCAGGCGAAAACCTCGCTGGAACGGCGAACGTAGCGCTTGTACTCGCGTTTGCCGGAGCATTTCAGCGCAAGCAGCGTTCTCAGGGCATCGAGGAGCGTGGTCTTGCCCGAGCCGTTGGGCCCGACGATGGTAACGATCTGGGCGTCCAGCGGCAGCGTGAAGCGCTGCCAGTAGTCCCAATGGACGAGTTCAAGGGATTTGATATGAAACATCAGGCATCCATCAACCGTTGTCCCTCTTCGCCGGATTCGGAATCAGCAGCGTTCACGATACTGTCGTCTGCTGGCGCTATTTTGTCCGGGCAGCCTCGATTGGACAGCATGTCCGAAAGCGCTCCATCGATAATGCGCGATTCCAGAACCGGATATTCCATCAGCAAATCGAGTGCCGGCCCCTCGTAAATCATCTTGTTGCGGCGCTGGATGAAACCCAGCCGGGAGAGTATTCCCAAATTCACATTGACCCGCATCTTGCCGCCCAGTTTGGGAGCAAAATCGGCCAGCAGCGTGCGTTCAGCCACACCGGCGGAAACCCCTTCGCCGCGCGGCAGAGGCTTCTCCGCAGCGAACATGTCACCCTGATCCATCGCTTCCTTATCATGCCGGGCGACCTGACGCTCGCGCTTCGGCAAAATGATGAGCGCCCACAATACCACCAGCAGCGCCACGCCATCGCGTTGCAGGCCCATATTGTTACTCAGCCAGTTATCCTGCCGGCCGAATACCGGGTCTTCCATCTCGCGCTGAAGGCCCACGGCAATATGGCCGGCATAAGGATTTTCCAGCAGATGCAGCCCGCAGGCGGCCAGCCGCAAGTCGAGCTCGGCCCGGAATGCTTCGTCAGTCAACGCACGCCGGGCAAGGCTATCCTCGCGCTCGACATAGCGATGCGCCAACAAGCGCGCAATCAGAGTCTGGATTTCCATATTCATGGGCTTGGCAACCTCTGTTACGAAGACCGGGTGCGCTCCAGCATTCCCACGCTGATTTCCTCGACACCATCACGCTGAATCTTGCGTGTGTCGGGCGATACCTTCAGTTTGAACGGCGCAGCCGCCAATTCCGCCATGGAACCAGTCAGGAGGCCGCCATCGATATCGTTAAGCATGGCCAGCAGCGACATGCGGTAGGCTGCCTGGTGATAGGCGCCGCCTATCACGACATCTCCGAGGTCTGCTTCGGTTTCGATGCTATTCATATTTCCTAGAAACTGTTCCAGCAATACCAGCCGTTCGGCCTCGATACGAGCCGTTTCGGGAGCAGCATTGGGCGGCGGCAGGACCGAGAGGGCGGCTTTTTCACGCTCACGCTCGATCAGCTCATACTCCGCTGTATCCAGCATTTCGTGGGGGGTAATAAACACGGGCTGCGGGTAGGCGAATAAGGCAAGGTCGGCAACAGAAGCCAGTTGCTCCTGCGACTGATTGCGCAGCCAGGCCATGATATCCGAGGAGGA
Source organism: Nitrosospira sp. TNL200 (assembly GCF_055386305.1). Classification (NCBI taxonomy): domain Bacteria; kingdom Pseudomonadati; phylum Pseudomonadota; class Betaproteobacteria; order Nitrosomonadales; family Nitrosomonadaceae; genus Nitrosospira; species Nitrosospira sp. TNL200. The sequence continues at coordinate 2,872,980 of NZ_AP041003.1, forward strand.
AAGGCCACTTTGTCCCAGATGCACCCGTTGCCGCTCGAGGCTGCTGAGCGCGCGCTGAAAGACGCCGGTCATGCGCAACATGCGGCTCTGTGCCTGGCCGACGGATTGGGCGACGCGATAAGTAGCGGTATCCAGATCGCCATCGCCCGTCATGGTACGGATGATCTCGGTACCTTTTTCCACCCAATGCCACACCGAGGCCAGTTTCGCCTGGGAGCGCCGCAACCGGAATTCGGAACCCGCCAATACGGCCTGATCGAATTCATTTTGCAATTCATTCAGCCTGCCGAGCAAGTGCTGCAACGTTTCGGCCGACACTCTCCCGATTGCCTGTCCCGCGGCCACCTGGGCCGTAATGTAACCAAGTTCCGCATCGCTTTCTCCAGCGAAATTCAACAAGGTGGCCAGCGCCGAAAGAGTGAGGCGGCCGATGGAACTCAATTGGTAGATGCGCTGTTCCGGGTCCCAGACCAGCAAATCATTTTCACGCAGGCGCTTGAGCACGGTATCGAGCTTCACCGGATCGAGATAGCCAAAATGAGCCTGCAATTCCTGTGGGCTCCAGCATGGCGCGTCAGCCCGTGTTCCAATTTCCCGCAGCACCATGAGACGCACCAGGACTTCATCCTCGCCGCCCCGGAATAACGTGATGAGCGCGTTGAGAGCCTCGCGAGCCCGGAGAAGCGGGAATAACGCAGGCAGATCGGCCGCTTCGATTCCTTGCGCAAAAAATTCGCCTAATCCTGCCGATAAGGAGCTTGCATTGCCGGTTTCGGGCGAAGAAAAAGAAGTCATGAATATGAACCTAAATCCGATAGTTGACCGCTTTTTTAGTTTGGAACCATGATCCACAAAGGCTGCCGGATTCAGGATGAAAGGAACCGAATGACTGCGCGTCGGGCCTTTGTCACTCCTGCCCGCTCCTTCCCGCTCCTGCTAGCCCAAGCGTCGGAAACAGCCAGATTTTCTGGGGAGCAGGCTTGAATGACCTGCAGATCAATGAGAAGACTTCGGGAGTAATCCCTGTTTTCTCCCTCATCGTCAAGTTCGTTCAAGTTCGTATGTGCCCGTCTCCCAATACGATGAATTTCTGGCTGGTCAATCCTTCCAATCCGACCGGGCCTCGCGCGTGGATCTTGTCTGTGGAGATGCCGATTTCCGCGCCGAGCCCATACTCGAATCCGTCGGCGAAACGCGTGGAAGCATTCACCATTACCGAACTGGAATCCACTTCGCGCAGGAAACGGCGAGCGCGGCTGTAATCCTCGGTAACAATTGTATCGGTATGCTGCGAGCCATATGCGGCGATATGGTCCATGGCCTGATCCAACCCGCTTACAATGCGAATGCTGAGAATCGGCGCCAGATATTCCATGCCCCAGTCTTCTTCGGTCGCCTCGTTCGCCTGCGCAAGGATGGCGCGCGTGGCCTCGTCGCCGCGCAACTCCACCCCTTTGTCGAGATAAATCCTGAACAGCGGAGGCAACACCTCGCTGGCAATGCCCTCATGCACCAGCAGGGTCTCCATCGTATTGCAGGTGCCGTAGCGCTGGGTCTTGGCATTGTCGGCAATGCGTATGGCCTTCGCCACATCGGCGCCCTCGTCGATATAAACATGGCATACTCCGTCCAGATGCTTGATGACGGGAATGCGGGCTTCATTGGCGATCCGTTCTATCAAGCCCTTGCCTCCGCGCGGAACGATCACATCGACAAATTCCCGCATGGTGATCAATTCGCCCACTGCTGCGCGATCGGTCGTTTCGATCACCTGTATGCCGGTTTCCGGCAATCCAGCCACTCGCAACCCTTCTTTCACGCATGCCGCGATTGCCTGGTTGCTGTGCATGGCTTCAGAACCGCCCCGAAGAATCGCCGCGTTTCCCGATTTCAGGCACAACCCGGCGGCATCCGCCGTGACATTGGGACGCGCTTCATAAATGATGCCGATTACGCCCAGGGGGACACGCATTTTTCCAACCTGTATCCCCGAAGGCCGGTAATTCAAATCGGTGATTTCTCCAACCGGGTCTGCCAGCGCCGCTATTTGCGCCAGACCCTCCGCCATTCCCGCAATACTCCTGGGCGTGAGTGTCAGGCGGTCTATCATTGCGGGTTCCAGCCCGCGGCTTCTCGCCTGCTCCACATCCCTGGCGTTGGCATCCAGCAAAGGCTGTTCATCGCGTCTGATGGCCATGGCCATGTGGGCAAGCGCGCGATTCTTTGTCGCGGTCTCAGCCCTGGCAATCGTGCGTGCGGCACAGCGCGCTTCGCGCCCTACCGACTGCATATAGGTTTTTACGTCTATCACGTCCATAACCCCGCTCCATTCAACAATTATCCCAAATCCGGCAGTTGACCGCTCATTTTCAGTTTAGAGCCATGATGCACAAGGACTTTCCGCAGTGCTTGACGTTCACCTACATGGTGAGTTCGCTACAGGGCGGATTTCAGGATTATGATTCCCTCGCATTGCCGCTGCCGGGCAATGCGACTATGCCTGCACTCCCGTTCCCACTCATGTGGAATGTGGACGCGTTTCATTCTACCGCCGAGCAGGGGAAAAGCGTAACCCCAACTGCAACAACTCATCCCAGGCATCCCCCCTGGCAACACCCTTGCTGATCCTGTCTATTTCCGCCAAATGCACCAATGCATTCATCAACTGCCTGAAGCTGAGGCGCGCTGCCGCGCCTTCCATCGCTTTCTGCTGGTTTCCCCAAGCTCCGACCTGCTTCATTATCTGCGTGACAGACTGGCCCGAATCCGCTCCCTTGCGAACCGCGATGAGCGAGCGGATGCTCGTGGAAAGGGTACCGACGATATGCGGCAACGCCGCTCCCTCTCCTTGCAATCCCTCCAATATGCGAGTGTAGCGACCCATATCTCCCGTCATCATCGCACCGGATAACTTGAATACATCGTAGCGCGCCACATCCAGTATGGCATGCTTCACCTGGTCGAAAGACAAAGCGCCTTCGGGATAAAGCAATGCCAGTTTCTGTATTTCCTGATAGGCCGCAAGCAGATTTCCTTCCACTTTCTCCGCGATAAATTGCAAGGTATCCGGACTCGCGTTCTGTTTCTGCAAGGTGAGCCGCTGGCCGATCCATGCCGGTAGCCGGCCGCGCTCGACAGGAGCGATAGGCACCGTCTCTCCCGCCTCCTCGAGCGCTCTGAACCACTTGGCCGCGGAGCTCTGCTTGTCCATTTTGGGCAGCGTAACCAGAGTAACGGTATCCATCGGCAGCGCGCGGCAATATTCCTGTATGGCCTCGCTGCCCTGGCTCCCCGGCTTACCGGAAGGAATGCGTATGTCCATCACGCGCCGGGCACCGAACAGCGACAGGCTACTGCTGCGATACTGCAGTTCCGTCCAGTTAAAGCGATGGTCGATATTAAAAACCTCGCGCTCAACATAGCCAGCCTGGCGTGCTGTGGCACGAATCAGGTCGGCAGCCTCGATTGCCAGCAGCAGTTCGTCGCCAAAGACTGTATAAAGCGGAGCAAGCTGCTTTCGCAGATACCGGGCAAGATCATCGGCATGAATGCGCATAGCGTGCTTGTCGTGTTCGTCGTGTCACAGGCTGATCAGCCTGCACACGGAAAATAGCACAGAACGCTGCCGCAGAACGCGACAGGTAGCGAGAGCGGAGCAGCGGCCCATTCCGCCGATTGCTTGCACGACGCTGTCCGGAAAGACAGGAAACAAGATTCCATAAGAATAGGGGAATAAGGAAGACTACGCCGTAATGTATCGCACGGCCAACGGTGCGCATCAACCCGGGAATCGATTCGGCCTGTTCGCCGCAAACTTGAGATTCAATGCGAAGCCACCTTGACGGATTCCAGCCGCCGCACTATTTGTGCCGCGGAATCATTCTGCATTTCCCGCACAAGCATTGCCTCCTCCCCTTCCTTGGCCACGACCTGGGCATCGGTAAAGGGAAGAATCCGCCGCAGGGCGATCTCGTTGGTAGGAATCAACTCCATACCTTTCGCATCGAGAAGGCGAAACGACACGCGGTAGCGCAATTCGAACTCCCGCACCCGGCCGCCTCCGGAAACCGACATGATCTGCTTGTCGTTTACGACGCTGATGATCTCCAGCAGGGCCTGCGCATCCTTGGGCTTCTCCACGATGCGCGTATTGGTTCCCGCCTTGATGAAGCGTTTTACGTCAGTGCCGATGGGGTGTCCCGTCGGGAAAGAGACATAGATCGTCTGAAAGGGAAGGTTAGCCGTGCCACGCAATTGAAAGCCGCAGGCGGCGAGCAAACCGCAAAATAGCACCAGGATGATTCTCTTCATGGCATGAATCTCACGTTAAACATTACTCCAGGAACCTTTATACGACGATATTAACCAATCTGCCCGGCACCAGTACAACCTTTTTTACCGTTCCGCCAGCAACAAATTTTTTCACCTGATCACTTTCAAACGCCAGACATTCGATAGCAGCCAGATCGGCGTCCCGAGCAACCCTTATCCTGTCGCGCAGTTTGCCATTGACCTGGACTATCAACTCGATTTCATCCTGCACCAGGGCCATATCGTCTGCGCGGGGCCACGGCTGATCCAGAAGCTCGGTGCCTGGCCGCAACTCGCGCCACAATGCATGGCAAACATGGGGAACGATGGGCGAAAGCAGCAACACGATGTTTTCCAGGGCCTCCTGCATGAGCTGGCGCGCTTCCGGGTCCGTGTTCCGCAACTTGCCCAGCGTATTCATCAATTCCATCACCGCCGCGATGGCGGTATTGAAGGTGTGGCGCCTGCCCAGATCGTCGCCGACCTTGGCAATAGTCTGATGCAGCCTGAAACGCAACGCTTTGATCTCGGCAGCATTCTCATCATGCTGCACCAAATCGCCGGGCCCCTTTCTCCCTTCCTCCTCTTGAGCATGAATATGCTCGTATACCTGCTTCCACAAGCGCTTCAAAAAACGGAACGCTCCCTCGACTCCCGTATCCGCCCATTCCAGCGTCTGCTCGGGAGGGCTGGCAAACATCATGAACAGGCGCGCGGTATCGGCGCCATACTGCTCAACCAGTTTTTGCGGATCAACGCCATTATTCTTGGATTTGGACATGGTGCCGATACCGCCGAATTCAACCGGTTCGCCATCCGTGCGTAAGATTGCCCCGATGTGCCTGCCTAGCTCATCGGTTTGAACCTCCACCTCCGCCGGGTTGAAATAGTGAATACGCCCGCTATCGGTCTTCCGGAACATGATTTCGTTCAGCACCATGCCTTGGGTAAGCAGATTCCTGAATGGTTCATCGAAATTTACCAGGCCGAGGTCGCGCATCACTTTGCTCCAGAAGCGGGAATAGAGGAGGTGCAATATCGCATGCTCGATGCCGCCGATATACTGGTCTACCGGCAGCCAATAATCCACGCGCCCGTCCGTCATGGATTTATCCTGATCTGCGCAGGCAAAACGGGTGTAATACCATGAGGAGTCAACGAACGTGTCCATGGTATCCGTTTCCCGGCGCGCGCTGCCGCCGCAACGGGGGCATGCGCACTCGTAAAAGGACGGCTCTTTTGCCAAAGGATTGCCAGAACCATCCGGCACCAGGTCTTCGGGGAGTACCACCGGCAAATCCGCATCCGGCACAGGTACTGTTCCGCATCGACCGCAATGTATGAGGGGGATCGGACAACCCCAGTAGCGCTGGCGGGAAATACCCCAGTCACGCAACCTGTAGTGCGTGCGCTTCGCTCCCAGCCCCTTCTTTTCCAGCTCCGCCGCAATTGCTTCCACCGCGGCATCGAATCCCAGGCCCGAGAATTTCCCCGAATCAAAAGTAACTCCCTGTTCCACGTAGGCCTGTCGCAGGGGAATGGCAAGATCCCCTTCGTGCGGCTTGATGACGGGCTTGACCGGCAGCCCGTATTTCGCCGCAAACTCAAAATCACGCTCATCGTGGGCAGGAACCGCCATGACTGCGCCCTCGCCGTAGCCCATAAGCACGTAATTCGCGACCCAAACGGGAAGGCTCTCCCCCGTAAGCGGATGCGTCGCGCGCAGGCCCGTATCCATGCCCTTCTTTTCCTGAGTGGCGATCTCCGCTTCCATGGTGGCTCCGTGCCTGCATTGATCCAGGAATTCCGCAAGCTCGGGGTCATGTTCAGCCGCATGGAGCGCAACCGGGTGCTCGGCGGCAATCGCCACGTAGGTCGCACCGAGCAGGGTGTCGGCGCGGGTAGTGAATACCTTCAATGGCTGCGGCATTCCCGATGGAATATCGGGTGGAAAGACGATATCCACGCCAAAACTCTTTCCAATCCAGTTCGCCTGCATGGTTTTGACCCGCTCCGGCCAATCAGGCAGACTGTCCAGATCCTCGAGCAATTCGTCGGCATAGCCGGTAATCCTCATGTAATACATGGGTATTTCGCGCTTTTCGACAGGTGCGCCGGTGCGCCAGCCGCAGCCGTCTATCACCTGTTCATTGGCAAGCACAGTCTGATCGACCGGATCCCAATTGACGGTTCCGGTAGTCTTGTAGGCCAGTCCTTTTTCCAGCATTCGCAGAAACAACCACTGGTTCCAGCGGTAATATTCGGGACTGCAGGTCGTCACCTCGCGGCTCCAGTCGATGGCAAAACCCAGGCTCTGCAGCTGTTGCCGCATGTAAGCGATGTTGTCGTAGGTCCATCTCGCCGGGGGAACATTGTTTTGCATCGCTGCATTTTCAGCGGGCAACCCGAAAGCATCCCAACCCATCGGTTGCAGCACGTTGCTGCCCTGCATGCGATGGTAGCGCGACAACACATCGCCTATGGTGTAGTTACGCACATGTCCCATGTGCAGCTTGCCGGAGGGATAGGGAAACATGGACAGGCAGTAGTATTTTTTTTTGCCGGAAATTTCCACCGCCTTGAAGGCAGAGGTTGACCGCCAATACTGCTGGGCTTCCGACTCGATTTGCTGGGGGTGGTATTTTTCCTGCATGAACTTCCGCTTTCCGCGTTAAAGCCATGAATTATACTGCGAATAAAAGTCCTTCATGTTCCCGCATCTCACCGCCTGGGGGATAACCCAGGAAACGAGGGAAACAGGATTGGAAAAGGAAGAGCTGAACAACTCTCCGGATGAAAAACCTGCAAACAACTGAGATCGCTGAGAGATCGTAAAGACAGGCCCCATAGCGAAATTAATCCGCTATTCCCGGCAGATGGATCGGTCGAAGGATAAACGTCAGCGTATCATGATCCTCAGCCTGAAATCGCCGCGCAACAGGCTGAGTATGATCGAATCCTGGCTTGCCTGCACGGCCGCAAGGAATTCCTGCACCGAGCGCACTTTTTTCCTGTTGACCCCGACAATGATATCCCCGGGCCTGAGGCCATGCATCCAGGCCGGGCTATTGCCCTCGACTTTTGTTACCACGACTCCCTCCGGCCCGCGTGCCGACTCGGCCTTGAAATTTGCCACCGTTGCGCCGGCAAGCTGAGGCACCGTTTCGGCCTCGGTACCTGGCACGTCCAGCGGCTTGGCAATCTTGACCTTGGTCGTGAGAGGCTTGCCGTTCCTTATCAGTTCCAGAGTCACTGTCTCTCCAATCGGCATCAGCCCTATCCTGTTGCGCAAATCGAGAGAGCTCCTGATATTTTTTCCATTGACCGCGATGATGACATCTCCTGCCTTCAGGCCCGCCTTTTCCGCTGGCGAGTTGGCATCGACTGTACTGACAATGGCGCCTGCAGTGGAAGCAAGTCCAAGGGACGCCGCCAGGTCATGCGTAATGTCTTCGCTGCTTGCCCCCAGCCTGCCGCGCCGCACCTCGCCGAAGCGCACGATCTGATCCACTACCGCCTTGACCATGACACTGGGCACCGCAAAACCAATCCCGACATTGGCGCCGGAAGGTCCGATAATCGCGCTATTGATTCCGACCAGTTCACCCTTGAGGTTGACCAGTGCACCGCCGGAGTTTCCGGGATTGATGGATGCGTCGGTCTGGATGAAATCCTCGTATCCTTCGATGTCGAGCCCGCTTCTGCCCAGCGCGCTGACGATGCCGGACGTCACAGTCTGCCCCAGGCCAAACGGATTGCCGATTGCCACGACGAAATCGCCGACATTGAGCAAATCGGAATTGCCAAGGCGCAGCGCCTGCAATTTCTTTGCATCGATTTTCAGCAAGGCGATATCGGTGCCGGGATCCGTTCCTACCAGCTTTGCCTGAAACTGACGCCGGTCTTTCAGTGTCACCGTTACCCGCAGGGCATCCTTGATTACATGAAAATTGGTCACTACATAGCCGTGAGCTCCGTCGACAATCACGCCTGATCCCGCGCTCTGTTCAGGACGCTCCGCCTGGTCGGGAATATTGAAAAACCGCCGGAAAAAAGGATCGCGGAATAGCGGATTGTCCTCGATGGCGGAACGTGTCTGAACTGAAATATTGACCACTGCCGGCGTAACCTCCTGCAGCAGCGGAGCAAGTGTCGGCACTCCATTTTTCCCGTCCATGACCGGCATGGCTGAATAGGCAGACGATATCAGAAAGGAGCCCGCAATAAAAATGACCGGAAGCCAGGTGAATTTATGCTTCATGAGTATGTTCGAATTTTTTCGGATTTATGCTTCATGGATATGCTCGATTTTTTTGGCTCAGTGACAACCCCTTGGTCTGGCTTATTGATAACCTCTTGGGCCGGGACTACTCAATCCCTCAAAAAATGGCCAGGTTCCATCCAGTTCAAATAGGGCTATTCATTTTAATCTATCATCCGATCCATCCGGTTTTTGCGGAATCGCTTTCCCAGAGTGCAGGCTGCCTGTTGAACCCGATCAGGTATCAGGTTGTACGGGAAATTTCTTCCACACGCGACTCGAAGATCTCCGGATCGAAGGCCTTGTCCCCATCAGGGAACGGCTCGTTTCCAGTCTTGAGCCCCTTGAAATCATAAAGCTCCGGGTCGAGCAAATGCGAGGGCTGGATATTCTGCAATGCGGTAAACATGGTTTCCAGCCGGCCGGGATACTTCCTGTCCCAGTGTTGCAGCATTTCCCCCACGACCTGGCGCTGAAGGTTTTTCTGCGAGCCGCACAGGTTGCATGGAATAATGGGAAAATTTTCCATCTCTGCATAAGCAGCCAGGTCTTTTTCCTTGCAATATGCGAGCGGGCGTATCACGATATTGCGGCCATCGTCGCTCACCAGCTTGGGTGGCATGGTTTTGAGCTTGCCGCCATAAAACAGGTTTAGAAACAGCGTCTCCAGTATGTCGTCGCGATGGTGCCCCAGCGCGATCTTGGTCGCGCCCAGCTCACCCGCAACGCGATACAGCACTCCCCGGCGTAAGCGCGAACAGAGGCTGCAGGTGGTCTTTCCTTCCGGAATCAGCCGCTTCACCACACTGTAGGTATCCTGCTCGACAATGCGAAAGGGCATGCCGATCGCGGAGAGGTAGCCGGGCAGCACATGCTCGGGAAAGCCCGGCTGTTTCTGATCCAGGTTTACGGCAATGAGCTCAAACCGGGTTTCAGCATGAGCCTGGAGGTTGCGCAGGATATCGAGCAGGGCATAACTGTCCTTGCCGCCCGAGAGACATACCATCACGCGATCCCCTTCCTCGATCATATTGAAATCGGCAATTGCGGTGCCAACGAGACGCCTCAACCGCTTCCGCAGTTTGTTGGCGTCGTATTGGGTCTTTCTGGAAGCCTCCTCCATTATGCTCATCGCAGAAAACTCCTGAAATTGATAATCGATCGGGTCGCCTGGATATGTTTTACGCAAATCCGGGTTCAGCCATCCCGCAACAAGGGATTTTCCCAGATCGGATGAGGTTTGGACAGTACCTGCGATATGGCCGAAAGCGGCCGAAGGCTCGCTTCGATCGCCGCGACCCTATTCACGTGGAATCCTGCCTTGATCAAGCATCCGCGTGCATATGCAAAAAACAGATAAACAAATGAAATGTTATTAGTTTCAAATATAAGCACGCGCTGGTAACTTGCTGTTGTGTCTCCTTGATCACGGGAAATGAAATGCCGGGAAATATAAAAATTGCCGAGCCGGAAGAAGATTTTTTTTTGCCAGGCGAGACTGGCAAACGGATTCCCCGCGATATCAGGCAGCGCATCCTGGGGGTAATCGCCAGTATCGAATATGGTTCGGTGGAAGTCATGGTTCATGACGGCAAGGTTGTGCAGATAGAGCGCCGAGAGAAGATTCGCGTGGAACGCCACCAGCCTGGCCGTGGGGCCATCACCTGAGGTGGCAACCAGAGAAACTCGGATAGGCGGCCAGTCAGATTGAAGGGGATTGAAGGCGAAAAGAGGCAAAAAAATAATACACCGACCAGACGATTGGAGGTGATACAGAAACTGCAAATCTCCGCCCCAACCGAAATAACGGACGGGCGGCTCAGGAGAGAGAAATGGAAGTGTTTTGGCGAATCGCTTATGCCTTCGCAATCAGCGCATTATTTATCAAACCGCTTCAGGCGGATGAGAACAACGAGCAAACGGGAAAATCCGGGAATTACGGCACAACCACACAACGCATGCAAAAAATGACCCAGGCCGAAGCATCCACCCCATATAAATGGTCGATCGGATCCCCCGAGAATTATAAGTGGGCGATTCAGCCATCCAGTGAAAATGACAAATGGGCGCTTCCGTCTTCGGATAAGCCAGAAACAGGGCCGGACAAGCCAGCCGCTTCCGCCAAAGACTCTGGAAAAAAACCGGCGAGCTATTTCGTCCCATCCAGCAGCTATTCCACCCAGCCGGAATCCGACCCGCCACGGTATGTACGGAACCTGAGCAAGACGGGCATCGAAGCTTTCAAGGATATCACGTGGCTGGATGTGGGCCTGGACCACCGGACCCGTTACGAATTTCGCAGCAACGACATACGGCGTACCCGGTTCCTGATCGATGAGCCCTTTCTGTTGCGCACTCGCGGATATCTTGGCGTGAAGGAAATTCTCGATCCGCTACGCGGCACCGTGGAGTTCCAGGATTCGCGCCGCTACAACGGACACTTTCCGCATGATGATCGCGATTTCAACGAATTTGAGTTGATCCAGGCGTATGGAGAGCTGTACTTCAGGGGCGCATTGGGCGAGGACGCGCGCGAGCAGCAGCGCCCAATCAGACTCCGGGCGGGACGCATGGCTTATGAGGCGCTGGATCGGCGCCTGATCGGCCGCAATGAATGGCGCAATACGACCAATACTTTCGAAGGCTTCCGCATCAATCTCGGCCAGGAGGCCAACAATTGGGAAATCGACACATGGGCTTATCAACCAGTGAAACGGCTGCCCACCGAGTTTGACCAGCGGATCGAGAATGTCTGGTTTTACGGGGTGATCGGCCACTGGCGCGAATGGTCGCAAATCATCACGTTACAGCCGTATTACATGGGCCTGGTACAGGACGGCAGCAAAGTGCCAGGACAGATAGACCGGGAAATTCACGCTCCTGCCCTGCGGGGTTACGGAAAAATCCCCACTACCCGACTCGACTACGACTTCAACCTGATCTACCAGTTCGGCCAGAATGCAGGGCAACGCCATGAAGCCCATGGCTATACCCTCGAAACTGGATATACCTTCCAGCATAGCTGGAAGCCGCGCCTGAGCGCTTTTTACGGCTATGCCTCGGGCGATCGCCATCCCAACGACAACGTGGACAACCGTTTCGAGCGATTCTTTGGCTTTGCGCGACCCTGGTCGGCGGATGACTATATCGTGTTCGAAAATGTCAAGGTGCCAAAAATCAAGCTCGAATTCCAGCCCGCCAAAGACCTGCGCATCGATGGCGGCTACAGCTGGTATTGGCTCGCCAGCAGTACCGATCGCTTCAATAATCTGCTCGATGGAAACAACAGCGCCATCAAAAACCCCGGGTTCAATCGTGATCCCACCGGGAGAAGCGGCGATTTCATCGGGCACAACTTCGATATCCGCGCACGCTATAAGCTCACTGCAAACATCGATACGACCGTGGGCTACTCGCACTTCACCAGCGGCGATTTCACGCGTAACCGCCAGATTGCGGCCCTCGGCAAAAGTCCTGGCAGCTCGGATTTTTTCTATGTCGAGGTGGTCATCAGCGCGTTTTGACGGAGAAACAAATTTTCACATGGCTAACTCATAAAAGGAAAAACGATGAAATTCAAAGCCCGGCTGGCATCCACCCTTCTCATAGCCAGCTTCACGATCAGCGGCAGCGCATGGGCCGACAAGACCATCTTGAACGTCTCGTATGACCCGACGCGGGAGCTGTACCAGGAGTTCAATGCCGCCTTCGCAAAATACTGGGAACAAAAAACAGGGGAGAAAGTGGCCATAAAGCAATCCCATGGGGGTTCGGGCAAGCAGGCGCGCTCCGTTATCGACGGCCTCGAAGCGGATGTGGTAACGCTTGCTTTGGCCAATGACATCAATGCTATAGCGGAAAAAGCCGGGTTGCTTCCAGCCGACTGGCAGAAGCGCCTGGAGCTCAACAGCACGCCCTATACCTCGACCATCATCTTCCTGGTGCGCAAGGGAAATCCCAAGGGCATCAAGGACTGGAACGATCTTGCGCGGCCCGGCGTATCGGTGATCACCCCCAACCCGAAAACCTCCGGGGGCGCACAATGGAATTACCTGGCGGCCTGGGAATTCGGGAAACGGCATTTCGGGGAAGGCAGGGCAAAGGAATTCGTCGCCGACATCTACAAGAACGTTCCCGTGCTAGATTCCGGAGCGCGCGCCTCGACCACCACTTTCGTGGAACGCGGTGTCGGGGACGTCTTCATTTCATGGGAAAACGAAGCTTTCCTGGCGATCAAGGAGCTGGGGGCCGGCAAGTTCGAGATCGTGGTGCCGTCACTCAGCATCCTTGCGGAACCTTCGGTCGCAGTAGTGGATAAAGTGGTAGACAAGAAAGGTACGCGAGCGGTGGCCGAAGACTATTTGAAGCATCTCTATTCGGAAGAAGGGCAGGAAATCGCCGCCAGGAATTTCTACCGTCCCACCAATGCGAAGATCGCCGCGAAATATGCAAACAAGTTTCCTCCCATCAAATTATTCAAGATTGATGACGCGTTTGGTGGATGGAAAAATGCCTATAAAACCCATTTCGCCGATGGCGGCACTTTCGATCAGATCTATCAGAAATAGACATCCTTGTTCTCATAGCCAGGCAGCGATGTGATTGCGAAAAGGAATAGCAAAATGAGCGTTTACATGAAAGATGCGAGAGGCATGAAAGATGGACTGGCCCGTATCCAGGCAGCCACGGATTACCCGGTGCAACGTTCGGAAGACGGGTGGGTGATCGGGCACTTCTTCAACAGCTGGCTATCCAGCGTCTTCCAGCCTGTATTCGGCCTGAGCGAGCACAGGATAACCGGGCATGCCGCGTATATCCGCTCCACGACGGAGGGAAAAAGCGTCCTGTCTCCCTGGAAGACTTTCGCCCTGACTGAAGGTGATGCACTGCTGGTACGTTTTGATCGGCTTTGCCGCGTGATCCATGCCCTGAACTATTTCGGCAATGCCTCTCAGGGAGATCTTTTTGTAACGGTTCAGCCACGGCTGCTGGAAAGCGTCAAGGATGATCATGGCCGTGCCTTCGAGAGAATACTCCATATTATTGGAGTCGAAACTTCCAGGGTCGTGATCGAAATACCGACCGAGGTCAATCGCGACTCGAGATTGCTCAAGCACGTGATCAGCAATTATCGTTCGCGCGGCTACCGGATTGCGATCAACCACAGCGTGACAACAGAGGACTGGATCGCGGAACTTGCCAGTTTGTATCCTCTTTTCCCACATATCGTCAGGCTGGAAGCTTCGGCGCTGGAGCGCCGTTATGGCACCGAATCACTCGTGAATGCGGTGCACCACTTCGGCGCATCGGTGCTGGTGCATGACATCGAAACAGCACAGCAAAAGCGTGTCGCCGTGGAATCGGGGGCCGATCTCCTTCAAGGTCGCGCGCTTGGATTGCCGCTTCGGGCGATTGAAACCGCGGTGCCAGCAATGATGGAGGAGCACTATCCGGTGCTCTCCAGAGGCTATCGGCAATCATCGTTTAATGGGGTTCCTGATCGATGAAATTCAAACAGCACAGCGTCCTGCCGGGATTCAATCTTGCGCTCGGGTTCACGCTGCTGTACCTCAGCCTGATCGTACTGATCCCTCTTTCCGCCGCCTTTGTCCGGACGGCCGCCCTTACCTGGCCGGAATTCTGGAGCATGGTGACTACGCCGAGAGTGTTGGCGTCATACCGGCTGACGTTCGGCGCGTCTTTTGCGGCGGCGCTTGTCAACGCCATATTCGGCCTCCTCGTCGCATGGGTATTGGTGCGTTACCGTTTTCCCGGAAAAAAGCTGGTGGATGCGTTGGTTGATCTCCCGTTTGCGCTGCCAACCGCCGTCGCTGGTATTGCGTTGACAGCGCTCTATGCTGGAAATGGCTGGATCGGACAGTTTTTCGAGCCTCTCGGCATCAAGATCGCGTTCACGCCCCTGGGTGTTTTCGTCGCCCTGACGTTCATCGGTCTGCCCTTTGTAGTGCGAACCGTGCAACCGGTACTCGAGGATATCGAGGCGGAACTGGAGGAGGCGGCGGCGACGCTGGGCGCTAATCGGTTCCAGACTTTTTCCCGCATCATTTTTCCCACTGTGCTGCCCGCCTTGATGACGGGATTCGCACTGGCATTTGCGCGCGCAATCGGCGAATACGGTTCGGTAATCTTCATAGCCGGCAACATGCCCATGGTGTCTGAAATCACGCCGCTACTGATCATTACCAAGCTCGAGCAATATGATTACGCGGGTGCAACCGCCCTGGCGGTAGTCATGCTGGTCATTTCATTCGTCATGCTCCTGATCATCAACTTCCTGCAATGGTGGAGCCGGCGCCGGGGTGCCGCAATATGAAACCTATGAAGGTACAACATTGAGTACGACACTTCTTCCTGCACCTGTCAGTCTGGATCAGGCGCGGGCTACCACGGAATCCATATGGATAAGGAGAAGTCTGATCGGCCTCGCATTGGCTTTCCTGACCTTTTTCCTCTTTATCCCCTTGATCTCGGTATTTTATGAGGCACTGAAGAAGGGGTGGGACGTCTACATTGCAGCGATCACCGATCCCGACGCGATATCCGCCATTCAGCTTACCTTGACTGCCGCGGCGATTGCCGTCCCCCTCAATGTGATATTCGGCTTCGCAGCTGCGTGGGCGATTGCCAAGTTTGAGTTTCGCGGAAAAAGCGTGCTCATCACGCTTATCGATCTGCCATTTTCTGTTTCTCCCGTAGTTTCCGGATTGATCTATGTGCTCATCTTCGGCCTGCAGGGTTGGCTGGGGCCATGGCTGGCAGAACATGACATCAAGATCATTTTTGCGGTACCGGGCATCGTGCTCGCGACGATTTTCGTCACTGTTCCCTTTATCGCGCGGGAGTTGATTCCGCTGATGCAGGCACAGGGAACCGAGGAAGAGGAAGCTGCGGTGGTGCTGGGCGCGAATGGCTGGCAGACCTTTCTTCATGTGACCCTGCCAAACATCAAGTGGGGGTTGCTCTATGGCGTGATTCTTTGCAACGCGCGCGCAATGGGCGAGTTCGGAGCGGTGTCGGTCGTATCGGGGCATATTCGCGGCAGTACCAATACCTTGCCGCTGCACGTCGAGATTCTCTACAACGAATACAACTTTGCCGCGGCGTTCGCCGTGGCGTCACTATTGGCCTTGCTTGCGCTGGTAACACTCGCATTGAAAACGTTTGTCGAATCGCGCGGCAGACATCAGGAGAATATGAATGAGCATTGAAGTACGCAATCTTTCCAAGCAATTCGGGAAATTTTCCGCACTACGGAACGTTAGCCTGGAAGTAAAGTCGGGTGAGCTGCTGGCGCTGCTCGGTCCTTCCGGGTCGGGAAAAACCACCCTGTTGCGGGTGATTGCCGGGCTGGAATCCGGCGATACAGGGCAAGTGCTATTCCAGGGTGAGGATGCGACGGACCAGCATGTGCGCGAGAGGCAGGTGGGCTTTGTCTTCCAGCACTACGCGCTATTCAGGAACATGACCATCTTTGAGAATGTGGCGTTTGGCCTGCGTGTACGCCCGCGGAAGTTTCGCCCGGCTGAACCAGAGATTTGCCGCCGTGTTCATGAACTACTGAAACTCGTGCAGCTCGATTGGCTGTCCGACCGGTATCCGCACCAGCTTTCAGGAGGGCAGCGCCAGCGGATCGCCCTGGCGCGGGCGTTGGCAGTGGAACCGAGAGTATTATTGCTGGATGAGCCATTCGGAGCACTCGATGCAAAAGTACGGAAGGAGCTCCGCTCATGGTTGCGCCGGCTGCATGACGAAATGCATATTACCAGCGTGTTCGTAACTCACGACCAGGAGGAGGCGCTGGAAGTGGCAGACAGGGTTGTCGTCATGAACGAAGGCCGCATCGAGCAGATCGGCACGCCGGACGAAGTATACGAACACCCGGCAAGTCCCTTCGTATATGAATTCCTGGGCAAAGTGAATCTATTCCACGGCCGGCTTCATCGCGGACGCGCCTGGATAGGCGGAATCGAAGTCGATGCGCCCGAGCATACCGAGGCAGAAGAACTTTCAGCCGTGGCCTATGTGCGTCCGCACGACATCCATGTGGACCGTGTGGTTAACGGCGATGGCGCAATTGGCGCGCGCGTATCGCACATTCTCTCGGTTGGCCCGGTAGTGCGTCTTGAACTGACGCGCGACGACAGCAACAGCAAGGAACTGATCCAGGTCGAAATCAGCAAGGAGCGCTTTCGTGAACTGAAATTGGCGCGGGGCGATCAGGTTTTCATTAGGCCTGCCCGCTTCGATCTTTTTCCGGCGCAGATACATTGAGACGCACGAGACTTATGCCAGCTACTCAACGACTTCCAGAATACCCTCCATCCCGTGTTCCCTGTGGCTCTTGAAAAAGAGCAACTTCTTTGGGCAATAGAAAGCATACCTGCCGGGCGCGCTTGGGGTGAAGGTGAATGTTTGAGACTCCCGGCTCAGGTCTTCATCGATCGAGATATTCGCTTCGAGTGCCTTGAGCACCAAGCCGTGAGGAACGATCCCCCGCTCCACACGAACCACCAACCTTACAGGTACGTTGACTTTGACGATGATGTGGCTGGGCCTGAAAAAATAATCGCCCGCCAGGATGTTCACCTGTTGCACGCCATCAGCGTCCATCACCGCCCGATAAGGTTTATTGCCCGGCTGTGCACTCAGCCGCCCCGCGATGCAGCAGACGGTCAACGTCAGTATTATGAGGAATAAATCAACACCATCACCTTTCGGGCACAAGGCGAGATCCCCCTGGGTAAGAACGCACTCCTTCCCCATACAACCGCCGGGTCTACGCCACTTCACCTTGATCACAAGAGCTCGCGGTTTTGCTCCACGCTTTCTCTCACACCCCGTCGCTCTCATGCAGTTGCGTTTTCACTTCGTTCGCTGTGATCAACTTACGATGGGACTTTCACCCAAAAGAGTTGCGCCCACGCTGGGCGCGCAATAAAAAAAGCCCCAACTCTCGCGAATTGGGGCTTTTTTACTATAGGTGCCTGGCAGTGACCTACTTTCGCATGTGAAAACACACTATCATCGGCGCGACCTCGTTTCACGACCCTGTTCGGGATGGGAAGGGGTGGGTCCAAGGCGCTATGACCGCCAAGCGTAACGGTTATGGCAATGATCGTAACGCGATTATTTGTCCCGCTTTACGATCAGCCATGATCTGGAAGAAGTAATTTTAAATAATGGGTTTGATTGTACCTGCAAACAACTTGTTCACTTAAGGTTATAGGATCAAGCCTCACGGTCAATTAGTATCGGTTAGCTTAACGCATTACTGCGCTTCCACACCCGACCTATCAACGTCGTGGTCTTCGACGAACCTTTAGGGGGGTTTAACCCCCGGGAAGTCTCATCTTGAGGCGAGTTTCCCGCTTAGATGCTTTCAGCGGTTATCTCTTCCGCACTTAGCTACCCGGCGATACGACTGGCGTCATAACCGGTACACCAGAGGTGCGTCCACTCCGGTCCTCTCGTACTAGGAGCAGGTCCCCTCAAACTTCCAACGCCCACGGCAGATAGGGACCAAACTGTCTCACGACGTTTTAAACCCAGCTCACGTACCACTTTAAATGGCGAACAGCCATACCCTTGGGACCGGCTACAGCCCCAGGATGTGATGAGCCGACATCGAGGTGCCAAACTCCCCCGTCGATATGAACTCTTGGGAGGAATCAGCCTGTTATCCCCGGCGTACCTTTTATCCGTTGAGCGATGGCCCTTCCATACAGAACCACCGGATCACTATGACCTGCTTTCGCATCTGCTCGACTTGTCAGTCTCGCAGTCAAGCACGCTTTTGCCATTGCACTATCAGCACGATTTCCGACCGTACCTAGCGTACCTTCGTACTCCTCCGTTACACTTTGGGAGGAGACCGCCCCAGTCAAACTGCCTACCATACACGGTCCCCGATCCAGATAATGGACCCAGGTTAGAACCTCAACAACATCAGGGTGGTATTTCAACGTCGGCTCCATGAGCTCTGGCGAGCCCACTTCAATGCCTCCCACCTATCCTACACAGATATTGTCAAAGTCCAATGTAAAGCTACAGTAAAGGTGCACGGGGTCTTTCCGTCTAGCCGCGGGGAGATTGCATCTTCACAAACATTTCAACTTCGCTGAGTCTCAGGAGGAGACAGTGTGGCCATCGTTACGCCATTCGTGCAGGTCGGAACTTACCCGACAAGGAATTTCGCTACCTTAGGACCGTTATAGTTACGGCCGCCGTTTACCGGGGCTTCGATCAAGAGCTTGCACCCCATCACTTAACCTTCCGGCACCGGGCAGGCGTCACACTCTATACGTCCACTTTCGTGTTTGCAGAGTGCTGTGTTTTTATTAAACAGTCGCAGCCACCATTTCTTTGCAACCCCCATCCGCTTCACACGCGAGGTGCTACACGTACCGGGGGCACACCTTATCCCGAAGTTACGGTGTCAATTTGCCGAGTTCCTTCTCCTGAGTTCTCTCAAGCGCCTTGGAATTTTCATCCCGCCCACCTGTGTCGGTTTGCGGTACGGTCCTCATTCAACTGAAGCTTAGTGGCTTTTCCTGGAAGCAGGGTATCACTCACTTGGCGCCCCGAAGGGCGTTTCGTTATCACGCCTCAACTAAGCCGCCCGGATTTGCCTGGGCAGCACGTCTACACGCTTCAACCGGGACATCCAACACCCGGCCGAGCTAACCTTCTCCGTCCCCACATCGCATTGAACAAAGGTACTGGAATATTAACCAGTTTCCCATCAGCTACGCATTTCTGCCTCACCTTAGGGGCCGACTCACCCTGCGCCGATGAACGTTGCGCAGGAAACCTTGGGCTTACGGCGAGGGAGCCTTTCACTCCCTTTATCGCTACTCATGTCAGCATTCGCACTTCCGATACCTCCAGCAGCCTTCTCAAGCCACCTTCGCAGGCCTACGGAACGCTCTCCTACCATCTACACTTGCGTGTAAATCCCTAGCTTCGGTGCACAGTTTGAGCCCCGTTACATCTTCCGCGCAGGACGACTCGATCAGTGAGCTATTACGCTTTCTTTAAAGGATGGCTGCTTCTAAGCCAACCTCCTGACTGTTTTAGCCTTCCCACTTCGTTTGCCACTTAACTGTGTCTTTGGGACCTTAGCTGAGGGTCTGGGTTGTTTCCCTTTCGACACCGGACGTTAGCACCCGATGTCTGTCTCCCACGCTCGCACTCTTCGGTATTCGGAGTTTGCCATGGTTTGGTAGGCCTAAACGGCCCCCTAGCCATAACAGTGCTCTACCCCCGAAGGTGATACGTGAGGCACTACCTAAATAGTTTTCGGAGAGAACCAGCTATTTCCAGATTTGTTTAGCCTTTCACCCCTACCCACAGCTCATCCCCTAATTTTTCAACATTAGTGGGTTCGGACCTCCACGAGGTGTTACCCCCGCTTCATCCTGGCCATGAGTAGATCATCTGGTTTCGGGTCTACACCCAGCAACTAAACGCCCTATTAAGACTCGCTTTCGCTGCGCTTCCCCTATTCGGTTAAGCTTGCTACTGAATGTAAGTCGCTGACCCATTATACAAAAGGTACGCAGTCACGGAACAAGTCCGCTCCCACTGTTTGTATGCATGCGGTTTCAGGATCTATTTCACTCCCCTCCCGGGGTTCTTTTCGCCTTTCCCTCACGGTACTGGTTCACTATCGGTCGATTACGAGTATTTAGCCTTGGAGGATGGTCCCCCCATGTTCAGACAGGATTTCACGTGTCCCGCCCTACTTGTCCCAACCCTAGTTCCACACTCGAATTTTCGCCTACGGGGCTATCACCCGCTATGGCCCGACTTTCCAGACGGTTCAGCTAATTCGAATGCTAAAAGTTGGAGGCTGCTCCCATTTCGCTCGCCACTACTCTGGGAATCTCGGTTGATTTCTTTTCCTCTGGCTACTTAGATGTTTCAGTTCACCAGGTTCGCCACGCTTGGCCTATGTATTCAGCCAAGGTTGACCCTTGCGGGCCGGGTTTCCCCATTCGGACATCTCCGGATCAAAGCTTGTTTGCCAGCTCCCCGGAGCTTTTCGCAGGCTACCACGCCCTTCATCGCCTGTAATCGCCAAGGCATCCACCACATGCACTTATTCGCTTGATCCTATAACCTTAAGGGCTCAAAATCCGTTATCGGGAGTAAATCACTCGAAAGCTATTTCCGCCCGATCACGGCTTCCAAACCAATGGCTATAGTTGTCTGCTACGCATTGCATCCGACTAAAAATGCCATGCGTCGATACAATCTAACCCATTATTCCGTATCCGGGATACAGGACCTTGAACAAGGCCATGCTCCCTGACATGGAACGTTTTACTTCTTCCAAATTTTTAAAGAACATCGGAACAGGCAAGACCGGATAATATAAATATGATCCGCTTCTCCACAACTTGTTCCTGACTACAGCCGCTGGTAAAAAAACCAGAGGTAAACGCGCATCGTTTACCTCTGGTTTCTAACTGGAATAATGAGGCGATTCCGGCCTGGGATTTGGTGGAGGTGAACGGGATCGAACCGATGACCCCCTGCTTGCAAAGCAGGTGCTCTCCCAGCTGAGCTACACCCCCGTTAGTTGGTGGGTCTGGGTGGACTTGAACCACCGACCCCACGCTTATCAAGCGTGTGCTCTAACCAACTGAGCTACAGACCCCGATCAGACCTAGAAACAAAGGGCCGGCCTTTTAATTTTCCGGCCTTCCACTTCCGGCGGCTCCTCGGCGCCTAGCCCTGCTTTTTTAACAACCGATAGGTTGTGGACGCTTGAAAAAGGCTTTCTCTGAAAGGAGGTGATCCAGCCGCAGGTTCCCCTACGGCTACCTTGTTACGACTTCACCCCAGTCATGAATCTCACCGTGGCAGGCGCCCTCCTTGCGGTTAGACTACCTGCTTCTGGTGAAACCCACTCCCATGGTGTGACGGGCGGTGTGTACAAGACCCGGGAACGTATTCACCGCGACATGCTGATCCGCGATTACTAGCGATTCCGACTTCACGGAGTCGAGTTGCAGACTCCGATCCGGACTACGACGCGCTTTCTGAGATTAGCTCCCCCTCGCGGGTTGGCAACCCTCTGTACGCGCCATTGTATTACGTGTGAAGCCCTACCCATAAGGGCCATGAGGACTTGACGTCATCCCCACCTTCCTCCGGTTTGTCACCGGCAGTTTCATTAAAGTGCCCAACTGAATGATGGCAATTAATGACAAGGGTTGCGCTCGTTGCGGGACTTAACCCAACATCTCACGACACGAGCTGACGACAGCCATGCAGCACCTGTGTTACCGCTCCCTTTCGGGCACACCCACCTCTCAGCGGGCTTCGGTACATGTCAAGGGTAGGTAAGGTTTTTCGCGTTGCATCGAATTAATCCACATAATCCACCGCTTGTGCGGGTCCCCGTCAATTCCTTTGAGTTTTAATCTTGCGACCGTACTCCCCAGGCGGTCAACTTCACGCGTTAGCTGCGTTACCAAGCCCGTTAAGACCCGACAACTAGTTGACATCGTTTAGGGCGTGGACTACCAGGGTATCTAATCCTGTTTGCTCCCCACGCTTTCGTGCCTGAGCGTCAGTGTTAACCCAGGGGGCTGCCTTCGCCATCGGTGTTCCTCCACATCTCTACGCATTTCACTGCTACACGTGGAATTCCACCCCCCTCTGCCACACTCTAGCCTTGTAGTTTCAAACGCAGTTCCCAGGTTAAGCCCGGGGATTTCACATCTGACTTACAAAACCGCCTGCGCACGCTTTACGCCCAGTAATTCCGATTAACGCTCGCACCCTACGTATTACCGCGGCTGCTGGCACGTAGTTAGCCGGTGCTTCTTCTTCCGGTACCGTCATTTGTCACGGGTATTAACCGTAACCATTTCGTTCCGGCTGAAAGAGCTTTACAACCCGAAGGCCTTCTTCACTCACGCGGCATGGCTGGATCAGGGTTTCCCCCATTGTCCAAAATTCCCCACTGCTGCCTCCCGTAGGAGTCTGGGCCGTGTCTCAGTCCCAGTGTGGCTGGTCGTCCTCTCAGACCAGCTACTGATCGAAGCCTTGGTAAGCCATTACCCCACCAACTAGCTAATCAGACATCGGCCGCTCCAAAAGCGCAAGGTCTTGCGATCCCCTGCTTTTCTCCTCGGAGATTATGCGGTATTAGCGCATCTTTCGATGCGTTATCCCCCACTTAAGGATACGTTCCGATGCATTACTCACCCGTTCGCCACTCGCCACCAGGGTTGCCCCCGTGCTGCCGTTCGACTTGCATGTGTAAAGCATGCCGCCAGCGTTCAATCTGAGCCAGGATCAAACTCTTCAGTTCAATACTGGTAAAACTCTCGCTTGACGTATTATGCGGCTCCGATTCCCATCCGGGATTCCCAGAATGGTAACCAGAACCTTTCCATCGTGCGAGCACTTCAACTTTGCTTTTCCCATCACTGCGCCGGATGGCGAAATGACGGGTGGCCTAGTCAAGCGCCCACACCTATCGGCTGTATATTTTTAAAGAACAATCCGTTTAACCTTTCGGGCTTCACGGGGAAAGGCGGGATTATACAGGCATCAGCCAGCGGGTCAAGAGATTTTGCCGAATTTGTCAGGAGAGAACGACCCTGGCGAATTTCCGCTTGCCCACTTGCACAACTGCAATTTCGCCCCGGCATAGCCTGATGCCTTTATCGCTGATTTTTTCGCCATTCAATTTTACACCACCTTGCTCTATCATGCGCAGGGCTTCAGTGGTGCTTGCAGTGAGCCCGGCCTGCTTGAGCAATTGGGCGATGGGCAAACCCTCCTGGCCGGCATGCAGCGCCTTCTCGCAAATATCGCTGGGGATGGCCCCCCGCCTGAATCTTGCTTCGAAATCCGCCAGGGCGAATTCAGCATCTTTCCTGCTGTGAAAACGGGTAACGATTTCCTGTGCTAACGATATCTTGATGTCCCGCGGATTTCGACCCTGCTCCACCTCCTGCCGCCACTGCCGGATGACGCTAGAAGGCTCGAAAGACAGCAGATCGATATACCGCCACATCAATTCATCTGAAATCGACATCAGCTTGCCGAATATCTCCGCGGGATGCTCCGCAATGCCGATATAGTTGCCCGCTGACTTGGACATTTTATTGATGCCATCCAATCCCTCGAGGAGGGGCATGGTAAGAACGCACTGTGCCGCCTGTCCAAAATGCTTTTGCAGCTCTCGCCCCATGAGCAGGTTGAATTTCTGATCAGTGCCTCCAAGTTCGATATCCGCTTGCAGCGCGACGGAATCATACCCTTGGATCAACGGATACAGAAACTCATGGAGTGCGATGGGCTTGTTGGCCTGATAGCGCTTGCCGAAATCGTCGCGCTCCAGCATGCGGGCAACCGTATGAGTGGCTGCCAGCCTGATGAGCCCCGCCGCATCGACCTTGTCCATCCAGGTGGAATTGAAGACCACCTCGGTCTGTCCGGGTTTGAGGATCTTGAAAACCTGATCGGTATAAGAATTCGCGTTTTCCACCACCTGGTCGCGGGTAAGGGCGGGACGCGTCGTATTCTTGCCGCTGGGATCACCGATCATGCCGGTAAAATCACCTATCAGGAACAGGGCATGATGGCCGAGATCCTGCAGATGGCGCATCTTGTTGAGCAGAACCGTATGTCCCAGGTGCAAGTCGGGTGCTGTCGGATCGAATCCCGCTTTTACCCTGAGCGGACGCCCGGCTGCGAGCTTGCGCGCGAGCTCCTCTTCGAGCAGGAGCTCGTCGCATCCGCGCCGGATGATTTCCAGTTCCTCGAAAATTTCGCTGGTCGCCACTGAAGCAAGACCTGTTTGCGGTTACTTGCAGTTATTTGCAGTTACGCAGAGCAAAATCCCAGTTGATCAGCTTGTCGAGCACGGCATTGACATAATCCGGACGGCGGTTCTGGTAGTCGAGGTAATATGCATGCTCCCACACGTCGATCGTCAACAGTGGCTTCATTCCCTTGGTCAGCGGCGAGTCCGCATTCCCGGTCTTGACGACCTTGAGCTTGTCTCCGTCCTGCACCAGCCATGCCCATCCGCTGCCGAATTGAGTCGTTGCCGCGGTTGCCAATTCTTTTTTGCAGGCATCCAGCGACCCGAAAGATGAGTCTATTTTCTCTCCCAGATCGGATGGCGGTTTCCCTCCCCCGCGCGGCGAAAGGCTATTCCAGTAGAATGTATGGTTCCAGACTTGTGCTGCGTTGTTGAATATTCCCGCCTTTTCCGCATTGCCGGCAGTTGCCGCGATAATCTCCTCCAGGGATGAATCCGCAAGTTCGGTACCGCTTATCAATTTATTGAGGTTGTCGACATAGGCCTTGTGATGCTTTCCATAATGGAAGCTCAAGGTGTTGGCCGAAATAACAGGATCCAGCGCATTTTCCGCATAGGGGAGAGGTGGCAGACTATGAGGCGCACTTCCAGTCGTTTGATTGCTCATCGTTTCGCTCCTTTGTGTTTAAAAAATCTCTGCTCTTTCTTATATCGAGGGCATGCAGGCAAGCACTACTGCTGGCGGAACCCGAACCGGGGATCTCTTTGCCATTATACCAACATACTCCCGCTAACCTAAATCCGGCAGTTGGACAGGATGGAGTGTGCGGCTTTTGGAGTGCAGGGCAAGGTGCTGCAACGAGGAATGGCTATTCCATTCCAAGGAGTTGCAACGCAGCCATGTGCCGCAGAAATCCCACAATCTGCCCTGTAGTGATCCCACTCTACAGGTGAACGTCGAGTACGGCGGAAAGTCGTTGTGAATCATAGATCCAAACTAGAAATGAGCGATCAACTGCCGGATTTAGGTTCAAGTGTTAACAGATCCGGGGAGAGCTGGAGGAAACTCAGGCAAGATCAGCGACGTGAAAATGGAAAGTGATCGCTTACAATCTTTTCAAGGCTGGCGAACAAAGATTGAAATGGTATTGCACATCCACCGCAGAGATCGGCGGAAACAAAACAGCCGGGCGCGCCTTTTCGCGCCCGGCTCGCCAGGAATAAAGAAGGGAGAACTACGGCTCGCGCAACCCGACAAGCTCTCTATCCGGGAACCGCTCCATTTGATACCTCTGCCACAAACGGCTCCCGATGTGGAAGGCCAGTGTATCGGCATTGAATTGCAGCCCTGGATTTTCCATTTCGCTGGTAGTCAGCCGAAACAATTCCAACCACCGCTCGAACAATGCCGGGTTGAGCCCGGGTAGCGCAACATGTTTCGGCATGGGCATACCACGGAATCGGCTGGTCCCGCGCAATTTCATTGACCAGAAATTGATCATTTGTACAAAATGGGCGTCCCAATCATCAACGTGCGCCTCGAAGATGGGCCCCAGTCCCGGGTCTTGCCGGGCTCTTGCGTAAAAAGTGTGAACCAGCCTTGCAATTTCTTCTTCGGTGCAGAGAGTGGGATCAGGTGCCGTAAACTCTGGTTGTGACATATCCATAAATAACGCCTCGATTCAAATAATTTCAATACGACAGTAACGCTGACGGGTCGCGATTATACTTCAAACTCCCCACTTTGATGGAACAGGCTTTAGACATATAATACTGATAAAAGTGGCCGGAGTAAAGACTATTGAGCGCACTGCATTTGGGGCGGCGCGCTATCGAAGCGGCCAGACAGGCGGGTTGCTGCAAGGCTAAAATATTCCTTCCTTCGAAACCCCATCGCATTTCAATATGCCGCGCAGCGTTTCCAGCGCTTCCAGCTGAATCTGGCGCACCCGTTCGCGAGTAAGCCCAAGGCTTGACGCCAGCTGCTCCAGGGTTTGAATTTCACAGGCATTCAGCCCATAGCGATGCTCGATGATATGGCGCTGCTTGTCGTTCAAACGGCTGAGCCATTCCTTTACCCGGTCCTTGATCTCGGATTGCTCCAGCATCGCATCGGGGCCGGCTGATTTTTCGTCGGCCATGACATCGCCGACGGACAGGAGAGGATCGACATCGAGCGGAGCGTCCAGCGACATCATGCTCATGTTCAGGGACAGCATGCGCTCCACATGCTCGACGGGGCGGCCCAGCAGACGGGCCACATCTTCCGGTTTAGGTTCCTTGCCAGTATGAGCCTCAAGGTGACGGGCCGCCTGCAGGACAACATTCAGATCCTTGATGACATGAACAGGCAGGCGGATCGTGCGCGACTGATTCATGATGCAGCGTTCGATATTCTGCCGTATCCACCAGGTGGCGTAAGTGGAGAAACGAAAACCGCGCTCCGGATCGAATTTATCCAGCGCGTGCATCATCCCCATGTTGCCTTCCTCGATGAGATCCAGCAGCGCGACGCCGTGGTTGGCATAGTGCTTGGCGATATTCACCACCAACCGCAAATTGCACTCGATCATTCTTTGCCGGGCATTGAAGTCATTCTGCCTGACGAGGCGCGTGAGCTCCACTTCCTCTTTCGGCGTCAGTAATGCGTTGTGGCCGATTTCGTTGAAATATATTTGCGTTACGTCAGTCAGAAGAAAATCACTGGGGTCACTGCCAGCAACCGTGACGCCGCTTTCAGAAATGGCCGCGGACTCATCGTCCGTTTCGGGCGAATCCGCGGAATCCAGCGCTTCCTCATCCTCGTCATCACCGTTATAGTCTGGATAGCTCATCCGGAAGTGGGGGGGAGGTATTTTAGGGGATCCACAGGTTTTCCGTTTTTGCGGATTTCGAAGTGAAGTTTTACCAGACCGCTGTCGGTGCTGCCCATCTCAGCGATTTTCTGCCCTTTTTTGACTGTTTGTCCTTCTTTTACCAAAAGTTTGTCATTGTGCGCATAGGCGCTGAGGTAGATGTTGTTATGCTTGATGATGACAAGCTTGCCATAGCCCCGCAATCCGCCACCGCTATACACTACCTTGCCTGCTGCCGAGGCGTTGACCGCCTGGCCGGATGTACCCGAGATATCAATGCCTTTCGTACCTTCGGAAAACCCCTCGAGTAGTTTGCCTTTTGTAGGCCAGATCCACTCGACTTGATCGCGCGCGAGAACAGTTTCCGCTGCGTCCGGCACTGGCGGCACGGCGGGTAGCGGGACCACGGCTACGGGCGGGGCAGGCGGCACGGCGGGCAGCGGAACCACGGCTGCGGCTGCGGAAGGCACGGCACCTGCTACCAGCGGAAGCTCTCTTTCGGCGGGTGCCTCACTCCTTGCGACGGCTGTCTGGGCTGGAATGATGTCTGCTTTCAGCTGCGCCACTGCCTGCTCCGAGTATGGCAGCTTCAAGGCCTTTGGTTCTGTTTTCAGCTTGTCGCTGCTCGCCACCGGCCTGGCTTCGGCTGGAACTCCTGCGCCGCGAAGCTCCACAGGGCCCGGGGAAGAAAGCCGCGGCTCGGGAAGCGCATAGAGCGACGGCTGGGCCATTTGCCCAGGGGGCGAAGGAGGCAAAAGCAGCAATTGCTGGCCGACCTGAATCGCAGCCGGATCCTGGATATTATTCCATTCGGCAAGATCCTTCTGGCTAATGCCATTGCTTTGAGCAATGCTGTACAGCGTGTCTCCCTTACGGACGACATAGGTATTGGATGGCTGACCTTGCGTTTGGCGGGCGTTACCCGTGGTGGATCCCGCTCCGGCCCGATCGACGACCGGGGCAGGCCGCGGGGTGGATTCGCAACCGGCGAGCAACAGGCCGAAAAACAAGCCGAAAATGAGAAGCAGACCACGTATTGAAGGAAAAAAAATGCCAGGGAGAACTCGCCGCCCTGCCCCCATCTCAACCATGCAAGACCGTGCAAAGCGGCATGCTAACCATTTCGAACCTTCGCATTTCATTCCACTGACCGTCATCTGATATTCGTATTACATTGTTCAGCCTTTCTGAACGCCAGGCACCATGGGCACGAACCTCACTTCACCCAGCGTAGTTTCAGTATACCCCTGGGAGCTCCTTTCGAGCATGCACAGATGTTGCTCCTGACTGCCCTTGGGAAAAACCAGCCTGCCGCCAATCGCCAACTGCTCCAGCAGAGAAGAAGGGATATGGGTCGTGGCTGCTGTCAGCATGATAGCATCAAACGGCGCAGCCTCGGAAAGACCCAGCAGTCCATCGGCGTGCTTCAGATAAATATTGGGGAGCCGAAGCCCCCGCAACCGGGCTCGGGCACGGGTAACCAATGGTCCAATCCGCTCGACAGAATACACCTCGCGTGCCAGCCGTGCCAGAATGGCGGTTTGGTAGCCGCAACCGGAGCCGATCTCGAGCACCTTGCCCAGATCTGAACCGGCTCGCAGCAATTCAGTCATGCGGGCCACGATAAACGGACTCGAGATGGTCTGGCCGAAATTGATGGGAAGGGAAACGTCGTCGTAAGCGCGGCTCGCCAGGACCTCTTCAACGAAGATATGGCGCGGAATGAAATTCATGGCAGCCAGGACGGCCTCATCCGCAATACCCATATCGCGCAGGCGCTCCACCATGCGCGTGCGGGTACGCTGCGAAGTCATGCCGATACCGGAATGATGAGTGCTCAATGCCTATCCTGACAAGAGCTCATGACCAAGCCCCGTAAGACCATAAAAAGCTTTATCTATTTCAGCCACATTTTTACGGAATCCATCTGTCCATACCGGGTCAGGTCGATCTGTAATGGAGTCACCGATACTCGATTACGCTGAATTGCAAAAAAATCGGTTCCCTCTCCGGCATCCTGAACGGGCCCCGCGGCCCCTACCCAATAAACCGTCTCGCCACGCGGGCTCTGGGATTTGACCACTGGCTCGGCCTTATGGCGGCGCCCCAGCCGGGTGACCTCCATGCCTTGCAACTCCTCATAGGGCACATCAGGCACGTTGACGTTGAGCAACACCGTTCCGTGGAGCTTGTCGCGCTGGTATCGCTGCACCAGTTCTGCCGCGATACGCGCAGCGGTGGAAAAATTTCCTTCGGAAAAGCGCGCAAGGGAAATGGCTATCGCGGGAATGCCGAGCAGGAAGCCTTCGGTTGCGGCTGCCACGGTACCAGAGTAAATGGTATCGTCCCCCATGTTCGCGCCGTCGTTTATGCCGGACACTACCATGTCGGGCAATGTGTCGAGCATGCCGGTAACCGCAAGATGCACACAGTCGGTAGGCGTGCCGTTGACATAAAAAAAACCCCGGTGGGATCTGTGCAAGCTGAGGGGCCGGTCGAGCGTAAGAGAATTGCTGGCGCCGCTTCGGTCGCGCTCCGGCGCGACCACGACGATATCCGCGATCGCGGAAAGAGCAGTAGCAAGAGATTCAAGGCCTGGCGCAAAATACCCATCGTCATTGCTGAGCAAAATGCGCATAGTACGGTACCTGAAACGATGAACCCGATCGAGAACAGAGTAATAATAAGGCTGCTAACAGACGTTGGCACATGCCGGTACATGCCCGAACGTCTGGTTGTCTGATTTTATTCATTGGTCGGGGCGAGAGGATTTGAACCTCCGACCACTTGCACCCCATGCAAGTACGCTACCAGGCTGCGCTACGCCCCGAGAGGTGGATTATAACAATAAGGCGGGTTCAAAGTCGCTATTGCTTTATAAGGAGAGTAGCCGCAGAGGCAGATAGAGGGACAATGCGGGGGAGGAGCATATATCGGCGTGCAAGCAGGAAGAAAACAAGAATCTCCGGTTGCTCAGCGGTTTCACTGAAAAGACGATAGAGCGTCCGCTCCCGACTTCCTGATTCATGTGAACTCTTGCAGGATCAGGATCGGAGGAGCGCTACCACGTCCCTGATTTCCTTCCGCCACAAGGATATGTCGAGCGGCGGCCCGGCTTCAACCGACGCTGCGATCGCAGGCATCATTTCCGCCGCCGCAGACCCCAGACGACTGCGTGCTCCATGTATTGTAAATCCTTCTTCATAGAGGAGCTCTCGTATCCGGCGCACCAGGAGGACTTCATGATGCTGATAATACCTGCGATTTCCCCGGCGCTTGAGAGGCTTCAGTTGCGTGAACTCCTGCTCCCAATAGCGCAATACGTGCGGCTTGACCCCGCATAACTCGCTCACCTCGCCGATCGTGAAGTAACGCTTTGCGGGAATGGGGCCAAGCTGGGCGTTAGGCGTTGCGTTTCCCATGCTGGTTTTTTTCCACCATCGCCTTCAGTTTCTGACTTGCGTGAAAGGTCACGACCCGCCTGGCGGTAATCGGAATCTCTTCACCGGTCTTGGGATTGCGGCCCGGACGCTGGGGTTTGTCGCGCAACTGAAAATTGCCAAATCCCGAAAGCTTCACGCCATCCCCATTCTGTAGCGCAATGCGGACTTCCTCGTAAAATGATTCAACCATGTCTTTAGCTTCGCGTTTATTGAACCCCACTTTCTCAAACAGCAAATCGGCCAACTCAGCCTTCGTTAAGGTCATACTCTCCTCGCCTGTTTATATACCTGTCCGGATACAGCCAGCCTTCGGTATTTTCACCTGCCGGGTGTCAGGAAGCTCTGAACAAATCCTCTTGTCATCCAGATTAGTTCAGAGCTTCCTCAATTGCGAAGTCTCGCACCAAACTCGACTTCCAGAATTCTGGTCAGCCGGGCAACGGCCAGATCCGCTTCCGCATCGGTTAATGTCTTTTGAGTATCTTTTAATAACACACGGAATGCAAGACTTTTTTTGCCGTCTTCCATCCCTTCTCCCTGGTACACATCGAATAGATAAATTTCGGAAATGACGGATAACTGTTCCGATGTCATACGATCGAGTATCGCCTGTGCCCGGATTTTTTCCGGTACGACCAATGCGATATCCCGCCTGATCGTAGGGTATTTGGAAATTTCCGCGACCGTGGGCAAGGAATGCGATACAAGCGCATGGAGATCGAGCTCGAACAACACCGGGGACCGGGATAGGCCGAGTTTTTTCTGGATGCGCGGGTGAAGCTCTCCGATACAACCGGCCACGCCGCTGCCCGCATGGATACGCGCTGCCTTGCCCGGGTGCAGGGCGGGATACGGCTGGGGCTCGAAATGGACCCTGGTTGGCCAAAAAAGCGCTTCGATGTCCGCCTTCACATCATAAAAATCGGCAATCCGGGCAGGCATCCCCCATTGTTCCGGATAAGCATCGCCGTAGCAAAGTCCGGCAAATTTTTCCGGCTGAGCATAACTGTCACCCTCCCTCAGGAAGCAGCGCCCTATTTCGAACAAACGCACCCGGCTTTGCTTGCGGTTGAGATTGAATTGCAGGTTGGACAACAGGCCGCCAAGCAGGGTGCTGCGCATTGCGTTCATCTGGCTGGATAGCGGATTCTTCAATGCTATCGGCATTTCATTGCCAAATATCTCCCGCTCCCACGACGCGTCTACAAAAGCATAATTGATAACCTCCTGGTAATCCCGCGAAGCCAGGACTTCTCTTAGTCGCGACGGGGAGAGCATGGTTTCGGAATCGGGCAGCATTTCCGATGCCGCATGTGGCGAACTGCCCGGAATCTGATTATAGCCGTGAATCCGCGCCAGTTCCTCGATCAGGTCTTCCTCTATGCCGAGATCGAAGCGGTAGGTTGGCGGTGTTATCAGGAATGTCCCATTGCCCCCGGGAAGGAAATCAAATTGCAGTCGCCGCAATAATTCGGCAACCCTGACTTCATCGAAGTCTATACCGAGAACCTGGCGCACCCTTTGTAAACGCAGGTTTATGGGGTGGCGTTGCGGCAAGCTACCCCGGACTTCGTTGACGGCGCCGGCGCTGCCGCCGCATATTTCCAGCACCAGTCTCGTAGCGCGTTCCAGAGCCATGCGGGTAGCAGCAAAATCCACACCCCGTTCAAAACGATGCGCGGAATCCGAGCTGAAGCCCAGGCGGAATGATTTTCCTGAAATACTCTCCGGGCTGAAGAAAGCGCTTTCCAGGAATAAATCGGTCGTCTCGTGCCGTACACCGCTTTCGTTTCCACCCATTATCCCTGCAAGCGCCAGCGGCTTTTCCACATCGGCGATGATCAGCATGTCAGGCTCCAGGGCGAGCTCTTCGCCATTGAGCAACTCGAATTTCTCCCCCGCCTGAGCGAAGCGCACCTGGATCACACCTGCTCGTTCACCCGAAATTTTCGCCAGGTCGAAGGCATGCAGCGGCTGGCCAGTCTCCAGCATGACATAGTTGGTCACATCCACCACGGGGTTAATGGTTCGTATGCCGCTACGCTCCAGGCGACGCACAATCCAGTGAGGCGTAGCCCTATCCAGCGATACACCCTGTATTACCCTACCGCAATAAAGCGGGCACGCCTCGGGCGCGCCCACCTCGACCCGCAACATGCCACCCACCGCCGGAACCACCGGCTCGATCTCAAGAGGCCGAAGACTCGCCGAAGTTACAGCGGCTGCTTCCCGCGCTATGCCAACGAGGCCCAGGCAATCACCGCGATTAGGTGTGAGCTTGAGGGTAAGGAGCTTGTCGTCGAGTTCATAATAATCGCGAAAATCGATACCGGGAAGCGCATCCTCGGGAAGCGCGAGCAGGCCTTCCGTGGCATCGCTTAGACCCAGTTCAGTGGCAGAACATAACATGCCATGAGATTCAATCCCTCTTATGCTGGTCGGCTTTATAGTGACTGCAGGAAGTTTGGCACCACTCAGCGCGCACGGAACCTTCATTCCGGCCCGAACATTGGGAGCGCCGCAAACTATCTGCAATTGCCCGCCCCCGGGAATGGGACCGGCATTTACCTGACAGACACGGAGACGGTCTCCTCCTGGGTGCTTCTCGACCGACAGCACCTCAGCCACCACAACACCGGTAAAAGCGAGGACAAGCGGCTCGATCGTTTCCACTTCCAGGCCTGCCATGGTCAGCGCATGGGCTAGCTCATCCGTGGATAATGGCGGGTCGACGAAGGTCCGGAGCCAGTTCTCGGAAAATTTCATGTTTCTTCTCGCCCTCTTGTTCTAAAAACGAATGCAGCTATTTTTTTACGGCACCTATCGCGTTCGCTGCTTGATTGCGCGGAATTCGCAGTCTCCGCATTTCCGTCGTACGGACCGGACTTTCAGAAATGACACCTGGAGAAACTGCACCTAGCTGAATTGCTTGAGGAAGCGAAGATCATTTTCGAAAAACAGGCGCAAATCATTTACTCCGTACCGCAGCATCGCCAGCCTTTCCACACCCATGCCAAAGGCAAACCCGATGTATTTTTCGCTGTCGATGCGTACATGCTTGAGAACGTGGGGATGTACCATGCCGCAGCCCAGTACTTCGAGCCAGCCCGTGTGACTGCATACGCGGCAGCCGCTGCCCCCGCACATTACGCATCCAATATCCATTTCCGCCGAGGGTTCAGTAAACGGGAAGAAAGAAGCACGGAAGCGCACCGGCAAGTCGTCGCGTTCGAAAAAATGCTGCATGAAGTCCGCCAGCAAGCCTTTTAGCGCCGAGAAATGGGCGGTTTCATCAACCCATAAACCTTCCACCTGGTGAAACATGGGGGTGTGAGTCAAATCGGAGTCGCAGCGGTAAACTCGTCCTGGCGCAATCACCTTCAGGGGTGGAGCATTTTCCTGCATATAGCGGATTTGCACCGGTGAAGTATGGGTACGCAACAAATAAGCGCCGCTTTCCTCATCAATATAAAAGGTATCGTGCATCGCACGGGCAGGATGATTCTCGGGAATATTGAGTGCGGTAAAATTGTAGAAGTCCGTTTCGATCTCCGGCCCTGTTGCGACGGCAAAGCCAAGCGAATGAAACAGGGACTGGATGCGATCGAGTGTCCGGGTGATGGGATGTATGCCGCCCGTTCCCTGGCCGCGTCCCGGCAAAGTGACATCCAGCGCCTCAACGATGAGCTGAGCCTCGAGTTTCTTTTCCTGTATCGCGTCGCGGCGGCTGCCAAGCGCAGCTTCGAGCATTTCCTTGGCTTTGTTGATACGGCTTCCCATTTCCGGCCGCTCGTCCGGAGGAAGCTTGCCCAATCCCCTCAGCAACTCCGTCAGCTTGCCGTTTCGGCCGAGATAACGCGCCTTGGCCTGCTCCAGCTCGATAGCATCATCTATGCCGTTGAAAAGACCGGTGGCTTCACTGATGAGAAGATCCAGATCATTCATAGGGATTCAGGGATGAGGTGATATCAATTCCATAAACAAGAAAAAAGGAGGCCAGGCGCAGTGCCTCCAGCCTCCTCGTCATACTTCTCTGCTTATCTGCTATATCGCCAGACTGGCCTTGGCCTGTTCGGCCAACTTCATGAAAGCAGGCTTATCGAAGATCGCAATGTCAGATAACACCTTGCGATCCACCTCGATCGCCGCTTTTTTCAAGCCGTTCATGAATACGCTGTAAGACAAGCCACATTCACGCGCGGCCGCATTGATGCGCGTAATCCACAGCGCCCTGAACTGGCGTTTTTTCTGGCGGCGATCGCGGTAGGCATACTGCCCCGCTTTCATCACCGCCTCCTTCGCGATACGATAGACATTCTTGCGGCGTCCGCGATAACCTTTCGCCAGATCCAGTACTTTTTTATGACGGGCGTGAGCCGTCACCCCACGTTTCACTCTTGGCATGGTTGTCTCTCTTTACGCGTAGGGCATCATGGCGCGAACGGACGCCACATCGCTTGCATGAACACCGACGGTTCCGCGCAACTGGCGTTTGCTTTTCGTCGTCTTTTTGGTAAGGATATGGCGCTTGAATGCTTGTGAACGCTTGACGCTGCCACCAGCTCTGACCTTGAAGCGCTTCGCTGCACCACTCTTCGTTTTCATTTTCGGCATTACACTGCTCCTGCTCTAGCATGACGCCAGGTGTTTCCACACCGGAACACTTTCAAACCTGGTCACCACTTATTATGAATGGCTTTCTATCCGATCGCCTGCTACCACCGTTCGCACCGAACCCACCCGGCCCGGCGCAAAAACACTTTCACACTTTCCAACTTATACTACCAGTCTTACTCTTTAAAACCCTCTAAAATCCCTAGAGAAGCGCTGAATAAATCTCCGCTGGCGCGGCGGTCCTTAGGATTGGACCGCACCTTTATTTGTTCCGGCAGCCGCATCATTGGGCGCAGCCTTGGGTTTGGTCGATTTCACTTCTTTCTTGCGCGGAGATAGCACCATGACCATCTGCCGCCCTTCCATCCGGGGAAATTGCTCTACTATCGCATGCGCCTCCAGGTCGTCTCTAACTCGCTCCAGCAGGCGAACGCCAAACTCCTGATGAGCCATCTCACGCCCACGAAAGCGTAAGGTAATTTTTGCTTTATCCCCTTCCTCAAGGAAGCTGATCAGATTGCGCAGCTTGATGTTGTAATCGCCCTCATCGGTATTCGGACGAAACTTGACTTCCTTGATCTGAATCTGCTTTTGCTTGAGTTTCGCCTCGTGTTTTTTCTTGCTTTCCTGATAACGGAACTTACCATAATCCATCAAGCGGCAGACCGGTGGCCTGGCCGTAGGCGCGATCTCGACGAGATCCACCTCCGCCTCTTCCGCCAACGAATTGGCCGCCGCCAGGGAAACAATGCCTATCTGCTCTCCCCCGACACCAATCAAGCGCACTTCCGGTGAATTTATCTCTTGGTTGATGCGTGCTGCTTTCTCTTGAACTATAGTAATTCCCCAGGTATATGATTGAGTCAGTTCGCGCCGACCCCTATGGATGTCTCTGTTTTGAGAAGATCGATCAGCGCGGTCAAGTTAAACTGGCCGAGATCGGCGCCCGTCCGGGTTCTTACGGAAACCGTTTGCGACGCCACTTCCTTATCGCCCACAATGATTTGGTATGGCAACTTTTGCAAACTATGCTCCCGTATTTTATAAGTTATTTTCTCATTTCTCAAGTCCGCGAACGCTCGAATGCCATTGTGCTTGAGCTCCACGGCTATTTTGCTGGCATAATCCGCCTGTCCTTCGGAGATGTTCAACACTACCGCCTGATCGGGAGCAAGCCATAGCGGAAGAGCGCCTGCATGGTTTTCGATGAGAATGCCGATGAAACGTTCCAGAGATCCCAATATCGCCCTGTGGAGCATTACCGGCACCTTGCGGGTATTATCCTCTGCCACGTATTCCGCACCCAGCCGTTCTGGCATGGAAAAATCCAGTTGCAAAGTACCGCATTGCCAGACCCGGCCAATGCTGTCCTTGAGTGAAAATTCGATTTTCGGACCATAAAAAGCGCCTTCCCCAGGCTGCAGCTCCCAGATGAGCTTTTTATGGCCCAGGGCCGATTGTAACGCCTGTTCGGCTTTATCCCACTGCTCTTCCGAACCGACGCGTTTTGCCGGCCGCGTCGAAAGCTTTACCAGGATCTCCTTGAAACCAAAATCTGCATACACTTGCTGCAACAAGTCGATAAAACGCACCGCCTCATCCTGAACCTGGGACTCCGTGCAAAAAATATGAGCGTCATCCTGGGTAAAAGCACGAACCCGCATAATGCCATGCAGGGCACCGGAAGGCTCGTTACGATGACATGAACCGAACTCCGCCAGCCGCAATGGCAGATCCCGGTAACTCTTCAGTCCCTGCCTGAATACCTGCACATGGCCAGGGCAGTTCATCGGCTTGACAGCAAACTCTCGTTCTTCCGACTGGGTAACGAACATGTTCTCCCGGAAATTCTCCCAATGTCCGGACCGCTCCCATAGGCCTTTATCCAATATGGACGGTGTACGGATTTCCAGATAGCCGTTATCGCGGAGCACCTCCCGCATATATTGCTCCACCTGCTGCCAGATAATCCAGCCTTTGGGATGCCAGAACACCATTCCCGGCGCTTCTTCCTGAAGGTGGAACAGGTTCATCTGCTTTCCAAGCTTGCGATGGTCGCGCTTCTCCGCTTCCTCGAGACGACGCAAATAAGCTTCCTGGTCTTCTTTCTTTGTCCAGGCGGTACCGTAAATCCGCTGCAGCATTTCATTGTGTGAATCGCCACGCCAATAGGCGCCTGCCAGCTTCATCAGCTTGAAAACCTTCAGCCGCGAAGTAGCTGGGACGTGGGGACCGCGGCAGAGGTCGGTAAAATTCCCCTGGGAATACAAGGAAACATCCTCGTCTCCCGGTATTGCTTCGATGATTTGCGCTTTGTAGTGTTCGCCCTGATTCTTGAAAAAATTAATCGCCTCGGACCGGTCCCAAATCTTGCGTTCCACCTTCAAATCGCGCGAACTGATCTCGGCCATGCGCTTTTCTATCGCGGCGAGATCCTCCGGGGTGAAAGGTCTTTTGTATGAAAAATCGTAATAAAAACCATCTTCGATGACCGGCCCGATAGTAACCTGCGCATCAGGGAAAAGCTCTTTTACCGCGTGCGCCAGCAAATGGGCGCTCGAATGCCGGATGATTTCAAGTCCCTCCGGATCCTTCTCCGTGATTATCGCCAGGTCGCCGCTGGTCTTGATAGGACTCGACAGATCCACCAGCTTACCATTGATTTTTGCCGCCAGAGCAGCACGACCGAGGCGCGGACCAATGGATTCCGCGACCTCGCGAGCCGTTACCGGCTGCTCATAGCACCGCTCAGAACCATCCGGGAGACGAATGACAGTCACAACCTGTTCCTTTACAAAGTTAAACCCTGCCAGCGCGCAGGCCCGCTAAATGACCTACTTGTTCCATGTCTGTTTTACAAAGCGGATGGCGGAGCCTACCCATTCCGATTGACCAGCCTAAAAACCGGCCTGATGCAGGACTCAAACTATAACAGCCAATCGAACGATAGGCTAGCAGCCTGTCGGACTTGAAGAATCGAAGCGAAAATGTGGCTGGGTGAGGGGGGATTTTGACGATTTTGAAGGCCAATAGTCGTTCTATTGGTCAAAAAAGCGGCGGAATATAGACCAGCCAGACGCTTTTTCAGCCGATTTCCTTTAAGTCCGGCAGGTTGCCACGGAAGGACACGGCGACCGGGCTCTATACAACTTACAACTGAGCTGGCAAAAAAAAACTGGCCCCGAAACAATAGACGGAAGGATCGCCGATCTGAAATGAAGAACGACAGATGCAAAACCGATTTGCAAACCTTTCTTACCGTTGCCGTTGCTCCAATTTTCAGATCAGGATGACTGATGTGGAATCATTGACTGGTTTCGCGCTTCAACACTTCTTCGATCTGGAGACCGACCTCGGGCTGGCCATTGAAAACCGTTCCTGTTTTCTTTTGGCTAAGATGCTCGAGATTTGTGGTGTAAACCTGTGGGGGCAGCGAAAAGAATTTGACTTCTTTTACCAGCGAGATCGCATTTTTCATATAGAACTCGATAAATTCCCTGACTTCCGGCTTATCCGCCGACTTTATATTGACGTAAATGAAAATGGGCCGGGATAACGGTTGATAACTGCCGTCCTCCACCGTTTTCATGGAAGGAAGAACGGGTCCCTTTCCTCCGTCGACGCCGACAGCCTTAAGCTTCTTCTGATTCTCTATGTAATAGGCAAAACCAAAGAACCCCAGTCCGTTCTTGTCGCTCGCGACTCCCTGGACCAATACGTTGTCATCCTCAGAGGCTGTAAAATCGCCGCGGCTTGATTTAGCCTTACCGACGACAGCTTCGGTAAAATAATCGAAAGTGCCTGAGTCGGAGCCTGGTCCGTAAAGCTTGAACGTTTCATCCGGCCATGAGGCATTTACCTGATTCCACTTGGTTATTTTCCCCTGAGCAGCAGGTTCCCATATTTTCTTCAGCTCTTCGACGGTGATATTTTTGCTCCAGTCGTTCCTCGGATTGATTACCACGGTCAAGGCATCGAACGCGACGGGCATTTCCACGTATTGCACCCCTGAAGCCTTGCATTCGTCCATTTCCTTTTTAAGAATAGGACGTGAGGCATTAGCGATATCGATTTGCCCACGGCAGAATTTCTTGAAGCCGCCACCGGTGCCCGAAATACCTACCGTGACGTTGACAGCTCCGCGCTTTGCCTTTTGAAAATCTTCTGCAACCGCTTCGGTAATGGGAAAAACAGTGCTTGAGCCATCGATTTTTACTAGCGCAGCGGCCTGTGCAATACCAATGGCGCCGCTCGATATCCATGATATGGCCAAAATTCCAAGTGCGCGGGTATTCGATAATTTCACTATTTCACCCCTCAATGTCTTGATATACCAATTCTTCCTCGCGTTCGTCCATGCTAGGTCATCAATATTACAGTATTGTGACAGAGCGTTATCGTCAGGAAGCCTCTGAACAAATCCCCGCTCCGGCGCGACGGCGGCTTTGCGGCATGAAACACATATGTCCGGACAACCCTGGACCCGGGTTCACGACGGATGCTTCATCTGCCTCATTGAACAAGGGAGGTACTCTCATCCAGTGCGCCTGCCCGCACCGCATCCGCTATTCGTTCGGCCCAGTATGTAACCTTCTGCAAGGATTTACCCTCCACCATCACCCGTATCAGCGGTTCCGTCCCGGATGCCCGCAACAATACCCGGCCATCATTGGCAAGATCGCGTTCAGCTTCCATCTGCACGGCTTTAACCAAGGCACTCGCGCTTAAATCAAATCCTTTGCGGACCTTGACGTTGACGAGCTTCTGCGGATGAAGCGTTATATCGCGCGCAAGCTCGGCCAGAGTGTTGCCGCTATCGCGCATGGCGTGCAGTACCTGCAGTGCAGAAACAATTCCATCGCCCGTCGTATGCTTGTCCAGGCAGATGATATGGCCCGAGCCTTCCCCTCCCAGTTGCCAACCTTCCTTCTGCAGAAGTTCCAATACATAGCGGTCGCCCACCTTCGCCCGGGCAAATGGGATATCGAGTTCTTTCAGGCCGTTTTCGACCGCAAGATTGGTCATCAGGGTTCCCGCCACGCCGCCCTTGAGTAAATCC
The DNA here is from genome assembly GCF_055386305.1 of Nitrosospira sp. TNL200. NCBI lineage: Bacteria > Pseudomonadati > Pseudomonadota > Betaproteobacteria > Nitrosomonadales > Nitrosomonadaceae > Nitrosospira > Nitrosospira sp. TNL200. Next base: position 2,913,334 of record NZ_AP041003.1, read on the forward strand.
CTTTGCTTACGGTGCTTGGCGATAATATATATCAGCTGATCTCCATCGTATAGCTCGCCTTCGCTGCCAGCCATGATCACCCGGTCGCCATCACCGTCGAGGGCGATACCGAGATCAACCCCGTATCTTCTTACGGCCTCCTGAAGGGCGGTACCATGCGTGGCCCCGCATTCATGATTGATATTGAGACCATCCGGTTGCACCCCCACGGCCACCACGTCGGCGCCCAACTCATGCAGCACTGGTCCGGCGATTTGATAAGTAGCGCCGTGAGCACAATCAACCACGATGCGTAACCCGCGTAGATCGAAATAATTCGGAAAAGTGCTCTTGCAAAATTCGATATAGCGGCCTCTGGCATCGTTCACGCGCCGGGCCTTGCCTAGCTGTGCAGAATCCATCGACCTGATCGGAGCAGTCAAGCCCGCCTCTATCTCGTGCTCGGTTGCGTCTGGAAGCTTGCTGCCGGCAGAGGAAAAAAACTTGATGCCATTGTCTTCGAATGGATTGTGGGAGGCGGAGATCACGATGCCCGCTTGCAGCCGCAACGCCCGCGTAAGGTAGGCGACGGCTGGCGTCGGCATGGGACCGGACAGCAGCACGTCGACACCGGCCGCTGACAGGCCTGCCTGCAAGGCCGATTCCAGCATATAACCCGATATCCGGGTATCCTTTCCGATAAGCACCGCAGGGCGTTCTCCTTTGGATAAATGCCAATCCGACGACACCAGGACCTTGCCCGCGGAATACCCTAAATGCATGACGAACTCGGGTGTGATGGGTAGTTCTCCGACGCGACCGCGAATACCGTCGGTACCAAAATATTTTTTTGTCATTTAAAGTCTCGGAGAAGAAGAAGGCGGCGATGGGGTTATTGCTTAAGGAAGCGCTGAACAAATCCTCGCTGAGCGCATTGCTGGTAAAATCAGGAGATCATAAGGTGCGCGACGAGGTCGTAGCCGGAACTACGATGCCAGAGAGCGCCGCGCCATGGCTCCCCAGCTCGTGGCCCAAGGAGCCTGAGAAGCGGGGATATGGCAGCGCCGGGGATGCCAGACCGCACCAAAGTACTGTTGGGGCGCCAGCAGCCCGCTACGGGGTCGCATCTTCCTCCGGAAGACATTGCTCCGCCTTACGCGGTCGCACTATTCGCATCGTTGCCTTTCGTGCATCCCATCCCGCAAAGCCGCCGTCGCGCCAGTGGAGATTTGTTCAGCGCTTCCTTAAGACATTCCACCCAATAACTCACGTTCGCAAACCTGAACAAAAGATCAGCCGGACGATCAGGCGAAAAAACGCTCGGAATACCGGATGACGAGCATGGATTACGCCGTAATTTTATCGCATTGGCTGACCGTTTACCGCATTATAAACAGCTATTGCATCGCTGGTTGCCTTTACATCATGCACCCTGACGATTTTTGCTCCTTTCATGATCGCCAGCAACGCAGCCGCAACGCTTGCCTGGACCCTGTCTCCCACTTCGCCGCCGGTAATTTTCCCCAGCATCGATTTGCGCGACAGACCCACCATCAAAGGAACCCCCATGTCCAGAAAGGAGTCGAGTTGACGCAACAGCGCAATGTTATGCTCCAGCGTCTTCCCGAAACCAAAACCAGGGTCTATCACCAAATGTTCCAGCGGAATACCAGCGGCACAAGCCGAATGCACCCGATCCCGCAAGAAATCCTTCACTTCTGTAACCACATTCCCATAATACGGATTGGCCTGCATGCTTCCCGGTTCTCCCTGCATGTGCATGAGGCAGGCGACCACGCCGCCTTCCGCAACTGCCTGTAGCGCATCCGGCGCTTGCAGCGCTTTTATGTCATTGATCATCGCAACACCCGCTTCTATCGACGCGCGCATCACTTCCGGCTTAGAAGTATCCACGGAAACGCAGATGTTCCTACCTACCAATGCCTCTATCACAGGCATGATACGATCGATCTCTTCGGCAGCATCTACCGGCTTGCTGCCGGGGCGCGTGGATTCCCCGCCGATATCCACTATATCCGCGCCCTGTTCCACCATGTGTTCGGCATGGTGGATGGCATTTTCCGCCGAGACCCATAAGCCGCCATCGGAAAAGGAATCGGGGGTGATATTGAGCACTCCCATTATCAGGGGACGGGAGGAAAAAGATGAGATTAATTGCCCGCGTGAACGCAAGGTAGACAGGAAACCGCAATGGAGGAACCTAATAAATAAGGCGGAAATTCCGCCTTATTTATCACGCTTCGTGCAATTAATTGGGTGGAACCAAATATCGCGGCTTACGCTTCCTGCGCCGGAGTAGCAGAGGCCGCAGGCGCCGGAGGAGGCGTGTTGTCCTTGGGCGGCGTTGCGGTAGTCTTGGAAGGTTTGGGCGGGCGCGGTGTACGGCCTTCCATGATATCGCCGATCTGTTCCGAGTCTATGGTCTCCCATTCCAGCAAGGCTTTGGCCATGACTTCGATCTTGTCGCGATTCTCTTCTATCAACCTCCGGGATAATCCATATTGAGCATCGATGATGCGCCGGATCTCTATATCCACTTTTTGCATAGTGGCTTCACTCACGTTTTTATGCGTGGTCACGGAGCGGCCGAGAAAAACCTCACCCTCGTTTTCACCGTAGACCATAGGCCCCAGCGAATCCGACATTCCCCATTGGGTCACCATGCGTCGCGCCATCTCGGTAGCACGCTCAAAGTCGTTTGAGGCGCCCGTGGTCATCTGCCCCATGAAAATCTCTTCGGCAATGCGTCCGCCGAATAGCACTGCGATATTCTGCAGAATTTCTTCGCGATCCATGCTAAACCGATCCTCGGTAGGCAGCTGCATGGTCACGCCTAGCGCACGTCCCCGCGGGATTATCGAAACCTTATGCACAGGATCGGTTTTTGGCAGCAGTTGAGCCACCACGGCATGTCCAGACTCATGATAAGCCGTATTGCGCCGCTCGTGCTCGGGCATAAGGACGGAGCGGCGCTCGGCGCCCATGAATATCTTGTCCTTCGCACGCTCGAAGTCTTCCATGTCCACAAGCCGCTTGTTGCTGCGTGCCGCGAAGAGTGCTGCTTCGTTCACCAGATTCGCCAGATCGGCGCCCGACATTCCGGGCGTGCCACGGGCAAGTATCTCGGCATGCACGTCGGGCGCAATGGGTACCTTGCGCATGTGGACATGCAGGATCTGCTCACGCCCCCGGATATCGGGCAGCGGAACCGTAACCTGCCTGTCAAAACGTCCGGGACGAAGCAGCGCCGGGTCGAGCACGTCCGGACGGTTCGTCGCCGCGATGACAATGACCCCTGCAGTCCCCTCGAAGCCATCCATTTCCACCAGCAACTGGTTCAGCGTCTGTTCGCGCTCGTCATTTCCGCCACCCAGCCCTGCTCCGCGCTGGCGCCCCACGGCATCGATTTCATCAATGAAGATAATGCAGGGAGCATGCTTTTTGGCCTGCTCGAACATATCGCGTACCCGGGCGGCACCCACGCCGACAAACATTTCAACGAAATCGGAACCTGATATGCTGAAAAAGGGAACCTTGGCCTCGCCCGCAATCGCACGTGCGAGCAACGTCTTGCCAGTGCCGGGATTGCCAACCATCAGCACGCCGCGCGGAATGCGCCCGCCCAGCTTCTGGAATTTGCTCGGATCACGCAGAAATTCCACCAGTTCGGAGACTTCCTCCTTGGCTTCCTCGCAACCCGCCACATCCGCAAAAGTTACCTGATTGGTGGATTCATCCAGCATCCGCGCTTTGCTTTTCCCGAACGAGAACGCGCCGCCACCTCTGCCTCCCCCCTGCATCTGGCGCATAAAGAAAATCCATACGGCTATCAGAAGCAGCATCGGGAACCATGAAACGAAAATATTCATCAGCAGAGACGGTTCCTCTTCAGGCTTGGCGTCAATGACGACGCCTGCTTTGAGAAGGTCGCTCACCATCCATGGATCGGAAGGCGTATAGGTAGTGAAACGCCTGCCATCGGACTTGGTGCCTTTGATGGTGCGGCCTTCTATAGTTACTTTCGCGATCCTGCCCTGCTTCACCTCATCGATGAATTGCGAATACTCCATCGGTGCCTGGGCCGATTGCCGCGTGCTGAACTGATTGAACACCGTCATCAGCACCAAAGCAATCACCAGCCAGATGGCCATGTTTTTAATGAGATTGTTCAAGATAACTCCTTGGCTCGCGCCGTCAATGCCCTTGAATATTTCATTCTAAACCCATTTTGAGATTTATAACAGCGTGGAATACCGCTGCAACAGGCGTTCGCCTCACCGCCAAAGGCCCAGCCTCATGCTCGTCAGACGGTTTTGATCACTGCATCTAATAGCGTTTTCCAATCCCCAGTAAATAAAGTTCGCTGCTTCTATCCCGGGATGCTTCCGGCTTGCGCGTTACCACCTTGTTGAAATCCAGCCGCATCGACCGCAAAAACTCCTGGAAGCCCGCCCCTTGAAATACTTTGACGAGAAACGCGCCGTCGGAGTTCAATCGCTCCCTGCTGAATTCGAGCGCCAACTCCGCCAAATACATGCTGCGGGCCTGATCACTTGCCGCTATGCCCGTTATATTAGGGGACATATCCGAAATTACAAGGTCAACAGGAGATTTTCCGAGCGCATTTTTGAGTTCTGCCAGAACCCCGGATTCCGTGAAGTCTCCTTGTATGAAGGTCACTCCCGGCAATGGTTCCATCTTGTTCAGATCCAGCGCCACGATCCTGCCTCTTTCACCCAGCTTGGGCGCAGCCACCTGGGACCACCCACCGGGAGCGGCGCCGAGATCGACTATCGTCATGCCGGAGCGAAAAAGGCGATCATGTTTCGCAATTTCAATCAGCTTATAGGCGGCACGGGAACGGTAACCTTCTTTTTTTGCCTGCTTCACGAAGAAATCGTTCACATGCTCGTTCATCCAGGCCTTACTGGTCTTGGCACGCTTCATCACTTAAAATGAGGTTTTTTCGGAAAATCCATGTTGACACTTACACCTGCACTCCGGCGGGCACTCGCCGCAACGGCTCATGGCATGCGGCCGGTAGTGATGATTGGCGAGGCGAGACTCTCCGAAAATGTCATGCATGAACTGGATCTGGGCCTTAAAAGCCATCAGTTGATCAAAGTCAAGGTTTCCATTGGAGAGAGGAAAATTCGAAATGGTTTGCTGGACGAGATATGCCGGCGCCTTGCGGCCGCGCCCGTTCAGCATATCGGAAAAATCCTGGTTATCTATCGACCGGAACCGGAACGCGCGGCACCCGAGCCGAAGGCGCGATTCGAAAGGAAGAAATCGGATGGAAGAAATACCGAGAAACCCGGCATCAGTTCAACGCCTCCTAAACGTATTTGACGTCCAGGATCTCATACTCCCTTATACCACCGGGCGCCATGACTTCCGCCACATCCCCGGGATATTTGCCTATGAGTGCGCGTGAAATCGGAGAACTGATGGAAATCTTTCCCTCTTTGATATCGGCTTCATCGTCGCCGACGATCTGGTAGGTTACCATCGTGGAACTGCTCATATCCTCGAGGTCGATCGTAGCACCAAATACGCATGCTCCACCAGCATCGAGCAACGCCGGATCGATGATCTGCGCGTTGGAAAGCTTGGCTTCCAGTTCTGCTATCCGGCCCTCGATGAAGCCCTGCCGTTCCTTGGCGGCCTCGTATTCGGCATTTTCAGAAAGATCGCCATGGGAGCGGGCTTCCGCCAGAGCCGCGATCACTGCGGGCCTCTGGACGGCTTTCATCTCGTGCAATTCAGCGCGCAGCTTCCCTGCGCCTACCACTGTCAAGGGGATTGTGCTCATTATCTATGCTACCTTCCTCTATTCCTCTATTCCACCTTCCCGTTAAATCCGATATTCAGATCCGTGCTCGACTCGCACTGCGGTTCGACAGTTGAACTTGTTGCAGTAGAATCAGCAGAATCCGGCCCGGAGCACTCAGCGCTGGAGAGCCGCGATACGCTTTCCTGCTGCTCATGCAGTTCCTGCAAGCTATAAGCCTGCAATTCCCCCATTCCCGCCATGCCAATGCACGCGGCCCTCGCCCCGGCTAAAGTGGTGTAGTACGTCACCTTTGCCTGTAACGCGGCGTGACGAATGGAATAGGAATCCTGGATCGCACTCCGCTTGTCCTCCACTGTATTGATTATCAGGTCCATTTCCCCGTTCTTTATCATATCGACGATGTGGGGACGGCCTTCAGCAACCTTATTCACCGGCGTTACTCCCAGATCCGCAGCAAGCAGTACAGCAGCGGTACCGCGGGTAGCATAAAGGCTGAACCCTAGTTGCGCAAGATTTCGAGCGATTTCCACGACGCGCGGCTTGTCCGATTGCCGCACGCTGATAAACACCTTGCCCGCCGAAGGAACCCGGACTCCCGCAGCGAGTTGCGACTTGACAAATGCCTCGGCAAAAGTTTTGCCCACTCCCATTACTTCGCCGGTGGATTTCATTTCCGGCCCCAGTATCGTATCGACGCCTGGAAACTTGATAAAGGGAAATACCGCCTCCTTCACTGAATAGAAGGATGGGATTTGTTCCCCAACGATATTCTGATGCGCGAGCGTTCGCCCGGTCATGCTCCGTGCCGCAATCTTTGCAAGCGGCAATCCAGTTGCCTTGGACACGAACGGTACCGTGCGCGATGCGCGGGGATTGACTTCCAGTACGTACAGGATGTCGCGCTGGATGGCGAATTGCACGTTCATCAACCCTACCACTTCGAGCGCCCGCGCCATCGCCGTGGTCTGGCGCCGCAACTCGTCGCGCATGGCAACGGACAAACTGAAAGGAGGCAGCGAGCATGCCGAATCGCCAGAATGCACGCCAGCTTGTTCGATGTGTTCCATAATACCGCCAACCAGCACCGCTTCGCCGTCGCAGATCGCATCAACGTCCACTTCAACCGCATCATTGAGAAAATGATCCAGAAGCACGGGCGAATCATGCGAAACCTTTATGGCTTCCCGCATGTAGCGTTCGAGATGGGCCTGCTCATGAACAATCTCCATGGCACGGCCTCCCAGCACGTAGCTGGGCCGCACCACGAGCGGGTATCCGATTTCGGCAGCCGCGGCGAGCGCCGCTTCCGCAGTACGCGCAGTACGATTGGCGGGCTGCCTGAGGTTCAACCGCTCCAGCATCTTCTGAAAACGCTCACGGTCTTCGGCGCAGTCGATCATATCGGGACTGGTGCCTATGATAGGCACGCCGTTGTCCTCCAGATCGCGTGCAAGTTTCAGCGGAGTCTGGCCGCCATACTGTACGACCACACCGGAAGGTTTTTCCACCGCCGCGATTTCAAGCACGTCCTCGAGCGTCAACGGCTCAAAATAGAGCCGATCCGAAGTATCGTAATCGGTAGAAACTGTTTCAGGATTACAGTTGACCATGATGGTCTCGAAACCATCCTCCCGGAGAGCCAGGGCAGCATGCACGCAGCAGTAGTCGAACTCGATGCCCTGGCCGATGCGGTTGGGCCCGCCTCCCAGAACCATGATCTTGTCCCTGGTAGTGGGCAAAGCCTCGCATTCTTCCTCATAGGTGGAGTACATGTAAGCGGTTCGCGTGGCAAACTCGGCAGCGCACGTATCAACACGCTTGTAAACGGGCCGCAGGTTGAGCTGGTGGCGCCGGACACGAATCTCCGTTTGGGTCGAATTCAACAATTTAGCCAAACGCCGGTCCGAAAAACCGCTGCGCTTCAGTTTGCGCAACGCCGGCAGATCAAGATCGTCGAGGGACTTCCCCGCAAGAACCTGCTCCTGCTCGACCAGGTCTTCGATCTGCGCCAGAAACCAATGGTCGATACGCGTATGCTGATGAATTTCATCGCGCGGCATTCCGCAGCGAAACGCATCGGCGACATACCAGATTCGCTCCGGACCGGGATCACCAAGCTCAACCTCAATGGCTTCGATATCCGACGTCTTTTCGTCGAGGCCATCAGCGCCGATCTCGAGCCCGCGCAACGCTTTCTGGAATGATTCCTGGAAAGTGCGCCCTATGGCCATGGTCTCTCCGACCGACTTCATCTGCGTGGTAAGCCGGTCGTTGGCCTGGGGAAACTTCTCAAAGGCGAAGCGGGGAATCTTGGTAACGACATAATCGATGGAAGGCTCGAACGATGCGGGCATGGCGCCGCCGGTAATATCATTCCGGAGCTCATCCAGCGTATAACCCACCGCCAGTTTGGCAGCCACTTTGGCAATGGGAAAACCCGTCGCCTTGGAAGCGAGCGCAGAGGAACGGGAGACTCTTGGGTTCATCTCAATGACCAGCATGCGGCCATCTTGCGGATTGATGGCAAACTGGACATTCGAGCCGCCGGTTTCCACGCCGATTTCGCGCAATACGGCCACCGCCGCATCCCGCATGATCTGATACTCTTTGTCGGTAAGCGTCTGCGTGGGGGCAACGGTGATGGAATCCCCTGTGTGGATACCCATTGGATCGAGGTTTTCGATGGCGCATACGACGATGCAATTATCCTTTTTGTCGCGGATGACCTCCATCTCGAACTCTTTCCAGCCTATGACAGATTCTTCGATCAGCAATTCTTTCGTAGGGGATGCCTCGAGTCCCCGATCGCAAATACTGAGGAACTCCTCCCGGTTGTATGCGATGCCGCCGCCGCTCCCGCCCATGGTAAATGATGGGCGGATGATAACGGGATAACCTACCATTGCCTGAACCTGCAGGGCTTCCTCCAGGCTGTGTGCTATTGCCGACCGGGCCGATGCCAGTCCGATCCTCGTCATGGCCTGCTTGAATTTTTCACGATCCTCGGCTTTATCGATCGCCTCGCGCGAAGCGCCGATCAGTTCCACGCCGTACTTTGCCAATACACCATTCTTCGCCAGATCGAGCGCGCAATTAAGCGCCGTCTGGCCGCCCATCGTCGGCAATAATGCGTCTGGCCGCTCGCGCGCGATGATTTTCTCGACCATCGGCCAGATGATGGGCTCGATATACGTCGCATCGGCCATTTCCGGGTCCGTCATGATGGTGGCGGGATTGGAGTTGACCAGCACGATGCGATAACCTTCCTCGCGCAATGCCTTGCATGCCTGCGCGCCGGAATAATCGAACTCGCATGCCTGGCCGATGACTATCGGACCGGCACCGATGATGAGGATGGTATGTATGTCGTTTCGTCTAGGCATTGCTGCAATGATCCCAAATCCGGCAGTTGTCTCTACGCGGTCATACTCATGGTTTGCGTCCTGTTTCCATCAGGCCCGTGAATTTCTCGAACAAATAATCCATATCGTGCGGACCAGGACTGACTTCAGGATGCCCCTGAAAGCAGAATGCGCGGGCGCCAGTCAGCTCGAACCCCTGGAGGCTGCCGTCAAACAATGACACATGCGTAATACGAGCATGCTGTGGCAGACTATCGATATCGACCGCAAAGCCGTGGTTCTGGCTGGTAATCATGACTCTTCCGCTATCGAGATCCTGCACCGGATGATTGGCTCCATGATGTCCGAATTTCATTTTCATGGTCCTGGCGCCGCTGGCCAGACCCAGCAATTGATGCCCCATGCATACTCCGAAAATAGGGACGTCATTATCCAGCAGTTTTTTGGTGGCGGCGATAGCGTAATCGCAAGGCTCGGGATCGCCCGGGCCGTTGGAAAGAAACACGCCATTGGGGTGCAATGCCAGAATCTCTTCGGCGGGCGTGCTGGCTGGCAAGACGGTGACTCTGCAATTGTGCTGAGCCAATTTTCGAAGCAGATTGCGCTTGATTCCAAAATCCAGCGCGGCAACGTGAAAGCGCGGGTTTTGCCGAAGAACAGGACTCCTTCCCCGCTCCCATTCTCCTTCGATCCACTCATAGGGTTTATCGCAGCTCACCTCCCTCGCGAGATCCATTCCCACCAGCCCTGGAAACGATCTCGCCCGTTCCAGCGCTTCCGCTTCATTGACGAAGCCAGCCATGAGGCATCCCGATTGCGCACCTTTCTCGCGCAGTATGCGCGTGAGCTTGCGGGTATCGATATCGGCAATCGCGACCACTTCCCGCTGCCTGAGATATTCAGGCAAGGTCTGCGTTTGCCGCCAATTGCTGGAAAGTATCGGCAAATCTCGGATAATGAGTCCTGCCGCAAATATCCGATCGTCGTTGCCGGATTCGATATCTTCGAAATTGGCTCCTGTGTTGCCGATATGAGGATAAGTCAGCGTGATGATCTGCCTGCAGTAGGAGGGGTCGGTAAGAATTTCCTGATAACCCGTCATGGATGTGTTGAACACCACCTCGCCGACACTGGCTCCATCCGCTCCGATGGAAATGCCACGAAAAATTGTGCCGTCGGCAAGCGCGAGAACGGCAAACGGGCGTTGTAACAACGGAAAACTCCTGGAATGAGGACAAGGCATGAAAACAGGGCAGGCAGTGTCGCCCCTGTCGATGAAGGCGAATTATACGTTGAAAAGGATGCTTGCTCAACGAAGCCGCCACGTGCCCGGCTGGGGAGAGAATAGCGAGCGCCAGCGCAGAAGATGGCCTAACGCAGCGCCAGCACGTCCTGCATATCGAACAGGCCGCTTTCCTTGTGCGCCAGAAAGCGGGCAGCCCGCATGGCTCCTGCGGCAAAGGTGGCGCGGCTCCCGGCCTTGTGCGAAATTTCCATGCGCTCACCCGGCCCCGCAAACAACACCGTGTGGTCGCCAATGATATCGCCTCCGCGCACGGTGGAAAAACCGATCGCTCCAGGGACCCGCTCACCGGTAATACCCTCCCGTCCGTATACCGCAACTTCGGAGAGATTTTTTCCACGTGCCTCCGCCGCCACTTCACCCATGCGCAAGGCGGTGCCGGAAGGAGCATCGACCTTGTGGCGATGATGCGCCTCCATGATCTCGATATCGTAATCCTCTCTGAGCACCCTCGCCGCCAATTCCACCAGCTTGAGCGTAACGTTTACTCCAATGCTCATATTGGGAGCCAGCACAATCGGAATATGTTGCGAGGCAGTGCGGATTTCTTCTTTTTGCTTCACGGAAAAACCGGTGGTGCCGACAACCATTTTTACTCGTTCTGTCCGGCATACATCGAGATGCATGAGCGTGCCTTCAGGGCGGGTAAAATCGATCAGCACATCGCAGCCTGGAAGAGCAAAGGCGGCATCGTCCGTAATATGGACGCCGCAAGCCGTGCCGATCAACTCGCCCGCATCCCTTCCCAGATAAGGGCTGCCGGTCTGATCGAGGGCAGCGCATAATCGCATGCCCTCAGCCTGCATTACGGCTTCCAGCAACACGCGTCCCATTCGGCCTGAACTTCCGGCGATTGCGATATTCAATGTCGTCATTTCCACTCTTTCGCTGTTGTCAGCGGTTGATTGCCTACCCATGGCTGCTGCCGTCACTCCTTGGGCTGATCCGCCTCTCCTTCTCCAGTATCCAGGGCTTGCGACGGCGCCTGCCGGGTGCTCCGGGCGATTGCGTGGGCCGACTGAGCACTTGTCAAGGCAGCGCCTCCGTCCTCTTTGATAACCGGCCGGGCGGCTTCCACCGGTTGAGGCAAGACTGCGGCCTGCATCGGCATTTGTCCGGAACCAGGCGGGACCGGCGAACCCGCGGCTGGAACCTGGGGTAGAACCGCTGCTTGTGGGGTCGTCGTGGCGAATCCTGAAGCAGCGCGTTCCGGTTCGGACACAATCGCAGACGCAGCGCCTACTTGCGTGGCTGCGCTGCGAAGCTCCTCGGCCGGGCTGGCCGGTTCAGCGGGGGGCGCTGGAGCGAAAGCAATCGAAGGCGAAAACGTGCCATCGATACGCACCAGCTTATCGCCCTCGAAAAACACGGTCAGCTTCCGCTGCTCCACCAGCCGCCCCCTTTGCTCAAGCCGATAAATATAATCCCAGCGGTTTTCATGAAACGGGTCGCTGATCAAAGGCGAACCAAGCACAAAGCGCACCTGCGAGCGGGACATGCCGGGCTTTAGCTTATCCACCATATCCTGGGTAATGACGTTACCCTGCTGAATCTCGATTTTGTATAGTACGGATGGAACAGACGAACATCCGGCAAGCGATAGCAATACAAGCAGCGGAAGTATTCTTGCGCGCATCGAGGCAGCGTATGTTTTCAAAACAAACTAGTGTGGTGAATCGTAAATTCATTGCATAAACCCCCCCGTCATTCCGGACGCCGTGCCAGCGGCGAGCCGGAATCCAGAGCTTTTTCAAGCTACCGGATTCAAGCCTTCGCGGAAATGACCCAAGTATTTATTCAACGTATTTCCGGTTCAGGATACCAGGGAAGCGCTGAACAGATTCTCGCTGCGCGCGTTGCTGGTAAAATCGGATGATCATAAGGCGCAACGAAGTCCGCAGCCTGGGCAACGATGCAGAAGAGCACCTAAACTCCCCCGGGGCGCCGCTCGAGGAGTCTCCACAAGGTGGAGGTTGGAGCGGCAAGGATGCCCGGACCGCCGGCAAGGTTGGCGCAGCCACAGTCCGCCATGCGGTCTAATCGCGCCGCCTTTCGGCATACCATCCCACTCAGCGACGCTGCCGTCGCACCCGCGAAAACTTGTTCAGGGATTCCCTAACGTTATATGATACAGCAAAACAACCCGATGGATGGACGTCATGAGTAAATCGAACGACCTCAAAACCATGGGCCTGAAGGCGACCCTGCCGAGGTTGCGCATCCTGAGCCTATTTGAAAGCAGTCCCGTGCGCCATCTGTCCGCGGAAGATGTCTACAAGACACTCATCAGTGAGGGAGAAGACATCGGTCTCGCAACCGTATATCGCGTGCTCACCCAGTTCGAGCAAGCTGGCCTGCTGGAGCGCCACCATTTTGAAGGGGGAAAAGCTGTTTTTGAACTTGCCAGCACCACCCACCACGACCATCTGGTATGCCTGCAATGTGGAAGGGTTGAAGAATTTTACGATGCCGAAATCGAAAAACGGCAAGCCAGGATTGCCAAAGATCGTGGTTTCATCATCCATGAACACTCGCTATCGCTTTATGCGGATTGTACCAAGCCCGCGTGCCCGCATCGAAAAACCGAGGACCGGGGAATCGCCGAAAGAAGCTGAGCCTGCTTTTCCCTTTTTTGATTCCGATGGAAGCCTGGCCGGCGGCAGCAAGAACACTTCTCCTGCATAATCCTGAATGAAGCTTCGGACACCGGCGCAACTCCTCCGTTCTCCGGGTCGCCGAGGCGCCAGGTCGGTTAAGGAAGCGCTGAACAAATCCCCGCTGGCGCGGCGTCCCCTCCTGCTTCGGAAGAATACCCCGGAAATCGCTGTTATCCCTGAGTCTCTTCACGCCGCCAGCCGTTGGATAGGGGTTGACCAGCGGCTCACTAACCGTTACTGTTCAGTATTTTTTCATTATTTCTGGCAGCACCTATTTGGATTCAGGAAAGCATGGAAACGGAATTGACGGGCGCTGAGATTACAGTGCGTTGTTTGCAGAAAGAAGGGGTCGATTATATTTTTGGCTACCCCGGCGGCGCCGTGCTATTCATTTATGATGAACTGTTCAAGCAGGACAAAGTCAGGCATGTCCTGGTACGGCATGAGCAGGCAGCCGTACATGCCGCCGACGGCTACGCGCGCTCCAGCAACAAGGTAGGGGTGGCACTGGTCACGTCCGGACCTGGCGTAACCAATGCGGTAACAGGTATCGCCACCGCCTACATGGATTCGATTCCGCTGGTGGTCATCAGCGGGCAGGTTCCTACCCACGCCATAGGGCTGGATGCGTTTCAGGAAGTCGATACCGTAGGCATCACGCGTCCCTGCGTCAAACATAACTTTCTGGTCAAGGAGATCGGGGAACTGGCGGCAACCATTAAAAAAGCCTTCTATATCGCATCCACCGGTCGCCCAGGCCCCGTGCTGGTTGACATTCCAAAGGACGTGAGCCAGCAGACGACAGTATTCAGGTACCCCGAAAGTGTCGCCATGCGATCCTACAATCCCGTCACGAAAGGGCATTCCGGACAGATAAAAAAGGCGGTCCAGCTGATACTCGGCGCGAGGCGCCCCATGATATACGCGGGAGGAGGCGTCATCCTGAGCGATGCCGCCCCGCAGTTGACGGAGCTCGTGCAAATGCTGGGGTTTCCGTGCACGAACACCTTGATGGGGCTGGGAGGCTACCCCGCGACCGATCCGCGGTTCGTGGGTATGCTGGGCATGCACGGAACATACGAAGCCAACATGGCAATGCAGCATTGTGATGTACTGGTCGCAATAGGCGCCCGCTTCGATGATCGCGTCATCGGCAATCCCAAGCATTTCTTCAATGAAGAACGCAGGATCATACACATCGATATCGATCCCTCGTCCATCTCCAAGCGTGTAAAGGTGGATGTTCCCATTGTTGGCAGCGTCTCCGATGTACTGGTCGAGTTGATAAAACAGCTCAAATCCCGCAAAGAGACGGCGGACCAGGCCGCACTCGATGCATGGTGGGCACAAATCGAGTCGTGGCGCTCCCGCGACTGCCTCAAATATGATCGCGAGGCTCCGGTCATCAAGCCGCAAATGGTCATTGAGAAACTCTACAAGGTCACTGGTGGAAATGCTTTCATCACCTCGGATGTAGGCCAGCACCAGATGTGGGCGGCGCAGTTTTACAAGTTCGACAAGCCGCGCCGCTGGATCAATTCCGGGGGTCTGGGGACCATGGGCTTCGGCCTTCCCGCAGCGATGGGCGTGCAATTCGCCAATCCCGGGAGTCCCGTGGCCTGCGTTACCGGAGAAGCCAGTATTCAGATGTGCATCCAGGAATTATCCACCTGCAAGCAATACAATCTCCCGATCAAAATCATCAACCTGAACAATCGCTACATGGGCATGGTGCGGCAATGGCAGGAATTTTTTCATGGCAATCGTTATGCCGAATCGTATATGGATGCGCTTCCTGACTTCGTCAGGCTGGCCGAGAGCTACGGCCATGTCGGCATGAAAATCCAGCAGCCGGGCGATGTCGAGGACGCATTGCGAGAGGCTTTCGGGCTTAAAGACAAGCTCGTATTCATGGATTTTGTCACCGACCAGACGGAAAACGTCTTCCCCATGGTGCCAGGGGGCAAAGGCCTCTCCGAAATGATTCTGGTATAGACATGCGCCACATCATCTCATTGCTCATGGAAAATGAAGCGGGCGCCCTATCCCGCGTCGCCGGGCTGTTTTCCTCTCGAGCCTATAACATCGAATCGCTTACGGTAGCGCCAACGGAAGACCCGACCTTGTCACGCATGACCGTGGTTACCACGGGGTCAGACGACGTGGTCGAGCAGATCACGAAGCAATTGAACAAGCTGATCGAAGTAGTCAAAGTTGTGGATTTAAGCGAAGGCGATCATATCGAGCGCGAGATGATGCTGATAAAGCTGCGGGCGGTGGGCGAAGATCGCCAGGAAATAAAACGCATGGCCGATATCTTTCGCGGCCGCATCATTGACGTTACGGATAAATCCTACACTATCGAGCTGACGGGTACGGGGTCAAAGCTCGATGCGTTTCTCGATGGGGTCAACCGCAGCGCCATCCTGGAGACGGTGCGTACCGGTGCTTCGGGCATCGGGCGGGGCGAGCGGATACTGAAAGTTTAAGACCATCCTGCCGCAGCCTTGAGCGTGTCTCGATGCCATCCCCATCAACCCTTTTGGCATTTTTCCATTTTTAAAGGTGAAACATGAATGTTTTTTACGATAAGGATGCCGATCTATCTCTCATAAAAGGGAAAAAGGTGACTATTGTGGGCTACGGCTCGCAAGGCCACGCCCATGCCAATAACCTGAGGGATTCCGGCGTGGCAGTGACAGTGGGCTTGCGCAAGGATGGCGCATCCTGGGGCAAGGCGGAAAAGGCCGGCCTTACCGTAAAGGAGGTTGGAGAAGCAGTAAGAGAGGCAGACGTGGTCATGGTGCTGCTGCCGGATGAGCAAATTGCAGCGGTCTATACAGCCGAGATCGAACCCAATCTCAAGAAGGGCGCTGTCCTCGCTTTCGCCCACGGTTTCAACATACACTATGGCCAGGTATCGCCACGAGACGATCTCGATGTCATCATGATCGCACCCAAAGGTCCGGGCCACCTGGTCCGCTCGACTTATACACAGGGAGGAGGCGTGCCTTCCCTCATCGCAGTGCACCAGGACAAATCCGGCAAGGCGCGCGATCTTGCGCTTTCCTATGCGGCAGCGAATGGAGGCACCCGCGGCGGAGTGATCGAGACCAACTTTCGCGAAGAAACCGAGACCGACCTTTTCGGCGAGCAGGTGGTGTTATGCGGCGGGCTCACCGCTTTGATCCAGGCGGGTTTCGAAACCCTGGTGGAAGCGGGATATGCTCCCGAGATGGCTTATTTCGAGTGCCTGCACGAAGTCAAGCTGATCGTCGACCTGATCTATGAAGGAGGCATAGCCAATATGCGTTACTCGATCTCGAATAACGCGGAATATGGTGATATTTCACGCGGCCCGCGCATCGTCACCGAGGATACCCGCGCGGAAATGCGCAAGATCCTGCGCGAGATACAAACCGGGGAATACGCACGCGAGTTTATCCTGGAAAACCGTGCGGGAGCCCCCATGCTTAAAGCGAGCCGCCGTCTTGCCTCCACTCATCAAATCGAAACCGTCGGCGCGAAGCTGCGCGAAATGATGCCATGGATCAGAAAGAACAAACTCGTTGATCAGGCGAAAAACTAGCATCGCACAGGTGGATGGGAGGCGGCGGGTGACGCCATTTTTTATATCATGCGCAGTCTTCCAGATGCCGTCCCATCCATTCCGTATTCTTTTTTGCGGCACAGGTACTATTCATCCGCCACCCATAAGCGGGTTATCGCCCGTTTTGCCACCCGCCGCCCTTCCAGCGGCTCGCGCAGATGACGCATGAGCCGCAGTCGCGCCTCGTTCTCAGATCCAAGCTGAGGCGGCGCGGAATCTATCTCCTTCCGAACCTGTTCACCACTGCTGCACTATTCGCTGGATTTTATGCGATCGTGCAAGCGATGAATGGGCGGTTCGAACACTCGGCAGTTTCCATTTTCATTGCCATGGTGCTGGACGGGCTGGATGGCCGCGTGGCACGCCTTACTCATACCCAGAGCGAATTCGGTGCGGAATACGACAGTCTGGCGGACATGGTTTCGTTTGGCGCTGCTCCAGCACTGGTCATATATGAGTGGGCGCTGAAAGGCATGGGTAAACTCGGATGGATCGCAGCATTCATCTATTGCGTATCCGCGGCGCTGCGCCTTGCACGTTTCAACACCAATGCAGAAGTGATCGACAAGCGTTTTTTTCAGGGATTGCCCACCCCCGCGGCTGCCGCGCTGATAGCGGGGCTGGTCTGGGTGATGCTGGACTTCGATATCGCAGGTTCCGATGTCAGATGGCTTGCATGGTGCATCACGCTGTTCGCTGGGCTGACCATGGTCAGCAATCTCCCCTATTACAGTGGAAAAGAGATCAATCTGCGCAAAAGCGTGCCATTCATCACCGTGTTGCTGCTGGCGCTGTTCTTTTTTGTGCTGATACCCAGCCATCCACCGGTCGTTCTCTTCTGTCTTTTCCTTCTCTACGCGTTGTCCGGCTATGGTCTTCGGCTTTGGCGGCTGATGAAAAGAAAAAGGATGAGTGCTCCGCAATAGATTGTCCACGCCCACAAAGGCTTTTTGCGGTACTCGACGCTCACGCTATATTCTCCTGTATGGTGAGTTCGCTACGACTGCCGGATTCAGGTTGAACACCGCCTTAACATTTTCTTGATGCCTTCTGTGCTAGATTTCTGAACGCTGGGCTTGCTACACTTCATGGATCGGCCGCTCCCGGAGATAAGTGCCTGGGGCGAGCCGGTTTTGATACCAGGCACCGAATGCCCGACGTGGGGCAGGCGAATGAAACCACGTGAAGCCCTGCTCTGCCGTGTGTAACCTATCAAACGGACTGCTGGATACTGGCAGATCCTGCCGAATGGGAGCGATCATGAATACACAAAGCGTGAGGCTGACATGAGTGTCGAACCTCCGGTCCCGATTCAACCCAGCACCCCATCCCTGACGGAGTTTCCCGCGTGGAAAGCACTCTCATCTCATTTCGAAGCAATCCGTGACAAGCATCTCCGCGAATTTTTTGCGGATGATGCCCGGAGGGGCGAACGCTTCACGGCTGAAGCTGCTGGCCTTTACCTTGACTACTCGAAAAATCGCATTACCGCCGAAACGCTTCGGTTGCTGGTTCAGCTCGCGGAAGAATGCGGATTGCAAAAGTGCATTACCGCCATGTTCGAAGGCGAGCCGATCAACTCGACGGAGCGGCGCGCCGTCCTGCATACCGCCTTGCGCGCACCCAGGGATGCGCAAATCATGGCGGATGGAATCAATGTGGTGCCGGAAGTACACGCAGTGCTTGATCGAATGACGACCTTCGCCAATGAATTATGCAGCGGCGGATGGCGCGGCCATACCGGCAAACGAATCCGGAACATCGTCAATATCGGCATAGGCGGGTCCGACCTGGGGCCGGTAATGGCCTATGAGGCCTTGCGTGCATACAGCCAGCGAGACATGGTCTTCCGCTTCGTCTCGAATGTGGATGGCACCGATTTCAGGGAAGCCACCAGGGATATCAGCCCCGAGGAAACATTATTCATCGTTTGCTCGAAAACATTCACGACCACGGAAACGCTTGCCAACGCCCACGCCGCTCGCCAATGGATGCTGGATGCGTTCGATGATGCGCGCGCCGTGAGCAAGCACTTCGTTGCCGTCTCCACCAACACCGGGGAAGTCTCGGATTTCGGAATCGACCCGGCAAATATGTTCGGTTTCTGGGATTGGGTGGGGGGCCGCTATTCGATGGACTCGGCAATAGGTCTTTCAACCATGATTGCCATAGGTCCCCAGAATTTTCGCTCCATGCTGGCAGGCTTTCGCGCGATGGATGAGCACTTTCGCACTACGCCATTTGACAGGAATCTGCCTGTCATCATGGGGCTGCTGGCAATCTGGTACAACAATTTTTTCGGCAGCGAGACGCTTGCCGTCCTGCCTTATGATCAGTATCTCAAACGCTTTCCGGCTTATCTGCAGCAACTGGCAATGGAAAGCAATGGCAAGCAGACGAGGCTGGATGGCTTTCCTGTCAATTACCAGACGTCCCAGATAGTTTGGGGCGAGCCAGGCACCAATGGACAGCACTCGTTCTATCAGTTGATACACCAGGGAACTCGCCTGATCCCATGCGACTTCATCGGATTTTGCCAGACGCTTAATCCTCTTGGAAATCATCATGATCTGCTTATGGCCAACCTTTTTGCCCAGACGGAAGCCCTGGCTTTCGGTAAAACCAGCGAAGAGGTCAAGTCAGAAGGAACGCCCGACTGGCTTTGTCCACATCGGACCTTTCCAGGCAATCGCCCGACCAACACGATTCTCGCCGAACGCCTCACTCCTTATACGCTCGGAACACTGGTTGCCCTCTATGAGCACAGCGTCTTTACGCAAGGAGCTATCTGGAATATCGATTCCTTCGACCAATGGGGTGTCGAGCTTGGCAAGGAACTCGCCAAGCGCATCGTCAAGGAGATGGCACCCATGGGCGACCCGAATCTGAAGCATGACAGTTCGACCAATGCGCTCATCAGGCGTTATGTCGGATGCAGAGACGGGGGAGGGATAACAGGCTGATCGCGTCTTGAAATAACGGCATCGGGAACCGGGAATGCCGGCACGCCGGCTCCTCCTGTTATGGTAGCCCGGCTATCTTCGAACCTTGCCAGCGGGCCCGCCAGTTTCTTCTCGTATCAGTTTGATATGTTGTGCTGCAGTTTCTTACCGCCACTATTCGAAGCGAGACTATTATGGCCACCGAAAAGGCTGCTCCAAAAATCAACCCCTTCGCCGGTAAAGCGGTCCCAGCGGATATGCTCACGAATGTACCCCGGCTTGTTACCGCCTACTATGCGAAAATCCCTGACTGGTCCGTACCGGCCCAAAGAGTTGCCTTTGGAACCTCGGGGCACCGCGGTTCCTCTCTGGAAACCAGCTTCAACGAATGGCACGTACTCGCCGTTACGCAAGCCATCTGCCAATACCGAAGGCAAACGAACATAGATGGGCCGCTGTTTCTCGGCATCGACACCCATGCGCTTTCCGAACCTGCCTTTGCCAGCGCGCTGGAAGTGCTTGCCGCTAACGGCGTGGACGTAATGCTGGCAAGCGGGGGGGAATATACCCCCACCCCCGCAGTTTCACATGCCATACTGACATACAACCAGGGACGAAGCGCAAAACTTGCGGATGGCATCGTGATCACGCCATCGCACAACCCGCCGGACAGCGGCGGATTCAAATACAACCCGTATCATGGCGGGCCGGCCGGCGTCGAAGCCACCGCCATAATCGAATCCCTTTCCAATGAGTTTCTAAAAAATAATCTTTCGGGGGTTCGAAGGACAGGCTTTGAAAAGGCATTAGCTGCTCCCACCACGCATGTTCACAGTTTTCTCGATAGCTATGTCGGTGATCTCGGGGCTGTAATCGACATGTCCTCGATTCGCGAATCGGGCATCCGCATGGGGGTGGATCCGCTAGGTGGCGCAGGAGTCCATTACTGGGAAGCCATTGCTGCACGCTACGGCATCGACCTTGAAGTTGTAAACAAGACAGTAGATCCCACTTTCCGCTTTATGACTCTGGATTGGGATGGGAAGGTTCGCATGGATCCATCCTCATCCTACGCCATGCAGGGGCTGATCGGCTTGAAAGACAGCTTCGATATTGCCTTTGCCTGCGATACCGATCACGACCGGCATGGTATCGTCACCCGAAGCTCGGGCCTGCTGCCCGCCGATCATTACCTCTCGGCTGCCATTCACTATCTTTTTGCCAACAGGCCGAAATGGAATGCCAATGTGGCGATCGGGAAAACGGTAGTAAGCAGCCACATGATCGATCGGGTTGCGGGCGGAGCCGGCAGGAAACTATATGAGACGCCAGTTGGATTCAAATGGTTTGTAGATGGCCTGCTCGATAGCTCCCTGGGTTTTTGTGGGGAGGAAAGTGCAGGGGCTTCCTTTCTTCGCATCGATGGCACCGCCTGGACAACAGATAAGGATGGGATCACGGCGGCACTGCTGTCAGCGGAAATAACGGGGAGAATGGGAAAGGACCCCGGAGAAATATACCGCGGGCTGGAACAGGATTTTGGCAGATTCTTCTTCGAACGCGTCGATGCTCCGGCAACACCCGACCAGAAGAAAATCCTGGCCGGACTCTCGCCGCAACAGGTGCTCTCCAAGGAGCTCGCTGGGGAGAAAATAGAGACGATCCTTACTCGTGCGCCGGGCAACGACGCTTCCATAGGCGGCATCAAAGTCATGGCAAAAAATGGATGGTTTGCCGCACGTCCGTCCGGCACGGAAAATATCTATAAGATCTACGCGGAAAGCTTTAACGGCACGGATCATCTGCAGCACATTGTCGATGAGGCCCAGTCCATCGTTAGCGCCGCCCTGGCTGGGGCCAAGCCAGCGGTATAGCGGCTCGGACCCCGCCCGGCGCCAGGGGGATGCTCACCCGGCACGACCCGATTTGCCGTAAACAGTCCTGATTTGCAAGGTTCGCCGGCTATATGGCGTGGCGGATTACCTGATACGCTTGATTGATGGAGGTGCAAAATGCAACTGGGAATGATCGGATTGGGACGGATGGGAATCAACATGGTCGGCCGCCTGCTCAAAGCAGGTCACGAATGCGTGGTCTACGATGAACGGGCGGAGGCGGTGAACGAACTTCAACAGCAGGGTGCGATCGGAACGGGTTCACTGGAGGAATTCGTTGACGGATTGGCCAGGCCCCGCGCAATGTGGCTAATGGTCCCCGCGGCCGTAGTTGACGGACTTATTGCAAAGCTGATGGCCCTTGCCGATTCCGGCGACATCATCATCGATGGCGGCAACTCCTACTATCACGACGATATCAGGCGCGGCGCGGATCTCCTGTCCAAAGGCATACATTATGTCGACGTGGGAACAAGCGGCGGCGTAGCGGGACGGGAACGCGGGTACTGCCTGATGATAGGAGGGGACGAGAAAGTCGTTCAGCGCCTGGATCCCATCTTTGCCGCACTCGCGCCCGGCATTGGCGCGGCCCAGCGCACACCGGGACGCAAGCAAAAGGGAACGGCCGAGCAGGGGTACCTCCACTGTGGTCCGTACGGAGCCGGCCATTTCGTGAAGATGGTGCATAACGGGATTGAGTATGGCCTGATGGCCGCCTATGCGGAAGGACTGAATATCCTGCACAGCGCGAATGCAGGCAAGCGTGTGCTGGAAGCGGACGCGGAAACGACACCGATGCGCAACCCTGAATTCTACCAGTACGAACTGGATCTGCCCGAAATCGCCGAGGTCTGGAGGCGGGGCAGCATCGTTGCTTCCTGGTTGCTAGACCTGACTGCGGAAGCCTTGCTGGAAGATGCCACTCTGGCTGGGTTTTCCGGCCGGGTGTCCGACTCGGGCGAGGGAAGATGGACCACGCTGGCCGCGGTGGATGAGGGTGTGCCGGTCCCGGTGATTAGCGCTGCACTCTTCAGCCGCTTCGAGTCGCGCGGCAATGCCGAATTCGCTGACCGGCTGCTCTCGGCGATGAGAAAACGATTCGGGGGACATCACGAAAAGAAGGAGGAAGGCTAATGAGCGGGACAACGGATACATCCACAAATTCTCTCGCCTCAGGCGCCCTGGTACTGTTCGGCGTCACCGGAGATCTCGCCTACAAAAAAATTTTTCCGGCACTTTATGCCCTGATCAAGCAGAAAGCGCTCGATGTGCCTGTCATCGGCGTCGCATCGAGCCGCTGGAATCTTGACCAGCTCCGCGAACGCGTGATCGAATCACTGAAAAAATGGGGAAAGATCGACGACCAGGATGCGCTCGATCGCCTTCTCAAGCTGTTTCGCTATGTGCCGGGAGACTACAACAATCCGGATACTTTCCAGGCGCTCAAGCGCGCGCTGAAGGACATCGGGCGGCCCACCTATTATCTCGCCATTCCCCCCTCGCTTTTCGAAACCGTCATCACCGCGCTGGGTTCCGTCGGGTTGGCGAAGGATGCGAGCGTGATCGTCGAAAAACCCTTCGGGCGGGATCTCGCCTCTGCCCAGGAACTCAATCGGGTTGCCCGCTCCGTGTTCCCGGATGAATCGATCTTCCGCATCGATCATTTTCTCGGAAAGGAAGCGATCATGAATATCCTCTATTTCCGCTTCGCCAATTCCTTCCTCGAGCCGATATGGAACCGTAATTATATAGCCAGCGTCCAGATCACCCTTGCCGAGAATTTTGGCGTGGAGGGACGCGGGGCGTTTTACGAATCGGCGGGTTGTCTGCGCGACGTGATCCAGAATCACCTGTTTCAGATCGTCGCTCTGCTTGCAATGGAACCGCCCTCTTACAAGGGCTTCCGAGCCGTCCAGGAGGAAAAGGCCGGCGTCTTCAAAGCCATGCGGCCAATCGATCCGGACGAAGTCGTGCGCGGCCAGTATAAAGGCTACCGCGAGGAGAAGGGTGTGAACCCGGATTCGGATGTGGAAACATTCTGCGCCTTGCGTCTTCATATCGACTCGTGGCGCTGGGAGGGAGTGCCGTGGTACTTGCGTTCCGGCAAGTTTCTCGCGGATACCGCCACTGAAGTTGTCGTTCAGTTGAAATCGCCGCCGCAAAAGTTGTTTGCCGATTCCGCACGTGCGGCGTGCGACGCCAACTATTTTCGCTTTCGCCTTTCTCCTGTTTCCACTATCGCGCTGGCTGCGCGAGTCAAGCGCGGCGGGAAGGAGTTCATTGGCGACCAGGAGGAACTCTGCCTGGTGGAGGAACACTTTGGCCAGGAATTGCCCTACGAAAGGCTGTTGCATGATGCGATGATCGGCGAGGGCGCATTGTTTGCCCGGGAAGAAGCAGTCGAAGCCGCCTGGGCGGCGGTGGACGGCGTGCTAACCAGACACCATTCCGCGCTTCCCTATGAGCGCGGCAGTTGGGGGCCGGGAGCCGCCGACGCCCTGATCGAACCTGATGGCTGCTGGCATAATCCACAAACGTGATGCGAAGCGGTCGGAAACAGTGTCTCCCGTTGGAGACACCGAGCGGCTCCCGGGGGAGCGCGGAAGGTGGAAAACCAAGACAACCCAATGAAATTAATGATAAAAACAATAGGGAAAATAGCAACAAGCCATTCGGCTCCATTCCTCCGACTTAACGAATTCTTTATGTTTAAGACACTTTTTTTTCACATAGGCCATGCTAGATTTAAGCTGCATAATGCGATTTCCACCTTTCATACTTTTTCGTCATAATTTTTTATAAGGGACGTCACTATGGACAGATCACTGTTTCGACTGCTGCCTCTTGCAACGCTCGGCTCCGCCCTTTTCCTGGCCTCGCTGCCTGCGGCACAAGCGGGCACTTTGGCGGAAAATCTGGCTGCAATGGAGCAACAAAGCCCGATAGACATCACTTCGCAAGATACGAAGTTCCAGGCGCTGCCGCCGCTGCAGTTCAATCTGAGCTCGGATACCACACTCAGCGTGATCAATAACGGTTCGCCTAATGTGTTTGCGACCGCGGCCAGGGCAATCGTTCCCGCGGGTGCAGGATCGGTAACGCTGAACGGAGACACGTATAATCTGGCGCAGTTCCATTTTCACACGCCGGCCGAGAACCTGGAAAACGGCCATACCTACCCCATGGAAATGCATCTGGTATTCAGCGACGCCAGCAATAATCTGCTCGTAGTGGGCCGATGGGTGGACGCATCCGATGCGCATAACCCCCCGCAGACGTCGCTGGACCCCATTTTTTCGGATCTGCCCAAAACCACGACAGAGACGCACGTCTTCAACCACTTTGATCTGAATACGCTCCTGCCAAGCAACCTGGAATCCTTCCGCTACGACGGCTCGCTGACAACCCCGCCGTTTTCGGAAGGGGTAAAATGGGTTGACCTGGCACAGCCACTATATATCTCCCAGGCCGACATCAACGCATATAGCTCCCTCTTTCCGAATGGCGATGCGCGGGAGATCCAGGATCTCAACGGGCGTATCGTGCTGACGGATGTGCCGGGATTTGCTTCCGCGGTTCCGGAGCCCGAAACCTATGCCATGCTGCTCGCCGGATTGGCGCTGATCGGCTTTGTAGCCGCCCGGAGAAGCAGGTCCACGGGTTCGTTTGGATCGATGGGTTCCATTGCCTAGCTTATTATAGTTAGGTGGTCATAGAGATTATTTTTAGAGGCCGCTCGTGTACGTCCTATATGCGAAGGCTTCCTTCTTCCTGCATTCCGCTATCTCGACCTCACAGTTGAAGGCAGGAAGAAGTTCCCAGAGGTTGTTGCTGCGATCTTGACCTCAGCCGGTTCCGCGGGCCTTGCCCCGCCCGCGGCGCCGGCTTTTTATTCTTGCTGTTCCTGTCACCTGAAAAAGGCTTTCCGGGCGCTTCTCTACATTCCCTCCATGCTCCCGCAACGAAAATACCAACGGCGGTTGCTCTTTGCCAAGGAAGTGCGGGACAAAAAGGTTTTTTGGGTCTCTCTGTCGGAATGGATAAAAAAATGGAGTAGTATCATTTCCTTCATTCACCTTTTCCAACAGGAAACGTACCGCGATGAAATTCACATTCAATAGCTTGACATCAATTGGCGCATTTTTTATCGCCCTGTTTTTTCTGGGGAACGGCATTGCGCACGCCCAGTCGAACTCAGGGCAACACTCCGCTCCATGGGGAGATGCTGCAAAAAAACAAGGAGCCAGCCAGGGGAGCAATCAGACAAATACAGCGCCCAATGCGGAAAACCCGCCACCACCGGCACAGACTGCCAGCTTCGAGCCCAGCGCGACCTCTGAGAGAGATCCCGGGTCATGCGCCTACTCCACCCCGGAAGACGAGACTTTTCTTTGCAAGATGATCCGGATCTTTTACGGTCCCGATACGCCACGCGGACCCAACCGCGATGTGGAGGAAAATCTCTCCGCCGGAGGAGCCGGGGGCTGATATCACGGCTTTGATATGAAAAAACCGCATGAAAGATTTGGCCTCAGGCATATCCCTGTCAGCGCGGCGAGATACGGTTGCGTGCTCGCCGCCTTGGGTTACCTGAGCCATACAGGCATTGCGATGGCGGAAAAGGAGCCTGCCAAGCCGAGGACCGGGGAAACGGCATCCTCGTTCAAGGGAGAAGACAAGGGAGAAAAAGCTGACAAGCCGGACCAGAATACTTCCCCGCCGCCAAACGCGACATCTTCCGAAGCGTACGATGTGCAACCGGGTAACTCCTGGTGGGAGCATGCGGAGGGAGACAGCGTGCTTCGCAGATTCATAAAGCTTTTTTACGGACCAGACCGGCCGCCCGGACCGGATCCGGATGTGGATACCAATATATCCGCAGGCGGGGCCGGAGGCGGATAGGCTTCCCGGCAGCACAGAATCCGGTGCGGTAATGATGAATGGCTGAAGTCTGTTCATTAAGGAACACTGCTGTTCTAACCCGCCCAGCCCATTTCGGAATCAGGTATGGAAAAGTGGGTGCCACCTTTTCCCAAATTCTCAAAAAAGTTCCACGCGAGCTCCTGCATACACTATTTCAAACGTGTTTTCGGCGGCCTCCATTCCCGCGGGGGTTTTGTATCGCCATAACGCCCATTGCTGCCTTTGCGCAAATTCCTTGCCCCGGAAATAAATTCGCTGTCATAATTAGCTTCCTGGCTACCACTTTCAGGAGACCAAAAACCATTCTTTTATCATGGTTTGGGATAGACGCTGCGATCCCTGGGCAGCACCGCCAGATTAACTAAATCTTCACTTTCACTTGACATTTAGTTGACGTCTGTTGTGCTAACTTCAGTTACAATCAGAAAATGAAAAAATAACGGAAACAGCATTGGGCAAAGATTTCCGATATTCAAATAGAATAATCTTGACTTAATTTCAATCTTCAACGTGGGGGGAATCATTTAATGAAACCTAGTCTTTCATTAATAGCTGCTGCTTGTTGCCTTGTTTCGACTTCCTTATATGCGCAGGACAAGCAAACCGCGGGAGGCGCGGATGCTTCATCGTCAAAGGGGTATACCATAGACCTCTATGTCGATACCAAGACCAAGCAGATCTATGCAGAACCTGGAGAGGGGCGGGTACGCATGGGGTCTTTTGAAAAAGTATCGGATATGCCGAAAGCTCCCGCAAGCGCCGCTGGGGCTGTCCCACCCGCTCCCACAGGCAGGGAGGGCGCGGTCGCCGCCACCGCAGCAGCAATTCCCGCGGGCACTGCCCCTGGTGCACCAAAACCCGGTGGATTTGGATACTCGGATTGGGTGAAAGCAGATCCGTTCAAGCTGAACCTGAACGGCGACGGCAGCCAGTACATCAAACTCGGCATGCTGAACCAGGTTCAGTTGGCGTACGAGCAAAACAACCCGGGATCGATGATTCAGAACCAGCCAGTGACCG
The DNA here is from genome assembly GCF_055386305.1 of Nitrosospira sp. TNL200. Classification (NCBI taxonomy): domain Bacteria; kingdom Pseudomonadati; phylum Pseudomonadota; class Betaproteobacteria; order Nitrosomonadales; family Nitrosomonadaceae; genus Nitrosospira; species Nitrosospira sp. TNL200. Next base: position 2,940,843 of record NZ_AP041003.1, read on the forward strand.
ACACAACCGAGGTCAGCCTGCGCCGGACGCGTCTCATATTGCAGGGGCAGCTCACCGATAGAGTGTACTTTTACACGCAATATGGGATCAATAATTTCAACTTCATTGCGCAGCAGAATGACAACCGGCATATCGCGGCCATGCCCTACTTTCACGATGCCTTCACCGAGTTGCGCCTGACGCAGGGGCATCAGATGATTGCCGGCGGCGGCCTCTCGATGGCCAATGGACTGTCGCGCTTCACTTCTCCCAGCGTCAGCACCATCATGACCCTGGATGTTCCTGTCGGAGCCCAGTACGCCACGGAAAGGACCCAGCTGTTCAATAGAAACCTGGGGGTCTGGCTTCGCGGCCAGATCAGCAAGTTCCGCTACCGGATAGCCGCGCAGGATTCATTCCCCGTTACAACCGACGGACTGGCGCAACCTGCTATTTCGCCGACGGTTTCCGATTTTGCCCAAGTCGGCCATAAGAAACAGTATGGCGGCATGTTCTACTGGAACTTCTGGGATACGGAGCCCATAACCAATGACTACATGCAAGGAACCTATCTGGGCAAGAAGGACATACTGAATCTCGAAGCCGGGTTCATCACCGAGAAAAATGCGATGTGGACCGGCACCAGTCCATCAACCGCCCAATTCCACGACATGACCCACTGGTCGGTTGCCATGTTCCTGGACGCGGCAGTGGACAAGGTGAAGGAAACGGCAGTCTCCGCCTATATCGGTTATTTCGTTTATGATTATGGCAAGAATTATCTCCGGATGAACGGCAATGGCGCGAACACGGCCAACGGTGTCGGCCCCGGAGCGAGTTTCAATGGGGCCGGCAACACATTCCCGATGTTTGGCACGGGGGAAGTGTGGTATGCCCAGTTCGGCTACCTGCTGCCCAAGGACCTGATACCCGGAAACAACGGCCAGTTGCAACTGTATACCTCTCTGTTGAGCGCGAACTATAAGCGGCTTCACGACCAGATGAACGTCTTCAACGGTGGTGTGAACTGGTTGCTGAGGGGCCACAACAGCAAGATCACCTTCGACTATCAGAACAGGCCTATTTTCGCCGTCGATCCGATGGGCGACATCGTCAAGACCACCAGCAGGGGACGTTTCGTACTCCAGTACCAAGTCGCCTTCTAAAAAGCTGACCAGCAATCCTCTTCCACTGACCCCGAGCATGGCCTGACCTGGCCGTGCCGGGGTCAGGTTCTTTTTACTCCTCCTCCCGCTTGAATTCGCAACGAACCTTGTTTCCTCTCTCCCGCATCTCCTCTTTACTTCCTTTGCGTTCGCGTCGCTATTCCTCCATTCTCACCTATCCTTGCATGATTTTCGCGCGCTAAAGACTGACATGCGAACATGGCCAATGGCCATAATCTCTGCCTCGCCGACCGAAAAGGAAAGTGGCACTACTTATGGCGCCAAGCTTATCACACGAGACTGTTACCCAAACCTCCACACATATCTCACAGTTATTTCACCGATATCTTCCTTGCGTGAAAAAAATGTGAGTGCTCTTGCGAACAGAAACGGCTGAAGCAAAGCGTAGCATAGGCCGCAACGATTTTTTGCGCCAGCGGCGGACGAGATACGTGAAGTAAGCCGGCGATTGCCCCTCCGGCAGGAGATTACGCGATGAGCCAGAATGTCAGCGATTTTTTATTGCGGCGCCTGATGGAGTGGGGAGTCCGGCGGATATTTGGTTATCCGGGGGATGGCATCAACGGCATCATGGGCGCGCTTAACCGCAAATCGCAAGAACTGGATTTCGTGCAGGTACGCCATGAGGAAATGGCCGCATTCATGGCCTGCGCGCACGCCAAGTTCACCGGGGAAGTAGGAGTTTGCCTCGCAACTTCGGGACCCGGCGCCATTCATTTGCTCAATGGCTTGTACGACGCAAAGCTCGACCACCAGCCGGTCATTGCCATTGTAGGCCAGCAAAAACGTGCAGCGCTCGGCGGCAACTATCAACAGGAAATCGATCTCATTTCACTGTTCAGGGATGTAGCCCATGAATATGTGCATATGGTGACGACACCCATGCAGATGCGCCACATCGTCGATCGCGCCATGCGCATTGCCCAGGCGGAGCGAAGCGTGTGCTGCATTATCATCCCGAACGATATTCAAGAGATGGAAGCGGAAAAACCAGGCCGCGAACACGGCACGGCGCATTCCGGCACCGGCTACGAGGCTCCCCGGATCGTGCCGAAAGCGGAGGATTTGCGCCATGCTGCCGATATATTGAATGCGGGCTCCAAGGTGGCGATGCTGGTCGGGGCAGGCGCGCTCAACGCCACCCGGCAGGTTCTCGAGGTTGCCGACCTTCTTGGCGCCGGCATTGCCAAGGCATTGCTGGGTAAAGCTGCCGTTCCCGACGAGCTGCCGTATGTGACAGGTTCCATTGGTCTGCTGGGTACCGAGCCCAGCTATGACATGATGATGGAATGCGATACGTTGTTGATGGTCGGTTCGAGCTTCCCGTATTCCGAATTCCTGCCGGAAGAAGGGCAAGCGCGCGGAGTTCAGATCGACATCAACGGACGCATGATGAGTATCCGCTATCCGATGGAAGTCAATCTCGTCGGAGATGCCGCGGAAACCCTGAACCAGCTTATCCCGCTATTGAAAAGGAAAGAAAATCGCCGCTGGCGCAGCGACATCGAAGAATATGTCCGCCACTGGTGGAAAACGATGGAGGCGCGCGCCATGGAGCCAGCTAATCCAATCAACCCGCAAAGGGTTTTCTGGGAACTGTCCCAGCGGTTGCCGGATAACTGTATTCTCACCTGCGACTCGGGCTCGTCAGCCAACTGGTATGCGCGCGATCTCAAGACCCGCCAGGGCATGATGGCATCGCTCTCGGGAGGACTTGCGACCATGGGGCCCGGCGTCCCCTATGCTATCGCGGCAAAATTTGCTCATCCCGATCGCACGGCGATCGCGATGGTGGGTGACGGCGCCATGCAGATGAACGGGATGAACGAACTGATCACCATCGGCAAATACTGGCAGCGCTGGAGTAATCCCAATCTCGTCGTCATGGTTCTCAACAATCGGGATTTGAACCAGGTGACGTGGGAACAGCGGGCAATGGAAGGCGATCCGAAGTTCTCGGCTTCGCAGGATGTGCCTAATTTCCCCTATGCCGCATATGCGGAACTGATCGGCCTTCGCGGATTGCGCATCGATGAGCCGGAAAAAATTGGCGCTGCCTGGGACTACGCGATCCATGCTGACCGACCGGTGGTGCTTGAGGTCATTTCCGACCCCGACGTTCCACCGCTTCCGCCGCACATCACCTTCAAACAGGCGCGAGCCTATGCTTCGGCGATGCTCCATGGCGACCCCGATTCGGCAGGAATCATAAGGCAATCGATCAAACAGATTTTTGCGTGATCCCGCTAAACGGCAAACTGGATTCATCCTGTTTATGGAACAACGATCTCATCTCGGCACAGCCCCGGAAAGCAAGGGCCAAAGCCTTTCCGTCTTCCAGCCTGCTGCGGCACTGGCATTGCCAGGCCCGGTGAATGCGGCGCAAGCAGCGGAAGCGCCCCTGAATTATTTCATGCGCAGCCATGGTCCGGCGTCCGAACCAACCATGTATCTTGGGTGGGTGCTCGCTGGCCTGTCAGTGATCATTATGCTGATTATCTCATTGCTCCTGATAGTGGCCTTGCTGCGCAATCGCCCTCCCATGGATATGCGAATGATCGGGCCCGAAAGTGGAGGATTGAGATGGATTTATATCGGTACCGGTATTTCAACGTTCATCCTCTTTGGGCTCGTCATCTATTCTCTGCTCGTACTCGATGCGGTCGCGAAACCTCCTTCGACCCCAGCCATCACCGTGACGGTAACCGGGTACGACTGGTGGTGGAGAATCGAGTATGAGCATGATGATCCCGAGCAGACTGTCACGACTGCCAACGAACTGCATATTCCCGTGGGCGAGCCTGTCCTCATCAGGCTCAAAAGCGCCGATGTCATCCACGCTTTTTGGGTGCCGACTCTCGCGGGGAAAACACAGATGATCCCAGGGCTGATAAACCAGCAATGGATTCAAGCCGACTCCCCTGGCATATACGCCGGCCAATGCGCGCAGTTTTGCGGTGCCGGCCATGCCCGCATGAGCCTCGAAGTGGTAGCAGAAAGTGCCGAGGATTTCGAAAGATGGCGAAACGCCCAGCGCCGCCCGGTTTCATCCCCTTTCAGGCCAGACTCAACCAGCGAATTCGGACAGAAGCTGTTCATGGATCGCTGTGGGGGTTGCCATGCCGTCCGTGGTACCGATGCTGCGGGCCGGCATGCCCCGGATCTGACCCACCTCAATTCGCGCCGCTGGCTTGCAGCAGGACTGCTTCTCAATACGCCGGAAGATTTGATGAACTGGATCGTCAATGCGCAGCGGCTCAAGCCCGGGTCGCGCATGCCGAGCATTGCATTATCGGAGACCGAGAAATCGGCTCTTTCCACTTATCTTTCAACCCTTGACTGAAAACACGCCCATGTCTGCCATAACACGTCCCCCCAGTGATAGCCGGCTGCGGCGTTCCCCGGACATCGGGCAAGCTCCTGTCGGCTCGGATGCGGAGATACGGCTTGCCGAAATATGGGAATCGCTCCCCGGATGGAAGGGCTGGCTTTCGACGGTGGATCATAAGGTCATCGGCCTGCGATATATCGTCACTGCTTTCGTTTTCCTGCTGATCGGCGGAATGGAAGCATTGATCATGCGTCTGCAACTTGCCGGCCCCAATCTGACGCTGTTGACTCCGGAGCAATACAATCAGCTCTTCACGATGCACGGCGTGACCATGATCTTTCTGTATGCACTGCCCATATTATCCGGATTTTCGAATTATCTCTGGCCGCTGATGCTGGGCTCGCGCGATATGACTTTCCCGCGCCTCAATGCGCTCTCCTACTGGATTTTCTTGTTTGCCGGCATTTTCATGTATGCGAGCTTTCCGTTGGGACAGGCGCCGAATGCGGGATGGTTCAATTATGTACCTTATTCGGGCCCGATCTATAACACGGGCCCGAATATCGACGTTTTTGCGCTCGGCATGGTATTGCTTGGAGTATCCACGACGGTCGGATCGGTGAATTTCGTAGTGACCCTGTTCAAGATGCGGGCACCCGGAATGACCATCAACCGCGTGCCGATCCTGGTCTGGGGCACCCTGACCGCATCCGTAGCCAACCTGCTGGTCATTCCCTCGGTCAGCCTCGCATTCTTCCTGCTGTGGCTGGACCGCCAGGTCGGGACCCACTTTTTTGATGTGGCGAACGGCGGCAAGCCATTGTTGTGGCAACACCTGTTCTGGATTTTCGGCCATCCCTGGGTTTATGCCATCGTTCTCCCCGCGATGGGAATCGTGTCCGACGCATTGCCGACTTTCTGCCGCCGTCCGCTGGTAGGCTATGCATGGGTAGCGCTCGCCACCATGGCAACCATGCTGGTCGGTTTCGAAGTCTGGATCCACCACATGTTCGCCACCGGCCTGCCGGCGGTTGCCCTGTCGATCTTCGGCGCCGCCAGTTTCGTGATCTCCATCCCGAGCGCCGTGGCAGTGTTCGCCTGGATCGCGACGATCTGGCTCGGAACGCCCGTCTTCAAGACACCTTTTCTGTTTTTTGCGGGATTTGTCATCCTGTTTGTCATCGGGGGGCTGTCGGGAGTAATGACCGCCGCCGTACCGCTCGACTGGCAACTTAACGAAACCTATTTCATCGTCGCCCACCTGCACTACGTTTTGCTAGGGATCAATGTATTTCCAGTCGTAGGGGGCATCTATTACTGGTTCCCCAAATTCACCGGGCGCATGATGGATGAAAAAATAGGCAAGTGGAGCTTCTGGGTCATGTTCATCGGCTTCAATGCCGGATTTTTTCCCATGCATCTGGCGGGCCTGCTGGGCATGCCGCGAAGGATCTACACCTATTCATCCCGGATGGGGTGGGATACGGTAAATCTGATCACATCAATCGGCTCCTTCGTGTTCGCCATCGGCGTACTGATCTTCCTGGTCAATGTCGCGGTCAGCCTCCGGCGCGGTGCCCGCGCGGGAAGCAATCCCTGGGATGCAGCTACCTTGGAGTGGTCCGTACCTTCCCCACCTCCAGCCTACAACTTTGCCGTGATTCCCCATATCGCCAGCAGGCATCCTCTTTGGGAGGATCGACTGAATGAAGGTGAAGGAACGGGTCAGTCCAGTCTGGAAAAAGGATACTTACTGATGGAAGGACGCGAAACGATCGGCACCTCCCCCATAGATGCCACTCCGGAGATCATCCTGAAAATGCCCGGCGATTCCACCACTCCGTTCTTCGTCGGGCTATTTCTTTCACTCGCGTTCGCAGGCATGTTGCTCCACTGGTGGAGTTTTACGGGGCTGATGATACTTTCATGCATCATAGCGCTGATGGTATGGATGTGGCCGGAAAAAGCGCTGGCGCAACGAAGCCCGACGGATTCATCGCGAGGGGCCCATGTCTGAAGCAAGGCAATTGCTGGATCAGCCGCTGCCGGTAGGCAGCGAAGGTAAGCTTGCCGGCGGATGGTGGGGCATAGTGGCGCTGATCGTGACCGAAGGATCGCTTTTCGGATATCTCCTGTTCAGCTATTTTTATCTGTCCTCGCAAGCCGAGCGCCATTGGCCACCGGAAGGCCTGCCCAGCCTGCTTCTCCCCAGCATAAATACGGCGATTTTAGTAGCAAGCAGTGTTTTTGTCTGGGCAAGCGAGTACTGCCTGGCACGCAAAAGAAACCGAGGAAGCGTGGCGACGATGTTAGTAGCAATCGTGCTGGGCGCCCTTTTTGTAGGAATTCAGCTTAAGGAATGGAGCAGCAAGACCTACGGCATGACTTCCGATCTCTACGGCTCGCTTTATTTCACGATCACGGGATTTCATATGCTCCATGTCGTGATCGGCCTCGTCATTCTTTTGCTCCTGCTTGCCTGGATTTCGTTCAGGTACTTTGACGAGAAACGCCATGCGGCCATCACTATAGGCGGAATTTACTGGCACTTTGTCGACGTGGTCTGGCTGTTCGTTTTTACAACCCTATACCTGTTCCCCTATATGTAGACACGGATCGGCATGGACAGGATTCATGAAATGAATGCTCGAAACACTTCCCCTATAACCGGGGAAAATCATGCTTAGAACCATTGTGAGCCTGTTTGGCGCGCCAGCGGCCTGGGTTGCCCAAATGTCCCTGAGCGAGCCCCTCGCGGCCTACGGATGCTATCCGCACGAAGCTCCGCTTCCCGCTCCTCTCTGGGCCAGTCTTCCGGCTATCCTGATTGCAATCAGCCTTGCCTGCCTGGCTGCCGGCTTGGTTTCCGGATATATCGCACGGGGTTTATGGAAACAGGCCGGCACCGGGCATGCGGTCGCCGCGGGGAGCGGTTCCTTCGATGGCGGCCAGGGGCGATTCCTGGGGATACTGGGGCTGCTATCGAGTTTCGTCTTCATTATTGCAATCCTGTTTACCAGTTGCGCGGTTATCCTGGTATCGCCTTGCAGCCCCTGGGTTTAGCTTATGACAGTATGCAGCCCGCCAATGAATTCGTTTTACCGGGCCTTTATCTGCCCGCTCGTCGCTACGCTGGCGCTCGCCTCAGCCTTTGCACAAGCTCAGGCAGCAGACCCGGAGACAATAGCGCGCGGCGCCTACCTGGCCAAGGCCGCAGACTGCGCGGGCTGCCATACAGCGGGACCAGGCCACCCGCCTTTTGCCGGCGGCCTGCCGATCAATTCCCCTTTTGGGGTCATCTATTCCACCAATATTACACCCGACCCGGTCACTGGCATCGGCCAATATAGTTATGCTGATTTCAGTCGCGCGGTACGCCAGGGCATCGCCAGGGATGGAAGGCGCCTTTACCCTGCCATGCCATTTGCATCGTTTGCAGCGGTGCTGGAAAGCGATATCGAGGCGCTATACGCGTATTTCATGAGTGAGGTAAAACCTGTAAGGCACGTTCCACCGCAAACGAAACTGCCGTTTCCTTTCAACCAGCGCTGGACACTCTGGTTCTGGACGGCAGCGTTTGCGACGCAGGAACCATTCAAAGCCCGGCCCGACCGCAACAATCGATGGAATCGCGGTGCTTACCTGGTGCAAACCCTGGGCCACTGCGGAGCCTGCCACACTCCGCGCGGCCTGGCTTATCAGGAAAAAGCCTACTCGGAAACCTCTCTGGATTACCTGAGCGGCGCGATCGTTGATAACTGGTTCGCCGGGAACCTGACTGGCAACCAGGCATCCGGCCTGGGAAGATGGACTGAGAATGAAATCTCGGCCTTTCTCCAAACGGGCCACAATGAGCATACAGTGGCATTTGGCAGCATGGTTTTAGTGATCGGAAACAGTACTCAGCATCTCAGCGAGGAGGATTTGAATGCTATCGCGCACTATCTTAAATCGCTTCCCGCTAAAAAAGGACAAGCATCCTACAAGCCCCAGGCTCGGCAAACCGATATAGTTCTGGCGGGAACCGTGACGGGTCCGTTTGAACCACCAGGCGCCGGACTTTATTCCGGTTTTTGCGCCAAATGCCATGAAAAGAGCGGTTTGGGCAAGGCTCCCAGGATTCCACGACTGGCTGGCAGCCCGATGGTGCTATCCGAAAATGGCACCTCTCTCATCCGTCTGGTATTGGAAGGGGGAAAAGGACCGGCAACCAGGCTAGGGCCGAAACCAAAAAAAATGCCGGGGTATGCAGCAGAATTGACTGATCGGGAGATTGCCGACGTACTGACGTTCATTCGCAACAACTGGGGTAACAATGCGTCGGCAATCACGGCTCGCGATGTATCCCTGCTCAGGGAAGAACTACGGCAATAAGTCATCGGCAATACGGCGCCCTAATATTTCCAGGGGATTTCCTCCTATATCTGCAACAAGCGATTCAGCCGCGCGATCGCGTCGCAAGCAGTCTTTCGGATACCAGTTCCTTGCGCACCACGATCAGAATTCCCATCATGCTCATCATCGCGCCATGAATCCAGAGGATTATTCCGCCGATTTGCTGATCCCCAACCGCGCTCAGTCCACCTATTGCCCGGCCGCAAACCGTATAGACGGTATAGAGTTCCTGCGAGGCGAAAAAGATGATGGCCCCCAGTACAATCTGGGGCGGAACAACCGCCAGCATCATTGCAATTCGAGTCCACGGCGATAAATTCAGGGAATACGGGGAGCGCCGGTTCAACACGAGACCCCAGAAAACCAGGCCGCTTACTATTACGCTCCAGTTCATGAGGCGATATAACCGCCAGTCGATCATCGCGGTGAAATGAACTGGCGGCAGGAGCCAGAAGCCGATAGCGCCGATGAAGAGCACGACTGCGACAAACGGATTGCATAAAACCCCCGCAGCAAAGGTAACCGGTTTCCACCGGGATGCCGCCACGAAGAACTTCCTCTCCTTTTCGGGCATGCCACTGGCAAGCAGAGGCAGGGGATGGCTCAATGCGATTAAAAAAGGCCCCAGATGATGCAATACGACATGCTGAAACCGATGAATGAAGAACTGATGCTCTGCGTAATAATCGAGCTGGGTATGAGAAGCCAGATAGATCGCGGCAAGCCCGGCCCAGAAGGCGGCTTTTCGTCGAAATTCCGGTTCGTTTCTGGCACAACCTCTTGAAAATATCACTGCCACGGCACTGATCAGCACCACGAGGGCGGGCGATTCTTCCCAGGGAATGAACCAGTGCAGCAAGTCCATCGGTATGCCTTATAAGGATTTGCCTCTCCTGAAACTGCACAGGAAGCCCACGGCAACACTTCGGTTAATGCTCGGTCTTCAACAGGCGCCGGATATCTTCGGCCACGTCCTCGTCGGGATGAGATGATGTGGCGAGCAGACGTGCACGCCCTTGCGAATCGAAGATGTAGACAGCGTCTCCATGAGTAATACCACCTCCGTTACCCGCTTTCGAGCGGGGGCGATAAGCAGCCCGGTACCGCTTGGTAAGGCCCTGGATATCGGCCGGCGTACCCGTCAGTCCGACGGTCCGTTCCGCATCAAATTGCGTTATGTAACGACGTAATACCGGCGGACCATCATGCTCAGGATCAAGGGTGACAAACAGGATGCGAACACGATCGGCATTTTTTCCCAAAAGCTGCATTACATGCGCAAGGCGCGCCATCGAGACTGGGCATTCTGTCTTGCAACTCGTGAATCCGAAATACATGAGCAATGTATAGCCGCCATAGGTTTTCGCCGTGGCGGCACCCCCGTCATCAGCGGTCAACGTAAATTCCAGATCCGGCAGGTGCCCGGCGACCTCTTCCACGCGCCAATCTCCATGCGAAAAGCAACCGCTTATCAGGAATGCGGCCATCATCCCACAAATGCAGCGGCGAAGGTGGAAGGCTACACTGATCATCTGCTCGCGCTTGAACATAGTCCGTTTGCAATCCGTTTTTTAGACATCTCGATTGCACCCGGGTTGCGAAAAGCCGCAGCGAGAAGAAAAATGAGCCGGGCGAACGCAATACCGGGGGCTATTGCACAAATGGGGGAAACGCATTATATTTCTTTCATGAAGCAGACCAGCTGCATTTCCCCCTCGCGAGTTTCACGCAATCCCATGCTTTCGGCACGTCCGCTGCTGCGCTTCGCGCGCTAACGACCTCATTTTTCCTTCTCCTCCGCTTGTTATTCCGCAGAATCTGCGTAGATTCTGTATTCAGTCTCACAGTTCGAGTATTCTTTCTCAAACGGAGAAACCAGTGAAAGACCATCTCATTATTTTCGATACGACCCTGCGCGATGGCGAGCAGAGTCCGGGCGCATCCATGACCAGGGAGGAAAAAGTCCGTATTGCGCGACAGCTGGAGCGCATGCACGTCGATGTCATCGAAGCCGGTTTTCCCGCCGCTTCCAATGGCGATTTCGAAGCGGTAAAAGCTGTGGCCGACGTCATCAAGGACAGCACGGTATGCGGCCTCGCGCGGGCGACAGAAGCCGATATCAGGCGCGCGGGCGAGGCGCTGCTGGGCGCGCCTTCATCCAGGATCCATACTTTTATCGCGACCTCGCCCATACACATGGAAAAAAAGCTGCGCATGACACCCGGCCAGGTAATAGAACAAGCGGTAAAGGCGGTAAACTGGGCTCGTGAGTACACGGATGATGTGGAATTTTCACCGGAGGATGCCGGCCGCTCGGACATCGCCTTCCTATGCCAGGTACTGGAAGCAGTCATTAATGCCGGCGCAACCACCCTGAATATACCCGACACCGTTGGCTACACCATGCCGGAGCAATTCGGCAGGCTTATCCATACCTTGCGCGAGCGCATCCCGAATGCCGACAAAGTGGTATTCTCGGTGCACTGCCACAATGATCTGGGACTGGCAGTCGCCAATTCTCTGTCCGCGGTGATGAATGGCGCGCGGCAGGTGGAATGCACGATAAATGGTCTTGGGGAGCGGGCAGGCAATGCTGCGCTGGAAGAAATCGTGATGGCCGTCCGGACGCGCCAGGATTATTTCCATTGCGACAGCAAGGTCGATACTGTCCATATCGTCCCCGCCAGCAAACTCGTATCGGGCATTACCGGGTTTCCCGTGCAGCCGAACAAAGCCATCGTCGGCGCAAATGCCTTTGCCCACGAGTCCGGCATACACCAGGACGGCGTGCTGAAGCATCGCGAGACCTATGAAATCATGCGTGCAGAAGATGTCGGCTGGGGAGCGAACAAACTATTGCTCGGAAAACATTCCGGGCGCAACGCGTTTCGCACCCGCCTGGCGGAGCTTGGCGTCGAGCTGGACTCGGAAGAAATGCTGAATGTCACCTTCGCACGGTTCAAGGAACTGGCCGATAAGAAGCACGATATTTTCGATGAAGATCTGCACGCCCTGGTTTCCGATGATGCAGTAACGCTGCATGAACACTACAAGCTGGTTTCGCTGACGGCGCATAGCGAAACAGGCGAAACACCTGAGGCAATAATAGTCATTTCCGAGGAAGGCAGGGAGTCCAGAGCGGAATCCGAGGGAAGCGGCCCGGTGGATGCTGCGTTCCGGGCCATTGAAAAAATCGTGGTCAGCGGGGCCGAGTTGCAGTTGTTTTCGGTCAACGCCATTACCAGCGGCACCGATTCTCAAGGAGAAGTCACGGTCCGATTACAGAAATCCGGGCGGATCGTGAATGGCAGTGGCGCAGATACCGATATCGTGGTGGCTTCCGCCAAAGCTTATCTCAGCGCGCTCAACAAACTGCACAGCAAGCTGGAGCGAGCGCATCCTCAGGTATAGGAAACCTCGGAATCAATCCCCTGGGAACGGGAATCCTGGGGGTGCACGAAAAACGACGGCGCGAATGTTGCGACCGCGGGGGGCGGAGCGGTCTCTTCCGAAGGAAGATGCAATCCCGCAGCGGACTATGGTGTCTCACATCTATATTTGGCGCGATCTGGTTTGCCCGGCGCCGCTCGGCCCCGTGCCGACTGACAATGTAGCGACTCATGAAATCGTCCCGACCTCTTGATTTCCTGCGTTATCTTCTCGCACGCTTCCTTCAGCACAACTGCACGGAGGTCGCGGCCAGTCTTACCTTTACCACCCTGCTTTCGCTGGTGCCATTGATCGCCATCGGGCTATCCTTCGTAGCTGCGTTTCCCGCATTCGCGGATTATTCCACCCAGATCAAAAACTTCATTCTCGACACCATGGTGCCCGAAGCGGCTAATAAGGTGATCGCGGTCTACATGCAGCAGTTCGCCGACAACGCGATTCGCCTCACCGCCATCGGAACCGCCTTTCTGGGAGTGACTGCCCTGGCTTTGATGCTGACCATCGACAAGTCCCTCAATGCCATCTGGAGAGTAACGCGGCTGCGTCCGTTGCTGCATCGTTTGCTCATTTACTGGGCTACGCTCACGATAGGACCGCTGCTGATTGGCGCGAGCCTGTCTCTCACTTCATGGGTGATGAGAATGTCCATGGGGCTGACCCAGGACATTCCGGGGATAAATGGCGCGCTTCTGCAACTGGCTCCTCTGGTCCTGACAAGCATCGCATTCTCGATTCCCTATCTTATCGTACCCAACAGGCGGGTTTCCTGGCGCCACGCGCTAGCCGGAGGCGTTACCGCGGCAGTGGGATTCGAAGCAATGAAACGTGGATTCGCATTTTATATTACCCATTTTCCCACCTACCAGGCAGTGTACGGGGCATTCGCCACCATCCCGATCTTCCTGTTATGGATCTATCTCTCCTGGCTCATGGTTCTGCTGGGGGCGGTAATCGCTGCCTCGCTATCGAGCTGGCGATTTCAAAAATGGCAACCGGACCCGACAGGCCCGGGCAGGCAGTTTATCGACGCCCTGCGGCTGCTGGAAGTCCTCGGGGAAGCCTTCCGGAATGGCGCCGTGGAAACCTATGGCAGTTTGCATAAGCGTCTCTCTCTGACTTTCGAAGACATGGAGCAGATGCTGGATCTGATGAGTCGCGCCAATCTGGTCAGGCAAGTGAAGAGCGGAGGGTGGGTCCTGATACTTGATCCAGCAAGGATCACGGTGGCCGACATATTCCATCTGTTCACCTTCCGGTCGGCTGCGGCGCGCACGGCAGCCGAAGATAGTGCGAAGCTCGAATTGCTGCTCGATGATATTGCGGCTGGAATCGATGAAAAAATGAACTTGCCACTGTCGCAGCTTTTCAGCGAAAACAATACTCCGGAATCGCCATTGCCGCCTCCGCCACCCGATGGGATAGAATTGAATCCACCCGCCAAAACTCCAGAAGTTGCTGAGACCGCCCATAGATAAAGCAAATGCTACGCCTGTTCGCTGTATCATCCTTGTTGCTATTGCTGTCTTTTGGTGCACAGGCACAGGGATTCGCTTTCACCGATACCTCCGGCAAAAAACTCACCCTTTCCGCCTACAAGGGGAAATGGGTGCTGATCAATTTCTGGGCTACCTGGTGCCCTCCCTGCCTCAAGGAAATACCTGATCTGGTCTCGCTTTATGAAAGCCGGAGAGACGTGGTTGTGATTGGAATAGCGATGGATTATCGAGATCCGAAAACAGTCATGAAGTTTGTCAAATCTCTCTCCATCTCCTACCCGATCGTACTGGGCGACAGGAGAGTCGCTGCCCAGATCGGCCCCGTATCGATGCTTCCCACCACCTATCTATTCGACCCGCACGGGCAGCCCGCAGCCTATAAGGTGGGACTTGTTTCCCGCGCTGACCTGGAGGACTTCATGCGGGAGTATTCGCCTTCGCCGCAGAACGGCAGGCCGGACGGAACCCCGCAGGGAAAGGGAAAACAGAAATAGGCGTGGATTACGCAGATGGGTACACTGCATCCCCGGGTGAAACGGAAAAAGCTGAACGTATTCAGCTACTCAGGACTTCCTTTATGAATCCGACGATCTCCTCAACCGCAACGGCCTGGGATTGGCTATCCCGGCGCCCCCGGTATTCGACGTTGCCTTCCTTGAGGCCACGCTCCCCAACCACGATGCGATGCGGAATGCCAATCAATTCCATATCGGCAAACATGACACCGGGACGATCATCACGGTCGTCCAGCAAAACCTCGATGCCTGCATCGGAAATATCCGTGTACAATTTTTCCACTTCGCTTCTCACCAGTGCGCTTTTCTTCATGCCTATCGGGATAAGCGCAACCTGAAACGGCGCCATTGCAGCGGGAAAAATAATGCCGCGCTCGTCATGATTTTGTTCGATGGCGGCTGCCACGATGCGTGACACGCCTATCCCGTAGCAACCCATTTCCATCGCTCGCGGCTGGCCGGACTCATCGAGAAAGGTTGCCTTCATTGTTTCCGAATATTTTCTGCGAAGCTGAAAAATGTGCCCCACCTCGATGCCGCGGCAGATTTCCAGCTCCCCTCGGCCGTCGGGCGAGATATCCCCTGGAATCACGTTCCGGATGTCGAAAACATGATTGGGTTCTTTTACATCACGACCGAAATTCACGTTGATGAGATGATAGCCTTCCTCATTCGCGCCACACACGAAATTACCCATCAGCGCCACGCTGCGGTCTGCAACGAGAGGGAGCCGCAATCCCGCGGGACCGATATACCCAGGGACACAGCCGAAATTGGCGAGAATTTCCTGTTCGTTCGCCAACCGGAAATCGGAAAGAAGCGAAATTTTGCGGGTTTTCGTTTCATTCAGGCAATGATCTCCCCGCAACAGCAAGAGAACCATTTTTCCATCCGCGATCACAGCCAGGGTCTTGACGGTTTTTTCTAGCGGAACCCGGAGAAAATGCGCAACTTCTTCGCAAGTTCTGGCGTCCGGCGTTGCCACCTTCTCCATCATGCCGTCCGCCATATCCCTTGCCTCTGCGGGTGGCTGCGCCTCGGCCATCTCGATATTGGCGGCGTAATCCGAGTCAGGGCAGAAGGCGATTGCATCTTCCCCCGATTCCGCCAGTACGTGGAACTCGTGGGAACCGGTTCCGCCTATTGCCCCGGTATCGGCAGTGACCGCACGAAATCCCAGCCCCAGACGGCTAAATACCTCGCTATAGGCGCGGTGCATTTCCAGGTATGTTGCCTCCAGGCTGGAAATATCGGCATGGAATGAGTAAGCATCCTTCATGATAAATTCGCGTGCGCGCATGACGCCGAAACGAGGCCGGATCTCATCGCGGAATTTGGTTTGTATCTGGTAGAAAGTCAAAGGCAACTGCCGGTAGCTCTTTATTTCCCTGCGAGCGATATCTGTAATGACCTCTTCATGTGTGGGGCCAAAACAGAAATCCCGGTCATGCCTGTCCTTGATCTTCAGCATCTGCGGACCAAACACATCCCAGCGGCCGCTTTCCTGCCACAATTCCGCGGGCTGGACGGCGGGCATCAGAAGCTCGACGGCTCCACTTCGGTCCATCTCCTCTCTGATGATGTTTTCCACCTTGCGCAGGACCCTCAAGCCCAGGGGCATCCAGGTATAGAGCCCGCTGCCGAGCCGCTTGATAAGGCCGGCACGCAGCATCAGCTTGTGGCTGACCAGTTCCGCTTCGGCAGGCGCTTCCTTGAGGGTGGAAATAAAGAACTTTGATACGAGCATGATGTGTCCTGTTATGTCCTGTACTTGTCGATACTCCGCTGCTTCGAAAACGCGGTGGCTTGTTTTCCATGAAAAGATGATTTTATCCGTCGGCACAGAAAACCGCTTCCATAAAGGGGCGGCTGGTAGCGCCTTGCGGTGTCTTCCCGTCATATTATCGCTTATAAATCCACCGTACCCTAGGGAAGCGCTGAATAACTCCTCGCTGAGCGCGTTGCTGGTAAAATCGGGATGATCATAAGACAGACGCGCGACGCGGGTCGTAGCTTGGACCTACGATGCCAGGAAGTGCTGCGCCATGGCTCCCCAGAGCGTGGCACGAGGACCCCTGCGAAGCGGGGATCGGGCAGCGGCGGGGATGCCAGAGCGCGCCAAAATATACATGGGGCGCAGGCATCCCGCTACGGGGTCGCATCTTCCTTCGGAAGACACTGCTCCGCCCTGCGCGGTCGCGCCATTCGCGTCGTCGCCTTTCGCGCATCCCATCCCGCAAAGCCACCGCCGCGCCAGCGGAGATCTATTCAGCGCTTCCCCAGATCAAAACAGCCCCGAATCATTCAGCGTCACTCGAGTCGCGTGTCTGCCCGCGCAAGTATGCGCCTGCACCGCTGCGAACCGGGGACTGCGGGCAATGGTTCTGCCAGAAAACGGTCTTCCCCGCGCATCGCTAAAATCTCATGTCAGCTTTCAATCTGGGATAAAATGTGGAAAAATTTATCCTGTGCTTATTAAGTAAGATAAGATCGGTTGAATGGGTGATTCGCATGATTGACCGTAGTGGATATCGCTCAAATGTCGGCATCATCCTGCTGAACTCGAAGAATGAGGTCTTCTGGGGGAAGCGCATCAAACAGGATTCCTGGCAGTTTCCCCAAGGCGGCATCAAGCCTGGCGAGAGCCCTGAACAGGCAATGTATCGGGAATTGACTGAAGAGGTCGGCTTACACCCATACCATGTTGAAATCATCGGGCGCACCAGGGACTGGTTGCGCTATGATGTCCCCGATCAATGGATCAGGCGCGACTGGCGAGGAAATTACAAGGGCCAGAAGCAAATATGGTATTTGCTGCGGTTGCTCGGGCGCGATTGCGACGTGTCGCTACGAACCAGTGTCCGGCCTGAATTTGATGCGTGGCGCTGGAATCAGTACTGGGTAGAGCTGGAATCCGTGGTGGAGTTCAAGCGCCAGGTCTACAAACAGGCTCTCACGGAATTGGCGCGCTTGCTCAACCGCCCGCCCTTCGGCAGGAATGGCTATGGCCAAACTGCTCACACTGACAAAGAACGGATTGCAGCAACTCCTACCAAGCAGGGAGAATAGCGGTGCCGAACTTCTTTTCGCCTATCGGCTGGTGGAAAATCCCCCCATTTCCGGCAAGATGCCATGGGCATGCCTAGATCCTGGATGGGGGGCGATCGGTTCGCTCACTGTATTCCGCCTGAAGTCCGGCTTTACGATTCCAAACCAGATTCCTGCGGCAGGAACTGCGTTCTGAACCGGATGATGCTTTTTCGTTTTGGTCGCGGGCAAAGGGAAACCTTCTCGTGTACCCTCCTTCAGATCGCCGCTTCCTTATGCAGATGTTATCAGGCGTAATCGGCTGCGCCATTACAGCCGTGTTTTTGGGGGATAAACAATGATAATGCGGGCATTAATCGTATCGCTGCTATCGGTGGGAGCGGTTGCCATTCCAACCGCAGCATTTGCTGAAGAACCCATTCAGCCCATCACAGCCGCCAAGCCGAAGAATGAAAAGATGGTGGAACTCGGCAAGATGCTCTTTTTTGATCCACGCCTTTCCAAATCAGGTTTTATATCATGCAATTCATGCCACAACCTGAGCATGGGGGGTACGGATAATCTGCAAACTTCCATTGGACACAACTGGCATCAGGGTCCCATCAATGCGCCGACAGTCTTGAATTCCAGCATGAATCTCGCGCAATTCTGGGACGGCCGCGCCAAGGACCTGAAAGAGCAGGCTGGCGGCCCGATCGCCAACCCCGGAGAAATGGGCTTTACGCATGAACTCGCGGTAGGTGTCCTGCAGTCCATGCCGGAATACCGCACCCGCTTCAAACAATTATTCAATAAGGATAAAATCGATATCGGCATGGTAACCGACGCCATTGCGGCTTTCGAGGAAACTCTCGTCACGCCGGATTCCCGTTTCGACAAATGGCTGAAAGGTGACAAGCAGGCCATAAACCAGACCGAGCTTGATGGCTACAAATTGTTCAAGGAAAGCGGCTGCACAAGCTGCCACAACGGCGCGGCCGTGGGTGGCGGCTCCTTTCAGAAATTCGGCATCCATGAACCATACAAGACTACCAACAAGGCGGAAGGCCGGTTTGCCGTCACGGGGAAAGATGCAGACCGTTTCATGTTCAAGGTGCCCACGCTTAGAAACGTAGAACTGACCTATCCGTATTTTCATGATGGCGCCGCAGCAACCCTGGAAGAAGCGGTGGACACCATGGGCCGTCTACAGTTGGGACGCAAGTTCACGAAAGATGAGAATGCAAAGATCGTCGCGTTCCTGAAAACGCTGACGGGAAAGCAGCCTGAGATAACGCTGCCAATTCTCCCTCCATCCGTGAAAGACACGCCCAGACCCAAGCCATTCGGATAATAATCAGCATGCCGCACCTGCTGGCTTGATCTCTGCCCGGATTGCCTGCCTTGCAATCCGGGCAGGTTTATGTCTGAATGGCGCAGCCATCATTCCGTCAAGCATTAAGGGGGGAAAGGATCGGATGGCTTCCCTCCTGCTTTCAATACCCTATCGCGTTTTTTACTCCCTCTGAACCCCCACGCCAGCAAGGGATTTGTTCAGAGGTTCCTTAGTCCGAGAATATGGATTTACTCTTGAAAATCAAGTAGAGTTATCTTTTGAATAATTACAATGCGGAGCCACTTATGAGCGCAAAAGGGCAATTGTTACAAGACCCGTTTCTGAATACTTTGAGGAAAGAACATATTCCCGTATCTATTTACCTTGTCAATGGTATCAAGCTTCAGGGTCATATCGATTCCTTTGATCAGTATGTGGTACTGCTGAAAAATACCGTCACGCAGATGGTATACAAGCACGCAATCTCTACCGTGGTTCCCGCGAGAGCTGTCTCGATTCCATTTGAGGTGCCTGGCACAACTGATGCTTGATCACCCCACCGGCAACCTGGCCAGCGCGAACTCTGCCGTACTGGTCAATCTCGATTTCAGCAGTAGTGGGCATGCTGAAAGTCTGAACGAGTTGCGGCAACTGGCCTCCAGCGATGCACTCGAAATTTCCGCCGTTGTTCACGGTAAACGGGTCCGGCCTGACCCGGCGCTATTTGCCGGAACCGGCAAGATCGATGAAATAGCCTCGACACTGGAACAAACCGGTGCGTCGCTGGTTATTTTTAATCATGATCTTTCTCCCGCGCAGCAGCGAAATCTGGAGCGGCGCCTTGAATGCCGGGTGATTGATCGCACCAGCCTGATCCTGGATATTTTTGCTCAACGCGCCAAAAGCCACGAAGGCAAGCTGCAGGTCGAATTGGCGCAACTCGAGCATCTCGCCACCCGACTGGTGCGCGGATGGACTCACCTCGAACGTCAAAAAGGCGGTATCGGCTTAAGGGGGCCGGGCGAGACGCAACTGGAAACAGACCGCAGGCTGCTGGGGAAACGCGTCAAGCTCCTCAAGGAGAAGCTTTCCAAATTCGAGCGTCAGCGTGGGCTGCAGCGCCGCTCCCGCCAGCGGGCGGATGTCATGGCAGTCTCCATCGTCGGCTACACCAATGCGGGCAAGTCGACCCTCTTCAATAGCCTGACCCGTGCCCGGGCGTATGTGGCTGATCAGCTATTCGCAACGCTCGATGCTACAAGCCGCAAATTGTTCATTCCCGATCAGGGTCCAATAGTCATATCGGATACGGTGGGCTTCATCCGTGACTTGCCCCACACGCTGGTTGCCGCCTTTCGCGCCACCCTGGAAGAAACCGTGCAAGCCGATGTGTTATTGCACGTGGTCGATGCGGAAAATCCGGACCGTGAGCAGCAGATTGAGGAAGTAAACAAGGTTTTAAGAGAAATCGGCGCTGATAACATCCCGCAAATACTGGTATTTAACAAGATCGACCTGGGCAATTTATCACCGGGAGGGGCGGGGTATCGGCGGGATGAATATGGTAGAATCGTACAAATTCGGCTAAGTGCGAAAACCGGCGAAGGACTGGAGCTTGTCAAGGTCGCGCTGTCGGAAACCATGAAACAGCGCAAGAACCGCTTAGCAGCAGTTGGTGAATATTCCTGACTTGGCCTTGAGCAGGTTCTCTACGATTCCTTATTCTGTCTCAATGATGATCTATAAGGTTTCCTTGCGCCACTTTCATGATTTGCACGGCCTGATGGCTGTGTCTATATAAACAGAAAATGGGATTATCATGGGCTTAAACGATCCCCAGTGGGGAAGAAAAAAAGGTAATTCCGGTCCACCTGATCTGGATCAATTGTGGCGCAACTTCAACAAGAAACTCAACAATCTTTTTAAACGCAAGATTGGCGGCAACCGCCCGGGCGGCACGGACGGACCCGAAAGCGGAAGTCCCAGGCATTATGGAAGCAGCATCGGGCTGCTCGCCGGGCTGCTTCTGCTTATGTGGATTTCGAGCGGATTTTACATCGTGAACGAAGGCCAGCGGGGGATCGTCCTCCGTTTCGGAAAATACGTGGAAACCACCCAGGCGGGGCTGCGCTGGCATATGCCGTATCCCGTGGAAGTGGTGGAAACCGTCAATGTCAGCCAGGTGCGAACGGTTGAAATAGGTTATCGCAATAATGTGAGAAGCAAGGTATTGAAGGAATCGCTGATGCTGACTGACGATGAAAATATCATCGATATCCAGTTTGCCGTCCAATATATCCTCAAGAACCCGGAAGAATTCCTGTTTACCAACCGGGAGCCGGAAAACGCCGTCCTTCAAGCAGCCGAGACAGCCATACGTGAAATCATAGGTAAAAGCAAAATGGACTTCGTGCTCTATGAAGGCCGCGAGCAGGTAGCGGCAAAAGCAACTCAACTCATGCAGGAGATACTCGACCGCTACAAGATCGGCATTGCCATCAGCAAAGTAACCATGCAAAACGCCCAGCCCCCGGAACAGGTTCAAGCGGCATTCGATGATGCCGTCAAAGCAGGGCAGGACAGGGAGCGGCAGAAAAACGAGGGGCAAGCCTATGCCAATGACGTCATTCCCAAGGCCAAGGGTAACGCGGCCCGCCTGCTGGAAGAGGCGGAAGGGTACAAACAAAGGGTGGTAGCCAACTCGGAGGGTGATGCAAGCCGTTTCAAGCAGGTCCTTGTCGAGTATAACAAGGCTCCCGGCGTAACACGGGACCGGCTCTATCTTGACATGATGCAGCAGGTATTTTCGAGCACCAGTAAAATCGTTGTGGACCAGAAAAGCGGAAGCAATCTGCTCTACCTGCCGCTGGACAAGCTGATACACATGAGCGGCTCTTCATCGTCGTCCGCACAGACACTTGACATGCCATCTGCACCCCCACAGGAGTCCCAGCCCGACACCGCGGCTCGCACGCGAGAAGCATTCAGGGGCCGTGAACGGGAGACAAGATAAGTGAAAAACTATACTTCAGGGATACTCGTTGCTCTCGTCGCAATTTTCCTTATCGCGAGTTCATCCCTCTACATCGTCGATCAGCGGCAACAGGCTATTCTGTTTCAACTCGGCGAGGTCGTCGATGTAAAGACCTCGCCAGGCCTGTATTTCAAGATTCCCCTGGCCCAGAACGTGCGCTATTTTGACTCCCGTATCCTGACAATGGATACCGCCGAGCCGGAGCGATTCATCACTTCTGAAAAGAAGAATGTGCTGGTAGATCTCTTCGTGAAGTGGCGTATTGTCGACGTGAAGCAATACTACATCAGCGTGCGTGGAGATGAGATGCTGGCGCAGACACGTCTTTCGCAGACGGTAAATTCCAGCCTGAGAGACGAGTTTGGTAATCGCACAGTACATGATGTCGTATCTGGCGAACGCGACAAAATAATGGAGATCATGCGCCAGAAGGCGGATGCGGACGCGCGCAAGATCGGCGTGGAGGTGGTGGATGTGCGGCTGAAGCGGGTAGACCTGCCGCAGGAAGTGAGCGAGTCGGTTTACCGTCGCATGGAGGCAGAGCGCAAACGTGTGGCAAATGAGCTACGCTCCACCGGCGCAGCGGAATCCGAGAAAATTCGAGCCGATGCGGACCGGCAACGTGAGGTTATCCTGGCGGAAGCCTACCGGCAGGCACAGGAGATAAAGGGGGAAGGCGACGCCAAGGCTTCGGCGATCTATGCCGGCGCTTTCCAGCCTAATCCTGAATTCTATGCGTTTTATCGCAGCATGGAAGCTTACAAGCAGAGTTTCAAGAACAAGAGTGACATGATGGTTCTCGAACCCAACTCGGAATTTTTCAAGTATATGAAGAACCCAGGCCGGGGATCAAAGTAGCCCATAAGAGCGGGCTCTGGCTGGTCCGGCCGCTCGGTTCAACGCGGGGAAAGCTTGCATAGAAAAACAACAAAGCCGAGTGCCTGCCGAGATTGAATCTGATGTGGGACATTTTTTTCATGGCATTTGCACTCATGCTCGTATTGGAAGGACTCCTTCCCTTCCTGATGCCGGGCGTATGGCGTGACACCTTCCAGAAACTGACCGAAATTGGCGACAACCATATACGCTTCATTGGCCTGACCTCCATGCTTGCGGGGCTGTTGCTGCTTTACCTTGTCAAGTAGTCACACTCGCGCGTTTCTCTCAGATTTAGTCAAAACACCCCGATATGCGTGAGTGGATTCTTCCCGAATACATAGAGGATATCCTCCCCGCTGAGGCGCTGCATATCGAGCAAATGCGCCGCCGTGTCCTGGACTGCCTATTGGTTCATGGTTATGAACTGGTTGGCCCCCCGCTTCTGGAATTTGTCGAATCCTTGCTCACTGGCAGTGGAGGCGATAGCGATTTGCAAATGTTCAAGGTGGTGGATCAATCGAGTGGCCGCATGATGGGACTTCGCGCCGATATGACCCCCCAGGTGGCACGCATCGACGCGCACCTGCTTAACCGCAAGGGTGTTACCCGCCTTTGCTACGCAGGGAGTGTGCTCCACAGCATGCCTTCGGGGCTAACTCGAACCCGGGAACCACTGCAAATTGGAGCGGAACTTTACGGTCACAGTGGCCTTGAAAGCGATATGGAGATCCAGCGGCTCATGCTGGAGTCTCTCGCTATTGCCGGCGTGGGAAAAATTCATCTCGATCTCGGCCATGTAGCGGTATTCAGGGGCTTGGTCAAGGGAGCGGGCATACCGACTGAATCAGAGGCTGAATTATTTCGTGCGTTGCGGGCGAAAGATCACCATGCGCTCGGGAACCTTTGCGGCCGCCTGGATAACATCAACATGCAGGTGCGGCAAGGGCTGCTAATTTTGCCCGATCTCTACGGCGATGAGAAGATACTGGAACTCGCAAAAAAAGCGCTGCCTCCCTACCCCGACATCATCAAGGCGCTCGACGAGCTGCAGTTGATGGGTTCCCAACTGAAAGCTATCGTGGATACGCTGGCTTTTGATCTTTCGGATTTGCGTGGTTACCACTATCACAGCGGGCTCGTATTTGCCGCATATACTCGCAATTGCTCGAATGCCATCGCCTTGGGCGGACGTTATGACGAGGTGGGTAAAGCGTTTGGGAGGGCGCGGCCGGCGACCGGCTTCAGCATGGATCTTCGGGAATTGTCGGGGCTGGTTCAGCGCGAACTTTGCCCTAAAGGCATTCTGGCGCCCTATCCCGCGGGGAACAGCGCGCTGGAGGGAAAAATCGAGCAGCTTCGGAGTGAAGGGAGCGTGGTGATAGTCGAACTACCCGGCCATGAGCAAACGCAGGAGACGTTCAACTGCGATAGAAGGCTGGTATTGCGGGACGGCGAGTGGGTAATAACCGAGATTTAACGCTCGATGAAGATTAGGGAAGCGCTGAACAAATCCTCACTGAGCGCGTTGCTGGTAAAATCGGGATGATCATAAGGCGCGCGACGCAGGTCGTAGCTGGGACTACGATGCCAAGGGCGCAACACCATGAGCGCCCGATTTTGCTGCAACCCTTATGGGGCGGGGCTTTGCGAGTGGTCTGCCTTGTCAGGCTCCTAGCGAAGGGGATCAATCATTCGCGTCGTCGCCTTTCGCGCATCCCATCCCGCAAAGCCGCCGTCGCGCCAGCGGAGATTTATTCAGCGCTTCCTTAGCAGGAGGGATAGTTCACGATGAAAGTTTTTCCCGGTATTGTTTTCCGGAACAGCGCTGATCCATTTTTGAATTGACAGATATGGCTAAAAATGTAGTGGTCGTGGGAACCCAATGGGGCGATGAAGGCAAGGGTAAGATCGTGGACTGGCTGACAGATCATGCCGGGGGGGTAGTGCGTTTCCAGGGCGGCCATAATGCCGGCCATACCCTGGTTATCGGTGGCAAGCAGACGGTGCTGCATCTTATCCCCTCCGGAATTCTGCGAGCCGACGTGGCATGTTATATCGGAAATGGCGTAGTCGTTTCTCCCCAGTCTTTGCTGGACGAGGTTGACATGCTGGAGCAGGCAGGGGTCGATGTGCGCCGCCGCATGAGCATAAGCGAGGCCTGTCCGCTTATTCTTCCTTGTCATGTGGCGCTCGACAATGCGCGTGAAACCGCCAGAGGGACAGATAAAATCGGCACGACCGGCAGAGGTATCGGTCCCGCATATGAGGACAAGGTGGCGCGCCGGGCTGTTCGGCTGCAGGATTTATTTCATCGCGACCGGTTTGCGGCCAAGCTGGGCGAAATCTTGGACTACCATAACTTTGTACTGAAACATTACTTTCAGGCACCCACAGTAGATTTTCAGGAGACCATGGATAGCACGTTGTCATTGGCGGAACGTATCAAGCCCATGGTCGCCGATGTGCCGCACCTGCTTTTCGAGGCGAACAGGAACGGCACCAACCTGCTATTTGAAGGTGCGCAGGGAACGCTGCTGGACATAGACCATGGAACCTACCCCTTTGTCACCTCGAGTAATTGTGTTGCGGGCGCGGCAACAACCGGCAGTGGCATAGGTCCCCAGATGCTGCATTACGTGCTGGGCATCACAAAAGCCTATACTACCCGCGTGGGGGCCGGTCCCTTCCCCACCGAGCTGGACAATGAAGTGGGAAGGCATCTTGCAAAGAGAGGGAATGAATTTGGTTCAACCACCGGGCGCCCGCGGCGCTGCGGATGGTTTGATGCAGCGGCTTTGAAACGGTCCATTCAGATCAACGGTGTGTCCGGACTTTGCATTACCAAGCTGGATGTGCTGGATGGAGTGGAAACATTAAGGCTAGGTATCGGTTATCGATCGATGGGCAATAACCGGGAAGAAAGGCACAGCAGCATCCTCCCATTCGGTGCGGAAGAGTTGGCTGGTTGCGAGCCTGTTTACGAGGAAATGCCTGGATGGACAGGCAGTACCGTGGGGGTAAGGGATCTCAAGCAACTGCCTCAAGCCGCGCAAAGTTACCTGAGACGTATAGAAGAGGTATGCGAAGTGCCGGTGGATATGATATCCACCGGGGCTGACAGGGAAGAAACGATCGTACTCCGGCATCCTTTTGAATAGGTCTCCCATGCACCAGCAGAGCCAGTGGAACCTGAGAATTGCCAGCTGGCACACCGATAGGATGGCGTTGCATGCGGTACGTGAAGCCGTATTTATCCGGGAACAGCATGTCGCTCCCGAGCTGGAGTGGGATGAATTTGACACGCATTGCATACACGTGCTGGCAACGAATGCGGTGGAAGGCGCTATCGGCACTGGAAGATTGTTGGCGAACGGGACGATCGGCCGCATGGCGGTGCTGAAGGCATGGCGCGGCAAGGGGGTGGGGCGAGCGATCCTCCTCCGGCTGGCGGGAGAAGCAAGAAAGCAGCACCTGCAGCAGGTCGCCTTACATGCACAGTTGCACGCCAGGGAATTTTATCGAAAGTTCGGCTTCGAAATCAGGGGAGAGGAATTCATGGAAGCGGGAATTCCTCATATCAGGATGATATTGAAGCTCTGCGGCAGAGTTGAATGAGCTGTTGCGCAAAATTAAAGGCGCGGGTTAACTCAACCTAAAATGGCAACGTAAAATCGAGCGACAACACAACCTGGTCCTTGCGGCCCCCGAAAGGCCGGTATGTAGCGCCATGCATCGCGTCAACGTTATCGTACCGGACGTTCGGACGAACGTTGAACTGCTGTGCCGGTTTCCAGTCCAGCTTGAGTGTCTTTGCCGCTTTCCAGTTCATGCCTACTGTGATTGCATAATAATCTGCAGGGACCGCAGTGCTGTTGCCGAGTTGCCCGGATCCCAGCGCGTAACTGAACCCCCGGTTATTGGTGGCCGCTGAGACACGCCCGGGTGAAAAAACGCG
The DNA here is from genome assembly GCF_055386305.1 of Nitrosospira sp. TNL200. NCBI lineage: Bacteria > Pseudomonadati > Pseudomonadota > Betaproteobacteria > Nitrosomonadales > Nitrosomonadaceae > Nitrosospira > Nitrosospira sp. TNL200. The sequence continues at coordinate 2,967,427 of NZ_AP041003.1, forward strand.
AAAGCCATCCTGATCCCGAAACCATTCGGCACGCATGCCCACGGATAATTCAGGCGTCAGGTCATAGTATAAATGCGTGTTGATGCCATACCACTGAGCATTTTTATTGACGCCATTCAGCAAGACTCCGCTAGCGTAACCGTGGTCGTGCTGGAATACAAAAAAAGTCTTTGGCGTAACCTGGTGCTTCATTACCAAGCTGTACATTCCCCAGGGCTCAGTGCTGCGCGTGGAAGTTTCGCCATAGGTACCGCTGAGATTGATTGAACTTCCCATGTCGTCGCTCGTCCAGGTTATACCAGCGATTCCGCCCCAGTTACCCAGTTGTTTGTCAAAGCCGCCATCCCAGCCACCGGTCGCGCTACCCGTGGTAGTAGCCCCTACGAGAGACCAGTTCTTGTTGATCTTGTAGTTGCCCAATATGCCGGTATGCGTAAAGGGCTCGCCATATTGCATGGTATAGGCATGGGTATAGAAGAAGTTGTCCGGCGCGGGAACCGATTCGTACCCGATAGGAGTATAAAAATGGCCCATCTTGACATTCAGGCCATTGCCAACGGGAACATAAGCCTCCGCGTAGGCCTGTGGAAACGCAATGCCATAATACCGGGTTGAAGCGCAGCACACATCGAGATCCCAGTTGCTTCTCGCCAAAGGCTGGCCGGTATTCACATCAAAGGAAGGGACACCGTAGGCCTGGGTAAATATGGCATCCGAGCCGAACATGAAATCGATTCGGCCTCCGATATCCCAGGTGCTGCCTTCCGCCACAACCGCACGCTGCACAAATATATTGAACTGGTTTAGCTGTGCACGGTTAGAACGATCAGCGAATGTAACCGGCCCGTTGAACCCCGCGCTCTGGCTGGGATTGAAAGTTGCCCCGCCATTGATCCACCCTCCTACCTTTATTCCGCTATCCCTCAGCAGCTTCATTACGCTGTTGTCATCGGTGTCGGCGGCTGCGCCGGCTGCCGCAACCAGCAGGCCACTCGCGAGGGCAAATGTCATAAGGCTCCTGCATTTTTGCGTGCCCATAGGATGATCCCTTTCCCCCCTCGGGTAAAGACACTACAATTGATATGGTATTATGTCCACGAACGTATCACGGTATATATTAAATATATGTGAAATTTATGTGAAAATTTTGTTAATTGTGAGAAATTTGTGAACTGAGCCGGGCGCTAAACGTGTCTCGCCCCTGAAATAGATTCCGGAATACCGGTCGAGACAAATTCTGCTTTCAAAATCTGCGGTATTCAGCAGGAAATGAACAATCATCCCCTCTCGATGCAAGCAAGAAAGCGAGATTGACAGATGATTCGGGAATAGGGAAAAATCAAGGAAGGAAACGGGATCGGCGCTTGGGAATGCCGGAGGAGGATTATTCTGCTGGCACCGGCGGTTCTGTGCAAGAAAGTGCCCGAGGTGATTGTCCATGCACGAATTTTTATCTTATGCGCAAATCTGGATATGGAATCCAGATCAGGATTAAATTGGCTGCGGCGGGATTATTCCTCTTTTGCCTTAAGCCTGAAGCGGCAAACATTGCCGCCACGGGCCATGCATTCGCTTTGCTCGACCTTGCTATCTGTAAAGGTTTCCATCAAACCCCGGTCAAGGTGGCAAATCTCCTGATCCCTTTTGGCCATGCTGTGGAAAACACAGTTGTCCGCTTCTATTACCGCTTCGCCCTGGGAATAAGTTGCCTTTCGCGCACTATATCCCAGCTGGTCCATTACTTCCGCCAACTTCTCGACCTTCTCCTCATGAGTGCTCAATCCTGGATATTGGCTTCTTATCTGCCTGGCGACATTGGCTCCGATCTCGTTCATGCGCTTGCCCATATTCTCCAGGCCTTCCTCCTGCCTTACGGAAGCCAAGACTAATTGCGCAAGCCATGAATACTGCCGGGGCGACATCTCCATGCCCGATTCCGTGAGTACATATAATTGTTGCGGCCGGCCTCCCCCTGACGGACGCGTGGATCCTGCGGCAACCAATCCCGCCGCTTCCAGCGATGAAAGATGCTGTCTCACCGCGTTCCGTGTGATCTCCAGTCCTTTCGATAACTCTTCCACGCTGAGGCCATTTCTGCCGCTACGCAGTAACTTGAGCAATTGTTTCTGCCGCTCACCCATGATTATCCGCCTTTCCAGGTATCAGGCATCTAGTCGTACCTGATAATATGATAGCTCGTTAATAATGGAATTTAGTTATTTCTCCATCAGTTATAAATAATCTAAAGTTATAACATATATAACTTGACAAAGTGTTCCACCCTATTATATTATACTTTTACTGCCCGTACGTTCAAATTCTTAAAAATAGGCTGGAAAAATCAACGCAGGGTGTCCCGGTTTTGGGTCAAATTTTGGCGATGGGAGGGCACAGAAACCCGTTCATTCTGATTAGAAAGGAATAATTGCGTCCAAGGAAAAAAGGAATTGATGCTTGTGATTATTGAAGGGCCTGAACGGCTGATCGATTCCATCCGCTCTATCGTAACGAAAATTGGGACGTATATTCAGTTTCTGCACAGGTTTCCAATCCATTTTCAGCCGCTTTGCCGGCTTCCAGTTCATGCCCAGGGTAATCGCATAATAATCGGAAGGCGCACTGATAAAGGGAAAATTGCCAGCGAAGCTGGCCCCCGTGTTATCGGTCGCGGCGAGTACCCGAAAGGGAGAAACAACCCGGAAACCATCCCTGTCGCGGAACCATTCACCCCGGATACCGATGGTGAGATCGTTCAACAGATCGTAATAAACATGCGTGTTGATTCCATACCATTCCGCATTCTTGGGCGCTCCATTCAATAAGACGCCACCTGCATAACCGTGCACATGATGGAGTACCAGATGCGTCCTGGACGTGATCCGGTGTTGCAGCACAAGGCTGTACATGCCCCAGGGCTCGTGGCTGCGCGTGGACGTGGCACTATAGGTTCCCGTGATATTGGCTGAAGTTCTTCGGTCGTCGCTGACCCATGTAATACCTCCCAGGCCACCCCAGTTTCCCAGCTGCCTATCAAAAGTGCCATCCCAACCACCGGTGCTGCTTCCAGTGACCGCCCCTCCCATCAAAGACCAATTTCCGGTCAATGCGTAATTCCCCACCACGCCGATATGAGTAAACGGCTCGCCATTCATGAAAGAATAGGCATGGGTATAGAAAAAATTATCGGGCGCGGCCACCGTCTCGTATCCCGTAGGCGAATAAAAATGACCCGCCTTGATGTTCAGTCCGTTGCCAATGGGCACATAGGCTTCCACATACGCCTGCGGAAGCGCGATGCCATAGGTGCGAGTGGATTTACAGCATATGTTGAGATCCCAGTCTCCCCGCTTTAGAGGCTGGCCGGAGTTGACATCAAAGGGAGGAATGCCAAAGGCCTGCGTATAAATTGCATCGGTGCCGAACATGAAGTCGAAGCGCCCGCCTATGTCCCAGGACTTGCCCTCCGTTACTACGGTGCGCTGCAAAAATACATTGAATTGATTTAACTGGAACCTATTTGCGCGGTCTGCGAAAGTGACCGGCCCGTTATAGCCGTTGCCGGGATTACCTGGGTTATAAGTCGCACCGGCATTTATCCACCCCCCCACCTTGAAGCCGCCTTCCTCGAAGAGATTTCCTATACGATTTCCTATATCGCTTGCATTAACGCTGCCGGAACCCAGAATAACCAGCAAAAAACTACCCACGGCGAGAACAAGCTCGCCTCCACGTTTCCGCACCCACTTCATTCGTGCATTTCCTCAAGTTCCACAGGCATGAGAACCGGGTAATGCACTGGTTCCTGGCTAAAGACAAGACCCAGATTCGCCGCTATTCCTTCTGCATCTCCAGTTTGTCCAAACAACCTCGCCCCCATACAGGCAGGACAGCCCCTGCCCATTATGCCCAGCTTCGCACTCATTGCTTCAAAATGGAATGGTAGCGTCCAGCGAAAACAGGAACTGATCCTTCTTGCCGTCAAAAGGACGAAATGCGACATCGATGCCTTCCGCTCTGTCATACCGGATATTGGGACGTATATTGAGCTTCTGCACCGGCTTCCAGTCCATCTTGAGCCTCTTGGCAGGTTTCCAGTTCATTCCCAGCGTAATCTCGTAATAATTCGCAGGAGCGCTGACAAGATGATCCGGATCGCCGGCGAAACTGACACCCTTGTTATTGAGCGCCGACAATATTCGGTAGGGAGAAAAGACGCGCCAGCCATTCCGGTCATGGAAGCGCTCGAGACGAATGCCGATGGACAAATCCTTCAAGAGATCATAGGTCAAATGCGAATTGATGCTATACCATTCCGCATTCCTGATTCCGTCCTCGAAAAAAATCTTGCTGGCCCAGCCATGAGTATGGTGCAGGACGAAATGGGTTTTCGGGGTAATCCTATGCTGCAGCACGGTGCTGTACATGATCCACGGCTCATTGGTCGCGGTTTCGCCGTAAGTACCCCCTATGTTCAACGAGGTTCTTTTATCGTCGCTGGTCCAGATGATGCTGGCCAATCCTCCCCAATTCCTCAGTTGCTTGTCGAAACCGCCATCCCACCCACCAGTTGCGCTCCCGGTGGTGGCAGCGGCCAAAACGGACCAATTCGAGTTGACAGTGTAATTTCCGAGCAAACCGGTATGAGTAAACGGCTCGCCGCTATTCAGGATATAGGCGCGTGTATAAAAGAAGTTATCGGGCGCGGGAACCGTCTCATAGCCCAGGGGGGTATAAAAATGGCCCACCTTGACGTTGAGTCCGTTGCCAACAGGCACATAGGCTTCAAGATAAGCCTGTGGAAGCGCGATGCCATAGGTCCTGGTCGACTTACAGCACAGGTTAAGATCCCAGTTGCCCCTTTGGGAAGGCTGTCCGGTATTTTCGTCAAATGCGGAAATACCAAATGCCTGGGCATAAATCGCATCAGTCCCGAACAGAAAATCGAATCTCCCGCCGATATCCCACTCGGATCCTTCGGAAGGCACCGCACGCTGGATAAATACATTGAATTGATTCAACTGAAATCTGTTGGCGCGGTCGGCAAAGGTGACAGTCCCATTAAAGCCATCGGCCGGATTGTTAGCGTTATAGGTAATTCCTCCATTGATCCAGCCGCCAACCTCCATTCCGCTTTCTTTCCATAGATTCCTTAGATTACTGGCATATACGTCGTCCGGATTCAGCACCGCCATCAGAATGACCGTTCCGGCGTTAGATATGATCGCTTTTGCCCGCCTGCAGATACGTTCCATTGGTAACCTTTCATTTGAATCTATCATTCTTGGATGGCAAGAAACCACTAATCCAATTTCATCCCAGGAATAATTTATAAGCGGGATTCTTGGTCTCATCCCAATAATGGTTATCGAGCTTGTGGAGAAATTCATCGAACTCGGCCTTCTCTTCCGGAGGAACTTCCATGCCGACCAGTACCCGGCCGTAATCGGCGCCGTGATTCCGGTAGTGGAACAAACTGATATTCCAGTGATGGCTCATGCTGTTGAGGAATTTCATCAGCGCCCCCGGCCGGTCCGGGAATTCGAAGCGATAAAGGAGCTCGTTCTTGACCTCGCGCGCGCGCCCGCCGACGAGGTGGCGTATATGAAGTTTTGCCATTTCGTTGTCGCTCAGATCCACCGTCTGCAGACCGCTTTGCTGCAGGCCATGAATCAGCGCGGTCGCTTCGTCCCGATCGCGGACGGATACGGCCACAAATACATGCGCCTCTTTCGGATCGGCATAACGATAATTGAATTCCGTGATGCTTTTTGTTCCGAGCATCGAACAAAATTTCTTGAAGCTGCCTGGCTCTTCGGGAATGGTTACCGCCATTACCGCTTCCCGCTGCTCGCCCAGTTCTGCTCGTTCGGATACGTGGCGCAGCCGGTCAAAATTCATATTGGCGCCTGAAGCAACAGCAATAAAGTTTTTGCCGCGTATATTCTCTCGCCTGGCATAGATTTTCGCACCGGCCACAGACAGGGCGCCAGACGGTTCCAGAATGGCGCGTGTATCCTCGAATACGTCTTTTATCGCCGCGCAGATCGTGTCTGTATCGACCAGTATGATCTCATCGACCAGTTCACGGCACAAACGCAGCGGTTCTGCGCCCACCTGTTTGACAGCAACGCCATCGGCGAACAACCCGACCTGAGGAAGCCTGACCAGCCGGCCTTTCTGCAATGATTGAAACATCGAGTTCGCATCAACGGGCTCGACCCCGATCATCTTGATATCCGGATAAAGCCTTTTTACGTAGGCCGCGATGCCGGAAATGAGCCCCCCACCCCCTACGGGCGCAAATATTGCATGAATGGGGCCAGGATGCTGCCGCAAGATCTCCATTCCAATCGTCCCCTGACCCGCGATCACGTCGGGATCATCATACGGATGAATGAATGTTGCGCGCTCTTCCGACGCCAGTTTCAACGCAAAGGCATAGGCGTCATCATAAGTGTCCCCGTGCATTACCACTGTTGCGCCGCGTGCTTCGACCGCCCGCATTTTGATTTGCGGGGTGGTAACAGGCATGACGATGGTTGCCCGGCAGCCCAGCTTCTGCGCAGCAAGAGCAACCCCTTGCGCATGGTTGCCTGCGGAAGCGGTTATCACACCCCGCTCGAGAACCGCGGAATCCAGCTTGACCATCTTGTTATAAGCGCCCCGCACCTTGAATGAGAATACTTCCTGCACGTCTTCACGCTTCAGGTACAGCTGGTTGCCTATCCGTGCGGACAGGTTTGCAGCGAGCTCGAGTGGACTCTCCTTTGCCACGTCATAAACCTGGGCAGTGAGTATTCGTTCAAGATAATTATTTTTCATGCACCGACCGGATTGGCAGAAACGGAACGTGATTTTAACATGGCAGAGCGAGGTCTAAATACCCGACTTCGTTGTTAAAATCGATGGATAGGATTATTCTCACTACTTTCCACCCATAATTATCGACATGACGCAAGACGAACAAAAACGCGCCGCCGCCGAAGCAGCTATTCAGTATGTTCCCGAGAATTGCATCGTCGGTGTCGGAACTGGCTCAACCGCCAACTATTTCATAGATGCGCTAGCCAGGATCAAGCATAAAATCGAAGGCGCGGTAGCAAGTTCAGAGGCAACCAGCAGCCGGCTCGCGGCTCACGGGATAAGGGTATTCGACCTGAATGACATAGACTCGCTTACCGTATACATCGACGGCGCGGATGAAATCAACCGGGACTTACAGATGATTAAAGGGGGAGGCGGCGCGCTGACCCGGGAAAAAATTGTCGCGGCGGTGGCAAAAACATTTGTTTGTGTTGCCGACCAGAACAAGATTGTGCAGATTCTAGGAAAGTTTCCCCTGCCGGTAGAAGTCATTCCGATGGCGCACAGCCATGTTGCACGCCAGATCATGCGGCTGGGCGGCCAGCCTGCGCTCCGCGAGGGCTTCATCACGGATAACGGCAATATCATCCTGGATGTGCGCGGGCTGCAGATTCATCATCCGGCAGAACTGGAAGCAAGCCTCGACGAAATCACCGGAATCGTGACGAACGGGTTATTCGCGAAGCGTGGTGCCGACGTGCTGCTGCTCGGCACCGATAAAGGTGTCGAGACGATTTCCCGCTGAATTGATGGGAAGTGCAACATCATTGTCATGCTGGCAATGTATTATCTTTTATTTTGACCCATTATTGGCAGATGCGCGATGATAAGCAGCGAGCACATATCCAAACAGTTTGACGCCGATCTCGAGGCTGTGCGTACACGCGTGCTGCATATGGGCGGGTTTGTGGAAGAGCAGATCGAAAAAGCAATTGAAGCGCTTACTTCCGGTAACGAAAACCTGATCGAGAGCATCATTACCGATGATCATCGCGTCAATGCGATGGAAGTGTCCATCGACGAAATCTGCAGTCAGATCATTGCGCGCCGCCAGCCCGCAGCGAGTGATTTGCGGATGATCATGACAGTCATTAAAACGATTACCGATCTGGAGCGCATCGGCGATGAGGCGGAAAAGATAGCCCGCATGGCAAAGCTGATCTATGCGACGGATCGTATGCATATGCCCCGCTTCGTCGAAATCAGGCATGTTGCCAATGTCGCTCTGGAGATGTTGCATAAATCGCTGGATGCCTTCGCGCGACTGGATCTGGAATCTGCGGCACAAGTCGTGCGCCAGGACGAGCAGGTGGACGAAGAATTCCGTTCCATCATGCGGCAGCTCATCACCTTTATGATGGAAGATCCGCGAAAAATTTCCACGGCACTGGAAATACTCTTTATTGCGAAAGCAATAGAGCGTATAGGAGATCATGCAAAAAATATGGCGGAGTATGTGGTCTACATGGTGAAAGGCAGGGATGTGCGCCACGTCACTGTTGAAGAGATCGAGCGCGAAGTAAGGGGGTAAGCGCCGCGACGACCTCCAAAGTCGGCCAGAAAGATCATGCTTGAATATTCCACCCTTGCAGCAGTAGATCTCGGTTCGAACAGCTTTCGTTTGCAGGTGGCAAGGGTGGAAGGCAAGCAACTTTACCCGCTGGACAGCTTGCGTGAAATGGTTCGGCTCGCTGCCGGTCTTGGCGCGGACAAGCGGCTGGACGAGGATTCCCAGGCGCGCGCGCTGGACTGTTTAAAACGCTTTGGCGAGCGTTTGCGGGGCTTTTCGCCTCACGCAGTTCGCGCAGTGGGAACAAATTCACTGCGCGTGGCCCGCAACGCCACGACTTTTCTCAAAAAAGCCGAAGCCGCCATAGGGTTCCCCATCGAAATCATCGCCGGGCGCGAAGAGGCGCGGCTTATCTACCTGGGCGTGGCTCATGGCCTGCCTAATTCTGGAAGTCATCGGCTGGTGATGGATATCGGTGGCGGCTCCACCGAATTCATCATTGGCAGTCGTTTGAAGCCGGTGAAGATGGAAAGCCTTTATATGGGGTGCGTCAGTTACAGTCTGCGATTTTTTCCCGAAGGTAAAATTACGCGCGGTGCGATGAAGCGGGCTGAGCTCGCGGCGGGCAGTGAAATACAAACCATTGCCACGGAGTTTTCCCGGGATCAATGGGAAGAGGCGTTCGGCTCATCCGGCACTGCCCGGGCACTGGGCGAAATAATCAAACTGAACAATTTCGACCTTGCCGCGATTAATGGAGACATCACCAGGGATGGCCTGGAAAATTTTCGCGAACACCTGCTCCGGGCAGGAGAGATAAAAAAACTGGAGATCCCCGGACTGCGCCCTGACCGCGCACCTGTAATCGTGGGAGGCTTCGCCATCATGTCGGCCGCCTTTTCCGAACTGGGTATTCCTAGGATGTCGCAAGCCATGGGGGCCCTGCGGCAAGGCGTGCTGTACGATTTGCTCGGGCGTTTCCATAAGCAAGATATGAGAGAGGTCACAGTAAAGCAGTTCATGCAGCGTTACCGGGTGGATGCTGCCCAGGCCGGGCGCGTGGAAGCATTGGCGCTATCGCTGGGAAAGCAATTGCTTACAGTGAACCCGGACGAAACCGAAGAAATGCTTCAAATCCTCTCATGGGTGGCACGCCTCCACGAAGTAGGCATTTCAGTGGCCCATTCCGGCTATCATAAACACTCCGCATACATTCTTGGTAACGCAGATATGCCAGGGTTTTCCACGATGGAACAACAGCGCATGAGCATGCTCGCGCGCGTCCATAGAGGAACCTGCAGCAAAGCGCAAGAGTTCATGGTCGAGGCACATGATATTCCCCTGCTGCTGGCGCTGCGTTTCGCCACGCTGTTCTATCGCAGCCGCAGCGATGTTCCGTTACCCGACATTGGAATTCGGCTCGACGATAGGGAGATCGGACTAGCCATCGACAGCGAATGGCTGGAACGTAACCCGTTGACACAAACCGCGCTGTCGGCAGAAATAGAGCAATGGGCGTGCCTTGGATTCGATCTCAGTATCGGGGATACGCCTGTATACGGCAATCCGGTGAGCGGGATAGCCAGAAGCATGAAGGAAACGTGGATCCAGTAAGGCGATGGCAGCCCACTCCCGGAAGAGATCGAGAAAATCGGGATTGCCACCCGGCACTCTGGTGCATCTCGGCAAGACCAAGGCGACCGCACCCCTCATCACGCTGACGGAATATGACGAAAGCGATATCCGGGAATCGGTGGTTCCCGCCTCCGAACTGGCGCACAAGATCTGCTCAGCGCGGGGAACCATCTGGGTCAACCTGCATGGCTTGCATGACATCACCATACTTGAGCAAATGGGAGCGCTCTTCAACCTTCACCCCCTCGTTCTGGAGGACATACTCAATACGAACCAGCGGCCAAAGCTTGAGGATTACGGGAATTATCTCTACCTCGTGCTGAAGACCTTTGCTTATAAAAATACGGTAGCCGAAGAAGCGCTGGATTCGGATCAAGTCAGCCTAGTGCTGGGAAAAAATTTTGTCCTCACCTTTCTGGAAGGGGATGACGCTCAATTCGACTCGGTTCGAGAGCGCCTGCATCTGGGCAAGGGGCAAATAAGGAAACTGGGAGCGGACTTCCTGATATACAGTTTGATCGATGCGATTGTCGACAGCTACTTCGTCATCCTGGAGCGGATTGATGAAAAAACCGAAGCACTGGAAGCGGAATTGATCGAGCGTCCTCAACCTTTCACCCTGCATTCAATTTATCGCCTCAAGCGCGAAGGCGTATTCCTGAGAAAATCACTCTGGCCGCTAAGAGAAGTCATCAATTCGCTGCAAAGGGGGAATTCTCCGCTCATCACCAGCAATACCCTGCTTTATATGAGGGATGTGTATGACCATACCATCCATATCATCGACTCGGTCGAGTCGCTGCGTGACCTGACGGCGGGGATGCTTGATATATATATGTCGAGCGTCAGTTATCGTATCAGCACAGTAATGAAAGTACTGACCGTCATCACCACCATATTCATGCCTTTGGGCCTGATAGCGAGCCTTTATGGCATGAATTTCAGATACCTGCCCGGGCTTGACTGGCATTGGGGATTTTTCGCGGTGCTGGGCGTGATGCTGACTATCAGCATCGGAATGCTGGCACTGTTTCGCTGGAAAAAATGGCTGTAGGGAGCCAGTGAACCGAATTGCTGGCAGCCTGCCGGCAGGCTGCTAGGGAAGCGCTGAACAAATCCTCGCTGAACGCGTTGCTGGTAAAATCAGGATGATCATAAGGCGCGCGACGAAGGTCGTAGCCGGGAGCGCCCGATTTTACCGTAACCCTTATGGGGCGGGGCTTTATTCAGCGCTTCCCTAGAATTCGAATACTTGTCCGCGTACCGCTCTCTCCACCTGGAAACCTTCAGCCGCCTTCCGGATTTCCGCCATCGTGGCATCTTCATTGCCGGGTTCCATATGGGTGATTAAAAAGTGGACTGATTTGTTCAGATGCTTTAATCCGAGCGCCAGCAGTTTTGGGCGCATATGGCCGGCAACTCTGGCTGCAGCGGTATTGCAGTCAAGAAATGTCGCCTCGATCATCAGGTAGCGCAGATTGGTAATGGCTCTCAAGGCATGCCAGAATGGGGGGTAATACGTTGTATCCCCGCTGAAGACGAAACTCGCCTTCGGACCTTCGAACTGATAGGCCACGCCTGGCACGGCATGTCGAACCGGCAGCGGCGTAATTCTTCTTCCCGATATGTCCACGGTGCAGTCGACAGCGATTGTTCGAAAGACCAGGTAAGGATTGGCGAGCGTAGGCAAGGAAGTGTAATCCGGCCAGAGCCTGAAATTGAACATGTCCTGTTTCAGAATAGCGCAGGTTTCGGGCAAGGCATAAACAGTAAGAGGCTTGTCGCGGCGCGGTCCCACCATATCCGCAAGCATGGGCAGAAGCGCCGTATGGTCGAGATGGGAATGAGTGAGAAACACGGCGTCGATGCGCAGCATCTGTTCCATCGTCAGGTCGCCCACACCGGTGCCGGCATCCACAAGTATGTCATGATCGAGCATCAGGCAGGTGGTCCTTAGATCAGCCGCAATCCCGCCGGTACATCCCAGTATGGTTAATCGCATCGCGTCTCCAGACGAATACCGCGGATTGCACCATCCATTCCATACCTCGCATCCAGTTTCGTTTCGTACCTCTTAACTCCATTTCCAAGACACTATCTTCACGCCCCTTGCGCGCGCGCAGAATGCAAACAAGGCGGTGAGCAAGCGCGGCGCATCCGGCAAGATCCAGATTTCCCTGAAGCATCTATGGGAATACTGGTTGTATATGAACAATCTTGCGAGGTCAACAAGAGGCAAGGAGCCAGCGCGCATCTGCAGACAGAGAAGCGGCCATGAGCGCCGCGGTGCAAGCCAATCCATATATCCCCCGTGCTGGAACACATTATCGACAGCATGCAATAACTCGGGGGGAAGCTGCGTAAGCGAACAGGTACCCGAAATCAACAGTATGTGGCGACCAGCATCCGGATAACGGGAAAGATACAGGTTCCGGTTATGGCGTGCCAGCTCCTTGAATGAGCGACCGCGGCCAAATGAACCTCCTCCCTTATGTTCTATGCGGGCCTCAGGATATACGCCGAGCCGCCAGCCTTGCAAGGCGAGCCTGCGGCCGAGATCCACATCCTCGTAATAGCCCCGTCCGAACAGAGAGTCGAACCCCCCGATTTCGCTGAAGACATTTCTCCTGATCAGGAACGCATAACCGCGAAGCCGGTGGGTTTGCACGTAGCCTCCCGGCAGGCGCCGATATTTTTCCCATTCGTATTTGGTATATTCGTTACCCGCGGGAATAATGACAGCAAGTTGCGGATCGGCCGAGAATACGGCACACAGCGCCGGCAGGAAATCCTCGCTGGCCACGGTATCCGAATTGAGGATCAGGACATAGGCCGCATCCGAGCGCGCTACAGCGTCATTTACCGATTTTCCGAATCCCTGATTTTTCGACGCGTGAAAGATACGTACGCTCTCATACGGTAGCTGATCGAGCATTTCGCGGGTTTCGGCCTCGGACGCATCATCCTGGATATGGATATATCTTATGGAGCGGCCGAGGTGCGCAACAACGGAATCAACGCACCGGCGGGTTAACGCAGGGGCATTGAATACGGGAATGACTGCATCAATAATGGGTATAGCCGACATGAGGCTCCGGTGCGCCCCTATGCTAACCTTCGGCTTGGTTCATCAGGCCGATGCGGGAGCCGATACGATATCCCGCTCATCGACCGATACCTCGCCGGACTTGGGTCGCACCTGTTCCTCGAGCAATGCAACGTATCGGGACAAGACGTCCTTGCCTCCGACATCGATCATTTCCCTGATGAAACGCTGGCGGTGCTCCTCTATATAGAAAGAATTGCAGCCATGATCGAGAAATCCCTGTATATGCTTATACACATCATCCCGGCAACGCAATTCTGTCTCCGGCATAAACTCAGCCAGGGCAGAACGGCCTGCATGCAGATAATCCCCCGCCATGACAGGCTTCCCGCCCTTGACGGCCTCGAATACGACCGAAGTAGCGAGATCGATTATGACATCCGCCCAGTTCATGAGATAAATCGAATGAACGTTCCCGGCCACGCTCACGTTAGGCATGCGCCGAAGCGAGATATCCTTTGTGAGGGATTGTTGCCAGCCGCCACGAGTATGAGGCTTGATCACGAGCTCCACTCCAGGAAAGCTGGCGATAACACGCACGACTTCCCCCACTTCTTCCCAGAACGTGGAAAAATTGCTCTTCCGCAAAAACATCACGACCTTGAGCTGGCTGTCGGAACGAACCAGGGGAGACGGAGGCATGAACGTGGCCAGCTTTTCCAGCCACTCGTCACAGTATCGCGGCGAACCCAGAACCATCAGCTTGGTATTGTCCATGAAAGGACGAAACCGCACGGAGCATAACTCGTTCGGCACCACCACTTTCTCAAAAATGCCCGCGTTCGCAAACGTCGTGTCGGGTTCCAGCCGCAGTTCCCTGCGCCGGATCAACTGGCTCGCGTGCGGACTATCTCCATGAGGCAGCGATATCGTGCCAAGACCCATCTCCCGCGCGTTGGCCAGCATGATCGAAACCCATTCGACGCAAATTGACGAATTCCTTTCTATCCAGTCGAACACGACCACCCCTTCGTCATGGCGGCCAAAACTTCTTGTCAGCAAGTGCCGGGCCGTACTCTGCCAGACTGGCTCGCGCCGCTTGACATCAAAAATTCCCGCCAGGTATACCATGACGGGACCGATGAAAGGACGGCGCAAACTCCGGATCAATATCAGCGTTTGAAAAAACCACATGAAGAACTCGAATGGCGGCAGCACGTCTCCGATGTAATCCAGCCGTACCCCCTTCAGTTTCTTCAGAAACTGGATGCGATAGTCCCCACGAAATCGCGAATTGCCGATCAGTACGACGTCACAGGTATGTCCTGCATCGACCCATTTGTATATGACAGGGGTGATATGATCTATGTCGTTGTAATGACGAAGGAAGAAAAGCGCTTTCATACCCGGGCTCTTGGCCTTTGATCATTGCCTGAAATCAGCATATCCATCATTCTGTCAATATCAGGTCGCCATTTATGACAGAAAAAGCGTGTGATTGTACATCGTAGCACCCCGGCTTACTAGGGAAGCAATGAACAAATTCTCGTTGAGCGCGTTGCGGAAAAACCGGGGATGATTCATCGGGATGATCATAAGGCGCGCCTCGCCTGCTCCCAGCACAGCGGTATAGTGGTAATATGTCGGCCTGCACGGCCTGCAACGGGCGCCGCGTAATGCAGAGCGCGGCCAATGGTAACTGCCGCATGAATTCGGTAACGACGATACGCTGGATATGATTCTCAAATGAAAATAATTGCTGTGATACCGGCACGCATGGGCTCGACACGCTTTCCCGGAAAACCGCTCGCCATGCTGCTGGGCCGAACCATGCTGGAGCATGTCTACAAACGGGTTGCCATGAGCAAGGTTCTCCATGCGACGTATATTGCGACATGCGATGAGGAAATCCAGAAGGCGGCGCAGGGGTTTGGTGCGCCGGTAATCATGACGGCCAACACCCATGAAAGAGCAAGTGATCGGGTAGCGGAAGCGGTAGCCAGAACTGACGCCGACCTCATCGTGATGGTGCAGGGTGATGAACCAATGACACATCCGAAAATGATCGATGCCGCAGTAGCCCCTTTTCAATCCGATCCGCAACTGGGGTGCGTCAACCTGGTAAAAACCATCGAGTGCAAAGCTGAGTTCCTTGATCCAAACACGATCAAGGTCGTGATGAATCAAAAGGGGGATGCGATCTACATGTCGAGGCAACCGATCCCGACCGCCCCCCCATCGAATGCTCAGGAGTTTTTCCACCCCGCAGCCCATAAGCAGGTTTGCATCATTCCATTCAGACGGGAAACACTGGCTGATTTTGCGCGATTGCCATCCACTCCGCTGGAACAACTGGAGTCGGTAGACATGCTACGACTGCTGGAACATGGGTACCGGATAAAAATGGTGGAGACGCAGTTCAGTACTCAAGCAGTGGATACCCAGGCCGACCTGGAAAAGGTAGCCCGGCTGATGATGGCCGATCCCTTGCTGGCTTCTTACTGAACGATGCCCCCCGACCGGGCAATGACGCTTTCCTGCTGACACCTCGGATATCCATGGAATTGAAATCAAGACTGGCGGCAAATGAACTGACCATCGGATCATGGATCACGCTGGGACATCCGGCAATCGCAGAGATCATGGCTTCCGCGGGTTTCGACTGGCTGGTGCTGGATACCGAGCACAGCGTTCTGGAACTGAGCGAGGTTCAGATGCTGATCCAGGTGCTCGACAGTCTGCGATGCCCTGCTATCGTACGGCTCACCTCGAATCATCCCGATCAGATCAAACGTGTCATGGACGCTGGCGCCACAGGCGTAATGGTTCCCATGGTCAACAAGGCTTCCGACGCTGAAGCGGCGGTACAGGCTGTATATTATCCGCCTCGAGGCCGGCGCGGCGTGGGCTTGGCTCGCGCGCAAGGCTATGGCGCCCGATTTCAGCAATACCGCCACTGGATGGACGACAATGCGGTAATCATAGCAATGATCGAACATATCGACGCGGTAAACGCAATCGATTCCATTCTTTCGGTCCCCGGCATCGATGCATATATTATCGGACCTTACGATCTATCGGGCTCCATGGGACGACCGGGCGAACTCGATTATCCCGAGGTTCAATCCGCCATAGAACATGTGCGGGAGGCCGGACGGCGCCTGCAAAAAGCCGGCGGCATCCATATAGTCGAGCCGGACCTGGATCGGCTTCGGCAAAGCATCGATGCGGGCTTTACATTCCTGGGCTACGGTCTGGACATACGCATACTCGACACCCTGTGCCGCAGCCATATGCAACATATAAGGGCATCACTATGAGCAACCTCGCCATCTCCACTTCATCGTTCGACATCGACGGCAACCCTCCTCTCAAGCATTTATTGAGGGAAGGAATGCATATCGTCAAAAACAGCCATGGACGCAAGCTGACGGAAGACGAGACAATCGCGCTGCTGGGCAGCGATACCGTCGGAATGATTGCAGGCATCGAGCCTTTGACGGAGCGGGTATTCGCAGGCGCCAGAGGTTTGAAAGTCGTGTCTCGTTGCGGAAGCGGCCTTGACAGTGTGGATCTCGCAGCGGCGAAGCGCTATGGAATCAGCGTCTTCAATACGCCGGAAGCGCCCGCGCAGGCGGTCGCGGAACTGGCCATGTGCATGATACTGGCAGCACTAAGGCGCATCTGCGAGATCGATCGCCTGCTGCGGGCTGGCGAATGGCCGCGCATTCAAGGAGGACTGCTTGCGGCACAGACCGTGGGCATAGTCGGCCTGGGGCGGGTCGGCAAGAGGGTCGCGGCGTTGTGCCAGGCTTTCGGCGCGCAGGTCGTCGCACACGATTCCTATGTTGAGCAATCATTGCCTGGCGTAAAGTTGACCACTTTGCCGGTGCTTCTGGCAGAAGCCAGCGTTGTCAGCCTTCATCTCACCTATGATGCGCAGACACACCATTTGCTGAACGCGGAGGCTTTCTCGCGGATGAAGCCTGGCGCGGTCGTAGTCAATACGGCCCGAGGAGGACTCATCGACGAAGCTGCTTTGGCCGAGGCATTGAACACTGGGCGCCTGGGAGCTGCCGCGCTGGACGTATTCGAACAGGAACCTTATCACGGTCCGCTGCTCCAATGCGACAAAGCCATCCTCACCTCGCATGTCGGCTCTCTTGCCAGGGAATCCCGCCAACGCATGGAAATCGAAGCTGCGGAAAACCTGCGGCGAGGACTGGTTAGCGCGGGTTTGATCAAGGAAGATTAAATCCAAATCCGGCAGTTGACCGCTCATTTCCAGTTTAGAGCCATGATCCACAAAGACTTCCCACGATACTTGGCATTCACCTATATGGTGAGTTCGCTACTGAATTTAGGCTAAAAACCATGCTTAATGAGACTGCGATAGTGTTTGGGGCGAGCGGCTTTCTTGGCAGCCATGTGGCCGACGCCCTGTCTATCGCAGGCTATCGGGTACGCTTGTTCGATCGCACTGCTTCTCCCTACAGGCGCGACGACCAGGAAATGATCATTGGCGACATCATGGATCTTTCCCAGGTGGTCGAAGCGGCGAAAGGCACCAACGCGGTCTACAATTTCGCCGCCATCGCCGATATCGACGAAGCCCATGACAAGCCGCTGGCGACAGCCACCGTCAACGTACTGGGCAACATGCATGCGCTGGAGGCTGCCCGTATAGCAGGGGTTCGGCGCTTCGTCTTCGCCAGCACGATTTACGTCTATTCCGAATCGGGCTCCTTCTATCGCGCAAGCAAACAGGCAGCGGAGCGCTTTATAGAAACCTATCATGAACGCTATGGGCTGGATTACAGCATCCTGCGCTACGGCTCGCTTTATGGCCGGCGCGCAGATGCGCGCAATGGCATCTACCGGATGCTGCATGAAGCGGTGGAGCGCCATTCGATAACTTATCATGGAACCGGCGAGGCAATCAGAGAGTATATCCATGTAGAAGATGCGGCACGCATGAGCGTACAAATACTGGCGCCCGAGTTCGCAAATCGCCATCTTATTTTGACCGGCCAGGAAAGACTGCGTATCAGGGAAGTAATGACCATGATCTCCGAGATAATGCCCTGGCATGTCGATCTCCATTTCGACGAAGCCAATGCGGTACATCACTACGAAATAACCCCTTATGCGTTTCAACCGCGTATCGGCCACAAACTGGTGCTGAACGAGCATGTGGATCTGGGGCAGGGACTGCTGGACTGCTTGCGCGATATTCATCAAAAGATACATCACTCCAGCAAGGATGATGAAACTGCTCCCCTGGCATCGGACAACAAGGCATGAAGACGCGGAAGTGGCAAGCCATCATTTTCGATTTCGATGGCGTGGTGGTGGAATCAGGGGATATCAAAACCCAGGCCTTTGCCAATCTCTATCAGGCCTATGGGGAAACAGTCATGGCTGAGGTGGCCCGCTATCACCGGCTGCACGGAGGCATGTCCCGCTACGATAAATTTCATTACTTCCAGAAACACATCCTGATGAAGCCGCCGCTGACCCGCGAAGAAGAACGGGAGCTGGACCGGCGTTTCTCGGAACTGGTGATGGAAGCGGTCATTGCCAGCGAGGCTGTGCCGGGCGCTGCCGAATTGATCCGGAAGGAATTCTCGAGAATCCCCCTATTTGTCGCTTCCGGTACGCCGGAACCGGAACTGAACATGATCGTCCAGCGCCGGGGGCTTGCGGCCTACTTCACTGCGGTACGCGGATCACCGACGCCAAAGCATACTCTCATCGCAGATATTTTGGCCACCCATGGGCTCCCGCCCGATCAGGTGCTGATGATAGGCGATGCACTTATCGACCTGCACAGCGCACGGCTTAACAAAGTGGCGTTCGTGGGCCGCGTGCGTCACGGCGATAACAATCCTTTCCCGGAAGATGTGGATGTCGTGCCCGATCTGATTCCGCTGGCCTGACAACCTCCACCGACACCTCCTTGTACCCGAAAATCCCGAAGTAATCCCGGATCGCCTGTCAATTTCAGGATATCAGGCCCGACATTGAGCTGGCATTCCGTAACTCCCCATAACACCCGTGACTCCCGTGACACGAGGGAATGTTGGTGCTGCCTGATGATTACCCGATAGCGATCATGTCATCCATGCCGGAGAGCGATGCTTGGCCTCGATGGTTCGTTTCAGGTTGAACGCCAGAAGTTTCCCGAGCCGCTCATTCCCCACCGGACCGCTGCCAATGCGCTGGATGATGTCCAGGTCCGGCGCCTTATTGATTTCGATCAGGCATGGTCCGTTATCGAGCAATGCGACATCCCAGCCGATCACCACCTGATCGGAAAAGGCGCTGCCATGGGCATAACATACCAAGTCTAGCAGCTCCTGCCAGCGTGGGAGTCTGCGATGCACTATCTGCACGCCCGTTTCGGGGTGCTGCTCGTACCACCCGTCCACCGTAGATCCCCAGGCTCCGCGGGCTGCCCTTCCCAGTTCGCCGGTATGAATGTCGACATTGGCTGCGATCCCCCCCGCATGGTAGTTATCGACAACGACGGCGCTGCTTCGCGCCATGCGAAAAACCGCATTGGTGATTTCGAAATTCCCTTGCTCATTCCGGCAGCTCATCACCCGGACCGTTGCCAGAGTGCCATTGCCAAGATCAGCGATCTCCCTATGATTCACAAGTCGCGGCTGCACCAGGAAAACTCTGCGCTCCGACGCCTGGCGCAAGTCTTCCAGCACCTCTTCCGGGGTAGCGAGTTTTCCATCGTTGCGACGATATTGTCCCGAACCCAGATAGTCCCAGCGGGTGATATTTCTGCCGCCCTGGCCATTCAATGGCTTCACGAAAAGATCGACTTCCGGCAAACCGGGCCCGCTCCAGTCTGCCGGGATGATCTCTCCATTCGCGGCACGCAGAAGGATGGGCGCGGTCGCAATGCCAAATTTGCGACAGCGGGACATGAAGCATGCCTTGTCCTTGATGCAGGCGGTGGTACGCTCGGCAGGGATGGGAAGTCCGCCGTTATAATCGCGCAGATAACGATAGAGCCCACATTTCATTTCGAAGCGGTTCATGTATTCCGAAGCATGTCGCCGCTTGTCATCGTCGTGAAGTTCGAAAATATAATACCAGGGAGGCAAGATCGCGCACCGAAGCGCGACCTCGATCTGCTCCCGAGCTTGCCTGATAATCCCCTTCCCGGTCCGCTTCTTTATCGCCGGGCCATTGACCGCGGTGAACACTGCTGTCAGCGCCACGGTTACCAGTGGTGCGAGCGGCAGCGCCAGACATATTATGATGCGTTCCCGGAGCCTGACCTCGTCCCAGATCTCATGCTGGAAGCATCGGTGGACGAATGTCGCTGCCGAACTGTCATCACGCAGGCGGGAAAATGTCCACATCGCTCCGCTCAATTCGCGTGTAATCCTGTCAATACCCCAATCGAATACGATCTTCTTCATGATCCTCCAAAATCCACGGCACAAATGTCCTGTCTGTCATGTACGGATATATACCGGATACGTGCGGCAGCCATCAGCAGACAGGTGACAACGAAAAGCTATGCAATTTGTCATTATCTCTTTTGGAGATTTCCACCGCGCAGCGCCAGAATAACCGACAATATGCTCTTTGACCAGAGAGCGACGACGTCAAGGTGAACCCCAAGCCAGCATTGCCGCTGCCGAATCACCAGTATCGGCACCCACTTCGGACTGATGGTTCATCCTCGTTCAGGAGCAAAATACTGAACTCGTGGTTTGGAATTCATGATAATCGGATGACTTGATTTTTACGTTAGCTTTTAATCAAGTTTATGTGAACTTTTGACCGGATTTTAACCAGATCCGAACACATCCAAGCAACAAACTTTCAGGAATCATCTTTGATAAAATTTTCTGTAGTCATTCCTGCGCTCGATGATGCCGCCCGCATCGATTCATTACTGACTTCCCTGAGCACACTGGATTTACCGGATGTACCGCAAGGTACCTTTGAAGTGATTCTTGTCGGCTGCCCCCTGGATAACGCCTCTGAAAATATGGGCAGATGGCGAGGGCAGGAGAATATCCAGCTCGTCGAATCCACGTCCATGCCCGACCTGGCAGATTCGATTCTGGCTGGCGCGGCAGTGGCCCGAAGCGATGTCATCGTGGTAATGGATGCCAGCCTGGCCTGTCCGCCAGAGCAACTGCCCGCAATTGCCGGGCCGGTGCTGGACGGCAATTACGATGTCGCCGTAGGCAGCCGCAGTGCCGCAGGTAACCGTATCGAGGGTGGACCGGCGCATCTGCAATGGCTGGCGCCTATCAACGCCTGGATCACAGGCTTCATCGACGATGCCGATGGCGTACCTTCCGGATTTTTCGCTTTTCGCCGCGAACTGGCGTCGACCATTGCCGTGCATGCACGGGGACACCGGATGCTGCCTGCGTGGCCGAAGGCGGGACAGGGAAAACTTAAAGTGGCAAAAGTGCCAATCTGTTTTCGCAATCCGGTGCCAATTGCCTCCAAATCATCGTTTTCCCATCCACGCAGCGGCTTGCAGCGGTTAGCGATGCCGGCTGGCGGTTCTGCGGCGCCCGGTACGGACAACCGATTTTTAATGACCGGATGGTTCGGTGTGATTGCCGACACAGTGTTATTCCAGCTATTCATGAGCGCTGGAGCCGGAATCGCGCTGGCGCATATGGCGAGCTTTTTTGCTGCCGCCACGCTGAATCATGCGCTTAAAGCAAAATATCCGCTCCTGCAGCGCCCCGGTCCATCGGGGCCACGCCAATTCGCCCGCCTGTTGATGGTCGGCGCCATTGCCTTGCTGACGCGCGGTGGAATTCTAGCCTTGCTGGTCTATGATTGGCAGTTATCCCCCTTTCTTGCCATTCTCCCGGCCATTGCCGTGTCCACGGCGATCAGCTATCTGGGATACGTCTTCTACGTTTCCCGGCCCGAACTGAACGCGCTCGCCCCGGAGGCGCGATGGCGGCTCGCCTCGCTGGGAATCGTGGCCTTTGTCGTGCTGCTGCGCCTGATCTATATGGGCGCAGGGCAATTGATCCCGGACGAGGCCTATTACTGGAACTACGCCCAGCACATGGATTGGAGTTTTTATGACCATCCTCCCATGGTTGCATGGCTGATCTGGCTGGGTACAGCGGTCTTTGGCAATACCGAATTCGGCGTACGCATCGGCGCGTTCCTCAGCGGCCTGGTGACGATGGGATATCTTTACGCTCTGGCGCGGAACCTGTATGACAAACCCACCGGAATGCGTACTGTGCTGCTGCTGGCGATATTGCCGTTCAGCTTCGCTACCGGCCTGCTGATGACAGCAGATGCACCGCTGATCGCTGCCTGGGCCGCCACTCTCTATTATATGGAACGAGCGTTGATAGCAGATCGCAGCTCGGCCTGGCTGGGGATGGGAATCGCGTTCGGCCTGGGTATCCTGTCCAAGTACACGCTGGGCCTGCTGGGACTCGCAGCGCTTTTGTTCGTCATACTGGATCCGAAGGCCCGGCGCTGGCTTCGCCGGCCTCACCCCTATCTGGCAGCGGGGCTTGCCCTGTTGCTGTTCTCGCCGGTCATCATCTGGAACATGGAGCACCAGTGGGCGTCGATCACGTTCCAGTCATCGCGGATCAAGGGAGTCGGCGACGATCAGTTCTCGACACACCTGCTATTCGCAAACCTGCTGTTACTGCTGACTCCCGTGGGTTTGCTCGCCGCCGCATCGGCCTTGCTGTCAGAGGCCGGTAACGATGACAGCGAGTTGGCGCGCAGGCGCCGCCTGTTCGTAAGAATATTCACCGGGGTGCCGCTGGCGGTTTTTTTTGTACTCAGCATGTTCGATTCCTTGCGCTTCCATTGGACCGCGCCGCTATGGCTTGCCGTACTGCCATCGATAGCCTGGATGATGAAATCATCAACAGGCAGCGTCAGCAGTGCAACAAGCCGTTTACTGCCTGCATGGAAGCCGACCATTGCCATTTGCGTATTGGCCTATGCATTCGCCCTTCATTATGTAGTGCTGGGAATACCCGGCATCCCCTATCCGGTGTTCATGAAACAGCACTATTTCTGGCGTGAAGCAACGGACGAGGTTAAAAAAATTGTCAAAGAGGTATACCGCCAGTCTGGACAGAAACCGCTGGTAGTAGGCATGAGCAAATGGCCGATTGCAAGCAGCCTGACCTTCTATGACCGAAAGGGCGGGATGGACATTCGCTCGCGCAATATGTTTGGCGACAGCGGCGCCATGTATCAATTCTGGTATCCATCGGAACCCCCCGTCACCCGGCCGATCATATTGATCGGGAACAAGGAGATAGATCTTGAATGCGACCGATGGGGCAACGATATCGCGCAAATGCTCGATCGGCCCGCACCGGTGCAAAGCCATCTGGTATTGCGCGAGGATAAGCCGCTGCGATGGATTTACTACCGCACCGCAAAGGGGTATCGCGGCATAATCCATCGTAGCTGTTGAATGGCAGATTTGATCGCCACTCTTCGCTGCCGGAGTTTGTTCCGGGAGGGAGCGGGGAGAATTCCGTCATTCAGCTCGCATGCCGCAGCGGTGCGGAATGTCAGGGCCGTGACAGGATGATACGGTTTACCGGCTTTACCCGGTCAAACCAGAGCCTCGCCGGTCAGCCTCTCCAGAATGCGCAGCGACGAATGCGACGGATCGTTCATGGCTTCCACCGGCAGGTAGAATGTCTGATCCAGGCTGTGCTGCCCTGACATCGCGCCATGCAACACCAGATCGGTGATGGCAATCCAGCTCGAACCGGGCGGGAACTCGACAACCTTATGCGGCGCCGTGCGCTGGTACTCCTTGTCGCGCATGCCGAGGGCCCTTAGCGCCGCGATGTACTGATCATACTTGGTCTTGGTGCCATCCACGATGCCCAGCCTGACCAGAATGGAGGAAAGCCAGCTTGGCTTGCTGAGGCGCACGGAAGGCAGAAAGCGGCGCACGAAGGGCTCGAATGGTTCGCCAAGCTGCCAGACACGCGGCCGGCTGACGGGATGGATATTGGAGAATATGCGCAGCATCGCGCGTCCCTGCGTGGGATATCCATAGCTGGAATCGATATGGAGCGACTGGGTATTGCTGCGCGCAAAAGGCCGATAAGTGACTCGTTTGCGATCCAGCTTATCCTGATAACTGGGAAATAACTGGAGGATGACACTCTCGGCCCATTCGCCGTAGCGGGACATCATGGCCTGGATATCAGGACGTGCTGTGTCTTTGACCTGGGCCCGCATCATCTTCCCGCGCACCTGCGCATAATGGTATTTCTTGATGCGGCCCCGCGCCGGGTCGAAAATGATCGTCGGACGCCCGTCTTCGACATCGGGCTCCCGGCTCAGGATCTTCGCGGTGTCCGACACCAGCTCCCGCTCCCGCTCGGATAGCTCGAATCCGCTTCTGGGCAGATAAATGACACCACCATCCTCCAGCGTCTCGATGGCCATGCGCCGCAGCTCCGGCGCCGATAGATCGGTGCCCGGCTCGATTGTCAGCACCTTTGCGGTTTCACCTTTTTCACGCACGGAAATTTGTTCATCACCTGCCATGATATGCCCTCGATCCATCGAAGCTTGAAAAGTTGCTGCAAGATGCCCAAATCACATCATCAGAGCCATTTCTGGATCTGGCTGCAAATGAGCATCGACTCTTAAGGAAGCGCTGAATAAATCCTCGCTGAGCGCGTTGCTGGTAAAATCGGGATGATCATAAGGCGCGCGACGCAGGTCGTAGCCGGGACTACGATGCCAAGGAGCGCAACGCCATGAGAGCCCGATTTTACCGCAACTCTTATGGGGCGGGGTTTTGCGGGTGGTCTGCCTTGTCAGGCTCCTAGCGAAGGGGATCAACCATTCGCGTCGTCGCCTTTCGCGCATCCCATCCCGCAAAGCCGCCGTCGCGCCAGCGGAGATTTATTCAGCGCTTCCTTAAATTAAAAACTCCTGTCCCATGAGGCCTGCCGCAAAAAGCGTTTTTCCCTTGCCTGAGACACTCGATCCGGCCGGGCGGCTTACCGTAACAAAAAGGGTGGAGACCGATCTCATTATAGTACTCCACCACTCATTAGTATTCTGCCACTCGTCAATCTTGCACACGATATTCTCCAAAAACGAGGGCAATGTCAGGAAAAGTTGAACAGGGCCTGGATGCGTCCGGCGAGGATTTGTTCAGCTTTTCCTTGATGTAATCACGAAAAGAATTTATGATCCCCCCGCTATTTTACTGGCAAAATTCCATGGATGGGTTATCTTGTAGAGACAAAAGAGGCTATTGAACAAATTGTGCTGCCTTGAATCCCATTCAATCCTTTATCCCCACGCCGCCACTTCTGCTTGCGTGGAGTCGGACAGGTGCCACTGATTGAATGCGAACGCAACCCACGGAATGAAGCACGAGACGAGAGGAAACCGCTATCAAAGCTATCATCCTTAGCGCTGGCCGCGGCAAGCGATTGCAGTCTTTAACCGAGAATATCCCGAAATGCCTCTTACCCATCTCAGGCAAGACCATTATAGAATGGCAGATCGATACCTTGCTCGCGGTAGGGATCGAGCATTTCACCATCGTTACCGGCTTTCAGTCCGTTTCGGTTGAAGCGCTGCTGCGCCGGCGCTACGCCAACCGCGCGCGCATCGATACCATCTTCAATCCCTTCTTCGAAGTTTCGGATAATCTGGCGAGCTGCTGGCTTGCGCGATCCGTCATGAGCAGTGAGTTTCTGCTCTTGAATGGAGACACGGTATTCGATGAGGAGGTGCCAAGGCAGCTGTTGAGCTTCCGCTCCGCACCCATTACTCTCAGTATGAGTTATAAACCCGTCTACGACGAGGACGACATGAAGGTCCAGTTGGATGCGCGAGGATGGGTCAAGCATGTCAGCAAGAATTTAAGGCACGATCAAGTCGATTGCGAATCTATCGGCCTGCTCGCATTCCGCGAGCATGGGCCTCAACTGTTCCGCAGCGCGGTCGAAGAGGCATTGCGGGATCAGGCCAGACTGAAATCCTGGTATCTGTCAGTCATCGATGAGCTGGCAGGCAGGGAGCTGGTCGATGCGTGCGCCATTCCCCACCACTTGTGGTGCGAAGTTGATTTTCCGCCGGATATCCCGATAGCCGAAACGTTCCTGAAAGAAAGATATCAGGACGAGCTCGTACAGAAGTATCTCTTCGTAACCGAATCTGCCGAAACTGATCAGGCTAGCGGCGTCGAACGCTAGCTCAAGCATGCGCTCATCCTATGCTCCACTCATGCCCGAACGGCAGAAAACCCAAACCGGCGCCAATCATATGCACGAGAATAAGATAGGCCTTGCCGCCGTGCATGCAAGGCGTGCCTTTCACGGAAAATTGAACACACTCCGCGACGTAAGCTCCGGAAAAAAACCTGGGCAAGGCGCTCTTATCCCGCCATTCGTTCTTTTTCGGGCATGATGCGGCATCGTTGGGCGCGGCAATGCTGATCTATTCCCTTATCCCGGCGCGTGGAGGCTCGAAAGGCGTTCCCCATAAAAATATTCGCCTGTTGCGGGGAATACCCCTCATTGTGCATTCCATTGAAGTTTCGCTTGAATGCCCGTCCATTCAGAGGACTTTTGTCAGCACCGATTCCGAGCGCATTGCCGATATCGCGAAGAATGCCGGTGCCGAAATCCCTTTTTTGAGACCGCGCGAGCTGGCCCAGGATGACACGCGGGATTTGCCGGTTTTTCAACATTTCCTGGATTGGCTGTTGCAAAACGCTCTTCCATTCCCCGATGCTGTCCTGCAGCTTCGCCCCACTTCTCCCTGTCGAAGCGTATCCAAGATTGAAGAAGCAGTGGAATTGCTGAAAAGAAATCCTGAGGCCGACTCGGTTCGAGGTGTCGTCGAGCCCGAGCAAAATCCGTACAAAATGTGGCGCATGGAAGAGGATGGGTTCATGCGGCCACTATTGACCATTCCTGGCATCCGGGAGCCATACAACGAACCCCGGCAGAACCTGCCGAGGGTTTTCTGGCAAACGGGCTATCTGGACCTGATTCGTACCCGAACCATTCTGGAAAACAATTCGCTTACCGGAACACGTGTTTTACCCCTGCCCATCGACAGCACGGAGGCCATCGATATCGATGACGAATCTTCATTTCAGCTGGCGGAATGGATACTGACAAAGCGAGGCGGCAACCCGTGAAAGCGCTGGTGGTAGGCCTGGGATCAATTGGAGTCCGGCATGTCAATAATCTGCATGCCCTCGGGGTTCGTGAGCTCGGCGTGGTAAGAACCCGGAATCATTCTCCTCCCGGAAAAATTGCTGCAAGAGAACTCGCTGTTTTCCATGATCTGGATCTTGCCCTTGCCCAAAAATTTGATCTCGTAGTGGTGGCCAATCCGACATCGCTGCATTTGGAAACACTCGTCAAAGCCCTCGACGCCGGCGCCCATGTTTATGTCGAAAAACCTGTCGCTCACGTGGAGCAGTGCCTGGCCGAACTCAACGCCCGCCTAATACCCGGCGGACCAAAGGTTCTGGTGGGATGCCAGCTCCGCATGCATCCGGGGTTGATGAAAATAGGTGAATGGATCAACCAGAATAGACTTGGGAAGATCTACTCGGTGCAGGTGGATCTGGGAGAATACCTCCCTGGCTGGCACCCATGGGAGGACTATCGGCAGAGCTACGCCGCGCTGGCCGATCAGGGCGGGGGTGTCATTCTGACGCTTATCCATGAGCTGGATTATCTGCAGTGGCTTTTTGGAAAACCTGAAAGCGTCTATGCGATCGGGGGCCATCGAACTTCGCTTGAAATCACGGCGGAGGATACGGCGCTCATTACTTTTGAAACCCGGCAGGGGGTCGGTATTCAACTCCGGATGGATTACTGGAGAAAGCCGCCTGTCCGGCGCATGAGCATAGTCGCCGAAAAAGCGCTCGTCGACTGGGATTATTACACCCGCGCTACCACCCTGAAGCAGGATGGACAGATCCTGGACGAGATGAAACTGCCTCCGACCTGGGACCGGAACGAGTTGTTCATATCGATGATGCGGGAGTTTCTCGAGAATCTCTCCGGAGAATCTGCTCCGCGGGTTACTTTGCAGGATGGCATCGATACGCTTGTAACTGCTCTGGCGGCAAAAAAATCCATCGAAACCAGCCAGGTGATACGCATATGAGCCAAGCCTACCAAGGCACTCCCTTTGACCTCACGGGCCGTGTCGTGCTCATCAGTGGCGCTGCCGGCCTTCTAGGCAGGGAATTTGCACTTGCAGCCGCATCGGCAGGGGCACACCTTGTGCTGGGGGACGTGAACAGGAAACAGCTCGAATCGCTGTCGAGTGAAATCACCTCCCTCCATCCACTCAAAAGAACGTTGATCCAGATCCTGGACGTAACCGATGCGAATTCCTGCCGATCCATTGCCGAGCTATGCGAAATGCAGTTCGGACGGATCGACGCCGTCATCCATAGCGCCGCCATTGATCCGAAATTTGAAGGATCTTCCGATACCGCCGGCTTTTCAAGATTCACCGAATTCCCGCTGGAGCTCTGGCGGTCATCCATCGACGTCAACCTGACCGGCGCCTTTCTGCTCTCGCAGGCGACATGCAGAGTAATGGAAAAAGCCGGAAAAGGATCCATTGTTTTTCTGGGATCCAACTACGGACTGGTGGGACCCGATCAGCGTATCTACCGGAAAGCGGGCCAGGAACGCCAGACCTACAAGCCCGCTGTTTATTCCGCCTGCAAATCCGGCCTTCTCGGATTGACGAAATTCCTGGCGGCCTATTACATGAATACATCCATCCGGGTCAACCTGCTCACCCCCAGCGGTGTCCGGAATCAGCATGATGAGGAATTTGTTCAAAATTACTCGTCCCGGACTATCCTGGGGCGAATGTCGAAAAAAAATGAATACCAGGGAGCAGTCATTTTTCTAGTCTCGGATGCCTCCAGTTACATGACGGGGGCGAATCTTGTTATTGATGGAGGATGGACAGCATTATGAGTTTACGTTACCAAAAACCTGTTGTCGTCGCCGAAGTGGGATGCAATCACAAAGGTGATTTTGAAATTGCCAAGACATTCATCAGGATGGCGAAGGAGTTTTGCGACGTGGACATCGTCAAGTTTCAGAAGCGGACCGTCAATGAGCTCCTCACCCACCAGGAATACGAATCCCCTCACCCCAACCCCATGCATTCCTACGGCAAGACCTACGGCGAGCACCGGGAAATCCTGGAGTTTAATCTTGAGCAGCATCGGGAACTCAAGCGCTATTGCGATGAAATGGGGATTGGCTATGGCTGCTCGGTCTGGGATATTACGGCGGCAAGGGAAATTTTGTCACTGGAGCCCGCCTACCTGAAAATTCCATCCGCAACCAACACCAACTTCGATCTTTTGAACTATGTTTGCGATCATTACGCCGGCGAAGTCCATATTTCCGTGGGAATGACGACCAACCAGGAAGAAAATGCCATTGTGGCCCTGTTCGAGGAGAAAGGCCGCGCCAGGAGCCTGATTCTGTACTCGTGCACCTCCGGCTACCCTGTTCCTCCAGAGGATGTTTGCCTGCTGGAAATCCGGAGGCTGATCAAGAGCTACCAGTCCAGCATCGGCGGAATCGGATTTTCCGGCCATCACAATGGAATTTGTATTGACGTTGCTGCTTATACGTTGGGCGCGCAGATCGTCGAGAGGCATTTCACCCTCGATCGCACCTGGAAGGGAACCGACCACTCAGCCTCGCTGGAGCCCGACGGATTGCGAAAGCTGGCGCGCGACCTGCGGAATGTTCACAAGGCGCTGAGATACAAGGAACAGGAAATTCTGGAAATCGAATCCGCCCAACGAAAAAAGCTCAAATGGAAAAGCGGCTCCGAGCACAAGCAATAATGGAAAAACAGGCCCACGATCATAAAAATTGATGAGCGCAAAATCTCACGGAGTTCTGGATGAGTGTTAAATCAGATGGAGATACGCTGATTTTTAACGCAACGATGCGAAAGTTCGGCGCGCCTCAGACTATCATTCACAGATATCGATATTGGAGTGTCATGCTGCGCCCTGTCCAGGTAACGCTTGGCTCGGTAATCCTGGCGGCGCATGAACCGGCCCATGCGTTTTCCCAGCTCGGCAAAGCAAGCTTTAACGAATTGCATGAAGTCACAGCACAGCTGGAGCCTGCCTTGGCAAAAGCATTCGATTATGACAAATTGAATTACCTGATGCTGATGATGGTTGATCCCGATGTGCACTTCCATGTCATCCCCCGTTACGCTGCGCCGCGGCATTTTAATGGCGGGGAATATGTAGATGCCGGCTGGCCCGGGCCGCCCGACTTCAGCCGGCCAAACGGAGCAGACGCCGAAGCAAACCACCATATCATTGATCGCATTATTTCCTGCTGGGCATGAGCCAGGCGAAGCGCCAGGCGTCACAAGGAGAAGAGAGGAATCTCGAGAATGAAGACTGCGGTCGCCGCGCCTGATGCCAAAAACACACGAATGCCGGGGTCATCGGAGCACCTCCGTTCCCGGAGGGCCAATGCGCCGATATTTATCTGAATGAGCTGGCTTTTTCGCAACGCCTCGCTATGATTTGTTCCACAAATAAATCCTCGGGCATGTCAGCCGTGGAAATTCGACAGTTTACAACTGGATATTCTCCGGCGGAACAATAGATGATTCAACTTGTCCTGTTACGGCACGGGGAAAGCACTTCGAACCGGGATAAGAATTTTACCGGCTGGAATGATGTAGCGTTAAGCCAGCGGGGCGAACAGGAAGCGACGCACGCCGGCCTTCTGCTCAAGGAGGCAGGATATCGCTTCGATCTGTGTTTTACTTCCGAACTCAGACGCGCCAAGGAAACCCTGCGTATCGTATTGTCGACGATGCAGGCCGGCGAAATGGAAGTAAGGCAGAATTGGCATCTGAACGAACGTCACTATGGCGCGCTCGAAGGAATAAGCCGATTGAGCGCGGTAAGGAAATTCGGCATCTGGTCGATTATCGGCACTCAATTGAGCTTTAATGGCTGCCCCCCTCCGCTCGACCCCACTGATTCGCGTTTTCCCGGAAATCAATCACGTTATTCGGAGATCGACAGGAAAGAATTGCCGCTTTCCGAAAGCATGAACCAGACACTCCTGAGAGTGGTGCCTTACTGGAAGAAAGCGATCCTGCCTGAGATCCGGGATGGAAAGCGGCTTCTCATCGTCTCTCACCAGCATGTTCTACGCACGCTGATGATGGAGCTGGACGGTTTTTCCGCCATCCATCTGATGACCTTGTCCATTGCTACCGGCCGCCCATTGGTGTATGAACTCGACGACGAGCTGAAGCCTGTCCGGCACTACTATATTGACCGCCGGGTGGAAAGCCACACCTATTCCTCATGATATGAACCTGAATCCGGCATCTGACCACTCATTTCCAGTATAGAGCTATGAGCCACAAAGACTTTCCGCGGTATTCGACGTTCATCTGTATGGTGAGTTCGCTACAGGGTGGATTTAAGATGAAGCCCTGCCTTCTCCTCTGGAGACATACGGAAGCAATGAGAAATATTGCAGACGATAGAGGTTCAAAACCCTTCTTCGTCCAATGCATGGGCAAGACAAGGCGGAGGAGTTGGGTGCCGAACTGAATCCCGAAATGTTCCTGCAACAATTTTCCCTATGCGGATGATGCCTTACCCAATAAAGCGAGATGGGGCACGACGGTCTGCGGCGCGCGGCCAGCACGCCAGCGATATCCCGCTTCCGTCAATTCCGCATGCTGTATGAAAGGCATTGCCGGACAGGCGATTTCCATCGTTGCGCTTGGCCTGCTTCCAGCAACCCTCCGTTTCACGCCGGGCAACTGCTGAATGGTCTCGGCAAAAACTGTGAGCAACCGGATGGCAAATAGATGAACCTTTCCATGAAAGCGCTTTTTTTTCTACGTCACTACAACGACATAGATCATATCACGCCGGTCATCTCCAAGTGGATCGAGACCGGGCATAGTTGCGATATCGTATTGATCGGCAAGCATAGGCTTCTTAGCGATTACCGCATCGAATTTCTCAAAAAGCTGGATGGGGTGCGGATTGCCCATATTCGGGATCTGATTCCAGCGCGTGAATTCTTGAGATGGCGGCTGCAAACAATTCTGCTGGCCACCAGCTTGCAGCGTCTTTTCATCGGTCCGCTGGTTCGCATGGCGACCCGGTTCTACGACGCCGAACGGCGGGAAACCGTGTGGCGGAGCACCGCCGACCGCATACTGCAAAGAAGCTTCAAGGAAGGCGACAAAGGCGTCGTGGTATTTGACTGGCTGACGAAAAACTCGCCCATCTGCATCGAGTGGATTGAACAGGTCGTGTCCAGAGCACACGCCATGGGGCTGGGTACCGTGTCATTGCCGCATGGGGATAGCCCGCATTCGACTCAGCTGATAAGGCATCGGGAGTGGAATCTTGCTCCTGATGCTTCTTTTTCCGCCGCATGCATATTTGATAAGCTGGTCGTACCCAATGATCTATGCGCAAGGCGTTTTCGGCCGTTTCTTGACGATCGGTCCATAGCGGTGCTGGGCTCGCCGCGCTACTGCGATGAATGGTTGGCCAAATTGGCCACATTCGCGCCTGCCTCCCCGCTCAGCCGCTCAGGCAGGCAGTTCAGGGTCGTGATGTTTTTACGAAAAAACGACTTCACGATATTCTGGGAAGAAGTCACTGAGGTGGTATGCCTGATTGCTGCCTTCCCTGACACCATGCTTGTGATCAAGCCACATACACGCGGCGGATGGCGGCAATCCCTTACCGGAAACGCCGCAGTGCGCCGCCTGCGAAACGTGAGCATCGCAGCAGACGATATTCATTCTATTCATCTCATGAATTGGGCCGACCTCATCATCGACCTGGCCACCTCGGTAGTATTCGAAGCGGTCAAGGCCAAAAAACCCGTGCTGGCGGCGGATTACCTTCACGCCGGCCGCTCTGCATTGGCCCATTATATGCCTGAGACAGAATTGAAATGCCGCGACGACGTATACCGCAGAATCAAGAGCCTTGTTTCAGGCAGCGATGGCGCGTTCTACGTGGAGCATAACCGGGAACGCTTTATCAAGGAAATGCTGCATCCTGCCGGACCGGACGTGCTGCCTCTCTATGTATCATTGCTCGAAGCTCAGGCGCGGGCTGGAGCCCAACCAAGCCCGCATTACCATCCCTCCAATGATTTCTCCATGGACACCCAAAGGGATCAATGCCTGTCGAATCAGTTGTAGGAAATTCGTCTTCCTTCGAGATATATTTCGGTGGACCCGACCAGCCGGCCGGTTACCTGCGCGATATTCTGGCACAGCACATCGCGGCAGTCCCGCCAGGAGGATCAATCGATTGGGTGACCTACTATTTTCGCGACGTAAGATTGGCCCAGGCCATTGTTCAGGCCCACAAGCGCGGAGTCAATGTCACGGTGACCCTGGCTGGCAAACCGCGTGTCCCTGAAGCTAATGATGCCGTCATTGCGTTGCTGTCCGGACATGATGGCCTGGAAAACAGGATGCGTGTGATTACTCTGCCGGGAATACCCGCACCGCGCGGAAAATCATGGAAGCCGCAGTTGCACGAGAAACTCTACTGCTTTTCCCACCCCACCCCGATTGCTTTCGTCGGATCTTTCAATCCCTCGGGAAACATGCCTCATGAGGAACGGGATATCTTGAGAGAGATAGGCGATCAGGACCGGGGCCATAACGTGCTCGTCGGAATAACGGATCCGCTCCTGGTTGCGCAATTGGTAAAACATGCCCGCCGATTGCATCGAACACCGCCGGGACCACTTTATCGATTCTCGGCCGAGGCAAACCGGGAAATCAAAAACGGAGAAACCGCTATGTACTTCTGGCCACGCATGGGCCCTCACCCGATAATACGATTCCTGAATCAGATCAGCGACAGCGCACGCCTCCGCATCGTTGCATCCCATATCAGAGCGGAAAGTGCCATAAAGGTCATGGCCGGATTAGCCCAAAGAGGCGTAGAGACGCATATACTGGGAGACTCGACATCAAGGCGAGTAACCGAAAAGGTGGAAAGGCGGCTTTCCCGTACCGAAATTCGGTTCAAACGGGTCAAGGACCCTGATGGTCTACCGATGCATCTCAAGTTCGTACTGATCGATGACGGCCGCAAGGCATGGTCCATCTTCGGGAGCTTCAACTGGACAAAGCCATCGTTCTGGCTAAACTACGAAATTGCCGTGATATCAAGCAACCCTTTGCTTTTCAAGGCTTTCTCCGACCGGTGGGATGCACTGGAAAATAGCATCCCTTCGACGGCCACACAGGCGGCACGGAATACGCGAGATTGAACCTATTTGTCATCATGACGAAATTGCCCGATAATCTGCTGGCTTCTCCATTGCATGATTTTGCCGGAAGAGGCCTGCGCATCGATATCGGGAGACTCGCCGAAAGGCCTGATCCAAGCATCAGGGATGCGCAGTTTTTCCGTTGCGCACATGGCATTTTTGTTTTTCAGCCAGCGGGAACCGAAGCTGAACAGAACCCCAAACCCAGCCAGGAGATTCAGTTCGAATAATGCGATGGGTAGCCTATGTGCCCTTGTGCGGCGGTTCCCAATTAATCGCCCCAGAAAAAGTGCGCTACGTAGGCGGACGGCCGTTATTCGCATGGAGCCTGGAGCAAGCCATTTCGTCAAAATGCTTTGACGAAGTGTATGTAGCCGTGGATTCGCCAGAAATCAGCAGGGAAGTGTCGAGCGAATTCTCGTCAGCAGTGACAGTTCTGAATCACCCTTCCCCATACCCGCAAGTAAGCACGGAAACCGCCCTGATCGAGTTTCAGCAACGAGTCGCCCCTTTCGATGTCGTTTGCCTGATTCATGCCACATTTCCACTGACCAGCACAGATGATTTCCGGGCAGCTAAAAGCAGATTTCTCGCGGAAGACCTGGACTCGCTTGTCACCGTCACGAAATCGACGCGCTTCGTCTGGACCATGTCAGGCGCACCCGCCATTCATCATCTGGCAACACCGCCCCAGCCTCGCGAAGCGTACTCATATTTCATGGAAAATAAAGCGTTTTACCTGACTCGGGGCATGTTGCTTAAAAATTATGGCTGCCATGTAGGCGGCCGGACCGGAATTTATGAAATGCCTGCCGGCGCCGAAATGGATACAGGAACAGGCTGGCTAGCTCTGGAGCGGCTCTTGTTGAAGCGGCTATCCAAAACCAGCGCGAATGCTTCCCGGATTAAAGCGCTGGTGCTTGATGTAGACGGAACGATGACAGATGGCGGTATGTATTATGGCCCTGCTGGCGAAGCTCTGAAAAAATTCAATACCCGCGATGCTCATGGCCTGCAATTGCTGCGGGAGAACGGAATCAGGATCGGGGTCATTAGCACTGAGAAAAGTCCCGCTGTGGAAGCGAGGATGAAAAAACTGAATATCGACGAATACCATCCAGGGGTGCGAAATAAGCTCCCTCTTCTTCTGGAGCTGGCAAGGCGATGGAACATCGCTTTGGAAGATATGGCATATATCGGCGATGACCTCGGCGATCTGGAATGCCTGAACCGGGTGGGTGTCGCTTTTTGTCCCGCTGATTCCGTTCCCAAAATCCTGGAACACGTCCATTATGTATGCAAAGGCCGAGGGGGTCATGGCGCAGTGCGTGAAGTTTGCGATCTTATTCTAAAAAAGTGCTGAAACAGTCTTCCGCAACTGTCAGCGCAACAATCCGCGCCGCAACAATTTCCAGAAAACCTTATAACCCCATAGAACCGGATGGCGCCGCAACATCGGAGAAACCTCGACGTGAACGCCGGTGTGGCGCTCTATCTTCCATACGGCATAACTGATGCCGTCCTGGAACGTGAAGGCCGCCTTTGCCAGCCGAAGAATAGACAGAATGCGTCCCTGCCAGCGCCGCAATTTCCAGTGGCGCAATGAACGAAGCCGAGTATCAGCGCCGATTTCGCATCGATAGTTGCCATTCGCCAAAGCGATGAGCCTGCCCTCGAACACGCGTCCAGTACATGCATACGCGGTCAGTCTCGCATAATCGTCCAGGTTGAGTTGCGCAAGAAGGCGTGCGCGCGTTTCCCGTTCAGGCCGCAATTCCGCGGCATAGGTAAGGCTCAGTCCTCTTGACCAGATCTCTTCGACCGTTACCTCTCCCGATTCAAAAGCGGAAACGGCCTGATCCAGAAACGTGGTAACTGCATGGGCAAGCGAGAAGTGTATGCGCTGGCGCACGACTTCGTCGCGCACGTAAAGCAAACGCACCGGTTGAGCAAACCGGGCCCAGAGATAGGGATGGAACCACCGCCGAGTTCCACGCTCGAAGTCCTCGGTCGAGACAACCGCATATTTTGCGCGTAATATTTTCTCCTGAGCGGATATCTCGAGATAGAAGACATTTGGCGGTAGCCACGCATTCAAAGAGGCGAGATGGCGCTGCCGGTAAGCACTATGGTAGCTGTTCACCACGACATAGAAATCCGCGATCCCATCCGCAATTTCGCGGGCGCGCAGACAGGAGCCGTAAAGGAGCACAGCATCCAGCGAAACGCCAAAACGCGCTCTCAATTCTTCGACAAAAAAGGAAAAATCAGCAGCTACCGGCAGGGAACTGAGATGTGCCATCTCGGCGACGAGACCATGGGGTAGCTCTTCATCGAGAACCGCTGGACTGCCTATCATTGCCATGACTTATTCAGGCGTCTTCAGCGCCATAAAAGTGATGGGGCCCGCCGCCGAGATGCGCAATGGACCGCTGTCGCTTGCAGCCTTGTAGGATTCGCCGTCAACGATATACTCGTCATCCATGAGCACTTCCAGCACGTGGGTATTGCAGCTGAAATAACCATCCCGTTCTTTAAGGATCTGGCCGCGCCCCCTCAATACCGACAACAGTGAATGCCAGGGATTTTTTCGATACTGTTCGACAAATGTAATATGCAGCGGCCCCTGTTCCTGCCCCCAGTATGGGCGCATATCAAACAGCAAGCGATCCAGGGAGCTGGCAAAAAAAAAGGTGTAGGTTCCGCTTCGAACCTTATTGCCGGGTTTGGCGATCGACATATTGACTGGCGCCCATGCCCCATTGCGACGCCCGAAAACCACGCCTGCAAGATAACCAAGGGTAATGAGAGCTGAATATATTTCCCCTGTAATTCCCAATTTTTTTATCCTGCTTTGGGAGAATATCACAGCCCGGGCAATAAGTCCTGCGCCGAGAAACATCCCATACACCTTTTCCGCCCCGGCCTGCTCAACGCAAAGCACATATCTTTGCAGTACTGAAGGCGACGTGCGTTCCAGCAGATATTCCTTCAGGTGATAAAGGATGAGCTCCGGCCTGCCATGCATTCCAAGATCCATTGCCGTCATGTTGGTCGTCCCTCCGGGAACGATCGTGAGCAGGGGCCAGCATTCTGGCGGCTGCATGGCAAACAGGTGACATAGCGTTCCCTGCACCGTGCCGTCGCCCCCGACGATGATCAGCAAATCGATGTCGGCAACCAGAAATGTCTCTACCGATTCCTTGATCTCGGATGCGTTCGTGACTTCCATGCAGATTACGCCTGGAATGCCGAAAACAGCCTGTCTCACACTATTCCTGCGCTTTCGGATACGTCCGCTGAGAGGATTTAAAAGCACTCCGATTCTCGCAGCTCCAGACCGCAATCTGTTGATTCTCTGCTCCAACTAAAAACCTTTATAAACTTTTATAAATTTTCAATGGGGTAAAAATCCGGGCAACAAACTTTCCGTCATTCTCACCCAGCACGATGTCCTCGAACCAGGAACGTAACGGCCCATGGGACCGGCGCATCTGCCAGGCCATCATTACCCGGACGAAAAGAAACAGGGTGGAAAGAAGATGCCAGACGATTACCGCCCACAGTCCGGCGTCCGGCCTGCCCATAAGCCACCCGGCCGTCAACAGTATCAGGTTGGGGTTACGTCGCGCAGTGATCAGCCGATTGAAGGAATCGAGCGGGCGCCATATGAAAATATCGAATGATGCAATCCAGAACTGAAAAACCCCTTCACATAACCGGCCACCAATGTAACCGATAAGTATCAGTGAAAACAAGATGGTCAAGTCGGCTACCTGGACCGATTCGGGTATTAGCCCGATAGCCCAGGCCATATACCAGAGCGGGGGATGAATGATATCCAGACCATGATCCAGCGCATCCCCAACGCGGCTGGACGTTACCGTAACGCGAGCCAGTTTCCCGTCCACGGTATCGAAAAAGGTCATCAGCCACGCCATTATCAGCCCTGCGCCGAAATAGGCGTGCCAAAAACCGATTCCGGCTGCCAGGGTAAGCACCAGGCTAAGCAAGGTAACCTGGTTGGGGCTCAAGCCCCAGCGTACACAAAGACGCGTAACCCAAAAGGCGGGCATGGGCCAGAGCCATTTGGTGACCAGATCGGTTACACCTTTGTAGGATCGCACGAATAACTCTGACTCGAGCTGCAAGCGGTTGCATTTGCTGATAGGCAACACGTAGGGCTTGTCTCTTTTCTTGAGATTTCGCTGCAGGCCCAGTACATCGAGATCCTCCGTGGTATAGCGCGGCGGAATGGAGTAGCTCTGCTCTTCTGCCCCGTTTATCAGATACCCCAGCGCGGCGGTTGCATCGATAATGGAAACCCGCATTGCCGCAGTCTGGCCTTCATTCGTAACAAGCGTCAGGTTCGTTTTCGCGCTGATCAGCGTTGCCAGTACTCTGTCATCAAATAAATAATCTGCCCGCAATAGCAGTACCGCTGCCTGATCCGGGATTTGGGCGATCTTGTCCACCAGCTTGGCCTGTGCCCGCGACGCCACCATACGCCGGAGACGCTCGCGGCCGCTCAACCCCCAGATATCGATTTCACTGTCGCCAATGATATAAACATAAATTGTGATGGGCATAGAGTCTTCTTTTATACTTATATGCGGGCTCGAATTCGCGCCGGATATCAAATTTGGGTCATCGAGTAGAATGCTCGCCATCTAAAATACACGTCGCAGCCAGACGTTTGCGAGAGCTATCAGTATTGCGCCAGGAAGTAGTGCAGTCAGCGCGGGATTCAGATGCCACAATAATCCGAGATTCGAAAAAACCTGATCGAGCAAGTATACGGAAATACCCAGCATGGCTGCGAGCACAAGCCGATTCCCCAGCCCCGTCCGTACCGACCCAAAAACAAAAGGGATCGAGAGCAGCAGCATGGCAATGGTGGTCAGAACCGCGCCGGCCTTTCGCCACAAGGCTAGGGCATAAGCCTCCGCCTCCTGCCCGGTGGCGCGCAAAAAGCGCACATGCAGAAACAATTCGAGGGGTGAAAGACTATCCGGCTCCTTGGTCAGCGTGAAAATATCATCCGGGTTCAGGAAAGATTTCCATTTCAGGGAATCCGCAGTGACCGACTCGATGCGGTTTTCCGAAAATGTCCGGGTCGTGACTTCGCTCAGCTCCCACATATCGCCGTCAATGAAATCGGCATGCCTGGCGCGGATATGAACCAGTAAGAAACCATCCTTGTCAAAATTCATTATCTCGATATCCGCTGCTCTTCCAGCATGCAGCATTTCGCCGATGCGCAATATGTTCCTTTCATCCCGCGTCCAGATTCCGAGATTCTTGCCAAGCGAAGCGCTCTTGTCGAGAGCGGCTGCCTTCCAGGAAATCGCTTTTTGCTGAAGCTGCGGAGCGATGAACTGTTCCAGCAAGGCGATAAACAACAGGAGGATCAGTCCCATTCCCAGCGGGGCCATGCTGATTCTGATGGGAGACATGCCGGCCGCTCGCAGCGCGGTCAATTCGGAGGCAACTGCCAGCCGGCCAAGGGCAATGACGTTGCCCAGCAGCGCAACAAAAGGCGCAAGCTGGATAAAGCGGCGCGGCAGCAGGAATGCCATATGCAGGAATGCGTCCTGTGCCTCAAAAGTCCCCTTCCCGACGGCATCCAGTTGCTCCAGCAGATCGAGAAACCCGAACAATGGCAGCAAGACGGCGGCTGCGATTGCCAGGCCGATCGCGACCTGCAATGCCAGGTAACGATCAACCGTTATCATCGGAATGACGAAGATCGTTGCTGGAATGCGATTGTCGTTCAGACAGGATGGATTCGACAAGCAACAGATCGGCAACCTTGTCCACGTCGATTCCTGCCTCCGGATAGGGCAGGAACACCGGGGAAACCTTGATGCCCGTCCTTGCAGCAACAGTTTTCAATCCCCGGTCGACCGTCAGCAAGCCCGTCACGTAGAACAGCACGGTAATCAGCCCGAAGACCTGCGCAATCAATTGCCAGGGCCGTTTCCGCAGTTCTTCCGCTCGCCGCCAGAACGAAACCAGCCCGCGGCCCCGAGGATTAAGGAAAGCGTACAAATTACATCCGCACACTTGCGCATCGCGCAATTTTATAACCGTCCTTCTTGCTCCCGGGAATGCCGCCGCGATATCGCCATACGCAACCGCTCCCACTGCCGCATCACCTTCCTGCTTTTGCGACTCCGTGAGGAAATACTGAACGATTGCGGGCGTCAGCAATGCATGGTCGGCGGTTGTCAAAAAAACAGGCGCATCGCGCTCGATTTTCGCGAGGCAGCTATCAGCGCTGCGGCTCGGGGAATCGAGATTCGGAAGCCAGGTAACGCGGCCGCTTGCGATACGATCATCCAGCTCCGGACATGTCTGTATCGCGTGCTTTGGCGGACCGCAAATAATGATGGATTTGATCATGCCGCTCGCCTCCAGTGCGTCGAGCACGCGGATGATCATCGGTATTCCACGAACGGGAACAATCGCCTTGCAGGCAGAACCCGTTCTGGCGGCGACCGGATCGCCAGCAGCACGATCCGCAGCAAGGACTACGGCCGTAAATTGCTTTCTTTCATCCATCGGATTTCATGGTGGCTATTCAGCTTCGATCATGCGCCAGCGTCTTTCCGTAGATCCGGTAACGCTTGTACTCCTTGCAGCCCATGTACTTGAGAATACTGCGCATGGGCTTGTTGTCCTCGAGTATCCAGGACAGTTCCAGCGCCTGTATTCCCCTGGAAATCGCTGCCTGCCGCGGGGCATCGATCACCATCAAGGCGAGCGCTATGCCAAGCGGCGTATTCTGAAACTGCCTGCGCACCCCCATCAACGGGATCCTGCCTGTACGAACTCCCCTGGATTTAAGATGATGGATTAGCCCTATCCAGCCCAAAGGAAATAAACTTCCATTCAATTCGGCAAAAATTTCATTCAGGTTCGGTAATCCCGCCATGAAGGCCGCGGGAATACCATCGACCTCCGCGATCTGGACGAAATCGTCCGGGACAAGGAGGCGAAGGCTAGTGCCCAGTTCGGCAAACTCGGCCTCGGTAAAAGGCACAAAACCCCAGTTTTCCGACCATGCATCGTTGAATATATCACGCAGGGTTTCCATTTCTTCGCCGAATCTATCCCTCCTCAATTGCCGCAATACGACCTGCTTCGAAAACTTTTCTTTCAAGTTGATCATCAATTGGGGTGGCGAATCGTCCACCTTTACCCAATAGGCAAGCATATCCTTCACCGGCCGATAGCCGTGCTGTTCCAGAAGGAGGCCATACCACGTCCGGGAATGGGGCATCATCACCATCGGCGGCGTATCAAAACCTTCCACCAGAATGCCGCATTCCTGATTGATGGATAAATTGAACGGCCCCGTGACATGCATCGTACCGCGGGCGGCCAGCCAGTCTTCCGCGCTGGATAGAAGCGCATCCAGCACCTCTGTATCCTCTATCATTTCAAGCAGACCAAAATGGCCGGTGCGCGGACCATAACGGTCCCGATGGAGTTGATCAACCTGAGCGCTGATCCTGCCTACTGGTTCGTTATTCCGATATGCGACCCACGCCTGCCATTCCGCATGCTTCAGAAATGGGTTGAATTTCGAAAAATGCAGGCGCCGCTCCAGCCGCAGCGGCGGAACCCATAGCGGGTCATCGGCATATATGCGCCATGGAACATCGATAAATGTTCCCATCTCCCGCCAGCTGGCAACGGGACGGACGACTACCGGCCCCACGGATGGACTCGGCATTTTATTTTTGTACGAAACATGCAAATATTTACAAAATCAAATCATGATCAACAGGGAAACGGGATGCTATTCACCATGTCCCTCGGCTTTCCTGATCCTCTTCCGCCCTTTGCCACCTGCCCCACAAGCGCAGCATTGAAACTCGCACAAAAACCATATCAAATGCGCACTGGATTGAAATGGGGGATGTGCAGCACCCGCTTCCCTGGAGGAAGTGGGACGCCTGCGCGGGACTGCCGGAAGATGCGTTAACCCGATACCTTGATGGCTACCTATGATATTATAATGGGATTTTTCTGCCCCGGTTCAGAATGGCAATGCGCGTCATGAAGGAAAGCGAGCCATTTTAACCGTCAAACGGGTAAAACGTAATGTTTTCGCCAGTGTAAAGCAGACGGGTTTCTGTCGTTCCAAAGCGATATGACTTGAAGCCAGGGCGATCTGCGGCCGCCCGCTTTGCCGGATAGTTCAAGTTTACGGGGACAAGTCGAGGGCCGGGGATATTGCAGAAAAGAGAAAGGTGATAGTCAAAATTTACCGTGGCAACATTTTAAACAGAGGTTGATTACTAATGGAAAGTAGCGAAACCAACCTGATCATTTCCCTCGCGCTCATTCCGGTCGTCAT
Source organism: Nitrosospira sp. TNL200 (assembly GCF_055386305.1). Taxonomy (NCBI): domain Bacteria; kingdom Pseudomonadati; phylum Pseudomonadota; class Betaproteobacteria; order Nitrosomonadales; family Nitrosomonadaceae; genus Nitrosospira; species Nitrosospira sp. TNL200. The sequence goes on from NZ_AP041003.1 coordinate 3,010,212, forward strand.
CTGGCTGCAGGTCTGGGTGCGGAAGCGGCGCGGCCGGCGTCGCAACGAATCGGGCCAGCAGGAGTTCGACAGCTTGGGTGCGACACTCCTTTCCGCAATCATAGAGGGCGGAGCGGTAATTTCGAGTTTGATACTCATCATCTGGATCATGGGAGGCATATTGCGATATCTATTCCCGGTCATATTCAATGCAAAATAAGCATGAGTTCCCGAGGGACGATGTAGCTCTGCATCCTTTTCCTTGATTGGTGATGGTTCCGCCGGCGAATCAATACGTACCGCAAAGCCTTGCTCCCTATCGGCTTCGGATACTGCTAAAATTGTAAAAGCTCTTTATCGAAGGCGGCTGCTAAGATCCATGATAAAACCCGATTGTGTATGCGCGTAGTTGTCACTGGAATGGGGGTTGTTTCACCCATTGGAATAGGCACCGCCCAGTTCTGGGCAGCCGCCGTGAATGGAATCAGCGGCATAAAAAGAATCGAAGGCTTTGACGCTTCCGACCAGCGTTCGCAGGTTGCGGGCCAGGTTCCTTCCTTCAATCCTTCGGACTTTCTGTCCCCAAAGCTTCTTGATCAGATAGACAGGTTTGCCCAGCTAGCACTGCTTGCATCCAAGCTTGCGCTGGAGGATGCCGGCGGACTCGACTCGTACGATCCCGGACGTGTCGCGGTCAGCATCGGATCGGGAATGGGGGGATTCGGCACGTTTGAATCCTCAGCCATCCGTAAATTTAGAAATCAGCCGGTCCCCCCCTTCACCGTGCCCCGGACCATGGCAAACTCAGCCGCAGCCTGGGTTGCGATCAAGCACCGGTTTACAGGGGTGAACCTGACATGCAGCACGGCCTGTTCTTCCGGAGCCAATGCGATAGGAATGGCGCTGGATCTTTTGCGATCAGGACGCGCCGATGTGGTAGTCGCCGGAGGCGCCGAAGCTTGCGTGTTGCCGCTGACCATGACGAGCTTCGAAATATTGCGTGCCTTGAGCACGGGTTTCAATACCGATCCTGAGCGCGCCTCCCGTCCATTTGCGAAGGGCCGCGACGGTTTCGTAATGTCGGAGGGAGCAGGCATACTCATCCTGGAAAGGGAAGAGAAGGCGAAACAGCGAGGAGCCAGGGGATATGCGCGCCTCGCGGGATTTGGACAGACATGCGATGCCGCGCATATCGTGATGCCAGACATGAACGGCCAGGTGGCAGCGATGCGGGGAGCCATCGTGGACGCCGGGCTGGAGCCGGAAGATATCGACCACATCAATGCCCACGCCACCTCGACGCCCCTGGGCGACATCGTCGAAACCCGTGCTGTAAAGAATCTTTTTGGCGAACGGGCGAAAAACATTCCTATCAGCGCAACCAAGTCGCTGATAGGCCACTCCATCGGCGCCTCGGCCGCAATGAGCAGCATCGCCACGATCATGGCCTTGCATACGGGAACAGTACATCCCACCATCAATCTCGACGAGGCTGATCCGGAGTGCGATCTCGATTACACCCCTAATCAAGCGCAGCAGAAAAATCCCCGAACCGGGCTATGCAACGCATTCGGGTTCGGCGGAAATAATGCAAGTATCCTTTTCACAACTCTTGAGTGAAGGAATAAATCGGATATGGATAGAGCAGAGATTGAAACAAAAGTCGTACAGTTCATCGCCACCAAGGTAGAGAACAGGGATGCCTCCACTATTAACAGCTCATCCAAATTCGAGGAGCTTGGCCTCGATTCCATGGATACCATCCAGCTCCTGTTTGACGCCGAGGATAGTTTCGGCATCAACTTTGATGGTGAAGAGGCAAAAGGATTTACGACTGTAGGGGATATTGTTTCTTATATTGAAAAGCACCAGGCACAAGCTGCGTCGTAATAAACGGGTGGAGCGCAGGCCAGAAAAAACAACACAGGAAACCGATATGAGGGCCACGAAAGCGCTGAACGAATCTTCGCGGGTGTCCAAAGTTTTTTAAGCGGTCTTCTTTCTGCCTGACGATTTTGGCCTGGCTTTTGTCCCGGTTTCGGTCGTTCCTGATCTCGCCTTGCTCTCCCTGGCTACTTTCGCCTCGAACTCGAACTCCACCTTGCCATCTTTACCCATGACGAGATAAGCTGAAAAGGGTCTGCCTTTTTTGGAGATGAACTTCGAAAGCAGATCAGTTTTGCCGGTTCGCAGAAGCTGGGCTACCTGCTCCCGTTCGAGAGCACGCGCGAGAATGATCTTTCCGATCCGGAAGTTGCAGCCGCGAGTCGGACCCACGGCTTTCTCGCATATATAACTCATGCCGTGATCATATATATTCCCTCCACAGCGGGGACACTTCCCGATTGCCGCCTGACCAGAAAAATCGATTTCCTCTGCCCCTGCCTCATCGTTCTTGCCAAAATCAAATTTCATCTCAAGCGTATCGGTAAGCCTGACATTGGCATTGAAGAGGCGCCCTGTTTTACTACGAAATCCCTGGAGCGGCCCTACTTCCTTTTTAGTGATCAGCTGCTCCATTTCCGCCGTTTCAAATTGCCGTCCCGCCAGGATCTTCCATAATGCGAAATCACACTGCTGGCACTGAAATTTCTTGTACGTCTCCTGCATCACCCCGCCGCATTTAGGGCAAGGAGAGGCAAGGGTGGAAAAATCACCGCTGATGGTTTCACCGCGATGGTTTTTCGCCTGCTCCACCATGTGGCTCGTCATTCCGGCAATTTCTTCCATGAATTTTCCACGCTCGAGCTTCCCCTGCTCTATCTGCCGCAGCTTGAACTCCCAGTCGCCGGTCAGTTCCGGGGAAGTCAATTCAGGCACTTTCAGCCCTCGCAACAGCGTAATAAGAGAAAATGCCTTGGCTGTGGGGTGCAATTCCCGTCCAACCCGCTGCATGTAGTTTTCAAATACCAGTCCTTCGATAATCGCGGCCCGGGTGGCCGGAGTACCCAAACCCTTGGTACTCATTGCCTCGCGCAACTCTTCGTCTTCCACCATTTTTCCGGCACTTTCCATTGCGGAGAGAAGAGTGGCTTCATTGAACCGGGCTGGTGGCCTGGTCTGGCTGGACATCACCTTGATATCTTCGGCAAAAGCCGACTCGCCGGCCGCCACTTTGATGAGATTGGTTTCATTCCCGCCTGTACCGGACTGGGCTTCCTTCCCATAGACCACCTGCCAGCCTGGGTTCACCATAACCCGGCCTTCGGTCTTGAATGGCTCATTCTCGACCCGGGTTATCCGGGTGGTTACCAGGAACTCGGCCGCTGGGTAGAAAATTCCCAGAAACCGTTTTGTCACCAGATCGTAAAGCTTGGCCTCAGCCTCGTTCAACCCCTTAGGCTCGAGCGAGGTCGGGATGATGGCGAAATGGTCCGAAATCTTTGCGTTGTTGAATATGCGCTTGTTCGGCTTCACCCACCCGGCTTCAAGTATCTCCTTCGCATGCTTTCCATATGAAGTCTTTCCCAGCGAGCCCAGTGTTTCCTTGACCGTCGCAATGTAATCCTCGGGGAGGGCGCGCGAGTCGGTGCGCGGATAAGTCAACACTTTATGCTTTTCATATAACGCCTGGGCCAGTCCCAGCGTTGCCTTGGCGGAAAACCCGAAACGGCCGTTTGCGTCTCGTTGCAAACTCGTCAGGTCATAAAGCATCGGGCAGATTTCACTGGATGGCTTGCTCTCGTCGCTCACCACCCCGGTTTTATTTATGCACTTTGCGCGAATGCTTTCCGCACGGCTCTGATCCCATAACCTCTCGGGTCTCTGCTCGGCATCCTTTTTGTCTTTGGAAAATCGCTCGTCGAACCAGCGGCCCACGTATGTGCCAGCTTCGACCGCAAAGGTCGCATGCACTTCCCAGTAATTTCTGGGAATAAACTTCTTGATAGCATCTTCCCGTTCGATGAGAATAGCCAGCGTGGGGGTCTGAACGCGCCCCACCGTAGTCTTGTGGAACCCGCCCTCCTGCGAATTGAAGGCGGTCATCGCGCGGGTGCCATTGATGCCGACCAGCCAATCCGCTTCGGAGCGACTCACCGCCGCTTCTGCCAGCGGGTGAACGGCAGAAGCATCGAGCAGCTTCGCAAAACCCTCCCGAATCGAAGCAGGCGTCATCGATTGCAGCCATAATCGCTTTACCGGCTTGGCGGTTCCAATATGGCGCACGATATAATGAAAAATCAACTCCCCCTCGCGTCCGGCATCGCACGCATTGATGAGCGCCTCCACGTCCTTGCGCTTGATAAGCCTCGCGAGAAGCTTCAGCCGTGATTCAGTTTTTTCGATAGGGTTGAGATCGAAGTGTGGAGGAATAACGGGCAAATTGGCGAAACTCCATTTTCCGCGCTTGACCTCATATTCTTCCGGTACCGCCAGCTCAAGCAAATGCCCGATCGCCGACGACAATACATACCGATCGCTCTCGAAGTAGTCGGTGTGCTTGTCGAACCCACCCAGGGCTCGCGCGATATCGGAAGCAACAGAGGGCTTCTCGGTAATAATCAAGGTTTTACCCATGAAGTTCCTGTAAATTTCTGCAGTATCCGGAACCTTCCGTCATCGATGAAGACCAACGCCTTGCTCGACGAATCATGTGTCCCATGATCCTCTGAAGTTTCGGCGGAGCACGCATGCCCCAGCTGGAACAGTCTCTTTCCATCACCTTTCCGTTCTTATATCAACCGCCGCTTTCTGCATTTCAAAATCCGCCAACATGAGAAGCCCAAATACAGGATCGCCGGCCGGCTACCGCAGGCGCTGATAGCGCCCGCCTGGAAGACTGGCGACCACGCCATCGAGTTCTAACGACAATAGCATCGCCGATACCGTTTCAACCGTCAAGCCGGTGCCAGCGCACAAGGCATCGATATCGCTGATGTCATGCCCAAGATGATTCAGAAGCACCGATTCCTGAACAACAGGCTCCTTAGCGCCATCACTTGCGCGTGTGCTGCGAGCCGGACATTCATACCCGAACTCATCCAGGATATCCTCGATCGCTTCCACGAGCTTCGCCCCTTGCTTGATGAGCGCGTGGCATCCCTTGGAGAAAGGCGAGTGAATGGAGCCGGGAACAGCAAACACATCTCGCCCTTCCTCCAAAGCCTGGCGCGCAGTGATGAGTGAGCCGCTTTCCAGCGCGGCTTCCACTACCAGGCAACCACGGCTCATGCCGCTGATTATTCGGTTGCGGCGCGGGAAATTACTACCGATTGCGGGAGTACCCAAGGGAAACTCGGAAATCAATGCGCCACGTTCAGCCAACAAGTGGGCAAGACTTCTGTTCCTGCCCGGATATACGATATCCAGTCCCGTTCCCACCACGCCTATACTGGCTGCGGTGCCGCGCAAACCGCCGCCATGAGCCGCCGCATCCACCCCCAGTGCCATTCCGCTCACGACGCAAAATCCCGCGTTACTCGCAGCTTCGGCAAAAGCCTCTGCGTTTGCCAGGCCTTGGGGCGTGGCGTTGCGGCTTCCCACGATCGCAAGCATGGGAAAAGTCAGCAGCTCACGCCTGCCCTTGAGATAGAGAAGAGGCGGCGGATCGGCAATGTTGAGCAGTAGTGGCGGGTAATCGGCATCGGCCAGCGTAACGATGGAGTTTGCCGGATTCTCGAGCCATTTAAGCGCTGCGGCCACTTGCTCCGCATCTGCCCCTCGCGCCAGGCTGGCGGCCGCTTTCCGCTTTATCACGCGCTCCAGCTCCGCAACAGGAGCTGAAAGGATTTCAGCCGGGTTATCGAAAGCGCCCAGCAATTTTCTGATTGATTCATCTCCAAGACCATCAATCATCGAAAGAGCGAGCCAGGACTCGACGTCACTTGTCATTTTCATCTCGGTAGATTCGCCGGACACGAAGTGCCGGTTGAATTCGATAGCTAACCATTATCGGCCCGTCTCGTTCGAAACTGGATCAGGCCTGTCAAGGAAGAGCTGAGCAAATCCTCGCTGGCGCGACGGCGTCTTTGCGGGATAGGGTGTGCGAAAGACGACGGCGCGAATGAAACAGATTGAGCAGGATTGAACCCAAATCCGGCAATTGACCGCTCATTTCCAATTTAAAACCATGATCCACAAAGACTTTCCACGATACTTGGCGTTCACCTGTATGGTGAGTTCGCTACAGGGCAGATCGCGCGATTTTTGCGGCACATGGCTGCGTTGCAACTCCTTGGAATTGAATGGCCATTCCTCGTCGCAGCACCTTGCCCTGCACTCCAAAAACCGCACACTCCACCCTGTCCAACTACCGGATTTAGGTTGAAACGTTGTGAATCCCGCCGGGGCGTCGAAAGCCAGTCTTGGTTCAGATCAGATATAATGGGGCTTGTCCATGATCCATAAACACCGTGAAACACGGATGCCGAGTCAAACAGGTTCCTCGTGGTAAAGATTCTGCATTCAGTTCCTCAAATGTGCAAGTTTCCTCGTTTTCCTTATGGCACTCCTGAAGATATTGCTCTATCCAGACGAACGTCTGCATACCGTCGCGGACCCGGTATCGAAAGTTAACGAGGAAACCAGGCTCCTCGTACGCGATATGGCGGAAACAATGTATTCCGCACGTGGCATCGGCCTGGCAGCTACTCAGGTCGATGTGCATCAACGCGTGATCGTTATCGACGTTTCCGACACCCATGACACGCTGTACGTATTTATCAATCCCGAGATCGTCGCGAGGAGTGGCGAATCCGATTATGAAGAAGGCTGTCTGTCAGTCCCGGGAGTCTTCGGAAAAGTATCTCGTGCCTATCAAATTACGGTCAACGCGCTCGATGCCGACGGCCAGCCGTTCACGCTCGATGCGGATGGAGTGCTGGCTGTATGTATTCAGCATGAAATGGATCATTTGCTCGGTAAGGTATTCATCGAGTATTGGTCACAAATGAAGCAATCCCGCCTGCGCACAAAACTGAAAAAGCAGCGGCGCAAGGTGATGTGACACCGGCTGCGCAACCGCCGGCACGATAGATCTGGCTCGGGCGAAACCGCGTCATCGCGCCTTGCCCTGCACTCCGGAAACCGCACACTCCATCCTGTCCCACTGCCGGATTGAGGTTAAATGAAGATCATTTTTGCAGGAACCCCGGCTTTTTCTGCAACTGCGCTGGAAGCCCTGAAAGCAGCTGGATACGACGTCGCACTGGTGCTGACTCAACCTGACCGGCCTGCCGGCCGGGGAATGAAAGCGATGCCGGGCGCAGTCAAGGTGCTGGCAAAGCAATATGGACTTCCACTATTGCAGCCGCACTCGCTCAATGGGGCAGAAGTAAATACGCAACTGGATGCCATTCATGCGGATGCGATGATAGTGGCAGCCTATGGGCTCATCCTTCCGTCAACTGTTCTGGCTCTCCCTCGCTATGGCTGCCTGAATATCCATGCGTCGCTTCTGCCGCGCTGGCGGGGCGCTGCCCCGATACAGCGCGCCATACTGGCTGGCGACCGGGAAACGGGAATCACCATCATGCAGATGGATAAAGGCCTGGATACCGGCAATATGCTATTGCAGCGAAGCATTCGTATCGGCCGCGATGATACCGCTCAAATGCTGCATGACAAACTTTCGCTACTTGGAGCAGATTGCATAATTGAAACCTTGATGCAACTGGAACAAGGGAATCTTTCACCGGTTCCTCAAAGCGAAGCCGGTGCAACTTATGCGCTTAAATTGAAAAAGGATGAAGCACGAATAAATTGGGAACTGGGAGCGGAATTTATCCACCGCGCAGTACGGGCATTCAACCCCTGGCCAGGCGCCCATACGCTAATGGACGGCAATATATTAAAAATATGGCGCACACGCATCGGCACAGACACCGATGGCCTTAATCACCGGGCACCGGGCGAAATTGCTGCGATAGGCTCCAACGGTATCACCGTGAGGTGCGGCGAGGGAGCGGTCATACTCGAAGTAGTGCAGAAATCCGGTGGAAAAAAGATGAATGCGGCGGAATTTGTTGCAGGGCATCCGTTATATCCAGGCGACTTCTTTGAATGCGGGAAATGGTCAAATCCCAGCTTGTAGCCGCCGACACCGTGAACCGGGTATTGAGCGGCGCGAGCCTGACCTCCTCCTTGCAGAAAGTGTGGAACACGGAGAAAGATATGTCCGCGCAGCAAAGAGGTTCGATTCAGGATATCAGCTACGGCGTACTGCGCTTTTATGGTCAACTTGATGCGTTGCTGGGACTTCTCCTGAAAAAGCCTATCTGGAACGACACGCTTCGTTGCCTGCTATTGGTGGGCTTGTATCAGCTCATATACAGCAGGGCTTCCCCTTACGCGATAGTGGACAACGCAGTGTCTGCATCCCGGTATCTCGAGGAAAGCAGGAGCGCAGGCGGACTGGTGAATGCGATACTACGAAACTTCTTGCGCCAAAAGACGACTCTCCTGGAAAAAGCAGCCGAATCCGAAACCGCAAGATATTCTTACCCCAGTTGGTGGATCAGGAAACTGCGAGCGCAGTATCCCGCTGATTATCAGACGATACTGCTCGAGAGCAATCAGCGCCCCTCGATGACGCTGAGAGTCAATGCCCGCCAGACCACCTCGTTGGAATATCAGGATTGCCTTAGCCGAAACGGCATTGCATCACGGGCGCGAAAGAATAATATACTCGAGCTGGAACAACCGGTCGCAGTTGAAAAACTGCCCGGTTTTGCGCAAGGCCTGGCCTCGGTGCAGGATGCCGGCGCCCAGCTGGCTGCGCCTTTGCTGGATGCGCGCGATGGGATGCGGGTCCTGGACGCCTGCGCGGCACCAGGCGGAAAAAGCGCCCATTTATTGGAATTGGCGGACGTGGAATTGACTGCTGTCGATAATGACACACTGCGGATAGATGGAATAACGCAAAACCTCGCTCGATTGCATCTCCATGCTTATCAGGTTCTCCATGGCGATGCGGCACACTATGAGACATGGTGGGACGGCAAACCTTTTGATCGGATCCTGGCTGACGTCCCCTGCTCCGCTTCAGGGGTTACACGCCGTCATCCGGATATCAAATGGTTGAGGCGCGAGAGCGATATTGTCCAGTTTGCGGTGAAGCAGGCGGCAATACTGCACGGACTGTGGCAGATGCTCAACCGCGGTGGTAAATTGCTTTACGCCACCTGTTCCGTATTTGCCGAGGAAAATAAACTGCAGGTAGGACATTTTTTGGGCCACCACCCGGATGCGCGGTTGCTGCCCATTTCACGAATTTCACAAACGAAACTGGTGGATGGCCAGCTGTTGCCGACTCCCCACAATGATGGTTTCTACTATGCCTTGTTGCACAAGGTCTGAGTTCTTTTCCCGCCTCTTGCGATTAGTCGTGCTGGCCTCCCTGTCGGGAGGCCTATTACTGGTGCGAACAGCCTATGCGGAAGGCCATATACAGCTAGATACCGTAACCATCGAAGCCTCCGACGAGGGTTATCAGTTCGATGCGGATTTCGAGATCACGCTCAACTCCAAGGTGGAAAATGCCCTGGAAAGAGGAATCGTTCTTTACTTCGTGACCGAGCTCAACCTGATGAGTTCGCGGCGGTTCTGGTTTGACGAAAGAGTCGGGCACAGCCGCGTGCGGGAAGGCTTGAGCTACTACCCTCTTACCCGCCAATATCGGTTGACCCGAGGCACGCTGTCACAAAATTTCAGCACGCTCAAGGGGGCGCTGCAAGCGCTGGAGCGTGTTCGGAATCGCCCTATCGCCGCGCTTTCCGAACTGAAGCCCGACACGGACTATACCGTGGAATTACGCATGCGGCTGGATATCTCCGCCCTGCCCAAACCATTTCAGGTCGAAACACTGGGCTCGAAAGATTGGGACTTGAGTACCGGCTTCCTGTTCTGGAATACCAGGCTGCCCCTTCAGAAATCACAGGAAAGCTCCCGGCCGTGAAGTATGTCGTGATAATTGGCATAGGACTCGGCCTCGTCATGCTTTTTCTGCTTGCCACGGCGGGGGCTGATACCGAACTTTTTGAACGAAGGTATCGGCTGCTCATCCGCCTGAACGTCGGGTTCGTGGCATTTCTCATGGCAGTGGTCGGGTATCTGCTATGGAGGCTCAGGCGCAGGCTCAAAGCCGGCGTGTTCGGGTCCAGGCTGGCCGTGCGGCTCCTGCTGATCTTTTCTCTCATGGCGATTTTGCCGGGTGCGCTGGTTTATGGGGTGTCGGTGCAGTTTCTTGGCAAGAGTATTGAATCGTGGTTCGATATCAAAGTCGATCGGGCACTCGAGGGCGGGCTGAACCTGGGGCGCGGGATACTCGATAACTTGCTGGATGAACTGCAGAAAAAAACCAGGGCAACGATATCCGGCCTGACCGGGCAACCCATCACCATGCTGACGCTGAAACAATTACTGAACGAGTCACTCGATCAGGAAGCAATACTCTTCGATAGCGAGGGCATAGCGGTAGCTTCTTCGCATACGGATGAAATCGAGCCGTTGCTGGAATCCCTGAACCCGGAGGTGCTGGCCCAGGTAAAGGCGGAGAAGGCATACAGCGCGGTGGAATCCGTACCGGGCAAGGGGCTGTACCTGAGGGTTATCGAGCCGCTCGACCTAGCCAACCCGGAAGACTCCGGTTTCATGCTCCAGCTATTGGAGCCCGTTCCGCAAAAACTGGCCCAGGATGCGGAAGTAGTGCAAGCAGCATATGGAGACTACCAGAAATTGCTGTTATCACGGGAGGGCCTCAAAAACCTGTATGGCGTAACACTGACCCTCGCACTGCTGCTGTCGCTTTTCTCCGCTCTTGCTGCGGCATTTCTCATCAGCGAACGGCTGAGCGCACCGTTGGGCATGCTGGCGGAAGGAACACGCGCTGTGGCTCAAGGTGACTTCAGCAGGCGCCACCCCGTGCAAAGCCGCGACGAACTAGGCGTATTGACCGAATCTTTCAATTTGATGACCCATCAGCTCGAGGAAGCGCGGATACTGGCCCAGCGCCATCAGCAGGAGGTGGAAAGCGCCCGGGCTTATCTTGAAAATATTCTGGCCAATCTTTCCTCCGGCGTTCTGGTATTCGACGAAAACTTGCGCCTGGGAACCACTAATCTCAGCGCTGTCGAAATTCTGGGAGTTCCACTTACGGAGCTCGAAGGTTCCACCATCGAAGAGTGCATCGCGCGCGAGCCTGGACTGGGGTTTTTTGAAACCGGTATTCTCGAGGCGTTTCACCCTGGGAAAAAGGAAGAATGGCAATGCCAGGTGGATCGACTGCGCGATGGCGCAAATCAGGTTCTGCTGCTGCGCGGAACAAGCTTGCCCCATGTACCTGGCGGAGGAGGCGTAGTCGTGTTCGATGACATAACAAGCCTGCTGCAAGCCCAACGCACAGCTGCCTGGGGAGAGGTCGCGCGCCGTCTTGCGCATGAGATCAAAAACCCGCTGACTCCGATACAGCTATCGGCCGAAAGAATGCAGCATAAGCTTTCAGGAAAACTTGATGCTCAAAACGCGCAGATCCTTTTCCGGTCCACCGAAACGATTGTCAATCAGGTGGAAGCACTTAAAAAAATGGTTAACGAATTCAGCGAATATGCGCGTGCGCCGGAACTGGAATTTCACCTGCTTGATCTCAACGCGCTTGTAAAAGAAGTTCTGACGCTATATGAAGCATCCGAGCGGGCAGTGCCCGAAGTATCACAGCCGCATATCCGCCTCGTGCTCGCTTCGGATTTACCGGCGGTGCGGGGAGATTCCGCCCGCTTGCGCCAGGTTATACACAATCTCTTGCAAAATGCGCAGGATACCCTTGTAGGTGTCGCGGAACCTATCATTACAGTACAGACGGAAGCCATGACCGATGAAGTAAGGCTCAGCGTGAGCGACAACGGAGGAGGATTTGCGGAACATGTCAAAGCAAGGGTTTTCGAACCCTACGTTACTACCAAGCCCAAGGGTACCGGGCTAGGACTGCCTATAGTCAAAAAAATCGTGGAGGAGCATCGCGGCGCGATTCGAGTAGAAAATATCCAACCCCGGGGTGCCCGAATTTCCATAACCCTGCCAGCCGCGGAAAAGATGGCTGGCAGCAAGCGGAAAATCGCATCCTAGGACCGCCACAACCATGTTTCGCTTTCTTCACTGTACCGCCACAGCTTTGCCATCGATGACCGGTTCACTCGTGCCAAAGCGCAAACTCATTGCAACATACATTTTCCCGGAATCATGAGCAACAATACCATATTAGTCGTCGACGACGAGATTGGCATACGCGAACTGCTGTCCGAAATCCTGAGGGATGAAGGGTATCGCGTTGCGCTCGCGGAAAACGCTGGCGAGGCGCGCAATTGGCGCAAGCGGACTCGTCCCGATTTGGTGCTGCTGGATATCTGGATGCCGGATACGGACGGCATTACTCTCTTGAAAGAGTGGGCCAGCACGGGACTTCTGACCATGCCGGTAGTGATGATGTCCGGGCACGGCACAATCGATACCGCGGTGGAAGCAACACGCATGGGCGCATCCGGCTATCTCGAAAAACCCGTACCGCTGCAAAAACTTCTCAGCACCGTGGGACGGGCGTTGCGCAGCGGGCAAATCAGGTCGGGCATGGGACTGCCGCTTGCCAATCTTGGCGGAGGTCCGTTGATCGCCGATCTTAAAAAAAGGCTGGAGCAGGTGCTCAACCTCAAAACACCGGTACTGCTTACAAGCGAACCCGGAACCGGAGTGGATCTTTGCGCACGTTTTCTTCACCGTCCCGCCACCCCCTGGGTGGAGCCGGATAATCTGGCCGTGCTCGCAAGCGCTCCGTTTGATTTACTCGAGCAGGCGAAAGGCGGAGTATTGTTTCTCAAGGAGATAGGGGATCTCAACAAGTTGGCGCAAAAGGGATTGCTTCTGATGCTGGGCAAGCTGGAAAAATATGGTGTGAGGCTGGTATGCGCCACATCCATGCCTCTGGCCGCACTGACTGCGCAAGGCGCTTATGACCCGAAACTGTACGAATTATTGAATGGCCTATGCATCAATGTCCCCGCATTGCGGGAACACCGCGAAGATATCCCGGAGCTCACATCCCAGATACTTTCCCGCTTCGTTGAATCGGGAGAGGTATCTCTGAAACAGTTCAGCACGGCCGCGCTGAATGCGCTGCGGAACCATGACTGGCCGGGAAATCTGGCACAACTGACCGGAGTCATCCATTCTCTGGCGCTAACCTGTACCGGCGACGAACTGACGGCGGATGATGTAAAGCAGATATTGGCGTCGTCATCCCCTCTTCAATCCGTTGCGGGCATACCCCTGGATCTGCCGTTGCGCGAAGCGCGGGATATGTTCGAGAAAACTTATTTTGAACAGCTCATCGATCAGGAAAGCGGCAACATGACGAGAGTTGCGGAGCGCGCCGGGTTGGAGCGCACTCATCTGTATCGAAAGCTCAAGCTGCTGGGAATCAAGCTACGGAACCACTGAGTTGCAGGTGGTTTTTCCATCGCCGCCTCCTGCGAAGCCGGGTCGCATAGGATTGGCGAACGCTGGGTTTTGCAGGTTTTTTGATTGTTTTTGCGTGTATTTTCAATTAGAAGTAATTCAGCCCTCATGGTTGTCTGATATCACGACTTAAGCGATAATAATAGTTTTGCCGGCCCTGCACCGCAGGCCCGGGGGATCTCTGAACAAATCCTCGCGAAGGAGGGGTTTATTCAGAAATTCGACCGGGGAAGCGGTGTTTTTATGTGCAATATATTCGTAGACGGGAGAGCTTGTGTCCATGGGAACATTTAGAGATTTTGAAGCGCCGGTGTTCAAGAATCTGACCAGTGCCATTCGTGCGCTTGCTATGGACGCTGTGCAGAAAGCCAACTCGGGACACCCCGGCATGCCCATGGGCATGGCGGAAATAGCCGAGGTATTATGGATCCACCATCTTCGGCACAATCCTGCCAATCCTGGGTGGGTCGACCGTGACCGGTTCATACTGTCCAATGGCCATGGCTCCATGCTGATCTATGCCTTGCTGCATCTCACGGGCTACGACCTTCCGATGGAGGAAATAAAACGCTTCAGGCAGCTTCATTCCAAGACCCCTGGCCACCCGGAATACGGTTACACGCCCGGCGTGGAAACGACTACCGGGCCGCTGGGCCAGGGCCTCGCCAATGCCGTTGGAATGGCCTTGGCGGAAAAAATACTTGCCTCCGATTTCAACCGGCCAGGCTTCGATATCGTCAACCATTACACCTACGTATTTCTTGGTGACGGGTGTCTGATGGAAGGAATCTCCCATGAAGCCTGCTCGCTTGCCGGCACGCTGGGACTGGGCAAGCTGATCTGCTTTTACGACGACAACGGCATTTCCATCGATGGTCACGTGGAAGGCTGGTTCACCGATGATACGCCAGCACGCTTCGAAGCTTATGGCTGGCATGTGGTTCCCAATGTGAATGGCCATGATCCGGTAGCGATCGAGGCAGCTATCGAGGCGGCGAAGAAGGCGACGGACAGACCTTCGATGATCTGCTGCAAAACCATAATAGGCCTGGGTTCCCCCAACAAGGCTGACACCCATGAAGTTCATGGCGCCGCGCTCGGAGACCTCGAAATCGCCGCTGCACGACCGCACATCGGCTGGAACCATTTGCCGTTCGAGATTCCCGACGACGTCTATGCGATGTGGGATGCCCGCGAAAAAGGCCAAAAACTGGAAACCGAGTGGAATCAGAAGTTTGCCGAGTATGCCGGGAAGTATCCGGTGGAAGCCGCGGAATTCAAGCGGCGGATGTCCGGCGATCTTCCGGCCGGGTGGCGGGAACACGTGAATGCGCTGGTTGCTCGTGTTCAGGCGAAGGAAGAAACCATTGCCAGCCGCAAGGCGTCGCAAAACGCAATAGAAGGATTGGCTCCGGCCTTACCGGAACTGGTTGGAGGCTCTGCCGACCTGGCCGGATCGAACCTTACCCTCTGGTCGGGTTCGAAAGGCTGCAACCGTGAGAACGGAGGCAACTATGTTTACTATGGGGTGCGCGAGTTCGGCATGAGCGCGATCATGAACGGACTTTCTTTGCATGGGGGCATTATTCCCTACGGCGGAACCTTCCTGATGTTTTCGGAGTATGCCCGCAATGCCCTCCGCATGGCGGCGCTGATGAAAATTCGAAACATCTTTGTCTTTACCCACGATTCGATCGGTCTTGGCGAAGACGGACCCACCCACCAACCTGTGGAACAGACTGCGACATTGCGCTACATCCCGCGTATGGATGTCTGGCGACCCTGCGACACCATGGAGTCAACCATAGCGTGGGCGAGGGCAATCGAGCGCAAGGATGGGCCTTCCACCCTGATCTTCAGCCGCCAGAATCTCCCTTTTCAGAAGCGGGATGAAGCCACCATCAAATCGATCGACAGGGGAGGCTATACGCTTTCGGAGGCAGCTGATAAAAAGCCTCGTGCAGTCATTATTGCAACCGGCTCGGAAATATCTTTGGCCATGATGGCGCAAAAAGCGCTGGCGGAGGAAGGCATACACGTGCGGGTGGTTTCAATGCCTTGCACCAACCTGTTTGACCGCCAGGAACAGGACTATAAAGACAGCATCCTGCCGAAAGGAGTCAGGCGTGTGGCGGTCGAAGCCGGCATAACTGACTTTTGGCGCAAATATGTCGGTTTGGAAGGAGCGGTGGTGGGCATGGATACATTCGGAGAGTCGGCGCCAGCCAGCGATTTGTTCAAACATTTCGGCTTCACCGTGGACAACGTGGTGAAAGCGGTGAAGAGCGTCATATAGTCCCGTCGCGGACGAAAACGCCACGCTGCTTTTTCATCCCCTGATCTTTTTAATCCGAGGAGTTTTGATATGACAATAAGAGTGGGTATCAATGGATTCGGCCGAATAGGCCGTATGGTGTTCCGGGCAGCGATACAAAATTTCCCGGACATCGAGGTTGTCGCCATCAACGATTTGCTTGAGCCAGACTATCTGGCGTACATGCTGCAGCATGATTCGGTGCACGGACGCTTCAAGGGCGACGTGTCGATCGATGACAATACGCTGGTCGTCAACGGGCACAGGATCCGCCTGACCGCAATCAAGGATCCTGCGGAACTGAAATGGAGCGAGGTTGGCGCCGATATCGTCATCGAGTCCACCGGTCTCTTCCTTACGAAGGAAAGCTGCGAGAAGCATATCGCCGCCGGCGCCAAAAAAGTCATTATGTCGGCCCCTTCCAAGGATGACACACCCATGTTCGTATTCGGCGTGAACGACCAGACCTATGCCGGGGAATCCATTATTTCCAATGCTTCATGCACAACCAACTGTCTTGCTCCCGTTGCGAAAGTATTGAATGATACTTTCGGCATCAAGCGCGGCCTGATGACAACCGTGCATGCGGCTACCGCCACGCAGAAAACCGTGGATGGACCTTCCAACAAGGACTGGCGCGGCGGGCGCGGTATTCTCGAAAATATAATCCCATCCTCGACTGGCGCCGCGAAAGCGGTTGGCAAGGTCATTCCCGAGCTGAACAAGAAACTGACCGGCATGGCGTTTCGCGTGCCGACCTCCGACGTCTCCGTAGTGGACTTGACGGTGGAACTGAACAGCGATGCCACGTACGAGGACATCTGCAATGCGATGAAGAAAGCGTCTGAGGGATCGATGAAGGGTATTCTGGGATACACGGACGAAAAAGTGGTTTCCACCGATTTTCGTGGCGATAGCTGCACTTCCATCTTTGACGCGGAAGCTGGCATGGCTCTGGACGACAGTTTTGTCAAAGTCGTTTCGTGGTACGACAATGAATGGGGATACTCCAGCAAGATTCTGGAAATGGCCCGGGTCGTTGGTAAATAGTTTTTGCAGATATACCGAATGCGTCTGGCCTTCTCAGCCTGACGCATCCGCTTCTGGTAGTTTTTGATCCCCACCCGACTAGGGCACAGAAGTTTTCGTAAAAGCTGTCCTGTGCCCATAAACTTGGAGTTTCCCCGTGTCTGTCATCAAAGTTGCCGATCTCGATCTCAAAGGCAAGCGCGTATTCATCCGTGCCGATCTCAACGTCCCCGTCAAGGATGGCAAGGTTACATCCGACGCGCGCATCACCGCCTCGATGGCCACCATCAATCACTGCTTGAAACAAGGCGCCCGGGTGATGATCACTTCCCATCTGGGCCGTCCGGAAGAAGGAGTATGGACCGAGGAAAATTCTCTCAAACCGGTTGCCGACAACATCGCCGAGCGGCTAGGCAAGCCCGTGCGCTTGATAAAGGACTGGATGGAAAGCGGCGTGGATATCGCGGAAGGCGAGCTGGTTGTTCTGGAAAATTGTCGCTTCAATAAAGGAGAAAAGAAAAACTCTGATGAAACTGCCCGAAAATATGCGAGCCTGTGCGACGTATTCGTGATGGACGCGTTCGGGACGGCCCACCGGGCTGAAGCATCCACTTACGGTATCGCCAGGTACGCACCGGTTGCCTGTGCAGGCATACTGCTGACGGAAGAACTGGACGCGCTGACCAAAGCATTGCTTGATCCGGCACGCCCGATGGTGGCCATAGTCGGTGGCTCCAAGGTTTCAACCAAACTGACGGTGCTGGAATCCCTGTCCCAAAAGGTGGATCAGCTGGTGGTGGGCGGCGGGATAGCGAATACCTTCCTGAAAGCAGCTGGTAAAAATATCGGAAAATCGCTATGCGAAGATGACCTGGTCCCGACCGCGAAAGCGCTGATGGACGAAATGGCCAAACGCAATGCTTCCATTCCCATCGCCGTGGACGTCGTGGTTGGAAAGAAATTTGACGCAAATGAACCGGCGGTCCTGAAAGATGCCGGTTCGGTTGGCGATGACGAAATGATCTTTGATATCGGCCCCAGGAGCGCGAATGAACTGGCGGATATCATCATGAAAGCAGGTACAGTCGTTTGGAATGGCCCGGTCGGCGTATTTGAATTCGATCAATTTGGTGAGGGAACCAGGACTATAGCTATGGCCATTGCCAGCACGAAAGCGTTCACCCTGGCAGGGGGCGGCGATACCATCGCCGCCATCCAGAAATATGACATTTACGACAAGGTATCCTACATCTCCACGGCGGGTGGCGCTTTTCTGGAGTTTCTGGAAGGTAAGAAATTGCCGGCGGTTGAAATACTTGAACAGCGAGCAGGTTAATCCTGAACAGGTTGTGAAGCAGTATCCTCTTGTCTTTGCCTAGAATGATCCGAAGAACCAAAATTGTAGCAACCCTTGGTCCGGCATGCAGGGATCCCAAGGTGCTGGAACGCATGATTAATGCCGGAGTGGATGTGGTGCGGATCAATTTCTCGCACGGCACCCGGCAAGAGCATATCGAATATGTGGAATTGACGCGTTCGCTCGCACGCACCGCAGGGCATGTGATAGGCGTGCTGGCCGACCTGCAGGGACCCAAGATCCGGATCGGCAAGTTCGAGAAAGGCCGGATCACACTTAAAACAGGAGATAAATTCATACTGGATGCCGAGTGCGAGCTCGGCAACGAGGAACGTGTAGGCCTTGATTACAAGGAACTCCCCCACGACGTGGAAACCGGCGCCACCTTGATACTCGACGATGGCCGCATCGTGCTGGGTGTTTCCGGTGTTCAGGGTCTCCAGATCCATTGCGTGGTCGAGCAGGGCGGAGTGCTATCCAATAACAAGGGTATAAACCGGAAGGGGGGCGGCCTGAGCGCTCCCGCTTTGACCAATAAAGACGTCGAAGATATCAAAACAGCCGCGCTGCTGAAGGCGGATTATCTCGCTGTGTCGTTTCCTCGTTCCGGAGAGGATATGCGATGGGCGCGCGCCGTGATGCAGGAAGCAGGTGGTAAAAGTCTGCTGATGGCAAAAGTGGAGCGCTCCGAAGCCATTCTCGCATTGGACGATATCCTGCAGGCATCCGATGCAATTATGGTAGCGCGAGGAGATCTCGCGGTAGAGGTGGGCGACGCGGTGGTGCCCGCTTTGCAAAAACGAATGATACGCACTGCCCGTGCCAACAACAAACTGGTTATCACCGCGACGCAGATGATGGAATCGATGGTCGCCAGTCCGATTCCCACGCGAGCGGAAGTATCGGATGTCGCCAACGCGGTACTGGATGGCACGGATGCTGTCATGCTGTCCGCCGAATCTGCTACGGGGCAGTATCCCGTCGAATCGGTTGCCGCGATGGCGCGTGTGTGCCTGGAGGCGGAAAAGGAATACCTCGTGGGCAGCGAGCTTCGTCGTTTGCAGGGTGGCTTGCCCGATACCATAGAAGAAGCCATTGCGCGGGCGACCATGTTTACCGCCGGCGGGCTTAAAATCCACGCTATCGCCGCGCTTACGCAAAGCGGGCGGACGGTGCTGCTGATGTCGCGCAGAAGTTCGAACGTGCCTATCTTTGCATTAAGCCCGCAGGAAGATACGCGTCGGAAAATGGCGCTGTTTCGCGGGGTCTATCCAGTAAAATTCGGGGGCGGATCGAACGATCCCGAAGTCATTCTGAATCATGCGGAAAATGAGCTGCTCAAGCGGGGCGTTGTCCGTAATGGCGATTTGATCCTCATGACTATTGGTGAACCAGTAGGAAAAGCCGGTGGAACCAATACCATGAAAATTGTTAAGGTGGGGGAGTACAGAAAAGCTTCCGCAAAACCAGAACCGTGACATGGGTGGCATCGAAGCCTGGCTCTTCAATGCCACCGGGCTTTCTTGGTACGATTCGATAGATGGATTTTAACTTTGAAGGAGACTTGAATGGCACTCGTATCATTGCGTCAACTTTTGGATCATGCGGCAGAGAATGGCTATGGGCTTCCTGCTTTCAATGTAAACAATCTGGAGCAAATCCAGGCCATCATGCAAGCGGCGGACGAATGCAATAGTCCCGTGATCATGCAGGGATCCGCAGGTGCGCGCAAGTACGCCGGTGAAGCGTTCTTGCGCCACCTGATAGCAGCAGCGGTGGAATCCTATCCTCATATTCCCATCGTCATGCACCAGGACCATGGCGCATCGCCCGCTGTATGCGTTAATGCCATTCGCAGCGGTTTTTCGAGCGTCATGATGGATGGCTCGCTCGAGGCGGATGCCAAGACCCCATCCTCTTATGAATATAACGTGGAGGTCACGGCAAAAGTGGTGGATATGGCGCATGCCGTCGGCGTGTCTGTGGAGGGGGAGCTGGGTTGCCTGGGATCGCTTGAGTCCGGAATGGGAGAAGCGGAAGATGGCCACGGGGCGGAAGGCAAGCTGTCACACGATCAATTGTTGACCGATCCCGAGCAAGCGGCTGATTTCGTCAAGCAGACTGGCGTCGATGCTCTGGCTATCGCGATTGGTACTTCGCATGGAGCCTATAAATTCACGCGCAAACCCACTGGAGATATTCTGGCCATCGAACGCGTGAAGGAAATCCACCAGCGCATCCCCAATACTCACCTCGTCATGCACGGCTCCAGTTCAGTCCCTCAGGAATGGCTGGATGTTATCCGCGAATATGGCGGGGAAATGAAGGAAACCTATGGTGTTCCGGTGGAGGAAATCCAGGAGGGAATCAAGCATGGGGTACGCAAGATAAATATCGATACGGATATCCGTCTTGCCATGACAGGCGCGATTCGGCGCCATTTGGCAAAGAACAAGAGTGAATTCGACCCCCGCAAGTTCCTGAAGGATGCGACTGCCGCGGCCAAGGATATTTGCAAGGCGCGCTTCGAGGCCTTCGGATGCGCCGGTCAGGCTGACAAGATCAAGCCCATCATGCTGGAAACCATGGCGAACAAATATGCCAAGGGCGAGCTGAAGGCTGTAATCAAGTAGCGGGAGAAGTAGCCCTCGTTCGTATTTACTAATCGCACTGCAAAAAGGCGGCCATTCCGGCCGCCTTTTTTCTTATATGAATGTACCGCAAGTTCGATGAGTTTCCGCGGAAACAGGCTACCAGAATGGCTCGGCTTCAATAAAACCTTTCCAGGCATTCATGAAGTGTTCTTTATCGCCAAGAGGTCTCACACTCCAGCCCAGCATAATGCCAATTGCTTCGCACAGATTTTTCCCATCGTTTTCCGAAGATACCTCGCCCAGAAGCCGTTCCACGTTAGCCGCATCGTTCATCGCGCCTAAAATATCCTGAATCTCCGATAATGACTGGATGTATTGTTTCGTTTTCTTATTCTTATGGGGATAGGCGCTGGCAAAGAACTCCGCCGCATATCGATGTTTCTTGATTACAATCCGTAGCGCATGGAGTTCAGTCTCGTCCAGGCTCACGAGTTTCTTGCCATATTTTCCTAATTGTCGCCGGCGACGCTCCAGTAGCGCTGTGGCAAATTCCTTCACCGGCGTTTCCGGCTTCAGGTTCGTCGAACGGTCTGCTTCCGATGGAAATGATTCACTCCAGTCTCCGGTACATGCGCACCTGCCCAGCCTCAGCATCAACTCCGTGTAGCGTTGTGATTCCACAGCAGAGCATGCTTCACGGTTAAAATGCCGGCGCCGCCTTTCGCATCTGTCTTTCAGTTCCTCCATCCCTGGATGACCGGGAAAACAGGCATCGACCTGAGCCAGTACTTCTGTAACGAATACATCCCAGTCTCGCGCGGAACTCAACATTCCAGACAACCATTTCAGCTCGTGGACAAGCGGCCCGGATGAAATTTCGGGATAAACCTGTGAAAACATGCCCATGGAGGAACGCAGGCGTCGCAATCCCACTCGCATCTGATGCAGATGTTCAATGTCGCGCCCTTGCAGCATGCCTGTTTCATTGCCATGTAAATGGCTCACGCAATTCCACACTATGGCCAGGAATGCTTCACTTGCGCTCATTTCAGCACGAAGCTGAACCGGCACGGCCTTCACTGGCGGAGACCAATTGCCCGTCGCAAGCGCATAGCCTCGCTCGGCCTTGCTCACGCTCTCCAGCCTGAAGGATACATCGGACAGCAAATCCAGGGCAAACTGGAACAAAGCCGAAATGCTGCCGGCTCGCAATTCCAGTTCGATCTCGCATACCGGGGTATCCCTGCTGCCGGCAATAATTTTCCCGCGGTCGAGACAAAACTCCACCTCGCCGCCATCAGGAAATCTGAGCAGGCGGGTGGTACGATGGAAATCAGTGATAAACACAGGTTGCAACTGCTCGCGCAGTGTACCCGGAGCGAACAGCCGGGCTAAGGATGGGTCGGTGATCTTCGTAAAATCCGGATGTGCTTTTAGCACCTGTGCTTCAAACTCACTCCTCTGGTGTAGACCTGCTGCCGCGGCGCCGCCCCCTTTTATGGTTTGAAACCAGTGCCTGCCGATACGGCGCAGCCGGAATGCCAGCCCTCCATGCCGGAGGTCCATATCAGGTGTGTCGTAGTAAATGCTGTAAAACCTGCGGGTTACGGAACGGGAAACGCTGAGGGATTTTAGCAAAGGCTGCCGCTGAAGGCGGGAAACACCATCAGGCGGTAATTGCAGCTTCAACTCGGTCTCGGTAAACACGGTGTATTCTTACATTGCCTTCATAGTCCTAAGGAAGCGCTGAACAAATCATCATTTGATCGAAGATGGCACGAGCAGGCGGCACTCATTCATCATTTACATCGACGCGGGCAAGAAATGCCTGCTCTGCTCCTGTTTTTGGGCGGCATTTGCCCTGTTTTCCCGCGAATTTCATCGTTTCGCCTATTTCAGGACGCACCTTGGGCGTCGAGTGCAAACCGTCGCCGCTTGGCGATCAGCAGATTCGCCAATCCGAAGAGGGTATAAAGCTGTGCCGTGTTTTTGGCCAGTCCGCGATAGCGCACCTTCTTCATGCCGAAGAGGTTCTTGACGATGTGGAAGGGATGCTCGACCTTGGCCCGCACACTCGCCTTGATCTGCTCGATCTGCTCCTTCAGGCGGCCAATTGGAGTATCCGGCAACGTCTTGCGCTTGCCGGGGCGCATCGCTACTTCCCATTGAACTTCGGTATTCAGGTTCTCTTCCCGTTTCTCGACACCCTGATAGCCAGCGTCGCCAAAGACAACCTTCTCATTCCCATGCAACAGCGCATGGGCTTGGGTAACGTCATGGGTATTGGCTGGCGTGGTAACCAGCGTATGGGTAATGCCAGACTCGACATCGACGCCAATGTGGGCCTTCATGCCAAAGTGCCACTGGTTGCCTTTCCTGGCTTGGTGCATCTCTGGATCACGCCCGCCACTCTGGTTTTTGGTCGAGGACGGGGCTGCGATGATCGTCGCATCGACGACGGTGCCCTCCTTGAGAATCAACCCCTTCACGGCCAGCAAGGTATTGATGGCGGCAAAGATGCGCTCGGTCAGCTTGTTGTCTTCAAGCAGGCGACGGAACTTGAGCAGGGTGGTGGCATCCGGTGCCGACTCACGCAACAGGTCAATCCCGACAAAGGACCGGAGAGCCTGACTGTCGTAAATGGCATCTTCAATGCCTTCATCCGAAAGACCAAAGCATTGCTGGGCGATGTACATGCGCAGCATGCGTTCCACGCCAATCGGTGGACGACCACGGCCTGTGCCCTTGGGGTAGAATGGCTCAATCTCGGCCACCAGTGCCAACCACGGTGTCACAGCATTGATCTGGCCGAGAAATCGGTCGCGTCGCGTCACCTTCTTCTTCGCCGCGTATTCCAGGTCAGAAAAACTCCCTTGCATCGCCAAGTGCCTATCTGTTTTCAATGCACCAATTCTCGCATGTCATCCACTGCCTCCGTTCGTCAAAATGCATTAAATCAGCGTTTCCCTAAATCCGGTAGTTGACCGCCCTTCTTTAGTTTGCAACCATGATCCACAAAGATTTTCGCGATATTCGACGTGCAC
The DNA here is from genome assembly GCF_055386305.1 of Nitrosospira sp. TNL200. NCBI lineage: Bacteria > Pseudomonadati > Pseudomonadota > Betaproteobacteria > Nitrosomonadales > Nitrosomonadaceae > Nitrosospira > Nitrosospira sp. TNL200. The sequence continues at coordinate 3,033,972 of NZ_AP041003.1, forward strand.
CTGCGTGGTGAGTTCGCTATAAGGCGAATTGTGCAATTTTTGCAGCACATGGCTGCGTTGCAACCCTCTGAAATGGAATGGCCATTCCGCGTCGTTGCGCCTTGCCCTGCACCCCAAAAACCGCACACTCCACCCTGTCCAATTGCCGGATTCAGGATAATTCAACTCTGTTTGGCCGCCGCCAGCTCCGTCAGCAACGCCTCTTGCGCGCAGAGTTTCCTATTTCCCCTTACGGACCTCCTGCGGTAATTACCTTCGCCATCCATTTCCCAGGCCTGCTGGTTGTCCCTGAGATAGACATTCAGGCCTTCAGTAAGTACTCGCTTCTTGAGTCTCGCCTCCAGGATGGGGAAGCATATTTCGATGCGGCGAAAAAAATTTCGATCCATCCAGTCGGCGCTGGAAAGATATATCGAGTGCTCTCCGCCGTTATGGAAATAGAAAATCCGGCTATGCTCAAGAAAGCGTCCTACTATTGATCGCACCGTAATCCTCTCCGACAATCCTGCAATTCCCGGACGCAATGCGCAGACTCCCCGGACGATCAAGTCGATTTTTACTCCAGCTCCCGAAGCGGCATAAAGCGCCTTGATCACTTCCGGTTCAAGGAGAGCATTCATTTTAGCAATAATGCGCGCTGATTTTCCCGATTTGGCATTTTGGGCTTCGCGACCAATAGCGTTCAGCATTTCGGCATGAAAGCTGAAAGGGGACTGCCATAAGTGCCTTAGTTTTCCAGCCTTGCCCAGACCTGTCAGCTGCATGAATACCTCATTCACATCCGCACACACTTCTTCGTTACAGGTAAACAAGCCAAAGTCTGTGTACTGCCGGGCGGTACTCGCATGGTAATTACCCGTCCCGACATGGACGTAACGGCGCAGCTTCCCTTCTTCGCGCCGCACCACCATTGCCATTTTTGCGTGGGTCTTATGACCTACCACGCCGTAAACGACGTGCGCCCCCACTTCTTCCAGCCGCCCGGCCCAATTGATATTGGCTTCCTCATCGAACCGCGCCAGCAACTCCACCACTACGGTGACCTCCTTGCCACTACTGGCTGCGGCGATAAGGGCCGCCATAATCTGAGAGTCTGCTCCAGTGCGATAAACCGTCTGCTTGATCGCGACGACATCCGGGTCCGTCGAGGCCTGCTGGAGAAAATGAATGACCGGCTGAAAGGATTGATAGGGATGATGCAGCAGAATATCGTTATTCCGTATCATGTGGAAGATATCCATCGCCTTTCTCTTTTGCAGCGTTTGCGGCAAGCCCGGCATGAATCCGGGATACTTCAGATCCGGCCGTTCGATACGATCAGGAACCTGCATGATCCGCACAAGGTTTACTGGTCCTTCCACCTGGTAAAAATCATCATGCGCCAGATCCAGCTGTTCCAGCAGAAAATCCGCCATGTGTCGAGGACAATTATCCGCCACTTCCAGCCGTACGGCGTTGCCCAAATGCCGCTGAGGCAATTCACCCTGCAAGGCGATGCGCAAATTTTTGACTTCTTCTTCATCCACGAACAACTCGCTGTTGCGGGTGGCGCGGAACTGATAACAGCCCAGCACATTCATGCCGGAAAACAACTCACCCACGTGGGCGTGAAGAATGGAGGATAGAAACACGAAACTATATGCGCCGCCTCCAATTTCTTCCGGCAACTGGATTACCCTAGGCAGCACACGTGGCGCCTGTACGATCGCCGTTCCTGAACTTCGGCCGAACGCGTCCTTGCCTTCCAGCTCCACCGCAAAATTCAGGCTCTTGTTGAGCACGCGGGGGAAAGGATGCGATATGTCGAGCCCTATCGGAGTCAACACCGGCATCAGTTCGCGAAAATAGTATTCCCTGATCCATTCACGTTGGGCGTCATTCCAGGTGGCCCGGCGCAGGAAGCGAATCCCCTCCTGCGCAAGCCCAGGCAGAATTTCCTCATTCAACAACTGGTACTGCCGTGCGACCAGCGCATGAGTCTCTTCGGAAACCTGCCTGAATACCTGGCGCGGCAATATCCCGTCCGGGCCAAGGACGGGTGTATCGATCTTGATCTGCTCTTTCAGTCCGGCTACACGAACTTCGAAAAACTCGTCCAGGTTGCTGCTGACTATGCAAAGAAACTTCAGTCGCTCCAATAGGGGAATGGTTCGATCTTCGGCTTGAGCAAGGACGCGCCGATTGAACGCAATTTGTCCAAGTTCCCGGTTAAGAAACGGGTTGCCCGGTTGTAGGTCTGTCACGATAGCAGGTTCAGGTCTGGTCCCGATAGCCGGGGGGGTTGGCGAACTAGGCCTGTTAACAGGCCCCAGAGGTCACAACTCATTCATGCTTACAGCAGCTTATTTCACCGGGGGCACGTAACCTGCGGGCTGCTCGGCCCCGCTCCCAAAAAAATAGGCTTCGAGTTGCCCGGCCAGATATTTGCGAGCCTTGATGTCCGCCAGATTCAAGCGGTTTTCGTTGACCAGCATGGTTTGATGCCTGATCCATCCAGTCCACGCGTCCTTCGACACGCTGTCAAAGATACGTCTGCCCAGCTCGCCAGGATAGGGCGGGAATTCCAGTCCCTCTGCTTCACGGCCCAGCTTGACGCACTTAACCATTCTTCCCATCGACTCCTCCCCTGACAAACAAATGAATCCGCATTCCCATGTTCGTGTACGAAGGCCGGGAACAGCAGGACATCCGCGGATACCGTGGCGCAGATACTGTGGCCATCGGCGGGCATATGAAGGATTACAGCTACAAGCGTTTTACGAATACCTTGGAACGCCGCTGATAATTGTATAGGCCCCGCTTGACCTTCGGTAGTTCCTCCACCCCCGTTTCGTAAAACCCCCGTTCGACGAACCAATGCGCGGTTCGGGTAGTAAGAACGAACAGCTTTTTGCTGCCTTGGGACCTTGCCCTGGCCTCGATGTTCTTCAGCAGCGCGTCGCCGCAACCCGTGCTTCGGTATTCCGGGTGCACGGTAAGGCACGCAAGCTCGGTTGCGTTGTCATCGGCAAAGGGATAGAGCGCTGCGCAGCCTGTTATCATGCGGTCGTGCTCTACGACGACAAACCTCTCTATCTCCATTTCCAACAGTTCACGGTTGCGCCTCACCAGGGTACCATCGGTTTCCAGTGGTCCTATCAGTTGTAAAATAGCGCCGACATCCTCTATCCTTGCCTGGCGCAAATTCTGCAGCGGCCCTTCCGATATCATGCTTCCAATACCGCTATGGGTGAACAATTCCTGCAGCACAGCGCCATCCACATGCCGGCTGACGAGATGAACACGTGATACTCCCCCCTGACAGGCATGAATTGCAAACGGGAGATACAATTGGGCGTCGTCCGAAAGCGTGCTGGTGCCATCGGATAATTTTGCGAGCAGCGCCTTGCCTTCTTCCACCGTCAGTTCATGCAGCAATGAAGGCTCGGAATCGCTGCAGTCCGCTTGCTGTATGCCCGCGCTATCCATCAGGAAAATCAGTTTTTCCGCCTTCAGCACGATTGCCGCTTCAGCGGCGACGTTTTCCAGGGTGAGATTGAATATTTCTCCGGTAGGAGAGTAGCCCAGCGGCGAGAGCAGCACCAGCTCGCCCTGTTCCAGGCGGGAACGAATTCCCGCCGCATCGACCTTTCGCACTTCGCCCGTATGCATCAGGTCAATACCTTCAATTACTCCGATAGGACGAGCAACGACAAAGTTTCCACTGGCCACCCTGATTGCGGCGTTGGCCATGGGCGAGTTCGGCAGCCCCATCGACAGCAATGCCTCGATCTCCACCCGGACGCGTCCAATGGATTCCTTGACGCATTGCAGAGTAGCAGCATCAGTTACACGCATATCCCTTACATATGTCGTCTGCAAATCATGTTCAGCGAGCCGGGCCTCGATTTGCGGCCGCGCTCCATGCACAAGCACGAGTCTGACTCCCAGGCTGGCAAGGATATTAAGATCATGAACCAGTTCGACAAATTTACCGTCTGCAACCACCTCGCCACCGAACGCCACAACGAAAACCTTGTTGCGAAAGGCGTTGATATAAGGGGCAACCGAGCGGAACCAGGTTACGAAATCGCTGTTTAATTCCATGTCTGAATATGACATGCTGTGTAAATTGGGTTTCTTATAGAAACGGGGGAGCGACTCGGCCGCGCCCGCCCTGCAGGCTCCTATTTCGTCAAATCAGTAGTCGCCGCATAGCGCCTGCATGGCAGCCAATGCTGCCAACCCCGCACTCTCGGTGCGAAGCAGCCGCTTTCCCAGACGCAACGGAGTACATCCCGCCATAACAGCGGCAGCTTCCTCGTCTGTGTCGAAACCGCCTTCAGGCCCTACGAGAAGATCTATTCGGCTCAGACCAGGCAGCCTGGGAAAATCACGCAAACCTTCTGCAGCAGTCGGCGAAAGCATGAAGCATTTTTGCGAATCCGGATTATCCATATCCTTGCATTCATCTGGCACTCCTTCGAGCCAGCTTGACAATGGCATCAACGGTAGTACGGGAGGAATGCGGTTTCTACCGCACTGCTCGCAGGCAGAAATGACAACATCCTGCCAGTGCCTCATCCTTTTCTCGGCCCTTTCCTTCGAAAGCTGGACCACGCCGAACCGGGCCGTAACCGGCTGAAAGCGGGAAACCCCCAGCTCCACGCTCTTTTGCACGATCCAGTCCATTTTTTCGTTGCTGCACAAAGCCTGAACGAGCGTTATGTCAAGCGGCGATTCACGCTCAATACCCAGATGCGCTTCTGGAATGACGGTGACGCTTTTTGGGCTGGTATCCAGAATTTCGGCTGGATATTCTCCTCCATCGCCATTGAACAATGTCAGTTTATCTCCTTTTTTAAGCCTCACCACATGAAACGCGTGGTGTGCGACGGTCTTGGGCAACGCGAGGGCGTGTCCCGCAACAATAGTTCCGGGGCAATAAAACCGGGGGTACGTTTCCGTTTTTGCAGATGAAACGGGATGGCGATAAATGATAGCCTCCCATGTTAGACTATTTGTATTTCTTTCCCCACTTGAGAGAAAACGCGAACTTGATTCGATTGAATGATAACCTGTTGCTTCGATTATATCCGTTACGCATTTTTGTTGCTTGCTTCGGCCGGTGTCTTCCGGAGCGCGGAATCGCTTCTAATCTAAATTATCCATAAGGAGAAAGTATGGCGAGCCTGGAAACGCCAGTTTGCAACTTTGGCTGGGAAGCGGTGGATTTCGATTTGCGGGGAGTGGATGGCAAGCGCTACGACCTTTCAGCCGCGAGAGGGGAAAAAGGATTGCTGGTCATGTTCATCTGCAATCATTGTCCTTATGTGAAGGCGGTTCGGGATCGCATCATCCGCGATGTGAAGGAACTGCGCCCATATGGCATCCGCGCTGTCGCCATCATGTCGAATGATCCCGCCGATTATCCCGAGGACTCGTTCGAAAACATGGTGAAAATCGCAAGGGAATACGATTTTCCCTTCCCCTATGTCTGGGATGAAGACCAGGAGATCGCAAAAGCCTATGGTGCCGTGTGCACGCCCGATTTCTTCGGATTCAATGACAAACTTGAACTGCAATACCGGGGACGGCTGGATGCATCCCGCAAGGAAGCCGCGCCCCCGGATGCCCGCCGCGATCTTTTTGAAGCCATGGTCCAGATCGCTGAATCCGGACAAGGGCCAAAAGACCAGATTCCCAGTATCGGTTGTTCCATCAAATGGCGGGCGGGATAGCACGTGCTCCATGAAGTCATTTCGACGGTCAGGGTAGTGGCGCAACAGGAAATCATACCGCGCTATCTGAAGGTTGCCCGCCAGCGCAAAGCGGATGGAAGCCTGTTTACCGAAGCCGACCTTGCCACCCAGGAAGCGCTATCGCGTGAATTGCAAAAGATCCACGCCGGCGCCGTGGTGGGGGAAGAAATGCCGGAACAGGAGCAAATCAGTCAATGGCGGGCGGGAGAAGCCGGGTTGTGGTGCATGGATCCTATAGACGGCACGTCGAATTTCGTAAATGGATTGCCTTATTTTGCCGTTTCGGTAGCGTTGATGCAAAACGGCAAAAGCGTGCTTGGCGTCGTTTACAACCCGGTGGCAGATGAAATGTTTTATGCCGAGCAAGGCAGCGGCGCATTCCTGAATGGCGAAAAATTACCGCTCAAGGAACATGTGCCGCCCTTTCGCAACGCCATCGCCAATGTCGACTTGAAGCGGCTGGGACCCCAGCTCGCACAGAACATCTGTCTGCAACGGCCTTTCTCCTCTCAACGAAATTATGGGTCCTGCGCGCTTGAATGGTGCTATACCGCCGCCGGCCGTTTTGACCTCTACCTCCATGGGGGGCAAAAGCTGTGGGATTACGCTGCTGGCTGCCTCATCCTGAAGGAAGCGGGAGGGCACATGTGTGGTTTCAACGAGGATGACTTCTGGGCGGAACCACTCTGGCAGCGTTCCGCCATTGCCGCCCTTGACAGGGGGTTGTTCGAACAATGGCGCGACTGGATTCGCGCTCATCGGTGAAACAACTATCTTCGATAAAAATAGAGCGATAGTCTGATATATTAAGGTTATATTAAAATCCTGTCGCTGTAGTTTCTCGTAACACAGCAAAATGAGGGTAATAGAGATAGAAATTGTGCTTTGAGCAAGAGGTCTTGAATACAGACACCCAAAGCCACATAACGGTATGACCCCCATTTCGTTCTACTTTTCGTCTGCATAGGTGAGCTAGGCCATTGAGAACTATAAAACTTCGCAAGCAACAACTTTTGAAAAGGCAGTTCTCGATTAAATTACCATCTCTAGCGGCAGAGGGAGATTTTTTAATGCGAGCTACGGCCAAAAATTTATCGATATTAATAGTTTCTGCTGCATTGGTTAGTGGAGGTCTTATCGGGTGCAACAAGCCGAAAGATGCCGACACTTTGATCTCAGAAGCAAAAAATTATCAACAGAAGGGAGACGATAAAGCAGCCGTTATCCAACTCAAAAATGCTCTTCAGGAAAATCCCAATAATCCTGAAGCCCGCTATCTTTTGGGTTTGACTTATAACAAGATTGGCGATTTACAATCAGCGGAGAAAGAGCTTCGCAAAGCCCTTAACCTGGGAATGAGCCCTGATAAGGTATTGCCCGACCTGGGGTTAACTTTGCTGAGCTTAGGTCAGTTCCAGCAGGTTCTCGATGAGACAAAAACACTTTCAGATAAGCAGAATTCGGCAGAGATTTCCACGCTGAGAGGGAACGCGTTATTGGGGCTGGGCAAGGTTGAGGACGCCAAGAACTCGTTTGAGCAGGCCCTTGCTGTCAAACCGGATTTTGGGGGTGCATTGATCGGATTGGCACGATACTCACTTTCAAAGAGCGATCTCCAAACTGCGACACAATATTCGGAACAGGCGGTAGCCAGAAATCCTGAAAATCCGGACACCTGGTTTTTTAAGGCCGACCTGCTACGTATCAAAGGGGAAGTCGATCCGGCCCTGGCCGCATATGATCAGGTTTTGAAGCTTAAACCGAATAGCTCTCTTGCCTATCTGAATAAGGCTTTCATAGAAATCGGCGCGGGAAAATTAGATTCCGCTAAAACGAATATAGAAGCAGCCCGCAAAGTGGCACCCGGCAATGGGATGATCCTCTATGCCCAGGCCCTGCTCGATTACACGCAAGGCAACTATTCTGCCGCATTGGAGCCTGTACAGCAGATATTAAGCAAAGCACCGGAACATCTGCCTAGCATACTACTTGCTGGCGCGGTGCAATTGGCCCTTGGGTCGTCACTCCAGGCAGAGCAGCATCTGAAACATTATCTGGAGAAAGATCCCAAAAATCTTTATGCACGCAAATTGCTAGCTTCCGCCCTGCTGAAAAACCGCCAACCGGGACGAGCGATTGAAGTACTGACCCCCGCACTAAAAGACACGCAACAGGATTCCCAGCTATTTGCTCTGGCGGGTGAAGCTTATATGCAATCCAGGAATTTTGCAAAAGCAACGGAATATTTTGAAAAGGGAAGCACTCTCTCGCCCCAAAGCGCATTGCTGCATACTGCCCTAAGCATGAGCAAAATGGGACAAGGCGAGAACGATCGGGCCGTGGCTGAGCTGGAAATAGCAACAAAGCTGAACCCCAAATTATCCCAGGCAGGCATCCTGCTTATCATGACTCATCTTCGAAACAAACAGTACGACAAGGCCTTAATAGCGGCACAGGGGCTTGAGAAGGAGCAGCCAGACAATCCCCTGGTCTATAATCTCAAAGGCGGTATCTACCTGAACAAGAAAGACATGCGCAGCGCACGCGCAAGTTTTGAAAAAGCGTTGTCGGTTGATCCCGCTTATTTCCCGGCTATTGTAAATCTTGCAGAGCTAGACCTGCTGGAAAAAAAACCGGACGCCGCCAAAGAGCGCTTTAAAGGCATTTTAGTAAAGGATAAAAAGAATATTCAGGCAATGACAGCGCTGTCCGCCCTTGCGCTCAGTCAGGGAGAGAGTAAGGAGGCCACGCAGTGGCTGGAACGCGCCAGCAACGAAAACCCTGATTCGCTCCAGCCTGCTCTGGCGCTAGGGTCTCACTACCTCCGTTCAGGGGAAAAACAAAAAGCTTTGGCACTTGCCAAGAAACTGCAGGGCATTCACCCTCACGACACCAGTGTGCTGGAGCTTTTGGCGCAAGCCGAATTTGCCAACGGAAACAGGGCTGCCGCCCTAGAGAGTTATAATAAACTTGCCGTTGCAATGCCAGAGTCTGCTCTCGCTCAGTTGCATATCGCCTCCGTGCACATGGCAATGGAGAACCGCTCGGCCGCATCGGAAGCGTTGAAAAAAGCGCTGGCTATAAAACCCGATTACCTGGATGCACAATTGGCGCAGATCGCGCTTGAGTCACAGCAGGGGAATTATGACAAAGCCATTATGATTTCCCATCAGATTCAGGAACAGCAAGGCAAGTCGCCCGTTGGATACATAGCAGAAGGAGATCTGCTAATGATGTACAAAAAACCAGCACTTGCTGCCGCAGCTTACGAAAGAGCTTTCGCTATCAATAAGAATCAATCAATCTTGGTGAAGTTGCATGGAGCACTCCTTGAGTCGGGAAAAGGTAAGGAAGCAAACTCGCGTTTGTTTCAGTGGCTGAAGGAACATCCTGCCGATACGCCTATTCGAATGTATCTTGCTCAAGTCTATCTTGGAAACCGGGAGAACAAGCCTGCGATAGAACAATATCAGGCTATTTTGCGGCAAGATTCCAAATATATTCCCGCACTGAACAATCTCGCTACCGCTTACCATCAGGAGAAAGACCCTCTAGCCCTGGAGTATGCAGAAAAAGCCTATCACCTGGCGCCGGATAACCCCTCTATACTAGATACGCTGGGATGGATATTAGTGGAACAGGGCGACATTGCCCGAGGTCTGCCACTTTTGCAGAAGGCAATTTCGTTGGCACCGGAGACGGCAGAAATTCGTTATCATTTTGCCGCTGGACTGGCTAAATCGGGGGAAAAAACTCAAGCTCGTAAAGAACTTGAACGACTCCTGCGTAAGGGGGAGCAGTTTGCCAGTGTTAATGAGGCGCGGCTATTGCTTAAGCAAATACAGTAAGCAACGTTCGTCTCCAATGATTGGAGGCCCAAAGATCGAGCAATTGCTCCGAGAATTCGCTGCCGTTATCAACAAAATATACTGAGAAGAACTCAGGCCGGCCGCGAACTGGTTTAATGTAGCACCACATACTCGCTTCGCAAGCACTGACCCATTCCATCGCTAATGCTTCCTTGTTGAAGACGTCGACAATCGTCAGTGTACGGAACTTCATGCCGTTAGCGAGCTGGTCCGCCACAAATCCATCCTCTATGCTTCATTGGGTTTGGTCGGTTTGATCTTCGCTTGATGTGTTACGACCATCTTCACTTGGGTAGTTTCGAGCGAAACTGCAACTGCTTCAGCTCGCACCTGATCTCTGCGTACTTGCTTCTTCCAACCGGTAGAACATCTGTTCCGAGATCCCTACCTGACGGATCAGATTGCTCATGGCATTCCCAGTTCGCCTGCTTCAATACCACCACAATCTGCTCTGTTAAAAACCACTTCTTCATGGCAAACCCCTTGGTCAAGTTTGCCGAAAAACTCGCCTCCTTGCTGGTACTTGGATACAAAATTTCTAGCGGAGCAGTTCGTCCAACGTAACATAATGAAGATGAAGAGAATTTAATCGCTTGGCAGCCACCACCAGATCAATCCAAAAATTATAGCGGAATATCGCGAGCGAACACATGTGCTAGATGCTCTCATCAGTTCGAAGGGAATATTCAGCAGATCTTTGGAAGAAGTATCTTGTAATGGCATTCTGCGACAGACCTTGTGGATCTCCTAGATGTGCCTCTATGCGCTACGAATAAAGCTTCTCTTCACATCACGACTCCTTTCCCACGATTGTGGTGTCGCCAAAAGGCAACACCAAGGTATCTTTATATAACAGTAGGTTACATATTTATAGAAGAACAATTGCTTTATTCGGCGACAGCTTCCCATCCTTTTGTCGATTAACCATATGTTTTAAGGCATTAAAAATTTGGCATGAAACGTGCTTAATTGATTTCACCAAGTTCCAAGCCTTTGTACCTAGATCCTGTCTTATTCATCCACTCAATTGATCAGTCCGGGCAAATGCATATAAAGCTGTCTTCCAAAAAGCCACTGTTTAAAAAAGTTGCTCGCCCAAATCAATTTGGAACACTTTATTAACCAAATTCTCCGGGACATCCAATGCAACTAAATCACGAAAAGGCTCTTCCTCTTAGCAGAATTCCTGTGCCCCCATCTGCTGAAACAATTGAAACTCACTATACGTCGCCCCAAAAATCAAAGTCTCACATCGCTTTTAAGGGACTCTTGGATGAACTAAGTGATGAGGAATATCTTTTGAAATGTACTGATTATAATATCCGCCTTGTCGATTCACCCAGGCAACGGAGCAAAGCGGGCCTGCTAATCAAGCGAATGTATTCCTGGCGTGGCTACACTACCGATGACTCCGCAGTTATTCCGCATAACCCTCATCACCTTACGCTTGAGGCATCAAGGGAGCAGCAACTTTTTGGGACTTTAACACTCGGTATTGACTCCAAAAAAGGTCTGGCGGCTGATGAGCTTTATAAAGATGAGATAAATATTTTTCGCAAAAAGGGCCACAAAATCTGCGAAGTGTCAAAGCTCGCCATTGATCCACAGTTCGGTTCAAAAGAGTTGCTCGCTTCGCTGTTCCACCTCCTTTACATCTATGCCTACACCCTTCACAAGGTAAAAGACGCATTTATTGAAGTTAACCCCCGCCATGCAGCATTTTACAAGCGCATGCTCGGGTTTAAACAAGTTGGAGAGAAGCGCACTTGCCCGCGTGTCGACGCGCCGGCCGTCCTGCTGCACCTGGATCTGGATTATATGGATGCACAGATATCGTCGTTTGCGGGATCGTGCGGATTCAAGGAGAGATCGCTGTATTCATACTTTTTTCCCCGGCATAAGGAAAAAGAGATTCAGCGGAGATTCCAACGTTGCCTTAACTGAAATAAGTGGCTGTAAACCTTGACCTCCACAATTTAAAGTTAAGAAATAAAACACTATCCGATCTCCAGTGAGATCCTGCCTTTCCTCGGTGAGCAGCTGTTGTCGCCAAGAACAAGAATAAGTACGGTAGTGAACCGTCATTGAAACGGATCGCCGCGTAAGCCGCCCAAACGAAAAAAGCGGCGCAAATCGTCCAGGTCCCGCCGAAACGGTGCTGATAATTTTTCGCGGCGATTCCGGAAATCGGATTGAAGTTGTAAGTCGATAGCCCGATCAGGGGATTTGACGATGATCATAAATGGGGCAAGAAACGTCTGGTAAAAATTTGCCTGCCCGCCCAGTTCTTCCTGGATCAGTTTCTGATACTCCTTCGTACTGAACGCAGCTCGCAAAGAATACTCATAGTCCTGCACCACTTCCGGTGGCAGTGAAGCTTCATGCATGTGCGCAAAAAAACCCACGGATTCAAGTAATTTAAGTCTGCCAAAGTCGGCGAGATAGAGCCCGCCTCCCGGCTTTAGAATACGCCGCACCTCTTTGAAGCATGCGCGTAGATGATCAAAATCCGGCAGATGATGCAACGTCATCGTACTGATAACACCGTCAGCAAATTTGTCCGCATAGCTATCCAGTTGCGTGATATCTCCTCGCACGATTTCAACATTTGAAACCTTGCTTATCTGCAACAACTCGTGGGCACTCTGGATCATTTTTTCCGCAAGCTCCACTCCGACAAAGTGGGTTTCAGGATTCAACAGCGCAATCGGCACAAGCTGCGTAGCGGGTCCGCACCCGAGATCGATAACCTGCTGACGTCCGCGTATTGCCAACGTCGCATGAGCGGCATGGAACAGGCTGGAAACAGCCATGATTCCATCTTCGCGTCTTGCGGAATCGGCATATGCCGTGACCTGTTGGGCCCCGTCCATGACCATGGGCTCCGGCTGTCGCGGAAACCTTCGAGAGGTAAAGGCTTCCCTCATCATGATCTTCATCAGGCGGAGCGTATCTGGCATGCAGAGACCCAAATATAATTTCCAACGATATCCGCTATTGATCCTATACGAAGGAGAACGCAGGATTCAGCGGCAGGGTAAAGTAACAGCAACTATGATGCGGAACGGGCAAGCCGGGTGAATTCTAAACCAGTGAGAAGCTTAAGCGATGACAGATAAGACCACAAGGGTAAGTTGATATCGCGTAATACTTTCCTGACAGCATGAGCCTTACGATCAATAAGGATCAGAAGAGACTTACTGCAAATCAAGGCATTGTGGTATTTCGCCTTACTTGCCGCCTATTGAACTTTGAGATTTGATGCAGATGTTGCGCCAACTCATGCAATATACAAGAAAGAGCCGGGAGAGATCTCCCTCCCGGCCCTGACGAGATGTTTATAAAACGTTTATGAGACGTCTTTATATCTAGACGGATTTTTTCCAGCGACGGGTTGCGCCAAGACCCAGTAATCCCATTCCTATCAATGCCAGTGAAGCAGGTTCGGGAATTTGGTTAAAAGTCGTCGATTGTCCGTTATCCTGAAAATTAACCATCAATGTGCTTCCCGAGGAACCATCGAAGTTGAGAAAACGCGTCGAACCTGTTGTAATGGTAAAAAATTCAAGTCCAGCTCCGGCAAGGCTGCCCCCCGAACTGTTCAAGATATATGGATCACAGGAGGCGGCAGTACAATTAGCGCCGCCAATCAGACTATTTATCGTAATGTCGCCAATAAACGAGTTGGCTACCAACTGTATCCCCGATGCGCCACCGCTTTGGAATAGCAAATCCGTGATATGAGTATTGGTAATGTTATCAAAAAGTGCGATGGTACCTGAAGTAAATTGAATGTCAAACGGACCACCGGGAGTCACGTTATTGGGTCCGTTAATAGTGATAAGGTTAGGGTCAGTGGCCGTCACTGTACCGTTGAGATCAACTTCAAATCGATAATCGCCACCCAGAGCGACATTCGTCCCCCCGCCACCCAGGCTGCTGCTTTGCGTCAGCAATGTAAGCGTTTCGTGAAATGTGTCCCCAACATCAAGAGTGTTAGCGGCACCAGCTATGGCCAGGTTTGCATCTGCGGAGAAGAGCTGCGGGCTGCCAATCGTGTTCAATTTATCCAGGCTGATAAATGCACCTGTAGGATTCAGGTCTTTAAATTGAAGTGCGACGGCCTGCGCGTGCATGGGCGCCGTTGCAAAAAGCCCGGCAACCGCGGCTGCGACGCCTACCGATGATAATTTTTTTCTTGCAAGTGATTTGTCCATAATTCCACCTCCCTTAACTCAAAATTGATTAACCAACTTTTAATAATAGAAATAATACTATTGTGCTATCCACTGCTATCTACTGCTATCTGCTGCTCTCCACGATTATATCTAAGCACTATTCATGCCTGTTTCATAAACCACCGCTATTTCAATGACTTAATATTTTAAAGTCAGATAACAAAAACCACATTGTAAGAATTTTCGACATAAAACATAGGAACGAAAGTAAGCTTCAAAAAAGCAGGACCGGAAGACGTTCTTCTGGTCCTTGTGTTGCTCCAGCTAATCGGGCCTCGTTCTTCGGGATACACCGAAACCCAGCAGACCTACCCCTAATAGCGCCAACGAACCAGGCTCGGGTATAAAGGTCGTCGATTGTCCATTGTCCTGAAAATTAGCTATCAAGGTATGCGTTGCGAAGTCAGAGCCATTGAAACTTAGAAAACGGCTCGAGCCAGTGGTAATTGCGAAAAACTCGCTTTCAACTCCGGTAATGCTGCCCATGGCATTATTCCGGATATATGGATCGCAGTTGACACATCCCACGCCTCCCAACAGGGTGTTCAATGTTATGTCACCGATAAATGAGCCCGCGATCAGTTGGACGTTAGACGCGCCACCGCTCAAGAAAGTCAAATTTGCGATATGGTCGTTGGTGGCATTATTGAAAAGACCAATGGTGGCTGAATCAAATACGACGTCAAATTTAGATGTGGCGTCGCTGCTCACCGAATTATCCGCATTAAGCGTAATGGGAGTTCCAATGGCATTAGTGACGTGGCCCAGAATGGAGACATCGAATCTATAATCTCCGCCCAGACCGAATACTGTGCCGCCAGCCCCCAGACTGCTGCTGTTGGTCAGCAATGTGAGTGTTTCCGTAAAGCTATCGCCATTGTCGAGGACGTTATTCGCACCAAGGTTGGTCGATGCAAAGTATAATTGAGGACTGGCAATTGTGTTCAGTTTATCCAAGAGGATGAACGGCCCGGTTGCACCGCCGCTGAGATCTGACCAGTTAAGAGACGTAGCCTGGACCTGCACAGACGCCATTGTCAAAGTGCCCGCCACCATGGCTGCCCCGGCGGCAGCATATAGATTACCGAATAAATTCTTTTTCACGAATAGTTTCCCTTTGATTGATATCCAACATATGGTTATTTAAACCCTTTGGGAAATATTAAAACCTTTCCCTTGATTCAATCATAAGCAGAAACCGTGCCATATTATTATATTATTAAGTATCAATATGTTACGCAAGTCATGCTAGATAGCTTCGGCGCATGTGTAAGATTTAGGACAAAAGGTCACCGTAGCGGGAGAACGCCGGCATGTATCCGTAGAGTCGTATTTGAGAGGATTTTTTAACGCTTGTAGCTTCGGTTCAGGTAATAGTCCAATACTGGATCCAGAAAAGCATCTGCTTGCGGAATGAAGAGGCCGGCGGGTTCAAGCAACTGACGAGTCCGTTCGTTTGCGAATATCTGATCTTCGGATAGATAATCAAGAAAGATGGGCAGGGTAGCCAAGGCCCGTTTTAACCGCTTTGAAGCAATAGGTGCGGCCAGCCGGGTAATAATATCAAGCCAGGCAGTTGGCAATGTTTTCTGCGCAGGGGCAGACAGACCATATTCACGAAATTTTTTCAGGGCTATTGATCTCAACCGATCAAGGGGCACTGCTCCATCAGAGCCTGCGCAAAGATGCAGGATCTGGCCAGTGGTGCGCGAACTGGAACTCGACCAAATGATCGCCTTGGCCACATAATCGGCAGGCACAAGGTCCACATGATTATGAGTAAGATCTGGAAGCAGCCCCCAGGTACGGCGGCCTGCGATAAATTCGACCAGATGGTAAAAGATTTGAAAATGTGGAATGCGCCCATCGCGGCTATTACCGACTATCATACTGGGTCGATGAACCGTCACAGGCAGGCAGGCCTTTGCCTGATGCTCCATGGCTGCCTCGGCTTCCGATTTTGCCTGTTCATAAGTATTATGAAAACTCCGAGGCTCATTTATCCATCTCTCGGGAAGCGGTCCCTCCCAGCGGCCACCCACTCCTACCGTACTGACCATTTCCACTTTCTGAAGAATTCCATTTTTCCGGCATAGATGGGCAAGCTGCATGACATTGTCCGCCGCACCCACGGCGGCATGGCGTGCAATGTCGAGCGGAAGATTCATCCGGACAATTGCCGCACTATGGATGATATGAGTCACCGATGCTCCGAGCCTCGCGTAATCCGCGGGGTCGAGTCCGAATTCCAGCATCTCGGTATTGCCGCGAATGGGTTCGATCCGCAACCTCGCCATGCCCGAATCGACCTCAAGGTATGTCATTAGCTGCTCGACCCGCTTTTGAAGGGCGGCAGCGTCCTCGGCACGAATCAGCAGAACAAGCCGATGTGAGGAAAACATCAGGAGTTCCCGGACGATTGCGCTACCCAGAACGCCGGTAGCGCCAGTAATGAAATATGTGCTCATGCAATAATGATGACGAACCTGGGATCCGAACGGGTTCCGGTTGACCGGCGTTTTTTTTGAGTTTCAGCGACTGCCATTTGAAGACATTGGAAATGAGGGAAAAAACGCTCAATAATTATCCCGTGCCGAAGTTTCAGATTGACGGTGAGCTCGCCACCTTCAATTGAGAAGGGGTTGCATGTGGCGATCACCCCGACCGGGCGCTGATAAGCCGGAAGAGCAGACAAAGCCGCGGTGAGATCGGCGCGTAATGTCTCCTCGAATATCCTCTGAAAGTCCTCATCTTCCAGATGCTCACTCGAATAATCGTTTCCTGTCGCAGCGCGCATGAATCTTGATTTGTCTATGCTAAGAATGGACGCGATCTCGCCTGAGCCCAGCTGGAAGACGACACTATGCATAATGTAGCTAACACGCCGGAGCTGCTCCTCCACACGCATGGGAGATATCCACTTCCCTCCGGAGGTCTTAAAAGCCTCGGATTTTCTTCCCACAAGCGAAAGAAACCCTTCTTCATCGAGACTACCAAAATCTCCAGTGGGCCAATAACCTTCCGCCGTGAATCGTCCGGCCCCGGACGCATGCCAGTACCCATTAAACACGCCTGGACCGCTAACCAGAATTTCGCCATCGGGCGCGAGACGAACCTGATTCGGAGAAAGCGGCCTGCCGACGGTACCGGGTTTTCTTGACGAAATCCGATTGGTTGCTATCGGTACAATATTCTCGCTTACGCCGTAAGCTTCAAGCACAGGCAACCCGATACCTTCAAACCACTCAAGCAACCAAATAGGCATTGCGGCAGAGCCACTGACGAAATAACGCAATCGTCCACCAAACACTGCACGCATCCTCCTCAATATCAGCTTGTCAGCAAGTTGCCAGGAGATCGTGGTAACAATGCTTCTCTGTTCTCCAGAAATTTTTGCTAGGGCGTGTTCATATCCCGTGCGTATAGCCCAGCGAATCAGCTGGGGTATCGGCCGTGCACGTTTCTCGATATGCCCGGCGATCCCGGCCTGCATGCGTTCAAATACCCGCGGTACTCCGATCAGAATGTGTGGCTGGACATTACCGAGATGATCCATGAGCTCCCGTGGGTCACTCAAGATATAGCTGGTTGCACCTCGGGAGATGGCAAAGAAGTTGATAACCCGCTGGAAGAGATTTGCCAGGGGAAGCCAGCAGAGCAAAATGATGCCCTCCTCAATATCGTCGAAAGCGCTGAGGATTGAATCGATTGCGGTGCATACCTGCTCATGGGAAAATACTATTGCCTTGGGAGGCCCTGTCGTTCCAGATGAAAAAACGATCGCCGCTGCATCCCCCGGATCAGAACCCGGAAATGTATTTCTGAATTCGGTATCATGGTTCGCCGCAAAAATATCCTGGATACCGCGTTCCGATGCGTCCTGTGGATTTTCCTCAAAAATGACGATTAGCTTGACTCGACTGCGAATTTCCTGCGGTATTCTTGCGAGCGTAGCGAGGTTCTGGACAAATAACGCGGTAGGGTCAAGGTGATTGATGACCTGCTCGAGCTGATCGGCCGGGTAACCCGGATCAATGCCTGCGACCGCCGCGCCGGCAATAAAAGACCCCATCTGCGCGTATTCCCAATTGAGCGAAGTGGGCGCCAGAATTCCAATGCGATCACCTTTGCCGATACCCGCTTCAATCAAAGCAGCGCCAACCCTACCTGCCTTCTGCGCAAACTGCTGCCAGCTTACAGGTTGCCAATTCTTGTCCGAATCAAGAATGAAAAACGCAGATGCCGCTGGAGACGCCGCGCAGCGCGCCTCCAGCAAACCGGGTACTGTCCTTTGGCTCATGGTGACATCATCGTTTATGCCATCACCCTTCTCAGGTGTTTCTCGTTACGTTATCCGATCTTCGGATCGTAGGCCCCAAGAGGTTGTGTTATTTGAAGATCATTGTCTTCCAATCCCAGCCATCGCATCTGATGGGTAACATTGCGTCCAAGAAACAAGCGGCGGCGAATGATAAAATTAATAATCGGCGTCATAATGTTCCAGTATGAGCGACTCGCTTTTCCATGCCGAATCAGAGCTGAAAATTCGGGTGTATAGGGGTTATAGCCGAAGTGCTTGATATCGGAGTACATCAGAAGCCAGTTGATGGGATAATTGCTGTGGATAGGATTCCCGTGAGCGCGCCGCTTTACAAGCCCTAAATCATGAACCTGGTGAATCATTGCATCCTGATCATAATCCCATGCATGCAGAGGTGCGACATAACGGGGAAATGGTGTGCCGGCCGGATAACGCTTGGGATTCCAGAAGCGAATCAGCTCCTCCTCGCTGAAGGTACTTGACTCGCGCAGGCCCGGTGGCGTCCAGTCGGCCTCGCAAATGAGCTGGCGCGAGAATTCAAACTCCATGCGCTCCGGTTCCGGCTGCCCAGGAGAATATCCGGCAAGGACAAGAGGAATGCTCTTTTCAGTTGCGACGGTTAATGCATCACCTTCGAATAGCGGCGCGTAAACATACGAAACCGTATAAACTGCGCCGCGCTTCTCCTGATTCATCAGCAGGAATCTAAAGAGTTTGCGATAAAATCTTGCTGACGGGCGGTATACCAAATGATCGATGTCAAGCTTTTCGATTGTTCTGCGGATATTTGCCCATGCGACGTCCGGTATATTGATATCTGTCGTGAACGCGAGTACATTTAAACCATATTCCACCTTGAGGCGATAAAGCAGATATAAACTGTCTTTTCCTCCGCTCAGGCAGACGAGTGCATCGTATGGGCCTTTCCCCCGGCATTCATTCAGTATTTTTTCCAGCTCTTCCCGGCGATCCAAGCGCAGTTTGTCAAGTTCGTTCCCGTCCTCGGGAACATGTTGCCTACATAAAGCACAAATACCGGTAGCGTCCAGATCAGCGCCCGGCACATTGTCGGGGAGCAGGCAGAGCTTGCAGCGATGCATGAAGAATCTTCCCAGGGTTTACTAGACCCTTAAAGGTTGGAATTTACACCTACGTCCAGCAGACTGTAAAATTTTTCGACATTATCATGAAGGTATTATATACATCCCACTCTGAAATCGGGAAAAGTACACTCTATCGCGAAACCAGAATTATTCTTTATGAAACGTAACCTCGATCCGAGAAATAGCAACAGTAAACTGTTCTTGTTTTCGCAGGCGAGCGTCCGTTCGGTTAGATATGCTATGTACTCCGTTTCTGCGCTTGGAGGCGGATGGTGGACAACAGGGAAGAGCTAACGAGTGAAAGCCTTCTGGTTCCCTTTTTCTCTGGGGTTTCGCAATATTACACGCAATAAACGTCGCAGCGCTATTGCGACCTGCGCTGTTGGGTTTGGGATTGCTGCCCTGCTTCTCGCAAGTGGCTTTATGGAATGGATGCTTAGAGAATTTCAGGAAACCACGATTAAATCCCAACTTGGTCATCTGCAAATCGTGCGCCCCGGTTATCATGATGCAGGGAAGGCCAACCCCTTCGCCTTCCTGTTGCCGGATATCGTTCCCGAACTAATAACAGACAAATTGGAGCAAATCAGAGTAGTTGCTCCTCGCCTTTCGTTTAGCGGCCTGGTCAGTTATAAAGAATCGACGCTTTCTTTTATAGGTGACGGCGTTAGCCCCCAAGAACAATTGGCTTTTGGAAATGCCTTGCAGATTTCGGAAGGTCAGAATCTCTCAATCGATGACTCGACAGGAATCATAATGGGGGAGGGACTTGCGCGCAATCTGGGCGTAAACGTTGGAGACAGCGTAATACTGCTGGCAAGTACTGCGTCCAGAGGAATCAATGCGGTCGAGGTAACGATTCGCGGCCTCTTTACTACGGTCACCAAATCTTATGATGATTCCGCTTTGCGAATCCCCATTGAAACCGCTCGCCAATTGTTGCGAACCAAGGGTTCTCACATATGGGTGGTGCTTCTGGATGACACCGGTCAAACCGATATCGTACGCTCTGCACTGCAAAACATGCTGCCTATGGACAAGTTTGAGATTGTGCCATGGTACAGGCTATCGGACTTCTACAACAAGACCGTAGCTCTATTTACCAAACAGATCCATGGAATCAAACTCATCATTGCTTTGATCATCCTTCTCAGTATTTCCAATACGATGACAACGAATGTCAGGTTGCGAATTGGAGAAATTGGAACCTCTCTTGCGCTCGGCGTGAAGCGCGGAAGTATCGTCCGCCTATTCCTGAGCGAGGGTATTCTACTCGGCTGTTTTGGCGGACTACTTGGATTGGCAGTGGGATTGCTATTGGCTGGCGTGATTTCAAGTATTGGCATTCCGATGCCCCCTCCCCCCGGAATGGCACGAGGTTATACAGGAGAAATTCTGGTCACCTGGCACACAGTGCTGGAATCTCTGGGGCTCGCAGTCTCCACGACTTTGCTCGCAAGTATTTACCCTGCCTGGAAGGCCTCAAGAATGCCGATTGTGGCAGCATTGCGCCATAATCGGTAGCTGGTGGGAAACATGCTCAAACTTGCTCTCCGCAATGTTTTTCGCCAAAGGACGCATACCATCATGACTTTGGGGGCCATTATATGCGGTGTAGCGGGATTGATCCTTGCGAGTGGCTGGGTAAACGATATCTTCGTTAAACTTGCGGAAGCACTGATTCATTCACAGTCCGGTCATATGCAGATCTACAAAAAAGGCTACTACGCTGCCGGGTCACGAACACCGGAGAAATACCTGATCACTGCGCCCAACGCTATCGAACAACAAATTATAAGCACTCCAGGGGTCGACAATGTGATGGCACGACTCAATTTTGCAGGATTACTCAATAACGGACGTAGCGATCTGCCAATAAACGGTGAAGGAGTGGAGCCTGGACAAGAAAACAAGCTGGGCAGCTTTGTTTCAATCGTAGCTGGACGCCAGCTAACCGACAAGGATACTTTCGGTATTATATTGGGGTATGGCGTAGCTCAAGGGCTGCAATTAAAACCCGGAGATCATGTAATGTTGCTGGCAAACACACTCGACGGCGCGCTGAACAGCATGGAGTTTGAGGTAATCGGAGTATTTCAGAGCTTCTTCAACGACTACGATGCGCGTGCCGTAAGAATTCCCCTTGCTGCAGCCCAGGAACTACTTGGAACCCAAGGCGCAAATGCGCTAGTTGTCTTGCTTAAAGACACCAATGGCACGAACGGCATTGCTGCCCAGCTAAACGAGCAATTTCGGCCCGCGGGATTGGAGGTAAAAACTTGGGTGGAGCTAAATGATTACTACGAAAAGACCGTCGAACTCTATAGACACCAGTTTGGTGCTCTACAATTGATCATTCTCGTCATGGTACTGCTGAGTGTCGCGAGCACCGTAAATACAGGTGTTTTTGAACGGGTGGGGGAATTTGGTACAATGATGGCGCTGGGTAATCGCGGTCAACAGATATTCTGGTTGATCATGACCGAAAGCGCGTTGCTTGGGATAATTGGCAGTAGCCTCGGACTCGGACTCGGCATAGCACTCGCGCTTGCCATCTCTGCCATTGGTATTCCCATGCCGCCACCCCCTACAGCCAGCCTCGGATATATAGGCCACATCCAAATCATGCCTTCCGCTCTGCTAACATCCTTTGCTATTGGTTTTGGTGCGTCAGTTCTCGCGGCTATCCTTCCGGCAAGGCACGTTTCCCATACGCCCGTGATCGAGGCGCTCAGGCAGAATTTCTGATTGCCGGCGCCGTATCACGACTGGATTTCAGTCTTTTTCTGTTTTTCTGAAGAACTCAAAACGAATAGCGCAACTCTGTATAAACACGGTCATTGTGGTCGAAACGGCCAAACAAACCCGGGGTTTTTCCCCCAAAAACGTCTGCCCCCACAGCCCAGCGCCAGTTCCTCTGGAAATTCCAGGATAGCCGTGGCCGGAACATCCAGTCGCTGCGATTGAAGCTATGGATGAGCAGGGATTGCGCTTCCAGATTCCGCCAGACTTTGCCTGCTAGCAATACACTGCCTCCGCTCTCCACCGCGTCCGAAAAACTATCCCGGTCATATGAAAAAAAAACCCGCTGAAAAAATTGCACATTCAAGCGGGTTTCGGCGGGCAAACTAAAATCGAGCCCTAACGCGTAATCGAGAGTGTTTTGCCTGACCAACCCATTCGCCGCGGAGGGCCGCGTGACATTAAAACTACGCCCGTCCGTATAGACCAGTTCACCCTTGAACACAATCGAACCAAAATCCTTTGTAACAGTTGCACCAGCCTGATCGATCTTGTCATGCCGTGGCTGAAAAACCAGCGGTTCGGCCGGCCCGCTAACCCGATAGAATGTGGAGGAAGCGTCCAGGCTGTGGTAATAGAATGCTGTCATATCCCAGCCGCTCTTCAGTTGAGATAAGCGAAATCCGTAGTTGGAATTACCAATATTGCGCCCGGAGCGGTCTTCACCCAGGAAACTGGCTGTTCCTCGCAATGGACCAGGATAAAAATCCGCACCAGGCTTACCAATCTCATCAAGGGTTGGAACCGGTATCCATAATATCTCGGCATGCGTATCATTTTTGGAATACTCGGCGCGCATCGCCCATTGCGGTATTCGCAATATGTCGAACGCCGGCAAGATAAACTCGCGCAAATCCTTTGCCGACACAACGTCGGCAAAAAACAGCCCGACCATTTCCCCCCAGATGACATGCTGACGACCAAGACGGAAGTCAAAATTTCCGGCGGAAACATCCAGATAATTTTCCCTCACAAAAAACTGGGCGCGCTGATTCTGGCGAACCGCCTCTGGATAAAAATTGGATACGTCATAGGCGGCGTCATAGTCAAACCGCCCGCTGACTTTCCATTTTATGTGTTCGTTGATCTGGCCGGTACGCGACAACTCAGTCCGAAGCTTTGCCTTGGAAAAATGTTCGGGGCTACTATAGTTGTCGGCAAGTTCCAGTTGCGAAAAACCTCTCCATCCCGTTATCAACTGCTTCCATATGGGAGTAGATGGCGACATCTTAGCCGACGGTTCCATATCGCCGAACAGCGATTCGAGAGAAGCGGCATCGCTTTCCTTTATGGTTTCAGGAGCTTCCTCCTCCTTGATAAAGGAACTGACGGGGAGCGGCGAAAGGGAAAAAGACAGAGATGAATAGGGTAAAAACAGCAGTTCGCCATCAATTACATTCACATTCGGCGAGGCGAGAGGCTTCGATGGTCTTGTTCCACTTTTATCTGGAAAACCGGACAGGGATAATGACAAGGGCAAAAATAGAGGCGCCTCATGATCATGGTCCATAGAGGCCCCGAGGGCCGGCGTATGAAGTAAAGCTGAAGCGTCTCGCCCTGAATCTGGGCGAGCCTGGGCGAAGGCCAGGGCGCTTACCGGCAACACCATCGATGCCGTGAAAAACGAAAGACATCCCCACTTGAGCCTAGGCACTACCTGTTCCGCGCGGATCAGCCAATCTTTCGTGACCTCTCACATTCTCTCCCGTGATCTGCCCATCTTCGATACGCACCAGGCGGTCGGCCATTTCCATAACGCGGGCGTCATGCGTTGAAAAAACAAAAGTCGTCTTGAAATTGCCATTGATCTCCTTCATCAATTGCAGGATGCCGTCGCCCGTCTTATGATCAAGATTCGCCGTTGGCTCATCGGCCAGTATAATTCTTGGGTGTGTCGCAAGCGCGCGTGCAATGGCCACCCGCTGCCTCTGCCCGCCGCTGAGCTGGTTAGGCCGATGCCGGGCAAATTTCGACAGACCTACAATGGATAGATATTTAGAAATGCGTTCTCGGCGCTCTGTCGCACCTATCTCCTTAAGCTGCAGCAGTGGATACTCCACGTTTTCCTCAGCTGAAAGGACAGGAAACAAATTGAATGTTTGAAATATAAAACCAATGGTTCGCGCCCTGAGGTCGGCAAGTTCATCAGGTGTGCGTCCAGCAGTATCCTGCCCATTGATAAATATCTTTCCAGCCGATGGGGTATCGATGCACCCGATGAGATTGAGTAATGTAGATTTTCCGCTCCCGGATGGGCCAGCAATCGCAGCGAAAGCGCTCTCTTCAATATTCAATGAAATATCTTTGAGTGCTTGGACCTTCTGCTCACCCAAGATGTAGTCTTTGAAAACATGATCGAGGCGTACAATATTCATAGGGATGGACTCAAAACGCAACTTTGGAAAAGCGCATGCATACACAGGAGCTAAAATGCAAAAAACCTTTTTGCAACATATAGCTGCATTATTTTTACTATTGGGTTCCGCTGTGTCGCTCGCGTCAAATGACAATGAGCTCGCACGAAGCATATTGGAGAAATCAGACCAGATACGCTTTCCGCGCGAGAGCTTTCAGGTAGATGTCACCATCGATACGATCTCGCCTGATCAGCCCGTGGACGTTCACAAGTATCGCGTTCTATCCAGAGGTAATGAAAATAGCATCGTAATGACCACGGAGCCGGCTTCGGAACGAGGGCAGATATTGCTGATGAAAGGACGCGATCTCTGGATATTCGTGCCCAGTGTTTCACAGCCTGTACGCCTTTCATTGTCCCAGCGGCTTACAGGTCAGGTAGCAAACGGCGACCTGGCACGAGCAAACTTTAGCGGTGACTACAATCCCACAATTTTACGAACCGATACTATTGACGGCGAAAATTATTGGGTACTTGAACTTAATGGGGTGGACCGGAGTGTCACTTATCATAAAGTCTTATATTGGGTACAGCAATCGAATTTCTGGCCATACCGGGCAGAGTTTTATTCGGTGTCCGATCGCCTCCTTAAAACCAGCCGCTACGAGAATTTCCAGATGATGCTCGGCAAGCAACGGCCTACCCGCCTAATCATGGAAGATGCGCTCCGCAAGGGTGAGCAATCTGTACTGGAGTATTCAACAATGAAGCTGAAAGATCTTCCTGAAAAAGTCTTTACCAAGGATTATTTGAAGAAGCTTGAATAACTGGACTGATCGGAAAAGAGATCTGGAAATACCCGCCACAGCGGTCTTACAGATAAGCTTTGTTTATCTCTTTTCATGCAAATTCTTCTCTTTCAAGGATATATTTTGCTAAAAATGAAATCACTGCAGCTAAGTTCTTGCGAGGCGACGTTATCGAATCATGGGGCTAAAGTACCCTGTCGCTGACACAGCATGCCGGATAAAAGTACTGCCTCATGAAGCCAGAATAAACACCATTCGCTCCTCCAGCATTTTTACTCGGACGAGTGTTTGAGATTTGCTGCTGCTACGAGCTGCCTTTACCTTAGGCTGTGATTGTGAAATCATCAGCCATGATGCTCCTCCCGGCAGCTCTCTTCATTTGCCGGTTCGTGCAGAGCTAGCAGATGATTTTTGATCGCCAAGACAGCACTTCGGAAGCGATAAAAGCCCTCAAAGGGAATAGCTCATCGGCAATGGTGGCGTTATACTGAGGGGAAACCGTCGCCATTGCCGCCATTACTAGAGATAGAAGCTTCATCAACTGTTTTACTCCCTTCAGGTTCAAGGATTACAATGAGTACTTCACAACGAACTGAAGATGAAGTCTCCGTGGCAAACTAATCCAGCTAATTATCAACTACTTCCTGCGGCATTTAGCAGGCGGATCTACTCACGTTTACGAACAAACAGTACCTGAGGAGATAACCTTGCTTCCATCAGACAGACTCGACCTGGGTAACACCTTTAAGCAATACTTTGAAATCGTACCCGCATTCTCGAACACGCTGAAAGACGAGGTCTATCGCGTGCGGCATCAGGTCTATTGTGAAGATTTGAAATTTGAGCCGATGAGATTGGACAAACGAGAAACCGATGAACATGACACCAATTCGCTGCATCTTCTAATACGTAGCGTAAAGACAGGTGAATTCGTGGGCTGCACTCGCATTGTCCGTCCTCGACTGGAAGATCCACATTACGAATTGCCTTTCGAAAAAACTTGCGCCACCGTCCTAAATAGATCGATCATCGATCCAGCGGAATTTCCTCGCCATAAAATTGGCGAAGTATCGCGGCTGGCCGTGATTGCGGGTTACCGCAGGCGCAAAGGTGAGGCAAGTAGCGCGGTCGGCATCTCGGATGAAGATTTTGGAACACCCGAATTACCGCGCTTCCCCTATATCCCAATTGGCCTCTATCTCGGCACGACGGAATTGGCTCGTCTGAAAGAAATTGATACCTTATTTGTCTTAACGGAAGAGCGGTTGGCCAGTCACTTCCGCAAGCTGGGAGTCAACCTTTCGATCATCGGCGATTCCATTGAACATCATGGCAAACGCGTCCCTTCCATGATGAGTGTCAGCGGTATTATCAATGATATACGCAATATCATTCGACCATTATATCGCACCATAGCGGCAGATATAAAGAAGTATATCTAAAAATGAGCACGTCAGTTCCAGCGCTTTAGCCTAAATCCGGCAGATTTGGACAGGGTGGAGTGTGTGGCTTTTGAAGTGCAGGGCAAGGCATACGACGCGCGATGGCCATTTAAATCTGGAGAGTTGCAACGCAGCCATGTGCTGTAAAAAAATTGCACAATCCGCCCTGTGGCGAACTCACCACGCAAATGAACGTCGAGTATCGCCAAATTCTTTGTGGACCATAATTCTAAACTAAAAAAGACGGTCAACTACCGGATTTAAGTTTTAATACATCGGATATTGCCAGTGTGCATAATTCGCCTGTGACGCCTTTGGTGCGCAACGTTTTTAGCCATTATATGATCGGGTTGCAGTCTACAAACCCGTCTTAATGGGGGGGAAAACAGTTTTGAATACTAATACTGCGTGGAGAATGGTTATTGGCAAGACATCCATAAACAACAATATTCACAACAACGAGGCGTACGCGATTATCGTTATATCCCTGTTGTATTCAAGGCTTTTCAGGTTCACACTCATGCGTGGTGCAATCCGAATAACCGCGAAACATGGGGAGAATCAAATGAAAAAAAATCTCTGCTTGACGCTGTCTGGTGCAGTTAGTCTGTTTCTGCTGTTTTCAAGTCTTGCCGCCTGGGGAAGCGAGGGGCCGGAGCTCAACGAGGCCCGACAGGTGGCGCAATACAATTATGTCATTCATATCCTGGCAATGCTGCTGGTGGGTTTCGGCTTCCTCATGGTGTTCGTGAGAAGATACGGCTTCGGAGCCACGACCGGAACCTATCTGGTTGTGGCGGTCGGCCTCCCGCTTTACATGCTGCTGCGCGCGAACGGCGTGTTTGCTCATGAAATTGCTCCCAATACCGTGAAGGCGCTGCTTTTCGCGGAATTCGCAGTGGCTTCCGCATTGATTGCCATGGGGGCTGTGCTCGGACGCCTGCGCGTGTTCCAGTATGCCCTGCTGGCGCTTTTTCTGGTTCCCGCGTACCTGTTGAACGAATGGCTGGTGCTGGATAACGGCATGGGCCTGACGGAAGGATTTCAGGATACCGCCGGATCGATCATCATTCATGCATTCGGCGCTTACTTTGGCCTTGGACTATCCCTGATTCTGACTACCGCGAGCCAGCGAAGCCAGCCGATTGAGTCGGACGCCACCTCGGATCGTTTCGCCATGCTGGGCTCGATGGTTCTGTGGCTTTTCTGGCCGAGTTTTGCCACCGCCATCGTCCCCTTCGAGGAGATGCCGCAGACGGTAGTCAATACGGTGCTTGCACTGTGCGGAGCGACCCTGAGCACCTATTTCCTGAGTACGTATTTCCATAAGGGAAAGACATCCATGGTGGATATGGCCAACGCAGCCCTGGCCGGGGGAGTCGCTATCGGGTCGACCTGCAACATCATTTCCCCCACGGGCGCTTTCGCAGTCGGATTGCTGGCGGGTGCGGTCAGCGTCATCGGCTACGTGTTTATCCAGCCCGCGCTGGAGTCGCGTTTCAAGCTCGTCGATACCTGCGGGGTGCATAATCTTCATGGCATGCCGGGGTTGCTCGGGGCGCTCGTTGCCATGATGATCGTGCCGGGCATTGCGGGCGCGCAATTTATCGGCATCATCTTCAGCGTGGCGCTTGCGTTCATAACCGGCCTCATCGCGGGTGCATTGATCAAGGCGACGGGTACAACGCATCTGGCGTATGAGGACAGCGGGGAGTTCACTCACGTCGAAGCACCCGAAGAAACAACCGCGGAGCTGCAGATCAAGCTGCATACGTAGGCCGAAGCGCGAGGCGACGGCAGGCCCTACATCAGGATAACGTCGTATTGTTCCTGGGTATAGCTTGCCTCCACCTGGAGACTGATGGGCTTGGCGATGAAATCGCCAAGCTGAGCCAGGCTTTGCGACTCTTCGTCCAGAAATAGATCGATCACTTGCTGCGAAGCGAGGATGCGAAATTCGCGCGCATCGAATTGACGCGATTCTCGCAGGATTTCCCGAAGAATTTCATAACACATGGTCTGGGCGGTCCGTATCTTGCTCCTGCCTTGGCAGGTCGGACAGGTTTCGCAAAGAATATGAGCGAGGCTTTCGCGCATGCGCTTGCGCGTCATTTCGACCAGCCCAAGCGTCGTAAAGCCATTTATCGTCATATGGGTGCGATCCCGTGTGAGAGACTTCCTGAATTCGCCCAATACGGCGTTTTTATGCTCCTCGTTTTCCATATCGATGAAATCGATGATGATGATTCCGCCCAGATTCCGGAGACGCAGTTGGCGCGCGATGACTTGCGCCGCCTCCAGATTGGTCTTGAAAATCGTATCGTCGAAGCTACGCACGCCTATGAACCCGCCGGTATTCACGTCCACGGTGGTCAGCGCCTCGGTCTGATCGATGATCAGATAGCCGCCAGACTTCAGTTCCACGCGCCTCGCGAGCGATTTTTCTATCTCATCCTCCACCCCATATAAATCGAATAGCGGGCGCTCTCCGGCGTAGTGATGTATGCGCCCGATGACATTGGCCATGTAAACCCGGGCAAAACCGTTCATTTTCTGGAAGGTCTCGCGGGAATCCACCAGGACCCGCGCAGTATCGTCATCGACGAAGTCGCGCAATACACGATAGCTCAGGGTCAGGTCCTGATAGAGCAATCCGGGCGCGCCGCTCGCGGACTTTTCCTTGATATGGTCCCACAACTTGTGCAGATATTTGATATCCGATAGCAGATCCTGCTCAGTCGCCGCCTCGGCCATCGTTCGGACGATGAAGCCGCCTTTTTCACCCTGCGGCAGAAGGTGCTTCAATTTTTCGCGCAACAGCTTGCGCCCGGTTTCATCCTCGATGCGCTGTGAAATCCCTATATGGGACACCTGCGGCAGATAAACCAGCATTCTCCCCGCAATGCTGACCTGCGTGGATAGCCGCGCGCCCTTTGTGCCAATGGTGTCCTTGATGACCTGGACGAGAACGCTCTTCCCTTCGTGCAACAATTTCTCAATGGGTTTTTCCGCATCCTCGCTCTGGCGCAATCTCCAGATATCGGCAAGATGGAGAAAGGCAGCACGCTCCAGCCCGATATCCACGAATGCGGACTGCATTCCGGGCAACACCCGCGTGACGCGGCCATTGTATATATTTCCCACAATCCCGCGACTGCTGTTGCGCTCGATATGCAATTCCTGCACCGCGCCGTGCTCAACCACGGCTACCCGGGTTTCCTGCGGGGTAACGTTGACGAGGATTTCGCAATTCATAAATATGTGCTGGTATGGATGTGCCAGGATGAGGCGCAAGCTTACGGAAAAATGTCTATGCCGCAGTCCTGAAGCAACCGCGCCGTCTCGTACAAGGGTAGTCCCATTATGCCGCTATAGCTGCCAACGATCTCGGTGACGAAAATGGCCGCGACCCCTTGAATCGCATAGCCGCCCGCCTTGTCATGCGCTTCGTCCAGCGCAAGGTAGCGCAGAATCTCACGCTCGCTGATATCGCGAAGCCGTACTATGGAGGTAGAGGTTCGCGTCCGGGTTTCTTTTTCGGCAGCCACCGCTATCGCGGTCAGCACCTCATGGGTCTGTCCGGAAAGCGCCGCCAGCATCTCGCCGGCATGGGCCGGGCTTGCAGGCTTGCCGAAAATACATCCCCTGAAAACTACCGCGGTGTCTGCTCCCAACACCGGCCGGAGCGGGCCGACACGCTCGATCAACCATCTTCGGGATAACTCCGCTTTGATACAGGCGATTCGCGATACATAGTCCGCTGGCGATTCGCCGGAAAATGGCGTTTCATCGATATCCGCCCCCCGCGGCGGCGCTTCGCGCAGAAGCAGCGTTTCAAAGCTCACCCCGATCTGCGTGAGCAATTCCCGCCGGCGAGAACTGCGGGATGCCAGGTAGATGCTGTTTCCCGGAGAAGTCATGGCGGAGTCATGGCGAATGCTACGCTACCCCCGGTGATACGGATGGCCTTTGATAAGCGATACCGCCCGGTACAATTGCTCTGCAAGCAGGATTCTCGCCAGCGCATGCGGCATGGTCAATGCGGATAAGGCCAATACTTCGTCAGCCGAATTCCTTATGGCTGCCGCCAGTCCATCCGCGCCGCCGATGATAAAAACAGTGTCGCCGCCCTCCCTCATCCAGTTCCTCACGGATTCGGCGAGCCTGGCGGTAGACCATTGCCTGCCACGCTCATCCATTACGACCACGCGGCGCCTGGAGGGCATCGCCGCAAGAATGCGATCCGCCTCGGCATCGAGCAACTGCTCCACTTTCAGGCCGGTTCTCTTCTCCGGTTTTATCTCCACCAATTCGATGGCAGCCTCATGCGGCATGCGTCTGGCGTATTCCCGGAAACCTGCCGCCACCCAATCCGGCGTTTTGTGGCCAACCGCGCAGATGATGAATTTCATGAAGCTAATCCGCCCCCCCGCGTCTGGGAGATTTCCTTTTTTCCGAAGCAGCCGAGCTCGCAGGAATGCCGCCGAACCCGATAGCGGAGGCGGAGTCAACGGAAGGAGTGATTTCGGTTCCTGTCCGGGCAGAGGCGGTCTTGCGGCTTATTTTTACGGTGTCGGCCCATAGCTCTTCCAGATTGTAGTGGGCTCGCACGGCGGTTTGCATGACATGCACGAGCACGTCGCCCAGATCAACCAGAACCCATTCTCCAGTCTGTTCTCCTTCCACGCCATATACCGTGCCCCCGGCGGCTTTTACCTTCACAACCACGTTGTTTGCGATAGCCAGGGTCTGGCGGGAGGAATCGCCGCTGGCGATAATCATCCGGTCGCACAACGTGGTCAACTTGGCAACATTGAAAACTTCGATGTCATGCGCCTTTATTTCCTCAAGCGCGGCAATGACTGTTTTTACCAGCTTGGCAAGTGTCATACTTTATCCACATACAAGTGGTGGGCTGAAATATAGTCCAGCGTAGCATCGGGAAGGAGATAACGCACGCTTTTCCCCGCAGCAAGGCGCGCGCGAATGGCGGTTGCGGAAATATCCAGCAGGGTTGTTGGCGCAGGAAAAATCAGGCCGCTGCGTGCTTTCCTGAGATCATCCGGGCTGGCGGCCCATCGCTGCGCGCAGGCTTCCCACAGTTCAGGTGGCAAATTATCCCGATTCATGTTTGCCTCGACACCCGCACGGCGCACGATTATCAGGTGGCATAAGCCAAAAATCTCCAGCCAGTCATGCCACTGCGCGAACCTTGTGAAGGCATCGGCGCCAACGATAAAGCAGAGTATCGCGTCGGCTCCCAGCTCCCGTTTGAGTTCGCGCAGCGTTTCTACGCTATAGCTGATGCCTGAACTGCGGGTTTCCCGCCCATCGAGGATAAAAGCTGGATTGCACTCGATGGCTATGTGCACCATGGCTTCCCGATGGCAATATGGGGCAACCGGCGCCTCGCGCAAACGGGGCCTACCCGCGGGAATGAAGCGCATTTCCTGCAAACCGATCATCTCGGCGATTTCTTCAGCTACTCTCAGATGGCCGTAATGGATGGGATCAAAGGTGCCTCCAAATACTCCTGTGAGACGAAACGCGGAATTACTCATCAACCCAAAAAGTTTGAAGAGCAGACATGAAAGCATGCGGGAACCCGCTGCTCGGGGATAAGTCTATTTTTGCTTCCGCGATGCGGCAAATCATTCTCACAGCAATACCCGGCGCATGTCCGCCAGCACCTCGCCCAGCATGGAAGTAAAGCGTGCCGCGGTGGCGCCGTCGATAACGCGATGATCATAGGACAGGGACAGTGGAAGCATCAGACGTGGAACAAATTTGCCGTCATGATAGACAGGTTTCATGCTCGCGCGGGATATGCCCAGGATGGCGACTTCCGGCGCATTGATGATGGGCGTGAATGCCATGCCGCCGATGCCTCCCAGGCTGGAAATCGTAAAGCTCGCTCCTTGCATGTCGGTGGCTTTCAGCTTGCCTTCGCGTGCCTGGGCCGCGAGAGCCGCCATTTCAGACCCAATGGCAAGCACCCCTTTTTGATCGACATCCCGGATGACCGGCACCATGAGTCCGTTTGGCGTATCTACGGCAAAACCAAGGTGATAATACTTCTTTATCACCAGATTCATTTCCCCGCTTTCGCTGTCAAGCGACGCATTGAATTCGGGAAATTTTTTCAGGGCAGCGATGGACGCCCTCATCAGGAAAGCCAGTATCGTTACCTTGACGCCGCCCTTTTCAACAGACTCATTGGATTCCTTGCGCAGGGATTCGAGTTCGGTGATATCGGCCTCATCGAATTGGGTAACATGCGGGATCATCACCCAGTTGCGATGCAAGTTTGCCCCGGACAATTTCTGTATGCGTGATAGCGGCTTCGATTCCACTGGGCCAAATTTGGTGAAATCGACACGCGGCCAAGGCAACAGATCCAGTTCCGTTCCAGCGCGATTGATCGATGCCGACGATAACCGGGCCCTTGCATAAGCCAGGAGATCTTCCCTCAATATCCGTTGCTTGGGCCCGGTTCCTTTTACCATGCCAAGATTTACGCCGAGCTCGCGCGCAAACCGCCGCACCGACGGACTGGCATGTGCTTTGGCAAAAGCTGTCTCATCCATGGTGCGCGCAGCTTCGGCAGGCTGGGCTCCAGGTGAAGACGGAGAAGAAGATAGGGTGGAAGAATGGGCAGGCGTCGATACAGAGTTGGTTTGCTCTTCGACGGTTTGCCTGCTTGCGGAAGGGGTGGGGTCGGCCTGCGGATATGGCGCGGCTGGGGCGACTGAAGCAGCCGGAGCAGCAGAGGCCGCCTCCGATGCCGATCCGCCAGGTGCTGCTGATTGTGGAGCTTCCGGCGCTTTTTCTGCCTCGGAGACCTCCATAGCCAGAAGAAGCGTGCCCTGGGAAACCTTATCGCCGACCTTTACGGACATTTTCCTGATCACTCCCTCAAAGGGAGATGGCACCTCGATTGTTGCTTTATCGGATTCGAGTACAACCAAAGGGTCTTCCGCCTTGATGGAATCGCCAGCCATCACCAGCACTTCGATGACCGGGACGTCCTTGAAGTCCCCGATATCCGGGACAAGCACCTGTTTGATTTCTGGCACGCTTTCCTTCCTTATTCCTCTTGTTCCTTCATTCAAGAAATTGCCACGGTATTCAGCACGCGCCGGGATTGGCGAGAAGCTCGGCATGTGGCGAGACCACGCCGGCGAAATAGCCTGCTCGCCCCGGGGATGGCACTGCTCGCAGTTCGGCCTCTCTTTTAGACCGTCGCAGGATTCGGCTTGTCCGGATCGATGCCAAATCTGCCCATTGCCTCTGCAATCCTTTCAGGCGCCATTTCACCATCTTCCGCCAGCGCCGTCAGCGCCGCGATGACGACATAATGGCGGTCCACCTCAAAGAAATGACGCAATTGTTGACGCGTATCCGAACGCCCAAAACCATCCGTTCCCAGAACCCTGTAACGCGCCGGCACAAATTCACGTATCTGATCCGCGAAAACCTTCATATAGTCCGTAGCCGCCACTACCGGACCCTTCCGGTCCTTGAGACATGCGCTCACGTATGGCAGCCTTCCAGGCTCAGTGGGGTGCAGCATGTTCCATCGGCTTACGCCAAGCGCCTCACGCCGCAGTTCATTAAAGCTGGTCACGCTCCAGATATCGGCGGCGACGCCAAATTCCTGCTCGAGTATTTTCCCCCCCGCGATCACTTCCCGCAGGATCGTGCCGGAGCCGAGCAACTGCACGCGCAATCCAGGATGCTCTCCTTCCGAAGCCTTCCCCTCGCTAAACAGATACATGCCCTTCAATATGCCGCTTGCCGCATCGGGGGGCATTTCCGGATGCGGATAATTTTCGTTCATGACGGTGATGTAGTAGTAGATATCTTCCTGCACCTCAACCATGCGGCGCAAGCCATCCTGAATGATCACCGCGAGCTCGTAGGCAAACGCAGGATCATATGATAGGCAGTTAGGAATGGTGGAGGCGGCCAGATGGCTGTGTCCATCCTCATGCTGCAGCCCTTCTCCATTAAGCGTGGTACGCCCTGCGGTGCCGCCGAGCAGGAATCCGCGGCACCGCATGTCTCCCGCCGCCCATGCCAGATCACCGACCCGCTGGAAGCCAAACATGGAGTAAAAAATATAGAAGGGAATCATCTGGACGCCATGAGTGCTGTAGGATGTGGCTGCTGCCATCCAGGAAGACATGGCGCCGGCTTCATTGATGCCTTCCTGCAGAATCTGCCCGTTTTTATCCTCCTTGTAATACATCAGCTGCTCAGCGTCCTGCGGGGTGTAGAGTTGTCCGCTCGACGACCAGATACCCAGCTGGCGGAACATGCCTTCCATGCCGAAAGTGCGCGACTCGTCCGCGACGATCGGAACCACGCGTTTGCCGATATTCTTGTCTTTCACAAGGATATTGAGAATGCGGACGAATGCCATGGTGGTGGAAGATTCCCTTCCTTCGCCGCTGGCCTTGAGCAAAGTATCGAAAGCGGATAGCTCGGGTATCTGCAGCGCGTCGGCCTGTCGCTGGCGCCGATGAATAAATCCGCCGAGCGCCTCGCGCCGCTTATGCATATAGATGGATTCGGGGGAGTCCTTGTCAAACTGGAGATACGGTATTCCATCCATCGTGTCGTCTGGAATCGGCAGTCCGAAGCGGTCGCGGAACGCCTTCAGCGACGTGGTCCCCATCTTCTTTTGCTGGTGCGTGATATTCTGCGCCTCGCCTGCCTCCCCCATGCCATAACCCTTTATGGTTTTGGCAAGTATGACGGTGGGCTGTCCAGCGTGCGCAACCGCCGCAGCGTATGCCGCATAGACTTTATGAGGATCATGGCCGCCCCGGTTCAGACGCCAGATGTCGTCATCGGACATGTTGGCGACCATTTCCAGCAGCTCCGGGTATTTGCCGAAAAAATGCTCCCTAACATAGGCGCCGTCTCGCGATTTGAAGGTCTGATATTCTCCGTCGACGCATTCCATCATGCGTTGCTTCAACAACCCTTTCGTATCCTTGGCGAGCAGGTGATCCCAATACGATCCCCAGATTACCTTGATGACGTTCCAGCCGGCGCCGCGAAAGGCGGCTTCCAGTTCCTGGATGATCTTGCCATTCCCGCGGACGGGGCCGTCAAGGCGCTGAAGGTTGCAATTGACGACGAAAATCAGGTTATCCAGGTTCTCGCGAGAAGCCAGCGAAATTGCGCCCATGGATTCGGGCTCATCCATTTCACCATCGCCCATGAAAGCCCAGACTTTTCGTCCCTCGGTCTCGACCAATCCACGGCTTCCGAGATACTTCATGAAGCGCGCCTGGTAAATGGCCATCAATGGCCCGAGCCCCATCGATACAGTGGGAAACTGCCAGAAATCAGGCATCAGCCAGGGATGAGGATAGGACGACAACCCTTTTCCCCCTACCTCCCGCCGAAAGTTATCGAGCTGCTCCTGCGTCAACTCACCCAGCAGAAAAGCATAGGCATAAAGACCGGGCGAGGAGTGGCCTTGCGCAAATATGAGATCGCCTCCATGCGCGGGCGAACGCGCATGCCAGAAGTGATTGTAGCCGACGTCGTACAGCGTGGCTGCGGACGCGAAGCTGGCGATGTGTCCCCCAACGTTGGAATTCTTGTTGGCACGCAATACCATCGCCATGGAATTCCATCGCACATAGGACCGTATGCGATGCTCCAGCGCGTGATTGCCTGGAGACCGCGCTTCCTTGCCCGGGGGAATGGTGTTGATATAGGCTGTCGTTGCGCTATAAGGAAGATAGGCCCCGGACCGGCGGGCTTTCTCCACCAGCCTCTCCAGCAGATAATGGGCCCGCTCCGTTCCCTCGTGGACGAGCACAGACTCCAGCGCCTCAAGCCATTCCTGTGTTTCAGTCGGATCGACGTCGGGTAAGGGTTCCATCTTTGATCTCGCAAGTTGTGAATGTAGCCGGGGTATCCACGGCTACAGCTGTGTTCGCACGGCTTGTTGCCGTTCCGCAGCCTCTATGGTATTGCACAGCAGCATGGTGATGGTCATCGGCCCCACTCCCCCTGGCACAGGCGTGATGTAACCCGCTCTTTCTTTCACCGATTCGAAATCCACGTCACCGGCAAGCCGTCCGTCGGGCAAGCGGTTGATCCCCACGTCTATGACCGTCGCCCCTGGCTTTACCATGCTCGCGGTGATCATATGGGGTTTTCCGACCGCAACCACCAGAATATCCGCCCTCGCCGTATGTTCCGCCAGTTCGCGCGTCCTGGATGTGCAGATGGTGATGGTTGCACCTTTTTGCAACAGCATGAGTGCCATCGGCTTGCCGACGATATTGCTCCGTCCCACCACCACAGCATGCTGGCCTTCCACCTTTATGGCGTACTTTTCCAGCATTTTCATCACCCCGTACGGCGTGCACGGGGGAAACACGGTATTGCCGGCCACCAGCGCGCCGACATTGTAGAGATGGAACCCATCTGCGTCTTTTTCAATAGCGATGGATTCAATGACCCTGGTGCTCTCGAAGTGAGGCGGCAGCGGGAGCTGCACCAGGATACCGTGTATGGCGGGGTTGCCATTCAGCTCCCGGATACGCTGTATCACCTCCTCCTGGCTCGAGTTTTCTCCGAACTCGTGAATTTCGGAATAAATCCCGATTTCACGGGAAGCCCTGGCCTTGTTGCGCACATAGATGCTCGACGCGGGATTGCTTCCGACGATAATGACCGCCAGCCCCGGTTGCATCCCGGCCTTTTTCAGACGTTCGGCGCGACCTTTCCATTCCGCCCTGACTTCCTGCGCCAGCGCCTTGCCATCGATGACTGTCGCGCTCATTCTCTCGGCTGGATCAGGACGGGGCGGACGGCGACGGCTTCGATTTCTTGATCTTGAGCCGGTATATCAATAGCCCAATCAGGAATGTCGGGACCACAACCAGGGCGGCGGCTGCAAGCCCGGCCGCAAGCACATCGATGCCTTCGGTTTTGGGAAGAAAAATTGTTACCGCCCAGATTGTAACAAAGGCAGCTATTCCCCCGCCAATAAACATGATTTTTTTACCCCGGTCGTAAAGGCGCCAGAAAGCGCCCGAGACTCTCGCCTCATCCCGATATTCGTCAAAAATCCCGGTGAGGCTGTCATCGTCCGCTTCCGCCTTGTAACCAGCCACTATTGCGTCGGCATCATGCAGATCTGTACTTTCCTGGACGCGGGACATGTTCCTGAGAAAAGCGATGCGTTGCTGAGCCTGCTTTTTTTTCATGCCGTCGCTGATCAGCATCGATTGAAGGGCCGCAAAGGCATGCTCCCGGGGATCTTCGGACACACCCAGGTTTTCGCCGCAACGCCACATCACTCCCAGCAGATAGAGCTGGATGGTCATCTGCCTGAACTCGGGAGCAAAGTCGTATTTTTTTTCCTTGATTTTTGGAAGTTGCAACGCAAGCATATCCCGTGCTCGTTGTATGCAGATATCGGTGATGATTGCCTGCGCGTCAGTTTTTGTTTCACTCATGGTCTTGATCATAGGGCTAGCTCAGCCCAGACTTTGAATTTATAGAGGAACCCATTATATACTGGCTGTATCCAGCGCTGCGTCTGCCTCTGGCATCCGTAACATCAAAGATAAAAGAATGTTAGAGTTCCGTTGTCTTTTTTGTTCCGTTGGGCAAGAAAAATTCGCAGCTTTTTGCATCTCGTCAATTTTCGGGTTCAGGCATGCACAGACATTAACAATCACAGACATTAACAATATTTGTTTAAAAACACCTGAAGCGGAGACATCGCATCCAAAAAATGGGGGAAAACATGAAACATCATAAATATCTCATCATCGGCGGCGGCATGGCAGCCGATTCCGCTATCCGTGGCATTCGCAAGGTTGATCAGGATGGAGCCATCGCGATGATTTGCGAGGAGCGCCATCCGCCATATGACAGACCGCCTCTCTCCAAGTCATTGTGGAAGGATGCCTCGCTGGATTCGATCTGGCGCAACGAGCACGGCCTCAATGTCGCCATTCACCTGGGCAAAAAAATCGTGTCGCTGGATACCCAGAAGAAAACCGCGACCGATGACGCAGGAAACGTCTATACCTATGAGAAGCTCTTGCTCGCGACTGGTGGTGTGGTGCGTCGTTTCCCCGACTTTGGGGACGATATCGTCTATTTCAGGACGGTGGACGACTTCCGGAAGCTGCACAAGGTAAGCGAGCATGCGTCGGATTTCGTCGTTGTCGGAGGAGGCTTCATCGGCTCGGAAATCGCCGCTGCGCTCGCAATGAACGGCAAACGGGTCACCATGATATTTCCGGAAAACGGCATCGGCGCGCGCATCTACCCGGGGCCCCTGGTAGAATTTCTGAATGCATATTACCGAGAGAAGGGCGTCACGGTGATTACGGGAGAAACGATCAGGTCGGTGCGGCCAGCCGGGGGGAAAACCGCGGTGACGACTTCGAGTGGCACCGAAATACTAGTAGATGGGGTAATTGCCGGACTGGGTATTCTGCCAAACACCGAACTGGCTGTCGAGTCGGGGCTCACCGTGGATAATGGCATCGTGGTGGACGGACAGTTGCGCACAAGCAACCCGGACATCTATGCGGCAGGGGACGTGGCAAATTTCTATAATGTCCTGCTGGCGAAGCGGGCCCGCGTGGAGCACGAAGACAATGCGAACGTCATGGGTGAGACGGCTGGCCGCAATATGGCCGGGCAATCGGAAGAATATCGCCACCTGCCGTTCTTTTATTCCGACCTGTTCGACCTGGGGTACGAAGCGGTGGGGGAGCTGGATGCGAGCCTCGATATCGTCGAGGACTGGAAAGAGCCTTTCCGCAAGGGCGTCGTTTATTATCTGCGGGAGGGGCAGGTGCGCGGCGTTCTGCTGTGGAACACATGGGGCCAGGTTGCCGCTGCTACCGATTTGATCGCGGAAAAGGCAACCCACTCCCACGAAACGCTGGCAGGAAAAATAACCGATTAGCCTCGTCACCTTGGAAACGCTGTCAATCACCCGGCCGGACGATTGGCATCTTCATCTACGCGATGACGGACAAATGCGGGCAGTGCTGGTTCACACCGCTCGCCGCTTTGCCCGCGCTATCGTCATGCCCAATCTCAAGCCGCCGGTAGCGACAACCCGCATGGCCCTGGCTTACCGCGACCGCATTCTCGCCTCCCTGCCGGCAGGCATGCGCTTCGAGCCGCTCATGACGCTCTATCTTACCGATGCCACTTCGCCGGCTGAAATCCGCGAAGCCAGAAAAAGCGACGGCATACACGGCGTGAAATATTATCCTGCTGGCGCCACCACCCATTCCGCTGCAGGCGTAACCGATATCGCCAGATGCTACGGAACCATCGAGGTGATGGAGGAGGTGGATCTGCCTCTTCTGGTGCATGGCGAAGTGACCGATCTCGAAGTGGATGTATTCGACAAGGAAAGAATTTTTTTAGACCGGGTGCTCGCCCCGATTTCGCATCGCTTCCCCGGATTGCGCATCGTGTTCGAGCACATTACCACCCGGGAAGCGGTGGATTTCGTGAAGGACGCGCCAGGTAACATTGCCGCCACGATCACCGTCCATCACATGCTGCTTAACCGCAACGCCCTGTTTCGGGGAGGAATAAGGCCACACCACTATTGTCTTCCCATACTGAAGCGTGAAATCCACCGCTGCGCTATCGTTGAGGCTGCTACCAGCGGCAACCCCAGGTTTTTCCTGGGTACCGATAGCGCGCCTCATTCCCGGCCGGACAAGGAAACTGCCTGCGGTTGCGCTGGCATTTTCACCGCGCATGCCGCGATCGAACTTTATGCGGAAGCTTTCGAGCGCGCGGGCGCGCTGGATAAACTGGAAGCGTTTGCAAGCTTCCATGGGCCGGATTTTTACCGGCTTCCGCGCAACAAAGACAAGATTACTTTAAAAAGAGAAAATTGGACGTCGCCTGCAACGCTTCCTTTCGCCGATGATGTACTGGTCCCGCTGCGAGCGGGAGAGAATATCGGCTGGAAAATGGTGGATGGATAATTCTGCGCGCAGGCCCGGCAGCAACGCGGGTGCGAAACAGGTGTTAACAGGCCCTGAACAGGCATCGGACGAGCCTTGCGGAAAGGCCATCCGTCACCAATTTCCGCGGGAGCGGTTCCAGCGGTATAGCTGGCGCGCAAACGCATCATATGCCCATCGCGCCAACCGCCTCAGCGCCGGCGTCCGCAATATTCCTGCAAGCCATTGCTGCCCCGGTGTTTGCGACCAGAGTCGTATGAACGCATCCGCGCCCACCTTGATCCCGCCATCGGAATCCCTGACATGCAGCCGCTCCCTCACCGCCTCCAGCGGAGCACCCACCTCCGCTGCCGCTTCGGGATTCGCATGCACATCGATCCATTCGATATCCTCGATGCCGCACGCTTCCATGCGCCTGCGCTGATCCTTGATTCCCGCATTGCATACCGGGCAGGCGCTGTTATAGTAGACCTTGCTGGACATGTTCCTGTGTGAACCTAGGGAAGCGCTGAATAAATCTCCGCTGGCGCGGCGGTGGGTTTGCGGGATGGGATGCGCGAAAGGCGACGACGCGAATGGTGCGGCCGCGCAGGGCGAAGCAGTTTCTTCCAGAGGAAGATGCGACCCCGTAGCGGGTTGTTGGCACCCCAACAGTACCTTGGCGCGGTCTGGCATCCCCGCTGCTGCCCGATCCCCGCTTCGCGGGGGCCCTCGGGCCACGCTCTGGGGAGCCACTGCGTTGCGCTCCCTGGCATCGTAGTCCAAGCTACGACCTGCGTCGCGCGCCTTATGATCATCCCGATTTTACCAGCAACGCGCTCAGCGAGGATTTATTCAGCGCTTCCCTAAATCCAGTAGCTGACCGCTCTTAGTTTAGAACCCTGATCCACAAAGATTTTCGCGATACTCGACATTCATCGGCGTGGTGAGTTCGCTATAGGATGGATTGCGACTCGATTTTCACCTCGGCATCAGCGAATCATCGGAACGATATGCCGCGTACACGAAATATGCAATTATTCGACACGGATCAGTGATCCCTACTCGCAGCGATACACTACGCCAAGAACAGTCGTGTTCGTGGTTCCGCGGCTTTCCCACGCGTTGGTATTGGCCGAATTCTGCACCCAGACATAGTTTCCGCCCATTTTGGCCGCCTTGTTGCGCAAGTTGTTTCTGGCGCCGATGAGCAGATTTTTGTTTGACGTGTAATCGCCGGTCAACCAGTTTCCCTGGGAACCGACAGCGTCTCCCAGCGGTTTGCAGTTTCCTGTCGGTTTTTCGGTCAGAAGCTCAACGGAGCTGCCTTCCGGCGTCACCGGTGTCGCGGAACAGCCAATGACTAGAAATGTTGATATCACAACTGACAATTTGATACCTGGTCTGGAAAACATCTGTTTTATCCTTTTCTGTTTTGCCTTTCGAAGAAGAATAGCTCGGTTCTGTCCGTTTTGTTCCAGGAACGTTTTATCGGCGCCAGCAGCAGCTATCGGCCTCATTCTATCGCCAAAAGACGAAAATAGGCCGAAGGCAATGGAGGCGCCGCTTCATCCTGCCTCTCTCGGAGCAAACATAATGATGCCCATGCCCACAAGCGTGATGAGCGCACCCGTCATATCCCACGCGGTCGGCCGGATATCTTCCACGAGCCAGAGCCAGAGCAATGCGACGAAAATATACACGCCGCCATATGCAGCATAGGTGCGCCCTGCAGCCGTGGGATGAAGCGTAAGAAGCCAGGCAAACAATGCGAGGCTCATGGCCCCCGGTATCAACAGCCATGCGCTCTGCCCCTGCCTGAGCCATAGATAGGGCAAATAACATCCAGCGATCTCGGCAATAGCAGTCGCCACGAAAAGCACAAAGGTTTTCAGCTCAGGCATACGGAAACCCCTTCCACCAAGGCGGGATATGCGAAACAAGTATTAAGGAAGCGCTGAATAAATCTCCGCTGGCGCGGCGGTGGCTTTGCGGGATGGGATGTGCGAAAGGCAACGACGCGAATGGTTGAGCCCCTTCGCCAGGAGCCTGACAAGGCAGACCGCTCGCAAAACCCCACCCCATAAGGGTTGCGGTAAAATCGGGCGCTCACTGCGTTGCGCTCCTTGGCATCGTAGTCCCCGCTACGACTGCGTCGCGCGTCTTATGATCATCCCGATTTTACCAGCAACGCGCTCAGCGAGGATTTATTCAGCGCTTCCTTAACAGCCAGCATCCGCACTCCCGTCAACTCTACCCTGAGCAGATAAAAGCAGAACCTGATCGGCATATCCGCCAGGCGGTTATTTCCTCGTCGCCATCTCCTCGATCGAGCGCTTTCTCACCGAGTCGAAGAGCTTGGGAATGGCTATCGTATTCGATAAACCCAGGACGAAATCCGGTATCAGTCCTCCGGGGTTCGTGAGCAAGGTATAGGTGAGCCTCGTGCGCTTTCCATCATCCAGGGGCTCCCCCCGCCAGGACCCCTCATTGAGCCTGACCCGCACCACCCCTTCAATCTCCGGCTTGATGTCGGGAGCAGCGACCCACTCGATCCTGAATGCGCCGCCATTCGAAGCAGCCCCGCCGGTTGTCCGCACGGAGAGCGGATAGTCCCGCTCGCTTACGAAGGGCGGCGCGATACGCGCGTAAGTAATCGTCTCACCCGTGTTTTTGCGCTCGAGGATACGTGATTCCGTTACATAGGGCATGAAATCCTGGTAGTGCCCGAAGTCGCTGAGCACCTTGAAAACAATTGCAGGCGGAGCTTCCATATCGGATACCGCCAGGATCTTGCGGCCCTCCTCCACATCTTTCGTGAAAATGACAAGCCCGGCGTCGCGATAGGCTTCGGTCCAGTCAGCTCCCGGGCTTTCCACTTCACCCGCCCAGGCAGGGGTGGCAGCGGCCGGGATGAGCGCCGAAGCGGCAAGGACAAATGCAGAAACCAGGATAACGAGAGCGCTCATGATGACCTTCGATGAATCCTT
Source organism: Nitrosospira sp. TNL200 (assembly GCF_055386305.1). Lineage (NCBI taxonomy): Bacteria > Pseudomonadati > Pseudomonadota > Betaproteobacteria > Nitrosomonadales > Nitrosomonadaceae > Nitrosospira > Nitrosospira sp. TNL200. Next base: position 3,077,613 of record NZ_AP041003.1, read on the forward strand.
GTTCAAGATGGCAAATCCATTCCAGCGGCAAGCTAAGACATGCCAGCGCACGGAATGAATGGAATGCCATTCGGCTACCCTTAGGCCTATCCGGTCTTTATCAGCCGGATACGGCGAAACCAGCCCCCCGCCAGTATGGGAACATCCTCTTCCAGACGCAATCCCCGGACGCCATCCAGCACGTCCTCGAATATCACATCCAGCCGCGTAACGAGGTGCTGCGTAATCCTGTTCAGCATGCGCCGGAACCCGGCCGGCTCGCCCTGCCTGAGAAACTTGTCCAGCACCAGGATCTTTCCACCAGGTTTCAGCACTCGCGCGGATTCGCGCAAGCAGGCATGCGCATCGGGAACGATGGCGAGAATCAGGTGCAATACCACGTAGTCAAAACTTTCGTCCGGAAACGGTAGAGACATGCTGTCGCCCCGGACTAGCTCCAGCTGAAGATTGCCGCCACGGGATTTTGCGCGATCGAGCATTGCGGCTGTGAGATCCAGACCCGCGTACTGGTGACAGGCCGGAAGATGGGGCAGATCCAACCCAGTGCCGATGCCGCTGATGAGGATGCGCAGGCTGCCCTCTTGCGGAAGCTGAGCAAGGCTTGCCGCACGCAGGCCAGCGCCTGCGCCAGCCAGCACCGCATCGTAAAGCGGCGCAATAAGCGTGTACGAGCGGCGCAAGGATATCAGGGACATCAGGCCATCCGGATCACGGCTGCCGTGATTTATGCCTGCCCGGCTTTTTCTCCGGCCCGGAGGGAGCCTGTTGCCGTTTCACCCTATAATCCGCTCCCCCGGACGGGGGAAGAGATTGGCGGCGATAGGCCCACAAGAGCATTATTACGCCTGCTATTACCATCGGCAGCGAAAGCCACTGGCCCATGCTGATGCCAAGGGTCATGACGCCCATGAAGCCATCCTCCGGTTCGCGAAAAAACTCGGCTAGCGAACGAAATACGCCGTAACCAATGAGAAACACGGCCGAAACCGCCCCCACCGGCCGCGGCCTAGCCGAATAAATCCATAACACCAGGAAAAAGGCCACCCCTTCAAGGGCGAATTCATACAACTGGGAGGGATGTCTGGGGATATTGTCCACATCAGGGAAAATCATGCCCCAGGGCACATCGGCGGGACGACCCCATAACTCGCCATTGATGAAATTGCCGATACGGCCTGCGCCCAGTCCCAATGGAACCAGCGGTGCGATAAAATCGGTCACCACCAGCCACGGCAATGTGTATTTTCGAGCCAGAAACGCCATGGCTGTTATCACCCCCAAAAAACCGCCGTGAAAAGACATGCCGCCCTGCCAGACCGCAAATATCTCCAGGGGATGCTGAAGATAGTATCCCAATTGATAAAACAGTATATGCCCCAGGCGTCCTCCCAGTATTACGCCCAGCACGCCGTAGAACAGCATGTCATCGAGCATGCTGTTTGTGAAAGCCCCGCCAGGATTGTTCTTGATGCGAAGACGCCCCAGCAGTATGAATAGCGCAAAACCCAGAAGATACATGAGTCCATACCACCGCACTGCGAGCGGCCCGAAGTTGATGGCAATGGGGTCGAACTGCGGATGAACGAGCATGGGTCTCGGTTATTTTGCTGTAAAATGGGGGATTATACGTTAAGGAAGCGCTGAGCAAGTCCGCCTCCTTTTGGTAAAGTAGTTCGAACCGTCGCTTGCCGTTCACTGCAGCTGACGCATCCCGTCTGTTCAATTCATTCATTTATTCGTTTACTCATTTACTGAAGGGGAGCATTCATGCCAGATAACCAGCGCAGCCGAGCCATTACCCAGGGTGCGCAACGCACACCCAACCGGGCCATGCTGCGTGCCGTGGGTTTCAGGGATGGGGATTTTGACAAGCCGATCATCGGGGTGGCCAACGGTTTTTCGACTATCACGCCTTGCAACAAGGGGTTGAATGAGCTGGCGATGGACGCCGAGCACGCCCTGCGGGGGGCCGGCGCCATGCCCCAGATGTTCGGAACTATTACCGTTTCCGATGGTATCTCCATGGGAACGGAAGGCATGAAATACTCGCTCGTGTCCCGGGAAGTGATCGCGGATTCGATCGAGACCGCGGTCCAGGCCGAAAGCATGGACGGGGTCATCGCGATCGGCGGGTGCGATAAAAACATGCCCGGCGCCATGATCGCCATGGCGCGCATGAATGTCCCGGCTATTTTCGTCTATGGCGGCACGATCAAGCCCGGGCACTACAACGGACGGGATCTCACCGTGGTCAGCGCTTTCGAAGCGGTAGGACAATTCACCTCGCATAAAATAGACGAAAAGGAATTACTGGAGGTGGAGCGCCACGCATGTCCCGGCGCGGGTTCCTGTGGGGGCATGTTTACGGCCAATACCATGTCATCCGCTTTCGAAGCGATGGGAATGAGCCTGCCTTATTCCTCGACCATGGCGGCAGAGGATCAGGAAAAGCGGTCCAGCGCGGCACGCTCGGCTGAAATCCTGGTCGACGCGGTAAGGAAGCAGATCCGTCCCCGCGATATCATCACGCGCAAATCGATAGAAAACGCAATCGCGGTCATCATGGCGGTAGGGGGATCCACCAATGCGGTACTGCATTTTCTCGCCATTGCCCATGCGGCGGGTGTCGAGCTCGATATCGACGATTTTGAACGCATGCGGGCGCGGGTCCCGGTGCTTTGCGATCTCAAGCCGTCTGGCCGGTATGTAGCAACCGACCTGCATAAAGCGGGAGGGATTCCGCAAGTGATGAAGATGCTGCTCGACCATGGCTTGCTGCACGCAGATTGCATGACGATCACTGGCGAGACGATCGCTGAAATACTGAAGGATATCCCATCTGCGCCCCATCCTGGTCAGGACGTCATTCGACCCTGGGAGAATCCCATGTATCCTCAGGGGCATCTCGCGATACTCAAAGGAAATCTTGCAACCGAAGGCTGCGTGGCAAAGATTACCGGCATCAAGACGTCCAAGATCACGGGACCGGCACGAGTGTTTGAATCGGAAGAAACCTGTATGACGGCGATACTCGCGCGGCAAATCCAGGGGGGCGATATCGTGGTTATCCGCTACGAAGGGCCTAAAGGTGGTCCGGGAATGCGGGAAATGCTTTCTCCCACGTCCGCCCTTATCGGAGAAGGGCTGGGTGATTCGGTCGGGCTTATCACGGACGGGCGATTTTCGGGCGGAACTTATGGAATGGTGGTGGGCCACGTCGCGCCCGAAGCGTATGTCGGAGGAACGATCGCACTGGTGCATGAAGGCGATTCCATCACTATAGACGCAGAGCAAAGGTTGCTGCGCCTGAATGTTTCCGAGGAGGAACTCGCCAAACGCCGGGCAGGATGGAACCCCCCCAAGGCGCGGTATACGCGCGGCGTGCTCGCCAAATACGCCCGGCTGGTTTCCAGCGCCAGTCTCGGCGCCATAACCGATCAATCGCAGCATTCGCATACCGAATCCTGAAGAATGCCCAACCACCTCGCGAGCGAAACTAGCCCCTACCTGCTTCAGCATCGCGATAATCCTGTGGACTGGTATCCGTGGGGCGAGGAAGCGCTCGCGCTGGCGCGAGCACAGGATAAGCCTATCCTGCTTTCAGTCGGTTATTCAGCCTGCCACTGGTGCCATGTCATGGCGCACGAATCCTTTGAAGATGTAGGGGTGGCCGCATTGATGAACCAGTTGTTCATCAATATCAAGGTAGATCGCGAAGAACGCCCGGACATAGACCAGATTTACCAAACCGCGCTCTACATGCTGACCCAGCGCAATGGCGGATGGCCGCTGACTTTGTTCCTGACCCCTGAACAAAAGCCATTCTTTGGCGGCACCTATTACCCGAAGACGCCGCGCCACGGCCTCCCGGGTTTTCCCGACCTGTTGCCCCGGGTGGCGGAAGCGTACCATGCTCGCGGCGAGGAAATTGAACGGCAGAGCGCCTCACTGCTGGAGGCCTTCAAGCGGACGCTTCCATCGAGAAATTCCACTGCCGGGGATGCGTCGGGATACCACCTGATGGAGCAAGCGCTGGCAGAGCTGCAGAATCGTTTCGATACGGTGAATGGCGGTTTTGGCGAAGCGCCAAAATTTCTTCACCCCGCGGAACTGGAATTCTGCCTGCGCCGTTATTCGGCCGACAATAGTGGGGAAGCGCTGAGAATGGCAGAGCTTACGCTGCAAAAAATGGCCGAGGGCGGAATCCATGATCAACTTGGCGGCGGTTTCTGCCGCTACAGCACAGACCCGCACTGGAGCATTCCGCATTTTGAAAAAATGCTCTATGACAACGGACCCCTGCTGTGCCTCTATGCCGACGCCTGGCTGGCGACGAGAAATCCACGATTTGCGCACATAGTGGAAGAAATCGCGGGCTGGGTGATGCGCGAGATGCAGGCGGATGAAACCACAGCCGGAGAAGATCACGAAACGAAGGGTGGAGGATATTATTCTTCTCTTGATGCCGATTCCGAAAACGTGGAGGGAAAATTCTACGTATGGAATCGTGACGAGATAGCAAAAATTTTGACGAGTGAGGAATATGCGGTAACCGCACCCTATTATGGCCTGACGCAAGATCCCAATTTCGAGGGAAAGTACTGGAATCTCGAAGTTGCCGCATCGCTGGCGGATGTAGCAGCGGCATGCGGCATCGAGCGGGAAGAAGCGGAGCAGAGACTTGCATCCGCCCGCGCGAAGATGCTGAGCGAGCGCGAGCGGCGCGTACGGCCGGGCCGTGATGAAAAAATTCTTACGAGCTGGAATGGATTGATGATCAGGGGGATGGCGCGCACGGGGCGTATTTTCGGTCGAGCGGAATGGGTACGATCGGCCGCGCAGGCAGCAGATTTCATCCGTCGCGCGCTGTGGAAAGAGGGCCGGCTCCTGGCGAGCTGCAAGGACGGCAAGGCGCACCTCAACGCATATCTCGACGATTATGCATTCATGCTGGATGCCCTCATGGAACTGATGCAGGCCGACTTCCGGCAGCCGGATCTTGAATTCGCGGTTACACTCGCCGATATATTGCTGGAGCAATTTGAAGACAAGCAGGACGGAGGCTTTTTCTTCACCAGTCACGATCATGAAAAACTGATTCACCGGCCCAAGCCCCATTATGACAACGCCATGCCATCGGGTAACGGGGTAGCGGCCTGTTCACTGCAGCGGTTAGGGCATCTGCTGGGCCAATTCAAGTATCTGCAGTCCGCGGAACGCGCTCTGGATCTGTTCCGGCCGGCAATGTCCCGCCAGGCCAGTTCCTGCTGCAGTTTGCTGGCAGCGCTCGAGCAATCTCTCGCGCCGCCGCAAATTGTCATACTTCGCGGTCCAGCGCATTCGCTGGCGGAATGGAAAAAAGCGTTGCGGCTGCGTCGGGGAGGCGGTCTCTTATTTTTCCTGCCGGCGGAGCTTGCTGACCTCCCGCCGAGTCTGAGTAAACCGTTGGCAGCGGATGATGCTGTCAACGCCTGGGTTTGCCAGGGCGTTAACTGCTTGCCGGCGATCACTGACATGCAGGAATTGCTGCGCGTCTGCAAAATTCAAGGTAAGATAGAATCCCCTTTCTATAATTAACGGATAAAGGAGCGAGAATGAAAGCTGTCTGGATGGGAATGGTTGCAGCATCAGCCCTGTTAATGGTGGGTACCGCGCAAGCGAGCGCGGACTTGGCGAAAGCCAAAGGTTGCACGAACTGTCACACGGTTGACAAAAAATTGGTCGGACCTGCGCTGAAAGACATCGCAGCCAAGTACAAGGATGACGCGGGCGCCCAAGCTCGTCTGGAAGACAAGGTGAAGAAAGGAAGCCAAGGCGTTTGGGGCCCGGTTCCGATGCCGCCGAATACTAACGTGAATGACGCGGAGGCAAAAACCCTGGTGCAGTGGGTTCTGTCTCTTAAATAAAGCAATCTGACCTTCAAAAGAGCCGACGCATCGACGCGTCGGCTTTTTTATTTGCCATCGCAAAAACCAGCGAATAATATGATGTAATCGAATACCGATGGCAATGACCATGCCGCTCTGATTAGTGCCCCCCCCCTGCGGCAGATTCACCTATAGACCAGCTCGTGAGAAACCTGCTCAGCGCGCTTCTGCTTCCCCCATCGAATCTGATTCTGCTGGGCATGGCGGGAATCGCGCTTCTCAAACACCGCCCCGGACTCGGCAAGGCACTGGTGACCTTGGCATTGGCCCTGCTTTATCTGCTGTCCACTCCCATTGTTGCCGAAGGTCTGCTTCACAGCCTGGAAACACTACCCCAGCGCCATCCCTTCGATACCAGTGTACAGACTATTGTAGTGCTGGGCGCCGATACCTATTTCAGCCCACCGGAATACGATGCGCACACCGTGGGGCGCTTGAGCCTGGAGCGTGTTCGCTATGCGGCGCGGCTCTACCGGCGCACAGGCAAGCCAATACTGACAACAGGCGGTACGGAGCAGGGCAATGGCTTTTCGGAAGCCGTACAGATGAAAACGGTATTGGAAGAAGAATTTCGGGTGCCGGTGAGTTGGGTGGAAAAAACTTCAAGAAACACACGGGAAAACGCATACAAAAGCTTTGCGATATTGAAAAAAGATGGCATTGATCACATCGCGCTCGTTACCCACGCCTGGCATATGCCAAGAGCAATACGCGAATTCGAGCAGGCCGGATTCAATGTCACCCCAGCCCCTACTGCGTTTACCACCCGATACAGGACAGGGCTGATGTCATTTATCCCCACGGCAAACGCGCTGCAAAAAAGCTGGCTGTATTTCCATGAGATCTTTGGAATACTGTGGTATCGCCTGATTCCTGTTAGCCGGGATCTCAGGCGTCTTCACGAACGTTCTGATCATACTGCTAACTGATCTTCTGAATTAGGGAAGCGCTGAATAAATCTCCGCTGGCGCGGCGGTGGCTTTGCGGGATGGGATGCGCGAAAGGCGACGACGCGAATGGTTGATCCCCTTCGCCAGGAGCCTGACAAGGCAGACCGCCGGCAAATCCCCGTCCCACAAGGGTTGCGGTAAAATCGGGCGCTCATGACGTTGCGCTCCTTGGCATCGTAGTCCAAGCTACGACCTGCGTCGCGCGCCTTATGATTATCCCGATTTTACCAGCAACGCGCTCAGCGAGGATTTGTTCAGCGCTTCCTTAGTACGGCGGAAATTCTGCTTTTTTCCGAAAGGGATTAAAATAGCTTACAAAAAGGTTCAGGAATTGACATGAAAGCACGTATCAGATGGCGGAACGGAATGAGTTTCCTCGCCGAATCCGGCAGTGGGCATGAAATCCTGATGGACGGACCGCCGGAAGCGGGCGGCCAGAATCTCGGTCCCCGGCCCATGGAAATGCTCCTGATGGGGACCGGGGGCTGCACTGCGGTGGACGTGCTATTGATCCTGAAAAAAAGCCGGCAGGAGATCTCCGATTGCGTGGTGGAAATCGAAGCGGAACGGGCTGCCAAAGATCCCAAGGTGTTCACACGCATCCACTTCCACTTTATCCTGAGCGGGAAAAGGATGAAACCGGAACAGATCGAGCGCGCAATAAACCTGTCCGCCAAAAAATACTGCTCGGCTTCGATCATGCTGAGCAAGACCGCGGAATTGACACACGACTTCGAAATCATCGAGACCGAAAATTCCGGCGGCGGCATTCAGGATATCGATCAGACCCAATAAGCGGTTTTGGTCATGACTTTCGAACCCAGCTTCATCGCCAGTTTCACAGGCCCCGGCAACTCCACGCCGCCATGCGATATCGCCGAGGTGGCGTGCCCGGCCTCATCGATCTGCATCTGGGAAACGATGGCGCGGCTTTTCCGGTCATGAGGCGGCAGGCGCTTCAAATGACCTGCCAGATGGACTTCGACCTGGCGTTCCGTTTCGGCGAGAAATCCGAGATTCCATTTGTCGCCCAGCATGCCGGCAAATGCGCCAATGGCGAACGAACCCGTGTACCACAAGGGGTTCAGTAAGCTCTTGCGCCCGTTCAGCTCGGAGATACGCCTTTCGGTCCATGCAAGATGCTCTGTTTCCTCGCGCGCCGCCTGGGTGAGAGTATCCTGAACTTCTGTCTCGCGCGCGGTCAGTGCTTGCCCCTGATATAGCGCTTGCGCGCAAATCTCGCCCACGTGATTGACCCGCATCAGAGCACTTGCCTCGCGTTTCTCCCAATCGTTCAACTCGGCTTCCGGTAATTCGGTACCCGGAACCGGCCTCAATGTCTGTGCCGGGGCCAGCAATGTTCGCAACGCACGATCGAAACCAATGATGAATTTATCCAGATTTGGCATGGCGAGCTCCGTAATGTGATCCTGAATCCGGCGATTGACCACTCGTTTCCAGTTTAGAGCCATGATCCACAAAAACTTTCCGCGGTACTCGACGTTCACCCAATATGGTGAGTTCGCTACAACTGCCGGATTCAGGATAATCAGATTATACTCATCTGGCGCGCTAATAATGTAACCGGGTGCAACACTTCAATCTCGAAACCTGGCTCCTGAGCCTCCCGGCGCAATCCAGCCGCGATATGCATGGCGCAGCCGATATTGGACGTAGCGAGATACCGTGCGCCGCTTGCCTCCACCGCAGCCAGCTTATCGTGGAGCAATGCCTGCGCCATTTCGGGCTGGTCGAGAAAGTAGGTCCCGGCAGCGCCGCAGCATTGATCATTTCCGCCAAGCGGCAAGATCCGGGCTTCCGGAATGCGCGTCAGCAACGCATAGGCATGGCGGGAAGCCCGAAGCACATTGCGCAGGCTGCATGGCTCATGCACAGCAATGGCATGCGGCAATGGGGCAAGCCTGACACCGTCCCATCCCTTTGCAGTCACCAAAAATTCGCTGATATCGAACACCTTTTCAACGAAACGGTCGTGCTGGCATTTGGATGCATCCATGGGAGATTCTGCGCTTCCCGATCGAGCGGGACCTGATGAGGCCGACGAGAACATGGCAGCATATTCCGACAGTTGTGCGCCACAGCCCGATGCTGTGCTGATAATCGCACTGGGTCCCGGTTCATCGAAGGCTTCCATGTTCTGACGCGCCAACTGCTCCGCCGTCCGCTTGTCGCCGCCGTGCTGATGCAGTGCGCCGCAACAGGTCTGCGTCGGGGGCACGCGGACGGTGTAGCCCAATCGATTGAGCACGAATATTGCGGCGTTGATCGTCTCAACGTCGGTCAGCCGGGCGACACAACCGAGGAATAAACCTACTTCCCCTCGGTACTTGCCTATCGAGGGATAAACGGGTCGCCAGGATCTGGCTCCGCCCTCTGGCCTCCCCACATGCGGCAACTGCGCCTCCAGCAGCGCAAACCGTGTCTCTCCCAGCGAGCCGGATTTGCGCAATACGTGCTGCAACCCGCTTTGCTGGTAAAAGCGTAGGAGCGGCCGCAATAAATCCATTCGTGAAGGCCGGGCAATCAATTCTTTCTCCACCCACCGCCTTAATCCTGATTTTTTCCTCTCCGGCTGCTCCTTGCCTGGATCGAGGGGTACGGATTTCATCATTGCGCGGCTTCCATCCATCAATTGCCCAAAGCCTACATGGTTCGGACAGACCGCTTCGCATGCGCGACATGTAAGACAGCGGTCCATATGCAACGCGAAGCGGGCATTCATTGGAATTCGGCCCTCGACAGCGCCGCTTATCAATGCAATGCGGCCGCGTGGCGAATCGGCCTCGGATTGCGTCAACTTGTAGGTGGGGCAATGTGGAAGACAAAGGCCGCATGAAACACAGCGGTTGGCTTCTGCAAGCAGGGAATCGGCGGAAAAATCCGGCAGTGGATCAGAAGGCGTCATGATGGTTCGGCTGAAAAAAATCCACTGATGTTTCCTGCTGGCACTTCCGACTTCTGACATTGGAAAGACCCTTCGGCCTGCCCGCCCATGAGGGAGGAGTGCAACACAATTCCGGCCAGCACGTGACTCGCATCGACCATTCGTCCCTCGAAAAATCTTTGCAGATTACAGCCATAAACCAAAAAAAGAATGCCTGGACGCTGAACCCTGGTTTTATATGGCTCATGGCAGAGAAAGGTATCAGACAGGAGATCCACGCTACAATTCCCCCCTTCCTTTCATTGGAATTTTCCCATCTTGGAAGCTTTTTTTACCTCAACCCTGCTGGTCGCCCTGGCGGAAATCGGTGACAAGACACAGCTTCTTTCGTTTGTACTCGCCGCAAAACTGCGCCGACCCTATCCCATCATGGCTGGTATTCTTGCCGCCACGTTGCTCAATCATGCGCTCGCGGCCTGGCTCGGAACCTGGGTGGCTGACTTGATTACCGCCGAATCCCTGAGCTGGATAGTCGGACTATCATTCATCGGCTGCGGTTTGTGGGCATTGAAGCCGGACACGCTGGATGCGCAGCCTCGCGTTTTTGGCGCTGGCATTTTTGCGACCACTCTTGTGGCATTTTTTCTGGCGGAAATGGGGGACAAGACACAATTCGCGACGGTGGCGCTGGCAGCGCACTATGACGCAATGGTACCGGTGGTGTTCGGGACGACTCTAGGCATGATGCTCGCCAACACGCCCGCGGTCTGGATCGGACAGGCGCTGGCTGAACGGATCAACATGAAACTGGTGCGATGGCTGGCGGCGGCTTCGTTTGTGCTGATGGGCTTATGGACGCTAGCCAGCGGAGCAGCATCATATTGATGCCTCTGCCAGAAGACAGGCGCCGCACCCCTATCTGTGCAACCCGAGTCAGCGAATTCCCTGAATGTATCGCTCGAGCTGATCGATGATGAACTCCCGGCCCGAGATCGCGTCTTTTACCAGGTCGCCGATTGAAATGATGCCGATCACTTTATTATTTTCCAGCACCGGCAAATGGCGTACCCGCATCTGCGTGACCAGAGCCATGCAATCTTCGCTGGTATAGTCGGGATCGACATATGCGACCTGCGTGGTCATGATTTCTTTTACCCGGATATCTTTCGCATTCTTATCCAGCAGATACGCTTTGCGCGAAAAATCTCTTTCGGTAAGGATGCCTGCCAGTTCCCCCGCCTCAAGCACCAGCAGTGCGCCAATGTTTTTAGCAGCCATCAATCGCATCGCATCATACACGGAGTCATCCGGGCCGGTGCTTGCAACATCAAACCCTTTGCCCTGCAATAGCTGCTTTACGGTTGCCATCGTATGTGCCCCTCCTTGCCCCGTGTCATTTTTTCGGAAAGCAGTGATTAATGATAGCACGTCATTGGCAGCCCAATACCTGCTCCACGCTGCCGATGCCTGCTCGCCACCAGTATCCTGAAAGCAGAATGAGATAGCATTGAATCAGGCAAACCAGCGCAAAAAAGCGGCTGCAGCCAGTGCTGTCACACCTAGCGCAGCGAGCAATTTCCAGGCGACGCTGCGTTGTTCCGTGGTCCAGCCGGCGGCCTGGCGTAGATACATTATGGCAATACTAACGCCACCCGCCGCGCACATGATCTTGATCAACAGTGCAGCGAAGGCCAGCCCGTGTAAATCGGGCAGTTTTTCATAAAAATAATAGCTGACTGCACCGAAACCCACTCCGCTTAATGCTTGAGCAGTCCAGCTTAAACCGACCAGCCATGCAAACTTGCGCTGGATCGGGATGGGTTGCGCCGCTGGATATATGGCAAAAATGGCTACACCCACCACGGCAGCGGCGCCAAAATTGTGCACCAGCTGCATGATGGCATAGCTAAGGTTTTCAAACACAATTATGTGGCCGGCCCCACGCTGACGTTAATGCATTTTTGTGCACCGATCGGGGTATGCGCCTTATTGACCACCTTGATGCATATTTCGTGCTCACCCGACGAGAGTTTCCCCAATGCGTGCTTACCTTTTAATCCACGCAACGTCACCGCTTCATTTTTGTCTACGTAAAGGTGCGTATGATCGCCTTTATCTCCGAGACTCACATCGTAATCGATGTTGATATCTTCCTTAGGATTGAATTTGGCGCCATTCACAGGGGATGAGATCGCGACTGAGGCATCGGCGGCAAGTGCGCCCGGGACATAGCAGCTAAAAACAAGAGAAACCGCCAGGACATGTGATATCCGCATCATTGTTCTCCTCCAGATAGTGAATTTGAATGATTGTAAGAAAAAGCATGAAATCGGTAATTCAGTTCAATTACAAAAAAACAGGCCGATAGACTTCATGCAAACCCTACGCCTTGAATTTTGCCTTCAAAGCATTGCTTTTTTATTATTACCCCACCCCTCTCGAAAAGTAAAATATTCTCCTTAATCCATCATCACGCCTTCCCGCAAGGGGCGACAGAAATCCGATTTGTTATAGTGTGCTTCCCAGTCTGAATGTTGGCCGGTGAGATATCGGCTGCTGTGAAGCAAAACTGCCGTTCAGATCGTTATTCCACTACGCGAGCGGGCTAAATTTAGATTCAGCGCGCAATCGTATATGACAACTGATGGGCCACCAGGGCCGCAAACCCTCATCGGCTTCGTTCCCAGTCCGCTTAAACAGTGGCACGGACCTATAGCAAACGGCTCTTGTCGCCACTGGTAAACCCGAGAAGCGGAGTGCGCATGCTTCTGCCGAAAGCGATGGCTTTGAATAATTCTCCCATTTCGGCGGGACTCACCAGTTTTTGCAGCTGACTCGCCAGCGGGAGGTAATCCCGGGGATTTTCGGGAGGAATCTGCGCCAGAATGTCGGTTATGCCGCAATTGATGAGAAAATGTGCCTGAGTGTTATAACCGAGCAAAACGAGGCCAGCACTCGTACCCGCATTTGCGATAGCACTGAAATCGACATGAGCGGTAATATCCTGCAAGCCTGGAAGATAAAACGGATCATCATGGGCATGATGGCGATAGTGGCACATCAGCGTTCCGCGGCTGCGCTGGGGGTGATAATACTCGCCCCTTCCAAAACCGTAATCGATGAGCAGTATCGCGCCTTTTTGTAAAATGGGCGCGAGGCCACGAATAAAATGGCATGCGGAAAGGTTGAGGTCGCTGATATACCCGGCACCTTCGCCAGCCTCGACCAGGGGCCTCAGCTCTTTTGCAGCAGCCAATAGTTCTCCCTCTTCGAGAGGATGCTCCATCCATTGAAACTCGCCATCCCGGCATATGACGCCACGCTCGAACAGGCCGGTTTCGCGCCAGGCGACCAGGTGCACCGGCATAGCATCGAGCACTTCATTGGCGAACATCAATCCCTTGAACTCGCTCGGAAGGCGTTCCAGCCAGACGACGCGAGGCAACAGATGCGGCGCATGCTCTTCCAGCAAACGCCGCTGCCTTTGCCGCAACTCCGCGCTCACTTCAAGAATGAAATAGCGCGCCGGCAGGCTTCCCAGCTTTTCCAGCTCAAGCAGCAGATCGAGCGCCAGTTTGGCCGTGCCTGCGCCGAACTCCAGAATATCCGCTTCTTCATCGATAAGACGGAGTACCTGGGCCGCCTGCCGGGCCAAGGCTCGACCGAACAGCGAGGAAATTTCCGGGGCGGTCACAAAATCTCCCGCTTGTCCGAACTTCGCCGCGCCGCCGCTGTAGTACCCCATGCCGGGCACGTATAACGCCAGTTGCATGTAATGCGCGAAGGAAATCCAGCCGCCCGCAGCGGCAATTTCCGCCTGGATCAGCCTTTGGAGGGCGCGGCTATGGCCGAGAGCCGCTTGACCCGGCTCAGGTAGTGGCGGGAGTTTGCGCATGGCGCTATGCTACCCGTAAGTGATGGAGGACGCGCAAGTGTAGAGGAGATAACGATGCAAGGGAAAGCGATACTCGTTACGGGCGGCGCCAGGCGCGTGGGTGCGGCTATCTGCCGCGAATTGCATGCACACGGCGCCAGCCTGATCGTGCACTACCGAAGCTCCGGCCAGAATGCACAGGCCCTGCAGGGGGAGCTTAACCGGCTTCGTCCCGGTTCGGTAGCCCTGGTCCAAGCTGATTTGCTCGATATCAGCCGGCTGCCGGGCCTGATGGAAGAGTCGGCAAGCCATTTCGGAAAGCTCGACGCGCTTGTCAATAATGCTTCCAGCTTTTTCCCCACGCCCCTAGGGGAAATTACCGAAACAATGTGGAATGACCTTATCGGCAGCAACCTGAAGGCCCCCCTGTTTCTTTCTCAAGCCGCTGCGCCGCTGCTGAGGAAGCAGCAGGGCTGCATCGTGAATATCGTCGACATTCACTCTGAATGGCCATTAAAAGGATATGCCGTATATACCGCCGGAAAGGGAGGTCTCGCAGCGCTTACGAGATCGCTGGCGCTGGAACTGGGGCCGGACATTCGCGTGAACGGCGTTTCTCCAGGCCCGATCCTGTGGCCTGAAGACGGCGAGTGGAAGGAGGAAGCAGCACGCCGGCATATCATCGAGAGGACTATCCTGAAACGCACGGGCGAACCCGAAGATATCGCCAAAACCGTGTTGTTCCTTATCGCCCATGCTCCCTATGTCACCGGACAGATCATCAATGTAGATGGCGGGCGCAGCATTAATTTATCCTAAATTCCCCTTTGTAGCGAACTCTCTATGGATCGTAGGAATAAAAAATGGCAGACTGCCGGATTTGGAACTGTAGCAGGACCAGATTATGCGAGTCTATGAACTGCAGCCCGACAGAAGTCTTGGCGCGGGGATCGTACAAGCACAGACTAGCGGCGATACGTGCTTCTGATCTTCAAACCGGAGGGATGGATTGTCATTTGACGTTCTAATCGTTCACACCACTTCTATTCGCTCACATGAGCTTGACATCGCAAATGGCTTCATCGTGCGACAGCTGCCGGAAAAGAGCAGCCGCGGGTTGAATAAGGAAAAAGCTCCGGCATTTATTTTTAATGCTCATCAATATGCGAAGGTTCATGCCTGAGCCCGCCCTACCACTTACCCTATCAGTTTTTTCTTCAAGATCTCATTTGCCTGTGCCGGGTTGGCCTTGCCTTTGGCAGCTTTCATCAGCTGACCGACCAGGGCGTTGAACGCTTTTTCCTTGCCAGCCCTGAACTCATCCACCGATCTGGAATTTTCGGCAATAACCCTGGTTATCAGCTTTTCCAGTTCACCCGAATCCGAGATCTGTTTCAGTCCCTGGGATTCGATGATTTCGTCAGCCAGATTTTCAACGCCCCGTTGGCTTCTGCTGCCCGATCCTGATGCCGGCTCACTCGCTTTCGCCCACATTTGCCTGAATACTTCCTTGGCGATTTTTCCCGATATAGTTCCATCCTTGATACGAACCAGAAGCTGGGCAAACTGTGCCGGCGAAAGCGGGCAGTCGCCGAAACTTTTCCCTTCGTCGTTGAGATAGCCAAAAATCTCGCCGGTCACCCAGTTGGCGCAAAGCTTCGGGTCGGAAGGAAGCTGGCTCACAACCATTTCGTAATACTCGGCGGTCTCCCGATCGGTGGTCAGGTTCGCCGCGTCATAGCCGGAAAGTCCATAGTCTCGCTCGAGCCGCACCCGCATGTCTTGCGGCAGCTCGGGCATCGCACCCTTCAATTCGGCGATCCAGCTCTGCGAGATTTCGAGGGGCAGCAAATCGGGATCGGGGAAGTAGCGGTAATCCTGTGCATCTTCCTTGCTGCGCATGGCGCGGGTTTCATCCCGTTCGGGATCATAGAGGCGAGTTTGCTGCTGGACGGTTCCCCCGTCCTCGAGGAGCTCGATCTGCCGCCTTGCTTCATAATCGATGGCCTTTTCGAGAAAGCGGAACGAGTTCAGGTTTTTTATTTCGCAGCGCGTGCCAAGCCTGTCGGAGCCGCGGGGACGCACGGAAACGTTGGCGTCGCAACGGAACGAGCCCTCCTGCATGTTTCCATCGCAAATGCCGATCCAGCGCACCAGCGAGTGCAATGTTTTCGCGTAAGCCACCGCCTCCGTGCTGCTGCGCATGTCTGGTTCCGACACGATCTCGAGCAGGGGCGTGCCAGCCCGGTTCAGGTCGATGCCAGTCATTCCATGAAAATCTTCGTGCAACGACTTTCCCGCATCTTCCTCCAGATGCGCCCGCACAAGGCGCACCACTTTCTCGCCTCCATCGGCTCCGCTGGCTCCCGGAACCCGAATCCTGATGCTGCCGCCTTCGACCACCGGCATCTCATACTGGCTGATCTGATAACCCTTGGGTAAATCGGGATAAAAATAATTCTTCCGCGCAAAAATCGAAGGGGAATTGATTTTGCCGCCCACCGCCAGGCCCAGCTTGATGGCGCGTTCGACCGCTCCATGGTTCAGTACCGGCAATACACCCGGCAGGGCAAGATCCACCGTGCACGCCTGCGCATTGGGGGACGCACCATAGGCGGTCGATGCGCCGGAGAATATTTTCGATCGCGTCGAGAGCTGGGCATGCACCTCGAGCCCGATTACCGTTTCCCACTGCATTTGGATTCCCTTCAAACTTTACCCGGTGCTCCGGGGAAAAAACGTGCATCGATGCCTGCAAGAGCCGGGGCCGGCGGAAGTGCGGCGCGAATTCCGGATCAGGCCCGGATGGGCGTGCGCATATGCCAATCCGTTACCAGCTGATACTGGTGCGCCGCGTTCAGCATCCGAGCCTCCGCAAAATAGTTTCCGACGAGATGCAGTCCTACCGGCCTGTTCTTGTATCCAAACCCGACAGGGATGGACATGCCGGGCAATCCGGCAAGATTGACGGCAATCGTGTAAGTGTCCGACAGATACATCTGTACCGGATCGCTGCTTTTCTCGCCGAGATCGAAAGCCACCGTGGGAGAGGTTGGTCCCATGATGATATCGCACCGGGCGAACGCCTCGGTAAAATCCTGCGCAATGAGGCGGCGCAGTTTCTGTGCCTGGATGTAATACGCGTCGTAGTAGCCATGCGACAATACATAAGTGCCGATGAGTATGCGGCGCTTCACCTCCGCGCCAAAACCCTGGGCACGGCTTTTCCGGTACATGTCATTGAGATCGGCATAATCCGGAGCGCGGTAGCCATACCGGACCCCGTCGAAGCGCGAAAGATTGCTCGATGCCTCCGCAGGAGCCAGCACGTAATAAACCGGAACGGACAGTTTTGTAGTGGGAAGGGATACCTCCACCGTCTTTGCCCCCAGCTTGCGATATTCCGCCAGCGCGTCATCCACGGCACGCGCTACGTCATCATTTATTTCCTTGACGAAATATTCTCTTGGCAGGCCGATGCGCAAGCCCTCCAGCGGCTTCTCCAGAATACGGGTATAGTCTTCCGTTTCACGCTGTAAACTGGTCGAATCACGCGCATCGAACCCGGCCATGACGTTGAGCATCAATGCCAGGTCTTCCGCCGACTTGGCCATGGGCCCACCCTGATCCAGGCTGGAAGCAAAGGCAATCATGCCATAACGTGAAACCCGGCCATAGGTGGGCTTGAGTCCCGAAATACCGCATAGCGCGGCGGGTTGGCGAATGGAGCCGCCGGTGTCGGTGCCCGTTGCGCCAGGGGCCATGCGCGCTGCAACCGCGCAGGCTGAGCCGCCCGAGCTCCCGCCGGGCACGGCTGCCGTGTCCCACGGATTTTTAACAGGACCATAAAAAGACGTCTCATTGCTCGACCCCATGGCGAATTCATCCATGTTGGTCTTGCCGATGGTTACCGCACCCGCCGCATTGAACCGTTCGATCACATCGGCGTCATAGGGAGAAATGAAGTTTGCCAGCATCCTCGATCCACAGGTCGTGCGCCATCCCTTGGTGCAAAAGATGTCCTTTTGCGCGACAGGAATGCCTGTGAGCGGAGTCGCCCGGCCGGCTGCGATAGCGGCATCTGCGGCACGGGCCTGGGTCAGGCTCGCCTCCTCGTCGAGTGTGATAAAAGCGTTGTATTCGGAATTCAGCGAGCGCGCACGCTGGAGAAATTCACCCGTCAATTCGGCGCTGGAAATTTTTTTTGATGCGAGCAGCGCGGAAAGCTGCCTGAGGCTGAAATTCAACATGGGATTTGTGGAACAGGACTCGTTAAGGGGCGAAGATAATTCGAGGGCCGCATATGCGGTTACTCGATAACTTTCGGCACCAGATAAAGCCCCATTTCCACCTGCGGAGCAATCGACTGGAACAATTCATGCTGATCCATCTCGGTTACCGCATCTTCCCGCAGGCGCTGCCTGACATCCTGCGAGTGGGACATGGGCGACACCGCTGAGGTATCCACTGCCTGCATCTGCTCGATCAAGCTGAAGATGTCCGTCAACTGAGCGAGAATGGCGCTTCCCTCCTCCTCAACAACTTCAATGCGGGCAAGATTTGCAATGCGTTTCACCTCGTCCAGAGACAGCGACATTCATCCTCCAAAGGCTTATAACCCTTATATTCAAATAGCTAATAGAGTATCATAGCCGACCTGAATGACGCATTCTTTTCACGCGCCCTTATCGTCGTCTCCAACGGATCCCGTAACCATGATTAATTTCATCAACAATAACATATTGAAAGGCTATTTCTCGACCGATATGGCCATCGACCTGGGGACTGCCAATACTTTGATCTATGTGCGCGGGCAAGGCATCGTGCTGAACGAACCCTCGGTAGTGGCGATTCGCCAGGATGGTGGGCCTAATGGCAAGAAGCTGATCCAGCAGGTAGGCCTGGCAGCGAAGCAGATGCTGGGGCGCACTCCCGGTAATATTACCGCCATCCGCCCCATGAAGGACGGCGTAATCGCTGACTTTACCGTTACCGAGCAAATGCTGAAGCACTTCATCAAAAAAGTGAATCCCCCGCGACTGTTTGCCGCCAATCCACGAATCGTGATCTGCGTTCCCTACGGCTCCACGCAGGTCGAGCGCCGCGCCATTCGCGAAGCAGCCTACGGCGCCGGGGCCCGCAAGGTGGAATTGATCGAGGAGCCAATGGCTGCGGCTATTGGCGCAAACCTGCCCGTGGAAGAGGCTACCGGCTCCATGGTGGTGGATATTGGCGGAGGCACAACGGAAGTTGGCGTGATATCGTTGGGAGGAATCGTTTACTCGAACTCTGTACGGGTCGGGGGAGACAAGTTCGACGAGGCCATCATAAATTACATACGCCGCAACTACGGTATGCTGATCGGCGAGGTCACCGCCGAATTGATCAAGAAGGAAATCGGCTCTGCATTTCCAGGGTCGGAAGTACGCGAAATGGAAGTCAAGGGACGCAATCTGGCGGAAGGGATTCCGAGAAGCTTTACTATTTCCAGCAATGAGATTCTTGAAGCCTTGGCTGAGCCGCTCAACAATATCGTCAGCGCCGTCAAATCCGCCCTGGAGCATACTTTGCCCGAGCTGGGCGCGGACATTGCGGAAAAAGGCATGGTGCTGACCGGCGGAGGCGCGTTGCTGCGCGATATCGATCGCTTGATGATGGAAGAGACCGGATTATCCGTGATAATCGCGGAGGATCCGCTGACCTGTGTCGTTCGCGGGTCGGGGATAGCACTTGAAAACATGGATCAGCTGGTAAGCATATTTGCAAGTGACTAGGGCCTGTTAACAATGCGGGCGCGAAACAGGGGTTAACAGGCCCTGGACCGCACGCCTGACAGGCATCATTCTGCCGGCCTTCCTTGTGTTGAATTCCGGATAGGGTACATTCAAACACCCAAATTTGATGGAAATGGCCCCGCAGTTTTTCAGACACGGCCCGAGCTTGCAGGCACGGCTATTTTTCTTCGTGCTCCTGTCGTTGACACTCATGGCCGCTGATACCCATTTCAGATATCTGGCGGGAATTCGGCAAGTATTTGCCATTGCGCTCTATCCGCTGCAAAAGCTTGCCAATGTACCTATGACCCTCTCCGACACCATGGGTGCGGTTTTTGTCACTAATCATCTGGCGGACGAAAATGCCTATCTGAAGCAGCAGTATCTGGCCGACAAGGGACAACTCCTGCAGTTGCAGGCATTACGGGCTGAAAACGACCAATTGCGCAAGTTGCTGGAAGCAGCGCAGCGCGTGGAAAGCAAGGCAGTCATCGCGGAGATCCTCCGCGTGCCCAGCGATCCCTTCAACCGCAAGATCATGCTGGACAAAGGCAGCCAGAGCGGGATACAGACGGGGCAGGTGGTTGTAGACGACGTGGGCGTGGTCGGGCAGGTCACCCGCAATTATCCCTGGGTATCGGAAGTGACATTGATTACGGACAAGGACCATTCCGTCCCGGTACAGGTTGTGCGAAACGGGCTGCGTTCGGTCGTTTCCGGCACCGGCAAGGATGGGCTGCTGGAATTGCGCTATGTCGCGGTAAACACGGACATTCGGGCGGGGGACGTACTGGTGACTTCGGGGATAGATGGCGTTTATCCGCCGGGACTTCCGGTAGCAAGCGTATCCAAGATCGAGCGCAGTCCCGCTTTCGTCTTCGCCCGCATCACCTGCACACCTACCGCAGGAGTAGGCCACCACCGGCAGTTGCTGATATTATCCCTGATGAACCCACCCGCCGAAACCCCGGCCGATGCGTTCGAAATCAAGCCTGAGACAAGGAAGCGAGAAAAAGTTGGCATTCGCTGATCACCCCAAGCAGGAAATATTGCTCCCTGTAAAAGGCTCATTCATCGTTTTAAGCCTGGTGGCGGCCTTGCTGCTCAACCTGTTGCCACTATCGCCCGGTGCCCTGGCCGCGCGCCCCGATTTCGTTGCTCTGGTATTGCTTTACTGGTGCATCAACCAACCTCAGCGAATCGGCATGAGCGTCGCCTTCTTCCTGGGTCTGCTCATGGATATCAGCAACGCCAGCACGCTGGGCGAGAATGCTCTCGCATACAGCATCATGGCGTTTTCCGCCCTGCTGTTTCATCGCCGCCTCCTTTTTTTCAACCCGCTCGCACAGGCCCCCCAGATAGGCTTGATACTGCTCCTCGGGCAATGCGCCAGACTTCTTGCCGGGCTGCTCGGTGGTTCCCATTTTCCGGGATGGGGTTTTTTTCTTGCAACCATAACAGGCATCATATTATGGCCGCTGCTTTTTTCGTTGCTTAGAATGCCACAAAAACCCGGCAGGTCAACCTCTGATACTCTATGAATCGTAGGGTAGAGCTTCGCAATCATCTGCGCGAACTGCATTATTTCCGCATAAGGCTCGCGATCAGCGCCGGATTCATGCTGCTGCTTTTCCTTCTGCTGTTCACGCGTTTCTTCTACCTTCAGGTATCGCAACGCGAGCATTACCATACTTTAGCCGAAGCCAACCGCATATCCATCGCACCGATAGTACCCAACCGCGGCCTGATCTTTGATCGCAACGGGGAGGTCCTGGCGCACAACTATTCGGCCTACACGCTGGAGATCATACCAAGCAAGGTGCCGGACCTCGAGGCGCTCATCAATGAACTCTCCACCATCGTTGAAATTGCGCCCAGGGACCGCAAGCGATTCAAGAAGCTGAGGGACGAGAGCAAGCGATTCGAGAGCCTGCCCATACGCACCCGCTTGACCGATGTGGAAGTTGCGCGATTCGCTGCAAATCGCTACCGCTTTCCCGGGGTGGAAATCAAGGCCCGCCTGTTCCGGCAATACCCGCGAGGAGAAAGCGCCTCACACGTGGTGGGCTACATCGGACGCATCAACGACAAGGACCTCGAACAACTTGAGGCCCGTCATGACCTGGCGAATTACCGGGGCTCGCTGTACATGGGGAAAATCGGCATCGAGCAGAGTTACGAAAAGGAATTGCATGGCGTCACCGGTTTCGAGGAAATGGAAACAGACGCCGCAGGCCGGGTCATACGCATCATATCCCGTACTCCTCCCATTCCTGGAAACAACCTGATGCTATCGCTCGATGCCAAGCTGCAGGAGGTGGCGGAAAAAGCATTTGGGGACCGCCGGGGCGCCCTGGTGGCAATCGAGCCGGACACGGGAGACATACTGGCGTTCGTGAGCAAGCCGGGCTTCGATCCCAATCTGTTTGTCGATGGCATCGATTCCGAAAGCTGGGACTTGCTGAACAACTCCATTGACCGCCCGCTCAATAACCGCGCACTGCGCGGAATGTATCCCCCAGGTTCCACATTCAAGCCGTTCATGGCGCTGGCGGGCCTGGAACTCAATAAACGCAACGCACAGCAAGGCATCAGCGACCCTGGATACTTCAGCCTTCCCGGAAGCACACATCGATTCCGGGACTGGAAAGCGGGAGGCCACGGGTACGTGGATCTCCACCAGTCGCTTGTCGTCTCCTGCGACACTTATTATTACGCGCTGGCCAACGATCTTGGCATCGATAATATTGCCAGCTTTACCGGGAAGTTCGGACTTGGAAGGAAAACCGGCATCGATATCGAAGGCGAGGTCATGGGCTTGATGCCTACTCAGGAATGGAAGATGAGACGGCATAAACAGAAATGGTATGCCGGCGATACCATCTCGGTGGGAATCGGCCAGGGCTATAACCTGGCCACGCCCCTGCAGCTCGCCTTCGCTACCGCCATCCTCGCGGGAAAGGGCACAGCCTTCCGTCCGCACCTGGTAAAACGGATAAAGAATAATAGCAATGAGATATTGCGCGAGATCGCAACGGAACCCTTGTACACGCTCGATCTCAACCCGGCTCATCTTGAAGCGGTAAAGAATGCGCTCATCGATGTCACTCGCCCCGGCGGCACCGCGGCTGTTGCGGCGGCGGGGGCGGCCTATGTATTCGCCGGCAAGACGGGGACATCGCAAGTGGTGGGCGTGAAGCAAGGCGAAAAATACATGGAAAGCAAAGTCCAGGAGCGCCATCGCGACCACGCATTGTTCATTGCCTATGCTCCAGCGAAAAATCCAAAAATCGCGCTATCGGTGCTGGTGGAAAATGGCGGCCATGGCGGCGCCACCGCAGCGCCTATCGCCAGACTGGTGATGGACTACTTCCTGCTGGGCATATTGCCCAAGGAAAGCGAGGCCAAGACCGCCGACCCGGCGGGAGACGACGAGGAAGCCGTTCATGACTGATCCCTTGCGGCTGTGGCACTACCTGACGCGCTACATCGACGGCTTCCTGCTGGTCGGGCTGTTGATGCTGATGACAACGGGGCTGATCACGCTTTATAGCGCCACCGACGCCAACCTCAGCCGTGTCACCAACCAGGGCATCAATATGCTGGTTGCGCTCGGCATCATGTGGCTCGTCGCCAATATTCCGTTGCAGCACATCATGCGCATTGCTTTCCCAATTTACCTGACCGGACTTCTGTTGCTGCTCTGCGTCATGCTCTTCGGAGAAATCAACAATGGGGCGCGGCGCTGGCTGAACCTTGGCGTGACGCGTATCCAGCCATCCGAGCTGATGAAAATAGCGGTGCCGTTGATGATGGCATGGTATTTCGACATGCATGAAGCAACGTTAAGACTGAGGGATTACGGAGTGGCGACGTTGCTGCTGTTGCTGCCGGTCGTATTGATCCTGCGCCAGCCGGATCTTGGCACGGCGCTGCTGATCGCCGCCAGCGGCTTTTATGTGCTTTTCCTTACCGGATTGTCATGGCGCATCATGGTCGGGCTGGCGATAGTGGGAGCAGGCAGCGTGCCATTCCTGTGGTCGATGATGCATGACTATCAGCGGCGGCGTGTCATGACCCTGCTCGATCCGACACAGGACGCGCTCGGCGCAGGCTACCACACCATACAATCCACTATTGCCATCGGATCCGGAGGCGTGCTCGGCAAGGGCTGGCAGCATGGGACGCAAACTCATCTCGATTTTCTTCCCGAGAAAAGCACTGACTTCATCTTTGCCGTGTTTTCCGAGGAATTCGGTTTGGTGGGAAATTCGTTGCTGCTGCTGCTATATGTGGTCGTGATAGGCCGCGGCATGGTCATCACCGCCAATGCCCCGACCCAGTTCACGCGCCTGATCGCAGGGTCGATCACGTTGACGTTTTTCACCTATATCTTTGTGAACATGGGTATGGTCATCGGCATTCTGCCTGTAGTCGGCGTGCCATTGCCGCTGATCAGCTACGGCGGCACATCCATGGTGACAATGCTGTTGGGATTTGGTATTTTGATGAGCATTCAGACGCATCCCAAACTGGTAAAGACGTGAAATCCCCCTCGACCTGCACATCCCGTTCGTTGCTGGCCGCCCGCATGGCGGCATTATCGCTCATGGTCCTGGTTGCGGGGTGCGGCACTTTCCTGAAGCAGGACGAACCGGAAAAACCCTCCTCCGGAAAAACCACAAAACCCAGCATTTTCTCAAAAAAGGGGGGATACTATCTGGATGATGGCCCTGGGGACAATCCCCCGGTGGATCTTGCGTCCATTCCCGACGCCGTTCCCCGCTACGAGCCCCTGCGTGAGGCCAATATGCGGCCCTATGTCGCGCTTGGAAAATCCTACAGGCCCATGACCGGGCTGGAATCGTATCGTGAACGCGGAATAGCGTCCTGGTATGGCCGCCGCTACCATGGACAGAAAACAGCGTCTGGCGAAATCTACGACATGTACGGGATGACCGGCGCCCACCCCATACTGCCGCTGCCTAGCTACGTTCGCGTAACCAATCTCCGGAATGGCAGATCCGTCGTGATTCGTCTCAACGATCGCGGGCCGTTTCTTTCCGATCGCCTGATCGATCTCTCCTATACCGCGGCATACAAGCTCGATCTGCTGGATGGGGGAAGTTCGCTGGTGGAGGTGGAAACGATACTCATGGATGCCGAGCCCGCCATGAGGATAGCCTCCGCACCTGTAGGGGCCGCCGCCGTGATTGAGGGACCGGATGGTCCCGTTTTGTTCGCCGTGGCCTCCGCGCCCACGGCAAGCGTTCAAGCCGGCGAAGCCCGGCAAACAACCCGGGCGGCTTTTACTACCGACGCAAATGGCATTTATCTTCAGCTCGGCGCCTTCAGCGCTTACGATAACGCCGATAATTTCCTGGCGCGCATGCGCACCGAACTGCCCCTGATGACCAACAGCCTCGGAATCGTGGCAATGGATGGCCTGTTCAAGGTACACGCCGGCCCCTATCCCGACCAGGCAGTAGCCAGGCAGGCAGCCGACAAGATCGCGCAAACGCTCTATATCAAGCCCATGCTGCTGGTGCGATAGGACTTGCCCGAATGCCGGTTTCTCCCCGCCAAAGGCGAGCACAAAGGCGGGCAATTCGCCTTTGGCGCTTCCGCGCATAGCAAAATCTGCGTTCGCTTGGTAGAATCGGCGTTTTACGCTATTCCACCCAACACTTTTTCAGGACTCGTCATGACCACCAAACACTACGGCCCCACCAGGCAAATCGGCACGTTTTATCCTCCGCAACGCGTCCTGATGGGACCGGGACCTTCCGATACCCATCCGCGCGTGTTGTCAGCAATGGCGCGGCCCACCCTGGGTCACCTCGACCCGGTGTTCACGGATATGATGGAAGAGCTGAAAAGCCTGCTGCGGTATGCTTTCCAGACGTCGAACCTGCTGACTTTTCCGGTATCGGGCCCCGGCTCGGTGGGCATGGAGATGTGCTTCGTCAACATGGTCAACCATGGCGACAAGGTCATCGTGTGCCGCAATGGCGTGTTCGGCGGCCGCATGATCGAGAATGTGCAGCGCTGCGGGGGTACGGCGGTGGTCGTTGAGGACAAGTGGGGTGCGCCGGTCGATCCCCAGAAAGTGGAAGATGCCTTGAAACAGAATCCGGACGCGAAGGTGGTCGCCTTTGTCCATGCCGAAACTTCCACCGGCGCGCTCTCGGATGCGAAGCTGCTGTGCGAGATTGCCCATCGCCATAACTGCCTGACCATCGTCGATACCGTCACTTCGCTGGGCGGTTCTCCGCTCAAGGTGGACGAATGGAAGATCGACGCGATTTATTCCGGAAGCCAGAAATGCCTGTCCTGCCCGCCGGGCCTTTCACCGATCAGCTTTTCGGAACGCGTGGTGGAACTCGTCAAGAACCGCAAGGAAAAAGTGCAAAGCTGGTTCATGGACTTGAACCTGTTGCTGGGGTATTGGGGAACCACCCGGACTTATCACCATACCGCTCCGACCAATGCGCTCTACGCCCTGCATGAGGCGTTGTTCATGCTGTACGAGGAGGGACTGGAGCATTCCTGGGCGCGCCATCAGCGTAACCACGAAGCGCTGAAGGCGGGACTGGAAACCCTGGGTATCGAATACCTGGTGGAAGAAAAGTCTCGCCTGCCACAGCTCAATTCGGTCTACGTGCCTGAAGGCATTGATGAAAAAGAAGTGCGCCGCAGGCTGCTCGCCGATTACAATCTCGAAATCGGTGCAGGATTGGGAGATTTCGCCGGCAAGATCTGGCGCTTCGGCCTGATGGGTTATTCCAGCAAAATTGAAAACGTCATGCTATGTCTGGGCGCGCTGGAAATCGTGCTGGCCGATATGGGCAAGAAGATCAAGCCGGGAACGGCGGAAGCAGCGGCACATTATGCCTACGCGGCCAATCCTTTGCCCCTGGAGAGCAAGAGCGCTGCAAAGGCGGCATAATTCCGGAAAAAGGGTATATGGGTTGCGGCTATTGCCTGTACCCATATACCCATCTCGTCCTGAGAAATATGTGCCGACGCCGGTGGCGATCGGCAAAACGATGGTCTGAAATGGAAATGGAATTACAGTCCTAATCTCTGCCAGATGGTTGCCGTCAATCCTGCAGAGTTGAGCGTGTAAAAATGCAGCCCCGGTGCGCCGGCGCGAAGTAGCCGGTCGCACAGCTCGGTCACGATATCCAGTCCAAAAGCGCGGATCGATGCGCTATCGTCACCATATCCTTCCAGCCTTTTCCTGATCCAGCGCGGGACTTCGGCCCCGCAGGCATCGGAAAATCTCGCCAGTTGAGAAAACTTGTTGATCGGCATGATACCCGGCACGATGGGGACATCGACACCTATCGCTTCGCAACTGTCAATGAAATTGAAATAGGCGTCTGCATTGTAGAAATACTGGGTAATGACGGAATCCGCACCGGCATCCACCTTGCGTTTGAAATTCCGCAAATCCTCCCCAGGGGAAACGGCCTGGGGGTGGTATTCCGGATACGCCGCCACCTCGATGTGGAAGGTATCGCCGAACTCCTGGTGGATAAAGGTCACGAGCTCGTTGGCATAGCGAAATTCGCCTGCCTGGGCCATGCCGGAGGGCAAATCACCCCTCAAGGCGACGATATGCCGGATGCCCGCATCGTAATATTTTTGCAGCATGCTGCGAATGCTTTCGCCGGTCGAGCCGATACAGGAAAGATGGGGGGCGACAACATGGCCTTCCGCCTGAATTTCGAGCACGGTCTCGAGGGTACGGTCGCGTGTGGAGCCGCCAGCGCCAAAGGTGACGGAAAAAAATTTCGGATCGAGCTGGGCCAACTGCCGGCGGGTAGCCCGCAGCTTTTCCGTCCCCTCCGGGGTCTGCGGCGGAAAGAACTCGAAACTGAAAGTGGGTGCGAACTTTTTTTGGGATTCCATCTTCTGGCTTCTGGAAACGGCGCGACCGAGGAAAGAAGGATCGAATCGGCCGTTCTCTTATTCTCCGCGAGCGCTCCATGCCTGCCTGCTGCGAAGCGCTTCACGGAGGGTTATCCCCATCCACAGGGAGTCGCTGCATCAGTAGCGATACAACTCCGGCTTATAAGGACCGCCCTTATCCAGATTCAAATATTGCGCCTGCTCGTCGGTCAGCTCCGTGAGTTTGACACCTAGCTTCCTGATGTGCAGCCGGGCCACCTTTTCATCGAGTTGCTTGGGAAGCACATAGACGTTTTTCTGGTAATTCGCGCCGTTTTGCCAAAGCTCCATCTGCGCCAGCACCTGGTTGGTAAAAGAACTGGACATCACAAATGACGGATGGCCCGTGGCACAGCCCAGGTTTACCAGGCGCCCCTTGGCAAGCACGATAATGCGGCGGCCAGTCGGAAAAATGACATGGTCCACCTGCGGCTTGATGTTCTCCCACTGGTATTTCTGAACCGAGGCGATGTCTATCTCGGAATCGAAATGCCCGATGTTGCAGACGATCGCCTGGTCTTTCATCTTCAGCATGTGGTCATGGGTGATGACGCGCAAATTGCCGGTGGCGGTAACAAAAATGTCGGCCTGATCGCAGACATCGTCCATGGTGACAACACGATATCCTTCCATTGCCGCCTGCAGCGCGCAGATCGGATCGATCTCGGTGATCCATACGGTCGCCCCGAGGCCACGCAAGGATTGTGCGCAACCCTTGCCCACGTCTCCATACCCGCACACCAGCGCGATTTTTCCAGCGATCATGACATCCGTCGCCCGCTTGATTCCATCGACCAGCGACTCGCGGCAGCCGTAAAGGTTATCGAATTTCGACTTGGTGACCGAGTCGTTGACATTGAATGCCGGAAATGGCAGTTCCCCTTTCTTCTGCATTTCATACAACCGGTGAACGCCCGTGGTGGTTTCTTCGGTCACGCCGCGAATGCCGGCGCGTTTGGCCGAATACCAGCCGGGTTGTTTGCTCAACCGCTTGCGGATGGCCGCGAACAAGGCCTGTTCTTCCTCGTTGGCAGGGTTCGCCACGATTGAAGGATCGGTTTCCGCCTTGCTGCCGAGGATGATCAGCAGAGTGGCATCGCCGCCATCGTCCAGTATCATGTTCGGGCCGCTGCCCGCACCCGCTGCTGCGTCATCGCCTCCCCACTCGAAAATGCGATGAGTATATTCCCAATAATCATCCAGCGACTCGCCCTTGTAAGCGAAGACCGGGGTGCCCGCGGCCGCGATGGCTGCAGCGGCGTGGTCCTGCGTCGAAAAAATATTGCAGGATGCCCAGCGCACTTCAGCCCCTAGCCTGGTGAGGCTTTCTATCAGCACCGCGGTCTGGATGGTCATGTGCAGGGAGCCGGCGATACGCGCCCCCGCCAATGGCTTGGTGTCGCCATATTCCTCCCTCAATGCCATCAGACCCGGCATTTCAGTTTCGGCGATCGCGATTTCCTTGCGTCCCCATTCAGCCAGGGACATGTCGGCGACCTTGTAGTCGGTAAATTGTCTGCTCCCGGATTGGGGCGCAGTATTGAGCACAGCGTTCATGAACAATCTCCTGAAAATGAACGAGCGCCGTTAATACGATACTCTCCCTGCCGAGCCTCGCGGGACGGTGCCCGTTGCAGCGCTCCTCGGCGAGAGAGTGGTTGAAGCGATGTAATCCGGTTGGCGGCTTAGGCTTATGCCTCTACCGCCACTTCTTCGATTCCGGCATCGGCGCGAAGCCGCGCCGCCTTGTCGGTCACTTCCCAGGTGAATTCCGGTTCGTCCCTTCCAAAATGGCCATAGGCGGCGGTCTTCTGGTATATGGGGCGTAGCAGGTTAAGGGCATGGATGATGGCGCGCGGACGCAGATCAAAATGACGCTCAACCAGCCTGGCGATCTTTTCGTCAGAAATTTTGCCTGTGCCAAAGGTATCGATCATCAGGGAAACAGGCCGCGCCACCCCTATGGCATACGCAACCTGCACCTCGCACCGGGTTGCCAGACCCGCCGCGACGACGTTCTTCGCCACATATCGCCCGGCATAGGCGGCGGAACGATCCACCTTGGAGGGATCCTTGCCGGAGAATGCACCGCCGCCGTGATGGGCAGTGCCTCCATAGCTATCCACGATAATTTTTCGACCCGTCAAGCCGCAATCACCCATGGGCCCGCCCACGACGAAGCGGCCAGTAGGGTTGACCAGGTAACGCGTCTCGCTACCGAGCATATTCCTGGGCAGCACCGGCTTGATGATTTCCTCGATAACCGCTTCGCTCAGGTCGGAATGCGAAATGTCCGGATCATGCTGGGTAGAGATCACCACGGTTTCCACGCGCTGCGGCTTGCCATTCAGGTAGCGGATCGAAACCTGGGACTTGGCGTCCGGGCGCAGCCAGGGCAGGCGGCCATCTTTCCTCAGTTCCGCTTGTCGCTCCATCAGGCGGTGCGCATAATAGATCGGCGCAGGCATCAATTGCGGCGTTTCATCGCAGGCATAGCCAAACATGAGGCCCTGGTCTCCCGCTCCCTGGTCCATTTCCTCTTCCTTGGAGCGATTGACACCTTGCGCAATGTCGGGAGACTGCTTGTTGAACGCGGTAAGCACTGCGCAGGTATGGTAATCGAAGCCGATTTCCGAGCTGTTATATCCTATGCGCTTGACAGCTGCCCGAGCCACCTGAATATAGTCGACGTTTGCCTCGGTGGTGATCTCCCCCGACATGACGATCAGGCCGGTACTGCACAAGGTTTCGCAGGCAACCCGCGCGTTGGCATCCTGTTCCAGAATGGCATCCAGGATCGAGTCGGAAATCTGGTCGGCCACCTTGTCCGGATGGCCTTCAGATACGGATTCTGAAGTAAAAAGATAGTCGCTCATGTCGTCCAGCCGCCTATAGGGGAGTCAAAAAGGAGCTAGGATATCAAATTACGCCGCTATTAAGAAGCTGAATGATTTATCCCTTGCGCTTTTTCCGGTTTCCCGGCTGGAATAGCTGCCGGTGTAAAATAGCGCTCCCACTCCCGGCATCAGCTCATAGACCGGATGCAAAGCC
The DNA here is from genome assembly GCF_055386305.1 of Nitrosospira sp. TNL200. Taxonomy (NCBI): domain Bacteria; kingdom Pseudomonadati; phylum Pseudomonadota; class Betaproteobacteria; order Nitrosomonadales; family Nitrosomonadaceae; genus Nitrosospira; species Nitrosospira sp. TNL200. The sequence goes on from NZ_AP041003.1 coordinate 3,108,050, forward strand.
TCTTGGAGGCGGTAGCCCGGCAGGCGGCCGCAGGTTGACAATGGCATCTTTCTGTAACAAACTCACGCTGGGCAACCACGGTACGCAGACCGCAGATTCGCCGCGGCTACGCCGGAACGATGCCTGGATGGCAGAATGACAATATGAACTGGGCGTCATGAAACTGAAATTCACGAAGATGCATGGGCTGGGGAACGATTTCGTCGTTATCGACGGCGTCAATCAATCTGTTTTGCTCGGCCCGGAACAAATGCGGCGGCTCGCCGATCGGCATTTCGGCGTGGGCTGCGATCAGATCCTGCTGATAGAGGCGGCAAGCGGCGATGCGGATTTTCGCTATCGCATCTTCAACGCGGACGGCGGGGAAGTGGAGCAATGCGGTAATGGCGCACGCTGCTTCGTGCGCTATGTGCACGATTATGGGATGACGAGCAAGGATGAGATCCGCGTGGAGACGCTTGGCGGCCTCATCATCCCCCGGCTGGAGCCCGGTGGCGAAGTGACGGTCAACATGGGCGAACCGGGATTCGAACCGGGGGGCATTCCTTTCCTTGCCGCAAAGCGCGCCATGACTTATCCACTCGACATCGGCGGTGGGAAGATCGAAATCAGCGTCGTGTCGATGGGAAACCCTCACGCCGTGCAATTGGTGGAGGATGTGGACCAGGCGCCGGTATCGACCGAAGGCCCGCTGATCGAACGCCATCCGCACTTTCCTCGCCGGGTGAATGCCGGCTACATGCAGGTCCTGGATCGCCGCCACATACGGCTGCGAGTATATGAACGAGGCGCGGGAGAAACGCTTGCATGCGGCACCGGCGCTTGCGCCGCGGTGGTCGCTGGAATCCGGCGCGGCTTGCTGGACTCGTCGGTTGAAGTCAGCCTGCGAGGCGGCAAGCTGCGCGTGCGTTGGGCAGGCGAAACCCAGCCCGTCTGGATGACGGGCCCTGCCGTAACCGTGTTCGATGGAGAAATCGAGTTATGAAATTCAGCGACGAGGAAATTGCGCTGTATCTGAAGGATCATCCGGATTTTTTTACGGAGTATGCGAGTGTACTGGCAGATATACAAATTCCCCATCCTCATGGCGATAGGGCGATCCCGATCAGTGAACGCCAGATCATGGACTTGAGAGAGCGGAATCGTGTCCTGCAGGATAAGCTGAGCGAACTGGTCAGATTTGCCGAAGAAAACAGCGCTCTCTCCGAAAAGATGCATCGGCTGGCGGTCGTGCTGCTCCAATTTACCGGTCTGAACGATGTTCTGCAGGGTTTGAATTACAATTTGCGGGAAGATTTCCTTATTCCCCATATGGCGCTGCGAATCTGGGGAATAACCATCGAAGGGCAACAGACACCGGAGCTGGATAAGACGGGGCCTGATATTCCCAGCCTGGCCGAAAGCCTGCAGCACCCTTATTGCGGTCCGTACGTGCTGGAAGAAATCCGGGACTGGTTTGGAGAAGACGGCGTACGCTTGAGGTCGTTTGCCATGATGCCCCTGCGAACCGACAGGACAATTGGCTTGCTGGTGCTGGCAAGCGAGGAATCGCAACGGTTCTATCCGGAAATGGGAACAATTTACCTGGCGCAACTGGGGGAGCTGGCAAGCGCCGCAATACGCCGGTTTGCGTCGGCTTGAGAAACAAGGACAGGTTCGGGCAACACGAAGGCAAGAAGTGAAAGAATATGAAGTCAGCATAACCAGGAAGGCCAACGGAAAAACGGCTTCCTCCTATATTGACCACCTCTCCCAGGAGCGGCGCCTGTCTCCCTTGACCTGTGAAGGCTACCGGCGGGATCTCGATGTATTACTCGGCTTCGCGGCTGAGACGCCACTGGAGCAATTACAACCCCACCACATCCGCCGCTTCGTGGCGCAACGCCACGGGAAGCAGTGTTCCGGAAAAACCGTCGCAAGAATGCTTTCAGCCTGGCGCGGCTTTTATCGATATCTAGCAAAAAGGCACGGATATGAAGGCAATCCCTGTGCCGGAATAAGAGCGCCAAAAGCCCCCAAATCACTGCCCCACGCGCTTTCGCCGGACGAAGCCGCGAAACTGCTGGACTTCTCCGCCGCAGATGATGTGATGGCCTTGCGGGACAAGGCACTGTTCGAACTTTGCTACTCCTCGGGATTGCGGCTGGCGGAACTCGCAGGCGTCAAACCCGATAATCTGGACCTCGCGGACGGCACGGTGCGTATCACGGGCAAAGGCGGCAAGACCCGCATTGTCCCCGTCGGCAGCAAGGCCGTGCACGCTCTGCACGAATGGATCAGACACCGGGAGAACCTGATCCAGCCAGGGGCAAGCGCACTTTTCATATCGCGGCACGGAAAAAACATGAGCCGGCGATCCATCAGCCAGCGTCTAAAAATATGGGCTGCACACCAGGGAATCTCGTCCAATGTACACCCGCACATGCTACGGCATTCATTCGCCTCCCATGTGCTGCAATCAAGCGGGGACCTGCGCTCTGTCCAGGAAATGCTGGGGCATTCGAGCATCAGCACTACACAGATCTATACCCACCTGGATTTTCAGCATTTGTCAAAAACTTACGACGCCGCGCATCCCAGGGCCAGGAAAAAGACGGTGGGAACCTGATCCTGGCCGTGCGGTCAGGAAGAACCCGCTGCAACAGGTTTGCTTCTACATGTTATCCGCCAATCGGCGCTATAATCCTCTCTGCTCGATAAACTCATGGGCTCCCAATGCAAGAATTTCGTGGCACTACGATACTTTCCGCACGCCGCGGCGCGCAGGTGGCGCTCGGCGGAGATGGCCAGGTCACTTTGGGTGCAGTAGTGGCAAAGGCAAGCGCCCGAAAAGTACGACGGCTCTATCATGACAAAATCCTCGCGGGATTTGCAGGCGGTACGGCCGATGCCTTCACCTTGTTCGAGCGATTTGAAGGCAAACTTGAAAAACACCAGGGCCATCTCATGCGCTCCGCTGTGGAACTGGCGAAGGACTGGCGTACCGACCGCATTCTGCGCCGGCTTGAAGCCATGCTGGTGGTCGCCGACCCTAGCGTCACCCTCATCGTTACGGGAGCGGGAGATGTGATCGAGCCGGAGTTCGGCCTGGCTGCCATTGGCAGCGGCGGCTCTTATGCGCATTCCGCCGCCCGGGCGCTCCTCGAAAATACGGATCTCGCGCCGCTGGAAATCGTCAAGAAATCGCTCGCGATAGCAGGGGATTTGTGCATCTACACCAACCAGAATCATGTGATCGAGGTGCTGTGATAACCGAACAAGGCGGGGGCAGCCACTAGCGTGCGCCATGGCGCTCACCCTAAGTTTGCTGCCGGTTTGCGTCCTGATCGCTCAATAACTCTGGCAACAACTCCCATCCTATACTAATATCATAATCAGCCATCGCTTGCCCCTTCAGTAATCAGTAATAATCAGTGTCTCGATAACGTCCATCTTATCGAACCCAGGTGGTGGTTGGCTCGCTTCATCCATTTGCAGCGGCTCAAGGAGCTGATCTGCTTGGATAGAGCGATTCCCAAGGGGTTTTGATGCATGATATAGTGACTTTAGTTTTAGTAAATGACCTATAAACGAGAGGACTTACTATGAAACTTGCCAAATCAATTTTGACAATCGGGGCGGTAACACTTTTTTCCAGTTTTCCATTATTTGCCAGCAGTAGTGTCGATAAGCATACTTCAGAAGCGATAGAGCATGCGATAGCTGCGGAGAAAGAAGGGAAAAGCGGTAAAGCCAAGGAACTGCTAGGGCATGCCGAAGAAAGCTTGAAGCATGCAAAAGCGGCGCTACCCGAAGTGTCAGATAGCGATCAAAGGGTACATATCACTGAATCCATTAGACATCTCGATCTAGCCATTGCTAGTGCAAAAGAAAACGATGCTAAAGAAGCTACCAAACATGTCGATGAAGCAATAGCCCACTTGAAAAAAGTGTTTAACAAACATATCGTAGAAGCTATAGAACATGCGAAGGAAGCACAAGCGGAAGGGAAAAAAGGAAATGCCAAAGGGTTGGCGATGCACGCTGAAGCGAGCCTGAAGCATGCAAAAATGGTGCTGCCTGAGCTGAAAGATGGCGACCAGAGAGTGAATATCACTGAATCCATCAGACATCTCAACCAGGCCATCGCTCATGCAAAAGAAAATCATGCCGAAGTGGCTACCAAACATGTTGACGAAGCTTTGGTCAACCTGAAAAAAGCTGCCAGTTAATCGTTATAAATAGTGATTTGAAATCATAAGTAATATACGCAAGCTGGTTTTGGTTCTGTGAATCAAAACCAGCATCGATTTTACCGGTCTTGCACATTCTCGTCCTGACCACTCGTGGTTTTGCACTTCCACGTCATAACGAAATCCTCAACCATTACCCAGTCATTGGCAACAGGTCAAGTGCTTAAGGAAGCGCTGAATATGAACTCGGAATACCCGGTAACTCTCCAGCATTATTTTTAACCTTGGATTGCTCAAACCAGCCAGCCGCATTTGCAGTGCCGTTGTATCCATTCCATGACAAAAGCAAAGCCGCTGACGAGCGCCGGCCGGCTTTCGGGCTCTGGAACAGAGCCTCTCATTTGATGACCATCCAGGCAGCTCTTTTATCAAGAATACCTGAACGGGATTTTTCAGGGTCTGAACCACATTGAGAAAGGAAGATTCGGTGGGAAATAGATACAACCGCATGGCTGGCGATGGTAAACGCGTCCAGACCCCGCCCCACAGGATGGGTGATAAATGCTAGACTTCCCTTCATGCACGACGATGACGCCATGAGCCGGAAATGCAATTCAGATAACGAGCTATCCCGGAAGAAGCGACTATGGAATCCGGCAACGTGTAAACCGGGACATCACATTACTCGAATATGAGCGAACCGACTTCAAATCGGCACCAGAATATTTTGTTTGCTGACCTGCGCCAGAGCCTGGTCTTCGCACATCCATCACCGTTTTAACCGGACAATACGGAATTGAAATCATGTCTCAACTGACTCCCCAGGAAATTGTCCACGAACTGGATAAACACATCATCGGGCAGGATGCCGCCAAACGCTCTGTTGCCATCGCGCTTCGAAACCGCTGGAGAAGGCAACAGGTTCAAGATCCCCTTCGGCAGGAGATTACGCCAAAAAATATTTTGATGATCGGCCCGACGGGAGTCGGCAAGACCGAGATCGCACGCAGGCTGGCGAAGCTCGCGGATGCGCCATTCGTCAAGGTTGAAGCCACGAAATTCACCGAGGTGGGATATGTCGGTCGCGACGTGGATTCCATCATCCGCGACTTGGTGGAATCCGCGGTAAAGCAATCCCGGGAACAGGAAACCGAAAAAATGCGCGCCCGGGCGGAAGACCACGCCGAAGAGCGCATTCTGGACGTCCTGCTTCCGCCGGCGCGCGAAATGGGATCCCATTTCGAGGTTAGCGAAACCGAGAATGCTACCCGTCAAAAATTCCGCAAAAAACTGCGAGAAGGCGAGCTCAACGACAAGGAGATCGAAATCGAAGTGGCGGCCTCGCACGCCCATATGGAAATCTTTGCTCCCCCTGGAATGGAGGAATTAACCACGCAGATACAAGGCATGTTTCACAATCTGGGAATGGAGAAGAAAAAGACGCGGAAGCTGCGGATACGCGAAGCCATGAAGATCATCACGGATGAGGAAGCGGCCAAGCTTATCAATGATGAGGAGCTGAAACTGCGCGCGGTCCAGAATGTGGAGCAGAACGGCATCGTATTTCTGGATGAAATCGACAAAATTACCAGCCGTTCTGAAACCTCTGGCGCGGATGTCTCGCGCCAGGGCGTTCAGCGTGACCTGCTTCCGCTGGTGGAGGGCACGACTGTCTCAACCAAGTACGGCATGATCAAGACAGACCATATCCTGTTCATTGCAAGCGGTGCGTTCCATCTCGCCAAACCCTCCGACCTGATCCCGGAATTGCAGGGGCGGTTCCCCCTGCGGGTCGAGTTGACCAGCCTTAGCGCTGAGGATTTCGTGCAGATTCTCACAAATACGGACGCATGCCTGACTCGGCAGTATGAAGCATTGCTGGGAACCGAGGGAATCGAACTGGAATTCACACCGGATGCGGTCAAGCGCTTGGCGCAAATTACCTTTGCAGTGAATGAAAAAACCGAGAATATCGGCGCTCGTCGTCTCTATACCGCCATGGAAAAGCTTCTGGAAGAGGTATCATTTTCCGCGGAGAAGCATCACGGCGAAAAAATTGTCATCGACTCCGCTTACGTCGATTCGAAGCTTGGCAGCCTGTCTCAAAGCGAAGATCTGGCGCGCTATGTACTTTAATCCCTCGATGCCGGATTTAGGTTGAGCCTACACTACCTGCCCTGCCGCATATCCGGACGCCCATGCCCACTGGAAGTTGAATCCCCCGAGATGTCCCGTCACATCCACGACTTCACCTATGAAGTAAAGCCCGGGAACCTTTTTGGCCTCCATCGTCCGGGAAGATAATTCACGGGTATCGACTCCGCCAAGGGTCACTTCCGCTTTCCTGTATCCGGCGGTACCGCTGGGGGTGATCGACCATTTATGCAGGTACATGGCAATGCGCTTCAGTTCCGTGACGCTGTACTCGCTCATCGGCTTGGCTGGCTTCTCGCGCACCATTGCCTCGCACCAGATCTGGGCCAGCCGCCTGGGAAGCTGGCCAGCCAGCACGCTTGACAGCGTGGCGCTGCCACGCCGCCGATCGAGCAACCATGCTATCGCATCGATATCCGGAAGCAGGTCGATATCAATGGCCATTCCAGGACGCCAGTATGACGAAATCTGCAATATCGCCGGGCCGCTCAGCCCGCGGTGGGTCAGCAATATGCCGCCGCGAAAGCGACCTCCGTTGCAGCGGACTTCGCCGTCCACCGCAACTCCGGTTAGCTGGGAAAAGCTCGCGGCTTGTTCCGGCGCAAACATCAAAGGAACAAGAGCCGGTCTCAGCGGCGTGACGTTGAGGCCAAATTGCTCCGCGATTCTATATCCCAAAGGGCTTGCGCCAATTTGAGGAATGGATAATCCGCCGGTCGCGATCACGAGGGAATTTGAGGCAAACCTGCCTTTATCGGTTTCCAGCACAAAACCACCACTCTCGACGGCGGTTTTGCTAGCGCGATCTATCCTGTATACCCTGCAGGGCATTTGCCATTCCACGCCGGCCACGGTGCATTCATCCCGCAGCAACTCGATAATTTGCCGCGAGCTATCGTTGCAAAACAATTGTCCGGCTGTTTTCTCGTGGTAGTGGATACCGTGCTTTTTCACGAGAGAGATGAAATCCGCGGGGGTAAAGCGCGCTAACGCGGATCGGAAAAAATCGGGGTTGTGAGACAGAAAATTTTCTGGCTTCGCATGCAGGTTGGTAAAATTGCAACGTCCGCCACCCGAGATTCGAATTTTTTCTCCCAGTTTCGCCGCATGGTCGAGCAACAGTACGGACCGTCCTCGCTTGCCCGCCTCCATGGCACACATCATCCCGGCCGCACCCGCACCTATGATCGCGACGTCTTTCCCGAACTTCGCCATTTCACTTCGATCCGCGGCGGCTCGGGGGACAATATGCCAATTCAGCCACAGCCCGCGCTGCAATACGAATGAAACACCCTTCAGGATGGGTCAACGCTGGAATCCGCATCAGTGTCTGCGGGAAAGCAGCAGCAATAATAAGGGAACTCCCAAAAGAGCGGTCAACACGCCTACGGGCAATTGCTGGGGGGCCCACAGGGTGCGCGCCATGGTATCGGCGCAAACCAGAAAACTTCCCCCCGCAAGTATGGACAAGGGCAATAGCCAGCGAAAATCATTAACGCCGAGCAAGCGTACGGCATGCGGCACGATCAGGCCGACAAAACCGATCGCGCCCGCAAGCATCAGGGCGGCCACCGTCGCCGCCGAGGCGCAAAAATAAAGCCCGGCCTGCAACGGCAGCACGGCAATGCCCAGCGTTCTTGCTTTCATTTGCCCAAGGCTCAGCACATTGAGGCTTCTCGAAAACAGCATGCTTACGGTGGACAGGATAATGAGCGCTATCCAGGCAGGCAGTTGCTCTTCCGCACGGGAAACATCACCCATCAGCCAAAACAGCATGCCTTTTAAATCGCTGGCAGGTGCCAAGGTAAGAATCAAGGTGGTGAGCGCGCCGAAACCCGCGGACAACACCACGCCTGTCAGCAGCAAACGGTATAGATTCCAATCCCCGGCGCGAAAGCTCAAGCTGAATACAATGGCGACCGCAGCCAGTGCGCCGGCGAGCGCAGCTGCATCGGCCAGCATATGGCTCCACCCGAGCAGCATGGCAAGCAGCGCCCCCACACCGGCGCCGCCCGAGACGCCGAGAATGTAAGGATCAGCCAGGGGATTGCGCAATAGAACCTGGAGCAGCAGCCCGGCCAAGGCGAGCAAGCCGCCGCAGGCAAAGGCAGCCGACACGCGCGGCAGACGCAAATCCCGGATGATATGGTGCGCAACTCGATCACTTCCATCATCCACGGATAGCAAGGTTCTGGCGACCGTAAAAACCGGGATGTCTACGCTGCCGAACGACAGCCCGGCAAGCAAGCTGGCGGCAACGAGGATCATGAAGATGATCAGAAGCACTGGGCCTCTTCCAGCCACCCTCATCGTCTTTCAGGCAAGGGGTACTTCGGTGCGAATTCGCGTATCAGGAATGTGGCGAGGACACCAAAGGGCCAGGCGGCCCTCATCCGCAAAGCCACGCGGAGGGGCTGGCATACGCAGCACACGTGCCAGTCCGACGATTACCGCAGGCTGATGATGGGCCATCCATTTTCCTCTGCGTGAGCCTTCAGTGTTGCGTCGGGGTCCACCGCGACAGGGTGGGTAACCTTGTTGAGCAGCGGCAGATCATTCAGCGAATCGCTGTAAAACCAGCTTTCGAGGAAAGACATCCATGTCAAATTGTGTTCATCCAGCCAGCTTTCCAGCCGGGCAATCTTGCCCTCCCTGAAACAGGGCAGGCCGAAAACCTGACCGGTAAACTCGCCGTTCACCTGCTCAGGCTCGGTGGCAATGAGATGGCTTATCCCCAGAGCCCGCGCAATGGGACCGGTCACGAACCGGTTGGTGGCGGTTATGATGACGCATAAATTATTGCCAAGCATATGTCTCTTGACCAGCTCTCGCGCCTGGGGTGTTATCAGCGGCAGGATCTTCTGCTGCATGAATTCCTGGTGCCATGCATCGAGCTGGCTTCTGGGATGGCGGGACAGCGGCTTTAGCTGAAAGTCCAGAAATTCATGTATATCGAGCGTTCCCTCCTTGTACTGCTCATAGAATTCAATATTGCGCGCTTCGTAGACTTCGCGGTCGAGCACGCGTTGCTCAATGAGGAATTGCGCCCACTGAAAATCGCTGTCGCCCGCTAAAAGCGTATTATCGAGATCGAACAGAACCAGGTTCATGAGAGTTCCTGCAATAATTCGCGAACCAGCGGAATGGTGACTTTGCGGCGATGGGACATCGAATAACTATCGAGAGCGTCTATGGTAGCCATCAAGGTGGTCAAATCGCGCCGTTCGTGCCTGAGCAGATAATCGCATACCTCGCTGGATAGCTCGAGTCCCCGGCTCAACGCATGGTTTTGCATCGCCTCTATTTTTTCCGGATCGGTCAACTCATGAACACGATATACCAGGCCCCATCCCAGGCGCGTCATGAGGTCTTCCCGCAATTTGAGCTGAGCAGGCGCGGACGAGCCGCTTACGAGAAGAACAGCATCATCTCTTTCACGTATGCGATTATAGAGGTTGAACAATCCGATTTGAGCATTGTCCTCAAGACGGTCCACGTCATCCACCAATGTGCAGTCCGCCTCGCTGCGCTCGCGAAAACAGGTTTTTGAATTACAGGCGAAATAGGCGGTATTCACCTGGTTACGCATGGATAGTGCAGCCATTGCCTGAAGCAAATGGCTTTTTCCGCTTCCCGGAACGCCCCATATATAGATGAAGCGCTCCTTGACCGGTCTTGCAAGCATGGCATTCAGGGCTTGCAGCAGTTCCGTGTTGCGTCCGGGCACGAATCTGGAGAGCGCGGGCAGCGGAGATGGCGTAATGTCCAACGCCAATTGCTTCATTGGAGCTCTCCTATCGTTATCCTCAGCTTTACCGAAAACCCACGCTCCGTCGTTTGCATCTCGATCGACGCGCATTTACGGTAGAATTGCCGTTTTTTGAAAACCCGCACTCTATCCGCAACAAAGCGAAAATTCAACTTGACTTCATATAATCCAGAGAATACCGATACCGGATCGATCTCTTACCGGGATGCGGGCGTCGATATCGACGCGGGCGATCGTCTGGTTCAAAACATCAAGCCTTTTGCCAGGCGCACGATGCGCCCGGAGGTGCTCGGGGGCATAGGCGGTTTCGGAGCATTATTCGACATGCCGCGAAACTACCGCAGCCCTGTGCTGGTATCCGGCACCGATGGCGTGGGAACCAAGCTGAAGCTCGCGTTCCAGTACGAAAAACACGATACCGTCGGAATAGATCTCGTAGCCATGAGCGTCAACGACATTCTGGCTCAAGGTGCGGAACCCCTGTTTTTCCTGGATTATTTCGGCTGCGGAAAACTGGATGTCGATACGGCGACACGGGTCATCAAAGGGATTGCGGAGGGCTGCGAACAGGCGGGATGCGCACTTATCGGCGGGGAAACAGCTGAGATGCCGGGTATGTATCCTCACGGCGAGTATGACTTGGCGGGTTTTGCGGTAGGGGTGGTCGAGAAAGACCGGATTATAGATGGATCGATGATTACGGAGGGAGACGCAGTGCTGGGATTGGCTTCCAGCGGTCCGCATTCGAATGGTTATTCCCTGATTCGCAAGATAGTGGAAAAAAATAGAGTGGACCTGTCGTCGGATTTCAATGGAAGAACGTTGATCGATGAAATCATGGCGCCTACCCGAATTTATGTAAAACCTGTACTCGAACTGATGAAGCATGTGCCTGTGAAAGGCATCGCGCATATCACCGGAGGTGGATTGACGGAGAATATCCCCCGGATTCTACCCAAAGGGATGTCCGCGGTACTGCAAAGAAGCAGATGGAACCTCCCTGAAATTTTTGGCTGGCTGCAGCGCCAGGGCAACGTGCCGGATGGCGAAATGCATCGCGTATTCAACTGCGGTGTTGGAATGGTGCTCATCGTGGCGCCAGAAATTGCCGGTGCAGCCATGGAAATACTTCATTCGATGGGCGAAACTGCCTGGACTATAGGGGATGTCAGGCGCACCACGGCTGCATCGCTGAAAACCATTGTCGAGTAAGCGCGGCGGAAAGCCGTGGCCAAGAAATGATGAATTCCCTTGTTATCCTGGTTTCCGGTCGCGGCAGCAATTTACAGGCGCTGATCGACGCCAGGCTGCCGGTCAGGACGATCACGATCATCAGTAATCGGCCCGGCGCACCGGCGCTGGATTTGGCAAAAAGAAGCGGTCTGGAAACCAGAGTGATCGATCAGCGGTCCTACCCTGATCGAAAGGCGTTCGATGCCGCGTTGATGGAGACGGTAAGCGCTTATGCGCCCGATCTGGTCGTACTCGCCGGTTTCATGCACCTTCTGGAAGAAAACTTTGTTCAGCACTATGCAGGCAGACTGATGAATGTCCATCCATCGTTGCTGCCTGCTTTCCCTGGGCTGCATCCTCACCGGAGAGCATTGCTGGAGGGTGTAAAAATACATGGGTGCACCGTGCATTTCGTTACACCCCGGATGGACCATGGCCCCATAATCGTCCAGGCAGCGGTGGCGGTAATGCCGGATGATACGGAGGACTCTCTTGCAGTACGAGTACTGCGTGAGGAGCACCGTATTTATCCCCAGGCCGTTCGCTGGTTCATGGAAGGACGCCTGAGACTTTCGGATAACCACGTCAGCGTGACGCATGCGGTGCCTGACGACACAGCTTTATATTCACCTGGGTTCTGCAAATGAAATTTCCATTCATGGCACTGTTGTCGGGATCGGTCCTTTTTGCCATATCCCTGTTCCCGGCTCACGCAGCGGATATTCCTTCACGAGTCGATATCAGTTATTCGATCAGTTCCGGCGGTCTGGAAGGCGAAGTCAACGATACGGTTGAGATTAAAAAAGGCCATCATGCCCGGAGCTATACCATCAACAGCGAAGGACGCGCAAAAGGACTGCTGGCCTTGACCCAACCCGATAGCGTGGTGCGGGATAGCGAGGGAATCATCACGGCGCAAGGGTCGTTTCGCCCCAGCCGGTTTTCAGATCAACATGGAAACAGGCCACCCAAGGTGGCAATTTTCGACTGGAACAATAAACTCCTGACGCTCCAGAATAAGCGGGGGGAAGAACAGAAACCTCTGCCGGCCGATGCGCAGGACAAGCTGAGCTTGCCCTACAGCTTCATGTTTTCCCCTATTTCGGGCAAGATGGTCACTCTGCATGAAACCGACGGCCGCCGGCTCGAACCGGTCCGTTATGCGGTGGGAAAGGAAACGCTGGATACTCCTATGGGCAAGCTTGAAACTATCGTATTGACCAAACAGGTGGATAATAGCGAGGGCCGCGACAAGAAAATCTGGCTGGCGGTCGACCACCACATGCTTCCGGTACGGATAGTTTCAACCGAGAAACTCGGGATCATCACGGACCAGATTGCCACCCGAATAACTTACGGCGAGTCATCGGACAGGCTCAAGCAGGGACGCCTGCAATAAGAAGCGGAACAGGGATCCGAATCCTTTTTCGGGCTTTGCACCCGTACGCTCTAAAACCACTCGCTTGCTGCACTTGCTTCCCTTACACGTGCGATATCCGGGATAATCCTAAATCCGGCAGTTGGACAGGGGTGAAGTGTGCGATAGCGAACTCACTATACAGGTGAACGTCGAGTGCCGCGGAAAGTTTTTGTGGATCATAGCTCTAAACTGGACGTGAGCGGTCAACTGCCGGATTTAGGATAATGCGCCTCACCCCTGCCCACCTGGACATCGCAACCGCTGCGCTTCGCGCCGTGCTTCCTCTCCAGCATCCCGCCGATTCCGCGCTAGGTGTTTTTTTTCGCCAGAACCCGCAATTGGGGGCTCAAGAACGGGCATTCATAGGCCAAAATATATTTGGCATCCTGCGCCACCGCTTGTTCCTTGAATCCGTCGCAGAGATCCCTACGCCCCGTTCACTGCTGCTTGCTCATCTGGCCAGGTTCCAAGGCGTCAATTTGCGCGAGCTGGCACCGCTTGTCAGCGAAGCGGAAGCAAAGTGGCTGGGATACGTCAAGGGATTGTCCCTGGAGACGCTATCTCCAGGAGTGCGGGCCGAATTTCCGGAATGGTTGATAAAAAAGCTCCGGGGCTTCATGCGAGAGGACGAGATACTCGATCTGGGACTATCCCTGCAACGGGCCGCCCCTCTCGATCTGCGCGTCAACTCCCTTCTTGCCAGCCGCGATGAGATCATCGCTGCACTGGCCGGGGACGGGATCGAGGCTGCGCCAACCCCCTATTCACCTTTGGGCATACGGCTTGCAGGCAAGCCGGCGATAAACCGGCATCCGCTGTTTCTCGCGGGAAAGGCCGAGGTTCAGGATGAAGGCAGCCAACTGCTGGGCTACCTGCTCTCGCCCAGGCGCCGCGATATGGTGGTTGATTTCTGTGCTGGAGCAGGTGGCAAGACTCTCATGCTGGGAGCGCTGATGCGCTCCCATGGGCGCATCTACGCCTTCGATACATCGGACAAACGCCTGAAGAACCTCGGCCCCCGGCTCAAGCGCTCCGGCCTGTCTAACCTGTATCCCCAGCATATCGTCAATGAAAATGATATCAAGATCAAACGGCTGGCCGGAAAAATAGATCGGGTGCTGGTGGATGCACCCTGCAGCGGCATGGGAACCTTGCGCCGCAATCCCGATTTGAAATGGCGGCAATCACCCCAAAGCATCGAAGAACTCAAGCATAAACAGGCGGCGATTCTGTCATCCGCGGCAAATCTTCTTAAACCCGGGGGCAGGCTGGTCTATGCCACCTGCAGCTTCTTTCCGGAAGAAAACCAGAATATCGTGGAGCATTTTCTGAATGATCATTCCTCATTTACGCTGATGAATTGCGCGGATATTTTGCGGCAGCAAAAAATTCCACTGGACACCGGCATATTTCTGGAATTATCACCCCGACTTCACGGAACGGACGGCTTCTTTGCCGCCGCAATGGAATTGAAGCAAAGTTAAGCGGTTTTTTTCTGGATGAATTCGATCTTGTAGCCATCCGGGTCCTCCACGAAGGCTATGACCGTCAAACCGTGTTTCATCGGCCCTGCTTCCCGGACGATTTTGCCGCCACGCGTCTTGACATCCTCGCAAGCACGGTAGGCGTCTTCGACTTCTATGGCAATATGCCCATAGCCGGAGCCCAAGTCATATCGCTCCGTATCCCAATTATGCGTCAATTCCAGCACGGGTCCGCTTGCCTCATCCTGATAGCCAACAAATGCGAGGGTAAATCTTCCATCGGGATAATCTTTCCGGCGCAATTCCTTCATTCCCAGCACACCCGTATAGAAGGCCAGGGACTTTTCCAGATTTCCCACTCTCAGCATGGCATGAAGAATACGCATTTAGATTTCCACCATCTCAAAGTCTTCTTTGCGGGCTGCGCACTCGGGACAGGTCCAGTTCATCGGCACATCTTCCCACCGCGTTCCGGGAGGAATTCCCTCGGCCGGCGAGCCTTCCGCTTCGTCGTATATGAAACCGCAGATAAGACACATGTAGCAACGGTAAACGCGCGTTTCGGTAGGAGGCATGATAGAGGCGATTTAGGTTAAAATATTATTTTACGGTATAGCTCATGCCCCAGTCACCCCCAATAGCACTTTCTTTCGCTGGCAGCGACTCCAGCGGTGGTGCTGGCATCCAGGCCGATATTCTCACCCTTGCCAGCATGGGTTGTCATGCGCTGCCCGTGGTTACGGCAATCGTGGTCCAGGATACCGCCGGGGTGGAAGAAATACTTCCGCTGGACCCGGAATGGGTTGCCGATCAGGCAAGAGCGGTTCTGGAAGACATGCCGGTCCACGTCTTCAAGCTGGGAATGCTGGGCAGTGTCGAAATCATCACCGCAATTGCCGAGGTGATTTCGGACTACCCCAACATTCCGCTCGTGCTGGACCCGGTGCTGGCCTCCGGCCGCGGCGATGAACTGGCCAGCGATGAAATGGTCGTGGCAATGCGTGAATTGCTGCTTCCGCAAGCGACCATCATTACTCCAAACAGCATGGAAGCACGCCGGCTCGCGCGGGATGACGACGAGGAGGAAGAGGATATCCAGCTCCTGAACCGGTGCGCCGACCGGCTTCTGCATATGGGATGCGAATACGTGCTTATCACCGGGACGCATGAGAATACTTTCCAGGTGATCAACAAGCTGTATGGAAGCGGGGGCGAAATGCGATCTGATTCCTGGGATCGCCTAGCGGGCTCCTATCATGGATCGGGCTGTACGCTCGCCGCTGCCATTGCTGCCGCTCTTGCCAACGGCCTGCCCATGATCGAGGGTGTATACGAAGCCCAGGAATACACCTGGCAATCGCTGAAGGCGGGCTTTCGCCCCGGAATGGGGCAGTATTTGCCGGATCGGCTGTTTTGGGCTCGCGACGAGTCTGAAGCTGTCAACGGGGATGAGGCCAAATGACGCGCGGGACCATCGGGGGCTTGTATGCGGTTACGCCGGATATGGCAGATACGATGGCGCTTCTGCGCATAACCCGGCAGGCGCTGGAAGGCGGCGCGCGACTGGTCCAATACCGCAACAAGGCGGCTGACCCTGCGCTGCGCATCCAGCAGGCCGCGCTTCTGGCGGATCTGTGCCGCGATGCAGTCACACCATTCATTATCAATGATGATCCTCACCTGGCCGCTGCGCTTGGTGCCGATGGAGTGCATCTGGGAAGGCAGGATGTCTCCATATCCAAGGCCCGGCAGCAACTGGGAGAAGGGAAAATAATCGGGGTGTCCTGCTACAACGAACTGGAACAGGCGCTTGAGGCCGAGCAGCAAGGCGCAGACTATATCGCATTCGGCGCTTTTTTCGTTTCCGGCACGAAGCCCCATGCGGCAAGGGCGAACCTTGATCTGCTGCAGCGCGCCAGACGAAGGCTGCGTATCCCCATTGTCGCTATTGGCGGCATCACTTTGGCCAATGCCGCCGAGCTGATACGGCATGGCGCCGATGCGCTGGCCGTGGTCAACGGCCTGTTTGCTGCGCAGAGCGTTCGATATGCCGCCGAACAGATTTCCCGATTATTTCCGGGAAAGCCCCATACCCTACATCATGAGTTTTGAAATGATCTCGCGTAACCAGCAACTATTCGAGCTTTCGCAAAAATATATTCCCGGCGGAGTAAATTCCCCTGTTCGCGCTTTCAAATCAGTTGGCGGTACGCCTGTTTTTTTTCGTCGCGGACAAGGGGCTTACGTATGGGATGCAGACGATAGAACATATATCGACTATGTTGGCTCTTGGGGTCCTCTCATCCTGGGTCATGCCCACCCTGAGGTGATCGCCGCCGTACTGGCGGCGGCTCATAACGGCCTGACCTTCGGCGCGCCCACGGAGGCGGAGCTGGAGATGGCAAAGATGCTGTGCGGGCTACTGCCGTCGATCGAGCAGGTGAGACTGGTCAGCTCGGGAACGGAAGCGACGATGAGCGCCATCCGGGTGGCAAGGGGCTACACCGGGAGAAATCGCATCATCAAATTCGAAGGTTGCTATCATGGGCATGACGACGCCCTGCTGGTCAAGGCCGGATCTGGCGCGCTGACTTTTGGTCACCCCAGTTCTGCTGGCGTCCCTGATGGAACCACCTCTGCCACTCTGGTCCTGGATTACAATAGTCTTGATAGTCTGGAGCAGGCCTTCAGCCGTTTTGGGCAGGAAATCGCAGCGGTGATCGTTGAACCGGTGGCAGGCAACATGAATCTGATAACGCCAAAGCCTGGTTTCCTGTCGACATTGCGCAACCTGTGTACCCGGCACGGCGCCATGCTAATTTTCGATGAAGTGATGTCAGGCTTTCGGGTAGGGCTGGAGTGCGCGCAGGGGCTTTATGGCATCAAGCCCGATCTGACCACCCTGGGCAAGGTAATCGGAGGCGGAATGCCAATGGCGGCATTTGGCGGCAGGCGGGATATCATGCAATGCCTGGCCCCGATCGGGCCTGTGTATCAGGCCGGTACGCTGTCTGGCAATCCCGTTGCGGTGGCGGCGGGACTTGCGACACTAAGACTGGTACAAGCTCCAGGGTTTTACGAAAAACTTGCTGCCAGCACAAGGAAACTCATGGAAGGGCTTACCAAAACTGCGGAAAAACATGGCATCGTTTTTTGTGCGCAGCAGGTGGGAGGCATGTTCGGCCTTTATTTCCGGGAACATCTGCCGACAAGCTATGCTGAAGTAATGGACTGCAACAGGGATGCCTTCAACCGGTTTTTTCATGCAATGCTCCAGGAAGGCGTCTACTTCGCTCCTTCAGCATTTGAGGCGGGCTTTGTTTCGGCAGCGCACGGAGATGACGAAATCGGCAAAACGCTGGCTGCGGCAGAACGCGTATTTGGAAGCTGGAAATAAGAATACCGCAAAAAGAAGCGTAGCGCTCCCCTTTAACCTAGATCCGGCAGTTGGACGGGGTGGAGTGTGCGGTTTCCGGAGTGCAGGGCAAGGTGCTACGACGCGCAATGGCCATTCCATTCCAAGGAGTTGCAACACAGCCATGTGCCGCGCAATCCGCCCTGTAGCGAACTCACCATATGGATGAACGGCGAATACCGCGAGAAGTCTTTATGAACCAATGGCTCTAAACTGGAAATGAGCGGCCAACTGCCGGATTTATGTTTAACGGATACCCGGAATGCGCGCAGCGCTTCAGCGCAGACCGGATATGAACTGCGATACAGCCTGTATTTCCCTCTCGCTCATCCGGGAGGCGATCATATGCATCACATTATTCGGGTCCCTGGTACGCTCTTCGGTTCTGAACGCCCGTAGCTGCGCGACAAGGTAGTCCGAATGTTGTCCGGCAATTCGAGGATAATTGGGAGGAATGCCTACTCCATTGGGGGAATGGCAGCTCGCGCAAGCGGGCACGCCTTTCTCGAGATTGCCGCCGCGATATATATTCTCACCCTGTTCCGCCAGAGTTTTATCGCTGGCCTCTCCGGGCTTGGGCGTCTGCCTGGAATAATAGGCGGCCAGATTCTTCATGTCCTCCGGGGAGAGCGGCGCCACCATTGCCGACATTATCGCGTTTTCGCGTTCTGCGGGCTTGCCTTCCTTCGGCTTGAAATCATTCAGCTGCTTGGTGATATACTCGGCATGCTGACCGGCCAGGCTGGGATTGGCAGGAATGGAACTGTTACCGTCCGCATTGTGGCACGCTGCGCACACCTGAGTTGCGATTTGCTGGCCTTTCGCCGCATCTCCTTTCGTTTTTCCGGCTTCAGGAGCGGTTTCCGCCAAAAGCTGGCTGGATAACGCCAGCGCGGCGACGATTGCAATGTTCGAGACGAACTTTATGCCCTGCATTCCTGACTCCCGCAAAATGAATATGCCATACTGTTAACGTGGTATTTTAACAACGAAAGGGCGAGTTAACAATAATAAACCGTCAACATATGAGAACAGTATTCTTTCTGTTGTTGTTCATCAATATTGCTTTCGCAGTTTATATTCAGTCGGAGCCGGCCTCAGGCGATCATGCCCCATCTCGTGGCCATGCCCAACCTTCAAGCGAGGAGGACCAAACGGAACGGTCCAAACCATCCAGGGAACCGGTCGCCTGTCTTGAATGGGGAATTTTTCTCGATGCCGACATGGAACCGGTTGAGGCGGAGATTGCCCAGGTACAACTCGATGCCAGGCTGGATCGCGAGCAACGGGGCAAGACCCCCGTCTTCTGGATACACATACCGCCGCTAAAAAATGCCTTTCTCGCGGAAAAGAAGATGGGCGAACTTGGAAGGCTCGGGATAGGCGGCTATTCGCGTGTCCAGAACGACGATAAATGGAATAACGCGATCTCGCTGGGATTTTTTCATAGAGTCGAGGATGCTCAAAGCGCATTGACGGCATTGAGAGCAAAGGGAGTCAGATCAGCGGTTATCGGTGCGCGCAATCTTGACCAGGTAGCGTTTGTGCTGCGCAGCCCCTCGGGGGAAGATACCGCAAAGCTGAGAATCCTCGAAAAGAGATTTCCGGGCAGCGAGCTGAAAAGCAGCAAATGCGCACCGTGAATTCAATTAACGATGAATTTACAGGATGAGTGAAACGGAGCGCAGCCCATCGAAATCATGGAACCGATGGGATCAATGATGAGGCAGGATAGATATTCTCATGAAAGCTCTGATGTTGCTTGCGCGAAGCCGCCTCCATACGCTACAAAAGCCGAATTCCATTCCGCTGCGCGGATATTGAAACGGGCCCACACAGCCTCCATCTTATGTTTATCATGATCCGTGAATTGAACCTGAATCCGGCAGATGACCGCTCATTTCCAGTTTAGAGCCATGATCCACAAAGACTTTACACGATATCCGATGTTCACCCATATGGTGGATTGGCTGCAAGGCGGGTTCAGGTTGAATTGATTATGCCGGTTAATCTCAAATCTCCTGAAGAAATAGAAAAAATGCGGGTAGCAGGCAAGCTCGCATCGGAAGTGCTGGATTACATTGCGCCTTTCGTCAAACCGGGCGTGCGCACCGGTGAGCTTGACGCGCTATGCCACGACTACATGATCAATGTCCAGGACACGATTCCCGCCCCGCTCAACTATGCACCGCCGGGATATTCGCCCTACCCCAAATCCATTTGCACCTCGGTCAACCATCAGGTATGCCATGGGGTTCCCGGCGAAAAAGTCCTGAAAAATGGCGATATCGTCAATATAGATGTGACTGTGATCAAGAATGGGTATCACGGCGACACCAGCCGAATGTACTACATAGGCGAACCGGGAGTCCAGGCGCGGCGCCTGTGCGAAATTACCTATGAGGCAATGTGGCGCGGAATCGAGGAAGTGAAGCCAGGCAGACAGCTAGGCGATATCGGCCATGCCATCCAGCGTTTTGCGGAAGACCATGGATGCAGCGTGGTAAGGGAATTTTGCGGGCACGGGATAGGCAAAAAATTCCATGAGGACCCGCAGGTGCTTCACTATGGGCGAACCGGCACCGGCCTGGAATTGAAAGCCGGGATGATCTTTACGATAGAACCGATGATCAATGCCGGCAAGGCCCCGATACGCCAGATGGCGGACGGATGGACTATCGTGACCAAGGATCACAGCCTCTCGGCGCAATGGGAACACACTGTCCTGGTTACCGGGAGCGGATACGAGGTGTTGACCTTATCCGCCGGCTCGCCGCCAAAACCTGCATTCAGGGCTTGATATTGAGGGGATTGCTGCGAGCCATGCTGCACAAGTCCTGACGCTCATGATCATCTCCCTTCTTTCCGGCAACGCGCTTCGAGAGACTTGTCGAGAACAGTCTTAAATATAGAAGCGATCAAAAACACGCTGCATGAAGCGCGCGAACTGCTGCGCCAGCGTTATCAGGAAACCGGGAATGGCGCTGCCCTGCTTCGAAGCCATTGCCGGCTGGTGGACAGCATCCTCCGCCAAGCCTGGCGCGAAATGGACATGCATCATTCCCTTGCCTTGCTGGCAGTTGGCGGTTATGGCCGGCAGCAGCTTTTTCCTTATTCGGATATCGATCTGCTCGTTCTGCTTCCCCCACCTGAACAGGGGAGGGAGAAACCCGACGATGGCATTGCCTGCGGGCTGGAACGGTGGGTGAGCTTGCTCTGGGACATCGGGCTGGAAGTCGGTCACAGCGCACGCAGCCTGGACCAATGCGCGGAAGAGGCAGCGAAGGATATCACGGTCCAGACCAGTTTGCTGGAAGCCCGTCAACTGGCTGGAAATAAAATACTATTCCAGGAATTTTCCCATAATCTCACAGCCGGGCTAGACCTGAGCGCATTCTTTGACGCCAAGCTGTTCGAGCAGGCGCAGCGCCACGAGCGATACCACGATGCGACTTACAACCTGGAGCCCAATATAAAGGAAAGCCCCGGTGGTCTGCGCGATCTGCAAAACGTGCTCTGGGTCAGCCGTGCGGCGGGCCTGGGAAAATCCTGGCCCGAATTGGGGCGCTACGGGCTCGTTACACCCTCGGAAGTCCGCCTGGCAATGCGCCACCATGCCCTTTTGCGGGATCTTCGAATCCACCTGCATTATCTCGCCGGAAGGCGGGAAGATCGCTTGCTGTTCGACTATCAGACTCCCCTTGCCGGGGAATTGCATATAGCGGCCAGAAAGCCCCGCCGCTCAGGCGAAGTGCTGATGCAGCGCTACTATCGTGCCGCCAAGTCCGTATCGCAGCTTAATGCCATCCTGATGCTCAGCTTGCGCGCCAGGATTTTTTCCGATACAGAAAATGCTCCCATCATCATCAATGAGCGGTACCAGAAACGGGACGAGTTGCTGGAGATTCGCGACGAGAAATTATTCGAGAAAGATACGAGCGCGATCCTGGAAAGCATCCTGTTGCTGCAACAGCACCCGGAGATAAAAGCGCATAGCGCAGAAACCTTGCGAGCACTGTGGCGAGCCGCGCCTCTCATCAACAAGGCATTCAGGCACAGCCCTCGCAATCGGGAACTGTTCATGCAAATTCTGCGGCAGCCGCGCGGATTGACCCGGACGCTGCGCCTGATGAATCGCTGTGGAATCCTGGGACGTTATATCCCCGCGTTTGGCCGCATAGTAGGGCAGATGCAACATGACCTGTTTCACGTCTATACGGTGGATGAGCATACCCTGATGGTAGTGAGAAACCTGCGCCGCTTCATGTCTGCGGAATATTCCCACGAATATCCCCTGTGCAGCCGGCTCATAAGCAAATTCAGCAGGCCAGAGGTGCTTTATCTTGCTGCCTTGTTTCATGATATCGCCAAGGGCCGCAATGGCGACCATTCGATCCTGGGCAGGAAAGATGCACGGGGTTTTTGCGAAAGCCACGGTTTGCCACTCGAAGATACCGAACTCGTCGTCTGGCTCGTGGAAAATCACTTGTCTATGTCGCTGACCGCGCAGAAAAAAGATTTATCCGACACCCGGGTTATCGCGGACTTTGCCAGCCGCATGGAAAATAAGCGGCGCCTGGTCGCGCTTTATCTCCTTACGGTGGCGGATATACGTGGCACCAGTCCCAAGGTCTGGAACGGATGGAAGGGCAAGCTGCTGGAAGATCTATTCCGCGCAACTCGCAGCTATCTGAGCGGCGAGTCGTTCCATTTCGACGAGGGCGCCGCGAGCCGCAGGGACAAAGCGCTCGAACTGCTAGGAATAGCGGGCATCCCTTCCGAAGCATATGACCAATTCCTGTCAGCGCTCGATCCTGCCTATCTCTTCCTGCATGACCCGCAGGAAATTGCCTGGCATGCCGGCCATCTGTACCGGCGCATGAAGTCGCCCGTTCCAGTGGTGAAGGCACGACTTGCTCCAGCGGGTACCGGCATACAGGTATTAGTCTATACAGCGGACCAGAAAGATCTATTTGCCCGCATCTGCGGCTTTTTTGATCGAACCGGCTATAACATTGCGCAGGCTCAAATTCACACCAGCCGCCATGGCTATGCTCTCGACAGTTTCCTGATACTGGATCACGTCAATTCGGATGAAGCGCACCGCGAGGCGATCCGCCACATCGAGCATGACCTGGTACGGCAATTGATGCAACAGGCTCCATTGCAGCCCCCTCTGCAAGGGCGTCTTAGCAGGCATCTCAAGCATTTCCCGATCAAGCCCGAAATCGATATCGAACGGGATGAAAGGGGCGCCTATCATATTCTCTCCGTCGTCGCCGGCGATCAGCCGGGCCTGCTGTCGCGCATCACGCAGGTGCTGGCGGAATTCGCCATAAGCGTGCACAGTGCCCGGATCAATACCCTGGGGGAGCGTGCCGAGGATACGTTTCTTATTGCGGGAAACGCACTGAATGACACGAGAAGCCTGGTTCACCTCGAAACAAGGCTTCTGAAAGCATTGCAACTCAGTGAAAAGCCGTCAGGAAACCTCTGAACGAGTCCTCGCAGGATGTGTTGCCGGCCGAATCGGAACCGGATCCGTTGCCGGGATGTCAAAACGCGAGCGCAGCAGACGCGCAGCATCGACCATTCGCTCCAGCGCGGTGACAACTTCCGGCCAGCGGCGTGTTTTCAAGCCGCAATCCGGATTGACCCAAAGTTGCTGCGGACTGATGACCTGGCAGGCCTTTTCCAGCAGTTCCACCATTTCTCTGGTTTGGGGAATTCGTGGCGAGTGGATATCGTATACGCCGGGGCCGATTTCATTGGGATACTTGAATTCACCGAATCCGTCGAGCAATTCCATCCTTGAACGCGATGTTTCGATGGTAATCACATCCGCGTCCATATTTGCGATAGCCGGAAGGATATCGTTGAATTCGGAATAGCACATGTGGGTATGTATTTGAGTGTCATCTTCCACCCCTGAACTGGATAGGCAAAACGCCTCTACTGCCCAACGCAGATATTCGGCCCAGTCACGTTTTTTCAACGGCAACCCTTCCCGGAATGCAGGCTCGTCGATCTGTATGATTCCTATGCCGGCGGCTTCCAGGTCGGCCACTTCGTCGCGGATAGCCAATGCCAGCTGCAATGCCGTGACGGGGCGCGGTTGATCGTCACGCACGAATGACCACATCAGCATGGTTATCGGCCCTGTCAGCATGCCTTTGACCGGCTTTGCCGTCTGGCTTTGCGCATATCTGATCCAGTCTATCGTCATCGGCTCGGGCCGGTGGATATCCCCATAGAGTACTGGAGGCTTTACACAGCGGGAACCGTAGCTCTGCACCCATCCGTTTTCGGTAAAAGCATATCCGGACAGTTGCTCGCCGAAATACTCCACCATATCATTGCGTTCGGCTTCACCATGGACAAGCACATCCAGGCCGATCTCTTCCTGCTTTTTGATCACCGTCCCGATCTCATTTCGCATCGCTTCGAGATACTGCAAATTTCCCAGTTCGCCTTTTTTGTATGCGGCACGCGCATGGCGTATCTCCGGTGTCTGCGGAAATGATCCAATAGTGGTTGTAGGAAGCATGGGCAATAGAAAACGTTGTCGCTGCAGCGCTTGCCGGACGGAAAACGGGCTCTTTCGCGCTTTATCGCGCTGAGTCAGGCGTAGCAGACGTTCCTGCACGATGGGATTATGTATGCGGCTCGATGCCAGGCGTTCCTGGCGCGCCTCGGTAGAAGCAGCCAATTCCGCGCTGATCGTGCTTTCTCCTTTTTTCAGCCCCTCCCCAAGAATGGCGATCTCCTTCAATTTTTGCACCGAGAATGCCAGCCAGGACTTGGTTTCGCTATCCAGACGGGTCTCGAGCGCAAGATCCACGGGACAGTGGAGCAGTGAGCAACTGGGAGCGATCCATAATTGCTCCCGCAGTATCGAATGCGCTTGCGACAAGCATTCCCATGCTTGCGCCAGATCGGCGCGCCAGACATTGCGCCCGTCTATGATGCCGAGCGAAAGCACTTTATCCTTGGGGTAATCTTCCAGAAAGATACGAAGCTGATCGGGCGCACGGCACAGGTCGATATGCACGCCATCCACCGGGAGACGCTTCAAACGCTGCGCATGATTGCCTATCGCCCCGAAATACGTGGCAAGCAACAGCTTTGTTCCGGAATTGCCCAGAACGGCATAAGCCTGGTCCAGGCCGCGGAGCCACTCGTCGCTCAGATCGAGCACCAGAGAGGGCTCGTCCATCTGCACCCATTCCACTCCCGAAGACCGGAGCCGCGCCAGAATTTCACCATAAACCGGAAGGAGACGAGGCAACAGTTCAAGGCGGTTGAAGCCGGATTCGGTCTCCTTGCCAAGGTGTAAGTAGGTGAGCGGCCCGACCAGCACTACCTTTGGCGAAATGCCGAGGGCCCTGGCTTCCTCCACTTCCTTGAAAAGCTGAGTAGACGCAACACGAAAGCAGGTCTGGGCATCGAATTCCGGGACGATATAATGATAATTGGTGTCGAACCACTTGGTCATTTCCATCGCGGGCTGGCTTGCGGTGCCGCGCGCCATGGCGAAATACAGGTCCAGCCCTGCTTCGCCGCTGCCTGGATTAAATCGGGCAGGCGCGGCGCCAAGCAGGGTGGTCATGTTCAGCATATGGTCATAAAAAGCGAAGTCGCCCGCTGGAATCAGATCGATACCGATTTCCCGTTGCAGGAGCCAGTGCTGCTTTCTGAGCTCCGCTGCGAAGGCCTGCAGCCGGCCGATATCGATATCGCCGTTCCAATAGGCTTCAAGCGACCGCTTCAATTCCCTTTGCGCCCCGATGCGGGGAAAACCCAAGTTATGTGTCAATGCCATTTCCTGACTCCTCGATCGCTCATCGCGAACAGTTGCATGAAATAGCCATTGTGTGGCAGACTAAACTATGAATCAAATGAAATGTTATTCAACACCCATGAATATTATTCATAATCATGCTTGAACTGCGGCATCTGCGCACCCTGGCGGCATTGCATGAAACAGGCAGTGTATCGCGCGCGGCCAAGCGGGTGCACCTTACGCAGTCCGCCCTGTCGCACCAGATCAAGGCGCTCCAGACCCATTATCGCCTCCCCATGGTGCAGCGGCGCGGCCAGTCGGTTGAGCTTACCGATGCAGGGAAACACCTGGTCACCCTTGCGGAGACAGTGCTGGAAGCGATTCAGGCGACTGAACGCGGCCTTGCAAAAATATCGGAACAGGCATCGGGCAGCCTGCGCATCGCGCTGGAATGCCATACCTGCTTCGACTGGCTGATGCCTTTGATGGATGCATTCAGGCAGCATTGGCCGGACGTGGAACTGGACTTGGTCTCGGGATTCCATAGCGACCCCATCCGGTTACTGGAAGAGGGCCTGGCGGACGTGGTGATCGGTTCCGAAAATAAACGGCGGCGCGATATTGCTCACCATCCCCTGTTTCGTTTTGAAATTCTCGCGGTGCTGCCGCCGGATCATGCATTGCGCAGAAAACGGATACTTCAAGCACCGGATTTCTCCGGCATGACGCTTATTACCTACCCGGTACCTGAAGATCGGATCGATCTGATCCATCATGTGCTAAAGCCAGCTGGAATTCATCCTGAGCGGCGTACCGCGGAGCTGACCGTAGCCATTCTGCAACTGGTAGCCAGCCGGCGTGGAATCGCGGCGCTTCCCAGCTGGGGCCTGAAAAATTACGTGGAGCATGAGTATGTGATAGCGCGCCGTATCGGTTCGAGCGGTTTATGGAGCAACCTGTATGCTTCGACGCTGAAGGAAACGGCAGCACGGCCTTATCTTCGCGATTTTCTTGCGACCGCGAAAAATACCTGTTTTGCCACGCTGGAGGGAATCGTCCCCCTGGAATAAAAAAGCTCGTGAACCTGAAGAACACGAGCTTTTGTCAAACAAGAAGCAATGGAGAGCAAATCATTGTCTGCCTGCTCTCCAATCAATGATTTCAGTGTATGGTTGCTGCCGCTTCGTCCTCGCAAGCAAGATCCGAGCAGTAATTCTCATAAATTCCGTCCAGGAAACCCCATAGCGCGTCACATGCCCTGGTGGTTGCCGCCAATACTTCAGCCTGTTTTTCGGCGGTATCCGCAAAACGCTCGATCAATGTCCACTCGGCTTGCGAGTGGTATATATCCGCCTCTTGATGCACCGTAAAAAACTCATAACTGCCTGGGTTGTTCATGCCATAGAACCTGGCCAGTCCGTCAATTTTTACCGCTGCTATCGAAGGAACCTGGGATTCAAATGCGTGCAACGCGGCCAGCCCCGCGTAAAATGGCCGATTCAGGCAGATATCCCGGAACGTCGAAACGAGGTTGGCCGTGTCCGGCAAGGCTTTCGCATTCGCCAGATCCTTGTCGCTCGAACCCAGCGCAAGCGCAAAGGTTTTCCACAGAGCGGGGTGATTCTTTTCACCATGCTCTTCGCTGATAAGATTTTTCAGCACTTCCTGGCGCACGCTGATATCCCCGCTATTGGTTTCGGTATGAAAGTGCGGCGTATTGAAATGCACTGCGCTCAAATAAGTCGGTTCGGCCAGGACATTATGGAAATACTGTTCGGCGTAGTGGCGCAACTGCTCCTTGGACAGTTTCCCTTCCGTCCAGGCTATATAGAATGGATGCTTGAGCAGATGTCTGGCGGAAATAATCGAATTGACCTTTTGCTTCAGAGA
The DNA here is from genome assembly GCF_055386305.1 of Nitrosospira sp. TNL200. Lineage (NCBI taxonomy): Bacteria > Pseudomonadati > Pseudomonadota > Betaproteobacteria > Nitrosomonadales > Nitrosomonadaceae > Nitrosospira > Nitrosospira sp. TNL200. The sequence goes on from NZ_AP041003.1 coordinate 3,135,370, forward strand.
TACATTGGTTGTCATGGTTTTCCTCTTGAACAGAGATAAGTAATCGGTAAGCGGTGGGCATATCATCGCGAAATAATATCGTTAAGTCAAATATTGGTTAGGCATCCGCTTCATGACCGTGATAGGCTGCGCAAGCCTTTCCCCATCATTCGTCATATTGCCGGGAATGATGCTTACCGGAGCTTATCCCCTCACAGAAAATTCATGGATGAACAATCAAGCCTGCTGGCCTTGTTCACGAGCAGTTTCCTGGCTGCGACATTGCTGCCCGGCGGCTCCGAAGCCGTGCTGTTCGGCGTTCTTACTGCCTACCCTCAGCTTTACTGGCCTGCCCTGTGCATTGCATCGCTGGGCAACACCCTGGGGGGCATGAGTTCATATGCTATCGGACGCTTTCTGCCTGATGAGAAAGCGCTCCTGAGAAAATCGGCTGGCAACAAGCGGGGACTGGAATGGGTGCGCAAGCATGGCAGCCCTGTTCTCCTGCTTGCGTGGGTACCGCTGATCGGGGATCTCATATGCGTCGCCGCCGGCTGGCTTCGGGTCAACTGGATATCGACCATGCTGTTCATGGCTGCGGGAAAATTCTTTCGTTACTGGGCAATCGCCGCAGCGGTCACGACATGAGCGATCCCCTTTCCACCCAAGACTGCCCATCGATCAAGTGGAATACCCGACAAAAAAGCCGGCAGAGCCGGCGTGTCTCCTCCGCTGCGAATACCTCAGATCAGCCGCTCAACCTCATTTCTGAAGCAGTTTCTGCAATTCGCCACTTTGATACATCTCGGTTACGATATCCGAGCCGCCGACGAATTCGCCATTGATATAAAGCTGCGGGATGGTCGGCCAGTTCGAATAGTCCTTGATGCCCTGCCTGAATTCAGGCTCCGCAAGCACATCCACCGCGAAGATGTCGCTTACGCCGCACGCATTGAGCACCTTTACCGCGTGAGCGGAAAAACCGCATTGAGGCGCCTGGGGAGTTCCTTTCATATAAAGCACCACCGGATGAGCGCTGAGCTGCTGCTTGATGGTTTCCTGTGTAGTCATGCCAATTTCTCCTTCAAATAAGTAAAACCTACCGGCAAATCAGCATAGGGCAAAGCTATTACATTTTCAAGAGGTTTGATCAGCACCTGCCGGAATGCCCGCGATTCCCGGCCTATTGCCGCACGATGGAACCTGGACAAAACCCGCCGCTGACCCGCATGATTCCGGCAAGATCAGGGCAGGTGAAAACGGCGTCATAATCTGCGATATCCAGCAATTCGCGGCATATTTCCGCTTGATCATATCCATGCTCGACCAGCAGGGATCCACTTTCCGCGAGATGAGCCGGTGCAGCAGCGATGATTTGGCGTAGGCAGTCAAGTCCGTCTTCACCTCCCGACAGCGCTATGGGAGGCTCAAAACGCAAATCTCCCTGGCTCAGATGAGGATCAGCACGAGCCACGTAAGGCGGATTTGCCACGATCAGATCAAAAATCTCTCCCGCCACTCCTCCGAACCAGTCGCCTTCGACTATGGATAGGTTATCCACATCATGTTGCCGTATGTTTGCCCTTGCGATAGCCGCAGCACCAGGAGAAATATCCACTGCGGTAACGAGAGCCAGCGGACGGCATTTGGCTATCGCGATGGCGATGGCCCCGCTGCCGGTACCCAGATCAAGAATCCGGGCTGTCCGATTTGAGGGAATACGCTCCAACGCCAGATCTACCAGCAATTCCGTTTCAGGGCGGGGAATGAGAACCGAGGGGGATACCACAAAATCCATGCCGTAAAACTCGCGCTTGCCTGTGATGTAGGCTATCGGTTCGCCAGCCACTCTTCGTTCGATGAACTGCCGAAACTTCTGCGCTTGCTCCGCCGTCAATACCTGATCCGAATGGACGATAAGATATGCATGGCTCGCATCGAGCACTCGCTGCATCAGCATCCGGGCATCCACGTCCCCGATGTGCTGATCCGCCTGGCATAACGCTTCCCGCACTGTAATTCCGCGGATATCGGCGCCAGCAGCCAAACGATCAGCCACGGTTCCCGCCAGCACGCGCGCTTGCCGGCGACGTGGAAAAAAGTGCAGGAAGGGATAAAAAGGACGAGAAAAGAGAAGGTAAAAAGGAATGCCCTCGAAAGGGATATGGCGGCATGCTTCCGCTACTCGCCCATCGCCGCCAACTGCTCGGCCTGATGCTCGGACACAAGCGCGGAGCATAGCTCGTTCAAATCCCCATCCATGATCTGCTCCATCTTGTACAGCGTGAGGTTGATGCGGTGATCGGTTATCCGCCCTTGCGGAAAGTTATAGGTACGGATTCGCCCTGACCTGTCGCCAGTCCCAATGAGAGACTTGCGGGTAGCCGCCTGCTTGCTTTGCTGCTCCTGCGTTTGCCTGTCGCGTATTCGCGCCGCCAGAACGCTCATCGCTTGCGCCTTGTTTTTATGCTGGGAGCGTCCATCCTGGCATTCGACGACGATTCCCGTAGGCAGATGGGTTATACGCACGGCGGAATCGGTCTTGTTGATATGCTGGCCACCGGCCCCTGATGCGCGAAAGGTATCGACGCGCAATTCCGCTGGATTCAGCACCACGTCCATGATCTCGTCTGCCTCGGGCATTACCGCAACGGTGCAGGCGGAAGTGTGAATGCGCCCCTGGGTCTCCGTTACCGGCACGCGCTGCACCCGGTGCCCGCCCGACTCGAATTTAAGCTTGGAATAGGCTCCGTTACCGATAATTTTGGCGATAATCTCCTTGTAGCCGCCAGCTTCGGAAGGACTCTGCGAGATTATCTCGACCTGCCAGCGCTGACGCTCGGCAAAACGCGCATACATGCGAAACAAGTCAGCCGCAAACAGCGCGGATTCATCTCCGCCCGTTCCGGCACGGATTTCCAGAAAAATATTGCGCTCGTCGCTTGGATCCCTGGGCAACAACTGCTTCTGCAGTTCGGCGCCGAGGTGAGTGATCTTTTCCTTTGCATCCCTTATTTCCGCATCGGCGAACTCGCGCATTTCAGCATCGGCGCACATTTCCTGCGCGGTATGAATATCGCGCTCGCTTTGCAGATACGCCTCATAAAGCTCGACCACCGGCGCAATCTCGGCACGCTCACGCGTCAGCTTGCGATAGTTGTCGAGGTTAGCCGTAGCACTCTCACTGCTCAGCATACGATTCAATTCTTCCAGGCGCACGCTCAGTTGCGTGAGCTTTGCGGCAATACTCTTGTTCATTCCGGACGGTGGAGGTGGTACAGTCGGTTGATCAGTTCAACCAGGTCATCGCGCTCGTCTGCTACAGCGTGATTAAGAGCGTAGGAAGGCAGATGCAGGAACTTGTTGGTAAGGCCATTGCTCAGCGATTCGATGATCTTTTGCGGATCCTCCCCCCTTGCCAGGAGTTTTTTCGCACGCTCGGTTTCATGACGCCGATAGCGCTCGGCCTGGTCGCGCAGCGCGCGAATCGTGGGAACCACTTCACGCGATTCCAGCCAGTGCATGAAATTGATTACATTCGAATCGATGATCGCCTCTGCCTGTGCCACTGCCCCCTGGCGTGAATCAAGCCCTTCCCGGACGATTTCGGCGAGATCGTCGACGGAATAAAGAAATACGTCATCCAGTTCCGCCACTTCGGCCTCGACATCTCGAGGAACGGCCAGATCCACCATGAAAATGGGACGATGCTTCCGCGTCTTGATGGCGCGTTCAACCATGCCTTTTCCGAGTATAGGCAGAGTGCTCGCGGTACAAGTGACCACGATGTCATTAAGCGCCAGCTGCTCGGGAAGTTCGTTCAGGCTGATCGCCTGGGCATTGAAGCGATGGGCCAGAGCCTGCGCGCGTTCGCTGGTGCGATTGGCAACCGTGATGCGCTTTGGATGCCGCGCAGCGAAATGGCTGGCGCATAGCTCGATCATTTCGCCTGCACCGATAAACAGGACGCGCTGGTCGCCGAGATCGCCGAAGATGCGCTCCGCCAGCCTTGTGGCGGCTGCCGCCATCGAAACCGAGTTGGCGCCGATCTCGGTGGAACTGCGAACTTCCTTGGCCACAAAGAATGTACGCTGGAACAGCTTGTGCAGCAGCATCCCCAGTGTGCCGGCATGTTCGGCCGACTTTACCGCATTCTTCAGTTGGCCAAGTATCTGCGGTTCCCCCAGCACCATGGAATCCAGTCCGCTGGCGACCCGGAAAGCGTGCTTGACCGCTCTCTCCCGGGGCAATTTATAGAGATAGGGATCCAGCTCCCGTTCTTGCAGCTGGTGGAAATTTGCCAGCCAGTGGGTTGCTTCATCCGGCTTCTCGGTACTGCAATAAACTTCGGTGCGGTTGCAGGTTGAAATAATTGCGGCCTCTTTCACCGGATGGTGACGCACGAGGTCATGCAATGCATGCTCCATCGCATCTTCCGGAAACGATACCTGCTCCCGCACATCCAGCGGCGCGGTTTGATGGTTGATGCCAAAAGCAAATAGCTGCATGGAGGACAAATTGGCCACCAGGAAGAATTCGAAAATTCGCTGATTATAGTATTACAAGCGTTTGAATACCATAATCTTAGACGGGTTTATGCATGGAGGAGTTTCGGCTGTGTTCAAAAACATGCCGGGTGTCTATGCGGGGATGGGCGGAGCCGGCCAAGCAACCCAGACTGGCTGGCTGGAGTCGCGGTTGTTTCATGCCATGAATGAAAGCACGTCTTACTTCCGTTGCCTATGCCGAGGATCCAAGGTAACTCATGCGTCCATTCCTGGCGCCCGAAGCTATCCTCCCATTAGCTTTTGATACAGTTCATCGAGGAAGCCTCGCTGCCCGGAAAGGATGCGGCGCTGTGCTTCCGCCATATCGAACCATTCGGCACGATCCACCTCGGGGAATTCCCGGATTGCTCCCGAGCCCTTGGGCCATTCCATGCTGAAGGTATTTGAAACCAGACTCGAAGGATCCCAGTCACCTTCGGCAGCCCATGCGAGGATATGTTTTCCACTTGGCTGCTTTCTCTGTCCCAAGGGCAGGAATGGTCCGGCAGGCCTATGGCCTGTCTCTTCAAAGAATTCACGCAATGCGGCGCACAATGGGTCTTCGCCTTCCTGATATTCGCCCTTTGCCAGCGACCAGGCCCCCAGGTTTTTTCTTGCCCAGAACGGCCCGCCAGGATGGACAAGCAATACTTCCAGTTTGCTGCCTGGTCTTCGATACAGCAAGATACCTGCGCTTGTTTTGGGCATGGTGATTACGAATGCGAAACAAGTTTAAACAGGCCCTATATTACCTTTCCGTATGGTTGACATATACCGCAGTTATACAGAATGATTGGCGATAAAGGCGCATAAAAGACAGGAGTCAGGATGGCGTGTCACGGGATTCGATCGCCAGTGAGCAAACCGCTCCTCATTTTAAACGGAAAAGAAGGGAAGATCTTTGAGGATCAGTGTTTTTACCAATTTTGGACTTATCGCCATCATGCTGGGGCTCAGCCTGTTGATACTGCTTTCTTCCCAGGTATTGGGAACGCTGGACGATATCACCCGGGCTGAGCGGCAGAAACACCGATCCCTGCAGCTTGCCAATGAGCTGTTCCTCAGTTCGGAAGATCTCACCAAGGCCGCACGCAGCTATGTCATTACCGGCGATCCTGTCTATGAGCGTTTCTTTTTCGAGATCCTCGACATCCGCAACGGAAAGCGCCCGCGAGACAAGGATCATTCCATCAGTTACTGGGACTTGAACGGGGACCCAAGCCCAAAGGCCACGGGAAACACAGTCTCCCTGATCGAATTGATGCGAGGCGAAGGTTTTAGCGAACGTGAGCTCGCCCTGCTGCAGCAATCCCAGAGAAACTCGGACAATCTCGTAAATCTGGAAAAGCAAGCCTTCGCCGCAACCAAAGGATTGTGCAAGGACACGTCCGGAAATTTCACCGTGCCTTGCGCGCCTGATCGGAGAGCAGCCATCGATTTGCTGTTCGGCCAGCACTACACGGCTGAGAAAGCCAAGATCATGGCACCCATCCAGCAATTCATGCTGGAACTGGATCATCGCACTCAAACCACCTTGAGCAACCTGCAACTCAAATTTCAGCAACAAATCCTGCTGATACTGGCAGCGCTTTGTACTTCGCTAGTGATCGTCGCGATCGCCACATTCTATATGCGCCGCAAAATCCTGCGCCCGCTGGCGGATCTCAGCCGTCAGGCGAGCAGCATTGCCCATGGCAGCTATTCTTCCCGTTGCGATATCTCCACCCATAACGAAATCGCCGAGCTGGGTGCGGGCTTCAACAGGATGGCGGAAGCCATCGAGCACGAAATCAACAAACTCCGGCAGGTTGAGGAATCGTTACGCGAAAGACTGAAGGAAATCAATTGCTTCTACGCCATTCGCCGCGGGATGGAATCCGGTTCACTGGAAGAAGTTTGCAAAGTCATTTTTGCGGAACTCATTACCGCCATGCAGTTCCCGCACATTACTGCAATCAAGATCGAGCTGGACGGCAAGCAGTTTTTTTCGGATAAGTACGAAAAGGATCATGCCCGTGAATTGCGGAAGCAGGTCAGGGTCTGCGGCGAACCTTGCGGCTGGATCGTTGTTTTCTACAGTGACGACCAGCCGTTCCTGTTGCCGGAGGAACAAAATCTGATCGATGTCATCGGGGATGACTTGGGGAAGTGGCTAGAGCATAAGCAGGCGGAGGCGCAAGTTGTCGTAGAGCGGGAGCTTCGGGCGCGGGATGCGGCCATAAGGGAATTTGCGGCACATGTGGAGCGGATGCGGGAGGAAGATCGCAAATATATTGCGCGGGAAATTCATGATGAACTGGGCCAGCTTCTGGCAGCATTACGCCTGGAAATCTCGTTGCTGAAAAGTGGAGGAGGCAATAGAAGCGAAAGGGTCGAGATTATCCGACGCAACGTGTCGGAACTCGTGGACATGGCGGGACAAAGCGTGCGCAATATCGCGGAGCATTTGCGTCCGGCGACGCTGGAGCTGGGGATCATACCGGCGATAAAAAAACTGGCCGATGAATTCAGAAAACATGGCAGGGCCACCTGCTTGTTGCAACTGACGGAAGAACCGATCGACTTGGATGAAGACCAGACAGTAACGATATTCCGGATTGTGCAGGAATCCCTGACCAACGTTACCCGGCATGCGCAAGCAAGCCGGGTGAAAATCGTTCTTTCACGGAACCCCGGCGAACTTCTGGTCGAGATACGCGACGACGGCAAGGGGTTCGATCCCGCTTATGCTGCAATGCAAAAGTCATTTGGCCTCCTTGGGATGCGCGAGCGGGCGAGCATGCTCGGCGGCAGTATTGATATCGCCAGCGTACCGCATCAGGGCACCGTGGTCAGCCTGCGCATACCGGTGCAACGAACGGTATTCCTAAAAACCCACGCGCTTGGCCTTCCAATCCGGAAAATATAGAATCAGAATTCAGCTTTGGGTATTTCGATATACTGATACGCTTTTTCTTTGCCAATCCGGTTCATTCTCGCGCGGCGTATCCTCTCGAACAGGCCCTCGAATATCGATCAATACGATGGGGTTGCCATGATAATCAAGGTTTTTCTCGCCGATGACCATAGACTGTTCAGGGATGGATTGAAGAGGATACTCGCGGACACAGCCGATATCATGGTCGTGGGCGAAGCAACTGACGGGCTGGACGCTCTGGAAAAAATGCGCAACGGCGGATGGGACGTGGCAGTCCTGGACGTCAATATGCCGGGGTTGAATGGACTCGAAGTATTGAAGCAGATAATGACTGATGGCGCAAAGCACCGTGTGCTGATGCTGAGCACATACCAGGAAGACGAATATGCCATCAGGACGATACGGGCAGGCGCATCCGCCTATCTTACCAAGAACAGCCCGACCGATCTGCTGATATCGGTAATCCGGCGCCTCGCAAACGGCAGAAAATACATAGACTCGAAGCTGGCGGAAAAACTGCAATTCAACTTTGGCTCGGCGTCAGAAAGGCCATTGCATTCGATACTTTCGGATAGAGAACTGGATGTGCTCAAACTCATCGTCGCGGGAGTATCCCTGACAGAGATCTCACAGAAAATGATGTTAAGTGGAAAAACGGTAAGTACTTATCGCGCCCGCATTCTCGAAAAGATGGATATGCAGAATAATGCGCAACTGGTGCGCTATGCGGCCGAAAACAAATTGCTGGAATAGCCTGGTTTTTGCAGGTTGCAGTGAACTGTACCGGAACCGTTCCTCCGGGGTTGTTGATCCCGGAGGCGATATCGATGTGTTGAATCTCCGCCTGCTACGCTTCGGAACCCGACCAATACTTGGACTTCCCCGCGGCGAACAGGAACATCCACATCACGAGCACGAAGGGAAACGTGAGCGTGGGCAGGCCCAGCGGTGTCAGAAAACTGGCAAGACCCGCTTGACAAACCACGGTCAGGATACCAGCCAGAAGCGCCAGCATGGCGCTTCTGGCTGTAGGTTTGAGAAATACCCAACCTACCGCCATCATCGTAAGAACGGGATTGAAGGAATACAGGCCCATTTCGATGGCGCCCGAACTGGCCCCAAACAATAAGGGAACAATGATGCCTACGAGGGTGCCGCATGCGGCCATGATGGCTCCGCGCAGGGAAACTATCGCGATCCCAATCAAAAATAGTATGCCAACGATAACGCTGTCCGCAAACATGACTTCGGCAACGCCTTTTGTCAGGGCCGTGAACCACATGTCTGCCGGCAGCGTGCCTGCATCCGTTATGGCTGACGGAATGTTGGGTGACGGCAATACCGGTCCGCGCGAAAAGCTTTCGAAAGCATATACCGCGACGAGAAACATCCAGGATGTAAGAACGAAAGGTGAGGTGGAAGCGGGAACATTATAAGGATGAAGTATCCGCATCAACGCCGCCAGCACGACAGTCGAAAGTATCGATGCAAGCACGACATACAACCACAGTTGCGGCGAGTGCTCCAGAAACAAAAAAAGGCAGGGTCCTACCAGCGTTCCATTGAATCCATATAGCCCCGCGTCGATATCGTCTTCGGAGAATCCCATGAGATAGGCGGCAGTGGTACTGCTTATTACACCCACGGTTGCAGCCAGTCCGGCTGTTACTCCTCCAATGAAAAGCGCGATCAGAAAAATGAAGCCAGTAACCGCATTGCAACAGAAGAATACCTGGCCGACTCCCCGGAGAATGACGCGTAGAGGGCGGGGAAGAGCGCTGTCGATTTTTAATGACCAGTCCATGATTGACTCCAATTTTTTTCTCTGACGTTTTTTATGGTGGTAGGCAGGTCATGCCTGAAACCCGCGAAACCCGAGGTGCCGGTCCGATATCGACCCGCCCTCTGTTTCGCCCGCAAATTGTCAATGCTGCGCAGCCTTTTGTGCCCTCACTTCGTCCAGCAGTCCTTTTTTAATGATGAAATCGACGATTTGATCGACACCTTCCCCAGTACGGAGATTGGTGAAAACAAACGGCCGATCGCCCCGCATTCTTTTCGCATCCCGGTCCATTACCTCCAGACTGGCGCCGACATGAGGCGCCAGATCGATCTTGTTGATGACGAGCAGGGCGGAGCGCGTAATGCCAGGGCCGCCTTTGCGGGGTATCTTTTCTCCGGCAGCAACATCTATGACGTATATGGTCAAATCGGAAAGCTCCGGACTGAAGGTCGATGCGAGGTTATCACCGCCGGATTCGACCAGGATCAGATCGAGATCAGGAAAATCTGCAGTCATGCGGGCAATGGCTTCGAGATTGATCGATGCATCTTCCCTGATTGCGGTATGCGGGCAGCCGCCTGTTTCCACACCCATCAGGCGCTCCGGCGGCAATGCATGGGCGCGCAACAAAATCTCCATATCCTCCTTGGTATAGATATCATTGGTGATGACGGCCATTTCGTAGCGATCACGCATTTTCTTGCTCAGCGCTTCGCACAAAGCGGTTTTCCCCGATCCCACGGGGCCGCCTATTCCGACACGTAAAGGATTTGAAGTCTTTTTCATCTTTATATTCCAAATTGTTCTGTTGGACGATCCCGTCAGGATCGGAAAATACGGCTGTACTGCACTTCGTGCTGCATGGATAGAACCGATAATCCCGGAGCCCAGTTGGACAACTCATCATCGCCAAGGCGCTGCGCATGCCGCATCGTCTCTTCAATTACGGGGTGCAGTGAAAGCAGCAAACGCTGGCCGGAAACTTGGCCAAGCGGTACGGACTTCACGCATGCCAGCACCTGGTTCTCGATCATTGAAAACAGCATTCCCAGCAACGCGGCTTCGTGCGGAACGCCGAGAGCCTCGGCAGCGCAGGCAAAAGCGGTTGGCAGAGGTATCTCCGGCTGGCATTCCAGGATTTCAAGCAGTTCAGGATCGGCAATCCTGAGCTCCACTATCAGCTTACTGAGCGAATATCCCATCTGGATGGTTTCCGCCCGGAATTCGGCGGTATCCCGGGCAGCCACGAAACGCTCTGTCCAGAACGTGACCGTTTCCGCGTCGCGAGCAGCGAATCCCTCCAGCAGGCGCCATAGAATGGGAGCCTCGAAATCTCCAACTATTCCCAGCGACTCGATGATCCAGTCGCGCGCAGAGCTTTCGCCGGTAATTGTTCCCGCCTCGATAGCTGCTTCCAGCCCCTGGGAATAGGTGTACGCCCCGATCGGCAGCGATGGGCTCGCGAGTTGCAGCAGACGTAGCAGTGATGTATCGTGCATCGCGGTCATATCCTGCTTCAGGAATGCTGATCCGAGGGCCGGTGGATTTTCTGGTGCTTCGGGATCGGCGCCAGTGGACCATGGGCATGGCTATGGCTATCCCCATCATGGTGATGATGGTGACCGCCGCCACTATATGCACCCGCTTCCGGTTCGAACCGCGCACTTTCCTCCACCACGGTGGCGCCAAGGCCTTCCAGCATTTCCTTCAGCACGCTGTCCTGGTAAATGCGCAGAAAACCATCGCCTACCTCGGTCTGGGTATGGCGGTTGCCAAGATGAAACGCGCACCGAAGCAGGTTGTGCGGCGTATCGCAAACCACCCGGTATGTCGGTTCTTCCGCCGCCACGATCTGGACTATCCGGCCGTCATCTCCCTTGAGCAAGTCATTATGGCGCAGTACAGTACCCCGGGCCGTAAAAATGGCCACCTCTTCTCCCGAGGGAAGCGCCGTCCGCAGCCGGCTGTTTTCGCGAAGCTCGTAGGGAAGTACGAGCCGCGCGAAAACCGCGTCCGCATGCTCTATTTTTGAGTTCAATATGAGCATTTGAGGATCTCAGAACAGGAAGTAGCGCTGCGCCATGGGGAGAACATCCTCTGCCCCACAGGTGAGGAGTTGCCCATCCGCACGAACTTCATAGGTTTCCGGATCCACTTCCATCTTGGGCGTGGCATCGTTGTGGATCATGTCCTTCTTGCGCAGGTTGCGCGTGTTCTTGACTGCGATCAGATTCTTGTCCAGCTTCAGTTGATCCACCAAACCTGCGTCGAGCGCAGCCTGCGAGGTAAACGTGAAACAGGAGGTCTTGATGCCGCCCCCGTATCCCCCGAACATATAGCGGTAGTGCACCGGTTGAGGCGTCGGAATTGACGCGTTCGGATCACCCATCAATGCTGCGGTAATCATGCCACCTTTCAGTATCATGGATGGCTTGATGCCAAAGAAGGCAGGCCTCCAAAGGACAAGATCCGCATACTTGCTCACTTCGACCGAGCCGATCACGTGCGAGACCCCATGCGTAATGGCGGGATTGATGGTGTATTTGGCGATGTAGCGCTTCACGCGGAAGTTGTCGTGCTTGGCCTTGTCCTCCTGCAGGGTGCCGCGCTGGATTTTCATCTTATGCGCCGTTTGCCAGGTCCGCAGCACCACCTCACCGATGCGCCCCATTGCCTGGGAGTCCGATGACATCATGGAGATGGCGCCCATATCGTGCAGAATATCCTCCGCTGCGATGGTCTCTTTCCGGATGCGGGATTCGGCGAAGGCAAGATCTTCGGGAATATTGGCGTGCAGGTGGTGGCACACCATCAACATATCCAGATGCTCGTCCAGGGTATTGACGGTATAGGGCCGGGTCGGATTGGTGGATGACGGCAGGACATTATCCAGCCCTACCACCGCGATGATATCCGGAGCATGGCCGCCGCCCGCGCCTTCGGTATGGAAGGTGTGGATGGTGCGATCCTTCATGGCGGCAACGGTGTTCTCGAGGTAGCCGCCTTCATTGATCGTATCCGTGTGGATGGCGACCTGAATATCGTATTTATCGGCCACGGACAGGCAATTGTCGATGGCGGCATAAGTGGTGCCCCAGTCTTCATGCAGTTTCAGCCCGCATGCGCCCGCCAGGACCTGCTCCTCATTCGGTGTTGGCAGACTGACATTTCCCTTTCCGAAAAAACCCGTATTCATTACCATGCCGTCGGATGCTCTCAGCATGGAGTGGATGTGCCAGGGTCCGGGAGTGCAGGTGGTCGCCGCTGTGCCCACCGCCGGACCTGTGCCGCCGCCCAGCATGGTGGTAATGCCATTCATCATGGCATCTTCAGCTTGTTGAGGACAGATGAAGTGAATATGGCTATCGATGCCACCCGCGGTGAGGATAGATCCTTCGCCTGCGATGATCTCGGTGGCAGCGCCGATGGCCATGGTCACATTGGGCTGAATATCCGGATTCCCGGCCTTGCCGATTCCCGCAATCCTGCCGTCTTTCAGGCCGACATCGGCCTTGACGATCCCCCAGTGGTCGATGATGACGGCATTGGTGATAACCGTGTCCATCACATCCGCATGATTGCGCTGCGACTGGCCCATGCCGTCCCGGATCACTTTTCCGCCGCCGAACTTCACTTCTTCACCATACGTGGTGAAATCCTTCTCGATTTCAACAAAAAGCTCGGTATCCGCGAGACGAATGCGATCGCCGGTAGTAGGCCCCATCATTTCGACATATGTCTGACGGGAAATTTTAAATGTCATTTTCTGCTCCTCTCTAGGTTATTGGCTTCGCGCGCAGTGTTATTTCAGTTTTCCCATTACTTTTTGGTTGAATCCATACACCGTGCGGTCTCCGGATAGCTCCACCAGCTCAACGGTCCGTTCCTGGCCTGGTTCGAAACGCACAGCGGTGCCCGCCATGATATTCAGGCGCATGCCATACGCTGCCTCGCGATCAAACTGCATGGCGGAATTGACTTCGTAAAAATGAAAATGTGATCCGATCTGTATTGGCCGGTCTCCGCCGTTGGAGGCCTTGAGTGTCTTGGTTTTTCTGCCGGCATTCAATTCGATATCGCCGGCTTGTACGAATATTTCGCCTGGAATTAATGGTAGTCTGGCCATCTTGGTCTCCTGATCTAGGGAATGGGGTTATGTACGGTCACCAGCTTGGTGCCATCCGGGAACGTCGCCTCGACCTGAATATCAGGAATCATTTCAGGAACACCTTCCATGACTTCGCCTCGGCTCAGAACGCGCGTGCCTTCCGCCATGAGTTCCGCCACGGAGTGGCCGTCGCGCGCACCCTCGAGTACCGCACAGGTGATCAGCGCCACCGCTTCAGGATAGTTCAGCTTGAGGCCTCGCGCCTTGCGCCGTTCAGCCAGCAGGCCGGCTGTGAAGATCAGCAGCTTGTCTTTCTCTCTTGGTGTAAGGTCCATTGTTTCCTCCTCGGTTAGTTAATGTTTTTTGAGCTCCCAACGCCTTGGCTGCGCATTAACGGTTGCCCGGAGCCCGCTTCAAGAATGATAGTGCCCTCGGGGGCCCATCATGTGTTCCACATGCGCGGCACCATCGCCTGACGGCCGAGCATCGCCGGTCGAATCAATCCCCAACTGTTGAGCATCACCCGTCTTGCGATTTCGCTGGAATTGCCAAGGTAACGAGCCACAACAAGCGAGGTCAACTGCGAGATACCGAAATCCCCTCTGCGGTCCGAGATTTCGACCGCATTCTCACGGGCTTCATTCAGCAGTTCAGCGGGTACCGGTTTCCCCACCGCGATCAGTGTTGCGCATATGGTATGCCCTCCCAGCCCCAAGGGGTTTTTCATTGCAGGACTTCCTCCCCGGAGCCGGATCTGCTCGAACCAAATCAGTTTTCCATCCCGACGTATGCTGGTCCGCTGTGCGATCTGCCCATCAGTAAAGGATTCGCCCGAAGCAGTGCGCCCAAAGCAGAGAATCTCGCAGCCGATATAGCTTGCGTCCTTTTGCAGTAAAACCTGGTGGTCGAGCTCGACATGAACGTTATCGAAAAAAATGGTTTCCTGAGGCACCCACTCAAGCGCACCGCCCGCTCCTATATCGAGTTTTATACCCTGTTGCGACACATGACCGTTGGCCTTGTACCATTTTGCCGCTCCCGGCGTCGTGATTTGCGCGTTTGCCGACCTTCCGGCCTTCACCGCTATTTCGAGATTGTCTCCCCCGACCACTCCACCGGGAGGGTGGATGATCACGGCCTGGCACATATCCGGGCCATCCGGGTAAAAAGGCTTCTGCACCAGCAATGGACCGAAATGATCTTTACCGACAAGACGCGTTTTACCCGCATCGTGCTGAAAATCGAGAGATAGCCGGGCCCGAAGCGGCTTGTCGGGCTCCGGTAACCGGGGACCCATGGAGTGGGCCATGGGATGTAAACGATGAACCGAAGCGCCAGCGTTCCGGTCCCGCCTGCTTTCAGCATCTTTCTGATTATTGCCAGATTGCATTTTTTAATTTTTTATTTAACGGTTCAGGAAACATTTCCAAACAGCCGCTTAACGTACAAGCAATGGCTCATGTCATTCCGAGAAGCAAACACCTGCCTGGCATTCACGCATTCTCACCGGAACTGGGGAAACTACATCTGTAGCTGAAACGACAATTTGAAAACATCCACTTTGTTGCCTGTCACGTCAGGTGCGTAGTTCAAGCCTTTGGTATACAGGTCGCCATGCTGGTAATAGGCGGAGATACGCGCGTTGAACCCGTCTATGATGTAGTTGACCCCGCCCTCGATCTCCTCTCGGTTGCTGCTGTGGTTAGGCTGGATGCTGGTGAATCTGCCATACGGCTGGAACTTTCCGATGCCCACCTTGACGGGAATCAGATAAAGGCCCGTGACTGTCCATGACTTGCCATCGAACATGCAGAAACAACCCGGGTCGGCGAATGCGGCGGTATTGTAATTGGCATAGAATTGCTTATATTCGCCGTTGAAGGTAACAACCCCCAGATTCCTGGGCAACACCTTTTCAAAAAGCGCGTCCCCTACCAGACCCAGGAAGTCGCTGCGGTTGGCGAACGATCCGGCGCCGTTCCTTTGATAGGATGCGCCAAACGCCAGCGCCAGGATATCGCCGGCCTTGCCAAAATAGGTGCTGCTGGTGTAATACCCCGGGTTCTTTTCCGGGTTCAGGAAGTTATAGGTAAACCGTCCTGCCCACAATACATCGTTTCCCTGGTTGGGGCCAATGGTGGTGGATGACTGCAGGCCGCGATATACGCCAACGGCGTAGCCCAGCGTGCCCTTGATGAACCCCGGCTCCAGGCTTCCCCAGAAGGTGCCGCCATCGTCACGACCATAGCGGCCTGCTCCGCCGCTGCCGAACTTGGTGCTGAAGTCCTGGGAGAAAAATGGCGTTTTGAAGGCGTCATGCGTCGCCTGGAAGAAAGGACCGCTTAACTCGCCACGCTCCGTGGGGACCAGCATGCGGCCACCCCAGAAATTCACGTAACGGTTGATCTCGACTTTTCCAATGGCGTCCAGAATGTTGTAGGACATTTTCGGATTGTCGTTGGGTCCCTGGTTGTTACAGAAAAAACACTCGGTATTGATCTCGAACTTGACATACTCGTGAACCTGCCCGTTTAAATACAGACGAGCATTGTCTATGCTGAAGAAGCCATTGTAGTCGCGATTCTGCGCCCACACACCCGAACCGCGAAACCCCATGCCAATAGTCATCCACTTGGTCTCGTCAACCTGGTACTTCGGTCCCCTCGGGAGTTTGAAATCGTCGGCGCTTGCCATCTGTATTGAAGACAGGCAAGCGATCATCAAAGCTGCCAGAAACGCTATCCAGACACTGGCATGACCTCTTTGCTTTTTGCTGTCACTTTTTTGTGAAACGTTATAAACCGGAGCTGATCTGTAGCTGGTCACTTTGATATCTCCCTTCTGGAACCTTCATTTGCAGGTTGCTTTCTTGTACTCGTCGAACCGGTGGCGCAAACAGAGAGTTCGGGGAAACACTCTATCCTTTGGCCGGGTTCACCTGTTGTCCATCCGATCTTTCTGATGATCAAAAAGCGTATCAAAAAGAAAAGCGCAAATATGTAGGGAATTGCTGACAGGATATGAAGTATTGGGAATATGTAACACGCCACACTGCTGCGGGGACAAGAGCAAATAGAGCAGATGCTGCTCATAGTCTTTTCTAACCAGACCCATGCGCAAGCTGCTCGGCGTCATGTCATGTTTGCCCTTTATGCTTTTTTCCAGCCCTAATCGCGGCTTCCGATTTCCGATAGCAGCAGAAGCAGCAGAAGTAGAAGGGCGGAAGAAATGAAGCAGGCCAGATCGATCTGGCTGGTATCCCGGATGTCCCGTTCAAAAAGGGAGTTGCCAGATAACTGCTGATCCGTTTTCTCTCGCTTTGGCTGCGACATACCCCCATGGAGATGATCAGACATGAAAACCGCCATCAAACCGCTTCTCGCTATCGTTGCCATCATCCTTGCCATGCCGGCGACGGCTGCCGACAGCAAGCTGGTCGGCTGGGCCATGCTTCCCGCAGCCGCCTTTGCCGATGGCCCGACTTCGGGTCAGTTTGCCAGCGCCAATCCTTACGGGACCAATCTCCCCCCGTACGCCGACCGGCAACCGGTTCAGGGTTTTTCGGCCGTCCTGGAGGGCCCTGGAAAGGATACCTTCCTGGTGATGACTGACAATGGATTTGGCGCCCAGGCCAATTCCGCCGACACGTTGCTGCGCATGTACGCCTTGAAGCCGGACTTCAGAACCGTATCCGGCGGCACTGGCACCGTTTCCGCCGCAGACTTCACGCTGGGCACGGAATTGCACAGCTTTTCCAGCCCCAGCCGGATCACGCTCAATGATACCAATCGCAAGCTCGAAATCCCGATTCAAGCCGATCTGGAGAATTACTACAACGATACCGGCAAACCGGTTGTCGATCCGGACATCCGGTTTGGGCGCCTTTTGACTGGCGCCGATCTGGACACCGAGTCGGTCCGCCGCGACAAAAACTGCCATCTCTGGTTTGGTGACGAGTTTGGGCCTTACCTTATCAAGACCGATATGTCCGGCACTGTTTTACGCAACGAGATTTCGCTGCCGGGTGTCTACGCTCCCCAGCACAAGGATGTCGTCGCTGGCACTGCCACTGCCAATCTTGGCAGCTCTGGCGGATTCGAAGGCATGGCGATCAACGAGCGGGGCGACAAGCTGTATACCCTGCTGGAAAAAACCGTTACTGGCGATCCAGCCGGGACGCTGCGCATCAACGAGTTCGATATCGACGACGAGGCCTATACCGGGGTCGGCTATGCCTATCCGCTGGACTCGGAACGCAACGCCATAGGCGACATGACTGCCATCGACGATCATCATTTTCTAATCATTGAACGTAATGGCGATACCGCAACCAGCGGAACGCCCTTCAAGAAAATATTCATGATCGACCTCAGAAACGTTACCAGCGCCGGCACGCTCGAAAAGACCGAGGTAGTGGATCTGATGAATATCGCCGACCCGGACGACCTGAATCGCGACGGGAAGACGACATTCACCTTCCCATACGTAACGATTGAGGATTTGTTGATCCTCGATTCCGAAACCCTGCTGGTGATCAATGACAACAACTTCCCCTATGGCGGCGGCCGCGAACTGGCATCAGACAATACCGAACTGCTGAAGATCCGCCTCGCGAAGCCGATTCCCGGCTTCAAGCGTCATCGCCACTCGCAAAGCGAAGCTACGGCCAATCGGTGTGAAGTCCGCGAAGGACACCCCGGCCGCGGCCATTGATAAGTGGTAACGCTGCTTTCCGGACATCGCCGGCGGTATCCGGGCGAACCCGCTCGGCCGAAATGGCCGGGCGATCGCCGCTGAAAGCCATGCAGTCATGCTTCCCATACACCAAATAAACCCCCTACTGGAGACAAACCCGATGATTTCCATCTTGAAGCCCCTGGTTGCCCTGACAGGGCTGGCCCTGGCTGGTGCGGCCGCCGCAAATTGCACTGGCAATGTCGTTATCGGGGAAGGCCCCTCGCAGATCGCTACTTCGGTAGCAAACAAAGCCGTCGGGGGAACGTGCCTGAACGATCTGATCATCGACACCGAAGCAGAGGGCGCCAACTACGGCAATCATGGCGAATTCGTCGCTCGCCTCTCGAAACAGGCAGGCGAATGGACTCTGCAAAGAGCGCTCAGCCCGAAAGAAGCCGGCGCGCTACTGGCAGCCGGCGCGCGATCCGACGTCGGCAAGACCCTGAAGGTACGTATGATCGCCTTCAACGACTTCCATGGCAACATCGATGGAGCCAACCTGAACTTCACCAGTGTGGTGGATGGCATTCCCGCCCGCACGCCTGCTGGCGGCGTGGATTACATGGCTGGCCTGGTGCGGCAGCTCAAGGCCGGCGCTCCCAACAGCGTGGTGGTGTCCGCAGGGGACCTGATCGGCGCCAGTCCGCTCAATTCGGCGCTGTTCCATGATGAGCCCACGATCGAAACCATGAACCGCCTCGGCCTGGAGTTCAACGCCGTTGGCAACCATGAATTCGACGAAGGCCGCGAAGAACTGCTGCGCATGCAGAACGGAGGCTGCCATCCTACCGATGCCAATAGCTGCCAGGGCAACAGCGTCGGCACCCCCTATCCGTTCGAGGGCGCCAAGTTTGAATTCCTTGCTGCCAACGTGGTGGATGTCGCCAGCGGTAAAACCCTGTTTCCTGCTTATGGCGTAAAAAACTTCAAGGGTAATCGCATCGCTTTCATCGGGATGACCCTGGAAGGCACACCGAGCATCGTTACTCCTGCCGGTGTCGCCGGCTTGGCATTCAAGGACGAAGCGGACACTGTCAATCAGTTGATCGGCAAGCTAAAACATGACGATATCCACGCCGTTGTCGTGCTGATCCACGAAGGCGGACTGGCAACCGGCAGCATCAACGGCTGCGACGGCATTTCGGGGCCCATCGTCGACATCGTCAAGCGGCTCGACGATGCGGTGGACCTGGTCATTTCCGGCCATACCCATCAGGCATACAATTGCGCTCTGCCAAACAGCAATGGCCGCGCCATCCCGGTCACCAGCGCCGGCGCATTCAGCCGCCTGCTCACCCAAATCGATCTGACCCTGGATACCCGCACCAGGGACGTCGTCGCTGTCAACGCCCTAAACAAGCTGGTAGATCGCGACAACGTGCTGCAAGCCGGCGACCCCATCCAGCCCGTGGCGGAGATCAGCTCCATCGTCGCCAACTACAATGCGCTCTCCGCGCCGATCGCCAACCGCATCATCGGTAAAATCACCGCCGATATCACCACTTCCCGGAATGCGGCCGGCGAATCGGCATTGGGCGACGTCATCGCTGATTCCCAGCTTGCTGCTACCGCTCCCGCAAACAAGGGCGGCGCGGTGATCGCTTTCATGAATACCGGTGGAATCCGCGCCAATCTGACCTACGCGGAGAGTGCTGCCGACGAGGGCGACGGCAATGTCACGTATGGCGAAGCATTTACCGTACAGCCCTTCGGCAACAGCCTGACGGTAAAAACCCTCACCGGCCAGCAACTTTATGATTTGCTCAATCAGCAATGGGCCATTGGTCAATTTGCCGATGGCGGCCGTACTCTGCAAATTTCCAATGGCTTCACCTATCAGCACACTTTCCAGCCGAATGCGAGCCCGCTTGGCGCAAGCTACGTTTGCGACGGATCACTGAAACTCAATGGCATTCCCATCGATAAAGCAGCAAGTTACCGGGTGACCATGAATTCGTTCCTGGCTAGCGGCGGCGACAACTACGGCGTATTCAACCTGGGCACCAACCAGTTGGGCGGCGATGTCGATCTGGACGCGCTCGAAGCATACTTCCATGCCAACCCCGACGGCGTTGCGCCGGGACCGCAGAACCGGATTCAGAGCGTCGGTGCGTGTAATTGATCAATGGTATCGAATGAAGCATCGCCCCCTAAGGGGGGCGATGCGTGGCTGATAATAGTTCGGCCATGGATCAAATCCTGGCTGACATCCCATTGATGCTTGTCGGAAGAGCTACGGAGTGTTTCGGATTATGGAGTTAACTCTTTTTCGTGGACACTTAATATTTTGCTTTTAAGGAGCCCACATGCCCAAAACACATCCTCCCTATCCGGCTGAATTTCGCCAGCAGATAATAGAACTGGTTCGCGCTGACAGAACACCAGCCGAACTGTCCTGGGAATTCCAGGTTACCGCACAAACCATCCAGAATTGGGCAGGCCGAGTCGCTCGTGATGCGGGTCAACCCTTGCCGGGCAAGGGAAGCCTGAGCACAGCCGAGCGAGAGGAGTTAGTCAGGCTGCGCCGCCAGGTCAGGCAATTGCAGACGGAGCGCGACATCCTGGCAAACAGCCCACGCGCATGGCGCCTCCCCGTTGGCACAGAAACACGCAGGGTCTAGACTTCCTAAGCGCCGAAGCCGAGGCCGCAAGTCTTTCGGAGGCTCGCGACCCCGTGAGCAAACTTGGTCCAGGGGAAGCTGCGAACCCAAGTGTGGTGGCACTCTTGTGACCCGGTTAGGAAGGTGAACTAATCCGTCTCCCCCGCACGGCGCTTCTATCAACTCTTGAACGACGGGAGGTGCAGATGGCGAAGTCAAGCAATTCACCCGGAGACGGTTTACCCGTCATCAATCCAGCGGCAGCGGCTATTGATGTTGGATCGCGATTCCACGTGGTAGCAGTGCCCCCAGGCATGTGCCACGAGCCGGTTCAAACGTTCCAGGCATTCACCGGCGATCTTCAACGTATGGGCAGCTGGTTGAACGCCCTGGGCATAACAACTGTTGCGATGGAGTCCACTGGCGTGTACTGGATTGCAATCTACGAAGTGCTCCAGGCACTTGGTATCGAGGTCATCGTTGCCAATGCCAGGGAGGCTCGCTCGGTACCCGGCCGCAAGAGCGACGTCAACGACGCGCAGTGGCTGCAGCGCCTGCACGCGTGCGGACTGTTGCGCGCCAGCTTCCGGCCTTCTGTCGAGATTGCCAGACTGCGCGCGTATCTGAGGCTTCGCGAGCGGCACTTGGACTATGCGGCGTCGCATATCCAACACGTACAGAAGGCGCTGACCTTGATAAATCTACAGTTGCATCACGTGGTCAGCGACGTGACTGGTGCGACTGGCTTGCGAATCGTACGCGCCATCCTCGCAGGCGAACGAGATCCCAAGGTTCTGGCAAAGATGCACGATATCCGTTGCAAATCCGGTATCGAGACCATTGAAGCGGCGCTCATCGGCAATTATCAGCCCGAGCATGTGTTCGCATTGCGCCAGAGTCTGACGCTCTATGACTTCTATCAAACCCAGGTGACCGAGTGTGATCGAGAGATCGAGGCCGTCTTGCGGAGCGTGGTGCAAGATCACCCGCATCCGGAGATACCGCTTCCCAAGCCCCGGCATCGCACCAAGCAACCGAACGCCATCGAATTCGACGTCAGACCGCTGCTATACCAGATCCTGGGAAGGAACCGATCTCAGCCGATGGCCAACCGCCAAGCACTTCACCTCGTGGCTTGCGCTATTGCCCGGATGCAAGATCAGCGGTGGTAAGGTACTATCGTCCAGGTCACGCAAGACCAACAACCCAATAGCCGCACATTTGCGGCTCGCGGCCGTGACAGTTGGCCGTACGGATACTGCGCTGGGTGCCTTCTATCGTCGTCTGTCGGCGCGTGTAGGCAAGGCCAAGGCAGTGACGGCGACGGCGCGCAAACTGGCAGTGCTGTTCTACAACACGCTGCGGTTTGGCCTCGGATACCGTGATCCAGGTGCCGATTACTACGAAGCCGCATACCGCGAGCGTGTCGTCAAGCAGCTTCGCCGACGTGCCGGCGAGTTGGGATTCCAATTACAGAACATCAAAGGTGTTTCTTAGGAAGGCTACGGCCTGGTTTGCCGGCAGAAGCGGTGTGACGCCCACATCGTCTTCGAACTCGTAATGGCAAACCAGGCCTTGTATCCCGTACACACCCTTTGTCATGTCCTTGGTGTATCAGCCAGCGGATTTTACGCTTGGCGTTGTCGGCCGCCCTCGCCACGCGCCATCAATAATGCCGTTTTGACTGAGCGAATCCGGCAGATCCATGCCGAATCGGATGAGACCTGCGGCATGCCGCGGGTGCGGGCCGAGCTACGCGACCAGGGTGCGGCAGTCAGCTGTAAGCGCATAGCCCGCTTGATGCGCAAGGGAGGTCTGCAAGGCGTCAGCTTGCCAGAAACGACATAGCGTCCCACGCTGCCGGACTGGCGGCCTGCCAGGCGAATATAGTTTGCTTCGGGTAGAGTGGTTCGAACGACGTTTATAAACCTTCATCGTAACATCCTTATTCAAGGTGTTGCGACGACCGGTTGAATTTGCCCAATATACCAGCCTGGCCTTTGGCAACCGCTGCCGCCAGATGGGTGTGCGCCCTTCCATGGGAACAGTGAGCGATGCATTTGATAACGCCATGGCGGAGAGCTTCTTCGCCAGCCTGAAGTGCGAACTGATCGATCGCAAGACCTTCAAAACCCGTACCGAGGCCCCCGCCTGGCGGTGTTCACCTGGAACGAAGGCTGGTACAACCCCAGGCGGCGTCGCAGCGCGCTGGGATATCTCTCACCTGTTAACTTCAAAAGGAGATCAACTTCTATTCTTGAATTAGATGTTCCACGTAATGAGCTCGAGCACACCTCAACGGAAGCTTGGGAATCAAGTCCATAACCGTCCACCGAAACGGGTTAACTCCAAACTGCTTGAATCCATTATCGAGGATGCCCGATTCGAGGCCGCAGCCAAGGACGTTACAGTCGAATACACCGGAGCCGAGGAAATTCGGATCAAAGGCCACGCCGAATTGATCCTCAGGGCCATCGAAAACATCCTCCGCAACGCGGTCAAGCATACCCCGCCTGGCGAGACTGTTTGCATCGAAACCGAATCCGCCTCGGATGGCCGTATGCATCTCAGGATTCTCGATCAGGGACCCGGCGTTCCCGAAACGCAGTTGACATTGATCTTCGAACTGTTTTTCCAAGGGGGCGGGGATAATCAGAGCGGCTTCGGCCTCGGCTTGGCGATAGCCCGCCGAGCCGTGGAAGTCCATGGCGGCTCAATTATTGCGCGGAACCGATCGGAAGGCGGTCTTCTGATTGAAATGGTTTTGCCTGTTGAATAAGGCTCTGTGGAACAAGCAGCCACTTGGATTACTTTAATCCTAAAATGTCAATCGACGATCAGATAATCGTTGATAAAGCGCCTGCGTTCAAGGTAGGCACAGCACTCCAATCACAGCAACGCCAATCTAGCGTTCATGTCGAAGTCGAATCAACCGGGAGAATTAGATGACAATAGCTTCCAATCTCTTGCATCAACATATTCAGACGTTTGTCGGAGACAACGCGCGATGGCAGACACTGATCGCCGATGATCTCTTGTGGGAGTTACCTTATGCGCCCTCCCTTGGCCATCCGGTTCGGCTGGCGGGACGACAGGAAGTGATGAATCATGTCGCTTGGTTCCTGGGAGCGGTAGAAAATTTCCGCTTCTCCGACGCCAAGGTGTACGCTTTTGCCGATTCGGAAGCATCAGTCGCTGAATTCAGGGCAGAAGGACTCATCAAGTCTACACGGCGTGTCTATGTCCAGAATTACGTGCTATTTCTGCGGGCCGCGGGCGGGAAGATCACATTTCTACGCGAATATTTTGATCCTGTGCAGGCGGCCAAGGCACTGAATACGCCGATTCTCGGTATCGAATCCTGAGGACAACTGGCGATAGTCGGTTTAAAGCCAACGAAGAACCTGGAGCAGCATTTTCTTGGAGATGTCTGGGATCTGGTGCTGCAGCTCGTTGAAGCGGTGAATGCGGCTCGACAGGCAGTAGAGGACGATTGGGGTCCACTTATCGCCCATGATATAGAGCATCCTGAGCGCTAGATAGTCGGCGTCCAAAGACTGGAGGCGTGGTGAGAAACTACACCTAGACATGACATGGAACGGGCTTTCAGGTTGCCTCCCGCAAATGCTTATGAACGAACGTGATCGCCATGCTCCCCTCGCCGATTGCGGTTGCCAGGCGTTTGACCGATCCCGCACGCACGTCCCCGACCGCGATGGAACCCGGCACCGAGGTTTCGAGATGATACGGTTGCCGTTTGAGCGGCCAGGATTTGGGCATCAGACCGCTCTCCAGCAGATCTGCCCCAGTGATCAGAAAACCTGACGTATCTCGCATGATCGGTGTGTCCCTGGCCCATTCTGTGTTTGGCGCACCGCCGATGCAAACGAACAGCCGTGAGGCGTCAACCCATTTCGTCGCCTCCGTATTGACATCCGTGAGCGCTATCCGCGCAAGTCCATTATCGCCCTTCAGTTCAGTGACTTTGGTCTTGAACCGCACCTCGATCTTTGGATGCGTGAGAATGCGGTGAGAGAGATAACTGGACATGGCACCTTTGAAGGTGGGTCCGCGCACCAGTATCGTCACTTTGTCGGCATATTCCGAGAGGTACATCGCGGCCTGACCGGCGGAATTGGCGCCGCCGAGGACGAATACTTGCTGGTTTCGACAGAGCGGCGCCTCGCTCATGCCTGCTCCATAGTAGAAGCCTCGACCGAGATAGCGTGCCTCATTCGGGAGGCCCAGTCGGCGCCATTCAACTCCTGTCGCGCAGATGTTCGTGCGCGCGATCATTTTCGACCCATCGGCCAAGTCGGCGATGATCTTGCCGTTCTGAAACTGGGCCTTGATACCTTCGCGCATCATCAGGATCTCGACACCGAAACTAACTGCCTGTTGCCGGCCAAGTTCGCACAACTCGGCGCCGGGTATCCCCCCAGGGAAACCCATGTAGTTCTCGATCAGCGACGATGATCCGGCTTGACCACCAATGGCATGTTTTTTGGTATCAATTTCCAAATGTTGGTATCAGCAGCTTAAATATACCAACATATACCAACATATACCAACATATACCAACATATACCAACATATACCAACATATACCAACAATATTAGGTTGATTGCAATGGATGGTGTAAAACAAAAACCCGCTAATCGATAAGATTTAAGCGGGTTTCGTGGACTTCTTTGAATGGGATAAAACAGTCATTTGGTGGCCAAGGGCGGAATCGAACCACCGACACAAGGATTTTCAGTCCTCTGCTCTACCGACTGAGCTACTTGGCCTTTTGAAGTATTCTATTCACTACAATATTGCGACACAAGGATTTTAGCTCCGGCCGCCCGGCTTGCGCCTGGGCTTAACATGCCCAAAACCCCCAGGCCATGTTAGCCTTCACTACAACAAGCCTCTCCATGATGCATGTCGAGGCGCGTTGCCAATCCTCTGCTCTACCTGGCATTTTGAAGCACTCACCATGCTGCGATACAACCACATGGAAACCGGGACCTTGTGCGTGCCAGATTCTAGCACAGGGCCAAACTCATTGGAATACGGCGCATTTATCGCCTTCGATGGCGACAACATGCGTTATCGTATGCTGCGGAAAGCGTACCGGAATGGAAATGTCATAGCAAACGGGATTAAATGCGGGATGAAGTTTTTTGCTTTATGAAAGAGGATTAACCGGCGCTTCCACGACGGATCACACTCCCTAGACCAGGTAGCCTGAAACGCGCTACAATTCAGTATTTTAGCGGCACGCCATGCTCGTTTGTCGAGGTATCCCGGTTCAGGCAAAAGTTCCTGTAGCGCTGACCATCGGAAATTTCGATGGGGTGCACCTGGGCCATCAGGCTATGATCGCACGCCTGAAAGAGGCTGCGAAGCGGCATGGCCTTGTCACCTGCGTTATGATTTTTGAGCCGCATCCGAGGGAGTTTTTCGCTCCCGATCGTGCGCCCACACGGCTTACCAGCTTGCGGGAGAAGCTCGAATTGCTGGCGGCGGCTGGAATAGAACGCGTACAGATATGCCGCTTCAATTTCGACTTCGCCAGAATCAGCGCCAAAGATTTCATCGTTCGCATTCTGCAACAGGGGCTGGCGGTGCGCTGGGTTCTGGTAGGGGACGACTTTCGCTTTGGCGCACGGCGGGCTGGCGATTTTTCCATGCTGTCGGCATTCTCCCTGAAATGCGGCTTCGAAGTCGAGGAAATGCCGGGCTACACCTTGAATGGCATGAGAATTTCGAGTACCGTGGTTCGCGACGCGCTTGCCGCGGGCGATCTGGATCTGGTCAGGCATTTGCTGGGCCGTTACTATAGTATCAGCGGCCGTGTCGTGGCAGGCAATAAACTGGGAAGGAAGATCGGTTTCCCCACTGCCAACATTCAGTTGAAGCATAACCGGCCGCCTTTATCGGGCATTTTTGTGGTAGAGGCTGAACTGGAGGAGGGCGTTGCCCCGCTTGTTTCGCAGAAGCGTATTCAGGGCGTGGCAAGCCTCGGCGTCCGCCCTACGGTGCATGATCAAGGTGAGCCGGTGCTGGAAGTTTACCTGCTGGATTTCAACCAGGAAATCTACGGCCGTCATTTACGGGTGCATTTTCTGCGCAAGCTGCGAGACGAGCAGAAATATGCCGATCTGGAAACACTCGTCCAGCAAATAAAAAAGGATGTAACTTGCGCGAGAATCTATTTCTCGTCATATTTTCCTGACGCTTCCGTGCCATTTCCCGCCGGATCAAACTGACGCCTTTATTCTCCATGACCGACTATAAAAAAACATTGAATCTTCCTGATACGCCTTTTCCCATGCGCGGCGACCTTGCCAGGCGCGAGCCTCTCATGCTCAAGGCATGGCAGGACAGGAAGCTGTACCAGAAGATCCGCGAGGTGTGCAAAGGCCGCCCGAGATTCATACTGCATGATGGACCACCCTATGCGAATGGGGATATACATATCGGCCATGCCGTCAACAAGATCCTCAAGGATATTGTCGTGAAGTCCAGGACGCTCGCCGGATTCGACGCCCCTTATGTGCCGGGCTGGGATTGCCATGGTTTGCCGATAGAACACCAGATCGAAAAGAAGCATGGCAAAAACCTGGCGGCGGATAAGGTTCGGAAGTTGTGCCGTGCTTTTGCGCAGCAGCAGGTGGAGCGCCAGAAGGCGGATTTCATTCGTCTTGGGGTGCTCGGCGATTGGGATCATCCTTACCTGACCATGAACTACGCTACCGAGGCGGGGATCATTCGCGCGCTGGGAAAAATCTACCAAGCGGGCTATCTGTATCAAGGGCAGAAGCCTGTGAATTGGTGCCTGGATTGCCGCTCCGCCCTAGCGGAAGCGGAGGTGGAATATGAGGACAGAACATCGCCCGCGATCGACGTGAAATTCAGAATAGTCGATCCTGATTCATTCTGGAAGCGCGTAACGAGCCTGCCGGACAATGGCTTGCCGGACGATGCCCCTTCATCCCGGCCCCGTGCCAATAAGCCGGTTTCGGTGGTTATCTGGACCACCACGCCGTGGACTCTTCCCGCCAACCAGGCTGTAAGCCTGAATCCGGATGAGGACTATGTAGTGATGGACGTAGGCGCCGAATATCTGCTGCTTGCGGAATCCCTGGCGGAGGGCTCGCTGAAGCGCTATGGGGTGAATTCAGCCATTATCGTAGCGAGGCAAAAGGGCAGGGCACTGGAGCATCTTCTGCTGCAGCACCCGCTTTATGAGCGGCAAGTCCCTATCATTCTTGGGGCCCATGTGACGATGGACGCTGGCACGGGGGCTGTCCATACCGCTCCGGCGCACGGCGTCGATGATTATATCGTGGGCCAGAAGTACGGTTTGCCGGTAGACAATCCGGTGGACGATGACGGCCGGTTTTTTTCCCGAATCCCGCTGGTGGGGGGTCTGTCGGTATGGCAAGCAAACGATGTGGTAATGCAGGAGCTCCTGAAACGGCAACTGTTGCTGAAAGCAGAGCAGCTTCGGCACAGCTATCCGCATTGCTGGCGGCACAGGACGCCGATTATCTTCCGGGCGACGCCTCAGTGGTTTATTTCCATGGATAACGTAGTGGAAGCTGAACGGCAGGATGACATGGGGAAAACGCTGCGGGAAACGGCAATGACCGCAGTGGCCAATACATCCTTTTTTCCTTCATGGGGAAAAGCACGGCTGGAAGCCATGGTGGGAAATCGACCGGACTGGTGCATTTCCCGCCAGCGCAACTGGGGAGTACCCATGGCGCTCTTCGTTGACAAACAAACCCACGAACCTCATCCCGATACGATGGGCCTCCTGGAACAAGTGGCACGGCGAGTGGAGCAGGAAGGCATCGAAGCATGGTTTAGCCTGGATGCATCGGAGCTGCTGGGTAGCGAGGCAGCGAGCTATAAAAAGCTTCAGGATACGCTCGATGTCTGGTTCGATTCTGGTACAACGCATGATACCGTTCTCAAATCTGATCCACGGCTTGAATATCCAGCGGATCTTTATCTGGAAGGCTCGGACCAGCATCGAGGCTGGTTTCAATCATCCCTGCTGACCGGCTGTGCAATTGATGGCCGTGCCCCATACCATGCATTGCTCACGCACGGATTCGTGGTGGATGGGCATGGACACAAGATGAGCAAATCCCGGGAGAATGTCATCGCGCCGCAAAAGGTGATGGATACCTACGGAGCGGATATTCTCCGTCTATGGGTGGCCTCGACCGATTATTCCGGCGAGCTTTCGATTTCAGACGAGATCCTGAAGCGGGTGGTGGAGAGCTATCGGCGCATTCGCAACACCCTGCGATTTCTTCTGGCCAACCTCGCGGATTTCGATCCTGCGCATGATGCCGTGGCGATAGAGGAATGGCTTGAAATCGATCGCTACATACTGGCGTTCACACGGTCACTTCAAAACGATGTTACCCAGGCCTATGAGCGCAACGAATTTCACTTGATCGTTCACCGGCTGCATAATTTCTGTTCTGAAGATCTCGGCGGTTTTTATCTTGATATCCTCAAGGATCGACTTTATACCTCCGCTGCTGAAGGCCTTCCCCGCCGCTCGGCGCAGAATGCACTCTACCAGTTGGCTCACAGCCTGGTGCGGTTATTTGCACCGATCATCAGTTTTACGACCGAAGAAGTATGGCAGCATCTGGAGGGAAACAGCGATGACAGCATATTCGTGCATACGTGGCACGCGCTCCCCACGCAGGACGACGAAGACATGCTGATACACCGGTGGTCCCGTCTGCGCGAACTGCGCTCTGATGTGCAAGGAAAGCTGGAAGAGGTACGTGCCGCCGGAGAGATTGGATCCTCCCTTGCAGCCAGGGTGGAGATACGCGCTGCTGGCGACGATCTTGATCTTCTTGATTCGCTGGGAGACGACCTGCGGCTGATACTCGTCACATCGGAGGCATGCGTGACACGCGCTGGCGCTGGCGAAAATATGACCATCCGCGTGACGCCGAGCGCATCCCCCAAGTGCGAGCGTTGCTGGCATTATCGCGAGGACGTGGGCGAGGATCATGGCCATCCCACCCTGTGCGGCCGCTGTGTTGCCAATCTTTTTGGGGCCGGGGAGGCGCGAAGATATGCCTGAATTCGCCATTCCCATTCCGGCATGCGAAGCGCAATGAAACTATGGGTAAGCTTGATGCTGGCCCTGGCAGTGCTGGCGCTGGATTTTGTGACCAAGCGCTGGGTGGAATCCGGGCTGTCTTTTGGAGAGCAGATTCCGGTTACATCTTTTTTCAACCTGGTGCTGACGTATAACGCGGGCGCGGCTTTCAGCTTCCTGAGCGATGCCGCGGGCTGGCAACGCTGGTTCTTCAGCGGTATCGCCGGCGGGGCTTCCATCCTGATCATTTATCTTCTTCGAAAGCATGAAGCGGATAGATTATTCTGTATTGCGCTTAGCCTGATATTGGGCGGGGCGCTGGGTAATTTGTGGGATCGCATAACGCTCGGACACGTAGTCGATTTCCTTGATTTTTATATCGGAACCTATCATTGGCCCGCTTTCAACGTCGCGGATTCCGGTATTTTTGTTGGAGCGATGCTGTTGATACTGCAGAGCTTTCGCCAGAACGAGGCTACACCGGGAAGCGAACCGCAAAAAAAGTAACGGCTGAATTTTATGCCGAGTCCCTGGTCCTGGTCTTTCCGGGCCGCCATAATACATCCGCTACGCCGTGTTGCCGATTCAGAACCCTGCACAGCACGAACAACAGATCGGATAAACGGTTGAGATATCGCAGGTGAGTGGAAGGTACCGCTTCGTCTCTGCCTAAGCTGACGAGGCGTCGTTCTGCACGGCGACACACCGCCCGTGCGGCATGGCACAGGGCCGCCGGGCGAGCGCCGCCCGGGAGTATGAATTCCCTTAACGCGCTCAGGCTGTTGTTATACTCATCCAGTTGCTGTTCCAGGCGCCCAACTTGCGGCTCGCTCATGGTCAGGCGGCTGGGTATGCTAAGGTCTCCTCCGAGATCGAACAAGTCGTTCTGTATATCTTCCAGTCGTCGGCGCAACACATCGTCGAGATCCTCGGCAAGCAATACGCCGATACTGCTGTTCAGCTCGTCCACGGCACCGATAGCCTCGATGCGCGGGCTTTCCTTTCCGCACCGGCTCCCATCCCCCAGCCCCGTGGTACCGTCGTCTCCGGTGCGTGTGTAGATCCTGGTCAGACGATTTCCCATGTATGCTTTCCTGGGTTCCGGGAAATAGTACCGGAGATGGATAGCGCTGTCATCGTTACGCGTCCTTGCCGTGCTTGAGTCGTGCGGGTGGCATGAACAGGGCGGCTACCCCCTTGCTTTGCTGCTGGTTGCGTAAGTGATCGGGTGACTTATGGGCGGAAGCCGCCGATGCTGCGGTTTCCCGCGACTGCGTCGTGGCGCTATCCGGTACCGGCCCTGAAGGAATATAAGGCTGGCTGAAGAGAGGGTCTTCCGGAATTTTGGATCGCCCGCCCTGCCTCCGTCCCGAGTCAGAAAAAGTCTTTGAACCCTTGTAACTCTTCGACTCGCTGCGGCGGGAGCCGGATAGTGCCTCGGGAGCTCGTTCCGCGGACGATTTTGCCTGCCGACTTTTAAACTCTTGCACTTCATCGCTGCGTTCGCCGCGCCTGCGGTTGCTCGGCGAAACATCGCCATCCGGAGGGGCCTCTTGCTCGAATCCGGTGATCCGTTCCATTTTCAGCTTGAATTTCAGGAGCCTCTCGATACCTTCAAGCAACTCCCCTTCATCCTCTGATGCCAGGGAAATTGCGTTTCCTTTCGTGCCGGCTCTGCCAGTTCGCCCAATACGATGAATGTAGTCCTCGGGCGTGGTCGGCAGTTCGAAATTCACTACATACGGAAGATCTTCGATGTCCAGTCCGCGTGCGGCAACATCGGTAGCCACGAGTGCGCGTACCCTGCCTTCCTTGAAATCGGTCAGTGCCTGGATACGTTGAGGTTGCGTCTTGTCGCCATGGATGGCGGTAGCGCTGATATGATCTTTTTCGAGCTGCTGGGCAAGACGGCTTGCGCCATGCTTGGTTCGGACGAATATCAAAACCTGCTTCAAATCATGGGATTTGATCAGGTGCGTCAGCAACTCGCGCTTGCGATCACGCGCGACTTGATACACCACATGGGTGATCAGGTCAGTTATCGAGTTGCGCCTCGCGACCTCGATCAACGCAGGCTCTTTCAACAGCTTGTTCGCGAGTTTTTTGATGTCCTCGGAAAAAGTGGCGGAAAACAGGAGGCTTTGCCGTTGTGGCGGTATCATCGCTATGATGCGCTTGATATCAGGCAGAAACCCCATGTCCAGCATCCGGTCGGCCTCATCCAGCACCAATATTTCAACTTTGGAAAGGCTCATCGTTTTCTGCTCGACATGATCCAGCAGGCGGCCTGGAGTTGCCACAAGAATCTCCACCCCTGCACGCAAGTCCTTGACCTGTGGCGCCATGTCGACACCGCCGTACACGGTCGTGCATTTGAGAGCTAAATACTTGCCGTAGGTTTTGACACTTTCATATACCTGCACCGCGAGTTCACGGGTGGGCACCAGTATCAATGCGCGAACGGGATGGCGGGCGGGCGACATGCTCGTGTTGGCATATGGCTGCAAACGGCCCAGCATTGGCAAGGTGAAGCCGGCCGTCTTTCCGGTACCTGTTTGCGCAGCGCCCATCAGGTCTTTTCCGGCGAGTATTGGTGGAATTGCCTGGGCCTGTATCGGAGTAGGCTCGGTATACCCTTGATCGGAAACGGCTTTGAGAATTTCTGTGGATAAATTGAGTTGAGCGAACGACATGATCTTACCCTATGCCACCAACCGGTATATTGGACAGCGGCCCGGGTAGCATAGCTGATTGATTAACGAGAAAGGAATAGGGATTTGCAAGAAGAATGGCGGTCGGCTGCGGCTGTAGCCATACGTTTGTACAAACTATGATCGGACATTATATAGTAGGTAAGAGTGGTTTTTGGAATCAGCGTTCCATATTGTAGTTCAGCGTGGTTCAGATTTCGGCAGCCGGGCTGCTTTCCGGATTAATTCGACGCCGGTAATACTATTGCTATTCGCAAGCTGCCTAGTCATTTCTGACTCTCTGATGTATCTCTCTCTGGTGTATCTTTTTGTCTATTTTATCGATCCTTATCCAGTCGCCGCCTCTTTGCATAAGCCGTAATAACGGTGCCGCGCCACCGATCGCGACCGCATCGACGAGACAGTACCATGCCGCAACTCCGCTAGGCGGATTTCCCTGGGACAAACTCATTACGGGCTCTATCGTTGCCCATTTCCAGGTTCCTGCCGCCGTTCCTATCAGCTCCAGCCACGTAGTGATAAAAAATGCCGCGAGATAAACCATGGGCGAGCGGCCTTTGAATAGATAAATGAGGAAAACGCAGAATAGTAGCGCGCCGACCTGATCACCCTGTTCAGGATAACCGCTGATTCCCCAGGCAGACCACGTTCCGCATACCAGCACGACAAAAAAAGCGATACTTCGAGCATATTTTTGAAATAGGCCGGAACGAGCCAGAGCCACAGCTGTCAGATAAACCATGCCGTGGCCCGGCGGAACATAGGCTGGGACGTTTCCAAACCGGTAAGTATATCCACCCATGTAGATGGAGGCAAAATGCTCGCCGAGCGTGGCGAAAGCCACCGCAATGATTACCTGCATCCTTACTTCTTTATTTTCGCCATATAATAACGCAACGAGGAATGTCCACGCAATGAGCCCCATGGTATTTTGCTGCTCCAGGCTTCCGCTAGCGTCTATATTAAGACTGATGGCGACACAAATAAAAGTAAGGGACGCGATAAAGTAATCGCGCAATCGGTGGGCAGCGGTGGCGTTGACGGGTGGGAAATGACGCAGCATCGATTGGTTTGTTTTCTGCTTTTATCCTGCTTTCAAGGGCAGAAGGAAAGAAACATTATAACGGATAGCCGGTAGGCATGGCGAACCGCGTTTTTTCGCTATCGCGAGATGCCATGGCGGTCTTCCCTCCTACATGACAAAACCGCTGTTCCGGCGGGCTGCCGGACAGCGGCATGCAAAGCTGAGAGATTGGGCCCTGAGAGATTGGGCCTTCGGGGATGAAGACGGAGCCGTCTTCTATTCCTCCTCCTCTTCGTCGTCCTTATCTTTTTTCTCGGGTTTCAGGACCATTTTGCCTTCCTTGAGGCTGGCATTGAGGTCGGTCTCGGCCACTTCCTTGTGCACCAGGTTCTGGTGGCAGTCGATGCAGGTTGCCCCCTCGGTCTCCATCTTCTTGTGCGCCGCCTTGGCATCGCCCCCCGGCGGCTGCGGGTTCTTGTGGCATTCGCGGCAGGTCCTGCTGTCCCATTTCTTGAGGTTCATGCGCGCATCGTGCGCCATGATGAGCCTGCGCTCGTTGAATTTCTCCAGGGTGGAGTAGTCGTTGGCATATTCCAGGTACAACTCGCGCGCACCATCGACCACGTGCGTGGCCACAGCCAGGTGGAAGTTCTTGAACCCCTGCGGGATGTGGCAGTCCTTGCACCCGGGATTGGCACCCAGCGCTCCATAGTGGGAGGAGCTCTTGAGCTCTTCGGCCGGATAGGACATCGAATGGCAGCTGGTGCAGAATTCAGTGGTGGAGACGGCGGCCTCGCCGCCGAATACCACCGCCACCATGACGATCCCCAGTAATACACCCCCAAGCAGGGTGCCTGTGCGCGCCCCGGCCATCAGTCTTCCGTGCCCGATTTCTCGCCGACTTTGGCCTTGGACTGGAAGTCGTCATGGTACTTGAACTTGGGATCGCCCTCGAAGGTGCCGTCCAGCTTGTAGTGCTCGTGCATGGCCTTGGTGTCCTTGACGTATTTGTCGAAGTCGAAGGTGTATTTCTTGTCCACTTCAGGGGTGAACGGGGTGTAGGGTTCCTTGGCCCCCTTCCACGGCGAGCCCTTGTAGTTCAGGTGGCAGGCGTTGCAGGATTCCTCGAACTTGAAGTCCTGCCCGGCATCGGCCAGGCTCTGGCGCGGGGCGGTCTTCTTGGATTTTTCATACGCCGCCCCCGCCTTGCGGTGCATGCCGCGATACTTGGAGCCGGGGCCGTGGCAGGATTCGCAGCCTACGCCAGTGGTGAATTTGCTGGGGTCCTCGATGGTGTAGCCGCCTTCCTTGCCCCAGCCGTCCACGTGGCAGCCCACGCAGTCCTTGTCCTTGGTGTAGTCTTTCTTGGGATCGAGCTTGGCTTTCTTCTTGGCTTCAGCCTTGGTGTTGGGCTTGAGCGAGTCCATGGCCTTGGCGTGGGCGGTCTCGCCCCAGGATTGCGCCTGGCTCTTGTGACAGGAACTGCATTTCTTGCGGCCTTCGAATGATTGGGCGGTGGCACTGCCCGCGAATACCGCCAGCATGGCTGCCGCGGCAAGTGCAAATGTCAGGGGGCGCATGGTTTCTCCTTTTTTATTCGGGAATGAAGATCTGTTCGTATCCGTGAATTATCCGTCTCTTATCAGGATATCCAGCAATCCCCACAGGGATTTCATTTCGGGATTCCTGCCTTTATTCCCATACTGTATCGCTGGTTTATCCAAACGGGTAGCACCAGTACCATCACTCTTTCTGGTACCATGGTACCGCGTCCGCCAAAGCCGGTAGCCAGGCATGAGGGGCTCTCTCTATGGCG
Organism: Nitrosospira sp. TNL200; assembly: GCF_055386305.1. Lineage (NCBI taxonomy): Bacteria > Pseudomonadati > Pseudomonadota > Betaproteobacteria > Nitrosomonadales > Nitrosomonadaceae > Nitrosospira > Nitrosospira sp. TNL200. The sequence goes on from NZ_AP041003.1 coordinate 3,170,723, forward strand.
GGGTCGGGCAGCGCAGGAACGCATCGGGCGCAAAGCCCAAAGCCGCTTGTCATCCCGGCAGCACGTGCCTTGCGGTCGAGCACAAGGGGTGCTGCATGGGGACGCATCTTGCAGCAGGGGAGGTCTGCCAGGGATCAAACCTTGCCAGGGGTTCAGCTTTCAGGAGCAGCCGGGACAGGGGTTGCAGGGGTTGCACTGGCTGCATCAGCTGCAGGCCTGGCCCCGGGGATCTGGTAGACCCAGTAACCGCCTTGCTGGTAGATGAGCTGCAGGGCGGTCAGTTCCAGGGGCATGGTTTCGGTGAAGGGCAGCATCTGGGCGATCAGGGTCTGGCTGCTCTGGTCGTCGCGCAGGAAGTAGCCGCGCACCATCTTGTCAGAGATGGATTGCAGGGTGTAGGTGTGAAAGCCGTTGCCCTGCATCCAGTTCTTGAGGTAGCCGATGAGGCCGTGCATGTTGCCTTCCATGGGGAAGTTCTTGTAGGTGATGTCGAATTGCTGGGGCCGCAACAGCCCCAGCTTGTAGAGGTCGGTGACGTGGATGACAAGGTAGGCTTCGCGTTCACCCGCGAGCTCGCGCAGCTGTGCGGCGCCTTTTTCGGGGGCGGCCAGCAGGGCGTCGGCAAAGCGCTGGAACTGGCGCTGCTGTTGCGCGTCGGGGGCGCCACCCCAGAAGCTGTCTTCGTATTGGCGGATGCTGTCGCCGCGGTTTTGCCAGTGGGCGGGAATGATGAGGGGTTCGCCCAGGTGGGAGGTGAACAGGGTGTCGCGCCCGGCCAGGAGGCGGATCTGGCGGGAGGTGTCCCACCAGCCGAGGATGAGGGCGTCCCTGGGGGCATGCTTGCCGATGGCGGCAGCCAGGGTGATGAGTTCGGAGAGCTTGCTGTCGGTGGACAGGAGCAGTTCGCTGGTGCGGTTTTCCCAGTCGAGCATGACAGGCGGGGTGGCGCCCTGGCGCGCGGTGTGGAGGATGGCTAAAGGCTGGTCCACGCCTTCGGTGCGGATTTCGTACTGGGCGATGGCAAGGTCGGGCCAGGCTTCCAGTCCCAGCTGGCTGAAGGTGTCGGCATTGCCTTCCTGCACCAGTTGGTAGCGGTAGGGGGCGGGTGGGGGATTGAACCAGAGCCAGGCAAACCAGGCAAGCAAAAACACGCCTCCCGCCACCAGGAGGATGCCCAGTGACGGGAGGAGTTTGTTCCCCGGGCGCGCCGTGCTTCGGTCAGCGCTCGGGGAGGGGGTGCCGGTGGAGATGGCCAAGCTTTACTGGCGCTCGCTTCTTTCGCGCCGGCGCCATCCCGCCAGGGCCAGGGTGCCAGCCAGCAGCATGCCCCCGCCCAGGCCGCCCAGGGAGAGCTTCTCGCTGTTGCCATCGAGGTCGAGGAAGCTGGTGCGGCCTTTTTCCATCTTGGCTACCCGGGCCTGCAGGGCGGCCATTTCACGGATCTTGGTGTTCTCGTCCATGACTTCGACGTAGGCGCGGTTCATGGGGCCCCAGCCTTCGGTGTAGGTCCAGCCGCCCGGGTTGACGTGCGCCAGTCCTACGTGCAGCTTGGGCAGGTCGTTTTCTCCCATTTCCAGCACCTTGAGTTCGATGGCGGCAGGGTTGTTGTCCTTGGACCAGTAGAGCTGGGTGAAGCCTGCGAACATTTCCTTGTCAGGCGGCAGCGGCAGCGGCCGGTTGGTCTTCTGTCCGGTGAGCAGTCCTTCCTTGTAGAGCTTCTCGGCTACACCGTGCGCTTCCTTGAATTTGGCGATGCCGTGCAGGGTGCCTTTGTCCATGAATTCCAGGTAGGAGCGGGCAAAACGCTCGCTGTGGCACTGGGTGCAGGTCTTGACCCAGGAGTCCAGCCGGGCTTCGGACCATTCGCTGTTGATGTTCTCGGCTATGCCAGGAACAGCCGGGTAGTTGGCCCAGCGGATCTTCCTCACGACGTTGTGGCTGTATTTGCCTTCGTATTCAAAGTGGCAGCCGGCACAGGTGGGGGCGGTCTGTCCGCCTTTGCTGTAGGCGTCCTTGAGCGGCGCTTCCCAGTTCCATTTGTCGCCCATCATGGAGACGATCTTGCCGTGCTTGCTCATGGAGTACGCTTCCCAGTTGTTGTGGTCCACGCCGCTGTGGCAGGTGGCGCACGCTTCGGGTTTGCGCGATTCGGCTACGGAGAATTCGTGACGGGTGTGGCAGGAGTCGCATTTGTTCTGGTTGGTGTGGCACATGCTGCAGCCTTCGGCGATCTCGCGCTGGGGCATGGCGGCAAATACGGCAACTTCAACGTTGGCTTTCCAGTCCAGTGCGTGCGAGGGGCGCCCTTGCGGCCATTGCTTGTTGGGCCAGACGAGGGTGTCGCGCTCGGATTCGCGCTCGGCAAATTCCTGCAGGTGGCAGGTGCCGCATACGTCCGCCGTGGGCATGCGCAGGTCCTTCATGTGGTCGGCTTTCTTCTTGGTGTTGATGTCGACGTGACAGTCGATGCAGCCAACTTCCTTGAGCTTTTCATTGGCTCCCAGCCGCCCCATGGAGCGCAGGTTCTTCTCAACGTCTTCCAGCTTGGCTTTCTTGTAGTAGGTGGGGTCGCTGGGCTTTAGGTTCCTGACCTTGTCCAGGTTGGCGTGCGTGCTCTTCTTCCAGGCATTCACCCATATCGGCGATTCGTCCGTGTGGCATTTGACGCATTCCTGCCGCTCGGCCACTTCTTTCATGGAGGTCGGCGGCTTGTAGTAGGAGGCCGGGTCAAAATACATGCTCATGGGTATCGGCTCCCAGTATTTGGCCAGCGTCCCTCTCCCCGCTCCTTGCTCAGGGTCCTTGTAGCGCTTGGTCACCGCTTCGTGCAGTTGCTTGGGCGATGCGCTCTGTTCCAGATTCAGCGCTTTGTAGGTCTCCTTCGGTACGCTCGGAAAATTCGCCTGCGCTCCCGACGCCAACATCAACCCTACCCCTATCCCCACCGCTCCCTTACATACCCTCAGCCAATACTCGGCTCCCATCGCTCTCTCCTTTGTTCCATGAAATTTTTTTGTACTCTTCTGTACTCGAATGATCAGTCCTGGCCGCTTCCAGCCGCATGACTTGTCCCCATGCCCGCCTAGCCGTCATTCCTCTCCCGTCATCCGGTCCGCCTTTTTACGCCTTTCTACATACACCTTTCCATACAGACCTTTCTACATACACCTTTTTTCAGCTATACCCCCAATGCTCCAAGGGCCACCCTCAAAACGCCGCCTAGCCTATCCTCTCCATCCCAGACTGTCAAGAATGTTGACGAATAAAATTGCTGCCAAAATTGCTGCCGGGTGCCCGGAAATTGCGGAAAACACTCTCAAATATCGCCCTGACAGGAGCTATCGGCTAAACAACGCTTAAAAAAGCGGCTTCAACGCCATGTTGAAGCCGCTTTGTTGTAGAGCTATTGAGGCTTGTGGATTTTAGTGATCCATGGCCGGGGTGGAATTTTCGTTGGGTTTCTTGAGCTGTATCATGAGATCGTCATTCCATTTGCCCTCGACGTTCATGTGGGCCGCAGCACCCAGCAACACTGCATCGATCAGGTTGTGGTTCAGGTATACATAGAGTCCCGGCTGCTTGAAGTCATACAGGGCCACGCCAGAACCGCCACCGGGGATGAACCAGGTTTCCTGTCCTTGTATGGGAGGATCGCTGAATTTACCCCCTTGCCATACCAGGTCGCCATGGCCGCCAATCAGGTGGGGGCGGGTATCGCGGTTGGCCTGGCTATGGATGAACAGCACCTTCTCGCCTACCTTGGCCTTGAGCGCATTGTCTCCGGTCAAGGCGCCGACCGCGCCATTGAAGACCACGTGGGAGGGGATCAGTCCCTTGGACAGTTCAAGCATCTCATGCATGCCCTCGGCTGGGGAGCCATAGGTCTTGTACTTGCCATCGGCACCCTTGGGCAGATACAGGTCCTGCTCGCCGATGTAGTAGGCACGGTCATAGCGCACCGGCTTGCCCTTGGCATCCTTCAGGCCATCGCGCGGCAGCACCATGACGGCGCCGTTCATGCCCGAGATGACGTGGAACGGAATCATGGTCCCGCCAGGAGCGCAGTGGTACACGAACACTCCCGCCTTGACCGCCTTCCAGCGCAGCACCACGTCCTCGCCCGGGGCCACCAGGGTCAGGCCGGCTCCGCCCAGCGCCCCAGTCGATGCATGAAAGTCCACGTTGTGCGACATGGTGCTGGTCTTGGGGTTGACCAGGGTCAGTTCCACATAGTCACCCTCGTGCACCACGATCAGCGGACCAGGTACCGTGCCATTGAAGGTCAGGGCCCACATCTTGGTGCCGTCCGGCGCAATCTGCACCAGCTTTTCTATGGTTTCCATGCGCACCTTGACTATCTTGGGGCCTCCCTTGGCAACCTGGTCGTGCTTGGGCACGAAAGGCGGCGCAACCAGCTCCTGGGTCACCACTGGCAACTTGGATACGTTCGTCGCCGCCACTGCCGGTACCGCGCTCATGCATAGCAACCCGAATCCGAGCGCCCCTTGAACAACTTTATTCATGTTTCCCTCCATATATGTTTATTCATCAGCGCATAGCCTGCGCCTCTCCATCCGCCCGTGCGTTCGATGGCCGACTGCTCACCCTTTTCTGAAGAGCATCTCTAAAAATTCACCCCGGCCCATCAACCCAGCCCCACTCCATCCCGTTCAATACCCGCTTCCCCACCGCCGCATGACATGCCAGCGCCATATCTTGAAACAGGAAGGAAAACATAGGAAAGATGAGCGATTTCGATTTCGAATTCTTAGAGATGCCCTAAAGAATGCCTTGCAGAACCGAATGCTCCACAAAGCTTCCACAGAGCAAAGGCCCGCCAACTATACAGCTTTACTTTAATGCTGTCCATGGCGATCTGTTTATGTAGTCGATTGAAAAACCACGATAACTTTGGGGTTTTCGATACCCCTGCCCACCAGCGTCTATGACGACCAGATTACGATCAAAACGTCGTGGCCTGGTCAGCGTCTCTCAGTGCGCTTCCTTCTGGCCAGACCCACGGTTCCTCGCGCTATCCAGGGAAATACGGCAAGCAGGACGAGCGATCCGATAACTGCCGGGGAAAGAATATCGGAGATACTGGTAATCGTCGCCAGTTGAGTGCCCGCATTCACATAAACCATGGTGCCGGCCAGCATGCCGAAGAGACTCGTCCAGAAGAACGTGACCGTTGAAATGGCAGTCAACCCCATCAGCAGGTTGATGATGAAAAAAGGAAACAGTGGTACGAGGCGCAAGGTGAGAAGATAGATAGCTCCATCGCGCGCGATGCCGGCATTGATCACTTCCATGCGATCGCCGAAGCGGCGTTGCACCGCATCCCGAAACACGTAGCGTGCCAGCCAGAAAGCCAGGATCGCGCCAATGCTGGCAGAGAAAAGTGCGGCGGGAACCCCGACCCATAGCCCGAAAACGGCCCCGCCTGCCAGGGTCATGACCGCTGATCCCGGCAGGGAAAGTGCAGCGATCAGAATATAGGTGGCCATATAAAAACCGATCATGCGCAGTGGCTGCGCCTCATAAGCGCGCTGCAACTCGTCTCGGCTGCCCTTGAGCGAATCCAGGCTGAGGAAACGCTCGAGATCAAGCGCAAAAAACAAGCCAACCAGGAGTACCAGCAATATGAGCAGCCACCAGTGCTTCATGCGGAAGTCTCTGGAAGGAAATACAGAGCGGATTCAGGATGAAACAGCTTTCACAGCATGGCAAACCGTTGGCCATGCCATGCACATGACGGGTTTTCTTTTCGGTGTCAGCAGGGGGGCTTGCCGAGGATATGACGCCTAGGCAGGCTATGTAGCGCTTCTGGAATCCTGACGCTGCTTGAACCATTGCTCCAGCATCAGCAATACCCACACCATAGTTCCGTGATATCCCGCATGCTCGTCCAGGTGATGCCGCAGCAGCTTTTCTATGAAGTCTCCGCGTATGATATTTCGCGCGCGCAAATCGCTCAGGCTGTCCGCGGCCAACGCCTGCAAAGGCTTATGATGACGCAACCATACTCCGAAAGGCAGCCCGAAGCCATGTTTTTGCTTGGCGATGATTTCGTCCGGAAGAAACCCGCGCAGCGCTTCCTTGAAAAAATAACGCAACTTGGTACCCTTAAGCTTGAGCTGCGGCTCCAGGCGCAGGGAAAATGCCACCACTTCATCGCTGATAAGCGGAAAGACTGCCTGGATTCCCGCCAATTCGCAACCTTTGGCTACTTTAGGCAGGTCGTTATCTGCAAGAGTAAATTTTCTGTCAAAGGCCAGCATCTTGTTTATCAGGCTGCGAGCTCCGTTCTGATGATAGGTCTCATCGAGAAGGCTCGCCGGATAATTCAGGTTTATGGCAGATAGAAATTCGGGGGTGAAGACGGCCTCACGGCCATAGTGATCCAGCAAATTATATGTTTCCGTGCGGGCAGGCATGGGAATGGAAGCCTGCTCGATGTAGCTGCGCGCCTTGCGGATCAGCGGCACAGCTCCGCCTCCGGGAACACCGAATACAAGCGGCTCTATAAGCGCGCTTCGCAAGAGCGAAGGGGCTTGTTCATATAGCGAAAACAGATGCTGCTTGGCATAGCGGACATTGCCACCGAATAATTCGTCTCCGCCATCACCCCCAAGCATTCTGCTCAGGCCGTCGGCCTGAGCCATACGGGCACAATAATACGTGGGAATCGCGGAGGAATTGCCGAAAGGCTGGTCGAATACCGCGGCAACCTGGGGAATGGCGGCCACGATGTCATCAGGAGTGACGTAATATTCCTGGTGGCGAGTGGAGAAGTGCCTTGCCGCGATGCGGGCATACTCCATTTCGTCATAGCCGGATGCGTCAAAACCGATGGAGTAAGTACGCGCCGGCTGGCCTGTGACCTCTCCCAGCACACCTGCGATAGTCGAGCTGTCCGTACCGCCGCTCAGAAAAGCGCCGACCTGCTGGCCGTCGACGGCTTCACGCACGCTCGAGTGCAACACCTCAAGAAAATCGTGCTTGAGCTCCTGGAAGGGCCGTTTCTCATTCTCCAGAAAATGCATTTCCCAGTATCTGCGTATCTCGGACCGTCCGTTTCGATAGATGAGATATTCGCCCGGCAGAAGCCGCTTTTGCCCCTCATAGATCGATCCCGGGCCTGGAACCATGTGAAAATAGATATAGTCGTACAGACTCTGGGAAGACACCCGGCCGTTGGCCGCTGGATGCAGGAGGATGGAATCGGCGGACGAGCCAAAGATCAGCCGCTTATCGGCGGCATCGAAGGAAATCGGATAAGTGCCCATCCTATCCGTCGCCAGGACCGCTTCGCTGCCACCGTCGCGCTCACGCAAAACGCATAATGCGAAAGCGCCTTCCAGGCCTTCAAAAACCTGCTCGCCTTTTGCGCGCCATTGATCCTCCAGGGCTTTCGCCAATCCCACGGCGCGGGAAAGCTCAGCCAGCCGAGGCTCGCGAAATCTCGGCTTTCCCCAGATCGCGACAAAGACTCCTTCTTCCTGATGAATATGGGCGTGGTCACTGCTCGCAGAAACTGCGAGACCGCTATTTTTACCTGCAGAGCCGTGAAAAATGCTTTTGTCGAAGCGGGCGAGGGGAGCAGCCATTTTCCTTATCAGCTCCCCGTTTTCGGAGACGGAATCCCCGTAACCTATCCAGCCGCAGAGCCCGCTCAAAATAAATTCCCTGTTTTTTCAACCATGACCTTCACTCTAATTCTTGTTTATGACAATAAATGACAACTCGTCGCAAAAAAAGCGTCCCAACCGCTCCTAAGGAAACCCTGAACAAGTCCTCGCTAAACGCTTCCCATGTCAGACCAGCGCCTCTGCGGGCGTGGGATGGCTCAGAAACGCCGTCGGGCTGGCTGTAAGTCCGTAAGCACCGGATTGAAAGACGACAATCAAATCACCATCCTCCGCCCTGGCCATTTCCATTCGATCCGCCAGCAGATCAAGCGGCGTGCAAAGCGGTCCCACCACTGAAACCGTTTCGCGTTCATGCCCTTTTAGCCTGTTTCCAACCGCAACCGGAAAATTCTTGCGGATCACCTGGCCAAAATTTCCCGATGCCGCCAGATGATGATGAAGCCCGCCATCCGTAATCAGAAATATCTGGCCCCGCGACTCCTTTCGTTCCAATACGCGGCACACATAGATGCCTGCCTCGGCCACCAGATAGCGTCCCAGCTCGATCACCACGCGAGCCTCCGGCAGGCGCCTATTTACCTCGCCCATAAGGCGCCCCAGATTATCGCCTACCGGAACGAGGTCCAGCGCTTGATCGCCGGGAAAATAAGGCACGCCAAAACCACCGCCAATGTTCAGCAAACGAACCGGCCCCGGCGCATGCTCGGCCAATTCCATGCCGAGTTGCAGAGTTTTTTCATGCGCCTCCTGGATAGCCGTCACTTTAAGATTTTGTGAACCGCTGAAAATATGGAAACCCTGGAAATCGAGACCAAGCCTGCCGATCCGGGCGAGCAGGGCAGGCACGCGCTCTGCATCGACGCCAAATTGCTTGGCGCCTCCCCCCATTTTCATACTGGAGGATTTTAATTCGAAATCCGGATTTACTCGTACCGCCACCTTGGGACAAATACCGAGGAGATTTCCCAGCCCGGCGATCCGCTCCATTTCATGCTCCGATTCCATATTGAGGACGATTCCCGCCGCGATGGCGCAGGAAAGTTCCTCGTCCCGCTTTCCCGGTCCGGCAAAGCTGATAAGACCGGGAGGCATAGGGGTATCGAGAGCGACCTTCATCTCGGCCAGGGAAGCCACGTCGAGGCCGTCCACCAGGCTTGCCATATGCTGAACGACTGCGGGCATGGGATTGGCCTTCATCGCATAGTGAAGATGAATCTCGGCAGGCAGATGCCGGCGCAGCAAAGCAATTCGTTCTGTTATCTTTCCCCGGTCGTAAGCGTAGAACGGGGTTCTGCCTATCCGTTGAGCCAGGCGCGAGAGCGGAATGCCACCGACCTGGAGGCAGTCGTCAATAACGGGAAACTGGACCAGCGGAGCGTGCCTTGGAGGGACATTACTCATGCGTCAACTTCCATGAAAGCGCCCTCGAGTTCCTGGGCAAGGGATTTGCGGTCGATCTTGCCATTGGGATTCCTGGGCAAGCTTCCTTCGCGCAGGTCGATCCGGCCTGGCAACATGAATCCGGGAAGCTGGAGTTTGCATGCGGCCATCAGCGCTTCGGTATCAAGAGTTGCTCCCGCTCTGGGTGTCACGACCAATACAATCGCCTGCCCCAGCACCGGATGAGGAATCCCGATTGCAGCGGCTTCGCCCACCAATTCGGTGGCATATATCACCTCTTCGACCTCGGTTGGGCTGACGCGATAGCCCGAAGTCTTGATCATTTCATCCCGGCGGCCGATAAAATACAGGAAACCCTCTTCGTCCATGCGTACAGTATCGCCTGACCAGACCGCCAGTTCGGTAAGAGGCAAGCCTGGTTGAAGACAGGAAACCGGCTTGAAGCGCGCCAGCGTTTTTTCCCTGTCATTCCAGTATCCCATCGAAACCAGCGCTCCCCGATGCACCAGTTCCCCTGGCTCGCCGGGCGCGCAAGGCACGCCATCTTCGCGCACCACGAGCACTTCCGCGTTCGGAATCGCCTTGCCTATGGAATCTGGCCGCCTGGCCACTTCTTCGGGAGGCAGATAGGTCGAGCGAAAAGCCTCTGTAAGTCCGTACATGAGAAATACCGCGGTAGCCGAAAGCTTGGCGCGAAGCAATTCAAGGGTTGCTCCAGGCATCGCTCCGCCTGAATTGGTAATATAACGCAAGGAAAGACCAGCCGGCCAATTCAGCTGCGCAAGCTGAATCCAGAGCGGGGGCACGGCAGCCAGCCCCGTAATGCCTTCCTTTTCAACGGCGGCGATGATGTCTCGCGGAAGCAGATGGTTCATCAGCACGTTGGTGGCGCCCACGTGAAAGGCGGTGGTAAGTTGGCTAAGTCCGTAGTCGAAGCTGAGCGGCAATACCGAAAGAATGCGATCATCGGGGCTATTCTTCAGGTATTGGGCAACGCTCATGGCTCCTGCCACCAGGTTGCGGTGGGAAAGGATCACACCTTTTGGTTTTCCAGTGCTGCCCGAAGTATAAAGAATGGCAGCCATATCGCTATCGATGCTGCGGTGGGGTTCGACCTTCCCACTCGCATGTGCCTGCCCCCACGACACGATGTCCGGTCCGGAAGGACCGCGGCTTATTTCTTCGGAATTCACCACGATGACTGCGTGGAGATCATGGCATTGCGGCAAAACGGGAGCCAGGAGCTGCAGCCGCTCACGGGAGGTTACCAGGATTCTCACATTGCAGTCCCGGAGAATGTAAACCACCTGCTCCGGTTTCAGGAGTGGATTGACGGGAACAAAAACGCCTCCGGCGGCAGCCGCGGCAAACAACGAAATCACCGCCTCCTGTCGTTTCTCCAGGTAAACGGCGACACGCTCCGCTCGACCGAGCCCGAGCGCGAGCATGGCGTCGCGCGTGCTTTCCACCTCTGACGCCAATGCCTCGTATGTCAACCGTTTTCCCTGATATATCAGCGCTTCTTTTTCGGGAGAGCGTTCCGCCGATCTGGAAATAAGCTCATGAACAAGATTTACCATTGAAGTAGCCTTCCAACGCAATAATTAGTCGTCCTGAAAAAATAGCCCGGAAGAAACTTCATTTCAGCCCGTGCCGGTTCATCAAATCGTAAATGGTGGGCCGACTCACACCGAGCAGCTCCGCCGCCTTGACAACATTTCCGTCCACTCGGGCCAGTGCCTTCATGAGCGCGTCGTACTCTGCCTTGTCCCGTATCTGCCTAAGGTTGATGGGGTCGGCCAGAGTAGCGGCGGATTGCAAGCCGAGATCTTCGGCGGTAATGAGGGGACCATCCGCCATGATGACCGCACGCTTGATGCAGTTCTCCATCTCCCGCACGTTGCCGGGCCAGGGATGGCCTTCGATCGCGGCAATTGCCTCCTGGCTGAAATTCAGGGAAGAGCGTTTCTCCTGCGCACAGAATTTGTTTTTAAAGTGATGCGCCAGCAAGGCAGCATCCCCGATCCGTTCTCGCAAAGGGGGAATCGTGATAACGATCTCGCTGAGCCGATAATAGAGATCCTCGCGAAAGCGCCCCTCCTCAATCAACTTCTTCAGGTTCTGATGGGTCGCACAGACGATACGGACATCCACCGGTATTTCCTTGCGTCCTCCGATACGCTCGATGACTCTTTCCTGCAGGAATCGGAGCAATTTCGCCTGTAATGCCATGGGCAGATCGCCCACCTCATCAAGAAAAAAGGTGCCTTCATCGGCAAGCTCGATTTTTCCCAGCGTCTGCTTCGCCGCGCCGGTATACGCACCCTTCTCATACCCGAACAGTTCGCTTTCCAGCAAGGATTCGGGAATGGCGGCGCAATTGATGGCCATGAAACGCTTTCCCTGCCTGGCACTCGACTGGTGCAACGCTCGAGCCAGAATTTCCTTGCCTGTACCGCTTTCCCCGAGCAGCATCACGGTTGCGTCGGATGGCGCCACCTTTTCGACGCTGCGGCATACCTTGAGCAATGCAGGGTCCCGGGTAATGATGCCCGTAATGAGCGAGTATGCCTGAGTCTGCAATAAGCGGCGGTTCTCCTGCTGCAAGGCATAAACGTAAAATGCCCTTTCCACGACCAGGCTCAGCATGTCGGAGTCAAAGGGCTTCTGATGAAAGTCATAAGCGCCCAAACCGATAGCCTTCAATGCGTTCCCGTGATCCTGATTCCCTGTAAGAACTATCAGCTTGGTATCCGGTGCAAGCTCGAGTATTTGCTCCAGTGTTGCGAGCCCTTCGGAAGCCCCATCGGGATCGGGGGGAAGCCCGAGATCCATGGTAATAACGGCCGGCTCATGCCGCCTGACTTGAGAAAGGGCACTTTCGCGGTCTGCCGCCACCAGCACTTCATAGGCGTCGAAACTCCAGCGCAATTGCTTTTGCAACCCAGGATCGTCTTCAATTACCAACAGCTTCCTTTTCTCCTGATTCACTTCCACTCCTCTCATATACCTTTATATACCTTCAAACCTGAATCCGGCAGTTGGACTGGATGGAGTATGCGGCTTTTGAAGTGCAGGGCAAGACGCAACTCCCTGGAATGGCTATTCCATTCCAGGGAGTTGCAACACAGCCATGTGCCCCAAAAATCGCGCAACCCACCTGTAGCAAATTCACCATGCAGGTGAACGTCAAGTACCTCGGAAAGTCTTTGTGGATCATAGTTCTAAACTGGAAATGAGCGGTCAACTGCCGGACTTAGGTTAAACATCCAAGCCAGGAAAAGCCGCAAGAATTCCAGTTATTTGTAAAGCTTGTGAATAGTTACTCCTCCGATACACCTTTTCATTTCATATGCACTGCTTTTACGGCACGCTGCTCGGCATAAAGAGGCAGGGCCACGCGAAAAACCGTACCGCTCAGGAGGCTGCTGGTAACCTCCAGCTTGCCTCCCAGCTCGGATACATACTCCTTGCTTTCGAATACACCTATGCCCATGCCTGCCGATTTGGTGGATTCGAAAGGCCTGAAGAGCCTCTCTCGAATAAATTCTTCACTCATGCCATGACCCGTATCTTTTATTTCGACCATCGCAAAGTCCCTCTCTTTTTTCAACAGAACCCTTACCTGGCCGGTGCGGGCGGTCGCCTCGATCGCATTCTGGATGAGGTGTCCCACAACTCTTTCCAGGCGCACCGAGTTGGCGTATACGGTCACGCCGGTATCCTCTATTTCGAGCACCGGTTTCGGTTCGGTAACGGATTTGCTCTTTACCGCATCCCGTAATAATGGCGCCAGAAGAAGCGGCGCGGGCTTCTCCGACGAACCGCCGCTCCGCAATTTCTCGAGTATCCGTTTCATTTTTTGAACGGAAAGATAGACGGTCTCGACCATATCTTCCTGGAATTCGGGATTTTTCTTATGCTTCTCCGCATTGGACAACAGGAGAGACAACTGGGAAACCAGATTTTTCAAGTCATGCACCACGAATGTCGACATGCGATTGAAGGATTCAAACTGACGTGCCACCAGGAGCGCATTGGCTGCTTCGTTTTGGGCAAGGTAACTTGCTGCCTGGTTGCCGGCAACCTTGAGCAGATCACTGACTTCCCAGTTCAGCTTCACCTTGCTCCTCGGCTGCACCAGGACCACGAAGCCAAAAAGGTCCCGGTGCTGAATCAGCGGTATTACCAGCCAGGCCTTGGAAAGACCTTGCAGCCAGGAGGGCAGGACAAGCCCATCGTACTTTTCGGGGATGGTCGCGTATTCCTGTAACTCGATGACCCATTCCTTCTGTCGCAAAAATTGACAAAACGCACTTTCCGCTGGCTCAAGCCCGCCCGAAACCGGCATGTTCCATTGCGTGACGGGTTCGAAATCGCCGGACTCCTGCCTGATCCATAAACCGCCGCCGGGACTTTCGACCAGTTGCGCCAAAGCCTGGATGGCGCGCTCCCCCAGTGCGTGCTCTCCCTCCGACAAGGTACGGGTAAAACGCAGCCATTCCTCCCTATAGTCATAGTTGTAGCTGAAAAAGTGCTTGCTGATGAAAACCTTAAGCCACGAACGCAACGTTCCGGAAAAAAAAACTGCCAGCAGCAAAACCAGGGCTCCGAACAGGAACGTCACCTGCATGACGGTGCCCCAGCTTCCACCGAAAAAACGGAGGTAGTAGCCGGCGGCGGCCATCGCCAACAGATACGCAGCGGCGCCAAATAACGCTACGGAATAGAATACGATGCGGCGCGAAACCGTAATGCCCAGAGACCACTGGGGATTTCGCGCGGCCGACACGGCTACCAGCGGAACCACCAGCGCATTGACTATGCCGCGCGCAGCCCAGATTTCAGTATTGATGAATCTGAACAGCAACGCCTCGCTATATAAATAGAAATCGAATGCAAAAATACCACCTATGCCGAGGCATGCAAGCTTTATTCCCCACCGCTGTTTTGCTGGCGTATTCCGGTACAACTGCTCCACGAGGATCATGCCCAGGATTGCCATCACGACACTACCGGTAATGCTATTGAGCGCCTCGGCCGGCCGGTGTATCGGAGCGTAAAAACCCGAGTTGGCGTATATCGCCAGAGCCAGGCATGCAACGTACAGTACTGCTATGGCGGCTACAGCAGGCCTCAGCTTACGGGTGTCGGCAGGTCTCGACTGATGGTAGGGCCCTAGCAGCACGAGAAGAAAAGCCGACCAGCCAGCGTTTCTGAGAACTTCGAGAATATCCGGAAGAACCCCGAGGGAGGCGGTTTGGGTAGCCTGGAAAGCAAGCGCAGCCGCCCATATTACTGAAAGAAGACATGCGACTGGCAGCACCATTCCATGCAGGCGGCCGCGCCAGCTTGTCAGCAGCAAAACCGTCAGAAACAAGTATGCCACTGCCGCTATGGTGTAACTGGCCGTCGCAATACTGATCAGCATGGCTTGCCGCCGGAAATCATCTTCCGCCCTTGCCTAGCACAACCACTTCAACGGTATCTATGAGAATGATGACATCAAGAAACAAGCTATGGTTCTTGACGTAGTACAAGTCATACTGCAGCTTTTCGACCGCATCCTCCACCGAGGACCCGTAGCCATAGCGAACCTGGGCCCACCCGGTTATTCCCGGCTTGATGCTATGCCTGACATTGTAATAGGGAATTTGAGCACAAAGCTGATCTACGAAATAGGGCCGTTCCGGCCGAGGCCCGACAAAACTCATCTCGCCGTTCAAGACATTGAATATCTGGGGAAGCTCATCGATCCGCAATTTCCTGATGATTCGGCCTACCCGCGTTATTCGTGGGTCATCTGTTGTTGCCCACTGCGGTCTTCCGCTTTTCTCGGCATCGTTTCCCATGCTGCGGAACTTCAGAACCATGAACGTTCTTCCACCTTTTCCAACCCGCTCCTGCCGGTAGAAGACAGGCCCCCGGTCCTCAAAGAAAATACACAGGGCCGTGATCAGCATTATGGGCAGCGTGACCATCAGGAGGACTCCGCTGGCCGCCAGGTCGAAAGCCCGCTTTATTCCGGACCTCAGCAGACTCTGATCGAATCCGCCGCCAAAGATCAGCCAGCTGGGGGAAAGGGAATTAACGCGAATTTGCCCCCGTTCGCGCTCGAAAAACGCGGCTTCATCGGTCACCTTGATTCCGTTCAGCTTGCATTCCAGTAAATCCTGAATCGGAAATGACCCGCCTCGACGCTCCTGCTTGGCAATGACGATTTCCCGGACGCCGTGCAGATTAACGAGCGTCATCAGCGAGTACCCCTTGGGGAGGACGGCGGAGGACGGAACCTTCAGGTCTTCGTCCGCCAGCGGCACAAATCCTACAATTTTGAATCCTCTGCCGCGCGGATCATTTTTAACCTGCTCGATGAATTCCTTTGCCTTTTCCCCGATACCCAGAACTATCGCCTGCGATTCCAGGATCCCCAGCCTGGACCATTTCAGGAAAGCGGCGCGCGTCAACAGGATGGCCGCCAAAGCAAGCATCATCACGAGCCCCAGAATCCCCCGTCCCAGATAAAGATCCGGCAGAATATAAAAAACCAGGGTCACGATCGCGAATCCCAGCGCCATGGAGGGCATCAGGCGAAAGAACGTATCTTTGAGATCCACGCGGGAATCCAGTTGATACATTCCCATCGCAGCCATGCTCAGCACCATGACAAAGGTAAAGGTGCTCGCTTCCGGGAACAGGGAAGAGAAGGAGAAAGGAAACGGCTCGGCCTGACCGAAAAAACGGATGCCCGCTCCAAAATAAACCATAGCCATCAATACGAAAATCTCCGTACCGATGAGCAAGACGGTGGTCCTGGAAATATAATGATTGTAGATACGAAGCAATTTGACCCCTCCGCGGCACCTCGGTGAAAAGGCGATCTCCTCTTCACAAGGCTGCATTACATATCAATCTGCCTGACTGTTGTTACGCGCTGCCAATACGCTCAATACGCACGGCTATCGCTGCGGATTGCCGACCCCCATCGTCGTGACGCAGGATTAAACGCGACAATACTTCGTTATTGCGCTGCCTTCGCGAAGACCACCCGGCTGCCGGAAGCCAGCACCGGAAAATTACAAAAGCTCATCCTTATTGCTCAGGCCATCGTCCCCGTTACGCATGGAGTCCGCACGATTCCAGCTTGCACCAATATCGCATAGCTTTTTGTAACTCTTTAATTTATTAAAACAAATATCATATTGGACGAGACTTCCAGTGAATAGCTGTCGTCCAGTCAGCCGGAAACTGTCAGGGTTTGTTTATCACATGATAGCAACTTCGTGGGCAAGAACAATTGGACCTTGGTACGCAAATAAGCCGAGGCTTATTTTAGCGAACATTTTTCCATACAGCGGGCGCCTGAACAGCAGGATGGGGAAAATTAAGGATTACCGGAAAGGAGGAAAGATTTGAACTTAAAATCCGGTAGTTGACCGCTTATTTCCAGTTTAGAGCCATGATCCACAAAGACTTTCCGCGGTACTCGACCTGCGAATGCCGAAAGTTCCACGGGCGATGATGGGATGGAGCAGTTGTCCGGATAGGCTCGAACTCAGAAAAGCCGCAGGTCCCGATACTGGATGGGATTATCCAGGAAAGACAGGCGGATTAGTGCCCCACGCTGGTAGAACCATGCGGAGGCATGGATCCCTTTACAATCAATGCGAGCTTGAGCCTGTCTGCAACATCCAGTTTCCGGAAAACCTCGGTCAGGTGGGCTTTGACCGTTCGCTCTGTTATGTCCAGCCGGCGCGCAATTTGCTTGTTGCTTTCTCCGTTGCCAACAAGCGTGGCGATTTCATATTCTCTGCGAGTGAGATTTGCGAGCAGTTCTCCGACGGCCTGCTTTATCTTGTTCTTTTCCTGCGTGATCATCACGAGCTCATTCAGAAGGTGCCAGCTCAGCGTGCGCCGGATCCACAATTCACCCTGCTGAACAGCCTGGACGACATTTTGTAATTGCTCGGGCTCAATATCGCCCCTGCAACAGCCTCTCACGCCAGTCCTGAAGAGACTCCATTCGATCTCGTCCGAAAGCGTGCCGCTTAAAATGATTACCCTGGTTTCCGGATTCAATTTCATCAACCCGAGGATTCCATTCGGTCCGTCCAGTTTGGGCAAATCGAGATCGAGCAGAAGGATTATGGGTTTGATCCGCACCAACTCACCCCGCAAGGAGTCAAGATTGGTCGAGCAGAATATGGGAGCCAGGCCGCGTATTCCCTGTTCCCAGCGGGACAAATTATCCTGAGAAGAACTGGCGAGCAAGATCAAGGCATTTCCCCAATGGTTTCGTCGAATTTCAATATCTTATTAATGCAATACTTTATCCATGATTTTACTCAGCATTTTGCGAGTGACCCAGATCTCGCCACGATCGATTACATGCACAGCCTTCAGAAAATAACATGGATCCGCCTCGTGACTCAAACAGCCTCGGGCGCCATAGGCCAGCGCCTGGATTATCTGTTCGTCCTGGGCAGATCTATCAGTCAGCAAGACCACGAGCGTTTCCGGACATTCCCGGTGCAGGGCATCCAGCAATGCAAAGTCCCCGATTATGGACTGGTCGAGATTTATGAAAAGAATACGAGGCTTCAATTGCGCGATTTTTGCGACAACTTCCTCCATCGAGCCATTTTCATAGTCTTGAAAGTCACTATCGATTCGCGCATCGCCTCCGGGCGCCATGATATCGGTCAGAACGGTGATGCCCTCCCCGCCTTGCAGGGATTGCTCCAATCTTGTACGTCTGCCTGGGTCCATATCGGCTATTGCCACAGTCACTGTTTCCATCGCTATCCTCCCCCGTCGCACATCCCGGAATCATAACCTGTCAATGAATCAACTCGTCCACTTTACCGCCATCCGGCTCGATGGCTTGATTGTTTCATACCCCACCAAGGACCTCACCACAAGGTCTACGCCCTGCTATCAGCATAGCGGAATAACGGGTACATCTTAAAACAGATTTTGTCTGACCACTGATCCCGCTAACGCTCGGCCTGCCTCGGCATCACGCCCCGCAGATGCATTCAGCGGAAGTTTAGCGCGCTTCCTCAAACCGGTTGCGCCCTAATAGTTCGCGAATATAGTTCCCGGGAATAGCATAGGTGATGCCGCTCGGGTTGCTGAGAGCAGCCTCCTTTTTTCCCTTTACAAATACCATATTGATCACTCCATACACAAGCCCGGTTTCGGAATCGTAGAGCGGGCTTCCGCTATTTCCCGGATAGGCGGTGCCGTCAAGCTGAAACACCACGTAGGCCGATTTTTGCAATTGATTGATCAGTTTTGCATCAAGCTGGCGCGAATTACGCGCGGGCAGCACAATCGGGGTGATCGATGAGACCATGGCGCGGTGGGTTACAGGGTATAGACCCAAAATCATTCCGATAGGAAACCCGGTAAATGCCAGCATTTGCCCTTCCCGGACCTTGTCGGCGTCTCCCAATTTCATGGAAGGCAAAGCAGGCCCGGTAATTTTCAACAGGGCAAGATCATGCTCCTTGTCGATAGCCGCGATGGCCGCAACCCGATACTCCGCCTGCTTGCCCTTTCCCGTAATTACGGTATATGACTCGTTGTTGGCGATATCCAGCACTTCGGGAACAACATGGGCATTGGTGACAACATGTAACCCGTCGTCGACCACGAAACCGGTGCCAAGGAAGTTGACCGGCGGAGAACGCGTCTTTTGCACCGTTCCTATTCCGACTATCGAAGGCTTTACGTTTTCGATGGTCCTGACAAGATCACTTGACCAAGCGTGCGAAATGCACATGAGCCCCGGAATGGCCAGACTTGCGATACAACCAAACAACGAGATTCGAAAAGTACGACACGTGCCCATCATCGGTTTCCCATAGCAGGACATGATGTCCAACTGTGCCTGAGCACGTCCCTGCTCCCGGCATCAACTTCCTGTCTCTCTATTTTAGCTTTCTCTCTTCATTTGCCGGTTCGCCGGTTCGTGCAGGGTTAGCGGCAACCTTCCATCTTGTAGATGAAATAGCCGTCCTTATTGATGGCTTCGGCAACATTATTGGGCGCACCCTGGCTGTGACAGAAATTACATTCCCTGCTGGTTACGACCGCATCCCCTTCTCCGATCGATGAAAGCCACTGTTTGGCGTATTCGATCGCTTTTTTATCATCCCTGACCGAAGTGAATACATCGAAGTGCATCGTGTGACCATCCTTGGCTTTAACATAAGTGTCATATACATGAATTTCCATCACTGCTCCTCTTAAGTAGCGGCCCGGGGAATCCCCAATTGCCTTGATGCATCAACAATTGTCTCCAACCGGAGACAGCTCAGCACATAGACTATCACGGCGGCAAGAAAAGTGAAATGCGAAGACATGAACAAGATGCGGCCGCGATAGCCAGTGAAAAATATCGGGGTTCGTGCAGTCCCGATAGCCGCCCCGGCGCCGGTTAAACTCAATAGTCCAACCTTACTATGTTTGTCACACAACGGTCATAAAACTGCAATGAAATAGACATTTTACCGCCGTATTCTCGAACGGATTTTCAAATAGACGAGAGGCGATTATGGTTTTTAGAGCATCCAGGATTGCCCTGGCAGTGGCGGCCGCGCTGGGCGCCGGCGCATCATCCACAGCAATCGCCATCGATCTGTACGTCGACACGAAGACCGAACAAATCTATGCAAAACCCGGTCCTGGCCGCGTACACATGGGTTCCTTCGTGAGAGAGGACATCCCGGCCAAAACCACGGACAGGGCAGCCTCCAGAGCCCCGGTTGTGGCGGTGGACAGGAAATCAGGCACCGCTGAAGGTGGAGTGGAAAGTGCTGTCGAGCCAACAGAGGGGGTGGATCTGGCGGCGATGCGAAAGGATATGGAGCTAAAAGCCAAAATGCGGGAAGCGCGCCTCGTCAGCGAGATCGCCTCGCTTGACGAGCGGGTCAAGGATGCTGAGAAGGTCCACACTGACTTTACCGAAGGCGCTCCCCATTTTTCCAGCAAGGACGGCAATTTCACATTTGCAGTGAATGGAAGAATTCAAGCTGCGTCGCAATACAATTTCCTCAATGATGTATTGCCGGCCACCGGCAGCAATCTACCCAATGAACTCAATAGCGGGGCGTCTATACGCCGAGCTCGTCTTGGCGTCGAAGGTACCTTTTTCAAGATCTGGGATTATAAATTCGAATATGACTTTACTCGAGGCAATGGCGCGGTAGCGGCCGGGGTTACCGACGCTTTCATACGCATGAACCTCAACAAACCTTTTTCCGTAAAGATCGGCTCATTCAAGGAGCCTTTCAGCCTGGAGGAAGCTGCCAGCAACCGCTTCCTCACGTTTATCGAACGCCACATGGCAGTTGCTTCCTTTATTGACAACCCCAATACATACAAGACGGGCATAGGAGCCAATTATGCAGTGCCGCGTTTTCAATTCGGCATTGCATTTCAAACTGAGCCGGTCGGTCCCTGGTCTGCCGCCTCCTCTTCGGTTAACGCCGCTGGTAACAATCCCCGCAATAATGGGTCTGGTGATTCCGGATGGGAGGGAATCGGCCGGATCACGGGAAGACCGTGGATGGAAAGCGAAACCAAGTTTGCGCATATCGGGATTTCGGCCGGGCATACCGTTGTCAATACCCAATACCAGGCCAATGGCACGATCAACGTCGGACCCAACCAGACGGGAGGAGGAGGCGGTATGGCGTTCTTCGCCTTCCCCGGAACCAACGTCGACCGTACCAATGTGCTGAATACCGGCAACCTGAGCATTGGGAACCGGGGCGCGCCGGGCTCCCGGCGGATAGACAGCTACGACCGCTTTGGCGCGGAAGGCTGGCTGGTGCATGGGCCATTTTCGGTTCAGACAGAGTATCTGCGAACCAACATAAATGGCCAGGGCTATGATGGAGAACACTTTACCGGCTACTACGGCTTTGCCAGCTACTTCTTAACCGGGGAATCCAAAGCGTATCATGTCAGGAATGGCGCGGCCAACCGCATAAAACCGAAGCAGAATTTCCAGTGGAGCGGCCCAGGGTGGGGAGCGTGGGAAATCGCCGGCGGCTATGATTACCTCAATTTGAACAGCGGGGTGATCAGAGGCGGAAAGATGGATATGGTCAGGTTTGCCCTGAACTGGTATCCCCATACCCATGTGAAAATACAAAATAATATTACCTATGTTCTGAATGTGGATACGAGCGGGTCGCCAATCCCTCGCACCGCAGCCTTCAATAACGCCGACCTCGCCTCTTTCCTGACACAGGTCCAGGTGGATTGGTAAAATCGAGATGGGATAAGGCGCCGACGAAGATCGTAGCCGGAACTACGATGCCAGGGAGCACAACGCCATTTGTTCAGGGGTTCCCTAAGGCCGGGATCAAATTTTCAAGTCCTGATTGTTCTCAATTCAAGCCCGGGGTTCCGAATGGCGCCGGGAATCTGAATTGATCCATAATCCTAAATCCGGCAGTTGACCGCTCATTTTAGTTTAGAACCATGATTCACCGAGACTTTTCGCGATACTCAACGTTCACCTATATGGTGAGTTCGCTACAGGGCAGATTGTGCGGTTTTTACGGCACATGGCTGCGTTGCAACTCCTTGGAATGGAATGGCCATTCCGCGTCGCAGCACCTTGCCCTGCACTCCAAAAACCGCACACTCCACCCCGTCCAACTGCCGGATTTAGGATAATACCCGGTTCACCTCAGCGAGAATTCCGCATAGCTGACGGATTTCTTGCCGTCCGCTTCCGCCTCGACTTTTGGTTCCAGTACAAACACGCGATCGCCTGGAACACCTCCCTGCCCGACCAGCCAGTCGCGCGCGGCGACGGCCCGGCGCTCGGCAAGATCCCGCATCTCGCTGTCGCCGGCACTAATGTTAGCCAGCATCAATTGCTCCATCTCCGGCACGGGCAGGCTCTTGTTCAGGCCCACCACGTTTTTTGGTTTGGCAAACTTTTCTTCTTTATAGGCAAGCGTCAGGTACTTTTCGTATTCCTCAGGCTTGAGCTCGATATCATCCACCGAACCGGTTTCCACTCCCTTTTTCACGCTTTCCAGCAGTTTCTGGGTTTTGACCTTGCGCTCGAGTATGGCGCGCTTCAAGGCTTCAGGGTCATTCTCCGGATCGGCTCTTCCCGTGATTTCGAGCTTGAGGGCCGGCCGGTCTATCAAGGCCTTGGATAACGTCTGAAGGCGTTTTTCGGCTTCGGGCGAGATCTTTGCATCGCCCGGCAAAAAATCTACTTGCGACAACTCTTCACCACCACCCAGCAATGAACCAAGCAGGGCGAAGGGCGCAGTCGCCGCCTTGGTAAGCAGATTAAGCAGGACTTTGACAATCAGCCCCCCGATGCTGAACTGGGGATCGTTGATGGAGCCGCTGATCGGTAAATGGACGTCGATTTCACCCCGTCGGTTGGTCAGCAATGACAAGGCGAGGTTTACCGGAATCGATAGCGCATCCGGACTTTCAACCTTTTCCCCCAAGGTCAACTGGTCGAGAAAAACATTGTTCTCAGCCGTCAATTCTCCTTTTTCGACGTGGTAATGTATATCGACCGACAGCTTGCCTTTCTCGATGGCATAACCGATGTACTTGCCGGAATAAGGACTGAAGGTAGGCATATCGATGCCCTTCGCCGATGCGGTGATGTCGAGATAGACTTCTTTCCCCATGGTATCGACCTTGCCATCGATTTTCAGGGGAGCAGTTTTGTCCACCATCCCGCGAATATCTATTTCCCCCGGTTTTTTGGGATCCAGCGGACCCACACGTCCGGCAAGACCGGTCAGGTTTGCCCGATAATTGGGCTTGATGAATCGATCATTGAAGTTGACATTGCCCCCCTGCAGCACGACGCGGCCTATGCGAACCGGCTGGGGTTTGCCCGCCTGCTGGGGGGGAGGCGGAGAAGAGGCCCCAGCGGCGACAGGTGGCGTGGCAGCAGCGGTTTTTTCCCCAGACATCGCCGGCGCCGCCGATGCAGTCCCTGGCGATGATGCATCCTTGTCCTGCTTGACGATATCTTTCAGGTTGAGCTGCCCCTCGGGAGTGAGGACGACAAACGCAAAGAAATCGGCAATCGCGACCGAATTGATATCCACTCGCAGCGGCTCGTTAACAAACTCGATGCCACTGACATCAAGACTTCGCCAGCGCAGAAGATCCGATGCGCTAACCTTGTCGATGACATTGAAATTGGTAAACCGGCTCTCGCCATTCACCGCCACCTTCAAAGGCGTTCCATCCGCTTTGACCTTGCCCTTGAAGGAGGCGGCCCCTCGCGTCAGCAAGACATTCAATCGATCGCCAGCCCAGCCTTGCAACGAAACAAGCTCGAGCTCCTTTGCGTTGATGGCGAGATCGACAGCCAGCGGCGCCCAACCCAGCGTACCCTCTGTTTCGAGACTGCCTTTTTTATTCACCGCTGCCTTTAGAATCAGGTTGAGCGGGGTGGCGCCAGCGAGGTCGATATCGCTGACGGTTAGATCCAGCGGATCGACCACCATGGGAGCAACCCCCGCCAACGTCGCATCCTCGTAGCGTAAAGCCGCCCCCGCCAGCTTCACGCTGTGGAGCCGTGTCGTCCATGGCTTGCCGGCCTCCGCTTTTGCGGGAATCGTCTCCGTATTGGCGGGGGCGGCCTCCGGCTCTGCCGGTGTTTTAGTCTTGGCCTGCGATGGCGCGAAAAGTTTGGCAATGTCGATCCGTCCATCCTTTTCGCGGCGCATCGATGCCTTGAATCCATCGAGCGTTACCGTACCGATAGTGGCGCTGCGCTGCCCCGGATCAACCGTGATTTCATCCACCCCCAGCTTTGGCAAATGGAGCACCGGTTCCGATTCGGTTTCGCGTACCAATGCGAGATCGCTCAGCGTCAATCCCGCGCGCGAAGCCTTCTGGCTACTCAAATTGACTTCAGTCAACTTGACGTCGAGCCGATCGAGTTTCGCGGTATAAGGCACTTCCACCGCCCCGTTTTCTACTTGCAGTCCACGTAATGCAGTACTGCCTGTCAGAACCATCCCAGGCGGTTCCCCATCGGCCTGGGTAAAGACCAGGGACAGGTCGCTATCGAAGCGCCCGGAACGCAGCCGGATGCCCACGGGAATAGGCGAATACTCGTCTATCCGCATCAGGTCGATATCGTTTAACTTGAGCTCGAGCGTGGCTTCCCGATTCCGGGTAAAGGGACGCACCTTGCCGTTGAGATCAAGCGCCGCACCGTTCACCTTGGCGCTGAAATGCGGTTCCACCCAGGTTTCCTGGTCATTTTCGAAGTTGGCGACGAAGGGCACTCCGAGACGAATGTCGGAAATCTCCTGTTGGCTCTTTTTGAGCCGGTCGAGGAATTCGAAACGGCCGCCGGAAATCGTAATGTTGCTCACGGAAAACAGGGATTTGGTCCCGTCGTCCGGTTTCTCGGGACGGTTCATGAGTTCTTCCACCAGATCGGTGATGTTGAAGCGCTGCTCGCCTTCGCGTACCAGGCGGATAGCCGGCTCTTTTATCGACAGGACGCTGATCACCGGTGCGCGCTTGAAAATGGATGCGCTGCTCAAATCAGTATACAGCTCGCCGACGGAGAACAATGCCTTGCCGGCATCCGCGCTGTCTGGCCTTTCGCCTATGCGAAACCCGCGGATGGTCAGTTCCAGGGTAAAGGGTTGAATTTCGATTGCCTGAACGGTGACGGGCCGGTGCAACGTCTCCGACAGCAATGTTTCCACTTTGCCTTTTGCATATCCCGGCAGCCAGAAATAGCCAAGCAGGCCAAACAGGGCAATGACTATGGCAAGAATGCCGAGCGCGGCAAGCAGACGCTGGCGGGTATTCATTCGGCGGAAAAATGATGCCAGAGACATGATCTCGATTTAACTCCTGCCGTGATTTCGAAATGATGTTACAACTCAGTGCCGCATGGCGAGGATTTTATCGCGATAGCCGGCGACTTTTTATGACTTCATTCTGACTTCAGACTCTACGCTCAGCATCAGGGCTGGTCAATATGGAGATGGGATTCCCGTAAATCAGCCGGCGCGCCGATGGCGCGACGGAGGAACGAATTTGAAGGTAACGGCCACCAGGATCGCAAACATCACATAAAGCACGGTCAGTACTCCTTCGGGAACATCATAAAAAAGAATATGATGCAGCCAGCGCTGGATGAAGCTGGTATCTGCCGGCGTACGCCGCAGCGAATCCTCCAGCAGGGTGAGAGGGCATACCATGCCGGCGAGCGATTCGAGAGATACAAACAGGATAGCGCCGAGATGAACCAGCCTGAACCGGATATTGCGCACGAAGCGCCATCCCAGCCGTGCCCCGATCCAGATAGCCGGCACGCTTCCCACGACGAATAGCACGAACAGAAAATGGATGATGAGTATGATATCGGCGAGAAGCATGAGGTCACACGATCTCGTCCCCTATATTCGCAGGGGAGGGAAAATCGGGCTCCAGTTGCGGCGAATTAGTCCGATATAAGGGAAAAGGCGACAACGCCTTTCAGCCGAAATCGGCTTTCACGGAAGGGATTTTTCCGCAAAAAGTGGAAAAGAATATCCATATTCTATTCAGTTATTTCTGGATGCATCAAGTTGCCGGTATAGTTTGCCCGCAACGAGCGGGTAAATATATATGAAAATTCGCAATCTGGACCTGACACAAAACCCGATCAACGCGGAACATCAGGAACTGGGGCTTCCACCTGTCGAGGAACCCGTGTCCCACCCCGGAACCCATCCGCTGCTGCATGCCGCAATGTGGTTTGCCGGCCTTGTTCTGATTGTCCTGGTCCTGTTTCTCGCCGCCCGTTTCTTTCTATCGAATAACTGGTCTGGCAGTTGGCAGATCATTGGGGAAACGATCAGCGGAAAAGTGTTCTGGAGCGCAGTTCTGGTAGGATTTCTTGCCCAGGTGGTGGATGGCGCACTGGGTATGGCCTATGGGGTCACCGCTACCACCTTTTTGCTGGCAACAGGCGCCAGCCCTGGTGTGGCCAGCGCCAGCGTGCATATTGCGGAGATTTTCACGACAGGCGTATCCGGCATCTCCCACGCCAAGTTCGGCAACGTCAACAAGGATCTGTTTGTCAGGTTGCTTGTGCCGGGCATCCTGGGGGGCATACTGGGCGCCATTCTGGTGACGCAGGTCGACGGCGCCGCATTCAAACCCTATATCTCCGCTTATCTTTTAATGCTGGGAATTTACATCCTCAGCAAAGCGTTCCGCCCGCTGCGCCTTCGGAAAAATGCCCCCAAACATGTCGGAAAGCTCGCGCTGTTTGGCGGATTCGTCGATGCGGCAGGAGGCGGGGGCTGGGGACCGGTGGTGACTTCGACCCTCGTCGGTTCGGGTAACGATCCCCGCACCACGATCGGCTCGGTAAATTTCGCCGAGTTCTTCCTGACGCTTGCAGGCGCGACGGTTTTTACCCTGCTGATGGAAACCAATACGTGGCCCATCATCGTGGGACTGGTCTTCGGCGGTTTGTTCGCGGCACCCTTTGCCGCGGTGCTGTGCAAGAAATTGCATGCCAAAACCTTGCTCATACTGGTAGGAACCCTCATCACCCTCATCAGCCTCTACAATCTATACCGCGCCATCGGCACATAGATATCCTCTGATTTATTCCGCCGTTTTATTCCTTCCGCATTAAACCCTTTCCACATCACATGGATCGCGTTTCCCTCACGCCCGGCGGTATGTCCAAAGTTTGAATCCTCCCATTCCTTGATATGGCCGAGCCATTGCGAGAAAATGGGTTCTCAGCCTTACATTCCTTTTCAGGTTTAACCCTTTCTCCAGCGGGAGCAGGATCGGTCATTATGCAAGTCATCATGTTCCCCGTCCTTCTGGCGTCCCCGCTGCTCATATCGCTGACAGCCACCCATGTAAATGCCGCCAGTTTTCCTGCTCAGGATAACTCCGCCGGCGACACCGGCAAACATTCCTGTCCCAAAAAACTGTCGGGGAACGAGCCCGATAGCATGCCACTGCCTCCTGGCGCACTCGCCAGGCTTGATGCGCGTGGCGGATTCGGGTACGGGATTTTCAGCGGGACCCTTCATAATGCCAATGCCGAATATACTGTGACGCAAGTAACCGTGCTTGTTACGCGAGGAGGAAAGCTGATCCCTGCCAGTTCCGAAACCGGCCGCGAGTACGATTTGCCTCTGGCAGTGAAGCCCAACAGCACGGGCTCGCTTTCCATGCTATTGCCGTCCGACCATACGCGGGAATATTCGTGGAAGATCACGAAGGCGTGCGGATATAGAGTGAAATAATTCACGCATGGGAACAAGTCGATTTCAAGTCTAAAACTCTGACCATTCCTAATCCCCAAAACCAGCGGCCGCATGGGTTGCCGTTGAGTCTTTAGGAAATAAAGCTATGAAAAGAATTGTGATTGGCATCATGCCTCAGGAAAAAATCCGGGAACGCATGCTGGCGATAGCAAAAGGCGCGTACAAATCCAGGCCAGGTGAACCGAAGGTTTGGTTTGCCTCGATGAAATCGCTTGCCGAGGTCTTGAGTGATGAAAATCGTGCCTTGCTTGCTGTTATCCAAAAATCTCAACCCGAATCGATTGCCGGTCTTGCAGCGATTACCGGACGAAAGCCAGGCAATCTTTCCCGTACTCTGAAGACCATGTCCCATTATGGAATTGTGGAAATGCGGCGCGAGAACCGGCGTGTGCGCCCCATCGTCAACGCCACCGAGTTCCAAATATTGACCGCTCAATAAATTGGAGCTTAATTGTCCAGTGTGTCTGCTTGGAAGAATTGCTCGAGCATAGTATGAAGAAGGGAAGTGACTGCATCACAGTACACCCAGATTGGAGTAGAACCGCAGCAATGAACGGCAAATATCACGCTTCCATCAATACGTCATGGCCGCGCATGGCCGAGAGGCTCGACCGCCTGGATCAGAAGGCAGTACGTCTTCGATGAGTTGGGCCAGGGGTTACGCTGATACCATGGGTACCAGCGTTCCGTCTTCATACTCCATTACCATGGTCGATACGAAGAGCGGGGCTTCCGGCAGTTCCAGCCGAAATTTCTGGTACTCGCCGTTTACGTTGCGAGCCTGTTCGGGAATCGACTGCGCCAGCGTTTCGATCAACGGGCCGAACAGGTATTCGTGGTAATGCGGGTCGCTGATCATCGATGCTTGTGCCGCCTCCTTAATCTCGCCAAATTCGGCGTGCTGGATGGTGAAATTCGCAGGCACTTTATGCCAACTGGCAGAGAGAAAATCGGTTACCGCGAGTTGGCGAAGCAATGCTAGCTTCTCGCTATCGGTCCCCTGCATGACATAGGTCTTGCCGGCCAGGCGCAGTATGGTGCCGTATTCATCGGAATAGGCCCAGAGATTGATAACCACTTCGGGGTTTTCCAACGGGTGCGCGGCTACATAGCGATGCTTCATTGGATACTCCTGTCTGCAATTCGAATCCTCGTACGACTAAAGACCGAGGCTCAGCTTGGATAAAGGAAAGCGTTGCTGACACGGCGGTGCGCACCTGAATCACGTATACACCCCTGCATTCCGCTCAGGGTAGCTTTCATACACATGCTCGAACACTGCCGAGCACTTCTGGTTGTACAATTCCGGGGTATAGGCGCGCGGCAGGCCGGAGTCGAGTGTATCTTCAATGGTCAGCTTGAGTTGCGAGCGTGCCGTTGATTTCTGCCGCCAGTTGAGAACGAGCAGCCCCTTCAGCTTCGTCAACAAGTCCCGCGCGACCTTCTTTACCTCGGCGCGTTCCTCGCCGGACAGCTCAGGTGCAGGTCGAGTCAGGATGTCAAAAATGACCAACTCCTCTTCGGACATATTTTCGCGCACATGCCGTTGCTGCTCGTCGTTCAGACTATTGCTCAGCTTCAGCAGTTCGTTGTACAGCGCCTCGATGGTCGCACTGCCGGCATTGTAGCCTTCGATCAATGCTTCGAACTTCTCGGCGAAATCGGCACGGGTACGGTTCAACTGGATCATCTTTTCCAGTTGGGAACGGATCGCTGCCTTGAGCACTTCGAGGTCGGTGTTTTTGTGCCTGGATTTCTCGAAGCGTCTGGCCAATGCCTCGAAGTTGATCCTGGAAAGGTCGAGCGCTGGCGGGCCCTGCTGGCGGATTTCGTGGCCGGTGATCGACTCGTCGAGCAGGCGGTTGATCTGCCCCATCACCTGGGAGATATTGGGCTGGTTCGGGTTCAGTTTGGCGCGGATGGCATCGGCGAGCGCGGAGAGGCAGGCGACTTTGCCCGCGAATTCCAATGCTGAAGGATCAGGCTTCACGGCGCGGTAGAGTGTGCTCACCAGCCGCTCATGGGCAAAGAAGTCGCGACGCAGCGGGTCCGGCGAGATCAGTGCGTTCATGCCGTCCTCGATGCGCGACAGGCGCTCCATACCACCGTTTGGCGTGGCCTCGATGTCGGCCAATATCACGCCATGAGCGGCGCAGAAGGCAGTCGCATCCGCCACCGACTCGCGCAGTTCCTCCACCAGTTGCTGCTTGTTCCTGACCGGGCTTTTCCCGTCCTTGCCTGCCCCGTAGATCGCCAGCGCCTTTTCCAGCGAGACGAAGACATTGGCGTAATCGACGATCACGCCGCTGTGCTTGCCGGGGAAGACGCGGTTGGCGCGGGCAATGGTCTGCATCAGCGTGTGGTTGCGCATCGGCTTGTCGAGATACACCGTCGAGCAGCTCGGCGCGTCGAAACCAGTCAGCCACATGGCGCAGACAAAAACCAGGCGCAGCGGGTCATCCACATCCTTGAATTTCTCGTCCAGCCCCGGCTGCCCCGAGGAAAACGACAGATTCATGCGCTTGCGGTGCGGCTCGATGTCGAGGCCCAGCTTCTGCATCTGCTGGATCTCGTTCTGCCCCGGCGAAACGATCACCGCCATGTCAGTGCTGGTCAGCACCTCCAGCCGCTGTCTCAGTTCGGCCATGCGCAGGTCGCGTCGCGCCTGCTCGGGCATCATGCCATGTCCGGCCGGGTGAGGCCGGTAATGCAGTTCGCCCAGTTCCTTCTGCGCCCGCGCCGTTTCCGCTGCCCAATGCGCTTTCACCTTGTCGTGCATGCGCAGCGCGGTGGCCTTGTCGATCGACACTACCATCGCCTTGCCGATAAATCCGCGTCCCAGGAAGTGACGCACAATATCCTGAGCCACGGTTTCCAGCCGGTCGTCGCGGGTGATGAGGTGGTATTGCCGCCCCAGTGCCTTCTCCAGCTTGGCTTCCTGCTCGGCGTCGAGTTCGGCATCCTCGATCACGCGGTAAATGTCATCGTTCAGGTCGGGATTGACGAGCTGCAATTCCGGCGTGCGGTTCTCATAGAATAGCGGCACGGTGGCCCCGTCTTCGACCGACTGCTGAAAGTCGTAGATGGAGACGTAGTCGCCGAAGACTTCCCTGGTGCGTTCTTCCCCCGCAATCAATGGCGTACCGGTAAAAGCCAGGAACAGCGCCCTGGGCAAGGCGGCGCGCATGTTCAGTGCCAGCGTATCGTACTGGCTGCGATGCGCTTCGTCGGTGAGCACGATTACATCCGAACGGCCGGAGAGTAGTTCCTGCGTCTGGAATTTGTGCACGAGCGTAAAGACATAGCGGTGATTTCCCCGCAACAGCTCGCGCAGGTGCGCGCCGCTGGCGGCGTGGCAGTCATCGCCTTCAGCCTCCGAAACCGCGCCTGTGGCCTTGAAGGTCCTGGCGATTTGATCATCCAGCTCGACGCGGTCGGTGACAATCACAAACGTCCAGTTGCCCGCAAGCTTGCGAAGCACCTTCTGCGCGAAAAACACCATCGAAAAGCTCTTGCCGCTGCCCTGGGTCTGCCAGAACACGCCGCCGCGCCCGTGGCCCAGCTTGCGGGCTTCGAGCATCGAGGCGATGGCGTTGTTGACGCCGAGGAACTGGTGATTCTGGCCGAGAATCTTGACCAAATCCGCCTTGTGTTCAGAGAACAGCGTGAAGTTCTCGACCAGGTCGAGCAGGCGGGTGGGGTCGCAAGTGCCGCGCAGCATCACTTCCAGTGACACGCGGCGCGGCTCATCTTCGCGCTCGATGCGCTTCCATTCGACCCAGCGCCCCCAGTCGGCGGTAAGCGAGCCGACGCGGCTGTCGGTGCCGTTGCTGGCAATGAGCAGCGCATTGCTCCAGAACAGCGCCGGAATCTGCTGCCTGTAGTGCGTGAGGTTCTCGTCAAAGGCGGCCCGTGCCGGCACGCCGGGCTTCTTGAGTTCGATCACCACCCAGGGCAGGCCATTGACGAAGCCGACCAGGTCGGGCCGACAGGTATAAAGGCTGCCGACGATGCTCAACTGGCTGATCAGCAGAAAGTCGTTGTTCTCCGGGTGCTCCCAATCCACCACGCGCAGGCGTTCGATCTTCTGGCCGCCGTGTTTGCTGTCGGGAACCGACACCGTGATGCCTTCCTTGAGCAGCCGATAGACCTCGCGGTTGGCGGCCTCCAGGCTCATCGCCGAGCGGTCGCGGGCGAGTTCATCAACGGCATTACTAAGCGCTTCCGGCGGCAGCGAGGGGTTGAATTTGCAAAGCGCCGCACGCAGGCGCTCCACCAGCACCACCTCGCCCCTGGTCTCGCGCCCGAGTGTGGCAACTGAGTTGCCGCCCACTCCGAAAGTTTCTTCCTGCGTCGACATCGTCTTCCAACCCAGCGAGGCAAGCAGGTTGATGGCGGGTTGCTCGACGAGCTGGTCTTCGGAGTAGGCGTGGGCGCTCATGCTTCAGGCAGCCTCGACCTTGATCTGACCAGAAAGCAGGCGCGGCAGCAGGAGGTCGCGAGTGCGGCGAAGGTTTCGAATTGCTTTTCTGTGCGTCTCCTGTGCTACCAACATTGGCTGAATTAGTGAGGCGAATCGCTGCGCAGTTACTTGGTCAGCGATAACAACTTCCTTGGCGGTAAGTGGTATCCAATGTCGTTTGTATTCCTGAGTCTGTACCAGGCTGGACACGGCGTAGAAAACATAGGCAGTCGGCATTTTTTGACTCGCCAAGAAAGGTACGACATTAGGCCCAACGGAAAATGGTTCGATTAGAAGCTGCATTTTGCAAGTATGGTCACCAAAGATCGCCATTGGCAATGCTGGAGACGCTTGATGGTCTGGTGCGTTGTCATGAAAGCCAAGTAGCTCGTTCGTGGATTGGTCGATAACCGGAACGAGGCCTTCCGGGTTCAAATCGGCCTCACGATACATTGTACCGGCGGGTCGCCTGAGGAGAATATCCTTAACTGTCTTCACCTCCCACCCCTGCGGAATCTCACCTAGGGAGGAAGCGACGCGGGGATGGTTTTTGTGGCCGGGGAAGCGGAAGTGGACGAACCACTCACGGTAGAGGGCGCGGGCCATCGACTCCAGAATCTTGATCCGCCGCTGGCAGTTCTCAATGAGTTCATCGTAGGCCGACAGGAGGCCCGCGATGCGTTGCTGGACGGGGAGCGGGGGAAATCTCACTGGCACACTGCGGAGAATTCCAGTGTTCAGATTGGGCATCGTTGCACCAACCGCTTGATTTGTTATCCAGTCCACCACGTCGTCTTGTCGGAGGTAATAGTGGAGAAAAAATGGATCAAGAATTTCGTCACCAAGGCTCAGACGTAGGCAACCTGTACCGCACATCCAGCCTGCCTGCTCCGGTCTAACGAGCGCTTGGCGACCTATATCTCCACGTCGCCCATAGACGATGTCTCCACTGCGCAGCTTGTGCCGATACAAGCGTTCGACGTGCTCAGACGAAACGCGTGCAACAGTGTCAACGGCTATTCGCCCTTCTATAATGTCTTTCGGCATCACGACGGGAATTCCAACCGTCGAATAGTCTGACTGATGGAGTTGCGATCCAAACGGGCCGGTTTGAATGATCCCCTTTACTTCGTCGCATACTTCACCAAGGGTGGTTTCTCTCCAGCTTCCCATCATCATGCGCTCAAAATCCCCGCCACATTCACGGCGATCGTCTGCTCCAGTTCCCGCGCCTGGGCGTTCAGCGACTCCAGTTCCTCATTCAGGGTTTCGAGCTGCTCCTTGAAGTCCTCGTCGCTGACATCTTCACCCGCCGCAACGCCAACGTAGCGTCCAGGGTTGAGCGACCAGCCCTGGGCTTCGATGTCGGCGAGCGTCGCGGCCTTGCATAATCCGGGCACGTCACGATAGGCCGACGTGTCACCAAAGACTTCCCTGAGCTTGGCTGTCGTCTCGCCAGTACCGACTCTTGTGTCGAGCGCCTCGCCGCGATAGAGGCGCACCAGGTTGGCGACGAAACCGATCTGCGCCGGCGTCCAGTCGCGGTGCGCGCGGTCGATTTGCCGGTAGATGTGGCGGGCGTCGATGAAAAGCACGGTGTCGGCGCGCTTGGTCTTGGCTTTGCCTTTGTCGAGGAACCACAGCGTGCAGGGCAGCGTCACGGTGTAGAACATGTTGGGGCCGACGGCGACCATCACATCCACCGCCCGCGCTTCGATCAGCTTCCGCCGCAGTTCCTGCTCGGAGGAGCGGGCATCCGACGCGGAATTGGCCATGACGAAGCCGGCGCGGCCTGTTGAGTTGAGCGCCGAATAGAAGAGCTGAATCCACAAGTAGTTGGCGTTGCCGGTGCGCGGCAGGCCGAAGGGAAAGCGACGGGCATTACCGTAAATATCATGACCGACCATGTCCTTCAACCGTTCCTTGTCCACCGCGTTGACGTTGAAGGGCGGATTGGCGAGGACGAAGTCGAACTGCCCGGTGGCGGCGTGCGGGTCGTCGTAGTAGCTGTTGACGTTGCCGCCGTGGCGGATGTCGCCCTCCAGCCCATGCACGGCGAGGTTGAGGCGGCACAGGCGGCCGGTTTCGTCGGTCTTTTCCACGCCGCAGATGGCGAGTTCGGCAGCGGGATTCTTCTGGTGCTCGGCGACGAAGCGCGCCGACTGCACGAACATGCCGCCGGAGCCGCAGGCGGGGTCGAGAATACGGCCGTGGAAGGGTTCGACCACCTCAGTCAGCAGCCTGACGATGCTGCCCGGCGTATAGAACTCGCCACCCTTCTGCCCTTCGGTACGGGCGAACTGGCCCAGGAAATATTCATAGATGCGGCCGAAGGTGTCGAAATCGACGCTGGCCGGAATTTCGGACACCTTCTTCAGCAGCTCCTTGAGCAGGGTGCTGGTGAACAGGTTGTAGGTCTTGGGCAGCACCCCGGCGAGCTGCGGGTTGTGCTTCTCGATCTCGCGCATCGCGCCATTGACCCTGGCGCCGATATCGGCAGTCTCGGGCAATGTCAGCAGATAATCGAAGCGCGCTTCGGGGACGAGGTAGAGGACGCCTTCGGCGTGGTAGGCGGCAGGTTCATCGACCCGGTTGCCGCGTCGTGATGATGCGCCGGCAGCTTCAGCCTGCTGCGCTGGAGAGTGAAGCGGACTTCGGCAAAGCGCAGGAAGATGAGGCCGAGAATGGGGCCGGAATATTCCTGCGCCTTGAGACCGGAATTGGCGCGGAACTGGTCCGCGGCATCCCACAAGCGCTTTTCGAGCGAGATGGAAGCGGAGTCCTTTTCGGTAGGGGCTATCCAACGCATCGTCAAACACTCATGCTGCGGTTGATCCGGTAGCCGAGCGAGGTCTGGTTAATCAAGCGGCCGAAGAGCGAGGCCGGCAAGGTGGAAATAAAGCGGGTAGGGACGGCCGCAAGGCTATTTCCGTCTTTATTAAAATAGCGGTTACACGGTTACAAACCGGCTATATTTCTCCCGCTATCAAAAATGAGTTACAGGAATATCTCTCTTGACTGCTTGATTTTCTGGTAGGCCGTGGCAGATTCGAACTGCCGACCAACGGATTAAAAGTCCGCTGCTCTACCGGCTGAGCTAACGGCCCAAGAGGATACCCGGAGGGACACGCATTATACCGGCTCATCCCCCGATATCAAAGTCATTCCGATCAGGTATTTCCCGCCATCGCATTGCTCCAAAGCAGGTTTAGCCCCAGAATCCCGAATTTAATCGACTGCTGATGGGCGTTCAGTTTGAATACAGATGCCATTGTGATAGGGGGAGGAATCGCCGGGCTGGCGGCGGCCCACCGGCTGCTGCAATCGGAGATGGCGGTAACCATACTGGAGCGCGGCCATTGCGGACGCGAAGCGTCATGGGCGGGTGCCGGCATACTCTCGCCGCTGCTGCCCTGGAATTATACCGAACCGGTAACCCGCCTCACGCAGTTAAGCAACAAGCTCTATCCCGGATTCATCGAAACGCTACGGCAACAGACCGGGATCGATCCCGAATACCAGGCCAGTGGCATGCTGGTGCTGCCCGATTCTTCCACGCTGCCGCCAGAACATGACGAAGCCCGCTATCAGCGCGACAGCGCTGAAGCCTGGTGCGCGCGCCACGCGCTTGCCCTGCAAAGGGTGCGCTCTCATGAAATTGCGCCAGCGCTCGCGTGCAACGAAGAAGCGCTCTGGCTGCCCGAAACCAGCCAGGTGCGCAATCCCCGCCTGCTGCAAGCGCTCATCGCATCCATCACGCGCTCGGACGGCGCCGCCATCATCGAAAATACGGAGGTGACGGACTGGAAGGTGGAGCGTGGACGGGTTCGGTCGATACGCACCAGCGGCGGCGATGAATACAGCGCGGCCTGCTACATCGTCACCGCTGGCGCCTGGAGCCGCCAGCTTCTGCGGGAATATGGATCGAAGCTCGAAATCCGGCCGGTGCGCGGACAGATTCTGCTGTTCAAGCTGCCGCCCGGCATGCTTTCGCCTATCGTGCTGCGGGAGCGGGAGGATTTTTACCTGATACCGCGCCGGGACGGTCACATTCTCGCCGGCAGCACAGTGGAGGAGGCCGGCTTCAACAGGGAGGCTACCAGTGAAGCCAGGGAGGCGCTGCTGGCAAAAGCGCATGCGCTTCTGGCCGCCCTGGCGGAGGACACGCTGGCAAGTCACTGGGCAGGATTGCGTCCGGGCTCACCCGGTAATATTCCCGTCATCGATCGCCACCCGGATATCGGAAACCTTTATCTCAACAGCGGCCATTATCGCTATGGGGTGACCATGGCGCCCGGCAGCGCTCTTATTCTGGGCAACATGATACTTGGCCAGCCCCAGCCGCTGGATGTCATGCCATACAGATGGCCCGCGTGAACATCGTTGCTCTCTGCATCATTTCGATGCGGCCGCAGCGAGCACTACCACCGCAGGCTTCATCCTGCGGCTTTATCCTGCAGAGACAGGATGATACCATTGCACTACCTTAATAGAGAGCAAAGTAAAGGACAAAGGCATCATGGCTGGTCATAGCAAGTGGGCTAATATCAAGCACAAAAAAGCGGCGCAGGAT
Organism: Nitrosospira sp. TNL200; assembly: GCF_055386305.1. Lineage (NCBI taxonomy): Bacteria > Pseudomonadati > Pseudomonadota > Betaproteobacteria > Nitrosomonadales > Nitrosomonadaceae > Nitrosospira > Nitrosospira sp. TNL200. Next base: position 3,207,131 of record NZ_AP041003.1, read on the forward strand.
GCGAAACGGGGGAAGATTTTCACCCGGCTCATCAAGGAAATTACCGTGGCTGCCCGGATGGGTGGCGGCGATCCCTACAGCAACCCCCGGTTGCGGCTGGCGGTGGACAAGGCCTACGAGCAAAACATGCCCAAGGACAACGTCGAACGGGCGATCAAGCGGGGCAGCGGAGACCTTGAAGGGGTGAATTATGAGGAAGTGCGCTACGAGGGCTACGGAATTGCCGGGGCGGCGGTGCTGGTCGACTGCATGACCGACAACCGGGTGCGGACGGTCGCGGATGTGCGCCACGCATTCACCAAGTATGGCGGCAATCTGGGGACCGATGGCTCGGTGGCCTTCCTGTTCAAGCATTGCGGCCAGTTGCTGTTTCCCCCGGGAACGGATGAAAACAAATTGATGGAGGCAGCGCTGGAAGCAGGCGCGGAGGACATCGTCACCAATAACGACAAAAGCATTGAAGTGATTACGGCACCATATGAGTTTGTCGAAATCAGGGCTGCGCTGGACAAGGCCGGCTTCAAGGCGGAATTGGGCGAAGTAACAATGAAACCGGCTAGCGAAACGCTCCTCGCGGGAGACGAAGCGGCAAAAATGCAAAAATTGCTGGATGCGCTGGAAAATATAGACGATGTGCAAGAGGTTTACACTACCGCGGTAATCGATGAATAGCTTTTTCGGGACACCCGAAACAGGAAAGATGGGAAAGACGAGAAGGGCAGGAAAATCCGCATCCTTGGCATAGACCCTGGCCTGCGCATCACCGGCTTCGGAGTCATCGAAATCAACGGCGGCAAGCTGACATACATCAGCAGCGGATGCATCAAGACCGTGGATGGCGAGTTGCCGCTGCGCCTGAAATCCATCATGGATCACCTGAACGAGGTGATTACCGAACATCGCCCCGACCAGGTCGCCGTGGAGCAGGTATTCGTCAATGTCAATCCGAAATCCACGCTCATGCTGGGGCAGGCGCGCGGCGCCGCGGTTTGCACCGCTGTCCTGAACAATCTCGTTGTCGCCGAATATACGGCGCTGCAGATCAAGCAGGCGGTGGTGGGCAGGGGCCATGCAAGAAAGGAACAGGTGCAGGAAATGGTCAGAAGGCTATTGCAGCTTGCCGGAAACCCCAGCGCGGATGCCGCGGATGCGCTTGCCTGCGCCATCTGCCACGCTCACGGGGGACTGGGGCTGGGCGGGATTTCCACCGCTGGCTACCGCATGAAGCGGGGACGGCTGGTATGATCGGCAGGATTACCGGCAAGCTTCTGGAAAAACTCCCGCCGCTGGTCCTGATCGACGTGCAGGGGGTGGGGTACGAGGTGGACGTGCCGATGAGCACCTTCTACAACCTGCCCGCCGTCGGTGCGCAGGTGATGCTGCATACCCATCTGGTGGTGCGCGAGGATGCGCATCTGCTTTTCGGGTTTGCAACCGATGCAGAGCGGCAGGCCTTTCGCCAACTTGTGAAAATCTCCGGAGTAGGGGCAAGAACCGCTCTTGCTCTATTGTCCGGCTTGAGCGTTTCGGACCTGCACCATGCGGTGACTTCCCAGGATAGCGCGCGCCTCGTCAGAATCCCGGGCATAGGAAAAAAAACAGCGGAGCGCCTGCTGCTGGAATTGCGCGACAAGCTCAACCTGCCGCTGACCGGCATAGCGAACGCTGCGGGTGCCACGCCGGATGCAAGAGGCGGCAGCGATGTGCTGAATGCGCTGTTGTCCCTGGGGTATAATGACCGGGAGGCAAACTGGGCTGTCAGGCAACTCGCCCCCGATATTGCGGTATCCGACGGCATCCGCCAGGCGTTGAAGCTTCTGTCCAGGGACAAGGTGGACAAATAAGAACCATGCAAACAGGCAAACAGGCTGAGAAACAGTCAAAAGTTCCCGCTCATTTGCTTGCGACCCGCCGCTCCTTGCTTTTGTACGTTTGCACGTTTGCATATTGGCACGTACCGTCATGCTGTCATAGGAGAGTGGCGCATTACTGAATGATTGAAACCGATCGATTAATCACCTCCACGCCAGTTTCTTTCAAGGAAGAAGAGCTGGAGCGTGCCTTGCGTCCCCAGCACCTGGACGAATATGTCGGCCAGGAAAAAATTCGCGGCCAGCTGCAGATCTTCATTGAAGCCGCACGGCGCCGAAGGGAAGCGCTGGATCATGTGCTGCTGTTCGGTCCGCCCGGTTTGGGCAAGACGACGCTCGCCCACATCATAGCCCGCGAGATGGGTGTCAGCCTGCGCCATACCTCCGGGCCGGTATTGGAGCGCCCGGGCGACCTGGCCGCGCTGCTGACCAACCTCGAACCCAACGATGTCCTGTTCATAGACGAGATCCATCGCCTGTCCCCCGTGGTGGAGGAGATTCTTTACCCGGCGCTGGAGGACTATCAGCTGGATATCATGATAGGCGAAGGCCCGGCTGCGCGCTCGGTCAAGCTCGATCTGCCGCCGTTCACCCTGGTGGGGGCTACCACGCGCGCGGGAATGCTCACCAATCCGTTGCGGGATCGCTTCGGCATCATCTCGCGGCTCGAATTCTATTCGGTGGAAGAGCTGACCCGGATCGTTACCCGATCCGCCGGCCTGTTGAATGCGGAAATCAGCCCGGACGGGGCAATGGAGATTGCCCGCCGCTCTCGCGGCACTCCCCGCATAGTCAACCGCCTGCTGCGGCGGGTGCGGGATTTCGCCGAAGTCAAAGCCGATGGGCGCATCACCCGTCCTGTAGCGGATGATGCACTCATCATGCTGGATGTGGATATACTCGGCCTCGATGTAATGGACAGAAAGCTGCTGCTTGCGGTACTGGAAAAATTCGGCGGCGGCCCCGTAGGCGTGGATAATCTTGCCGCAGCCATCAGCGAGGAGCGAGGAACCATCGAAGACGTGCTGGAACCCTACCTGATCCAGCAGGGTTACCTGAAACGCACGCCGCGCGGGCGAATGGCAACCTCCGTCAGTTATCAGCATTTTGGCCTGCCGCTTCCAAAAAACGGCCTCGGCGGACTGAACGCGGACCTGAGCCGGGAATTATGGGAAGAAAGCCACTGAAACCACTGAGACTCCGATATCCGGCATGCCAACCCAGGGAAGCGCTTCCCTGATTAGCCCTTCGTAATCGAAAACATTAAAAATAATAAAAATGGATTCGCCCAGCTCTCCCCCCGGCACAATTTTTACGCTGCCCGTACGGGTGTATTATCAGGACACCGATGCGGGTGGAGTGGTTTATCATTCAACCTATCTCGATTTCCTGGAGCGTGCGCGCTACGAGTGGTTGCGGGAGCTGGGGTTTGATATTCATTCCCTGATTCAAACTTACAAGGTAATTTTCATGATACGTTCGCTCGATATTGAATACTTCAAACCAGCCGTGCTGGACGATCTGCTGCATGTCTCGGTCCAGCCTGTCGAATTGGGCAGAAGCCGGATAGCGTTCGCGCAGCAAGTGCTGCGGGACTCCATCGTACTTGCCCGCGCAACAGTCCATGCAGTTTGCGTGGGGACGGAAAGCCTCAAGCCCGCCAGCTTTCCCGTGCCGCTGCGCCACCAGATCGGCCATGCCATTGGAAAGCATCCATGAACGCGACCATCATACAGGACTTGTCCCTGTTCCACCTCATCGGCAGCGCAAGCCTGCCGGTGCAGCTGGTGATGCTGCTGCTGCTGCTGACATCCTTTCTGTCGTGGTGGTATATCTTTCGCAAGCTGTTCGTGATCAGGCAGGCGATACGGCAGAGCGACGAGTTTGAAAACATTTTCTGGAAGGGGCCGGATCTCAACGCGCTGTATCAAAGCGCTGCCGCTTCCCGCCATACGGCGGGAAGCATGGAACGAATTTTTGAAGCGGGTTTCCGGGAATTCATCAAGCACAAACGCCAGCCGGGCATGGATATCAGCACGGTGATGGACGGCACCCGCCGGGCCATGCGCGCGACATACCAGCGCGAGATGGACAACCTCGAATCGCATCTTTCCTTTCTTGCCACGGTGGGGTCGGTCAGTCCTTATATCGGGTTGTTCGGGACCGTATGGGGGATCATGAATTCTTTCCGCGGCCTCTCCAACGTGAACCAGGCCACCATTGCCCACGTCGCGCCGGGAATTGCCGAGGCGTTGATCGCCACCGCCATGGGGCTGTTCGCGGCAATACCGGCGGTGATTGCCTATAACCGCTACGCCAACAGCATAGACCGCCTGGCCACGCGCTTCGAAAGCTTCATGGAGGAATTGTCCAACGTACTGCAGCGCCAGGCGACCGGATGAAAATGAAGATGATTTCACTGGAAGGATATTCCCTGGATAGTCAAAGCGATGAAAGCAGGGAAGGGCGCCATGGCTGAGCGACGCGCCAAACGCCGCCTGATAAACGAAATCAACGTCGTTCCCTATATCGACGTCATGCTGGTGCTGCTCGTGATCTTCATGATAACCGCACCGCTGATCACCCCCGGCCAGATTGAATTGCCGCAGATCGGCAAGTCCCTGGCGCCGCCGGTAGCACCGCTCGAAATCGTGATCAAGGCAAACGGCAGCCTCACGTTGCATGACCGTTCCGGCACGGAGGGCGAACAAAAGATCGACCGCAAGGAGCTGGTCGAGGCGATCAAGCGCAAACAGTCGCAAAATGCGGAACAGCCGGTCGTCATTGCGGCGGACAAGGATGTGAAATATGAGGAAGTAATAAACGTGATGGATGTACTGCAACAGCAGCAGGTGAAGAAGGTAGGGCTGCTGGCCAGACCAAAATAAAGGCGCACGCCTCATATGAAGACAAAATGAGAGCCGCTGCGCTGCGAGATCCTTCGCATGTCGAACCAGGATTGGTGCCGGCTGGCATCCTGGCGGTGCTGGTGCATTTGCTTTTCCTGGGGTTTCTGATCTTCGGTTTTAACTGGAGGACTTATCCGCCCGAAAATATGATGGTCGATTTATGGAGCAGCCTGCCTCCGCCCCCCCAGCCTGCTCCGCGCCCTCAGCCCGCTCCGCCTCCCCGGCCCGTTCCGCCTGTCCAGCCGCCTGCCAAACCCGTGCCGCCGCCGCCCGCGCCCAAGCCGGCTGAACCGCCGCCCCAGGTAAAAGAGGCTCCCCCGCCTCCGCCGCCTCCAAAACCGGAGATCGCGGTCGAGGAAAAAATCGAGAAACCCAAGCCGGTGGAAAAGAAGTCCCCGGAAACCAGGCAGTTCGCGGAGAAAGATCAGAAGGAGCGGATAGAGAAGGAGCTCAGGGCGCAAAAGGAAAAGGAAGAGAAAGAGCTGAAAGCGAAGGAGCAGCAAGCAAGAGTAGCCGCCGAGGTAGAGCGGCTGAGGCGGGAAGAGGAAGCAGAGGAAAAGCTGCAGGCGCAGGCAGCCGCCCAGTCGCGGCTGTCCAGCGAGATAGCCGAATACAAGGCCAGGATTCTCGCCAAGATCAAGAGAAACATCATCATGCCGCCTGATCTGCCGGGGAATCCCGTTGCGGAATTTGATGTGACCCTGCTTCCGGGCGGGGATATTCTCGATGCGAGATTACGCAGTAGCAGCGGCCATGCTGGTTTCGACGAGGCCGTGGAGCGGGCGATTTTTTTGTCCAAACCCCTGCCCGTACCGCCCGATCCCGCGTTGTTTCCGAAATTCCGCAACTTGAACCTGAGGGTGCATTATCGTGAATGACTGTTATAATCTCCAGTATATTCTGCGAAATTTGCCGAGAATTATGTCCATGTGGATTCATCCGCGCCGCTTTCCCCAAGCTCTTGCCCTGCTCTTCTGGCTGATCAGTTCGTCCCCCTTGCAGGCTGCGCTCGATATCGAGATTTTTGGAGGAGGCGCAACGCAGATTCCTATCGCCATCGTTCCTTTCGCCGCGGAAGAAAAGCTGGCGCAAGGCGTTACTCCGGTTGTGGCCGCCGATTTGCAGCGCAGCGGCCTGTTCCGGCTGGTCGATACCACCGGCCTGACGCCGCACGAGCCTACCCAGGTGTCGTACCCGGACTGGATCGGCCGCGGTGCCGGTGCGCTGGTTATCGGCAGCACTGTCGCCCTTCCCGGTGGACAAGTGGCCATACGCATCACCCTGCTGGACGTGGCAAGGCAGGCGCGACTGGCCAGCTATAGCGAAACGGTGCCTGCCGGGCAATTGCGGGCGGCGGCCCACCGCATCGCCGATATGATCTATGAAAAGCTGACCGGCGACGTGGGCGTGTTCAGCACCCGCATAGCCTATATTGTGAAGCAGGGAAAGAAATATGCGCTTCAGGTGGCAGACGCGGATGGCTTCAATGCCCAGTCCGTAATCGAATACACCGAGCCGATCATCTCTCCCTCATGGTCGCCGGACGGAACACAACTCGCCTATGTATCTTTCGAGAACAGGAAGCCCGTGGTCTATGTGCAAACACTTGCCACGCGCACGCGCAAGGCAGTTGCCAACTTCAGGGGCAGCAACAGCGCCCCCGCATGGTCGCCCGACGGGAAAAAACTTGCTGTCGTGCTTTCTCTGATGGGAGGTTCGCAGATCTTTCTCGTCAATAGCGACGGGGGAGGCCTGCAAAGACTTACCCAGAGTCCCGGAATCGATACGGAACCCAGTTTTTCTCCGGATGGGAAACATATCATTTTTACATCCGACCGCGGCGGCACGCCGCAGATCTATCGCATGCCGGTATCCGGGCAGACTTCCCGCACGGCGGAGCGCCTCACTTTCGAGGGCAGCTATAACGTGAGCCCGCATTACAGCCCCGACGGCAAACGCTTCACCTTCATCCATCGCAGTGGCGGCAGATTCAACGTCGCGATACAGGATCTGGCAACCAACCAGGTGCAACTGCTTACCGATTCGCAATTTGACGAATCGCCCAGTTATGCCCCCAACGGCAAAATGATCCTTTATGCAACTGAAGTAGGGGGCCGTGGTATATTATCAGCTGTATCAAGTGACGGCAGAACGAGACAACAACTTTCTACCCAGACGGGCGATGTAAGGGAACCCGCGTGGGGGCCTTTGCCAAAACTGCGATAAATCCGGATACTTTTTTTGCCAACATTCTAAAGGAACAAACATGAAGAAATTCCTTGGCGTGCTATTGATCAGTTTATTGTCGGCATGCGCCAGCCAGACCACCAAGCCATCCGCCGAGGTAGAAGACAAATCGGTCGGTGCCGCGCCCGCAGAAAGCGGCAGCAGCAGTGCGGGAACAACAACGTCTCCCTCTCTCAATCCTCTGACCGATCCGAATAATATCCTGTCCAGGCGCAGCGTTTATTTTGATTTCGACAGCTACGTCGTGAAAGACGAATACAGATCCCTGGTTGTGGCCCATGCCCAATATTTGCGCGACAATTCCAACGCCAGGGTACTATTGCAGGGCAACACCGACGAACGCGGCAGCCGCGAGTATAACCTCGCCCTGGGGCAGCGCCGGGCCGATGCCGTGAAGCATGCCTTGACGTTGTCCGGCGCGCGGGAAACACAGATCGAGTCCGTGAGCCTGGGCGAGGAAAAACCCAGGGCAACCGGCCACGATGAGTCTTCCTGGGCCGAAAACCGGCGTGCAGATATACGCTATCAGGGCGAGTAAGCCATGCAATTGCGTGCTTTCTGGTTGGTGCTGGTGGTTGGCAGTAGCGCAAGCTACGCCGGCATGTTCGATGACGAGGAAGCGCGCAGACTGATCGCCGCCCAGCAACAGGTGATCACGGAAATGCGAAACCAGGCGCAGGCCCTGGAAGCGCGCACGGTAAAAGTGGAAGGCGCGCTCGCCGACCAACCCGCGCTGGAACTGCAAAATCAGATTGAAGGCCTTCGCGTCGATCTGAACAGGCTGCAGGGCCAGATCGAAGTGCTGAGCAATGAAAACGATTCCATCCAGAAACGGCAGAAGGATTTTTATATCGATCTGGATACCCGGCTGAGGCGGATGGAGCGTCGGGAGGAGCCTGTGGCATCCGGATCTGCGGCTTCGCCTCACTATGCAAGCGAAGCCGCCGGCACTTCCGAACCGGATGAGGTTCCGGAGGCGCAGACGCCCGCCCCTTCTGCGGCAGCGCCGATATCCATTCCCCCGGCTTCCGATGGCGGTGACAGCCGCGCCTATGACGCTGCATATGATTTATTCAAGATAGGCAAATATAAGGAAGCCATTTCCCATTTCAACCAGTTTATAAAAAACTATCCCGGGTCCAGCTTCGCTCCCAGCGCCCATTACTGGATCGGCAATTCCTATTATGCCCTGCGTGACTTCAGGAGCGCTATCAGCACGCAGGAAAAACTGATCAAAATCTTTCCCGACAGCTCCAAGGCTCCGGATGCCATGCTCAACATTGCCAGCAGCCAGCAGGAAATGAATAACAAGGCGGGGGCAAAAAAAACTCTGGATGCGCTCATTGCCCGATATCCGGGCAGCGACGCGGCGGGAAGAGCCAGGCAGCGGCTAGCCAACAGAAGATAGCCGAGATAATCGAGGCAAGCCTCCAGAAAAATGAGTGTGGATTCCTTGTTCTCCGATCTAGAATAGCAAACAGCCATTTCTTCAGCCCCGCCATTTGAACCCATGCAATCTTCCGTTTCAGGAACTTTGCGTATCAGCGAGATTTTCTTCTCCCTGCAAGGGGAAACCAGCCGGGTAGGGTTGCCCACGGTGTTCATCCGCCTTACGGGGTGCCCCTTGCGGTGCGGCTATTGCGATACCGAGTACGCTTTTCACGGCGGCAGCCGCTTATCGATCTTAGCCATCATTACGGAGGTTGCCGGCTATGCAGCTCACCATGTCACCGTCACCGGCGGGGAGCCTCTGGCGCAAAAGGAATGCCTGGATCTGCTCAGGGCATTGTGCGATGCGGGTTATTCGGTATCGCTCGAAACGAGCGGAGCGATCGATGTAGCGGGCGTGGACAAGCGTGTTTCAAAAATTCTCGACATAAAAACCCCAGGGTCGGGCGAGGCTGGAAAAAACCGGTGGTCCAATCTCGATTATCTGACTTCGCATGACGAAGTCAAATTTGTATTGTGCAATGAAGCGGATTATCTATGGGCGGTCGAGACATTGCGCACCAGCCGGCTCGATCAGATTTGTCCCGTCCTGTTTTCACCCGTGCATGAGGTTCTCTCCCGCGAAGCGCTGGCGGGATGGATATTGCGCGACCGGCTGCCGGTGCGCATGCAGTTGCAATTGCATAAATTGATATGGGGGGAAGCACGGGGACGTTGATGAGTAGCAGCGCAGACCCATCTTTCCATTTTCCAGATTCAACGCTTCCTTGACTGATGTATCAGTGCAATGACATCATGATGAAAGCGGTGGTGCTTCTATCCGGCGGGCTGGATTCCGCCACGACGCTGGCCATCGCTCGCGGCAGGAATTATGAATGCCACGCATTGAGCATCGATTACGGCCAGCGGCACGATTCCGAACTGGCGGCAGCCCGTAAACTTGCCCAAGCTATCGGGATTCGGGATCACAAGATCATCAAGGTGGATCTGAGCGCATTCGGCGGATCGGCGCTGACCGACAAGTCGGCCGCCATACCGGTGGAAGGAGCGGATGCAGGCATTCCGGCCACTTATGTGCCCGCGCGCAACACCATCATGTTGTCTATTGCGCTGGCCTGGGCGGAAACGCTGCAAAGCCACGATATTTTCATCGGCGTGAACGCCGTGGATTATTCGGGCTACCCGGATTGCCGTCCTGGATATATCGCAGCCTTCGAGCAAATGGCGAATCTGGCGACGAAAGCAGCGATTGATGGCGCCAGGTTGAAAATACATGCTCCGCTGATCAACCTGCCGAAAGCCGAGATTATTCGCCAAGGCATGCTGCTAGGCCTGGATTACAGCATGACCGTTTCCTGTTACCAGGCGGATGAATCCGGGCTTGCGTGCGGCGTATGCGATTCCTGCAGGCTGCGCCGAGCAGGCTTCGAGTCGGCTGGCGTGCCGGACGTGACACGCTATAAGACATAGCCTGTCGCGCGACATGATTCCCTGGCTCGATCCCGCATCCCGCTTTCCGCCGCTCCACGCGGCATTGAGAGAGCCTAACGGGCTTCTTGCCGCCGGCGGGGATCTTTCTCCCCAACGGTTGATCGAAGCTTATCGCTCGGGAATTTTCCCATGGTTCAACAGTGGCGAACCGGTGTTATGGTGGAGTCCTGACCCGCGCATGGTGCTGTTTCCGGATCAAATCAAGATATCCCGGTCTTTGCGAAAAATTTTGACGAAAGGCGGATATGAAGTTCGTGTCGACAGTGCCTTCAGGGAGGTAATGGAGGCATGCGGCGCGCCCCGGCGGAAGCAGGTGGGGACCTGGATTCACCCGGAGATGGTTTCAGCGTATTCCACGCTGCATGAAATGGGGAGTGCGCATTCTGTTGAAATCTGGATCGGCGGCGAACTTGCCGGAGGGCTGTACGGAATTGCGCAGGGACGGGCATTTTTCGGGGAATCCATGTTTTCCCGCGTGCCAGACACCTCCAAGATAGCCCTGGTGCACCTGGCTCGACAATTGCAACGATGGGGCTTTGGCATGATCGACTGCCAGATGAAAACTGCCCATCTCGCCTCGCTTGGAGCGACGGAAATAGCGCGAGAGGAATTTAGTCAACGGCTGAAAGAATTGGTAAACTATCCGGCCCGGGCGGAAAAATGGTGTTTCGATAATGAGCCAGCTGAATGATATTCCTTCATCGGTGCTGCAGTTTTATACGACGGCGTCTTATCCGTGCAGCTATTTGCCCGAGCGATTAGCGCGTTCCCAGGTGGCGACGCCTAGCCATCTGATCGATACCAGCGTATATGGTGAACTGGTCCAGGCCGGGTTCCGCCGGAGCGGGGCATTTACCTACCGGCCTTATTGCGACGATTGCCGCGCTTGCGTACCGGTGCGGCTCGTGGTGGATGAGATGGTTCTCAGGCGTACGCAACGCCGCTCCTGGAATCGGCATCAGTATTTGACCGCCACGCAGCACGATCTGTATTATCACCCCGAGCATTACGCGCTCTATCTGCGCTACCAGGCCAAACGGCATAGCGGCGGCGGCATGGATCGCGACAGCCGCGAGCAATACCGGCACTTCCTGCTGCCGAGCAATGTCGATTCGAAGCTGATCGAGTTTCACGAAAACCGGCACCTGCGCATGATCAGCATCATCGATAAATTGTCGGACGGCGTATCCTCCGTGTATACATTTTTTGATCCCGACATGCCGCAGGCAAGTTATGGGACCTATAACATCCTCTGGCAGGTAAATTTGTGCCGTGCGCTGGGCCTGCCCTATCTTTATCTCGGCTACTGGATCAAGAACAGCCGGAAAATGGCATATAAGGCGAGATTCGGACCGCTGCAAGGCTTGATGGACGGGCAATGGCTGCCGTTGCCGGACGATACCGGCTATAAGAACGAGCCGGATTAGCCGGGACGCGAAACTCGATGTCGCCGGTCGGGCTATCCGTGCTATCTGCGGATAGTTACCGCTTCATCGCCCGTATCTCGGCAGCACGCTTGTCCAGGGGCTCCGCCTTTTTGGCGTGACCTATCTCGCGGTACAACTGCGCCAGATTTTCGAGTCCTGTTGCAACGCTGGGATGATCGGGACCAAGGGATTTTTCGGAGATTATCAGCGCGCGCTTGAAAAGCGGTTCGGCGTAGGGATATTTACCCTGGTCCTTATATATCCCCGCCAGGTTGTTCAGGCTCAGGGCCACGTAGGGATGATCCGGCCCGAGAGTCTTCTTGGAAACCACAAAAACCCGCTTGAACAACGGTTCGGCCTGGTCATACTGTTTCTGCGCGCCATGCAGCAAAGCAAGATTATTCATGATCATGATGGTGCTGAGATGCTCCGGACCCAGTGTCTTTTCCATGATTCCCATCGCGCGCTGAAGCAGCGGCTCGGCATTCGCGTATTTTTGTTGCGCCTGGTATAGCTGCGCCAGATTATTGAGGCTTATCGCTACGTCGGGATGCTCCGGCCCGAGCGCTTTTTCATCAATGTCGAGCCCGCGCTTGTAAAACGTTTCCGCCTTCGCGTACTGGCCCTGGTTCTTGTGCAGCGCTCCGAGATTATTCAGGGTTGCCGCCATCTCGGGGCTTTCCTCGCCGGCAGACTTCTCGAAAATACCGAGTGCCCGGGTCAGGAGCGGCTCAGCCTGGCCATACCTGCCTTGCGCGCTATATAACATGCCCAGGCTATTCAGGCTGGTGGCCAGATCGGCATGATCAGGAGTAAGCGTTTGCTCTGCTATTTGCAGGGCTTGCAAGGCTGCTTCCACCGCTGCCGGATAGTTGCCCTGTTGATAGAGCGATTCGGTTTTCTGATTGAGCTTCTCCCATTCATTCAATGCGTGAACGTGTCCGGCCCACGAGAAAAGGAACAGCAGGAAAGAAAAGCTGGCCAACTTCATGAGAAATCTCTCTCTACGAGCAACGCAGCGATGGTAAATGGCTTGCGACAACAGCACAAGTGCCACCCGGAAGCAAGGAGCAGGCGTCTGGAAATTTCCAAATGAGTTCTCGCAAGGAACGCCCGGAGTTAAAATAACGCCATGCTCTACTCTCTCCTGCGCCCATTATTGTTTGCTCTTGAACCCGAAGCCAGCCATTGGGTGACTTTCCAGCTGTTGGAGCAGGCTTATCGCCGGGGGTTCCCTGCTTATTCCCGGATACCAGACCACCCTCAAAATCTCATGGGCCTTGTCTTTCCCAATCCGGTAGGCATGGCCGCCGGACTGGACAAGGACGGCGAACACATAGAAGCGCTTGGGGAGCTCGGCTTCGGGTTCATCGAGATTGGGACGGTTACTCCCCGCGCCCAGCCGGGGAATCCAAAACCGCGCTTGTTTCGCATCCCGCGGGCCAAGGCCATCATCAACCGCATGGGTTTCAATAACCAGGGCATCGATAATCTTCTGGCGAATGCCAGGCGCGCGAATTATTCCGGCATCTTGGGCATTAATATTGGGAAAAACTTCGATACACCGATAGCACAGGCTGCGGAAGACTATCTGATCTGCCTGCGCAAGGCTTACCGCGATGCGAATTACATCACGGTCAATATTTCCTCTCCCAACACGCCCCACCTTCGGGAGCTGCAAAACGGCGAGGAACTGGATCGCCTTCTGCATGCGTTGAAATCGAGCCAGCAAAGACTGGCCGACGAGCACGGCAAGTATACTCCTCTCGTGATCAAAATCGCCCCCGACCTCGAAATGCGGCAGATAGACGCCATGGGGGCGTTATTGATGAAGCACGAGATCGACGGGGTGATCGCCACCAACACGACACTATCGCGGCGAGGCGTGGAGTCGCTGCCCCATGGGGGCGAGGCGGGCGGACTGAGCGGGGCGCCCCTTCGGCAGCAGGCCACCGCTACTGTCCACCGCTTGCGTGAGGTGCTGCAGGATGCGCTGCCGATTATTGCCGCGGGAGGCATCATGTGTGCGGCAGACGCGAATGAGAAAATCGAGGCGGGAGCAAGCCTGGTACAGATTTATAGCGGCCTTATTTACAGAGGGCCAAGGTTGGTGAGCGAAATTGCGTGTTCGCTGCGCGCACTGGATATGAATGAGCCAAGGGCGGATCTGCACGAGAGATCAGCATGAAACAGGATCTGTTAATAGCGGAAATCGACGCCATACTGCCGCAAACGCAGTGCCGCCAGTGCGGCTTCGATGGCTGCGAACCCTATGCCGCCGCTATCGCGAAAGGACGCGCCCCGATCAATCAGTGTCCTCCCGGTGGCGAACAGGGTATCCGTAAACTGGCGCAATTGCTGGGAGTAAGCCCGCTTCCGCTGAACACTGCGCATGGGATTACCAAGCCGAAAGCAATCGCGTTCATCGACGAGGATGCATGCATAGGCTGCACGCTGTGCATGACAGCGTGTCCGGTCGATGCCATCGTGGGTGCCGCCAAGCTGGCCCATACGGTTATCTCGGCAGAATGTACTGGCTGTGAGCTATGTATCCCACCGTGCCCGGTCAATTGCATCAGCATGATTCCTGCCAGCGCGATTCCCCATCCCGGCGACACTCACGCCGTGAATCCGGCGCGGCAGCTCTCTTCTGCCGCTGCTCCTTCCATTTCCGCTCTGCAAGAGGAAGAAATGAAAGCTTCGGAGCGCGCGCGGATGCGCTACCGGTCCAGGCTGCGAAGATTAACACGTGAAAAAATGGAACGGGAGGAAAAACTGGCGATGACGACAGGCTCTCCAGAATCCGGCAATACCTCCTCACCGGAAATCGCTGTAGCGGCCGCGGATATCAAACGGGCAGCCATAGAGGCTGCGCTTGCGCGCGCGAAGGCATGCCGGATTCAGGCTGTGGAAAAGAATCAATCATAAATAGCATCCCTTCGAATAATCGCTTCCTCATGAACTCCACCATACGCCGCGAGATCTTTACACGGTTCAAGGCAGCCAATCCTCACCCCACTACGGAACTGGAGTATAGCTCGCCTTTCGAGCTCCTGATCGCGGTAATCCTTTCAGCGCAAGCAACCGACAAGAGCGTGAATCTCGCTACGCGAAAGCTGTTCAAGCGCGCCAATACCCCGGAAAAAATACTCGCGCTGGGCGAAGCGGATCTACAGGAAGCCATCAAGACTATAGGGCTATATAAAACCAAGGCAAAAAATATCCTGGCCACGTGCCGGCTGTTGATCGAAAACCATGGGAGCCAGGTACCTCGGAAAAGAGACGAACTGGAAAGACTTCCCGGAGTTGGGCGTAAAACGGCAAATGTCATCCTGAACACGGCGTTTGGAGAACCCACCATCGCGGTGGACACCCATATCTTCCGGGTCTCGAACCGCACCGGGATCGCCCCGGGAAAAACCGTCCTGGAAGTGGAATTGAAGCTCTTGAAGCATGTTCCAATGCAGTTCCGGCATGATGCGCATCACTGGCTTATTTTGCACGGGCGTTATATCTGCAAGGCGAGGAAGCCGGAATGCGCCATTTGCTTCATCAATGATCTGTGCGAATTCAAGGAAAAGAATTTCGCACTTCCGCCAGAAAACCCCCTCCAGCATTCGACAGCCTGAATGTTTAATCCATCAAGAGAAGAGGCGCGTCAATTCTTCTTCGATTCCTGGCGAAAATACCGGCGGCGCGAAATGCTCACCGGCATGGAAGATGTGGCGCTCCAGGTCATTTTAATGCATCCGGAATATCATGCCATGCTCGATGATCCGGAGCGTTATCAGCACAAGGATTACCTGCCCGAGATGGGCGACACCAATCCTTTTCTACACATGGGCATGCATATGGCGATCAAGGAGCAGCTTTCCATAGACCAGCCGGCAGGAATCTGCGAGCGTTTCGAACACCTGTTGAGAAAAACAGGAGACGAGCATACAACGGCGCACCAGATCATGGAATGTCTGGCAGAAATGATCTGGCAAGCTCAGAGAAGCGCATCCGGAATGGATGCTTCGATTTATTTCGATTGCCTGGATCGCAGCAAGCTCGATCAGTGAAGGGAGCAAACCGGATCGACCGGAATGAGTGAAGGTTCCGTAAGTCGATCCAGCGTTATCCCGCACCGATCCTGCATGTGACCGGGCAGGCTTTGCAGCCGCCTAGCCAATCAATACTTGGTTTTCAAACCGGACTGGCTGGCGAAATAGGCGGATACATTTTCGATGTCTTCCTTGCTCAACGCAGCAGCCATTCCAGCCATCACAGGGTCTTTCCTCGCTCCCGACTTATATTCGTTCAAGGTCTTTTCCAGATAGCTGGCATGTTGTCCGGCAAGCTTGGGAAACGCCGGGGCGGGACTATTGCCATCGGCGCCGTGGCAAGCCGCGCAGACTTCAGCCGCTTTTTTCTTCCCCGCTTCGATGTTGCCTGCCATACCCTGGCTGGAAATCAACAACAATGCACCGCTCACGGCGGTGATCAACAGATTTTTCATGGATGTCCCTTGCGCAATAGATAAAATTAGTTACCGCCAGAGTAATAAGCGGCCAGGTCTTCCATGTCTTTTTCAGACAGGGAGGCAGCTATCCCTTTCATGCTCGGATGACTGCGGGCGTCGGTTTTATATGCTTGCAGCGCCTTGACGATATATTCGGCATGCTGGCCGCCAAGTCTGGGAACCTTGTATACGCTGGGGTAGGATGTCCGGTATCCCTCGATACCATGACAGCCAACACACATGGCATTTTTCTGCTTCCCCGCTGCCGCATCGCCAGCGGCTTGAGCGGCGCCGGCCATCGCCAGAAGCAGGCCCCACACAAATAAATTTATTATTGCTGGTCTTTTCATCGTTAGTGCCCTCTTTTCAAAAAGAGCGACTCTAAACGATGTGTCATTCCGGGTCAACGATTAAACGAGTAGGGTTTTTAGAACTTATCGCTGCACTTTCTGCCGCTCTCTGCGCTTTTTGCCCCCAATTCCTCCCACCGCAAAAGGCAACCCATGAGATCTTCTTCAATGGCGGCACTTCGAGCCTGAAGCGTCCGGGCCTCATCCGGGCGATCACGGTAAATTTCGGAGGAACACAATTGCCGCATTACTTCGGCCTGCTCGCGTTCAAGCAACTCGATCCGGCCCGGTAATTCCTCGAGTTCGCGCGCTTCGCTGTAACCCAGCTTGCTGCGAGTTTCGGATTTTCGCTTTCTGTCGACAGGGGAAGAAGACAATCTGGCCTGTTCTGGCGGAACTGCCACCGCAACCCGTGAAAGATCTCGTGCCCTTACCCAGTCTTCATAACCCCCCACATATTCGCGCAATACCCCGGCTCCTTCAAATGCGATCACCTGGGTGACCACGTTGTCGAGAAACTCCCGATCGTGACTCACCAGAAACAAGGTGCCGGAGTAAGTCTGCAACAACGCTTCGAGCAGTTCCAGCGTTTCCACATCCAGGTCGTTGGTCGGCTCGTCCAGAACGAGCACATTGGCCGGACGAGTGAACAGCCGCGCAAGCAGAAGCCGGTTCCGCTCGCCGCCGGACAGCGACTTGACGGGCGAACGCGCGCGCTCCGGCGAGAACAGAAAATCTTCCAGATAGCTTATGACATGCTTTCTTGTCTTGCCGATGTCGATAAAATCCGAGCCCTGGCTTATGGTATCCACCAGCGTCGATTCCTCGTTCAATTGCTCCCGCATCTGGTCAAAATAGGCTACCGCGAGCTTGGTGCCGTGCTTGATTTCGCCGGAATCAGGCTGCAACTCTCCCAGTATCAGCTTGAGCAGCGTGGATTTTCCAGCCCCATTCGGTCCCAGTAATCCGACCCGATCCCCTCGGAGAATGCGGCAGGAAAAATTCTCTATCACTTTCCTTGTACCGTAATTCCTGCTGACATGGGCCAGTTCGGCTACCATTTGTCCCGACCGCACGCCCTCATCCACGCTGAGATTGACCGTTCCCGAACGCTCGCGCCGCGCCGCACGCTCCAGCCGGAGCGTTTCCAATCTTCGCACCCTGCCCTCGTTGCGAGTACACCGGGCTTGTACGCCCTTTCTGATCCACACCTCTTCCTGTGCCAGAACTTTGTCGAATTTTTGATTGTGTACAGCCTCGATCTCCAACAGTTCCATTTTCCGGCGCTGGTATTCGGCAAAGTTTCCAGGAAAACCGGTTAATCTGCCCCGGTCCAGTTCAACGATGCGCGTAGCCACGTTGCTGACGAAGCGCCGGTCGTGGGTAACGAACAGGACGCTTCCCACAAAATCCCCGAGCAATGCCTCCAGCCACTCTATGGATGAAAAATCAAGATGGTTGGTCGGCTCATCGAGCAGCAATACCTGGGGGGTCATCACCAGCGCGCGGGCCAGGGCAACCCGTTTTCGCAACCCACCGGATAACTGCCCCACCAAGACGTCCGCGGAAAGTGCCAGCTTGTCGATCGCCGTCTCGACCATCGCCTGCATCCGCCAGCCATCCTGGGCTTCC
This sequence comes from Nitrosospira sp. TNL200, assembly GCF_055386305.1. Taxonomy (NCBI): domain Bacteria; kingdom Pseudomonadati; phylum Pseudomonadota; class Betaproteobacteria; order Nitrosomonadales; family Nitrosomonadaceae; genus Nitrosospira; species Nitrosospira sp. TNL200. The sequence goes on from NZ_AP041003.1 coordinate 3,225,011, forward strand.
AGTCCGGTCTGCAAGTCCTCGAGCCGCGCAAGGAGCACTTCCGTATCCGTTGCGCCATCACTCAGCAGATGCGAAGTTTCATGGTAATCCACCAGAAGCTGGCTGATGGCACCCAACCCTTTGGAGACTTCCTGAAATACGGTAAGAGACGCATCCAGCTCCGGTTCTTGCGACACATATGCCAGCTTGAGACCGGGAGTACGCCAGACCCGGCCGTCATCGGGCTGGATTTCGCCAGCCAGAATACGCAGCAAGCTCGATTTTCCGCCGCCGTTCCTGCCGATAAGACCGACGCGCTCGCCTGAGTCGAGCTGCAGGCTGAGCTGATCCAGAAGCATGTGATGCCCAAAGGAGAGGGAAATCTTTTCTGCAGTGAGAAGAGGCATGGCAATGCTGACTTGATGTAATGAGGGGGCGCAATTCTGCCACGCATCCCGTTCCTTGGAAAGACTCCTTTTTCATCATGCAGGTAATCCGCCGCCTTCCGCTAATAATCGAGCGGCGGTCCCCGCCATGAATGGTCGCGCGGCTTTGCCCGTCCCAGTGCCTCGGCTGCCTCGCACCAGCCTTCGCAGGCATTGCGCCCCGGCCGTCCGCGCCAGATATTCAGCATGCCCTTGCACTTTGCGTAGAAGCGAAAAAAACGCAGCACGGCTTCCCGCTGCGCGGCATCGGGAAAATAATCGCAACAGATGAGCTTGTCATCGGCCATGCCGCGGTCGACGAAAGTCACGGCACCCCATACCCTGACGCGCTTGCGCGTACCTGCAGGCAGCCGCGGGCCCAGTATCAGCGCATCGAGCAGATCGCCTTCCAGTCCGATATAGTCCGGGACCGATCCATAGTTGAAAGGACAGGGCAGGGGTGAAACAAAATCCACTCTGCCTGAAGATCCGCGCTTCAGGAAGCTCCCTCGCGGAATCTCCACTATCACCTCTACCATTGGAGGTTCCAATGGGAACTCTTTTAGGGGCGCGAAACTATATGGATTCATTGCGATTCATGGACGCACTTCGTAAATTGACCTGCACACTCACTCTTCCTGTTTCAGGTCCGGCTCGACAGGCGTCTGCTCCATGTTCGGCTCTACCTGCAAGGTATACAGCCTGCGGCTATCCGCTCGCAATACGGTGAACTTGAATGAGCCCACGACGACCGACTCTCCCCTTTTGGGGAGTCGCCCAAAGCTGTGCAGCACCAGGCCGCCGATCGTATCGTAATCTTCATCGCTCAACGATGATCCGAGCTTTTCGTTGAAATCCGCTATTTCCGTAACCGCCTTGATACGGCACTGGCCCCCCGGTTCCTGGACGATGTTGTCATCGATCTCGTCGAAATCATGTTCATCCTCAATATCGCCGACTATCTGCTCCAGCACGTCTTCTATGGTTACCAGCCCGGCTACGCCTCCATACTCGTCCACCACGATGGCGATGTGATTGCGGTTACTGCGGAAATCCTTGAGTAATACATTGAGGCGCTTCGACTCCGGGATGAATACCACAGGCCGCAGCATTTCCCGCACATCGAACTCTTCCTCCCCCGCATAAAACCGCAGCAGGTCTTTTGCCAGAAGTATCCCTATGACGTTGTTTCTGTCATTTTCGGTAACCGGAAAGCGCGAGTGCGCCTTCTCGATGACGAACGGAATGAACTTGTCCGGCGTTTCGCTGATGTCGATTACATCCATTTGCGAGCGCGGGATCATGATATCGCGCGCTTGCATTTCGGATACCTGTATGACCCCCTCTATCATGCTGAGCGCGTCGGAATCAAACAGGTTGCGTTCGAAAGCAGAGTGCAGCAGCGCCACAAGTTGCTCACGATCGCCGGGTTCCCGAAGCAGCAAAGTGCTGACTCGTTCCAGCCAGCCCGGTTTGGGAGGTTCTTCCATGTAGGTCAGTTGGTTCCGTTTACAAGAAAGAAAGGTTTGCTGCGAATCATCCTGAATCCGGCGGTTGGACAGGATGGAAGTACGGTTTCCGGAGTGCGGGGCAAGGCGCAACGACACGCAATGGCTTCCAGGAAGTTGCAACGCAGCCATGTGCCCCAAAAATCGCACAATCCGCCCTGTAGCGAACTCACCATACAGGTCAATGTCGAGTACCGCGGAAAATCTTTATGAATCATAATTCCAAACTGGAAATGAGCGGTCGACTGCCGGATTCAGGATCATGCTTGACACGCTCCATTCCCGCCAGAACCCTCATCTGCGGCGGAGATCGATGTTTCATATGGATTTTTGTACCCCAGCCCGGCAAGAATCTCCATCTCCAGCCGCTCCATCACCTCCGCCCTCTCATCGACGTCATGATCAAAACCTTGAAGATGCAATATCCCATGGATCGTAAGATGAGCATAGTGCGCGGCAAGATCCTTGCATTGCCGAGCCGCCTCGTTTTTTATCACGCTGGCACAAAGCACGATGTCGCCAGCCAGGGCCGGTGAGTCGTCATAAACGAAAGTCAGTACGTTGGTCGCGTAATCCTTATGGCGAAATTCACGATTCAGCCGCCGGCCCTCGGATTCATTCACTATCCGCAACCCGATTTCCACATCCCTTGTATCCTTTGGCAGGACTGCGCCGATCCATTTGCGAAACTCCTCGTTGGAGGGAATGCCAGGGGCGCGGGTCGCGCGTTGTATGTTGAGCTCGACCCCTCCCGTGCTGCCGTTGCTTTTTCCGGCCGGCTCAATTCCCCCTGGAAGATTTTTCATACGTTTCGTAGGCATTGACAATCCGTTGAACCAGGGGATGCCGCACCACATCCTCCGCGCCGAAGTGGGTAAAAGCGATGCCACGCACTTTTTCCAGGACCTGCCGGGCTTCTATCAGCCCGCTTTTCTGGTGCTTCGCCAGATCGATCTGGGTGATGTCGCCTGTCACCACGGCCTTGGAGCCGAAGCCGATACGGGTGAGGAACATTTTCATCTGCTCTGGCGTGGTGTTCTGCGCCTCATCGAGAATAATGAAAGACTGGTTCAGCGTGCGGCCGCGCATGAACGCGAGCGGGGCAATTTCGATCGCGCTGCGTTCGAACTGCTTGCTGGTTTTATCGAACCCCATCAAATCGTAAAGGGCGTCGTATAGCGGGCGCAAATAGGGATCCACTTTCTGCACCATGTCTCCCGGGAGAAAGCCGAGACGCTCTCCCGCTTCTACCGCCGGACGCACCAGCACGATGCGCGCCACATTGTCGCGCTCCAAGGCATCGACCGCACTGGCAACGGCAAGGTATGTCTTCCCCGTGCCGGCCGGGCCGACGGCAAATGTGATGTCGTGAGTCTGGATCTGCTGCAGATATTGAGTTTGCAGCGGCGTGCGGCCCCGCAGATCGCTGCGGCGAGTGATGAGCAGCGGCGCCGCTTCTGCTGGAAGAACCGCAATGCGAGCCCCCTCTTTCGCGGAATGAGGCCGCATGGCTTCGATGAGCCCCAATTGAACTTCCTCGATGCCCAGCGGATGCTGAGCCTGATCATAAAAGTTCTTCAGTGTTTCCGCCGCCAGAGAGGCGTTGGCAATCTTGCCATGCAAGCTGAAATGCTCTCCTCGCCTTACTATGGTGACATCCAGCACCGTTTCTATCTGCCTCAGGTTTTCGTCCAGTACCCCGCACAGGTTTGCAAGACGCTGGTTATCGACGGGAGTCAATGAAAGTTCTACTGGCCTGGATTTCAATGGAACGTTGGGAGTGGTGGTAAGATTCTCAATTCTGGCAGTGGCTGGATCACTTTGCAAGGAAACGCATCCAGGAAAGTGCTTTCATGCCGGCACAGCAATGAAAATACCGGCGGCATGGTAATCCATATAGCTGCGGGAGCCATGAAGGAGTTGGGAGTAGCGCGTCGATACCATGGCCAGTGGCAGGATCGCGGGATATCAGCCGCCAGCCGATACGGATACCTGCCGGTTTTCGCCATCCACGATTTCGCCCCGCAGGGTGTGAGCAAGCGCAGCGGTGATCTTCACGTCCATGAAATGTCCGACGCAGGCTTTGGAGCCAGCGAAATTGACCACGCGGTTATTATCGGTACGCCCGGTCAGTTCCTCCGCATTTCTTCTGGAAACACCCTCCACGATCACGCGCTGTATCGATCCAGCCATGGCCTGGCTGATGACCTGGGCCTGCTTGTCGACACGCTCCTGCAATTTATGCAGCCGCTCGAGTTTCACCTCGTACGGACAGTCATCGGGCAGGCCCGCCGCAGGGGTTCCGGGACGAGGACTGTAGATGAAACTGAAAGAACCATCGAAACCGACAGACTCGATCAATTTCATGGTTGCTTCAAAGTCGGCCTCGGTCTCCCCGGGAAAACCGATAATGAAGTCGGAAGTAATGGAAATATCCGGCCGTGCGGCCCGGAGACGGCGTATGATGGACTTATATTCCAGCGTCGTATAGCCGCGCTTCATTGCGGCCAGTATCCGGTCGGAACCTGACTGGACCGGCAGGTGAACGTGGCTCACCAGCTTCGGCAATCTGGCATAAGTGTCGATGAGCCGGGATGTGAATTCCTTCGGGTGAGACGTGGTGTAACGGATGCGCTCGATTCCCGGCATCTCATGGATGCATTCGAGCAGGAGCGCCAGATCCGCAACCGTGCCTTCGTCCGCTCCATCCACGCCTTCCATGGCGCCGCGATACGCATTGACGTTCTGTCCCAGCAGGGTCACTTCTCTTACGCCCTGGCTTGCCAGTTCCGCTATTTCTTCCAGCACGTCCACCAGCGAACGCGACATTTCCTCGCCACGGGTGTAAGGCACCACGCAGAAGCTGCAATATTTGCTGCATCCTTCCATGATGGACACAAAAGCGGTGACGCCTTCGACGCGGGCAGGAGGCAAATGGTCGAATTTTTCGATTTCCGGAAAGGATATATCGACTTGCGGCTGCCCGGAAATTCTGCGTTCCGAAATCAGTTGCGGCAGACGGTGCAGGGTTTGGGGGCCGAATACCAGATCGACATAGGGCGCGCGCTTCACGATTTCGGCGCCCTCCTGGCTGGCCACACAGCCACCCACGCCGATGAGCAGATCAGGATTGAGCTTTTTCAAATGCCTGATGCGCCCCAGGTCGTGGAATACTTTTTCCTGCGCCTTGTCCCGTACCGAGCAGGTATTGAACAGGATCACGTCCGCATTCGCCGGGTCATCCGTTTTTTCCATTCCCTGAGCCGCGTGCAGCACGTCCGCCATCTTGGCGGAATCGTACTCGTTCATCTGGCAGCCAAAAGTCTTGATATAAAGTTTCTTGCTCACGATCCTGTCCCTGTCGCCTGGCAAGTGGCATTGATATTTGGATGACAATGCTTTCGGCTACCCGCTGTTTCTCAGTCCCGCCGCCACGCCGTTGATGGTGAGCTGTATTGCGCGTTTTACGGTATCGGCGGTATCGCCGGAACGATAGCGGCGCAGCAATTCGACTTGCAAATGATTGAGCGGGTCGATATAGGGCGTGCGGTTGCGTATGCTGCGAGCCAGCGTGGGATTATCCTGCAGCAGCTCGGTGTGTCCTGTCACCGCGAATAACCATTTCACGCTGCGGTCCCACTCCGCCTGAATACGCCCAAAAATATCGTTGCGCAGCCGGACATCGGTAACCAGTTCGGCATAGCGCGAGGCAATTCCCATGTCTGTTTTTGCGAGAACCATGTCCATGTTGGATAACAAGGTCTGCATGAACGGCCAGTTGCGGTGCATTTCCTGTAGAAATTCAAGGCCTCTCGCATTTTTGCCCTCGCACTCCGCAGATTGCTCCACAAATTTTTCCACGGCCGTGCCAAAACCGTACCATCCTGGGATCATGGCGCGGTTAACGCTCCAGCTGAATACCCAGGGAATGGCGCGGAGGTCTTCTATCTCATCGGACTGCTTGCGTGAAGGTGGCCGGCTGCCTATATTCAGGCCGGCGATTTCCCTTATGGGAGTCGACTCCTGAAAATACTGCTTGAATCCAGGCGTTTCATAGACGAGATTGCGATAAGCCGAGAGGGCATCGCATGCCAGCGTCTCCATGGTCTGGTGATAATCGGCGGCACGCTCGCCGAGTGGGTCATGGCCCAACAAGGTGGCTTCGACCGTGGCCGCCACAAGCGTTTCCAGGTTGCGCCGCCCGATCTCCGGGTCCGCATATTTGCTGCCAATGACTTCGCCCTGCTCAGTGATGCGTATCTGCCCGTTGACGCTGCCGGGAGGCTGGGCCAGTATGCCCTGATAACTTGGGCCGCCGCCACGCCCCACCGTGCCGCCGCGTCCATGGAACAACCGCAACGCCACCTTGTGCTTTGCAAAAACTTTGGTCAACTCGGTTTCGGCTTTGTAGAGCTCCCAGTTCGCGGCAAGAAAGCCGCCATCCTTGTTACTGTCGGAATAACCCAGCATGACTTCCTGGACATTGCCGCGCGAATCCAGGAGCTGGCGGTAATAAGGGATCGAAAAAAGCTCATCCATTACCTGGCCACACTTGCGCAGGTCCGCAATCGTTTCGAACAATGGGATGATGTTGACATGGAGACGCGGCGTATCGCCTGGCAGCAGGAGGCCCACTTCCTTCAACAGCAACGCCACCTCCAGCATGTCCGAAATACCGTCGGTCTTGGAGATGATGTAATTTGGCAACGCGGCCCGGCCAAAACGGCGATGTATTTCCGCCGCCGTTTGCAATATGCTCATTTCGCTCTGCACGATGGCGGAATAATCGACGAAGGGCGAGCGCAGAGGACGAATACTGCTGATCTCGGTCAGCAGCCACTGCATCCGTTCCGCTTCGCTCAATGCGCCATAATCATCCCGGTGCAGGGCATACCTGAACAATTCCGAGACAACCTGCTCATGCACGTTGCTATGCTGGCGCATATCCAGCGGCGCCAGGTGGAAGCCGAACACCTCCACCGCGCGCCGCAGATGGCGTAAATAACCCCGAGCCAGCAACTCCGATTTATGTTGCGTGAGCGAACGGATAAGAATATCGAGTTCCTGGATGAATTCGCCGCTTTCCGAATAGGGCAACGAGGGTCCTACCGGGCGCCGCTGCCTGATTACATGGCCCAGTTCCTGGCTGGTTGCGGCAAGACGGGCATAGATGCCGATCAGTGCGCGCCGGTAGGGTTCATCGGCGCGGCTGGGCGCGCGGTCAGGCGATGCTTCAGCCATGACGGCCAACTGGTCATCCACATCGACAAGACGTTCGGTGAGGCTCAATCTTCGGCCAATCTGGTGTACTTCGCCCATGTAGAAGTCCAACGCGAGCGCGGATTGACGTTCCGCCGCATTCAGCATGACTTCATGGGTGACAAAAGGATTGCCGTCGCGGTCGCCGCCTATCCAGCTCCCTATGCGTAAAAATGCGGGGATACACGGCGCGGCCGCACCCATCCGCCGTTCGAGCAAGTCTTCGATTTCGGCGTAAAGCCGCGGCACTTCTGAAAGAAAGGTATAGCGGTAGTACGCCAGCCCGTTCTTGATTTCGTCATATACCGAGAGGCGCTCCGGCCGCAGCATGCGCGTCTGCCAGAGTATCTGGATGGCGCAGCGCAAACCTTCTTCGTTATTGCGCAACTCGTCCGGGGTCAACTCCATGCGATCTCGTTCGTTCAGCAGATGCGCGATGGTCAACTGGCAATCGAGAATGCTTTTACGCTGCACTTCGGTGGGATGGGCTGTCAGCACCGGCGACACAACCGCTTTTGCAAAGAAACCGGCCAGGGCGGCGCCGCCGGCGCCGCTGGAGAATACCTGGTCGAATGCCAGGGCGATGCTGCCTGCCTGAGGCGGCGATCCGGCGCGCAGATGGGTACGGCGCCGCCGGTTGTGGTGCATATCCTCGGCGATATTGGAAAGTTGCGAGAAATGGCTGAAAGCGCGGACCACTGCGACAGTCGCCTTGTTGCTCAACTGGTTCAGTATCATGTCCAGTTCTTGCCGCGCCCTGGGATCCTGCTCGCGCCGGAACCGGATCGCGGTCTGGCGGATGGTTTCAACCAGGTCGAACGTGGGCTCGCCCTCCTGTTCGCGCAAAGTATCGCCCAGCATGCGCCCCAGGAGTCGGATATCCTCGCGCAGCGGATCATCCTTTACCGGTCTGTCCTTATCCTTGTCGTCGACGTGATTTTTATCGAAAGCTGTGTTTCTGGGCGCAAGGAGCGTCATAATGAACGCTCCCTGGCAAGGCTCACGCCGCCAGACGCGAAATGCGCCTCAGTCCGGGCTGGGGTCTGCCATGCTAAAATCGACATCAGAAGTAATTCCTTAAATTTCTCGACTTCATGATAATGCCCAATTCATCCATACCAGCGAAAGTGGTTATCGCCACGCGGGAAAGCCTGCTCGCCTTATGGCAGGCGAATTTTATCCGCGAGCGGCTATCGGAATTATACCCGCAAACGGAATTCAGCATATTGGGCATGACCACCCGCGGAGATCAGATACTCGACATGTCGCTTTCCAAAATTGGAGGCAAGGGCCTGTTCATCAAGGAACTGGAGCAGGCGCTGGAAGACAGGCGCGCCGACATCGCGGTGCATTCGATGAAGGATGTTCCCATGGATATGCCGGACGGGTTTTCCCTGGCCGCCATCCATGAGCGTGAAGACCCCAGGGATGCATTCGTTTCAAACGAATACCGGAGCCTCGACGCGCTTCCCGCGGGCAGCCTGGTGGGAACTTCGAGCTTGCGCCGCGAAAGCCAGCTTCGAGCCCTGTATCCGCGCCTGGAAGTGCGGCCCCTGCGTGGCAATGTGCAAACCCGGCTGCGCAAGCTGGATGAAGGACAATTCGCCGCCATTATCCTGGCTGCGGCGGGGCTGAAGCGGTTGGGACTGGAGAACCGCATAACCGCCCTGCTCGATGCGGAAATAAGCTTGCCGGCGGTAGGCCAGGGCGCATTGGGAATAGAATGCCGCACAGACCGGCCCGACCTGATCAGCCTGGTGCAGCCGCTGCATCACCTCGAAACGGCGCAATGCGTGGAAGCGGAACGATCCATGAGCCGCGCCCTGGGGGGAAGCTGCCAGGTGCCGCTGGGGGGCTTTGCCGAAATAATCGATGGAATATTGCGTCTGCGCGGGTTTGTTGGCAGCCAGGACGGAAAATGCATGATCAGCGATGAATTAAGGGGCGAGCCTGAATTGGGCGCGGCTATCGGTTCGCAACTGGCCCGAAATCTGAAAGTCCGCGGAGCAGAAGAGATTCTGGCCGCGCTCGGGCCTGGGAGAGCCGAATCCGTGAGCCATCCGTGACGGATGCCCTCGCCGGAATCAATATCCTCGTCACGCGCCCGCAACACCAGGCGGCAAGGCTGTCGGAAAAGATACGTGCCGAGGGAGGAAATCCTGTTCTGTTTCCTGTCCTGGAGATCCAGGATCTGGAAGATCGGCAACCATTGCTAAGCCTGATCGGCCGGCTGCATGAGTTCCATCTCGCGGTATTCGTCAGCCCAAACGCGGTCGATAAGGCAATGAGCCTGATCGTTGCAAAGGGAACACCGCAATCCTTGCCGCCGGCATTGAAGATAGCGGCGGTTGGCCAGGGCACGGTGAAGGCGCTGAAAAAATTTGGCATGGAATCCGTCATTGCGCCGACAGTGCGTTTTGACAGCGAAGCCTTGCTGGATATGGCAGAATTGCGGCAAGTCGAAGGCAAGCGCGTGGTGATTTTTCGTGGGGAGGGCGGCCGCGAGCTGCTGGGCGAAACGCTGAAAAAGCGGGGCGCCATTCTCGAATACGTATCCTGTTACCGTCGCGCCAGGCCTGATGCCGATGTCGTCCAGTCGCTGAAAAGCTGGAAAAAAATGAAAATCGGCGGCATAACCATCACCAGCAGCGAAGGATTGCGTAACCTGTTCGAGATGCTCGATGAATCCGGCAGAGCCTGGTTGACCGCAACACCGCTATTCGCGCCTCACGAGCGCATAGCCCAGACTGCGCGAACGCTGGGAGTTGTGCAAGTGATTCTCACGGAAATGGGTGATGAAGGTCTGCTGCAGGGCTTGCTGGACTATTTTCGGTCCCCTGGAAAGGGCAAGGCAAGCCTTGCGTTTCAGCAAAAGCATGAGTGACATGGGCGCGAATATCCAGAAAGGCGATACAACCACAGCAGCATCGCGAAGGGAATGGCCCAAGGATATTGTCCCAGTACTGATCCTGGCTGCGATCTTCGCTGCAGCCATGGCCTGGCAATGGTATGACAACCGGAGCCAGATTTCCGAATTGCAGCATGAGCTCGCCAAACGGCTGGCGGAGGCGGAGACGTTCAGCAAGGAATCGCGCTACCTTGCGGGCGAGGCGTCTGAAGCGGGACGCAGGATGGAGTCGAAAGTAGGGGCGCTCGACGCGAAGCTGTCCGAATCTCAAAGCGAGCAACTGGCCCTGGAAGCGCTCTATCAGGAACTGACGAAAAGCCGCGACGAAGTAACTCTGGAAGAGGTCGAGCAGCTGCTGCTCATAGCCAACCAGCAACTGCAACTGGCGAACAACGTCAAGGCGGCGTTGATCGCCCTGCAGGAAGCCGATGTCCGCCTGCAGCGCATCGAGCGCCCCCAACTGACCCCCGTACGCAAGATTCTGTCTCTGGACATGGATCTTTTGAAAACCGCTCCGTACGTCGATACAGTGGGGATCAGCCTGCGCCTGGACAGCCTCGCAAGGGAAATCGACAAGCTGCCGCTGGCCTTGGAGCTTCGGCCCGAGGAACCAAAACCTTCTCCGGACAGACCGGACACCGAAAGCACATGGCTGCGATTGATCCGCGAAGTATGGGAGGATATGAAACAGCTGGTTCGCGTGCAGAACATGAACAAGCCCGATATTGCGCTTCTGCCGCCCTCGCAAGCGTACTTCCTCCGCGAAAATCTGCGGCTGCGCCTGCTATCGGCGCGGAACGCCTTGCTGGCGCGCAACCCGGCCAGCTTCAAGGCGGATATCGAAGCATCTCTCAACTGGACCGACCGGTATTTTGATACCCGTTCGGAGGCGGTCTCCAGCATGCTCGAGACATTGCGGGAATTGCGCGACAGCGACGTGGGCGTGGAGCTGCCTCTTATTTCGGCCAGCCTCGATGCCATCCGCAAATACCGGTTAGCCAGGGATAAGGGAAAGTAGCATGAAGGCGGTACTCTGGCTGCTGGCGCTATCCGCCGTGGCGGTGGCCGTTACCATCGCCGCCAAGTACAACAACGGCTATGTACTGATGGTAGCCCCGCCTTACCGGGTGGAAATCTCGCTCAATCTCATGGTCGTGCTGCTGCTCGCCACCATTCTTATCGGCTATTTCTTCGTGCGGCTCATCGCCATCATCCTGGGGATACCCGCCGAAGTGCGTGAATTTCGCGTGCGCCGGCGCCGGGAGAAGGCACGCAGGATGATGCTGGACGGCCTGAAGGCCTTTTTTGAAGGGCGCTACGCCAAAGCCGAAAAAACGGCCGCCGCGGCTCTCGAGCTGGAGGAATCGCCACGCGTCAGCACGATCAATGCTCTGGTGGGAGCCCGCTCCGCGCACGAGCTGAGAAAATATCCGCAACGCGACGAGTTTCTGTCAAAAGCGGAAGGATTCGCACCCAGGGAAGTCACCGTGCGGCTGATAACCCAGGCAGAGATGCTGCTGGACGAACAGCACGCCGGGGAAGCATTGAAAATACTGAACTCGCTGCGCTCCACGGGGGCACCGCTGCATACCGCCGCCTTGCGGCTGGAATTGAAGGCGCAGCAATTATCCGGAAACTGGTATGCCGTGCTGGACCTGCTCAAGCAGCTGGAGCAGCGCAATGCGCTGGACAAGACGGTAATCGAGCAATTGCGGCGCCATGCCCACATAGAAAATATCAGGAACAAGGTGCTGAACCCGGAAACCTTGAAGGAATATTGGAGAAACATGTCGTCATCCGATAAGAAGGATGTCCGGGTGGCCGCCACTGCTGTCCGTGCCTGCCTGTCCATAGGAGATTGCGCAGCAGCGCATCAGATCATCGAGCAAAGCCTGGACAGGCAATGGGATTCGGAACTGGCGGGATTGTATGCAGAATGTCTGGGAAATGATGCGATCAGGCAGATCGAACGCGCCGAGAGCTGGCTGAAATCCCATCCCAATGACGCCAGTCTGCTGCTCGCGCTTGGCAAGTTGTGCGTGCACAGCGAATTGTGGGGCAAAGCGCAAAGCTACCTGGAAGCGAGCCTGTCAGTCGAACCCAGCCACCCCGCCCACCTGGCACTGGCGCAACTGAACCAGAAAATCGGCCAGTCCGAGCTCGCCAGGGATCATTATGGCAAAGGGCTGGAGCTTGCATTGCGCAGGCTCGAGGTCGCCGGCGGAGGCGGCAGTGAATAACAGACGAAGGTGGCAGCCAGCGAGACGGTACCGGTACGCTAGGGAAGCGCTACTTTTGCAGCCCTACTTCTGGGGGTTCGCCGGATGTATCGAAAGAACGGGTGGTAGAACCGGAAGATACCGTAAACGCATCGGAAAAAAACTCTTCTTCCGGCAGCCCCCGATGACGGGTGAAATCCCGGTGGGCCGCTTCCACCATTCCTGGCGCCCCGCACGCATAAACCTGGTATCCGGCAAGGGAATCGAAATCCTGCATCACCGCCGCGTGCACCAATCCTGTCCTTCCGTTCCAGTCATCCGCGGGCAACGCTTCGGACAGCACCGGGATAAACGTGAAATTGTCGTGCTCCTGCTGCCATAATCCTGGCAGCTCCGGCATGTACATGTCCGCCCTGGTGCGGTTGCCCCAGTAAAGAACCATCTGCCGCTCGCTGCCCTGGATGTTTCTTATGTAGAACGCATGATCGAGGATGCTTTTGACTGGTGCGAACCCGGTGCCGCTAGCTACGAAAATGATGGGCTTGTCGGAATCCTCGTGCAGGAAAAAGGTGCCGAGCGGTCCTTCGAAACGCAGGATATCCTTCTCCTTCATGCGGGTGAATACGTGCTCGGCAAACGTGCCGCCAGGATAATTGCGCACGTGCAATTGCAGCAGCTCGTCATCGTGCGGCGCGTTAGCCAGGGAGAAGCTCCTGCGCTTGCCATCCTTCATCAGGATGTCAATGTATTGTCCCGGAAGAAATTGCAGCCTTTCGCTGGCCGGCAATTTCAGGGAAATAATCATCACGCCGGGCGCCACCCGCTCCAGCTTATGCACGCGGCAAGGCAGGGTCTTGATCTTGATATCCTTCATTGCACCGATTTCACGGCTTTCGATTACCAGATCCGATAATGGCGTAGCACAGCAAAACAAGGCCATTCCTGCCCGCTTTTCCATTTCCGTAAGCGTATCTTCATTGTGGCTGCCGAAATCGACCGTTCCCTGTATGATTTTCCCCTTGCAGGTTCCGCATGCGCCATTACGGCAGCCGTAAGGAAGCGCAAAGCCTTCGCGAAGTGCGGCCTGCAGGACCGTTTCTCCGGACTCGGCAATAAAGACGTGATTGCTCGGATTGATGGTAATTTGGTATGGCATTGAAGGACAATACGACAAGCTGAGCAACCAAAAATGGCTACAAATAAAAAGAGAGCAACGAAACCAACGCTACTGATCGTCGGCTGTGGTGATATCGCTTTCCGCGCAGCCGCATTGTTGCGTGCGCGCTATAGACTGCTCGGCCTGTGCAGGCGCTCCGACAACCGCGCCTTGTTGCGTTCGCACGGCATCATTCCGGTGGCCGGAGACCTGGACCGGCGGCAAAGCCTGCGCAAACTCGCAGGGGTGGCTCGTGCAGTTTTGCACCTGGCGCCTCCGCCCGCACACGGCAAGCGGGACACGCGCACGGCCAACCTGCTGGCAGCGCTGACGGCGCATGGGGAACATGCGACCCGCGCGAACGCAAAGTCGGCAATGTTACCACATCAGCTTGTCTACATCAGTACCAGCGGTGTGTACGGCGACTGCCACGGGGCGCTGATCGAGGAAACCCGCGAAACCAATCCACAAACCGGACGCGCGTTGCGACGAGTCGATGCGGAAAGGCAGTTGCGCCACTGGGGGCGAAGAAATGGGGTGAAGGTTTCGGTCTTTCGCGTGCCCGGGATCTACGCCTGCGATCGCATCCCGCTGGAGCGGGTGCGAGCCGGAACGCCGGCGCTGCTGCCGGAAGTGGACAGCTATACCAATCATATCCATGCCGACGATCTCGCGCGGATTCTCGCTGCCGCGCTGCGCCATGCCCTCCCTGGTCGTGTTTATCACGCTTCCGATGACTCTGAGCTGAAAATGGGCGAATATTTCGACCTGATAGCGGACAAATTCGGCTTGCCTCATCCGCCCCGCATCACCCGCACCCAGGCCGAGGAATGCATATCGCCGAGCCTGCTTTCCTTCATGCGGGAATCGCGGCGATTGGCGAATCACCGCATGAAGCGCGAATTGCATGTCAACCTGCGCTATCCGACGGTGGAGGACGGTATTGCGGAGTGCGCAGCAACCGGCGCGGAAAGCGGGTAAAATTCGCTATTTTTACCAGCCGGGCTAGCGAAGGCGCTTATACCGTGGAGCATATACTCGTTATCACCAACCTTCCGGACAGGACTCAAGCCCTGGCGCTGGCGCAGAAGCTGGTCGAAGCGCGGCTGGCGGCTTGCGTCAATGTGCTTGCGGACTGCGTATCGGTTTACTGGTGGCACGACAAAAGCGAAACCGCCAGCGAAGTGCCGCTATTCATTAAAACGCTGGCTCGGCATTACGCGGCCGTGGAGCAGTTGATAAAGTCGGAACACCCGTACGAACTCCCCGAAGTCATTGCTGTCCCAATCAGCAGTGGCTTGCCCGCCTATTTGAAATGGATAGCCGCCGAAACGGCGGCAACAGCAGCGCCTATCAAAGATGACTGACACAATTTCCATGCGCCCGATTCGATACTTCCTGCTGCTGCTCGTTTTTTTGGCCCCGCACGCGCTCGCCGAACCCGGGGATAAGGGCTCGTTCGGATTTCTGTCCGAATTGCAGAAACTCGGTTCGAGCCTGGACCAGACCGAGCAGGAACTGCTGCCTCCGGACCAGGCGTTCAAGATGACGGTGCGGGTACAGGACGGCAACACGCTGGTCGCCCAGTTCACGCCGGCGAAAGACTATTACCTGTACAGGGACAAAGTTGCGTTCAAACCCAGGGAATCCGCGGAAGATCCGGCTTCCGGAACATCGGTCGAAAACATATCGATGCCCGCGGGCACGCCGAAGAGCGACGTGACATTCGGCCAGGTCGAAGTCTTCCACAAGCCCTTCGAAGCGCGCATCGCGCTCAAGCGCGGGACGCCGGCAGCGGAAAAATTGACGCTGGTGGCGACTTACCAGGGGTGCAACGAGCCGATAGGCGTATGCTATGCGCCTATCAGCAAGGTCGTGGAGCTGACGCTCCCCATGGCGAAAGCCGCGGCGGGGGTGATGGCCAATGCGGTCAGCGGCAATGCGGTTGCCGCGCCTGGGACTTTTCCGGCGGGTGGGACAGGCAAGCCGGGCTCCGCTGACGAACTGTTCCAGACTTCTCCCGCCGGTCCCGCCATCGAGACCGAATCGCTCAAGATCGAGCGCATGTTCGAGAGCGGTGACTTCTGGATGATCCTGACAGGCTTCTTCGGCATCGGCCTGCTGCTCTCGTTCACCCCCTGCGTATTCCCGATGTTCCCTATTTTGTCCGGCATCATCGCCAACCGTGGCGAGCATATCACCCGCGGCCGAGGATTCATCCTGTCCCTGGCCTATGTCATGGGGATGGCGATAACCTATGCGATAGCGGGCGTGGCGGCGGGCCTTTCCGGCGCGATGCTGGCCGCCGCATTGCAGAATGCCTGGGTGCTGGGCGCATTTGCGCTGATCTTCGTGACCCTGGCTTTTTCGATGTTCGGCTTCTATGAACTGCAGCTTCCCACTTTTTTCCAGAGCAAGCTTACTGCTGAATCCGGGCAACTGAGGGGCGGCCATTTGACCGGGGTATTCGGCATGGGCGCCTTGTCGGCGCTGATCGTCGGGCCGTGCGTCGCGGCCCCGCTGGCCGGAGCCCTGCTCTATATCAGCCAGACGCGGGATGTGCTGCTGGGAGGCTCGGCGTTGTTCGTCATGGCGCTGGGCATGGGCGTGCCGCTGCTTCTACTCGGCGCTTCCGCCGGCGCGCTGCTGCCCAAGGCGGGGCCCTGGATGGAGGCGGTGAAACAGTTCTTCGGAGTGCTTCTGCTCGGAGTCGCAATCTGGCTGATCTCGCCAGTGATCCCCGCCGTGGCGCACATGCTGCTGTGGTCGGCCCTGCTGATCGTTTCCGCGATTTATCTTCATGCCGTCGATCCGCTGAAATTCGACGCGTCGGGATTCCGGAAATTCATGAAAGGCATCGGGATAATCGCACTGCTGGTCGGCGTCGCGCTGCTGATCGGTGTGCTGTCAGGCAGCCGGGATATCCTGCAGCCGCTTTCCAAAATAAGCATTGCCGGGATAAATGCCGAGGTGGATGGAACCCGCGCCGCGCAGGGCCAGCACCTCGAATTTCAAAGAGTCAGGACGGTGGCCGAGCTCGATCAGCGCATCGCCCAGTCGCGCGATAAGTACGTCATGGTGGATTTTTACGCGGACTGGTGCATTTCGTGCAAGGAAATGGAGCGATTCACCTTTACCGATCCCAAGGTGCAGTCGCGGTTGAAAGACGTGGTGCTGTTGCAGGTGGACGTGACTGCCGGTACGCCGGCCGATTTGGCGTTGCTCAAGCGCTTCAAGCTGTTCGGCCCGCCCGGCATTCTTTTCATCGACCGGGCAGGGCGCGACATTCCCAATATCCGGCTTATCGGGTTCCAGAACACGGAGCGTTTTATCAACATACTCAATGCCGTGCTGATATAGAGAATCCCGATTCCTCGTTTGACAATCCCATCCGCATCGCAGGTTATGCCCGCTTGAAATGGGCTGCGTGGGCGATCGTCGATCCGGGTAACTTTTTCAGGGGCACGAAATGACGAAATCGCAACAGATAACGTTATTCATAGCAACGGCGCTGCTTGCCATCACTGCCGGCTTTTTATTGCGCGGCCATCTCTCCAAGAGCAGCGTCCCGCCGGTATCGGCGGATGTCGCAAGCAAGGGCGCGGCGGCCATCATCTCGGCCACGTTGCCCGATCTCGAAGGAAAAAGCCAAGCCATCTCCCAATGGCGCGACCAGGTCATGGTGGTCAATTTCTGGGCGAGCTGGTGCGAGCCTTGCCGGGCGGAAATTCCGGAATTCATTGAGCTTCAGAACAAGTTCAGGGACCGCGGGCTGGTGTTCATCGGCATCGCCATCGACCAGCCCGAACGCGCGGCTGCATTCAGCAAGGACATTGGGATCAACTATCCGGTGCTCGTGGGGGATATGAACGCCATGTCCCTGGCGGATGCCGCGGGAAACAAGCAGGGCGCGCTACCTTTTACTGTCGTCATCGACCGTAGCGGCACCATCGTCGGCACAAAACTGGGACGCCTCAGCAAGGACAAGCTGGAAGGCATCGTGGGGCCGCTGTTGTGACGAAGACAATCGAATAGGACTGAATACCGTACGAACAAACGCCTCGCAAGACCAGGAAATATATCCTGCCTCAATAGACGTTTCCGTTATTGCACTGGCGCGCATCCCTCTCAAAGATAGCCCTGTTTAAGAAATCCATTCTGGTCCAGCCAGGCATCATCCACTTGCAGCTCTGTTTCGGGTATCGGGATTCCCTTGACATGTTCAATGATGGCCTCATACGTGGCGGGCCTTCTTGACCTGATCATGTCGTCCGCTATTTTGCTATAGGTGTCGTAATACATAACGGTAATTGCTGCCATTCATCCTCCTTTGATAGCGTTCGACTGTGCCTCGGGCTGGCCTATTACGTCTATTGCCTTAGGAAAATCTACGGCAATATAGGCTTTTTCTTTAATTTATTTTCAATTGAGGGTGTCGACGAAACTGGTCCCGGAAATTTGGACGTGCCGGATAAATGGAGGATCTGCCGCCTTTTGATATTCGCTGCGGGGGCTTTGATATGGAGTGGAAGATGGGATGGATGACGAGGCGGACGCGCCCAGCGGCGTTCAAAGCGCGGGTTGCATTAGCGGCCTTGGCGGGAGACAAGATTCTGGCCGAACTGGGGCAGCAATTTGAGAGCGCACCCCAATCAGGTTGTCGAGTGGAAAGGGAAAGAAACTGAGCAAGACCGCACCCATCAGGGAAAGACGGGTTGCGGCCGAATGCCTATACAAACATTGAACGGCGCAAAGGAGGCCTGGAGTCCGGCAGTCGACCACTCATTTTGACGTTCACCTATATGGTGAGTTCGCTACAACCGCCGGATTCAGGTTGAATCTGATCTGACAACTGCACCTATCAAACGGGAACCTCTGTCAGATGAGATCGCGACTGCTATACATTAGCGCAGGTCAGTTGTACCCGGCTACCCAGCTTTATTTTCCGGCAATGGATTGGCATTTATCAATAAATGCCTGCCGCTCGGCTTCGTTAGTGATAGTTGGAAGCACCGCCTGCATTCCCGCGCCAGAACAATTCGTTGCATTTGCTTCAGGAGCTCCGCCGCCGCCACCGCCACAACCAGTCAAAATGGCACCAAGAGCAACAATAAATACAATATGTTTGGAACTCATTAAATTCTTCCTCTTTACAAATTATCAATAGCGCGTGGATTCAAGTTCCAGTGCAACAACGGGTGGTTGCCTAGCCTAGCGTAACTTACCGATATCCCGAAGGATACCTCATCAGGAGCTGTCAGTCACGACACTTTGCCTGGTTGATGTTGTTGTGCCACCCACATCCCGGCATCTGGTACGGCTTGGGCCTGCCTTGCGCGACTTGATCATCAGCGAACTGTGCGGTGCCGGGCAATGCGCAGGTGTCGTGGTTCTGGCGCACCGCCGTGAAGGCAGAGTCATCGCCCCGATCTTTAAATCCATGTTTTTTAGATAATAAAATAGCCCGGTAGCGACCGAGCCGCTCCGGGCAAATATTCCATACAACTAAATGCTTATTAAGCCATTTGCTTTTTCCGGCGCGCAATAAGACCAACCAGACCTAGTCCGGCCAGCAGCATGGCGTAGGTTTCGGGTTCAGGAATGACTGCCACTGCCATTGCATAATGGCCGAAACTCATATTTTGATCGAAGCCAGATCCACTATCAAAATAAAACGTGGAGCGTGTAGTTGCATCGCCGGTGGGTGTTGCAGTCCAATAACCTCCAGAAGCCTGGATATTGCTAAACAGGGCGAAGCTCGCATTGGTATGGGTATCATAAATATTGTTATTTACTACACCGCCCAACTCATCGTAGAACAAATGCGAAAACTCACTCGTCGTAGGAAGGCGCCAGTCGCTATGCCCTCCTGTATTCAGTTGGTCCACCCAAGTATTTGCTGCGTTCCAATTCATAACTCCGTTGGTATTGTATCCGGATGTTTTCGAATAATTTGCATCTGCGAGCCAAACGATACCAAGATCAGTATCCTTGATGACCCCATTGCCAAGATCTTCTAAGGCAGCTTGTGCAGTAGAAGTACAAACAAATCCGGCAGCTAATATTACGGTGGCAAGAAGTTTTCTGGAGACAATTTGCTTATTCATTGTTTTACTCCTGAATTGATTGATAGGGTGTGCTCGCTCTAGCTCTATCAGAACCAGTCGCGCACGGTATAATAATACAAGAACCAATACGGACTAACCAGCTCGCACTATTATTCCGATTGCTGTAGCACTAACAGTCCATACACTCTCTTCAAGAAGAAATAGCCGGCTGCTTGCCACGAGATGGGAACAGGAGCCAATAAAAAACCCGCCGAAGCGGGTTGGATAACCCTATTTTTGCAAAGCACCACTTAACAAACACAAATTTCTGTCCAAACAAATCGGATCACTTCTCTATGGAAGCAATGCGGGGTGCGAATCAGCCCGGCGGGTCACGTTAGGTACGGGGTCAAGCCGCCAAAAACTATCACGACCTCTACCCCCAGCCTTCCACCCCAAAGTCTCTTTCATCTTCAGGGGTGGTGCAACTACCATGATCGTTAGGTAGGGCTTCCATAAAAACTGTCTAACGATGGGCTTGAAGTGAGTTCGAATCCCTAGAAGGAAGTAGCTACAGGGATAGAGTCTCAGCTATAAAGTTTTCTCATTACTGCTTCGTCTTCACTATCCGTGACAAGAAAAACATATCCATTCTTCGGATGTCCTGGATGATTAACGAGTATTACTTCAGTTACCTCGCCGTGAGAAACAAACACATCTTGTTTTTGATCAAACTTGGCTAATTCTTCTATCAGTTCTTTTACCGTCATTTATTTCCCCTGATTTGCCAGAAGCGTATTGTGTGTTTCGTTTTGCAATTCACTTTTTTGGTATCAAAATGGTAAAAGGTTGATAACTATTTGGATTTTGTAGATTTCGTTTTAAGGGTTAAAAGATTGCTGAGGACTCTTCATTGAGCTTGATTGATGGTTATTCTTTATAATTGTTTTAATTTATAACTTTCTTAGGGAGCTGGCATAACTACCCCTAACAATCTAAAAAAATGGGTTAGTTGCCAACAGTCCTAAGAAATCTTTTCTCCAGGAACTCCTTCAGCCCGCCGTATTTTGTGTCGGACATATAGCAACCTGAAGGTCAGCCGATTACTATATTCCTCGCTGGCCCGGCTACAGCAACCCTTTTGGGTCAACTCCGCCTGTGAACGTTATTGTCAGTTTTCCTTCTACGTTCCGCAACATGCTGTCATGTTGCTTATACGACTTCGCCCGAACGTGCGTTAATGGCCGATAAGGCGAAGAAGACTTTTATAAGTCATTATAGCCAGAATATTTCCTATCTATTAAAAAACGGCTTTTATATTATTTGAAAGGCCATTTCTAGGCTTGGTTATTACTACTCATCAAGCCGATCCCGATAATCATAGTCACGCTCCCTACGTTCAGAGTGTTCATATCGTCGCTCATTTTCCTGTCTGTCCCTTTCACGCTCTGAATACTCACCGCTACGCTGGCGCAACTGCGCATCTTCAACAGACCTGCCTTCCCCAACATATCGACCGTTGCCCACATACATTGCTTTTTCGGCTGACTGTGCGGCCATAGGGCTGGATAGTGCGAGATAAATGGATACGGAAAAAATGGTGAGTTTATTCATTATTAACCCGGCCCTTAAATACCATGGGCTGCATGAGCAGCGGCAGGATGTCTGAAGTAAGCCATGACGTGGTTTGGCAAGCTTTCGATGCGCTTCATGAAAGACAGGGCCTTCTCCAGTAGTTCATCGGTGTTGCGGCTGATCGGGCCGGTGCGCAGCGCAGTCTTGAAATCGCGGTTGAGATATTCATCCGGGTTCGACTCCGGAGCGTAAGGCGGCAGAAAGACCAGTTCGATCTGCGCTTCCTTCCCGCAAAGCCATTCCCTGACTTTGCTGGCATGATGTACGCGCAAGTTGTCGACGACAAGGAAGATCTTGTGCTTGTTCGCGGCATCCTGAATCAACGCCTCCAGAAACTCAATGAAACGCTCGGTATTGATCGTGCCTTCCATGATTCTGAAGGCCATTTCGCCACGCGCCGAAATGGCCGAAATCATGGAGAGCTTCTGCCAGCGAGCCGGTGTCTTCAAAACAGGCGTCTGGCCTCGTGGCGCGTAACCACGAACCCAGTTGGCGTCTTCCTTCACCGCCGTCTCATCGCCCCAGAGGACGATCGCGCCTTGTGCCCTGGCACGCGCCAGGAGATTGGGATAGGTCTGTTTCAACCAGATATCGACCTTGGCCGGGTCTTGCTCCAGGGCACGTTTGACTGGGTGCTGCGGCGTGAATCCCCAGCGTTTCAGGTATTTCCCCACCAATCTGTCCTGCATCTGCACTCCGAATCTCTCCTGAATCAGCGTCTTGATCGCAAATCGGGTCCACAGCGCAAAAGGCAATTGCATTTGCAGCGGCGTCTGCCCAATGATCTGCTCGCGTAACCAGACCTCATCGGCCATCTTCAGTTTGCGGCAGGTCCCAACAGGCCGCCCGCGCACCTTCTCCCCAAAACTGGCTTCGCCTTCTCGGCGTGCTCGCAAAAGCCAGTCTTCCACCGTCCGGTAATGAACGCCAGCTATCTCGGCCAATTCCTTCACAGGCATTCCAGACTGCTTGCGCAACCGGACAACCATCCTCCTCAATACTTCCCGACCAGATACTGTCAACTTCCGTGCATCGATCTTTTCCATCCCTTAATGTTACCATAGCCAGCTTATTTAAGGTCCTGATTAATAATGACTTACTCCACCACCCGCGAGAAGAAGCAAGAAAAGGAGCGGTCAGAGTGGGATGCCTATTATGCAAACCGCATAAGATGAATGGCGCCAAACGATACAAGGGACTGCAGCCTGTCGGCAAAACGGGAGCAAGTAATCAGAAAAATGAGTTTCTGGCCCGTATATGTTAGCGCCGGTGTAATACTGACCCACTGAGCCGAAGTAAAACTGACCCACCTGGGCGAATATGGTGGCTTTTTGGCTACCGATTATGTTGACTCAGGAGGAAGCAGTGGAAATCAAGGTATTGCTGCGGCGAGGTGCTGGAATTCGGGAGATGGCGCGTGAGCTTGGTTGCTCGCGCAATACGGTCCGGCGTTATGTTCGAGAGGCTGCTGCTGTGCGGTATGGACCGAGGCTGGCGCGTCTCACCAAGCTTGATCCGTACAAGGATTATTTGCAGGAACGTATCCATGCGGCACGGCCGCACTGGATTCCGGCGGTAGTGTTGCTTCGAGAGATAAGAGAGCGTGGCTATCCTGGCGGAATAACCGGGCTTAAGGACTTTCTCAGTCCCTATCGACACGCGGAGCCGGAGCCGGTGGGTTCGATTCGAGACGGCGCCTGGCAAACAGATGCAGGCCGACTTCACGCACATTCGCCGTGGCCGCGATCCCTTATTGGCATTTGTCGCCACATTGGGTTACAGCCGGGCCAGTTGGGTCTGCTTTACCAGCAATGAACGCGCCGATACGCTGTGCGCCTGTCTTGAGCTGGCATTTGGATATTTTGGTGGCGTTCCCGAGCATGTCTTGTTTGATAATGCTGGAACAGTTGTGATCGAGCGAGATGCTTATGGAGAAGGCCGACACCGCTGGCATGGAAAGATGCTGGCACTGGCCGATACCTATGGTTTTACCCCGCGCCTATGCCGTCCCTATCGAGCCAGGACCAAGGGCAAGGTTGAACGCTTCAACGGTTATCTGAAGGGCAGCTTCTGTGTGCCATTGGCTGCGACAGATGGGGCTGCGTCTGGATGTAGAAGCGGCCAATGCGCATGTCGGGCGTTGGTTAGCGGGGGTAACAGCCGCATCCATGGCACCACGGGAGAATGCCCGGACCGGCGCATGACTGTTGAGCGCGCTGCTCTACTGCCATTGCCTCAGCCAAACCAACCCATTGCCCCTGTTAGCCCCAGGCATTCGCAGCCGATACCCGTTGAGAGCCTGCAGCATCCCCTGTCGGTTTATAACACCTTGCTGGAAGCTCAAGCATGAACCTGCGGCAGGAACGAATTGCCATGTTGTATAACGTACTCAAGCTCGATCGCATGGGAAGCGAATGGCCGGCCATCGCGCAATGGGCGGCAGCTCAGGATAACAGCCATGGAGATTTCCTGGAGAAGATCCTGAACGTTGAGAACGATGCTCGCCTTGCACCTGGCAGCGTTGCCAGCTCGCGCCTTGAAAGTGCCTGGCAATCGCTTACGTCAGCCCGCCATGACTATCTGAGATGACGAATACCACCCCTTGGAGCCCGCGGCTCTTGAGCCAGCGGAAGGTCTCGTCCCAGGTGGCGAAGTTCTCGGTGTCACCAATCTTTACGCCAAGTATCTCGCGGTGGCCATCAGCACGGATGCCTGAAACAACCAGTGCGGCCCGATGGACCACTCGATCCTCTTCCCGGCTCTTGATGAACAAGGCATCAACCAGGACAAACGGGTATTCCCCTTCCAGGCGCCGTTCGTTGAAAGCGCGCACCCGTCCATCCAGCCCGGCACACAGAGCGCTGACCGTGGATTTGGAAAAACTCGCACCACACAATTCTTCTGTGATGGCTGATACCTTCCGGGTGGAGACGCCTTGTACCACCATCTCCATCAACGCCAATACGAAAGCTTGCTCGCTCCTCTGGTAGCGCTTGAAAATGTCCGTCGAAAAACTTCCATCCCGTGTCTGCGGTACTTGCAGCGTCACCGGCCCAATACGGGTAAAGAGAGTGCGCGGCCGATACCCGTTCCGATAACCTTGTCGCTCTTCCGAGCGTTCGTGTCGGTCCGCACCCAGACTCTCCGTCACCTGCGCCTCCAGTATCTGATTGAGCACCGCTTCCACCAGCTTCGCCAGTCCGTCTTGCCCACTCAACAATCCTGGCAACAATTCCTTGCCCACGCTAACATCGTATCCAGCCATCGCTTCTTCCCCTTCGGTTGATCAACGTCTCAGAACCGTCAATTTACCAAGCCAAAGCGGTGGCACCCACCAATTATTTACAGCAGTTTACGGACTCAATCTAGCTCTTTGGTAGGACATTCGAAATCCTACTCCTGTCGAGCTTACATCAAGGATCGACAACAAAAACCCGCCGAAGCGGGGCTTGGTGTTTACTTATCCCATCCACCCCAAAACAAGGAGGGAGGAGATCGGTCGAGCCAGGCAACAGGATAATGCGAGAGGCCGGGATAGAGGCGGCTCCATATAGCTGCCACCGAGGCAAGGCTCAGCACGCCGACGAGAACGGGCTCCCAAAGCGCCAGAATGTTGCAGTGGCCGTGGATCATGATAATGGGATTGGCTCCCGCGGGAGGATGTACAGTTCCGGTGAAAAGCATGTACCACAAGACTAAAACCTGAGCCAATATGTAAACCCACAGCGCATCGCCGAAGAGCTGATAGCAGGCAATGCCAATGAGAGCGCCACCGAGGTGCCCTCCGAGCAGGGCGCGGGGCTGCGGCTGCGGGAGCGCGGGTAAGACCGAACAAGAAGACTGCGGAACCACCGAGTGAGGCGAAGAAAAGCGGTGAGGCTGGTGGAGAGGATAGAAATAGCGCCAAACCAATGCCCACCGCGGCGCCCAGCGCGCACCATAATAAGCGAATTATAGGAGAACGATGCATGAGGTCTATGGTATCGAAACCAAGCAACCTGGCAAGCAAAAAAAGCCCTCGGGCGAGGGCGGGGGAGGTAAGGGGTATATTTTTTGACGGTGATATTGGAGCTGATCTCGAGGTTACTGCAAGCTGGCCGTTAGTGAGCAGGCGCTGGGATAATGACCTTCAGAACCAATCGGATATTGGTTGAGCGATACAGCAGAGATGATCTAAGGTTATGCCTTTTGAGTCTGGGGTAGGTCAGTATTCTGCTAAAAAGCTAACTGAGTAGGGAATTTATAGGTGGTTTTCAAAAGAATCTAGCAAGGACAAGACTAGAAGTTCCAAGGAGAAACATTGTTATCCACCTCCAGTCTGCACGACAAAACAAAAATACCGATTTGGCGCTGCGAGCGGTCCAATGCCTCTGACGGGTTAGACCACTCAAAAAGATTTGACTGTCGGGTAAATTTTTATATGGAACGGAGTTTCCTTTATACCAGTTTTTCAGTTTTTGTTTAAAAGATAATTTCATCGTGTCTGCAAGCAGATTCCTATCAGGAAATAGCTAAATATATTTTTAAAACAGAAGTTAGCAATAGTAGCATATAAAAGACAGCTAACTTGTTTTTAATTAGAAACTAGAATAATTCCATGTCTAATTTATTGAAGCTGCTCTAATTCCGCTTCTAATTCCTTGACCCGTTTCTGTAGCTCTGCATTATCTCTTCGAATCTGTACGGTAAGTTGTTCTGCAACAGCGGTCAACGCCTGTAACTTGGCAGCTTTCTCGCGCATTTTGGGCGATGTTCTAAGTTTAAGAATTTCTCTAGCAATGCCATGAATCTCATTAAAACTTTTGATGAGATCGTCAGTAGTCGGGGAATTCATTAAAAAACCTCCAATGAATGCTTCTCAGAGCGTATGTAAAGGCATTTTATATCCTCGCAACTACCTTTGTTGTCTCTAGTTTTCGTTTCTCAATAGCATCCGGTTAAAGCTCTCGATAGGACTATTATAAAACGCACCGAAGCGGGTTTAAAGAGATCTCCCGCGGTGGGATGAGTACCAAGGGGATCGGTATCTGGGAAGGAAGGTAGAGTATGGGATTATCACCCAGCTTTCTTATGAGGACTTTTGATCTGTTTTGCCTTTGTCCCAACAGCAGAGGACGTTCGCCCCAGTATTTGGGAAATCTGTCGAAGAGGCATTCCTTGACTGAGTAGGTTGATCAATAATTTAATCTGCTCCTCCGTCCAAGGGGAGCCATGATTGCGGTATTCCTTCCCCATCTTTCAATTCCAGGACTGCGGCATCAAACGCTGCCGTGTACGCCCTGAAATTGTCGCGTGACATTAATGAGATTCCCATTGGACTAAAGTACATCGAAGAAACGATAGATAAGGTTAATCTTCGATTTCCTTTATTTCGCTCTCGCTTTGCTCCCTTCACTCTTTTGAACCGCTGCACGCCAGCAGTTCAATCTAGGTCGGCGCTCTGAATAGGGAGGGTTCGGGCTCGGTCACGTCAGTGCTCAACTTTCTTATCATGGTCACCGATTTCTTTTGCCTTGTCCTCTATATCGGATGGAGTGCGGCCAAGTATCTGCTCGAGCTGCCTTAGAGGGGCTTCCCGGCTAAGCAAATCCTTCAATAGCTGAATTTGTTCCTCTGTCCAGGGTGTACCATAATTACGGGGAGTTTTTCTTCTATCGGATGTTTCCCGCCGCTCACTTTCCCTCCGTTCCGGCTCGTCGGATGGAGTATCGCTCTTCCGTTTATTCCGTTTCATGTATCCCCCGATTATCAATGCCAATCTCCGTATCAAATCCTTCGATGACTCTTCCTGGATGCCCAGGGTATACATGCCATCAATGGTACGCGAAAAGCGGTTCGCTTCCGTACCTAATAGGAGTGTACTTCTATGGTGCAGATGGAGCGGGAGAGACAAGAGGCCGCTTGGGCATCCCAGAGGACGAGCGCGTTACTACATCGCCTCCTTGACATGCACCATCAGCACTGACACATCGAGGTTATTGGTGGTGCTTCCGCTCTCCAGCCTGATCTTGAACTTCATCGCCCTGCAGGTCAGGTTCGCAACCATGAAAGACATCCATTCGCCATATACCAGCATGCCGGATCATCGTTGGTGGTGGCAACATAGACCGTCGCATCACAGTCATTCATCGTACCGCCATCCACCGAATCCCAGGTGTTCCATATTGCCGGCCTGAACACGGAATGGGGTCAGCTTGCACGGCCAGGTAGTCGTAATCTGCTGCCTTGCCTTTTCCCGCTCTTCTACGGCCCGTGTGATTACCCCGACAGCGGACTTCACACCTTCGATGTCGGTAGCGCTGTTGCTGTTGGCAGTATCAAGGATGGAATTACGCGATTCGAGGGTAGCTTTCCGTGAATTATTAATCCGGCACAAAAATACCAACGACCAATTTAGCTATAAGCTACTGATTTCTATAAATCTGATACAAGGATATTAAAGGACATCCTTAATAACTAGAGCCCCAGCCACCGCTGAAACCTGCGGCTAAGAGCGCTATCGCACCGATAAAAATATCCAATATAAGTATGTTTAATTTTTAATAAATAAAATAACAAAAGCTTTTTCAGAATTTAAAGGGGGGAATATGACTTCATACGTTCTTTACGTTCGCGCCAAAGGCGTGATTACACGTAATAGCCGCATAATTCTCCGTAACTACTCCTTGATTGAGCCCTACGTTTACGAACAAACTCTAGTCGGATGGCCAGAAACTAAAGTCTTCTGGGAAAAAGAACATGGCGACAGTACCGGCCTGGCGCTCGTCAATTTTTCCTCTGACACGCAATAAAAATCCTGCTCTGAAGCAGGGTATCGATAAAACTTTTACACTCCCTTGACACAAATATTGTAAAGCCTCGCTTATAATATTTGCTCCCTTCTCCCCCTAATACGTGCCTTTCCCATCTTTTTGGAGGTATTCGTCATGGGCCAATTAGTACCCTACATCCGCAACGCGGATGGATCGCTCGTTCGCGTCACGGACGGTATTTATGAATCCTCAAGCAAAGAACTTGATCCGTATCTGTTCGAAGAACAACTGAAGGGATGGCCTGAACCCAAGGTTTATTGGGCAAAGCAGTCCGGGCCATGCCTCGGGGTCGCGCCTTACGGTGGCAATCTAAACTCAACGAGTGATATTGCGAAGCCGGGCGCTCAATAAAAATCCGCTGGTTAGGCGGGTTTCAAGGCAGGAACGGTCATGAACCATTTATGAACCATAAACGCGGAAAACCCAAGAATGCCAGGGCTGGGTGCCTCATGTGCAAACCCCATAAGATGAATGGCGCGAAACGAGGAAGAGGATTGCAACCGGTCGGGAAAACGGGCGGGAGTAATCAAAGGAATGAGTTTTTGGCCCGCATAGACGTGAATGAGGTGGAGCAACCTATTCTTTATCCCGCCCTCCAATGATGCCGGGGGTCTATGAACGTCCTACCCAAACTCATATAAGGATTCTCTCCACCGCGCTTGATAACGGTCACCTTAGACCGATCTGCAGGGCTCATTCCGAGATTACCCAGCTGCCATTTGCTGAAACTTTTCAAATAGGGAATTTTTTGTCTGCGTGGGACCCAGCACGGTGTCCAAGCACGCTTCCCCAAAGATTTGCCCACCCCCCGTTCTCATGGAACGCTGAATGACCATTCAGTCTTGCCGTTCCTGTTCGTTATGACTTCAGGGGTGCACCATGTACCCCGGATTTATATCCCAATCGGGAGCAGGCTGCAACGGGACGGCTTAGGACTTGCTGGGACGAAAAGCCAGTTAATTACTTTGATTTTATTGAAGAAAGAAGAGGAGATTGGACGCCTCGGAACTTCTTGAAACAGTGAGTTGGTGGAGACGAGGAGGATCGAACTCCCGACCTTCGCATTGCGAACGCGACGCTCTCCCAACTGAGCTACGTCCCCGGTTGATTTCTGGCGTATTTTATATCAAAAAGCGATGCCATCATATGACGCGGCAGGCAACAGGTGGTTTTTACTCCTGCCTCAAAGATTAACCATCGCATGAAATAGACCGAATCTCGTCACACCCAGTCTCTGCCTGTCAGAAAGTCCGTATAAAGTCTCTCTTCCGGCTTTCCCGGTTCCGGCTTCCAGTCGTAGCGCCATTTCACGATAGGGGGAAGGGACATCAGGATGGACTCGGTGCGCCCTCCTGATTGCAGGCCAAATAAGGTGCCCCGATCCCACACCAGATTGAATTCCACATAGCGGCCGCGCCGGTATGCCTGGAAGTCGCGTTCCCGCTCGCCATAAGGAATGACCAGGCGCCGTTCCAGGATAGGCACGTAGGCATCCAGGAAATGATCGCCGACACTTTTCGTCAGGCTGAAGCAGGTATCGAAATCCGGCTTGCTGAGATCATCGAAGAAAATGCCGCCAATGCCGCGCGGCTCCTTGCGGTGCTTGAGGTAAAAATACTGGTCGCACCACTTCTTGAAGCGCGGATGATAATCCTCCCCGAAAGGAGACAGAGCCTCCTTGCAGGCCTGGTGGAAATGTACGGCGTCTTCTTCGAAGCCGTAGTAGGGAGTCAGGTCCATTCCGCCGCCAAACCACCATACCGGCTCGGCGCCTTCCTTGCGCGCCTCCAGGAAGCGCACGTTCAAGTGCACTGTGGGGGCGTAGGGATTGCGCGGATGCAGCACCAGCGATACGCCCATCGCCTCGAACGAGCGGCCGGATAACTCGGGCCGGGCTGCGGTAGCGGAAGCCGGCAGGCCGCCGCCGAACACATGGGAGTAATTCACCCCACCGCGCTCCAGCACGTTGCCTTCTTCCATCACGCAGCTCAATCCGCCACCGCCTTCGGGCCGCTCCCATTCATCCCGGCGGAACCGCGCTCCATCCACTTCTTCCAGCCGCTGGACGATCCGGGCCTGAAGTCCAGTAAAAAATTCCCTGGCCTGTTCCGCTGCATTCATGGATTGCAGTCCGCCCCTGGTCCGATTACTTGCGCGATTGATTGATAGCGCGGTGTCCGATATCGCGCCGCATCTGACAGCCGTCGAAATGGATATGCTCGGCGATTTCGTATGCGCGGCGCTGCGCCATCCTGACGCCATCCGCCAGCGCGGTGATGCATAATACCCGCCCGCCGGCAGTGACGATTTCCTTGCCGTTTTCACCACCCAAGGCAGTTCCCGCGTGGAATACGTGGAAGTCCTTCTCCGATACGGGCATTTGGGGAAGATCGGGCAGGCCGTGGATCACGTCGCCCCTGCGCGGCGTGCCGGGATAGTCGTGCGCAGCCATGACTACGCCCAAAGCAGTGCGCCGGTCCCACTCCGCTTCCACTTTGTCAAGCGTGCCGCCTATCGCGTGCTCCATCAGGGTGATCAGGTTGCTTTTCAGGCGCAGCAGGATGACCTCGGCTTCCGGATCGCCCATGCGGCAATTGAACTCGAGCACCCGGATGCCGCCATCAGGCAGGATCATCAACCCGGCGTACAGAAAACCGGTAAAGGGAATCCCTTCCTGTTCCATGCCGGCCATGGCGGCATGAATGACTTCCCGCATTATTTTGGCATGCAGCATGGGACTTATCGCCGGCGCGGGAGAATAAGCGCCCATTCCGCCCGTATTGGGCCCCTGGTCGCCTTCTTT
The DNA here is from genome assembly GCF_055386305.1 of Nitrosospira sp. TNL200. NCBI lineage: Bacteria > Pseudomonadati > Pseudomonadota > Betaproteobacteria > Nitrosomonadales > Nitrosomonadaceae > Nitrosospira > Nitrosospira sp. TNL200. The sequence continues at coordinate 3,255,762 of NZ_AP041003.1, forward strand.
CAGGCGTTTGTGGTCCTGGCTGGTTGCCAGCGGCAGCACATGCCGGCCATCGGCCATGACGATAAAGCTGATCTCCTCGCCTTCCAGGAACTCTTCGATCACAATGCGGGCGGCCGCCTTTCCCGCCGATGTTTTCACGAGCATTGCGTCCACCGCGGCATGGGCCTCTTCCAGCGTCATGGCCACCACCACACCCTTGCCTGCAGCCAGGCCATCCGCCTTGACGACGATGGGTGCGCCTTTTTCATCCACGTAGCGATGCGCTTCATCAGGGGAATCGAAGCTCGCGTAAGCCGCGGTGGGAATGCCATGCCGCTGCATGAAGGCCTTGGCAAACTCCTTGGATGTTTCCAGTTGCGCGGCCTGCCGGGTAGGGCCGAAAATCTTGAGGCCGGCGGCGTGAAACGCATCCACGATGCCATCCGCCAGGGGCGCTTCGGGTCCGACGACAGTAAACGCGACCGATTCTTTCCTGGCAAACTCGACCAGTTCCGGAATTCCGGTGAGCGGGACATTTTCCAGGTCTTCGTCCAGCGCCGTCCCCGCGTTTCCGGGCGCCACGAAGACCGTAGGAAGGGCGGGGCCGCGGGATGAGCGGAGTAGCTTCCATGCCAAGGCATGCTCCCTGCCGCCGCCGCCAATTACAAGTAGTTTCATATCAGGATATCGAGATTCGAATTCGGATTACGCCTGCCCTATCAGCTTTGTCTCCCATCTTGCGTCTTATTCCCGGATGGGTACAATGAGCCTCGGCTTGATGAAGCCGGGGATATGATAACTCATGCGTAAGCCGTGCAATGCGAGTTGATGAAATCATTGGACTGAAATAGTCGGCCAGCCAGGTATTCAATGCCGAAAATGCCTTACGCCGGTCAATACCATGGCAACGCCCTGCTCATCCGCGGCAGCGATCACTTCCGCGTCGCGCACGCTGCCGCCAGGCTGGATCACCGCCCTTGCCCCTGCTTCCACGACCACATCCAGGCCGTCACGAAACGGAAAAAAGGCATCCGACGCCACTGTCGAACCGTCCAGAGCCAGTCCCGCGTTCCTGGCCTTGATCGAGGCAATGCGCGCGCTGTCCACCCGGCTCATTTGCCCCGCCCCCACGCCGAGCGTACGGCCATTGGCACAAAACACAATGGCATTGGACTTGACGAATTTCGCCACCCGCCAGGCAAACAGCAAATCCTGCAACTGCTGCGGCGTCGGCCGCGCCTTGGTCGCCACTTTCAGCTCGGCGGCATCGATATTGAGACTGTCTGGCGTTTGTACCAGCATGCCTCCGCCCACCCGCTTGAAGTCAAAGGCGTTATGGCCCGTCTCGAACGGTACCGTCAGTACGCGGACATTGGTCTTGCGCGCGAAGACCTCGCGCGCGCCATCGGTTAATTCGGGGGCGATGACCACTTCGACAAATTGTGCCGCGACGGCCTCGGCGGCGGCACCATCCAGTTGACGATTGAAGGCGATGATGCCACCAAACGCGGAAGTCGGATCGGTGGCAAAAGCCCGCTTGTAAGCTGCAAGGAGAGAATCCGCTACTGCAACGCCGCAGGGATTCGCGTGCTTGATAATAACGCAGGCGGGCTCGTCGAAGGTCTTGACGCATTCCCAGGCTGCGTCGGCATCGGCGATGTTGTTGTATGACAGTTCCTTGCCCTGCAACTGGGCATAGCTGGCGAGGCCACCCGCCACGGGTTGCAGATCCCGGTAAAAAGCCGCTTTCTGGTGGGGATTCTCGCCGTAACGCAGGGGCTGCGCGATATCGAAATTGAGGTTGAACCGTCCAGGGAAGGTCTGGCGCATGGCTTGACTCTGACCATCCGCGCCGCCCTTCGGGCTGGATACGCCAAGCGAAGTGAGATAGTTGCTGATCGCGCCATCGTAGGCAGCGGTATGCGAAAATGCCTTGCAGGCCAGGCGAAAGCGGAAGGCCTCGCTGACCTCGCCTCCCAATTTTATTTCCACGAGCAGCGGCGCATAATCCTGGGGATCGGTCACTACCGTAACGCTTCCATAGTTTTTTGCTGCGGCCCGCACCATGGCCGGGCCCCCTATATCGATATTTTCGATTGCCTCTTGCAAGGTGCAGTCCGGCCGGGCCACGGTCTGGCTGAAGGGATAGAGGTTCACTATGACGAGATCGATGGCGGGAATGCCCGCCTTCTCCATCGCTGCCTCGTGCTCGGGCACATCTTTTCGCGCAAGAATGCCGGCGTGTATTTTAGGGTGGAGAGTTTTTACGCGTCCGTCAAGCATCTCGGGAAAACCGGTGTAATTGCTGACTTCGGTAACCTCGATGCCGGCGTTTTTCAGCAATCCGGCCGTTCCTCCAGTCGAAAGAATGGCGATTCCCAGCTTGCGCAATGCATGCGCGAATTCAACTATGCCGGTTTTGTCTGAAACGCTTATCAGGGCCTGCTTGATGCTCATGGAATGTTCTTTTTATTTAGTTGGGATTGCAGCGATTGTAAACAGAAATGGCCACCGCTGCCGTCAGGGCTGAAAAGTCCGGCCGCGGCCCGCTATCGGCCCTGCTATTTGATCTTGTACTGCTTTATCTTGTTGCGAAGCGTGTTGCGGTTAATGCCCAGCAACTCCGCAGCGCGCGTCTGGTTGCCGCCGGCCTGCTGCATGAGCATCTCGATCAACGGTTTTTCCACGCTGCACATCACCATCTCGTGGATGGCATGGGGCTTTTCGCCATCCAGATCGTTGAAATACTCCTCCACCGCGCTGCGCACACAGCGAGCGATTTTATTTTCATTGATTATGCTCATGCGACCAGCTCCTCAGACTCAGCATAGACCAATCTGCGTCCGTAAGCGGCAAGCGTGTGGAAAAATTCGTCAACCGCCGCCAATTGCTGCTCCGCGCTTTGCAACTGATTCATCTGATGGCGGAATACGGCGGAGCCGACCAGACCCTTCGTATACCAGGAGATGTGCTTGCGGGCGATCCGCACTCCGGAGTATTCACCGTAAAATTCATACAGGTCGTGCAAATGATCGATGAGAACACGGTGAATCTCGGCTACTTCCGGTAACGGGATATGTTTGCCGGTCTCCAGATAGTGGCTGATCTCGCGAAATATCCAGGGCCGCCCCTGCGCTGCCCGGCCGATCATCACCGCGTCGGCTCCCGTATAGTCAAGTATCCGCCTCGCCTGCTCCGGCGTATTGATGTCGCCATTAGCGACAACTGGTATGTTGATGGCGGCTTTTACCATGGCGATAGTGTCATACTCGGCATGGCCGGTATAGGCGCAAGCGCGCGTGCGTCCGTGTATGGCGAGCGCCTGGATTCCCGCGCTCTCGGCAATATGTGCGACGGCGAGCGCATTTTTATGCTGCTTGTCCCAGCCGGTGCGGATCTTGAGCGTGACCGGCACCTCGACCGCTCCGACCACGGCATCCAGTATTTTTCCCACCAGCGGCTCATCCTGCAACAATGCGGATCCGGCCATCACGTTGCAAATCTTCTTGGCGGGGCATCCCATATTGATATCGATGATCTGCGCCCCCTGCGCGACATTGTAGCGGGCGGCTTCCGCCATCATCACCGGATCAGCACCAGCGATCTGCACCGAGATCGGGTCTACCTCTCCCTCATGGTTGGCGCGGCGACGAGTCTTTTCGGAACCCCACAACAAGGAGTTGCTGGATACCATTTCCGACACGGCCATGCCCGCCCCCATGCTCTTGCACAACTGGCGAAACGGGCGGTCGGTGACCCCCGCCATGGGTGCGACGATAAGATTATTCTTGAGAATATGAGAACCGATCTGCATGATGGGTTGCCGCCGGAAAGTTGCGCCAGCCCCAGCACAAGGAGCCGGGAGCAAAGGAGAAGCCTTAAAGTTTAACAGGAAACAGAGAAGAAGAAACCGGCACGGATGCGTAAAGCAGTATCCTTATAAACCTCAAGGACATTATTTCATTTTACAGGAAGACGGAAGGCGCGTGAACCATCGCCGCCATGAATGCGACGACAAGGCTATTCGTTACGGCCGGAAAGTCGCGCCAACCCAGGGGATTTGGCACAAGAAGCCAGGAGCAGGACAGCAAAGGAGCAGCACAAAATTCAACAGGAAACAAAAAGGAAGAAGCTGGCGCAGATGCGTAAAGCATAAATATCCTTATGTAGACCAAGGATATCGTTGGGCGCTTACCGCCCGCTGCAGGGCTGCATCTTCCTCTGGAAGAGACTGCTCCAACCATCGCAGTCCAGTCAGCCGCGCCGCTGCCTTTTGCGCATGCCATCCTGCGAAGCCGCCGCCGCGCGAGCGGAGATTTGCTCAGCGTTTCCCTAACCCCTCGCACCGAACATCATTCTCCTGGCGACGAAGCGCTTGGCCTGAGGGAGGCAATCCAGTGCGCTCAACCCCAGGCTGCGCATGCTGCTCAGAAGAGGGTCGTCGTTGGAGAAAAGCTTGACCAGCGAATCGGTAAAAATACGGCCCACATTGCTATCCACACGGCGCTTTTCCCGATATCTCGCCAGCATCGCGGGGGTACCGGCCTCGGGGGAAGCCGCAATGATTTCGTCGGCCAGTTCCCAGGCGTCGCGCAACCCCAGGTTGAACCCCTGCCCTGCGACCGGGTGCAAGGTTTGTGCGGCGTTGCCTATGAGAACGCTCCGGCAGGCCGTGACCGGGCTTGCATACTTGAGCGCTAGAGGAAAACCGGCTCGCTTCCCGGTTTCAATGAATTTGCCGAGGCGATCCCCGAAATGGGTGTGCAGCCGTATCAGGAAAGCCGCATCGTCAAGGCCCAGGATTTCCTGCGCCAGGGAAGGAGAAACTGTCCACACCAATGCAAAATATTCGCCGGATGGCAGCAACGCTACCGGGCCATCGGGAGTGAAGCGCTCGTAAGCCACGCCCGGCTGGGGATGGGGATGAATACGCTTTCCAGGCCGGCGAGCGCCTTTGGCGCGCTCTAATCCGGGCTCGTCCCCGGCTGCGGCATAGGCGGGATCCTCGGGAGAAGCATTGGCGAACGCTGGAAGGTGCTCGCTTTTGACGCGAGCCACTACAGCCCATTGCCCATAATCATGCACATGTTGGGTCACGCCTTCTATTTGCTCGATAAGACGGCCCCCATCCGCCAGGACCAGCAACCCTGCCGATGCCTTTTTTGTGCGACCTTCGTGCTGGAATTCGACCGATGCCACTTCCGCAAGGGTTTCCAGGCGTACCACCTGCGCTCCTGTCAGATAAGTGGTGCCGGAATTTCGAAGCGCCTTGTGCATGGCGCGGAAGACGTCATGGTGATTCAGGACATAGCCCAGGGCAGGCACGCCCATATCCGCGGCGGCAAGTATGGTTCGTCCAAAACCGCCGCGATTGGAAATATGAATGGTGGTGATAGGAGTGACTTCGGGCAATCCCTGCCATACGCCCAGGCGCTGCAGGATGAGCCGGCTGCCATGGGATAGCGCCAATGGCCGGGAATCCTCGGTTTTCCCGGACAATCCCCGCGCTTCCAGCAACAGCACGGACACGCCGCTACCCCGCAAGGCAAGGGCCAGCGCCATGCCGACGGGGCCGCCGCCAACGATGATCAAGTCATAGTCGTGCCGAGCGCCGGTATCGCTGGTATCCGTGATATCGATGGTCATTTGATTTCCTGGCGGCTTCAGCACACCTCCCGCACCGGTGGTGATATCAACAATGCGTCCGACAGTTGATCTTCCCTGCCCTTCCCCTTCCTTGTTCCTGCGCAGGTATTGATCCGATTATTTTCCAACGTCCCTATCCTTCCCACCAGCTGCTCCCGATGTCTTGTCTGTCCCACTACTTTCTTCGATAATTTGCGCATCCTCGATCACGACATAGTCTCCCTCCGATATCCCTTTCTCCGATACACGGCCCTCTCGCCCCTCCAGGGATTCACGCAGCTTGCGGCGCAGCCACCATAGACGCAGCGCAAGCCCGGCAGCCGCTACCGCGAACAACGCAAAAAACGCGGTAAAAAAGAAAACGCCTAAAATCGCCAGAAGGATGAACACCGGAATAAGGACCAGATACAGTGCCCATCGGCCAGCCCAACCCACGGGGGCAACCCGCATGATCTTCTCTTCAGGAATGCCTGTCTGTTCGTTTCGAGATATGCGCCTGATGATTATCCTGTTTTTCTCGTCCATGGGATCATGCCTCCCGGTTTCGCATCAACTCCTCGATTTGCGCAACGCTCTTGGGCGCGGCGGAGGTCAATACCTCGCATCCGGTCCTTGTTACCGCGACGTCATCCTCGATGCGCACACCGATATTCCAGAAATGCGCAGGGACATTCTCCGAAGGCCGAACGTAGCAACCGGGCTCCACGGTCAAGGTCATTCCCGGCTGCAACGCGCGCCACGTTCCGTTTTGCTTGTATTCCCCCGCGTCATGCACGTCCAGGCCCAGCCAATGGCCCGTGCGGTGCATATAGAAACGCTTGTAATCTTCCGACTGTATGACACCGTCGACGCTGCCCTGGCATAAACCCAGATCGATGAATCCCTGCGCCAATATCTGCAGCGCCGCCTCGTGCGGAACATTCCAGTGATTGTCCGGACGCACCGCCGCTATCGCCGCCTCCTGCGCGGCCAGCACCACCTCATACAGGTCTCTTTGCGGCGCGCTGAATGTTCCGTTCACGGGAAAGGTGCGCGTGATATCCGATGCGTAGCCATCCAGCTCACACCCTGCATCGATCAACAGGAGTTCGCCATCCTTCAGGCGGGCATTATTCTCGACATAGTGCAGTACGCAGGCATTGGCGCCACCCGCCACGATGGAGGTGTATGCGGGGGATTGCGCGCCCCTGCGTCGAAATTCGTAAAGCAGCTCGGCTTCGATTTCATATTCACCCATGCCAGGACCGGTTTTGAGCATGGCGCGGCGGTGAGCGCCACAGGATATTTCCGCAGCGCCGCGCATGACTTCGAGTTCTTCGGCACCTTTGAACAAGCGCATTTCGTCCAGCAGAAGCCGGATGTCGCGGATTTGGGCAGGCGCCGTGACGCCACTTCGCGCCTGCTCGCGCACCCTGTTCACCCATCCGGTCAACCTCGTATCCCAGGAGGCATCCTGCCCCAGGGTACAATACACGGCAGGCTGGTCGGCAAGCAGCCGCGGCATCATTTCTTCCAGCTTGATAATGGAGTATGCCTCGTCAAACCCGAATGCTTCCCCTGCGGCCTCTGGGCCATAACGAAAACCTTCCCATATTTCGCGCTCCGGGTCCTTGTCGCGGCAAAACAGGATATGCCTCGTCTTATCCTCGTTGCCAGGGTCCGCCACTATTACCAGCACGGCTTCCGGCTCGCGAAAGCCGGTCAGATAGTAAAAATAACTGTCGAAACGATAGGGAAAGTGGGCATCCCGATTTCGCACCTGTTCCCGCGCGGTGGGAAGGATGGCAACGCCCTGCATGCGGGAGGCGATGCTGCGGCGTCTTGCGGCAAAAGTTTTTACCGGAATCATAATAATGATTTTTGCAGGATTTTACGGATAAAGCAAAGCGCGCATAGTCGTCCAGATCTGCTTATTTTCGCTCATACCTATCCCTGTTTGTGACCGCCTATCAGTTCAAGAGTTTTCGTCATGGCCCAACGAAGGGAGAGCCCAATCTCAGCGGCACTCCAGGGGATCGAAAGCTCGCCTCGCTATACTGCAAGCGTTCGCTAAAGTTGCGCTGGAGCGGCGCCAAGCTTCAAATCGAGCGCACGCAGGCGTTCGGGCGTGCCGACATCGACCCAGATTCCCCGATAGTGCTTGCCCCCCACTTTCCCCGCCGCTATGCCTTTTCGCAATAGCGGCGCCAGCTTTGCTACCGAACCGGGCGCCACTTCCCTGAAAAACTGCGGGCGATATATCCCTATGCCGCTGAAGGTCAGCATTTCGCCGCCCTCGCTACTCCGTGGAACAACTCTGCCAGCATCGAGAGCAAAATCTCCGTCCGGATGATGCGAAGGGTTGTCCACCAACACCAGATAAGCAAGATCATCTTCCGGCTCGACCTGCATCCGATGCAGGACAGGCAGCAGCTCCAGGAAATCGAGTTCACAATAAATGTCCGCATTGACCGCCAGAAACGGCTGTCCTTTCCTGTCATCTGGAATTCCGTCTTCCAATAACCGCAGTGCCTGCGCGATACCCCCGGCGGTTTCAAGCGCTGCAGGTTCGGGAGAATAACGGATGGGGATGCCGTAGCGCTCGCCGCTGCCCAGGGCCACCTCTATCATGTGGCCAAGATGGGCATGATTGATAATGATCCCGGCGAAGCCCGCTCGCGCAAGTTTTTCCACATGATATTCGATCAACGGCCGGGAACCCGCGCGCAGCAATGGTTTGGGCAAGGCATCAGTCAGGGGCCGCATCCGTTCGCCACGTCCGGCAGCAAGGATCATGGCCCTGAATGGCGCGGCTTTAGAAAGTATAGCCAATTCTTTCTTCAAGGGGATTTTCTTCCAGCCTGTCCAGCAGCGCGAGCAAAGGGGTGAGCTCCGGATAGCGGCTGCAGGTCTTGCGCAGATATTCCAGCACCAGGGGGATATCCCGGAGATAGCCTTCCTTGCCATCGCGATGCCACAGGCGTGCGAATACTCCCAGGATCTTGACGTGGCGTTGCACTCCCATCCACTCGAAGTCCTGGTAAAACCCGGCAAAATCCGCGGGAACGGGCAGGCTCATGGCCCTGGCTTGTTCCCAATAACGGATAAGCCAGTCCAGGATGCGCTCCTCCTCCCACCGGATATAGGCATCCTTGAACAGGGATACCAGATCGTAGGTAATGGGGCCGTAAACCGCGTCCTGGAAATCGATAACGCCGGGATTGGGGATGGCAACCATCAGGTTGCGCGAATGGTAGTCCCGGTGCACAAAGACTTTCGGCTGGGCCAGGCAGCGTTGCACAATCTGCGCAAAAACCTGGTCAAGCCCGGTTTTCTGGCTTGCATCGAGGGTTGCCTTCAGATGCCTGGTCATGTACCACTCAGGGAACACGCGCAGTTCCCTGAGCAGCAGCGCTTCATCATATTCCGGCAGCACGCCGGGCCGGCTTGCCATTTGCATTTTCAGCAACGCTGCAATGGCATCGCGGTACAAACGATCTGCCGAATCCGGGTCATCCATGGCCTGAAGATAAGTAAGGCGTCCCAGGTCGGAGAGAAGCAGGAAACCCTGGACCGGATCCTGCGCCACTATCTCCGGCACATGCAAGCCCGCCGCGGAGAACAGTCCAGCCACATGCAGGAAAGGGCCGCAGTCCTCATGCTGAGGCGGGGCATCCATTGCAATCAGGGTGCCATCCTCGAAGGTGGCACGAAAATAACGGCGAAAGCTGGCATCCGCCGAGGCCGTCGCAAGGGTGAAGCGCTTTTCCGGGAACTGCCGGCTGATCCAGTTTTCCAGGAGATGCAAACGGTCCATAATGTTGGCTGATTGCTTAATTGCGGGAAGTATGAGATTTTAGCACGCGGATAGCGCCTCTTATCCTGCTGCAGATGCAGAGTCTCTCGGGCAGAAGGCGCGGCAGAGTGACATCATGGAGAAAATCATGCTAAACCAAAAAGTATTGGACGAAGTGGTAACCAAGGTCAATGAATTCCTGGCGCAGAGCCCGGTCAAGGATGCGGAAAAAAACCTGCGCGTGATGCTCTCGGGAATATTCATGAAACTTGACCTGGTCACGCGGGAGGAATTCGATGTTCAGCAGGAAGTGCTCAAACGCACCCGCGAAAAATTGACCGAATTGGAAACGCGTGTTACGGAATTGGAGACAGAAGCGCGTTCTGACAAGCTGCATTCAGAAACAGCTCCGGCGGAGACGTCGGCGAGGCAACGGAGAACCGCAAAGAAAGCCGGGTTCTCGAATTCGGCGGAAAACCTGGACGACCTTTCAGAATCAGAATAGTGGGCTTCGACACAAAGGATCGTTTCTAACGGTGCCGGAAAAATACCGCAGGCCCGGCTTCATCCCGGCTTACCGCCAGGCGAAACCGCATGCCGCCGCTGATTGGCGGGAATTTGCCTGAATGCCGCTAGCGATACTTTATAGCCGCGCCATCTCGGGCATGGATTCGCCATTGGTTACGGTGGAAGCGCATATCGCAAACGGCCTGCCCGGCTTTACCATCGTCGGACTGCCGGAAACGGAAGTGAAGGAAAGCAAGGACAGGGTGCGGGCAGCCATCCAGAACGCACAGTTCGAGTTTCCATCCCGGCGCATAACGGTCAATCTCGCTCCCGCCGATTTACCAAAGGAAAGCGGGAGATTCGATCTTCCCATTGCCTTGGGGATTCTTGCGGCTACCGGCCAGATTCCTTCCGATAAGCTGGGCGAATACGAGTGGGCGGGAGAGCTTGCTCTCACAGGAGAATTGCGGGCAATCCGGGGCGCGCTGGCAATGACATATGGCGCATCGCGCTCAGGCCGAAGTTTTGTGCTGCCTCGGCAAAATGCCGCGGAAGCGGCGCTTGTCAGGGAAGCAGCAGTATATCCCGCGACATCGCTATTGCAGATTTGCACCCATCTCGCTGGCCGCACGCCACTGGAGCGTTATGGCAGCACCTCTGGAGATGAAACAGCAGGGGCGCCGATCGCCGGCCAGGAGGAGCCGCATTATCTCGACATGGAGGAGGTCAAGGGTCAACCGCATGCCAAGCGCGCATTGGAAATTGCGGCTGCAGGCAATCATAGCGTGCTGATGATAGGGCCACCCGGTACCGGAAAATCGATGCTGGCGGCGCGGCTTCCTGGCATCCTGCCATCGATGACCGAAGAAGAAGCCCTGGAATCAGCCGCAATGCAATCGTTGAGCAACGGCAGCTTCGATATCGCAGCCTGGAGGCGCCGTCCCTATCGTTCACCCCATCACACGGCATCCGCTGTCGCATTGGTGGGAGGCGGCAGCAATCCCCGTCCGGGCGAGATTTCCCTAGCGATGAATGGCGTGCTGTTTCTCGATGAACTGCCCGAATTCGATCGCAAGGTTCTGGAAGTGCTGCGGGAACCGCTTGAATCAGGGCATATAACGATATCGCGTGCCGCAAGGCAAGCCGATTTTCCTGCACGGTTCCAGTTGATCGCGGCCATGAACCCTTGTCCCTGCGGTTATCTGGGACACCATAACGGAAAATGCCGTTGCACTCCCGATCAGGTGGCCCGCTACCGCGGAAAAATTTCCGGCCCGTTGCTGGATCGGATCGATATCCAGATCGAGGTGCCAGCCGCGCCGCAGGAAGACATCATGCGCCAATCGGATGGCGAACCAAGCTCGCGGATAAGGCAGCGTGTCGAAAAAGGCTATCAAAAGCAACTGGAACGGCAAGGCAAGGCCAATTCGCGGCTGGCAGTCAAAGAAATGGATAAATATTGCGTTCCTGATTTGCCAGGCGAAAACCTGTTGAAGCTGGCCATCAGCCGCCTGAATTTGTCTGGCCGCGCCTACCATCGCATTCTGAAATTGGCCCGGACAATTGCCGATCTGGCTGAGAGCGACCACATAACGAGCAATCACATCGCGGAAGCAGTGCAATATCGCAAGCTGGACCGGCATTGAACCCCTTGGAGGGCAAGAGAAATACCGATCCCGGACGCCTCGAAGCGGCACGTGGATATCAGCCACATTCCTCCCACCTTCCACCTTTGGCAGCGTGCGGCAGCCTCTCAATTGATCGGACCAGGGGAGAGGAAAGGCGGGGATTGATGTAAAATTGGCTTCATCCATGTCCATGAGCTGGATACCGCGAATTGACTGGTAAGCAGCAGTAAATCCGTTTCCGATGTAACTCCCGATCGACGCCGCATTTGTGCAGCATGCCCGCATCTCCCACATTCGTTCATTTTCGGTTGCATAGCGAGTATTCCATCACGGATGGAATCGTGCGCGTGGAGGAGGCCGTCGCCAAAGCGGCTGCGGATGGCATGCCGGCGCTGGCACTGACCGATCTTTCCAATCTTTTCGGGCTGGTAAAGTTTTACCAGGAGGCGCGCGCCGAGGGAGTAAAGCCAATAATCGGCTGCGACGCGTGGATCAGCAATGAGGCGGATCGCGACAAGCCGACGCGCATCCTGCTGCTATGCCAATCCTATGCTGGCTATTTGCGATTATGCCGCCTTCTGTCGCGAGCCTACCGGGAAAACCAGCATCGGGGAAGAGCGGAAATAAGAAAGGGGTGGTTCCACGGTAACGAAGAGGGAACGAGTGGATTGATCGCGTTATCGGGCGGAGATACCGGAGATATCGGCCTGTCGCTGATACAGAACGCCTCTGCCCAGGCAAGCATGCTTGCAACAGAATGGGAACGCCTTTTTCCCGATCGTTTTTACATGGAGATCCAGCGAGCAGGAAATGCGAATGCGGAAACACTCGTGCAGCGCTCCCTCATGCTGGCTTCTACGCTGGACCTGCCGGTAATTGCCACCCACCCGATACAGTTTTTGAATTCCGAAGATTACAGGGCGCATGAAGCACGGGTATGCATCGCTGAGGGTTATGTCCTGGGCGATCGGCGCCGCCCCCAAAGCTGCACGGTGCAGCAGTATTTCAAAACGCAGGCGGAAATGGAAGAGCTGTTTGCCGATATCCCCTCCGCGCTGGTCAATACTGTCGAACTTGCAAAACGTTGCAATCTCACCCTTGAATTAGGCGTCAACCGCCTGCCGCTGTTTCCCACGCCCAACCAGGAGAGCCTGGAGCATTATTTGCGCGAGCAGGCGGAGACCGGACTCGAAATAAGAATGAATGCGCTGTTTCCAGATGGCGCCATGCGCTATGCGGAGATGCCCAAGTATCGGGCGCGGCTGGAATTCGAAACCAGCACCATAGTGCAGATGGGCTTCGCTGGCTACTTTCTTATCGTGGCGGATTTCATCAACTGGGCTAAAAAAAATGGCGTCCCCGTGGGTCCCGGCCGCGGCTCCGGCGCTGGCTCGCTCGTCGCTTTTTCCCTGGGGATAACGGATCTCGATCCGCTCCGCTACGATTTGCTGTTCGAGCGCTTTCTCAATCCCGAGCGTATTTCCATGCCGGATTTCGATATCGACTTCTGCCAGGATGGCCGTGAGCAAGTGATCGGATATGTAAAACAAAAATATGGCGCAGAAAGCGTCTCCCAGATCGCGACATTCGGCACCATGGCTGCCAAAGCGGTGGTGCGCGATGTCGGAAGAGTGCTCGACCTGCCATACAACTTTGTGGACCAACTGGCGAAACTGGTCCCGTTCGAGCTTGGCATGACGTTAAAAAAAGCGCGCGCCGAAGAACCGCAACTGAATCTGCGCGCGCAAGAGGAAGAAGAAGTCCGCAATCTGCTCGAACTCGCGGAGCGCCTGGAAGGGCTTACGCGAAACGTGGGCATGCATGCGGGTGGCGTGCTGATCGCGTCTGGAAAAATTACCGATTTCTGCCCGGTTTACTGCACCGATGCCGGCGACTCGGTGATAAGCCAGCTCGACAAGGATGATGTGGAGAAAATTGGCCTGGTTAAATTTGATTTTCTCGGTTTGCGAACGTTGACCATACTCGACTGGGCGGTCAGATATATCAGGCAGCGCAAAACGGGATCGGCGGTGCTGGCGGCCGGGGAAAAGAACCAGCAAACCAGCGAGCCGGACGCCCGGGGCTGGGCTTGTTTTTCCCTGGAAAACCTGCCACTGGATGACCCGGCAACCTATGCTCTGCTACGCCAGGGCAACGCCGTGGGAATATTCCAGTTCGAGTCTCGCGGCATGAAGGATCTGCTGCAAAAGGCCAGGCCGGACCGTTTCGAGGACATCATTGCCCTGGTGGCGCTGTATCGTCCGGGACCCATGGCGCTCATTCCAGAATTTGTGGAACGCAAACACGGTAAGCGCGTGGAGTATATGGATCCGCGCTTGCGGCCCATACTTGAGCCTACCTATGGGGTGATGATTTATCAGGAACAAGTGATGCAGATTGCGCAGGTCATTGGCGGATACAGTCTCGGCAGTGCCGACCTGCTCCGCCGCGCAATGGGCAAAAAGAAGGTCGAGGAGATGGCGCAGCAACGTGACATTTTCGTGGCGGGTGCGATAAAAAATGGCCTGGCACGCGATGATGCGGCAGAACTGTTCAATCTGATGGAGAAATTCGCGGGGTATGGATTCAACAAATCCCATGCGGCAGCCTACGCATTGATTGCTTTCCAGACAGCCTATCTCAAGACCCATCACCCGTCGGAATTCATGGCTGCAACCTTGTCCGCCGACATGGATGACACCGACAAGGTGCACGCGTTTTTCGAGGATAGCCTGGCGAACGGGCTCATCATTCTTCCGCCGGACATCAATTTATCCGGCTACCGCTTTTTGCCCATGGACGAAAAAACCATACGATATGGTCTGGGAGCCGTCAAAGGAACGGGGGAATCGGCCATCGCGGCCATCCTGCAAGCACGCGAACAGAGTGGGCTCTATACCGATTTGTTCGATTTCTGTCTTCGGGTGGACAAGCGTATCGTCAATCGGAGAGTAGTGGAATCGCTCATTCGCGCAGGCGCCTTCGACTCCTTGAACCCGCACCGCGCCGGACTGCTGGCATCGGTGGGAGTTGCGCTCGAAGCCGCGGAGCAGGTGGCCCGCGCGGCCAACCAGGTAAGCCTGTTCGGCGGTGGCGGCAACTCGGCCGAACAACTGCACCTGATAAACGTCCCCGCCTGGGCAGAGAAGGAAAAACTCAAAAACGAAAAAATGGCCCTGGGATTTTATTTGAGCGGGCATCCATTCACCGCCCATGCCGAGGAATTGAAAAATTTCGTGCGTACGCGGCTGGATCGGCTGAATCCCCAGCGGGAGCCGCAGCTTCTTGCAGGCATTGTCTATTCCGTCCGTACCCAGATGACGCGGCGCGGCAGAATGGGCGTGATCGTACTGGACGACGGCAGCGCACGTATCGAGGTAGTGGCGTATAGTGAATTATTCGAGTCTGCGCGCAATTGGGTAAAGGAGGACCAATTGCTGCTGGTAGAGGCGAAGGTGAGCAACAGGATGGGCGACGACGAAAGCGGAGAACTTCGCATTTCCGCGGAACGGTTGTATGATTTCGATACTGCCCGTTCCCGTTATGCTAAAAATATAAAGCTATACTGCAATGGCTCATCCAGCGGAGCTGCGCTGAAAGAAATACTTGCACCGTATCGCAGAGGCGGCAACACCCGCCGGGCCGTCCCCGGCGGCCACGGCAACACTACTGAACAATACTGCCCGGTATGGGTAGCTTATCGCAACCACCATGCCCGATGCGAACTGGAATTGGGCGAGGCATGGTGCGTGATCCTGGAGGAGAGCCTGATTCAATCGCTCGAGGCTCACTTCACTGCCGGAAATATCGAGATAAATTACTAAACCGGATTTAAAAACCGCCTTTTCTTGACCATAAAGGCAAGTAGCTCTACTATGCTTGTTTCCCTTATATGCCATTGTTATCTCGGGAAGGGGAGCGAAACCTTGAACTGAAGTCAATATGGAACCAAACACGACAACTATAGCGTTGGGCCTGCAGAAAGTCAGGGCGCGCATCGAAAGCATCGCGGGAAAAGCAGGCAGGCGGCCGGAGACGATCACGCTTTTAGCCGCGAGCAAAACGAATCCCGCGGAGTGTCTGCGGGAAGCCTTTGCAGCAGGACAAACCATTTTTGGCGAAAACTATCTCCAGGAAGCGTTGGTGAAAATCGAGGCGCTGCGCGACCTGCCTATCGAATGGCATTTCATCGGCCCCATACAGAGCAATAAAACAAAACGTATCTCGGAGAATTTCGCCTGGGTCCATAGCGTGGACAGGAAAAAAATCGCCGACCGCTTGTCGAAAGACAGACCCGAATCGCTGCCGCCGCTTCAGGTATGCCTCCAGGTAAATGTAAGCGGCGAGGACAGCAAAAGCGGTGTGGCGCCCGAGGATGTTTCGGATCTGGCCGCATACATCGTGAAGCTGCCCCACCTCAAACTGCGAGGCGTGATGGCGATCCCCGAACTCACCAAAGCCACTGCCCTGCAGCGGAACCAGTTTCGCATGCTCCGGGAAGCGTATGACCAACTGAAGCGGGAAGGCTATGATCTCGATACGATCTCGATGGGCATGTCGGAAGACCTGGATATCGCCATCGAGGAGGGGGCAACCACGGTTCGCGTGGGTACCGCTATTTTCGGACCCAGGCGTTATCCTATTCCGGAAGAACTCGCCGCACAGCAGCAAAATTTCGACAAGGGAACTCCTGGCTGATCCCCAAGGCCCGACTATCGGTCGATTCGTCCATCGTCAATCGATAGTCGTCAAGCTTAGGTATTTCTGATACAACTCCTCTCTGGTTTCGATATTGCCCCGGTCAAGGATGATGCAGTCCACCGGACACACCTCCACGCACTGGGATGTCTCATGATGACCCACGCATTCAGTACACAGTGCGGGTGCGATCACATAAATCTCCTCGCCCTGCGAAATGGCGCCGTTAGGGCATTCCTGCTCGCAAACGTCGCAGTTGATACATTCGTCGGTGATGATCAGCGCCATATCAAATCCGTCAACCCCGATCCCGGGGAAATCCGTGGACTTCCATTTTTGAACGCAGCTCCGCCGCTATGAGCGGGTGCACGAACTTGTCCACATTCCCTCCCAGGAAGGAAATTTCGCGCACGATGCTCGCCGAAATGAACATGTACTGCTCGGATGGAGTCAGGAATACGGTTTCCACATCCGGATACATGCTGCGATTCATCCCGGCCATCTGAAATTCATATTCAAAGTCCGACACCGCTCGCAGCCCCCGCAAGATGACCTTCGCATTCTGCCGCCGGGAAAATTCCATCAACAAACCGGAAAAACCTACTACTTCCACATTAGGGCAATCCGCCACGACTTGCTGCACCATGCGCACGCGATCTTCCTGGCTGAAAAAAGGCTTCTTGTCGCTGCTCGTCGCCACCGCGACCACCACCGGGTCGAATAAACGGGAAGCCCGGCGTATCAGATCCTCATGCCCTCGGGTAATGGGATCAAACGTGCCGGGATAGATCGCTTTATCCATTTCTTTCGAGTTTCAATAATTGATAGCACACCTTGCCCGCGCGGCCCTTGCGCCAAACTGTCCAGTTCAATGGTGGTTCGATGAATTGAGCGCTTTCCGCATAGACCACTCCTTCCCTCGAAAGATGCAGGGGAAGTTGGGCCATCAGTTCGGGCACCAGCCCAAGCTGGTAAGGGGGATCGACAAAAACAATATCGAACCGTTCCCGATTGGATTTGAGAAAACCTAGCGCATCCATGGGCACCAGCCGTATCTGATCCGCTCCCAATTTGTCGAGGTTGGCCCTGAGCATTTTCAGTACCGCAGGATCCGGTTCCACCAGTGTTACGCATTCCGCGCCGCGCGATGCTGCTTCCACGCCCATGGCGCCGCTTCCCGCGAAAAGATCGAGGCAATGCATTCCGCTCAGGTCCTGCCCCAGCCAGTTGAATACGGTCTCGCGTACACGGTCGGGCGTAGGGCGCAAATGGGGCTTGTCCGCAAAAGTGATGATGCGGCTGCGCCATATGCCGCCAATGATACGAACTCTGTTTTTTATCAAAAACGATGTAATTTTAAAAAATAGATAGCGAAAGCCGCCGCCGGTATATCTGCGCGCAGTTATGCATTTCTCAAAACCTCATTTTGCATCGCTTCTGTCTGTCTTGAGAGACTCCTGCTGTTTCTTCTCCGGCGCTCCCACGACAACACTGACCATCCCTTTGGGATCGATGCGGCGCTGGAAGGCATCCTTGACCTGCCCGGCAGTCACTGCGCTCACGGCTTTAAGATAATCGTCGAGGTAGGTCAGGGGCAGGTCATAAAACCCGATCAATGCGAGATATCCTATTATTTTCTTGTTACTGTCAATGCGTAAGGGAAAACTGCCGATGATATTCTGCTTGGCCTCGGCAAGCTCCTTTTGTGTCGGGCCGTTCGCCACGAAATCGGCCAGCACCTTCCGTGTCAGCGCCAGCGCGTCTTCGGATTGCTCTTTCCTGGTTTGCAAGCCAATTTCAAACGGTCCCCTTTCCCTGAGTGGCGAGAAATGACTATGGACACTATACGCCAGTCCACGCTTCTGGCGGATCTCTTCCATCAGCCGGGATGTGAACCCTCCGCCTCCCAATATGTGATTGCCGACGAGCAATGGAAAATAGTCCGGATCGTGGCGGCGAAGGCCCGGATAGCCAAGGAGAATATGGCTTTGCGTCGCAGGATGGGCAATCATTTTGGCCCCTGGTACCGGATTCTGCACCGGCGGCACTTCATTTACCGACCTGCCCTGGATACCCTGGGGCAGTTGATCTGTCAGTGATTCGGCAATGGCGATGGCCTCCGCACGACTTACATCACCCATTATCGAAACTACCGCTCCGGACGCCAGGTAATGGGAACGGTAAAAGTCGAGCAGATCCTCGCGCTGTATCTGACTGACAGTCTCCACCTCTCCCGAGCCGCGCAACCCGTACGGATGGTCACCGTAGAGCATTTTCATCAGGGCACGGTCTGCAATGACCTCCGGCTTGGTATCAGATTCTTGCAGCCCCGCAATGATTCTTGCTTTTTCCCGTTGCAAAATGTCCGGCACGAATTCCGGCTTCTGGACGACACGCCCCAATATATCCAGCGCTTGGGTGCGTTCGCGGGCGCTACTCAGGGTACGCAGGGTTATGCCAGCCCTGTCCTGGTCGAAATGCGCCCCAAGCTGGGCGCCGACATCGGCCGCCGCCTTGGCAATCTGGTCTTCAGACAAGCCTCCCGCTCCGAGACTGAGCAGGTATAGCGTCAAACCCGCCCGGCCCGATTTGTCCACACTGTCGGTGCTGCTACCCGCATTGAAATCCACGCTGACATCCAGTATTGGCAGGTCCCGGCTTTCCACGAAATAGACCTGGGCGCCGGAAGCCGCCTGCCAGTGCTGAATAGGCAGGGCTGCGAATGCCGATTGAAAGCAGATTCCTGACAAGAGAACAAACAGGTAGCGTAGCCTATGCATTGAAACTTCTCCGGATGACTGGGCAAGTCGATGAAAAACGCTTGCAAGAAAGAGCTGAATAAATCTCCGCCAGGCAGGCCTGCGCCTGCGGCACATGGAAAGAGGCTTGAAGCAATATGGAATGGTGAACCGCGTGGCTCAATGCCGCAAGCCGCCGGGCGGAACAGCAAACGGCGCTTTCTGATCCAGCGGCTGAGGATCCAGTACGGCGACTGTCAGACTGTCATCCTTAAGGTACTTTTTTGCGACCTCACGCACCTGTTCGGCGGTTACGGCCTGCAACTTTTTCAGCATGGTATCCACATCCCGGTGGGACATGCCTATGCTCTCCAGCTGGCCGATCTGCATGGCCTGGTAAAACATGGAGTCGAGCTGAAATACATGACCAGCCACGACCTGCGCTTTCACTCGGGCGAGTTCTTCTTCAGTCACCCCTTCGCGGATGAGTTTTTCCACCTCCCCGCGCAAGGCTGTTTCCAGATCACCAACCGTTTTGCCCTCGCTGGGCGTCCCGTCGAGATAAAACATGCCGGGGCCGCGCGCCGTAGAGTCGTAACCTGCTCCTGCCGAGTTCGCGACCTGCCGCTCGCGCACCAGTTCCTTATTAAGCCGGGCAGATTCATTGCCATCCAGCACACCTGCCAGCATTTCCAGCGCATAAGGCTCCCAGTCGGCAGCCGGATCCCGCAATACGGGCGCGTGATAACCCATCGCGATATAGGGTAGCTTGGCGGGAGCCTTTACCGTAAGCCGCTTTATCCCGATCTGCGGCGGCTCCTTTTGCGGTTTGCGTTCTTTCAAGGACGATACCGGATGTGACTTGATATGGCCGTAGTATTTTTGCGCCAGTCTGAAAACCTCTTTCCCACTCACGTCGCCCACCACCACCAGTACGGCGTTATTCGGAGAATACCAGCGGTCATACCATTCCCTGGCGTCGCGAACTGTCATATTTTCCAGATCATCCATCCAGCCGATTACGGGACGGCGATACGGATGAGCCTGGAAAGAAGTCGCGGCCATTTTTTCATGCACCAGGGCACGCGGCTGATCGTCGGTCCGCAATCTGCGCTCCTCCATCACTACCCGGATCTCCTTCGAGAATTCTTCCTTCGTCAGAACCAGGTTACGCATCCGGTCCGACTCCAGTTCCATCGCCAGCGGCAATCGGGATTTCTGCAGTTGCTGGAAATAGGCCGTGTAGTCGCGGCTGGTGAACGCATTGTCCCGGCCGCCCGCCGCGGCAATGCGTTTCGAGAATTCCCCGCCCGGGACTTTGCGCGTTCCCTTGAACATCATATGCTCCAGCACATGGGCCACGCCAGTAGTACCATTCAACTCGTCGACGCTGCCCGCCTTGTACCAGATCTGGGAAATTACCACGGGCGAACGGTGATCTTCCTTTACGATCAGCTTGAGCCCATTGCCGAGCATGTACTCATGAGTCGTGGCAAATGCGTCGGGCGCAGCCAGGCAGCCGAGAAAAACGGCGCCCGCCGCAACTGTTCGAATGACGGGAGAAAGCGAAATGGCGAATAAATAGTTTGGCATTTTAAATAACCTGAATCGGGGCAAACGGCATAAAATTCGGATCAACCGCATCTTCTGCATGAATCTCCCATGGCCACCAGCCAAGGAATTCTGAATACGTCCTCGGCAGAGCGTCTTGCTGGTAAAATCGGAGCGAGTCTGATTTTATCAGCAACCCGAGGGGCAAAGGGACAAAGGGACAAGGTTTTGCGGGTAACGGTCTTGCCGGGTTCCTGGGAAAGAGAGCCGGTCGTTCGTGTCATCCCTTGACGCATCCCTCCGGCAAAATCAACAAAATCATTGTTTCGCAGAGCAGGATTATCCAGAAATCCCCAATTGTCGACAGCCTACCAGAATGCCGAGTTTCTTTAAATCCAAAAATAACACCGGTTCCGCCCCACCTGTCGAAGCAGGCACAGGCGGCTGGGCTGCACGTGTCAGGCAGGGGCTTTCCCGGACCCGGAACCAGTTTGGCAAGCAGGTTACCGCTCTGTTTGGCAGCGGCAGGATAGATGAGGCGCTTTATGAGGAGCTGGAAACGATATTGCTCGTATCGGATGTCGGCGTGAATGCCACCAGCTGGCTGCTCGAGGACTTGAAGAGACAGGTCAGGCGCGATGGGCTGACCGATGCCGCACAACTCAGATCCGCGTTGCAGCAGGCGCTGGTCAATCTGATCGAGCCTCTGGCCCAGCCGCTTGATACCAGCACAGCCAAGCCCTTCATCATCATGCTCACAGGCGTGAACGGAGCAGGAAAAACGACTTCCATCGGCAAGCTCGCCCACTATTTCCGGGCGCAGGGAAAATCCGTGCTGCTGGCAGCGGGAGACACTTTTCGCGCCGCTGCGCGCGAACAACTGATAGCCTGGGGCGAGCGCAACGATATTGCCGTGATCGCCCAGGAAAACAGCGGCCAGCAGAAGGGAGATCCGGCAGCGGTCATCTTCGACGCTATCAATGCGGCAAAGGCGCGCGGGGTAGATATCGTGCTGGCGGATACCGCTGGGCGGCTCGCAACCCAGCTTCATCTCATGGAAGAAATCAAAAAAGTAAAACGCGTGATCGGCAAAGCCTGCCCGGGCGCGCCGCACGAGGTGCTGCTGGTGCTCGACGCCAACACGGGTCAAAATGCAGTTAACCAGGTTCAGGCTTTCGATGATGCACTCGATCTTACCGGCCTCGTCATCACCAAGCTCGATGGCACGGCCAGGGGGGGCGTCATCGCCGCCATCGCGAAACAACGCGAGCAGAAGAGCCTGTTGCCGATTCGCTTCATCGGCGTGGGCGAAGACATGGATGACCTGAGGCCGTTTGTGGCAACTGAATTTGTCCAGGCATTGTTCGATTGAACTGTGGAACGGGCCAGGCGCTTGAAATGAGACTGTTCGAGACGGTAACACTCGATGATTAGCTTTAGCCAGGTTCATAAGCGCTACCCCAACGGTTTCGACGCACTCAAGAATATAAGCTTTGCGCTCGAGTCTGGAGAAATGGCACTGATAACCGGACATTCCGGGGCGGGAAAAACAACGCTGCTGAAGCTCATTGCAGCTATCGAACGCCCTACTTCCGGCAGTATCATCGTCAACGGCCAGAATGTCGGCACGCTGCGAAGCGGGGCAATTCCGTTCCTCAGGCGTAATCTCGGCCTGGTCTTTCAAGACCAGAAGATTCTGTTCGACCGCAGCGTATTCGACAATGTTTTGCTGCCCTTGCAGATAAGCGGGTTTGATGCCCGCTCATCGGCCGCACGAGTGCGCGCCGCACTCGACAAAGTCCGGTTGCTGGACAAGGAGAAGGCGCGCCCGATCACGCTTTCCGGGGGAGAACAGCAACGGCTGTGCGTGGCCCGCGCCATCGTCAGCCGGCCCTCCATCCTGATAGCCGACGAGCCTACCAGCAACCTGGATGCCGATTATGCGAGAGACATAATGGATATGTTCAAATCATTCAACCAAGTGGGAGTGACGGTGTTGATCGCCACTCATGACAGCGAATTGCTCGGGAACGCCCAGCAACGGGTTTTTACGCTTCGCCAAGGCGAGCTGGCGACGTGAGCGTCTGGCTTTCTCATCATTTCGAGGCCTTCGTGCTGGCGCTGAAACGCTTGCTGATGTCGCCGCTAGGCAGCCTGCTCAGCATCAGCGTCATAGGAATCGCCTTCAGCTTACCCGCCGGTATTTATGGGATGCTGGAGAATCTTGAGGCAGTGGCCGGCCAATTTTCGACCACCCCCCAGCTGAGTCTTTTCCTGAAACTGAATACAAGCGAAGAAGCGGTAATGGACGTGAAATCGCGACTGGAACACCATGCAGGCATCACTACCATCCAGTTCATTTCGAAGGAAAATGCGCTACAGGAGTTTGGACAGAGCACTGGGTTGGCGGATATTGCGAAAAGCTTTGAACAGAATCCGCTGCCGGATGCTTTCGTGATTACGGCAAGCAGCGTTCCATCCTATCAGCTGGACGAGTTGCAAGCGGAGTTGCAGAAGTGGCCCGAGATCGAGCATGTGCAACTGGATTCCGCCTGGGCCAAGAGATTGGAGGCAATGCTCAGCCTTGGCCGGCTTGCTGTCCTGATGCTTTCGGTCCTGTTGAGCGTCGCCCTGCTGGTGGTTACGTTCAATGTCATACGTTTGCAAATCCTCACGATGAGGGATGAAATAGAGGTATCAAAGCTGGTAGGAGCGACCAACGGTTTCATCCGCCGCCCGTTTCTCTATTTTGGCGCGCTTCAGGGAGCGGCTGGAGGAGCCGTCGCCTTGCTTATCACGACACTCGGAATCAACCTGATCGATGAGCAGCTGAAAAACCTGATGCATCTCTATGATATCAACTGGCAGCTCTATCAACTTTCGCTGGGAGACAGTCTGAGTTTATTATTGTTTTCGGCCTCGCTGGGATGGGCCGGAGCCTGGCTCTCGGTGGAAAGTCACCTGTGGCAAATAGAACCCCGATGACCCATGATCCTCAATCCGGCCCGGAACTTCCCGATAATTTGTTCATCTTATCAATATTACCCCTATTGCCCTATCCCAATTGTAATTAGGCGGCATTTACCATATCCGGAGGAAATATGACCTTTGCCCTGGCCTTGCCTTCAGCTAGCGGTAGCATCGAAAGCTACATCCAGACGGCCAATCGCTTTCCTATCCTTACACAAGAGGAAGAGGTCCGCTTAGCCCGATCCCTGAGGGATGAAGGCAATATCGACGCGGCACGACAACTGGTTCTGTCGCATCTGCGCATTGTCGTTGCCATTGCCCGCGGGTATAAGGGCTATGGACTGCCGCAGGCCGACCTGATACAGGAAGGCAATATAGGGCTCATGAAAGCGGTGAAGCGCTACGATCCGGAACGCGGCGTGCGGCTGGTATCGTTTGCGGTGCACTGGATCAAAGCGGAAATCCACGAATTCATACTGCGCAACTGGCGGCTGGTAAAGATCGCGACAACCAAGGCGCAGCGCAAGCTGTTCTTTAACCTCCGCAGCATGAAACCGGTGCTGGATACCATGAATCCGGAAGAAGTGAATGCCATAGCCAGTCAATTGGGAGTCAGGGCAGAGGATGTCGTGGAAATGGAAACCCGCTTTAGCGGGCGGGATATCTCACTGGAGCCTTTGGGCGAGGAAGACGATGAGGAAACGTACAGCCCGATCGCCTATCTTACAGATGGATCTGAACCGACCCAGATGCTGGAAGCCGAGCAAACCAGGCGATTGCGTGGAGAGGGACTGGAACGGGCCCTGTCCAGCCTGGATGCGCGCAGCCGGCGAATTATCGAAGCGCGCTGGCTGAGGGAAACGGATACCGCGACGCTGCACGATCTTGCTGACGAGTTGGGAGTATCCGCCGAACGCGTTCGCCAGATCGAAGTAAAGGCAATGCAGAAAATGCGAACGGCAATGGCGCCTGGAGAATAGATAGCGAAACGGCGGGGGAAGCTTCCCGGAAAGGATGCTGTCAGGCCGAGCGATTCTCCGCCCATTGCTCGGGCGTAAGCGTTTTCATGGAAAGGGCGTGAATTTCCTGTTTCATCCTGTCACCGAGCGCCCGGTACACCAGCTGGTGCTGCTGAACCTTCGTTTTTCCCTGAAATTCCGCACTGACGATAACTGCGCTGAAGTGATAGCCGTCATCACCTTCCACATGAACAAGTTCGCAAGGCATCGCAGCTTCGATGTGACTTTTTATGCTTTCCGGAGTAACCATTTTGCATCCTTTATATTGATCCTGGATCCGGTAGTTGACCGCTCATTTCCAGTTTAGAACCCATTATCCACAAAGACTTTCTGTGGTTCTCGACGTTCACCTATAGGTGAGTTCGCTACAACTGCCGGATTTAGGATAATACGTGATCCGGTTTTTATCTGGCCGAGTTTTGCGGAATCAATTCGAAAAGGTCATATAATCGCACGAGGCTAGTCAGTTTTTCCGGCATATTCATGAAATCGATTCGCCGTCCGCGACGGTCAGCCTCGCGCTGCCATTCGAGCAGCATGCTGACTGCCGACGAATCCACATTCTCCACCTTAGAGAGATCGATGATTTGAACTCCGCGATCGAACAGGGCGATGCCTTGCTCAACAACCGCCGCGACATTATGGATGGTTATCGACCCGGCGACACGCAACAGATCATCCTCGGACAGAAGCACTTCCGATAACACGGACTTATCGCGCCGCAGCTTTTTTATCGTTTGCTACCAGCGCCCGGTTTTTGTCCACCAGCGTTTTAATCAACTTTTCGACCCCTCCCTCGCGTACCTGATTATTGAAAGTGCTGCGATAATTGGTCACCAGGCTGACGCCAGCCACCGTTACATCATATACCTTCCATCCGTCATTGGTCCTCTCCATGCTGTAGTCCATCGGCACCGGCTGCTGCCCTTGATCCTGCATCACTTTTGTTTTCACGGTGGTATCGGTAGCATCTCCCAGATCTTTTAATGGTTCCACTGTAATGGTATGGTCGCGGTAGGTGGTCAGCGCATTTGAATAGGTGCGCACCAGCAGTGTCCTGAACTCATCCACTAATTGCTGCTGCTGGTCAGGCGCGGCTTTCGCCCAGTTCTTGCCCATAGCCAGCCGGGTCATCCGGGTAAAATCGAAATGCGGCAAAATCTTGGCTTCGACCAGATCAAGAATCTTTGTGGTATTGCCAGCCTGAATTTCCTTGTCCTGTCTGACGATGGCCAATACCTCCTGCGCCGTCTTGTCCACAAGGGCATCCGGACGCACCTCGATCGACCATGCGGGGGCCGCAAAGCCTAAAAAGAACGTTGCAAGCAATACAAAGGCAGCAAAATGGGTTTTCATGATTACCTCGCTAAAAATTAACCTGTAACTACTTGACTTTGAGGCTGAATAAAGCGGCAAGCGGCTTCCTGGAATTGCCCTAATCCTTGCTATTCTTTTCTTCCTTGTTCTCCGACGCCTTGTCGAATAAAAAGCGGCCGATCATTTCTTCCAGGACCAGTGCCGAGTTTGTTTTCATGATCTTGTCGCCATTTTTCAGTAACGTATCGTCACCACCTGCCGCTAATCCGATGTATTGCTCTCCCAGCAGCCCGGATGTCAAAATGCTGGCGAAAGTATCCTTGGGGAATTGATAACGGGTATCGATATTCATGGTTACGGCCGCATCGTATGTCTTTGTGTTGAGCTGGATGTCCGTTACCCGCCCGACAACCACCCCGGCGCTTTTAACCGGTGCACGGACTTTCAATCCTCCAATATTCTCGAAATTACCCACCAGGGTGTAGCCCTCGGCCGAACTGTAAGTACCCATATTTCCTACTTTCAGCGCCAAAAACAGTAGTGCGCCGATTCCGGCAAGAACGAACAGTCCTACCCATAAATCCATTGTTGCACGCTGCATCAGCTCATTCCCCTGAACATGAACGAAGTCAAAGCGAAATCCAGTCCCAGAATCACCAGGGATGAAGTCACCACGGTACGGGTCGTCGCTCCCGATACGCCTTCAGCCGTGGGAGACGCGTCGTAACCCTCGAACACCGCCACAGCAGTCACTGCCACCCCGAAGACACATGTCTTGATAATGCCGTTGACGATATCGTACCGAAAATCCACGGCATTCTGCATTTGCGACCAGAACGAACCGTCATCCACGCCGATAAGCACTACGGCAACCAGATAGCCGCCGAATACCCCCACTACCGAGAACATGGCTGCCAGGAACGGCATTGAAATAACGCCGGCCCAGAACCTGGGGGCGACCACCCGCGCAATGGGGTCAACCGCCATCATTTCCATTGCCGCCAGCTGTTCCGTGGCCTTCATCAGGCCGATCTCCGCCGTTATGGCGGAGCCGGCGCGGCTGGCAAACAGCAGTGCGGCCACAACCGGACCCAGCTCGCGCACCAGGGACAATGCCACCATTGTCCCCACGGCCGATTCGGCCCCGAATCGCTGCAGTGTCTCGTAACCTTGCAAGCCCAGCACCATGCCGACGAACAATCCCGAGACGCTGATGATGATCAGCGACAGCACCCCTGTGAAATAAAGCTCGCGAATGACCAGGCCGAAGCGGCGAAGGCTGGTACCGGATTTAAGCAATATCAGCAGGAAAAAGCGGCTGGCGTAGCCTAGCCGCCATGTACTATCAATTACCCGGTGACCAATGCCTCGGATGCCGATAGCGATGCGTCTAGGCAAGACCAGTCTCCAGTTTCAGGTCGCTTGCGTAGGCCTTTGCCGGGTAGTGGAAGGTCACGGGACCATCTTCTTCGCCATGCACGAACTGATGCACGAAAGGAGCAACCGATTCCCGTACTTCGTCCGGCGTCCCATGCGCGGCAATTACGCCATCGGAAATGAAATAGACATAATCGACGATTTTCAGGGATTCCTGCACATCGTGCGTCACTACGATGGATGTCATGCCCAGCGCATCGGTGAGGCGGCGAACCAGGTTTCCAATCACGGTTAGTGAAATGGGATCCAGTCCGGTGAAAGGCTCATCATACATGATGAGCAGCGGATCAAGCGCGATCGAACGAGCCAGCGCGACGCGACGCGCCATCCCTCCCGAAAGTTGCGCGGGCATGAGATCGTGCGCTCCGCGGAGCCCTACGGCCTGCAGCTTCATCAGCACCAGATCGCGTATCATGGACTCCGGCAAATCGGTATGTTCCCGAATCTGGAATGCCACGTTATCGAACACGGACAGATCCGTAAACAAGGCGCCGAACTGAAAGAGCATGCTCATCTTGCGGCGCAACTGAAAAAGCTCATCTCTCTTCAGCTTGTGCACGATCTTGCCCGCGACTTTCACATGACCCGAAGTCGGGACGATTGCCCCGCCAATAAGACGCAACAAGGTGGTTTTCCCGCTGCCGCTGCCTCCCATGATGGCAATGACCTTGCCGCGATGCATCGTCATATTGATCCCCCTCAGCAGAGGACGCTCACCGTAGGAGAAATTCAGGTCGTTGACTTCGACCAGGGTTTCAGATGCCATTCTGCGCAAGCTGGGAATATCGGGTTGACGGGATTTCAATTTTAATCCAAATGCGCCTCCAGCACAGCCCATTAATGTGTGGCACATTCAGCGCCGATCCAATATCGCGTTGACGCCGCTTACCTTCCACTTTCCGATATTTACAGCTGTATCAAAATAAAGCGATGCCCCGAACCGGGATAAATCAGGGAAAAGGGCATCCGTTGCGCTCAACCCGCCGCTGCTGAGATGGAGCTAGGCATTGAATTCGTGGTCTGGCCCAGGCACTCGATCGGATCTCTTTTTTTCGCGCTAGGCGCCGGGGGAAAAGACGCGGTTTGCCGCAGGCTGATCCCGGATATCCGTCAGCGCCGCCTCAAAGGAAGGAAGCGCCTGGGAACGAGGCGCATGATTACGCACCATGGCATTGGGGATGATTTTGCTGGAATCCTGAATTTTCAATCCCATTCCGGAAGATTCGATATTCAGCAATTCCGGGCGCAACGGGGATTGCACGGTGCATCCCAGCAGCTTGCAGTATTGGTCCAGAAGCGGTTTCGCGGCAGGCATGGCGTCAGCGATATCGTTACGATAGAAATAAACAGCCTGTGCTGCCAGCACCATCAGTAAAAAGAAGGAGGCAATGCTCCATAAAAGCGAAACCGGCCGCTCGCCATCGTATGCATGATTCCGACGCATGCCACGCGCGCTCCCGCTCCGCCGTGGAATATCATCTGGCTCCGGTATCTCGTAACCTCCGGAGTGCGGTGGCGCCATTGCGGATTCTTCTGGTTTCCCCCATCCCGAGATATATGGCTCGACGGAGGATGGACCATGCGCTGCTGCCGCTGCGGCCAGCGATTGCGCCGGCGGGTTTTCATGCCCGCTATGCGTGCGTGAATAAGTTCTCTGCGCCAGGATCTGCTGCAGATCGGCTTCGGAATCGATCGTGCCAGTTCCGGGAGCAGGTTCGGGGGCAGGCTTTGGATCAAGCTCGGGAGCAGCTTCGGAAGCCACGCTGGGAGCAGCCTCAATGCGAGGTTCGGGAATCGTACCCGAGTCAATCGCAGGAGCCTCAGGAGCCGCTTCGGAAGCATCGGACAACGTTTCCACGGGCGTCGTGTCCACGCCCTCCGCTGTTGCGGGAACAGCCGATTCCGGCTCCTGCATGGTAGCCAGTGCGGAAAAACCATTGAAGATGCGAGTGCAGCGCCCGCAACGCACGTCGCCGCCATGCGCCTGCAGGTGGATTGGCGTTATGCGGAAGGCAGTACCGCAATTAGGACACCGGGTAATGAGCGCCATGGCTTTTCTCAAGAAAATCCAGCATCACTTTCTCGTCCCTGACAGCAATACCCAGCCCTCCCGTTCACCCGCGATCCGCATGTCCACCCATTGTTGATAAGCCTCGATGACCTCTCTGGCCTGCTCATCCAAGATGCCCGACAACGCTATGCGTCCGCCTGGCTTCATGGCGCGCGACAGTATCGGGGCCAGCATGATAAGGGGCTTGGCCAGGATATTGGCCACTACGATATCTGCCGGCGGCTGGCCTTGGAAAAAAAAATCACCATGAAATTGCGTTTCCGCTTCGCTGCATCGATTACGCAATGCATTTTCGCGGCTTGCCGCAATCGCATGCGGATCGATATCGATCCCGATTACACGAGCGGCGCCCAGCTTTGCCGCGGCAATGGCAAGTATGCCTGAACCGCAACCATAATCGAGGACATCTTCCCCGCCTTGCAGGTTTTCGTCAAGCCAGGCAAGACAGAGCCACGTGGATGGATGGCTACCCGTGCCAAAGGCAAGACCCGGATCGAGCATAAGGCTGATCGCGGAAGAGTCCGGGCTTTTATGCCAACTGGGAACGATCCATAAACGTGATGATATTTGAATGGGACCGAATTGCGATTGCGTAACCCGTACCCAATCCTGTTCCTCGATAGAGGTGGTGATGTATGCCGGGGAATCGCTCAGCCGGGCCGCCCGAATCGCGGCTTTCATCATCGCGGGAATATCTGCGTCTGCCCCAAATAGGGCGGTCATTTCCGAAGCGGACCAGGTCTCTCCCGGGACTTCTCCTGGCTCGCCAAACAGAGGTTGCTCCCGCTCCGTCCCCGCTCCCGCGTCGCGAATATCCACCGACAGCGCGCCCAGCTCGAGCATGGCATCGCTCAGCGCTTCAGCATGAGCGCTATCCGTCTCAAGGGTTACGGCGATCCACGACACTGGGTCAACAACCCGAAGGTGAGTTGGACATCCGTATGCTGCTTCCTTGATTTGCCATTTTCCTGCCGCTCATCTTTTCCAGAAAACAGAACCTTCACACGGGTTCCAACCTTCTTTCCCTGGTTAACAGGCGCTAGCCCGGCTTGTTATAGTTGGCAAGTTTTTGCTCGAGATAGTGAATGCTGGTTCCTCCATTCAGGAAAGCGCCATCGGACAACAAGTCGAGATGCAAAAGCGTATTGGTCTTGATGCCTTCAATCACCATCTCGGATAGCGCGATGCGCATGCGGGCGATGGCCTGTTCGCGATTATCCCTGTGGGCTATGACTTTGCCGATCATGGAGTCGTAATAGGGCGGCACCATGTAGTTAGCATAGACATGGGAATCAACCCGGATGCCTGGCCCTCCCGGTGCATGATATTGGGTAATGCGACCGGCTGACGGGGTAAGCTTGTATGGATCTTCAGCATTGATGCGGCACTCGATTGCATGCCCCCGGAATGCGACATCCCGCTGGCGTATGGTGAGTTTTTCTCCTGCCGCAGCCCGAATCTGCGCCTGCACCAGGTCGATTCCGGTGATGGCCTCGGTAACAGGATGCTCCACCTGTAAACGCGTGTTCATTTCGATGAAATAGAACTCATTCTTCTCGAACAGAAACTCGAACGTTCCGACACCGCGATACCCGATTCGGCGGCACGCGTCCGCGCAACGGCCGCCGATACGATCCCGCATTCGCGGGGTGATGCCGGGCGCCGGCGCCTCCTCGAGAATTTTTTGGTGGCGGCGCTGCATCGAGCAATCTCGTTCCCCCAGATGGATCACGTTCCGGTGCTCGTCCGCAAGTATCTGGATTTCGATATGACGCGGATTTTCCAGATATTTCTCAGCGTAGACCGTGGGGCTGCCAAATGCTGCCTGAGCTTCGTTGCGCGTAATAATGACCGCGTTCGACAGCGCCGCTTCCGTGTGAACCACTCGCATTCCCCGGCCGCCTCCACCCGCCGCCGCCTTGATGATGACCGGATAGCCGATTGCCCGGACGATTCCCCGTATTTCGTCGAGGGATTCGGGCAAGGCGCCATTCGAGCCAGGCACGCAGGGAACACCCGCCTTCTTCATCGCGTTTTTGGCACTGACCTTGTCGCCCATCAGGCGAATAGTCTCCGGACGCGGACCTATGAAAACGAAACCGCTTCTTTCGACACGCTCGGCAAAATCGGCATTTTCGGAAAGAAAACCATAGCCGGGATGGATCGCTTCGGCATCGGTGACTTCCGCCGCGCTGATGATCGCCGGAATATTGAGATAACTTTGTGCCGATGGCGCTGGCCCGATGCATACAGACTCATCGGCAAGCTTTACATACTTCGCGTCCGCATCGGCCTGGGAATGCACCGCGACGGTTTTGATGCCCATCTCGCGACAGGCGCGTTGTATCCGAAGGGCGATTTCACCACGATTGGCTATTAGAATTTTTTCGAACATTGTCTACGTAGTGTCTCGCCGAGCCGATGAAAACCTGCTTCCTCCATAACGAATCGAATGCCGGTCATTCGATCACGAACAAAGGCTCGCCATACTCCACCGGCTGACCGTTTTCCACCAGCACCGCCTTGATTGTTCCGCTCTTGTCCGATTCGATTTCGTTGAGCAGCTTCATTGCCTCGATGATGCAGAGCGTATCGCCAGCCTTTACCGTCTGCCCGATCTCCACGAAGGGATTGGCGCCGGGCGCCGAAGAACGATAGAACGTACCTACCATGGGTGACTTGACCACGTGGCCTTCCGGCAATACCGCCGCCGCAGCCGCCCCTGCGCCTCCGGGAGGAGGAGCCGTTGCAACCGAACCGGGCTGCGGTACAGATAGGGGCGGCGCGGTGGCCACCTGCGTCTGGGACGAGGATGTCGATCTGCTGATGCGCACTTTTTCCTCGCCTTCGGTTATCTCCAGCTCGGCGATGCCGGAAGCCTCTACCAGATCGATCAATTTCTTGAGTTTTCTTAAATCCATAATGCACCTCCCGGAGCACCGCCCAGTCTAGGCGTCCTGAACTATCCCAATGCCGCCATGCTCAATGAGCTTCCGTATCCAGGCTGCTTACGCCACTTGTAAAACAGAGGCGAAAGCAACAAGCTGAACCACTGCGGTCGCACAATAATCAATCGCATAACGCGCATCCCGCATCCATTAATTTGCGTTTGGCAAAGCCTGGCAGCCAGCTAACCCTCTGCACGAATAGAGGTCAAGGCAAACTGCAATGCCAGCTCATACCCTTTCGCCCCCAGGCCGCTAATCACCCCTACCGCGAGATCGGAGAAATAGGATTTCTGGCGAAAGGCATCCCGGGCAAATATGTTGGAAAGATGTATTTCGATAAAAGGAATGCGAGCGGCCGCGAGAGCATCGCGCAGCGCGATGCTGGTATGGGTAAATGCTGCCGGATTGATGATGATGAAATCAATCTTTTCCTCAATTGCGCGATGGACTTGCGCTATCAGGTCAGCTTCGGCATTACTTTGATACGCCTTTAACCCTGCGCCCGCTTTTTCGGCTAAGATCGTTAAACTTCTGTTAATTTCCGCAAGCGTCGCATTGCCGTAAATACCGGGCTCACGCGTTCCCAACAGATTCAGGTTGGGGCCATGGAGAACCAGGATTTGCCGCAGTGAGGGAGCGCTCTTTTTCATGGCGGCAAGTTTGACTTAAACCGTTCAACTTGTCTAGGTGTTGAATGCTATTCGGCGAAAATGGCGTGAAATAGTAACCGTTATTTATGGAACACTTGTGAATTCCTGGCCAAACCCGGGAATTTACTTATGAATTTGCTTAATGAGGTATTTTTGCGTGGTTGCTGATGGTGACGGGTGAGGGGAATGTATTTTTACCGGCTGCGTACTTTGCGGTGCTGTCCGGTTCACGGTAATCTTTCCCTGACATGGCAGTTGGGAGGGGAATCCGCTTTCTCACCTGAGAACTCATTTGCCCGCAGTTTTTCAAACCTCTATAATCGGGATGTATTTCCTTGGGCTGTTGTAGCTCAGTTGGTAGAGCAACTGATTCGTAATCAGTAGGTCGGAGGTTCGACTCCTCTCAACAGCACCATAAAAACAATGATTTGAATATGCCACCGGTAAGTAACTAAGGTAGTTTTTATTTTGTGTAGGGTAAATGTAGGTTTTTAGTTCTCCAAGCAGCATTCAGAAAAAGGTTGACCCTATCTCCGAATCAGTGTGGCATAGCAGTCAAGGTCGGCTTTCAGGGCGGCCGGACAGGCAAAGGTCAACTTGACGCTCTCGGTCTTGGGCAGCGGCCCCAAGCGCTGCTTCTTGATTGTGCTCATCGCATTGCTCCCCTATTTGAAGAACATCGGCTCGTCGCCGATGGACACCAAGATCTTCTTCCAACTCTTTTATTGTTCGTGACAACGGCGGCGATTGCTCAATGTGCAATCGTTCAGCCGCGCGAGCGAAGTGGAGTTCTTCAGCTACGGCCAAGAAGTATCTGGTGCCAAAGTTCTATTGAGGGCCACTTCTACTCCTGCTCGCATCGGTTTGCTCGCATTAGCAGCTTTCGTCGAAAGCACCTTGTCGAGTGGTCATTGATGATGCCCACGGCTTGCATCCATGCATAGACAATTGTTGGGCCGACGAACTTGAACCCCTTTCTCTTTAGCTCTTTCGAGATTCGCTCGGAAAGAGGCGAGCTTGCTATCCAGCTTTGCCCGTTGCCCTGCAGAGCCTTACCATCAGTGAACGACCAGCAGAAGTCGCTGAAACTCTCACTCCGACTTTCCATTTCGCAGTAGATCTGCGCCCCATGAATCGTCGCCTCGATCTTTGCCCTAGCGCGGATGATTCCTGAGTCTGCCATCAACCTAAGAATGTCGCGCTCATCGTAGCGTGCAACCTTCGCTGGATCGAAGCCCGAAAATGCCTTACGGAATGCGTCACGCTTGCGCAGCACGATGATCCAAGCCAGGCCTGCCTGAAACCCTTCAAGCATCAGCGTCTCCCATATCAGGCGTGAGTCACGAATAGGGATTCCCCACTCGTGATCGTGATACGCCTGCATCAGCGGATCGCTGTCAGCCCACTCACATCGGATAGCCAACCCTTGTCGATCATTCTTTGTCATCCCTTGGCGCCCGTCAGTTTCCGCACGCTTATTCGTGTAATGGCTTGCGCTGAAAACGAGAAGACCCCAAAAATCGCAACTGTTGCTCATGTCAGAGCAGAACAATCCGTTTGACGGCCGGTACTCCAAATCGGTGGAATCGTCCCAGGTCAAGGGAATGATCCGAACCGCTGAATCTGGCGCAGCACACCAAGCTACACATTCCAGCGCGAGAGCCTATGTATGGGAGAAATACTGATTTAGGTCATAGACAAGACCCGAAAACGGCATATTTAAGGCGCTATAGACAGCGTTTGCTTCGGGAGCAGCGTTGTCGGCCAAGATTTCGACAGCCACGTTTGAATAACCAACAGGGATAACGCCTGCCTGGATCATCCGCATTATGCCCAGGTCGGATTGTTCTTTCGTAAAGCTCCCGGCTGCGTCGACGACTGCATACGTCGTGTAGCCATCAGCCAGGGCCGCAATTGCCGGCAACGCCAAACAAACATCGGTCGAGATGCCCGTAATAACGAGCTTCTTGCGCCCCGTTGCTTTCACGGCGGCAACCACGCGGGAATCGTCCCAGGCGTTCACGGTGGTGCGTTCGATGCGCTGGATGCCAGCCAGCGCTTCCTGGAGTTCGGGGATCATTGGTCCTCACATTCTTTCGGTCGTGGTCGTAACGATAATGGGAATCTTGAGAGCTTGGACTGCTTTCGCCAATCCCACGATATTGTGCTTGAGCTGCAGGGTATCGATATCACGGACACCCGTGTATAAGCCAACCTGGTGATCGACAATCAGTAAAATCACATTGTCCCGCGTCAGACGCTCATAATGGGCACTTTGGGTTGCTTTCGTATCCACCGTAACGGATTCCGCGTCAACAGCATTGGCTTGCAAGGACGGCGTATTCATGACGCGATTGCTACGGCAAAGATTGCGTTACGGAAAAATTGAACGAGCTTCATATTTCACTCTCCTTGTAGTTGTGGACGGACGGTACCTTATTACGCAAGTAATATAGAAGCATCAATTTTGCCAGTCAACCGTATGGCGAGCCGGGGTCTCGCGAGAACTTTTACGGATGCTGGAAGCGGAAGCGAAGCGTTTAAATGATGCGGCTGGGGGTACTTCAGTCCAATAGCAAAACGCCTGGATACGGTTATGATACGAATAGATTTTTGACGCAGGATAGATTGGCGTCTTTCGGCTTGCAGGTAATTATAACTATAAGTATCTGGCCCCCCGCCGTTCGGCTCGACAGGAACAGCGTACTGCCGGATTGCTCCGAAGGCCCCCTAAACAGGAGCTCAGGAAATTCGATGGGAATGATATGGAACAGGTAACATTTGACCAGACCTACGAGCTGGCGGAGATTCTTATCAATAAGGCAACAAAAGAGCAGCTTGCTGAATGTGCCCGGCTACTCGCGTTGAATCTAGCACATCACCAGATAAAGCACGGGGAAATCCCCATAGACCAGACTTTGGCATTGCTGCGAACTTTTGAACGCAGCGAAGAGCATTTGAATCTGCTGATCGAAGGGATGCTGAATCTGATAGGCGTACTGATGAACGTGTGCGTGGGAGTGGGACAGTCGAAGCACTAAACCTAAATCCGGCAGTTGCCCGCTGATTTTCAGTTTAGTACTATGATCCACAAAGACTTTCCTCGGTACTCGACGTTCGCCTGTATGGCGAGTTCGCTACAGGGCGGATTCAGGTTAAAACCGGCCTGACACGGATTGATCCAGCCGGTTTTATTGCACTTTTGTTTCTGCCAACGATCGATATATAGGTGCGCCCACACCGATAGCCCCTACCGTTGATTTGCAGGAGTTAAGGTGGGTCCGAGCCGCGCCGGCTCGACCACAGAGCGGCCTGAGTGGAATGCCTGCCGGGGAGGTTACTGCAAGTCCTGGGGTAGAATCCGGCATCGGCCACAGTCGTTCAGCATTTTATTCCTGAGTTCGAGGAATAGCATTTGGCCCTGGTTTCGCGCGTTTCTTTCTGTCTTGTAGCTGCATCGGATAACCGGCGTTCATACCAGAATAGCGTTCCTATCGTATCCACCAGGCGGATCAAGAGACGAAAAATCCGTGAAGCCGCCAGTTCAACTGGTTTATGCATAATTAACCTCTCTGTTCAAGGTGTCCTGTCGTTAATCCGCAGAAAGAAGGTTTGCCAGGGCATTCGTCATAGCGGTCCGGCACTTCTTTTCCCCCGAGGGAATGGTTTTTATCTTATCAATTTCATTGTGGATAGCTATTGGACCTAAGTACAACTTGTTACCTATAAGCTTTAGACAAGCCCTCGCGGACATGTGGCTGATAAAATCGGATAGTCAAGAAAGCATATGACGGTGGTCGTTGCGGAGTACGACGCCAAGGTGCGATATCCATGGCTTCCCGAAGCGCGACCCACGGACTTCGCGAAGCGGATCGAGTAGCGGTTGAATGCAGCAGGACACCGCGCCGGTAAAGACTTGGTTCTGCTGCCTAGTGACTGGTATGGGCGTTTAGCGTAAGTGTGTGCTTACTTTCCTCCAGGAGACGTAAGTGCCGCGGAGAACTCCACTATCGATCAAGGGGAGACTCTGGAGGTGGCATCAAAACAATGGTGAGTATGGATTGCCGTAAAATCCGGAATGGATTTCTATTGCGCTTTCCGAATGCGGTAGTTTCAGTTGAGGGGAAAAACCGGAATTGGTATTTGATCGATTATCGACAAACTCTGTGGGACGCAAGCATGGCTCGAAATGATGGAAGACAGTATCTGGCGGAGGGCGTGAGCGGAAGGGAAGCCTGGTCATGGGCGATGTTCGATTTCGCCAATTCGGGTTATACGACAGTCGTCATTACTGCTATTTTCAATGCTTACTTCGTGGCCGTGGTTGCGGAGGGTAAGGAGTGGGGAACGTTCGCCTGGACGGCTTCGCTTGCGGTTTCGTATGCGCTCATCGTCCTGACCGCTCCGGTACTTGGAGCCTACGCCGATGCTTACGCCGCAAAAAAGCGCCTGCTTGTTTTCAGTACCATCGGCTGCGTGATATTCACTGCGCTGCTGTCTTTGGCCGGGTCCGGCGAGCTCTGGCTGGCTATAGTCTTTCTTGTCTGTTCCAACTTCTTTTTTGGCTGCGGCGAAAATCTCATTGCCGCATTTTTACCGGAGTTGGCGCGGGGCAAGGCGCTGGGGAAGGTGTCCGGTTGGGGCTGGAGTCTGGGATATCTGGGTGGGCTGGTCAGCTTGGGCTGTTCGCTCGCCTACGTGACTTGGGCGCAGGGCATGGGTAAGACAGCGGAAGAGTTCGTTCCTGTCACCATGCTGATTACCGCCGGGCTGTTCGCCGTTTCCAGTATTCCGACTTTTTGTTATTTGAAAGAACGGGCGCTGCCTCAGCCGCATTATCCGGGGCGAAATATCATGCTGGAAGCATTCTCCCGGCTGGGCCATACGCTTCGTCACGTGCGCGATTACCGGGACTTGGTGCGTTTTCTTGCCTGCCTGGTGTTTTATCAGGCCGGCATTCAGGCGGTGATTACTCTGGCGGCAATATATGCGCAGCAGGCGATGGGTTTCAATACCAGCGACACCATGTTTTTGATTCTTGTGGTTAACCTTACAGCGTCCGCGGGGGCTTTCTCTTTCGGTAACCTACAAGACAGAATCGGCCATGTGCCGACCATTGCGCTGACTCTGGTGGGTTGGATCGTCATGATTTTGCTAGCCTGGATGGCGGAGGGCCGCACGATGTTCTGGGCAGCTGCCAATTTGGCGGGGCTATGTCTGGGAGCTTCGCAATCCGCGGCGAGGGCGCTGGTAGGCTACTTCAGCCCCGATACCCGGCGAGCGGAGTTTTTTGGCCTGTGGGGACTTGCGGTAAAGCTCTCGTCGATACTGGGCCCGCTGACATATGGCGTGGTAAGCTGGGTTTCGCAAGGCGATCACCGTCTCGCCATGCTGATCACCGGTATTTATTTCATCATCGGCCTGATAATACTGGCGGGGGTGGATGTACAGCGAGGCCGCCGTGCCGCGCTGCATCCAGATGCTTTCCCGGATAGCTGATCCAGCCAGCGTGATCAGTGATGCATATGATGATCATGGTGGTCATGTCCGGACGCTGGCTTCTTCGTTTCAGCGGCTTTCTTCTCGGACTTTGCTTTTGGCTTGAGCGGAGTAAAACGGGCGGACTGCGCCTCGGCCTCCGGCAATTTCAGAAAAACGATTACGACAGTGTCGGGAGTGAGTGAAAATTCTCCCGTTCCCTTGAAGGTATTGTCTCCCGCCGGTTCCAGCTTGATCGATTCCGTTGGTTTGGCCTTGCCGACTTGGAATGCCAATTTGCCCACACCGCCTTCCGTACTGATTTTTTTATCCGAGTGGTCTGCCACATAGAGCGTGATTTCCTTATCCTGGGTTACCAGCTCCAGGTGGTAGGGGCCTGCCATGCGCATCTGGCCACCATGAGGCGCATTGATGGAATCGAAATATGCTTCGGTGTGAGCCTTGGCAGGCAGTGACACGGCCATCGCCATGCTGATCAGAGCGGTGGCCAGGAATTTGTTCATCTTCATTCTCCTTAGTGTGACGGAATTGTTAACCTGCTGTGCGAAAATCATCGTAGCGTCCCGCTGGTCAGCGAAGGCGATTGGATACCTTGCCGTCGCCCTCAATGCACATGATCGCCTGGGGGAGGGAGGATTTCCTTTTCGGAATTGAGCTGGGCGACCTGCTGCATGAGGGCATCGGCATTGTCCCAGGCGGAGCCATCGGCGCTGGGGATCCAGCGCGCGCGCAGGTAGCCGTAGCGGTCCACCAGAAATTCCATGTGCGAAGGGAGGCTGCCCTCTCCCAGGAGGTCGGGCTTGTTCAGGGTGCGGCGAAACAGTTTGTAGCTTTGCACGATCTCGTGCGCGCCCTGGGTCACCACCGGATACGGCACCTCTTTGGTGATGTCATCGATTTCCTGCGAGTCCGGATCGTCCTCGGGCACGGCCAGGAGCACGGTGTTGGCGTTCTTGAGCGCGGGGTAGAGCTTGGCCAGTTGTTCCATGCGTTCGCGCGACTGCGGCCAGGAGAACAGCACCAGCAGTACGTTCTTGCTGCCGCGGAAGTCCTTGAGGGTGCCGCTTGAGCCGTCCTGGGCGAAGTAGGAGAAGTTGGGCGGGCCCATGGAGGGCTGGGGCTGGCTGGGCACGACTTTGGGGCTCATGAGGCGCGCCTGGTAGCCGCGCGACATGGCGTGCAGGTAGTTGACCACGTCCCAGCGGTCTTCTTCGGAGAGCTTGTCGCCAAATACCGGCATGCCGGTGTCGGGAATGCCGAAGGTGAGCCAGTGGAAGAAGTCGCCTGCGGTGTGCTTGGCGGTGTGCGGTTCGGTGAGCATGTCCACCGGGGGCTTGGCGAAGCTCTTGGCCATGACGCCGTCGCCCTTGCCCTGGAGCCCATGGCAGGCCACGCAGTTCTCGGCGAACAGGCCCGAGCCGTTGGCTATGGAGATGGTGTCGAACGGAACCGGGGTCTTGCGATAGGTCTCGGGGTAGGCGTCGATGGCAAGCGGGGGCAGTCCCACTCCCAGGGCGATGACGGCCAGGAGTATCGGGATGCCGATGCGCCGCCTGGCGTCCCAGTGCTTGATGCGCCCCAGGACGAGCGCGCCGCCTGCCAGCGCCAGCAGGGCTACGCCGCTCCAGGCGCGGATCATGACGCTGGGTTCGCCCCAGGTGGCGGCGAGCGAGAAGCGGAAGGAGTAGGGCCAGTCCTGGATGATGGCATGTTTGGCGGGCACGGTGTTGGCCACGATGGTGGCGAGCAGGACGATGCCCATGGCCAGGACGAATTCGAAGCTGACCCACTTCCTGAGTTTCTGCCCGCCCGCAGCACCGTTCATGGCTTTCTGAGGGGGGCCATTCCTGCCGCCTTCGGCCGATGCCCGCCCGGTGAGCTGGGGCAGCCAGATCGAGCGGGCGCGCGCGGCGATCACGAGCACGATGGCCAAAAGGCCGATCTTGGCATCGAGTATCCAGCCGTAGCGGGTGGCCACGAGCGCTCCATAGCTGGTGTCGACCATGCGGTCGGTGATGATGACGCCGGTGGCGATCACGGCCAGCATGACCGGCAGGGCCATGGCGGAGAAGCGCTTGAGGGCCTGGGCGTCGCCGGCGATGGCGTCTTCGCGCGACTGGAACAGGGCGTGGATGCGCTGGATGGCCTGGGTCTGGATGCCGGGATGGGGGGCGTGCGCGCCCGGTTCGGTGCAGGCAAAGCACACGACCAGGAAGGCGGGCAGCGCGCCGAACCAGACGCTGGCGAGGATGATGTGCAGGGCGTAGGGCAGGATGGAGGCGATGGAGAGGTCTTCGGCGGCGGCATGGCTGGCGAGCGAGCCTACGGTGAGCGTCAGGGCGGCGGCGCTGGCGCACAGGATGTAGCGCCAGCGGGCGCGCGTGGCGTGCCGGGCGTAGCGGATGTAGAGGGCGATGGCCATGACCAGCACGGCGCAGGCGGCGCGCGCCGCCCAGATGTGTCCCATGCGGGTGTTTTGCATCAGGGCAAGCCAGGCCCGGGGGTCCCAGGCCTTGTCGGGATTGCCGGTGGCCTGGCCGGTGGTGGTGGCCAGTATGCCCAGCAGCCCAACCAGGAGAAGGAGACAGAGCCAGGGCAGGGCGCGCTCCAGGCGGGTGACCCAGGGGGAGTGGTAGGCGCCGGCAATGGCCAGGAACACGCAACCGCCGACCAGGATCATGTTGGACGCAAGCTGTAGCCAGCGCAGGAGCGTCGCGATGACCTCGATCATTTCTGCGGTGCTTTGCTCTTTACGGTAAAGTCATAGGACGAGTCGACCACGTGCCCGTCCACGGACAGGACGCGAAACTTTACCGTGTACTTCCCTGCCCCCAGTTCCGGCAGGGGCAGCACGATGGATTTGGGGTCGTCGGCTGCCACATGCGGCTTGGCTTCGGTAACGGGGGTAGTCTTGGCCGCGTCATGCACCGCAAGGGAGGCGTAATCCTTTTCGATTTCTTCGTTGAACCACAGGCGCACTTGCGAAGGCGCCTTGGTGAGCGCGGCGCGGCGCGCGGGCTCGGCCTTGACGAGCATGGCGTGCGCCAGTGCCGTGCCGCTGTGCAGTCCGGCCATGGCCAGCGCCAGCATGCCCGCCGCGGCAAGCCGCCGAATCCGCTGGATCCGCTGGATCTTGTAGGAAACCCGAAATGATGCCATTCTCACTCCTCGTTCAAAACTAACCTGACCGCCGCCCATGCCCGGGCACTGGTATCTGTTGGACTGCCTCGCTGCAGTATGGTTCGGCCAGGAATGCCCGATGGCGCCTGGCCGGTTTGCCATCCTTGCTCTCTTCAGGCCGCCGTAGGGGATTTGCGCGCGCGCAGGAAGAATACCGCCACGGCGCCTATCACGGCGGCAATGCCGAAGATGAGGTAGGGGGAGGTGCCCTTGGGCTCGCCTACGGAGAAGGGGAAGCGCGAGATATACTCCTGCTTGTCGCCCACGGTCACGAGGCCGACGAATTTGCCAGGCTGCATGAAGTCGTATTCAAAGTTGATGGAGCCGTTGGGGTAGACCTTGGCGGGAATGTGCAGGATGGTGAGGGTGTCCAGGTTGCCCGGTTCCTTGCCGGGATCGCCGGTGTCGCGGATGATGCGCACTTCGGTGGGCAGGGGACGCAGGGCTTCTTCGATGTAGTCCAGGGCGACGACGGTGCGCCCGATGGCGGGAATGTCTTCGCAGAATTCCTTTTCCTGGGTGGCTTCGGGCTGGTAGCCGGTAAAGTGCATGGTGTAGGGCCCGATGGTGAGTTTGCAGACGTCATCGGCCAGGGAGAGGCCGCCGTGGGCCTGCACCTGGGCGGAAAAGGGAATCCCGATCGCCAGCAGCAGGCCGGCAAGTGCGGATTTCAGTGTGTTTAGGGACATGTCGAATCGCCTCTTGAATTATTGTCAAATCTTGTCAAATCGTTCACGGAACTGCGGATCCGGTCCGGTTCCTGTTCTCCTGCTAGCGCCGTGAATCGCGCCAGCGCTGCAGGCGCTTGGATTTCACGAGCTTGTATGCAATCAGGATCAGCACCAGCAGGCCGATCAGGGGGCCTACGGCGGTGCGGAATATCTGCGCATAGTTGATCATCTGTACCCGCAGCGGATACTGGTAGCGCAATGGCGGCTGCCCTTCGGCGGTGATGATGACGGTGTACAGCCCCTGGTCCAGGCTGGTTTCTCCCTGGATGACGCCATCAGGATGGTAGCTTGGGCGCAGGTAGGTCACGGTTTCGTCTTCGGCCTCGTTGGTGCCTCTTATCACGCGCATGCCGATGGGCATGTCGCGCAGGGCCTGGTCCACCAGGTCCACTACCAGGTAGGTGTCCCCGCCTTTGGGTATCTCGGTGCAGTACTGGGCGCTGGGCTCGAATTGCGGCTGGTAGGCGCTCAAGTGCACCATGCTGTCGCCAATGCGCCGCACGCAGCTGTCTTCTTCCAAGGATACCTTGCCATGCGCTCCCGCGGCTCCCGCCTGCAGGGTTGCTATCAGGACGAGTATTGTGGCGCATGCCTGTGTTACTTGCCTAACCACCTACCGGTCCTCCGCTTGACTATTACGCTGTTTCACTTTCCCGCCTGCGCGCGGCGATGCCGGCACGGGAGGTTGCTTCTGTTTCGCTCACGTTAAAAAACACCGATCCACTGCCGTCTGGCGACGGTGGCGGACCGGTGTTTCGCCTGGGTTGCTTTAGAGTTTGGTGAAGACCGGTATCACAGCGCCTGCTATGCTGTTGATGTTGCGGTCGCCCGAATCGCTCCATGTCATGAGCAATCCGCCAAACCGGCTTTCCGGGTCGCCCAGAAGCGCCATCAGCCGCTGTACTTCCCACAGTGCGTCCTTGGCTTCCATCTTGACTTCGCGCGTCTCTCCGGGCTGGATCGGGCTGTCGTTGTCAAACGAAAGTCCGGTGGCTACCAGTTCCTTCGGATAGTTGCGGTCCAGGTGCTTCAATCCCACTTTGTTGATGAACCGTACGCCCGCAGTGGTGAATTCGCCTATGCGGTAGGCGGTGTCGCCACTGTTGGTCACGGTCATGGTCACCCGCAGGGCACGCCCCGGCACGTCGTAGTTGGCGTGCGTCACCTTGATGGCGATGGGGTTGGGCTTGACGGGCATGGGTTGCACTTTGGATTCGCCCGCCTGGATGGGGACGGTGTACGGGTGCTTGGTCTCGGTGTAGCGATACCCGCCCCAGACGATGCCAAAGGTGGCAATGAGAACGATCCAGGCCACTTTCTTGTCCATGGGGTCGAGCAGCAGGTCGTCTCCATAGGCCAGCAGTACCCGGCTTCTGGGCAGGAACATGGGCCGGGCTACGTAGTAGCCGATCCAGAAGATGCCAAGGCCCAGCCACAGGATGTGCCAGAACATGC
The DNA here is from genome assembly GCF_055386305.1 of Nitrosospira sp. TNL200. NCBI lineage: Bacteria > Pseudomonadati > Pseudomonadota > Betaproteobacteria > Nitrosomonadales > Nitrosomonadaceae > Nitrosospira > Nitrosospira sp. TNL200. The sequence continues at coordinate 3,299,561 of NZ_AP041003.1, forward strand.
CGTTGTTGAAGTTGAAGGTCTCGGTGTCTATGGTCTCGCCGGTCAGCAGCTTGACGGGGTTGGTGAAGTCGTCCCAGCTGCCGGTGATGTTCATCCACGCGGCAGGGCCGGCAATCGGGCCTGCGTCCTTGATGTTGACCATGGCGTGCATGTGGTGGCGCCCGGGTATGCGCGCCTTGAGCCTGACTTCAAAGGCGTAGTCGCGCCCGATCTCCAGGGGGCCGGAGATGTAGGTGGGTTCGCCGTTGAGCTTGGTGGAGAGCCGCACGAACACGGGGCTGGGGCTGCCAACGTTGAAGAAGGCGCGTCCCGGCTTGCCTACGGCGCGCGGCCAGTCTTCGGCAAGGTGGAATTTGCCGGTCATGGTGGCGATGTCGTTGACCTTGGTGGTGTCAGGACCCCATTTCATGTCGTACCACTGGATGGTGCGCATGCGCAGGAACGGTTCTTGCGAGCGTTCGCCGTGCGCGGCCGCAGGGGAGATGTCAAGCATGAGGCTCAAGGCCAGGGTGGCAGCGCCAGCTACGCCGGCTATCCCCACTTTGCCCAGTTTGATCAGGTTCTTTGCGTTCATTATTTGATCCCCTCCGGAAACCCTTCTTCTCCATAGGCGGTGACGTCATTCTTCATGGATACGCGTCCACGCGGGCCTTTGACGTAGAAGAAGGCGGTGCAGTAGATCTTGCCAAAGTACCACCATACGCAGAACATGAGCATGGAGACGAAGGCGGAGAAGAACGCGGCTATGACGGTGGTGTGGCCGCCAAAGGTGCGCAGCGATCCTTGTTCGATCAGCCGCACGTACTCGGGGGTGCCGGTGCGTACATACAGGAAGCCGGTGTAGTCGGCCAGGGAGAGCAGCACGCCTTCAGCCACGAGCGGCAGGTGGGTCGGGCCAAAAATGGGCCAGTTGCCGGGGTAGAACAGCAGTCCGAACGCGCCTCCGCCTACCAGGGCGGTGATCATCCAGTTGCGGGTGAGCAGCATGACGGTGTCCATCACGAGCGCTCCCGGTATCATGGTGGAGGGAAACACGAAGTTGATGGGGTAGTGCGACCACCAGTAGAAGCCCCAGAACCGGGTCAGCCATTCGCCTACCAGCAGGCAGACGATGCATAGGGTGGCGCCATAGGGCAGCCGGTAGTTGACCCATAGGTAGTACATGATGGCTGCACAGTAGGTGATGCCCACGATCGGGGTGACCACCGGCCACCATTGCCGGTCTTTCCAGTCCAGCCAGAAGTCCCAGTCTCCTGCCAGCAGCATGAAGTGCATGTGGTAGGTTCCAACCAATAAAATGCACAGAATGGGAAAATAGATCACGTCTATCATCCTGGACATCTTTACCGCTTCCGGCGGCATTTTCGCCGCCCGTATTATTTCATCTGTTCTGCTCATCGCGCCCTCCCCTCATGTGTGTCGTTGATTCCTTGTTTGCGAAATGTTCCTTGCCGCCTGCTCGCGGTGTTTGCGCTTGCGATTGCTTGCGTGTCGCGCAAGCCGGGCGCAGGCTGTTCCCTGGGTGTTGCGGCGGCTGCCCGGGTTCCCGGGCCGCTGCTTGCTGCAGTTTGCGGGGGTGCAGCCGCCAGTTCCTCTGTTGCGTTCCTGCTTCCTCTTCTGTTGCCCGTGTTCCAGTGTTTCGTTTCTTAGGGTACGATGCGGTTGTTGAGGATGACTTTGCTCTGGTTGTTCCAGACGACGTCGGTCAGGTTGGAGTAGCGGGTGATGATCTGGGCAGCAATGCCGCCAGAAAACAGCCCGGACCAGCCCAGGATGACGAAGCCCCAGTGCAGCGGCGCGCTAAACAGTTCTTCCATGAACCAGAAGGCATGGCCCCATTCGTTCAATCCCACGTTCGGCAGAATCATGAGCGGGCCGGCAATGGCCATGACCAGCGGAAACGAGGTCCCGCGCGAGTACAGCGGCAGGCGCGTCATGGCATACAGGTAGCTCGCCACGCCGCAGACGATGTACATGGGAAAGGAGCCGTAGAACACCACCACGTGGCTCGGGGTGAAGCTGGTGTCGCGTATGATGACCTGGTGCCAGGAGGCGTCCTGCTCGGTGAAGAAGCTGCCGCCCCAGTATACGCCAAACAGGTACACGCCCAGCCACATCATCCAGTAGAAGTAACGCTTGACTTCCAGCTTGGGGTCCAGGTTGTCCAGCTGTTCCTTGGTGTCGCGGGTCTTCCATATCCAGCCCCAGGTCACCAGTGCAAATATCGGCATGACGATCATGTGAACCCGCCACAGACCCATCCATACCTTCTCGAATTCGGGTTCCATCGAGTCCATCCCGTGCGAGTAGGCAAACGTCCTCTGGAACCAAATCCAGAAAATCGCTACGCCCAGCATGGTCAATAACCCAAATTTGTACCACTTCGAGTCGTACCACAGCGACATGTCGTAGTCGCGTCCGCTCGACGCCGCGTGGCTTGACGTCCCTAGTGTTGTTGCCATTTCATTTATCTCCTATTGCGTTGATCAAGTGCCGCTCCTTCCTGCCCGGCCGCCCGGCCGCATTGCCGCCTGCCCCCATTCCTTCCTTCCTGCCCCAAGAACTGCAGGCCAGCATGCTCGCTTCCCGGATCGGGCTTCCTTCTTTCTTCTCTTTCCCGTTACTTGTTACACTCGTTACTACCCTGGCGCCCGGCCGATGCTACCCGGCACAATCCAAAATATCTTCCCTTCCCAGATATCCCGATCCCGCCAGTTCCCGCCCGTCCACCCGTTCTTACAGATACTTTACATACCCACAACCCCGTAAAGACTATCCGCGAAGATCGCCCAAGTCAAGCAGTTTGGGATCAGGCCTGGGATCCTCTGTAGATTCGCTTTTGACCTTTAATGAAAAATGCTCGAATGAAAACCCGGTTTTGCTATCGAACCGCACCTGTTGCTACCCATTTCCGCCGGTTGCTCCCGCCTGAAACCGTGCCAGTATTCCGTCCAGATGGTCGAGATTGCTGTAATGGATAAGGATGGCGCCTTTGCCCTTTTTTCCAGGTTTTATCACGACTTCCGCGCCGAGCTTCGCGGAAACCTCTTCCTGTAAACGCAGCAGATCGCGGTCCGGCTTGGGAACCGGCTTCGACGCCGAATGCTCCATCCGCTGCACCAGCCTTTCCGTTTCGCGCACCGAAAGCTGCTTATGCACCACCAGATTGGCCGTTTCTATCTGGCTGGCAGGAGAAAGCGGGAGCAGGGCACGTCCATGCCCCATGTCGATCTTCCCCTGCATCAGCAAATCCTGGACTGGAGCGGAAAGGTTGAGCAAGCGTAAAAGATTGGAAATGGCACTCCGGGAATTGCCCAGCGTCTGGCTGGCATCCTGGTGAGTCATTCCAAATTCCTTGATAAGCCGCTGGATACCCAGCGCCTCTTCCAGTGGGTTGAGATCTTCGCGCTGAATGTTCTCGATCAGCGACATCGCCAGCGCAGCATCGTCCGCAACCTCGCGAACCAGGGCGGGCACTTCGGAAAGGCCGGCGAGCTGCGCCGCTCGCCATCGCCGTTCTCCGGCTATGATTTCGAAACGCCCGGCGGAAACGGCTCGAACCAGAACCGGCTGCATGATACCCTGTGCTTTAACGGATTCGGCAAGTTCGGCCAAGGACTCCTGGTCCATGCGCGTGCGGGGCTGGTATTTTCCCGGCTGCAGCAACGACACATCCAGGTTTCGCAGCGAATCGCCAGATTTGACATTGTCATTATCTCCAGCCAGCAGCGCGTCTAGACCTCTACCTAATCTTATTGATTTCATTAGATAATTCCTGTATCTCGATTTGGGATGATGGCAACTCTACGGGCAGGGAAGAATCCTCTGAATACCGGTTGAGAAGCTCCCCGGCGAGTGCCAGATAAGCCTGCGTGCCCTTGGACAGTTTATCGTGGTAGAGCGCCGGAATACCGAAGCTCGGCGCTTCGGCCAGGCGCACGTTGCGAGGAATCACCGTACGGTAAACCTTGTTGCCGAAATGCTCTTGCAATTGATCGGAAACCTGTTGCGCCAGACTGTTGCGTGGATCGAACATTGTCCTCAGCAATCCTTCTATTTCCAGCGAGGGATTCAGATTGGCGCGTACCTTTTTTATGGTGTTGAGTAGATCGCTTAGGCCCTCCAGCGCATAATACTCGCATTGCATGGGGATCATGACCGCGGAAGCCGCGCACAACCCGTTGAGCGTGAGAAGGCTGAGCGCAGGCGGGCAATCGATCAAAATGAAATCATACTGGTGCTCCACTTCCTGGAGCGCCTCTTTGAAACGCGTTTCCCGCTGGGCCAGGTCCACCATTTCGATTTCGGCGCCCGCCAGCTCGCGATTTGCGGGAACAAGGTCATATTTACCTGCGGTCGAAACGACCCGCACCTCCGAAATCGACTTGCTACCCAATAGCACTTGGTAAACGGTATGCTCAAGGATGCCCTTATCCACGCCGCTTCCCATCGTCGCATTCCCTTGGGGATCCAGGTCGACCAGCAGCACGCGGCGTTTCGCCGCGGCAAGACTGGCTGCAAGATTGACGCTGGTGGTGGTTTTACCGACTCCGCCTTTTTGATTCGTTATCGCCAGAATTTTCGCCATCTGTCCCACTCGCTGGTCTTGTTGCAATACTGAACACTGAAGCAATACGCCTTGTTCCGGATCCTAGGAAGCCCTGAGTAAGTCCTCACTACGCGCGTTGCTGGTAAAATCGGGATGATCATAAGGCGCGCGACAATGGTCGTAGCCTGGACTACGATGCCAAGGAGCGCAACGCCATGAGCGCCCGATTTTACCAGCAACGCGAATGGGACAGGGCTTTGCGGGCGGTCTTCCTTGCCAGGCTCCTAGCGAAGGGGATCAACCATTCGCGTCGTCGCCTTTCGCGCATCCCATCCCGCAAAGTCACCGTCGCGCCAGCGGAGACTTGTTCAGGGCTGCCCTACGAAAGCCCTGGCGCCTTGATTATCACCAGATGCCGCTCCGCCGCAAGACCAGGAACCGTGATGGGCAGGATGCTCTCGACAGCAAAACGAGCCGGCAGGTGGAGCAGTTCCTCGTGAGGATACACGCCTTTCATGGCCACCAGCCTGCCACCCCGGTGAAGAGCGAGGTGTCCTGCCAGACCGGCAAAGTCGGCCAAACTGGCAAAAGCACGGGAAATAACCGTATCGAAGCCCTCCATTGCCTGAAATTCTTCAGCACGGCTATTCACTACCTCGACGTTCTTCAATTGCAGGTCGATACGCGCCTGCTGGAGAAACGCAGCTTTTTTATGGCTGCTTTCGACCAGGGTAACATGCCAGCCGGGGTGCGACAGCGCCAGGGGAATGCCGGGAAAACCCCCACCGGCGCCAATATCGACGATACGGGGACCGGTAATGCAAGGCACAACCGCAAGGCTGTCGAGAACGTGGCCTGTCAGCATCATCTCCGGGTCGCGCATCGCGGTAAGATTATGCACGCGACTCCACTTCTGCACCAACGCCAAATGTTCGAGCAGTCGAAGCCGGGCTTCAGGGGAAATATCAAGACCGAGTGTCGCGATCCCCGCTGCCAGCAATGCAGGCAAGTTCATGCGCTTTTCTTTTTCTTCACGCCCCGGCCTGAAAATCCGCGCTTCACGTGCACCAGCAATAATGAAATTGCCGCAGGGGTGATGCCGGAAATCCGGGCGGCTTGGCCGGCTGTTTCCGGCTTGTGCTGGTTGAGTTTTTGCTGGACCTCACGGGAAAGGCCCTTTACGGCTGCATAATCCAGGTCCTGCGGCAATGGGATTTCCTCGTAATGTGAATTTCGCTCCATTTCCTCCTTCTGGCGGGAAATATATCCATCATACTTCGCCTGGATCTCGACTTGTTCGGCAGCCTGTGGATCGGCAGCGCCTTCCCCGCATCCGGGCAGCGTCATCAAGGAAGCATAGGACACATCGGGACGCCGCAGCAGCTCATACAACGAACAATCACGATCCAGCGTCTTGCCGAGAACGCGCAACGCATCAGCCTCGGGCAAGGCGTTGGCGCACGCCCTGGGACCGAACCACGTCGCTTTCAATCTCTGCTGCTCCCGCGCAATAGCTTCCCGCTTGGCATCGAACGCTGCCCAGCGCGCATCATCCACCACGCCCATCCTCCGCCCTGCGTCAGTCAGCCGTAAATCGGCGTTGTCTTCGCGCAATTGCAAGCGATATTCGGCGCGGCTGGTGAACATGCGATAAGGTTCCGTCACACCCCGGGTGATGAGATCATCGACCAGCACGCCAAGATAAGCCTCGTCCCGGCGCGGACACCACGCATCCCTTTCCTGGTTCTTGAGCGCGGCGTTGATCCCCGCCAGCAGGCCCTGGGCTGCGGCTTCCTCGTAGCCCGTAGTGCCGTTGATCTGTCCGGCAAAGAATAGCCCTTCTATTTTTTTTGTTTCCAACGAGCGTTTCAGCTCCCTCGGATCGAAGTAATCATACTCGATCGCATAACCCGGTCGCGTGATATGCGCCTGTTCCAGTCCTTTTATGGAACGCACCAGCCTCGCCTGCAGATCGAATGGCAAGCTCGTGGAGATCCCGTTAGGATAGACCTCGTTGGTGGAAAGCCCTTCGGGCTCAAGAAAGATCTGGTGAGCATCCTTGCCCGCGAAACGCACCACCTTGTCTTCGATCGACGGGCAATACCGCGGACCAACGCCTTCGATCATGCCCGTGAACAAGGGAGAGCGGTCCAGGCCCCCGCGGATGATGTCGTGGGTTTCAGCATTAGTATGGGTGATCCAGCAAGGCAACTGCCGGGGACGCACGGCGGGAGAACCCAGAAAGGAAAAAATGGGAAGGGGAGTATCGCCGGGTTGTTCGAGCATAGCGGAGTAATCGATGCTGCGGCCATCGATGCGCGGCGGCGTCCCGGTTTTGAGGCGCCCTACCGCCAGTTGCAACTCGCGCAGGCGAGCCGCCAGACTGATCGAAGGGGGATCGCCGGCGCGCCCCGCCTTGAAGCTGACCGAACCCGCATGCGCCACGCCGGCCAGGAAGGTGCCTGCGGTCAGTACGACTACGCGCGCCGCAATGCTTATCCCCAACTGCGTCACCACACCCGCCACGCGCTCGCCCTCGAGGATCAGATCATCCACCCCCTGCTGGAAAAGCCAGAGATTGGTCTGATTTTCGACTCGCCTGCGAATCGCCTGGCGATAAATCTGGCGGTCGGCCTGGGCTCGCGTAGCCCGCACCGCCGGACCCTTGCTGGAATTGAGCGTGCGAAACTGAATCCCGGCTTCGTCGGCAGCCGCGGCCATGGCCCCGCCCAGCGCATCTACCTCTTTTACCAGATGGCCTTTTCCGATGCCGCCGATCGATGGGTTGCAGGACATCTGCCCTATCGTTTCGATATTGTGGGTGAGCAGCAGGGTTTTCTGGCTCATGCGCGCGGCAGCCAGTGCCGCCTCGGTGCCAGCGTGGCCCCCTCCTATTACGATTACGTCGAATTGCTGGGGAAAATGCATTTGGATTGATGTCAACAGGACAAAGCTTCCTTACTGACAATCATTTTACGGCAAAATGGAGGACAGGGTAAGCAGCGGGTAGCGCACGTCATGGATAATCAGCTCATGAGTTTTCTTCTGGTTGCAGAACTTTATGTTTCACGTGAAACATAAGCACAGGCTGCAGACGGTTATTTTCCATTCCGAGGTTAGAACCACCGGCTTTAGCCGGTCAGCTTTAGCTGCGACAATATGCTGCACGAAGAGGCGAGGGGTTGCATGGAATACAGATACGGCAGTCATACGGTATACCAGATTGAGTATCATTTTGTATGGGTAACGAAGTACCGGTACAAGATACTGAAAGAGGAAGTAGCGGAGCGAGTTCGAGAGCTGGTGCGAGAGACCTGTGAAGCCTTTGAGATCAGAATAGTGAAGGTGTGGTGAGGAAGGATCACGTGCACATTCAGACCAGTTGTCCGCCGGCGTTGGCGCCAAGCGAGATCATGAGGCGGATCAAGGGTCGCACATCGAGCAAGCTGTTTGAAGAGCATCCGCGCCTGAAGAAGAAATATCGGAGAAAGCATTTTTGGGCGAGAGGATGCTTCTGTGCGACGGCAGATCAAATGACGGAGGAGATGATTGAGGAATATCTGGGGCATCATTTTGAGCCAAGGCCTGACGATGATTTCAGAATGGAACCCGATTAGGACGCGTCGTTCAGGCGACGCGTATCCGGACTTTCAGTCCGCAGCCTCAACCCACCAGCAATGGACCGCAGGCGACTGGTGCGTGCAGCGCCAAATGGCTATTTGCCGATGCAGAAGTGCGAAAATATCTCGCCCAACAAATCATCAGCGGTGAATTCGCCCGTGATGGAGGAAAGGGATTGCTGCGCCAAACGTAGCTCTTCCGCGACAAAAACCGCCTGGCCAGGATCGCCAACCAAGTCCAGCGCCTGCTGAATATGCGTGCCTCCCCGCATCAAGTCCTGCAAATGCCGCTGGCGCGCCATGAACATGCCTTCGGCTTCCGTGCCGGATTTGCGGCCGGCGAGATCCGCCAGCTTCCGGCGCAACAACTCGATACCCAAGCCAGTTCTCGCTGAAAGATAAATTTCCTGCCCGTCGGCATCCCCCACGCCGTTGGGCACCATCCCGGCTGCGAGATCCGTCTTGTTATATACATGAAGCACCGGCAGCTCGCAGGGAAAACTGTCCAGTATGGCCCGGTCTGCGGCAGTCATGCCGCTGCGACAATCCATCAGCATCAGTGCCAGATCCGCCTTGCTCAAAGCCCCACGCGCCCGCCCAATGCCCTCCCTTTCCACGGCATCCACCGTCTCCCGCAGTCCGGCCGTATCCGTCACGTGCAAGGGTATTCCCTCCACCTCGATGCTCTGGCTGATGGTGTCGCGCGTCGTCCCCGGAACATCAGTGACGATGGCCACCTCTTCTCCCGCAAGCCTGTTCAGCAAACTCGACTTCCCGACGTTAGGCTGCCCGGCGATGACGATGCTCATGCCTTCCCGCAGAAGGCTTCCCTGACGGGCCGCGGCGAGCACCCGGGAAAGCCGCGACTGAAGCTCCTCCAGTCTCTCCTCGATCCGGGCATCGGCAGCAAAGCAGGGGCTCTCCCCATGCTCGGCATCCTCCGCATATTCCTCTGGAAAATCCAGGCCGGCCTCCACCATGATCCTCAATTCTGTCAGCGCGCGCACCATGTCGTGTATCGCCGTGGAAAATTCGCCTTGCAAGGACCGCAATGCGCACCGGACCGCCTCTCCGGTCCGGGCATTGACAATATCAGCCACGCTTTCCGCTTGCGCCAGATCAATCTTGTCGTTAAAAAATGCGCGTAGCGTGAATTCCCCCGGCTGGGCCAGGCGAGCGCCGGCGCGAAGGCAACTCGCCAGCACCAGGCCGGTTACCGCTGTGCCGCCGTGACCCTGCAATTCCAATACATCTTCGCCCGTGTAGGAGTGGGGGGAGGGGAAATAGAGCGCGATGCCCTGGTCGATCGCCGCGCCGTTCTCATCAAGAAACTTGCAAAAAGTGGCACGACGCGGCTGAAGCATACTTCCGATCATCTTCAAGACCAACCCATGGAGATTTGGTCCTGAAACCCGCACCACGCCGATCCCGCCCCTTCCGGGTGGTGTAGCAATGGCAGCGATGATATCAGAAGTGATCACTTACTTACGAGTGAATATAATCCTGAATCCGGCAGTTAACCGTTCATTTCCGTTTTGGAGCTATGACACGCCAAGACTTTTCGCAGTACTCGACGTTCAGCTATATGGTGGGCTCGCTACAAGGCCGTGCCGGCATGCTCTCGCGGGGGGCTGCTACCTCCCGCGTGAGCATGGGTCAGATCAGCTTTTGAGAGTATCCTTCTTTTTGCCAGCAATGCCTGATGTCCCTGCACTACGCTCGATCATGCGTGTGATCTGCCATTGTTGAGCAATGGAAAGCACATTGTTCACGAGAGAGTAAAGCACCAAGCCCGCTGGAAAGAAGAAAAAGAAAACAGCAAAGGCAAAGGGCATGATCTGCATGACCTTCTGCTGTATGGGATCGGTCGCGGGAGGGCTGAGCTTGGTCTGGACGAACATGGAGATCGCCATCATCACGGGCAGGACGTAATAAGGATCGGGCGAAGATAAATCTTCTATCCATAACGCGAACGGCGCGTACCGGAGCTCCACGCTCGCGAGCAATACCCAGTAAAGCGAGATAAACACCGGAATCTGAACCAATATCGGCAGGCAACCCCCCATTGGATTGATCTTTTCCGTTTTGTAAAATTCCATCATGGCCTGATGCATCCGCTCGCGATCGTTCCCATGCTGTTCGCGCAACCGCTGAAGTTTCGGCGTGACCAGCCGCAACTTGGCCATGGAACGGTATCCCGCGGCGGACAAGGGGAAAAAAGCCAGCTTCACCGACATCGTCAACAGGATGATTGCCACCCCCCAGTTCCCGGTCCAGGACTGAAACAACGACAACAACCAGAATAACGGTGCACCTATTACCGTCAGCCACCCGTAATCGACCGCCAGATCCAGTCCGGGCGCCACTTCCGCGAGCTTGCTCTGCTCTTCCGGACCTGCATACAGCGGAACGGTGACACGCGCTATGCTGCCCGGCTCTATCATCCCTACCGGAACGATTACGCCCGCCGTATATTCGTTATCGGCTAGCCGCTTGGCATAAAATTCACGCTGCGTCTTTTCCTTGGGCAGCCAGGCTGTAAGGAAGTAGTGCTGCAGCATGGCTATCCATCCGTTATCCGCATTCTTGGGATAGCTTGCCGTGCCTTTATCCAGGGCGGAAAACTCGATTTTCTTGAATTTTTCCTGCTCGGTATAAAGCGCAGCGCCGGTATAGGTTGGAACCATGAAAAACGATCCCGCCGGCGGCGGACTATCGCGAAGCATCTGGAAATAGGAAAATGGCTGGATTGTCGCGGCCCCACCATTGGCCACTTCGAAGCTCACATCGATGACATAACTGCCCCGGCGGAAAGTGTAGATTTTTGTGACGCGCACGTTATCCACTTCCGGACCAGCCAGCCGCACCTCCACTTTATCCTCCCCCGCCTGCAGCGCATAGCTTTCCGAATCCGCGGTATAACGGGTCTTGTGATTGGGAAGGCTGTCCCCTATGAGCCCGGATTGGGCTATGTAAACATGCCCCTGCCGAGCTTGCAACAGCGCGAACGGCTTGCTCCTGTCTTCCTTGTCCGGGTGCTGCAGCAGCTCCAAACGGCGCAGGTCCCCTCCCGCTGTATCGATTTCCGCGGTGACGAGATCTGTCTTGATGGTTATTTTTTCCCCCACAGGGAGGTTGCCAGCTTTTACCGGAACCGTGCCGTCCGAGCTCGAAGGTCCTGAGCCAGCCTGTGCCGTAGCGAGCTTTTCCCCCGGTATGGGCATGTCTTCCTGATGAGGCGCGCCGGCCTCTCCAGTCGCGCCCTGTGTGGCTACCGAAGCAGGGGGCGGAGCCAGGCGCTCTTTTTGCCAGGCATCCCAAAGAAATAGCAGCGAAGTTGAAAAGATCAGGAAAAGTACGAGTTTTTGGGTATCCATCTTGCTTACTGTCTTATTATTTTCACTACGATTAAAGGACTCCTCGAATTCGGCGATCCACGATAGCGCAAACAACGCCTAGGGAACAGGATCATGTCCGCCCCGTCCACACGGATTGCAGCGCAATATCCTCCATATAGCAAGGCATGTTCCCCGAAAAAATCCGTGTCTGTCCAGCGCCTCGCACGCATAATGCGAACAGGAAGGGCTGAAACGGCACGAAGGACCGAAAAACGGACTCAGACAATATTGATATATCTTGATGAAACCAATGATTATCCGCGACATCGCTGTAATTCCATCATGAGCTTGCCCGCCTCTTCCGCCAGCCCCGAACCTGCCTGCCGCAAGGGGCGGCGCAAGCGCAACACGAGATCCAGGCCAGCCATTTGCCCCTGTTGTGCACGAAACACTTCCCTCAACTCACGTTTGATCCTGTTCCGGTTGACTGCCAAGCGCTCGATTTTCCGGGCGACAATCAATCCCAGGCGGGGGTGCGCCCGATCATTCGGTTTTGCAAAAGCCTGAAGGAATTCACTGCTCACAGAACAGCGAAACCGGATAACTGCGGAGAATTCTTCTGCATCGTGAAGCCGGTGACTTTTCGGAAAGCGATTAATAAAATCCCGGCTCAAGCTAGCGATGCGATGCAATCATACCGCCAGGCGTGCTCGCCCCTTGGCACGACGGGCTCGGATGACAAGCGCTCCGCCAGTGGTTTTCATCCGGATCCGGAACCCGTGCGTCCGCTTCCTGCGCGTCACGGACGGCTGATAAGTGCGTTTCATTGCTCTTCCTTCTCCCCTAAGCTTGCTAAATAAAACTTCGCATTACAACTCTTTAGCTAATCCTAGTCAACCTAT
>NZ_AP041004.1:0-42746 GCF_055386305.1 Nitrosospira sp. TNL200
TCTCGGAGCAATACAACACCTGTAATGACGAGAGTCCCGCTAGGGGCGAAAGGTCGCTTACCCCAGTCTCAGAGCAATCCACCATTTGCAACGAGCTGAGCTCGATCAGTGGGGACAAATCGCTTACCTGAGTATGAGAGAAACTCAAGTCCCGCAGCTGGTTGAGCTCTGCGAGAGGTGATAGTTCGTTCACTGGGGTACGGCAGAAATACAACCTTTGCAGCGCACTAAGTCCAGCTAGCGGAGACAGATCACTTACCTTGGTAAGAGGGAAACTTAGGTTCTGGAGCAGAGCAAGGCTCATCAGTGGGGACAGGTCGCTAATTCCGGTCAAGCTGCAATTCAAACTTTGCAAAGCGGCGAGTTCTGCTATGGGCGAGAGGTCACTCACCTTGGTAAACTCAAAACTCAGGTCTTCCAACGCGGTGAGTGCCGCAAGGGACGATAGATCGCTCACCTGGGTCCTGGAGCAATCCAACTTCTGCAATGATCCGAGTCCCGCCAGGGGAGATAGATCGCTCACCTGGGTCCTGGAGCAATCCAACTTCTGCAATGATCCGAGTCCCGCCAGGGGAGATAGATCGCTCACTTGGGTCCTGGAGCAATCCAAAATTTTCAAATGTTTCAGCCGCGTCAGTTCCTCAGGCAATACTGCCAATCGAAGATTTTTCAGATTGAGAGTATTCGTTCGCTCAATGGCTTCTGTAGCAATGCGTTCACGAGCAATGTAGATATCAGGCGATGCGACTTCAAGACTCTTCTGCATCAAAAATCCTTGCGTTATTTTTATCAAAAAATTGCATTTATAACCGACTGACTCAATTTCTATCTACATCCGATGGCTTGAGCAAAGATTGCCGGGTCTCATCCACTAACTGCCTAAACCCCACAATGAAAGACCTATTCCAAGACATAAACTAATGGACGCGCTCAAATTTTGGGCTGACACTCCTGATTAGATTCCTATCCTCTCGATCTCATCAAGCGACACTTGATCATCTCTTCGGTCATACAGTCCAGTCGTGCGCGCACTTTCATGAGCCGCCATTTGTTGTGCTATTTCAAGTTTGCCACCATTGCGCAAATATTCTGTGATGCCGGTGGCACGAAAGGAATGATTTCCGATCTTCGTAAAAATGGAAGCTTCAGCTGACCGCCGGCGAACCATGCGATAAGCATCGGCCTGGCTCATTGGGCGGTCTGACAGCTGTCCGGAACGACGGGGAGCCGTACGAAATAGAATGCCCTTGGCTTCCGTCAGCTTGGCACCGTTGATATAAGCGTGCAGGTATTCATCGAGATTATGATGGCAGGGCATTTCGTGCCGCTTTCCACCTTTCTCGTATAACCGTATCCAAGTACGTCGGCCCTGCACATAGACATCCTCAACTTTGATTTGAAGTGCAGCACCAACTCGTGCGAAGGTATAAATCATTAAACCGATCAAGGCGCGATCGCGTAAACCAACGGGGGTACTAGTATCAATAGAGTCGAGCAGGGCACGCGCTTCGTCAGACGCGAGAACAGGTGTTTTTCCTTTTCTGACTGAATGCTTGGGACCCCGCACCGAGCTCGCGGGGTTGGTTGCGAGAACTTGACCCACCACGAGCCAATCGAAAAGCATACGGATTGCCGCCAAATGTTGCTTCACCGAAGGGGCGGACAATCGCTGCCACTGAATCTCAATATACGCCGCTACGTGCACTGGCTCGATATCGCTGAGTTCGGTCAACCCATTAGCTTCGCACCAAGTTGCAAACTCTCTCACTGCCCAAGCGTATGCCTTACGGGTGTTGGGATTACGAATATTGGCAGTAAAGAACTCGAGGAAGCGCTTGCTGGCATCGGCAGTGGGGGTAAACAAAGCCGGCAGCGATACCGAATTGTGAGGGTAAGAGAGCAGAATCTCGGACATTAACGACCCTCCCCGGCGTGCCAAAGCCGAAGGATATAAATCAGGTTTTCAGTAACTTCATAACGCAACTCGTAATCACCCAGAATGACACCACGCACATCGCACTGAGCAAACTCTTGAAGAGATACTCCAAGCTAAGGATTGGTCAGAAGCTGCTCCGCGCCTGCCACAGTTGTCCAATTATTTTCGCTGTTGCCGCTGGATTTACTGGATCAAGAAAAGTATGAATGCGAGCAAGATCGTGTTCTGCACTAAACGAACATTTATTATCTACTGTCTCGGTTAGCAAATTGTCAGTTTTATTATATGGTTTTTTATGAATGATAACGTCCTTTATCATTCATAAAATATGAGACAAAAAATCCCTTATTTTTTCTTCAACACCTCTGCTCCTTTCTGGTCTTTTAGCTTTTCGAGCAATTTAGACGGCGAAATAGCAGCGACATGTAGTTTCTCAGCAGCTAATGCCTTCCACGCCAAATCACCAGAACCAGGATAACTGGATCTTATTTCACGCATCGCGATCAATGCGTTACGTGCCCATTCACGAAAATCATCAAGAGGCCATACTAGAACATCTTTGAGATGAGATAACGCTGCGCTGTCAGCGGTCAATACTGGAGTGACAAGAATGGGTACGATGTGTGCATCGTTACCTACCTCTAGGTTATCACGTACCCAATTTGGGTGAGTACAAACCTGACGTGCCTTATCGACACTCAGTTGCCCATAAGGCTTTTTTGCATCTGAGTGGTCTTCAAAAATAAAACACAGAGATTCGTTTGCAAGCCACCAAGGATCAGGTGTGGCCGTATCGTTACGATTACCTGACTTATAACCTAACAGCTCGCCAAGTTTAGCATGACCATCTTCGAAGTCTTTGGCTTCGTTTTGCTCTAATTTTTGCCGTATCTCAGCTTCTAACTTCTCATACTTATGATTAGTCAAGGTCCCTAAGTGATCAAAAATAGCTTCAATCCTTTCTATAATCGACCACGTATCCTTATCTGCATATTCCTGACTGCTCTCATCGGTAATGCCCATAAGTTTGCTAAGAGGAACTAACCATGCAATCGTGCGTTCTGTTTTAAGTGCAACTCCATATTGTTCTCTAGCCTTTACGTCAAAACCTGATGCTCCTGATTTGAATGCAAGCCAAGCTGCACTACCTGCAAGGTAATGCCACAAAGCTCTGTATCCTCGCAATCTTGGTTCCGTTAAATAACCCAAAGCAGATCGCGCCAGATCAAATGCACGCTCAAAATCCTTTCCCCACATGGCAATCTGATAATCGATCTCTAAGGGCGCAGCTTTTGAAAGCTCCTCTGCTCCGGGGGGTAACACCTGTGTGAGCAGGTCTCGCTTACTAACAATATCATTGTTAGCGGCTTTCCAGTCCTCGCTCTGAGCCAAAAAAGTGTCAAAATTTTCTAAATAGTCATTTATGGAAGCTCCTTTAGCTTGTTCGATCCCAAAATTAAGCTCTGCGTGCAACTCTGGGTGAAGAAAACTTCTACGCTCAGGAGTCATTAAATATTTATTTAGTTCTTCTCCGCGTACGATCACAGCGGAATAGTCTTGATCCGAACGGGTACAACGGCCAAATGCTTGTACCAGTCTTGTAGTAATTCGGACATTAAGCAGATCAACAGCACCCATCCTAGTAATAAGAAACTGCTCTTGAAGATTGTTGGCACGGGGCAAGCCTTCAACGATTAGCAGACGACATTGATTACCTGGAAAATCGATTCCATCGTATCGATTTGAAACAACTGCCACTGCACGATCCGACCTAATAAAGTCATTCTTGGATGATTCAATGGCTTGTGCAGTAAAGGTGGGAAATCCTAGATTTTTATTTACAAAATCTTTGAATTGGCTGGCACTCCTATCGTCTGTTGTCAATACCAAGGACCGCCCAGATAGCGCCATCATTCTAGAACATAGACGTAATTGCTCATCATCCGACAACGATCGTACCGGGAAAAGGAAATAGCGACGCCCGATTGTCTGACGATCGCAGCTCAACTTTGCTTGAAGTCGAACAATAGATCGTCTACCGGTTATTCGTTCCAAATCCCCCGCTTTACCAAATGTTGCCGACATATAGATTCGTTGCTTTGCGCCAGAAAATGGTATGTGGGTACTTGTAGGCGGGAGTATCGGCCGGATCAGAATTGATCCTGGTCCGAGATAGAGTTGGCACGCGTCAAGATGATCTCTGATTGAGCGCCACGGAAAATGAAAACCTGATGCTTGGACAGTCGCATCAAAAATATTCACTAGATCGGGGATTAAAGTTTCCAATGTGGGTGTCGGCACCTTATCGATCCACATGCGATCCCGCAACGCTTCGTCGGGATCTGTAAGACGGTGATAATCGGTACCAGGAATGACAGGTTTTAAAATCGCTAGTAATGCTTCATATAATGGACGGTGTTTATCATTTGAGCGCTCGATCGAAATTGACCACATTCCTGCAATGTATTGCTCCGCAGCGTGTGCATCGTCAACCAAGATAATGTGGGGACTATCAAAAAAAGGAGCTGAATTAAAAAGACTGCTATAGGTTGTAACTGCGATGCTTTCGCAGTTTTGATATTCCACCACGGCTTCTGAATCATACTTTGATTTTGAACCGGTAAATCCATGCACCTTGAGTCCATACGTATTAATGGCTTGATCCACAACCTGATTAACGAGTTGCCGAGTAGGACAAAGAAAAACAGCTCGCTCCCCAAATTTCTGGCGCCGCCACTCTGCAATAACCAAGCCAACCAAAGTCTTACCTCCTCCTGTGGGTAGCTGCAACGCAACATCGGCGACCTCAAGCGCTTTTTCCTGATATTCACGCCACAGATCGGCTTGATCAGCAAGAGCACCAGGAATTTTCTTGGTCTTGACATCTCGGAACAAAGATTCCGGACTGTCGAGGGATAACGCACTTGGTTTACTTATTTTGAAAGCCAAAATAACTCCACATAATGGATTTCTATCATAAAATAAGGTCTTAGCTTGAGTTACGGGTAGAACTTGAGTTAGGTGATAGGCGTTTATCTGCGTTAATTCGCTCCAGAAGCCCTTGCACAATAAAATCTTTAATCTTAAGAGTATTACCAATATCGATATGGAATGTTAGAGCTGATTACTTCAAAGTTATTATTTATTTTTTGTTTCAAGTTCGCGCGCTCCGCATCGCCCATCATGTAGAAGTAGTTGCGAATAGCACAGATCAAAATGCTGATCGTGGCAAGGCGTTGCTGCCCGTCGATAACAGCGTGCTGGCCAGCTTGAATCTTGGTCAGGACAACAGTGCCGAGAAAATACTCGGTGTCTTTTTCCCGCAGGGCATCAGACAGGTCTCGCAGCAATTCCTCTATCTGCTCATCAGTCCACGAGTACGCCCGTTGATACGGCGGCACGATGATGTAGCGGTCAGCTAAAAAGTGACCAATGCCGTCGAGGTGCGCTTCAAGTTTGTCAATTTTGGACATTGGCCGTCGCTTCCTTACCGAGTTTTGTATTCACGAATACGAGTGGTTTCGACCAGGAGCGATATGGTTTCCAAGGTGAACACTTTCCCATCCGTGGCCTGCAAAAGGCGACGCATGTCTTCACGGCGTACCTTGAAGCCGCGTCCGGCGATGCAAGCAATTACGTCATAATCCTTGCCGCCCTGGTCGCGTAGCGTGCGGAGACGCTGCACTCGTGAGACCTTGTCGCGCGCTGTACCGTCGTCCTCAGTGAGCTTTGCTTCGATAAGGGCAACCGGGTTGAACTCATCTGGGATGATGAAATCTGGTGCTTGGTCAAAGCCGTTGATCCGCTCGGCCCGCTTGGTTTCTCGGAAGCTCACCTTTGCTGCAGTGAGGACATCCTTGATGGCCGCCTCTACCACCTCACCAACGCGTTCGCTCACCGCGTCGCGGTGCGAAGCAAACGGCCGTCCAAGAAAGCGCTCATAGAGCAGCACGGCATAAGGCACGCCCAAGTCTGCAATCGGCTGCAGGCTCTTGATGCCCTCCTTCGTATCGGCCTTGTCGAGCCGGTGCACTAAGATTGGGTTGTCTGAAACTGGGCCGGCACCTGTAATCAAGGTTTCGACCCCGGCTCGCAGCATCGCCCGCAATCGCTGGTCAGCTAGCGTCGTCCCAAGTGCTCGTGGCACAAGCGGTTTGAGCCGGATGTTTTTGTCCATCGCACGCGCGGCACCTTGATCGACGCGCACACCCGTCCGCTCCGTTGTCACATATGCCCATTCTGGCGGGGTGAAGCCCAGGATTGAACGAAACACGATGAAGGCGATCGGCGCGGCTGCCACGGCCGCTTCGATACTGGCAACTGTCACGACGGTGAAATCGTTGGTTGCCCGTTTCAGCGCCTGATAGCCCTTCTCGAAGGTCGCGTAGTCGGTGAAACCGTCGCCACGGGGCATTTCCAGGAAGCTCGATTGCAGCTCACCGAAAACTTCATTGACAAGAGGCTCAAACGCGAGAGTTGGGTCGGCGTAGTCAGCCTCAAAACGCAACGGCATTGGCATGTTCCCGAATTTGTTTGTTATGTACCCGCACGCCTGTCGCTGTGACTGGCTTCGCCCCCTCCAGGGCCGCGCGTACCTCGTCCACCGTTGCTAGCCCATCCATAGCCTGACGAATGGCTTCCAACTTGACCGCTGTCGATCGTGAAGCATCCCAGTCCGGCCGAAGCCTCCATATCGCCATACGCGTGATGTGTCCGAAGGCGATGCATCGCACATCGCCAGCCGTTGGCTTCATTCCTGCTGCGCGTAATTCAGCCATCTCGCGCCCCAGCAAAAGCGCCAGCTCACCGGCAGTCTCAAACAACATAGCTCGCGGTGTGGTGCCGGTGTCCCGGCAGACGAATACCGTATCGACGATGGATGAGCCTGTGCCGTGAATGTGAATCGACCCGCTCATCTCGGCCGGGCACGGCAGCGATGCCGAACACGTCAAACCTGCATCAAGAATGCTCATCGCAGCCGCCAGGTAGGGAGCTTGCTGGTTGTGGTGGTAGGTGAACACCAGGGGAGCACCTGGCTTGAGCGCCGCCGCCATCTGCTTGTAGACCGCCGCCAGTCCCTCGGCGAAGTGTTCGATATCCCGTTCGGCAGTCTCGTTCCCGGTCAGCTCGTCTGCATGGCGCGTGGTGGTGAACTCCAGGCCGAGGAACTCCCCGCCCATCAGCTTGCGAAGCCACACATAACAGAACTGCATCAACTCACCGTACTGCACCATGCCGAAGTAAGGTGGATCAGTGAACACAGCATCAAGGCTGTGCGGGGCAATCTCGGCTTCCGTCGATGATATGCAACGGATGTCTATCAAGCGCGCCGGAGCGGCGGAGCGCTGCGGATGCTTCTCCCCTATCCACTCCCCCCTGATATAGCGCGTGGTTTTCTTTTTCCCTTCGAACTTCACCTCAAAGGGCTCGGTGCAATAGTGTTTTGCCTTGGTGTATTTCTCGGTGATGTTCAACCAGCCACCTGAACCAACCGGCTTGCCACCGCCGTTGCGGATGCCAAAAAAGTTCGATTCCACTTGCACATATCCGACCGGGAAGCCGTGAATCGAGAACACGTCGAGCGACTTGAGGGCCCTCGTGTCGTAGCGACACAGCATGTTTTGATAGCGCAAAAGGTCGGAGAAGTTCGTCGCCAGGGCGCGACGTATACGCTGGTCTTTCACGCCGGCGATATAGCGCGCGCTGGTCTCCAGGGCGAGCAACTGCCGTGCGTTGAAAAGCTCACGAAAGCGCCCATAACCCCAGCGATGCAGGCGGGAGCTTTCGTCGCCCTCGGGTATGGTGTCGTCAGGGACGAAGGACGGGCGTATGCGCTTCCACGCTGCGCCGGCCGCCTCGACGCGTACCAGGTCGTCGGCATCCGGCTTCTTGAATAGCCGGCCCGGTCGGTCTTTTAGCTCGGGGTTGTAGTACTCCATCGCAAAGAGCCGGTGCGTCGGCGGGCCCTCGCCATGGAAGGGCGCAGCATTAATATGACCGCACTTCGGGCAGGCGCACTTGTTGCGCTTCACTGGGCCCTCGGTTTTGAGCTGTACGCCGCAGTCGCATTTGCCCGGCTTCTTCGGATCGGCCACCTCGTTGAGGTCACCGCAGTTATGGCACACTAGCACATAGGCCGGGTGCCGTGCATCCTCGGCAATCATGTAGCCGGGGAACAGGTCGAACCCATGGCCGCATGCGCTGCAAGTGCCGATC
Organism: Nitrosospira sp. TNL200; assembly: GCF_055386305.1. Lineage (NCBI taxonomy): Bacteria > Pseudomonadati > Pseudomonadota > Betaproteobacteria > Nitrosomonadales > Nitrosomonadaceae > Nitrosospira > Nitrosospira sp. TNL200. The sequence continues at coordinate 8,153 of NZ_AP041004.1, forward strand.
TTCACCCACAGGAAGTATTTGACATCGACCCCGGCGCGCCCCGTCACCGGGCAGCGTGTTTTGTAAAGGTCGCCTAGCTCCTGCTCCAGGTGCTTGGCTAGGCGCTCGGTCGCCTTGTCATAAGCTACCAGGTCGAGCGCATCGATTTCCTCGCGCACGATCCATGCTGACATGGGATTGATGTCTATCCCTACTACGTTGCAGCCCAGGCGGTTAGCTTCCAAAAGCGGCGTACCGCCACCCATGAAGGGATCTGCAACGGTCTTGCCTTCGAAGCTGTTTGCCTCGTAGTAGCTTTCAGCAACCGGCCGCGTTCCGAACTCAGAGAGCAGCAATCCGCGAAACAGCGTGCCAGGACGGCGCGCGAACCACTTGTGCACACCAATGATGGGACGGTAGTTCTGCTGAATTTGCTTTTCGCGCAGCGCAAGCGAAGCGATAAAGCTGATGTTGTAGTTTTCTTCGATACTCATGCCTATCGCGCACCTTCCAACAGCTGCCACTGCTCGGCGATGTACTTCGCAGCCGCGTCACGGATGACCCAGGCGCTAGAGACCCACTTCTGCTTCGCGAAGTCCTGCAAAGTAAATCACCGGCGGCAAGCTCGCTGACGCACGTGTGGTGCGAAGCTTTCCAGTCGGTTTGCGTCCACGTTTGGCGACCATCTGGCGGTGTCCTTGAATTCGATACTTTATATCACAGAGAAACAGGTTAATACTCCTTTTTACTGTTGGACTTCTCCCGGTCTAGTGGGCAAACCGGGGCTATGATTTGAGCCTACGAGGAAGTCCCATGAGCACACAGCGTTTTACCCCGGAGTTTAAGGAAGAAGCGGTTCGGCAGGTGATGGAGCGGGGATATCCTGTCAGTGAAGTCACCAGCTGTGTTGGTGTGTAGACTCACAGCCTGTACAAATGGGTAAGAGGTGAAGACACGATTGAATGATAATCCCGTAAAACGTGTTTATGATGGACATGGGTTGAAACAATTACTTTTTTAAGTACCCATTCAACGTGGCCCCGGAGCCGGTAAATCCGAGCGTATTCAGCCAGGCTGCGATCCCGGAAGGTTTCTGCCCGGTTGCGTGCCTCTTCCGGATTTCAACGTGGTGGGTTTCCCACAGCTCGTCGTTCCTGATCTGCCAGGGTTCGCGGGTATCGCGTTTTTTCCGGGAGTTGCGGGGCGAGGCGGACAAACGTATGGGGCGGCCCGGCCAAGATGGTTCGGACGTTACTGGTAACGGCGCGGCGCCTGCCAGGAATGCCACGATTGCCGCCTGCTGCGCCGGGTCAACCCAGATCGCGATCTGCTTCTTGCCGGCCTGGCGCATTTTTGCCTTGAAAACCGCCTGCCGTTCGGCATTCGTCGCCATCGATCAGTCCTCATTACTAGTAATGGTCGGGGCACCATATTACTAGTAACAGTATGTAGCATTACTAGTAATATGTCAAGCGCTACAGCTATAGCTAAAGTTCGCTCAGGAAAACACGCAGAATTCGGGAATTTTCCGTCAGGTTTCGCCCGGTTACCAGGGGCCCAACTGTCAGGGTGCGAGTCTGCGTAATCGGTTTAAAGGCATGGTGGAGCCGTTCGACACCAAGCCGACAGAACGTCACTGTCCGGAACAGTGGCTTAAAGGACATGAGTCGCCATAGTCGCCATGGCACCGACCATGATTACCGAACAGGTTGCCGATACCGCGGCTCCCATGATCGCGGTTTTCTTGGCGGCCTGAATCGCTACCCAGGCCTTCCTCATTTCCTGCTTGAACTCTTCCTGGCTTTCCCGCATTACTTCCGAAACAGCAGCCTTTATCTGGTCGCTGGCATAAACCGATGACTCGGTAATCACTCTTCCTGCCGTCAATTTTGCCTCTGATATCCCTTTCTGTATCGAAGCCTCCACCAGCTTTTCAACTGTTTTCAGGTATTGCGCATTCCGTTCGTTTATGGTGTCCACGTACTGCACCAGGACAATCTCATTGATTATCACGGCGGACAATATGGGATCGTCCTTGCGTAGAACGGTATCGTACTTCAGGGCGATTTCCTTTCTTATTTCATCGATATCCAGCATGGGTTTTCCTCGCTCCGGGCCTTCGTCTTGCCGTCCTGACTCAGATTACCGCTTCCATCTGACCGTAGATGGCCTGTTTAACCTTGAACAACCGGGATTTCGCCATCAAGCCGAAATCCTCCGATGCCTTGACTTCATCGAATGTCAGTTTGGAGTCGAGCATCAACTGAATATCTTTCCCGAATGTCGAACCGGTTTGTTTCGGTATCCTGATCATTCCGTGAATCCGATCCTTGTTGTTCAGATATACCTTCATTTCCTCGAATGTCTTGCCCTCTGCCTCTATTTCCCCGAAGAATTCGTTAAGCCATACGATGATGATGGCTTCAGGCGGCATTTGCCGCACCAGGGAGGTGAGGCCCGCGAACGTATCCCGCATGGCCTGGCCCCCGGTAATTACCGTGTGGATGACTACCTGCTTATCGTTATTGGAAATCAAGCTGATCGCGTCATTCTCGGCGATGTAGTAGCTCAGCGGAATGAACGAGGCCGCGCCGTTGTCGACGACGAAGTTCGAGTCTTCCTCGATGATCCTCTCGATCAGCGCATCGAAATTGCGCTCGATCAACGAACCGTTTTTCATCAGCTCCAGGCGAGACGTATTGAAGGCTTTATATCCGGTCAGCGTTGCGTTTACCGGATCGGTATCGACCACCGTGACGGGCTCTCCACGGCTGCGCAGGTATTGCGCCGTGAGAGAGGATATAAAGGATTTTCCAACCCCACCTTTTCCTTGAAGAACCAAATGGACCTGCTTCATTTTCTGTTCCCTCCTTTGGGTTGTTTCAGATGAAATCATCGGTGTTTCCACTGTTGGCATCGAAAGTGAAGGCTTCTTTTTTGGGCTTGATTTCGTTTTTAATTTCTGGCTTTTCTCCTGCTGGCTCGGGTTTGGCTTCATCTTGCGTCTTTCTCCTGATGAATTTATTGACGTAATTGACGAACTGCCCATAACTGATACCTAGCTGATTTTGATATCCCTCGTAGATCGAGATCATGGTGTAGCCAGCCTCGATCTTTACTTTTATTTCCTCCTTCCTGGCTAAAAACGCCACTCTTCCGGCACCCAATCTCCTTTTTGGCATCTCCATGTTATTTTACCCTTATAAGACTATAAAACTATGTAAAACACTTTAATTGCTTCTGATACAGATTGCAATACCCAATAATACATTGGAAATCATTATAGATCTATGAAACAGATTGACAGAACTGGGAGTAAATCCTACTATCACATAAAAATACAGAAAACTCTGTAAAGATAAAGAAGGCAAGATGTGTATTGTAGGCCTACGCGCTGCGCGCTTTGGCTTCCCAATACTTCGTTTTACTCACCTTTGGCTCGACACGAATCCTGCCCCGCGGGGCTCACAGCGGAAAAACCGAAACATGGAACAGAAGCAGAACACCCGCCCGCGCGGTAAACCCATCAAGGTATTCGTGACGGATGACGAACGCGAAATCATTTCGGACCTTGCCCGCTCCGCCAATCTTCCCCTCTCGGCCTATCTGCGCGCCGCCGGCATGAATCAGCCGGTTCGATCTATCTTCGACATCCACGCCGTCACCGAACTGGCGAAGCTCAATGGCGAGCTAGGGCGCCTGGCCGCGGTGCTGAAAACTGGCAACGGCACAACCCCAACCACCTTGAAAGAACTCCGGGATCTTCAGAAACAATCACACGAAATCATGGGGCGCTTCCTGCGATGATCGCCAAGCGCATCACGTCCCGGGCCGCGAAGCCGCGCATGGCACGGCTGGTCAAATATGTCGTGGCGGCCGAAGGCGGACTCGACCCCCGGAGCTGGGCGCGCACCGCCGATTACCTACTGTGCAGCAAGACCAACAACCGCGGCGAAAAGGTCGGCGGGGTTCGCGTGACCCACTGCCATACCGACGATCCCGCTGCCGCCACTTCTCTGATCGAAGCCACGCAAGCCGCGAATACGCGTTCAAAGGCAGACAAGACTTACCACCTGGTATTCAGTTTCCCCCCGGGTGAAGAGCCGCCTCTCGAGGTTCTTCACAAGATCGAGGATGAGTTGGTGCGATCCATCGGCTACGCCGAACACCAGCGCGTCAGCGCGGTGCATATCGACTGCGACCACCTGCACGTTCATGTGGCGATCAACAAGGTCCATCCCAAAGGCTTCCAGAATATCGAGCCCTACTTCGACAAGAAAAAGCTCATGGAGGCATGCGAACGGCTTGAACTGGAACTCGGGCTGCAGCGCACCAATCATGGCCTGCACGGCGAAATCCCGAAGGCAAAGGTCAAGAACAGACAGGCCGAAGCGGAAATACATGGCGGCATGGAAACCCTGGCCGGATATGTCGACCGCGAGATAGCGCCCAAGCTGAAGGAAGCGAAGACCTGGCAGGAATTCACCGCCATTCTGGCCGGACACGGCCTCGAAATAAAGCAGCGCGGCGCGGGACTGGTGATCGGCAGCGGGGAACTATGGGTCAAGGCCAGCCAGTGCGGCAGGTCATTTTCCTTGAAGGCTTTGACCGACAGGCTGGGGCCGTTTGAAGAAAACCGGCAGGAAAACCCCCGCAAGCCCTATGAACCGAAGCCACGGCAAGTGCACCCATCGAGCGCAATTCTGTTCGAGCAATACCAGCACCAGCAATTGACACACAAGCTGGCCAGGCAGCACGGCATTGCGCAACTGAGGTATGAAGGCGCCCTGCTCGAAGCCAATCTTCAGCGATGGAGGTTCGCCCAGCGCCTGCTGGTGAAAGCCGCTGCCAAAGGGCCACAACGCCGCGCCATGCTCAAGATGGCAAGCCTGCAAGCGGCAGTGACAAGAAATGCCAACAAACGCGCGATTGACGCAAAGCGCCGCGCGTTCATGGCTGAGACGCGCATGCCCACCTGGGCGCGCTGGTTGGTCCTGCAAGCAGAAAACGGCAACACCGAAGCCGTGGCCGTATTGAGAAGCCGGGAAGAGCGGGAAGCCCTGCGTGGCGATCTGTTAACCGCGGCCAACAACGAGAATGCCGAAAACATCATTTTGAAGGGGTTGAAACTCGAAGCTGATAAGGACGGTTCCCTTTCCTACAACGCCGCGGACGGCGGGCTGGTTATCGACCGGAGAACTCACGTCCAGTCATTCAGGACCACGGCGGGCTCGTCGCTCATCGCCCTCGAACTCGCCGCGAAGCGCTTCAAGGGACAGGCGCTGATCGTGGAAGGACAGGCGGATTTTCAGAAAGAAATTGCCCGCCTGGCCGGTGCGCATGGCCTGGACGTGCGCTTTGCAGATCCGGCTTTGGAACAAACCCGCAAATCGGCGCAGGCAGTACCGGATAAGTCGAAATCGCGCAGCAAAACCATCGATAACGAGGCCGAACTATGAATGATTCCGATATCAGAACGCGGCTTGCAGCGGCCGCATGCTTTCTGTTGCTGATCGTGGTAATCAACAGCCTATGCACACAGTTCGTCGCAGCCCGGTTCTTATATGATCCTGCTTTGGGAGCCCCTTTGTTTGCGCGGGTTTACAACCCTTTCGCCTGGTGGGAATGGTTCAGGGATTTTTATAACCATGCGCCGAGTACATACGGTTATGCGTTCCTTATTTTCTTTGGCGGGGGCCTGCTTTCCTTGGTTGGCTGTCGTCTATACGTGGGAATAAAGACGCGCAGTTCACGCAAGCATGATGGCTCTCACGGGACAGCTCGCTTTGCCACGCTCAAAGATGTGCAAAAGACCGGTTTAATCCACAAAAAGAACGGGGCCGGCGTCTATTGCGGAGGATTTCACGACAAGGACAGCGGACAGACATATTACCTTCGCCACAACGGGCCAGAGCATGTCGCGGTATTTGCTCCTACACGATCAGGAAAAGGCGTCGGGCTCATCATCCCTACCCTTCTGAGTTGGCCGGAAAGCGTCTTTGTCCTCGATATCAAGGGCGAAAACTACGCCATGACTGCTGGATGGCGGAAGAAGGAAATCAATAATATCGTGCTGCGCTTTGACCCGGCCAATGAGTTTGAGAGTTGCGCCTGGAATCCTCTCGGGGAAATCCGCCTCGGCACTCGAAGTCAAATCCGCGATGCCCAAAACATTGCCCTTATGGTCATAGACGATGACGGCAAGGGCATTCAGGGCAATCACTGGCGGTCCGCGGCCTTTGAACTGCTCACCGGAATTATCCTGCATGCGCTGTACAAGGCAAACTTTGTTGGCCGTGAACCCTGCCTTTACGATTGCGCGAATATGCTCACCGGAGTCGGAGACTTCGCGGCTCCTGAACCTGAAAACGAATTCAACGACCGGGACAGCGGTGCGCTGGCGGGTCTGTTCGATGAAATGTGCAATGTCGAACTCAACTCTGACACCCCGGCACAAGAAGCGCAATTAGCCATCCGCAGCGTAGGAAAACGCTTCTCCAATACCCCGCCGAAGGAATTGGACAGCATCATTTCCACGGCCAACAATACCCTTTCCTTGTACCGTGATCCCATCGTCGGAAAGAACACCGGGCACAGCGACTTCAAGATAACAGACCTCATGGATCATGACAGGCCGGTTTCCCTGTATTTCATAACCAATCCCGATGATTTGGTGCGCATGAAACCGATAGCGCGGCTGCTGCTGACGCGCATTGTCGCCGGCCTTGCTAGTAGCATGGAATTCGACGCCGGACGTTCCAAGACCGCGCACAGGCACCGCTTGCTGTTGATGCTCGATGAATTCCCGGTTTTAGGAAAACTGGACGTATTTGAAAGCGCTCTGGCCTACATCGCCGGGTATGGCATCAAGGCATACATCATTACTCAAGACGTTCAACAGTTGTACAAGGCATACACCAATCATGAAAGCATCGTCTCGAACTGCCATGTCCAGTTGGCTTACGCACCCAACAAGCAGGAAACCGCCGATTGGCTATCCAAGATGGCCGGGCAGACCACGGTAATCAAGGAACATATCTCGACCTCCGGAAAGCGATTCGGGGGTGTGCTGCAAAATGTCTCGGTAGGCTATCAAGAAACGCAGCGACCCCTCATGACTCCCGACGAGATAAAGCGGCTGCCCATGATGCACACCACGGCTGACGCTGAAGTACCTGGTGAAATGCTGGTATTCATGGCTGGACAGCCTGTGATCAAGGGACGCCAAACACCCTATTTCCTTGATCCCACCTTCAGCAAACGCTCGAAGATACCGCCGCCCAAGGGATCCGATGTCGTATGGACGAAAAAACTGACAAGGGGATTTGCCATATGATGCGCGCCATTGGTTTTTTCACACTTGGGACCGTCGCTCTTACCATGAGCGCTCATGTTGCCGGCATACGCCCCAACATTTCTGAGTCGGCGCCGGTTGGCCTATGGATAGACCAGCCCATGACCTCTCCGCTGCATCGCGGCATGATGATAGGCATATGTCCGCCTTCCACATCGGCGCTGGTTCAATTGTTTTCCTCGAATGGCACTCTGCCTTATGGGAAGTGCGCTGAAACGAAAGTAGCCCTTCTCTTGAAGCCCGTGAGGGCATTGCCGGGAGACGCTGTGCGGATAAGCCACGGAAACCCGGTTACTGTCAACGGAATACCCCTGGCCAACACCGTTGCATCCGAAAAACTGCCGGCATGGCCGGATGGAGAATACATCGTGAACCCTGATGAGGTTTGGGTATTCTCCAGCCACAGCGCTAAAAGTTTTGACAGCCGATACTTCGGACCCGTGAAGATTGCGGACATCCAGAGCCGCGCCTTTCCTCTGCTGGTGGCCGAATGATAGACCTCGCCCTTATCATGGCATGTGCCCCTAATGTGGCGCCTTCGACCATTCAGGAAATAATCAGAGTGGAAAGCGCCGGCAATCCCCTGGCGATCAACATCAATACTCGTAATGGCGTGATGCTCCGGCCGACGATCAAGATCACCACGGCGCAGCATGCCATCGCTGTCACCTATGCCGCAATGGCGTTGGGTCATACCGTGGATATGGGTTACATGCAGATCAATACCGCCAATCTTGCCAAGCTGGGCCACACTGTTGAGGATATGTTCGATCCCTGCATGAATCTAAAGGCCGGCGCTGCGATCTTATCTGCTGCCTATGCAACGGCATTGCCATTGCACAAAAACGAACAAGCGGCTCTCCAAGCGGCGCTATCGGCCTACAACACGGGGAGTTTCCAACGGGGATTCGATAATGGCTATGTGGCACGGTACATCAATATGCCAAAAGTACCGGAGAGAAAGGCTTTAAACCCTTATACCGCCGGCACCGCAGCATGGCCGCAATGAAAGATGCCCCGGAAGGGGCATCAGGTTCTCCAAGTTTAACGTTAATAAAGTTGTTGATAACTGCCTGAACCCTCTGTTTCTTCGCTAACTTCCCGCGCGGCTGTTTTTTGTGCCACAGGATGCCCTCCCCACAACGGCAGAATCATGTCCTTGGTTATCATAATATTGAACAGAAAGCCGGGGCGGATCTCCATCGTTGGCGGGGTATTGAGCCCACGCCGCGCCGATTGCATTCCTATCATGCCAAACTGCATTGCCGAAGCCGCGGCCGCTATCTGGGTTGCGCTCAGTTGGCCGTTTGCCGACCCTCCCCTGGGTTGCTGTCCTATTTGCATCCCCGCTGAAAGCACGGAAAGCAACAGCGCATTCCCGAACGTGCGCCAATAGTGATTGTTCACCTGATCGTTGAACCCTGCTTGTCCGATCTGATCCGCGCCCGGCATGTTATTCAATGTTATTGAAGAACTATCCGGGAAAATGATTCTGTTCCAGGCGATCAATACCCTTTCTTCCCCTGCCACGACATTGCTGTCGTAGGTGCCAATCAGCTTTGCTCCGGCCGGAATGAGCAAGTGCCGACCAGTGGCCGAATCATAAACATTCTGCCGGACCTGGCCGATGATCGGCCCCGGAAGATCGGAATTGATCCCGCTGATCATCACGCCGGGAATGATCGAGCCGGCTTTTATCTCGGTCTCGGAAAGCGCTGCTTCCCTTGCATGCGGGAGATAGATGCTTGAATCATCCTGACCACCGAACCCGGAATGATTTCGCACCGGCGATGCACCGCCCATCATTGAATCCAGTCCATCGCCGCCTTGCGGTTGTCCTGGCCGGGGCGGCGGCATCATGAGCGGCATTTGAGGAGGTTGCTGGGCCGTCACGGGATTTACCGCGCTCTGCCTTGATGAAAACTTCTCCACGCCCGGATCTGCTTTAAGCGCCGCATCCAATTCAGCCACTTTTCTCTCGCGGGCCTGCCGTGTCGCGTCGGATTCCGGCATTGGTCCTCCTGGAATCGCAGCAGCTTGCATGTTATAAACCGGTGCATTACTCGCTATTACCACATCAGGGCCTGGCGGGCGGGCCACGGGCGGCGAAGCTACACCAGAGATCCGGTATTTATCCTGTTCGGCGGCGGATGCTTGCCCCTTTGTCATCATGGAACGCAGTTGGCCGGTATAGACAAACGACATCAGCACCAGAATAAGCAACACGCCAATTATCAATACCGGAAGCCGGTTGAGACGCCGGACTCCATTTCCCTTTTCAGGCGCCTCCACCATATCCGGCGACGCGGTTTCAAGATAATTTGTCTGATCGCTCACTGTGCGACCTCGCTCATCGTGTAGTTGGATTGCAAGGTTAAATGACCATCCGGACCACGGTCGTAATAGCGGCTGGCCGCCTGCCCATCGACTCCCATCCTCACCAGGACGCCATTCTGAAACTGCGTGATCCGGTACCGAACGAATACACCGCGCTTTTCCATTCCCGGCTTGACCTCGACCACTCCAAAGCCGCGTCGGGTTAACTGATCCCGGAACAACGGATAGAACGTTTCCCCGGAAGCCCTTACCTCCAGCGTTGTTTTCGCTGGCGGCAGTAGTCTTGCCAGGAAACCTGCCATGTCCTGCGAAAGCTCTTTTGCATTCGAGGCGGTTATTTCCTTGTCGACGAAAGAGCTATCCGGCTTGCGGGCTTCGTGCTGGGCAATGCGCTCCTGAATAGCTGCGCAGCCTGCAAGGGACATGAGCATCAACACGATTAACGGTTTCATTTGTCCTTCCCCCGCGCAATCGTGACCTTGGTTTGATCGCTGCCCACACCCGAAATCAGGGCGGCTTGCTCAATTACCTGATCGACTACGTATGCATCGCCCACCAGGCGGTAATTGACCAGTTTTTCGGCGGGACCGGACCACAGGCTTTTACCCTTGCTGATAATGACCAGGGCGGGCGCTTCATCCGCAAATTTCTCCGTTGGGAATTGGATATAGGTTTTCACCCCATCGTTATAAACCCGCTGTGGCTTCCACTTTGGGTTATCTCCACTGAGTTGATACCCAAAATCGAGATTGGCGACATTCTGCCCGCTTGGCATGGTGGACGCGTGCTCTGCCCTCCCCTGCTTTGTACGGTAGTTCTCCCATGCCCGCGCCTGATCGTCGGGATAATCGAATGCCACGTATGACACCCATTCGTGCCGGGTTGCCATCAACTTGAGCGTGTAGCTGCGCCGGTTGGTATTGATGATCAGGTTGGTAATCAACCCGGATTCGGTAGGCTTGACCATAACCGCCGTCACTGCCGATGCTCCGCTGCCGATTATGGATGGCGTGATGCGCCAGCGCGTAGCATCGCCGGCATGCACATCGTTGACCTCTTCCCCAGGCTGCAGCCGGATTGCGCACACCTGAAGCGGGGTGCATATCAGAGTCGGGAGCGTTGCGCCGTACAGGTAAACCACGCCACCATCAGGCGAACGCCGTGGCTTGTCCGGGTTGTTCTTCCATTCGCGCGCAATTTCCAATGCTCTCTGTTCCTTCTCGTTGAGCGCTACCGGCGCTGAAGGTGCGCTCATTGCCGTCACAAGCGACTCGCCTTGTTCGATCGCGGGCACCATTTGCGCATTTACCGCGAATGGCAGCAACGCCATTGCAACTGCCAGTTTCGTTTTCCTCATTGTCTCGGCCCCCATGAAAATTGCTCTACAAACAATCCAATCGGGTTGACCATGATCTGGCTTTCTTCGGTAGGCGGCACGATGGCTGCCGTGACCGATCCCTGCCATACCCTGTTGTCCAGCACACGGCCCGATCTTTCCTTCCTGGTTTCAGTCCATTCGACCAACCATGTTCTATCGCTGATTGATCGAACCGAATTGACCACCACTTCAATAGTCATTTTTTCGGCAACCTCATAGGGATTGTTGGCCGTGTGATAATCATATAAAGCCTGGTAGGCAGAACTGCTCGGCAGGGTCATGGCATAGGTCACCTTGAACAGGTTGTCTTGCGCGCGTCGGTCAACATACACAGTCCGGGCACCCACCAGCCAGTTACGCAATCCTGCCCGTATCTGGTTCTGATTCGGCTGGGCCATTTCATCGGCCCGCGTTACTCGCACTGCTTCCGCATGTTCATTGAACTCAACGGCGTAGGGGACCGCTTTATGCTGAAGGGACAGGAACACGAACCCTGCTATGAGAATAACCAGCGCGATTGCCTCAACCAAAGACACCAAGCGCCATTGCCGTGCTGCCTGAACGTATGCTCCGTACATTTCATTGAATGCGCCCCGCGCATCGTCCAGATAGGGCGATTTAATAGCGGCTTTTTGCGGCTTAAAAAATCCTTTCATAATGGTTTCCCTCTGTTATTGAGCGCATCCTGTATGCTCGACATGGTATCGACTGCTGCTTCTGGCGGCTTTGCTGTCGCTTCTAGTGAATTCCCCAATTCCTCGCTCATCGAAGGCGATGCAGATTCGGGACGAATGATGTTTTCAGGGGTTTCCCCTGGAAGACCGGTCAGGTCGGGCGGGCTTGGAGGCGGGCCAATGGAAACCCCGCTGGCGCTGTCCATGCCCGGAACAGATAACGACCCCATGATGCCAACACTGCGCACCGCTGCTTCGGTCGCCATGTGAGCGCCGGCATGTATCTTCCCTGCCGTGCTTGCTGGCGATGCTGCGGATGTAGCCGGTTCACCACCATTGCTGCTTGATGTGGTCGATTGACTGCTTGAAGCGGTTTGACCCGTGGGCTGTGCGCTGGATGGTGTGCCGGTCGCCTGGCTGTACCCTCCTCCACCTGTCCGGGGAGACGGCCCAGGACTGCGCGCGCTGCTACCGTACCCGCCGCCGCTGGATGCCCCCCCGGAACCCATGAAACTTGAAACGGAATTGCCACTGCCACCACCACTTGAACCGCCCATTCCTGAAAAACTGGATCTGATCATGTCGGAAACACCCTTTCCAGCGCCGCCTAATGCCCCGCTACCCATGGTTGCCGACATCGCCGCTGCTCCCGCTGCTACTCCTGCCATTCCAGCTGCCGCCATGCCGCCCAACGTCGCCCCGCCACCAGGAGACACACCATTGATAAGTGCCTGGATCATGTCCGGCAGGGTTTTGGATAGATAAGCGCACACGAACGACAGGCCGACCAGCGTCAGAGTACTTGTTTCGTCCTGCGTATAGGCTGCTTGCCATTGGCGCGCGGATACCATAATCAACCCGACAATCAGCGTCAGCACGAATAGCTTTGCACCGACCGATACTGAATAGCGCAGCATTGCCATTGCGTACTCCCGCGTCCATTGCGATCCCCCAAATGCCATGAAGAACACTCCGGCATTGATCACAATGAAAGACTCTATTAACGTAACCATCATGAACGCGGCTATGAACGTGAAACACATCACAACCAGGATTGTGGATAGGGAAACAATGAAGGCTGACACCGGATTGACCAGACCTATGCCCCCTATGGTTTTCCCCAACTCGATTGCTATGCCGAACATATCCCCCGGCAGGAGTTGAGTAGACACGCCCGCCGCTTGTGCGGCTGCACCCCTGAAGCTGTCCACTATTGCTTGCGCCCATTGGACCGAGTACAGCAAGAGCGCTGCATAGAAACCGGTAATCACGATCCAGCGGATAAGTTCAGCAGCAAACTCTCCGAAGTCTGTCTGTTTCAGCGCCAATTGGCTGAATGTCCACACAAGTTGAATTATCGCCAGCGACCAAAAGATATCCGTTGCCAGTCCGCGCAAGACACCGCTCCAGCCGTTAGCGCTGGTTTTTATCAGCATCAACAGGCCATCAGATGCTGCGGTTGCGTCCAGCAATCCGACTGCCACTGCGGGGCCGGCGAACAACAACAGCAACACGGCAGGAACAATGCGGTTCATCAGTACCCCTGCCCTTTTGAATTCTGCGGCCTGGTGCTACGAAATTGCTTGTCTGCAATGGTTTCCTCGCATTCGACTCGGGGAACTGACATACGAACCCGATCAACATCACCTTGCGACACAAGGTAATGAGCGCCATATCCGGTTCCCAGACAAGCCACCAACGCGGCGTAAAACAAAGAAGTTTTGATGTTGATCATGTTAAAACCCCATTCCTGTTGAATTCATCGGTCTCGTACTGAGAAATTGCTGTTCTGAAGCATCGAACGCGCTACGCCGCTCGATTTCCATCCCGTAAAAATTGGCCTGCATGCGAACCTGAGTGAGCATCAAATCCTGAAGCCCCCTCATCTGGTTCGATTGCTGCCCCATAAGCTGGCTTATGCCTTGCAGCGCCTGCATCTGCCCGCCCGTGCTATTCGCTTGGGTAACCAGCCTGTCAAGCATGCTGCTGTCCTTCTCCATATTCTCTGCCTGCATGTTCGCGGCCTGGAGCGCGGAGCGCACGTTGTTGTAACCCTTGTCCGACCAATCCTGATACTTTGCCTCCAGGGTTTGCCCGCCCCGCCCGACATTCATCATGTATGCCTGATAGTTCATGTAACTCGGATACATGTAGCCGAATGCGCTATCAAGGTTCTGTGCCTGGTACATCAGGTTCTGGCCCCGGTAATAGGTATAGGCCGCAGTCCTTGCCAGATCCCCTATCGGCTTCAGAACCGGATTGGCCAGGGTGACGGTGTTATAAACCATGTTCCGGTATGCCTCAATCTGGTTCTGGATCATCGTCGCCGTCTGCCCCAGCCGCGCAGCTTCAGCGGCAATGGTTTTGCCGGTTAATATGGGATCTGTCACGACATCACCCATGCCCAGAAAAGCATTTGCCGGGTTCACAAAAAACGAGAACACCGCCGCAATCCAGATTTTATTTAAGGTACTTTTCATAATTTACCCCCCTCTTTTTAAGCCAGTAAATAGGCCAATCCCCGCCATGCTCGTCCTCGCATACCCGGACCTCTCGCAGCGTATCCTTGTCCGACACGGCGACGAAACTCAGTGCCAGCGGACCCAAACCCAACTCGAACATACGCCGGCCAAGATCGGATTTATAGTAATAATCCTTCTTGTATTGCGCGTTTTTGATCTGCTGAATCTCCTGCTCATTCAGCCCGAACATGGTATAGAACTCGTGCGGTCCGGGATGCTCCTTGGTACCATGGGAATCGGCTTCGTTATTCGGCAGCATGATCTTGGTGGCGCATTGCTCGACCAGGACATCCAGTAAGCCGGATTGCACCGCATCGGAGAGGCTTTGCGTAGCCACGACCACGGAACAATTTTGTTTCCTGAGTTCCTTCCACCACTTGCGAAGATGCTCACGGAACACCGGATGCCTGAAGACCATCCAAGCTTCATCCAGAATTAGCATTGCTGGCTGCCCGGTAAGTGATTTTTCAAAGCGCCGGAACAGGCAAAGCAAAACGGGAATCACATTCTCATCCCCAAGTTTCATGAGCTCGTCAATCTCATAAACCACGAAACTGGAATCCTCGCCCGTGGCAATTGCCCCATCCAGCAAGTGACCCATGGCCCCGCTTTCCGTGTAGTGAAGCATGGCGCTGCGAACATCCGTGTCCTGAACGGTATGAATAAAATCCGTCAGGGACCGGCCTTCTGTTTCCCGGCTCATATTGACAAGCGCCCGGTTCACGGCTGCCCTTTGGGTTGGTGTCAATCGCTGTTGCTTATCCTTCGATTGCAGCATGCAACAGTTTTCTATCCACTCCTGCGCCCACAAAATGTCTTTCTCGCTGCGCAGATCGGCAAGCGGACACAGAACAAGCGCGCGGCCCCTTGAAACCTCATCGTTTCCGATATCGTAATGATGCCCTCCCACAGCGCTGCAAAGCGTATACATGGAACGCCCCTTGTCGAACGCCGTTACTGTTGCCGGAACTGTGCCGCCATCCGCGCGCGCCCTGCTTTTATACCGGCAGAACTGCGCTGAGATCGCGGAAAGAAGAGTAGATTTACCTGTTCCTACCGGGCCAAACACCGCGACATGCCCATTGTCTCCAACATGCGCATTCAGCCTGAATGGCGTCGCGCCGGTCGTAATCGTGTGCATCAGTGGCGGCGAATTATCTGGATAAAACGCACACGGGTTTTCCATGAGCCCCGGCCAGATCCCAGACAGCGGCAACAAGTCAGCAAGGTTCAGCGTGTGCATCAGTGGCCGGCGCACGTTCGGGAACGGCAAGCCAGGGATCGACCCTCTCCACGCCTCGACCGCGTTTGTGGTTTCAACCCTTGCCGAGAAGCCCAGCCGGTCGATTTCCTTCTTCACGTATGCGGCCTGCTTTTGAACCAATCCCTTGTTTTCACCCATCAGCACGACAACCGGGGTGTAGTACCCATGCGCCACCATGCCAGACCGCGCATCCCCCAACGCTTGGTCGATTTCCTGAGTCATTGCCACGGCATCTATATCAATGGCGCCATTGCTTGTCTTTACCAACTGGCTCCAGAATCCCCGGATTTTCTGTTGCCACTTGCGCCGGAATCTGCCAAGCGCTGAAATGGCTTCATGCTGGTTCTCGAAAATGAAACGAGAGGACCAACGGTATGCGATCGGCAAGCCGTCCAGCACTGACAGAATCCCCGGATAAGATTCGGACGGAAAACCGTCTATGCCCACACAGGTAACGAATTTACCGCCAATCTTGGGCGTCTCTCCCGTGTACATATCAGGAATCCCCAGCCAGGCATCCATGAACATCGGATTGGAAGGAATGCGCAACGCCAGTGCCTCGCCGGTCAAGGCAAAATGCAGGTAATTCACCAACTCATCGCTTTCGTGCTGTTCTCCGTTAACCGATATATAAGTTGATCCCATGCGGCGCATTTTCAGCAACGATTTCAATCCTTCCTCGAAATCCGTGATTCGTGTCTGAAACTCGGCAAGCAAACGATCCCCCAGCGTTTTTTCCGCGCTGGAATCATCGTTATAAAACTTTTCCATGATCTTCGATGTGCTGCTCAACGGCGGCAGGTATTGCAATATCAGCGCATATTCGGTTTCATAATGCACATTCTGCTGCTCAAACATTTCCCGCCGCTCTGCATCAATCAAGGCGGTTATCGCATCCGGGAAGTGTGATTTCTCCGGGGCAGGATAACCGGGCGACGGCAACCGCGCCGCATCGACCCACATGCACCACCCCGCATCAAAACGATGCAGGTACTTATTGACCATCGCCGTGATGTAGTTCTTCTCCGCGTTGGTCGAACTTGCCGAATCCTCCCCGCGGAAGAAGAAGCCGGCGATCAGAGAACCGTCTTTCCCCTGCACCACGCCTTCTGCCACCAGCGCCGCATACGGCAGCAGATCCGGCATGGCCGGTTCTTCGGATTGGAATCTGGCAAGCGCCAACATTTAATAAACCCTCGATGACTTAGCTACCCGGTAAGGGCGGGAATATGTGGGGTAATAGTCCCGATACATCACTTGCCGACGATATACCTTGCTCATTATTGGATCGGCCTTTGCCATTGCCCGAAGGCCAGTTACTGAAACCAGGCCGAACACCGCTCCAACCAAAAACGACACGGTATTCATGGAAGTAATCATCAGCATGCCGGTTATGAACAGGCAGAAAATCATCAACTCCCTTTCCCCTCCCAATATCAGGTTGGAGCGATGCAGCGCTCGATGAAATGGAATTCTCCTGAGCTCGCTCATAATGGAATCACCGCGCCGGCGAACATCGTGGAAAGAAAATTGTTCGCAAATACGATGAATGACAGCACTACCGCCAGTAAGAGGAATGTTTTGGCGGTTCCGTTGAAATCGGCTCCAAATGCCAGCATCGACCCCGATACTACCAAGGAGACAATTGAAACGGTCCAAGCAAAGGTTCCGGTAAAGAAGTCCCTTACCTGCTGAAGTGGCTGGTTCGCTGGTAGAGGACTCGATCCCGTGCTGGCGGCGAAGGATGGTAATGCACCCAATGCGAGTACCATAACCGTCAGGACAATGATAGAAGTCTTCAAATAGTCATGTTTGTAAACCATTTATTCCCCCACTTGTTGAGTTAAATATCTTTGTCCGTCATACCCAACAACCCGGACAATCTCTTTAATCCGCCGGCTTCCGGAGCATTTCTCGATATAAACAACGAGGTTTACCGCGTCCGCAATCAGCGTTTGCATCGGCCCTACTACTGCCATTCCAACCAATAACTCCATTCGGGTTAACGCAGAATGCGCAGAATTGGAGTGAATCGTGCACACCCCACCAGGGTGGCCTGTGTTCCAGGCCATAAGCAGATCAAGTGCCGCGCCGTCTCGGACCTCTCCGACAAGAATCCTGTCTGGGCGATACCGCAGGGTATCTTTCAGCAAGGACGTCATGTTTACTTCCTCAGTCGTGAGCATGGATTCCGCGTTTTTAGCCGTGCATTGCAATTCTCTTGTGTCTTCCAAGGTAATGATCCGGTCATTCGGGCATACGCTGGTTATATGTTGCACAACCGCATTGGTCAGCGTGGTTTTGCCGCTTCCCGTGCCGCCGGCAATCAGCAGGTTTTGCCGATTGCTTACCGCAGCCTCGATAATTTCCCGCTGCGACTCGCTCATGATTCCTTTACGCACATATTCCCGTAGCGTAAATACCGCGATCGCCCTTTTTCGAATTGCGAATGACGGCGCTTTGACCACCGGGGGAATGCTTCCCTGGAACCGTGCGCCAAAAAACTCTTTCGGAAGCTCGCAGGAAAGGCGTGGATTTTTTTCCGTCAAGATCTCTTTTTTAAGAGAGGCCAGCGTTCCCATTAGGCATTCGGCCTGCGATGCACCCATGGTCCCGATTTCTTCCATGTTAGAACCAAGCCGCTCAACCCATAGCTTCCCATCGGAATTGAGCATGATTTCGATCACGGCAGGATCTTCAAGTAACCCGTAGACCTTTGATCCCATCTCTCGGGTAAGTTTTATGGTTACGCGGCGCCTTGCTTCTTCATGGCCAAGAACAGCATTAGTCATCTGTTTTATTGGGCTAAATGTCGTTTAATATAATATGTAATATATCACATATTTTGGATAAAGTACTATCCGATAGTGCTAAAGAACTAATTATTTTTTAGGGGGGGCTAGCAGTTGAGAAAGGGGTTTCCCAATAGCATCGGAGAGAATAATCATCTTATCCAGGCTGATATTGTTTCGAGCATTCTCTACTTTACTCAAGAATGATTGTGTCAAGCCTGTAATTCTTGAAAGCTCATTTTGTGTGAATCCAGCGTCTTCCCTTGCTTGCTTAAGGTTTTTTGCAAAGATCCTGCGTTCCTGAAGTATGAACGTTCTTTTTGTTTGTTTTTGTCTTGGCATACCAATACAAAGGATGAATTCATACTACGATGAATTGGAGTTGGTTCAATGTTATACAAATATGCTCTATACATGAGAGTTATTACCCTCCCTTATCCTGAGGATATTGTAGGACAGTATACATAACTATCAATTGGATTCAGCCTAGAGTCATAGTTCTATATTCGACTTTATTACAGATACTTTGTGTTATGACCGTATTTGCTTAGAGGTTTGTTTTTTGATTTAAATTAAAAAATAAAAATTTGGGCAAGCGAAGCGCGTCAGAAGGTTTTGTAGTTCATGGTGGGTAGATTTGTGGACCGAAGGCTGTCCACAGAATGTGGGCAGGCAAATCTATCCACCATCATGTGCTTTGTATATTTGATCTGAAGCATGATTAAAATATATATATATGGCTAAAAGAAGAAAAGAATAGGGAGTTATCCACAGGTAAAAAGTTCTTTTATTTAAATACCTTATAAAATTATTTTGGTTTTATCTGGGAGCTAAACCTCGGACATTCTCCTTTTGGAAACTGTCTTGGGAGGCAAACCTCGTACTATCAGTACTTTAAAAAGTGGCTTATCCCTCTTAAAAATTGCATTGGGAGCTAAACCTTGGACTTATTGGGAGCCAAACCTCGGACATAGGAGCGAAAACCATTCTTAATTTCTTGCAGAAACTCCTCTAAATAATGAAGTGCGAGTCAAACCTTGGACTTATTGGGAGTCAAACCTCAGACATGTGGGAGCTAAACCTTGGACTTTAAGACGAGTTATTCACAGCCATGATCCGTTCGGCATCGGTTGCGCGCTTGTTTGCCGCTTTTTGTTCCCGGATAAAATCCGAACCTGAGTAGAGAGTATATTTAATATCGACAACCTTGCGTCCCTGCTTACGTTCGTCTGTCTCGTATTTCATCAGAACCCCGCACTTCTGCAATTCCTCAAGGGAAGATATAACTTTTTTCCGGTTGTCGGTTTCCCTGCCCTGCTGTAACAAGCCGCTTGACTGCTCGATGTCTGAGTACATGAAATGGTACTGGTTCAAAAAACCAGCCTGGCGGAAGCGATTGATTAACCGCTTGTAAATCCATCGCGCCAGTTGCTCGTTGCAACTCATCAGGCGGTCGTAATTAAACTGGCGGTATTCAATCTGATTGATTGCATTGGATATAAACAGTGGTAATCGCGCTATATGGTGGGAATCGGTATCGGCTATATATTCCTTGCGGTTTACTGTTACCAGGTCCTGTAGTATGGCGCCACTCCAAAGCTCTTTCCCCTCCTTGAAAAAGGCTATGTTGCATTTATTCATGATCTCGATAGCCCGTTTAATTTCCTTGTAGCTGCGGCTGCGTCCTCTAGCCATGAGTTCGCGGTAAAGCATGCTCAGTGAAAACCTGACCCAGCTTTCAGCATTATGCGGATCGTGAGTACCATAATGTTTATCAGTGAAAAACTTTTTCAGGGCTTCTTCTACAAGTTCTTCGGTCACGCCGGGAAAATATGCCCTGAAGTTTCCATCCTCTTCTTCGATCAGGGCTGGTTGTATCTTTACCGTGCAGGGAAACCCGTTGTAGGAATATTCCCACTTGCAGGGTTTGGCCAGTCCGTCTGCTGTCCGCAGTTTTTCTACCTGCTTGGGAGTAAAAAAATATTTGGGAATGCTTTCCCACAGCTCAACCGTGTTCGATACCGAATTAGGCTCATTTGTGACAAACAGCGCGAACAGGTCATACTGAATACTTTTTATCGGCGTGCTAGGAGGTACTGTTGCGGGTGGTTTCTTTCTTGGCATGCCCTTATCCTTTCACTTCACAATTTCCCGGTATCGCTGCAGCAAGTCACCCTGCCCTTCCTTTTCGATCAAGGCGAGCAAGGCTCTTTCAAAAGCTGTTTTGTCGTGAACGCGCAAACGTTCGCCAACATCTTGAAAGAGTTCTTTTATTCCATCACGTACTTTCAAATTCAATTGGATTTTATAAGGGCTTGTCGGCTTACGGCGGCGTACTCTAGGTTCCCGACTGGTAAAACCGCTTTGTTCCGCGGCCTGCTTGATGGCACGGGTTTCTTCTTCTCTTCCGGGCCGTGTCCGCACTTTCGGCGTAAAGTCCGTTAAATCGAGATCCTCATCCAAATTCAATCCCGCTCGTTCGCTACCCATTTGCGATACTCCTTTCCTGCTTTCCCTCCTTTAGCTTTGCTATGACCTCCACAGCCAGCTCACGTACGTTTTGTGCCGCCTTTTCTATACCCGAAACCTCTTTTGGGTTTAAGTCATTTACAGTACCGCCAAATGAGCGCACTGCCCGAAAGGCTTCACGGTCAATTAGGCTTGTTGAAAAAATATGTACTCCTGCTGATTCAAATTCACCCAGGATGTGGCGTAGCGTTCGCGGGGTAATGGCCGGGTTAGTGCGGGTCATGAGTACAGAATATTTGATAGGACGTTGCAGGAGTTTTGACTGACGTTTTATGAGTTTTATCGTTTTGGCTGCTTCGTCCGCATCGTCCTGTGAACCCTGGCAAAGTGTTATGACCAGATCTGCCCTGCTTATGGCACTTGCTACAGCCATGCTTGCCGTTCCTTCCAGGTCAACCAATACAAAAGCGGTTTTTGCCTCTGCCTGTTCGATGTCATCTATTATGCTTTCCTCGGTTGTATTCTGGACAAGTGAAATATTGGTAGGACAACCCTCCTTCAGTGCCCATTTCGCACTGTGCTGATTTGGATCTGCATCAATAAGGGTTACATCAGCGCCCTGACGTGAGAATTCGGATGTTAGAACTATGGCGGCAGTTGTTTTACCTGCCCCGCCCTTGCTCGATGCAAATACTATGGTTGGCATATGTAAGATCCTAGAAAAAGGATAGCTAGCTAGCTAGCTATCCATATTAATATATTATCCAGATAGCTACCCAAATAGCTATCTGGATAGCTAGATTAGCTAGATAGCTATCTATTGTCAAGACTTTAAGTAAAATTTGCACAACAATCTATACAGATGTTTGCTGCGAATTTTATGAGCGCAAACCCGCTCACAATAGTCAGCGAGCCGGGCTCTATGTGCTCCGCACACCGGGCCTGGAGTCCCGGCCATGCGGTAACGATCCCTTTTGCAAATACCCGTCTAGCAGCGTCAACTGCCCGGTCACGCTGACAATCACGACTTACCCCCACGCTTAACCCTCCGCTTCATCCACTCTCACCAATTCACCTGCTTACTGACAGGTAGGGCTTCATTCGGGTATAAGCCGGAAGAGGGTGCGCGCCTCCCGGCTTGATCAAGACAAGAGGCACGGCCAGGAATAGTTAGATTTTCATGATCAAGAAAATTATTGCGTGATTGCCGCTGTCACATGCCCCGCCAGCCGCCCAACCATCCGGGCGGTACGCTTTGCCTGTCATGGCCTGTGATCCGGAAGCGCTGCGCGATGCCGGCCGCAGCAATCACTAGGTCTGACCCCTTTTAAAACTTTTCACCGGCACGGTCCGGTGCTTCCCGCGCCAATCCCCCCACAATGCCCCCCAGTCTTCTGCGAGGGGGACTTGTGGGGGGATAAGCAATACGCGGGGAGCCACTGTCCCGCTGTTTGTCTGGCTTTCCACCCCACCCATTCCCAACCCTTGCCCGTGAGGGCAGGACTGTCTCCCCACTCCCGTCGCCCCCAGGGGCGAGGCAAGGAGAGTCCGATCGAGAGGATCTGGTTTGGAGCCTCTTTTCCTTCAACTCATTCGGGAGATTTTCATGGAACAAACCGTACAGAAGCAAGCTGCGCATCAGGTTGCCTATCCGCTTTTTCTGCTTGGACAGGTGGTGGCGACCCGTGGAGCGATGAGCATAGGCGATATGCCGTTTTTTGCCCGCTGCCTCAACCGCCACGTGCGAGGTGATTGGGGATGTGTTTGCGAGGAAGACCGGGATACGAACAATGAAGCCTTGAAGGCAGGGAATCGGATTCTGTCCGCCTACGCCATCGACGACACCAAGCCCTGTGAAGGCCATGGGGATAACACGCTCTGGATCATCACCGAAGCCGACCGCAGCGTGACCACCTTCCTGCTGCCCGAGGAATACTGAACTGCATGCCGGTGCATTGCACTGGCTTTTCATTTCTGTTATTTGATTCACGATAAAGGAGAATCACACATGAACAATACCACTGAAACCACTCTCATCCGCGTACCGGTCAGAAACCTCGTGCTGTCGCCGCTGAACGTGCGCAAGAAAGCGGGCGGCGGCATAGAAGAGCTGGCATCCCTGATCGCCTCCCAAGGATTGATCCAAAACCTGACCGTGACCGCGCAGGGCAAGAAGGGCAGGGGAGCTGCAAGATTCGAGGTAGTCGCGGGAGGGCGGCGGCTGGCCGCGTTGAAGCTGCTGACTGCCGATGGCCGCTTAAGCAAAGATCATGAGGTCGAGTGCCGGGTGGTGGAACAGGCAGAAGCCTTGGAGATAAGCCTTGCCGAGAACAGCGGACGCGAAGGCATGCACCCCGCCGATCTGGTGATGGCATTTCGTGCCCTTGTGGATAATGGGCTTTCTCCCGATGAAATCGCCCCGCGCTTTGGGGTTTCCCCCCTGACGGTGAAGCGCTACCTCAAGCTGGCCAACGTTTCCCCGGCGATCTTCCAGCTGTATGCCGACGATGAAATGAACTTCGAGCAGATATCCGCATTGGCCTTGACAGAGGACCACGCATTGCAGGAGCGGCTGTGGAACAGCACTTCCGAATGGCAGCGCAATGGCCCGACCTTCCGGAGGCTCATCACCGACACCGAAATCAATATCCGCACCAGCCCCCTTGCCCGGTTCGTGGGCGTGGAGGAATACGAGGCGGCAGGAGGATCGATACGGCGCGATCTGTTCGGACGTGAAGATGAAGGCTACATGCAGGATGCCGAACTGCTGGAATCGCTTGCCCTGGAAAAGCTCAATCAGGTGGTGGAATCCATCAAGGACGAGGGCCATGCATGGGCCCAGGTGCGCACCACCTTCGACTATTCCGACCGGGCTGAATTCGGCCATGTCCGAACCATCCGGCGTGAGCCGACCGCAGAGGAACGCACCAGAATGGAAGCACTGGATGCGCAAATGGAAGCCCTTCAACCCGAGTATAAAGCCTACGACGAGGATGCGGACGACAGCGGGGAGCTGTACCAGGCAATCGAAGAAAAAGCGCAGCGCATTCAAGACCAACTGGATGTGCTGGATGCATCGCTGGCTATCCCTTATCCGGACGATCTTGCCATCGCCGGCGCCGTGGTGACGGTTGATCAAAATGGCGAGCTGCGCATCGAGCGGGGCCTGATCCGCAAGGAAGACATGAAGAAGCTGCCGAAGGGGCATGGAGGGCATGGAGGGAATGGAGAGCATGGGGAGCAGGGGAGGGCAGGAATGAATGGCGCTGGCGACGATATGCTAGAGCCCGTGCATTCGGAAAAGCTCACGCGCATGCTCACGGCGCACCGCACCGCGGCCATCCAGGCGGAACTCATGAACCGGCCGGAAGTGGCATTGGCGGCGCTCGTGCATCGGATGGCATTGCAGGTTTTCTCGAAGGGGTATGTGGCGAACCGCATCGTGCAGGTCAGCATCGAGCGCTCCTATCTCATGCAGGACGCAGAGAACATCGAGCAGAGCAGGGCGGGCAAGGCAATGGAAGAAAAACGGCAGTACTGGCAAGCACGTATCGATGAAGCAGGGCAGGGCGGCAAAAGCCTGTTCGGCTGGCTGCTGGAGCAAGGCCAGGTGGACTTGCACGAACTGCTGGCCTTCTGTACGGCGGTCTCATTGAATACGGTGGCAGGAAGGGAGAATGTGCCATCGAAAGACGTGGCGGCCATCATGAGCGCCCTGGACCTCGACATGGCCGACTGGTGGGAAGCCACGCCGGAGAACTACCTGTCGCACGTAGCCAAGGACCGGATTATTGAGGTCGTGGGCGAGGCGGCATCCCCTCAAAGCGCGCAGGACATGACGAAGATGAAAAAGGGCGAACTGGTCGAGGCCGCGAGCACAAGGTTATCCGGACTGCGCTGGCTGCCAGGGAATCTCAAGACCAGAATGAAGTAGC
This sequence comes from Nitrosospira sp. TNL200, assembly GCF_055386305.1. Classification (NCBI taxonomy): domain Bacteria; kingdom Pseudomonadati; phylum Pseudomonadota; class Betaproteobacteria; order Nitrosomonadales; family Nitrosomonadaceae; genus Nitrosospira; species Nitrosospira sp. TNL200. The sequence continues at coordinate 32,857 of NZ_AP041004.1, forward strand.
GCGGGTCATAATGGGCATGAAACCAAGCCCCGATCCCGGGGCTTGCGACCTGACTATCACACTATTTTCCTGGTTCCTTGGTCTTATCCTGTGCGGCTTTGTCTGGTTCCTTGGTCTTATCCTGTGCGGCTTTGTCTGGTTCCTTGGTCTTATCCTGTGCGGCTTTGTCTGGTTCCTTGGTCTTATCCGGTGTGGCTTTTCCTGGTTCCGTGGTCTTACCCGATGTGGCTTTGCCTGGTTCCGTGGGATTATCCGGTGTGATTATTTGTGTAGCTGGTTTTTCTTTTAAAGAGTTCGAATCTTTGGGCCCCTGGGTTGTGCCAAAGTAGAAACCGATTATTAAGGTGACAATCGGAGGGATTATCTTTGCGCACGCATCGAAAATTATCTTTCCAGCCGATTCTGTAGGTGGAGGTGCTGGCTCTGGACCGAGTGCATACACGATTATGGAAAGCATGAAAATGAACGCCAAGAAGGCAAGGATTGCTGATGCAAAAAACAATTTGGTCATTTCAAAACTATCATACCTCGGCAACTTTCCCATTTCATACATGCCAAGCCCAACGCCTGCCATGAGAATGCAGATCACCACGATGGCGGTGAAAAAAAGCCAACCACGATTCATTTTTTCCTCCCCACTCTCCGTTGATGCGCCAAATTGGCGAAGGACAATCCTATCTATTACCTGACACTTAAATGCTGGATAAGCAATTTAATAATAGCAAGGAAAATTTCCTGTGCACTAATTCTGCGCTGAACGGAAAAAAGTATGGATTACTCAGATTCAGCGAGCATGCACCACCGGCACATCGCTCCACCGGGTGGTGTAGCAGGGCGACATATTCTCCCGGCGCATGGCCCATGACTTGGGCGCCGCCGAGGCAAATACGGAGATGGTTTGGCGCCCATAGCGCCGGTTCAGGGCATCCATTGCCTTCATCAACCCTTCCGATCGCTGCCCCTTGCCATGTTCCAGCAGCAACGAACCCTGCGCCGATTGCGCATCGCTTATCCCCATCAGCATCACGCCGGCCTTCTTGTAGGCGTAGCCCGGGCGATAGATTTTCTGCAACCCGAACAGGGCGGCGCGCGCCAGCAGCCGGGTATCCGCGCTGGCATTGGGCAGGGGAATCACGATACTGGTGCTGTACTGCGGATCTTGGCTGCGGAATGGATTGGTATGGATGAATACATGGATGGCGCTGCATATTCCGTCCTGGCTGCGCAGTTTTTCAGCGGCACGGCTTGCGTGGCTGACAAGCGCCTCGCTCAAATCCGGCAGGGCATGAACCGGCTGGCCGAAGGAGCGCGACGCAATAATCTGTTTTTTGGCAGGCGCGACCTCTTCCAGCGCCAGGCAGGAAATCCCGCGCAGCTCGCTTCCCGTGCGTTCCATCACCACGCCGAAGCGTGAGCGCAGCCAGGCCGAAGGCGCAGCGCGCAGATCCTTCACTGTCCGGATTCCGGCTGCCTGCAAGTGCGCCTCGATGCGGCGGCCCACGCCCCATACTTCGCCGACCTCGATGCCGGCCAGCAAGGAGTCCCTCTCTGGCGGCTGCATGGCGGCAAGGTCGCACACGCCATTGAAGCGGGGATTTTTCTTGGCGATGTGATTGGCGAGCTTGGCCAGCGTTTTCGATGGCCCGATGCCCACGCACACCGGCAGGCCGGTCCACTGCAACACGCGCTGGCGCATGGATTGCCCCATGTCGGCAAAAGACGGCCATAACTTATCCAGCCCGTTCAAGCCGAGAAAACTCTCGTCGATGGAATACACTTCCACGTTGGGGCTGTAATCGCGCAGGATCGACACCACGCGGCTCGACATGTCCGCGTAGAGCGCATAGTTGGAAGAGAGCGCCACGATGCCGTGCTGCCTGGCCAGCGCTTCCATCTGGAACCAGGGCGTGCCCATCTTCACGCCCAGTGCCTTGACCTCGTTGGACCTGGCCACCGCGCAGCCGTCATTGTTGGAGAGCACGACCACCGGACGGGCTTCCAGGGACGGGTTGAACACCCGCTCGCAGCTCACGTAGAAATTGTTGACGTCCACCAGCGCGAATATCTGCTGGCTGGCCGTCTCGCCGGATGCCGGCATGGCTATACCGCGAAGCGCGATACCGCGCCGGTCACCACGCCCCATATCTGAACCTCGTCATTCTCCTGGAAGCGAAGGGAAGGGTAGGCGGGATTATCCGCGCGCAGCTCGATCACGCCATTCAAGCGGTGCAGCCGCTTGACCGTGTATTCGTTGTTGATGACGGCCAGCACGATATGCCCGTGCCGGGGCTCGACGGAGCGGTCCACCACCAGCAGATCGCCATCATGGATATTGGCCCCGGTCATGGAGTCGCCGATTACCCGGAAAAAGAAGGTGGCGGTCTTGTTGCGCACCAGATAGGCATTCAGATCGAGCGCCGATTCCGCATACTCGTCGGCAGGGGAGGGGAACCCCGCGGGAATGCGGTGCAGCAGCAAGGGCAGGAGACAGGGCATGGGGGACGGCGCGGCAGGCCGCGGCTGGGGAGTGGAGCGGAACGCAAGAATGTTTGCCATGGGATGCGGCCTGGTGCAATATGAAAAAATATGATCTATTCTGGAAGAATAGCGGAAATATGTGCGGACGCTACGGACTGAATCACCCTGATCCGGTACTGGCGGACTGGTACCGCGCTTCCTCCATGCCCGAATTCCGGCCCCGCTACAATATCGCGCCAACGATGGATATCCTCACCGTGCGCGAAACCGCAAGTGGTCGCATCGGCTCTATGATGCGCTGGGGTCTGATCCCTTTCTGGGCTAAAGACCTGAAGAAGATACCGGTAATGAACAATGCCCGCGCCGAGACAGTGGCCGGCAAGCCGATGTTCAGGCAGGCATTGCGCGAGCGCCGCTGTCTCATTCCCGCGTCCGGATTTTTCGAGTGGCAGGCCCCGGGGCAAGCACAAGCAGCCGTATTTTATCTCCGCGCGGGACGGCACGCCATTATCCTTCGCGGGCATTTGGGGTACCTGGCTTGCAGAGGACACCGGGGAGACCATCGACAGCTGCGCCATCATCACGACCGAATGCAATGCGCTGATGCAGCCGATCCATGACCGGATGCCGGTCATTTTGTCGCCTGATGCCTGGGAGGCCTGGCTTGATCCGGACTACAAGTCGGACGATGTCTTGCTTGCCCTGCTCAAGCCTTATGACGCGCAGCAGATGCAGGCATGGCCGGTATCGTCAGCGGTGGGAAAAGTAGCGAACCAGGGCGAGCAGTTGATTCAGCCGCTAACCCAATATATATGACGGCTACCCGTTTTCTAGGATGACCCCTATTATGTTTAAGTGGCTCGATAAGAATAAAGAATGGCTTTTCTCGGGCGCAGGGATAACGATACTTAGTGTAGCCCAAAAGGCTACGGTAGAAGTCTAACTTAAACCAAACAGCCTCCATGAAACTCGGGGCGGTTCATCCGATCAGGAAGCACGTATAAGATGCGAGATCTGAAAGAAAGACCAGTCACTCAGGAGACGTCAATAGAACAACCATATATATAACGATTGAATCAGCTAACGGAGAATTACATGCCGACCTATGGTCTTATCTTGGACAGGAATATTCAGCCAGGAAATGAAAGATTGTATTTCACTGCACTAAAAGAAACACAAGAGGAACTCCGTGCGATAACGAGTCACCACGACGAGATCGTATGGAATCCTTTAGCAGCAAATTATGAAATAACCATGTTAGAGGTAGTATCAATTTTAAACCTCCGCAATAACTATTATGACCGGGGGGCTATATATGATGTGCGGACGCTTGGCTAGAGCTGCGGTAATTTCTCTCGTGTTCCCGCTTTTTGTTTCGGGCTGTTTCTCACCCAAAGTGGTTGGTCGTTACGAAAAATGTACTATTGGTAAATATAGATGCAATGAACAGACGCCCGAAATGGACGTTAGCGTCATATTTAATCTCGCCCCTGAATCCGTAGTTAACCCGAAAAGAGGGTCAGATTTACCGGAAAAAGCACAAGCAGCTTATATCAATGCTTTATCGAAGAAGAGTAAAACGAATGAAGAATTGCGGAGGGAATTTTCTCAAAAAATCAAAAATGAGTCCGATGAATCCGTACAGCTAGATACTACGTCATTTAAGGGCACACTGATAATTACCGTATCAGATATAGGACCTCTCATTCCTGCAGATAGGCTTGAGCGAACAGAAGTTGAGATCACATTTGACAAAGTTAACATTGATTCATGGACTGCTGTACAGACAATTTATAATACGATCAGTGCGGGTATCCTTAAAACAAACATCCAAAAAGGAGTGGAACTTGACGTTGGCACTCCCTCATCTCCAACTTTACCTGCCGTTACCGGTAAAGCATCTATCCAATCTATTAATGCGGATGAAATGGATGTTTCACTGCGACTTGAAGACGTCACTCCAATATTCGATCCAATTAAGCAAAGTATAAAGATTTTCCGCCATGGAGGAATCGGATTGAATTTAGTAGGTAATGTCTTGTTGCATGCCACCTTTACACCGAAGCCTGAATTCACAGCTTATCCCAGATTTTTTTCTATAAAAACAAAAAATAACGACAAGTGGATAAAACCTGAGAAGTTGATATTGAATACGCAGTTAGCGAAGGAGCCACGAGGACTAGAAAATGTTACAGGTACGGTTACCTTAACTTATACCATTCGTCACGTTGTTAAGGGGGATGAAAGCTATCAGGAGAGAGATGACTTCGTTGAATTAATAACCAAGCGTGTAACACATTCATTCGTCATGCTTCCCGCAGAACATTTGAAGCATCAAAGTTATGGTTTAGCAGACTCTTTGCAAGGACGTGAAATGATTGCAGTTCAGCGTGAAGGAAACAGTGACGTCTCCAATCTTTGTTTTGCTAATTATGAAAGCGTTGAAGCCTTTCTAGATTATTTAAGGCGTCCTGGGGCAATAAGTCCAGCAACGGTAGGATCGGCAAGGATTGGATTCAAAAATCCTAAAACACATAATGAATTTCTGGAGCTTAACAAAGAAACTGTTGCAAATCTTAAGATAGAATCAAGATGTCTGCCGCCTTAATTGTCTTAGAAGTAGAGAACTTGCCGAAGCTGCGGCAGCTCTTTTGAGAAAGGAATTGGTCGGCTTGCGTTACTGCCCCTAAAGATAAGTAATAAATGAAGAGGTGTTGCACCCTTAACGAGTGCAACGATGGCTGTAAAGGTCAATTTTGAGCAGGAAGTGGATGGGTATTCCCCCCATTTTTAGCTGTAATCAGAACACCGTGCTGGGAAGACGTCAGTCAGGGAAGGAAATTGTTCCCACAACTTTCGGACACTTCTCGCAGATTTGTTGGCCTTCCTGCATTCGCCAACGACAAATATCCTTGATGTTGCAGTTGGCTTCTACATATGAGCCTGTACTGGGTAGATCACGAAGCAGCGTTTCAGGCCACTCGCATTTATTTCCGACCCAGTGCTTGCATCTCCTGCTAATACAATCTGTCGAGAAACGTATCGTTGATTCCGCATTACTTGTGTCGAAGGGAGTGAGGCGGAACGGCAGAAAGCGAAGTGTACCCTCTCGATCGAAGACGCCGATGATGTTATTGGCTAGATGTTGTGGCGAACTGGGACAAGCTACCTTCGAAATGGTCATTGGCTAAGCCTCTATCCCAACCCATCCTGGTCCAAGACTAACAATCTTATCAACAGGCCTCATGGCGCCGCTCTTTAGAAATTCCACGAGTTGTTGTTTGAGGTGCTCCTGCAATGCCTCCGTCTCCTCTTTGTTTAGGTTCATTCCCTTTAGGTCAATTACAATCTTCTCATCCAAGATAAGCCTCCGCTGTTCTTATAAGGGCAAAGCAAAGATCTGAAAGAGATGCTCCATAAGTGCTAAGTGGAGAATAAAAAATTAGATTCAATCACCCCAGAGACCGCCCAGATTTCCACAGCTTTCCACCAAAACAACTTTCTTCTCAGTATTCTTTAGAAATTTTGTATTAGATGGAATTGATACCCTGCGCACGGTCATGCCACCTGGCAAATCCGAATCAGCGAACATCAAATATGCGTCAGGAATTTCCTTGACAGTGACTTCACGAGTCCAACCTTTTTTCAGCAGATCGTCGATCTCATGTTCGGGGAGTCCACCGGGACGTATGGGGTCCACTGTTGCATCAAATAAACCCATGTGTTTCATGAATGCCCTCCTTATAGTGATGTGAATAGTAATCATTATTAATAAGACATATCTCTCTTTTGACTTGGCGGTATGAACAACTGAAAATGTTTACGAATTTTAAGAATAGGCTATTTTGACTGTGACTTTTGAGACACCTGCAATTCCCCCCTGGATGCCGCAAACTTCTTCCAGTTTCCAGTCAATCTGTAGATCAGCGCGTCCTTTCTTAGATAAGGCTGTTGCAATTGCGATTGAAAGAGCTTCCTGTAAATCACCATTACGACTTGTTCCACTCTCGGAGTGCGTCATAAGTGCTCCTTCAGAGAAATGTTTGACGGTCGCAACGGAAGATCGTTGGTTTAAAAATACGAAATACCCTACTGTGGACGCTGTTGCCGTTCTAGATTCGTTAGTATCAAGTTTTTACGCCACCATTTATCATAAGAGTAAGAGACGGCCGCTCCGGCGGGCTGGGCCTCGACGAGCGGAAGAATCACGGCGGTATCGCGGATGATATAGGATATAAAAACTTTAACTAAAATTTTCAGCTTTTAAAAAGTGGCCCGCAGACACTGGAAACACTAAGCCTCAAACACTGCTTGAGCAGCCTGTGGCGGCGCGCGATAAAGCCGGAAACGCTTTACCAGTACAGTACATTCGAATACTTATATTTATAGATGAAGAAAGGAAGAAAACAAGCGAAGATGAGATAAATTTCTTTCACGGTTTACGATTGGTAACCATCATTTCTAGGGCGTTGAATCGGGACAAGCTCGCGCATGGTTTATTATTGATAAAATACGTTATCGATAATAGATTACAAAGACTTCGCTAAAAAATAGCTGCGATATAAGACATAGAAAAGCTTAATGAGCTTCAGCTGGAGGTCGCTTCAGGTCATCCAGTCCATATTTCACCAACTCATCAAAGTTTCGCGGCAGAACCGTACTTTCAATCGCGGAAAGAATTGCGCCTAAATTATGAACATATTGTTTAATCCGGGCATATTCCACCAACTGCGGCTCACCTAGCAACTGGACATCATCAGTATATTTAGCGAACTTTTCATTCCAATACTTCATGTGCTTTATATGCGCGTCCATTCCGAAGATCCTCGCGTCGGGCAACGCATAGATCCGGGCATGACTCAAAAACTCATCCTTGTCCAGACGGCTATTGCGCCAAATCTCCCATAATTCGAACATGCAGTTGGAGGATTGCAAATATTTTTGGCTCAGCACGATAAATACGCGCTTCCCTCGACTGATACTTTGCATAAATGCCGGGATACTGTCCCCCAATCCCAAGGCGCTCTTGTCGCGCAAAATGCGGATACCACGGCTTTCTGCTTCAGCACAAAGTTTGTCAACAATGTTTTCGCGATTCTTGCCTTCCTCGGTCTCGTCTCCCCAGGCATAGGAGATGCAATAGTCAGGTGCTAACCCCGGTTCTAGGGTGAACTTGAGTTTTGGAAAAGTGGATTCAGGGGATGGTGGTAGCGTATCGTACTTCGGCTGAGACGGCACGGTACTCGTCGATTCCAGATGGCGCACTCCCCACTGCTCCTGCTCGCTCATCAATCTTTGCGTCAGCCGCGACAATAGGGACTTGGCATCGCCATTTTGGGTCTGTAGTCGAATCCTACCTCGCCAACCGTCTCGCGACTCCTGTTCAATCAAGGCGCGACTGCGGAATGTATGTTCGTACAGGTACATGCCGCCCTTCCAGTACAATGCATTGAGCCCTGCCTCATTACCTATCGCTGAAACAAAGCTGCGCAGCAAGCCGGGCTGATGCAATTCGTACTCGAATACTGCTTCTTCCGTGGGAAGGTATCCGTCCCATCTTTCCGCAAGCTCGGCTTCAATGTCCGCTTTATGCGGAAGGAGATCCGGGGCAATATATATGGACTCGATCGCGCGCTCTTCATCGCCTTGCTGATGGAGGAAACAGACACCGCAAGACAACATCATGTCGAGAAACAGCTTTTGCTCTTCTTCGGAATATGCCTGCCAAGCCAGATCTTCGAGCAGGGAACGGTAAAAACGACCTCGTGAATAGCGCAGATGCTTGTAGCACTTTTCGCGATGGAAAATCGTATAGATGGCTTCCAGCGCCCAGCCCTGGTCGAGGATGATGCGCTCCTGGAAGAGGCCTTTCTGGTAAAACACGGTCCCGCAATCATGCAAGTACTGAAGTAGGTATTCGGGGGATTCGACGTCCCCTTTCCCCTCAGCACACAGCTCATCGAAGGTCTCCCGGCTCAGGATACGATATCGGCGTTGTTCTGGTGGCAGAACAGCATCCGCATCCTGCAGCCCCTCCACGTGTAGTTTTACCCGCATCCATCCCTTGCCGAGCAGATTGGTTCCCTGTTCTGCTCGTAGCCAGTCTGTCGCCTCGCGCAAGGACTCATCCAGGGCGGCTCGGCCTCGATTCTTCAGACTGCTGTATTGCAATAGCTTGCAAAAACGAAATCCCTCCAGCGCATCATCGGTAACAGGAAGATGCCTTATTTCATCATCTGGATGCTCGCACTGTGTCTGTACCACTAGGACGGGATTATCCGAACCACTCAGGTGGCGTATATAAGAGAACCAATAACCCAACGGCTGGTTGCGGAATGTCAGACCATCGTGCTCGTATTCAGACTCTATCTCTGCATCGGGAATCCAGACGAGCATAAAAATGGCACGAGCGCTCATGAAGAGCGCATGGGTTCCATGATAAATGTCTTGTCCGCCGAAATCCCACAAGTGCAATAGCACGGACGGTCTGTCCTCGGATTGTTGAAGTGAAGCAGAACTTACGATGATCCCATGCGTGGACGCGATATTTGGGTCATATTCCTCTCTGCGCAACCGACGGCAGATTTGCGTCTTTCCGATGCGCCCATTCCCGAGTATCAGGAGCTTTACATCCGTGTCCTCTATCGAGCCAGATTCAAGCGCATGCAGATAAGCACGGAAGAGATCAAGGCAATTATCATAATTATATTGAGAGAGTACCTCTGCTGGAACACCAACAATTCTGGTTTTATATAAATGAAGCTGTTCAAGGGTTGATACACGAGATAATCCTTGCGGAATTGTATTCAGCGAACAATTATTGGAAAATAGGCTCCGCAGCATTGAGCCGGGGCCCGCTACGGGCGACAAATCAGTTACCCGCGTATCGGAGCAATCCAGCCAGAGCAATGATCCAAATCCCGCTAAGGGCGATAGATCACTCACCTGGGTCTCGGAGCAATTCAGCTGCTGCAATGAGCCGAGTCCTGCTAGGGGCGACAGGTCGCTTACCTGGGTCTTGGAGCAATTCAGCTGCTGCAATGAGCCGAGTCCTGCCAGGGGCGACAGGTTGCTTACCTGGGTCTTGGAGCAATCCAGCTGCTGCAATGAGCCGAGTCCTGCTAGGGGCGACAGGTCGCTTACCTGAGTCTTAGAGCAACACAACACCTGCAATGACCCGAGCCGCGCCAAGGGCGAAAGGTCGCTTATCTCAGTCTCCGAGCAATCCACATTTTGCAGGGTAATGAGCTCTGCAAGAAGCGACAATTCGCTCACTTGGGTACCGCTGACATCCACCATCTGCAACGAGCTGAGCCTGGTCAATGGGGACAGATCGCGCACTTGGGTACCGTATAAATACGCCCGTTGCAATGAGCAGAGACCGATCAGTGGAGACAGGTCGCTTACCTGAG